>NZ_ACIS01000020.1 GCF_000174355.1 Pseudogulbenkiania ferrooxidans 2002
GTAGTGCATCTGGTGACGTCCTGCCGGCAGCGCGCGGCGCGGCTGACGCGTCAGTTGAAGCGCAGCTCGTCGAGCTTGGCGTCGACTCGCGGGCGCGGCCGTACTCGGAGCTCAAACCGGCCAGCTGCTCGGTGTCGCGCGCTCCTCGATCCAGGCGGCGCGGATCGGCGCCAGGCCGGAGCGGATGTCGATCTGGGCGGCCGGGTCGGTGTAGGGGCCGGAGCAGTCGTAGACGTAGATCGGCGGGTTCTGCTCGCCGCCGAACTGGGTCGGGGTGTCGGCCTGGCTGATCTCGCGCATCGGCACGCGGAGGTCGGGGCGGGAGCCTTCGACGTAGATCTTGCGGGAGTTGGGCAGCGGCTGGATGGCGGCTTGGTCCACCACCATTTCGGTATTCAGGTTGGTCGGCGCGTTCATGGTCATCCTCGTTTATTCATCTAGTCATCAGGCGCCGAAGACGCGGCCCAGGTACACCACCAGCAGCATGTAGCCGGCAATGAAAATGGCCTCGCTGCTCATCAGCACGATCGGCTTCCAGCCCAGTTCCGCCAGCTTTTCCAGCGAGGTCTTGACGCCGAGGGCGGCGATCGAGGTCACCAGGCACCAGCGCGATACGGTCGAACTCGCTTCCACCACTTGGTGCGACAGCAGCCCCAGGCTGTTGAGCGCGGCCAGTCCGGCGAACACCACCAGGAACATCGGCAGGATCGGGGTCTTGCTGCCGGCCGTGGCGGTTTTCTTGCGCTCGGCGTGGAAGGTCAGCGCCAGGATCACCACCACCGGCATCAGCATGGCGACGCGGAACATCTTGGCCAGCGTGGCGGCGTCGCCCACTTCCGGCGAGATGATCAGGCCGGCGCCCACCACCTGAGCCACGTCGTGGATCGAACCGCCCAGGAACAGGCCGGCTTCCGCGGTGGAGAGTCCGGCATGCTTGACGATGAGCGGGTACAGCACCATGGCCAGCGTGGAGAAGATGGCAATGCCGATGGCGGTGAGCAGGGTGTAGCGCTCGTTCTCCCGCGTCGCCGGCAGGGTGGAGGAGATCGCCAGAGTGGCCGAGATACCGCAAATGCCGGTGCCGCCGCCGGAGAGCAGACCCAGCATCGAGGGTAGGCCGAGCAGGCGCGCCATCAGGATGCCAAAGCCGATGGTCAGGGCCACCGCGCCGATCAGCGCGCCGACCCCGGCCAGGCCCAGGTCGCTGACGTCGCTGGCGACGATGCGGGCGCCGAGCAGGGCGACGCCGAAGCGCACCAGCTTCTTGGCCGAGAGTTCGATGCCGGGCTGGCATTTCTCCGAATCGGCCAGGAAGTGAAAGGCAATGCCCATCAGCAAGGCATAGAGAAACTGCGGGCCGCCGTAATGCTCGGACACGAAGGTCGCGGCGATGGCGATGACGCCGCAGAGCATGATGCCGGGAAGAAGCGCCCGGGTCTGCGTGAACATCACGGGTTGGGCGAGACTGCTGGGAGGGATCATCGTGTGGGTCTCCGGTGATGGACATCGTTCCCGCGCCGTCTCGGACCCCGACTAGGCGGGGTGGAGGGGTGCGGATTGGGGCTGGGCCGGATTGGCCAGCTCTCAAACAAATAACAAAAAACGGAACAAAAAATTCCGTTAATTGGTTTTTGAAAACTATAAGTCGGACAACCGGGGAATGCAATAGTAAATTTCAAATATCGATACAAAACGTACTGATATTTTGTTTTTTGGAAGAGGCAGCGGGCCGCCGAGGAGGTGCCGGCGGCCCGCTGGAAGGGGAAGGGTTTACAGCTTGGTGTAGTCGGTGGAAGGCTCAGCCAAGGCGGCGGCCGGTGCACCCTTGCGGAAAATCTGGCGTACCACGTAGCCCAGCAGCAGGATGCCCAGGCTGGCCACGCCAAGCAGCAGCGGCGAGCGTTGGTCCGGGATGAACGCCATGGCCACCACGATGCCGATCATGCCGGCGATGGCGAGGTAGGTCAGGTAGGGGTAGGCCCACATCTTGACGCGCAGCCGTTCCGGCGCCTCGCGCTCCAGGCGGGCACGCAGGCGCAGCTGCGAGATGGCGATCAGGATGTAGACGAAAATCGCCACCGTGCCGTAGGAATCGACCAGGAAGGCGAACACCTTGTCCGGCGAAATGTAGGACATCACCACCGCCGCGTAGCCGAACAGCGTGGCAAACAGGATGGCGCGCACCGGCACGCCGTTGCGGGTCAGCTTGGCCAGCGATTTCGGCGCGTCACCGCGCTTGGTCAGGGCGAACAGCATGCGCGACGAGGCGTACAGGCCGGAGTTGAGGGCCGACAACACGGCGGTCAGCACCACGGCGTTCATGATCTGCGCCGCAGCCGGGATGCCCATCGCGTTGAGTGCGCTGACGTACGGGGTGGCGATGCCGGGCGAACTCCACGGTACCAGGCAGACCACCAGCAGCACCGAGCCGACGTAGAAAACCAGCACCCGGGTGATCACCGAGTTGGTGGCCTTGGCGATAGCTTTTTGCGGTTCGGCGGTTTCCGCGGCGGCGATGGTGACGATCTCGGCACCGAAATAGAAACCGGTCGCCGCCACCGCCCCGGTCAGCACCGGCACCCAGCCATGCGGGGCAAAGCCGCCGTGCGCGGTCAGGTTGCTGACGTTGAGGCTCGCTCCCGGCCACATGCCGAGCACGTACAGGCTCGCCAGGAACAGGAACACGACGATGGCGCCGACCTTGATCGAGGAGAACCAGAACTCGAACTCACCGAACGACTTCACCGAGATCAGATTGGTCAGTGTGAGCGTCACCAGTAAGGTCAGGCTGATGATCCAGGTGGGCATGTCGGGTAGCCAGTAACGCACCAGGTTGGCCCCGGCGACCGCTTCGAGCGCCACCACGATGACCCAGAAGTACCAGTACATCCAGCCGGTGAGGAAACCGGCCAGTTCGCCCACGGCCGGGCGGTCGTGCCAGGCTTCGCGGGCGTATTCGTAGAAAGAGCCGCCGGTGGGCAGGGCGACGGCCATTTCCCCCAGCATGCGCATGACCAAGACCACGAGCAGGCCGGTGATGAGGAAGGAGAGAATGGCGGCGGGGCCGGTGGCCTTGATCACCACGCCGCTGCCGACAAACAGACCCGCGCCAATCACACCACCAAGTGCAATCATGGTCATGTGGCGCTGCTTCAGGCTGTGCTGGAGCCCGTTTGAATGCTGCTGGTTGCCTATCACTTTGATATATCTCCGTATTTCTCTATTGTAGGACGCCACGGTTTGTTGAGTTGTAGGGGAATGGCAACGTGCGTACGCCGCCCTCCGGTCCGTGGTCGTTCAGGATCGTGTGACTGTCCGTGCTGCCGGGTAATGGAGGTATCTGGGCAGCCAGGATGGGTTATCTCAGTTTCGGTTCACCTTTCAGAAACGATGAGGTCGCCGCGGCGGTGAGGTGGAGCGGACCGTGAGGCGTACACTGCCTGCGACACGGCCCGCTTGTCTTCACTTTTTCGCGTCAGCGCGGTGGTTGATCAAACGTAATCCTTGTACTTGTCGAGGAATCTGACCGGCTTGGAGAGGGCATCGCGGCGGAAGGGATCGCCCAGCTCGCGGGTGCACATGATCTCGATGATGCAGGTCTTGCCGTGGTTCATCTGCAGGTCGATGGCCTTCTTCAGCGCCGGGCCGACGTCCTCGAGACGGTCCACGGTGATGCCTTCGGCACCCATGGCACGGGCAATCTCGGCAAAGCTCTGGTTGTCCAGTTCGCCGGCAACGAAGCGGCGGTTGTAGAAGTCGACCTGGTTCTTCTTCTCCGCACCCCACTGGCGGTTGTGGAATACCACCGCAGTAACCGGGATGTTGTGACGCACACAGGTCATCGTTTCCATCAGGCTCATACCCCAGGCCCCATCACCGGCGTAGGACACTGCCGGGCGATGCGGGGCTGCCACCTTGGCACCGATGATGGTCGGGAAGGCATAGCCGCAATTGCCGAAACTCATCGCGGCAAAGAAGCTGCGCGGCTTCTCGAACCGCAGATAGCTGTTGGCCACCGAATTGATGTTGCCGATATCGGTCGACACCATCACATCCTCCGGCATCGCCTTCTCCAGCTCGCGCAACACCTGGCGCGGATGCAGATAGTGGCCGCCATTGAAGGTCTGCTCCTGGGCGTTCTGCTCGATCATGTCGAGGCTGAAGGCATCGCGCTCGTGCGTCCACTCGTCCAGTTCCTTCTCCCAGGCCGCCTTCTCGGTCGCGATCTTGTCGCCGCGCTCGGCGCGGGTCGCATCGCAGGCCAGGGTACGGTTCGCCAGACGCTGCGTCAGTGCCACCGCCGCCGCCTTGGCATCGCCGCAAATGCCCACCGAAATCTTCTTCACCAGGCCCAGCATCTTGTTGTCGGCGTCGATCTGGATGATCTTCGCGTTCTTCGGCCAGTAATCCATGCCATGCTGCGGCAGCGTGCCGAACGGCCCCAGGCGCGACCCCAGCGCCACCACCACGTCGGCCTGCGCCATCAGCTTCATCGCCGCCTTCGAGCCCTGATAGCCCAGCGGACCGCACCACAGCGGATGGCTGGCCGGGAACGAATCGTTGTGCAGGTAGCTGTTCACCACCGGCGCCCCCAGGCGCTCCGCCAAGGCCTTACACTCCTCGACGGCATCGCCCATCACCACGCCGCCGCCGGAAATGATCACCGGAAACTTGGCCTGCGCCAGCAACTCCGCCGCCTCGTTCAGGCTCTGCTCGCCACCGGCACCGCGATCCAGACGCGCCGGCTGCGGAATCTCGGCGGTGATCTCGCCGTAGAAATAATCGCGCGGGATATTGAGCTGGGTCGGGCCCATCTCGCTCATGGCGCGGTCGAAGCAACGGCCGGTGTACTCGGCCATGCGGGCCGGGTGCGTGACATGTCCCTGGTACTTGGTGAATTCCTGGAACATCGGCAACTGGTTACACTCCTGGAATCCGCCCAGACCCATGGTCATGGTGCCGTCTCGGGGTCACGATCACCACCGGGCTGTGTGCC
>NZ_ACIS01000019.1 GCF_000174355.1 Pseudogulbenkiania ferrooxidans 2002
CACTATCTGCACAAGAGGCGTTGGAAGTTTGACGGGGGCTGCTCCTAGTACGAGAGGACCGGAGTGGACGAACCTCTGGTGTACCGGTTGTCACGCCAGTGGCATTGCCGGGTAGCTAAGTTCGGAAGAGATAACCGCTGAAAGCATCTAAGCGGGAAACTCGCCTGAAGATGAGACTTCCCTGAGGGCTTGACCCTCCTGAAGAGTCGTTCGAGACCAGGACGTTGATAGGTCGGGTGTGGAAGCGCTGTGAGGCGTGAAGCTAACCGATACTAATTGCTCGTGAGGCTTGATCCTATCATTTGAGTGGCTTGGGCCACGCGGTGAATAGAGAGTGCGACGTACGATCGATTACCCAATTCGAAATGGAAGCTGAGAGGCTTCCAGGCTTCTTCCCGTTTGTTGACAGTTTATGTCTGGCGGCCTTAGCGAGGTGGTCCCACCCCTTCCCATCCCGAACAGGACCGTGAAACGCCTTAGCGCCGATGATAGTGCGGCATTGCCGTGTGAAAGTAGGACACCGCCAGACTCCCCTTACAAAAGCCCAGCTCATCCGAGCTGGGCTTTTTGTATTTGGGCGAGCAAATCATGCTGGGGTGCCGTACCTTTAGATGTGTCCCGAATGGGGGCTGGATTGCTCAGCCGAACGAATGCTGGAGTGGCACTGAGGGTAAGCGCGCTGCGCCCCAAACGGACTGTGGTGTGGTCATGATTCTGTTCCTGCCTTGTGGGGTCGTACTGGGGCTGTGACAGAGGAGAGTGGATGAATAGCACAGAGAAACCGTTATCTCGCTGTTTTGCCGAGTTGGTGCCGCCTGCGTATGCGCTGTATTGCCGGCATCTGCACCTGGGGTTGCCTGAGGACGTGAGCGGGATGGCTGTTCGGGCGTCAAGGTTGGCCGAACACTGTGATGTGTTGCTGAACGCACTGCGCCGGCAATACGGTGGCGGTAGCGACCAGGCCTTGTTGTCGCAGTGGTGCGGGCGCTATCTAAACCTGTTGTTGCCCCCGGCGCTGGTCGCCGCGCGGGTGTTGCGCCGACCCCTCCGGATGGCGCTGGCCGATTGCACCCTGCAGATCCATCAAGGCCTGCCCCAGGCCCTGTGGCTGCCTTGCGAGGCGTTGGGGGCCGAGACCGATGCTCCGGCGGAGCGTTATCGCTCCTTGTGCGTCGATCATCTGCTGCCATTCATCGACATGATGGCGGCCTCGGTCAGTCTGTCGCCGCGGGTGCTGTGGAGCACGGTAGGCAATAGTCTCGAATATGCACTTTCGACCGGGTTTGCGAGCGAGGAGGCACGAGCCGACGCCGACTACCTGTTCGGGCAACGGTCGTTTTTCGATACCGGTTTGGCCAACCCGCTGTATCGCGTGGTGCACTACCTCGCGTCTCCTCCTGCACCCTTGTCTTCCCCATTGCGGGTTCGGCGTCTCTGCTGCCTGCGTGACGGCCTGCCGGGGGAACGCGTGCTGTGCTCGAGCTGCCCCAAGCTGCTGCAACTTGATGAAGGCGCACTGGTGGAACAGCTGTTGCTGAGGAAGACCGCTTTCGAGACGTAGCTTGCTCCCGCCCTGGGGGTGTGGTATTGCCTCAAGGGAAAATCGGAGGGGCTGTTGCCGCTTCGTTTTTGCGTGTCGGGCAGGCTTGGCCGAGCCAGCGCCTACGTCAAATCATTCGGCGGCCCCATCCCGCGGCGCTGCTGGCGCGGGGTGGGGGCAGGCTAGGGGAATAGGGTCTTTGCCAGCAGGCCGACCACCGCACAGGCGGCGATGACCTGGATGACATTGCGCTTGAAGCGGAACAGGGCGATGCTCGCTGCCAGGGCGATCAGGGCGGATGGCCAGTCGAAATGGCCGGAAAAACCTGCCGGCCACAGGACGTGATAGCCGAAGAACAGCGCCAGGTTGAAGATGACGCCGACCACCGCGGCGGTGATGGCGGTCAGCGGAGCGGTGAACTTGATGTCGCCGTGCGTCGATTCGACTAGTGGGCCGCCGGCGAGAATGAACACGAACGACGGCAGGAAGGTGAACCAGGTCACCAAGGTGGCGGCGAAGACGCCGGCGAGGAACGGCAACTCGGGCCCGGTTAGCGCCTTGAGGTAGGCTCCGACGAAACCGACGAAAGTCACCACCATGATCAACGGGCCGGGGGTGGTTTCGCCAAGCGCCAGGCCATCGATCATCTGCGTTGCGGTGAGCCAGCCGTAATGGTCGACCGCACCCTGGTAGACGTAGGGCAGTACAGCATAGGCACCGCCGAAGGTCAGCAGCGCGGCCTTCGAGAAAAACCAGCCCATCTGGGTGAACACGCCCTGCCAACCGAATGTCACCGTGAGCAGTGCGAGCGGAACCAGCCACAGTGCCAAGCCGATCGCGCCGATGCGCGTCAACTGCGACCAGCGGAAGCGCGCGTGCGCGGGCGTCGGGGTGTCGTCGTCGATCAAGGCCGGACCGTAGCCGTCCTTGACCTTGCCATGGCCCCCGCCGACCTTGAAGGTGGCCGGTGCCACTCGGCCACCGACATAGCCAAGCAGGGCTGCCCCCAGGACAATCAGCGGAAACGGCGCGTTGAGCGCGAAGATGGCGATGAACGAAGCGGCGGCAATCGCCCACAGAACGTTGTTCTTGAGTGCGCGCGAGCCGATACGATGCGCCGCCTGCACCACGATGGCGGTGACGGCGGGCTTGATGCCGTAGAACAGCCCGGCGACCAGCGGAACGTTGCCGAAGGCCACGTACAGCCAGGACAGCCCAATCAGCACGAACAGCGAGGGCAGCACGAACAGCGCACCGGCGACGATGCCTCCCCAGCTGCGGTGCATCAGCCAGCCGATATAGGTTGCCAACTGTTGCGCCTCCGGGCCGGGCAGCACCATGCAGTAATTGAGGGCGTGCAGGAAACGTTTTTCGCTGATCCAGCGGCGGCGTTCGACCAGTTCGCTGTGCATGATCGCAATCTGGCCGGCCGGGCCGCCGAAGCTGATGAAGCCGAGTTTGAGCCAGAAGCGGAAGGCTTCCCAGAAGCCGACGGGCGGTGGCGCCAAGGTGGGGGATGGCGTGTCAGGGGGGCGGCGGGTCATGGCGTTCTTTCTGTGGGGCGGTCGAGCTGCCGGCGACATTCCCGCTCGCGGAGGCCACGCTCGGGGGCATGGCGGCGGCGCGGTGTTGGGGGGCGGCGGCTATCGACATGGATGCTAACGCGCTTGGCTTGTTCTGGCCAGAAAGCATCGCGCCGCCTTCGCCTTACTGCCGGGGTGTTTCGGGGAGGGCGGTAGCGTTCTTCGGCCAACCTTTTCAAACCCGGGCGGGCTGACGGAGGGGGAACCGTGCGCCGTCCTCCCCGGCGCGGCGATGTTCCGGGTCCGGGTGTGCCAGCGGCATGTCGACGGTAACAAGAAGGTCGTGGCCGGGAGCCTGGCGGATGAGGGCGGCAGTGTCACCGAGCGCAAGCGTGCTGGATCGGTGTGAATGCATGCCTCCGATGCCGGAACCGCCCACGGGGAGTGCTGGCGGCTTGGGCACCGGGGTGGCGCGGGCGCGGCCAGCGGGTGCCGGCTACTCTATCGCCCACCCTGATAGGGCAGAGACTGGCGGGGCGTGCACTCGCCATGCTCCGCTTGCCGCTCAGCTGCCGGGGGTCAATGTACGGGTGATCCGCCGCGCAGTCAGATCGACTTCGGCAATGCTGACATCCTCGTTGAGCACCCAGGCCTTGCGGCTGTCGTGGCTGAACGTGATCGCCTGACGGGGACCGTGCAGCCCGCCGATTTCCCCGGCGACCTTGAAGTCTGGCAGGGAAACGATCGTCATGGAGTTGCCCTTGAGGTTGCCGCTATACAGAAAACGCCCATCCGGCCTCAAGGCGGCACCGTAAGGGTCGCTGCCGACCTTGACGCTGCGCCGCACGTAGCGTCCCTCGACATCCACCTCGGCCAGCGTGTCGCTGCCGCTGTTGGCGGCATACAGCGTCTTGCCGTCGCGGGAGATGGCGATGGCGCGGATCTTGTTGAACCCGCCGATCTCGGCCAGGGTCTTGAAGCCGCTGGGGTCGACCACGGTGATCTTGTCGCCCAGGAAGTTGGTGACGAACAGCGCCTTGTCGTCCGTCGAGAGCTGGATGCCTTGCCGGGGCTGGGCAAAGCCCGTCATGACGGCGAGCGGTTGTAGCGTGGCGGGATCGAAGGCGGTGACCGTGCTCGTGGCCTGGTTGTTGACGAACAGCCGCGAGCCGTCGCGGCTCAGCGTGGTGCCGAAGGCGCCGGGGCCGACGGCCATGGAGGCGGAACGCGTCAGCGAGGTGCTGTCCCATTTTTCGATGGTGCCCTTGGTGCTGTCCGAGATGTAGAAGGACTGGCCATCCGGCGAGAACAGGATGTTGCGGGGCGAGATGAAGCCTTCCAGTGCCTGCCGCATTTTGCCGGAGCGCAGGTCGTAGGCGTAGACCTTGTCGCTGTCGCTCTTGGCGGCCAGGGCGAGGGTTTCGGCCGGATTGACGGCCAGAGTGTTGTTGCGGATCTGGCCGTCGAAAGCCGGCGCGGCGTGCGCCAGCCCGGTCAGCAAAAGGGCGGCCACTACGGCGTAAGGTTTTTTTTCTTGGAGCATGAGGATCGTCTCTTCGCGGGTGGGTGGGGGTGGGGCGGATTATTCCCGGACCAGGTGCCAGACGTTCTTGACCTTGTCTCCCAGGGTGTCGCCCGCCGCTTGGTCTTTCGCGAAGTAATACAGGGGCTTCCCCTTGTACGCCCATTGCTTGCTGCCGTCGTCGCGGGTGATGACGGACAACTCGCCTGCCGGAGTGGCGCCGCTGTCAGCGTGCAATGGAGGCCAGAGGGCGGGGCATTCGCCGTTGCAGGCGCTCTTGCCGCTGCCGGCCACGTCCTTGTCGAAGGTATAGAGCGTCATGCCGCGCGTGTCGGTTAGCACGCCCTGGGTCTTGGCGACCGGTGCGTCGCCGGCCCAGGCCATGCCTGTGATCAGAAAAACCAGACTGCTTGCTGCCAGATTCCAACGTTTCATCGTGTTCCCGTGGGTTTGAGGGTGGTTGGGGAAGGAGCGTGGCCGCCCCGGGGAGGGCGGCCACGCCTGGTTGTGAGTTGCGCACTACGGTGCCGTGTTTGCCGTCAGACCTTGCCTTTCCAGGGCACCAGCACGCGTTCCAGGTAGCGCATCAGCAGGTCGAAGGTGAAGGCGAACAGACCGATCACGATCACGCCCATGATCACCACGTCGCTGGCGAGAAACTCGGCGGCGTTGAGCACCATGAAGCCGAGCCCGCGGGTCGAGGCCACCATTTCGCCGGCGACCAGCGTGGTCCAGCCCACCCCGATGCCGATGCGCATGCCGGTGAAGATTTCCGGCAGCGCCGACTTGAGGATGACGTGGCGGATCACCTGCATACGCGAGGCGCCCATCGAGTAGGCAGCGTGGATCTGCTCGATCGACACCGAGCGCACGCCCGAACGCGCCGAGATGGCCATCGGGGCGAAGATGGCGAGGAAGATCAAGTAGACCTTGGAGAACTCGCCGATGCCGAACCAGATGATGACCATCGGCAGGTAGGCGAGCGGCGGCAGCGGGCGGTAGAACTCGATCGGCGGATCGAACACGCCGCGTGCCACGCGGCTCACCCCCATCAGCACGCCGATCGGGATGGCGGTGACGCAGGCCAGGGCAAAGGCGCCGAACACGCGGTACAGGCTGGTCTCGGTATGCTCGAGCAGCGTGGCGTTGGCGAAGCCCTCGGTCGATACCAGGATGAACTTGTCGTACACCGCCTGCGGCGACGGCAGGAACAGCGGCGACACCCAGCCGGTGGCGGTCACCAGTACCCACAGCGAAAACAGCAGGGTGACGGTGACGAAGCTGATGAGACCGCTGCTGCCCTGACCGGGCGCGCCGAATTGTTCGCCGGGGCGGACCGATTTCTTGCTGAATAGTTGCGACAGCATGCTTGGCCCGCCGTGGGGTTTGGCCGGGTGGCTGCTCAGCGAGATCGAGCCGCGCTGACGGCCAAGAGAGACTTCCGGGTCGTGTTTCAGGTTAGACATGGGACACCTCTTTCGCTTCGGCGGCGCGCTCGTCGCCATAAATGATGCCAAGCACGGTTTCTCGCATCTTGATGAAGTCGGGGCTGGACTTGATCGTCCTGGCGTCGCGGCATTCCAGGAAGCGGCGGTTGAAGTCGAGCTCGTAGGTGTGGGTGATGCGGCCTGGGCGCGGCGACATCACGATCAGCCGGCTGGCGAGGAACAGGGCTTCTTCGACGCTGTGCGTGATGAAGAAGAACATCTTCTGTGTTTCCTGCCAGACGTCGAGCAGCAACTCCTGGATGGTTTCGCGGGTGAGGGCGTCGAGCGCCGCCATCGGTTCGTCCATCAGCAGCATGGCCGGGTTGCAGGTGAGCGCCCGGGCGATGCCCACGCGCTGCTGCATGCCGCCGGAGAGCTGGTAGATCATGTGGCTGTGAAAGTCCTGCAGACCCACCAGCGCCAGGTTCTTGGCGGCCAGCGCGCGCCGTTTTTCCTTGCTCACGCCTTGCAGCTTGAGGCCGAATTCGGTGTTTTCCATCACGTTGAGCCAGGGCAGCAGGGCGTGTTTCTGGAACACGACGCCGCGGTCGGAGCCGGGGCCCATGACCTTGTTGCCGCCCAGCGTGATGCTGCCTTCGGTGGGGGAGATGAAGCCCGCCATCAGGCTCAGCAAGGTGGTCTTGCCGCAGCCGGAGGCACCCAGTGCCACCACGAAGTCGCCGCTCTTGATGGAGAGGTTGATGTTGTCGAGCGCATGGACCTGCTCGCCCGGGCGCCGGCCCGGGTAGCGCACGCTGACGTTGCTGACGTTAAGCTCTTGCATGAGAGTTCTCCTCAGATCTGGTTCGGTCCTTTGGGACGCCCTGCCGGGCGTCCCATGCCGGGCGCTTATTATTTTTGCTTGAGTGCAGCTTCTGCGTACTTCGACGTGACGAAGGCGCTGTAGTCCGGGGCCAGCGCGTCGATGCGCTTCTGCTCCTTGAGGAATTCAGCCGTCGCCTTGAGCGCCTTGGCGGCACCGCCGGTCTTGCCGCCACCGAGCCAGGCGGGGGAGATCTGTTGTTGGAGTGTCGGATACGCGTAGAGCTTGACCGCGTCGGCGGCGTCCTTGGAGGTGCCGCCCAGCATCTTGGCCATGGTCTTGGCCTGGGCGGAGTCGGCGCCCCAGGCTTGCGGGTTGGTGCGGAAGGCGGCGTCGGCGTTGGCGATGGCCTTGGTGAAGCTCGCCATAAAGGCCGGGTTGGCGTCGGCCCAGGTGCGGTTCACCGCCACGCCGTCGAAGGTGGCCTTGCCTTTTTTGGACAGCTCACCCGAGGTGATCAGCACCTTGCCGCTCTGCTTGATGCGTGCCAGTGCCGGGTCCCAGACGTAGGCCGCGTCGATGTCGCCGCGCTCCCACGCCGCGGCGATCTGGTTGGGCTGCATGTTGAGGATTTCCAGTTCGCTCGGTTTGATGCCCCAGAGGTTGAGCGCGAACATGGTGTGGAAGTGGGTGGTGGAGACGAAAGGAACGCCGAGTTTCTTGCCCTTGAGGTCGGCCGGCTTGTTGATGCCGGAACCGTTGCGCACCACCATGGCTTCGGCTTCGTTGATGTCGTCGAGAATCCAGAACAGTTGCAGCGGCAGGCCACGGCTTACGGCAGCGGCGAGCGGGCTGGAGCCGATCACGCCGATCTGCACGTCACCCGAAGCCATGGCGGTACCGACCTTGGCGCCCGATTCGAACTGGCGCCAGTTGATCTTGTAGCCGGTGGCCTTTTCCGCCGAGCCATCGGCGATCACGGTCAGCAACGGACCGGCGATCTGCTGATAGGCAATGGTGACTTCCTTCTGCTCGGCGTGTGCCATGCCGCCGGCGCCGAGCGCCAGCAGGGTTGCCGACAACGTGAGAACCTTCTTGAAACTGCGTGCTCCGTACATGTCTTTCTCCATCGTAATAAGAATTTATTATATTTACCGGCATTTATATGCCGTATGGATTGCAGCAGGGCGATTCAGTAAGGCCGATCTGACAGTGTTTATCGGGCATCGATACGGCTCGATGCCGCCATGGGGCGTGCTCCTTTCTTGGTGGGCGGCACGTCTCGCGTGAGACATGCGCGGCGGTCAGGCGCCCGGCAGGGGCCGGGCGATCGGCGAATGGCGCCTAGATGACTTCGTCCTTGAGGTGATACCAGCGGTACAGCCACCACTGGCCGAAGCGGCGGAAGGGGGCGAACAACTCCGATTCCACCACCTCGCGCACGTTCGGGAACGGCAGCTTGGAGCGGAAGATCGGCAGGTCCGGGGTGCCCTTGCCGGCGATGCTGGCGGCCAGGCGGCGACCGGCCTGTGCCGAGTACATGACGCCGTTGCCGCCGTAGCCGAGGGCGTAGTAGATCGTCTGCTTCGGGTCCGGCTGGTAGATGCGCGGCATCATGTCGTGGCTGACGTCGACCCAGCCCCACCAGGAGTAATCGATCTGGATGCCTTCCAGCGCGGGAAACTTGCGGTGCAGGTCACGGATCAGGAACTGCTTGTACTTGTCCTCGGGCGCATCGTGGCCGGTGATGGCGCTGCGGCTGCCGATCTGTACCCGGCCATCCGGCATCAGGCGATAGTAGTGGCGCAGGATGCGGGTGTCGGTGATGACCTGCGTGGTGCGGAAGTTGCAGGCATCGATCTCGGCTTGCGTCAGCGGACGGGTGACGATCGAGTTGGACAGGATCGGCAGCAGGCGGTTTTTCAACTGCGAGTGCAGCCCCTGCGAGGTGTAGCCGCCGGTGGCGATGCCGACAGCGCGGGCCCGCACGATACCGCCCGGCGTCTTGAGGTAGTGCACGCCGTTGCGGGTCTCCCAGCCCATGACCGGGCTCGAGGGGTGAACCTTGGCGCCGAGCGCACGCGCCTTCTTCAGGTAGCCGAAGGCGAGCTTGCCGGCGTGGATGCCGATCCCTTCCGGCTCGTGCATGGCGCCGGCAGCTTCCTTGTCGTCGACGTATTCACGCTTGACTGTGTCGGCATCGAGGATGCGGGCGTCGTAGTTGAACACCTCGCGCAGGATCTTGGCTTCCTTCTCCAGCGCCGGCATGGCCTTGGGCCGGTGGGCGATGTAGAGGTGTCCGCCCGGCTGCGGGTCGCAGTCGATGTCCTTGATCAGGTTCTTGAAGGTTTCCATGCCGGCACAGACTTCTTCGTGCATGCGCAGCGCGGTGTCGAGGCCGTAGCGGGCGATCCATTGCGAGCGCTTGAGACGGCCCGAGGCGCACTGGGCCTGGCCGCCGTTACGGGTGCTGCAGCCCCAGCTGACGCGGTTGGCCTCGAGCACGGTGGCCTTGATGCCGTATTCCTGGGCGAGAAAGATCGCGGTGGTAAGACCGGTGAAGCCGGAGCCGATGATGGCGACGTCGACGTCGATGTCGTGGGTGATCGGGCCGTCATCGGGCGGCGGGTCGCCGGCGGTGCCGATCCAGTAGGTCGGGGCGTAATCACGGCCCTGGCCCGGGGTGCTGGCGATCAGCGGGTCGTAGGCCGGGTCGTAGGCGGTGGAAGGGCCGGTGGCGCGGCCCGTGTTCACCGCGCGCTTTTGGGTAAGGGTATCCATGCTCGGACTCCTTGATGTTGACGCGATGTGAGTCCGGGCTCAGTTGCCGGCGTGGGCGACCGGCGGGCGGTCTTTGCGGTAGGCGTTTTTCACCGCAATCTTGCCGTCACGGAAGGTGAAGACGTCGACCATGCGTGCCTCGATGCGCGTGCCGTCGGCCTTGGTGCCGCTGAAGGTGGATTCGCTGACGCCGCGATCGCCGTGAACGAAGTGATCGCCGTCGAGCCAGGCGGCGTCGGGGAAGGTCTGCCAGGCGAGCTGGAAGCCTTCGCGCACCGCTTCGCGACCGTGGAACGTCCGGCCGAGCAGGTCGGGGCCGGCAACGGCGTGGAATTCGCAATCGTCGGCCATGAAGCTCATCAGGGCGTCGATATCGTGGCGGTTCCAGGCGTCGCTGAAGGCCTGCAGAAATTCGGCGGTCACTGGGGTATTGGACATCGTGTTCTCCTAAGCAGTTCTGATGTTGTGGGTGGTCCGTGTTGTGGCGGCGGCGGGCGCCGTGCGGGAGGACCACTGCATTTGACGACTTCAGATTAGTGAGCTGGAGGGCGATGCAGTAGGGCCAGTTCGGTTAAATCGTTTGGGCCAGTTTGGGCCAGAAGGAGCCGTGTGGAGGGCGGGCGGGAAGGCGGCGCTGCCAGGAGGAAATAGGGCATGCCTTAGCCCCGGCGGCGACGGGGGCGCAGCCGGGGCGGAGAGAGTGGGGCGGGGCGCCCGGTTCAGCGCGGGCGGGTCGGTTTCAGGTGGCGCAGGACCTCGGCCAGGGCGCGGACGCCGGGTTCGATCTTCTCGATCGGGATCGACGAGAAGCCCAAGCGGAAGCAGTTGCGCGGCATGGCGGTCTTCATGAAAAAGACGTTGCCGGGCTCGATCAGCACGCCGTTTTCTTCGGCGCGTTGGGCCAGTTCCTCGGCGTCGAGCCAGTCCGGTCCGACGATCCAGCACGAGGCGCCGCCCGAGATCGGCACCGGGTGGACTTCGGGTAGGTGGCGCGCCAGCGCGTCGGTGAGCACCTGGGCGCGTTCCCGGTATGCTGCGGACAGCCGGCGGTGGTGCGAATCGTAATGCCCGAGCGAGAGGAACAGGGCGAAGGCGCGCTGGATGTAGGCAGAGGGGTGGCGCAGCATCAGCCGGCGGATGCCGCGCAACTCGGCGATCAGCTCGGCGGGTCCGACGATGTAGCCGATGCGCAGTCCCGGCGCGAGGTTCTTGGACAGGCTGCCGACGTAGATGACGCGGTTGTTGCGGTCGAGGCTTTTCAGCGTCGGGGTGAGGTCGCCCTGGAAGCGGCTCTCGCTTTCGTAATCGTCCTCGATCAGCACGAAGTCGGCTTCTTCGGCCATCTGCAGCAAGGCCTGGCGCCGCGCCAGCGGCATGGTCACCGTGGTCGGGCACTGGTGGCCGGGGGTGACGTAGACGTAGTCGCAGTTGTGCAGCGCGCCGCTGACCATGAGGCCTTCTTCGTCGATCGGCAGCGGCAGCAGGTGGCCGGTGCGGCTGCCGAAGATGTTGCGCGCGTCCGGGTAGCCCGGGTCTTCCACGCCGACCGGGGTGTCGGTGCTCATCAGCAGGTCGGCGAGCAGGTAGAGCGCCTGTTGCGCGCCGACGGTGATGACGATCTCGTCGGCCGAGGCCCACACCCCGCGCCGCGGCAGCACGCGGGTGCGGATCTGCTGCACCAGCAAATCGTCGTCGCGCAGGATCATGTCCTGCGCCCATTCGTGGATGTCGAGCACGCTGAGCGCCTTCAGGCTGCACTCGCGCCAGTCGGCGGTGGGAAACAGGATGGGGTCGTACTGGCCGTAGATGAACGGGTAGGGGTAGTCCTGCCAGTTGGCGCGCTTGACGATGTTGCGTTGTTGGGTGGGGCGGAACACGAAGCGCCGCCCCCAGTCGGGGCCGTCGGCCGGGGGGCGGTCGTGTGGGGTGGTCTGGGCGGGGAGGCGTCCGGCGAGGATGTCGGCGTTGACGAAATAGCCGCTGCGCTCGCGCGACACCAGGTAGCCTTCGTCGACCAGCTGCTGATAGGCCAGCACCACGGTATTGCGCGCCACGCCGAGCTGGGCCGACAACTCGCGGCCGGACGGCAGGGGAATGCCGACCGGCAGCTGGCCGTCGAGGATGGCCGAGACCAGCATCTGGCGAATATTGCCTTGCAGGCTCATGCCGCTCTTCGCGTGTTGCTGGAAAAGCTGGTTCCACATGGTGCCGGTCAACTTGGTGCTCATCGTTCCTTCTCTGTGACGGTGCCGTTTCAACATAACGCGCTACTTGTAGACTAAGTGATTGTCTGTCGTTTGGCGATGGCCGCCCCGCGGGGCCGGAAGGGCGCCTGTTGCTGGTGAGAATGTGCGGCTGTCGTGGCGCCGCCGTCGCAGGTCGGGCAAAGGCCTGTGGTGGCCCCGGCATGACCCGTCAGCGTGCGGCGAGGATGGCGCGGGCCGCTTCGTCCGGCGCCGGGGCATCGAACAGTCCACCGATGACGGCCAGCATGTCGACCCCGGTTTGCCAGGCGAGCGCGGCGTTGGCCGGGGTGATGCCGCCGATTGCCACGCACGGCACCTCCAGCGGCGGCAGCGCGGCAAACAGCGCGAGCGGGGCGGAGACCGTCTCCGGCTTGCTGCGCGAGGGAAACAGCGCGCCGAAGGCGACGTAGCTGGCGCCGTTGCCGACCGCCTGCGCGGCCAGCGTGGGCTGGTCGTGGCAGGTGGCGCCGATGATGGCGTGCGGCCCGAGGCGCTGGCGTGCCGCGCAGAGGCTGGTGTCGCTCTGCCCGAGGTGGACGCCGTCGGCGCCGAGTTCTTCGGCCAACCCCACGTCGTCGTTGACGATGAACCAGGCGCCATGCTGCCGGCACAGCGCCTGGATGGCCGCGGCCTGCTCCCGCCGCAACGCGGTATCGCGGGATTTGTTGCGATACTGCACCAGGCTGGCGCCGCCCGCCAGCACGGCGGCGACGCGCGGCAGCAGCCAGGCGCTGTCGCTGGTGTCGGGGGTGACGGCGTAGAGCCCGTCCAGCCAGACCGGGCGGGTGAGCCGTTGCGTGGCGTTATTCACCGTGGCGTTCTCCCTTATCCGCCGCGCGCCGGGGCGATCATGCCGCTGGTGGGCGAACTGGGTTCGGCGCTGTAGAGCTTGCGCGGCATGCGCCCGGCGAGGTAGGCCTCGCGCCCGGCCAGTACGGCGTGTTTCATCGCGCTCGCCATCAGCACCGGCTGGCGGGCGTGGGCGATGGCCGAGTTCATCAGCACCGCGTCGCAGCCCAGCTCCATGGCGATGGCGGCGTCCGAGGCGGTGCCGACCCCGGCGTCGACCAGCACCGGCACCTTGGCGTTGTCGATGATCAGGCGCAGGTTCCACGGGTTGAGGAGGCCCATGCCGGAACCGATGATCGAGGCCAAGGGCATCACTGCGACGCAGCCGATCTCCTCCAGGCGCTTGGCCTGGATCGGGTCGTCCGAGCAGTAGACCATGACGTCGAAGCCTTCCTTCACCAGCGTCTCCGCCGCCTTGAGCGTTTCCGGCATGTTGGGGTAGAGGTTGCTCGGGTCGCCCAGCACTTCGAGCTTGACCAGCGTGTGGCCGTCGAGCAGCTCGCGCGCCAGGCGCAGCGTGCGCACCGCGTCCTCGGCGGTGTAGCAGCCGGCGGTGTTGGGCAGCAGGGTGTACTGCGACGGCGGCAGCGCGTCGAGCAGGCTCTCCTCGCCAGGGTTCTGGCCGATATTGGTGCGGCGGATCGCCACGGTGACGATCTCGGCGCCGGCGGCGTCCACCGCCTCACGGGTTTCGGCGAAGTCCTTGTACTTGCCGGTGCCGACCAGAAGGCGCGAGGAATAGGTCTTGCCGGCGATGATGAGCGGGTCGTTCATGTCGAGTTCCTTCGGTAATGGACGGACGTCAGGCAGTGCGTGGCGGGATCAGCCGCCCCCCACCGCGATGATGATTTCGAAACGGTCGCCCTCGGCGAGACGGGTGTCGTCGTAGCGGCTGCGCGGCAGGATGTCGCCGTTGCGCTCGATGGCGACGCGCCGCCCCTGCAGCTCGAGCCGTTCGAGCAGCTGGCGCACCGTGAGCGGGGTGGCGAGTTCGGTGGGCTCGCCGTTGACCAGAACGGTAGGCATGTAGGGTATCTCCAGTGAGGTGGGGACGGGGACACGGGTCGCGCCGGTTGGCGAAGCCGGGCTTCGGCCAACCTTGGCGGCACCCGCGCTCAGATCTTGTCGTATAGCTTGGCGCCGCCCTTGACGAACTCGATCGACTTCACCTCCATGCCCTTGGCCAGCGCCTCCTCTTCGGCCAACCCCTGTTGCGCGGCGAAGTCGCGCACGTCCTGGGTGATCTTCATCGAACAGAAGTGCGGGCCGCACATCGAGCAGAAGTGCGCCACCTTGGCGGAATCCTTCGGCAGCGTCTCGTCGTGGAAGCTGCGCGCGCGGTCCGGGTCGAGCCCGAGGTTGAACTGGTCTTCCCAGCGGAACTCGAAGCGCGCCTTGGACAGCGCGTTGTCGCGGATCTGCGCGCCCGGATGGCCCTTGGCGAGGTCGGCGGCGTGCGCGGCCAGCTTGTAGGTGATGATGCCTTCCTTGACGTCGTCCTTGTTCGGCAGGCCGAGGTGCTCCTTCGGCGTCACGTAGCACAGCATCGCGGTGCCGTACCAGCCGATCTGCGCCGCGCCGATGGCGCTGGTGATGTGGTCGTAGCCCGGCGCGATGTCGGTGGTCAACGGGCCCAGGGTGTAGAACGGCGCCTCGTGGCACCACTCCAGTTCCTTGTCCATGTTCTCCTTGATCAGCTGCATCGGCACGTGGCCCGGGCCTTCGATCATCACCTGCACATCGTGCTGCCAGGCGATCTGGGTCAGTTCACCCAGGGTCTTCAGTTCGCCCAGCTGCGCGTCGTCGTTGGCGTCCCACACGCTGCCCGGACGCAGGCCGTCGCCGAGCGAGAAGGCGACGTCATACGCCTTCATGATGTCGCAGATCTCTTCGAAATGCGTATAGAGGAAGTTTTCCTTGTGATGCGCCAGGCACCACTTGGCCATGATCGAGCCGCCGCGCGACACGATGCCGGTCA
>NZ_ACIS01000018.1 GCF_000174355.1 Pseudogulbenkiania ferrooxidans 2002
CCAGCACCGACGGTACCGCGAGCAAGGTCGTGACCATCACCATCAACGGTGCCAACGACTCCGCCAGCATGAGTGGCGACCAGGCTGGCACGTTGAGCGAGGACAGTGTCACGCCGGCCACCGGCACGCTGACGGTGAGCGACGTCGACGACGGCCAGGCGCACACCCAGACCGCCAGCAATCAAGCCAGCACACTGGGCTACTACTCGGTGGATGTGGACGGCAACTGGAGCTACGTGGTCGACAACGCGGCGGTGCAGCACCTGGCCGCCGGCACCAGCACCACCGACAGCTTTACCGTCACCAGCACCGACGGTACCGCGAGCAAGGTCGTGACCATCACCATCAACGGTGCCAACGACTCCGCCAGCATGAGTGGCGACCAGGCTGGCACGTTGAGCGAGGACAGTGTCACGCCGGCCACCGGCACGCTGACGGTGAGCGACGTCGACGACGGCCAGGCGCACACCCAGACCGCCAGCAATCAAGCCAGCACACTGGGCCACTACTCGGTGGATGTGGACGGCAACTGGAGCTACGTGGTCGACAACGCGGCGGTGCAGCACCTGGCCGCCGGCGCCAGCACCACCGACAGCTTCACTGTCACCAGCACCGACGGTACCGCGAGCAAGGTCGTGACCATCACCATCAACGGTGCCAACGACTCCGCCAGCATGAGTGGCGACCAGGCTGGCACGTTGAGCGAGGACAGTGTCACGCCGGCCACCGGCACGCTGACGGTGAGCGACGTCGACGACGGCCAGGCGCACACCCAGACCGCCAGCAATCAAGCCAGCACACTGGGCTACTACTCGGTGGATGTGGACGGCAACTGGAGCTACGTGGTCGACAATGCGGCGGTGCAGCACCTGGCCGCCGGCGCCAGCACCACCGACAGCTTCACTGTCACCAGCACCGACGGTACCGCGAGCAAGGTCGTGACCATCACCATCAACGGTGCCAACGACTCCGCCAGCATGAGTGGCGACCAGGCTGGCACGTTGAGCGAGGACAGTGTCACGCCGGCCACCGGCACGCTGACGGTGAGCGACGTCGACGACGGCCAGGCGCACACCCAGACCGCCAGCAATCAAGCCAGCACACTGGGCCACTACTCGGTGGATGTGGACGGCAACTGGAGCTACGTGGTCGACAACGCGGCGGTGCAGCACCTGGCCGCCGGCGCCAGCACCACCGACAGCTTCACTGTCACCAGTGCCGACGGCACCGCCAGCCAGCTGGTGATCGTCACCATCACCGGCAGCAACGACGCCGCCACCATCACGACCTCGGCTTCCGAAGACACCTCGGTCACCGAGGCGGGCAGCGGTGTGGCTGGCGACCCCAGCGCCGGCGGCCAGCTGACGGTGCACGATGTCGACAGCGGCGAAGCCCACTTCCAGACCCCGGTCAGTCTCGCCGGAACCTACGGCGACTTCAGCTTCAACGCCAGCACCGGGGTATGGAGCTATGCCCTGGACGATACCCGACCTGCGACCGACGCCTTGGCCTCGGGCAGCGTGGTGCACGACACGCTGACGGTCAAATCGTTTGACGGGAGCGCCAGCTATACCATCGACGTCGCCGTCAACGGCAGCAACGATAGTGTCAATCATGCTCCGACCTACATCGTGTTGAGCATGGCCGAGCCGGGGGGGAACGCCCTACCCGGAGCTGGGGCTGTACTTGGCACGCTGTCCACAATCGACGTCGATAGCGGCGATACGTTTACGTATTCGCTGATGTCCAGCAGCACGCTGTCGGGTAGCGCCGCCAGTTTTTCCATCAGCGGCAATTCACTGAGTACCGGCAGCGGCCTTGCCTCTAATTCGGTGTACCAGCTGGATATCCAGACCACCGATTCTGCCTCGGCGACCTATCACGAAGTCTTCAACATCATCACGGGCACCAATGCTCAGGGGCAAGTGACGGGCGATGATAGCTCCCTGCCGTCCGGCGGCGGCACGAATTCCATCCTGATCGGGGATGACGTGCTGTATGGCAGCGGCGGCAACGATGTGATGTTTGGCGGCTCGGGCAACGATACCCTGTTCGGCCAGAACGGGAACGACGTGCTGTATGGCGGGGCGGGCAACGATACCCTGAGCGGTGGCAACCAGGCTGACCGGTTCGTGTTCCTTGCCTCGGATAATGGCGGGACCGACACCATCACCAATTTTACGGCGACGGGTGCCAACGCCGACACGTTGGATATCTCTGACTTGCTGATCAACTACAACCCGGCAACGCCCAGCACCTTCATCCATTTCACCGAGAGCGGTGGCAATACCATCGTCAGTGTGGATCGCGATGGCAGCGGTGGCAGCTACGGTTTTCAGGATGTCGCCATCCTGAATGGGGTGACGGGTCTGAACATGAATGACATGCTGACATCAGGCAAACTGGATGTGCTGCCCTGAGTTCGCCTCCATCGAGCGAGCCACGATGGGGAAAGTGAGGGGGCCGCTGGCTCTACCGGGTGCTACAACACAAGCAGGATGGCGTCGCGCGCCGCAAGGCGTGCGGCGTGCCCGCATGTGGTGGCTGGCCGCTCTGGCCGGTGTGGCGATGGAGGTAGGGGCGATGGGACTGCAGCTGACCTCCCCGGCGTTTGCGCCGGGGGCGAGCGTGCCGGCGCGTTATACCTGCGACGGGGTGGATGTCTCGCCGCCGCTGGCGTGGCAGGGCGCACCCGCCGGCACGCGCTCGTTCGTGCTGATCGTCGACGATCCGGACGCACCGGACCCGGCGGCGCCGAAGATGACCTGGGTGCATTGGGTGCTGTACAACCTGCCGCCGGATCGCCACGAGTTGGCCGAAGACGCCTCGCAGCATCTGCCGCCGCAGGTCGGGCAAGGGTTGAACGACTGGCAGCGCACCGGCTGGGGCGGGCCGTGTCCGCCGATCGGGCAGCACCGTTATTTCTTCAAGCTCTACGCCCTCGACACGGTACTGCCGGATCTGGGGCATCCCACCAAGCATCGGCTGGAGCAGGCGCTGCAGGGCCATGTGCTGGGCGAGGCGCAGCTGATCGGGGTGTATCGCCGGCCATGAGCGCGGGCGGTGCCGCTCTGCGTCACCGGCTCTGCCGTACTGGAGCGGTGAGTTCGCGCCGTTTCCGCTTGCACCCCATTGTGTTTCTTCCCGCTCCCGCGACATACTGCGGTCATTTTCGCCCGCCATTCTTGGCGGGTAACGACCGCAGAGGACGGCATGCCGAATAGTTTGAACCGAACCGACCCCGTCGAGCTGGCCAGCTACCTGCTGGCCGGCACGGCGTTGTATGTCGTGCTGCAGTTTCACTTGCTGGCAGCCCTGATCGCCGGCTTGCTGGTGCACGAGCTGGTGGCGCTGGCGGCGTCTCAGGCGCATCTCAACCGCATGGCCGGGCATCGTGCCCGCGCCGTGGCGGTGCTGCTGTTGTCCATTCTCATCATCCTGCTGTTGGTCGGCTTCTCGTTCGGCGTGATGTCGATCTTTCACGGCGAGACCGGGGCGGTGCCGGCCATCCTGCAGAAATCGGGTGAGATCGCGGTGCTGCTGCGCCAGCAACTGCCGGGCTGGCTGGCCGAGCATCTGCCGAACAACAGCGACGAACTGAAGAACATGGTGAGCCGTTGGCTGACCCAGCACCTCGAGGAGCTGCGCCTGGTCGGCGGGGCCGCCGGCCGGGGCGCGGTGCTGGTGCTGATTGGCATGGTGATCGGGGCGATGGTGGCGCTGTCCGAATCGCTGCACCGTGAGGGCAGCGGGTCGCTGGCGCTGGCGCTGGTGCGCCGGACGACCTGCCTGGCCGCGTCGTTCCGCAAGGTGGTGTTCGCGCAGGTGCGCATCGCCGCGCTCAACGCCTTCCTGACCTGGTTGTTCCTGGGAGTGGCCTTGCCCCTGGCCGGTACACCGTTACCGCTGACCAAGACCCTGATCGCCATCACCTTTCTGGTCGGGCTGCTGCCGGTGATCGGCAACCTGATCTCCAATACCATGATCGTGGTGGTGGCGATGTCGCAGTCGCTCGGCCTGGCGGTGGCGGCGCTGGTCTTCCTGGTGGTGATCCACAAGCTGGAATACTTTCTCAACGCCCGCATTGTCGGTTCGCGCATCCAGGCGCGTTCCTGGGAAATCTTGCTGGCGATGATCGTGCTGGAAGCGGTGTTCGGCCTCCCCGGCGTGATCGCGGCGCCGATCTATTACGCCTACCTGAAGGCCGAGCTGAAGGCCATGGGCCTGGTTTGACAGACAGAAACAAAAAACCGGGCAGTCACCACTGCCCGGTTTTTGCATGGGTTTTCGGCCAACGTTGGCCGAAGTAGCGACCCATTGCTTGGCGCCTAGCCCAGTAGGCGAGCGAGCCAAGGCTGGTTAAGTGCGGCCGGAGCGCAGGAACCGCCATGTGCAGGTAGTACATGAGGAACATAGCCAAGCGAATCTTCCAGTGGGATTCGCATGCGCAGAGCACCGCCCCCACTCAAGATGCGAAGGCCTAGCCGCCTAATGAGATAGGCGGTTACCACAGCACCTTCACCGCCTGGTCGCCCAGCCAGTCCTGCAGCGCCAGCAGCAGGCCGTCGTCCAGGCGCACCCCCCATTCCGGCGGCAGCAGCAGATCGCCCTTGGCCAGTCCGTTGTTGTAGCTCAGTCGCACCGGGCAGCCGGCGTCTTCGCTGCGGAACGGGCCCAGCGTGGTGCGCAGCCGCGCCACGTCGGCGTTGCCGTTGATTTGCAGCGCCAGGCTGCGGGCGTAGCGGCTGCGTGCCTCGCCCAGCTCGTAAATCTTGTCGGCGATGATCCGCAGGCCGCCGTTGAAACTGTCCTCGCTCACCTTGCCCTCGATCACCAGCACCGTGTCTTCGCGTAGCTTGGCGCGGTTGGCGTCGAAGCTTTCCGAGAACACGCTGACCTCGCGCTTGGCACTGCCGTCGTCGAGCTGGATGAACGCCATCTTGCCGCGGTTGCCGACCTTGGTGCGCAGGCCGGTGACGAAGCCGGCGATCAGCTGCGGCTCCTTGCGCGGCGTGATGCGCGACAGCGGGGTCTTGATGAAGCCGCGCACCTCCTTCTCGTAGGCCGAGAACGGGTGGCCGGAGAGGTAGTAGCCGATGGCGAGCTTTTCTTCGGCCAACTGTACCGCCGGCGGCCACGGCTTGACCTCGACCATCTCCACGGTCGGCGCGCTGTCGGCGTCGAACATGTCGAACAGCCCGCCCTGATTGGCGTTGGCCGCTTCCTGCTCGGCCGCCTCCATGGCGAGGCCGACGTTGGCGAACAGCTTGGCCCGGTTGGGTTCGATCGCGTCGAAGGCCCCGGCGCGGATCAGCGACTCGATGGTGCGCTTGTTGACGGTGCGCTTGTCGGTGCGGCGGCAGAAATCGAACAGGTCGGTGAACGGCCCACCCTCCTGGCGCACCGCGACGATATGCTCCACCGCCGCCTCGCCGGTGCCCTTGACCGCGCCCAGCGCGTAGCGGATATGCTGGCGATCCACCGGCACGAAACGGTAGAAGCTCTCGTTGACGTCGGGCGGCAGGAACTTCAGCTTGTTGGCGATCGAATCGTCGTAGAACACCTTGAGCTGGTCGGTGTTGTCCAGTTCCGACGACATGGTGGCCGCCATGAACGCCGCGCAGTGGTGCGCCTTGAGCCAGGCGGTCTGGTACGACACCACGGCGTAGGCGGCGGTGTGCGACTTGTTGAAGCCGTACTCGGCGAACTTGGCCATCAGGTCGAACAGCTGTTCGGCCAACTTCGGGTCGTAGCCCTTGGCGGCGGCGCCCTGCGCGATCTTGCCGCGGTGCTCGGCCATCTCCTCCGGCTTCTTCTTGCCCATCGCACGGCGCAGCATGTCGGCGCCGCCCAGGGTGTAGCCGCCGATGATCTGCGAGATCTGCATCACCTGTTCCTGATACACGATCACGCCGTAGGTCGGTTCGAGACACGCGGTCAGGTCAGGGTGGAAGTAATCGACCTCCTGCTTGCCGGCCTTGCGCAGGATGAAGTCGTCCACCATGCCCGAGCCGAGCGGACCCGGACGGTACAGCGCCAGCACGGCGATGATGTCTTCGAAACGGTCGGGCTTGAGCTTTTCCAAGAGCCGTTTCATACCGTCCGATTCGAGCTGGAACACCGCCGTGGTGTTGGCCTTCTGCAGGATCTGGTAGGCGGCCGGGTCGGTGAACTCGAGCAGGTTGAGATCGGTGTCGAAGGCCGGATCGAGCGCCTTGATGTACTTGACCGCGAGGTCGATGATGGTGAGGTTGCGCAGACCCAGAAAGTCGAACTTCACCAGGCCGATCTGCTCGACGTCGTCCTTGTCCAGCATCGAGACCGGCACAGCGTCGTCGCCGGCCGCCTGGTACACCGGGCAGAAGTCGGTGATCTTGCCCGGTGCGATCAGCACGCCGCCGGCGTGCATGCCGATGCCGCGCGTCAGGCCTTCCAGCTTCTTCGCCAGTTCCCACAGCTCGCGCAGTTCTTCCTCGTTCTCCAGCCGTTCTTTCAGAATCGGCTCCATCTCGACCGCGTCGTCCAGCGAGTACTGCTTGCCCGGTGCCGCCGGGATCAGCTTGGAAACGCCGTCGCAGAACATGTAGGGCAGGTCGAGCACGCGGCCGACGTCGCGCACCACGGCCTTGGCCGCCATGGTGCCGAAGGTGGCGATCTGGCTCACCGCCTCGGCGCCGTACTTCTGGCGCACGTACTCGATCACGCGGTAGCGGTTGTCCTGGCAGAAGTCGACGTCGAAGTCAGGCATCGACACCCGTTCCGGGTTGAGGAAGCGTTCGAACAGCAGGGCGTAGGCCAGCGGGTCGATGTCGGTGATGCCGAGGCTGAACGCCACCAGCGAGCCGGCGCCGGAACCTCGCCCCGGGCCCACCGGGCAGCCGTTGTTCTTGGCCCAGACGATGAAGTCGGCCACGATCAGGAAGTAGCCGGGGAAGCCCATCTGGACGATGGTGTCGCACTCGATTTTCAGGCGCGCGTCGTAGCGCGGGCGCTCGGCGGCACGGACCTCCGGGTCGGGGTAGAGCTTCTCCAGCCGCGTCTCCAGACCCTCCTTGGACAGGTGGACCAGGTAGTCGTCCAGCGTCATGCCTTCGGGGGTGGGGAAGTCCGGCAGGTAGTTCTTGCCCAGCTGCACCGTGATGTTGCAGCGGCGCGCGATTTCCACCGAATTCTCCAGCGCTTCCGGGATGTCGTGGAAGCGCTCGATCATCTCCTCGGTCGACAGGAAATACTGGCATTCGGCGAAATTCTTCGGCCGGCGCTTGTCGCCCAGGGTGTAGCCCTCGGCGATGCACACCCGCGCTTCGTGCGCCTTGAAGTCGTCCGGATCCATGAACTGGATCGGATGCGTCGCCACCACCGGCAGCCCGGTCTCGCCGGCGAGCCACAGGGTCTGCTGCACCACGCCCTCGATCTGCGGATTGTCGAGGCGCTGCACTTCCAGGTAGAAGTTGTCGGGGAACAGCCCGGCCCAGTAGCGTGCGCGCCGCTCCGCCACGTCGCGCTGGCCGTTGGCGAGCGCCATGCCGACATCGCCCAGATGCGCGCCGGAGAGGCAGATCAGCTGGCTGTTGTCGCCGTTTTCCAGCCACTCGCGCTTGAGTTCGGCACGGCCGCGGTACTGGTTATGCAGCACCGCCTGCGTCAACAGATCGCACAGCCGCAGGTAGCCGGCGCGGTTCTTGGCGGTGAGCAGCAGGCGAGAGGGCTTGTCGCGGTCGTCGTCGTTGCTGATCAGCGCATCGACCGAAACGATGGGCTTGATGCCGTTGCCGCGGCAGGCCTTGTAGAACTTGACCATGCCGAACAGGTTCATCAGATCGGACATGCCGATGGCCGGCATGCCGTGCTGCTTGGCGCGCTTGACGGCGTCGTCCAGACGCACGATGCCGTCGTAGACGGAGAATTCGGAGTGGAGTCGCAGGTGGACGAAACGGGGAGGATTCATCCCGGCATTTTAGCCGTTGCCGGGGCGCGGCACCATCGTGGCAAGACCGTGAGGTTGGCCGAAGACCGCGGCCAGCCCGGCGCGCTCAGTGATCCTTCGGCTTCATCGCGGCCAGTCCGGCCTTCTGCATCTCCAGGGCCTTGATCTGCATCGACAGCATGCCCAGATTCATCGTCAGCCAGCCTTCCACGACGCGCAGCTCGGCCATCTTGCGGTCGATTTCCTCTTCGGTCAGCGGCGGCATGAAGGGCTGGGCGGAGGAGGGGGCGGCGTTCTGCCAGAACTGGCGGAACATGGCGAAGGGATCGGCAGGATTGAAGTCGGCGCTCATGGGGGCTCCTGAATGACAAAAACAAAAACGGGCGACATTACGTCGCCCGTTCAGTATAAGCCAGTTGAACCCGATTAGTTCTTGCAGGCCACCTGCGCATCCACGGCAGCCAGGGCGACCATGTTGACGATGCGGCGTACCGACGAGATCTGGGTCAGGATGTGGACCGGCTTCGACATACCCATCAGGATCGGGCCGATGGTCACGCCATCCGACGCCGACACGCGCAGCAGGTTGTACGAGATGTTGGCGGCTTCCACGTTCGGCATCACCAGCAGGTTGGCCGCGCCCTTGAGCGTGCTGTCCGGCATCGCCTGGTTGCGGATGGCTTCCACCAGCGCCGCGTCACCCTGCATTTCGCCATCCACTTCCAGCTCAGGCTGGGCTTCCTGGATCAGCGCCAGCGCTTCGCGCATCTTGCCGGCCGATTCGATGCCGCTGGTGCCGAAGCTGGAGTTCGACAGCAGCGCCACCTTCGGCGCGATACCGAAGCGCTTCACCGACTCGGCCGCCATGGCGGTGATCTCGGCCAGCTGTTCGGCGCTCGGGTTCGGGTTGACGTAGGTGTCGGTGATGAAGATGTTGCCAGTCGGCAGCATCAGCGCGTTCATCGCGCCGGCCACTTTCTTCTCGTTGGCGTAGCCCAGCACGTTCTCGACGATCTCGAAGTGCTGACGATAGGCACCGTAGGTACCGCAGATCAGCGCATCGGCCTCGCCGCGACGCACCATCAGCGCGCCGATCAGCGTGGTGTTGCCGATCACGCGGCGACGAGCCTGTTCCTGGCTCACGCCCTTGCGCTTCATCAGCTGGTAGTACTCTTTCCAGTACTCGTTGAAGCGCGGGTCGGATTCGTTGTTGACCAGCTCGAAGTCCTTGCCCGGGGTCATCTTCAGGCCGAGACGCTCGATACGCTTCTCGATCACGGACGGACGGCCGATCAGGATCGGGAAGGCCAGACCCTGCGACACGATTTCCTGGGTGGCGTGCAGCACGCGCTCGTCCTCGCCCTCGGCCAGCACGACGCGCTTCTTGTCGGTCTTGGCCTGCGAGAACACCGGCTTCATGAACAGGTTGGTCTTGTAGACGAACTGGGCCAGCTGCTCGACGTAGGCGTCGAAGTCGGCGATCGGGCGGGTGGCCACGCCGGAATCCATGGCCGCCTTGGCCACGGCCGGGGCGATCTTGACGATCAGGCGCGGATCGAACGGCTTCGGAATCACGTATTCCGGGCCGAACGACAGCTCCTGGTCGCCGTAAGCCGACGCCACCACGTCGCTCTGTTCGGCCATGGCCAGGTCGGCGATGGCGCGCACGGTGGCGAGCTTCATCTCTTCGTTGATGGTGGTGGCGCCCACGTCCAGCGCACCGCGGAAGATGAACGGGAAGCACAGGACGTTGTTGACCTGGTTCGGGTAGTCGGAACGGCCGGTGCCGATGATGGCGTCCGGGCGGACTTCCTTCACCAGCGGCGGCAGGATTTCCGGTTCCGGGTTGGCCATGGCCAGGATCACCGGGTGAGCCGCCATCGACTTCACCATCTCCTGGGTCACCAGCTTGGGACCGGACAGGCCCATGAAGATGTCGGCGCCGACCATGGCGTCCGCCAGTTTGCGCTGACCGTTGTCCTTGATGGCGAAGCGCTTCTTCGATTCGTCCATCTTCTCATCGCGGCCCTCGTAGATCACACCCTTCGAGTCGCACACGGTGATGTTTTCGCGCTTCACGCCCAGCGCCACCTGCAGTTCCAGGCAGGCGATGGCGGCTGCGCCGGCACCGGAAGCCACGACGCGCACCTTGGAGATGTCCTTGTTCACCAGACGCAGCGAGTTCAGTACGGCGGCGGCAGCCACGATGGCGGTGCCGTGCTGGTCGTCGTGGAACACCGGAATGCCCATGCGCTCGCGGCACTTCTTCTCGATGTAGAAGCACTCCGGCGCCTTGATGTCTTCCAGGTTGATGCCGCCGAAAGTCGGCTCCATCGAGCAGATGATGTCGACCAGCTTGTCCGGGTCGTTTTCATTCAGCTCGATGTCGAACACGTCGACACCGGCAAATTTCTTGAACAGCACCCCCTTGCCTTCCATCACCGGCTTGCCGGCCAAGGGGCCGATGTTACCCAGGCCCAGTACGGCGGTACCGTTGGTGATCACGGCGACAAGGTTGCCGCGCGCGGTGTACTTGTAGGCGTTCAGCGGGTCTTCAACGATGGCGTCACACGGTGCAGCCACGCCCGGCGAGTAGGCCAGGGCCAGGTCGCGCTGGGTGGCCAGCGGCTTGGTCGGGGAAACCTGGATTTTGCCCGGCTGCGGGAACTGGTGGAAATCGAGTGCGTTTTGACGCAATTGCTCATCCATCTGGGAGCTCCTGATTTTCTTAGGTATCTTTAAGGGGGTGTGTGTCGTGTCGTGTGGTCCGACATTATAAGGGCACTAGGGCTAACCCTGTAAACGGGATGTAGTGACGCCATGCAAATACGCGATGGAGAGGCCTCCATCGCGTTGTCAGACAAAATACAATTTACATCTTACATCATGCCGAGGGTCTTAGGCAGCCACAGCGAGATCGCCGGCACGTAGGTCACCAGGCCGAGGAAGACCAGCATGGTCAGGAGCCACGGCCACACCGCCACGGTGAGTTCGGTGATGCCCATCTTGGTGATGCCCGAGGCCACGTACAGGTTCAGGCCCACCGGCGGGTGACACATGCCCACCTCCATGTTGACCACGATCAGGATGCCGAAGTGCACCGGGTCGATGCCCAGCTGCACCGCCACCGGGAACAGGATCGGCGCCATGATCAGGATGATCGACGACGGCTCCATCACGTTGCCTGCCAGCAGCAGCAGGATGTTCACCATCAGCAGGAAGGCGATCGGACCGAAGCCCATGTCGATCAGCCAGCTCGCCATCGCCTGCGGTACGCCCTCTGAGGTCATCAGGAACGAGAACAGCACGGCGTTGGTGATGATGTAGAGCAGCATCGCCGACATGCTGGCCGAATCCAGCAGCACCTTCGGCACCTGTTTCAGGTTCAGGTCCTTGTAGATGAACACGGCCACGATGAAGGCGTATACGGCGGACACGGCGGCCGCTTCGGTCGGGGTGAAGATGCCGCTGTAGATACCGCCGATCACCAGCACGATCAGCGACAGGCCCCAGAAGCTCTCGCGCAGCGCCTTCATGCGTTGGGCGAAGCTCGCCTTGGGCAGACGCGGGTAGTTGTTCTTGCGGGCACGGTACCAAGTGGTGACACCCAGCGAGGTCGCCAGCATGATCCCCGGCACCACGCCGGCCATGAACAGCTGGCCCACCGAGGTGTTGGTGGCGACCGAGAACATCACCATGGCGATGGACGGCGGGATCAGGATGCCCAGTGCGCCCGAGGTGGTGATCACACCGGCGCCGAACTTATTCGGGAAGCCCTGCTTCACCATGGCGGGCAGGATGATCGAACCAATGGCTACCACGCAGGCCGGGCTGGAACCCGAAATCGCGGCGAACAGAGCGCAGGCCAGCACGCCGGCCAGGCCCAGGCCGCCATGCCAGTGTCCCACCATGCTCGAGGCAAAGTTGATCATGCGCCTCGCCACCCCGCCGTGGGTGAGGAAGTTACCGGCGAGGATGAAGAAGGGAATCGCCATGATCTCGAACTTCTCGATACCGGTGAACAGCTTCAGCGCCACCGACTCGATCGGCACCTGGGTCATGGTGAACAGGAAGGTCAGCACGGTCAGGCCCAGCGAAATCGAGATGGGCATGCCGGTGATCATGAGGGCGATCAACAGCCCGAAGAGAATCAGTGTGCTCATTTTTTCACCCCATGCTGCTGCAGGTCTTGCGGGTGGAGGTTCTCCTCCACGACGTCCCAGTCGGCTTTTGCCGTTTCGTCATCCATGCCTTCGACGTGGGCGTGGTCGTGCTTGGGCAGAACGCCGGTCTTGATGAACGACACGGTCACCTGCAGGAAGCGGAAGCACATCAGATAAGAACCGCAGGGCACCGCGAGGTAGACCAGCCACATCGGCAGTTCCAGGTCGGCCGAGGTCTGACCGGTATGGGCGATTTCCCAGACGAAGCTGGCGCCCAGGGTACCGACGGTGCCGGTGAACAGGGCGCCGGCCAACAGGCCGAACACGATGAACTTGCCGCGTACGCGTTCGCTCAGGCGGTTGATCAGCACGTCGACGCCGACGTGGATGCCGGTACGCACGCCGTAGGCGGCGCCGAACTTGGCCATCCAGACGAACAGATAGATGGTCAGTTCCTGTGCCCAGGACATGTTGACCTTGCTGAAGATGGGGTTCAGCAGTTCAACGCCCGAACCGTAGCGATGGACCACCGCGGCAAACGTTACCAGGGTCGCCACGCCGATAAGAACGGAAATGATCCATTCCTCAAGGTGGTCGAGAAGTTTCAGCATTGAGTATCTCCCGATAGATCAGAAAAAAAGCGCCCTGCCTGGTCAAGCAGGGCGCTCTTGGGCATGGTTACTTGGGAGCGACGTAGCCGGTTTCTTTTTCCACTGCCTTGAGTAGATCCTTGCCGACACGGTCGGCCATCTTCTCGTGCACCACCTGCAAGGTTTTCTTGAACGCGGCCTTTTCGGCCGGCGTCGGGGTGTAGACCTGGGTCTTGCCGGAGGCCTTGATCGCGGCAATCGCCTTGTCGGTATCCTGCTTGGCCAGTTGCAGTTCGTACTTGGTGGCGTCCTTCATGGCGCCTTCCAGGGTGGTGCGAACATCCGCCGGCAGGCCGTCCCAGAATTTCTTGTTCACCACCACGGCGTAGCCGAGATAGCCGTGACCGGTCAGGGTCAGGTTCTTCTGCACCTCATAGGCTTTGCTGGTATAGAGGTTGGACGGCTCGAGCTCGGTGCCGTCCACTACGCCGGTCTGCAGCGCCTGGTACACCTCGGAGAACGCCATCACCTGCGGCAGGGCGCCCAGCGTGCGCATCTCTTCTTCCAGTACCTTCGAGCCCTGGATTCGGATCTTGGTACCCTTGAGGTCGGCCGGGGTGCGGATCGGCTTGTTGGACGAGAAGTTCTTGAAGCCGTTGTCCCAGTAGGCCAGGCCCTTGATGCCCTTGCTTTCCAGCTTGCCGAACAGCTGTTGGCCGATGGCACCCTGGGTCACTTTGTGAACTTCGTCGTAGTTGTCGAACAGGTAGGGCAGGTCGAACGCCTCGAATTCCTTCACGCCCATCGGGCCGAACTTGGCCAGGCTCGGGGCCAGCATTTGCACCGCGCCCAGTTGCAGGGCTTCCAGTTCTTCCTTGTCCTTGTAGAGCTGGCTGTTCGGGTAGACTTGTACCGAAACCTTGCCCTTGGTGCGCTCTTCGGCCAACTTCTTGAAGTACTCGGCCGCCTTACCCTTCGGGGTGTCCTGGGCGACGACGTGGCTGAACTTGATGACGATTTGGCCGGCGGCGTGGGCCATGCCGGTCATGCCGAAGGTGGCACCGATAACCAGAGCGGCAATTTTCAGTTTCATTGAAAGTGTCTCCATGAGATGCGTCGATTTTATGAATGCAGCCCTTGTTGTCGGGCCGTCATTACGGTGTAAAGTAGAAGGCAAGCCGTTCCCGATCCATTGGGGAATTCAGCATTAGGGAAATCCCTTACCCCTTTGTCATTGCCCCGAGCCATGCCCAAATCCCGCTCTCCGCGTTTCCTGCTGCTGACCACCGTTGGCTCCCTGCTGGCCCTGATCACGGCCTTGTCCGGCATCGTCTACCTGGTGTATCGCGACTGGATGGAAGGGCAGCGGGACAGTCTCATCCAGGAGGTGCTGTGGCTCGATCAGTCGTTGCGGCTGCACCTGGAAACGCATCGGGAGTGGGCCGAGAATGCGGCCAACGATGTGTCGGGGCTGCGCATCAACGGTTACCAGTTCCAGCAGAGTGCCCGCCTGTTGCTGCGCGAGAACCCCGAGCTGCTCGAAGCGGAGCGGGTGGATGCGCGTGGACGCATCCTGTGGGATACCCGCCGCGTCAACCTGCCTGGCGATGTGCTGAGCGGGGCGGCCCATGATGCTTTGTGGCGTGCCAGCAAGCTGATGCGGGCGGCCTACGGTGAGGCCTATCGGGGGCGGGACGGCAAGTACCGCTTCGACATGGCCGTGCCCATCATCGTCGAAGGCGAGTACGTCGGGGGCATTCGTCTGGTCTATCAGATGGAGGGGCTGCTGTATAACCAGGTGCCATGGTGGATCGCTTCCAAGTACCTGATCAGTATCCAGGACCTCGGGGGAAAAGTGCTGGCCAGCCGTTTCGACGAGGCCGAGCAGCCGGGCACGCTGCAGTATCAGATCAGTTTCGACCCTCCCGGCCACGGACTGACCCTGCGCGCGGTGGAGTATCGCAGTGCGATGGGACTGACCCTGCCGGTGCTGGTGGTGGCGGTGGTCACCCTGGTGCTGGCGCTGCTGTATTCGGTATGGCGCATCCGGCGCCACATCCGCGAACGCTCGGCGGCGGAGCGGGCACTGGAGCTGGAAATGTCCCTGCGCCAGGCGATGGAAGACAGTATGAAAAGCGGCCTGATGGCGCTGAGCGCGAGCGGCGAGATCGTCCGCGTCAACCGGGCGTTCTGTGCCATGTCCGGCTTCAGCGAGAACGAGCTGGTCGGGCAGTCGCCACCGCACAGTTTCTGGCCCACGAACGAATACCCCTTGCTGCACGACACCATCGCCGCCGTGTTGCGAGGGTTCCAGCCGGAACACGGATTCGAAGTCCCCTTCGTCACCAAGAACGGCGAAGCCTTCGAAGTCCGTCTCTTTGCCACCCCGCTCGTGGAGCGCGATGGCAGCCAGCGCGGCTGGATCTGCTCAATGTACGACATCACCGAACTGAAGAAAAAGCGCCTGGCGCTCAACGCGTCGCACCAGCGCTTCCTCACGGTGCTGAACGGGCTGGACGCCGGCGTGTGCGTCACCGACAAAGGTGGGAGCCAGCTACTCTACGCCAACCCGACCTTCAGCCACTTGTGGATGAAGGACGAGCCCGATGCCGACTGCTGCCTGTTGCTGCCACGGCTGCCCGATGGCGACGAAGAGGGGGCAGAGAACCAGCACTTGGAGTTCACCTCGGATGGCGGCAGCAACTGGTTCCAGATCCATCGGCGCCGCATCGAGTGGGTCGACGGTCAGGAGGCCTGGCTGTCTATCCTGACCGACGTCACCGAGCTGCGCCAGCGCGAAGCGCGCGAACGCGCCCAGGAGGAACGTTTCCAGAACACCTCGCGCCTGATCGCCATGGGCGAGATGGCCTCCAGCCTGGCGCATGAGCTGAACCAGCCGCTGTCGGCAATCAATACCTACTCCTCCGGCCTGCAGCGGCGCCTGCCCCCCGATCTCGAACTGCCCAAGGGCGTGCGCGAGGCGATTCAGGCTATCTCCGAGCAGGCGCGTCGCGCCGGGCAGATCGTCAACAGCATCCGTGCCTTCGTGAAGAAGCATGCGCCGCAGCTCGAGCTTGCCGACCCCGCCAAGGTGGTCGGGCGTGCCATCGGCCTGGCCGAACCGATGGTAGTCAAGCACGGCGTCACCCTGCTGCTCCAGCCATCCGAATCGGTTTGTCGTCTGGAAATGGATCCGGTTCTGATCGAGCAGGTGCTGCTCAACCTGATCAAGAACGCCGTCGAGGCCATGCGCGATGCCGAGACGCGCCGGCCGCAGGTGACGGTGCGCTATGGTGCCGATGCCGGCTATTGGCGTGTGGAAGTGGCCGATAATGGCCCGGGGTTGTCCGACAGTATCCGCAGCAACCTGTTTACCCCGTTCTATTCCAGCAAGCCCGATGGGCTCGGTATCGGACTCAACATCTGCCGTTCGATCGTGGAGTTCCATCGCGGACAGTTCGGCGTCGAGCGCTCCGCCGACGGCGGCTGCGCGTTCTGGTTCACTCTGCCGGTGGCTGCGCTGGAGCGGGAACAAAAAACGGCGCCTGCTGGCGCCGTTCGCTGAGGGGGCTGTCCGCCGCTCAGTCCGGTGTCAGCACCGTTTCCTGGCCTTCGGCCAACGTGTCGGGGTAGTCGCGGCTGTAGTGCAGGCCGCGGCTTTCCTTGCGCAACAGCGCCGAACGCACGATCAACTCGGCCGTCTGCACCAGGTTGCGCAACTCGATCAGGTCGTTGCTGATGTGGAAGTTGCTGTAGTACTCGTTGATTTCCACGCTCAACAGCTTGATGCGGTTGAGCGCCCGCTCCAGTCGCTTGTTGGTGCGGACAATGCCGACGTAGTCCCACATCGCGCGGCGCAGTTCGTCCCAGTTGTGCGAGATCACCACTTCCTCGTCCGGGTCGGTCACCTGGCTGTCGTCCCAGTCCGGGATGTCCGGCAACGAGATGCCCGTTGCCGCCAGGATATGCTCGGCCGCCGCCTTGCCGATCACCATGCATTCCAGCAGCGAATTGCTGGCGAGTCGGTTGGCGCCGTGCAGTCCGGTGCAAGCCACTTCGCCCACGGCGTACAGGCCTTCGACGTCGGTGCGGCCCTTCAGGTCGGTCACCAAGCCACCGCAGGTGTAGTGTGCCGCCGGCACCACCGGGATCGGCTGCTGGGTGATGTCGATGCCGAGTTCCAGGCAGTGGGCGTAGATATTGGGGAAGTGTTCCTTGATGAAGCTGGCCGGCTTGTAGGAAATATCCAGATGCACGCAATCCAGGCCATGTTTCTTCATCTCGAAGTCGATGGCGCGCGCCACCACGTCGCGCGGCGCCAGCTCGGCACGCGGATCGTGCTTGGGCATGAAGCGAGTGCCGTCCGGCAGGCGCAGGATGCCGCCTTCGCCACGCACCGCTTCGGAAATCAGGAATGATTTGCTATGCGGGTGGTAGAGGCAGGTTGGGTGGAACTGGATGAACTCCATATTCCCCACCCGGCAGCCGGCACGCCAGCCCATGGCGATGCCGTCGCCGGTCGCGGTATCCGGGTTGGTGGTGTACAGGTACACCTTGCCGGCGCCACCGGAGGCCATAATGGTGTGCTGCGCCGCAATCGTCACCACCTCGTCGGCCTGCTTGGCCAGAGCGTAGGCGCCATACACCCGCTTTCCTTCCAGCCCCAGCTTGGCGGAGGTGATCAGGTCGATCGCAATGTACTCTTCGAGCAGCGTGATGTTCGGATGGGCCTTGATCTTCTGCCCCAGCGTCGTCGTCACCGCCGCACCGGTCGCGTCTGCCGCATGAATGATACGGCGATGGCTATGCCCCCCTTCGCGGGTCAGGTGGTAGCCGGTCTCGTGCGTCTCATCCTTGGTGAAGGGCACCCCCAGCGCAATCAGCCAGTCGATCGCCTCCTTGGAGTGTTCGACAATATAGCGCGTCGTCTCCTCGTTGCAGATGCCGGCGCCGGCGATCAGCGTGTCCTGAATATGTTCCTGTACCGAATCATCGGTATCGAGAACTGCGGCAATGCCGCCCTGAGCGTAGCTGGAACTACCCTCCAGTAGATCCCGCTTGGTGATCAGGCCCACCTTGCGGCGTTCGGCAAGGTGCAAGGCCAGGGTCATGCCGGCCAAGCCACTGCCAATGATAAGAACGTCAAACTTCAGCATAGAGCGTCATCCACCCGAGTGTGAGCGTGTACATAGAATCAAAGGGTCAAGCCTAGCAGAATCGATGCCGTTCGCGCAGCCGACTTGCACGACATAATCGGAGCAGCATGCATCAGCAGGGCCCTATTGATGCGCACACTGACCGCTATTCGTGTCGGGCTGCTTGCCTCATCTTGCGCTGCCCCCTGTGTCGCTCTACCCGTCACGGGTCAGGGGTTGTCGGTGTTTTTATTGGATATCAAAGGCTTACGATTCTTGCGCCTGTTTTCCGTGA
>NZ_ACIS01000017.1:0-27500 GCF_000174355.1 Pseudogulbenkiania ferrooxidans 2002
TGCCGGCGTTTTTGCCGGCTTTTTCAGGGTGAATGCCCTTTCTGGCGGGTAGGCCGGGCTTCGGCCAACCTGGACCACGTTCAGCTGCGGTAGTCGGCGTTGATGCGCACGTAGTCGTAGGAGAAGTCGCAGGTCCAGACGGTGGCGCTGGCCTGGCCGCGGTTGAGCTCGACACGCACGCCGATCTCGGACTGCTGCATCACGCGCTGGCCGTCTTCTTCCTTGTACTCCGGATTGCGCCCGCCGTTGCAGGCCACCAGCACGTCGTCGAGGTAGAGCGCCATGCGGTCGACGTCGAGGTCGTTGACGCCGGCGTAGCCGACCGCGCACAGCAGACGGCCCAGGTTGGGGTCGGAGGCGAAGAAGGCGGTCTTGACCAGCGGCGACTTGGCGATGGCGTAGGCGACGGCCTTGCATTCGGCGACGGAACGGCCGCCTTCGACCTTGATGGTGATGAACTTGGTGGCGCCCTCGCCGTCGCGCACGATGGCCTGGGCCAGTTCGGTGGCGACGTCGAGCAGGGCGGCCTTGAGCTGGGCGTAGGCCGGCTGGTTGGGCGAGTCGATCAGCGGCGCGCCGCTTTGGCCGGTGGAGATCAGCATGAAGCTGTCGTTGGTGGAGGTGTCGCCGTCGATCGAGATGCAGTTGAAGGTGAGGTCGGCGACTTCCTTGACCAGCTGGTTGACCATCGGCCGGGTGATGGCGGCGTCGGTGGCGATGAAGCCGAGCATGGTGGCCATGTTGGGGTGGATCATGCCGGCGCCCTTGGAAATGCCGGTGATCGACACCTTGTGGCCGTCGATGTCCAGCGCGCGGCTGGTGGCCTTGGGGGCGGTGTCGGTGGTCATGATCGCTTCGGCGGCCTCGGCCCAGTTGGCGCTGCGGCGCTTGGGCAGCGCGGCGATGATCTTGTCGGCCGGCAGCGGCTCGAGGATGACGCCGGTGGAGAACGGCAGGATCTGCTCCACGGCGCAGTCGAGTTCGGTGGCCAGTGCCTGGCAGACGGCGAGCGCGCGCTGGCGGCCGTCTTCGCCGGTGCCGGCGTTGGCGTTGCCGGTGTTGATCACCAGCGCGCGGATTTGCACGCCGGCGTCGAGGTGGGCCTTGCTGATCTGCACCGGAGCGGCGCAGAAACGGTTCTGCGTGAACACGCCGGCGACGGTGTTGCCCTTGTCGAGGCGGATCACCAGCACGTCCTTGCGGTCGGCCTTCTTGATGCCGGCTTCGGCCACGCCGAGTTCGACGCCGGCGATGGCGGCGAGCTGTTCGGGCTTAACGGGGTTCAGGTTGACGGGCATGTTGGGTTCTCCGGAATTGTAAAGCCAATGGCCAGGATGCAGGCTTCAAGTGTACTGGAATCAGTCGTCGCTCTGCGACGCCTCGTTGAGGATGGCGAGCAGGGCGTCGCCGTAACGCGCCAGCTTGAGTTCCCCCAGGCCGTAGACGCGGCCGATCTCGACGCGGCTGGCGGGGCGCTTCTCCACCAGTTCGCGCAGCGTCTTGTCGGAGAACACGGCGTAGGCCGGCACGTTGTGCTCGTCGGCCATGCTTTTGCGCCAGCGCCGCAGCATCTGCCACAGCCGCTCCTCGCGCTCGGTGCGCAGCCAGCGGTCGGTGTTGGCGCTGCGGCTCTTCTTGTCGTCGGCGAGCGGGCGCAGGTAGACCTTCTGCTCGCCCTTGAGGATGGCGCGGCAGCCGTCGCCAAACACCAGCGACTGGCCGCGCGCGATGTCGACCTGCAGCAGCTTCTTGGCCACCAGCTGACGGATGATCGAGCGCCAGCCACGCTGGTTGAGCTCGCGCCCGATGCCGAAGGTGGAGAGCTGGTCGTGGCCGAAGGCGGTGACGCTCTGGTTGGCGCGCCCGAGCAGCACGTCGATGACGTGGCTGGCGGCAAAGCGCTGCTCGACGCGGTAGATGCACGACAGCAGTTTCTGAACCGGCAGCGTGGCGTCGAAGGTGACCGGCGGATTGAGGCAGTTGTCGCAGTGGCCGCAGGGGGCGCTCTGTTCGCTGAAGTGGGCCAGGATGTGCTGACGGCGGCAGGCGGCGGTTTCGCAGAAGGCGAGCATGGCGTCGAGCTTGGACAGTTCGACCTGCTTTTGCAGCACCGCCATCTCCGAGCCTTCGATCATCTGCGTCAGCTGCACCATGTCGTTGAGTCCGTAGCACAGCCAGCTGGCGGCGGGCAGGCCGTCGCGGCCGGCGCGGCCGGATTCCTGGTAGAAGTTTTCCGGGCTCTTGGGCAGGTCGATGTGGGCGACGAAGCGCACGTCGGGCTTGTCGATGCCCATGCCGAAGGCCACCGTGGCGACCATCACCACGCCGTCCTCGCGCAGGAATTCGCGCTGGTGGCGGTCGCGCACCTCGTGTCCGAGCCCGGCGTGGTACGGCAGGGCGCGGATGCCGTTTTCGACCAACCATTGAGCGGTGTCTTCGACGCGCTTCCTGGACAGGCAATAGACGATGCCGGAGGCGCCGGGATAGTCCTGCTGGATAAACGCCAGCAGCTGCTTCTTGGCGTTGTGCTTTTCCACCACCTGGTAGAACAGGTTGGGGCGGTCGAAGCTCGACAGGAACACGCGGGCTTCGGCCAACCTCAGGTAGTGCAGAATGTCGGCGCGGGTCTGCTCGTCGGCGGTGGCGGTCAGCGCGATGCGCGGCACCGCCGGAAAGCGCTCGGCCAGGATGCCGAGCTGCTGGTATTCGGGGCGGAAGTCGTGCCCCCAGTGGCTGACGCAGTGCGCCTCGTCGATGGCGAACAGCGCGATGCGGAGATCGTTCAGGAGCTCCAGGAAACGCGGCGTCAGCAGCCGCTCGGGCGCGACGTAGAGCAGGTCGAGCGTGCCGGCACGCGCCTGGCGCACGATGTCGCGCGCCTCGTCGGGCGCGGTGGCGGAGTTGAGGCAGGCCGCGGCCACCCCCAGCTCGGACAGCGTCGCCACCTGATCCTGCATCAGCGCGATCAGCGGCGACACCACGATGGCGACGCCCTCGCGCAGCAGCGCCGGGATCTGGTAACACAGCGACTTGCCGCCACCGGTGGGCATCAGCACCAGCGCGTTGCCGCCGCCGCCGACGTGGGCGACGATCTCGGCCTGCTCGCCGCGGAAGGCGGGGTAGCCGAAAACGGTCTGGAGTAGGGCGTGGGCGTCCGGCATGAGGGGCAAGAATCGGAAGAAGGCGCCATTGTACGGCATGCTCCGGGCCGCGTCGCGCGCCGGACGGGCAAAAAAGAAGGCCACCGGGGACGTGGCCTTTAAGGGGCAATATCACAATGCAGAGGAAATGCTAATGCCGGGGATGAGACGCAGCCCCGGCGGCGAAGTTCCCGCCGGCGTCGCCGGTTGGCCGAAGCGCACACGCTGTGCGACACTGCCGGGGTATATCCGGAGGTTCCCCATGTTTTACCGTGTGTCCCTGCTGACCGTGACGGCCGCCCTGCTGACCGCCTGCGCCAGCACCCCGTCCGCGCCCCCCCGCAAGCCGGCCCAACTGCGCCCGCAGCCGACGCCGAGCGCGCCGCAGCAAGCCAATGCCGACTGGCACAACCTCGGCGTCTCGCCCAACGGCAATATCCTGAACGAGATCGACAAGCTGTCGCTGCGCCGCCAGGGTTCCGTGGTAACCTTCCGCGACAAGAAGACCATCTTCAACATGAAGAAGGAAAACTTCCTGTCGACACCGCGCCACAAGTATTCGATCAATACCTGGCAGATCGACTGTACGAGCCGGACCTTCCGTCTGACCAGTGTCACCCTGTTCGACGAAAACAGCCGTCTCGTCGCCAGCTACCTCTATAATGACAGCCAGATAAAACCGATGCCGGTGGTGCAGAATTCGGCCAGCTACCAGCAAATGCTGTTTGTTTGCGGTGGCGCTCAGCCCCTCTGAGCGGCCGACGGCGCACCCGCCCGGCTCCGAACAAGGATTAGCCATGGGCGCCATACGCCGTGTCGTCTTCAACCAGAAAGGCGGGGTGGGCAAATCCACCATCGCCGTCAACCTCGCCGCCGTGGCGGCCCGCGCCGGTCGCCGCGTGCTGGTGATCGACCTCGATCCGCAAGGCAACGCCAGCCACTACCTGCTGGGCGGCACGGCGGCCGACGGCGCGCCGACGCTGGCCGACTTCTTCCAGCAGATGCTCAACATCAGCCTGTTCGGCAAAACGCCGCAGGAGTTCGTGGTGCCGACACCGTTTCCCGGCCTGTCGCTGATGCCCTCGCACCCGGAACTGTCCGAGCTGATGGGCAAGCTGGAATCGCGCTACAAGATGTTCAAGCTGAAGGAGGCACTCGACCAGCTCGCCGCCGACTATGACGAGATCTGGATCGATACCCCGCCCGCCTTGAACTTCTACACCCGCTCGGCGCTGATCGCCGCCGACCGCTGCCTGATCCCGTTCGACTGCGATGCCTTCTCGCGCCAGGCGCTGTACAACCTGATGGGCAACACCGACGAAATCCGCGCCGATCACAACCCCGAGCTGCACATCGAGGGCATCGTGGTGAACCAGTTCCAGCCGCGCGCCAGCCTGCCGGTGCGGCTGGTCGCCGAGTTGAAACAGGAAGGCCTGCCGGTGCTGGATGCGCCGCTGTCGGCCTCGGTGAAGATTCGCGAATCGCATCAGGCGGCCCAGCCGATGGTGTTCTTCGACGCCCGCCACAAGGTGTCGCAGGAATTCGAACGGCTCTACCAGCATCTGAATTCACGCTGACCCAGGGCAACGGACATGCGCCGGATCACCCCGCCCCGCCTTGTCCTCCTTACCGGCCTGCTGCTGATGCTGCTGCTCTGCGGCGAAGCCTGGCTGCTGGCCGACAGCCGCCGTCAACAGCAGCTCGAGCACGATCAGGCCAGCGGCCGGGTCTGGCTGCAGGCCGTGGCTTGGCAGCTGCAGGCCAGGCTCGACCACGCCCGCCTGCTGGCGCTGCAGACCAACCATGACATCTCCCCGGCCGGGCTCGACGAGTGGCTGGGGACGCTGCGCCAGCAAGACGCCGGCTATACCGAGGTGGCGCTGGTGGAGCGCATCACCGCGGCACAGCGTCCGGCGCTGGAGGCGCGGCTCGGTCAGCCCATCCGCGACCGCGCCGGCGGCCAGCAGCCCCCCGCCCCGCCCCGCCCGTTCTACTACGTACGGCTGTTGCTGGCCGGCACGCCGGGCAGCCAGCAACGCATCGGCGTCGACCTGGGGGCCCGCGCCGACTGGATGCCGACCTTCGAGAGCGCGCTCAACACCCAGCGCCCGCGGCTGCACGTGACGGCGGCCCAGCCGGCATCGCCGCCGCGGCTGGACATCGTCAGCCCGCTGCCACAGCAGACGCGCGTGCTGCTGCTGCGACTCAACCCGTCGGCGCTGCTGAACTCACCGCTGACGGATGGAACGGCCCCCGTCAGCCAGCTGCGGCTGGTGGCCTGGCAGGAACAGCAGCCCGGCACACCCTTTCTCGACAGCCACCCCGGCCATCCCCTGCCCACCTCCGCCCCGCTGCAGGCACGCACCCTCACCCTGGGCGGCATAACGCTGCAGTATGCGGTGTTCGCCCAGAGGGACCCGGCGCTGGCGCTGCAGGACCACGATCTGCTGGTCCTGATGCTGTCGGCGGCCGGGGCGCTGTGCCTGCTGATTTACCTCTACCGCCTCGGCCACAGCAACCTGCAGTTCCGCCACGCCCTGCTGGTGAAGCATGACCAACTGATGGAAAGCAACCGTTCGCTGCACCGCCAGTTGGACGAGCACCGCCGCGCCGAGCAGGCGCTGGCCGACAGCGAGGCGCGCCAGCGCGCCATTCTGGAAGCCAGTTCCGACGCCATCCTGCTGCTGGAAAGCGACGGCACGGTGCGCGCCGCCAACGCCGCGGCGGCGCGGCTGATCGGGCGGCACGACGAGTGCCTGCCTCATCGGCCGCTGGCGAGCCTGTTCCCCGACTGGGTCGACCCGGAGCGCCACCGGCCGTTCGGCCAGATCGCGGCCGAACACGCCGGCGCGCCGTTCGAGGCGCAGCTGCGCTGCGAGGATGGCAGCCGCCTGCCGGTGGAGCTGACGCTGAGCCAGGTCGACCAGCCCGACGACACCTGCTTTCTGCTGGTCTGCCGCAACATCCGGCAGCGCAAGGAGCAGGAGGCGGCCCTGCTGGCGCTGAAGAACACCCTGGAGGGCCAGGTGGAACAGCAGCGCCAGCAGCTCGCCGCGCTGCTGGACGCCAGCCCGCTCGCCATGGCCTACGTCGCCGACCACCGTTTCAAGCAGGTCAACCGCGCCTTCCTGGAGCTGTTCCGGCTGCCCGCCGGCGACGTCGTGGAGCAGCCGACCACGCAGATCTTCGAGTCTATTGAGCAATGGCAGCGGCTGGTGCGACTGCTGTACGGCGTGCTGTCGCAGGGGCAGGTATGCCAGCAGGACCTCCGCCTGCGCGACGGCGACGGCGGCGCCCTGTGGTGCCAGCTCTACGGCAAGGCGCTCGATCCGGCCCTGCCGGGGCTGGGGTCGGTATGGATCTTCCAGGACATCTCGGCGCAACGCGCCACCGAGGCCGCTTTGCGCGAGGCCAAGACCCTGGCCGAGGACACCAGCCGCGCCAAGACCGAATTCCTGGCCAATATGTCACACGAACTGCGCACCCCGCTGCACGCCATCCTGGGCTTTGCCGAAATGGGGGAGCGGCGCAGCGCCAGCGACAACACCCCCAAGCAGCAGCACTATTTCGAGCGCATCCACCGCAGCGGCAAGCGTCTGCTGACACTGCTGAACGACCTGCTGGACCTGGCCAAGATGGAAGTGAAGCGCATGGAATTCCAGATGATGCCGCAGGACCTGCTGCGCTGTGTGTACGAGGCACGGGATGAAATGCTGCCGATGGCAGCAAAAAATGGCGTCGACATTATACTGAAAGCGGACAGCCTGACGCTGCCGGCGGTATTCGACCCGCTGCGCATCGGCCAGGTGATGCGCAACCTGCTTGCCAATGCCATCAAGGTCAGCCCGCCAGGCGGCGTCATCACGGTGCATGTCGCCCCCCGCGCCGACGCCGACGGCATCGACCGGGTCGAGGTGGCGGTGACCGACCAGGGGCCGGGCATTGCCGACGACGAACGGGAGCCGATCTTCGACAAATTCGTGCAGGGCAGCGCCACCAAGACCGGCGCCGGCGGCAGCGGGCTCGGCCTGTCCATTTGCCGCGAAATCGTGCTCGCCCACGACGGCGAGATCAGCGCCGGGAACGCCGACGGCGGCGGCGCCATTTTCCGCTTCATCCTGCCACGCTGGCCCAGGCCCGCCCCACTCGGAACGGAGCATGATGGAACACACGCTACTCTTGGTTGACGACGAGCCGTTCAGTCTCGAACTGATGAGCGAACTGCTGGAAAGCGACGGCTACAAGACGGTGCAGGCCGACAGCGGCGAGGAGGCCTGGGCCCGCCTCGAGGCCGAGCACGAACGCTTCTGCGCCGTGCTGCTGGACAAGATGATGCCCGGCCTGAACGGCATGGAACTGCTGGCCCGCATCAAGGAAAGCCCGGACATGGAGAGCCTGCCGGTGATCATCCAGTCCGCCTTCGGTTCGCCCGGCAGCATCCAGCAGGGCATGAGCGCCGGCGCTTTCTTCTTCCTCAACAAGCCGTTCTCGCGCGACATGCTGCTGGCGGTGGTCAAGGCGGCGGTCGACCACTGGGACCGCCAGCTCTATTTCCGCGAAATGGGCCTGCATCAGGAAGGCACCATGATGATGCTGCAGGAGGCCGAATTCACCCTGCGCACACTGCAGGAGGCGCACGCCGTGACGGCGTTGCTGGCGCGCGCCTGCCCGGTGCCGGAACGGGTCGCCAGCGGCCTCTACGAGCTGATCGCCAACGCCGTCGAACACGGCAATCTGGGGTTCGGTTTCCAGGACAAGCAGCGCCTGCTGGCCGAGGAGAGCTGGGACAGCGCGCTGCAGGCCCGGCTGTCCGACCCGGCCTACGCCCAGCGTCAGGTCAGCGTGCGCTTTCGCCGCAGCGCCGAGGACATCACCTTCACCGTTTCCGACCAGGGCCGGGGCTTCGACTGGCAATCCATCCTCAACGCCGGCCCGGCGGCGCTGCTGCGCCCGCACGGCCGCGGCATCCTGCTGGCCAAATTGAGTTCGTTCGACCACCTCGAATACTGCGGGGACGGCAACCAGGTCATCGCCCGGCTGCGGCTGTGACCTCGTCGTCCCCGGCCTCCGCACGCACCCTCCAGTAACGCGGCGCCTGGCGCCGGAACGCGCCGATGGCGAGCGCCTCCCCCAGGTCGATCTGCAGTGCCCCGAGCTGGTCGGTGCGCAGCACCTCCGCCCCCTGCGCCCGGTAGCGCGCCAGCGTCTGCGGGTGCGGATGGCGGTAGCGGTTGCGATAGCCCGCGCTGAACACGCCCCAGTGCGGCTCCACCGCCTGCAGCAGCGCCTCCCCCGAGGCCCCGCGGCTGCCGTGATGCGGGGCCAGTAACACCTCGCTGGCCAGCGCCCGGCCATAGCGCGCCGCCAACGCCTCTTCCTCGCGCCGCCCAATGTCGCCGGTCAGCAGCACCGCCCGGGTCAGGGTCGCCACGCGCAGCACGCAACTGTGGACGTTGTCCTCCCCCGCCAGCCCGGCCGGAGGCCACAGCACGTCGAAGCGAATCCCGTCCCAGGCCCAGCTCTGCCCCGGCGTGCAGGGCACGGCATCGTCGCGCTGCCCCGCCAGCGATGCGGGCTGACCGGCCCAGACCCGCGTCACCGGCACGGCGGCCAACAGGCCAGCCGCGGCAGCGTCGTGATCGCTGTCGTGGTGCGACAGCATCAGGGCGTCGAGCCGCCGCACGCCGAGGCCGGCCAGCTGCGGCAGCAGCACGCGCTCGGCCTGCCCCGGCCCGGTGTCGTACAGCAGGTCGTGGCGCGCGGTCTGCAGCAGCACCGACAAGCCCTGACCGACGTCGAACACCTGCACCCGCAGCGTCCCCTGCGCCGGCCGCGGCGGGCTGTAGAGCAGCGCCGGGGCCAGCAGCAGCGCGCCGAATCCCCGCAACGGCACGCCGCGTGGCGCGATCAGCCACAGCGACCCCACCGCGCCGAGCGCCAGCAGCGGCCACGGCAGCCCGGGGAGAGACCACGACGGCAGCAGCGCGAGCCGGTCCACCCCGTAGAAGAAGCCTTCGGCCAAGCTGGCGGTCAGGTGCAACAAGGCGTCGAACGGCAGCGCCACCGCCAGCAGCGCGAGCGGGGTGAGCAAGGCCGAGATGTAGGGAATGGCCACGGCGTTAGCGAGCGGCGACACCAGCGGCAGGCTGCCGAAAAACAGCGCCAGCGGCAGCAGCGACATCACCAGCGCGGCCCATTGCCCGGCCAGCGCCGCCCGCAGTTTGCCGGGCGGGCGGCGGCGCGCCAGCGTCGCGGCCATCAACGCCGCCACCAGGCCGAACGACAGCCACAGCCCGGGCGCCAGCACCGCGAAGGGATCGATCAGCAGCACCACGGCCAGCGCCAGCCACCACACCTGGAACGGCGTGTAGGCGCGGCGCGAGACCAGCAGGCAGGCCGCGCCGGCAAGCATGAACAGGGTGCGCTGGGTCGGCACCGAGAAACCGGCCAAGAGCGCGTAGGCCAGCGCCGCCAGCACGGTGACGGCGGCGATCACCAGCCGCGGCGGCACACGCAAGGTTGGCCGAAGACGCAACCAGCCGGCCGCCAGCGCTGCGGCCAGTCCGGCGACCATGGTGATGTGCAGGCCGGAGATCGAGACCAGGTGGGTCAGGCCGGTGCGCGCAAAGCGCTGCCACTCCTCACGCGCGATGGCCTGCTGCGCGCCGACGGTGAGCGCGCCGATCAGCGCCGCCTCGCGCGTGTCGCCCAGCACCCGCTGGATGCGGGCCTGCACGGCGGCGCGCAGGCGGTCGATGCGCGCCAGTGCATCCTGAGCGTCCTCCAGCCGCTGGGCGCCCTTGCCGATCGAGCCGCTGGCCAGCAGCCCTTCCGACCACATCCACGCCTCGCCGTCGAAACCGAACGGGTTGGCCGTGCCGTGGCGCGCCTTGAAACGTGCCGTGAGCCGCCAGCGGCTGCCAGCCGGCCAGTCGCCACCGCGGAAATCGCTCAGCTGCACCCGGGACGGCAGGCGCGCGCCCGGCGTCAGCACCTGCTCCACCTCGGCGTTCAGCCGCACGCCGTAGTCGCCCGGGTCGGGCAGGCCGCGCACCACGGCGACGAATTCCACCGGCCGCCCTTCCCACGACGGCGCCAGCGCTTCGGCCAACCTGAGTTCGGCACGCCAGCCGGCATAGCCGAGCCCGGCCAGGGCGCATACCAGCCACAGCGCGGCCTGGCGACGACGGCTGTCGAGGCGCCAGGCCAGCACGGCGGCCCCCGCCAGCGCCGGCCATAGCCAGCGAGCGTCGGGCAGTTCAGGGAGGAAGGCGCACAGCGTGATGCCGGCGCAGAAGGCTGCGATCGGGAGCATTGCGCCATTTTATGTTTTTGGCATGGAAACGCTAAGGCCACGCGGTTGCCGCTGATCGCGCCTTGCCGTATCTTCGCCGCGTCGTTCCCCGGAAACCGTCCATGAACCCCACCCCGCTGTACTGCGCCGAGCCGGCGCGCCGCGACACCGCCCATCGTCTTGCCGAGCGCTTCGCGCTGCCGCTGGTCACCCGACGCCCCGAATCCGGCTACTGGCTGGAGCTGGGGCCGGAACGGCTGGAGCTGCTCACCAGCGGCAAACACGGCGCGGTATACGCCGAGTTCGTCGAGGGCGCGGCCAAGCACCGCCGCGAGCAGGGTGGCGGGCGCGGCCAGCCGGTGGCCAAGGCGATCGGGCTGAAGGGCGCTAAGGAATTGCCGCGCGTGGTCGACGCCACCGCCGGCCTCGGCGGCGACAGCTTCGTGCTGGCCAGCCTGGGCTGCGAAGTGACGCTGCTGGAACGCTCGCCGGTGGCGGCGGCCTTGCTGTTCGACGCGCTGGAGCGCGCCAGCGTCGACCTCGACACCATGGACATCGCGCGGCGCATGACGCTGGTGCACGCCGACGCCATCCAGTGGCTGGCGGCACAGGCCGAACGGCCCGAGGCGGAACGGCCGCAGGTGGTGTTCGTCGATCCGATGTTCCCCGACACCGACAAGAAAAGCGCCGCCGCCAAGAAAGGCATGCAGGCGTTTCAGCAGGTGATCGGCGACGACCTCGACAGTGCCGCGCTGCTGCAGGCCGCCATCGCCGCCGCCACGGTGCGGGTGGTGGTGAAGCGGCCGCAGCGCGGCCCGGTGATCGAGGGCGTGAAGCCGTCGGCGGTGCTGGAGGGCAAGTCCACCCGCTTCGACCTCTACGTGATCAAGGCGCTGCGGCCGCAGGGTTAGGCTGCCGCCACCGCACCGCGTGGCACTCCCCCGGGCGGCACCCACATGCGTTACACTCCCCGCCCCATGGCCCACGCCGACCAGCCTGCCTGCCAACGCGCCGGCAGCCGTGTGCCGGCCACCTGTCAAACCCCGATCTGGAGCTAGCCGATGTCTGTTTTTGCCGTTGAATTCAAGGTGCGCGATTACGAATGCGATATGCAGGGCATCGTGAACAACGGGGTGTACTTCAACTACCTGGAGCATGCCCGCCACGAGTTTCTGCTGGAAAAAGGCATCGATTTTGCCGAACTGGCGCGCCAGAACATCAACCTGGTGGTGGTGCGCTCGGAACTGGACTACAAGGCGTCGCTGACCAGCGGCGACCAGTTCACGGTGACGGTGGCGTTCGAGCCGGTGTCCAAGGTGCGCTTCGGCTTCCGCCAGCAGGTGATCCGCCAGGCGGACCAGAAGGTGGTGCTGGAAGGGCTGATCATCGGCACCGCCATCAACGAGCGCGGCCGTCCGGCGATCCCCGAGCAGTTTGCCGCCCAGCTGGGGGCGTAAGCCGGCTCGGTTATACAGCAGGCACACGGCCGCGCGCACCGGCGCGCCGGCCGGACCTACACGAAGCGGCGCTGCAGTTGCAGCAGCAGCCCCACCATCAGCGCCACCAGCAGTAGCCCCCGGAAGAAATCCTGCCCGGCCAGCAACATCAGCTGGCCGGATGCCAGCTCCGGCGCGCGCACGGCGTGCAGCGCGCTGCGCTGCTGCAGCAACACGGTGCCCAGCAGCAGGCCGACGGCGTTGGCCACCTCGCGCATCGCGTTCTTGACCTGGTAGGCGTGGCTGAACACCCGCTCTTCCACCTGGCTGAAGGTGCTGGCCGCCGCGGTGCCGAGCAGGAACGGCATGAACACTCCGTTGAGCAGGAACACCGCCAGCCACAGCGGCCACCCCGTCGTCGCCGGCTGCTGCCGTGCCATCAGCCAGGCGAAGGCCGCCAGCAGCACGGTGCCGACGAGCAGGAACCGGCGCAGATGGGGCCAGCGCAGCATCAGCTTCAGGTGCAGCACGGCGAACGGCATCGCGGCCAGCCCGGTCAGCCCCAGCAGCCAGCCGCATTGCGCCAGGCTCAGCCCGAGCCCCTGCGCCAGGAACAGCGGCAGCACGTAGCTGCACGACGACACCACCAGGTAGCCGAAGCCGTACACCGCCATGCCCCACAGGTAACGCTCGCTGGTGAAATGACGGTAGGGCACCAGCGGCGTGGAGCGCTGCCACTCGTGCCGCCAATGCAGCACCAGCAGCGCCAGGGCCAGCAGCCCACCGCCCCACAACAGCGGACCGCTCGTCCACCGCTCGAAACGGGCGCGCTCCAGCACGAACTGCAGCAGGAACACCCCGCCCGCCAGCAGCAGCATGCCCCACGGATGCGCCTGGTCCAGCCGCTCGTTCTCCACCGGCTCGTGCTCCGGCACGGCATGGCGCACCACCCCGTCCACCAGCCACACCAGCGGCAGCATCGCCCAGAACAGCGCATGCCAGTCGAAGGCGGCCAGCAGCGCCCCGGCCAGGATCGGCGCCAGGCCGGAGCCCAGCATGATGCCGAAGGGCAGGAACAGCAGCGCCGGCAGGCGCGCCGGCCCCTGGTAATGCAGGATCTGCACCCGCGACGCGGTGAAGAACGCCGCCCCGCCCAGCGCCTGCACCATGCGCGCGGCGATGAAAGTGCCGGCGTTGGGCGCCAGCGCGCACAGCACGGCGCCGGCGCCGAACACCCACAGCGACAGCCGCAGCAGGGTGCGGTAGCCCAGCCGCTGCACCCACCAGCGGTGGCTCAGGATCATCAGCACCGCCACCGCCGCGTAGCAGGCGGCGGCCAGGCTGAACTGCGGCGGCGAGGCCTGCACGCCGTGGCGGATGGCGGCCGAGCCGAACGCCACCATCACGCTCTGCAGGTATTCCAGCAGCACGATCACGGCGATGGCGACGTGGTGCAACGAGTAACGCGGGGCGATGAGGGCGGCAGACGGCATGACGGCACCAGCAACGGCGAGGCAAAACCCCATTATCGGCAGCGGCCGTACTATCATGGAAATCGATTAACGGCATACAAATCATGAACCAAATCGATTTTAGCCACGACGCGCTGCGCCGCCTCGACCTCAACCTGCTGGTGGCGTTCGACGCGCTGATGCAGGAGCGCCACGTCAGCCGCGCCGCCGCCCGCCTCTTTCTCGGACAGCCGGCGATGAGCCACGCGCTGGCACGGCTGCGCCAGTTGCTGGACGACCCGCTGTTCGTGCGCAGCGGCAGCCGGATGGAGCCCACCCCACGCGCGTGCGAACTGGCGCCGCAGGTCCGCGCCTGGCTGGAACAGGCGCAGCAGTTCCTGTTCCGCGCCGACGCGTTCGACCCGGCCGCGGCGCACGCCACCTTCCGCCTGGCGGCGCCGGACGGCATGGAGGCGCTGCTCTACCCGGCGCTGATCGCCACGCTGCGCCGCGATGCGCCCGGCGTGCGGCTGCGCTCGCAACTGCTGGAGACCGACCAGCAGCTGGCCGCGCTCGACCACGACGAGGTGGATCTTCTGATCACCGCCGCGCCGCTGGCGCTGCGCGACTGGCACAGCCGGCTGCGGCTGTTCAAATCCGACTTCATCAGCGTGCACTCGCGACGCCAGCTGCCGCTGCCGGAGCCCGCCACGCTCGCCGACCTGGCCTCCTGCGACCACGTCGTCAGCAGCTACCGCGGCACCGCCGCCGGGGTGGTCGACCACCTGTTCGCGGCGCACGGCCTGGAACGCCGCGTGCAGGTGCTGTCGGCCAGCCTGCTGGCGATCGGCCACATCGTCGCCCAGGCGCCGCTGATGTCGATCCAGCCGGCGATCTACCGCGGCCTGTTCAGCACCACCCCGGAGCTGGCCTGCGCGCCGTTACCGGGCGAGGCGCGCATTACCGTCGGCCTGGTCTGGCACCGCCGCAACGACCGCCACCCGCTGCACCGCTACCTGCGCGACACCGTGATCGCCGCGATGCGGCACCAGTTCGCCACCACCGAGGGCGTGACGCGGCACGCCGACGGCGCGTGGGAAACGGCCAGTCGGGAATGAGCGGAGCGCGGCACGAATGCGGTAAAATCGCGCTCCCTACCCCGTCGCCACCCAAGGACACCGCATGGACGACTCCCGCCTCACCGACCTCGAAGTCAAAGTGGCCTTCCAGGACGACCTGCTCGACGCGCTCAACCTCGCCGTGACGCGCCAGCAGCAACAGATCGATCTGCTGCAGGAACAGATCCGCGTGCTGTATCAGCAGCTGCGCAGCAACCAGCCCGGCAACGACGCGCCGGGCGGGCACGAGATCCCGCCGCACTACTGAAGCGGGGTTGGCCGAAGCCCGAAAAAAAGCCGGACCCCATGATGGGGCCCGGCTTTTATCATGATGCCGGCGCCGGCAACGCCATGGACTGCACCAGGCAGACCGACAGCCGGTGCCCTACCCCTTGCCGTGCCCCGGACCCGGATGGTCGCCGGGAACGCGGCGCGCCGCGTGGCCGGAGCAGCGGGTCAGCACGTAGCCGGCCTTGTCCGTCACGGTTTCTTCCGTTGCCGGGAAACGATGGCTTCGATGTTCTTGCGCGCGATCAGCCGGACCTCCTGCGGAGCGGGAGCGTAGCAGGCCGCCTCCCCGGCAGCGGCGTTTGTTTTGCACCAACCGCACCGATCTCCATTAAAATGGCCGCTTTGTCGTCGCGCCGGGAGCCCAAAGTGAATCCGAATCTTGCCCTTCTGCAGCCCTACCCCTTCCAGCGGCTGCGGTCGCTGCTGGCAGGGTGACGCCGCCGGCCGGGCTGCCCCACGTCAACCTGTCGATCGGCGAACCCAAGCACCCGACCCCGGACGTGGTGAAGCAGGCCCTGGTCGATGCGCTCGACGGCTTGGCGAGCTACCCCGCCACGCTGGGTTCCGACGCCCTGCGCGCGGCCTGCGCCGCCTGGGCCGAGCGCCGCTACGGCCTCACGCTCGACCCGCTGCGCGAAGTGCTGCCGGTAAACGGCAGCCGCGAGGCGCTGTTCGCCTTCGTGCAGACCGTGATCGACGCCTCCGGCGCACAGAAGCCGGTGGTGATCTCGCCCAACCCGTTCTACCAGATCTACGAAGGCGCGGCGCTGTTGGCCGGCGCCGAGCCGTACTACGTCAACTGCCTCGCCGAAAACCGCTTCCAGCCCGACTGGGCTGCGGTGCCCGAGGCGGTATGGCAGCGCACCCAGCTGGTCTTCGTGTGCAGCCCGGGCAACCCCACCGGCGCGGTGATGAACCTGGAAGACTGGCGCCGGCTGTTCGAGCTGTCCGACCGTTACGGCTTCGTCATCGCCTCGGACGAATGCTACTCCGAGATCCACTTCGGCCAGCCGCCGCTGGGCGGGCTGCAGGCCGCCCAGCAACTCGGCCGCGATTTTAGCCGCCTGGTGATGTTCACCAGCCTGTCCAAGCGCTCCAACGCGCCCGGCCTGCGCTCCGGCTTCGTCGCCGGCGACGCCGCGCTGCTGGAAAGCTTCCTGCTCTACCGCACCTACCACGGCGGCGCCATGAGCCCGACCATCCAGGCCGCCAGCGTCGCCGCCTGGAACGACGAAGAGCACGTCGAGGCCAACCGCGCGGCGTATGGCGCCAAATTCGCGGCGGTTCACGCCAAGTTGGCCGAAGCCTTCGCTGTCAGCCTGCCGGATGCCAGCTTCTACCTGTGGGCACGCGTGCCCGGCGGCGACGACCAGGCCTTCGCCCGCGTCCTGTTCGCCGAAGAACACGTCACCGTGCTGCCCGGCTCCTTGCTCGCTCGCGACGCCCACGGCGTCAATCCCGGCGCCGGCTACATCCGCATCGCCCTGGTGGCGCCGCTGGCCGACTGCGTCGAGGCCGCCGAGCGCCTGGTCCGCTTTGCCCGACGCCACGCCTGAACCGGAAACCACTACAATGACCACCATCCATCTTGCACAAGGACTGAACCACATGCACCCGATCCAGACCCTGATCGAAGACGCGTTCGAAAAGCGCGCCGAGATCACCCCCGCCACCGTTTCCGCCGAACTGAAGGCCGCCATCGGCCAGGTCATCGACGAACTGGACGCCGGCCGCCTGCGCGTCGCCGACAAGATCGACGGCGACTGGGTCGTCAACCAGTGGGTGAAGAAGGCCGTGCTGCTGTCGTTCCGCATCCGCGACAACGCCGTGCTGGACGACGGCGTGTCGCGCTACTTCGACAAGGTCGACACCAAGTTCGCCGACTGGAACCAGGAGCGCTTCCAGCAGGCCGGCTTCCGCGTGGTGCCGGGCGCCGTGGCGCGCAAGGGCTCGTTCATCGCCAAGAACACCGTGCTGATGCCGTCCTACGTCAACATCGGCGCCTACGTCGATGAAGGCACCATGGTCGACACCTGGGCCACCGTCGGCTCCTGCGCCCAGATCGGCAAGAACGTGCACCTGTCCGGCGGCGTCGGCATCGGCGGCGTACTCGAGCCGCTGCAAGCCAACCCGACCATCATCGAAGACAACTGCTTCATCGGCGCCCGTTCCGAAGTGGTCGAAGGCGTCATCGTCGGCGAAGGCTCGGTGATCTCGATGGGCGTCTACATCGGCCAGTCCACCAAGATCTACGACCGCGAAACCGGCGAAGTCAGCTACGGCCGCATTCCGCCGGGCTCGGTGGTGGTGTCCGGCAACCTGCCCTCCAAGGACGGCAGCCACAGCCTGTACTGCGCCGTGATCGTGAAGAAGGTCGACGCCCAGACCCGCAGCAAGACCAGCATCAACGACCTGCTGCGCGGCGTCTGAGCCGGACCGCACCCGACAGACAGCCCGGTTCCGCCGGGCTGTTTTGTTTGCCGGGCGAGCCCGAAACCCCCGAAACCGTTGTGTGCACCGCAACAGAACAGACTGTTCCATCGGTCGGATTTGGCGCGCCCAGCACAACAGGATAAAATCCGTCAATCGCCCGATAAGGGCTCATACGCTCTTGCTTCCTGATAAAGACGCAACCGGAACCTCCGTGTCCCAAGACGATTCATTCATCGAATTCAGGCAGGTCAGCTTCGGCTACACCGACCGACCGGTCCTGAAAGACATCAATCTGCGCATTCCGCGCGGCAAACTGGTCGCCATCATGGGCGGCAGCGGCAGCGGCAAAACCACGCTGCTGCGCCTGATCTCCGGCCAATACCGCGCCCAGCGAGGCGAAGTGCTGGTCGACGGCCAGAACGTGGCCACCATGAACGCGCGCGAGCTGCACGCCCACCGCCGCCGCATGGGCATGCTGTTCCAGTTCGGCGCCCTGTTCACCGACTTGTCGGTGCACGACAACGTGGCGTTTCCGCTGCGCGAACATACCCGGCTGCCGGAATCGATGATCGCCGACCTGGTGACGATGAAGCTCAACGCCGTCGGCCTGCGCGGCACCCAGGCACTGATGCCGGCCGAGCTGTCCGGCGGCATGGCGCGCCGCGTGGCGCTCGCCCGCGCCATCGCGCTCGACCCCGAAATCATGCTCTACGACGAACCGTTCACCGGGCTCGACCCGATCTCGCTCGGCGTCATCGCGCTGCTGATCAAGAAACTCAACGACGCGCTCGGCACCAGCGCGGTGATGGTCACCCACGACGTGCACAAGTCGCTGGAGATCGTCGACCACGTCTACTTCGTCGCCAACGGCAGCATCGTCGCCGAAGGCACGCCGGAGGAGGTCCGCGCCTCCGACTCGCCGTGGGTACACCAGTTCGTGCACGGCGAGGCCGATGGCCCGGTGCATTTCGCCTACCCGGCCCAGCGCAGCCTGGCCGACGACCTGGGCCTGAGCGGAGTCCGCCATGTTTGAAACCCTCACCGCCCCGTTGCGCCACCTCGGCCACGTCACCATCAACGCCATCTGGCGACTCGGTTTCGCCAGCCGCTTCCTGCTGGCCATCCTGCTGCAATCCGGGCAGAGCTTCCGCCGCCTCAACCTGACCATCCGCGAAGTGTACTTCGCCGGCGTGCTGTCGCTGATCATCATCGTGGTCTCCGGCCTGTTCGTCGGCATGGTGCTGGGCCTGCAGGGCTACAACACGCTGTCGCGCTTCGGCTCGGCCGATGCGCTGGGCGCGCTGGTGGCGCTGTCGCTGCTGCGCGAACTGGGCCCGGTGCTGGCGGCGCTGCTGTTCGCCAGCCGCTCGGGCAGCGCGATGACGGCCGAAATCGGCCTGATGAAGGCCACCGAACAGCTCGACGCCATGAGCGTGATGGCGGTCAACCCGATCGCCCGCGTGGTGGCGCCGCGCTTCTGGGCCGGCGTGATCTCGATGCCGGTGCTGGCCGCGCTGTTCAACGTCACCGGCATCTTCGGCGGCTATTTCGTCGGCGTGCAGCTGATCGGACTCGACGAAGGCACCTTCTGGTCGCAGATGCAAAACTCGGTGGACCTGCACAACGATGTCATCAACGGCCTGATCAAGAGCCTGTTCTTCGGCATCGCCGTCACCCTGATTGCCGTTTTCGAAGGCTACGACGCCACGCCGACCGCGGCCGGCGTCTCCTCGGCCACCACGCGCACCGTGGTCACCTCCGCCCTGGTGATCCTGGCGCTGGACTTCGTGCTGACCGCCTTCATGTTCTAGGAAAAGAAACCGAATGAAACGCACGACGATTGATTTATGGGTCGGCATTTTTGTCGCCATCGGCATTGCCGCCGTCACCTTCCTCTCGCTCAAGGTGGCCAACCTGACCCCGCAGAGCGCCGAAGCCAGCTACCCGCTGTACGCCGAGTTCGACAACATCGGCGGCCTCAAGGTCAAGGCGCCGGTGAAGTCTTCCGGCGTCGTAGTCGGCCGCGTCGCCAGCATCGAGCTCGACACCCAGCGCTACCTGGCCAAGGTGACGCTGTCGCTGGACAAACGCTACCAGTTCAGCCGCGATACCAGCGCCGAAATCCTCACCTCCGGCCTGCTCGGCGAGCAGTACATCGGCTTGGTGCAGGGCGGCGACCCGGACAACCTGAAGCCCGGCGAACGCATCGACCTGACCTCGTCGGCGCTGGTGCTGGAGCAGCTGATCGGCAAATTCATGCTGAACTTTGCCGAAAAAGGCGCTGCCAAAGAAGGAAGCCCCGCCGGTAGCAGTGGCGCGCAGTAAGGCCGCCCCTCCCTCCGGCTTACCCATGACCTGTCATAAAGCGTGAACAATCATGAAAAAACTGCTCGTTAGCCTGGCCATGCTGCTGGGCCTGTCCGTTCCGGCGCTGGCCGCCGACTCCCCGGTCGACATGGTGCGCGGCACCTCGCGCGAAGTGCTCGACCTGATCAAGCAGGACGACGGCAAGAACACAGCCAAGATCCGCGACCAGGTGGAAAAACTGGTGCTGCCGAAGTTCGACTTCCAGCGCATGACGGCGCTCGCGGTCGGCCGCGGCTGGCGCGACGCCAACCCGCAGCAGCAGAGCGAATTGACGCAACAATTCCAGAGCCTGCTGTCGCGCACCTATTCGTCCACTATGACGCGCTTCAAGAATGCCCAGGTCGACGTCAAGCCGAACGCCGTGTTCGCCAACGACGGCCGCGAAGCCACGGTGAAGTCGGAAGTGACGCTGCCCAGCAACGGCGAGAAAAAGCCGGTGGCGATCGACTACACGCTGTACAAGACGGCGCAGGGCTGGAAGGTCTATAACGTCAGCGTCGAGGGCGCCAGTCTGGTCACGGTGTACCGCAACCAGTTCAACGAAGAGATCCGCAAGAACGGCATCGACGGCCTGATCAAGGTACTGCGCAACAAGAACGACAATATGACTAAAGGTGCGGGGGCGTAATGAACGATACGGCCGCTTCCGGCCGGCTGCAGCTGTCCGGCCAGATCGACATGGACTCCGCTGCAGCCCAGTTGGCCCAGCTCAAGCGCCAGCTGAACGACAGCGTGGCACAGGAGATCGACCTGTCCGGCGTCACCGCCTCCGACTCGGCGGCGCTGGCACTGCTGCTGGAGCTGTTGCGGCACGGTCGGCAAGTCGGTCGCGTTTTGCGCATCGGCACCCTGCCCCCCACGCTGGCGAGCCTGGCCCGCCTCTACGGACTCGACGAACTGCTGCAAGGCCCTTCCGGGAATCTGTCATGAAAACCGCTCACCTGCTGCTACTGAGCATCGCGTTGGCCGGTTGTGCCAATCCCCACGAACCGCTCGACCCGCTCGAGCCGATGAATCGCGCCATCTACCACTTCAACGACACCGCCGACCGCGCCGTGGTGAAACCGGTCGCCGAGGGCTACCGCACCGTCACGCCGCGGCCGCTGCGCATCGCGGTCGGCAACTTCTTCGACAACATCCGCGATGCCTACAGCGCCGTCAACAACGCTCTGCGCGCCGATGCACAGAAGACCACCAACGACGTGATGCGGGTAGCGCTCAACTCCACCTTCGGCCTGTTCGGCTTGATCGACATCGCCACCCCGGCCGGCCTCGCCAACAACAAGACCACGCTCGGCGATACCTTTGCCAGCTGGGGCTGGAAGAACAGCAGCTACCTGGTGCTGCCGCTCCTGGGACCCTCCACCGTGCGCGACGGCCTGGGCACCGCCGCCACGTACACCGCCAGCCCCGAACCGGGCGTGGTGTTCCAGACCCACACCCAACTGGCCGCCGGCGCCGTACTCGATGGCGTGAACACGCGCGCGCGCCTGCTCGGCCTCGAGAAAACCGTGGACGAAGCGGCCCTCGACCCCTACTCCTACATACGTGATGCCTACCTGCAGCTACGCGCCAAGCAGGTCGGTGCCGATCTGCCGAAGGCACCGTCCGATGACGAAAATATCGACATCGACCAGTTGATGGCGCCGACACCGGCCGAGGCCTCGGCCCCGCTGTAAAACCGGACGCACCGGGCTTCGGCCAACCTGCAGACGGCGGCGGCGCTGACGCATCGCGCCGCCACCGCCTTCGATACCCGTCAGCCATGCCGTACAGCTAAAGCGCGGCGTTTCTCTTATAACCAGTAGGCTAATCGCCGGCCGGCCGTTAAACTCGGCGGTTGTATCAAACCACCGAGCACCATGGCACGTCGCACCCGAGAAGAAGCCGAGCAAACCCGCTGTCGCATCCTGGATACCGCCGAGGCGCTGTTCAGCACGCATGGCGTTTCCCGTACCACCCTGGCGACCATCGCCAGCGCCGCCGGCCTTACCCGGGGTGCCGTCTACTGGCATTTCGAGAACAAGCTCGACCTGTACCGTGCCATGCTCGACCGCATCATCCCCAACTTCGACACCCACCTCGACGAACTCAAGGCCGGTGCCGTACACAACCCGGCGGCGGCGTTGTGGAGATTCAGCAACAGCCTGCTGCGCTCGGTCACCCTCGACGCCCGCCTGCAGCGGGTACTGCAGGTGATCTTCCTGCGCACCGAGCATGTCGACGAACTGGCCCCGGTGCAGGACGAATGCATCGCCAAGATGCGCGAGGCCCACTCCACCCTGACCCAGATCCTGCTGGCCGCACAGGCTCGCGGCCAGCTGCAGCCGCAGGTGCAGCCGGTGATGGCGGCACAGTCGCTGCAGGCTCTGCACGACGGCCTGTTGCGCATCTGGCTGGCCGACGCGCAACGCTTCGACCTCGCACGCGATACCCCGGCACTGTTGTCCTGCCTCTACGCAGGACTGTTCAAGCCCGAGGTACTGGAACAACTTTCCCCCCACCCCTGAGCCGGCAGTATAATTGTCACCTTTTACCCGATCCCCAGCCACCATGGTCCCGGCCATCGACATTTCCGCGGTCAGCAGACGTTTCGGCCAACTGCTGGCCCTCGACAACGTCAGCTTCCGCGTCGAACCCGGCGAATTCTTCGCCCTGCTCGGCCCCAACGGCGCCGGCAAAACCACGCTCATTTCCGCCATGGCGGGCCTGACGCGCCCGGACAGCGGCACCATCCGCATCATGGGTCACGACGTGGTCAGCGACTACAAGGCGGCGCGCCAGAGCCTGGGGGTGGTTCCGCAGGAACTGGTGTTCGACCCCTTCCTGACGGTGCGCGAGACGTTGCGCTTCCAGTCCGGCTACTTCGGCCTGACGCGTAACGACGCCTGGCTGGATGAGCTGCTGTTCAAGCTCGGCCTCTCCGACAAGGCCGACGTCAACATGCGCGCGCTGTCCGGCGGCATGAAGCGGCGCGTGATGGTGGCCCAGGCGCTGGTGCACCGCCCGCCGGTGATCGTGCTGGACGAGCCCACCGCCGGCGTCGACGTCGAGCTGCGCCAGAGCCTGTGGAGCTTCGTGCAGGAGCTCAACCATGCCGGCCATACCATCGTGCTCACCACGCACTACCTGGAAGAGGCCGAGGCCCTGTGCAACCGCATCGCGATGCTGAAGAAGGGCCGTCTGGTCGCGCTGGAAACCAAGGACAAGCTGCTCGCACGCAGCAACGAGCGCGACGTCGCCCTGAAGCTGTCGTCCGACTTGCCGGCGAGCCTCGAAGCGCTGCGGCTGCGCCAGGAGGACGGCCGCCACATCCTGCGCCTGCCCGAACTCGGCGCGCTGGAGGGCGTGCTGGCCACGCTACGCCAGGCTAGCGTCGAGGTGCGCGAACTGAGCATGATCGAAGTCGATCTGGAAGACGTCTTCGTACACATGATGCAAGGGGGGGCCAACTGATGCAGGGCTTCCTCACCCTGTTCCGCAAGGAACTCGTCCGCTTCTGGAAGGTCTCCTTCCAGACCGTGGCGGCGCCGGTGCTCACCGCGCTGCTGTATCAGCTGATTTTCGCCCACGTCCTGTCGAAGCACGTCGAAGCCTACCCCGGGGTGAGCTACAGCGCCTTCCTGATCCCCGGCCTGGCGATGATGTCGATGGCGCAGAATGCCTTCGCCAACAGCTCGTCCAGCCTGATCCAGTCCAAGATCACCGGCAACATCGTGTTCCTGCTGCTGCCGCCGCTGACCGCGCTGGAGTTCTTCGCCGCCTACCTGCTGGCCGCGATGGTGCGCGGGCTCGCCGTGGGTGCCGGCGTCCTGCTGGTGACGTCCTGGTTCGGTCTCGGCCTGCCCACGCACCCGCTGTGGGTGCTGATCTTCGCCCTGCTGGGCTCGGCGGTCCTCGGCACCTTGGGCGTCATCGCCGGCATCTGGGCCGAGAAGTTCGACCAGCTGGCGGCGTTCCAGAATTTTTTGATCATGCCGCTCACCTTCCTGTCCGGGGTGTTCTACTCGATCCACAGCCTGCCGGGTTTCTGGCGTGCCGCATCGCACGTCAACCCGGTGTTCTACATGATCGACGGCTTCCGCTACGGCTTCTTCGGCCAGGCCGACATCAGCCCCTGGCTGTCGCTCGGCGTGGTCGGCGCCAGTTTCATTTTGCTGTCCGCTCTGGCATTGTGGCTGCTTCATCGTGGCTACAAGCTCAGACACTAGGATAGTTCGCAAGGATCACACAGCATGGCTACTACCGAACAAGTCAAACAGTACATCGCCGCCGGCCTCGACTGCACCCATCTCGAGGTGGAAGGCGACGGCCACCACTTCTACGCCGTCGTGGTATCGGAGGCCTTTGCCGGCAAGCGCCTGATCGACCGGCACCGCCTGGTCAAGGAAGTGATCAAGGAACAGTTGCAAAGCAACGAGATCCACGCGCTCTCCATCGTCAAGGCGCAAACGCCGGAAGAGTGGGCGAAACAGCAAGGCTAGCCCCAGGCTGCAGCCGTGACCCGCCGCATTGGCGGTAGCACACCGCAGGGCGTCTCTCGCGCCGCCTTGCGGTGACAGCTTAACGAGGCGCGACATCGCCGTGCGGTGGTGTCGCCTCCACCAAGGCCAAGCGCCCCGCTTGCAATCCGTGGCGCTACCCGCTTGGCCAATGACTGACTCTGACCTGCGCGACCACGCCAAGCCCCCCAAGCAGGGCACTTGGCGCGGCTCGTATGCCGGTTCACCACAGGCTCTAACTCATGGACAAACTGCTCATCCGCGGCAACGGCCCGCTCAATGGCGAAATCCGCGTCTCCGGCGCCAAGAATGCCGCCCTGCCCATCCTGTGCGCCAGCCTGCTGACCGCCGACACGCTCAGGCTCAGCAATGTACCGATGCTGCGCGACGTCTCCACCACCCAGAAGCTGCTGCAGGGCATGGGAGCGCGCGTCATGACCGACAACGTGCACGAGGTCGAGATCACCGGCGCCGGCATCAACAACCTGGTCGCCCCCTACGAGCTGGTCAAGACCATGCGCGCCTCGATCCTGGTGCTGGGCCCGACCCTGGCGCGCTTCGGCGAGGCCACCGTCAGCCTACCCGGCGGCTGTGCCATCGGCAGCCGTCCGATCGAACAACACATCAAGGGCTTGGTCGCAATGGGTGCCGACGTCACCATCGAACACGGCTACGTCAAGGCCACGGCGAAGCGCCTGCGCGGCGCCCGCGTGGTGATGGACATGGTCACCGTGACCGGCACCGAGAACCTGCTGATGGCCGCGGTGCTGGCCGACGGCACCACGATCCTGGAAAATGCCGCGCGCGAGCCGGAAGTCACTGACCTCGCCCTGTGCCTGAACAAGATGGGTGCCCGCATCAGCGGCATCGGTAGCGACCGCCTGGTGATCGAAGGCGTCGAAGCGTTGCATGGCGCCGATCACGCCATCATGCCGGACCGCATCGAGGCCGGCACCTTCCTGGTCGCCGCCGCCGCCACACAGGGCCACGTCGTGCTGCGTAACGCCGCGCCGCTCACCATGGACGCCATTCTCGACAAATTGGTCGAAGCCGGCGCCGTGGTCGAAGCCGGCGACGACTGGATCTCGCTCGACATGAAGCGCCGTCCCAAGTCGGTCAACCTGCGCACGCTGCCCTACCCGGCGTTCCCGACCGACATGCAGGCCCAGTTCATGACCCTCAACGCCATCGCCGACGGCGCCGCGATGATGACCGAGACCATCTTCGAAAACCGCTTCATGCACGTGCCGGAACTCAACCGCATGGGCGCCAAGATCGATATCGAGGGCAACACCGCCGTGGTCAAGGGCGTCGAGCGCCTGTCCGGCGCCACCGTCATGGCGACCGACCTGCGCGCCTCGGCCAGCCTGGTGATCGCCGGCCTGGTCGCTGACGGCGAAACCGTGGTCGACCGCATCTACCACCTCGATCGCGGCTACGAACACATCGAACAGAAACTCAACGGCGTCGGCGCCCAGATCGAGCGCATCAGCTGATCGCCAAACCCCATGCACAACCACACCCCGCCAGGCACAGCCGGCGGGGTATTTTTTTAACAAAGCCACGCGACGCTTCGGCCAACCTCGGCCTGCAGCCGCAGCTCAATCCGGCCTGTTTCTTTACTGACCTGTGGAGAATGAAGAGAGGTGGGCGCGGTGGAGGACGCATTCCGCCGGCGCAAAGCAAAAAGCCCAGCTCGGATGAGCTGGGCTTTTATAAGGGGAGTCTGGCGGTGTCCTACTTTCACACGGCAATGCCGCACTATCATCGGCGCTAAGGCGTTTCACGGTCCTGTTCGGGATGGGAAGGGGTGGGACCACCTCGCTAAGGCCGCCAGACATAAACTGTCAACAAACTAGAAGAAGCCTGGAAGCCAGCTGGCTTCCATTTCGAATTGGGTAATCGATCGTACGTCGCACTCTCTATTCACCGCGTGGCCCAAGCCACTCAAATGATAGGATCAAGCCTCACGAGCAATTAGTATCGGTTAGCTTCACGCCTCACAGCGCTTCCACACCCGACCTATCAACGTCCTGGTCTCGAACGACTCTTCAGGAGGGTCAAGCCCTCAGGGAAGTCTCATCTTCAGGCGAGTTTCCCGCTTAGATGCTTTCAGCGGTTATCTCTTCCGAACTTAGCTACCCGGCAATGCCACTGGCGTGACAACCGGTACACCAGAGGTTCGTCCACTCCGGTCCTCTCGTACTAGGAGCAGCCCCCGTCAAACTTCCAACGCCCACTGCAGATAGGGACCAAACTGTCTCACGACGTTTTGAACCCAGCTCACGTACCACTTTAAATGGCGAACAGCCATACCCTTGGGACCGGCTACAGCCCCAGGATGTGATGAGCCGACATCGAGGTGCCAAACTCCGCCGTCGATGTGAACTCTTGGGCGGAATCAGCCTGTTATCCCCGGAGTACCTTTTATCCGTTGAGCGATGGCCCTTCCATTCAGAACCACCGGATCACTATGTCCTGCTTTCGCACCTGCTCGACTTGTCGGTCTCGCAGTTAAGCCACCTTATGCCATTGCACTATCAGCACGATTTCCGACCGTACCTAGGTGACCTTCGAACTCCTCCGTTACACTTTGGGAGGAGACCGCCCCAGTCAAACTGCCTACCATGCACTGTCCCCGATCCGGATCACGGACCAAGGTTAGAACCTCAAACACACCAGGGTGGTATTTCAAGGACGGCTCCACTGAAACTAGCGTCTCAGCTTCATAGCCTCCCACCTATCCTACACAAGTCTGTTCAAAGTCCAATGCAAAGCTACAGTAAAGGTTCACGGGGTCTTTCCGTCTAGCAGCGGGGAGATTGCATCTTCACAAACATTTCAACTTCGCTGAGTCTCAGGAGGAGACAGTGTGGCCATCGTTACGCCATTCGTGCGGGTCGGAACTTACCCGACAAGGAATTTCGCTACCTTAGGACCGTTATAGTTACGGCCGCCGTTTACCGGGGCTTCGATCAAGAGCTTGCACCCCATCACTTAACCTTCCGGCACCGGGCAGGCGTCACACCGTATACGTCCACTTTCGTGTTGGCACAGTGCTGTGTTTTTGATAAACAGTCGCAGCCACCGATTCTCTGCGACCTCTCGAGGCTTCGAACGCGAGGTCCTACACCTTAAGAGGCATACCTTCTCCCGAAGTTACGGTATCAATTTGCCGAGTTCCTTCTCCTGAGTTCTCTCAAGCGCCTTAGAATTTTCATCCTGCCCACCTGTGTCGGTTTGCGGTACGGTTCTCGTATAGCTGAAGCTTAGTGGCTTTTCCTGGAAGCGTGGTATCAGTCACTTCGGTTCCGTAGAACCTCGTTATCACGTCTCGGTGTTAACAAAGGAGCGGATTTGCCTACTCCTTCCACCTACCGGCTTGAACCAGGGCATCCAACACCTGGCTGACCTAACCTTCTCCGTCCCCACATCGCACTATACGAAAGTACGGGAATATTGACCCGT
>NZ_ACIS01000016.1 GCF_000174355.1 Pseudogulbenkiania ferrooxidans 2002
TTAGCTCAGCTGGTAGAGCAGCGGACTTTTAATCCGTTGGTCGCAAGTTCGAATCTTGCACGACCCACCACCGAGGCTCGATGGGTCGTTAGCTCAGCTGGTAGAGCAGCGGACTTTTAATCCGTTGGTCGCAAGTTCGAATCTTGCACGACCCACCATCGACGCCGAAGGGTCGTTAGCTCAGCTGGTAGAGCAGCGGACTTTTAATCCGTTGGTCGCAAGTTCGAATCTTGCACGACCCACCAGATGCCGAAAACAAAAAGCCTAGTCGATCAGACTAGGCTTTTTGCTTTTTAACCCCGCAGATTGGTGTCACGCGTTGTGACGCTGTCAGCCATACCCGCAGCACGCAGACCTTCAATCTTCCATGAGCGCGCTCACTGCCTGGTTTGTCCACGACGAGATTAGGCCATCAGGCAATGTCGGCACGCGACGCCTTGGCATTGTTATGTCATTGGCTACTGTCGCATAATTCCGCGATATTCCCATTAGAGAGAGTTGTCATGTTGAAGCGCACTGCCGGCTGCCTGTTGTTATTGTCTGGACTGGTCTGGGCCCAGACGCCGGAAGAGGAGGTGCTGTCGGCCCAGATGGCGTACCAGCAGGCGAGCCGCAGCGCCGACGCGGCGCAGCGGCGTCTGGACGCGGCACAGCAGGCCAAAAAGCTGGCCGAGGCACGATTGGCGGATGCCCAGAACGAACTGCAGCGGCGCGAGAAGGAAGTGGGTGAGGCGTCGGCTGCCGCGGAGAGCGCGACGCGCCAGTTGCAGGCCGCTGAGAAAAATCTGAAACAGGCCTGGCAGCACAAGGAAGGCGTCGTGCGCTGACAGCGCGCATCAAAAAAGGGAAGGGGGCATCAGTGCGCCCCCTTCGTTGCGATCAGTGCTGGGTGAGCTGGCGGTAGCGTTCTAGGTCCGCCTGCATCTTCTTGGCCTGGCTGGCGATTTCGCTCTGCCGGCTGCTGATGGCGGCATCGAGGTTGGCGGCTTGCTGGCGCAGTACCCCGAGGTTGGCCGTCAGGGTGGGCTGGGGCGGCTTGCCGCCTTTCTGCAGCGCCTCGATCTGGCGCGTCTGCTGGGCGATGTTCTGCTGCAGCGTTTTGCGGTCGGCCAGCAGGCCGTTGAGTATGCTCTGCTGCACGGCGAGTTGTCTTTCCCGTTCGCTGCGCAGTTCGTCTGCCGACTGGTAGCTTTCGACGAGCCCCTTGTCGTAGCGGGCCTGGTAGCGCTGGCGCGCCGCCTCGGCCTGGCTGGCCGCTTCGCGAGCCTCGCGCGCCGTGCGCTCCTGGGGCGTTTCCACCGAGTGCGTGACATTGCCTTGACGGTTGAGTTCGACCAGGCCGCGCGGCGTCTGCAGCGGTGGGGCATCGCTGTAGTGAACCTTGCCGGATTCGTCGACCCATTTGTAAAGCGTGCCGCCGGCCAGGGCGGTTAGCGGTAGCAGGGCGAGCAGTAGTCCGGCAAGACGTGGCATGATCAGTCGTTCACTCCATATTGGGCGCGATAGGCGCGTACGGCGTCCAGATTGGCCGCCAGCTCGGGGCTGTCTTCGAGGAAGGCCAGCAGGTCTTTCAGGGTGGCGATGGCAACCACCGGCAGGCCGTAGGCCTGTTCGACTTCCTGCACCGCGGACAGGGCGCCGCTGCCGCGTTCCATGCGGTCGAGCGCAATGGCGACCCCGACCGGTTCGGCGCCGGCGTCGCGGATCAGCTTGACCGACTCGCGCACCGAGGTGCCGGCGGAGATGACGTCGTCGATGATCAGCACGCGGCCCTTGAGCGGGGCGCCGACCAGCACGCCGCCTTCGCCGTGGTCTTTGGCTTCTTTGCGGTTGTAGGCGAAGGGCACGTTACGGCCGGCTTCGGCCAGCGCCATCGAGGCGCCGGCAGCCAGTATGATGCCCTTGTAGGCCGGGCCGAACAGCATGTCGAATTCGACCTTGCCGTTCATTATCGCTTTTGCATAAAAACGCGACAAGTTCAATGTGGACAGGCCATCGTTGAACAGGCCGGCGTTGAAGAAGTAGGGTGATTTCCGACCCGCCTTGGTGGTGAATTCGCCGAACTTCAGTACCTGCTTGTCCAGCGCAAAACGAATAAAATCCTGGCGGAAATCGCTCATATCGACCTCTTTGAAACATTAACCATTTGAAAAACCTGCCTTTGGCGGGAAGGATAACACGGGAGACTGTCTTGCTTCGAATCGTTTCGGCCAACCTCAACGGCGTCCGCTCGGCGGACAAGAAGGGCTTTTTCGACTGGCTGGCCGGCAGCCAGGCCGACCTGGTGTGCGTGCAGGAGCTGAAGGCGCAGCCGGGCGATCTGTCGCCGCGGATGCAGGCCCCGGACGGCCTCACCGGCTATTTCCACTGCGCCGAGAAGAAGGGCTACAGCGGCGTGGGCATCTACTCGCGCCACGAGCCGGACGCGGTGGTGGAAGGCTTGGGCATCGGCTGGATCGATGCCGAGGGGCGTTACCTGCAGCTCGATTTCGGCGAACTGTCGGTGGTGTCGCTGTACCTGCCGTCGGGCTCCAGCTCGGACGAGCGCCAGCAGGTCAAGTTCGACTTCCTCGACGTGTTCATGCCGCACCTGAACGAACTGCGCGCGGCCGGGCGCGACATCGTGATCTGCGGCGACTGGAACATCGCCCACAACGAGATCGACCTGAAGAACTGGAAGGGCAATCTGAAGAACTCGGGCTTCCTGCCCGAGGAGCGCGCCTGGATGGGCGAGTTGCTCGGGGAGGGGGGCTGGCACGACGTGTGGCGCCGGCTTTATCCCGAGGTGCCGGGCTACACCTGGTGGAGCAACCGCGGCCAGGCCTACGCCAAGGACGTCGGCTGGCGCATCGACTACCATATCGTTACGCCGTCGATGATGGAGTGTGCGCGCGCGGCGTCGGTGTACAAGGACGAGAAATTTTCCGATCACGCTCCGCTGATCGTGGACTACGACAGGACGCTGTGATGTTCGACGACGAGGATATCTTCCTGCTCACGGTGCCGGGCTGGGGCAATTCCGGCCCGCAGCATTGGCAGACGTTGTGGGAGCGCAGCTACCCGCTGGCGCGCCGCGTGGAGCAGGAGAACTGGCTGTACCCGGAGCGCGACGCCTGGGTGGCGGCGCTCGCCCGTACGCTGGACGAGATCGACGGCAAGGTGGTGATCGCGGCGCACAGCCTGGGCTGCCACACCGCGGTGGCCTGGCTGTTGTCGGCGTCGCTGCTGGAACAGCGCAAGGTCAAGGGGCTGTTGCTGGTGGCGCCGCCGGCGCTGCCGATCACGCCGGAACGCGCGCTGGCCAGCGGCGAATTGCCGGCCGGGGCGCCGCTACCGGATTTCTCCGGCTTCGGCCAACCTTGGGTGCAGCGCCTGCCGTGCCCGGCGATCATGGTGGCGAGCCACGACGACCTGTTCTGCGAGTTTGCCGAAGCCGAGCGCATGGCGCAGGGCTGGGGGGTGACGCTGGTGGATGCCGGCCACGCCGGCCACATGGGCAGTACCGCGGGGCTGGGCAGCTGGCAGGAGGGGCAGCGCTTGCTGCAGCGGCTGATGCTGGCGTAGGGTGGGGCGAGCCCTCCAGGTGCCGGAGCCAGCAAAAAGCCATCCAGGGTGAAGCGGATGGCTTTTTTTACATCTTGGCAGGCTCAGCGTTCCACCGGCCGAGTGGGGTCGCTGCACCATTCGCTCCATGAGCCGGGATAGAGCCGGCTGCCGGTGAGGCCGGCGTGCTCCATCGCCAGCAGGTTGACGCAGGCGGTGACGCCGGAGCCGCACTGGTGCACCACCTCCGACCAGTCGTCACGCGCACCCAGCAACGCAATCCATTCCTGTTTCAACCTGTCCTTGTCCTTGAAGCGGCCGTCTTCGTCCAGGTTGCGCATGAAGAAGCGATTCAGCGCGCCGGGGATGTGGCCGCCGACGGGATCCAGCGTCTCGCCCTCGCCGCGGTAGCGTTCCGGTGAGCGGGCGTCCACCAGCACGAAGGCGGGTTCGCGCAGGTTGGCGGCCACCGCGTCGACTTTGACGGCCTGCGCCAGCGCGGGATGGCTGATGTAGCGCTGGGTGTGGCGACGCGGCACGTCCCGCGTCAGTTCCCCCCCCATCGCCAGCCAGGCCGGCAGCCCGCCGTCGAGCACGGCGACGGCTTCATGCCCCAGCCAGCGCAGCAGCCACCAGGCGCGCGCGGCGAACATGCCGCCGGCGTCGTCGTACACCACCACCTGCCTGCCCAGCTTCACGCCGCAGGTACCGAGATCGACCGCGAGACGCTGCCCTTCGGGCAAGGGATGGCGACCGTTGCGGCCGGTTTTGGCCCCGGACAGGTTGTAGTCGAGGTTGAGATAGTGGGCACCGGGGATGTGCCCCTTGTTGTAGGCGTGATGGCCATGATCAGGGTCGCTGAGCTGGAAGCGGCAATCCAGCACGACGCGCTCGGCTGCCGGCAGGGCGGCGAGTTCGCTGGCGGAAATCAGCGTGGTAAACATGATGGCTCTCCATAAAGGGGGCACGGGGAAGACGTGGGGGAGGCGGCTGACGGCAGTGTCGCGCACCGCTGGAACGCGCGGCGGAGCGCGATGCCAAAGACTCGACGATCAGCCTACCCAGAGCGGCCGGGTGGCGGCCAGCCGGGCGTCATGACGGAGCCTCAGGGGACGGCGTTGAGTGCGGCGATCAGCTTGTGCGCCAGGTCCGGCTGACCATGGTCGGCGCCGCTGCGGCGCGCCCCGGCCCAGATCGGACTGGGGAAATGGGCATCGTTCTGGAAGCGTGGGATCACGTGCCAGTGCAGGTGCGGCACCATGTTGCCGAGGCTGGCCAGGTTGATCTTGTCCGGCTTCATCACCTGGCGCACCGCGACCTCGGTGCGTAGCAGCCAGTCGAACAGGTGCTGGCGGTCGGCGGCGGCGAGGTCGCTCATTTCCTTGACGTGGGCCTTCCAGATGACGCGACAGAAGCCCGGGTAGCCGGGTTCGTCGACCAGCACCACCCGCAGGCGATCGTCCTCGAACAGGATGTTGCCGGCCGGCGAGGAGCAGAGTTCACAATACATGTCGGGGGAATCCGCGCTAAAAATTGAGTGAGGGAATGCTTCATTGTAGCGGCCGGCATCGCCGGCCGCTGTCGTACCGCGCCACTCGACGGCGGCCGGGTGGTGGCTCGGCGTTGGGCAGGGGTTACAGCCGGTAGGCGCTGACCACCTGGCGCATGCGCCCGGAGACCTCTTCCAGGCGCTCGGCCAGCGCCGCCGCCTGGGTCGCCGCGCTGCTGTTCTCCTCGGCCATGCGCGCCACCTGTTCCACCTGCTGGGCGATGGTGGTGGTCGCCTCGCCCTGTTCGCGGATCGCGGCGGTGATCTCGGCTACCAGCCGCACACTGTGGCCGGACGACTCGGAGATGCTGCCCATCGACTGCTGCGCCGAGTTGGCGCCGGAGACGCCCTGTTCCACCCGTGCCACGGCGTGTTGCATGCGCTCGACCGCGCTGCCCGACACGTTCTGGATGGCGCCGATGATGGTGCCGATTTCCTGCGTCGAGGCGGCGGTGCGTTCGGCCAACTTGCGTACCTCGTCGGCCACCACGGCGAAGCCGCGGCCCGATTCGCCGGCGCGCGCCGCCTCAATGGCGGCGTTGAGCGCCAGCAGGTTGGTCTGGTCGGCGACGTCGCGGATGACGTTGATCACCGAGGCGATCTCCTTGCTCTTGGCGTCGAGCTGGCGGATGTCTTCGGCGGCGGTATCCACCGCGGCGGCGATGGAATGAATGTCGCTGACGGTCTGGCCGATCACCTGGCGCCCGCTCTCGGCGCGGTCGCCGGCTTCGCTGGAGAGCTGGCGGGCTTCGCCGGCGCGTTCCGCGACGTGGCTGATGCTGACGGTCATTTGCTCTACCGAGGCGGCCATGTGCGAGGACGACTCGCTCTGCGCCCCGGAACTCTTGGCGACCTGCTGTGAGGCGCCGAGCAGTTCGGACGAGGTCTGGCCCACTTCCTGCACGCCGGTTTGCAGGTTGCGCAGACTGTCCTGCAGGCGGGCGATGAGCTGATTGAAGGCACGCAGGGTCTGGCTGACTTCGTCGTTGCCGTGCACTTCGGCACGGCGGGTGAAGTCGAGAGAGGATTCGATGGCGCTGATGGTGCCCTGGGCGTTGGCCAGCCCGACGCTGATCTGGCGGGCGATCAGCCAGCCCAGCAGGCCGGTCAGGAGCAGGATCGCCAGCACGGCGCCGCCGACGATGAGCTTGGCCTGCTGCACGGTATTGTCGGCGCTGTCGGAGCGCTGCTGGGCCTGTTGTACCTTGTATTCCAGTTCCTGGTTGAGCGCGGCCACGGTCTGGTCACCCAGTACCTTGAGCTGGTTGAGCTTGGCGTAGGCTTCGTCCTTGCGGTACAGGCCGGACAGTTCTACGGCCTTGTCCGCTTCCTTCAGATAGCCTTGCAGCGAATTGGAAGAGGCCTTGAACAGGGTGAGGTCGCGCTCGTCGCTGCCGATCAGCCCCTCGTAGTCCTTGAGCGCCTTGTTCAGCGCTTGACGCTGCTGCTTGAGCACGCTGTCCAGCTGCTGGATCTGGTTGGAGTCGGTGGTCAGGATGTGGTTGAGGATGCTGGTGCGCATCGCCAGCAATTCGATGATGACATTGTCCAGCTTGCGCAGGCTGGGGATGGTGTCTTCGTTGACGGTCTTGAGGCTCTGGTGAACGGTGCCCAACTGCTGCAGCGCCATACCCCCGATGAAGACGCTGCCGATGATGGCGGCTGCGATCAGGATCATCAGCCGGTGTGCGATTTTCATTCTCTCCCCTTTATTGTCGTGACGGTGCGGTGGACCGTCCGCGGGCCAGTATAGGCCATCTGCATGGTGTAATGAAGGGATTACCCAGGGGGCGGGAACGGCGCCCGGCGCGGCGGCGCCGGGTGATCTCGAGCAGGGGCCGGGCTGGATTCAGTCGCCGATAACGGCCTTGCTGTAGCTGGCACGCTCCATGTCGCGGACTTCGACGCTCAGCTGCACTTCGGCGCCGGGCAGCGTCAGTCCGGCGCGCTGCAGCACCGCCAGCAGGCTGGCGGACAGCCCCTGTTTGCACTCGGGGGTGCGTCCGGAGAGCAGTGCCAGCGTGACGTGGGCAAAGGCGCGCGGCGCGGGCTCGATGCCGATGCGGTAGTGCTCCAGCCGGCAGGCCCGGCTCTTGATGTCGTTTTCCGCGAATTGTCCGGACTCGACCAGCTGGCGGTTCAGCGCCAGCAGGGTGCGGTCGGCGTCGAGCGTGGTGAGGTTGCTGCTGTAGTCGAGCGTGAGGTGAGGCATGCGGCGGCTCCGGGTGGGGGGAAATGTCATGATAGACGAGCCAGGCGCGCGGCGGGGTGGTGAGCGGCGGGGGGCGTCGACAATAAAAAAAGCGGCCCAGGCAGGCCGCTTTTTCCTGGCGCGGAGCGCTTACAGCAGTACCCGCTCGATGCCGCCGTTGCGCGCCTTCTCGACGTACTCGGGCATCCAGTTTTCGCCCAGCACGTGCTTGGCGATCTCGATCACGATGTAGTCGGCCTCGGTGCCGGTGTCCTCGCCGTAGCGCGACAGGCCCTGCAGGCAGGACGGGCAGGAGGTCAGCAGCTTCACCGGTTTCTCCTGCGGCTGGCCCTCGGTCAGGAGCGCCAGATCCTTCTCGATTTCTTCCTGCTTGCGGAATTTCACCTGGCTGGAGATGTCCGGGCGGCTCACCGCGAAGGTGCCCGATTCGCCGCAGCAGCGGTCGTTGAGCTTGACGCCGCCACCGAGCAGGTTGTTGGCCACATCGAGCGGCTGGTAGGCCTTGATCGGGGTGTGGCAGGGATCGTGGTACAGGTACTTCTGACCGCTCACGCCGTCGAGCTTGACGCCCTTCTCCATCAGGTACTCGTGGATATCGAGGATGCGGCAGCCAGGGAAGATGTCCTCGAAGCGGTACTGCGTCAGCTGGTCGTAACAGGTGCCGCAGCTCACCACCACGGTCTTGATGTCGAGGTAGTTGAGCGTGTTGGCCAGGCGGTGGAACAGCACGCGGTTCTCGGTGGTGATCTGCTCGCCCTTGTCGGCGTGGCCGGCCGAGGTCTGCGGGTAGCCGCAGCACAGGTAGCCCGGCGGCAGCACGGTCTGGGTGCCGACGTGCCATAGCATCGCCTGGGTGGCGAGGCCGACCTGGCTGAACAGGCGCTCCGAGCCGCAGCCGGGGAAATAGAACACCGCCTCGGCGTCTTCCGCCACCTGCGGGTTGCGGATTACCGGCACGACGTTCGGATCCTCGACGTCCAGCAGGGCGCGCGCGGTCTTCTTCGGCAGGCCGCCCGGCATCGGGCGATTGATGAAGTGGATCACCTGCGCCTTGATGGGCGCCTTGCCGAGCGTGGCCGGCGGCTGCTCCTTCTGCTTGCCGATCAGGCCGAACTTCTTGGCCAGGTTGTGGCCGAGCCGCTGCGCCTTGTAGCCGATGTCGATCATGCCGACGCGCATCGCCTTGATGGTGGCGGGGTCCTTGACAGTGAGGAAGGTCATGCCGAGCGCGGTGCCGGGGTTGAACTTCTTGTTGCCGGTCTTGCGCAAGAAGTTGCGCATCGCCACCGACACGTCGCCGAAGTCGATCTTGACCGGGCACGGCTTGACGCAGCGGTGGCACACGGTGCAGTGGTCGGCCACGTCGGACAGCTCGTCGAAGTGCTTGAAGCTGACGCCGCGCCGGGTCTGTTCCTCGTAGAGGAAGGCTTCGGTGAGCAAACCGGTGCCGAGAATCTTGTTGCGCGGGCTGTACAGCAGGTTGGCGCGCGGCACGTGGGTGGAGCACACCGGTTTGCACTTGCCGCAGCGCAGGCAGTCCTTGACCGAGGCGGAGATTTGGCCGATGTCGGACTGCTCGAGGATCAGCGATTCGGCACCCAGCAGCTCGAACGACGGGGTGTAGGCGTTGGACAGGTCGGCGCCCGGCAACAGCTTGCCGCGGTTGAAGTGGCCGTTCGGGTCGACCTGCTGCTTGTAGGCGGCGAACGGCGCCATTTCCTCGGCGGTGAGGAATTCCAGCTTGGTGATGCCGATGCCGTGCTCGCCGGAGATCACGCCGTCGAGGCCGCGCGCCAGCGCCATGATGCGCGCCACGGCGTGGTGCGCGGTCTGCAGCATGTCGTAGTCGTCGGAGTTGACCGGCAGGTTGGTGTGCACGTTGCCGTCGCCGGCGTGCATGTGCAGCGCCACGAACACGCGGCCGCGCAGCACCTTCTGGTGGATGGCCTTGATCGCGGCCAGGATCGGCGCGTCGGTCTTGCCGGAGAACAGCGTCTCGAGGTCGGCCAGCAGTTCCTGCTTCCAGCTCACGCGCAGCTGGAAGTCGCGCATCGCGATGAACACCGAGGCGGGGTTGGCCGAAGCCTCTTCCAGCGGGGCCTCCGGCCACTGCGTGCGGTAGTCGGCGAGCGGCGCGTCGAGGTGGTCGAGCAGCCACTGCCAGCGCGTGCGCACGGCGCCGATCAGCTCCAGCGCGCTCTGGCGGCGCTCGCCGATCAGCTCGTCGGCCGACACCGCGCTGTTCTCGGCATCCACCGGCAGGCGGCCGTGGAAGTACTCGGTGAGCTGGTCCAGGAGGCGCACCTTGTTGGCGATCGACAGCTCGATGTTGATGCGCTCGATGCCGTCGGAGTAGTCGCCCAGGCGCGGCAGCGGGATCACCACGTCTTCGTTGATTTTGAAGGCGTTGGTGTGCTTGGCGATGGCGGCGGTGCGGGCGCGGTCGAGCCAGAACTTCTTGCGCGCCTCGGCGGTGACGGCGATGAAGCCTTCGCCGGAACGGGCGTTGGCGAGCTTGACCACGTGGCTGGCGGTTTCCGCCACGGCGTTCTCGTCGTCGGAGACGATGTCGGCGATCAGCACCATCTTCGGCCGACCCTTGGACTTGGCCTTGGTGGCGTAGCCGACGGCGCGCACGTAGCGCCAGTCGAGGTGCTCCAGGCCGGCCAGTTGCACGCCGGCCGCCAGACCGGCGCCGCCGGCCTTGAAGTAGTCGGTGATCTCGACGATGGCGGGGGTGGCCTGCGCCACGGTGCCGAAGAATTCCAGGCAGACGGTGCGGGCGTGCTTGGGCATGCGGTGCAGCACGAAGCGCGCGCTGGTGATGATGCCGTCGCAGCCTTCCTTCTGGATGCCGGGCAGGCCGGCGAGGAACTTGTCGGTGACGTCCTTGCCCAGGCCGACCTTGCGGAAGGTGCGGCCGGGGATCGCCAGTTCACGGCTCTCCAGCACGGTCTGGCCGTCGTCGGCCAGCTTGCTGACGCGGAAGGTGGCGGTGTCGACGTCATGGATCTTGCCGAAGTTGTGGCCGATACGCTCGATGAACAGCCAGTTGCCGTCCGGGTCGACCATCTTCCACGAGGCCAGGTTGTCGAGCGCGGTGCCCCACAGCAGCGCTTTCTTGCCGCCGGCGTTCATCGCCACGTTGCCGCCGATACAGGAGGCGTCGGCCGAGGTCGGGTCGACCGCGAACACCACGCCGGCGGCGTGGGCGGTTTCCTCGACGCGGCGCGTCACCACGCCGGCGCCGCACTGGATGGTGGGGTGGCGGCCGGTGAGGCCGGGCAGGGTGATGTACTCGACGCCGTTGTGGCGGTCGAGCTTCTCGGTGTTGATCACCGCCGACAGGCGGTCGAGCGGCACGGCGCCGCCGGTGTAGCCGGTGCCGCCGCCGCGCGGGATGATGGTCAGGCCGAGTTCGATACAGGCCTTCACCAGCGGGGCGATCTCGGCCTCGCTGTCCGGGCACAGCACCACGAACGGGTATTCGACGCGCCAGTCGGTGGCATCGGTGACGTGCGACACGCGCGCCAAGCCGTCGAACAGGATGTTGTCCTTGCGGGTGTGACGCGTCAGGCGCTTCAGGATGCGCGCACGCAGCTCGCGGGTGTCGTTGAACTGCTGCTCGAAGCGGGTCACGGCGTTGCCGGCGGCGGCCAAGAGCTGGCCCACCTTGTCGTTGCCGACGCGGCGCTTTTCCACTTCGGCGAGGCGATGGCGCATCGCCCCGGTCAGCGCCGCCAGGCGTTTGGGGTTGTCGAGCAGGTCGTCGACCAGGTAGGGGTTGCGGTCCACCACCCAGATGTCGCCCAGCACCTCGAACAGCATGCGGGCGGAACGGCCGGTCTTGCGCTCGCCGCGCAGCGATTCCAACAGCTGCCACATGTCCTCGCCCAAGAGGCGGATCATGATTTCACGGTCGGAAAAAGAGGTGTAGTTGTAGGGAATCTCACGTACGCGCTGGTGGGCGGTGGCGTTCATCGTGCTCTGGACTCGACAAGGTTTTGGATAATAACGACAAATTTTACCGCAATTGCTGCGCCGCGAAAAATGCCGCTCACGTCATGGTTATAGCGTCGTCGGCTATATGCGGCTGAATTGGCGATTGTCGGACAATGCGTACCTCGGGTTGAGGGGGTGGGGAGGCTCGCGATGCCACGGAGGCGGGGCGTCCTGGCGCTTGAGCTGCGTGCCGCGGGCGGCGTGGCGTGACGGCCGGCGCATCGCGTCGCGGTTCGTCCCTGGCAGGGAATGACACGGCGGCGAGACGCTGTTCTAACGCTGCATCCGGCAGAGCCCGACCTCCGCCGCAAAAAGACCTCGAACAGGCTTTAAGACGCAGGCGAAGGGCCGGGGTTCAGGCCCGGCCACTCTCCCGGCGACGCCTTATCGGGCCGGGCCTGGTGCGGCGTGGCGGGCGGCCAGGGTTTCGGCCAGCGCCAGCGCCTCGAACAGGCTGCCGGGGTCGGCACGGCCGCTGCCGGCGAGATCCAGCGCGGTGCCGTGGTCGACAGAGGTGCGGACGATGGGCAGCCCCAGCGTGACGTTGACGCCCTGGCCGAAGCTGGCGTGCTTGAGCACCGGCAGGCCCTGGTCGTGGTACATCGCCAGCACCGCGTCGGCCTGGGCCAGCTTGTCGGGGTTGAACAGCGTGTCGGCCGGCAGCGGGCCGATCAGGTGCATGCCGCCGGCGCGCAGCGTGGCTAGCACCGGTTCGATCACCTCGATTTCCTCGCGCCCCAGGTGGCCGCCTTCGCCGGCGTGCGGGTTGAGCCCGGCCACCAGGATGCGCGGGGCGGCGATGCCGAACTTGCCGACCAGGTCGGCGTGCAGGATCTGCAGCACCTCGCTCAAGAGCGCGGGGGTGAGGGCGTCGGGCACGGCGCGCAGCGGCAGGTGGGTGGTGGCGAGCGCCACGCGCATGCCGCCGCCGACCAGCATCATCACTACGCGCGGGGTATGGGTCTGCTCGGCGAGGTACTCGGTGTGGCCGGAAAACGGCACGCCGGCGTCGTTGATCACGCCCTTGTGCACCGGTGCCGTGACCATGGCAGCGAACTCGCCCGCCATGCAGCCGGCGATGGCGGCAACCAGGGTGGCCAGCACGTAGCGGCCGTTGGCGGCGTCGAGCACGCCGGGACGGCTCGGGGCCGCGAGCGGCACGTGCAGCACTTCTAGCGTGCCGGGCGCCGGCGCGGCCTCGCGCCGGTAGTCGGCCAACGTGAGCGGCAGACCCAAGAGACGCGCCCGTTCGGCCAGCAGCGTGCGGTCGGCGATGACCACGCGTCGGCTGGCGCCGGGGGCTTCGGCCAACCTCAAGACCAGCTCGGGGCCGATGCCGGCCGGTTCGCCGGCGGTGATGGCGATGACGGGCGGGCGGCTCACTTTTCTTCCAGGCGGTCGTCGACGAAGGCCGAGTCGCGCAGCTGGCGTACCCAGTCGAGGTAGGCCTCGTCGATCTTGCGCGCGCGGATCTGCTGCTTGACCATCATCTTCTCGCGATCCTGCGCCACGTCTTGGGTGCGCTTGCCTTCGACCTTGATCAGGTGCCAGCCGAACGGCGAGCGCACCGGTTGGGACACGGTATTCAGCGGCAGCGAGGTCATGGCCTGTTCGAAGGTCGGGACGGTGTCGCCGAGATTGACCCAGCCCAGATCGCCGCCGCGGGTGTTGCTGGCGTCTTCGGAGTAGAGCTTGGCCATTTCCTCGAAGCTCGCACCGCGCTCGATACGGTCGCGAATCTGCAGCAGACGCGTCTTGGCGTCGGCTTCGGAAACCGCCTCGTTGGTGCGCAACAGGATGTGGCGCACGTGGTACTGCTCGACTATCAGCGGGGTGTCGGCACTGCGCTTTTCCTGCAGCTGGAAAATGAAGAAGCCTTGCTGGCTGCGAATCACGGTGGTGTGGCTGCCGGGCTGCATGGTTTCCAGCAGCTTGGTGAAGTCGAGCGGCAGGCTGGACGCCGGACGCCAGCCCAGGTCGCCGCCCTTGAGGCCGTTGGGGGCGTCGGAGTAGGCCGCCGCCACCTTGGCGAACGGCTGGCCGGCATCCAGTTCGGCCAGCGCCTTGTGCGCCTTTTGCGACTGGGCATCGATCTGCTTGGCGTCGGCACGCTCCGGCACGCTCACCAGGATGTTGGCCAGGCGATATTCGGAACGGTTGGCGGTCTGCTCGCTCTTCAGAACCTGCTCGACCTCGGTGTCGCTGACGTTCACGCGCGACTCGACTTCGCGCTCCTTGAGGCGGGACAGCAGAATCTGGCGGCGGATTTGCTCGCGGAAGTTGTCGAAGGTGACGCCTTCCTTGGCCAGTTGTGCCTTCATCGCCTCGAGCGTCAGCTTGTTCTGGCTGGCCAGGCGCTCCAGCGTCTGCTGCAGCTCGTCGTCGCTGACGCGTACACCATTGCTGGTGGCGTACTGCACCTGCACCTCTTCGGTGATCATCTGTTCCAGCACCTGGCGCGCCAGGACGTCGGGGGCCGGGGGCGTGACCTTGCGCGCCTCCAGTTCCATGACGGTTTCCTTGATGCGTTTTTGCAGGTCGCTCTCGGTAATGGCGCTCTTGTTGACGACCGCGACGATGCGGTCCACCGCGCGTACCGGGGCCGCGTAGGCCGTGCCGAGGGTGGTGGCAATCAACAGGGCAAGCAGGGTTTTCTTCATGGTCATTGGCGTATGTCGTTGATTTTGCTGTAGCCGGGGATGGCCAGTCGCAGGGTGTCGAGCGGGTTGCTGCCGATACCGCCGAGGTCTTTCAGCTCCAGTTGCAGGAAGACGGCATTCTTGGTCGCCGTGCTGGAAGACACGTAGCGTTGGCCGACCACGCGGGCGGTCCAGCAGCCGTCGTTGTACTCGAAGCCGGCCAGTTGTTCCAGTGGCTTCTTGTCTTGCAGCGAGTAGTTGTAGCGCGCCACGGCGTACCACTTCTTCGCCAGCGGCCACTGCCCGGCGATATCGACCTGGCGCAACGGGCCGGGAGTGCCGTCGGCGTTACCGACGTCGGTGGAGCGGTCGTAGCGGTAGCGGATGCTGGCGGTCTTGCCGGGCGTGGGGGTGTAGAACAGCTGCAGGTTGTACTGCTCGGTCTTGCTGAGCTCCTGGTTGTGCTGGTACAGGCTGTCGAAGCGCCAGCTCGGGGTGAGCTGGCCGGCCGCGCTGAATAGCAGGTCCGAACTCTGGGTGCTGCGCTCGGTAGTGGTGCCGTTCAGCGTCAGGTTGTCCCGGCTGAAGTAGAACACCTGCCCCACCGACAGCCGCAGTTGTTCGCTGCCGGTCTTGTCGTCGAGGTAACGGGTGGACAGCGCCGCGGTGAGCTGGTTGGCGCCGTTGATGCGGTCGGAGCCGGAGAAGCGGTTCTCGTTGAACAGCTGGGCAAAGTCGATGCTGTTCTCCGAGCTGTCGAAGTTGGGCAGGTCGTTCTGCTGTTTGCTCGGGATGTTCAGGTAGTAGAGGCGCGGCTCCAGTGTCTGGATGTAGTTGCTGCCGAACAGCGTGGTGGGGCGGTCGAAGTAAAGGCCGCTATCCGTGCTGAAGATAGGCAGGGTGCGCGTTACCTCGCGCGCTTTGTCGCTGCCGAAATCGTCCAGGCTGTAGCGGGTGTAGTGCACGCCGAGCTTGGGACGAAGGTAGCCCCAGCTCTGGTCCAGCGACCAGGTCACGCTGGGGTAGCTGACCAGGCGGCTGCCTTCCTGCTTGGTGGGGTGGGTGAAGCGGGTCAGCTCGGCCTGCAGGTTGGCCGACAGGCCCGCCCCCAGTTCCTGGTTGGCGCTGGCGGTGAGCTGTGGCAGCCGGGCGTAGGGCACGTCGACCGGGGTGGTCGATTCCTGCAGCGTCTGGTAGCGCTGCGCCTTGAGCTGGGCGTTGAAAGTGCCGCTGTCCCACTCCGAGCCGTAGCCTAGCCAGGCTTCGCGTACCAGGTTGGTGCCGGAGGCGATGTCCTGGCGGCTGCCGAAGTCGTTGAAGTAGTCGTCGTCGGAGACGTAGTTGGCGTTGTAGCCCAGGTTGAAGCCGGAGCCGAGGTTTTGCGAGTGCTTGGCACTCCAGGCGTAGCGGCTGCGCCCGGCCTCGTGGTCGTCCGGTATCTGCGTGGTGGCGATCTCGCCCTGGTAATCCGGCTGCAGGTAGCGGAATTCGGCGCCGAGCATGGCGCCGCGCTTGTCGTTGTAACCTGGCGTGATCGTGGCGTCGTAGTTGGGCGCGATGTTCCAGTAGTAGGGGATGCTCAGTTCGGTGCCGTTGCTGCCGGTCTTGAACGTGGGTGCCAGCACGCCGGACTTGCGGCCGCCGTCGAGCGGGAAGTCGATCCAGGGCGTGTACAGGATCGGCACGCCCTGGAATTCGAGCCGGGCGTTGTGGGCTTCGCCGACGTTGCTGCCGTAGTCGAGGTCGATGCTGGAGGCCTTGAGGTACCAGGAGTCGTCGCCCGGGCTGCAGGTGTTGGCGCGCGCCTGCAGCAGGCGGTACTTGTCGCGGCCGAGGAATTCGGCGCGCTCGCCGTTGCCGCGGAAGGTGCGCAGGCCCTCGGCGGCAGCGAAGTCGGGCTGTTCGGCGGTGCCGGTGCGGTTGGCCAGGTCGTAGTCGAGCTGGGTGCCGGAGACGCGGCTGCTGGATTGAGTCAGCGTGAAGTGATCGCCGGCGCGGGCGCGGTTCTTGGCCTGGTAGTACTCCAGCCAGTCTGCGGTGAGCGTCTGGTCGTCACGGCGTACCACCACGTTGCCGCGGGCCTTGATTTCGTTGTCCATCTGGCCGCTGAGTTCGTCGGCGCTGAGCTGGGTCTGACCGGCTGCGGGCGCGGTGTTCAGTTCTTCTGCCTGGACCGACGAGAGGGAGAACGCGGCGGCGAGCGCCAGCGTCAGCGGGGTGGGTTGTAAACGTGCCATGCACAAAGCCATATCTCGGGGGCAATCAGCGGTATAAAATCGCACAATTCTATCAGCACCGCAACGAACCGACATGCAACGATTGGAACTGCTCAAAGGCTGGCTCGCCGGCCTCTATCCCGACACCGAGCTGACGGTGGAGTTCGCCGCCGCCGACGCCGACTTCCGCCGCTACTTCCGCGTCACCCTGCCGGATGGCACGAGCCGCATCGTGATGGATGCGCCGCCGGACAAGATGAACACCGACGCCTACGTCCAGGTGCGCGAGCTGTTCGCCATGGTGAACGTGCCGGAAATCCTGGTGCGCGACCGCGAGCAGGGTTTCATGCTGCTGGAGGACCTGGGGCGCGTGACCTATCTCTCGGCGCTCTTGCACGACGAGCGTCCGGTGGTGCACCAGCATCTGTTGCTGGAGGCCATCGATACCCTGATCGAGCTGCAGCAGGCGAGCCGCCCCGGGGTGTTGCCGGAATACGACGAGGCGCTGCTGACGCGCGAGCTCAACCTGTTCCCGGAGTGGTTCTGCGCCAAGGAGCTGGGGCAGCCCCTCAACTATGCCCAGCGTCAGCTGTGGGATGCCGGCGTCAAGGCGCTGCTGCCGGCGCTGCTGGCGCAGCCCAAGGTGTTCGTGCACCGCGATTTCATCGTGCGCAACCTGATGCTGACCCCGGGCAAGCCGGGTGTGCTCGATTTCCAGGACGCGGTGTACGGTCCGATCAGCTATGACCTGGTGTCGTTGCTGCGCGACGCCTTCATCGAGTGGGACGAGGCCTTCGTGCTCGATTTGGCGGTGCGTTACTGGGAGAAGGCGCGTGCCGCCGGCCTGCCGGTGCCGGCCGAGATCGACGCTTTCTGGCGCGACGTGGAGTGGATGGGGGTGCAACGCCATCTCAAGGTGGCCGGCATCTTCGCCCGTCTCTACCACCGTGACGGCAAGGACAAGTACCGCGGCGAGATTCCGCGCTTCCTCAAGTATCTGAAGAAGACCACGCGTCGCTACCAGGAGCTCGCGCCGCTCTACCAGTTGTTGGTGCAGCTGGTGGGCAAGGACGAGGACGATGACAGCCTCGGTTCGGTATTCAGCGCCACCCGCCTCGTGGCGGACGACGAATGAAGGCGATGATCCTGGCCGCCGGGCGCGGTGAACGCATGCGCCCGCTCACCGACCACACCCCGAAGCCCTTGCTGCCGGTGGGCGGCGAGCCGCTGATCGGCTGGCATATCAAGCGCCTGCGCGCGGCCGGCATCACCGAGCTCGTCATCAACCACGCCTGGCTCGGCGAGCGCATCGAGGCGGTGTTGGGCGACGGCGCGGCCTACGGCGTGCGCATCGCCTACTCGCGTGAAGGCACCGCGCTGGAGACCGCCGGCGGCATCGCCACCGCCTTGCCGCTGTTGGGCGAGGCACCATTCATCGTGGTCAACGGCGACGTGCTGACCGATATCGATTTCGCCGCCCTGGCCGACGCCGCGGCACGGCTCGACGGCCATGCGGCGCTGGCGCACCTGCTGTTGGTGCCGAACCCGCCGCACCATCCGGGCGGCGACTTCGGCCTCATGGCCGACGGCCGTCTGTCGGCCAGCCCGACCGACGGAGTCGGTCTGACCTTCTCCGGCATCGCCGCCTACCATCCCGCGCTGTTCGCCGCCACGCCGCCGCACCAGCCGGCCAAGCTGGCGCCGCTGCTGCGCGCGGCGATGGCGGAGGGCCGGGTCAGCGGCGCGCGCCACGACGGGCTGTGGCTCGACGTCGGTACCGCCGAAAGGTTGGCCGAAGCCGACGCCATCGCGCGCGGCTGGGTCGGGCGGTGAGCCGACGCATCCTCGGCATCGACCCCGGCAGCCGCATCACCGGTTTCGGCGTCATCGACGTCATCGGCCAGCAGCGCCACTACGTCGCCTCGGGGTGCATCCGCACCCCGCAGGGTGCGCCGCTGGCCGAGCGCATCAAGGTCATTGTCGACGGCCTGTTTGGCGTGGTCGATACCTACCGGCCCGGCGAGGCCGCAGTGGAGCAGGTGTTCGTCAACGTCAACCCGGCCGCCACGCTGATGCTGGGACAGGCGCGCGGCGCGGTGCTGGCGGCGCTGGTGTTGAAGCAGCTGACAGTGGCGGAGTACACCGCGCTGCAGGTCAAGCAGTCGGTGGTCGGGCACGGCAAGGCACCCAAGGAGCAGGTGCAGGCGATGATCGTGCGCCTGCTGAACCTGTCCGGCACGCCGCAGGCCGACGCCGCCGACGCGCTGGCGGTGGCGCTGGCGCACGCCAACCACAGCCACGCCGCCGTCGCCGCCTTCACCCGTCAAGGTCTCAGGGTCAAAGGCGGCCGGCTGGCCTGAGTTCTTGTGAATAAATCTGCTGCGCGTCCCTGATCGGGACTCATGTGCCCTGCGTGCGAATCTATTGCCGGGCACATCGAAAGATGTGCAGACAGCGATTCGCTCAGCGATGCGGAATCCTCATGGACTCCAGTCCATTCCGGTTCCTGTGCTGCTCTTCGCCCCGCTGAGGGCCGCTCGCGACGATTTCTTTCGCAAGCTCTGAGAACAGGCGCCGCCGCGGCCAGCTCAACAAGCCGTGCCGACTGTGGCAGCATGACAGTTTGACGCCGGTCTTCGGCCAACCTTCTCTCATTCTGGACTCCCCATGATCGGACGCCTCACAGGTCAACTCATCGAAAAACTCCCGCCGCAGATCGTGGTGGATGTCGGCGGCGTCGGCTATGAAGTCGACGTGCCGATGAGCACCTTCTACCTACTGCCCGCGCTGGGCGAGAAAACCACGCTCTATACCCACCTGGTGGTGCGCGAGGATGCCCATCTGCTGTTCGGCTTCGCCAGCAAGGGCGAGCGCGAAACCTTCCGCCAGCTGATCAAGGTCGGCGGCATCGGCGCCAAGATCGCGCTGGCCATCCTGTCCGGGCTGAGCGCCGACGAACTGGCGCTGGCGGTGGCCAGCGAAGACCTCAAACGCCTCTCCAGCGTCCCCGGCATCGGCAAGAAAACCGCCGAGCGCCTGGTGCTGGAGCTGCGCGGCAAGCTCGCCACCGGCGGCGCCGTGACCACCCCGGGCGGCCTGCCGTTCGCCGCTACACCGGACGACAAGAGTGACATCGTCAACGCCTTGCTGGCGCTGGGCTACAACGACAAGGAAGCCGCCGCCGCCACCAAGTGCCTGCCGCCCGAGGTGACGGTGAGCGACGGCGTGCGCCTGGCGCTCAAGAGCCTGATGAAAGGGTGAGCCATGGACAAGGTGCTGCTGGTGACCGGCGGCGGGCGGGGCATCGGCGCGGCCACGGCCCGGCTGGCGGCCCGCCGCGGCTACGCGGTCGCGGTGAATTACCACCGCCACGCCGACGCGGCGCAAGCCGTGGTGGATAGCATCGTGGCCGAGGGCGGCACGGCGGTGGCGATTGCCGCCAACGTGGCCGACGAGGTGGACGTGCTGCGCCTGTTTTCCGAAACCGAGGCGAGCCTGGGGCCGTTGTCGGCGCTGGTCAACAACGCCGGCATCCTGGAGCAGCAGATGCGGCTGGACGAAATGAGCGTGGCGCGCTGGCAGCGCATCCTGGCCACCAACGTACTGGGCCCGCTGCTGTGCTGCCGCGAGGCGGTGAAGCGGCTGTCCACGCGCCATGGCGGGCAAGGTGGCGCCATCGTCAACGTCTCGTCCGCCGCGGCGCGGCTGGGCTCGCCCAACGAATACATCGACTATGCTGCCAGCAAGGGCGCCGTGGATACGCTCACCGTGGGGCTGGCCAAGGAGGTCGCGGCCGAGGGCATCCGCGTCAACGGCGTGCGTCCCGGCTTCATCTATACCGAGATGCATGCCGACGGTGGCGAGCCGGGCCGGGTGGACCGCGTCAAAAGCGCGGTGCCGATGCAGCGCGGCGGCCAGCCGGAAGAGGTGGCCGCCGCCATACTGTGGCTGCTGTCCGAGGACGCCTCGTTCACCACCGGCCACCTGCTGGATGTGGCCGGCGGACGCTGAAAGCCTGCCCTCGATCTGCTGGTCTTTATTCGATTTGCGGCGCTGGGGCGATACGGCGTTGACCCCGATTCGGGGAGGCGCATGGACTGCATGTCAACTCCGCTTCCACCGCCATTTTTGCCTTGTCTCGCGCTCGCTCGCGAGATCGTGAACAGGCTTTAACAACAAGGAGCCGATATGGCCAACGTCGCCGTCCTCATCGATGCGGATAACGTCTCGCCGGGCTGGATTGAAGACGTGCTGGAAGAAGCCGGTAAGCTCGGCGTGCTGGCGCTCAAGCGTGTCTACGGCGACTTCAGCCGTCACGACAAGGCCTGGCGTGACCTGTGCGCACGCTTCGCCATCCATCCCATCCAGCAGTTTCCCAACACCAAGGGCAAGAACGCGTCGGATATCACGCTGGTGATCGATGCCATGGACATGCTGCATTCGGGGCGTTATCAGAGTTTTTGCCTGGTCTCGAGCGACAGCGACTTCTCGCGCCTGGCCACCCGTCTGCGCGAGGACGGGCTGGAGGTGTGGGGCTTCGGCGAGGAGAAAACGCCATCGGCCTTCGTCAATGCCTGCAGCAAGTTCGTCTACGTCGAAGTGCTGGGCGGGGTCGACGAGGCCAAGGCGGACGAGGTGGCGCTCAAGGGGGAGGAGGCCGGACGCGGCACCGCCAAGTCGCCGCAGCCGGCCCGTGTGCTGCGCCCGCTCGACAAGAAGCTGCGTGCCCAGTTCCAGAAGGGCATCGAGAGCATGGACGACGACGAAGGCTGGGCCGACCTGGGCGGCGTGGGCAGCCTGCTGGGGCAGTGGATGCCGGACTTCGACCCGCGCAATTACGGCTTTGCCAAGCTGTCAGACCTGGTGGTGAAGTCGGGCTGGTTCGAGGTACACAAGGCCAGCAGCGGCCGGGGCGGGGTGTCGATCCGCCTCAAGCCGGGCAACGGCGGCAAGAAGGCGAAGTAGCCGCCCGTAGATACGGTCTTGGCCGCCGAACCGCCATAAAACATGCAGCCAACGTTGTGGAGCGCAAGATTGCCCTACGGGGAGCGCCGGTCAAAATGGTGTTCGCCAGGTGTTAAGACGGCAGCTGAGCCGTTTGACGTTAGCAAACGGCGAATTGCCGGCGCCTGGCGAATGCCGTTTTGGCCGGGGTTTCGCGGACCATTAGGGCGAGCGGGGTCGTGAGGGGGCGGCGGTACGCCCCCTGGCCCGTCCGCCGGGCGGAACCGGCGACTTCAATCATCATCCACGTAGCGGATACAAAACCATGCGCGGTAGCTGTTGGGCCTCGCTACGCTCGACGCCAACCTACGAGTGGCAGGGAGTAAGCCCGGTGCAACCAAGCGTTCCGCTGTACAGGCTTGTCCGCGCCATGGCGGATCGCCCTGCGGGCATCCGCCCTACATTCGGCCTCAATGCGCGTTGCGCTCCAGCCATTCCACCAGTTCCGCCACCGCCAGCTGCGGCAGCTGGTGTTGCGCGGCGTAGGTGTCCAGTGCGGCGCCGCGCATCATGCTGCCGTCCGGGTTCATCAGCTCGCACAGCACGCCGGCCGGGCTGAAGCCGGCCAGCCGCGCCAGCTCCACCGCGGACTCGGTATGGCCGCGCCGTTCACGCACGCCGCCGGCGCGGGCGACCAGCGGGTAGACGTGGCCGGGGCGGGCCAGATGCTCGGGGCGTGCGGCGGGGGCGATGGCGGCGCGGATGGTGGTGACGCGGTCGGCGGCGGAGACGCCGGTGCTCACGCCTTCTGCCGCCTCGATACTGACGGTGAAGGCCGTGCCGTAGCGGCTGCCGTTGTCGGCCACCATCGGCGGCAGCTGCAGGCGGGCGGCGTGTTCCGGCGTCAGGCACAGGCAGACGATGCCGCTGCCATCGCGGATCAGGCGCGCCATCTCCGACACCGTCAGCGCGTCGGCAGCGAGGATCAGGTCGGCTTCGTTTTCGCGGTCGTGGTCGTCGGCCACGATCACGGGCTTACCCTGGCGCAGGGCGTTGAGCGCGGCGTGGACGCGCAGGGAAAGGATGTCGGTATGGGTGTTCATGGAAACGGTCCTCAAGATGCTGGGTTGAGAAACACGCCTCCGGGCTGAAGGTTGTCGCAGGCAAATGCCCACGGCACCGCGCGTGCGCACGGCACAGCGGTGTTCATCTTCTTTCATCCGGACTGTTACCGTCGGCTCTGGCATCGCACCAGATCTGCTGACCTTTTGCCGGGGGAGGCAAAAGCGCTCGCGGGCTCGGCCCTGGGGCCATACCGCCGGTGGGGAATTGCACCCCGCCCTGAAGACGTCGCCTGTGACCAACGCTGGCCGCAAGCGGGGCACAGTATAGCAGTGGTAACATCGCAGGATTGATGTTCAAGACCATGCCATGATCGAAACCGACAACCTGATCGGCGGCGCACCCGAGCGCCGACTCGTCACCCAGCAGTCGCTGTCCGCGCAGGAAGAAGCGCTGGAGCGCGCGCTGCGCCCCAAGGCGCTCGACGACTACGTCGGCCAGAAGAAGGCGCGCGAGCAGCTGGAAATCTTCATCGAGGCGGCGAAGAAGCGCGGCGAGGCGCTCGACCACGTGCTGCTGTTCGGCCCGCCGGGCCTCGGCAAGACCACGCTGGCGCACATCGTGGCGCGCGAGATGGGCGTCAACCTGCGCCAGACCTCGGGCCCGGTGCTGGAACGCGCCGGCGACCTCGCGGCGCTGCTGACCAACCTCGAACCGCACGACGTGCTGTTCATCGACGAGATCCACCGCCTCTCGCCGGTGGTGGAGGAAATCCTCTACCCGGCGCTGGAGGATTACCAGATCGACATCATGATCGGCGAAGGTCCGGCGGCGCGCTCGGTCAAGATCGACCTGCCGCCGTTCACCCTGGTCGGCGCCACCACGCGCGCTGGCATGCTGACCAACCCGCTGCGCGACCGCTTCGGCATCGTTGCGCGCCTCGAGTTCTACACCCCGGAAGAGCTGACGCGCATTGTCAGCCGCTCGGCCGGCCTGCTCAACGTCACCCTGGCCGACAACGGCGCCTTCGAGGTGGCCCGGCGTTCGCGCGGCACGCCGCGCATCGCCAACCGCCTGCTGCGCCGCGTGCGCGACTACGCCGAGGTCAAGGCCGACGGCGTGGTCACCGCCACCGTGGCCGACGCCGCATTGGCCATGCTCGACGTCGACCCGGCCGGGCTCGACGTGATGGACCGCAAATTGCTTGCCGCCATCCTGGAGAAATTCGCCGGTGGCCCGGTGGGGCTCGACAACGTGGCGGCGGCGATTGGCGAGAGCTCCGACACCATCGAGGACGTGATCGAACCCTACCTGATCCAGCAGGGCTATCTGCAGCGCACCCCGCGCGGCCGCATGGCGACGGCGCAGGCCTACCAGCACTTCGGCCTGCCGTTGAAGGACTGAGCCCCGGCGAGAGCAAGCGACATGAGCGAGAAACTGATCATCAAGACCGGCAGCACCCTGCCCACGTTGGCCGAAGAGCAGGGCGATTTCGAAGACTGGATCCGCCGCGAGCTGCCCGACGCGGCCGACTGGCGCGTGGTGAACGTGGTCGCCGGCGAGGCGCTGCCGCCGCCGCAACACTGCGCCGGCGTGGTGATCACCGGCTCGCCGGCCATGGTCAGCGAGCGCGCAGCCTGGAGCGAGACCACCGCCGCCTGGCTGCGCGCCGCGCATGCCGCGCGCGTGCCGCTGTTGGGTATCTGTTATGGTCACCAGCTGCTGGCCGACGCCCTGGGCGGCGAGGTCGGCTACCATCCGCACGGGCCGGAAGCCGGCGCGGTCGAGGTGGAACGGCTGGCGGCGGCGGAGGCCGACCCGCTGCTGGGGGCGCTGCCGGCGCGCTTTTCGGCCAACGTGATCCACTGGCAGACCGTGCTGCGCCTGCCGCCGGGCGCGGTGGCGCTGGCCGGCAACGCCTTCGAACCGCACCAGGCGTTCCGCCTCGGCTCGGCCTGGGGAGTGCAATTCCACCCCGAGTTCGACCAGCGCGCCATGCGCCGCTACCTCGAACTGCTGCATGACCGGCTATGTGCTGCCGGACGCGATCCGCAGGCCTTGCTGGCGCAGGTACGGCCGACGCCGGAGGCCGCCGGTCTGCTGGCGCGTTTCGCGGCCAGTCTGGTTGCGGCGGCGGCCTGAGAGGGCGCCGGGTGGCGCGGGCACGGACCCCGCCACCGCTTGGCCGCGGTGTTTCACCGTGACATCGAATCCACCGTACTGAGCACGTACAATGCGTGCCAGTCATGACGACTGACAACAAGGGGAATTTCATGTTCTTTGTATTGCTGGCGACAACGTTCCTGGTGGCGCTGGCCACCTCGCTGATCACCGCCAAGTTTTTCGATGGCGCGGTCAACCGCATCCTCAGCCGCATCGTCGGCGATGAAATGGCCGACGCCTGGCGCAAGTACCTGCTGTTTGCCATCGTGGTGGTCGGGGTCTCCGGCGGGGTGCGGCTGTGGGAGCTGGAAAAGTACGTCACCGCCAACCGCGAATCGGCGGCGCTGGAACTCAACGGCATGCGCTGGACGCTGGAAATCTACCGCACGCTGATCGAAACGCTGCAGTCGGTGGCGTGGATGATGCTGTTGTTCTTCCTGTGTTCGATGATCGCCTACGTCATCGTGCGCGCCATCGAACTCAAGCACGGCGCTCAGGAGTAGTTAGCCGGTCGTGAATACGGCAAGGCCCCTGTCCGTCAGGCGGAGCAGGGGCCTTGCGCCTTCTCTGGCTCCTGAATCTTTACAGCGCCACCATGTTGTCGCGGTGGATCAGCTCCGGTTCCACCAGATAACCCAGGATGCCCTCGATGGCGCGCGTCGGTTTCTGCATGATCAGCCGCGCCTCGTCCGAGCTGTAGTTCACCAGGCCGCGCGCCACTTCCACTCCGCTCTCGTCGACGCAGGCGACCGCCTCGCCGCGCAGGAAATCACCCTCCACCTTCAGCACGCCGATCGGCAGCAGGCTGCTGCGCTTCTGCCGCACCGCCAGCGCCGCGCCGCTGTCGAGCACCAGCCGGCCGGTCAGGATCAGATGGTCGGCCAGCCACTGCTTGCGCGCCGTCATGCGGCTGGTCGGCGCCAAGAGCTGGGTGCCGATGGCCTCGCCGTCGGCCAAGCGCGACAGCACGTTGAGCTCGCGGCCGCAGGCGATCACCGTGGCGGCACCGCTGCGCGCCGCACGCTTGGCGGCGAGAATCTTGGTGAGCATGCCGCCGGTGCCGACGCTGCTGCCGGCGCCGCCGGCCATCGCCTCCAGCTCCGGGGTGCCGGCCACCGCCTCGTGCACGAACTCGGCGTCCGGATTCTTGCGCGGGTCGGCGGTGTAGAGGCCCTGTTGGTCGGTCAGGATCACCAGCGCATCGGCCTCGATCAGGTTGGTGACCAGCGCGCCCAGCGTGTCGTTGTCGCCGAAGCGGATCTCGTCGGTCACTACGGTGTCGTTCTCGTTGATGATCGGCACCACGTTGAGATTGAGCAGCGAGGTCAGCGTGGAACGGGCGTTGAGGTAGCGGGTGCGGTCGGAGAGGTCCTCGTGGGTCAACAGTACCTGGGCGGTTTGCAGGCCGAATTCACGGAAGGCGCTCTCGTAGGCCTGGCACAAGCCCATCTGGCCCACCGCGGCGGCCGCCTGCAGTTCGTGCACCGCCTTGGGGCGGCTGCTCCAGCCCAGGCGCTGGCAGCCTTCGGCGATGGCGCCGCTGGAGACCAGCACCACCTGCTTGCCGCGCCGCTTGAGGTCGGCGATCTCGGCGGCCCAGCGCGCCAGCGCCGCCAGGTCCAGCCCTTTACCGTCGTTGGTGACCAGGCTCGACCCGACCTTGACCACCAGGCGACTGCCCGCATGAATGACCGATTGCATGAAACCCCACTCGCAACGAAGAAATCAGGTCCGCCAGTATGCCGCAACTTGCGCGCGATCCGAAAGGGCGCCGCTCGCCGGGCCGGCTCACAGATCCTGGCTGCGGCGGTACTCCATGGCCTGGTAGAACGGGGTCTGCAGTTCGACGCGGGTGACGCGGATGCGGGTTTCGCCCTGGTTGTCGCGCAGCACGAATTCGCGCAGTCGCGAGAACGGGCGGCCCGGCATCACCAGCAAGGCCGGGCGTCCGAGGCGCGGTTGTGCCGGCAGGTGCAGCGCCGGCTGGAACACGTCGTCCTGGTGGGTGATGGTGGGCAGCACCTCGACCGCTTCCGGCGCCGGCCCGAGCAGCTCCACACCGCATTCCACGTCGTTGCCGCCGAGCGGCGCCGCCGCCCAGCGCACGGCGCACAACAGGCGATTGTCCGGCTGCAACTGCGGCGCGAGCAGCAGCAGCTCGCCGGTCCGCAGCGCTTGTTCCTGCGGGTTGCCGCGCAGCAGAAAACCGAGCTGGCTCTGGTTGACGGCCTGGAACAGCGCGGGCGGGGCCGGCCGGCCCAGCACCGGTATCGGGCTATCCTCCACGGGCTCCACCGGGGCCGGTCGCAGCGTCAGCCAGATCGGCAACAACTGGGCGGTGAGGCTCAGCCATTGCTGGACCGGCTGGCGCGGCTGGCGTCGCCGCCTCGGCTGCGTCCACTCTTCGGCCAGCTTGCGCGCCACCTCCACGGTGAGGTCGGCGGGGATGGCCGCTTCGCTCGCCAACTGGCGCGCCAAGCCATCCGGCTGTTGCAGGGCGTCGATGATGTCGTTCAGATAGACCCAGAATTCGCCGCTCGCGGCCACTTGGGGTTTGAGCGGCAAGAAGTGGGGCGGGTCGTCACGCGCCGGGTCGACCTGGTAGCCGAAGCCCTGTGTCTTGGTGAGCCCGGTCAGCGGGATCAGCTCGATGCGTGGTGCCAGCCGGAAGATCAGCCCCTTGGCCGCCGCGATTTCGTTGTCGCCCAGATGCTTGCCGTCGGTCAGTCCCATCAGAAGGATCTGCCGATACACCACGGCGATGCTTTCCGTCGGGGCATGGCGGCGCTCCTGCCAGCCCGATTCCTCGGCGAGCTGGTAGAGCTGGTGGCAGTCGTGCCAGAAGTGGAGTGGCAGGTCGCTATAGCACTCCATGGCCAGTTTGGCTTGCATGCGCGCGGTCAGCAGGGCGAGGCACAGCAACTCCACCTTGGGCTGCTCGCGTTCCAGCAGCGAGCGTTTTTCCAGTCGTTCCACCAGGGTGCGCTTGAAGCCGGCGAACAGCGCATCGAACAGCGCCATGCCAAGGCGCGCCGCCTGGCGTGCCTTGGTCGAGCTGACCACCTCGTCGCTGACGATCTGGGTTTCCAGTGCCGGGAAGAAACGATCGAGCGCCGCCAGGTAAAGCTTCAGCAGCTTGTGCCGGGTGCCGACCGCCACCTGGGTGCGGCTCAGGCTTTGCAGGGCGCCCAGCAGCAAGTGCCCGCATTCGTCGAGGCGAGTGTAGGGGAGGCGATCCAGCCAGTCGGCCACGCTGTCCGGCTGCAGGTCGACCAGCTTGGGGTCCATCAGATTATCCGGTAGGCGCAGTTGCATGGCCCTAGCCCCATGTCAATGGTAGGGTGATCTTGCAATGCTATTGGTATCGGTCGGCCTTGGCAATCGTTATGGCAGCGGCGGCGTGGCGCGTTCCGGCCTTTGCCCGGACTGCTGCAGTTCATCCAGCGTGTCGAGCGTGGCCTGGCACAGCAGCGCCATCTCCTCCGCCTCGATCACGTAGGGTGGCATGAAGTACACCGTATTGCCGATCGGCCGCACCAGGCAGCCGCGCTGCAGCATGGCGGAGAAGAACGCCACGGCAAAATCGCCGCGCGCCGTATCGACCTCGAACGCCCAGATCATGCCTTGTTGGCGGAACTGGCGTACCTGGGGGTGGGCACGCAAGGGAGCGAGCAGGGTCGTGAACTGTGCGGCCTTTTCCCGATTGCGCGCGAGCACGTCTTCCTGCTCGAACAGGTCCAGCACCGCCAGCGCGGCGCGGCAGGCCAGCGCGTTGCCGGTGTAGCTGTGCGAGTGCAGGAAGCCGCGAGCCACCTCGTCGTGGTAGAAGGCCTGATAGACGCCATCGGTGGTCAGCACGCACGACAAGGGCAAGAAGCCGCCGGTGATTCCCTTGGACAGGCACAGGAAATCCGGCCGGATGCCGGCCTGCTCGCACGCGAACAGCGTGCCGGTGCGACCGAAACCCACCGCGATCTCGTCGGCGATCAGGTGCACCTGATATCGGTCGCACAGCCGGCGCGCTTCCTCCAGATAAGCAGGATGGTACATCGCCATGCCGGCGGCACCTTGCACCAGCGGCTCGACGATCAGCGCGGCGATGCTATCGGCCTGCTTGGCCAGCACGTTCTCCAGCGCCCGCGCGGCGCGGCACGCCACATCCTTCGCGGTCTCGCCATCCCTTGCCTGGCATGCATCCGGTGTCGGCACGCGGATGCCGGCCTTCAGCAACGGCGCGTAGGTCGACGAGAACAGCGGCACGTCGGTCACCGCCAGCGCGCCGACGGTCTCGCCGTGATAGCTGTTCTCCAGACTGAGAAAGCGCGTCTTGCCCGGCCGACCGCTGTTCTGCCAGTAGTGGAAGCTCATTTTCAGCGCGATTTCCGTGGCGCTGGCGCCGTCCGAACCGTAGAAGGCGTGGCCGAGGCCAGTGAGCTGACTCAGCCGCTCCGACAGTTCGACCACCGGGCGGTGCGTGAAGCCCGCCAGCATCACGTGCTCCAGGGAGTCGAGCTGGTCCTTGATCGCTGCCTTGATCGCCGGGTGGCCGTGGCCGAACAGGTTCACCCACCAGGAGCTGACCGCATCCAGGTAACGCTTGCCGTCGAAATCGGTCAGCCATACCCCTTCGGCGCTGGCGATAGGCACCAGCGGCAGCGCTTCGTGGCGTTTCATCTGGGTGCAAGGGTGCCACACGGCCTGTCGGCTGCGCGCCAGCCAGTCTTGGTTGCTCATCGGGAGAAGCTCTGTGCAATGTTCGATGCACGCGATGCTAGCACAGCCTCGGGGCGGAAGAGTGCGGGACGAGGTGACGAAAAACGGCACTTTCTGTCGTGTGCCGTCCATTCTCGACGGCAGGCCTGGTGTTGGACTAGCCAAAATTCAAGGGTTTGACCAGACTGGCATGCAGATTGCAAGAATGGCCCTCGAAACGGAGTGACACGGACCAGAAATCGGCCGAAGGCTCCTTCAGCGCAGTCTGGCCGATGTCGGCCTTGATATTCAACAAACTTGGGGGTTCAACCATGAACAAATCCATGCAGCAGGGCTTTACCCTGATCGAACTGATGATCGTGGTCGCGATCATCGGTATTTTGGCCGCGCTGGCGATTCCGGCGTACTCGGACTACACCGCCAAGTCCAAGGTGAGTGAGTCGCTATCGATGGGCGATGGATTTAAGACTAAGGTTGCATTGGCTTTGGGTGAGTCGGGCTCGTGTGACCCTGGTGGTTCCGCTGCAAGCTCTACCGGCAAGTACGTGAGTGGAGTTGTCTTTGGTGGTTCTGCAAGTACTTCGGCCTGCACTATTACAATGACCCTGGCTAGCACCGGGGTATCGACTATTGATACCAAAACGGTTGTATTGACATCGTCACTGGTTGGAGAGTCGTTGAATTGGGCTTGTGCCTCCCCTGCAATTCCTCAGAAATATCTGCCGAGCACATGTGTTGGCCAGTAAATTAACTTAAATAACATTAACCCCACCCTTGTATCAAGGGTGGGGTTTTTTTATACCACGCGGGTGGCAACTTAACTCCTGGAGCGAACTGGTGCTTCGAGCTTTTCATCGTTTTCCCCTGCTGTTGGCGGCTCTGGTATTGCTGCTTCCCTTTTTGTCGCCCCTGCATATTTACCCATTGGCGGACTGGTGGCAGGATCAGCTGGCTCTGGGGCTAATTGCTGCGGCCTTGTTGTTGCGTCTGGGCAGCAGGGGGGCTCCAATCGTGCCACAAGCGCTGTTGTTCAGCTGGGGGCTGCCGCTGTTTATTGTGCTGTCTTACGGTTTGCTAGTACGCCATTCCTACCTGATCCGTTCGCTGTCTCCACTGGTATTTCTGATCATGTCCTCGCTGACAGGATATGTTTTTTTTGCGGAAGCAAAGCGCATCGGACGTGCGCGGGTGGTTCAGCTATTAGCTACAGTGTTGTGGATTGGGGCTTTGGTTCAGGTCGGGCTGGGTTTGTTACAGGTCAGTGGGCTGGCGTTGCAAGTTCCAGGTGTACTAGTTGATCTTGCCAACCCCAGAGGGAATATCATGGGCAATATCGGTCAGCGCAACCAGTATGCCCATTATCTGGGTTGGGGCATGGCGGCAGGTTGCTATCTGTACTCGGCCAGCAAACTGCGCGGTTGGATTTTTCACTTATCAGTACTGCTACTGGCGTTGTTGATGGCGTGGTGCGGCTCGCGGCTGGTACTCGCCTATGCGGGCGGTTTTATTCTGCTGGCTTTACTCTGGTGCGCGCGTGCCGATAGTTCGACAGAGAGTGGGCAACATGCCCGGCAGCTCGGCAAGGCCTTGCTAATGGCTTGTGGCTATATTGTATTGACCCAGTTGCTGCTTGAACCGCTCACTCAACTGCTGAGTGCGGCGGGCTGGCAGGTTTCAGGCACCAGTGGTGCCGGCCGATTGATGGAGGCGGGCTTCGGGGCGAGACGCCGGGTGGAATGGAGCAAGGCCTGGCAGGTGTTTCTGGCGCATCCGTTATTTGGCGTTGGTTGGGGTGGATTTGCCCACCAGAGCGTTGCATTAGAAGCCTTTGGTGGTTTTCCCAAGACATCGGAGAGCGTGCTGTTCACCCACAGCCATAATCTGTTTGCCCAGTTGCTGGCCGAAACAGGATTGATCGGTACCAGCATCGTCGTGGTTGGTTTGCTCTGGTGCCTATTGCCGTATTTTCGTAAAAATCAGACAACAGCGGAGAACCTGCTGTTAGTCAGCCTGGCAATGGTAACTCTGGGCCACTCGATGTTCGAATATCCCTTGTGGTATTTGCCGTTTCTCTGCGGGCTGATGATTGTGCTTTCTCTGTCGCCGATCGGTGGGGTTACTCTTGGCGTAAGGCCTCAATTCCAGAAACTAGCAAGCGCTATGGTTGTTCTACTGGCCGGCTGGTATCTGGCGACGGGTGCTGCGGTGTTTTTCGACTTGACCCAGTGGAAAATACTGAGTCGGGACCCACAGGTGAACGAGCAGCGTGTGGGAGCCTTGGCGGCGCTGGCGCGCAATCCTTTATGGGCCTACGAGGCGGAACAGCAGCTGTCGACCTACCTGCCTTCGGACCGTCATCAACTGGCACTTAAGAGAGAACTGTTCGAGCGGTTGGTCGCATATCGCCCATTCCACTATCAGTTGTCACAGTTGGCTATTCTTCGCGCGCTGGATAATGACCCTGTTGCTGCCCGTGAGGCCATGGCCATGCGCATTGCCGCCTACCCTGACAGCGTTGGGAGCATCCTGGCCTTCCTGCAAACACGGTCCGAACCGGAACTGCAACCATTGCGTGAAATGGCCGAGCGCGCCGTCAAGGCTTATCAGCAGGGTGGAGCCGAAGCAGCGGCGCGTACGGCCTCTGTGCCGGAAACGCATAAAGCGCTGTTCTGATTCGCGATCATTGATCTACCAAAGCCGGGCTTCCTTCCCGGCTTTTTCCTTCCCCGCCGCTTTGCGCTATGCTGCGCGCTTGTGTTTACTGACCCGACCCCCATGCTTTCCTCCCGACTGTTTCCCCGGCTAGCCCTGCTGAGTGTCTGCCTGATCGCCATCGTGCCGTTCGCCTCGCGCTTCCACTACGTGCCCCTGCCGCAGTGGTGGGGGGAGATCAACGTGGTCTGGCTGACCGTGCTGGCGGCGGTGCTGTTGCTGCCCGGGCAGCCAGCCTTGTTCGGCCGCGTGCCGCGCGCGGCCTGGTGGGCTTTGCTGGCGGCGTTGTGCTGGGGGTTGCAGCCGTGGCTGGCGCCGGTGCTGTTCCCCGGCATGAACTGGGCCACGGCGCTGGCCTGGGCGTGCATGGCCTTGCTGGCTTGTGTCGTGCTGGCGTTGCGTGAGCACTTCGGCCAACGTGAGCTGACCGTCTGGCTGGCCTGGGCCTTGCTGGCCGGGGCGCTGCTCCAGTCGCTGATCGGCATGGCGCAACTGACCGGGCTGGCCGAAGCCACAGGGGGAATGCTGTTCTACGACCACGCCCATCCGACCAGCAACATCTTCGGCCATATCGGCCAGCGCAACCAGTTCGCCCATTATCTGATGTGGGGCGTGCTGGCGGGGTGTTATCTGTACGCCGCCGGGAAATTGCCGGCACGCTGGCTGTGGGGGCTGGTGGCATGGCTGGCGCTGTTGCTGGCCTGGGCCGGCTCGCGCACCATCCTGCTCTACCTGCTGGCGCTGTCGGTGTTGGCGCTGATCTGGCACTGGCGTATCGGCGACACGGCTTCGCGGCGTCTGCGCAACGTGCTATGGATCAGTTGCATAGTGATCCTGGCGGCGCAGTTCTTGCTGCCGTGGGTGAACCAGCTGGTGTCGCTGCTGAGTCATGAAAGCGTAGGCGGCGCCTCGGGGCTGGAGCGGTTGGCGGCCAACGGTGACAGCATGGGCTCGCGCCGCTTCGCCGAGATGCACAAGGCCTGGCTGGTGTTCCGCTCGCATCCGCTGTGGGGCGTGGGCTGGTCGCAGTTCGCTGCCGAGAGCGTGCGGTTGCAGCCGCTGCCGCCGTTTGCCGCTGCCGGCTTCAATAGCGGGTTGTTCACCAATGCCCACAACCTGGTGCTGCAGCTGTTGGCGGAGATGGGTGGGCTGGTGACCCTGCTGGTGTTGGGGGGCTTTGTCTGGGCGGTGTGGCCGTATTTCCGTGAGCGGGCCGAACTGGAACACGTTCTGCCGTTGGGCGGCATGACGGTGACGTTGATCCACAGCCTGCTGGAATACCCGTTGTGGTACCTGTACTTCCTCGCCGTGCTGGTGATCTTCGTGGCGCTGGCGCCGGGACCGGGTGCCCGCCTGCCACGCTTGGCAAGGTTGCCGCTGTGGCTGGGGGTGGCGGCATTGGGCTGGCTGTCGCTGACGGGGCTGACCCGCTACGACGAGCTGCTCGGGTTGTATACGCCGCTGGCCAACGCCAAGGCCAACGAAACGCGCGTGGCGCGGTTGGCCGAGATCGTCGAGACCGAACCGCTGTTCGCCTTCCACGCGCTCAACACGCTGGACAATTACCTCCAGCCGACGCGTGAGCAGCTGCCGCAAAAGCGGCGCTGGCTGACACGGCTGGCGGCGTTCCGTCCCTATCCGGACGTGTTGCTGAAGAAGGCCCAGCTGGAGGCGCTGGCGGGGGACGAGGGCGCTGCCGAGGCGACGCTCGGTTCAGCGCTGGCGTCGTTCCCCACCTACGCACCCTCGTTCCTGAGCGAACTCGATCCGCGTGAGCCGGCCTGGGCCGGGCTGAGGCGGATCACGGAGGCGGCGCGGCAAAAGCTGCCCCCGCAATACCGCTGAAGCGGCGGCTTCGCTGGGGCGCGGGGTAGGAAGGGCGGAGCGTCGCATAACCCATCACTGACGCGCATGGTTTGATGAGGCGCGGCGCAAACGTCTTCACCCTTCCTACGGGCTACGACCCCGATTTACGCCGTGACAAGCAAAACGCCCCGCATCGCGGGGCGTTGTCGTGTTCTGTGATCCGGGGCGTCAGGCCTCGATGGCGGCCCGCTCGCTCAGCGCGGCTTTCATCTTGGTCAGTGCCTTGGCCTCGATCTGGCGGATACGCTCGGCCGAGACGCCGAACTCGGCGGCCAGTTCGTGCAGCGTGGCGCCGCTGTCGTCGGCCAGCCAGCGCGCTTCGATGATGCGGCGGCTGCGGGCGTCGAGCGAGGAGAGGGCCTGTTCCAACCCGGCGGTCTGCAGATGGTCGAAGGCTTTCTTCTCCAGCTGGCGCGTCGGCTCGTGGTCGGAGTCGGCTAGCCAGTCGATCGGGGCAAAGCCCTCGTCGTCGTTGTCGTCGGCCAGCAGGGCCACGTCCTGGCCGCTCATGCGGGTTTCCATCTCCCGCACTTCTTCCGGCTTCACTCCGAGGTCGTCAGCGATGACGCGTGCTTCGCTGTCGGTCAGCGCGGCAAAGCTTTTCTTCATGCTGCGCAGGTTGAAGAACAGCTTGCGCTGCGGCTTGGTGGTGGCGACACGCACCAGGCGCCAGTTGCGCAGGATGAATTCGTGGATTTCGGCCTTGATCCAGTGTACGGCGAAGGAGAACAGGCGCACGCCGCGGTTCGGTTCGAAGCGTTTTACCGCCTTCATCAGACCGATATTGCCTTCCTGGATCAGGTCGGCTTGCGGCAGGCCGTAGCCGGCGTAGCCGCGGGCAATCGATACCACCACGCGCAGATGCGACAGCACCAGCTTTTTGGCCGCCTCCAGATCGTTCTGGGCATGCAGGCGGTTGGCCAGCTCGTTCTCTTCTTCTGCGCTCAACAGCGGCACGCTGTTCACGATCTGGATGTACTGCTCCAGGCTGCCGCTGGACGAGGGGACGGGCAAGGCGAACGTTGCGGTCATGGATTAACTACCTCCTTGATGGGTAGTGCAATGCTAGCACTCGCATTGGTCGAGTGCCAGCAGCAAAAAGTTCCAGTGGCGATGTATTTTTCAATCGGCCCGATAGCCGGCTTCTTTCGCCGCAATGGACGCCTAGTGCGGCTCGATCTGGCGCAGGTGATGATTGGCCGCCAGCCGCGCGCCAAGCATCGCCAGCACGCCGGTGGCGGCGAGCATCGCCAACAGTTCGAACGGCGTCAGCGTACGTAGTTCCAGCTGTTCGTTGTAGAGCTGGGCGAATTCGCGTACCGCAGGGTTGGCCGTGGCCACCAGCCAGCCGGTCAGTCCCCAGGCGATCAGCCCGGCCAGGATGCCCTGCCACAAGGCGTGGTAGAGGAAGGGGCGGCGGATGAAGTTGTCGCTGGCGCCGATCAGTTTCGACACCTCGATCTCGTCGCGGTGCGCCAGAATCTGCATGCGGATGGTGTTGTGCGTCACCAGCACTAGGGCGAGACCGAGCGCGGCACCGAGAAACAAGGTCAGGTGGCGCACCAGTTCGACCATGCCATACAGGCGCTTGGCCCAACTGGCGTCGAACTGGGCGGACTCGACCATCGGTAGGCCAGACAGCTCCTTCTGCAGCATTTCCAGCTCGCCGGGCTCGAGCGTCACTGGGGTGACCACGAAGGCGTCCGGCAGCGGGTTGCTGTCCAGGTCGGCCGCCAGGCCGTCGAGACCGTTGCGCTTTTCCAGCCCGGCCAGCGCCTCGGCCTTGCTGACGAAGCTGACCGATTTCACCTTGGGGTTGCCGGCGAGCGAGCTTTTCACCGCGGCGAGGTCGGCGTCTTCGGCCGACAGCTCCATGAACAGCGAGATCTGCGGCGTGGCGGTGAGCTTGCCGACCCAGGCCTGGGTGCTCTCGACGCCGAGGTATAGGGCCAGCGGCAGCGCCAGCGCCACCGACAGCATCAGCAGGCTGAGCAGGCTGCCGAACGGCTGGCGCAGGATTTTGACCAGCGCCTGGCGGGCGCTCAGGAGGTGCAGGTAGAGAAAGTGCTTCATGCGGCGAACTGTCCTTCTCTCAGGCGGATGATGCGGCGTCCGTAGTCTTCCATCAGCGTCTCGTCGTGGGCCGAGATCACCACGGTGACGCCGACCTGGTGGAACGACTTGAACAATTCCATGATGTCGAGCGCGTAGGCGCGGTCGAGGTTGGCCGAAGGCTCGTCGGCGAGCAGGATGGAGGGGCGATGCACCACGGCTCGGGCGATGCATAGCCGTTGCTGTTCGCCACCGGAGAGGTGGATCGGCATCGACTTCTCCTTGCCCAGCAGACCGACCTTGTCGAGCGCGGCGCGCACGCGTTTGGCGGCATCGCGCCGGTCGAAGCCGATGATGTTGAGCGGCAACATGACGTTGTCGAACACCGGGCGGTCGAACAGGATCTTGTGATCCTGGAACACCAGGCCGATGTGCTGGCGCACGTAGGGCAGCTGGCTCGGGCGCAGCTTGCTGAGGTTCTGGCCGTTGACCAGCACGCCGCCGCTGGTGGCGCGTTCGATGCCGGCGATCAGCTTCAGTAGAGTGGATTTGCCGGCACCGGAGTGGCCGGCCAGGAACACCATTTCACCGCTGTCGATGGCAAACGAGAGATTCTTCAGGGCCTCGTTACCCCCGGGGTAGCGCTTGGTGACCTGGTCGAACTGGATCATGCGGAAGAGTCCCCTTGCGAATAAATGAATTGGCCAAAGCCTGGCTGGATATAGAGCCATTCCGGCCGGCGAGCGAGCCAGGGCAAGGCTAGTGCTGCCGGCGCACAGGAAGCGGAATGGCCACGGGATACGTCAGGATTCCGCCTCGCCGCGCGCATCGGAAGAGGGGCACGCGGTCCGCCGGCACCCACGATGCCAGGCCGGAGCCGCCCGATGGCGCGGCTCTCAGTCGAACAGCGCGTCAACGTAGTCCCTGGCATTGAACGGGCGCAGGTCGTCGATGCTTTCGCCGACGCCGACGAAGCGCAGCGGCACCGGGTTCTGCTTGGCGATGGCGGCGATCACCCCGCCCTTGGCGGTGCCGTCGAGCTTGGTCAGGATCAGCCCGGTCAGGCCGAGCGCCTCGTCGAACACCTTCACCTGGTTGATGGCGTTCTGGCCGATGTTGGCGTCCAGCACCAGCATCACCTCGTGCGGTGCCTCCGGCAGCGCCTTCTGGATTACCCGCTTCACCTTCTTGATCTCTTCCATCAGATGCAGCTGGGTCGGCAGGCGGCCGGCGGTGTCGGCCAGCACGATGTCGATGCCGCGTGCCTGCGCCGCCTTGATAGCGTCGAAACAGACCGCGGCCGAGTCGCCGCTCTGCTGGGCGATCACGGTGACGTTGTTGCGCTCGCCCCAGGCGATCAGCTGCTCGCGCGCGGCGGCGCGGAAGGTGTCGCCGGCGGCCAGCAGCACCGACTTGCCCTGCGACTGGAAGTACTTGGCCAGCTTGCCGATGCTGGTGGTCTTGCCAGCGCCGTTGACGCCCGCCATCATGATGACATAGGGTTTGCGACCGGCGATGTCGAGCGGCTGCTCCAGCGGACCGATCAGGTCGTTGAGTGAATCCTTCAGCGCGCCCTTCAGTTCGGCGGCGTCCTTCAGGCCCCGGAGCGAGACGCGCTCGCGCACGTCCTTGAGCAGGTGCAGGGTAGCATCGACGCCCATGTCGGCGGTCAGCAGCACCGTCTCCAGCTCGTCGTACAGATCCTCGTCGATCTTGCCGCCGCCGAACAGGCCGGCCAGCGACTTGCCGAGCTTGTCGCGGGTTTTCGACAGGCCGGCCTTGAGCCGCTCGGTCCAGCTCGGTTTTTTCGGCGGAACGGCCTCGGCCACGACCGGCGCGATGACGGCGGTCTCGGGGGTAGAGGGGGCATCGGCGATGTGGGGCTCGGCGATGGCGGTGGTGTTGGTGGCGGGTGTTTCACTGCTGGCCGGGGTGGCCGGCGGCGCAGACTTCTTCTTGAAGAAACTAAACATGCTGGGCTGTAGTCAACTTATGGCATCGGATGGACAAATTGTATCCTCAAATCAGGCATAGGGCAGATTCCGTGATTTCTAGAACCCTCTCGACTGTTGCGGGCGTGGTGTTTCTCGGGGTATGCGGCGTGGTTTCGGCCGAACCCGTCGAGGCCGTGCTCGACAACGGCATGAAAATCGTGGTGCAGCGCGACGAGCGCGCGCCGGTGGCGGTATCGCAGTTGTGGTACCGCGTCGGCAGTGTGGACGAGGTCAATGGCCGCACCGGGCTGTCGCACCTGCTGGAACACATGATGTTCAAAGGCACGCCGACGGTGCCGGCCGGCGAGTTCAGCCGCCTCATTGCCCAGGCCGGGGGGAAGGACAACGCCTTCACCTCGCGCGACTACACCGTCTACTTCCAGCAGCTGGCCGCCGACAAGCTGCCGCTGGCGCTCAAGCTGGAGGCGGATCGCATGCACAACCTGTCGTTCAAGGACAGCGATTTCACCAGCGAATTGCAGGTGGTCAAGGAAGAGCGGCGCATGCGCACCGACGACCAGCCGGCCGGCATCATGGCCGAAACCCTGTTCGCCAACGCCTTCGTCGCCAGTCCGGTGCGCTACCCAGTGATCGGCTGGATGGACGACCTCGATCACATGAAGCCGGACGACCTGCGCCAGTGGTACCGCCACTGGTACGGCCCGAACAACGCCACGCTGGTGGTGGTGGGCGACGTCGATCCGCAGGCGGTGATCGCCGAGGCGCGCCGCCAGTTCGGCGCGCTCAAGCCGGTGGCGCTGCCCGAGCGCCGGCCGCAGCTCGAGCCGGAACAGAAGGGCGGGCGCCGGGTCAGTGTCAAGGCGGTGTCGCCGCTGCCCTCCCTGACGCTGGCGTGGCAGGTGCCGCGGCTGGAGAAGGTCGATGCGCAGCGGCCCTATGCCTTATATATGTTGTCGGCGATTCTCGACGGCCAGGCCGCGTCGCGCCTGCCGCGCCGCCTGGTGCGCGAGCAGCGTGTCGCCACCGAGGTGTCGGCCGACTACGACATGCTCGGCCGCGGCGGGGCCCTGTTCACGCTCAGCGGGGTGCCGGCCCAGGGCAAGACCCTGGCGCAGCTGGAACAGGCCCTGCGCCAGGAAATCGCCCGCATCGCCCGCGACGGCGTCAGCGAACGCGAGCTGGAACGCGTGCGACTGCAGCTGCAGGCCGGACGCATCTACGAAAAGGATTCGATGTTTGCCCAGGCCATGCGGATCGGCAACCTGGAAAGCATCGGCTTCTCCTGGCGTGACGACGCCACCATCGACGCCAATATCGCCAAGGTCAGCGCGCGACAGGTGCAAGAGGCCGCCCGCACGCTGGTCGACGACCACCTGACCGTCGTGACGCTATTGCCGCAGCAGGGAGACGCGCGGCGCATGCCGGCCATGCCACAAGGGGATCAGACACATGTCCGTTAAACTGCGCAAGAGCGTGATCGGCTGGCTGGCCGCCTCCATGCTGCTTAGCGGCATGGCGCAGGCCGTGACCATCCAGCACTGGAACAGCGCCCAGGGCGCCCGCGTCTACTTCGTCGAGGCCCATGCCAACCCCATCGTCGACCTGCGCGTCGAGTTCGATGCCGGCAACCGGCGCGAAGACCCGGCCAAGCCCGGCGTCAGCGACATGACCGCCAGCCTGCTCGACGCTGGCACCGCCACGCGCAGCGAAGAACAATTGCGCGAAGCGCTGGCCGATACCGCCTCGTCGTTGTCGGCGTTCGCCGAGCTCGAGGGGGCCGGCATCACGCTGCGTACCCTGGCGCGTCCGGCGGTGCGCGAACAAGCGGTGGCGCTGGCGGCGGACGTGCTGGCCCGGCCGACCTTCCCCGCAGCCATCCTGGAGCGGGAAAAGGCGCGCACCATTGAAAACCTGCGCCAGGAAGAGAACGACGCCGGTTTCCTGGCGCAGCGCGAGCTGACCCGGCAGATTTACCCGCAGCATCCCTACGGCATCAACGCCAGGGTATCCGCGGCATCGCTCAAATCGATCACTCGCGCCGACCTGCTGGCGTTCTGGCGCAGCCACTACCAGCCGCGTTACGCCGTGGTGTCGATTGTCGGCGACCTGAGCCGGGCGGAAGCAGAAAGGTTGGCCGAAGAACTGCTCGCCGGGCTCGCCAACCGCCCGGGCAGCCTGCCCGCCATGCCGCAGGTGGCATTACCGCCCGCCGGCAAGACGGTCAAGCTGACTCATCCCGGAACGCAGACCCATATGACGCTGGGCATGCCTGTCATCACCCGTGACGATCCGGATTACTTCCCGCTACTGGTCGGCAATTACGTCCTCGGTGGCGGTGGGTTCGATGCCCGGCTGATGAAGGAAGTGCGCGACAAGCGCGGCCTCACCTATGGCGTCAGCAGCAACTTCAGCCCGTATCAGCGCGCTGGCGAATTCGCTATCGGGCTCTCCACCCGCAACGACCAGGCCGCGACTGCCCTCAGGGTCACGCGTGACACGCTGCAACAGTTCATCGAGGAGGGGCCGAGCGCGGCCGAGCTGGAGCAGGCCAAGGCCAACATCATCGGAGGCTTCCCCTTGCGCTTCGATAGCAACGGCAAGCTGCTGGGCTATCTTGGCGTGATCGGTTTGTACCAGCTGCCGCTGACTTTCCTCGACGATTACGTGAAGCACGTCGCGGCGGTCACGCCGGAACAGGTGCGTGATGCCTGGCGACGTCGCATCCACCCCGAGCAAATGGCGACGGTCATCGTCGGGCCGAATTCCTGACCGTTGCACCAACGTGGCTGCTCCCGCCTGAGCACGGCCGGGGCCGGGGGAGAGAGGTAGAGGCGCTGTGGGTGCCGCCGGCTGTGTCGATCGAGACCGGGACCCAGTCCTTGCCGGTTGGCGATGTTGTCCCTTGATCGTCCACGCAGCGGTTAACTGATTAAAATTAAGGCGCCGAGCACCGGATCACGGTAAACTCTGCGCCTTGATTTTTTTACCGCTTTACCATGAGTCAAGCCAGAAACCAAGTTCGGATCATCGGTGGCGACTACCGTCGCCGGCAATTGCCGTTCCCCGACGCCGAAGGCCTTCGGCCAACCCCCGATCGCGTGCGCGAAACCCTGTTCAACTGGCTTGGACAGGAGCTGGACGGGCTCAGCTGCCTCGATCTGTTCGCCGGCAGCGGCGCGTTGGGTTTCGAAGCCGCCTCGCGCCGGGCGCGGCGCGTGGTCATGGTGGAAAAATCGCGCAAGGTCGCCGACAGCCTCAAGGCCAATCGCCAGCTGCTTGCGGCACAGTCGGTCGAGGTCGTGGTGATGGATGCGCTGCATTACCTCAAAAGCTGTCGCGAGCGCTTCGACCTGGTGTTTCTCGATCCACCCTACCGTTCCGAGCTGCTCGAGCAAATCCTGCCGCTGCTGCCCGCCGTGCTCGCTGACGATGCGCGAGTCTACGTCGAGGCGGCCAGTTGGCCCGGACTCGACGGCTGGCAACGGATAAAAGAAGGCCGCGCCGGCCTGGTCCATTACGGGCTGCTCGGGCGGGACCGGCCAGAAGCAAGCCTGTAGCCCGCCGCGCCGGAGCTCGCTATATCCATATAACAGTGAGGACTTGCGGGCCGGCAAGCCGGGTGACAGAATTCAAACATGAAATACTTGAGGAAAATACTATGTCTTTGATGATTACTGACGAGTGCATCAACTGCGACGTCTGTGAGCCGGAGTGCCCGAACAACGCCATCTCGCAGGGCGAGGAAATCTACGAGATCGACCCCAACCTGTGTACCCAGTGCGTTGGCCATTACGACGAACCGCAGTGCCAGCAGGTCTGTCCGGTCGACTGCATTCCGCTGGATCCGAACCGCCAGGAAACGCAGGACGAGCTGTATCAGAAGTATCTACGCATCAGCGGCAAGGCTTGATGCGACACTAAGTGGCTGATGCGAAAAGAGAAGGGTCCGGTGGCAAATCATGCCGCCGGACCCTTCGGTTTTTTATTCGCAAGAAAATGCGGTTTTTTTCAAAAAAGGTGTTGACGGCCTTCGAGGCTGTCTATAATATTCGGGTCTCTTTCAGGAGGGATTCCCGAGCGGTCAAAGGGATCAGACTGTAAATCTGACGGCTCTGCCTTCGAAGGTTCGAATCCTTCTCCCTCCACCAGAATACTTTTAAACGTCTTGGCGGCGTGTAGTAAAGTCGTCCGTGATCGTGATGGGCGGGTGTAGCTCAATGGTAGAGCAGAAGCCTTCCAAGCTTACGACGAGGGTTCGATTCCCTTCACCCGCTCCAGACGTTATATGTCAGTTTTAGGGCCCATGTAGCTCAGGGGTAGAGCACTCCCTTGGTAAGGGAGAGGTCGGCAGTTCAATTCTGCCCATGGGCACCACCCGCTTAATTTGTTTCGGATTCAGGAAATTTTGCCATGGCTAAGGAAAAGTTTGCGCGGACTAAACCGCACGTAAACGTCGGCACCATCGGTCACGTTGACCATGGTAAAACTACGCTGACCGCCGCTATCACCACCATTCTGTCGAAGAAGTTCGGTGGCGAAGCCAAAGACTACTCCCAGATCGATAGCGCGCCGGAAGAAAAGGCTCGTGGTATTACCATCAATACCGCGCACGTAGAATACGAAACCGAAAACCGCCACTACGCCCACGTAGACTGCCCGGGCCACGCCGATTATGTGAAGAACATGATCACTGGCGCTGCCCAGATGGATGGCGCGATCCTGGTGTGCTCGGCCGCTGACGGTCCGATGCCGCAAACCCGCGAACATATCCTGCTGTCCCGTCAGGTAGGTGTACCGTACATCATCGTCTACCTGAACAAGGCTGACCTGGTGGACGACGCCGAGCTGCTGGAACTGGTGGAAATGGAAGTGCGTGACCTGCTGTCGTCCTACGACTTCCCGGGTGACGACACCCCGATCATCATCGGCTCCGCTCGTCTGGCGCTGGAAGGCGACCAGTCCGAATACGGCGAACCGTCGATCTTCCGTCTGGCTGACGCGCTGGACAGCTACATCCCGACCCCGGAACGTGCTGTAGACAAGCCGTTCCTGCTGCCGATCGAAGACGTGTTCTCGATCTCCGGCCGTGGCACCGTGGTGACCGGTCGTGTTGAGCGCGGCATCGTCAAGGTCGGTGAAGAACTGGAAATCGTGGGCCTGAAGGCCACCGCCAAGACCACCTGCACCGGCGTGGAAATGTTCCGCAAGCTGCTGGACCAGGGTCAGGCTGGTGACAACGTTGGCGTGCTGCTGCGCGGCACCAAGCGTGAAGACGTCGAGCGTGGTCAGGTTCTGGCCAAGCCGGGTTCGATCACCCCGCACACCAAGTTCTCTGCTTCGGTCTACGTACTGAGCAAAGAAGAAGGCGGCCGTCACACCCCGTTCTTCGCCAACTACCGTCCGCAGTTCTACTTCCGCACCACCGACGTGACCGGCGCTGTTAGCCTGGCCGAAGGCGTGGAAATGGTAATGCCGGGTGACAACGTGGAAATCACCGTGGAACTGATCGCTCCGATCGCCATGGAAGAAGGTCTGCGCTTCGCCATCCGCGAAGGAGGCCGTACCGTCGGCGCCGGCGTCGTTGCCAAGATCATTGCTTGATCTGAAAAGGTTTTAGGCCAGTAGCTCAATTGGTAGAGTATCGGTCTCCAAAACCGAGGGTTGGGGGTTCGAGACCCTCCTGGCCTGCCAATTAAGACCAGCCGGCGCTTGCGCGCCGGTTGGTCTTTTGTCGCATTCACGCAGAGAAAATCCCGCACATGGAAATGCAAGACAAAATCAAGCTGGCACTGGCAGGGCTGATCGTCGCTGTCGGTATTGTTGGCTTTTACATGATTCCGGAAACCCAGGGTGTGCTGCGGGTGCTGGCCTTTGTGGTCAGTCTGGCTGCGGCGGCTGCCGTGGTGTGGACTTCGGCGACAGGTAAGGCCTTCGTCGGCTACGCGCAGGAGTCGGTGGCGGAAGGTCGCAAGGTGGTATGGCCGACACGTAAGGAGGCCCTGCAGATGACGGGCCTGGTGTTCGTGTTCGTATTGATCCTGGCGTTATTCATGTGGCTGGTCGACTCGGGGTTGTCCTGGCTGTTCTATGACGTGCTTCTCGGTCGAGGTTAATAATGGCTAAGCGTTGGTATGTGGTGCATGCCTATTCGGGTTTTGAAAAGAGCGTGCAGAAGGCGCTGCGAGAGCGTATCGAGCGCTCCGAGGTAGCTGACCTGTTCGGTCAGGTGCTGGTGCCGGTAGAGGAAGTGGTTGACGTCAAGAATGGCCGCAAGTCCATCTCGGAGCGCAAATTCTTCCCTGGCTACGTGCTGGTCGAAATGGAAATGACCGATGAAACCTGGCATCTGGTGAAGAGCACGCCGAAAGTCACTGGCTTCGTTGGTGGTACTGCCAATCGCCCGGCTCCGATTTCCAAGAAGGAAGTCGAGTCGATCATGCAGCAAATGCAGGAAGGCGTGGAAAAGCCGAAGCCGAAGGTGTTGTTCGAGGTCGGCGAGAGGGTGCGAGTCATCGATGGGCCGTTCAACGACTTCAATGGTTCGGTCGATGAGGTGAACTACGAGCGCAACAAGATTCGCGTGTCGGTGCAGATCTTCGGACGTGAAACGCCGGTTGAGCTGGATTTCAACCAAGTAGAGAAGCTGTAATTCTGCTTGGCAGTTTGTTGGAGGGTATGTATAATCATGCCCTTTCGTCTGGGAAGCGGGCGCCTTGCCTGCGTTACTACCCGTATTAGGAGCTAAATCGTGGCAAAGAAGATTGTCGGCTATATCAAGCTGCAAGTGCCCGCTGGTAAAGCCAACCCGTCGCCGCCGATCGGTCCGGCGCTGGGTCAGCGTGGTCTGAACATCATGGAATTCTGCAAGGCGTTCAACGCCCAGACTCAAGGCGTCGAGCCGGGTCTGCCGATTCCGGTGGTGATCACCGCCTACGCGGATAAGTCCTTCACCTTCGTGATGAAGACTCCGCCGGCAACCATCCTGCTGAAGAAGGCCGCTGGTATCCAGAAGGGTAGCCCGAAGCCGCATACCGACAAGGTGGGTACCGTTACTCGCGCCCAGCTGGAAGAGATCGCCAAGACCAAGTCCCCGGACCTGACCGCTGCCGATCTGGATGCTGCCGTGCGCACCATCGCCGGTTCCGCTCGTTCCATGGGTCTGAAAGTGGAGGGTGTGTAATGGCTAAGGTTTCCAAGCGCCTGAAGGCTCTGAATGCCAAGATCGACGCCAACAAGCTGTACGCTGTTGACGAAGCTCTGTCGCTGGTAAAAGAAGCGGCTACCGCCAAGTTCGACGAGTCGATCGACATCGCCGTGAACCTGGGTGTGGACCCGCGTAAATCCGACCAGGTCGTGCGCGGCTCCGTAGTGCTGCCGCGCGGTACCGGTAAGTCGGTGCGTGTTGCCGTGTTTGCTCAAGGCGCCAACGCCGAAGCCGCCAAGGCTGCGGGTGCTGAAATCGTCGGTTTCGACGATCTGGCCGAGCAAATCAAGGCTGGTCAGCTGGACTTCGACGTTGTTATCGCTTCTCCGGATGCGATGCGCGTCGTCGGTCAACTGGGCCAGATCCTCGGTCCGCGCGGCCTGATGCCGAACCCGAAGGTGGGTACCGTGACCCCGAACGTTGCCGAAGCCGTGAAGAACGCCAAGGCCGGTCAGGTTCAGTACCGTACCGACAAGGCAGGTATCATTCACGCTACCATCGGCCGTGCTTCCTTCGAAGCCGAAGCCCTGCGTGAAAACCTGTCCGCTCTGGTCGACGCCCTGGTGAAAGCCAAGCCGGCTGCTTCCAAGGGCCTGTACCTGCGGAAAATCGCCGTATCCAGCACCATGGGTGTTGGTGTGCGCGTAGATACCAGCACCGTCAACGCTTAATGCGATGGTGCGGCAAACCTCCGGGTTTGCCATGACTTTGGGCCGGCGGGCGTTTCGCCCGCCGGATTGTCAAAGACCGTAGGAGCCGCAAGGCTTAATCGTCGCAAGACATCCTGCGCAGACGGTGTGCCCGAGTAGAAGGCTGTCAAAACGTCTTACGGGCCCATGTAGCTCAGGGGTAGAGCACTCCCTTGGTAAGGGAGAGGTCGGCGGTTCAATTCCGCCCATGGGCACCATCAGATAGTTCTGCTGTGTCTCCTGAACAGGTCGCCGCTGCAAAGCGGAGCGGTTCGCCGCTTCATTTCAGACTAGGAGCTAGACCTTGAGTCTCAATCTTGAAGATAAAAAGGCGGTAGTGGCCGAAGTATCTGCCCAACTGGTAGATGCCCAGACCCTCGTTATCGCCGAATATCGTGGCATCGAGGTTGGTAGCATGACCCAACTCCGTGCGAAAGCACGTGAGAACGGTGTGTATCTGCGCGTTCTGAAGAACACGCTGGTGCGTCGCGCCGTGGCCGACACCGCCTTCGCGGGCCTGGCTGACCAGATGGTCGGTCCGCTCGTATACGGTATCTCGGCTGACCCGGTTGCTGCTGCCAAGGTGCTGCAACAGTTCGCCAAGCAAGATGACAAAATCGTCATCAAGGCAGGTTCTTACGATGGCAAGGTGCTGGACGCCGCTCAGGTAGCTGAGCTGGCCTCGATCCCGAGCCGCGAAGAACTGCTCAGCAAGCTTCTCTACGTTCTGCAAGCTCCGATGGCCGGCTTCGCCCGCGGCCTGGCAGCCCTTGCCGAGAAGAAGCAAGCCGAGGCGGCTTAATCAATCTGACTTATTCCGAATTCAGGAGAATTTCACATGGCAATTACCAAAGAAGACATCCTCGAGGCCGTTGGCGCCCTGACCGTTATGGAACTGAACGACCTGGTTAAGGCGTTCGAAGAGAAGTTCGGCGTTTCCGCTGCTGCCGTTGCCGTTGCCGGCCCGGCTGCTGGTGGCGCTGCCGCTGCTGAAGAGAAGACCGAATTCGACGTGATCCTGTCCGCTGCTGGCGATAACAAGGTCAACGTGATCAAGGTTGTACGTGCTATCACCGGTCTGGGCCTGAAAGAAGCCAAGGATCTGGTAGACGGCGCTCCGAAGGCTGTGAAGGAAGGCGTATCCAAGGCTGAAGCCGAAGAAGTGCTGAAGCAGCTGACCGAAGCCGGTGCTAAGGCTGAAGTGAAGTAATCTTCCTGACCGGAAGATGAGTGAGGCTGGCGGAGAAATCCGCCAGCCTTATTGCGCTTGTGATTGGCCGACACGAAGAAAGTAAAAGCCAGCAATCAATGCGTGCGTGGCTGCTGACTTTTGATTTCTTGCGCCACCCCATCTCGATGGAGACTCTATGAGTTATTCGTTTACTGAGAAGAAGCGTATTCGTAAGAGCTTTGCGAAACGCGACAGTGTTCTCGATGTCCCATTCCTGTTGGCGACCCAGATCGATTCGTACACCGAATTCCTCCAGCTGGGCGTGCCTATCGACCAGCGCAAGGAGGCTGGGCTGCAGGCGGCATTCAATTCGATTTTCCCGATCGTGAGCCACAACGGCTATGCCCGTCTGGATTTCGCACACTATATTCTTGGTGAGCCCCCGTTCGATGTTCAGGAGTGCCAGCTGCGCGGCATCACCTACGCGTCGCCGTTGCGCGCGCGTATTCGCCTGACTATCCTGGACAAGGAGTCCTCCAAACCGGTGGTGAAGGAGGTGCGCGAGAATGAAGTTTACATGGGCGAAATTCCGCTCATGACCACTAACGGGTCCTTCATCATCAACGGTACCGAGCGGGTCATCGTCTCCCAGCTGCACCGTTCCCCGGGCGTGTTCTTCGAGCACGACCGCGGCAAGACGCATTCCTCGGGTAAGCTGCTGTTCTCGGCACGCGTGATTCCTTACCGCGGCTCCTGGCTCGATTTCGAATTCGATCCGAAGGATCACCTGTACTTCCGTATCGACCGTCGCCGCAAGATGCCGGTGACCATCCTGCTGAAGGCGCTGGGCTACAACGAAGAGCAGATTCTCTCCGAGTTCTACAATACCGATACCTTCTATCTCGGCAACGACGGCGTCCACATGAAAGTGGTGGCCGACCGCCTCAAGGGTGAAGTAGCCAAATTCGATATCGTGGCGCCGGACGGCAAGCTGATCGTCGCCAAGGACAAGCGCATCACCGCCAAGCACATCCGCGACATCGTCGCGGCCAACCTCGACCGTATCGAAGTACCGTCCGATGCGCTGTTGGGCAAGATGCTGGCACGCGCCGTGGTGAATACCGACAGTGGTGAAGTGATTGCCCGTGCCAACGAGGAAATCAGCGAAGAGATACTGGCCAAGCTGGCTCTCGCCGAGATTCCGCAGGTTGACGTTCTGTTCACCAACGACCTGGACCAGGGCTCCTACATCGCGCAGACGTTGCGCGTGGACGACATCCAGGATCGGCTGCAGGCGCGCGTAGCGATCTACCGCATGATGCGCCCGGGCGAACCGCCGACCGAAGACGCTGTCGAGCAGCTGTTCCAGCGTCTGTTCTTTAGCCCGGACACCTACGATCTGTCGCGCGTGGGCCGGATGAAGTTCAACACCCGTACCTACCAGTACAAGTTCGACGACAAGACCCCGGAGTGGTTCAAGACGCTGATCGGTGAGAAGTTCGCCGAGCGTCGCGACGTGGCTGACGCCACGCTGACCACCGAAGACATCGTGTCGGTGATCGCCATCCTGTGCGAACTGAAGAACGGCCGTGGCGAAGTGGATGACATCGACCACCTCGGCAACCGTCGCGTGCGTTCGGTGGGCGAACTGGCCGAAAACCAGTTCCGCGCAGGTCTGGTCCGTGTCGAGCGCGCGGTCAAGGAGCGTCTGAACCAGGCCGAATCCGACAACCTGATGCCGCACGACCTGATCAACGCCAAGCCGGTATCGGCCGCGATCAAGGAATTCTTCGGTTCGTCGCAGCTGTCGCAGTTCATGGACCAGACCAACCCGCTGTCGGAAATTACCCACAAGCGCCGCGTTTCGGCCCTGGGCCCGGGCGGTCTGACCCGCGAACGTGCCGGCTTCGAAGTGCGCGACGTACACCCGACCCACTACGGCCGTGTATGCCCGATCGAAACGCCGGAAGGTCCGAACATCGGTCTGATCAACTCGCTGTCGGTCTATGCCCGTACCAACGAGTTCGGCTTCCTGGAAACCCCGTACCGTAAGGTGATCGAAGGCAAGGTGACGATGGAAATCGATTACCTGTCGGCGATTGAGGAAGGCCGCTACGTCATCGCCCAGGCCAACGCCGAGCTGGACAGCGACGGTACGCTGATCGACGAACTGGTGACTTGCCGCGAGAAGGGGGAAACCATTCTGGCGACGCCGGACCGCGTGCAGTACATGGACGTGGCCACCGGTCAGGTGGTGTCGGTCGCGGCCTCGCTGATTCCGTTCCTCGAACACGATGACGCCAACCGTGCCCTGATGGGCGCCAACATGCAGCGTCAGGCCGTGCCGTGCCTGCGCCCGGAAAAGCCGTTCGTCGGCACCGGCATCGAGCGCTCGGTGGCGGTCGACTCGGGCACCACCGTGGTGGCGCGCCGTGGTGGCGTGGTCGACTACGTCGATGCCAACCGTATCGTGGTCCGCGTCAACGACGAAGAGGCCCTGGCCGGTGAAGTCGGTGTGGATATCTACAACCTCACCAAGTTCACGCGCTCCAACCAGAACACCAACATCAACCAGCGCCCGGTGGTGAAGATGGGCGACAAGATCGCTCGCGGCGATGTGGTGGCCGATGGTGCTTCGACCGACCTCGGCGAACTGGCGTTGGGTCAGAACATGACCATCGCCTTCATGCCGTGGAACGGCTACAACTTCGAGGATTCGATCCTGATCTCGGAGAAGGTGGTGGCCGAAGACCGCTACACCTCGATCCACATCGAAGAGCTGTCGGTCGTCGCGCGAGACACCAAGCTGGGGCCGGAAGAAATCACCCGCGACATCCCGAACCTGTCCGAGCGCATGGCCGGCCGTCTTGATGATTCCGGCATCGTCTACATCGGCGCCGAAGTGGAAGCCGGCGACGTGCTGGTGGGCAAGGTAACGCCGAAGGGCGAAACCCAGCTGACGCCGGAAGAGAAGCTGCTGCGCGCGATTTTCGGCGAGAAGGCGTCCGACGTGAAGGATACCTCGCTGCGCGTGCCGACCGGCATGACCGGCACCGTGATCGACGTACAGGTATTCACCCGCGAAGGTATTGAGCGCGACAAGCGTGCGCAGTCGATCATCGACGCCGAACTGAAGCGCTACCGCCTCGACCTGAACGACCAGCTGCGTATTTTCGACAACGACGCCTTCAGCCGTATCGAACGCCTGATCATGGGCAAGGTCGCCAACGGTGGTCCGAAGCGTCTGGCCAAGGGCACCGCGATCGATCGCGAATATCTGGACGGCCTGCCGTCCAAGCACGACTGGTTCGACATCCGCATGGCCGACGAAGACATCGCCAAGCAGCTCGAGCTGATCAAGGAAAGCCTGGCGCAGAAGCGTGAAGAATTCGACCTCAAGTTCGAAGACAAGAAGCGCAAGCTGACCCAGGGTGACGAGCTGCCGCCGGGCGTGCAGAAGATGGTTAAGGTTTACCTGGCCGTGAAGCGCCGCCTGCAGGCCGGTGACAAGATGGCTGGTCGTCACGGTAACAAGGGTGTGGTATCGCGCATCCTGCCGGTGGAAGACATGCCGTACATGGGCGATGGCCGTCCGGTCGACATCGTGCTGAACCCGCTGGGCGTACCGTCGCGTATGAACATCGGTCAGATCCTGGAAGTGCACCTGGGCTGGGCCGGCAAGGGTATCGGCGAGCAGGTCAACCGCATGCTGCAGTCGCAGCGTGCCGTGGCCGACATTCGTGGTTACCTGGAGCGCGTCTATAACCAGACCGGCAAGCCGGAAGAGATCGCCGCCATGAGCGACGAGGAAATCCTCGACCTGGCGAGCAACCTGGCCAAGGGCATGCCGTTCGCCACGCCGGTGTTCGACGGTGCCAAGGAAGCCGAGATCAAGATGATGCTGGATCTGGCCTATCCGGACGAGGACCCGCAGACCGATCTGCTGGACTTCAACGAATCGAAGACGCAGATGACGCTGTTCGACGGCCGCTCCGGCGAAGCCTTCGACCGCAAGGTCACGGTCGGCGTGATGCACTACCTGAAGCTGCATCACCTGGTCGACGACAAGATGCATGCCCGTTCCACCGGTCCGTACTCGCTGGTGACCCAGCAGCCGCTGGGTGGTAAGGCGCAGTTCGGTGGCCAGCGCTTCGGTGAGATGGAAGTGTGGGCGCTGGAAGCCTACGGCGCCGCCTACACCCTGCAGGAAATGCTGACCGTGAAGTCCGACGACGTGACCGGTCGTACCAAGGTGTACGAGAACATCGTCAAGGGCGAGCACAAGATCGACGCCGGCATGCCGGAGTCCTTCAACGTGCTGGTGAAGGAAATCCGCTCCCTCGGCCTCGACATCGACCTGGAACGTTATTAATTAGGATTGCCGCGCTTCGGCCAACCTTGGCCGAAGCGCGGTCTCCTGACTGGAGACGCAATGAAAGCTCTGCTCGACCTCTTTAAGCAAGTTACGCAAGAAGAAGAGTTTGATGCGATTAAGATCGGCATCGCTTCACCGGACAAGATCCGTTCCTGGTCCTACGGTGAGGTCAAGAAGCCTGAAACCATCAACTATCGTACCTTCAAGCCGGAACGCGACGGGCTGTTCTGCGCCCGCATCTTCGGGCCGGTGAAGGACTACGAATGCCTGTGCGGCAAGTACAAGCGTCTCAAGCATCGCGGCGTGATCTGCGAGAAGTGCGGCGTTGAAGTCACCCTGTCCAAGGTGCGCCGCGAGCGCATGGGCCACATCGAACTGGCCAGCCCGACCGCACACATCTGGTTCCTGAAGAGCCTGCCGTCCCGCCTGGGCATGGTGCTAGACATGACCCTGCGCGACATCGAACGCGTTCTGTACTTCGAAGGCTTCGTGGTCACCGACCCGGGCATGACCCCGATGCAGCGCGGCCAGTTGCTGACGGAGGAAGACTTCCTCGACAAGGAAGACCAGTACGGCGACGACTTCAAGGCCATGATGGGCGCCGAGGCCGTGCGCGAACTGCTGCGCAGCCTGGACCTGAACAACGAGATCGAGACCCTGCGCCGCGAGCTCGAGGCCACCAGTTCCGACACCAAGATCAAGAAGATCGCCAAGCGCCTGAAAGTGCTGGAGGCCTTTCTGCGTTCCGGCATGAAGCCGGAATGGATGATTCTGGAAGTGCTGCCGGTGCTGCCGCCGGAACTGCGTCCGCTGGTACCGCTGGACGGTGGCCGTTTCGCCACTTCCGACCTGAACGATCTGTACCGCCGTGTCATCAACCGTAACAACCGTCTGAAGCGTCTGCTGGAACTGCGCGCGCCGGACATCATCGTGCGCAACGAGAAGCGCATGCTGCAGGAATCGGTTGACTCGCTGCTCGACAACGGTCGTCGTGGCAAGGCCATGACCGGTGCCAACAAGCGTCCGCTGAAGTCGCTGGCCGACATGATCAAGGGTAAGGGCGGTCGCTTCCGTCAGAACCTGCTGGGTAAGCGCGTCGACTATTCCGGTCGTTCCGTGATTACCGTGGGTCCGACCCTGCGTCTGCACCAGTGCGGCCTGCCGAAGAAGATGGCACTGGAACTGTTCAAGCCGTTCATCTTCCACAAGCTGGAAGTGCTGGGCCTGGCCTCCACCATCAAGGCCGCCAAGAAACTGGTTGAGCAGGAAGTGCCGGAAGTCTGGGACATCCTCGAAGACGTCATCCGCGAACATCCGGTATTGCTGAACCGTGCGCCGACGCTGCACCGTCTGGGTATTCAGGCGTTCGAGCCGGTGCTGATCGAAGGCAAGGCGATCCAGCTGCACCCGCTGGTCTGCGCGGCGTTCAACGCCGACTTCGACGGTGACCAGATGGCCGTTCATGTGCCGCTGTCGCTGGAAGCACAGATGGAGGCCCGCACCCTGATGCTGGCCACCAACAACGTGCTGTCGCCGGCCAACGGCGAGCCGATCATCGTGCCGTCGCAGGATATCGTGCTGGGTCTGTACTACATGACCCGCGACAAGGTGAACGGCAAGGGCGAAGGCATGGTGTTTGCCGACACCAAGGAAGTGCACCGCGCCTACGAAACCCGTCAGGTTGAGCTGGCTACCCGCATCACCGTGCGTCTGCGCGAGTGGGAAAAGGACGAGCAGGGCGAGTTCCAGCCGGTGATCAAGCGCTACGACACCACGGTCGGCCGCGCGCTGCTGTCGGACATCCTGCCGAAGGGGCTGCCGTTCGAGCACATCAACAAGGCGCTGAAGAAGAAGGAAATTTCCAAGCTGATCAACGCCTCGTTCCGTCGTTGCGGCATCCGCGACACGGTAATCTTCGCCGACCAGCTGATGTACACCGGTTTCGCCTTCTCCACCCGCGGTGGTATCTCGATCTGCGTCGACGATATGCAGATCCCGGCCAAGAAGGTCGAGCTGCTGGGCGAAGCCCAGAAGGAAGTGAAGGAAATTGAAGAGCAGTATCGCCAGGGTCTGGTGACCAATGGCGAGCGCTACAACAAGGTCGTGGACATCTGGGGCCGTACTGGCGACAAGATCGCCAAGGCGATGATGGACGACCTGTCCACCCAGAAAGTGCTGGACAAGGACGGCAAGGAAGTCGACCAGGAGTCGTTCAACTCCATTTACATGATGGCCGACTCCGGTGCCCGGGGTTCCGCGGCACAGATCAAGCAGCTGGCCGGTATGCGGGGCCTGATGGCGAAACCGGACGGTTCGATTATCGAAACGCCGATTACTGCCAACTTCCGCGAAGGTCTGACGGTACTGCAGTACTTCATCTCGACCCACGGTGCCCGTAAGGGTCTGGCGGATACCGCGTTGAAGACCGCCAACTCCGGTTACCTGACCCGTCGTCTGGTCGACGTGACGCAGGATCTGGTGGTGATCGAGGACGATTGCGGCACCACCAACGGCTTCGTGATGAAGGCGGTACTGCAAGGTGGTGACGTGATCGAAGCGCTGCGCGACCGTATTCTCGGCCGCGTTACCGCCAGCGACGTAGTCGATCCGTCCACCAGCGAGACCGTGATCGAAGCCGGCACGCTGCTCGACGAGTATCTGGTCGAAATGATCGACAGCTTGGGCATCGACGAAGTCAAGGTACGTACCGCCATCACCTGCGACACCCGCTACGGTCTGTGCGCCAAGTGCTACGGTCGCGATCTGGCACGCGGCAAGCGCGTCAACGCCGGCGAGGCAGTCGGTGTGATCGCCGCCCAGTCGATCGGTGAACCGGGTACCCAGCTGACCATGCGTACCTTCCACATCGGTGGTGCGGCATCCCGTTCGGCCGCGGCCAGCCAGGTGGAAGGTAAGTCCAACGGTACCGTTCGCTTCTCCAGCCAGATGCGCTACGTGGCCAACAATAAGGGCGAGCTGATCGTCATCACCCGCTCCGGCGAAGTGGTGATCCACGACGACATCGGCCGCGAGCGCGAGCGTCACAAGGTGCCGTACGGCGCCACGCTGCTGGTCAACGACGGCATGGTGATCAAGGCCGGCGCCGTACTGGCCACGTGGGACCCGCACACCCGTCCGATCATCACCGAGTATGCCGGCCGCGTGAAGTTCGAGAACGTGGAAGAGGGCAACACCGTCGCCAAGCAGACCGATGAAGTAACTGGCCTGTCGACGCTGGTGGTGATCGATCCGAAGCGCCGCGCTGGTTCGCAGTCCAAGATGCTGCGTCCGCTGGTGAAGCTGCTCGACGAGTTCGGCACCGAAGTGAAGCTCGCCGGTTCCGATTCGTCGGTCTCGATCACCTTCCAGGTGGGTGCCATCATTACCGTGCGCGACGGTCAGGAAGTGGGCAAGGGCGAAGTACTGGCGCGTATTCCGCAGGAATCGACCAAGACCCGCGACATTACCGGTGGTCTGCCGCGTGTGGCCGAGCTGTTCGAAGCGCGTTCGCCGAAAGACGCCGGCATGCTGGCCGAAGTCACCGGTACCGTGTCGTTCGGTAAGGACACCAAGGGCAAGCAGCGTCTGATCATTACGGATCTGGACGGCAACGGCTTCGAGAGCCTGATCCCGAAAGACAAGCACGTCCTGGTGCACGATGGTCAGGTGGTGAACCGCGGCGAACTGATCGTCGACGGTGCCGTCGATCCGCACGACATCCTGCGCCTGCAGGGTATCGAGGCGCTGGCGCGCTACATCGTCCAGGAAGTGCAGGAAGTGTATCGTCTGCAGGGTGTGAAGATTAACGACAAGCACATCGAGGTGATCATTCGCCAGATGCTGCGTCGCGTCGTCATCACCGATTCGGGCGATACCGACTTCATCCAGGGCGAGCAGGTCGAGCGTGCTGAAGTACTGGCGAAGAACGACGAGATGTTGGCCGAAGGCAAGGAACCGGCGCATTACGACAACGTCCTGTTGGGTATCACCAAGGCCTCGCTGTCGACCGACTCCTTCATCTCGGCAGCGTCGTTCCAGGAAACCACGCGCGTGCTGACCGAAGCGGCGATCATGGGCAAGAAGGACGACCTGCGTGGCCTGAAGGAAAACGTCATCGTCGGTCGTCTGATTCCGGCTGGTACCGGTCTGGCCTACCACCGCAACCGTCGCCGTCATGCGCCGGGCGGCGAGGGCGGGGCCGACCAGCAGCTGCTGGAGCCGCAAATGGAGACGCTCGAAGGCAACGAGTAAACGCCTGCTGTTGCTGAAGTGTTGAAAAAACGCTGTCCTTTCAACGGTTAACGTTGGGAGGCAGCGTCTTTTCATTGACGCTGTAAGACTGCTTAAAATATAATCCTCCGTCCTTCTGGGCGGCATGTTGCCGTCCATGACTCAACAAGGAACTGATAGTAATGCCAACCATCAACCAACTCGTGCGCAAAGGCCGCCTCGCTGAACAAGCGAAGAGCAAGGTGCCGGCGCTGGAGGCCTGCCCGCAGAAGCGCGGTGTGTGCACCCGTGTTTACACCACGACCCCGAAAAAGCCGAACTCCGCACTGCGTAAAGTGTGCAAGGTTCGTCTGACCAACGGTTTCGAAGTGATTTCCTACATCGGTGGTGAAGGCCACAACCTGCAGGAACACTCCGTGGTGCTGATCCGTGGCGGTCGTGTAAAAGACTTGCCGGGTGTGCGTTACCACACCGTTCGCGGTTCGCTGGATACCGCTGGCGTGAAAGACCGTAAGCAGTCCCGTTCCAAGTACGGTGCCAAGCGTCCTAAGTAAGTCGCTAGCCTCGGAACGTGAACGGCGGTGACATACCGTCGAGTAAGTGGTTGCTCCACTGGGCGCCATGAGCTTCAAGCTCAACTGAATTGATTTAAGGAATTACCATGCCAAGACGCAGAGAAGTCCCCAAGCGCGAAATCCTGCCGGATCCGAAGTTCGGTAGCCAGGATCTCTCCAAATTCATGAACGTCGTGATGATTGACGGCAAGAAATCCGTTGCAGAGCGCATTATCTACGGCGCGCTGGACCAGATTGAAAAGAAAACCGGCAAGAATGCCATTGAAGTGTTCAATACCGCACTGTCCAATGCCAAGCCGGTTGTCGAAGTGAAGAGCCGCCGCGTAGGTGGTGCAAACTATCAGGTTCCAGTTGAGGTGCGTCCGGCACGCCGTATGGCGCTCGCTATGCGCTGGTTGCGCGATGCAGCCCGCAAGCGCGGTGAAAAATCCATGGACCTGCGTCTGGCCGGTGAACTGATCGACGCGGCCGAAGGCCGTGGCGGCGCCATGAAGAAGCGTGAAGAAGTTCACCGCATGGCCGAAGCCAACAAGGCGTTCTCGCACTTCCGTTTCTAAGTTAAACCCACCGAGAAGGTTTTGGCCGTGGCTAGGAAAACTCCTATCGAGCGCTACCGTAACATTGGTATCAGCGCTCACATTGACGCCGGTAAGACCACTACTACCGAGCGTATTCTGTTTTACACCGGTGTGAACCACAAGATTGGTGAAGTTCACGACGGCGCCGCCACCATGGACTGGATGGAGCAAGAGCAGGAGCGTGGTATCACCATTACCTCCGCCGCTACCACCACGTTCTGGAAGGGTATGGGCCTGCAGTATCCGGAGCACCGCTTCAACATCATCGACACCCCGGGACACGTGGACTTTACCATCGAGGTAGAGCGTTCCATGCGTGTGCTGGACGGCGCCGTGATGGTTTACTGCGCGGTGGGCGGTGTGCAGCCGCAGTCGGAAACCGTATGGCGTCAGGCCAACAAGTACCAGGTTCCGCGTATCGCCTTCGTGAACAAGATGGACCGTCAGGGTGCCAACTTTTTCCGTGCCGTAGAACAGGTGAAAACCCGTCTGCGCGGCAACCCGGTGCCTATCGTAGTGCCGATCGGTGCCGAAGATGGCTTCGAGGGTGTGGTTGACCTCTTGAAGATGAAAGCCATCATCTGGGACGAAGCGTCCCAGGGCATGAAGTTCGAATACGGTGAGATCCCGGCCGACTTGGTTTCCGTAGCCGAAGAGTGGCGCGAGAAGATGGTTGAAGCTGCTGCTGAAGTCAGCGACGAGATGATGGACAAGTACTTGGGCGGCGAGACGCTGACCGAGGAAGAAATCGTCGACGGCCTGCGTCAGCGTACCCTGCGCTGCGAAATCCAGCCGATGCTGTGCGGTTCCGCGTTCAAGAACAAGGGTGTGCAGCGCATGCTGGATGCCGTGATCGATCTGCTGCCGAGCCCGCTGGACGTTCCGCCGGTGCCGGGTGAGCTGGACGACGGCACCCCGACCACCCGCAAGGCCTCCGACGACGAGCACTTCTCGGCACTGGCATTCAAGCTGATGAACGACCCGTACGTCGGTCAGCTGACTTTCTTCCGCGTCTACTCGGGCGTGGTGAAGTCCGGCGACACCGTGCTGAACACGGTCAAGGGCAAGAAAGAGCGTATCGGTCGTATCGTGCAGATGCACGCCAACGACCGTAAAGAGATCGAAGAAGTTCGCGCTGGCGACATCGCCGCTGCCATCGGTCTGAAAGAAGTCACCACCGGCGAAACCCTGTGCTCGCTTGATGCTCCGCTGATTCTGGAACGCATGGAATTCCCGGACCCGGTGATTCACGTTGCCGTTGAGCCGAAGACCAAGGCCGACCAGGAAAAGATGGGTGTTGCCCTGAACCGCCTGGCCAAGGAAGACCCGTCGTTCCGCGTGCGTACCGACGAAGAATCGGGCCAGACCATTATTTCCGGTATGGGTGAGCTGCACCTGGAAATTCTGGTTGACCGCATGAAGCGCGAATTTGGCGTGGAAGCCAACGTCGGTGCCCCGCAGGTGGCCTACCGTGAAACCATCACCAAGACTGTTACTGACGTGCAGGGTAAGCATGCCAAGCAGTCTGGTGGTAAGGGTCAGTACGGTGATTGTACGATCACTCTGGAACCGTCCGGCGAAGGTCAGGGCTACAAGTTCATCGACGAGATCAAGGGTGGTGTGATTCCTCGCGAATTCATTCCTTCCGTTGACAAGGGTATCCGTAACTCGCTGAACAACGGTATTTTGGCTGGGTTCCCGGTGGTTGACGTGACTGTACGTCTGACTTTCGGTTCCTACCACGATGTCGACTCTTCGCAGATCGCCTTCGAACTGGCTGGTTCTATTGCATTCAAGGAAGCCATGCGCCGTGCCGGTCCGTGCATCCTCGAGCCGATGATGGCCGTGGAAGTGGAAACGCCGGAAGAGTACATGGGCGACGTGATGGGCGACCTGAACCGTCGTCGTGGCATCGTTCAGGGTATGGATGACGACGGCCTGGGTGGCAAGAAGATCAAGGCTGAAGTACCGCTGGCCGAGATGTTCGGTTACTCGACCGACCTGCGTTCGGCAACCCAGGGTCGTGCTACGTACTCCATGGAGTTCAAGCACTACTCCGAGGCGCCGAAGCACGTCGCTGATACCGTCATGAACGCCAAGAAGTAATGCGCGCTGAGGTTGGCTGAAGTCCTCTTCGGCCAACCTGATCTGTTGTTCTTTAATTAAGGAATTTTGCAAAATGGCAAAA
>NZ_ACIS01000015.1 GCF_000174355.1 Pseudogulbenkiania ferrooxidans 2002
CCAGTTCCGCCGCCGCCGCACCGTCACCGACGATCAGCCAGTGCAGATGGCGCCCCTCCGCCAGCAGCCGCCGGTAGCACGCCGCCATCAGCCGGTACGAGGCCATCTTGTCGCCCGGGCGCAGCATCGCCACGCTGATCAGCCAGGGCCGCGCCGGGTCGAGCCCGGCTTCGCGCGCCAGCTCCCCCCGCGGGCGGCGCCGCGCCAACGTCGTGGTGTCGATGAACGGCGGCAGCCGGCGCAGCACCCGCAGCGGGTTGGCCAGGATCGTCGCCAGGCCGGGCTCGTCGCGCGGGTTGACGATGAAGATGCGTGCCGCCTGGCGGATCGCCGCCACGCAGTCGGACAGGTTGTCCTGCCACAGCCCGCCTTCCTGCTGCGGCGCGTGCGAGGCCTCGCACAGCAGGTAGGGGATGCCGAGCGCGCGGCACACCGCCGGGCCGATCCAGTCCGGCGCCTTGTGGTAGAGGTGGTAGGTGAACCAGGCCTGCGGCCGCTCCTCCGGCGGACGGGCGCGATAGGCGGCGATCAGCGCCGCGGCGCGGCGTTCGGCGCGCGCCTTGAGCCGCTGTTGCTGGCGCGGATCACCGACGCCGTCGTAGCTGCGCAGGCTGGAGGCCAGCTCCACTTGCCAGCCGGCCAGGCGCAGACCGCGCAGCAACAGCCGCGCCAGCGTGCGGTCGCCGGACGGCACCGGGTGGCGCGGCGATTTCAATGGGGCGTAGAAGGCGAGACGGGGCATGCTGCCTCCGTAGCGGGAAGAGGGGTGTCAAAACAGGCCAGCAGCCGCTCGATGCCGCGCTCCATGGCGAACTCGCGGCGCACCCGCTCGGCGCCGGCCTGGGCCAGGCGCTGGCGCAGGCCGGGGTCGGCGATCAGCCGCGCCAGCGCCGCGCCGAGCGCCGCCACGTCGCCGGGTTCCACCAGCACGCCGCTCACGCCGTCCTCGATCAGTTCGGGGATGCCCGACAGCCGCGTCGACAGGCAGCACACACCCTGGCTCTGCGCTTCCATCAGCACGTTGGGCAGGCCGTCGCGGTCGCCGTCGTCGACCACCTTGCACGGCAGCGCGAAGAGATCGGCCTGGCGGTAGGCCGGCAGCACCTCTTGCTGCGGCAGCGCGCCCAGCCAGCGGATGTTGTCGGCCAGCCCGAGCCGCTCCGCCTGGCGTTTGAGTTCCGGCAGCAGCGTGCCGCCGCCGATGTGGCTCAGGCGCCAGTGCTGCCCGGGCGGCAGCGTCGCCAGCGCCGCGAGCAGGTCGTCGTAGCCCTTCTTGGCCACGGCGCGGCCCACCGACAGCAGCTCCACCGGGTGCGCCGGGTCGCTGCCGTCGCGCGCGGCCGGGGGCGCGGGCGGCGGCGGAAAGCGCGCGAAGCTGATGCCGTGGTAGACCAGATGCACCTTGCCGCGCCCCTCAGGCAACGCCGAGAGGTAGTCGTGGTTGGCGCGGGTGCAGGTGGCGAGCCACTGCATGTCGGCCAGCTTGGCGCGGATTTCCCACTCCGGCTGGGTCCACACGTCCTTGGCGTGCGCCGACGCCGCCCACGGCAGGCCGCTCAGGCGCGCGGCGTAGCGCGTCACCGAACCGGGGGTGTGGATGAAATGCACGTAGAGCTGCTCGATCTCGGGCGGGCACTCCGCCGCCAGCACCAGTGCCTGGCCGAAACGGCGCACCCGGTTGGGGGTGAAGTCGCGCGCGAGGTCGGCGAGGAACAGCCGCCAGGTCGCCCACAGCGCCGCCGGCCGGCGCAGCGCCAGCAACGCGGCACGCAGCACGCGCCACGGCTGCTGGTACAGGTACTCCGGCAGATACACCACGCGGGCGCGGATCTCGTCGTGCACCGGGTGGCGCTCCAGGTCGGTGGGGTGGCGCAGCGAAAACAGCGTCAGCGTGAAGCCGCGCGCCTCCAGCTCGCGCAGCTCCTGCGCGATGAAGGTTTCGGAAAGGCGCGGGTAGCCTTTCAGGACGACGCCGAGGTGGCGGGTTGGCATGGTGGGGTTCCGGTCGCTCTGTTGGGTTGTGGCCGAGACCATTCCAGTATCGACCAGTTTTGCGCGCCATGCCGTGGCTTCGCGCGGGCGACAAAAAACCGCCCGGCCGTTGCCGGCCGGGCGGTCGATCTTTCAAGGTTGGCCCAAGCCGGCGTTAATGCGCCACGCTCTTCACCAGGTCTTCCACCACCTTCTTGGCGTCGCCGAACACCATCATGGTCTTGTCCATGTAGAACAGCTCGTTGTCCAGACCGGCGTAACCGGCGTTCATCGAGCGTTTGACCACCACCACGGTGCGCGCCTTGTGCGCCTCCAGGATCGGCATGCCGTAGATCGGGCTTGCCTTGTCCTTCTGCGCCGCCGGGTTCACCACGTCGTTGGCGCCGATCACCAGCACCACGTCGGTGTTGGCGAAGTCGGAGTTGATCTCCTCCATCTCCTGCACCTGCTCGTACGGTACCTCGGCTTCAGCCAGCAGCACGTTCATGTGCCCCGGCATGCGGCCCGCCACCGGGTGGATGGCGTAGCGCACCTTCACCCCGGCCTCGTGCAGCAACTCGGCGAACTCCTGCAGCGCGTGCTGCGCACGCGACACCGCCAGGCCGTAACCCGGCACGATGATCACGCTGTCGGCGTTGCTCATCAGGAAGCCGGCGTCCTCGGCCGAGCCCGACTTGTAGTTCTTCGGACCCGACGCGCCCGCCGCCGCCGCGGCCGGTTCGGCGCCGAAGCCGCCCAACAGCACGCTGACGATGGAGCGGTTCATCGCCCGGCACATGATGTAGGACAGGATGGCACCGGAGGAACCGACGCAGGCGCCGGCGATGATCAGCACCGGGTTGTTCAGGGTGAAGCCGATGCCCGCCGCCGCCCAGCCCGAGTACGAGTTCAGCATCGACACCACCACCGGCATGTCGGCGCCGCCGATCGGAATGATCAACGTCACGCCCAGCACCAGCGCCACCGCCACCATCGCCAGGAAGGCGGCGTGGCTATCGCTGACGAAGTAGACGATGCCGAAGCCCACCATGGCGATGGCCAGGATCAGGTTGAGCAGGTGCTGGCCGCTAAACGACACCGCCTTGGAGCCGAACTTGCCCGACAGCTTGCCGAACGCCACCACCGAGGCGGTGAAAGTGATCGCGCCGATGAAGGCGCCGATGAACAGCTCGACCTTCTGCACCGGGGTATGCTCCACCCCGCTGTGGAAGATCGCCGCCACCGCGATCAGCACCGCCGAGAGGCCGACCAGCGAGTGCATCGCCGCCACCAGCTCCGGCATGCCGGTCATCTCGACGGTCTTGGCGCGCCACGCCCCGATCACCGCACCGCCGGCGATGGCTGCGCCGATCAGCGCCAGCACCGGCTTGTCCATGATCAGGAAGGTGGTGACCACGGCGATCAGCATGCCCACCATGCCGTACAGGTTGCCGCGCAAGGCGGACACGGGGCTGGACAGCCCCTTCAGCGCGAGGATGAACAGCACCGCCGCGATCAGGTAGAGGATTGCAGAGATATTTTCCATGGCGGCTCCTTACCTTTTCTTCTTCTTGAACATATCGAGCATGCGCTGGGTCACCAGGAAGCCGCCGAAGATGTTGATGCTGGCCAGGAAGATGCCGATGGCGCCGAGCACGGACGTCAGGGTGATGGCCTCACCGTTGATGTCCACCACCTGCAGCAGCGCCCCGACCACGATGATGCCCGAAATGGCGTTGGTCACCGCCATCAGCGGGGTGTGCAGCGCCGGGGTGACGTTCCACACCACGTGATAGCCGACGAACACGGCCAGCACGAACACGGTCAGACTGGTGATGAAAGGATCGATCATGATGCTCTCCTGGAAGGTCAGGCCCGCGTCGCGGCCGGCTGGGCGGCGGCGGCGGACGGGGAGGAAGGTTGGCCGAAGCGCACCGCGCCGTCGTGGGTGATCAGCGTGGCGGCCAGGAGGTCGTCTTCCAGGTTGAGGGTGAAACCGTCCTTGCTCAGCATCAGCGACAGGAAGGTCAAGAGGTTGCGCGCGTACAGGCTGGAGGCGTCCGCCGCCACCAGCGCCGGCAGGTTGGTGGTGCCGACCACGGTCACGCCGTTGTCGGTCACGCTCACCTCGCCCGGCACCGTCAGCGCGCAGTTGCCGCCGGCCTCCGCCGCGATGTCGATGATCACCGAGCCCGGCTTCATCGCCCGCACCACCTCGGCGCTGATCAGCTGCGGTGCCTTCTTGCCCGGGATCAGCGCGGTGGTGATGATGATGTCCGCCGCCATGGCGTGCTTGGTCACCAGCTCCGCCTGACGGCGCTTGTAGTCGTCCGACATCTCCTTGGCGTAGACCCCGTCGCTGGCCGCCTTCTCCTCATCGGTCATCGGCACCTCGATGAACTTGGCGCCGAGCGACTCCACCTGCTCCTTGGTGGACGGGCGCACGTCGGTCGCCTCCACCACCGCGCCCAGGCGCTTGGCGGTGGCGATGGCCTGCAGCCCCGCCACGCCCACGCCCATGATCAGCACGCGCGCCGGCTTCACCGTGCCGGCGGCAGTCATCAGCATCGGCATGAAGCGCGGGTAGTAGTGCGTGGCCAGCAGCACCGCGCGGTAGCCGGCGATGTTGTTCTGACTGGAGAGCACGTCCATGCTCTGCGCGCGCGTGGTACGCGGCAAGAGTTCCATGGCGAAGGCCGACAGCTTCTTGGCCGCCATCGCCGCCAGGTGTGGGTTGGCGTAGGGGTTCATCAGCGAGACGACGGTGGCGCCGGTCTTGAACTCGGCGATCTGGTCGGCCTCGGGCGGGCGCACCTGGAGCACGATGTCGGCGTTGGCGAGCGCGCTGGCGCGGTTCGCCGCCAGGCTGGCGCCGGCGTCGGCGTAGGCCGCATCGGGGACGGCGGACAGGCGTCCGGCCCCCGACTCGACGACCACGGTGTGACCCATGGCGACGAGTTTTTTCACCGTTTCCGGTGTAGCGGCCACGCGCGCCTCGCCAGCCAGACGTTCGGCTGGAATTGCGATCTGCATGGTCAGTTCCTCAGTTGTGTGAAAAGCGTTAGTAAAGACGGCAAACGGCTGTTATCCCCGAAGATTAAACAGCCGTTCGTTTTATCTTTATGTATTTATTTGTTATTAAGCGTAGCGCTTTTATACTTTTGCGACAAATTTTGCGGAAAACTTGTCCACTGTCAATGCGACTTTAGATGTCCCAGATTGCACCGGCATGTCTTGCTCCGCTGTCAATCCGACTCCAAACGTCACCCCAGCATGTCGTAGGCGAACTTGCCGATCAGCCCGGTCACCAGGATCAGGAACAACACCCGCACCAGCCCGGCTCCGCCCTTGATGGCAATGCGGCTCCCGACCTGGGCACCGACGATGTTCGACAACGCCATCGGAATGCTCACCGCGTACAGAATGTTGCCGGTGGTGACAAAAAACGACAGTGCCGCGATATTGGTCGCCAGGTTCACCACCTTGGCCGCGGCCGAGGCGTGCAGAAAGTCGAAGGCGAAACAGCGCACGAACAGGAAAATCAGGAACGTCCCGGTACCCGGCCCGAAAATGCCGTCGTAGAAGCCGATGCCGCCGCCGATCAGCAGCGCCAGCCGCTTCTCCCGCGCGGTGACCGCCGTCGGCTTGTGCACCCGCCCCAGATCCTTCTTCTTCAAGGTATACAGCGCCATCGCGATCAACAGCACCAGCACCACTGGTTTCATCACCTGCTTCGGCACGTGGCTCGCCGCGGTGGCGCCGGCGAACGACAGCAGGAAGGCCGCGCCGGTGGCCGGCAGAATCAGGCCCCACGCCATCCTCACCCGTTTGACGAAGCTGCGCGTGGCGCTGGCGGTACCGAACACCGAGGCGAACTTGTTGGTGCCCAGCAGCGTGGCCGGAGCCTGCGTCGGCAAACCGTTGAACAGCGCCGGCAGCTGGATCAGTCCACCGCCACCGACTGCCGAATCGATCATGCCGGCAAAAAACGCCATCAGGCATAGAAAAACCATTTCCATTGGGCTATTTCTTCTATTTGTTGCGCCGCACAAGCCATGATGACAGTAACTTTTTGTCACACGAGCTGTAAAGCAGGGTTTACGATTAAGGGAAAACGCGAGACCGTAAAGCATAATCGATTCCAACGTTTTTCACGTTGGGGCGGCAATGAGCCGCTTGTCATGCCGCCCGTCATCCCGATCGAGGTACCGAAGTGACCATGCCGTTATGGCCCTATCCGCTGGTATTCGCCCATCGTCTAGGCGGAGCGCTGGCACCGGAAAACACCCTGGCAGGCTTGTTGATCGCGGCACGGCTGGGCGTACGCGCGGTGGAGTGCGACGTCAAGCTGTCGGCCGACGGCGAGCCGTTCCTGTTGCACGACGACACCCTGCAGCGCACCACCAACGGTGCCGGCCCGGCCCGCGCGCTGACGTTGGCGCAGCTGCGCGAACTGGACGCCGGCAGCCGCTTCCACGCCGCCTTCGCCGGCGAAGCGTTGCCGCTCCTGGAGGAGCTGGCCACGCTGTGCCGCAGTGGCGGCATCCAGGTCAACCTCGAGATCAAGCCCTGCCCGGGGCGCGAGGCCGAAACCGGGCGCGTGGTCGCCCGCGCGGCGCGGCGGCTATGGCAGCGCGCCGCAGTGCCGCCGCTGCTGTCGTCGTTCTCGGCCGAGGCGCTGCACGCCGCCCGCATCGCGGCACCGGAGTTGCCACGCGGCCTGCTGTTTGACACGGTGCCGGCCAACTGGCGCGCCCAGCTTGACGCCGTCGGCGCCCTGGCGCTGCACTGCCACCACGCCAGCCTCAACCTGGCGTTGGTCGAATCCATCCACAGCGCCGGCTACGCCGTCATGGCCTACACCGTGAACGACGTCATGGAAGCGCGGCTGCTGCAGTCCTGGGGGGTCGACATGCTGTGCACCGACCGCCCGGACCGATTGGGAGAGCTGCAAAGCCGGGTCTAGCCCATCCCATGAGGTGGCTGTGCCTTCGCATCTTGAGTGCTGGCGGACGGCGTGCAAATCTCTCGCTGAGCCAATCGAAGATTGGCACGCAGGGATTTGCACGCCGTCATTCGCTCCGCGATACGGAATCCTCAGCTACGGCATGATCATTCCGGTTACTGTGCTCCGGTAGCACTCAACCTGCCTTGGCTCGCTCACCCACTGGAACGGACTTTCAGTCCATCCCCAACCCCGCATAGCGCCTCTCCCACTCGGCAGCAAAAGCCTGGCGCTCGGCCGCGCTCATCGCCAGCCCGCACTTGCTGCGGCGCCACAATACGTCGTCCGGCTGGCGTGCCCACTCCTCCCTGATCAGGTATTCCACCTCGCGCTGGTACAGGCCGCCGCCATGGTTGGTGCCGAGGTCGGCCAGCGCCGTCGCTTCTTGCAGCAGCCGCTCGATCAGGCTGCCGTGGCGCTGCAGCAGCGCCGTCAGCAGGGTTGCCGGCAGCCAGGGATAACGCTGCGCCAGCTGGTGCCGGTAGGCGCTCAGCGTCAGCGTCGGCAAGACGCCGCCGGGCAGCGCCGGGGGCGGCTCGTCCGGCAGCTCCAGGTCGAAGTGGCCGGCCAGCCGTGTCAGCGCGGCGCGCGCCAGCTGGCGATGCGTGGTGAGCTTGCCGCCAAACACCGACAACAGCGGCACGTCGCTGCCGTCGAGTTCCAGATGGTAGTCGCGCGTCACCGCCGTGGCGCTGGGCGAGCCGTCGTCGAACAGCGGCCTCACCCCGGCAAAGCTCCACACCACATCCTGCGGCCGGATCGGGCGCACGAAATACTCGTTCACCACGCGGCACAGGTAGTCGATCTCCTCCGCGCTCGCCGCCAGTGTCGCCGGGTCGCCGTCGAACGGCACGTCGGTGGTGCCGATCAGGGTGTAGTCGCCGTACGGCAGCACGAACACCACGCGGCGGTCGCCGTTTTGCAGCAGGTAGGCGTGCTCGCCCTCGTAGCAGCGCGGCACCACGATGTGGCTGCCCTTGACCAGTCGCAGGCGGGAGCGTCCGGCGTGACCCAGGCTGGTTTCCAGCACCCGTTCCACCCACGGACCGGCGGCGTTCACCAGTGCGCTTGCCGTCACCGTGCGCGGCGCACCGGAAGAATCCGCCAGGCGCGCCAGCCAGCCCCCCTCGCTGCGGCAGGCGCCTTCCAGGCGGGTGCGGGTCAGCACGTCGGCGCCGTACTCGCGCGCCTGCATCGCGTTGAGCACCACCAGCCGGGCGTCGTCGACCCAGCAATCGGCGTAGCTGAAGCCGGTATGGTAGCGCGGGCGCAGCGGCGCCCCGGCCGGATGCTGCGCCAGCGTCAGGCGCTGGCTGGCCGGCAGCTGCTCGCGGCTGCCGAGGTGGTCGTACAGCAGCAGCCCGAGGCGGATCATCCACACCGGGCGCAGCGCCTTGTGATGCGGCAGGATGAAGGTCAGCGGGCGGATGATGTGCGGCGCCATCGCCAGCAGCACCTCGCGCTCCGCCAGCGCCTCGCGCACCAGGCGGAACTCGCCATACTCCAGGTAACGCAGGCCGCCGTGGATCAGCTTGCTCGACGCCGACGAGGTATGCGCCGCCAGGTCGTCCTGCTCCACCAGCAGCACCGAGAGTCCGCACTGGGCCGCCAGGTTGGCGATGCCACAGCCGTTGATACCGCCCCCCACCACCAGCACATCGTAATGATCTCGCATCGTTGCCCCATCCCGTTTGGCTGTCCTGCTTTCAGCATACGACATGGTGCCGGCGCAAGGAGGGCGGCGGTGGTCAATAGCGCCGGCACATGGGCGGCGCCATGGGCCGCCAGCCCCCACCGCGATCCGATGCCACAACCAGGTAAAAATTTGTTCGGCATCTACTCATTCGGCATGGTGGACGGTATTTTTCCGGTAGAATGTCGGGCACCATGGCACTCGCTGCGTCCCGGTGCCATTCCGGCTCATGCCCACTAACCCGACCCTAGTCCGACAACACCATGTGGAATGCTACCCGCCTGCGTCTGGCAGCGGCTCTCGTCGTGCTGGCCACCGTGCTGGCCCTGCCAGCCTACTGGCTGCGCCTGGAGCACAGCCACGACGTCTTGCGGGCGCAGGCGTTGCAGCAGAGCGCCCTGCACGCCGAGCAGATGGCGGCCGCGCTGGCCGACAGCCAGGCCGGCGCGCTGGCCAACGTCGACTTCGCGCTGCAGGGCCTGCGCGCGGAATACCTGGTGGCGCCCGAGCAGGTGGCGCTGCACGCCAGGCAGATCATCGCCACCTTCCCGGCCGGCATGCTGAGCCAGATCGCGGTGATCAACGCCGACGGCTACCTGACCTTCTCCAGCCTGAACGACTCGCTGCACGTCTACCTGGGTGACCGCGACCACTTCAAGGTGCACGCCATCAGCCGCACCGACCAGATCTACATCAGCAAGCCGGTGCTGGGGCGGGTGTCCCAGGCCTGGAGCATCCAGTTCTCGCGCCCGATGTACCGCGACGGTAAGTTTGCCGGGGTGATGGTGTTCTCGATTGCGCCGGACTTCTTCATCAACCGTTTCGGCGCGCTGCGCCTGGGGCCGAACGACACCCTGGCGCTGTTGCGCAGCGATGGCCGCTTTCTGGCGCGCAATCGGCTGCAGGACAAGGCGATGGGGCAGCCGTTCGACTTCAACGCGCCGTTCCGCGGCCCGTCCCCCGCCGCGCATGGCAGCTTCCGCCTGACTTCCACGCTCGACCACGTGCCGCGCATCCACGCCTGGCAGCTGCTGGAGGTGTTCTCGCTGATCGCCGTGGTCGGTTTCGACGAGCGCGCCGTGCTGGCACCGGTCGAGCGCACCATCGCCGCCAGCCGCGAACAGAGCACGGTGGGGTCGCTGCTGCTGGCCGGCTGCGCCGCGGCCCTCGCGCTGCTGCTGTTGCGCCTGGCGCGTCAGCAGCACGCGCTGGACGAGAGCGAGGCGCGTTATAGCGGCCTGTTCGAGAACAACGCCGCCATCAAGCTGCTGGTCGACCCGGCCGGCGCCCGCATCGTCGACGCCAACCCCGCCGCCGCCGAGTTCTACGGCTACCCGCGCGAGGTGCTGGCGCGGATGCGCCTGCCGCAGCTGATCTCGCTGCCGGCCGAGGTGCTGCAGCGCGAAATGGAGCGCGCGCTGTCCGGCGAGAGCGCCCGCTTCAGCTGCGTCCACCACCTCGCCAACGGCGAGCAGCGCCAGGTCGAGGTCTACACCGGGCCGGGCCCATTGGACGGCCGCAACCTGCTGCACTGCATTGTGCACGACGTCAGTCCCCGCCATGAACTGGCGCGGCGGCTGCGGCACAGCGAGGAACAACTCCAGGCCCTGTTCGACAGCGTGGCCATGGGTGTCGCCGTGGTCGACGCCGACGGCGCGGTGAGCGCCGCCAACCCGCTGGCGCGGCGCCTGCTGGGGCTCGACGAGGCGGGCTGGATGCGGCCCGAGCGCTGGCTGGTGCACCCGGACGGCACGCCGCTTGCCGCCGCTCAGGCACAAGGACTGGCGGCGGTGCGCGACGCGGCCCCGCTCGAGCACGAACAGCTCGGCATCGCCAGCCATGGCGCCGAACCGCAGTGGCTGTCGCTCAGTGCCCGTCCGCTCGGCGGCGACGCCCAGGGCCGGACACCCGCGGCGCTGCTGGCATTCAGCGACGTCTCGCCGCTCCTGGCCGGCCAGGCGGCGCAACGGCTGGCGCAGTCGGTGTTCGACGCCGCCAGCGAAGGCATCATGGTGACCGATCTCGACAGCGTCATCGTCACGGTCAACCACGCCTTCAGCCTGCGCAGCGGCTACAGCGCCGACGAGATCGTCGGCCACACCCCCGCCATGCTGGCCTCGGGCTGGCACGATGAGGCCTTCTACCGGACGCTGTGGCAACGCCTGCGCCAGGACGGCCATTGGGAGGGCGAGATCAACAACTGCCGCAAGAATGGCACGGTGCAGGCCGAGTGGCTGAAGATTTCGGTGCTGGCCGACGAACAGGGCCGGCCCAGCCACTACGTTGCGCTGTTCAGCGACATCTGCCCCGAGCGGCAGCGCCAGCAGGCAGCCTGGCAGCAGGCCCACTGCGACACCCTGACCGGTCTGCCCAACCGCACCCTGCTGCTGGCCCGGACGTCGCGCGCCATGGCACGCGCCGAGGCACACGGCCAGCGCGTCGCGCTGCTCTATCTCGATCTGGAGCGCTTCCAGCCGATTGCCGCGCGCTACGGCGAAGCAGCCGGCGAGCAGCTGCTGCGTCAGGTCGGGCGGCGTTTGGAGAATGGCTTGCGCCCGCAGGATTGCGTGGCGCGGCTGGGGTGTGACGAATTCGCGGTCCTGCTGGCCGACCTGCCGCAGGACGCCACCGCCATCGCCGAACGGGTGGAGCCGCTGCTGGCGCGGCTGGCCAATCCGTTCATGCTGGGCAAGCACCGTGTCGAGATCGCGCTGCGCGTCGGCGTCGCGGTGTATCCCGGCGACGGCAACGAGCCCGCCCACCTGCTTGCCCGTGCCGAGTTGCTGTCCCGTTCCGGCACCCCGGGTGCCCCGTTGCTGCTGGCGTCGGGGAGCCCGCCGGGCCGAGGGGGCTTACTTGCCGATGCAGAAGCGGCTGAAGATCACCCCGAGTAGATCGTCCGGGGTGAATTCGCCGGTCACTTCCGACAGCGCGTGCTGCGCCAGGCGCAGCTCCTCGGCGAACAGCTCCACCTGCTGCCACACCGTCTCGGCCAGCGCCAGGTGCTCGGCGGCACGGCGGATGGCGTCGAGGTGGCGTTCGCGCGCCAGGAACACCCCTTCGCTGGCGCCACGGTAGCCGATCATCTCCAGCAGCTTGGCGCGCAGCAGCTCCACCCCGGCCAGGGTGCGCGCCGACAGCCGCACCACCGGATGGCCGTCTTCTTCGGCCAACCCCGGCGCTTCGCCCGACAGGTCCACCTTGTTGAACACGAACACGCGCGGCAGGCGTTCCGGCAGCTTGGCCAGGATGGCGCTCACTTCGGCGCCCACCCCCTCGCGGCTGTCCACCAGCACCAGTACCAGGTCGGCACGCTGCACCGCCTGCCAGGTGCGCTCGATGCCGATCTTCTCCACCACGTCGTCGGTGTCCCTGAGGCCGGCGGTATCGATCACGTGCACCGGCACGCCGTCGATGACGATCTCCTCGCGCAGCGTGTCGCGCGTGGTGCCGGCGATGTCGGTGACGATGGCGACGTCGTCGCCCGCCAGCGCGTTCAAGAGCGACGACTTGCCGACGTTGGGCTGCCCCACCAGCACCACGTGCATGCCCTCGCGCAGGATCGCGCCCTGGCGCGCCGTGGCCTGCACCTGGGAGAGCCGGGCGCGCACCCCGCCGAGCTTGCCGCGCGCGTCGGCGGCCTCGAGAAAGTCGATCTCCTCGTCCGGAAAGTCGAGCGTGGCCTCCACCAGCATCCTGAGCGTGATCAGCTCGTCCACCAGCTGGTGGATCTCGTGCGAGAACGCGCCCTTGAGCGATTTGAGCGCACTCTTCGCCGCGGTCTCGCTGGACGCGTCGATCAGGTCGGCCACGCTCTCGGCCTGCGCCAGATCGAGCTTGTCGTTGAGGAAGGCGCGCTTGGTGAACTCGCCCGGCTCGGCCAGCCGCGCCCCCAGCTCGAGGCAGCGCGAGAGCAGCATGTTGAGCACCACCGGCCCGCCGTGGCCCTGCAGCTCCAGCACATCCTCGCCGGTGAATGAGTTCGGGCCGGGGAAGTACAGCATCAGGCCGTTGTCGATGGCCGTGCCGTCGGCGGCGACGAAGTCGCTGTAGGTGGCGTAGCGCGGCTGCGGGGTCTTGCCGCCCGAGATGGCCTGGGCAAACGGCAGCAAACCACGGCCGGAGACGCGGATGACGCCGACGCCGCCACGGCCGGGAGCGGTGGCGATGGCGCAGATGGTGGTCGGAGTGTAGGCAAGCGACATGGTGGCGATCCTGCGGCAAAGGCGGAAAAGACGGAAAAATCTGGCCGAAACGGTCTCTGAGCCTATTTCATTAGGCGGCTGCGCCTTTGCATCTTGAGCGCCGGCAGTGCGCGGAATCCTCATGTACTGTGTGTACATTCCGGTTCCTGTGCGCTGGCTGCCCTCAACCTGCTTGGGCTCGCTCGCCTCCTGAAATAGACTTTTGTTTAGACCGTTTCGGGCAAGTTTTTCTCTGGCTGGCCACGCCCAGCGTGCCAGGAAAAAAGCCCGGCCATCAAGGCCGGGCTCGTCATCGGGAGTGCAAAGCGGCTCAGGACTGCAGCGCCAGCTTCTTGGCCTTCTCGATCTGCTTGTTGATGTACCACTGCTGGGCGATCGACAGCACGTTGTTCACCACCCAGTACAGCACCAGACCGGCCGGGAAGAAGAAGAACATCGCCGAGAACGCCAACGGCATGATCTTCATCATCTTCGCCTGCATTGGGTCGGCCGGCGGCGGGTTCAGGAAGGTCTGCAGGAACATGGTGATGGCCATGATCGCCGGCAGCACGTAGAACGGGTCCGGGCGGGCCAGATCGTTGATCCACAGCGTCCACGGCGCCTGGCGCAGCTCGACCGAAGCCAGCAGCGACCAGTACAGGCCGATGAACACCGGAATCTGGATCACCATCGGCAGGCAGCCGCCGAGCGGGTTGACCTTCTCGCTCTTGTACATCTCCATCACGGCCTGCTGCATCTTCATGCGGTCGTCGCCGTACTGCTCCTTCAGGCGTTCCAGACGCGGCGCCAGCGCCTTCATCTTGCCCATCGAGCGGTACGAGGCGGCGGTCAGCGGGTAGAACAGCGCCTTCACGGTCAGCGTCAGCAGGATGATCGCCCAGCCCCAGTTGTTCACCAGCGCGTGCAGCTTGGTCAAGAGCCAGAACAGCGGCGAGGCGAAGATGTGCACCCAGCCGTAGTCCTTGGCGTACTCCATGCCGTCGGCCACCTTGGTGATGATGTCGAACTCTTCCGGACCGGCGTACAGCGGCACGGTGATCGAGCGGCTGGCGCCCGGCGCGATGGCCGGCAGATCCACCAGCGTGGCGGCGGAGAACAGACCGTTGCTGCTCTTCAGCTCGAAGCGGCACGGCTGGCCGGCGGCGCACACGCTCTGGCCGCCCAGCGGCTTGATGATCCAGGCGCTCATGAAGTAGTGCTGCAGCATCGACACCCAACCGTTGTCGGCGCTCTTGACGTAGTCACCCTTGCCCTTGGTCAGATCGTCGAACGACACCTTCTGGAACTTGCCGTCGGTGGTGTACACCGCCGGGCCGGTGAAGGTGCTCGCAAAGCGGCCTTCGCCTTCCGGCTTCTGGCCGTCGCGCAGCAGGCGGAAGTAGGCGGTCGGGGCGACCGGCGCGCTGCCGCTGTTGCTGATGTCGTAACGCACGTCGATGTCGTAGGCGCCCTTCTTGAAGGTGTATACCTTGCTTACCTTGACGCCGTTGGCTTCAGGCGCGGTCAGCTTCACCTCCAGCTTGTCGCCGTTCATCTGGTAGCTGGTCTTCTCGGCCGTGAACACGGTCTTGTGCGTCGGCAGCGCCGGGTTGGAGGCAGCCACCAGACCGGTCTGCGCCACGTACACGCGGCCGCCCTTGTCGGTGAACAGCTCGAACGGCTTGCTGGCGTCCTCGGCGGCGTTGTGCTTCAGCAGATCCAGGCGACGCAGGTCACCCCCCACGGTGTCGATCTCCGCCTTGTAGAGGTCGGTGCTGACCGTGATGCGCTGGCCCGACGTCAGCTTGGCGGCATCGGCCGGCTGGGCTGCCGCGCTCGGGGCGGCCGGGGCTCCCGGCGCACCCGCCGTAGTCTGGCTCTTGGCCAGCTGCTGCGGGGTCGGTTTGGGCGCAAAATATTCCTGCCAGAGCAGCAGGATGCTCATGGACAGAACGATGAAAATGATCAGTCGTTTGGAATCCATCTCTCGTTACCGGGAAAGGTGGTCAGGGAACCGGGTCGTAGCCGCTGCCACCCCAGGGGTGACAGCGCGAAATACGCCGAACAGCCAGCCAGCCGCCTTTGCAGGCGCCATGTTTCTTCACCGCCTCGATCGCGTAGCCGGAACAGGTCGGCACATAGCGACAGCGCGGCGCGAGCCACGGGCTGATGGCGACCTGATAGCAACGGATCAGGAAGATGAAGAGGCGTGACATCGGGCTAGTTTACCAAAGAGTGAGGACAACGCCGTGACAGCTTCGGTGCGCGTCTCGCGGTCGAACACGAGGCGGGAACGCACCACGTAATCGAAGGAGCCGAGCGTCTGCTGGTTCAGGCGGAACCACTCTCGAACGGTGCGCTTGATGTAATTACGGCGATACGCCCGCTTGGCGACCTTCTTGCCGACCACGAGACCGAGTCGCGGGCGGTTAAGGCCGTTGGGGCGGGCGTATACCTGAAAATAGGGATTGCTGCGCGCTTGCCGCAAACTAAAAACGGATGAAAATTCATCCGTTTTCAACAGCCGGTGCGCACGGCGAAAGCGAAAGGCCAAAACTTACACGGCCAGACGCTTGCGACCCTTGGCGCGGCGGGCGGCCAGAACGGCGCGACCACCACGGGTCTTGGAGCGTACGAGGAAGCCGTGGGTGCGCTTGCGGCGCGTGGTCGAAGGCTGGTAAGTGCGTTTCATGATTCGGTGTTCCTATTTCGAAACGAGGAAATAAACGCGTGATTTCACAAGAAAACCCCGGCTTTGTCAATCGCTAATTTTTTCGCTCCCTGTGGATAACTTTCCGGAAAACTATTAGAATGTCAAAACTTAGCGCCCCCCACCCGCTGCGTAAGAATTGAACAGAAACCTTCCCCCTGCGGGCAAGGTTAGCCGCTCCGGCTGGGAGGATGCGCCTCTGCGCCATGCCGAACACTGACCGCCGCGCCGCCCACGAGGCCCTGGCACGGCGGTATCTCCCGCCTTCGCGACAACGGACAACGGCGGGATTTTTTGCTTTTTATTGCGTGTACTTAATGACCGAACTGGATCAATTCTGGCCTGCGTGCCTCGCTCGCCTCGAGGGCGAACTGTCTTCACAGCAGTTCAACACCTGGATCAAGCCGCTGGCCGCCGAACTCACCGAGGACGGCGTGCAGCTGTTGGCGCCCAACCGCTTCATCATGCAGTTCATCAAAGACCGTTTCCTCGGTCGCATCGAGGAACTGGCGGTGGAGCTGATGGGCGAGGTGCCGGTCGAGCTGCGCCTGGGCAGCCCCAATGCCGCCCCGGCGGTGGTGCCGGCCAAGCCGGCCGCGCCGAGCGGCAAGAGCGCACCGGCCGGCGGCGCGGCCCCGGCCGTGGCCACCCCGGCCAAGCAGGCGGCGGTCAAGGCCATCGGCGGCGGGCACGAAAGCACCCGGCTCAACCCGGCGTTCACCTTCGACACCCTGGTGACCGGTAAGGGCAACCAGCTGGCGCGCGCCGCGGCGATGCAGATCGCCGAGAACCCGGGCGACCAGGCCTACAACCCGCTGTTCGTGTACGGCGGCGTCGGCCTCGGTAAGACCCACTTGATCCAGGCCATCGGCAACCACGTCTACCAGAAGAACCCGCAGGCCAAGATCCGCTACATCCACGCCGAGCGCTACGTGGCCGACATCATGCGCGCCTACCAGCACAAGGCCTTCGACGAGTTCAAGCGCTACTACCACTCGCTCGACCTGCTGCTGATCGACGACATCCAGTTCTTCGCGGGCAAGAACCGCACCATGGAAGAATTCTTCTATGCCTTCAACGCCCTCTTGGAAAGCGGCAAGCAGGTCATCATGACCTGCGACACCTACCCCAAGCAGATCGAAGGCATGGACGAGCGCCTGATCTCGCGTTTCAGCTGGGGGCTGACCGTCGAAATCCAGCCGCCGGAGCTGGAAATGCGCGTGGCCATTCTGATGAAGAAGGCCGAGGCCGACAGCATCAAGCTCGACCACACCGTGGCCTTCTTCATCGCCCAGAACGTGCGCTCCAACGTGCGCGAACTGGAAGGCGCCTTGAAGCGCGTGGTGGCCTACGCCCGCTTCACCAACCAGAGCATCTCGCTGGAACTGGTCAAGGAAGCGCTGAAAGACATCCTCGCCGCCGGCAACCGCCAGGTGACGGTGGACGCCATCCAGAAGACCGTGGCCGAGTACTACAAGATCAAGCTGGGCGACATGCACAGCAAGAAGCGCAGCCGCGACATCGCCCGGCCGCGCCAGATCGCCATGGCGCTGGCCAAGGAGCTGACCCAGCTCTCGCTGCCCAACATCGGCGACGCTTTCGGCGGGCGCGACCACACCACGGTGCTGCACGCCTGCAAGACCATCGCGGAGATGCGCGGCAGTGACGCCGACATCGGCCACGATTACGATACCCTGCTGCAAATGCTGCGCAACTAAAAAAACTTTCGGGAGCCCGGAACATGCTGATTCTGCAAGCTGAACGCGATGCCCTGCTGAAACCGCTGCTGGCGGTGACGGGGATTGTCGAGCGTCGCCACACGCTGCCCATCCTGTCCAACGTGCTGATCGAGAAAAAGGACGGCGCGGTGGGCTTTCTGGCCACCGACCTGGAAATCCAGATCACCACGGCCAGCGCTGAAACGCTGCCGGGCGAATCGTTCCGCCTGACCACCTCGGCCAAGAAGCTGCAGGACATCCTGCGCGCCATTCCCGGTAACTCCACCGTGTCGCTGGAGCAGCAGGACAACCGCCTGACGCTGAAAGCCGGCAAGAGCCGCTTCAACCTGCAGACGCTGCCGGCCGAAGACTTCCCGCTGTTGTCGGTCAACGGCACGCCGGAAGCCACCTTCAGCCTGCCGCAGAAAGAACTCAAGCGTCTGATCTCGCAGGTGCAGTACAGCATGGCGGTGCAGGACATCCGCTACTACCTGAACGGCCTGCTGATGCAGACCGACGACAACCAGGTGCGCCTGGTGGCCACCGACGGCCACCGCCTGGCTTTCGCCGCCGCCGAAATCGACACCTCGCTGCCCAAGGCCGAGGTGATCCTGCCGCGCAAGACCATCATCGAGCTCTACAAGCTGCTGCAGGATAGCGACGAGCCCATCACCATCGAAGTGCTGGCCAACCAGGTGCGCTTCACCTTCGGCTCCACCGTCATCATCAGCAAGGTGGTGGACGGCAAGTTCCCCGACTACAACCGCGTCATCCCGCTCGACAACGACAAGCTGTTCCTGATCGACCGGCTCACCTTCCTGCACGCGCTGCAGCGCGCCGCCATTCTCGCCAACGAGAAATTCCGCGGCGTGCGCCTGGTGCTCAAGCCGGGCAGCCTGTCCATTCTGTGTACCAACAGCGAACAGGAAGAAGCCGAAGAAGAGCTGGAAATCGACTACGGCGGCGGCGAGCTGGAAATCGGCTTCAACATCAACTACCTGCTGGACGTGCTCACCAACCTGCCGGCCGAAACGCTGCAGCTGGCCTTCGGCGACGCCAACCGCAGCACGCTGGTGACCATTCCGGACTACAGCCAGTTCAAGTACATCGTGATGCCGATGCGCATCTAACGCGGTTTCGGCCGGCCTCGGGCATCACCAGGTTGGCCGAAGACGAAGGCGGGGGCCTCCCCCGCCGGTGACACCTGCCACACGACAGAGAAGGTTTTATGAGCGAACAGGAATACGGCGCAGACAGCATCAAGGTTCTCAAGGGTCTGGATGCCGTACGCAAGCGCCCGGGCATGTACATTGGCGATACCTCGGACGGCACCGGCCTGCACCACATGGTGTTCGAGGTGCTGGACAACGCCATCGACGAAGCGCTGGCGGGTCACGCCGACACCATCAAGGTCACCATCAACCCGGACAACTCCATCTCGGTGGAAGACAACGGCCGCGGCATCCCGACCGACATCCACCCGGAAGAAGGCCGCTCCGCCGCCGAAGTGATTATGACCGTGCTGCACGCCGGCGGTAAGTTCGACAGCAACAGCTACAAGATCTCCGGCGGCCTGCACGGCGTCGGCGTCTCCGTGGTCAACGCCCTGTCCGACTGGCTGCGCCTGAAAATCTGGCGTGACGGCAAGGTGCACGAAATGGAATTCCGCCGCGGCGAAGCGGTGGCCCCGCTCACCGTCACCGGCCACAGCACCTATCGCGGCACCGAAGTCACTTTCCACGCCAGTGAAGAAACCTTCGGCAAGATCGAATTCCACTTCGACATCCTCGCCAAGCGCATCCGCGAACTGTCGTTCCTGAACCAGGGCGTGGCCATCACCCTGATCGACAAGCGCACCGGCAAGGAAGAAAACTTCGCCTTCTCCGGCGGCGTGGCCGGCTTCGTCGAGTACATGAACCGCAACAAGACCGCCCTGCACCCCAAGGTGTTCCACGCCATCGGCGAAAAGGAAGGCATGACGGTCGAAGTGGCGATGCAATGGAACGACTCCTACCAGGAATCGGTGCAGTGCTTCACCAACAACATCCCGCAGCGTGACGGCGGCAGCCACCTCACCGCGCTGCGCCAGGTGATGACCCGTACCCTCAACGGCTACATCGAACAATCCGATACCGCCAAGAAGGCCAAGGTCGACACCTCCGGCGACGACATGCGCGAAGGCCTCACCTGCGTGCTCTCCGTCAAGCTGCCGGACCCGAAATTCTCCAGCCAGACCAAGGACAAGCTGGTCTCCAGCGAGATCGGCCCGGTGGTCAACGAAGTAATCAGCGACGCGCTGAAATCCTTCCTGCTGGAAAACCCCAACGACGCCAAGATCATCGTCGGCAAGATCGTCGACGCCGCCCGCGCCCGCGAAGCCGCGCGCAAGGCGCGCGAGATCACCCGCCGCAAGGGCATCATGGACGGCCTCGGCCTGCCCGGCAAACTGGCAGACTGCCAGGAAAAAGACCCGGCCATGTCCGAACTCTACCTGGTGGAGGGTGACTCCGCCGGCGGCTCGGCCAAGCAAGGCCGCGACCGCAAGTTCCAGGCCATCCTGCCGCTCAAGGGCAAGATCCTCAACGTCGAGCGCGCCCGCTTCGACAAGATGCTGGCCAGCCAGGAAGTCGCCACGCTGATCACCGCGCTCGGCTGCGGCATCGGCAAGGACGAATACAACCCGGACAAGCTGCGCTACCACCGCATCATCATCATGACCGATGCCGACGTCGACGGCGCGCACATCCGTACCCTGCTGCTCACCTTCTTCTACCGCCAGACTCCCGAGCTGGTGGAGCGCGGCCATATCTACATCGCCCAGCCGCCGCTCTACAAGGCCAAGCACGGCAAGCAAGAACGCTACCTCAAGGACGACTACGAGCTCGACCAGTACCTGCTGCAACTCGCGCTGGAAAAGGCCGAACTGATGCCGGCCGAAGGCGAAGCCGCCCTCTCCGGCGACACCCTGGCCGAAGTGGCGCGCCAGTTCCTGCTCGCCCGCGCCGTGATCGAACGCGAAAGCCGCGTGGTCGACCCGCTGGTGCTGCAAGCCATGCTGCGCGTTGGCCGCCTGTCGCTCGACACCGAGCACGCCGCCCGCGACGCCGTCGCCGTACTCACCGCCGCGCTGCCGGCCGAGTTCATCCGCCTCGACCTGCTGCACGACGAGAAGAACGACGGCTGGATGATCAAGATCACCCGCAAGCTGCACGGCAACGTGATGGTGACCGTGCTCGACCAGGACTTCCTCGACTCCGGCGACTATGCCGAACTGGCCAAAACCGGCGACCTGCTCAAGGGCCTGCTGCGCGAAGGCGCCACCGTCAAACGCGGCGAAACCGTCAAACCGGTGGCCGACTTCGGCGAAGCGCTCGACTGGCTGCTGGCCGAAGTGCGCAAGGGCATGAACATCCAGCGCTACAAAGGCCTGGGCGAGATGAACCCGGAACAGCTGTGGGAAACCACCATGGACCCGACCGTGCGCCGCCTGCTCAAGGTGAAGATCGAAGACGTGATGGGCGCCGACGACGTGTTCACCACGCTGATGGGCGACAACGTCGAACCGCGTAGGGCGTTCATTGAGGGGAATGCGCTAATTGCACGAAATATCGATGTTTAATCGCTAAGTTCGTCGAAATACCGAGAACCGGCCACGGCAACGTGGCCGGTTTTTTCATAGCCCATCGCCGGTTAAACCGCCATGTCTGCGGTAAATCCGACCTTCAACCCAGCGGTAGTAGTGGGGATAAGTTTATCTGATTGATGAGGCGCAAGGGATCAGCTCAACCGCTGTGCAAATGGCCCATAAAGTGCGTAACATGCTTACGTATTAATGCATATGGGGTAAGGCTATGGCCCGGCGCAAAGATTCTTTGCTTGAAGTCCTGATGGAGATTGCTTCGAAATTGCCATGGCAGGCCGGTCTTGCCTTGGCTTTGGTGGCTTATTTCATCTTCCACCACTACGCCTCGCTCCCTCCCATCGTTCCCACTACCTTGGGTAGCAACGGTCCTGGCCACACGCTCGGTGACAGCTTGAGCCGCCAGCTAGTGGTGTCCTTCTCGATGGTCTTCCAGTATCTCGTCCCGCTCTGCTTCGCCCTGGGCGCTTTCATCTCCTACCGTAACCGCCGCCGGCAAGCCGAGCTTCATCGCAATGTGTCAGCCAATCCGAGCCGAGAGGCATTGGAGAAGCTGTCATGGCGAGAATTCGAGCACCTCACCGCCGAACTCTTCCGGCGTGATGGCTATCGGGTCGTGCAGCAGGGCGGAGATGGTCCCGATGGGGGCGTGGACCTGGAGCTGTACATGGGGAAAGACAAATATTTGGTGCAGTGTAAGCAGTGGAAGACCAGCAAGGTTGGCGTGGCTATCGTGCGCGAACTGTATGGCGTCATGACGGCTCGCGGGGCGGTGGGCGGCTATGTTGTGGCGTCGGGTGAGTTCACAGAGGATGCCAAGAACTTTGCCGAAGGACGATCCATACAGTTGGTGCCGGCACAAAAGGTACTGACCATGCTCAAGCAGCAGTCCAGCCAACAAGCTACCCAGCCAACCAGTCCTCCACCGGTTACTTCTGCTGTGCCGTCCTGTCCGAGCTGTGACAGCCCGATGGTGCTGCGTGTCACGCAGAAGGGTGAACTGGCGGGTACGAAATTCTGGGGCTGCTCGTGCTTTCCAGCTTGTAGGGGGATTAGGAAAGTTGGCTAAAGGGAAGTGTTTGGTCAACTAGTACAACTGAAGAGTTGTGGCACTGAAAAGCCAGCAATATCACTGATATTGTCTCGTTGCCGCTTTCATGCTGATTAATTGTAGCTAACAACTAAATAATTTGTATGCACGAATTAATTCAGCTTTTTTGTAAGCAATATTTTCTGGAGGGATAAGTGGCTGAAACGATAAATATCGGCGAGATTGCAGCGAAGATATCGAAGGACATCTTTAAGCATTTCCTTTGGGAAGCTCACCCCAAGCGGGACGACAACTTCAAGTGCTCCAATGAGAAACACCTCGGGGAAGGCAGCAAGCCAAAAGCATCTCACCCCGGTGATGTCGTCTTCTTTTATGAGGATCCCTACTTAGGTAAGCGTATCTACTTGCACACAGACCTTAAGAGCTACTCAGCTGACTCCATCACGGCATCCCGGCTTCGCGGTGCATTCAAGTCTCTTTGCATGACTGTCGAGTGTGCAAAGGAGTCATCGGAGTGGCGTTCGAAATATTCAGTCGATGCATCGGAACAGCATGAGGTACGCGGACTGCTGTTCATCCACAATCACGACAACGGCTACGATAAACCGTTTTACGAAGCCATCGACAAGGTGGATTTGCCGGCGCTCCCGGTAGCCCCCGGATCACTGCTGCATTTCCTTGGGCCGCATGATATCCAACGGCTGTTCAGCATCGCGAATGACATCAAGGGCTTAAAAGGGGAAGACGAGCTTCCGAAGGAGTACACCTTCTACTACCCCGATTTGGTGATGTCACGGCGTCAAGGTGACGTTTGGGGTCAGCCTGCCACGATTGAGACACTCACAGGCCCATACATCATCGTCAAGCACGGAGCCACGGAAACCTACGGCGCGGGCTATGTCATTTACTACAACGCCCCAGGGGAATGCTCGGAAGAGTTTGAGTATTTCTTGGATAGTCTCTCACGATATCAGATGCTCGAATCGGGTGAAAAAATCCGGGTCCGGGTCACCAAAGGCGATGCCACTAACGACTTGAAAAGCGTGTTTCAAATGGCCAAGAAGAAGTACGCCAAGGCTTGGGGGTTCGACCCAGCCCGAGAAGCCATCCTGAACCAAATTGACATCGATAGGATAACCAGTATGACCAGTACCTATAATCCAGGTGACTTGGGGTGGCGAGAATGAAGAAGCGTGTGCACGGCCCGTCCCTCTACTACGCTACTGACAAGAATGTCTTTGAAGCTTTGAATCAACACAAGGTCGATACCCCGACCGTCATGAAGCTATTTCAGCGCCGAAATATCATCGTCGGTAAAAAGACGCCTCGCGAAGATTTGGCGAAGTATTTCTCCCGACTAACACACGACTATTACGACCATAAGGGCATCGCCGCACGTCTTGGAATCGCACCTCGGCGGGAACGCATCACGTCGATGGATGTAACGGGTGTAAGCGAAATCGAAGAGCTACAGGCTGCCGTCGATCAGCTTAAACAAGAGTTGGAGGCGGGTGGTGACGTGGTGCATGTATCGCGGGACGGCGATAATCTGACGATGCACGTTCAGTACTCAACTGTGGACTACAAACGTAGCGAGTTTACCCAGGTGCAGGTTCGTGATGGAACGGTTGAGTTCGTCAAATCTCCTGATGGCTTTATCGTTCGCAACACACAGAACGAATATCTCAACGATGTCCGAGAGACATTGTTGGGTAAGATTGAGAAGGCTGTAGAAACCTCACTGACCAAAGTCGTGGTATCGCTCTTTGACGTGATGTCGCCAAAACTTAGGTCCAAGTTCTTCCACGAGTTGGCAACAAACCTTCCGGGCTACGTGCGACGAGATGTGACCGATGTTTATGTTTACAAGGCCAAGCCCGAACCCGAAGATGAATCAGATAACTCTGTTACTGATGATCCCGATACACACGTGGAGCGTGTCTTCCTGCGTGGTAATGGAGTTACCAGATCAGAGTTACTGAATGGGTTGTTGGATGAGGATGACTACTACATCACCAAGATTGGTTGGACTGCGACGGAGAATATGGGTAATGGCAATGTCTATGACATCGAAGCTGTCTTCGCTGACCCAAAAGAATGCACAGGGTTCTCCTTCATTCTGAGTGGTGTATTTCCTATGGAACAGGGGAAGGTATCTGCTCGTCGGCGAGCTCCTCACAAGTTTGAAGTTGATGCAATCTCTCGCGTCATTGAGGCCAAGTCGCGCGAGCTAATGACGAGGCTGCGCGAGGAGTTTGCTGGGTTGAGCACCGGAGACGCGTAATGCTTACCAGGTACCGTTGGTATCGAATCCAGTTTCCACGTAGCAATGTCGATTTGAATGGCATCCTTGCTAGTCGGCCTCTCACCCAGAATGCGAGCTTTGGCTTTTTGCGTGTTGAAGGGGTTATAGGTTCGCCAAAGTTTCGATTCCTATGGCGTACGAAAATCGTTGTGACCAGGCTGGATGATGAGGGTACCCCCTCTTACGAAGAGGTGGCCAGTGTCAGCTTCACCGACTTTGTGATTATCGTTGTTGGTGGTGTGACATTCCTTCGGATCGAGAATCCAGGTCGAAACATTCGCGATCTACTCAATGCACTTGAATCCATTGTTGGCTTCGGATTCACAAGTAAGCCCCTGACATTTGACAAGGTCAAGCCGACGTCGGTCTTCGAGCATGTCGAAGTTACCAAGTTGGTTGGCTTGAAAGTGATAGGTGCTGTCATTGACGAGGACTTGGTTGCACGGATGGAATTCGCGTCTAAGCAGGGGATGATTGTTGAAAACATGAAACTACTGGATGGCTTGCGCTACAAGGTAGACTGCGCCGTTTTCGAACTAATTTACGAGGGCATACGTGGCCAAGTGACCTTTGCATCAAGCGGTGTGGTCAAGATCAGCGGACAGCTTGCACCAAGACTGGTGCATCTGATAGAGCAAGATTTGCCCAAGCTTGTTTAACGAAGCCCAACTTGTTCACTGCCACCCTAGATTAAGAGGGGCGAAGCTCTTCGCCAAACTGTTCGCTGTGGTTGCGCTGGGCGTCAGTCTTCATGTCCAAGCCGATACCCCCAAGGCCGGGATCGTGGTGATGCACGGCAATGTGAGAAAAGTGTAGAAAAGGGGAGAGATTTATTTGGCTACATCTTGCAGCCAACCTTGCTACTCATCCGGTGCGATGTGCTGCGCTCATGGCGGCGCTGCGTGCCTGCAGGTCGGTCATGAATCAGTCCAGTACGTTGTCCTACAGCGGTTGTGCCTGCTGCCGGAAGTAGCCCATGTGTCCGATGCGGCCTGTGCCTTGGCGTGGGTCGAGGTCGACACGTTCTAGCGGGGCATTGCAATAGGCCTGCATGAAGGCATCCCGCGAGCGGGCAGCGCCCACAGATCATCCAGCGCGTTGGCCGCAACGCGCGGTCGCGCCGTCCCCTCCTTAAGCGCCTGTTTTTTATAGCCGGGCCGGCGCGGCGGCAGGGGGCGTGTTACCATTTGCGCCGCGCCGTTTTTATTGCTTTGCAGCATGCGGCGGCGCACCGCTGCTGCTGCAGCACCATTGCCATGATGCGGCCAACGTTGGCCGCCTTTCTGTCGTCTTCCCGCCTTGTCGCCGGTCGCGGCGTAACCTGTTTTCTGCCGCCGCACGGCGCTTCCCATGATCATTCTGAAAAACGTGGCCTTGCGCCGCGGTACCAAAGTCCTGCTCGACAACGCGTCGGTGACGCTCAATCCCGGCGAGAAAGTCGGCCTGGTCGGCCGCAACGGCGCCGGCAAATCCTCGCTGTTCGCGGTGCTGAACGGCTCGCTGCACGAAGACGGCGGCGATGTGTCGATCCCGTCACAGTGGCGCATGTCGCAGGTGGCGCAGGACATGCCGGAAACGGCGCAGACGGCGACCGAGTTTGTGGTCGAAGGTGATACCACCCTGCTCGCCGCGCAGCAGGAGGTGACCGAGGCCGAGGCCGGCGAAGACTACATGCGCATGGCGCACGCCTATACCGCGCTCAACGATGCCGGTGCCCACGACGCGCCGGCACGGGCGCAGGCGCTGATTCTCGGCTTGGGTTTCAGTGTCGCCGAGCTGCAGCAGCCGGTGAACAGCTTCTCCGGCGGCTGGCGCATGCGGCTGCAACTGGCGCGCGCGCTGATGTGTCCGTCCGACCTGCTGCTGCTGGACGAGCCGACCAACCACCTGGATCTGGACGCGCTGGTATGGCTGGAAGCGTGGCTGAAGCAGTACGCCGGCACCATGGTGGTGATCAGCCATGACCGCGAATTCCTCGATGCCGTCACCAACGTGACGCTGCACGTCGACAACGCCAAGCTGGTGCGCTACGGCGGCAATTACAGCAAGTTCGAGGACATGCGTGCCGAACAGCTGGTCCTGCAGCAGGCGGCGCAGGCCAAGCAGCAGGAAAAGATGGCGCACCTGCAGAAGTTCATCGACCGCTTCAAGGCCAAGGCCAGCAAGGCGAAGCAGGCGCAGAGCCGCGTCAAGGCGCTGGAGCGGATGGAGAAGATCGCGCCGGTGCTGGCCGATGCCGAGTTCCAGTTCGAATTCAAGGAGCCGCAGAGCCTGCCCAACTCGATGCTGTCGATGAGCGGCGCTGTGTTCGGCTATCCGGCGCCTGAAGGCGCGGCGGAAGGCACGCCGCCGACGGTGATCGTGCGCAACGTCAACCGCACCGTGCTGGCCGGGCAGCGTATCGGCATTCTCGGTGCCAACGGCCAGGGCAAATCGACGCTGGTGAAAACCGTGGCCGAGGCGTTGCAGGCGGTCGGCGGCGAGATCATTCGCGGCAAGGGGCTCAATATCGGCTACTTCTCGCAGCAGGAGCTGGACGTGCTGCGGCCGGAGGACGATCCGCTGCAGCACATGTTCCGTCTGGTGCGCGACACCCCGGCGGCGATGCGGCCGTCGGCCAATGATTGCCGCGAGCAGGGGCTGCGCAATTTCCTCGGCACCTTCAACTTCAGCGGCGACATGGTGAAGCAGGCGGTCGGCAGCATGAGCGGCGGCGAGAAGGCGCGGCTGGTGCTGTGCATGATCGTGTGGCAGCGGCCGAACCTGCTGCTGCTGGATGAACCGACCAACCATCTGGATCTCGCCACCCGCGAGGCGCTGAGCGTGGCACTGAACGAGTTCGAAGGCTCGGTGATGCTGGTCAGCCACGACCGGGCGCTGCTGCGCGCGGTGTGCGACGAATTCTGGATGGTGTCGCGTGGCGGGGTCAGCGATTTCGGGGGCGATCTGGACGATTACCAGGTCTACCTGCTGGAAGAGGCCAAGCGCCGGCGCGAAGAAGCGGCCGGCAAGCGTTAAGCCGGCCCGTCTGCGCGTTACCACCTTTCGGCCAACCTTGTTCAAGGTTGGCCGAAAGGTTTTGGGTGGCGACGGAGAAAAGGGGACCGATTTATTTCTGGTATACGGGCAGCAGCCAGACGGATAGCTGAGGGCCGCTGCCGGCGGCGATGTGCCTTCCCCCGTCGCCGTATCGTGGCATGATGTCTTTTTCCCCTTCTTTACGAAAACAACATGAAGCGCTTTGCCAGACTGTTTGCTGTGGCGGCGCTGGGCGTCTGTCTGCACGCCCAGGCCGATACGCCCAAGGCCGGGGTGGTGGTGATGCACGGCAAGGGCGGCTCTCCCTCTAAATATGTGTCTGACCTGGCCGCCTCGCTCGAGCGCGACGGGTTTCTGGTGGCCAATCTGGACATGCCCTGGTCTGGCCGGCGCGAGTACGACGTGGATGTCACCACTGCCGAAAACGAGGTGGAAGCAGCCTTGACGGCGTTGCGGCAGAAGGGTGCCGGCAAGGTGTTCGTGGCGGGGCATAGCCAGGGTGGGGTGTTTGCGCTGTATTTCGGCGGCCGGCACCACGTCGACGGCGTGGTGGCCATCGCGCCGGGCGGCAACGTCGGCAATGCCACCTTCCGTGAGGCGGTGGGGCCGTCCGTGGAGCAGGCGCGCCAGCTGGTGGCGCAGGGCAAGGGACAGGAGAAGGCCCGGTTCAGCGATTACGAGGGCGGCCGGGGGACCTATGCCGTGGCCTCCACGCCGGCGGCCTATCTGACCTGGTTCGAGCCGGAAGGGGCGATGAACCAGACGCTGGCGATGCGCGGCATCAAGGCGGATACCCCCGTGCTGTACATTGCGCCCAGCAACGATTACCCGGCCTTGGTGCGGGTGAAGCACGAGATGTTCGGGCTGCTGGCCAAGCACCCGCTGACCAAGATGGCCGAGCCTACTTCCAGCCATCTGAACGCGCCTTCGGCCTCGGTGCAGGAGATCGAGCGCTGGATTGCCACGGTTTCCAAACAGTAAACGCCCCCGACGCTAGCGGCCGGCCGGGCCGGTCGCCGTTGGGGTGTCTCTCCCGTGCGGCAGTCGCTTGGTCTTCGATGGCTGTCTGCAAATCGCATTGCGTTGCCCTTGCCACCATCTAACATGGAACAAACTCCAACAATTCGGGAGGGGCGGCGATGGGTATCAACCGGCGGGATTTTTTGCGTGTCGGCTCGGGCGGCTTGCTGCTGGCTGGCGGGGGTTTGCTGGTGCCGGCCTGGGCCAAGGGCGCGAAGTTGCTGCAACCGGCGGCGCTGCCGGATGGCACGCGTGAATCGGCCTTGCTCGAGGCCTTGCCCGGCAAGGTGCCGCTGATCAAGCGCAGTTACCGTCCTCCCAACTATGAAACGCCGCCGGAGTACTTCCGCGAGGTGTTCACGCCCAACAAGGCGTTTTTCGTGCGCTATCACCTGGCCAACATTCCCGAGGTGGAGGCGCGCAGCTGGCAGCTGCGCATCGGCGGCGAGGTGGAGAGCCCGCTGGTGCTGACGCTGGACGAGCTGCGTCGCTTCGAGACGGTGGAGCTGGCGGCGGTGTGCCAGTGCTCGGGCAACCGGCGTGGCCTGTTCCAGCCGCACGTGCCGGGGGTGGAGTGGAGTTACGGCGCGATGGGCAACGCGCGCTGGCGCGGGGTGCGCTTGCGCGACCTGCTGAACAAGGCCGGGGTGAAGAAGGGCGCGCTGGAGCTGGTGCTCGACGGCGCCGACGGCCCGGTGCTCGACAAGACGCCGGATTTCGTCAAGAGCCTGCCGCTGTGGAAGGGGCTGGACGAGAACACCCTGATCGCCTTCGAGATGAACGGCGAGCCGCTGCCGCACTGGAACGGTTTCCCGGCGCGGCTGATCGTGCCGGGCTGGACCGCCACCTACTGGGTCAAGCACCTGAGTTCGATCAACGTGGTGTCGGCGCCGTTCGACGGCTTCTGGATGAAGAGCGCCTACCGTGTGCCGGTGGGCAAGTTTCCGGTGGTGGAGCGCTTTTTGTCGCAGGAGACGGCGGCCAACACGCCGATCACCGAGATGGTGGTCAATTCGCTCATCACCAGCGTGCGCGACGGCGAGCGGCTGTCGCTGGGCAAGCCGCTGGAGCTGGCCGGCATCGCCTGGGACGCCGGCTATGGCATCCGCCAGGTGGAGGTTTCCACCGACGGCGGCATGAGCTGGCGCAACGCCGAGCTCGGCACCGATCACGGCCGTTTCTCCTTCCGTCCCTGGCATTACCGCTTCCAGCCGCGCCACAAGGGCCGCTATACGCTGCTGGCCAAGGCCACCAACCGCATCGGCCAGACCCAGACCTTCGAACTGATCGCCAACCCGGCCGGGTATCACCACAACCTGGTGCACCAGGTGGCGGTGGACGTCGTGTGAGGGGCCCGCCATGAACAAGACACTCTGCGCGCTGCTGTTGCTGCTGCCGGCCCTGGCGCTGGCCGACGAGAGCGCCGTCAAACTGCGGCAAGGCAGCAACCAGGACGTGGTCGCCCGCAATTGCGCGGTCTGCCACAGCCTGGACTACATCCAGATGAACTCGCGTTTTCTCGACCGCAAGGGCTGGGAGGCGACCGTCACCAAGATGGTCAAGGTGATGGGGGCGCCGATCAAGGAAGAAGACGTGCCCCTGATCCTCGATTACCTCGATCAGCAGTACGGCAAGCCGAAGTAGGCCGGGGTGTGGGTGCCTATTTCGCCAATCGCATGGCGGGGCCTTAGCGACGCACAGGCCGCTCGGGTACTCGACATGGTGCGCGCCCAGGCCATTCCGATCGATCGTTACGTCTATCTGTCCACTGGGATGTCGCCGTTGCAGCGTCATAAATGACAATGCGGCCACCCCTTTGCCGGGTGGCCGCATTGTTTTGGGCCGACAGGAACCGTTACGCCGAGCAATTGCCCCGCTTTAAAAATCGTTCTTGTCTGGTCAGCCTGCTGTCATTACGGGTTGATATCGATGATCTGGGTGATGTGCGGCTGGCCCTGGCCCGGCAGCGGCTGGTAGATGTGGATCTTCACTACCCGCAGCGGCGCGTTCGGTGCCACGACCTGGGCCTGGGAGAGGTAGGAATAGTTGGTGCCTGCAACCACCTGCGTGGCAAAAGCAAACGGGGTGTATTTCACGCCCATCAGGTTCACAGCTTCTGTAAAAACCTTTTTGGCTTCGGTGGTGAGTTCAAAGTCAAAAGCGGTCCAACCGCCAACAACGGTATCCGACATAATGTTCACCTTTGAAAATGGTTGCAGTTTGAAGAGCCCCGAAACTGCTGCAACCGGACAGTCTGGGGAGATTCCATTCAACGGGTGATCGCTACTCGACCCGCCGGGGTCAGCTCTCGCCCGACCCGGTGTAGAGCACCTCGGTGGCTTCTTGCTGAGCGACGTCGTAGAGGTACAGGGATAGGGTGTTGTCGGTGTACGAGCCGGCCAGCACCAAGGCGCTGCTGGTCGGGCTACTCGGAACGATGCTCGTGCCCCACAGCGGCATGTTGGTCCGGTCGTAAAGGACCAGATTGCCGTCTTGTTCCAGTATCAGGCGGCCGGGCGGGTTAGCGATGGGAGCGCTCAACGCCTGCCATAGTGGGCTGGTGTTGCCGCTCCTCAGCAGTACCGGCCCCAGAACCGGGTCATTGCTCAAGGTCGCGCTGCCATCGAGCGTGGTGATGGATTGGCCGGCCGCCAGGGTTAGCTGGCCCCAGTCATCCAAGCGGTTCACGCTTTTCATTTCCCCCACCAGATTGCTTTGCACCAGGGTTTTGACGGTGTCCGCAGACCAGCCGTGGTAAGCCGCCACGGTGGAGAGGATGATCACCTTGGCGAGGGCGGCCATGGGCGTCATGTCGGCCGGGCTGAGGGCGCCAACCGCAGGCAACCATGCGCCTGCGGCGTAGGCACTGTCGTTCACGGTGCCGCTGAGTACCTGGGTGCAATCGACGATCACCACCCCTGCCGCGTTGGCATTGGCCAGCGCCTGGTAGGTGGCGCCCGCGGCCGGGTTGTCTGGGTTGCCGGAGGGGAAGTTGCCTTCGCCATACGATTCGAGCACCAGCCCCGTGATGCCCGTGGCCACGCAGGCATCGATCAGGTTGGCGATCACCGCCGTGCCGCCCGTCGCCGAGTAGGCGGCAGGGAAGGCGTTGAACTGCATGGCGGGAAACGCATCGATGTTCTGGGCGATATACGTCAGACGCTTCTGCAGGGCCGACAGCGTACTCGGGGTGTCTAGGCTGGTGTCAGGGGTGGTGGGCAGGGGCAGGACGTTGGCGAAATCGATGTCCAGTTCGATGCCGTACTCGCCCAAGGCCGGGTAGTTGGGCGAGGAGAAGGCATTGAACTGGCTGGCGTTGGTTTTGACCGTGCGGTTGCCGCGGTACAGCTGGTTCTGGAAGTACACGCCGACTTCCGGCACGCCGCTCTGTGCCGACGCCACCGCACCGCAGACGTTCTGGAACGCATCGGTGTTGTAGTTGATGGCCAGAGCGGATTGCGACGAGGCCCGATAGAACAAGGGCACTTGCGAACCCGTGATGATGACCGGCTTGCTCAGCGTAGCGGTGGGAAAGCCCAGCTCGTTGCAGTCGGATAGCAGGAAGGACAAGGCCGGGCCGGTGAAATCCATGCTGTCGGTGCCGTGCAGCACCACCCAGCCATCGTACTGGGTGTAGGTGTTCAATACCCACTCCGCCATCAGGCACCAGTCGGAAGGCTGCAGATTGGTGCTGTCCAGGGTGCCGCTGCTGGATTCCGGAAAGGTGATGGGCGGGAAATCGATGGTGATGTCCGGATACTGCTGTTGCAGTATCGGGGTGATGAGGTTCTTGAAGGCGCTGGAAAAATCGTCGGTGTTCATCGGCGAGAGCGGATTGCCGACGCAGCCGATGGTGCCGCCCGTGTAGAGAATGGCTATTTTCATGGGGATGATGTTCCTCTGTAATGGGCATTCTTCAGATGGCGGAACCTCAGATGATCTTGACGCCCGAGTCGGGCACGAACATGTAGCAGTAGAAGGAATATTCGACGATCAGGTCGTCCGGGTTGTAGTCGGGCTGGCTCTTGTCGGGCTGCACCGGGCCCTGGTTGACGGTCCAGTTGGCGACCGCCGGGTTCTGGATCAGGTTGCCGGCGAAGTCGAAGTTGGTGACCTGGTCGCCGCCATCCTTCTGTGACCACGAATTGAAATTGACCACGTCGTCGCAGCGCGCCCAGTGGTAGTCGCCGGGCCAGTTGGCATCGCCGGCCGGGGAAATCATCAGGGCGACGAAATGGCCTCCCAGGGCGCCGGTGCCGACCAAGTCGTTCGGGCTGGTGGCCTTGCGTTTTTGGGCAAAGGTCTTGATGTCGCCGAGGCAGGTGCCGACGTACACGAGGCCGTCCTGCTCGGCAAAGTGACTGATGGAAGGGCCGTTGAGGGTCGCCGCGGTGATGAGGTTGCCACTGGCCCGGCCTGGCTGTGGGAACGTGTTGGGGGTGATGTTGCAGCCATAGGCGTAGCAATTGTTGTGCGGCTGGAATTTGTACGACATGAAATTGCCGTTGCAGTCTTCCGGCGGGTTATAGCCCGAGGTGCCGCCGACGACGGTGGGGCTGTACTGGGGAATGCCGACGACCCGCGTCGGCCCCGGGTTGGTGATGGTGATCGGGACGGTGACAGGGGCCAGATAGTGTTCGTCGGGGGCGGCGGCGCCTAGCGCGGTCTGGGTGATCTGATGAGACAGGTCTTGCGTGGCGGCCATGCCGCTGAATTTGAACTGCCGAGTTGCTTTATTCATCTTTACTCTCCGTACTGGTTTTGTTGCGGGATAAAGTCTGAAAAATGCTGCCAACCCTGGCTCGCCACTGCACAAGCCATCATGCCCTGTCAGCCATCACGACCGTCTTGTGACCCGCTCCCGACTTACCGGCGGGTTGCGTCTGAAGGAGGTGAATACTTGCCCAGAACGGTGGTGTCGGCAAAACCCATTTTGCATGACGATGAAGTAAGCGCCCGGCTTGCTGGCTTGTCAATGTCATTTTGTCGTGATGGCGCTGACCTCTCGGTGGAGCCTATGGGAATGTCTGAATTTCGCCACTGAAGAGGGCGGTGCTGCGGGCGGGTAACTGGGAAATGACGGTTATCGCTCTGTCGTCGGCGATTGGGGCATGGTTGGTGGTCGTGCGGAGGATGTCAGCGTGCCAGCCCCGGGTAGAGTTTGGCGGCCAGGGCCAGCAGTAGCAGGAAGACCAGCAGCATGATGCCAAAGCTGGTGGCGTCGCCGTAGACGCTATGCCCGCCCACGATCATCGCCCCGCGCAAGGCGTCCACCAGGTAGGTCAGCGGGTTGAACGCGGCGATGGCCCGGAGCCAGTCCGGCATGATATCGAGTGGATAGATGGCGTTGGAGGCGAAAAACAGCGGCATGGTGAGCAGCTGGCCGATGCCCATGAAGCGCTCGCGCGTCTTGACGATGCAGGCGATCACCAGCGAGAAGGTGGAGAAGATGCACGAGCCGACGAACACGGCGGCGGCCACGGTGACCATCGGCAGCGGCTCCCAGCGGATCGCCACGTGCAGCGCGATCGCCACCAGGTACACCACCGCCGCCTGCACCAGCCCGCGCAGCCCCGCCGCCACCGCCTTGCCGAACACCAGGGCGCTGCGCCGCGCCGGGGTGACCAGGAGCTTGTGCACGATGCCGAGATCGCGCTCCCAGATGATGGCGATGCCGTAGAAGATGGCGCTGAACAGGATGCTCTGCGCCAGGATGCCGGGGGCCATGTAGTCGAGGTAGCGCAGGCTGCCGGTGGGGATGCCGCGCACGTGGCTGAACACCTGGCCGAACACCGCCAGCCACAGCACCGGCTGCACCGCGCGCGACAGCAGCTCGGTGGGGTCGCGCCGCAGTTTGCGCACCTCAGCGTCGGTCACGGCGGCGCTTTCGTAGAGCCAGGCGAGCATGTGTTTCACCCCAGGCGTTGGATGGTGCCGCGGCTTTGGCGGATGCCGCGGTAGTAGCCTTCCTGCTCGATGACGGCGCCGCTGAAGTGGGCGAAGACATCGGCCAGGTCGGCCTGTGGTCCGACTTGCGCCTTGAGCGCGTCGGGTTGGCCGATGACCGCCAGCCGGCCCTGATGCAAGATGGCGAGTTCGTCGCACAGCACGTCGGCCTCTTCCATGTCGTGGGTGGTGATGAGGATGGTCATGCCCTGGCTGTGGCGCAACTGCTGCAGCCGCTCCCACACGGTGCGGCGCGCCACCGGGTCCAGCCCGATGGTGGGTTCGTCGAGAAACAGGATTTCCGGAGTGTGCAGCGTGGCCTGGGCCACTTCGAGGCGGCGGATCATGCCGCCGGAGAAGGTGCGCACCAGCTTGTGCGCCACCGTGTCGAGGCCGGCGAAGGCCAGCGCCTCGTGCACCCGCGTCTTGAGCCGGGCGCCGTGCAGGCCGTACAGGCGCGCCGACAGGGTGAGGTTCTCGGTGGCGGTGAGGGCGCCGTCGGCGGACAGCAGCTGGGGCACGTAGCCGATGCGCCGCCGCACCTCGATCGGCTCGGCCGCCACGTCGAAACCGGCCACCGTGGCGCGGCCGGAACTGGCCTCGAGCAGGGTGGTGAGAATCTTGATGGTGGTGCTCTTGCCGGCGCCGTTGGGGCCCAGCAGGCCGAAAATCTGTCCGCGCGCCACGCTCAGGGTGAGCCGGTCGAGCGCCGTGACGTGGTTGAAGCGCTTGCTCAGGTCAACCGTGGCAATCGCGATGGAGTTGTTGGTGGCGGCCATGATCCATGCTAGCACCGAAGGCGGCGCTTGGCCGGCTACGGCCAGGCTCCCCGCCGGGGCCGTGGCTACCGGCCCGGTGGGGGGAAGGTCAGCAGGGCGGGCGGCCGCGTACGCTTACGCCTCGCCGCGGCGCAGGCCGTTCTGGCGGAAGAACAGGTAGTACACCGCGCTGAGCAGGGCGAGGAAGGGCAGGCCGAATACCAGGGTCATGCGGAACACCTCGGTGAAGGCGGTGGTGACCAGGATCGCCAGCATCAGCAGCAGGCCCGCCAGCGTGGTGAGCGGAAAGCCCTTCATGCGGAACGACAGCGCCGGGCCGCCCTGGCAGTCGTGGAAGCGGCGGAAGCAATAATGGGTGAGAAAGATCATCAGCCAGGTGAAGATGGCGCCGAACATCGAGATCGCCATCATCAGCTCGAACGAGTGCTCCGGGTACAGCACGTTGAGCACCGTCGCCAGCGCGATGCCCACGGTGGACAGCAACAGGGCGTTGAGCGGGATGCCGTTGCGGGTGACGCGGCCCATGCCGGCCGGGGCGTGGCCGGCGCGCGACAGGCTGAACATCATGCGCGTGGTGATGTAGAGCTGGCTGTTCATGGCGGAGAGCGCCGCCACCAGCACGATGAAGTTGATCGCCCCGGCGGCGCCCGGAATGCCCAGCACCTCCATCACCTTGACGAAGGGGCTGCCGCTCTTGCCGGCGGCGTCCCACGGCACGATGGCGAGGATCAGCGCTAGCGACAGCAGGTAGAACACCGCCAGGCGCAGCATGGTGGCGCGAAAGGCCTGCTTCACCGCCTGTTCCGGGTTGTCGGCCTCGCCGGCGGCGACGGCGATCATTTCCACGCTGAGGTAGCTGAAGATGGAGATGATCACGGCGACCCAGGTGCCTGAGAGGCCGTGCGGGAAGAAGCCGCCGTGCGCGGTGTAGTGCTGCAGGCCGTACTGCGCCGAGCCGGAGCCGAAGATGACGTAGGCGCCGAGCAGGATGAAGCCGACGATGGCGATCACCTTGATCGTCGAGAACCAGTATTCCACCGTGCCGAAGGCCTTGACGCTGGTGGCGTTGATGCCGATCAGCAGGCTGGAGAACAGCGCGATCCAGGCCCAGGCAGGCACCGCGGGGAACCAGAATTTCATGTACACCGCCACCGCCGTGACCTCGGTGCCGACCGCCAGCACGATGCACGACCAGTAGGCGTAGCGCACCAGGAAGCCCGCCAGCGGGCTGACGTAGTGCTCGGCGTAGGCGCCGAACGAGCCCGAGGTGGAGTGGGCCACGGTCATTTCCGCCAGGCAGCCCATCAGCAGCAGGGTGATCAGGCCGCCGATGGCGTAGCTGATCAGCACGCTGGGCCCGGCAAAGCCGATGGCGAAGCTGCTGCCGAGGAACAGGCCGGTGCCGATGGCGCCGCCGATGGCGATCATGCTCATCTGGCCGGCGCTGAGGCGGCGGTGCAGGCCCTGCTCACGCCGCGCGATGTGGTCGAACGAGTTGCTCATCTGTTTCTCCATTCATGAGGTCAAGCCGCCGGCAATACCCGGCCCGCCGCCCGGCTCGTCGGAGCGGGGCGGGAGGGGCAAGGGCGGTCGTTGTTATGGGGTGAGGGGAACGGCGCGGGGGCTCAGGTCACCGAGGCGCGCTGGTGGAATTCGGGGCGATCCCAGCTGCCGCTGTCGAGGATGTCCTTGAGCGTGTCCACCGCGTCCCAGATGTCGGCGTAGCCGAGGTAGAGCGGGGTGACGCCGAAGCGCAGCACTTCCGGCTCGCGGTAGTCGCCGATCACGCCGCGCGCGATCAGCGCCTGCATCACGGCGAAGCCCTGCGGGTGGCTGAAGCTGACGTGGCTGCCGCGCCGGGCGTGCTCGCGCGGGGTGACCAGGGTGAGCGGGTGGTCGGCGCAGCGCTGTTCCACCAGCTCGATGAAGAGGTCGGTCAGCGCCAGCGACTTGTCGCGTACCGCCGTCATGTCGGCCTGCAATGCCACGTCCAGGCCGCATTCGATCAGCGACATCGAGACGATGGGCTGGGTGCCGCACAGGAAGCGGCGGATGCCGCTGGCGGGCTGGTAGTCGGTGGCCATGGCGAACGGGCGCTGGTGTCCCCACCAGCCCGACAGCGGCTGCCAGAAGCGGTCCTGGTGGCGCGCCGCCACCCAGATGAAGGCGGGCGAACCGGGGCCGCCGTTGAGATATTTGTAGGTGCAGCCGACGGCGAAGTCGGCCTCGGCGCCGTTGAGGTCGACCGGCACCGCGCCGGCGGCGTGCGCCAGGTCCCAGAGGGTGAGGATGCCGTGGCGGTGCGCCAGCGCGGTGGTGGCGGCCATGTCGTAGAGGTAGCCGGTGCGGTAGTTGACGTGCGACAGCAACAGCACCGCCACGTCGTCGCCCAGCGCTGCTTCCAGCGGCGTGGCGTCGTCGATCAGGCGCAGCTGGTAGCCCTGCTGCAGCAGGTCGATCATGCCCTGGATCATGTAGAGATCGGTGGGGAAGTTATCGCGTTCGGACACGATCACGCGGCGCTCGGGGTGGTCCTGCTGCTGGATGCGCAGGGCTGCGGCAAGCGACTTGAAGAGGTTGAGCGAGGTGGTGTCAGTAACCACCACTTCGCCGTCGTTGGCGCCGATCAGGCGGCTGAGCTTGTCGCCCAGCCGCGCCGGCAGGTCGAACCAGCTGGCGGTGTTCCAGCTGCGGATCAGGCCGACGCCCCATTCCTGGTCGATGACCTCGGCGCTGCGCGCGCGCGCCGCCTTGGGCAGCACGCCGAGCGAGTTGCCGTCGAGGTAGATCACGCCGGGGGGCAGGTCGAACTGGTGTTTGAGCGCGGCCAGCGGGTCTTGCCGGTCGGCGGCGAGGCAGGCTTCACGGGTATGCATAGTGGGTCTCCTTGTGGGGGCGAGGTGTGTCAGGCCAGCGTTCTGAGCACGGCCCGAACCGGGCTGGCGTCGAGCTGGACGAGCTTCAGGGGCAGCGCGATCAGTTCGTAATCGCCTTCCGGCACGTCGTCGAGCTGCAGGTTTTCCAGAATCGCCATGCCGTGGCGCGCCACGGCATGGTGGGCATCGAGTGTCTTGCTGTGGGCCGGGTCGAGCGAGGCGGTGTCGACCCCGATCAGGCAGACGCCTGCTTCGGCCAACCCGTCGATGGCGGCCGGGTCGATGGCGGCAAAGTGTCCGTCCCACTGCCCGTGCGGAAACTGCCGGTAGCTGCGGATCAGCACGCGCGGCGGCAGCGGGCCGGCAACGTCCTGCAGCCGTGCCGCCAGTTGCGGCCACGTGACCAGGGGGCCGGCGTCCAGGCAATGCACGACGCGGCAGGGGCCGAGGTAGGGCGTGAGTTCCACTTGGCCGATGGCCAGGCCGTGCGGCGAGTAGTGCAGCGGGGCGTCGGCATGCGCGCCGCAGTGCGTGGAGAGCGTCAGGCGCGAGACGTTGACCGGGCAGTCGGCGGCCAACTGCCAGGTGCGGTGCGCGCGGAAGGGCGTGTCGCCCGGCCAGACCGGGGTGTCGGCGGACAGCGGCGGCGAGATGTCGAACAGCATGGAGCAGGCTTTCTTGGCTACGGCTGATGAAAACTATGCTAGCACCGGCGGCTTTGGCCAAAATTGCAAGTTCGACTTGTCGATGTGCTATTTTTCGCAGATTATTCGAAGAAATAGTGCTAAACGATTGGATATTGCAGATGCAGGTCGATTCGATAGATTGGCGCATTCTTGCCGCGCTGCAGCAGAACGGCCGGCTCAGCAATCAGGACCTGGCCGACAAGGTGGCGCTGTCGCCGTCGGCCTGCCTGCGCCGGGTGCGCACGCTGGAAGAGCACGGCCTGATTCGTGGCTACCACGCCGAACTCGATGCGCAGCAGCTGGGTTTCGAGCTGGAGGCCATCGTGCACGTCACGCTGGACCGCTCGCGCGAGGAGTGGCACGAGCAGTTTCTGGAGCAGATCGCGGCGCTCGACGAGATCGTTGCCGCCTACGTGGTGAGCGGGCCGACCAACTACGTGCTGCACGTGCGCACGCGCCATCTCACGGCGTTTTCCAACTTCGTGGTGGAGAAGCTCAACAAGATTCCGGGCATGCGCGACATCTGCTCCTATATCGTGATGAAGAAGGTCAAGGACCGCCTGGGCCGGCTGCCGGTGGACAAGGGCGACTGAAGCGCGGGCCGGCGCGGCGCGTGCTTGGGGGGCGGCGCTTTTCTGCGCTACATTGCATGAGGCGCGGCCCGTATTACGCCGCCATGCCGTCGGCTGTGACGGCTCTTGACCGTGATTCGACCGTAACTGCAACCACAAGGAACAGAACAATGCGCAAATTCGTGATGATGGCCCTGTTGGCCCTGGTTTCGGCCAACGTGGCCCTGGCCGGCGACGCCGCGTGCGAAGCCAAGGCGGCGGAGAAGAAGCTGGCGGGTGCCGCCAAGGCCAGTTTCCTCAAGAAGTGCGAGAAGGACAGCAAGGGCATGGCAGCGCAGTCGAGCTGCGAGGGCAAGGCCGCCGAGAAGAAGCTGGCGGGCGCCGCCAAGAGCAGTTTCATGAAGAAGTGCGTGAAGGACGCCGGCGCCAAGTAAGCCGGCAGCGCGTGGCGTATCAGCCGAGCCCGTCCGTTGTGGACGGGCTTTTTATTGCACGGACGGCGGGGGCGTGTTGCCGGATGCCTTCACTTGTGGGGGAAAGCGGGCTAGTTTTAAAGAATATCAAGGGGCAACCATTCGCATAGCGCACGGCCCGCGCCCGTCATCCGTCGGCGTCCGGCGGCCGGGTCATGGCCGACTTTGGAGGAGGACGATCATGTCGATCTCTACCACCTTGCAGGACTGTCTGAGCCGCAAGGGCAGTCAGTACGATATCGTGCATCACGCGCACACCCATTCCACCAGCGAAACCGCCCAGGTGGCGCACGTGCCGGGCGACCGCCTGGCCAAAACGGTGCTGCTGGCCGACGAGCGCGGCTACGTCGCGGCGGTGCTGCCGTCCACCTTCCGCCTGGACATGTCGGAGCTGAGGGACACCACCGGACGGGATCTGGAACTGGTCCGGGAGGCCGAGCTGTCGGCGCTGTTCCAGGACTGTGAAATCGGCGCGGTGCCGCCGGTGGGCATGGCCTACGGCATGCAGACCTACCTCGACGAGAGCCTGGCGATGCAGCCGGACATCTACTTCGAGGCGGGCGATCACGAGGACCTGATCCACATGCGCACCGAGCAGTTCCTCAACTTGATGGACAAGGCGGAGCGGGGCAGTTTCGCCCACCGCTGGAGCACGTGACGGAGCCGGGCCGGCGCGGGCGACGCCAGTGCGCCGGCGCCGGCCCTAGCCTCAGGGAGCACGCATGGGAAAAGCCATCATCACGCCGCGCAACAACGGCCCGTATCTCATCAAGGGCGAATTCACGATCGTCACCCAGGGCGGCCGGGAGATCGCCGTCGAGGGTGACCAGGTCTGGCTGTGCCGCTGCGGCCACTCCAGGAACAAGCCGTTCTGCGACGGTTCGCACAAGGCGGCCGAGTTCAAGAGCGATCTGGACGAGCCGTCGTAGCGGCGCCGTGGACGGCGCGGGTGCGGCAGACAGCAAAAAAGGTTGGCTTCGGCCAACCTTTTTAGCGATAGCGGGACGCCCCCGGGGTTAGGGCGCCAGTCGCGCCTTCTGCCACTGGCCGGCATCGTCCAGCGTGTACACCACGCGGTCGTGCAGCCGGCTGGGGCGGCCCTGCCAGAATTCGATGCGGTCGGCGGCCACGGCGAAGCCACCCCAGTGCGGCGGGCGCGGCACGTGCAGCGGGTACCTGGCGCCTAACAGCGCGGCACGCTTGATCAGCTCGGCCTTGGAACCGATCTCGCTGCTCTGTTCCGAGGCCCAGGCGCCGAGCCGGCTGGCGTAGGGGCGGCTGTGGAAGTAGCTGTCGGACACCTCCGGCGCCACCGTCACGGCCTTGCCTTCGATGCGCACCTGGCGTTCCAGCTCGGGCCAGAAGAAGGTCAGCGAGACCCAGGGGTTGGCCGTCAGTTGGCGTCCCTTGCGGCTGTGGTAGTTGGTGTAGAACACGAAGCGGCCGTCCTCCACCCCCTTGAGCAGCACGATGCGCGCGCTGGGGCGGCCGTCGTCGCCGACGGTGGCCAGGTGCATCGCGGTCGGCTCGTTGACCTTGGCGGTGATGGCTTCGTTGAGCCAGAGCGTGAACTGCGCGACGGCGTCGGGCAGGCAGTCGTCCGGCGACAGTTCCTTCTGGGCATAATCGTGGCGGATATCGGCGAGCTTCAGCGACATGGCGTCCTCCTGTGGGGCGCTATCTTACTCCCTTGGCCGGGGCAGCGGGGAGTAGGTGTGGCTGCGCCGGACTGCCCATCCTGCTTGCTTGGCCGACGGCTGAGGTGACACCGGCTCCTCCGCCGTGGGGAGTAGGGACGGGAACACTGGTTTAGGCTAGAATAAGCCATTTAACCTGCGGCCTTTCCGCTCATGCATCTGGTTGCTTTCGGACTCAATCATCAAACCGCGCCGTTGTCGGTCAGGGAGAAGCTCGCTTTCCCGGCGGAGGTATTGCCGGGAGCGCTGGAGAGCCTGGTCCATTCCGACGCCGCGGGCGAGGCGGCCATCGTCTCCACCTGTAACCGCACCGAGATCTACTGCGCGAGCCACAACCCGCAGGCGGCGCTGGAGTGGCTGTCGCAATTCCACGGCCTGCCGCTCGACGAACTCGTCCCCTACCTGTACCAGCTCGACGCCGCCGCCGCCGCGCGCCACGCCTTCCGCGTCGCCTCGGGGCTGGATTCGATGGTGCTGGGCGAGACGCAGATTCTCGGTCAGATCAAGGACGCGGTGCGCGCCGCCGAGCAGAGCGGTACGCTCGGCACCCAGCTCAACGCGCTGTTCCAGAAAACCTTCGCCGTCGCCAAGGAAGTGCGCAGCAAGACCGCGGTCGGCTCCAACTCGGTGTCGATGTCGGCGGCGGCGGTGAAGCTGGCCGAACAGATCTTCCCCACCATCCGCGAGCTCAAGGTGCTGTTCATCGGCGCCGGCGAGATGATCGAACTGGTGGCGACTCACTTCGCCGCGCGCAACCCGTCCTGTATCACCGTGGCCAACCGCACGCTGGAGCGTGGCGAGAAGTTGGCCGAACGCTTCGGCGGCAACGCCATCACCCTGTCCGACCTGCCCGAGGCGCTGCCGCGCTACGACGTGGTGGTGACCTCCACCGCGAGCCAGCTGCCGATCCTGGGCAAGGGCCTGATGGAGCGCGCCATCAAGATCCGCCGCCATCGCCCGGTGTTCATGCTCGACCTCGCCGTGCCGCGCGATATCGAGGCCGAGGTGGGCGAGCTGGACGACGTCTTCCTCTACACCGTGGACGATATCGCCAGCGTGGTCGAGGTCGGCCGCGAGGCGCGCCAGCTGGCGGCGGAAGAGGCCGAGACCATCATCCAGGCGCGCGTGCAGGAATTCGTCGAATGGCTCAAGCGGCGCGAGACCGTGCCCTTGATCCGCGGCCTGCGCGACGAGGCCGAGCGCGTGCGCCGCCACGCGCTGGAGGCGGCGCACAAGCAGCTGGCGCGCGGCGATGACCCGGCCAAGGTGCTGGAAGCGCTGTCGCAACAGCTCACCAACAAGCTGATGCACCCACCGACCCAGGCACTGTCCGCGGGCCACGGCCCCGAGCACGACGCGCTGGTGCACGCCATCACGCGTCTTTACCGTTTACACCCGGAGTCGTAATGAAACCGTCGATTGCGACGAAGTTGAGCCAGCTGGCGGACCGGCTGGAAGAAGTCACCCATCTGTTGGCGAGCGAAGCCGCCACCCGGGACATGGACGCGTTCCGCAAGCTGACGCGCGAACACGCCGAACTCACGCCGGTGGTCGAAACCTACCAGGCCTATCGCCAGTGCGAGAGCGACCTCGCCACCGCCACCGAGATGCTGGCCGACCCGGACATGAAGGAATTCGCCCAGGCCGAGATCGACGAAGGCAAGGAGCGCATGGCCAGCCTCGATGTCGAGCTGCAGAAGCTGTTGCTGCCCAAGGACCCCAACGACGAGAAGAACATCTTCCTCGAAATCCGCGCCGGCACCGGCGGTGACGAGGCGGCGCTGTTCGCCGGCGACCTGTTGCGCATGTACACGCGCTTCGCCGAGCGCAACCGCTGGCAGGCCGAGATCGTGTCGTCGTCCGAGTCGGACCTCGGCGGCTACAAGGAAGTGATCGTGCGGCTGGTGGGCTTTGGCGCCTTCTCGCGCCTCAAGTTCGAATCGGGCGGCCACCGCGTGCAGCGCGTGCCGGCCACCGAAACCCAGGGCCGCATCCACACCTCGGCCTGCACCGTGGCGGTGATGCCGGAGGCCGAGGAAATCGCCGAGGTGGTGCTGAACCCGGCCGACCTGCGCATCGACACCTTCCGCGCCTCCGGCGCCGGCGGCCAGCACATCAACAAGACCGACTCGGCGGTGCGCATCACCCACCTGCCCACCGGCATCGTCGCCGAATGCCAGGACGGCCGTTCGCAGCACGCCAACAAGGCCAGCGCGATGCAGGTGCTGGCGGCGCGCATCTACGACATCCAGCTGCGCGCGCAGCAGCAATCGGTGGCCGCCGAGCGCAAGAGCCTGATCGGCTCGGGCGACCGCTCCGAGCGCATCCGCACCTACAACTACCCGCAGGGCCGCATCACCGACCACCGCATCAACCTGACGCTGTACAAGCTCGACCAGGTGATGGACGGCGACCTGTTCGAACTCACCGACGCGCTGATCGCCGAACACCAGGCCGAGCTGCTGGCCGCCATGGGCGACTGAGTCGCATCTCCTGCTTTACCGCCACGCGGGCCGCCTTCGGGCGGCCCGTTTCGTTTGGGGGCGGGCTTGCCTTTTTACGCGCCATATATTATATATTTATATATATTGTTTTCGAATGGCGCACAAAGGAGCGAGTGATGAAGCAGAACATCGGCAGGATCGAACGCGTGGTACGCATCGCGGCGGGGCTGGGCATCGTCAGCCTGGCGCTGGTCGGGCCGCACAGCCCGTGGGGCTGGCTGGGGCTGATTCCGCTCGCCACCGGCCTGGTCGGCTGGTGCCCGCCGTACGCGCTACTCGGCATCAACACCTGCAAGTGCCGCCACTAGCCGTTGCTTCCGTCCTGTCCGCCGCCGCCCTGCGCGGCGGTTTCCATTTGCACAGCAAGAATCGGATCGTCATAAGACGCCACCTTCTCTACACTGGCGTTTTGCGAGGACATCCCGATGAATCTTCCGAGTCGTTATTCCGGGCGTCACCGTCGGCGCGCCGTGACCGTCGTGGCGGAGGTGCGCCATGGCTGAGCGGCGCGACTGGCTGTGGCTGGTGTTGCTGGCCGCGATGTGGGGCGGCTCGTTCCTGTTCATGCGCGTGGCGGTGCCGGAGCTGGGGCCGTTCCCGCTGATCGCGCTGCGCCTCAGCGTGGCAGCGCTGGCCTTGCTGCCCTTGCTGCTGTGGCAGGGCGGGATCGCGCTGTGGCGCCAGCATTGGCGCGCCATCGCTATCGTCGGGGTGTTCCTGTCGGCGCTGCCGTTCTGCCTGATCGCCTGGGCCACGCTCAGCCTGCCGGCCGGGGTGGCCTCGGTGCTCAACGCCACCACGCCGCTGATGACCGCGCTGTGGGCGATGCCGCTGGCGGGCGAGGCGATGACCCGGCAGCGCGCCGCCGGGCTGGCGCTGGGGCTGGCCGGGGTGCTGGTGCTGACGCTGGGACGCGGCGCCGCGTTCGGCCTGGACAGCGGGATGCCGGTACTGGCGATGCTCGGCGCCACCGCCTGCTATGGCTGGTCCGGCCACATGGCCAAGCGCTGGCTGCCGGGCCTGCCGCCCCTGGTGACCGCGACCGGCAGCCTGGCGTCGGGTGCGCTGCTGCTGTTGCCGCTGGCGCTCGTCACCTGGCCGCCGGTCGTTCCGCAGGGCAAGGTGTGGGGCGCGGTGCTGCTGCTGGCGCTGGCCTGCACGGCGTTGGCCTACGTGATCTTCTACCGCCTGATCGAGAAGCTCGGCGCCACCCGCGCCAGCAGCGTCACCTACCTGGTGCCGGTGTTCGGCGTGTTGTGGGGGGCGATGTGGCTGGGCGAGGCGGTGAGCGCGGCGATGCTGGGCGGCGGGGTGCTGATCCTGGCCGGGGTGTTGCTATTAGGCTGGCGACGGCGCGGCTGAGAACCTGTGCACGATCCTGCTGCGCGTCCCTGATCGGGGCCCATGTGCTGCTCGGAATCCTCATGGACTCCATGTCCATTCCGGTTCCTGCGCTGCTCTTTACCCCGCTGAGGGGCGCTCGCGACAGATCGTGGACAGGTTCTGCGAGCCCATCCCGAGGCGGCTGCGCCTGCGCATCGTGAGCGCCGGCGATGCTCGGAATCCTCATGGACTCCGTGTCCATGCCGGTTCCTGTGCGCCGGCGGTACTCGACCGGCCTTGGCTTGCTCGCCTCCTGGGGCGGATTTTGACGGCTTCGGCCAACCTTTTCACCCAACGGGGAGCTTCGGCTCCCCGTTTTTCGTTTGTGGTGCCAGCGTGTCGCTCCAGTCCGATCAAATGTCGCCAGAGTTCGCTGGGCCGGGGGCCGATGCCGCTACAGTGACGCCACTACCCCCTCCGCCGGGTGACGGCGGTGCCACCGGGCGCCGCGTGGATGGCCGTCGCAACGGCCCGCGGGTCGGAACAGGACCGATTCTTTATCACGGAGCTAGGACATGAAACTGGATATCAAACCGCTGGTGCTGTGCCTCTCTTCGCTGCTGGCGCTGCCGGCCTTGGCCGCGGAGCCGGAAAGCTGCCGCAACGTGCGTTTTGCCGACGTCGGCTGGACCGACATCGCCGCCACCACCGGGCTCGCGACGGTGGTGTTCAAGGGGCTGGGCTACGTCCCGAGCAAGACCATCGCCTCCGAGCCCATCGTGTTCGCCGGCCTGAAGAGCAAGCAGCTGGACGTCTACCTCGGCTACTGGGACCCATCGCAGACCCCGGCCATTACCCCGTTCGTGCAGAGCAAGTCGTTGCAGGTGCTGCCCGGCGCCAACCTCGACGGCGCCAAGTACACGCTGGCGGTGCCGAGCTACGCCGCCGAGCGCGGCCTGAAGACGTTTGCCGACATCGCCAGGTTCCGCAAGGAGCTGGACGGCAAGATCTACGGCATCGAGCCCGGCAGCCAGGGCAACGCCCAGATCAAGAAGATGATCGACAGCAACGAATTCGGCCTGAAGGGCTTCAAGCTGATCGAGTCGAGCGAGGCCGGCATGCTGGTCGAGGCCACCAAGGCGTTCCGCCAGAAGCGCCCGATCGTGTTCCTGGCCTGGGAACCGCACCCGATGAACTTCCTGATGAAGCTGACCTACCTCTCCGGCGGCGACAAGCAGTTCGGCCCCAACTACGGCGGCTCCAAGGTGTACACGGTGCTGGCCAACGACTACCAGCAGCGCTGCCCCAACGCCAGCAAGCTGGTCGGCAACTTCAAGTTCACCCTCGACATGGAAAACCGCGTGATGGACCCGATCATGAACAAGGTCGATCCGGCCAGCGCCGCCAAGCAGTGGCTGCAGCGCAACCCGCAGGTGCTGACCGCCTGGCTCGACGGCGTCACCACCTTCGACGGCAAGCCCGGACTGGACGCCGTGAAGAGCTATCTGGCGCAGTAAGCCGGCCCCCGATTCCCGCAGAAAGGACACAGCATGAACCATGACGTCATCGTCACCTGCGCGGTGACCGGCGCCGGCGACACCGTCGGCAAGCACCCGGCCATCCCGGTCACCCCGCGCCAGATCGCCGACGCCGCCATCGAGGCGGCCTGTGCCGGCGCCACCGTGGTGCACTGCCACGTGCGCAACCCGGATACCGGCAAGCCCAGCCGCGACCCCAAGCTGTACCGCGAGCTGGTGGACCGCATCCGCTCCTCCGGCGTCGACATGATTCTCAACCTGACCGCCGGCATGGGCGGCGACCTGGAGATCGGCGCCGGCGAAAAACCGATGGAGTTCGGCCCCGGCACCGACCTGGTGGGCGGGCTGGAACGGCTGATCCACGTCGAGGAGCTGCTGCCGGAAATCTGCACCCTCGACTGCGGCACGCTCAACTTCGGCGACGGCGACTACATCTACGTCTCCACCCCGGCGCAGCTGCGCGCCGGCGCCAGGCGCATTCAGGAGCTCGGGGTGAAGCCGGAGCTGGAGGTGTTTGACACCGGCCACCTGTGGTTCGCCAAGCAGCTGCTGAAGGAAGGCCTGCTCGACGACGCGCCGCTGTTCCAGCTCTGCCTCGGCATCCCCTGGGGGGCGCCGGCCGACACCACCACCATGAAGGCGATGGTCGACAACCTGCCGCCGGGGGCGAACTGGGCCAGCTTCGGCATCGGCCGCATGCAGATGCCGATGGTGGCGCAGGCGGTGCTGTTGGGTGGCAATGTGCGTGTCGGGCTGGAAGACAACCTCTACCTCGACCGTGGCGTGTTCGCCAGCAACGGCTCGCTGGTGGAGCGCGCCATCGACCTGGTGCAGAAGCTCGGCGCGCGCACGCTGACGCCGGAAGAGGGGCGCCAGAAGCTCGGGCTGAAGAAGCGCGGCTGATCCTGCGCAGGATGTGGGAGCGCGGCGCGCCACACATTCTGGCTCTGAATACGACGAAACATTCCATGCTGGGCCATCCGGCCCCAGCGAGAGGAGGCAGTCATGCCTGTGATTAGCGAAATCAAGACTTTTGCCGCGCTCGGCGTCGGCGTGATCGGCAGCGGCTGGGTGGCGCGCGCGCTCGCCAACGGCCTCGACGTGGTGGCCTGGGACCCGGCACCCGGTGCCGAGGCGCAACTGCGCGCCAACGTCGCCAACGCCTGGCCGGCGCTGGAGCAGGCCGGCCTCAAGCCGGGCGCCTCGCCGGCTCGGCTGCGCTTCGTCGCCACCATCGAGGAGGCGGTGACCGACGCCGACTTCATCCAGGAGAGCGCGCCGGAGCGGCTGGAGCTGAAACTGGAGCTGCACGCCCGGGTGTCGGCGGCGGCCAAGCCGGGGGCCATCATCGCCTCGTCCACCTCGGGGCTGCTGCCGTCCGAGTTCTACCGCGACGCCGTGCACCCGGAGCGCTGCATCGTCGGCCACCCGTTCAACCCGGTGTACCTGTTGCCGCTGGTCGAGGTGGTGGGCGGGGAGAAGACCTCGCCGGAGACCATCGAGGCCGCCAAGGCGATCTACGCCGGCCTCGGCATGCGGCCCTTGCACGTGCGCAAGGAGGTGCCCGGCTTCATCGCCGACCGCCTGCTGGAAGCCTTGTGGCGCGAGGCGCTGCATCTGGTCAACGACGGCGTGGCGACGACCGGCGAGATCGACGACGCCATCCGTTTCGGCGCCGGCCTGCGCTGGGCCTTCATGGGCACCTTCCAGATCTACACGCTGGCCGGCGGCGAGGCGGGCATGCGCCACTTCATGCAGCAGTTCGGGCCGGCGCTGCAGCTGCCGTGGACCTATCTGCCGGCGCCGGAGCTGACCGACGAACTGATCGAACGCGTGGTCGAGGGCACGGCGGTGCAGCAGGGAGAGCGCTCGATCAAGGCGCTGGAGCGCTACCGCGACGACTGCTTGCTCGGTGTGTTGGGCGCGGTGGCGGCGGCCAAGGCGCGTCACGGCCTGAAGCCGGAGGAGTGAAATGAGCGCGCTGACGCTGTACCGCGATGAGGTGCGCGCCGAGTGGGTCGACTACAACGGCCACTTGCGCGACGCCTTCTACCTGCTGCTGTTCAGCTACGCCGTCGACGCGCTGATCGACACCATCGGGCTCGACGCGGCGGAGCGTGAGCGCAGCCGGCGCTCGGTCTACACGCTGGAGGTGCACCTGAATTACCTCTCCGAGTTGAAGCAGGGCGAGGCGGTGCGGGTGGATTGCCAGCTGCTGGCCCACGACAGCAAGCGCCTGCACGTCTACTTCACGCTGCATCGTGGCGACGAGGCCGAGCCGGTGGCCGCCAGCGAGCAGATGCTGCTGCACGTCGACACGGCGCAAGCCTGCTCGGCACCGTTCGACGCCGCGGTGCTGGCCAGGGTCGAGACGCTGGCGGCGGCGCACGCCGGCCTGCCGCGCCCGGCCTACGCCGGCCGGGTGATCGGGCTGCCGCGGCGCGCCGCGACGGAGGGCGGGCAGACATGAGCGTACCCGTTCCCAACGAGCCCTTGTGGCGGCCCGGCGCACCGTGCCGGCTCGACGCCTTCCGCGCCGAGGTGGCACGCGGGCAGGGCATCGCGCTCGACGACTACGACGCGCTGTACGACTGGTCGATCCGCGAGCCGGCGGTGTTCTGGCAGGCGCTGTGGCGTTTCGCCGAGGTGCGCGCCATGCGCGAGGCCGACACGGTGCTGCAGGATGGCGAGCGCATGCCCGGCGCGCGCTGGTTCGTCGGTGCGCGGCTGAATTTCGCCGCCAACCTGCTGCGGCGGCGCGACGACGGCGTGGCGCTGGCGTTCTACGGCGAGGATCAGGTGCGCGCGACCTGGAGCTGGGGCCGGCTGTACGGCACCGTGTCGCGCCTGGCCCAGGCCTTGCGCGCCCAGGGCGTCGGCCCCGGCGACCGGGTGGCCGGCCTGGTGCCGAACATGCCGGAGACGGTGGCGGCGATGCTGGCCACCGCCAGCCTGGGCGCGATGTGGAGCAGCTGCTCGCCGGATTTCGGTGTCGAGGGCGTGCTCGACCGCTTCGGCCAGATAGCACCCAAGGTGCTGTTCGCCAGCGACGGCTACCGCTACAACGGCAAGGCGATCGACGTGCGCGCCAAGCTGGCCGAACTGGCCGGCGCGCTGCCGGGGCTCGAACGCGTGGTGGTGTGGAACTATGCCGGCGGCACCCCGGAACTCGACGGAATCGCCAAGGTGGTGACGTGGGACGACTTCGTCGCAGCGTACCCGGCCGGCGAGATCGACTTCGCGCCGATGCCGTTCGAGGCGCCGCTCACCATCCTGTATTCGTCCGGCACCACCGGCCAGCCCAAGTGCATCGTGCACGGCGCCGGCGGCACGCTGCTGCAGCACCTGAAGGAGCACATGCTGCACGGCGACCTCGCTGACGGCGACCGCCTGCTGTACTACACCACCTGCGGCTGGATGATGTGGAACTGGATGGTGTCGGCGCTGGCGGTGGGAGCCACGCTGGTGTTGTACGACGGCGCGCCGCTGCTGAATGACGCCCCCGACGTGCTGTGGCGCATCGCCGAGGCGACGCGGCTGACCCATTTCGGCACCAGCGCCAAGTATCTGTCGGCGCTGGAGAAGGCCGGCGTCGCGCCGGGCGAGCGCTACGACCTCAGTAGCCTGCGTTTCGTCTATTCCACCGGCTCGCCGCTGCTGCCGGCCAGCTACGACTACGTCTACCGGGCCATCAAGCCGGACGTGGCCTTGTGCTCGATCTCCGGCGGCACCGACATCGTGTCCTGCTTCGCGCTCGGCTGCCCGGCCAAGCCGGTGTACCGCGGCGAGCTGCAGGCGCGCGGGCTCGGCATGGCGGTCGAGGTGTGGAACGAGGCGGGGGCGCCGGTGGTGGGGGAGAAGGGCGAGCTGGTGTGCACCAGACCGTTCCCGTCGATGCCGCTCGGCTTCTGGAACGATGCCGATGGCACGAAGTACCGCGCCGCCTACTTCGAACGCTTCCCCGGGGTGTGGGTGCACGGCGACTGGGCCGAGCTGAGCACGCGCGGCGGGCTGATCATCCACGGCCGCTCCGACACCGTGCTCAATCCCGGCGGGGTGCGCATCGGCACCGCCGAGATCTACCGCCAGGTGGAAACGGTGCCCGAGGTGCTGGAGTCGCTCGCCATCGGCCAGGACTGGCAGGGCGACGTGCGCGTGGTGCTGTTCGTGCGGCTCGCCGCCGGGCTGACGCTGAGTGATGAACTGCAGCAGACGATCCGCGCACGCATCCGCCGCCACACCACGCCGCGCCACGTGCCGGCGCGCATCGTGCAGGTGGCCGACATCCCGCGCACGCAAAGCGGCAAGTTCGTGGAACTGGCGGTGCGCGAGGTGGTGCACGGCCGGCCGGTGAAGAACCTGACGGCGCTGGCCAACCCGGAGGCGCTGGAACTGTTCCGCAATCTGGCCGAGCTGGCGGTGTAGGGCGGATGCCCCTGCTGTGCTGGGGCGATCCGCCGGGCGTCGCGATATACCGCGTCGGTATGCGCGTCGAATGCGCCGCTGATTCGTGGCGCACCGGCTTGGCGGAACGCCCCGTAGGCGGGGCTTCCGCCCTACGGTCAAGGTGCCGCCCGCGCGGCGCTCTCTTCGTGGCGGTCGTGGCTCGGCGTCACCCTATAGCGCTGGCGGTAGGCGCGCGCGAAATAGGTGGCCGAGTCGAAACCGCACGCCACGCCGATCTCCATCACGCTCATCCCGGTCTGGCGCAGCAGCTCGCGCGCCCTCTCCAGCCGCAATTTCAGGTAGAACGCGCCCGGGGTATCGTCGAACTGGGCGCGGAACAGCCGCTCCAGCTGGCGCCGCGTCACCCCCACCGTCTCGGCCAGCTCGTCCGCCGTCAGCGGCGTCTCGAGATGCCGTTCCATGGTTCCGATGGCGTTCACCAGCTTGCGGTTGTGCACGTCGTAGCGCACCGCGATTTGCAGGCGCTGGTGATCCGACTTGGCGCGGATGCGGCCCAGCACGAACTGCTCGGACACCTGCATCGCCAGTTCGGCGCCGTGGTGGCGGCCGATCAGCTCCAGCATCAGGTCGATCGAGGCGGTGCCGCCGGCCGAGCTGATGCGCGCCCCGTCGATCTCGAACAATTCCTGGGTGACGTTGAGCGCCGGGTAGTGCTCGCGAAACGCCGCGATCGCCTCCCAGTGCAGCGTCAGCTTCTCGTGCCGGAACAGCCCGGCCTCGGCCAGCACGAAGCAGCCGGTGTCGATGCCGCCCAGCGTCGCACCCTGCCGCGCGAGCTGGCGCAGCCAGGCGGTCAACGCCGGCGTGGCGTGCGCCAGCGGGTTGAAGCCCGCCACCACGAACAGCGTGCGCACCGCTCCCGCCCCGCTGCAGGCGCCTTCCGCCGCCAGCGACATGCCGTTGCTGGCGCTGACCGCGCCGCCGTCCAGGCTCAGCAGGTGCCAGCGGTACAGCGCCGGGTGGAAGCGGTTGGCGACGCGCAGCGGCTCGATCGCCGACAGCAGGCCGAGCATGGAGAATTCCGGCAACAGCACGAAGTGGATGTCTTCGGGGGCGGCGGTCGGCGGAGTCGGGCAAGGGGCGCTCATCGGGCGGGGCGGCTCGGTTGGGGGGTGACACAGCATAGCGCATGCGCGGCACGGCGCCGAGTCCGGCGCCGGGGGCCCTCCCGAGCGGCATGACGCGTGGCACGAATTCGCATTCTCTCCATGTTTGCGTAAGGTTTAGCCGATATCATTGAACCTCGCCCGGTGCGTCGAGGTTGGTCCGGGCGTCTGCCCGTTTTCCTTTTTCCCAGCCCCAGACAGCGAACCGACACGATGAGCCCGACCCCCTCCGAATCCACCCCCCCGTCTTCTCCCTCTACCCCCCGCCCGCGTCGCCGCCTGCTGTGGCTGGCCCTGTTCGGCCTGGTCGTGGCCGGGGCGGTCGGCTGGCAGCGCTGGCACGCCGCGTCCGGTGCGGACAAGGCGGCGGTGCAGAAACGGGGCGAGCGCGGGCCGCAGACGGTGACGGTGGCGACGGTGCGGCGCGGCCAGCTCAAGGTCTACCTGACCGCCCTGGGCACGGTGACGCCGAGCGAGACGGTGACGGTGAAGAGCCGCGTCGACGGCCAACTGATGCGCGTGCTGTTCACCGAGGGCCAGCTGGTCAAGTCCGGCCAGCTCCTGGCCGAGATCGACCCGCGCCCGTTCGAGGCGGCGGTGGCGCAGGCCGAGGGGCAGCTGCTGCGCGACAGCGCGCAATTGAAGAACGCCGAGATCGACCTGGCGCGCTACCAGTCGCTGCTGGCGGAGAATTCCATCGCGCGCCAGCAGGTGGATACCCAGGCGGCGCTGGTGCAGCAGTTCCGCGGCACGGTCAAGGTCGACCAGGGGGTGGTCGACAACGCCCGCCTGCAGCTGTCGTACAGCCATATCACGGCGCCGCTGGCGGGGCGCGTCGGGCTGCGCCGCGTCGACGCCGGCAACATGATCACCGCCAACGACGCCAACGGCCTGGTGGTGATCACCCAGACCCAGCCCAGCCACGTGGTGTTCGCGCTGCCCGAGGCGCACCTGAGCACGGTGATGAAGCCCTATCTGGCCGGTCAGGCGCTGTCGGTCGAGGCATGGGACCGCGGCGGCAAGCTGCTGGCCCAGGGCAAGCTGGAGACGCTGGACAACCAGATGGACAGCACCACCGGCACGGTCAAGCTCAAGGCGCGTTTCGCCAACGCCGACAACGTGCTGTTCCCCAACCAGTTCATCAACGTCAAGCTGCTCACCGAGGTGCGCCGCGACGCGGTGCTGATCCCGGAGGCGGCGCTGCAGCGCGGCAAGGACGGCCCCTTCGTCTACCTGGTGCAGCCGGACAACCGTGTCGCCTTGCGCCCGGTGGTGCCGGGGCCGGCCGATGCCGGCCAGCTGGCGGTGGAGCAGGGCCTGGCGCCGGGTGAGCGCGTGGCGCTCGACGGCCTCGACCGGCTGCGCGCCGGCAGCCAGGTCAAGCCGCGCGCCCTGAACGACGCGGGCGCCACGGCGCCGGGCGCTGGCGGCAAGCGCCGTGGCAAGCACGCGGCCTCGGCGCCGGCGGCGCAGGGACAGGCCAAGCAATGAACCCGTCCCGTCCCTTCATCCTGCGGCCGATCGCCACCACGCTGTGCATGCTGGCGCTGGTGCTGACCGGCTGGGTGGCGTACAAGCTGCTGCCGGTGTCGGCGCTGCCGCAGGTGGATTACCCCACCATCCAGGTGGTGACGCTCTACCCGGGCGCGAGCCCGGAGGTGATGGGGGCGATGGTGTCCTCGCCGCTGGAGCGCCAGTTCGGCCAGATGCCGGGGCTGAGCCAGATGCGCACCAGCAGTTCCGGCGGCGCCTCGGTGATCACGTTGCAGTTCACGCTCGACATCGCGCTCGACGAGGCCGAGCAGGAAGTGCAGGCGGCGATCAACGCCGCCAGCTCGCTGCTGCCGGCCGACCTGCCGTCGCCGCCGATCTACAACAAGGTCAACCCGGCCGACAGCCCGATCGTGTCGCTCGCCATCACCTCGCCGACGCTGCCCTTGCCCAAGCTGGAAGACCTGGTCGACACGCGCCTGGCGCAGAAGCTGTCGCAGCTCTCCGGGGTGGGGCTGGTGAGCCTGAGCGGTGGCCAGCGCCCGGCGGTGCGCATCCGCGCCGACGCGCGCGCGCTGGCGGCCAACGGTCTGACCCTGGCCGATCTGCGCAGCGCCATCGGCAGCGCCAACGTGAAGCAGTCCAAGGGCGGCTTCGACGGCCCGCTGCAGGCCTCCAGCATCGACGCCAACGACCAGCTCGCCTCGTCCGACGACTACCGCCGCCTGGTGCTGGCGTACAAGAACGGCGCACCGCTGCGCCTGTCCGACGTGGCCTCGGTGGTGGACGAGGTGGAGAACCGCCGTCTCGGCGCCTGGGCCAACCGCAGCCCGGCAATCATCGTCGACATCCGCCGCCAGCCCGGCGCCAACGTGATCGAGGTGGTGGACCGCATCAAGACGCTGCTGCCGCAGCTCAAGGCGACGCTGCCGGGCTCGGTCGACGTGACCCTGCTCAGCGACCGCACCGACGGCATCCGCGCCGCGGTGCACGACGTCGAGTTCGAGCTGATGCTGGCGGTAGCGCTGGTGGTGATGGTGATCTTCCTGTTCCTGCGCAACGTGCCGGCCACCCTCATCCCCGGCGTGACGGTGCCGCTGTCGCTGGTCGGCACCTTCGGCGTGATGTACCTGGCGGGCTTCAGCCTCAACAACCTGACGCTGATGGCCTTGACCATCGCCACCGGCTTCGTGGTGGACGACGCCATCGTGATGATCGAGAACATCGCGCGCTACATCGAGGAGGGCGACTCGCCGCTGCAGGCCGCGCTCAAGGGCTCGGCGCAGATCGGCTTCACCATCATCTCGCTGACCTTCTCGCTGATCGCGGTGCTGATCCCGCTGCTGTTCATGGGCGACGTGGTGGGGCGGCTGTTCCGCGAGTTCGCCGTCACGCTGGCGGTGTCGATCCTGCTGTCGGCGGCGATCTCGCTGTCGCTGACGCCGATGATGTGCGCGCGCCTCTTGAAGCACGTGCCGGAGGAGAAGCAGGGGCGCTTCTACCACGCCAGCGGCGCCTTCATCGACGGCATGATCGCGCGCTACGGCCGCGCCCTGGAGTGGGTGCTGGAGCACCAGCCGCTGACGCTGCTGGTGGCGCTGGGCACGCTGGTGCTGACCGCCGCGCTGTACCTGGTGGTGCCCAAGGGCTTCTTCCCGCTGCAGGACACCGGCGCCATCCAGGCGGTGACCGAGGCGCCGCAGTCGGTGTCGTTCGCCGCCATAGCCGAGCGCCAGCAGCGCCTGGCCGCGGTGCTGCTGCACGACCCGGCGGTGGCGAGCCTGTCGTCCATCGTCGGCGTCGACGGCAGCAACGCCACGCTCAACAGCGGGCGCCTGCAGATCAACCTGAAGCCGCATGGCGAGCGCGACGACGTGTCCACGGTGGCGGCGCGGCTGCAGCAGAGCGCGGCGCAGGTGCCGGGCATCGCGCTCTACCTGCAGCCGGCGCAGGACCTCACCATCGAGACCACGCCCAGCCGCACCCAGTACCAGTTCGCGCTCGACAGCGCCAACGCCGCCGAGCTGGCGCAGTGGGTGCCGCGCCTGCTGGACGCGTTGCGCCAGCGCCCGGAGCTGGCGGACGTCGCCAGCGACCAGCAGGAGCAGGGCCTGCAGGCGTATATCGAGATCGACCGCGACAGCGCGGCGCGCCTCGGCGTCAGCGCCGCGGCGGTGGACAACGCGCTGTACGACGCCTTCGGCCAACGTCTGATCTCGACCATCTTCACCCAGACCAACCAGTACCGCGTGGTGCTGGAATCGGGCGGGGCCGCCGGCAAGGGCCTGGCCGCGCTCGACGATCTCTACCTGACCAGCAGCGGCGGCACCCCGGTGCCGCTGAAGAGCGTGGTGAAGGTGAGCGAGCGGCTGGCGCCGCTGGTGCTCAATCGCCTCGACCAGTTCCCCACCGCCACGCTGTCGTTCAACCTCGCCCCCGGCGTGTCGCTGGGCAGCGCGGTGGCGGCGGTGCGCGAGGTGGAGCATGAGATCGGCCTGCCGGCCAGCGTCGAGACGCGCTTCCAGGGCGCCGCCGCGGCGTTCCAGAGTTCGCTCTCCAACACCCTGTGGCTGATCCTGGCGGCGGTGGTGACGATGTACATCGTGCTGGGGGTGCTGTACGAGAGCTACATCCACCCGGTCACCATCCTCTCCACGCTGCCGTCGGCGGCGATCGGCGCGCTGTTGGCGCTGCTGGTGTCGGGCTCCTCGCTCGACGTGATCGCGGTGATCGGCATCATCCTGCTGATCGGCATCGTCAAGAAGAACGCGATCATGATGATCGACTTCGCGCTGGAGGCCGAGCGCAAGCAGAAGCTTAGCCCGCGCGAGGCGATCTTCCAGGCCTGCCTGCTGCGTTTCCGCCCGATCCTGATGACCACGCTGGCGGCGCTGTTGGGCGCGCTGCCGCTGATGCTGGGCTCCGGCGCCGGCTCCGAGCTGCGCCACCCGCTCGGCATCACGCTGGTGGGCGGGCTGCTGTTGAGCCAGCTGTTGACGCTGTTCACCACGCCGGTGATCTACCTCGCCTTCGACCGCCTGGCGCGGCGCTGGCGCAAGGCGCCGGCGGCGCAGGGTGACGCGGCATGATCCCGTCCGCGCCGTTCATCCGCCGCCCGGTCGCCACCGTGCTGTTGACGCTGGCGATCGCGCTGGCCGGGTTGCTGGCGTTCGGGCTGTTGCCGGTGGCGTCGCTGCCGCAGGTGGATTTCCCCACCATCCAGGTGCAGGCGCAGCTGGCCGGCGCCAGCCCGGAGACCATGGCGGCCACGGTGGCGACGCCGCTGGAGCGCACCCTGGGGCGCATCGCCGGGGTCAACGAGATCACCTCGACCAGCTCGCAGGGCAGCACCCGCATCGTGCTGCAGTTCGACCTCAACCGCGACAGCAACGGCGCCGCCAAGGACGTGCAGGGCGCCATCAACGCCGCGCTCGCCAACCTGCCCAGCGCGCTGTCCGGTACGCCGACCTACCGCAAGGTCAACCCGTCCGAGGCGCCGGTGCTGATCCTGACGCTGACCTCGGACACCCTGACCAAGGGCCGGCTGTACGACATCGCCTCCACCGTGCTGGCGCAGAAGCTGTCGCAGGTGGACGGCATCGGCCAGGTCACGGTCGGCGGCGGGGCGCTGCCGGCGGTGCGCGTGGCGCTCGATCCCACCGCGCTGTCGCGCCACGGCGTCAGCTTCGACGCGGTGCGCCGGGCGATCCAGAACTACACCCTGAAGCTGCCCTTGGGGGTGCTGGAGGACGCCGGCCGGCAGTGGCAGCTCGCCAGCAACGACCAGCTCAACCGCGCCGCCGACTACCGCGGCCTGATCGTGCACTACCAGGACGGCGCCGCGCTGCGCCTGGCCGACGTCGCCACGGTGAGCGATTCGGTGCAGGACGTGCGCAACGCCGGGCTCGCCAACGGCAAGCCGGCCATCGTGCTGCTGCTGTTCCGCGCCCCCGGTGCCAACGTCATCGACACCGTGGAGCGCGTGCGCGCGCTGATGCCGCAGCTCTCCGCCTCGGTGCCGCAGACCGCCACGCTGACGGTGACGCAGGACCGCACCTCGACCATCCGCGCCTCGCTGCGCGACGTCGAGCGCACCCTGGTTACGGCGGTGGCGCTGGTGGTGCTGGTGGTATTCCTGTTCCTCCAGAGCGGGCGCGCCACGCTGGTGCCGGCGATCACCGTGCCGGTGTCGCTGATCGGCACCTTCGGCGTGATGTACCTGGCCGGCTTCAGCCTCAACAACCTGTCGCTGATGGCGCTGACCATTGCCACCGGCTTTGTGGTGGACGACACCATCGTGGTGCTGGAGAACATCGCGCGCCACATCGAGAACGGCATGACGCCGCGCGCGGCGGCGTTCCGCGGTGCGCGCGAGGTGGGCTTCACGGTGCTGGCGATGAGCCTGTCGCTGATCGCGGTGTTCATCCCGATCCTGCTGATGGGCGACATCGTCGGCCGGCTGTTCCGCGAGTTCGCGCTGACGCTGTCGGCGGCGATCCTGGTGTCGCTGGTGGTGTCGCTCACCACCGCGCCGATGCTGTGCTCGCGCTGGCTGCGTCCGCGTCCGCCGAGGCCGGCGGCACCGAGCCGCTTCGCGCGCTGGCGCGCGCAGTGGTTCGAACGCCTGGTGGCCGGCTACCGCCGCTCGCTGGCGTGGTCGCTCGACCACCACCTGCTGATGCTGCTGCTGCTGGTCGCCACCGTGGCGGCCAACGTCGCGCTCTACGTCGCGGTGCCCAAGGGCTTCTTCCCGCAGCAGGACACCGGGCGCCTGATCGGCAACATCCGCGCCGACCAGAGCATCTCGTTCCAGGCCATGCGCGGCAAGCTGCAGCGCTTCGTCGACGTGGTGCGGCGCGACCCGGCGGTGGCCAGCGTGGTCGGCTTCACCGGCGGCGGCGCGCGCAACAGCGCCAACGTCTTCGTCGGCCTCAAGCCGCGCAGCGAACGCCAGGAAAGCGCCGACCAGGTGATCGCGCGGCTGCGCAAGCAGCTGTCGCGCGAGCCGGGCGCCACCTTGTTCCTGCAGGCGGCGCAGGAATTGCGCATCGGCGGGCGCCAGAGCAACGCCCAGTACCAGTACACGCTGCAGGGCGACGACCTGGCCCAGCTGCGCGCCTGGGAGCCGCGCGTGCGCCAGGCGCTGGTGCGGCTGCCCGGGCTCGCCGACGTCAACACCGACCAGCAGGACCGCGGCCTGCAGACCACGCTGCTGTTCGACCGCGATACCCTGGCGCGCCTCGGCCTGACCCAGAACGACGCCGACAGCGCGCTCGGCAACGCCTTCGGCCAACGTCAGATCGCCACGCTGTACAATCCGCTCAACCAGTACAAGGTGGTGCTGGAGGCGGCTCCGGCCTACCTCGAGCGCCCCGAGTCGCTGCGCGATATCTATCTGATCACGCCGCAGAGCCAGCCGGTGCCGCTCGCCACGGTGAGCCGGGTGCAGCCCGACAACACGCCGCTGGCGGTCAACCACCAGGGCCAGTTCGCCGCCACCACGGTGTCGTTCAACCTCGACCCCGGGGTGTCGATCGGCGCGGCGCGCGCCGCCATCGACGGCGCCGTCAACCGGCTCGGCCTGCCCGGCTCGCTGGTGGGCAGTTTCCAGGGCAGCGCGCGCGCCTTCCAGGCCTCGCTCGACAGCCAGCCCTGGCTGATCCTGGCGGCGCTGGCGGCGGTGTACATCGTGCTGGGCATCCTCTACGAAAGCGCCATCCACCCCATCACCATCCTCTCCACGCTGCCCTCGGCCGGGGTCGGCGCCATCCTGGCGCTGCAACTGTCCGGCGGCGAGCTGAACGTGGTGGCGATGATCGGCGTGCTGCTGCTGATCGGCATCGTCAAGAAGAACGCCATCATGCTGATCGACTTCGCGCTCGCGGCCGAGCGCAAGCAGGGGCTGGCGCCGCGCGAGGCCATCCTCGAGGCCGGCGTGCTACGTTTCCGCCCCATCCTGATGACCACCATGGCGGCGCTGTTGGGCGCGCTGCCGCTGGCGCTGGGGCACGGCGAGGGCGCCGAGCTGCGCCAGCCGCTCGGCATCTCGGTGGTGGGCGGACTGATCGTCAGCCAGCTGCTGACCTTGTACACCACCCCGGTGGTGTACCTGTACATGGACCGCCTGCGGCGGTGGAGCGGGCGCCGGGAGCGCCGCTCCGCGCCGGCGCAGGCGCAGGAGAACGGGTAAATGAAGACAAGCAAGCGCCATGCGCTGTGGCCGCTGGCGGCGCTGCTGTTGGGCGGCTGCGCGGTGGGACCGAACTACCAGCGCCCCAGCGTGGCGGTGCCGGAGGCGTACCAGGAAGCCAAGGACTGGAAACCGGCGACCCCGGCCGACCACCTGCCGCGCGCGGCATGGTGGCAGGACTTTGCCGACGCCCAGCTCGACAGCCTGCAGCAGCAGCTGCAGCTGCATAACCAGACGCTGCGCGCCGCCGAGGCCAGCTACCGCCAGGCCCAGGCGCTGCTGCAGCAGGCGCAGGCCGGCTACAGCCCGAGCGTCACGGCCGGCGCCTCGGCCAGCCGCGGCCGCGCCGGCGGCGACAGCGCCATCGCCAACAGCTACCGCGCCGAACTCAGCGCGGCTTGGGAGCTCGACCTGTGGGGACGGGTGCGGCGCACCGTGGAAGCCGGCCGCGCCAGCGCCGAGGCCAGCGCGGCCGACCTGGAATCGGTGCGGCTGAGCGCCCAGGCGCAGCTCGCCAGCGCCTACTTCAAGCTCTACGTCGCCGATCGCACGCTACGGCTCCTGGAAGAGCAGGTGGCGGCCTATCGCCAGCAGCTGCAGATCACGCGCAACCGTTACCGCCAGGGCGTGGGTATCGCGCGCCGACGTGGTGCAGGCCGAGACCCAGCTCAAGAGCACCGAGGTCAGCCTGCTCGACAAGCGCGTGACGCGGCGCCAGCTGGAGCACGCCATCGCCGTGCTGGCTGGGGCCGCCCGCCGGGCCGGCTTCACGCTGGCCGAGGCGCAAGCAAGCCGCCCGGCGCTGCCGCTGGCTGCCGGCCCGGGCTGCCGTCGCAGCTGTTGGAGCGGCCGCCCCCAGACATCGCCGCCGCGGAGCGCCGGCGTCGCCGCGACAACCGCCGCATCGGCGTCGGCAAGGGCCGGGCTACTTCCCGAGCCTGGACGCTTGGCCGCATAGCGGGGGGCTACGCCGGG
>NZ_ACIS01000014.1 GCF_000174355.1 Pseudogulbenkiania ferrooxidans 2002
GGGGCTGTAGCCGGTCCCAAGGGTATGGCTGTTCGCCATTTAAAGTGGTACGTGAGCTGGGTTCAAAACGTCGTGAGACAGTTTGGTCCCTATCTGCAGTGGGCGTTGGAAGTTTGACGGGGGCTGCTCCTAGTACGAGAGGACCGGAGTGGACGAACCTCTGGTGTACCGGTTGTCACGCCAGTGGCATTGCCGGGTAGCTAAGTTCGGAAGAGATAACCGCTGAAAGCATCTAAGCGGGAAACTCGCCTGAAGATGAGACTTCCCTGAGGGCTTGACCCTCCTGAAGAGTCGTTCGAGACCAGGACGTTGATAGGTCGGGTGTGGAAGCGCTGTGAGGCGTGAAGCTAACCGATACTAATTGCTCGTGAGGCTTGATCCTATCATTTGAGTGGCTTGGGCCACGCGGTGAATAGAGAGTGCGACGTACGATCGATTACCCAATTCGAAATGGAAGCCAGCTGGCTTCCAGGCTTCTTCTAGTTTGTTGACAGTTTATGTCTGGCGGCCTTAGCGAGGTGGTCCCACCCCTTCCCATCCCGAACAGGACCGTGAAACGCCTTAGCGCCGATGATAGTGCGGCATTGCCGTGTGAAAGTAGGACACCGCCAGACTCCCCTTATAAAAGCCCAGCTCATCCGAGCTGGGCTTTCTGTTTTTATGGCGCCGCCATGCCGCCATGCCGCAATGGCTCCTCTGGCTGATGCATTACGGGTGTTTGTGGCTGGGGATGGCACAGATGCCGCTTTTAGTTGTACATTCTTAATCTTCCCGACAATTCGATCGACCTGTGTCCTGGGGAGAACCCGTATGCCGCAGGCTTGCTGAATTCGTCAGACTGAATGGAATGGTCGCGCTTGAAATCGTCTCTTGGTCTCTCCGGCAAGCTCAGAAAATCGGCCTTGCCACTTCTGGCTTGGCTCGTCCTTTGTTTCTTGACGGCCTTGCTCTGGCTTCAGATGGAGAGAAGCCGCCTGGAGGAGGGGTTTGAGAAGGATGGTCGTGCGGCTTACGTGCAGATTGCGCGTAAGCTGGATCAGAACGAGGCCGTGCTCCAGGCAGCTCATGCCATGGTGGCGTCGCGTGACACATCCGATATCGCCGCCTTGAGCGCTTTTTCCCGAGAAATACTGGCGAATTACCCCAAGCTCTATACCATTCTTTTCTATCAAAAAGTCGTGCCGACGGAGCGTGATCGGTATCTCGACCAAATGTCACGCGAGATTGGCGAGCCTGCTTCTATTACCGATTTCGACCTTAATCGGCGTCGTTCGTGGAGGGCGGCACCTCTTCGCGATGTCTACTACCCGGCCACGATGGTGGAGCCGGTTACTCAGGCGTCGCGACGGCTCTACGGCTACGACATCCTGCATGAGCCTCGGCTGGCTCGCGAACTGAGGCAGGCCATCGCGACAGGCGAAATTGTGGTCTCGATGCCGTTCGAACTGGCTGGGGACGAGCGGGCATATCTGCTGATGAAGGGTGTCTACCGCAATGGTGGGCCAGGGGTGATTCCGTTGCGTCCCGATTCTCCCCTGGTTGAGGGGGTCGTGGCGGTGCAGGTCCACTTCGAGCAATTGCTGGCTCCGCTGCGCCTGGAGTCGCAGTCGCTGAATATTGCGTTGTACCAGCGTGAGTTGCCGGGAGTGCATGGGTCGCTCTTGCTCTATGAGCGTTCACTCCGGCCGAGCAAAGTGTCGCAATGGCCGTTGTTCCAGCGTTTCGAATCCAAAATGGACTTGCCCAGCGATGCGCAGCCGTTCGTCTTGAGTCTGTCGCGCAACGTGACCTGGGCCGAGTTGCGACTTAGTGTACTGGTCTTCCAGGAGTTGCTGGTGACCCTGTTGTTGTTGGCGCTGTGGCAGGTGTATCAACAGCGTCTGCACTTGCACCGCGCCCGTTCGGCTGCCGATGAGGCGCTGTTCAGCCAGCGTGAGCGGGTGGAGGTAGCATTGAATGCCATCCGTGATGGTGTGATCACGCTGAGTCACGATCGCAAGGTGGAGTGGGTCAATCCGATGGCGCAGGAACTGCTGGGCTTGCTGCCGGAGCAGCTGCTGGGTCGGGATTACCGGGAAGTATTGCGGCTGCAGCAGGGGCTGGCCGACGTTTCCCAGGTCGACCCGATTGGCCAAAGTTTTCTCTACCAGCAGGTGGTGGAGTTTCCCGACGAATTGTTGTTGTCGACATTTTACGGTGAGACCCGCCTGGTCGAAGGGGCGGTGGCCCCGCTGTTTTCCCGCACCGGGGAAATGAACGGTGCCGTTTGTGCGATCCGCGACATGGGGCCGATCCGGCGCCGGGCGCAGGCGGTGCTGGAGGCGAGCGAGAGTCGGGTGCGGGACCATCTTGAGAAGCTGTCGCACGTTGCGCGCTTGCACACGATGGGGGAGATGGCCTCGGGGATCGCTCATGAACTGAACCAGCCGCTGGCGGCCATCAGCAACTACTGTGCGGCATCGCTGGCGATGCTGGAGGATGTCGAGGAGGCTCCGGCGCAGGTGACCGATGCCTTGAAGGCCGCCATCCGCCAGGCCGAACGCTCCGGCGAAATCATCAAGCGGCTGCGCGCCTTCGTCAGCAAGCGCAGCATGGATGTACGCCAGGTCGATCTGAATCTGCTGGTGGGAAACAGCCTGTTCCTCGCCGAGCATGACCTGCGCAGCAATGGTGTGCAGGTGGTGCAGATGCTGTCGGCCAACCCGGTGACGGTGATGGCCGACAGCATCCAGATCGAGCAGGTGTTGATGAACCTGCTTTCCAACGCCATCGAGGCGATGAAGGGGGAGCGGGAAGGGGCGCGGCAACTGGTGATCCATAGCCACGTGGCGCTGTCCAATGCCATTCTGGAGGTGCGCGACAGCGGGCGGGGTATTTCGCCCGACGTGCAGGCGGTGCTGTTCCATCCCTTCTACTCGACCCGCGAAGGAGGGATGGGACTGGGGCTGTCGATTTGCCAGACCATCGTCGAGCAGTACGGTGGTTCAATCGAGGCGGAAAACATTCCCGGCAGCGGGGCGTGTTTCCGGCTGCGGCTGCCCTTTGCCCCGCCGCTATCGTTGTCAGAGGCGGCGGTGTCGTCGGTGGCGGCTACTCGCTAGCGTTCTTGCCGGTGTTGCGCGAGGAGCGTTCTTCGCGCGGGGTGATGCCGAAGTGATTGCGATAGCTGCTGGAGAAGTGGGGGCCGCTGGAGAAGCCGCACGCCAGCCCGATCTGAACGATGGATTTGGAGGTTTGCTGCAGTAATTGCCGCGCGCGCTTCAGACGCAGCTCAAGGTAGTATTTCGACGGCACCGCGGAGAGGTGCTGCTTGAACAGGCGTTCCAGTTGCCGCCGCGAGATGCCGACATAATAGGCGATGTCGTCGGTCGTCAGCGGTTCTTCGATATTCGCCTCCATCAGGCTGACGGCTTCGGTCAGCTTGGGCTGGCTGGCGCCGATACGGGTGGCGAGGGGAATGCGCTGCCGTTCGTTACCGGGACGGATGCGCTCCATGCTGAACAGCTCGGAGAGCTGGGCGGCGAAGTCGTGCCCTTGCTGCTGCCCCACCAGCACCATCATGAAGTCCAGCGTCGAGGCTCCTCCTGCACAGCTCATGCGGTTGCGGTCGATCTCGTACAGATTGGACGAGACGATGACTTCCGGAAACTCCTCGGTGAAGCGGTTGATCTCTTGCCAGTGGATGGTGCTGCGGTAGCCGTTTAACAGGCCGGCGCGGGCCAGCCAGTAACTGCCGCAGCCGATCCCGATGAGTTGCAGCTTTTCCGTGGCCTGGGCATGGATCGTCTTGCTCAGTTCGTCGACGTCGACGTCCCCGGCGATTTCATCGGCAATGACGAACAGCCCGTCCAGTTTGGGCGCGTAGCTGAGCGGCAGGTCGACCGGGGCCTTGATGCCGTTGGTCAGGGGCATGGCGTCGCCGCTGGGGGAGAGCAGCAGGAATTCGTAGAGCTTTTTTTCGGCCAACTGGTTGGCGCGGGACAGCACTTCGGTGATCAGGGCCAGATCGGCCATGGCGGCGTGGGGCAACAGCAGGATGCCGTAGCGAAGCGGTTTGGCGACTTGCGTCTGCATAGCCATAGTTGACCGGAAAGCGAACTTGCGAGGAAAAGACTCTGCCAAGTCGGGGACTTGGCAGACGAATGATTAATGCCGTAATTGTATGATTATTTCAGGCTGCCCGAGAGGAATTGTGCCAGCCGCTCGCTCTTCGGCTTGACCAGCACTTCCTTCGGATTACCCTGCTCCTCGATGCGGCCCTGGTGCAGGAAGATGACGTGGTTGGAGACCTCGCGGGCGAAGCCCATCTCGTGCGTCACGACCACCATGGTGCGGCCTTCGCGCGCCAGGTCCTGCATCACGCGCAGCACTTCGCCGACCAGTTCCGGGTCGAGCGCCGAGGTCGGCTCGTCGAACAGCATGACTTCCGGTTCCATCGCCAGGGCGCGGGCGATGGCGACGCGCTGCTGCTGACCGCCGGACATGTGCGACGGGTACTTGTCTTCGACGTTCTTCAGGCCAACTTTTTCCAGGTACTTGCGGGCGCGGGCGATGGCTTCGTCCTTGGGCACGCCGAGCACGTGCACCGGAGCCTCGATGATGTTCTCCAGCACCGTCATGTGCGCCCACAGGTTGAAATGCTGGAACACCATGGCGAGCTTGGTGCGCAGTCGCGCCAGCTGCTTGGCGTCGCCCGCCTTGAGGGCGCCGTGGCGGCTGTCCGGAACCAGCTGCAGTTCTTCGCCGGCAGCGAAGATCTTGCCGCTGTTGGGTTGTTCCAGCAGGTTGATGCAGCGCAGGAAGGTGCTCTTGCCCGAGCCCGACGAGCCGATGATGCTGATGACGTCGCCGGCGTGGGCGGTCAGCGACACGCCCTTGAGCACTTCGTGGCTGCCGTAGCTTTTGTGGATGTCGGCAACGTGCAGCTTGACTTGGCTGTCGAGGCCGGTGGAGGTGGCGTTGGGGTGTTCGATCGGTTTCATCGCTCAGCAAATCCCTGTCTTGAATGCGTCGTGGGTTGCGCACCGGCCACGGTGGGGTCATGGCCGGTGGCACTACGTGGGCGGGTAACGTCTCGCCTCACGCGATAATCGGATTCATCCTGCTTGTCGCTGGCTGTCCGGCTCAGTGCTTGCGCGGTGCCAGGTAGGCCAGCCAGCGTTTTTCGGCCAACTTGAACAGCCAGACGAACAGGAAGGTGAAGGCCAGGTAGATCAGGCCCGCCATCAGGAACGGTTCGAACGGCATGTAGGTGTCGCTGTAGATGCGGCGGGCGACGCCAGTGACGTCGGCCAGCGTGACCAGGCCGGCGATCGAGGTGCCTTGCAGCATCATCACCACTTCGTTGCTGTAGGCCGGCAGCGCGCGGCGCAGTGCGGCCGGGATGACGATGCGGCGCATCATCAGCCACTTGCTCATGCCCATGGCCTTGGCCGCTTCGATCTCTCCCCAGTGGGTATTGCGGATCTGGCCGGCGATGATCTCGGTGGTGTAGGCCGCGGTGTTCAGCGTGAAGGCCAGCAGCGCGCAGAAATAGGCTTCCTGCAGGTAGGTCCAGGCCCAGCTCTCGCGCACCGCCTCGAACTGCGACAACCCGTAGTAGATGATGAACAGCTGCACCAGCATCGGCGTGCCGCGGAACACGTAGGTGTACAGCCAGACCGCGCCGGACACCAGTCGGTTCCTGGAGACACGCATCAATCCCAGCGGAATCGACAGGGCCAGGCCGCCCAGCAGCGAGTAGAACAGCAGCTCCAGCGTCAGGATCAGGCCGTCGCTGGTGGACAGCACGGCTTCTCCGCTGCCGCCACCCAGAAAGGACGGAAAATTCTCGATCATCAGGTTGGCGTCAATCACAGCTCACTCTCCCGTACACCCGTCGAATAGCGTTTGTTCATCGCGTTCAGGGCCACAATCGACACCGTGGTGATCAGCAGGTAGATCGCCGCTACCACCATGTAGACGGTAAAGGGTTCCTGGGTGATGGATTTGGCGGTGTCCGCCTTGTACATCATGTCGTTGAGGCCGATCACCGAGACCAGCGCGGTGGATTTGACCAGTACCAGCCAGTTGTTGGAGAAGCTCGGCAGGGCGAAGCGCACCATCTGCGGCGCGGTGATGCGGAAGAACACCCGCAGCGGCGACATGCCATAGGCTGCGCCGGCTTCCATCTGCCCCTTGGGCACCGACATGATGGCGCCGCGGAAGGTTTCGGTCATGTAGGCGCCGAAGATGAAGCCGATGGTGAGCACGCCGGCGATCATCGGGTTGATTTCCGGTGCACCCAGGCCGAAGCGTTCGGCGACATCGTTGATCAGCATCTGGCCGCCGAAAAACAACAGGAACATCCAGACCAGGTCGGGCACGCCGCGCACCACGGTGGAATAGAGTTCGGCCGACCAGACCAGGGCGCGGGAATGCGCCATCTTGAACATGGCGCCGATCAGTCCGAGGACCACCGACACCACCAGCGAAGCCGCCGCGACTTCCAGCGTCAGTGCCGCGCCTTCCAGAATGCTGGGAAGATAACCCTGCAAAAACATGCTGTTCTCCTGGAATGGCCGTGCCGGCATGGCGTGCCGGCGCGGCCATTCCTATCAGTTGCCGTAGATGTCGAAGGAGAAGTACTTCTTCTGGATCTTGTCGTAGCTGCCGTCGGCGCGGATCTGCTTCAACGCCTTGTTGATGCGCTCGAGCAGGGCGGCGTCGGTCTTGCGCACGGCGATGCCGGCACCCTCGCCGAAGTATTTGGCTTCGTTGTAGGCCGGGCCGGCGAAGGCGAAGCCCTTGCCGTTCGCGGTTTTCAGGAAGTCGGTGTCGCCCACGGCGGCATCGACGAAGCTGGCGTCGACGCGGCCGGCCTTCAGGTCGAGGAAGGATTCCGGGGCCTTGCCGTACGGCACCAGCTTGGCGCCCAGCTTGACCCAGTGGTCGCGGGCGTATTTTTCCTGGATCGAGGAGCGCAGCACGCCGATTTTCTTGCCCTTGAACCAGGCATCGTTGACCGCGGTGCCTGCCTTGGCTACCAGGCGGCTCGGCATGTTGTAGTACTTATCGGAGAAGTTGACCGCCTTCTTGCGCTCATCGGTGATGTTCATCGAGGCGATGATGACGTCGAATTTCTTGGCGTTGAGCGCCGGGATGATGCCGTCGAAGTCCTGCGGCTCGACGTCACAGGTCACTTTCATCGCCGCGCACAGGGCGCGGGCGATGTCCGGATCGAAGCCGGCCATCTTGCCGTCCGGACCTTGTTGGGAGAACGGCGGGTAGCTGGCATCGGTGGCGAAACGCAGTGTTTCGGCGTGGCTAGCGGCGGTCAGCGCGCACAGCAGCGCGCCCAGCGTCAGCAAGGGCTGTTTCATGGAGTCTCCAGCGGAAAGGGTAGGTGGCTCGAATCGGGCCCATGCCTCGGCACGGGCCGTCCGGGGTTGGCCGAAGCTCAGTGGCCGTACACGTCGAAGGCGAAGTACTTGTCCTGCACCTTCTTGTAGGAACCATCCTTGCGGATCTGCTCGATGGCCGCGTTCAGACGTTCACGCAGCGCGTTGTTACCTTTCTTCACGGCGATGCCGGCGCCCAGGCCGAAATACTTGGCATCGGCATATTCCGGGCCGACAAAGGCGAAGCCCTTGCCGCGCGGGGTTTTCAGGAACTCCTGATCGCCCACTGCGCCGTCGACGAACACGGCGTCAAGTCGGCCGCTGGTCAGGTCGAGGAACGACTCCGGGGATTTGGTGTAGGCGACGATCTTGGCGCCCGTCTTGCCCCAGTAATCCTTGGCGAACTTCTCCTGGGTCGAGGCGCGCAGTGCACCGATCTTCTTGCCCTTGAAGCTGTTCTGGTCGACCTTGGTGCCAACCTTGGCGATGATGCGGCTCGGGATGTTGTAGTACTTGTTGGTGAAGTCGACGGCCTTCTTGCGCTCGTCGGTGATCTGCATCGAAGACAGGATGGCGTCGAACTTGTTGGTGTTCAGCGCCGGAATCAGGCCGTCCCAGTCCTGCGGCACGATCTCGCAGGTAGCCTTCAGCGCCGAGCACAGCGCATGGGCCATGTCGATATCGAAGCCTTGCGGTTTGCCGTCCGCGCCCTGCTTGGAGAATGGGGGGTAGTTCAGGTCAACGCCAAAACGGATGGTCTCTGCCTGGGCAGCGGACGCGAACAGCGGGGCGGCCAGCGCCACAGCCATCAAAACCTTTTTCATCGAATGCCTCTCTATTTCTCAGAACGTGAACCGGGTGCCAGAACGGTTTTCTGACACGGTCCCGCATAATGTCGTGCCGAAGTGGTGAACCAGGCCGGGGTATGGCCGGCTACCCGCCGGTTTTCTCGTCGGCCGGTGATGCCCCGGCCCTTGTATGAGCCCATGGTGGCACGAACATTTGTGGTCGAACAATCCACTCGCCTTGGCGGGGCGGGGTGGAGAAAATGAAGCCGCGCATTCTACCGGGTTTTTGGATTGCTGAAAAATATCAACAAAAACAGCTAGTTATGTATTTTCAAAACCGCACCCGCAAGAAAATTCCACAAAAGTCTTTTTATAATTGGCTGTCGCATTGCTATAAGCCTATGAGTGGTGGAAAAAGCAATCTCTCACCCCCGCCCATACACGAATGCTGCTGTGCAACCAAGGAAGATGTAAGAGCGTGTCGCTTTATAGAAATCTTGTGCTGATCGACCTCTCTACAATCCCTGCTCAGCAGAGCCCTTACCCCTGCGCAAACAACACAGAGAAAACCAATGTCCCTCAGCAACATGACAGAACACGCCAGCCTGATTGACGACATTCAGGCGGAGGCTGACAGCAAGCTGTCCAGTGATGAGCAACAAAAACTGGCCCCTTTCTTTCCGGTCTATTTCGAAGAAGCAGAGTACGACGACCTGCGCCGGTATTCGTCGCTGGATTTGTTCGGCGCGGCGATCGCCCATTACGATTTCGCGCAGCAGCGCAAACCCGGCGCCCACAAGGCGCGCATCTACAACCCGGATTTCGAGCGTGACGGCTGGCAGAGCACGCATACCGTGATCGAAGTGGTCGGCGACGACATGCCGTTCCTGATCGACTCGCTGGCGATGCTGCTGTCGCGCTACAACCTCAACCTGCACCTCCTGATCCACCCGGTGGTGGCGGTGGCACGCGATGCCAAGGGGCAGCTGGTGGAACTCAAGCGCACCCAGGGCCGCGACCTGCCGCTGGAATCGTGGATTCACGTCGAGATCGACCGCGTCTCCGACGCTGCCACGCTCAAGCGACTCGAAAGCGATCTGAACCGCGTCATTTCCGATATCCGCCTGGTGGTCAACGACGAGCCCAAGATGCGCGCGGCGCTCTCTGAGATCGCTGACGATCTGGCCAAGGTGAAGGGCGCTCGTGGCGACGAAGCCCGCGAGGCCATCGACTTCCTGCATTGGATGGGTAACAACCATTTCCTGCTGATGGGCTACTGCGATTACGACCTCGTCAAGCGCGATGGCAAGGACAGCCTGAAGATCATCAAGGAAAGCGGTCTTGGCATCCTGAAGGAGCAGGGCGACAAGGAGTACTCCGCCAGTTTCGAACAGCTGCCGCAGGAACTGCGTGAGCTGGCCCACCTGCCGCAACTGATCATTCTGAACAAGTCGCAGACCCGTTCGATCATCCACCGCCCGGCCTACATCGACTTCGTCGGCATCAAGCGCTTCAACAGCAAGGGCGAAGTGATCGGTGAGCGCCGTTTCCTCGGCCTGTACACCGCCCACGCCTACCAGGTCTCGCTGAAGAACATCCCGATCGTGCGCCGCAAGGCCGAGTACGTGGTCAACTACTGCGACTACGTCGACAACAGCTACAAGGCCAAGACCCTGGGCTTCGTGCTGGAAAACTACCCGCGCGACGAGCTGTTCGAAATTCCCGCCGAGACGCTGGCCCCGATCATCGAAGGCATCGTCAACCTGCAGGAGCGCCCGCGCGTGCGCCTGTTCGTGCGCACCGACCGCTACCATCGCTACGTCAGCTGCCTGGTGTACGTGCCGCGCGACAGCTTCAATACCGAAGTGCGCCTGAAAATCGAGAAGGTGCTGCTGAACGCCTTCAACGGCACCGCGGCCGAGTTCAGCGTGCAGATCGGCGACGGCACGCTGGCGCTGGTGCATTACACCATCCGCACCCATGCCGCCGGCCTGCCGGCATTCCACGAGTCGGACATCGAGGCGGAAATTGCCCGCGTGGTGCGCGGCTGGCAAGAAGAACTGCACCAGTTGCTGGTCGAAGCGCACGGTGAAGAGCAGGGCAATAGCCTGTTCCACCGCTACAAGGGCGCCTTCCCGGTGGCTTACCGTGAAGAGTTCGCCGCCCGCAACGCCGTGCTCGACATCCAGCTGATGCAATCGCTGGGTGGCGAAAAGCGTCTCGGCATGAAGCTGTATCGACCGCTGCATCGCGGCACCAATGCCTTCAACCTGAAACTGTTCAGCGCCGGCGAGCCGCTCGGCCTGTCCGCCAGCCTGCCGATCCTCGAGAACATGGGCGTGCGCGTCCGCGACGAGCACCCCTACCGCGTGCAGAGGTCCGACGGTGCCGAGGTGTGGATCAGCGATTTCGGCCTCGACGTTGGCAGCGCCTATGAGCAGATGGCGACGGATGACGTGCAGCACGACTTCCAAGAACTGCTGTCGCAAGTCTTCGCCAAGCGTTGCGAAAACGACGGCTTCAACCGCCTGGCGCTGGTGGCCGGCCTCGACTGGCGCGAAATCTCGCTGGTGCGCGCCCTGGCCAAGTACCTGCGTCAGGGCGGCCTGACCTTCAGCCAGGCCTATATCGAGCAGTGCGTGGCCAACTACCCGGCCATCACCCGTAACCTGGTGAGCCTGTTCCAGGCCCGTCTGGACCCGGTCAACGCCGACGACGCCCAGGCTGAAACACTGCAGGCCGAGCTCAAGAACCTGCTCGACAAGGTGGCCAACCTCGACGAGGACCGCATCCTCAACGGCTTCCTGTCGGTGATCCTGGCGGTACGCCGCACCAACTTCTGGCAGAAGGCCGAGGACGGCCAGTTCAAGTCCTATATCTCGTTCAAGCTGGAGTCGAACGCCATCCCGTTCCTGCCGCAGCCGCGCCCGATGTTCGAGATCTGGGTGTACAGCCCGCGTGTCGAAGGCGTGCATCTGCGCGGCTCGAAGGTAGCGCGCGGCGGTCTGCGCTGGTCCGACCGCATGGAAGACTTCCGCACCGAAGTGCTGGGCCTGGTCAAGGCGCAGATGGTGAAGAACTCGGTGATCGTGCCGATGGGCTCCAAGGGAGGTTTCGTCTGCAAGCAGCTGCCGCCGGCGAGCGACCGCGAAGCCTTCATGGCCGAAGGCATCGCCTGCTACAAGACCTTCATCTCGGCGCTGCTCGACGTCACCGACAATCTGGTCACCGGCCAGATCGTGCCGCCGAAGGAGGTGCGCCGTCTGGATCCGGACGATCCGTATCTGGTGGTGGCCGCCGACAAGGGCACCGCGACCTTCTCCGACATCGCCAACGGCATTTCGGAACAGTATGGCTTCTGGCTTGGCGATGCCTTCGCCTCGGGCGGCTCGGCCGGCTATGACCACAAGGGCATGGGCATTACCGCACGCGGCGCCTGGGAATCGGTGAAGCGCCACTTCCGCCATCTGGGCGTCAACACCCAGGAGCAGGATTTCACCGTGATCGGTATCGGCGACATGGCCGGCGACGTGTTCGGCAACGGCATGCTGCTGTCCGAGCACATCCAGCTGATCGCTGCGTTCAACCACATGCACATCTTCCTCGACCCGACCCCGAATGCGGCGGTCAGCTTCGCGGAACGTGCGCGCCTGTTCAACCTGCCGCGTTCGAGCTGGGCCGACTACAACCGCGAGTTGATCTCGCAGGGCGGCGGCATCTTCGAGCGTTCGGCCAAGTCCATCCCGCTGTCGCCGGAAGTCAAAGCCTGGCTGGAAACCGACAAGGACAGCATGGCGCCGAACGAGCTGATCCACGAGATCCTCAAGGCCCGCGCCGACATGCTGTACAACGGCGGTATCGGTACCTACGTCAAGGCGTCGACGCAGAGCCACGCCGATGCGCGTGACCGCGCCTGCGATCCGGTGCGCGTCGACGGCCGTGAGCTGCGCGTGAAAGTGGTGGCCGAAGGCGGCAACCTGACGTGCACCCAGCTGGGCCGCGTCGAGTTCGCTCTCTCCGGCGGCCGCATCTGCACCGACGCCATCGACAACTCGGCGGGTGTGGACTGCTCCGACCACGAGGTCAACATCAAGATCCTGCTGGGTGCGGTGATGCAGGCCGGGGACATGACGCTCAAGCAGCGCAATGAGCTGCTGGCCGAAATGACCGAGGAAGTGGGGCATCTGGTGCTGCGCAACAACTACCTGCAGACCCAGGTGCTGGCGATCAAGCAGCAGGAAGCGGCCTCGATCCTGTCGACTCATGCCCGCATGATCGTCCACATGGAGAAGACCGGCGAACTGAATCGCGAGATCGAATACCTGCCGTCCGAAGCCCAGATCAACGACCGCCGTCTGGCGCGTCAGGGTCTGACCGCGCCGGAAGTGGCGGTGCTGCTGGCCTACAGCAAGATTTCGCTGGATCAGGCGATCCTGGCGACCGACGTGCCGGACGACGTCGATTTCCTGCCGGTGCTGGTGAACTACTTCCCGAAACCGCTGCAGGAAGGTTTCCGCGGCCAGATGGAGAAACACCATCTGAAGCGCGAGATCATCTCCAACCAGCTGGCGAACCAGATCATCAACCGCATGGGCACGACCTTCGTGTTCCGCCTGCAGGAAGAGTCGCCGTTCTCCGCGGCCGACATCGCCCGTGCCTGGTGGATCGCCAGCCGCGTGTTCAACGCCGAACAGCTGTGGGGCCAGATCGAGGCGCTGGACAACCAGATTCCGGCCGACCAGCAGATGGAACTGATGGTGATCGTGCGTACCCTGATCGAGCGCGTGACGCGCTGGGTGCTGCGCAACAAGCGTCCGTTCAGCTCGGTCAACGCCGTGATTGATCAGTACGGCGCCAAGGTGCAGGCTCTGCTTGCGGCGCTGCCGGAGCTGATCAGCGCCACTGACTACCCGACCGTGGCGGCGATGGAAGCTCGTCTGGATATCCCGAACCTGCCGGCCAGCCTGGCGCGCGTGCTGGCGCGTCTGGAGTTTGCCGTGCCGCTGATGGACATCATCGAAATCGGCGAGGGTGAGGAGCTGACCCAAGGCGTTCTGGCCAGCAATTACTACCGCCTGGGCAAGGTGCTGCAGCTGGACTGGATGCGCGAGGCGATCACCCGTCTGCCGCGCGACAATCGTTGGCAGTCGCTGGCGCGTTCGGCGTTGCGCGATGACCTGTATCGCCTGCACCGCAAGGTGGCCAAGCTGGCGATCCAGGAGTGCAAGGAGTCGGAAGACCTGGCCAGCGCCTGGCTGGAAAAGCGTCACCACGATGTCGAGACCTGCCACCAGATGTTTGCCGAATTGCAGGCATTCCAGGCGCTGGACCTGGCGATGTTGTCGGCCGGCATGCGCGAGCTGAACAACCACCTGTTGGCTTGACCCGTTTCCATTCTCCCTTCAGACCGGCCGCAAGGCCGGTTTTTTTATGGCTGCCGTTTAATATCCTCACCGTCCAGTGTGCTTAAAAAAATAGACGTTTCGCACGTTATTAAAGTTATTGATCGATATAAACTTATTATTTGCAACTAAAACTATAAAATAATTGGGTTTGTTCAACGATTGTTGTATTTATTTAACGCTTTCACTCTTGTGGTTTTACTTGAAATTAAACATTGTTGATTGGCCGAGCCGTTGTGGGCTATCGTTGCGCTACAGGTTTCAAGCACAAGCTCAAGACCGGTCTGCATGGCAGGCGGGGAGAAAACAGAAGCCGAATGGCCTATAACATGGGCTGCCTGTATGAGAAATGGAATCACGTTCCGCTGGTCGGACATTTAGTTTCAGAGGAGAAACCATGGTGCCTGAAGTCGTTCCCGACAATGAGGTGCTGGTCAGCTTTCGCGGTGTTCAGAAGAGCTACGATGGCGAGAGCCTGATCGTCAAGCATCTGGATCTGGATATCCGCAAAGGAGAATTCCTGACCCTGCTTGGGCCTTCCGGTTCCGGTAAGACCACTTGCCTGATGATGCTGGCCGGGTTCGAGACCCCGACGCATGGCGAGATCCGCCTCAATGGCGCCTTGCTCAACCACGTTCCGCCGCACAAACGCAATATCGGCATGGTGTTCCAGAACTATGCCCTGTTCCCCCACATGACGGTCGGCGAAAACCTCGCCTATCCGTTGAAGATCCGCAATTTCTCCAAGTCCGATATCGATGCCAAGGTGATGCACGCGCTGTCGATGGTCAAGCTGGAAAAGCTGGCGCATCGCTATCCGGCACAGCTCTCCGGCGGCCAGCAGCAGCGCGTGGCCTTGGCGCGCGCGCTGGTGTTCAACCCGCAGCTGGTGCTGATGGACGAGCCCTTGGGTGCGCTCGATAAGCAGCTGCGCGAGCACATGCAGATGGAGATCAAGCACATCCATGACTCGCTGGGCGTGACCGTGGTGTACGTCACCCACGATCAGGGCGAGGCCCTGACCATGAGCGACCGCGTCGCCGTGTTCAAGGACGGCATCATCCAGCAGATAGACAGTGCCTATAACCTGTACGAAGCCCCGGTGAACTCCTTCGTCGCCAGTTTCATCGGCGAGAACAATACGCTGGAGGGCGAGGTGCAGAGCCTGCAGGACGGCCTCTGTCAGGTGAAGCTGGGCGACGGCATCGGTCTGACGGCCAAGGCGGTATGCGCCGACCGGGCCGGGGCGCGCACCACCATGTCGATCCGTCCCGAGCGCGTGCGTCTGAACGGCGCCTCGGAGCAGTGCGCCAACCGCTTCCAGGGCAAGCTGCAGGAGTTCATCTATTTCGGCGATCACGTGCGCTTGCGCATGGACGTGGCGGGCAACCCATCCTTCATCGTCAAGGTGCCGGTGAGCGAGCTCGACGGCTCCTGGTCAGTCGGCGACTCCATCGCCCTGGGCTGGAATCCGGAAGACATCCGGGCACTGGACCCCCTCAATCCGTAGTTTTTCACACACACAAGACAGATCGACGCCACAGGTACGTCGCAATGAGCCCGGGAACACGGGTTTTGCCTATCACTAAACTGAACTGGGTTTCAGAGGAGAAGCTGGATGAAAAACGTTACCAAGAAAATCATCGTTACCGCTGTGCTGGGCGGGGTTTCGCTGTCGGCTCTGGCTGCCGAAAGCCTGACCGTCATTTCTTTCGGCGGGGCGAACAAGGATGCTCAGGCAGCCGCTTACTACCAGCCGTACGAGAAGGCGACCGGAACCAAGATCACCGCGGGGGACTACAACGGTGAAATGGCCAAGGTGAAGGCCATGGTGGAAGTGGGCCGTCCGACCTGGGACGTGCTTGAGGTGGAATCGCCGGAGCTGCTGCGCGGCTGCGAAGAGGGCATCTTCGAGAAGATCAACTGGGCCCAGGTGGGCAACAAGGCGGACTTCGTCAAGCCGGCGGTTTCCGAGTGTGGCGTGGGCATCTTCGTGTGGTCGACCGCCCTGGCCTACAACGCCGACAAGCTGAAGGGGGCGCCGACCTCCTGGAAGGATTTCTGGGATGTGAAGAAATTCCCGGGCAAGCGCGGCCTGCGCAAGGGCGCCAAGTACACGCTGGAATTCGCCCTGCTGGCCGACGGCGTGCCGGCCTCCGATGTCTACAAGGTGCTGGGCACCAAGGCCGGCGTGGACCGCGCCTTCAAGAAGCTCGACCAGCTGAAGCCGAACATCCAGTGGTGGGAAGCCGGCGCCCAGCCGCCGCAATTCCTGGCCTCCGGCGACGTGGTGATGAGCTCGGCCTATAACGGCCGCATCGATGCCGCGCAGAAGGAAGGCAAGAACCTAAAAGTGGTGTGGAACGGCAGCATCTACGACGTCGATTCCTGGGCGATTCCGAAGGGCGCCAAGGTGAAGGAGGCGATGAAGTTCATCAACTTCGCCAGCAAGCCGGAAAACCAGAAGAACTACTCGGCGCACATCGCCTACGGTCCGACCAACCTGAAGACGGTCAAGCAGATGGACGCCAAGCTGGTGGCCAACCTGCCGACCGCTCCGGCCAACCTCAAAGGGGCGCTGGCGCTGGACGTACCGTTCTGGGTTGAGCATGGCGAAGACCTGGAAGAGCGTTTCAACGCCTGGGCTGCACGCTGACCTTGAGGCCGGCCTGGCGTGAGCCGGGCCGGTATGTAACTGCGGTTCCCGCCGCGACAGGGTGGCGGGGCCCCTCTCTCAGGTTGATGACATGTCGGAAAGTCTTATCATGAATGCGCCGTTGACGGCCGCCGATGGCGAGCCGCTCAAGAAGAAACTGGCGCGCGAGCAACGCCTGAAACAATTCAAGGCGATCGCCCTGGTCGCCCCGCTGGGGTTGTTCCTGCTGCTGACCTTTCTGGTCCCGATCACGTCGCTGCTGTTCCGCAGCGTCGATAACCCGGAAGTCGTGACTGCGCTTCCCCATACCAGCCAACTGATCCGTTCCTGGGATCAGCGCGGCCTGCCGTCGGACGCGGTGTACTCCGCGCTAGCCGAGGATCTGGCCCGCGCCAAGACAGACGGTACGCTGGCCGACGCCAGCAAGCGCCTCAATATGGAAATCAGCGGCTACCGCTCGCTGTTGATGCGTACCGCGCGCAAGATGCCGCTGCACGTGGCGCCGGGCGAGTCGGTGCGTGACCACTTTATCCAGATCGATGAACGCTGGGGCGATCCCGACCACTGGCACGCCATTGCCCGCAACGCCAAATCGTGGAGCCCGTATTACCTGTATCGCTCGCTCGACCTGCGCGAGAACAAGAGCGGGGTGCCGGAGCTGACGCCGGTCAACGAGCGTGCCTACCTCAGCATCTTCGGCCGCACCATGTGGATGAGCCTGTGGGTGACGGTGTTCTGCATGCTGCTGGGCTACCCGGTGGCGTACTGGCTGGCCAACCTGCCCAAGCGTCAGAGCAACCTGTTGATGATCCTGGTGCTGCTGCCGTTCTGGACCTCGGTGCTGGTGCGGGTGGCGGCGTGGATCGTGCTGTTGCAGTCCGAAGGGCTGATTAACAGCGGCCTAATGGCGCTGGGCATCATCGACCACCCGCTGCAGCTGGCGTTTAACCGTACCGGCGTCTACATCGCGATGGTGCACATCCTGCTGCCGTTCGTGATCCTGCCCAGTTACAGCGTGATGAAGAGCATTCCGCCTTCGTACGTCAAGGCAGCGATTTCGCTGGGCGACCATCCGTTCGCGGCGTTCTGGAAGATCTACTTCCCGCAGACGCTGCCGGGGGTGGCGGCCGGGGCCTTGCTGGTGTTCATCATGTGCCTGGGCTACTACATCACGCCGGCCTTGCTGGGCAGCCCGGAAGACCAGATGGTGAGCTATTACGTCGCCTTCTACACCAACGTCACCATCAACTGGGGCATGGCCGCCGCATTGGGCAGCCTGCTCTTGATCGCCACCCTGGCGCTGTACGCGGTGTACAGCAAGCTAGTGGGGACCGACCGTCTGAGCCTGGGGTAAATCATGCTGCCTAACTACGCCTCTCCCGTCGAGAAGCTCTGGTACTGGACGTTCCGCCTCGTGTGCGTGCTGGTGCTGGTGTTCCTGATGTCGCCGCTATTGGCGATCATTCCGCTGTCGTTCTCGGCCGACAGCTTCCTGGTCTACCCGATCAAGTCGTTCTCGTGGCGCTGGTACGGGGAGTTCTTCGGCAACGGCGAATGGATGCACTCGCTGAAGAACAGCTTCATCGTGGCGCCGGCCGCCACGCTGCTGGCGACGGTGCTGGGGACGCTGGCGGCGGTCGGCCTGACCAGCTCGAACTTCCCCGGCAAGTCGCTGCTGATGACGGTGCTGATCTCGCCGATGGTGGTGCCGGTGGTGATTGTCGGCGTCGGTGCCTACCTGTTCTTCTCGCCGCTGGGCCTGACCAACAATTACCTCGGCCTGATCTTGGTGCATGCCGCGCTGGGGGTGCCGTTCGTGGTGATTACCGTGTCGGCGACGCTGAGCGGTTTCAATACCAGCCTGATCAAGGCCAGCGCCAGCCTGGGAGCGAATCCGCTGCTCACCTTCCGCAAGGTGGTGCTGCCGCTGATCGCGCCGGGCGTGGTGTCGGGGGCGCTGTTCGCCTTCACCACTTCGTTCGACGAGGTGGTGGTGACGCTGTTCCTGGCCGGTCCGGAGCAGGTGACGCTGCCGCGCCAGATGTTCAGCGGCATCAAGGAGAACATCAGCCCGGCGATCGCGGCGGCGGCGGCGGTGCTGATCCTGTTCTCCACCACCTTGCTGCTGACGCTGGAGTGGCTGCGTGGCCGCTCGGAGCGTATCCGCACTGCCAAGGCCTGAGGCGTTTGCCGCTGGATGTAAAAAAGCCCGGTTATGCCGGGCTTTTTTGCGTCCAGGCAGGACCTGGAGCTTGTGACAGAAATCGTCGCTAGCCTCCCCAGGCTGGCTCGAGAAGCGCAGCCCTACATATTATATGGCGCGCATCACAGGGCCGGCTTGGGGGGCGTAGTAGCCGATTTATTTACATGCCTTCAGTGCCGGCCGCTGCTGCCGAAGCCGTTCTCGCCGCGGTGCGAGGCGTCGAAGTCGTCGACGATGTTGAAGCCGACCTGCACCACCGGCACGATCACCATCTGGGCGATGCGCTCCAGCGGTTCGAGTGCAAAGTTGCTGTGCCCGCGGTTCCAAACCGAGACGAACAGCTGGCCCTGGTAGTCGGAGTCGATCAGGCCGACCAGGTTGCCCAACACGATGCCGTGCTTGTGACCCAGGCCGGAGCGCGGCAGGATCATCGCGGCGAGGCCGGGGTCGGCAAGGTGGATGGCCATGCCGGTGGGGATGAGCTGGGTTTCGCCCGGTTTGATTTCCATCGGGCTGTCGATGGCGGCGCGCAGGTCGAGCCCGGCCGAGCCGGCGGTGGCGTAATTAGGCAGGTTGTCGTGCAGGCGCGGGTCGAGAATCTTGACGTCGATGACGGGTTTCATGCGGAGTCCTTGAATAATCGTGAAAGGTTGGCCGAAACCGGGCTTCGGCCAACCTCTGAGTGGATCTGGCGGTTTAGCGCTGGGGTAGCAGTGTCGCCAGATGCGCGACGATGGCGTGGGCCACCTGCTCCTTGGGAAGAGCCGGCAGCGGGTGGGCACCGGCGTCGTCGAGCAGCACCACTTCGTTGTGGTCGGCGCCCATGGCCAGTTGTGCCAGGTTGGCGACCAGCAGCGGCACCTTCTTGCGCCGGCGCTTGGTTTCCGCGAATTCGAGCAGGTTCTGGCTTTCCGCGGCGAAGCCGACGCAGAACGGCGCCGCCGGCAGGCCGGCTACGGTGGCGAGGATATCCGGGTTTTCTTCCAGTTCGATGACCGGTACGGCATCGCCCTTCTTCAGCTTGTGCTCCGACCGGTTCTTGACGCGGTAGTCGGCCACCGCCGCCACGGCGATGAAGACGTCGCTGTGGCCGACTTCCTGCAACACCGCCTGGTGCATCTCGGCGGCGCTGACCACGTCGAGGCGGCGTACGCCGACCGGGCAGGGCAGGCCGGTCGGGCCGGAGACCAGCGTCACCTCGGCACCGGCATCGCGGCAGGCGCGAGCCAGCGCATAGCCCATCTTGCCGGAGCTGACATTGGTGATGCCGCGCACCGCGTCGATTGGCTCGAAGGTCGGGCCGGCGGTGAGCAGCACCTGCTTGCCGGCGAGGCGTTTCTCAACGAAGAAGCCTGCCAGGCGCTCGGCGATCTCTTCCGGTTCCAGCATGCGGCCGAGGCCGACTTCGCCGCAGGCCTGTTCGCCGGCGGCCGGGCCGAACACTGTCACGCCGTCGGCGACGAGCTGGGCGACATTGCGCTGGTTGGGCGGGTTGTCCCACATCTGCTTGTTCATCGCCGGGGCGACGATCAGCGGGCAGGTGCGCGCCGCGGCCAGCGTCGAAATCAGGTCGTCGCAGGCGCCGTGCGCCAGCTTGAACAGGCAATCGGCGCTGGCCGGGGCGATCAGGAACACGTCGGCGCGGCGCGACAGCTCGATGTGCGCCATGGCGTTGTCCGGACGCGGGTCCCACTGGCTGGTATAGACCGCATGGCCGGACAGAGCCTGGAAGGTGGTCGGCGTGACAAAGCGGGTGGCGGCGTCGGTCATCACCACGTCGACGCGGTGTCCGGCCTTGACCACGAGACGGGTCAGCTCGGCCGCCTTGTAGGCGGCGATGCCGCCGGTGACGCCCAGCAGTATCCGTTTGGCAGACATGGAAAGCCTTTGTGCAAGCTGAAAAGGTAAAAGTGTACCGGAAATTGCCGGCCTCGGTGGCGGCTCCGCTGTCGCCGCCGCGCCGGCTATGATTTTGGCATGGAGTTGGGTTTAATGGCGAAAACAAGCTATAGCACAATGAGGAGCCGATCATGTCGATCTGCGACTGGCCTGCCGCGGAGCGGCCCCGGGAAAAGCTGCTGGCACAGGGGGCCGGGCGTCTTTCCGACGCCGAATTGCTGGCCATTTTTCTGCGCACCGGTATCAAGGGGCTGTCGGCCGTCGACATGGCACGCCGGTTGATGACCGAATTCGGTTCCCTGTCGCGGCTCTTGTCGGCCAACCTGGCCGAGTTCGAGCGCCAGCCCGGCCTCGGCGTGGCCAAGTACACCCAGCTGATGGCCACCAAGGAACTGGTGCGACGGGCGCTGGCCGAAGAGATGAAGCTGGCCGATGCGCTGTCGAGCCCGCAGGCGGTGCGCGACTTTCTGCGGCTGAGCATCGGCCTGCGCGACGTCGAAGTGTTCGTGGTGATCTTCCTGACGGCACAAAACCGCGTTCTGGCGGTCGAAGAAGTATTTAGCGGCACCTTGAGCGAGACCCGGGTCTATCCGCGCGAGGTGGTGCGGCGGGCGCTGGCGCACAACGCGGCCGGCGTCATCGTGGCGCACAACCACCCATCCGGTGTCGCCGAGCCGTCGTCGGCCGACCGGGCGCTGACCGATACCCTCAAGGCCACGCTGCAACTGGTGGATGTCCGCTTGCTGGACCATTTCGTGATCACGGGAAGCCATGCCGAGTCGTTTGCCGAGCGTGGCTGGCTGTAGGGCGTATCTGCTGCTGCGGGGCTGCCGGCGTCGCGCAAAGAGCCCATCCTCATGCCGGTGACAGGTGATGCCCGGCCGTCGACAGTGCGGCCCGGCGCGAGTCGCCTCATTCAAATGTAACTGTCGAGCTTGGTTCTACATTCTTCGCATCACGAGGAGGTCGTCATGAACATCCTGCGCTTGCTGAATGAATCAGAGTACATCCAGGTGAACAACCAGTTCATCAAGCCCGACTATCAATACGCCTCGGAAGAGTTCGCCGACGACGAGGATATCGCACTGGCGGCGAAGCTGGACGGCCAGGAGCTGATCCTGACCGTGGCCGAGTTGGAAGAGGCGACCCCGCTGGCCGACGGCGGTTTCTGGCTGGAAGGGGTGGGCTACCTGCGCTTCCTGTCTCGTGAAAGCCTGCACTGAGTCCATTCCCCGCCGCTCATGGCGGCGGCGACCGTCGTACCGTGGCCCGCTCATGGTGAGCCGGGCACAGGCTTGGTCCCGACGCCTTCTCCTCTGCGCTATCGTCAAACGTGAGCCCCCGGCGGTGTGGCCGGGGGCACCTTGGGGAGAACCATGCCAAAGATCGTGGTGATCGGCAGCATCAATATGGACCTGGTCGTGCTGTGTCCTCGTTTTCCGGCGCCGGGCGAAACGCTCCTCGGCGAGCGTTTCTTCACCTGCCATGGCGGCAAGGGGGCCAACCAGGCGGTCGCGGCGCGCCGCCTCGGCGCCGAGGTGAGCTTCATCGGGCGTGTCGGCGACGACGGCTTCGGCCGCGAATTGGTGGCCGGGCTGCAGCAGGAGGGGGTGGACACGCGTCACGTGGCGGTGACTCCCGGTGTCGCCAGCGGCGTCGCCACCATCACCGTCAGCGGCGGGGAGAACGCCATCGTCGTCGTGCCCGGTGCCAATCATGAGCTGAGTCCGGACGATGTGCGCCAGGCCGAAGCCGAGATCGCTTCGGCCGACGTACTGCTGACGCAACTGGAAATTCCTCTGGACGCCGTGGAAGAAGCTGCCTGGCTTGCCGAGCGGCATGGCGTGCCGCTGATCCTCAACCCGGCGCCGGCGCAGGTCCTGCCGGCCGAACTGCTGGCGAAGGTGGCCTACCTTACGCCCAATCAGCACGAACTGGCGCAGCTGCTCGGTGCGGAGGCCGCCGGGCTCGAGCGCCTGCCAGCGTGGCTGGCAGGCAAGGTGGTGCTGACGCGAAGCGGGGAGGGGGCCGATTATATCGATGCGGCGGGTGTGCTTCACCACCAGCCCGGGCGCGCCGTGACGGTGATCGACAGCACCGGGGCCGGCGATACCTTCAACGCCGCGCTGGCGGTGTTTCTACCCTTGGGCATGACGGCCGCGCTGGAGCGCGCCGTTGCGGCAGGGGCGCTGGCGGTGACGCAGCCGGGGGCGCGGGCCGGCATGCCGACGGTCGCACAGCTGGAGGCGTTCCTCGCCGGAGCCGGTCAACGGTGAAAAAAGTGTGAAACTTGCCGCTGCGGGGCGCGCGGCTCTTGCCGCGCCGGCCGGCTGTTTCCACAATGCTTCCATCCCGACCCTGGGGCGTCTCGCCCCGCCCACACGACTCATGAAGCTCGGCATCACCTCCAAACTGTTTTTTGCCATCCTGTTTTGTTGCGTGGTGGTCGCGATCGCCATCGGTGCCGCCAGCCGCCTGAGCTTCAAGCAGGGGTTTCTCGATTACGTTAGCCAGCGCGACGCCCAGCGCCTGGAAACGCTGAAGACCAGTCTGGTTGACGCCTACCGTGAAGAAGGCAGCTGGGCCTTTCTGGTCGGCAACGAGCGGCTGTGGCGCCGGCTGGTGCGCACCGAGGTTCATCCCGAGGGGCCACGCGGCCGGCACGAACCGCTGCCGCACCCCGGTTTTCGCCTGCCCCTGCCGCCGCTGACGCTGCTGGATAGCGGCGGGCGCGTGGTGATCGGGGCACCCAGCTGGCCCACCGATGCCACCCGCACCGCCCTGCTGCTGGACGGCCGCACCATCGGCTGGCTGGTGAGCGTGCCGGTCAGCCGCCTGACCAATGCCGCCGACCTGCGCTTCCAGGAAGGGCAGCTCAAGGCCGGCTGGCTGTTCGCGCTGCTGGGGGTGGTGCTGGCCGCCGTGGTAGCGATGCTGCTGGCGCGCGTCATGCTGGTGCCGGTGAAGCGTCTGGCGGCGGCGTTGCACCAGTTGGCGACCGGCGACTACAGCACGCGGGTCGTGGCCAGTTCGCGCGACGAGCTGGGCCAACTGGCGGGCGACTTCAACCGCCTGGCGCGGGTGCTGGAAAACAACGAGCAGATGCGCCGCCACTTCATGGCGGACATCTCGCACGAGCTGCGTACCCCGCTGGCGGTGCTGCGCGGGGAGCTGGAGGCGATGGAGGACGGCGTGCGCACGCCGACGCCGGAGGCGCTCAAGTCGCTGCAGGCCGAGGTCTCCACCTTGAGCAAGCTGGTGGACGACCTGTACGAGCTGTCGCTGGCCGATGTCGGGGCGCTGAGCTACCACATGGAGGTGTTCGATCCGGCGGACGTCCTGCAGCAGGCGCTGAACGCCTTCGGCGAGCGCCTGCAGGGCCGCTCCATCCGCCTCGAAACACGCCTCCCGCCGGGGGGCGGCTGGACCATCGAGGCCGACCCGCAGCGCCTGCTGCAGCTATTCAACAACCTGCTGGAAAACGTCGTGCGCTATACCGATCCCGGCGGGCGGCTGCGGGTGGGCGTCAGCCGCGACGGCGAGTGCCTGCGCATCGATTTCCAGGATTCGGAACCGGCGGTGCCGGCCGAGGCCTTGCCACGGCTGTTCGAGCGGCTGTACCGGGTGGAGGGCTCGCGCAACCGCGCCAGCGGCGGCGCCGGCCTCGGCCTGGCACTGTGCCGCAGCATCGTCGAGGCGCATGGCGGCACGATCGAGGCCCGCCCGTCGCCGTTGGGCGGGCTGTGGATTTCCCTGACTTTCCCCTTACGGATGCGTTGAGAGCATGAACCCGTCTCCCAAGCCAGCCTACGTCCTCGTGGTCGAGGACGAACCCAAACTGTCGCGCCTGCTGGCGGATTACCTCGCGGCAGCCGGTTTCGAGACCGCCTGTCTGGCGGACGGCCTGGCCGTGGTGCCCGAGGTGCGGCGCCGTCTGCCGGACCTGATCCTGCTCGACCTGATGCTGCCCGGCCGCGACGGCCTCGACATCTGCCGCGAGTTGCGCGCCTTCAGCGACGTGCCGATCGTCATGGTCACCGCCCGGGTCGAGGAGATCGACCGTCTGCTCGGCCTGGAGCTGGGCGCCGACGACTACATCTGCAAGCCGTACAGCCCGCGCGAAGTGGTGGCGCGGGTCAAGGCCATCCTGCGCCGCAGCCAGCGCCATGGCGCACTGCCGGCCGATGCCGGGCTGACGATCGACGAGGAGGGCTATCAGGCCTCGTGGCAGGGGCGGCGGCTGGAGTTGACCCCGGCCGAATTCCGCCTGCTGCGCACGTTGGCTTCGGCGCCGGGGCGGGTGTTCTCGCGCGACCAATTGCTCGATCACCTCTACGCCGATCACCGCGTGGTGACCGACCGCACCGTCGACAGCCACATCAAGAACCTGCGCCGCAAGCTGGAGCAGGCCGCGCCGCAACAGGAGATGATCCGCTCGGTGTACGGCGTCGGCTACAAGCTGGAATTGTGAACGCGCCCTAAGAACCTGTTCACGATCTTGCTGCGCATCCCTGATCGGGGCTCATGTGCTGCTCGAAATCCTCATGTACTCCAGTACATTCCGGTTCCTGCGCTGCTCTTCACCCCGCTGAGGGCTGCTCGCGACAGATCGTGAACAGGTTCTAACACTTGCTTCACCGTTTCTCCACGCTTTCTCTCCAGTTCCCTGACATTTCCGGCTTACGCTTTCTTCATCGGATGGTGGCGAGGCCATCTATATTCACAGGGAGATTGCAATGAAACGGAAAGTCGTACTGACACTGATCCTGGCCGTGGTGAGCGCTTCGGCATTGGCCGCGGCCAATGGCGCCGCCCCCAAGGAGGGGCCGATGGACGGGCCGGCGGCGCGCTTCGCGCAAGCCGACAAGAACGGCGACGGCCAGCTGAGCCGTGACGAAGTGCAAGCGGCGTGGCCCCGTCTGGCGGCCGATTTCGACAAGGCCGATACCAATCACGATGGCCAGCTGAGCCGGGACGAGCTGCATCGCTTCATGCACGAACGCTTCGCGCAGCGGCACCACGGCCGCCGCCATTTCCAGCAGTGTTTCGCTCAGGCCGACAAGAACGGTGACGGCCAGCTGAGCCTGGAAGAGGCCCGGGCCGGCATGCCGAGGTTGGCCGAAGACTTTGCCAAGCTGGATCTCAACCACGATGGCCAGCTCAGCCGCGACGAACTGCGCCAGGCGATGCGCGAACATTTCCGCCACGAGCCGGGGCGTGAGCACGAGCACGCGCCGTTCTTCGCCAAGCTGGATAGCAACGGCGACGGCAAGCTGAGCCTGGATGAGGTCAAGGCGGCGTTCGAACGCGCCGACACCAACAAGGACGGTTTCCTGAGCAAGGACGAGTTGCGTGCCGCCGCTGGACCGCGTCCGGAGGACTGCGGCCGCTGAGCGTGGTTTGCGCCCGGCGAGGCCGCTGCCGTGCCGTGTCCTGTCGGTCCCGGCGTGGCCGCTGGGGAAAAGGAGATGTAATGGACGCCTCCCTCCTGCCCGAAGGTGACGGCTACGGCCTGTAGAACGACAGGAGCCCTCGCAATACCTGACGGCATCTAAAGTGCCAAAGTGGTGGTGTAACAACGACCACAAACGGTAAGGAGGGCTCGATATGAAGATTACGACATTCGGTCTGGACCTGGCAAAGCGGGTTTTCCAACTGCACTGGGTGGAGACCGCTACCGGTGAAATCTGCCGCCGGCAATTGAGCCGGGCGCAGTTGAAAGAGTTCTTCGCCAACAGGGAAGCGTCGGAGATCGCGATGGAGGCCTGCGGCAGTGCGCACTACTGGGGCCGGCTGTTCCAGGGGCTTGGGCATGAGGTCAAGTTGATTCCCGGCCAGTTTGTGCGCCCGTTCGTGAAGAGCAACAAGACCGACGCAGCAGATGCGCAGGCGATCTGGGAAGCGGCACAGCGGCCAGGGATGAAGTTCGTCGCGGTCAAGAGTGAGGGCCAGCAGAGTGTGCTGATGCTGCATCGGATGCGCGAGCAGCTGGTGAAAATGCGGACGATGCAGACTAACCAGCTACATGGGCTGTTGTATGAGTTCGGTGCGGAACTGCCGAAGGGGCGACACAAGGTGCTGGAGCGGATTCCTGATGAGCTTGCGCGGCTGGAAAACGCGTTGCCGGCGATGGTGATCGAAGCGATCCGTAGCCAACTGCAGCGAATTGAGGCATTGGACCAAGACATCGCCGAGCTTGAGCACAAGCTGGCGGTGTGGAAGAGGGAAGATGAAGCGGCCAAACGATTGATGGCCATTCCGGGCGTCGGTTTGCTCACGGCGACAGCGGCGGTAGCAATGATTGGGGATGCCAAGACATTCAAGTCTGGGCGCGAGTTTGCCGCCTTCCTTGGCCTAGTGCCACGCCAGAGTGGCACCGGCGGGCGAGTGAAGTTGCTGGGGATCAGCAAGCGCGGTGATGTGTATCTGCGCACGCTGCTGATTCATGGCGCCAGGGCTGTGGCGACGCATCAGAAGGTGCGCGATCCCTGGCTGGAGCAGTTGCTGGCGCGACGACCGTTCAATGCGGCGGTGGTCGCGCTGGCCAACAAGATGGCACGAACGATCTGGGCGCTGTTGGCCCATGACCGGACGTATCAGGCAGATTACGTGGCCAAGGCCGCGTAGGAAACTAACAAACCACCTAAGGAGGTGGACCGCTGAAAGGTTGCGCAGGTTGATGTGCGCTTGATGGCAGAACAGGTCGGACCGCGGGGAAGTAAGCCTGTATGGTGGACAGTCCTTCGAGGACTCCAAGGAGATGAGGCCTTCCCCGGCGAATTCCATCAGGGCCAGCAGACTTCGAGTCTGCAACAAAGGCCGGATATAAGTCTGCAGCCAGATCTCGAATGCCAACATCGAACGTCGCTTACCAAACCGGGAGGCGTCCATATAAGTTCACCATGTCGAATGTTGTCCCGCATCGGGTCGGCGCCGTGGCGACACTGTTGGCGTTGAGCCTGACCGGCTGCGTGGTGGCGCCTGCGCGCCCCTACAGCATGCCCCGTAGCGCACCCGAGGCGGTCGCGCCGCCGCCAAGGGAGGTGGTGTTCTATCCGCGTGCCGGCCAGAGCGAAGGGCAGCAGGATCGCGACCGCTACGAATGCCACCAGTGGGCCGTGCGGCAGAGCGGCTTCGATCCGAGCCTGCCGCAGGCGGTGGGTTCCCCTTCGGTACGGGTGGTGCCGGCCGGGGCTCCCGGCCAGGATACCGCGGCGCTGGCGGTGACCGGCGCCTTGGTGGGCGCCGCGGTGGCCAGACCGCATAGGGGCGCCGAGGGCGCGCTGGTGGGGGCAACGATCGGCGCCGTGGCCGGCGCGATGTCCGACACTGCACGGGCGGAACAGGCGCAGCGCATGGAACAGGCCTACGCCGCCCAGGAGCAACGCCAGCAGGCCATGCTGGAGCAACAGGCCGATGCCTATCGGCGCGCCATCTCGGCCTGCCTGGAAGCGCGTGGCTATTCCGTGCGCTAGGACAACGCCCGGCTGATCGCGGAGTCGCCATCATGAAATTCGTCCATCTCGCCCCCGTCCCGGCCTCCCTTCTGCTTGGCCTGCTGCTGGCCGTCCCGCCCGCGCTGGCCGCTCCTCCGCGGTGGGAAGGCGCGGTGGTGACGGTGGCCCGTCCGGCATTTCCGGCGCGGGGAGCCTTCATCGGTTCGCTGCCGGGCGGCGGGCATGCCGTCGTACACGGCGGGGTGCGCTATCACTATTACGACGGTTTCTGGTACCGCCCGCGCGGGCGCGGCTACGTGGTCGTGTCGCCGCCGCGCGGCGTGTGGGTGCCGGTGCTGCCGCTGCTCTACACCACGCTGCTGATCGGTGGCGTCACCTACTACCTCGCTAACGACGTGTACTACGTGCAGCGCAGCGATGGCTACGTCGTGGTGGACCCGCCGCTCGGGCAGGGCTCGTCCGGCTCGTCGTCCGCACGCGATAGCACCGATCTGTTCATCTATCCGAATCGCGGCCAGGACGAACAGCAGCAGGCGCGCGACCGCTACGAATGCCACCGCTGGGCGCGTGGCCAGACCGGCTACGACCCGACCTTGCCCGAGGGCGGTGTCGATCCGCGCGACGCGTTCGCGCTGCGTGATCAATACCGGCGGGCCATGGGGGCTTGCCTGGAAGGCCGCCACTACACCGTGCGCTGACCGAAGCGGGGCGTCCCGAGCGCAGAGTGGGCATGGATTGATGTGGCTCAAGAAAGAGGGAGGCGGATTGTTGCTACAGTAGCGGCCATGCATGATTTGGGCATGACCACGGAGGGGCAAGTGAAGAAAATCACGCTAGGAGTGATCGGCGCCGGTGAAACCGGTACGCCGTTGTTGCAGCAGTTGCTGAGCGCGCCCTTTGTCGAAGTGGTGGGCGTGGCCGACCTCAATCTGGAGCTGCCCGGCATCGACCTGGCGCGCCAGCACGGGGTGCCGGTTACTCGCAATTTCATCGAGATCGCCGAGCAGGGCAACCGCGTCGACATCATCATCGACATGACCGGCTCGCGCAAAGTCCGCGACGACCTGCGGCGCTTCATGCAGTTTTCCGGCAACCTGCATACGGTCATCGTGCACGAACGGGTAGCCTTGCTGATGCTGTCGCTGTGCGCCGGAAAGTATGTGGAGACCCGCCACGGCGAGCAGGCTTACTGAGCACGCCGATACCAGCATTGCAGAAACGAGAGCTTGACCGGGAGATCGGACGATCCCCGGTCTTTTTTTACGCCGGTGCCCCGGAGCGTGGGCCGCTGCCGTGCGTGGATGCCTGGCCACACGCACCTCTCCTTGCTACCGGCGTAGCCCTTGGAGGCATCATCCCTGGCAGGCCGGGGCGGGCGGGACGAAGCCTGCCGGCAAAGACCACACCGTGATGTCGCCGTCGCGCGCGAACGCTGGCTGGCCAGCCAGGAACGGGAATGCCGCGGCGGCGGCGGGCGAGCCCCACACCCAGACCGCGTGGGGGCGTGGCCGGCACAGGCTGGCGCGCCATTGTGCCGGGGTCAGCAGCACCTGCTGCTGGGCCAGCGGAGCGAATCGGCCGGCATCGAACAGTTCCTTGCGCCAGTTGTCGTGCCGGGGAAGCTCCGGATCGGTCCAATTGCTGACGACCACGGCGGGACGCTGCATGGGCAGATAGAACGCCAGGTCGAACTGGAATTTGTCCAGCATCACGACCTCGTCTGCCGGTTGGAAGGCGGCGGCCATCCGGCCCGCCAGCGGCTTGGCCGAACCGCCCTCGTGGCGGGACACGGCGACCACGGCCCCGATGCAAACAATCATGGCGATCACGGTGCTGACGACGAAGGAGCGGCGGGCCTTCTTGCCATCGCCTTGCTGCATCCACTCGGTAAACGGTTCGGCGATCAGGAAGGCAAACGGCGGCAGCAGCGGAAAGATATAGCCGACCAGCTTGGAGCTGGGCAGCGAGAAAAATACCAGGATCACCAGCAACCACACCCCCATCAGGCGGCGCAAGTCACCCTGCACCGGGTCGGTCCAGTAGCTCCGCTTCAGGGCGCGCCAGCACCACGGCGACCACGGCGCGCACAGCAGCAGCACCACCGGCACGTAGAACCAGAGCGGCTTCGGGTTGTTGAAGCCGCTTTCGGCAAAGCGTTTGAAATGGTGGTAAACGATGAAGTAGTCGAAAAAGCCGCTGAACTTCTGCTGCATCGACCAGAACCAGGGCAGGCCGAGGGCGAGGAACAGCAGCAGCGCGGGCCACCAGAGCAGGTGGCGTACCGAGGCAAAGCGGCCGCGCGCCAGCAGCCAGCCCAGCAGCACCGCGCCGGGAAGAACCATGCCGATCAGGCCCTTGGCGAGCACGCCCAGCGCCGCCATGGCGTAGGCGGCGGCGAGCATGGTCCGGTAGGGCTGGCCCTGTTCGGCGCGCAGCACGGCTTCGGCGGCGGCAAGGATGGTGAGCCCGATCAGGCTGGCCACCAGCATGTCGAGGTTGGCGAACTGGGCGCCGGCAAAGAAGAAAGGCTGGGTCGTCAGCACGATCGCGGTGGCCGTGGCCACGCTGGAGCCGCGGTGGCGGCGCACGAACAGCCACAGGGCGAGGACCACCAGGGCCGCGGCGGAGACCGACGCGAGCCGTGCGCTCCATTCATGCAGCCCGAACAGCTTCAGGCTGAAGGCGGTCAGCCAGTAGAACAGCGGGGGTTTGTGAAAGTAGGGCAGTCCGTCCAGCAGCGGCACCGACAGGTTGTGGGCACGCAGCATTTCCCAGGCGACGCCGACGTAGCGCCCCTCATCCGGCAAGGTCAGCGGACGGAGTCCGATCGAGAAGCCGAGCCACAGCACGACACCCAGCAGCAGGGCGGTGAAGGTGGCGCCACTCAAGCGCTGCGCCAGCCAGTTGTCTGTCTTTTCCATCCAAATCATTCCAAGGTCTAGGGGGGGAGGGCTTGGGTGGCAGGGCGAGACAAACAGGAGGTCATGTTCGCAGTCGCCGGCATGGTGCCGGCTAGCTATTTTACGGTGATAGCTGATGGCAATCTTAAGCTGGCCAAATGGCCGGGGCGGTGTGGCGCCCGTGGGGGCGCCACACCAGGGGGGCGATTTACCGGGCCGAGCGCGTCGCCGCATGGGGTCATGCGGTGCGGGCGGCCCCCGACTCAACCGAAGCCGCGACGCTTGAGCGCGAGGTAGAGCATGGCCGCGGTGATGGCCTTGTTGAGCGCGTCGTGGCGCGGCAGCACGGGAACGCCCAGGTCGTCGATCAGGGCGGCCATGCGCAGGTCGACGCGGCCGTTCGGCTGCTGTCTGAGCTTGTAGTCGTAGTAACGTCCGGAAATCTCGACCTGGCGGTTGGGCAGGCCGATGCCCAGCAGCGGACGCAGGTATTTGTCGAGCACGGCGATGTCGAATTCGAGGTAATACCCCAGCACCGGCCGCCCTCCGATGAAATCGAGCAGGCAGCGCACCGCCGCCTCCGCGTCCAGCCCGCCGGACAGATCGCGCGGGCGCAGGCCGTGCAGGCCGACGCCCTCCCGCGTCAGCGGTCGGCCGGGTTTCACCAGCAGGTCGAGCGCCTCGCTCGTCACGATGCGGTTGCCGCTCAGCCGTACCGCGCCGATCGTGAGCAGCTCGGCCTCGGCGACGTCGAGGCTGGTCGTGTTGCAGGCGAGGCTGATCACGTCGTCCGATGTTTCCTCGAACAGTCGGCGGTAGGCCGGGTCTTTCAGTTGCCGGGCGGCGAGCCGGCGCTGCCAACGCGCCAGCATCACAGGCTGCCCAGCCGGAAGTGGTGGCGCAGCATGGTCTTGAAGCGCTTGACCACGCCCAGCGCGTCCTTCAGCAGATCGCGCTCCATCGTCGACAGGCGGGCCGGGCTGATCAGGTTGCCGCTCGGCCGGCCTTCGGCCAACGCTGCGAGTCCCTGGCCCAGGCGCAGCTGCAACAGGAAGGACAGCGCCTCGGCCACGTCGCCGGCCAGCTCCTTGTCGAGGCGGCCGCTTTCCGAGAGCCGCGCCAGCCGCTCGAAGGTGTTGCGTTCCTTCAGGCCGTACTGCAGGGCCAGCGCGCGCACGCCGTGCACGACCGGGAAGATGCCGCCCTTTTTCAGGTCGAGCATGGCCTGGCCGTCCTGCTGCCGGGTCAGCAATTGCGCGAACAACCCGAGCGGGGTGTCGAACTGCTCGATGGCGCGCGCGAAGCGGTGATAGAAACTGTCGTCGTCGCGCAGCAGCTGTTGCAGGTAATCCTGACAGCGCTCCAGCAGCGCCGCGTCGCCGGCCACAGCCTCGGCGTCGACGAAAATGGCCAGGTTGAGCTGGGCGTCGCGATCCGGCAGGTAAACCCAGTGGTAGAGGCGGTCGCGTATGGCGCTCTCGGACAGGCGCCAATCCGGGTTGTTGACCATGATGCGTCCTGGGCAGGGCGGGTAGCCGAAGCGGGCCAGCGCTGCGGAGAACGCCTGACAGGTGCTGTCCAGCGCCGGGCTGGTGTAGCCGTCGCGCAGGATCAGCGCGTTGTCCTGGTCGGTCTTGAGGATTTGTTCGCCGCGCCCCTCCGAACCCATCACCAGGAGGCAGCTGTTGGCGATCAGCTCGGCGGGCGCGAGCAGCTGCCAGCTGCGTTCGAACAGCCGGGCGTTCAGCGTTTGCACCAGCCGCCCCAACTGGACGGCCTTGACGCCGTGCCCGGTCAGGATTTCCACCAGCCGCGTGATCTGCGCCGCGATGTCGGCCAGCTCGTCGAGCGAGTCGGCCTGTTCCAGGCGCTGGGCGATCAGGTGCGAGTGGTTGGAGAAATAGGACAGCAGGTCGACCTGCTCCAGGATGCCGACCGGGTTGCCGGACTCGGTCACCACCACGCGCTGGATGTTCTGCTGCGTCATGGTGAGCAGGGCGTTGAACAGGTAGTCGTCGAGCTCGCTGCAGATCAGGTCGAAGCGGCAGAGCGTGCCGAGCGGGGTATCGGGCGGCGTGCCGTCGATGATCAGGTCGCGAAAGTCGCTGGTGGTGAAAATGCCGACGCGCCGGCCATGACGCACCAGGATCGACTTGGCCTTGTGCTGCTTCATCAGCCGCGCGGCGTCCAGCACGCTGTCTTCGCCGTCGAGGAACAGCGGCTTCTTGGCGTAGACGTCGCGTACCCGCGCGGTGAGCAGCGTCTGCCATTCACGGTTGCCGCTGCGTTCGGCCAGCGCGCCGAACTTCTGCGACACGCTGGCGTAGAAAAACGCGCCGAAGCGCGCGTTCTGTTCGGTCAGCGCCAGCAGCGTGGCGCGCGGCAGGGCGTAGACCAGCGCTTCCTCGTGTACCACGAAACGGTGCGCGGTGTGCCCTGCCACCAGGGCGCGGGCGTCGAAGGCGTCGCGCTCGCGGTAGACCGCGATCACCTCGTCCCCGGCCATCTCGCGCACCAGGCCCTTGATCACCACGAACAGGGTGTCGACCGGCAGGCCCGGTGCCATGATCTGTTCGTCGTCGCCGTAGCACACGATGTCGGCGCTGGCTTCCAGCGTATCCCGTTCGGCAGCGCTGAGGCAGTCGAACGGCGGATGGGTGAAGTCGAAACGGCTCATGCGGGCTCCGCGATCCGGGCACGGGCTTCGGCCAACGTGCCACCCGGTTTGTCCATGCTTCGGGTAGGGCTATAGCGATAGCATAACGCCTTGCCGCCCTGAGGTGTTGGCGGCGTGGCGCCGCCGTCGCCTCAGCGCGTGGCAGCCGGCGGGGCGGTCGCCGTCAGCAATGGCGCGCCGTCGCGGAACAGCGTCAGCTGGCCCGGTGCCAGCGCGGTCCAGTGCTCGTTGTCGGTCAGCGGCACGGTGGCGATGACCGCCACGCGGTCGCGCGGGGTGGTGACGGTGGAGAAGTCGACCGTCACGTCGTCATCCACCAGGTGGGCGGTGGGAAACGGCGCCTGGCGCACGATGTAATGCAGCTTGGTCGAGCAATGGGCGAACAGCAGCTCGCCGTTGCTCAGCATGAAGTTGAACACTCCCTTGGCGTGGAGTTCTTCGGCCAACTTGCTGACTTCCGAGAACAACTCTTCCACGCTTGGTGGCTGCGACCATTTCTGGCGCAGGGCTTCCAGGATGTAGCAGAAGGCGCGTTCCGAGTCGGTGCCGCCCACCGGGTTGTAGTGGCTGCCTGGCGGCGGGGCAAAGTTATCGAGGTTGCCGTTGTGGGCGAAGATCCAGTACTGGCCCCACATCTCGCGCATGAAGGGATGGGTATTGGCCAGGTTGACCACCCCCTGGGTGGCCTTGCGGATATGGGCGATGACGTTTTCCGACTTGATCGGGTACTGGCGCACCAGTGCCGCCACCGGCGATTCGATCGAGGGCTTGTCGTCCAGGAACAGGCGGCAGCCCTTGCCCTCGAAGAAGGCGATGCCCCAGCCGTCGGCGTGATGGTCGGTCAGACCGCCGCGGCGGTGAAAGCCTTCGAAGGAAAAGATGATGTCGGTGGGAGTATTGCAGTTCATGCCCAAGAGCTGGCACATGGCGGTCGATCCGGTTGAGCGTTGAGGACGGCGAGTGACCCGATCCGCGCGGGACGGTCCGGCCGAACAGGATTCATTGTTTCATGTTCGTCCGCGCCGCGCCAGACGCGGCCGGTGCGGCCCATGCGTCGATGTTTCCACACGTTTGTCGCCCATCGAGCGCCATCACGGCGCAGCGGCAGCCTTGCGTTTTGTGAGAAAATCCCCATCTGCCTTGTTTTCCCGGAAAAGACGCGAACATGACGACGATCGTGGTGGTAAAAAAAGGCTCGCAGATCGCCATCGCGGCCGACAGTCAGACCACCTTCGGCGACGACCAGAAGCTGCTCGCCGGCTACGACCCGCATCACAACAAGATCTTCCGCCAGGGCGACAGCTATCTGGCGATCGCCGGTTCGGCGGCGCACGACCTGGTGTTGCAGAGCGTGCTCAAGGGGGTCCACAACAAGGACTTCAGCTCGCGCCAGGGCCTGTTCGACACCTTCCGCAAGTTGCATCCTAAACTCAAGGAACAGTTCTACCTGCGTCCGGAAGAGGAAGAGGACGACCCGTACGAGTCGAGCCAGATGATGGTGGTGGTGGCCAACGTGCACGGCATCTTCGGTGTCTACCCGATGCGCGAGGTGTACGAATTCTCGCGCTTCTGGGCCATCGGCTCGGGGCGCAAGTTCGCCATGGGCGCCATGTACGTGGCCTACGAACAGGACCTGAGCGCTGAGGAAATCGCCCGCATCGGCATCCAGGCCGGCTGCGAGTTCGACGTCAGCTCCTCGCTGCCGATGACTCTTTACACGATTGATACGGCTGCCCCGGCAGCCAAGGACTGAACAGCATGACCCAACACGACACCCTGCAACGCTTCCTGTTCGACGGCGCCCCGGTGCGCGGCGCGCTGGTGCGGCTCGACGGCGCCTGGCAACAGGTCCTGGCGCGGCGCCGCTACCCGCTGCCGGTGCGTTCCATGCTGGGCGAAATGATGGCGGCCGCGGTGCTGTTGGCCGCCAACCTCAAGTTCGACGGCACGCTGATCTTGCAGATTCACGGTGCCGGCCCGCTGCGCCTGGCTGTGGTCGAGTGCAATAACGACCGTACCGTGCGCGCCACCGCCAAATTCGACGAAGCGCTCGACGAGCACCTGTCGCTCTCCGAGCTGCTGGGCGAGGGTGGCAAGTTCGTCATGACGCTGGAGCCGCGCGTCGACAAGGCGCAGACCTGGCAGGGCATCGTGGCGCTGGAGGGCGACAGCATCGGCCTGATGCTGGAGAACTACATGCGCCGCTCCGAGCAGCTCGACACCCGCCTGATCCTGGCCGCCAACGAATCCACCGCCGCCGGCCTGCTGCTGCAGCGCTTGCCGGAGGGTCACGGCGATGCCGAAGGCTGGCCGCACGTGCTGACGTTGGCCGAAACCCTGCAGAACGACGAACTGCTGTCCCTGTCCGCCGACGACATCCTGTTCCGTCTCTACCATCAGGAAGCCGTGCGCGTGTTCGACGCCGAGCCGGTGTCGTTTGCCTGCACCTGCAGCCGCGAGCGCGTTGGCGGCATGCTCAAGATGCTGGGGGGGCAAGAAGTAGCCGATGTGGTGCTGGAGCAAGGCAGCGTCGAAATCGCCTGCGACTTCTGCAACCAGCACTATGTCTTCGATGAAGAGGACGTCAATGCCCTGTTCGAGTATGACGTGATGGCCGCCGTGCGCGAATCCCGCCACTAAGCCGTTGCCGCCCCGGGCCACGCCCGGGGCCGTTGCTCCTGCTTACCGCTTTTGCCGTTTTGGGCGCCGGCCACGATGCCGGCGCCGTTCAAGGAATACCCATGATCCCTGCCCGCCGCCTGGCTGCCTATCTCAAGGAACAATCGCTGCCGCTCGACAAGGTGGAACTCCAGATCGCCGCCCTGACGCTGGGCGCCGTGCTCAGCGTCGACAAGCCCGCACCGCGCACCGACCTGTTCCGCTACCCGGTGCCGCTGCTGAGCGACGATGGTGCCTGCTCGCTGGTCGATGAACTCGCCGCCGAGCCCTACGACCTGTCGCCGCTGTTCGGTGGTGAAAGCGCCGAAGCGCGCGGGGCGCTCAACGACCTGCATGCGCTGGTCGATTCGACCAACAGCCGTGTCGGCGCCGACTGGCTCGGCATCTACCGCGCGATCGGCAGCAAGGAGCAGGCGCGCCTCGTCAAGCTGGCCTACCGTGGCGCCCCCAGCCGGGCCGAATTCCCGCTGACCGAAGGCTTTGCCGCCGGCAGCAACAACAGCCGGGTCGGCCTGACCGGCTGGGGCGTGGTGATCGACGACGTCACGGTCTGGCGCGACATGGGCGGCAGCTATTACGAGTGCGATCCCAAGGTGAAAAGCGAGGTCTGCCTGCCGGTGCTGGACGAGGAGGGCGTGGTGCTCGGCATCATCGACGCCGAGTCCGCCGAAGCCGGCTTCTTCACCGCTGAGCGCCAGGTTTGGCTCGCGGCACTGGCGCTGGTGCTGGCCAGCCCGCTGGCCGGGCTGCCGCTCGTTGAAGAAAATTGATCGGATCGATTAAAACCTTTTACTTTCTCTTGTCGTGTGGGCGGAGTAGCATCCGACCATCCCGGAGAAGATCCACCTGCCCGTTTCGGCGTGCAGGTTTTACCTGCCGTGCGGGCCGTTGGCCGAAGCGGCCGGTTTTTGATGTGGAGTGATGATGTCGATTGAAGCAAGCGCACCGCCACGGCTGGTGGCTGTCGCCCACGTGGCGAGTTGTCGTCTGCCCACGCCGTGGGGCGAGTTCACCATGCACGGCTTCGAGGAAGTGGCGGGTACCCGTGAACATGTCGCGCTGACCATGGGCGACATCGCCGACGGTGAGCCGGTGCTGGCGCGCCTGCACTCCGAGTGTCTGACCGGCGACGGCCTGTTCTCGCTGCGCTGCGACTGTGGTTTCCAGCTGCAAGCGGCGCTCGAGGCCATCGCCCGCGAAGGCCGCGGCGCGCTCTTGTACCTGCGCCAGGAAGGTCGCGGCATCGGCCTGATCAACAAGATCCGTGCCTACCGCCTGCAGGATGGCGGCGCGGACACCGTCGAGGCCAACGAACGGCTGGGCTTCCCGGCCGACATGCGCGACTTCGGTATCGCCCGCGACATGCTCGACGAGCTGGGCATCGGCCGGGTGCGGTTGATGACCAACAACCCGCGCAAGCTGCAGACGCTGCGCGATGCCGGCATCGAGATCGTCGAGCGCGTGCCGCTGATGGTGGGCCGCAACCCCCACAACGACGGTTATCTGGATACCAAGGCCGCCAAGCTGGGGCATCTGTTCCACGGACTCTGAGCGACCCCGCCGAACGAAACAGGGCCGCGCCAAGATGGCGCGGCCCTGTTTTTTTGGCCGGGACGTCACGGTGGGCTATGGTTCATAAGGGAAAGGGGGAGAGGCTGACGGCGAACAAGCCGGGGTGGGGACTGTCCTACCGGTAATGTGGAAGGGAGGGCGCGACATGAGGGTCACCCCGAAAATGAGCGTGCATTTCGATGTGCCGTACGGTGCGCGGGAGCAGGATGTCTACCTGCCGCCGCGTCCTGAAGGGCCGGGCATGGCCGCGCTGCCCGCCGAAGTGTTCAGCCAGACCGTCGCGGAGTACCGGCAGTGGGCACAGTACCTGGATGAGCTGGCGCAGCGGGCGCGCCAGGGGCAGGACGAGGAGGCGCGCGCGCTGGCGCGCGGCAAGCTCAAGTTTCTGCGTCGTCGGGTGGAGCTGCTGCGCGAGGAGGCTTTGCTGTCGGCCGTGCGCGATCGCCTGCCGTTGGTGCAGGCGCTCTACCAACTGGCGGTGGAACTGGGGCAGGTGGTGATGGAGCTGACCGGGAGGATGGCGCCGGCGGTGGACGAATGGCCGCTGCCTTACCGGCTCTACAGCCGTGGCCGGCAGGCGGTTGCCGATGCCGCCCCGGCGCCGGTACCGGATGAAGGCGCCTCAGCTCCGGTCAGGGAACGCCGTGCCATGGCGCGCAAGCAAGGCAACCGGCTGGAGGAGGAAGAGCGCCAGGACGTGGCCTACGTGGTAGCCGGCGTGCGCTTCATTCATGCGCTGGTGCAGGGCTGGCACGTACTGGAACAGGCGGCCGGCATCGGCGACATCGAACACAGCTTGCAGATGAGCGAGCGGTTGGCGGCCTGAGCGGGCAGAAGCAGAAGGTGAAAAGCAAAAAACCGACGTCGATGACGTCGGTTTTTTGACTTGGTGGAGATAAGCGGGATCGAACCGCTGACCTCTTGCATGCCATGCAAGCGCTCTCCCAGCTGAGCTATACCCCCAAAATGGCGTCCCCACGGGGATTCGAACCCCGGTCGCCGCCGTGAAAGGGCAGTGTCCTAGGCCTCTAGACGATGGGGACAGGAAATCGTGGTGGAGATAAGCGGGATCGAACCGCTGACCTCTTGCATGCCATGCAAGCGCTCTCCCAGCTGAGCTATACCCCCACTGAACAACCTGTCTCGTTCTGCTTGAAGCATCGCGAGAGATGCGAACTATACCGATAGCCTTTTTTCGGGTCAAGCAAAAAATGCAAAATTTTTGCCGCCCGCGTTCTCCGGATGCCAGTGCACGGAGACACAAGGCCGGGCAACACTGCGCGGGTGCTTCAGCGGCGCTGCTTTTCCAGAATCTCGACCACTTCCTCGTCGCTGACCTGGGGGAAGTGTTCGTAAAACTGTCCGACCGCGCTGAAGTTGAACGGCGTCTCCAGGCACACCATGTCGTCAGCGTAGCTGGAAACCTGCTCCAGGGTGTCTGGCGGAGCCACCGGTACGGCACAGACCAGCTTCGCCGGTTGCTTGGTGCGGATCGCCCGCAGCGCGGCGATCATGGTGGCGCCGGTGGCCAGCCCGTCGTCGACGACGATCACCACGCGCCCGGCCGGGTCGGCAGAAGCAGCCAAGCCGCTGTAGCGTTGGCGGCGCTGGTGCAGCAGCTCGAGCTGCGCCCGTTTTTCCTGTTCGATGTACTCGGTGGAGGCGCCGGCGAGCCGGGCGACGTCGGAAATGTAGGCCCAGCCGGACTCGTCGATCGCGCCGATCGCCAGTTCCGGCTGGAAGGGCGCCCCCAGTTTGCGCACCAGGACGACGTCCAGCTCCCCTTCCAGCTGGTCCGCGATGAGTTCGGCCATCGGGACTGCTCCCCTGGGAATGGCAAGGACTAGCGGGTGCTGGCCGCGGTAAATGGCCAAGCGCGAGGCGAGCTGCGTCGCGGCCTGCTCGCGATCTCTAAACCGCATATCGATCTCCCTTGCTCGGCGGCCATGGCATCGGCTCCTATGCTGATCACGGCTTTGCGATCTGCCGATCTGCTGTGGGCAATTGTCGCGGCCGGTGATAGCGGGGGTGCCTGCTTGCCGTCATTCAGCATAGACCTTTTCGTCGTGCCCCACGCGTCTCCAAGTAAACCTTGCTGGCGGTCAGCTGGACCGGGTCCCGGATGGATGCGGCCTGTCGCTTCCCTCGTCGAATCGTCGCCTGTGGTGTGTCGATACACTTGGCTTGGAACAGGCCGGTTGTGTTTTGGGTGGTCCCGACAATACCGGAGAATGGCAACTGGGTTGGCTGTGACATCAATGGCCGATGGTCCATATGAGCCGGAGCCTACTTTCAGCTGTTTCAATGGGGTTAAACGTATACAGTGGAATATGGCAGTCGCTTACCAAAGACGGTAGCATGACCATGTCATCTGTAGTGTTGTGTTCTAGGCAAAGCCTTCAGTTTGGCGGGATGTGCAAAACGGCATCCTTATTTGCATCGTCTTTGGAGTGTCCATTGCCCAGATTAAGGGGGGCTAATGTTTTCCATCCCAGGCCTCACGATTCAAGAAAAGCTGTATGACAGCCCTGGCACCGTAGTCTATCGCGCCCGTAGGGAAGAGGACGATTGTCCCGTCGTATTGAAAATCCTGAAGGAGGATTTTCCCCACCTGGCAGAACTCACTCGCTACAAGCGGGAATACGAGATCACACATCGTCTCGACCTGAAACATGTGATCCGGTCTTATCATCTGGAGTACATCCGCAACACCCCAGTCATCGTGTTTGAGGATATCGGGGGGGTATCGCTGCAGCAATTGGCTGCCCGCCGCAATCTGTCGCTGCTCGAGCGGCTCGAAATCGCCATCGCCCTCGTCGAGGGGGTGGCGGAAATCCATACCGCGCAGATCATCCACAAAGACATCTCCCCCTTCAATGTCGTCGTCAATGCCGACACCGGTGAACTGAAGATCATCGATTTCGGGATTTCCTCGGTGCTCACTCGGGAAAATCCGTCGTTGCACAACCCGGAGGTTCTGGAGGGCACGTTGGCCTATATCGCCCCTGAACAGACAGGGCGCATGAATCGTGCAGTTGACTACCGTTGCGATTTCTATTCCCTCGGGGCGACCCTGTATGAGCTCTTCACCGGCGAGCCCCCCTTTTCCGGAAGTGACCCGCTTGAATTGGTACATCGTCACCTGACCCAGCCGCCGGTGCCGATGGACGAACTTGACGCGCGGATTCCATCACCGCTGGCTGCCGTTGTAACCAAATTACTGGCAAAGACCGCAGAGGAGCGTTATCAAAGCGCCTGGGGAATCAAAGCCGATCTGAAAAGGTGTTTGGGTGAGTGGAGCCTCTACGGCCGGGTCGAACCGTTTCCTTTGGCGCAGCAGGATATTCCTAGTCAGTTCCATTTGCCGCAAAAACTGTACGGTCGTGAACAGGAGATCGCGGAACTGCTGGAAGTGTTCGAGAGGGTCAGTCTGGGGGCGCGGCAACTGATGCTGGTCGGCGGTTACTCGGGCATCGGCAAGACCTGCCTGGTGCGGGAACTGTTCAAGCCGCTAACCAAGTCGCGTGGCTATCTGATCAGTGGCAAGTTCGACCAGTTCCAGCGCAATATCCCGTACAGCGCATTGGTGAATGCCTGCCAAGACCTGGTGCGGCAACTCCTGACCGAGAGCGAGAGCCAACTGCAGCACTGGTGTAGCGAGCTGACTGCCGTGCTGGGGCGCAACGGCCAGGTCATCGTCGATGTGATCCCCGAGGTCGGTCTGATCCTCGGCCCCCAGCCTGCCGTGCCGGAGTTGCCTCCTCGCGAGGCGCGCAACCGTTTCAACTTGGTGTTTCAGGCGTTCATTCGAGTGTTTTACCAACCGGAACACCCGCTGGTGATCTTTCTCGATGATCTGCAATGGGCTGATGCGGCGACACTCAAGCTGCTGGAGGTGCTGGTCAGTGAGGAGGGGACACGCTATTTGCTATTGATCGGTGCCTATCGCGACAACGAAGTCGGTCCCGATCATCCGTTGACGCTGGTACTTAACAGCCTGAGCAAGCAGGGGGCCCCGATCGGCAGCATCATGTTGTCGCCGATGACGCTGGTGCACACGACCCAACTCGTCGCCGACACGTTGTATCGCGACGAGGAGAGTGTCCTGCCGCTTGCCAACCTGGTGCAGAGCAAGACCGGCGGCAACCCCTTTTTCGTCAGCCAGTTCCTGACCACGCTGTACCAGGAGGGATTGATCCATTTCGATCCCGGTACCAGCGGGAATGGAAGGCCATGCTGGCAGTGGGACATGGGGCGAATCGCTGAGGCCAACTTTACCGACAATGTGGTCGATCTGATGATCGGCAAGCTCAGGCGGTTACCTGCGCCCACCGTCGAGGTGTTGTGCCTGGCTGCCTGTCTGGGAGATCGTTTCGACCTGCCTACGCTGGCCATCATTTCCGAACAGCTAACTCAGCAGGCATATCGGCATCTGTTTCCGGCAATTCAGGAGGGCATGGTGCTGCCGGTGTCGAGCCTGGAGTTGCTGGATGCCCGGTGCGCCGATTCGCCGCTGGTTCACTTTCAATGCCGGTTTCTGCATGATCGGGTCCAGCAGGCGGCCTACGCTCTGATCGAGGAGGGGGCACGACCTCTTCTGCACTTGAAGATCGGGCGTCTACTGTTGGCCAGTACCGGGGAGGGGAGATCGGTCGAGAAACTATTCGAACTGGTCGACCACTTGAACCAGGGGCGGGGGCTGGTTTCGTCGCCCGAGGAGTTGATCGTACTGGCAGGGCTCAATCTGGACGCGGCGCGCAAGGCCCGGCTGGCGGCGGCATACGATGCCGCCCGCAGTTATCTGCAGATTGCCATGAGCGTGTTCGAAGGGGACTGGGTGCGGCACTACGCACTTACCCTGGCGTTGCACCGGGAAAGCGCCGAAGCCGAGTACCTGAACGGCAACTACGACCGGGCCGAGTGGCTGATCAACGAGGTGTGGGAGCGGGCGCAAGCGCTGGATCGGGCGGGGGCGTACGCGCAATTGGTGACCCAGCGCACCATGCAAGGCAAGAACGCAGAGGCGATCGAGGCGGCGGCCAAGGCTCTGCAGCTTTTAGGCATGGGATTTCCCAACGAGGCCGAGCTTGCCGGCGCAGTCGAAAAGGAGCTCGCCGACATCGAGCGCGGGCTGTCGGGGCGAGAGGTCGAGTCGCTGCTTGAACTGCCGGAGATGGAAGAGCCCACCATCAGGGGGGCGATGAAGGTGCTTATGACGGTGCACACCACCGTCTATTTTGCCAACCATTACCTGCTGTACAGTTGGGTGCTGGCCAAAATGACCTCGTTGTCGATCCGTTACGGCAATGTGCCGGAGTCGGCCAAGGGCTACGCAAGCTTTGGCAATACCCTGGCGGCCAATTTGGGGCGTTATCGGACCGGCTACGAGTTCGGCATGCTGGGGCTTCGCCTGTCCGAGAAGTACGGCGATCAAAGCCTGAAATGCAAGGCTTGTCTGATTCTCAGCATGTTCCTCAATCATTGGAGTCGCCCACTCGCGGATAGTGAGGTTTTCGACGAGGAGGGGCAGCAGGCCGGTATGGAGTCGGGCGAGTTTCAGTTCGTCGGCTATATCCTGTTCTACGGGCGTGCGCTGCGTCTGTTTTTCCATGGTGAGAACCTCGTTCAGCTCGCTCCTGAACTGGACAAGTACCTGGCATTCACAAGCAAGGTCAAACATCATCTTTCCAGCGATAATCTGCTGGGGGCTCGCAAGATCGTCGCCGTGCTGAGTGGCGAACCTTCTGCGTCGCTGTCGTTTGATGGTCATGGGCTGGATGAGTCGGCCTATCTTGCGCAGTGTCACGACAACGGCAGCATGGCTGCAGTCTGCTTCTACCTGACCGTCAAAGCCTTCACGCTCTACCTGCTGGACGAGCCGACGGAGGCCCTGCCGTGCATCGAGCAGGCCGGCGAACTGCTCGGTTACGTCAAGGGCGGGTTAACGCAGGCCGAGCACTGCTTCTACCATTCGTTGATTCTGTGTGCCTTGTACCCCCAGGCCGACGATCCGGCGGCTCTCCTCGCGCAGCTGGAAGCCAACCAGCGGCAGATGCTGGTGTGGGCCGAGCACGCACCGGCCAATTTCCTGCACCAACACCTGCTGGTGCAGGCCGAGATGGGCCGCCTGGCCGATCGGCCGGTCGAGGCCATGGAACTCTACGACAGGGCCATCGAGGCAGCCGGATCCAGGGGCTTCATGCAGTACGAGGCGCTGGCCAATGAACTGGCGGCAAAGTTTTGGCTGGGACGTGGTAAGCCGGACTTTGCCGTGCGCTACCTGAACCGGGCTCGTCTGGGTTATCGGGCATGGGGAGCGAAACGCAAAGAGGTGGCGTTGCAGCAGGCTTATCCCCAGTTGATTGCCGAGCTCGCCTATCCTGCCCAGGTCACCGGCATTTCGCCCATGACGCCCTGGCAGCCGGGGATCGGCGCGCTGCACTATAGCCAGTACGATCCGCTGACCGGTTACCCCCCAGGGAGCCAACTCGATCTGGAGGCCGTGCTCAAGGCCTCCCAGGCCATCTCCGGTGAAATCGTCCTCGAAAAGCTGCTGGATCGCTTGTTAAGGGTGGTGATAGAGAATGCCGGTGCACAGCGTGGCAGCCTGGTTTTGCGACGGGACGGGGAGTGGCAGGTGGTGGCATCCATCTCGGTTTCTGCGCCGCAGGCCGCGTTGTTTCTCGATAAGCCGTGTATGGTGGAGGCCTCCTCGGAGGTGGCGGCACAGATCGTGCAATACGTGGTCCGTACCCAGCAGGGGGTGGTGTTGCATGATGCGGCCACGGAAGGAATGTTTACCCGCGATCCCTATGTGCTGGACAGGCGGCCCAAATCGGTGTTGTGCCAGCCCATCGTGCAGCAGGGGGTGCTGATTGGCGTCTTGTACCTGGAAAACAACCAGGTGGATGGTGCCTTTTCCCCTGACCGGGTGGCGCTGCTGGGCATGTTGGCCTCGCAGGTGGCAATCTCGCTCCAGAATGCCATGCTCTATGCCAGCTTGAGCACCGAGATTACCGAGCACACGCGAACGGAGGAGGAGCTCCGCCTGGCCGAGGCCAAGTATCGCGATATCTTCGACAATGCCACCGAAGGCATTTTCCGTACCAGTGCCGATGGGCAACTGCTGATGGCGAATCCGTCAATGGCCAGGATTCTCGGTTACGACTCGCCGGATCAACTGGTCGGGCATGGCCAGGCCGGGCTGGTCCAGCACTTCGTCCATGGTGAGGAGATGGAGGAGTTGTTGCGCGTGATCCGCCGACACGATGCCATACGCAATTTCGAGTTTCATGGCCGCCGCACCGATGCCTCCGTGGTCGAACTCTCACTCAGCGCCCATGCGATACGGGATGTCCGTGGCGAGGTGCAATTCTACGAGGGCATGCTGCAGGATATTTCCGAGCGCAAGCGGCTGGAGGCGCAGCTGCAGCATCAAGCCACCCACGATGCGCTGACCTGCCTGCCGAACCGGAATGTCTTGCTGGATCGGCTGGCGCAGGCTATCGCGCATGCAAAGTGTCACGGCGAGCAGTGTGCGGTGTGCTTTATCGATCTGGATCGCTTCAAATGGATCAACGACAGTTTCGGTCACGATGTCGGTGACGAGCTGCTGAAAATCGTGGCGCAGCGCATGTCGGCCTCGCTTCGTGAATCTGACATGATCGCCCGTATCGGCGGCGACGAGTTCGTGTTGCTGCTGCGTGGTTTCGGCGATGCGGAGAGCGTCGCGCACATCGTGAACCGGGTAGCCGATTGCCTGACCGAGCCGCTGCTGTTGGCTGGCCGTTACCTGACTGTTACCTGCAGCATGGGCTACAGTATTTACCCCGCCGATGGTCAAACCGCTGCCGAACTGCTGCGTTTCGCCGATATGGCCATGTTCCATGCCAAGGAGCGGGGACGTAACAATGTGCAGGCCTACCGGCCCGAGCTGAGTCAGCGGGTTAATGAAAAGGTGAGAATGGAGGCGGAGCTGCGTCACGCGATCGCTCGCAACCAGCTCGTGCTGTACTACCAGCCGCAGGTCGACCTGTGCAGCGGGGATATCGTCGGGGTTGAGGCCCTGCTGCGCTGGCAGCATCCTGAACTGGGGCTGGTGTTGCCGTCCCGCTTCATCGCCCTGGCTGAAGAGACTCATCTGATCGAACCGATCGGTGAGTGGGTCATTCGGCAGTCCTGCCTTCAGGGTAAGGCTTGGCAGGAGGCCGGCCTGCCGGCGATTCCTGTGTCGGTCAATCTGTCCACGGTGCAATTGCAGGGTTCTGGTCTGGAGGCAATGGTAGCGCAATGCCTGGCGGACTCGGGGCTGGATCCCCATTGTCTAGAGCTGGAACTGACTGAGAGTGCCTCGATGAGCGATCCGGAGAAAAACACGGCACTGATGCACCGGCTGAAAGCGCAGGGTATCGGCTTGGCAATCGACGATTTTGGCACGGCCTATTCCAATATGTACTATCTGAAGAATTTTCCTGTGGACAAGCTCAAGCTCGACGGTTCCTTTGTCCGGGAAATCACCAGCGATGTGCGCAGCCTGGCGATCGTCGATGCCATTACGGTAATGGCCCACCGGTTGGGGGTCAAAGTGATCGCGGAGATGGCCGAGACGGAACAGCAGGTGGTTTTGCTGAGGGCGCACGATTGCGATCAAGTCCAGGGGTATTACTTTAGCGAACCACTGCCGGCCGAGGACTGCGCGCGTCTGCTGCGGGCCGGGCGGGTGCGACTGCCAGAAGCCGAGCCGTTCGTTGATTGCCAGTAAGGGGGCATCATTTTGGCCGGGCACGGGGGAGGCCATTCAAGGGTATGCAAAGAAGAAGACTGGGGTGAAAAAACAAAAAGCGCCTAGAGCCGTGAGCCGGCTCGGGCGCTTCTGACAATCCGGGTGTCGAGCCAGGTTTTACCTGTGGCAGGCTGGCCGATCGAGTTGGCGTCCCCACGGGGATTCGAACCCCGGTTACCGCCGTGAAAGGGCGATGTCCTAGGCCTCTAGACGATGGGGACCTAGATCGGAACGCGAGTTTGGTGGAGCTAAGCGGGATCGAACCGCTGACCTCTTGCATGCCATGCAAGCGCTCTCCCAGCTGAGCTATAGCCCCGACACGTGCGTTCAAGTGCGGCGGATTATAAGAAGGTGTGGCGGAGCTGTAAAGAGGCGGGGACGAAAAAAATCCTGCCTCGCCCCGTCGGGTATAATTCGCCGTTTCGCACTCGTCGCAAGGCCGCCATGTCGGTTGATCACTACGAAAATTTTCCGGTCGGGTCGATCCTGCTGCCGCGGCGCATGCGCCGGGCGGTGTATGCCGTCTATCGTTTCGCGCGCTATGCCGACGATGTGGCCGACGAAGGTGTGCGTCCGCCGCAAGAGCGGCTGGACGAACTGGCCGCGCTGCGGGCCGAACTCGATGTGATCGGTGCAGGTGGCACGCCGCAGATGCCCCTGATGCAGGCATTGGCCGAGGCCATCCGTGCACATGCCCTGCCGCTTCAGCCGTTCTACGACTTGTTGTCGGCGTTCAGTCAGGACGTGGTCAAGGGACGCTACGAGAATTTTGCCGAACTGGTGGATTACTGCCGGCGATCGGCCAACCCGGTAGGGCGGCTGATGCTGGTGTTGTACGGGGAAACCGACCCGCGCAGCCTGGCGATGGCTGACGGCATCTGCACCGCCTTGCAGCTGATCAACTTCCTGCAAGACGTGGCGATCGACTGGCGCAAGGACCGGGTCTACCTGCCCCAAGAGGATTTGCGCCGCTTCCGGGTGGCCGAGGCGCAGATTGCCGCCGGCGACAGCGGCGGGTTGTGGACGCCGCTGATGCTCAAACAGATTGAACGGGCCCGCAAGATGTTGCAGGCCGGGGCGCCGCTGGGCAAGAAGCTCAAGGGACGATTCGGATTGGAGTTACGCCTCATCGTCATGGGAGGCGAGCGCATCTTGCAGAAGCTGCATGCCTCGGGCGGCGATGTGTTCCGGCAACGACCGGTACTGACCAAACGCGACTGGGCGTATATGCTGTGGCGCGCCCTACGGGCCAACTAGACACTTTTTCAGGAGAGGCGCGTGACGCCCGACCAATATTGCCAAGACAAGGCCGCTTCCAGCGGTTCCAGCTTCTATTACAGTTTCCGTTTCTTGCCGGAGGAGCGGCGGCGCGCCATCACCGCGCTCTATGCCTTCTGCCGCGAGGTGGATGACGTGGTCGACGAATGCCATGACGAAAACGTGGCGCGGACCAAGCTGGCCTGGTGGCGGGCGGAATTGGTCCGCCTCTACGCCGGTCAACCCCAGCATCCGGTGACGCAGGCGCTGCAACCGCACGTGGCGGCCTACGGTCTGCCGCAGAAGTTGCTGGAAGAGATCATCGACGGCATGGAGATGGATCTCGACTTCGCCCGCTACGACCGTTTTGCCGATCTGCTGCTGTACTGCCACCGTGCCGCGGGGGTGGTCGGGCAGTTGTCGGCGCAGATTTTCGGCTACACCGACCAGCACACGTTGAAGTACGCACACGAGCTCGGGGTGGCGTTCCAGCTCACCAACATCATCCGCGACGTCGGCGAGGATGCCCGGCGCGGACGTATCTACTTGCCGGTCGAGGAGCTGCGCCGCTTCAACGTGCCGGCATCCGACATCCAGCACTACCGCGAAACCGAAGCGTTCCGCCAATTGATGGGTTTCCAGATCGAGCGTGCCGAGCAGTATTACCGCCAGGCTTGGGAGCAGTTGCCGAAGAGCGACGTCAAGGCGCAGCGTCCCGGCCTGTTGATGGCGGCGATCTACCGCGCCACCCTGGCCGAGATCAAACTCGACGGCCCGCAGAAGGTGCTCAACCAGCGCCTGTCGCTGACCCCGATCCGCAAGCTGTGGCTGGCGTGGAAAACCTGGGTGTTCGGCTACCAGCCGTGAGCCGCCCCCGTGTTGCCGTGATCGGCGCCGGCTGGGCCGGGCTGGCGGCCGCGGTCGAGCTGGCCGGCTTTGCCGAGCTGACGCTGTTCGAGGCCGGCCGCGAGCCCGGCGGGCGGGCGCGGCGGGTGCGCGATGCCGACCTGGCGCTCGACAACGGCCAGCACATCCTGATCGGAGCCTACCGCGAGTGCCTGCGGCTGATGGCCCGGGTCGGCGTCGACCCCGACACCGTGTTGCTGCGCCAGCCGATGAACTGGCACCGCCACGGCGGCTTGAGCCTGCAATGCCCGCCGCTGCCGGCGCCGCTGCATGTGGCGTGGGGACTGCTGACGGCCCGTGGCATCGGCTGGCGCGACAAGTGGCGGCTGAGCCGGGCGCTCGACAGGCTCAAGCGCCAGCAGTGGCGTCTGGCCCAGGACATGCCGGTGGCCGAGTGGCTGGCCGCGCAAGGGCAGGGGGCGGCGCTGCTGGCGGGTTTCTGGCAGCCGCTGGTGTTGTCCGCGCTGAACACCCCGCTGGCCGAGGCCTCGATGCAGATACTGGCCAACGTGCTGCGAGACAGCCTGGGCGCCACGCGCGCCGACAGTGACCTGCTGCTGCCGCGGCACAACTTGTCGGCGTTGTTTCCGCAGCCGGCGTGGGCGTGGCTGGAAGGGCAGGGGGTGCAGCTGCGCAGCGGCTGCCGGGTGCGTAGGGTCTGCTTCGCCGACGGCGGCGCCGAGATCGATGGCGAGCGCTTCGATGCCGCCATCGTGGCGGTCGGGCCGCAGCATGCCGCCGCCTTGCTGGACGATACGGCGTTGCAGCAGCGGCTTCAGCTTTTGTATTACCTGCCGATATGCACGGTATACCTGCGCTTCGGCCAACGTGTGCGGCTGCCGCGCCGGATGACCGGGGTCGCCGGCGGCACCGCCGACTGGCTGTTCGACCGCGAGGCGCTGAGCGGCGAGCGTGGCCTGGTGGCGGCGGTGATCAGCGCCCCGGATGACGCCGTCACCGCCTTGCCGCAGGACGAACTGGTCGCTCGGGTGCTCGCCGACCTGCGCCGTCTGCAGCCGGAGCTGGCGCCGCCGCTGTGGTCGCGCGTGCTGGTGGAGAAACGCGCCACCTTCGCCGCCGTAGCGGGCGTGCTGCGCCCGGGGACGCGCATCGGCGTACAATGCGGCTATCTGGCCGGCGACTGGGTCGATTCGCCGTACCCGGCCACGCTGGAGGCCGCCGTGCAGAGCGGGGTTTCCGCCGCGCAGATGTTGAAGCAGGATTGGATGAAACAGAAAAACCGATGATGACGACTGAACAGAACAACGCAAGCCTTGCCGGCCGGGTGATCCTGGTGACCGGTGCCACTCAGGGGATCGGTCGCGAGGTGGCGCTGCATTACGCCCGCCACGGTGCCACGGTAGTGGTGCTGGCGCGTAGCGTGAAGCGCCTGGAGGGAGTGTACGACGAGATCGTGGCGGCCGGGGCTCCCGAGCCGGTGGCGATCCCGCTCGACCTGCTGACGGCCACCGACGAGCAGTTCAACAACCTGGCCTTCCAGATCAAGCAGACCTGCGGCCGGCTGGACGGCATCGTGCATTGCGCCTCGCATTTCTACGCGCTCTCGCCGCTGTCCAATCAGACGGTGGACGAGTGGATGAACCAGTACCGCATCAACACTGTGGCGCCGTTCGCGCTGACGCGTGCCTGCCTGCCGCTCTTGACCGAGTCGCCGGACGCCGCGGTGCTGTTCGTGGGCGAAAGCCATGGCGCCAAGCCGGGCGCGTACTGGGGCGGCTTCGGCGCCTCCAAAGCCGGCCTGCATTACCTCACCGCCGTGGCCGCCAACGAGTGGGACGTCTACCCCAACCTGCGCGTCAACCTGCTGATTCCCGGCCCGGTCAACGCGCCGCAGCGCACCCGTACCCACCCGGGCGAGGCCAAGACCGAGCGTGCCCCGATCGCCGACCTGCTGCCGCACTTCCTGTTCTGGGTGAGCGAGGCCAGCAAGGGGCAGAGCGGTCGGGTGATCGAACTGGACCTGCGCCCGCAACTCGTCTCCTGAAGAAAGGGGCCTCATGCGTTCCCTGCTCGTCATTCCCCTGCTGCTGACCTTGGCTGGCTGCAACTGGGTCAGCAACGTCTCTGGTCTGTCCAAGGACGCCAACAAGGCGGTCGGTGCTGCCTGTCGCCAGAGCGGGCGTTCGCTGGAGGAGTGCTACCAGCGCAATCCCGACGCCGACAAGGCGCAGATTTACGCGGGCTGGCGGGAAATGCACGAGTACATGGTCAAGCAGAAGCTGGATACCATTGCCCCCCCTTCAGACCCCGTCGCACCGGTCACGCCCGCGGCGGCGCACAAGCCGGAGGCCAGTGCGGCCTCGGTGGGCGACAAGCCGCAGGCCCAGCTCAGCCCGGAAGAGGCCGACCGGGCGATGCGCAACGATCCGCAGGTGGCCGCCGTGCTGGCCGCCATCCGCCGCGGGGGACTGCCGGCCAAGGCCTCTGGCAATTCGGCGAAAGACCCGTCGGGCGAGGAAAAGCAACTGCTCGATATCATCAAGCAACTCAACAAGAAGGGCGGCAGCGCCGCCGCCTCTCCCGCCGGCTGAGCGCCGGCGACATTCGCATGGCCAAAATCAAGACCGTTTACAGTTGTACCGAATGCGGCGGGCAGTCGCCCAAGTGGCAGGGACAGTGCCCGCACTGCCAGAGCTGGAACACCCTGGTCGAAACCGTCCAGGCGCCGGCTTCGGCCAACCCACGCTTCCAGGCCTGGGCCGATACCACCAGCCAGGTGCAGGTGCTGTCCGAGGTCGAAGCGGTGGAAGTGCCGCGCGAGCCGTCTGGCATCGGCGAGCTCGACCGCGTGCTGGGCGGCGGCCTGGTGCGCGGTGCGGTGATCCTGATCGGCGGCGACCCCGGTATCGGCAAGTCCACGCTGCTGTTGCAGGCGTTGTCGGAGGTCGGGGCGCGCCGCAAGGTGCTGTACGTTTCCGGCGAGGAATCGCCGCAGCAGATCGCCCTGCGTGCCTCGCGCCTGGCGGTCGACCCGGCGCGCGTGCGCTTCCTCGCCGAGATCCGCCTCGAGGCCATCCTCGCCACGCTGAAGCAGGAGGCGCCCGAGGTCGCGGTGATCGACTCGATCCAGACGCTCTACACCGAGCAGGTCACCTCGGCGCCCGGCTCGGTATCGCAGGTGCGCGAGTGCGCCGCCCAGTTGACGCGCATGGCCAAGCAGACCGGCACCACCATCCTCCTGGTCGGCCACGTTACCAAGGAAGGCTCGCTGGCCGGCCCGCGCGTGCTGGAGCACATGGTCGATACCGTGCTGTATTTCGAGGGCGAGTCGCACTCCAGCCACCGCATGATTCGCGCCATCAAGAACCGCTTCGGCGCGGTCAACGAGCTGGGCGTGTTCGCCATGACCGACAAGGGACTCAAGGGCGTGTCCAACCCGTCGGCGATCTTCCTGTCGTCGTACCGCGACGACGTCGCCGGGTCCTGCGTTCTGGTGACGCAGGAGGGCACGCGACCGTTGCTGGTCGAGGTGCAGGCGCTGGTGGACGACGCCCACGGCTTCCAGCCCAAGCGGCTCACCGTCGGGCTGGAGCAGAACCGGCTCGCCATGCTCTTGGCGGTGGCGCACCGTCACGCCACGGTCGCCTGCTTCGACCAGGACGTGTTCCTCAACGCCGTGGGCGGGGTGAAGATCTCGGAACCGGCGGCCGACCTGGCGGTGATCCTGGCTATCGTCTCGTCGCTGCGCAACCGTCCGCTGCCGGAAAAACTGGTGGTGTTCGGCGAGGTCGGCCTGGCCGGCGAGGTGCGTCCGGTGTCGCGTGGCCAGGAGCGCCTCAAGGAAGCGGCCAAGCTCGGCTTCACCCGCGCCATCGTGCCCACCGCCAACCGCCCGCGTCAGCCGATCGAGGGACTGGAGATCGTGGCCGTGGACCGCCTGGCGGACGCCATCGACTATTGCAAGGCATGACCGTTCACCTGGGAAGGGCCGCAGCACGATGATGACTCCCGAACTGATCGAGGCGGAACGTCCCTACCTGCTGCGCTACGCCTTGGCGCAATTGCGCGACCGCCAGGCCGCCGACGAGGTGGTGCAGGAGACGCTGCTGGCGGCGCTGGAGTCGCGTTCGTCGTTCGCCGGCAAGTCGTCGCCGCGCACCTGGCTGACCTCGATCCTGCGCTTCAAGCTGATCGACGCCGTGCGCCGCCAGTCGCGCGAGGTACCGCTGGAGCCGTTCGAGGACACGCTCGACGAAGCCGACGTCGACGCCCTGTTCGACGCCAGCGGCCACTGGCAGCACGCCATCCGCGCCTGGAGCGGGCCGGAGCAGGAACTGGTCGCCAAGCAATTCTGGGAGGTGTTCGAGCGCTGCTCGCAGGTGATGCCGCGCCGCACCGCGATGGCCTTCGTGATGCGCGAGGTGATCGGCATGGAGATCGCCGACATCTGTAAGAACCTTGGCATTACCGCGACCAACTGTTCGGTGCTGTTGTACCGGGCGCGCATGAGCCTGCGCGAATGCCTGGAAATCCGCTGGCTGGGGGGAGGTGCCGCGTGAGAATCAATTGCAAACAGGCCAGCCGGCTGATTTCCGATGCGCTCGACCGTCCCTTGAGCAAGAGCGAGTACCTGCGCCTGCGCATTCATCTGTTCCTGTGCGGCAACTGCAACGAATTCTCGCGCCAGCTACAGCTGATGCAGCAGACGGCTCGCAAGGCCGGGCGAGGGGAGTAGCCCGCCGGGCGCTCAGCAGCATGGATCAAGGCCGGACGTCGTCCGGCCTTGATCATTTCTGGGGAGCCTCAGAACCTGTTTAGGATCTCGCGAGCTAGAGCGAGGCAAAGCAAAAACGGCTGAGGAAGCGCAGTTTACACGGGGTGAATGAGCGTTCCGCAGACGGTTTTAACACCGTATCGTCGACGCGCGGCAGATCGTAAACAGGTTCTCAGTGCCTGCCCTTGCCGCGCTTGGCGGCATTCGGACAGTTGGCGCAGGCGTTTTGCTCGCACAGGCCGACGCCGCTCAGCGATTGCTTGAGCGCGCACACCGAGCGGCGGCAGGCGATGAAGCGCACGTTCTGTTCCGAGGCCAGGGCGCGGAAGTGACGCATCACGTTGTGGCCGAGGAAGTCGGTGAACAGGATCAGCATGTCGGTGCCGGCGGGCAGGCGGTCGAGCTTGCGCTGATGCGAGCTGTTGCGTCCGCTCAGATGACGATGGATGGAGATGCCGAAACTCTCCAGCACGGTGGGGATGTTGCCCAGGGTGTCGGCGCCGACCAGCATGGCGTTCATCGGGTGCTCCTTGAGGATGAGTAATTGAATAAATGATAATTATTATCATTTATCAAGTCAACGACTCGCGATCGGCGCCTTGCCGGACCTGTTGCAGACTGGAAACAGCCTGCTGGAGGCGCCGTGCCGGGGCGTCTGCCGGGAAGGGCGCCGCACGGCAAGAAGAGGGGCGATGCGGGAGCTAGTTGTCGGCCAGGACGCGGATGCGCACGGTGCGTTCCACCGAGCGCAGGCGCTGGCTGACGCCGATCAGCATCACCTGCCGTCCCTGCTCGTCGAGTCCCACGCTGCCGACATTCAGCCACTCGCCGACGGCGCCTTCCACGGTGGTGCTCAGCCGATTCTGCTCGATGCCGCCGACGCCGAAGGCCTCCTGGCGCGCCGCCAGCTCCACTACCACGCGGCTGCCGTTGCGCCTCGGCCGTACGTAAAAGCCCGTCACAGCATCCTGATACTCGGCCCCGCGCAGCAGGCCCCCGCGTGGCGTGATCATCAGCCAGGGCAGGGGGCGGCTGCTGCCGCTCTCGATGAAACCGCTGCCGCCGTCGAGCAGGCGCAGCGTCTGGCGGCTGCGACTGCTGCTCCGGCTTTGCGTGGCGTCGGCGCCGAGGGCCAGATCGCCGCGGCGGCGCCCGAGGTCAAGCTCGGCGTTGCCGATGCGCGCCGCGCCACCGAGCGACAGCGTGGAGTCGCTCTGGCGCGCGCCACCGTTCTGTTCGACCTCGATCAGCAGATTGCTCGGGCGCACGTCCAGGGTGCGCGCCAGGCGGCGTAGGGTGGCGAGCCGTGCCGGCGAGGCATCCAGGATCAGTTGCCGCCCCAGGCCGCTGGCGCTTTCCCCCGGGTGGAGGTGGGGGGCGATGGCGTCGGCCACCTCGCGGCCATCGCGCCAGCCCAGGTCGATCACCTCCAGGGCCATGACGTTGGCCGAAGCCAGCCATAAAGCGGCAAAGAGTGCATGTTTCATGGCTTCACCATTCCTTGCCGGCACGCCAGATCGACCAGATCAGCCAGATGCTGTTGAAGAACGCCACCATGAAGCCCAGAAAGCCGAAGAAAGGCAGCCCGAACAGCTTGGGCCCGGCGTTCACCGTCATGACGATGGACGAGCCGATGATCAGGCAGCCGGTGACGATGCCCATGGTCAGCCGGTTGGCGGTGCGGTCGAGCTGGCGGCCGAAGCTGTCGAGCCGCTGCAAGTCGAAGTTGATGCGGAACTTGCCGTGGCGGATGTCCTTGCCCAGCCGGATCAGGTCGCGCGGCAGGTCGCCGATCATGCCCATGGCTTCGACCAGGGTCTGTTTGCCGCGCTTGAGCAGCGTTTTCGGTGTGTAGCGGTTGAGAATCAGCTCGCGCACAAACGGCGTCAGGTGCTCGACCAGCTGAAAGTCCGGGTTGAGCTGGCGCCCCAGGCCTTCCAGCGTGATCAGCGCCTTGAACAGCATCGCCATGTCCGGCGGCAGCACGATGCCGTGGTCGCGGATCAGCGCCATGATGTCGACGATCAGCTGGCTGATGTTGAGATCCTTCAACGGCACGTGCTCGTACTGGAACATGAACTCGCTGATGTCGTCGGCGAACTTGTCCTCGTCGACCGGGGTGGTGCCGGTCCATTCGATCAATACGTCGATCATGGCGCGTTCGTCGCGCCCCGACAGGGCGGCCAGGAGATCGACGATCTCGTCGCGGCGGGCATGGCTGATGCGCCCGACCATGCCGAAGTCGATGAAGGCGATGCAGTTGTCGGGCTGGAAAATCACGTTGCCGGGGTGCGGGTCGGCGTGGAAGAAGCCGTTGATCAGGATCATGCGCAGCACCGCGTCGGCGCCGCGGTCGGCCAGGGTGATGGGGTCGAGCCCCGCCGCCTGCAGCGCGTCGACCCGGGTGGCAGCCTGGCCGTCGATAAAGTCCTGCACGTTGACCGCGGGGTTGGTGTAGTCCCAATACACCCCGGGCACGTGCACGAAGGGGTCGTCGGCGAAATCCCGCCGGAAGCGCTCCATGTTGCGCGCCTCGATCGCCAGGTTCATCTCGCGGTTGAGCGACCGGGCGAACTCGTTGACGATTTCGGTCGGCTGGTAGCGCCGGGCATCGGGAAACTCCAGCTCGATCAGCCCGGCGATGTGTTCGAGGATGCGCAGGTCGGCCTGCACCTTGGGCAGGATGCCGGGGCGGCGCAGCTTGACGGCCACCACGGTGCCGTCCTTGAGCGTGGCGCGATGCACCTGGGCGATCGAGGCCGAGCCGATCGGCTCCATCTCGAATTCCGCGAACAGCTCCTCGATCGGGTGCCCCAGCGCCTGCTTCACCAGGTGTGGCACCTGCTCCGGGTGTAGGGGGGGCACGTTGCTTTGCAGCTTCTCGAATTCGGTGATCCACTCCTGCGGGAAGACGTCGACGCGGGTGGAGAGAATCTGTCCCAGCTTGATGAAGGTCGGGCCGAGTTCCTCGAACGCCAGGCGTACCCGCACCGGCGGCGGCAGGCCCTCGTCGCCCTCCGGCAAGGGAAGATTCAGCCAGGCGCCGGCCTTGGCCAGTGCCCGTGGCAGCTTCAGGCGCTGGGCGAACTGGCCGAGTCCGTGGCGGAACAGGATTCCGGTGATTTCCTTCAGGCGCGGCAGGTCGCGCATGGCGATCAGGGTTTCTTTCAGCATCGGGTATCCCGCATTTTGGGTTGGCTTTACACTCCACGCCTCGTCCGATAGAGTGCGGCCTATGAAATTGCATCTGCACCTACTGGCTTGGGTGCTGGCTACCTTTATGGTATTGGCTTATGCCGCGCCAGACAAAGCCCCCACGGAAAATCACCCCGCCGCCGAGACCCAGGAAGACCCCATCGGCAAGTTTGCCGCACCGGGCGAAGAGGCTGTTGGCGACCTGTTGTTGCAGGCCATGAGCCTGCTGGGCGTAGCTTACCGTTTTGGCGGCAGTAATCCTTCGGCAGGGCTGGATTGCAGTGGTTTCATTCAGTATGTATTCAAAAAATCATTACGGGTGAATCTGCCGCGCACGGCGGCGGAAATGGCGCATACCGGAAAAGCGGTCGATAAAAGTGAACTGGCGCCCGGTGATCTGGTCTTTTTCAATACCCGTGGCTTCCAGTACTCGCATGTCGGCATCTACATGGGGGGCGGCAAGTTCATCCACTCCCCGCGCACCGGCAAGTCGGTCGAAGTCTCCAACATGAATCAGGATTACTGGACGTCGCGCTACAACGGCGCCCGCCGCGTGAACCGCGGCTCGGCCTCGAATTTCGTGCGCGACGACAGTGAGCCGGCTCCGGTGAAGAACGTCTCGAAGGCGGTGGCGGAGGCCAAGGCGCCGACTGCCAAGATGGTCTGTCGCAAGGGGCGGCGCTGCAAGCAGGAGGCCGCGGTGGCCGAGGCCAAGGATTCGGGTGCCAAGGTGGTCTGCCGCAAGGGCCGTCACTGCAAACAGGAACAGGCCGCTTCCGACAAGGGCAAGGCTTCCGCCAAGGCGGGCAGGTCGTCCCGTGGCAAGAAGGCCGAAGAGACCAGGAGCAAGTCGTCCGTGGCCGGCAAGTCCGCCAAGGGCGCCCACAAGAAAAAAGTGGCCTCGTCGCATTGATGCGGCATGCCGCGCGCTACCGTCGATGCCCGCCCTGGCGGGCATTGCGTTTTTGAAAGTCGAACGGAACGTCCTATGAAACTGCAACAACCGGTTTGGCTCGATCCGGAGGGCAACGTGGTCGCCTGCGTCGAGAAGATCAAGGTGATGAACGAGAACCTCGAAGAGCTGGCGCAGATGGCGCAGGATGCCTTCGAGGATGCCATCCTAATGGGGTGCGACGAGCGTCAGGTGCGCGCCTTCCTGGTGGCGATGATGCAGAGTCTCGACAACCCCTATCAGGGCTGAGCGCCGTTGACGTCAACCGCCCGCGCGGCTGCCTTGCCTCTTTGCCCCGTGGCGCCAATCGTATTGGCCCCGATACGCGCCACGACGTTTACCTATTGCTCCCTGCCCGAGGATTCTTCCGGATGGCCCTCCCTTTTGAAGCCCTGATCGGCTTCCGCTACCTGCGCGCCAAACGCCGCAACGGTTTCATTTCCTTCATTTCGCTGGTGTCGGTGCTGGGCATCGCCCTCGGTGTGGCGGCGCTGATCATCGTGCTGTCGGTGATGAACGGTTTCCAGAAGGAAATCCGCGGCCGCATTCTCGGCGTCGCGTCGCACGTTGAGGTCAGTACCTACCAAGGCAAGTTGTCGGACTGGCAATCGGTGGCCGGGCTGGCCGCCAAGGAGCCGCACGTCATCGCCGCCGCGCCCTTCGTCAATGCCCAGGGCTTGATGTCGGCGGCCGGCAACGTGCGCGGGGCCCTCATCCGCGGCATCGACCCGGCCAGCGAGGACCGCGTGGTCGATGTCGGCAAGCACATGGTGACCGGCAAGCTCGCCTCGCTCAAGCCGGGCGAGTTCGGCATCCTGCTGGGGGTTGAGCTGGCGCGCCAGCTCAACGTCGTGACCGGCGACAAGGTCACGGTGATCACCCCCGAAGGCAGCGTCACCCCGGCCGGCATGCTGCCGCGGCTGAAGCAGTTCACCGTGGTGGGCATGTTCAAGGTCGATATGTTCGAGTACGACTCGTCGCTGGCGATGATCCACCTCAAGGACGCCCAGGTGTTGTTCCGCATGGGCAGCATGGTGAGCGGGGTGCGCCTGAAGCTGGACGACCCGATGGCGGCGCCGCTGGTGAAGGCCGAGCTGCGTAACAAGCTGTCGGCCAGCGCGCTCACCACCGACTGGACCGATACCAACGCCAACTACTTCCGCGCGGTGCAGATCGAGAAGCGCATGATGACCATCATCCTGACGCTGATCGTCGCCGTAGCGGCGTTCAACCTGGTCTCTTCGCTGGTGATGGTGGTCACCGACAAGCAGGCCGACATTGCCATCCTGCGCACCCTGGGGGCCGCGCCTTCCAGCATCATGAAGATCTTCATGATCCAGGGCGCCGTGTCCGGTGTGCTGGGGACCTTCTCCGGTGTCGCCGGCGGGGTGTTGGTGGCGCTCAACTTGGACGTCATCGTGCCGCTGATCGAACGCATCATCGGCACCAAGATACTGTCGAGTGAGGTGTACATGATCGACTACCTGCCGTCCGACGTGCAGTGGAGCGATGTCTCCACCATTACTGTGATTTCGCTGCTGCTGGCTCTCGTGGCCACGTTGTATCCGAGCTGGCGCGCGGCGCGTACCCAGCCGGCGGAGGCCCTGCGCTATGAATAAGGTATTGCGTTGTCACGATCTGACCAAGGTCTACGACGAGGGCGGACTGAACGTCCAGGTGCTGTCGAAGGTGACGCTAGAGGTGGAAAAGGGCGAGCGGCTGGCTATCGTCGGTGCCTCCGGCTCGGGCAAGAGCACCTTGCTGCACCTGTTGGGCGGGCTCGATACCCCGAGTTCGGGCGAGATCGAGGTGCTGGGGCAATCGCTGTCGCGCCTGAGCGAGCGCCAGCGCGGCGAGTTGCGCAACCGTTCGCTCGGTTTCGTCTATCAGTTCCATCACCTGCTGCCGGAATTTACCGCGCTGGAAAACGTCATGATGCCGCTTTTGATCCGGCGCATGCCGCGCGCCGAGGCGGAGCAGCTGGCGGCGGAGATGCTGGGCCGCGTCGGTCTGTCGCGCCGTCTGGCGCACAAGCCGGGCGAGTTGTCCGGCGGCGAGCGGCAGCGCGCCGCCATCGCCCGTGCGCTGGTGACGCGGCCGGCCTGCGTGCTGGCCGACGAGCCGACAGGCAACCTCGACCGGGGCAACGCCGACGCGGTGTTCGAACTGATGCTGGAGCTGAACGCCAGCCTTGGCACCAGCCTGGTGATCGTCACCCACGACGACCGCCTGGCGAGCCGCGCCGGGCGCGTGCTGCGCCTGACCGACGGCGTGCTGTCGGTCGATGCGCCGCAACCGGCTCTCTCTGTCACCCATTAAGGAAGGCTTCCTCGGCATGCTGGTCAACGGCGACAAACTGCTTACCCTGGAAAAACTGCTGCTGACGCTGGAAACGCCAGCCGGCTGGCTGGAACTCGTGCTGGCGTTGGCCGCATTCATGGCGGGCCTGTACGTGGCGAGGAGGGTGTACCGCCGCCTGTTCGCCCTTCATCCCGAGCGGTATGACCGTTTTCTGCCCTACGCCAGTTTCCGCCTGGTGCTGCCGCTGGCAGCGCAGGTGCTGGTGATTGTCAGCGCGGGGCTGTGGCGCCTGGTTCTGGGCGAGGCGCCGCAGCTTCTGCCCATCGCCAGCGCTATGCTGTTCTGGCTCGGGCTGATCCGCCTCGCTACCGCCATGGTGCGCCAGGCGCTGCCCAAGGGGCGCTTCGAGAGTACCACCGAGCACTTTCTCGCCACACTGTTCTGGCTGGGCTTCGTCAGCTGGGCCATCGGCGTCGATACGCTGGCGGTGGACTGGCTGGAGTCGATCCGTTTCCACGTCGGCAAGGTCGAGGTCAACCTGTATATGATCCTGACCGGCTTGCTGTGGGTGGCCATCATCCTGGTGGGCTCGCTGTGGGTGAGCCGCATCATCGAGTCGCGGGTGATGAAGCTCACCGATATCGACCTGAGCCTGCGCATCGTGTTCACCAAGTTGGCGCGGACCGTGCTGCTGGTGGCCGGGGTGATGGTGGCGCTGCCGATCATCGGCATCGATCTCACCGTGTTGTCGGTGTTTGGCGGTGCGCTCGGCGTCGGTCTTGGCTTCGGCTTGCAGAAGATCGCCAGCAATTACGTTTCCGGCTTCATCATCCTGCTCGACCGCTCGATCCGCATCGGTGACCGGCTGATGATCGACAACCGTACCGGCTACGTCACCAAGATCACCTCGCGCTACGTGGTACTGAAAACCGCCGACGGCTCGGAGGCCCTGGTGCCGAACGATACGCTGATCGCCAGTACCGTGATCAACCAGTCCTATTCGGACAAGAGCATCTGGACCAGCGTGACGGTGCAGGTCGGCTACGACAGCGACCTGGAACTGGTGCTGCGGCTGTTGCGTGAAGCCGCGGTGCATCCGCGTGTGCTGCACGACCCGGCGCCGGCCTCGTTCGTCACCGCCTTCGCCGACAGCGGCATCAACATGGAGCTGGGGTTCTGGGTGGCCGATCCTGAAAACGGCTTCCTGGGGCTCAAGTCGGAGATCAATCTGGCCATCTGGCGCGCTTTCAAGCAACATGGCATCACCATCCCGTTCCCGCAGCGCGAGGTGCGCATACTGGCCCAGGCCAGCGGGGACGCCGCCTAACCACGAGAGGGAGAGCATGTCGGATAAGCAGCTTGCGGTGATTGACGATGACGAGGCGGTGCGCGACTCGTTGATCTGGCTATTCGACGGGCAGGGCTTCCAGACCACGGGTTTCGACAGCGCCGAGGCTTTTCTGGCCGGTCCCGGCCCGGCTGCCTTCAATGCGCTGATCGTCGATTTGCGCCTGTCCGGCATCAGCGGCATCGTGCTGCTCGAAAGGTTGGCCGAACACCCCTACTGCCCGCCGGTGATCATGCTCACCGCCCACGGCGACGTGCCGCACGCGGTGGCGGCGCTCAAGCTCGGGGCCATCGATTTCATGGAGAAGCCGTTCGACGACGGCCGGCTGCTGGCCATGGTCGACCAGGCGCTGCTGCGGGACCAGCAGGAGCGCGACCGCTTCGGGCGGCTGAGCCGGCTCAACCAGTCGCTGGCGCTGCTCACCGAGCGCGAGCGCGAGGTGATGCAGCTGATCCTGGCGGGCAAGCTCAACAAGCAGATCGCCGACGAACTGGCGATCAGCATGAAGACGGTGGAAGTGCACCGCTCGCGCGTGTTCGACAAGATGGGCGTCAAGTCGGCGGTCGAACTGGCCGGGCTGATGGCGGTACTCGACAAGCCGGACGCCGGGAGCAAGGGCTGATGGGCAACAAGCAGCCGGTGTCGGTGCTGGTGGTGATTCATGCCGCCGACGGTCAGGTCTTGCTGATCGAACGCGCCGACCGCGCCGGTTTCTGGCAGTCGGTGACGGGCAGCCGGGAAGGGCAGGAGGCGCTGATCGACACGGCGCGACGCGAGGTGCGCGAAGAGACCGGGCTCGACGCCGATGCCTATGCGTTGAGCGACTGGCACATCACCAATCGTTACGAAATCTATCCGCACTGGCGCCATCGCTACCCGCCCGGCGTGACCGAGAACGAAGAGCATGTGTTCGGTCTGCTGCTGCCGGCGCCGCGGCCGGTCACGCTGGCGCCGGACGAGCACTGCCGCTACCAGTGGCTGCCCTGGGCCGAGGCCGCCGACAAGGTTTTTTCCCCTTCCAACGCCGAGGCGCTGCGCCTATTGCCGCGCTACCTGCCGTCCTGATCTCGCCCTCTCTCCCGCCTGCCGGCTCTTTCCGGGTGGCGCGTGCCGGCCGCGTTTGCTTTAATGGATTGCCGGCACCGGCTGGCTTGCTGCAAGTCGTGTCGGAGGTTGTAAGAAAACCTTAAAATTGTTCCAGCTTACCCCATGTTAAAATTGCATGACATGTAATTTTATTCTTTATAAAAGCAAGGATTGACGATGAACGCAGCCAAGAAAATCAGGAAGTACATTGAGTCGGGCGAGAACGCAGAACAGGTACAGGTGCTGAAGGATCTGGCGGCGGCATTGGAACTGGGCCAGTCGTTTGACCTGAAGGCCTTGTACGAGATCGACATGCGCTATTTCGAGGCGGCGATCGAATTGCTGAACGACTGGCGTTTCGACCGGCGCATTTCTTCCCGCAGCAAGCTGCTCGAGCGCCTGCTGGTTGAGACCGCTCCCGAGGCCAAGGTGGAGGTGCCTGCCGAGGCGGTGGTGGCGGAAACCCCCGCCGTGGTGGCCGCCGAGCCGGTGGCTCCGGTGGTGGTGGCCGAGGTGAAGGAGGTGGTTGAGCTTAAGAGCCCGAAGGCCCCGAAGGCTCCGCGTGCCGCCAAGAGTGCCACCACCAAGAAGTAAGCCGTAGCCTGGCCGCGCCCCGGCGCCTGACCCCAACAGCCCCGCTACGCGGGGCTGTTGTTTTTGCCGATGCGGCAAGGCGCGGGGTGTGCCGGCTGTCTATAGTGGGTTTATCCGATTGGCGTTTTTTTGTCTCGTCAGGCCGGGCGGGCAGTGCCTGCCGGGTGCCGCCGTGGCAACCCGGCAACGCCAAGGCGCGATGCGGAAGGGCTGGCTGACATAATGGAACCGCTCAAGGTTTCGACCTACAACATCCACAAGGGCATGTCGGTGCTCAACCGCCATGTCAGGGTGGAAGACATGGCCAAGGCGCTGGACTCGCTGTCATCCGACGTGATGTTCCTGCAAGAAGTACAGGGCAAGAATCTGCTGCGCACGCTGAGCCACCACGAGTGGCCGCGCATCCCCCAGCACCAGTACCTGGCGCGTCAGCTCGGGCGCAAGGCCGCCTACGGCCTCAACGCCAGCTACGGCCATGGCCATCATGGCAATGCGGTGCTGACCCGCTTTCCGATCACCTCCTGGTGCAATCTCGACATCTCGGTCAACCGTTTCGAGAGCCGCGGCGTGCTGCACTGCGTGCTGGAGCCGCCCGGCTGGAGCACGCCGGTGATCGCGCTGTGCGCCCATCTCAACCTGCGCGCCGGCGACCGGCGCAAGCAGTACGCCACGTTGGCGCGCTACATCCGCGACAACGTCCCGGCGCACTATCCACTGATCCTGGCCGGCGACTTCAACGACTGGCGCGGCGAGGCGACCGACCGGCTGCTGGCCGAGAACGGCCTGCACGAGGTGTTCCAGCACCTGTTCGGCCAACATGCGCGCAGCTTTCCGTCGCGCCTGCCGCTCTTGACCCTGGACCGCATCTACGTGCGTGGCCTGCGCCCGGTCAATGCCAAGGCCCATCACGGCGCGCCGTGGAACGGGCTGTCCGATCACCTGCCGTTGTCGGCGGAATTGCTGCCGGTGTGAAGGGAGAATACCCTGGAGTGTGGTGTGGTCTAGTGGCTTTGACTGGTGGCTGGCGCGTAAGTAGTGAAAATCGCACTTTCGGTCTTGACCGTAAAGGAAAAAACATGTTCAATACAGAAAACTATCGCCGATTTGAACACAGCTTGCGGGCGTAAAATAGCTAAAGCGTGGACAGCCCACAGGGTTGTAACGATTTTCGATCCCGAAGATTTCCATGCACAAAGCCCGCCGTGTCCACGGCGGGCTTTGTCATTGGAGCTTCACCATGATTCATTTGCAGAACGTGCGCAAACGCTACCGTCGCCCCGACGGTGGCTGGTTCGAGGCGGTGGCGTCGACCTCGCTGTCGATCGGCGCCGGCGAAATCTTCGGCCTGATCGGCTACTCCGGTGCCGGCAAGTCCACCCTGATGCGCCTGATCAACCTGCTCGAGCGCCCGGACGAGGGCAGCGTCATCGTCGACACCCAGGATCTCACCGGTCTGTCCGCACGCGAACTGCGCCGCGCCCGTCAGAACATCGGCATGGTGTTCCAGCAGTTCAACCTGCTGGCCAACCGCACCGTGGCCGGCAACGTGGCGTTTCCGCTGGAGATCGCCGGCTGGTCCAAGGGCGATATTGAGAAACGCGTCGCCGAGTGCCTGGAGGTGGTGGGCTTGACCGACCGTGCCGGCCACTACCCGGCGCAACTGTCCGGCGGCCAGAAGCAACGCGTCGGCATCGCCCGCGCCCTGGCGCCCAACCCCAAGGTGATCCTGGCCGACGAGGCCACCTCGGCGCTCGACCCCAAGACCACCCAGAGCATTCTCGACTGCCTGCAGGACATCAACCGCCGCTTCGGCGTGACCGTGGTGGTGGTGACGCACGAGATGAACGTGGTGCGCTCGATCTGCCAGCGCGCCGCGGTGCTGGACGCCGGCCGGGTGGTCGAGGTGCTGGACATCGTCGACGGACGGATCGAGGCGGAGTCCGAACTCGCCCGTTCGCTGCTGGAGGCCGCGTGATGGAAACACTGACTTTTGCCGATGCGCTCGCCAACCTGAGCATGATGGCCCCGGAAATCTGGCAGGCGTGCAAGGAAACCGCACTGATGCTGGTCATCGGGCTGGCCGCCGCGTTCTGCTTTGGCGGCCCGCTGGGCTTCCTGCTCTACCTGACCCAGCCTGGGCAGATCTTCGCCCATCGCATCGTCAACGGCGTGCTGGGCTGGCTGGTCAACCTGGTGCGTTCGTTCCCGTTCATCATTCTGATGGTGTCGCTGGTGCCGCTGACGCGGATCCTGGTCGGGTCGACCATCGGCCCGGTGGCGGCGGCGGTGCCGTTGTCGTTCGCGGCGATCCCGTACTTCGCGCGCCTGGTCGAGCAGACGCTGCGCGAGGTGCCGCGCGGCGTGGTGGAGGCGGCCGAGGCCATGGGCGCCAGTCCGCTGCAGATCATCACCAAGGTGCTGCTGGTGGAGGCACGCTCCGGCCTGATCTCCGGCGTCACCATCCTCACTATCAGTTTTCTGTCCTACTCGGCGGTGGCCGGCGTGGTGGGCGGCGGTGGTATCGGCGACCTCGCCATCCGCTACGGCTACTACCGCTTCCAGACCGAGGTGATGATCGCCATGGTGCTGCTCCTGGTGCTCATCGTGCAGATCATCCAGTTCGTCGGTAACCGCCTGGCGGCACGGCTGGACAAGCGTTAATCCACCCCATCCCTTACTGAATAAAACGACAAGGAGTTCAACATGCGTAGATTCGTTCTCAAGGCACTGGCCGTCTCCGTAGTGGGTCTGGCCGTAGCGGGTTCCGCCCTGGCTGCCGACCCGTCCAAGAAGGAAATCGTCATCGGCACGACGGTGGGTGATTTCGGCGACATGGTCAAGCAGTCGGTCAAGCCGATCCTGGAAAAGCAGGGCTACAGCGTCAAGCTGGTCGAGTTCACCGACTACGTGCGCCCGAACCTGGCGCTGCAGGAAGGCTCGCTCGACGTCAACGTGTTCCAGCACAAGCCCTACCTCGACAACTTCGCCAAGGAGCACAAGCTGTCGCTGAAGGAAGTGTTCCAGGTGCCGACCGCGCCGCTGGGCATCTACCCGGGCAAGCTGAAGTCGCTGAAGGACATCAAGGCGGGCTCCACCGTGGCCGCGCCGAACGACCCGAGCAACTTTGCCCGCGCGCTGGTGATGCTGAGCGACCTGGGCTGGATCAAGCTGAAGCCGGGCATCGACCCCCTCACCGCTTCCGAACACGACATCGCCCAGAACCTGAAGAACATCAAGATCGTGCCGCTGGAGGCTGCCCAGCTGCCGCGCTCGCGCAACGACGTGGACTTCGCCGTGATCAACGGCAACTACGCCACCAGCTCGGGCATCAAGCTGACCGAAGCCGTTTATCAGGAAAAGAGCTACGCCTACGTGAACTGGGGCGTGGTGCGCGCCGCCGACGTCAAGAAGGCCTGGGTGAAGGATGTGGTGGCCGCCTACAACTCCAACGAGTTCAAGGCCTGGGCCAAGCAGAAGTACGCCGGCTACAAGCTGCCGGCAAACTGGAAGTAAGCGATTTTTTTACTTCAAGGCATTCGGGAGGGCTCAGGCCCTCCTTTTTTTACGTCCTGCGGGGACGATCCGGCACCGTCCGGCCCGGTCGGGGGACGGTGCCGGCGGCGGTTTACTTCAGGCCACCGTTGCCGATGATGCCGCCGACCGCCGCCCCGCCCAGCGTACCGAAGGTGTCGCCACCGGTCAGCACCGAACCGGCCACGCCACCGACGGCGGCGCCGACGGCGGCGTTCTTCTGGCGTTGCGTCATGCCGGCACACCCGCTCAGGGTGGCGATGGCGAGCAGGATGAGCATGGAACGAGTCAGGGTTTTGTTCATGTGAAACCTCGTGTGGCGCTCACGGACGTCTCTGGTCCGCTGAGCTGTATGTGACATCGGTATAGACCGCGCCGGTCCCGCGAGAGTTCCTGCGCCGCCGCCGTGGGGGCCGTGGGGCGACGGGCCGTGCGCCGCTGGCTGGCGGCGAACTCGTCAGCAGGAGAAACGCCCGGTCGCGCGTGCATTTTCTACCTGCATTTTTTTTGCAAGCAACTATGCTGAAGGAAGGCAAGGCAATACTGGTTTCACGATGTGCCTGTGGGTGACCATACCCAAGGGGCTTTGCGACAACGCAGGAGGACAGACACATGAAACTCGAACAGTTCAACCATGTCGCCGACCTGATCGGCCTGAAGAAACAATCGCGCGAAGCCGTCTGGCTGATGGAGATCGACGGCATGACCGGCTACGCCGCGGCCAAGCAGCTCGACATCAGCGAGTCGACCGTCTCACGCGCCCACGCCCGCTTCCGCCGCGCCATCAAGGAACTCAATGCCATGGCGAGCCATCTGCCGCTGGAAACCCGTTAGCTAGCGGGCTGACACCGCCGGCGATCCGTCCGGCTGATCGTGCAAAGGTTGGCCGAAGCCTCTCGAAAGAGGGGCTTCGGCCAACCTTTGTGCTTTGGGCCGTGCCGGGGCGCCCGCCGCCTGCCGTTGCTGCCTTCGACCCCTTCCGGAACGCACCCTGAGCGTCGTGGTTCGCGAAGCGAATGGGGGCAGAAAGTCTAGTACATCACCATCTGTTTTGCCGAGCAACCCAGGGTGTACCGAAGGACAATAGCTTCCTGTTCATTTAAAACTATTATCCAAAATAGTTAGTTGTTATGGGTTTTTACGAGTCTTATCAGAGGTGGCGTCGAGTTTGACTCATCAGGGGGATCATCATGGCAACAAGTAGCGATACGACCGTGGTTGGCACCAGTTCCGCCGACACGCTCAATGGCGGTGCAGGCAACGATGTCCTGAGCGGTGGAGCGGGCAATGATTTTCTCAATGGTGGCGCGGGCAGCGACACCCTCGACGGCGGTAGCGGCAGCGACCTGCTGAACGGTGGGTCGGGGAATGACACGCTCATCTACACTCTCTCGGAAAACAGCGGCTCCACGGATATCTATACCGGCGGATCAGGCATCGATACGGTACAGCTCAATCTCACCAGCAGCGAGTGGCTGAGCAACACGGTGCAGCAAGAAGTAGCCCGTTATGTCCAGCACCTGGCCAGTGTCAAGACCAATATCAATACCGGTGAAGTGTCCAACGGCACTGCCAGTGACTTCACTTTCGATTTTGGCAACGGTACCAAGCTGACCGTGTCGATGATGGAAAAGCTGGATGTATGGGTGAATGGTGCCGCTATCGACTTCCACAAACCGGTCATCAGCACAGCCGATTCAAGCGGGGGCGTCATCGAGGACGCCAGTCATCCGATGCTGTCGACCTCCGGCAACATCAGTTTCTTTGATGTCGACCTGAGCCAGACCCACAGCGTGAGTGTGCAATCTGATTCAGGCAACAGTCTCGGCGGCGCGCTCACCGCGACGTTGACCGACTCCGCCTTGGGAGACGGGGCGGGTAAAGTCACGTGGAGTTATTCTCTCGCGGATGGCACCGACGGCGTTGCCGGGACTGTCCAGTCGATGGCCGCCGGCGAAAGTGCAACCGAAACCTTTACCATTGTCATTACCGACAGTAGTGGCAAACAGGTGGCCCAGGACGTCACCATTACCCTCACCGGCACCAACGATGCTCCCGTTGTATCGGGACACATCAGCGGCCAGGGTATCGAGGATGGCAGCAGCTTCGCGATCAACCTGCTGGCCGATGCCTCGGATATCGATCACGGGGCGGTATTGCATGTGGAAGGGCTTAACTCGTTGCCAGACGGTGTGTCTTTGTCCGGTTCCACCCTGACGGTGGATCCAGGCAATGCGGCATTCCAGCACTTGGCCGAGGGCCAGGTGGAGCTCATCACCCTCAACTACCAGGTGGTTGATGAACACGGCGCTTGGGCGGATGAAACAGCGGAGATTACGGTTACTGGTACCAACGACGCTGCTAGCATGAGCGGCGACCAGACCGGTGCGTTGGGCGAGGACAGCGTCACGCCGGCTACCGGCTCGCTGACGGTGAGCGACGTCGACGACGGCCAGGCCCACACCCAGACCGCCAGCAATCAAGCCAGCGCACTGGGCCACTACTCGGTGGATGTGGACGGCAACTGGAGCTACGTGGTCGACAACGCGGCGGTGCAGCACCTGGCCGCCGGCACCAGCACCACCGACAGCTTTACCGTCACCAGCACCGACGGTACCGCGAGCAAGGTCGTGACCATCACCATCAACGGTGCCAACGACTCCGCCAGCATGAGTGGCGACCAGGCTGGCACGTTGAGCGAGGACAGTGTCACGCCGGCCACCGGCACGCTGACGGTGAGCGACGTCGACGACGGCCAGCGCACACCCAGACCGCCAGCAATCAAGCCAGCACACTGGGCCACTACTCGGTGGATGTGGACGGCAACTGGAGCTACGTGGTCGACAACGCGGCGGTGCAGCACCT
>NZ_ACIS01000013.1 GCF_000174355.1 Pseudogulbenkiania ferrooxidans 2002
CGCCTAATCGGAAAGCCCAAGATGCAAAGCCAAAAAATCCGCATTCGCCTGAAAGCTTTCGATTACAACCTGATCGACCGCTCCGCCCAGGAAATCGTTGAAACCGCCAAGCGCACTGGCGCCGTGGTCAAAGGCCCGGTTCCGCTGCCGACCAAGATCGAGCGTTTCAACATCCTGCGTTCGCCGCACGTGAACAAGACTTCCCGCGACCAGCTGGAAATCCGCACTCACCTGCGTCTGATGGACATCGTTGACCCGACTGACAAAACCGTGGATGCGCTGATGAAGCTCGATCTGCCGGCCGGCGTCGATGTGGAAATCAAGCTGCAGTAATCACTTGGGTTCGTCTGTCGCAGGTCTAAGTGCTTGCGATAGTTGAATTTTCTGTGATACATTAGCGGACTCGCCATTTTGGCGAGTCCGCTTTTGTTTTTATGAGCCGGTCAATCGTAATCGGCCCTGCAAAAGGAAATAAACATGAGTTTAGGTCTTGTCGGTCGCAAAGTCGGCATGACCCGCATTTTTGCCGAAGATGGTGCTTCCATCCCGGTAACTGTGCTGGACATGGCTGCCAATCGCGTCACGCAAATCAAAACCGCCGAAGTTGATGGCTACGAAGCTATTCAGGTGACCTACGGTTCCTGCAAAGCCAACCGCGTCAACAAGGCTGAAGCTGGTCACTTTGCCAAGGCAGGCGTTGAAGCCGGCCGTGGTCTGGGTGAGTTCGTTCTGAACGCTGAACAGCTGTCGCAGTTCAAGCCGGGCGATGCCATCACCGTCGAAATCTTCCAGGTGGGTCAACTCGTTGACGTTACCGGTACCTCCAAGGGTAAAGGTTTCTCCGGTGTGATCAAGCGTCACAACTTCTCCTCCAACCGTGCTTCCCACGGTAACTCGCGTTCGCACAACACTCCGGGTTCCATCGGTCAAGCGCAGGATCCGGGTCGTGTACTGCCGGGTAAGCGCATGGCTGGTCAGTACGGTAACGTGCAGAGCACCGTGCAGCGCCTGGAAATCGTCCGCATCGATACCGAACGTCAACTGATTCTGGTCAAGGGTGCAGTTCCGGGTGCCACGAACGGTGATGTCGTCGTTCGTCCTAGTGTGAAGGCGGGTGCGTGATGGAATTGAAGGTTATCAATGTACAAGGTCAGGCTGTAGAAGGCCTGCAAGCTTCCGAAGGTTTGTTCGGTCGCGAATACAATGAAGCTCTGGTCCATCAGGTGGTTACTGCGTTCCTGGCTAATGCCCGTAGCGCCAACCGTGCCCAGAAGACCCGTGCTGAAGTGAAGCACTCCACCAAGAAGCCGTGGCGTCAAAAGGGCACCGGTCGTGCCCGCTCCGGTATGACTTCCTCGCCGATCTGGCGTGGTGGTGGTCGCACCTTCCCGAACAGCCCGGACGAGAACTTCTCGCACAAGGTAAACCGCAAGATGTTCCGTGCCGGTATGGCCGCGATTCTGTCGCAGCTGGTCCGTGACGAGCGTCTGATCGTTGTCGACAACTTCGCGGTTGAAACGCCGAAAACCAAAGAGTTCGTCGGCCTGGTCAAGTCCATGGGGATCGAGCAGGGTCTGTTCATCACCAACGAAATGGATGAAAACCTGTATCTGTCGTCGCGCAACCTGCCGAATGTGCTGGTGATCGAGACTCAGCAAGTTGATCCGTACAGCCTGCTGCGTTTCAAGAAAATCGTGATCACTCGCGACGCCGTGAAGCAACTCGAGGAGCAGTGGGCATGAATCAGGAACGTTTGTTGCAAGTAATCCTTGCTCCGGTTGTTTCCGAGAAGAGCACCCTCGTCTCCGAGAAAAACCAGCAAGTCGTGTTCCGCGTCGCTAGCGATGCAACCAAGCCGGAAATCAAAGCGGCTGTCGAGATGCTGTTCAATGTAAAAGTTGATGGCGTTTCCACCGTGAACGTCAAGGGCAAGGTCAAGCGCTTTGGTCGTACTTTCGGCCGTCGCAAGGACTGGAAAAAGGCTTACGTCAGCCTGGTAGCCGGTCAGGAAATCGACCTGACTGCGACTGCAGCTGAGTGAGGAGATAGAGCATGCCTATCGTTAAAGTAAAACCGACTTCCGCGGGTCGCCGTGCCGTAGTCAAGGTGGTTCACCCTGACCTGCACAAGGGTGCTCCGCTCGCCGCCCTGGTCGAAAAGAAGAATTCGACCGCCGGCCGTAACAATAACGGCCACATCACCGTACGTCATCGCGGTGGTGGTCACAAGCAGCACTATCGCATCGTCGACTTCCGTCGCAACAAGGATGGTATTCCGGCCAAGGTTGAGCGTATCGAATACGATCCGAACCGTACCGCGCATATCGCCCTGCTGTGCTACGCCGATGGCGAGCGTCGCTACATCATCGCGCCGCGCGGCGTGAAGGTTGGTGCCGTGCTCCTGTCCGGTGCTGAAGCTCCGATCAAGGCCGGCAACTGCCTGCCGATCCGCAATATTCCGGTCGGTACCACCATCCACTGCGTAGAACTGGGCAGCCGGGCAAGGGTGCCCAGATGGTGCGTTCCGCAGGTGCTTCCGCCATGCTGCTGGCGCGCGAAGGCGTTTACGCCCAGCTGCGTCTGCGCTCCGGCGAAATCCGCAAGGTGCATGTCGATTGCCGTGCCACCGTAGGTGAAGTGGGTAACGAAGAGCACAGCCTGCGCAAGCTTGGCAAGGCCGGTGCAACCCGTTGGCGTGGTATCCGTCCGACCGTTCGTGGTACTGCCATGAACCCGATCGATCACCCGCATGGTGGTGGTGAAGGTCGTACGGGTGAAGGCCGTGTGCCGGTTAGCCCGTGGGCACGCCGACTAAGGGCTTCCGTACCCGTCGCAACAAGCGTACTGACAATATGATCGTACGCCGTCGCTATTCCACTAAAGGGTAATTGACATATGGCACGTTCGCAGAAAAAAGGCCCGTTTGTTGATCTGCACCTTCTGAAGAAGGTGGACGCGGCGCGTGCGACCAGTGATAAACGTCCGATCAAGACCTGGTCGCGTCGTTCGACCGTCCTGCCGGATTTCATTGGCCTGACTATCGCTGTACACAACGGTCGCACCCATGTGCCGGTTTATGTTTCCGAAAACATGGTCGGTCATAAACTGGGCGAATTCTCCCTGACTCGTACCTTCAAGGGCCATGCCGCCGACAAGAAGGCGAAGAAGAGGTAAGGTGAAGCGATGAGAGTATCTGCACATTTGAACACCGTCCGCCTGTCGGCACAGAAGTGCCGTCTGGTGGCCGATTTGATCCGCGGCAAGTCCGTTGATCAGGCCCTGAACATCCTGGCGTTCAGCCCGAAAAAAGGCGCCGTGATTGTCAAGAAAGTGCTGGAGTCGGCTATCGCCAACGCCGAGCACAACGAGGGTGCCGATATCGACACCCTGAAGGTGGCTGCCATCTTCGTTGACAAAGGTCCGAGTCTGAAGCGTTTCGCTGCCCGTGCAAAAGGCCGTGGCAACCGTATCGAAAAGCAGACTTGCCATATCACGTTGACCGTGGGCAACTAAGGGGTAAGCAATGGGTCAGAAGATTCATCCGACGGGTTTCCGTCTTGCCGTTAACAAGAACTGGTCTTCCAAGTGGTTCGCGAACTCGCATGATTTCGCCGATATGCTCAAGCAGGATATCGACGTTCGCGCCTTCCTGAAGAAGCGTCTTGCTAACGCATCCGTGGGTCGTGTCACCATCGAGCGCCCGGCCAAGTCCGCCCGCATCACTATTCATAGTGCCCGTCCGGGTGTTGTGATCGGCAAGAAAGGCGAGGACATCGAGGTTCTGAAGAAAGAACTGCAGAAGCGCCTGGGCGTGCCGGTGCACGTGAACATCGAAGAAGTCCGCAAGCCGGAAATCGACGCTCAAATCATCGCCGACGGTATCGCCTCGCAGCTGGAAAAGCGCGTGATGTTCCGTCGTGCCATGAAGCGTGCCATGCAGAACGCCATGCGTATGGGCGCTCAGGGCATCAAGATCATGAGCTCGGGCCGTCTTAACGGCATCGAAATCGCACGTACCGAATGGTACCGCGAAGGCCGCGTGCCGCTGCATACCCTGCGTGCCGACGTTGACTACGCTACTTCGGAAGCCAACACCACGTACGGCATCATCGGTATCAAGGTATGGGTTTACAAAGGTGAGCTGAAGCCGGGTCAGGTTCAGGCCGCTCCGGTTGCCACCGAGAAGAAAACGAGAAAGGGTCCGCGCAATGCTGCAGCCAACTAGACTCAAGTACCGCAAACAGCAGAAAGGCCGTAACACCGGCATCGCTACTCGTGGTAACAAAGTCAGCTTCGGTGACTTTGGCCTGAAGGCTATCGGTCGTGGCCGTCTGACTGCTCGTCAGATCGAGGCGGCTCGCCGTGCGATGACCCGTCACATCAAGCGTGGCGGCCGTATCTGGATTCGTATTTTCCCGGACAAGCCGATCAGTTCCAAGCCCGCCGAAGTCCGTATGGGTAACGGTAAGGGTAGTACGGAATACTACGTGGCTGAAATTCAGCCTGGCAAGATGCTGTATGAAATGGATGGCGTTGCAGAAGAGCTCGCTCGCGAAGCCTTCCGTTTGGCCGCAGCCAAGTTGCCGATCCCGACTGTGTTTGTGACTAGACAGGTAGGTCAGTAATGAAAGCGTCCGAACTGAGAGCAAAGACTGATGCCGAGCTGAAGGTGGAACTGCTGAGCCTGCTGAAGGCACAGTTCGCGCTGCGCATGCAGCACGCCACCCAACAGCTTGCCAAGAGCAGTGAGCTGAAGAAAGTGCGTCGCGACATCGCTCGTGTTCGCACCGTTCTGAAAGAAAAGGCGGCTTGATATGAGCGAAACCAAAGTCGTACGTACGCTGACCGGTAAAGTGGTTAGCGACAAGATGGATAAGACTGTAACCGTACTGGTCGAGCGCAAGGTTAAGCACCCGATCTACGGCAAAATTATCCGCCGTTCCAAGAAGTTCCACGCACACGACGAGAACAACGAGTTCCGTGCCGGCGATACCGTTGTCATCAGCGAGTCCCGTCCGCTCTCGAAGAGCAAGTCGTGGGTTGTGACTGCCCTGGTCGAGAAAGCTCGCCAGGTGTAACGCTTGCAGAGGGGCTCGCCCCTCTGTATAATGGCCACTTCCCTGTCCATTCGGGCAGGGGTCGCCCTTTACGGGGTCCAAAACTGGCCGTTTGATACGCCGCAGATTTTTCTGTGGCGTTTCGTCTAACTGAACGCCGAAAAGCCGGCTGAAGGTTGACGAAAGTGACGGGTTAAGTTGGATAGAAAGGTAATCAAATGATCCAAATGCAGACCATGCTTGAGGTCGCTGACAACACCGGTGCGCGCTCTGTTATGTGCATCAAGGTGCTGGGCGGTTCCAAGCGTCGCTATGCAAGTGTTGGCGATATCATCAAGGTGAGCATCAAGGATGCTGCTCCCCGTGGTCGCGTCAAGAAAGGCGATGTGTACAGTGCTGTCGTGGTTCGCACGGCCAAGGGTGTACGTCGTCCGGACGGCTCGCTGATCAAGTTCGATGGCAACGCCGCCGTACTGCTGAACAACAAACTTGAGCCGATCGGCACTCGTATCTTCGGGCCGGTAACGCGTGAACTGCGTACCGAGCGCTTCATGAAGATCGTTTCGCTCGCTCCAGAAGTGCTGTAAGGAGGACGCATGCGCAAAATTCGTAAGGGTGATGAAGTCGTAGTAATCACCGGCAAGGACAAGGGTAAGCGCGGCACCGTTCTTCGTGTTCTGGACGAGAAGGTCGTTGTCGAAGGCGTGAATGTTGCTAAGAAGCATCAGAAACCGAATCCGGTTCGTGGTGTGGCTGGTGGCATCGTTGAAAAGACCATGCCGGTTGATGTGTCCAATGTGGCCATCTTTAACCCGGCTAGCCAGAAGGCTGATCGCGTAGGCTTCAAGACTCTTGAAGACGGCCGCAAGGTGCGCGTATTCAAGTCCAATGGCGAAGTTATCGGGGCCTAAGGAGTCAACATGGCACGTTTCTACGATTTTTACAAAGAAAGCGTAGTGCCTGAGCTGGTAAAACAGTTCGGCTACAAGTCGATCATGGAGGTTCCCCGCATCGAGAAAGTCACCCTGAACATGGGTGTAGGCGAAGCGGTGGCCGACAAGAAGGTGATGGAGCACGCCGTAGGCGACCTCGAGAAAATCGCAGGTCAGAAGGCTGTTGTGACCACGGCGCGTAAATCGATCGCCGGCTTCAAGATCCGCGACGCTTATCCGATTGGCTGCAAGGTAACGCTGCGCCGTGAGCGCATGTACGAATTCCTTGATCGCCTGGTGACCATCGCACTGCCGCGTGTGCGTGACTTCCGTGGCGTGTCCGGCAAGTCTTTCGACGGCCGTGGCAACTACAACATGGGCGTTCGCGAACAGATCATCTTCCCGGAAATCGAGTACGACAAGATCGATGCGCTGCGTGGGATGAACATCACCATTACCACCACGGCGAAGACTGACGAAGAAGCCCGCGCACTGCTGGCTGCGTTCAAGTTCCCGTTCAAGGGTTAAGCACATGGCAACACTTGCACTGATTAACCGTGAAGAGAAGCGCGCCAAGCTGGTCGCCAAGTTCGCCAGCAAGCGTGAACAGCTCCTCGAAATCATCAACAACCAGAGCCTCTCGGAAGAAGAGCGTTTCGCTGCACGCCTGAAACTTCAGCAACTGCCGCGTAACGCCAGCCCGGTTCGCCAGCGTCGTCGCTGTGCTGTTACCGGTCGTCCGCGTGGCGTCTTCCGTAAATTCGGTCTGGGTCGCAACAAACTTCGTGAAATCGCCATGAAAGGCGAGATCCCGGGCGTTGTGAAGGCCAGCTGGTAATAGGAGATACAGAATGAGCATGCATGATCCTATTTCCGATATGTTGACCCGCATCCGCAACGCTCAGCGTGCTTCCAAGGCTGCCGTATCCATGCCTTGCTCCAAGCTGAAGGTTGCACTGGCCCAGGTGCTGAAGGATGAAGGTTATATCGAAGACTTCGCCGTAGCCGGCGAAGAGAAAAAGCCCGTCCTGGATATCCAGCTCAAGTACTATGCCGGTCGTCCGGTTATTGATCGCATTGAGCGCGTATCCCGTCCTGGCCTGCGTGTTTACAAAGGCTCCACCGAGATCCCGAAAGTCATGAACGGTCTGGGTGTTGCAATTGTATCCACCTCCAAAGGTCTGATGACTGATCGCAAGGCCCGCGCAGCCGGTATCGGCGGCGAGCTTCTCTGCATCGTGGCGTAAGGAGAGGGTTGAATGTCTCGCGTAGCAAAGAATCCCGTAGCGATCCCGGCCGGTGTTGAAGTCAAGTTCAACGCCACCGAAGTGAGCGTCAAGGGCGCTCTTGGCACCCTCAGCACCGCTTTGTGCGGCGAGGTTGAAGTGAAACTGGATAACAACCAGCTGACCTTCGCGGCCAAGAACGACAGCAAGTTCGCTCGTGCCATGTCTGGCACGTTGCGCGCCCTGCTCAACAACATGGTGAATGGTGTCAGCAAAGGCTTCGAGAAGAAGCTGACCCTGGTCGGCGTGGGCTATCGTGCCCAGGCTCAGGGTGATGCCGTCAACCTGTCTCTTGGTTTCTCGCACCCGGTTTCCCACAAGATGCCGGCCGGTGTGAAAGTGGAAACCCCGACTCAGACCGAGATCCTGATCAAGGGTGCTGACAAGCAGCTCGTTGGTCAAGTCGCTGCCGAAATCCGTGCCTACCGCTCCCCGGAGCCGTACAAGGGCAAGGGCGTACGCTATGCCGACGAGGTCGTGGTTCTGAAAGAGACCAAGAAGAAGTAATTGAGGCCCTGACATGGACAAGAAACAAGCTCGACTCCGCCGTGCACGCAAAACCCGTGCCCGGATTGCGGAGCTCAAGATGGTGCGCCTTTCTGTATACCGCACCAACTGCCACATTTACGCTCAGATCATTGATGAGACTGGTAGTCGTGTGCTGGCCAGCGCTTCCACTCTGGAAGCCGAAGTGCGCTCTGATCTTTCCAATGGTGGCAACCAGGCCGCTGCAGCCGTAGTCGGCAAGCGGATTGCCGAGAAAGCTAAGGCAGCTGGCATTGAAAAAGTCGCTTTTGACCGCTCTGGTTTCCAATACCACGGCCGTATCAAAGCGCTGGCCGATGCAGCTCGCGAAAGCGGCCTCGTATTCTAATTCGGAGTGAAGAATGGCTAAGCACGAAATGGAAGATCGTGGCGACGGTCTGATCGAGAAAATGATCGGCGTCAACCGCGTCACCAAAGTGGTGAAGGGCGGCCGTATCATGGCTTTCTCCGCTCTCACCGTAGTTGGTGATGGCGATGGCGGTATCGGCATGGGTAAGGGCCGTTCCAAGGAAGTGCCGGTTGCAGTGCAAAAGGCAATGGAATCGGCTCGCCGCAACATGGTGAAGATTCCCCTGAAGAACGGTACCCTGCATCACACCGTAATTGGTAAGCACGGTGCTACCACCGTGTTCATGCAGCCTGCCAAAGAAGGTACCGGTGTAAAGGCCGGTGGCCCGATGCGCGCGATCTTCGACGCGATGGGTGTTCGTAACGTGTCCGCCAAGGTGCACGGTTCGACCAACCCGTACAACGTCGTACGCGCAACCCTGGACGGTCTGAACAAGATCTTTGTTCCTTCGCAGATCGCCGCCAAGCGTGGCCTGACTGTCGAGGAAATCCTGGGGGTGGAGCATGAGTAACGCCAAGACTGTCAAGGTGACTCTGGTGAAGAGCCTGATCGGTCGCCTGGAATCCCACAAGGCCTGCGCTCGTGGTCTGGGTCTGAAGAAGATCAACCAGACTGTCGAAGTGCTCGATACGCCTGAAAACCGTGGCATGATCAACAAGATCAGCTACTTGTTGAAAAGCGAGGGCTAAGCGATGTTGCTGAATACCATTAAGCCGGGCGCGGGCGCGAAACACGCCAAGCGTCGCGTTGGCCGTGGCATCGGCAGCGGTCTGGGCAAGACTGCTGGTCGTGGTCACAAGGGCCAGAAGAGCCGCGCAGGTGGCTTCCACAAGGTCGGTTTCGAAGGCGGTCAGATGCCGCTGCAGCGCCGCCTGCCGAAGCGTGGCTTCAAGTCCCTGTCCGCCGGCAAGACTGCTGAGGTTCGTCTGTCCGAACTGAATCAGTTGCCGGTTGATGAAATTGATTTGCTCGCCCTCAAGCAAGCCGGCATCGTTGCCACCCAGGCCCTGGTGGCCAAGGTGGTGCTGTCTGGCAAGGTTGAGCGTGCTCTGAAGTTGCGTGGCGTGGCCGTGACGGCCGGCGCTCGCGCAGCTATCGAAGCCGCTGGCGGCAGTATCATTGAATAAGGCGCACGTACGTGGCGAATACTTCTCTAGTCTCTAATGGCAACAAGTTTGCCGATCTGAAGCGGCGTGTGCTGTTCCTGATCGGTGCACTGATCGTTTACCGCATTGGTGCGCATATACCTGTACCCGGTATCAACCCTGCCGAACTAGCGAAGTTGTTCCACACGTCGCAAACGGGCCTCCTCGACATGTTCAACATGTTCTCGGGCGGGGCCCTTTCCAGATTTACGGTATTTGCCATTGGCATTATGCCGTACATCTCGGCCTCTATTATTCTGCAGTTGGGCTCGGAAATCGTTCCGATGCTCAAGGAGCTTAAGAAAGAGGGCGACGCTGGACGTCGTAAGATAACCCAGTACACACGTTACGCGACTGTTTTGCTGGCGACTTTCCAAAGTTTCGGCATTGCAGTGATGCTTTATAAGCAGCCTAACCTGGTGGTGACTCCTCAGTGGGAGTTTTACCTGACGACTGTGGTTACGCTGGTAACCGGCACCATGTTCCTGATGTGGCTTGGTGAGCAGATGACTGAGCGCGGTATCGGCAACGGTATTTCGCTGATCATCTGTGCCGGTATTGCCGCCGGTGTACCTGCCGCCATCGGTAAAACACTGACCCTGACCAGTCAGGGTTCGTTGCCTATCCTGTTTGCCATTGTTTTGTTTGCATCGGTGATTCTGGTGACTTACCTGGTCGTGTTCGCCGAACGCGGTCAACGTAAGGTGCTGGTGAACTATGCCAAACGACAGGTTGGCAATCGCGTCATGCAGGGCCAGAGCACGCATATGCCGCTCAAGCTCAACATGGCAGGGGTGATTCCGCCGATCTTTGCTTCCAGCATTATCCTGTTCCCGGCTACCGTCATCGGCTGGTTCGGCAACACGGAAGGCATGGGCTGGCTGAAATCCGTTGCAGACAAACTGCATCCGGGCCAGCCGATCTATGTCCTGCTGTATGCAACGGCGATCATTTTCTTCTGTTATTTCTACACGGCCTTGGTGTTCAACCCCAAGGAGACGGCAGACAATTTGAAGAAAAGTGGTGCCTTCATCCCGGGGATTCGTCCAGGTGAGCAGACTTCGCGTTACATCGAGAAGATCATTCTGCGGCTGACGTTGATCGGTGCGATCTATATCACGTTGGTTTGCCTGTTGCCTGAGTTCCTGATCCTGAAGTGGAATGTTCCGTTCTACTTTGGTGGGACCTCGCTGTTGATCATCGTTGTCGTGACGATGGACTTCATGGCTCAGGTTCAATCCTACATTTTGTCGCACCAGTACGAGAGTTTGCTGAAGAAAGCTAATTTCAAAGGCAATGCTCTTACCCGCTGATATACGAGTTCACACTGGGTTATATGGCTAAGGAAGATACCATTCAGATGCAGGGCGAGGTCCTGGAGACGTTGCCGAACGCAACCTTCAGGGTCCAGCTTGAGAATGGACACGTAGTGCTCGGGCATATTTCCGGGAAGATGCGGATGCACTACATCCGCATCCTTCCTGGCGATAAGGTCACGGTGGAGTTGACTCCCTATGATCTGTCCCGTGCCCGAATTGTGTTCCGTGCAAAATAATGCACTCGCTCTTTTTAGAGATTGAAAGGAACTGACATGCGAGTTCAGCCTTCGGTAAAGAAAATTTGCCGTAACTGTAAAATTATCCGTCGCAACCGTGTTGTTCGCGTGATCTGCACGGATCCCCGTCACAAGCAAAAACAAGGCTAATATTTGTTAGCCTGCGTTTTGCGTGATACAATCGCAAGCTTTTCAAGGTCTTAAGGCTTAAGGAAAGAGTATGGCCCGTATTGCAGGGGTAAACATCCCCAACCATGCGCATGCCGTTATCGGCCTGCAGGCTATTTACGGCATCGGTCAAACTCGTGCTCAGCAAATTTGCGCTGCAGCAGGTGTTGTTACCTCCACGAAAGTGAAGGATCTGACCGACGCCGAAATGGACAAACTGCGTGAAGAAGTAGCCAAGTTCACCGTTGAAGGTGATCTGCGCCGCGAAATCACCATGAGCATCAAGCGTCTGATGGACATGGGCTCTTACCGTGGCATGCGCCATCGTCGTGGCCTGCCGTGCCGCGGCCAGCGTACTCGCACCAATGCTCGTACCCGCAAAGGTCCGCGCAAGGCGATCGCCGGCAAGAAGTAATCTTAAGGAACACAGATAATGGCTAAAGCAAACACAGCTGTCCGTGTACGCAAAAAAGTGCGCAAGTCTGTTAGCGAAGGTATCGTGCACGTGCACGCTTCGTTCAACAACACGATCATCACTATCACCGACCGTCAAGGCAATGCTTTGTCTTGGGCTACCTCTGGCGGCGCTGGTTTTAAGGGCTCGCGCAAGAGTACACCCTTTGCTGCTCAGGTAGCAGCGGAGCACGCTGGTAAAGTTGCCCAAGAATACGGTGTGAAGAACCTCGAAGTTCGTATCAAAGGCCCGGGCCCGGGTCGTGAATCTGCCGTTCGCGCGCTCAACGCGCTGGGTTTCAAGATCACCAGCATCTCCGACGTGACGCCGGTGCCGCACAACGGCTGCCGTCCGCCCAAGAAACGTCGTATTTAATTCGGAGAGTGTGAGAACATGGCACGTTATATTGGCCCGAAATGTAAACTCGCGCGTCGCGAAGGTACCGACCTGTTCCTGAAGAGCGCGCGTCGTGCACTGGATTCCAAGTGCAAACTGGACAGCATTCCTGGTCAGCATGGCGCTCGCAAGAGCCGTCTGTCTGATTATGGCGTCCAACTGCGTGAAAAGCAGAAGATCCGCCGCATTTACGGCGTGCTCGAGCGCCAGTTCCGCAACTATTTCGCCGAAGCTTCGCGCCTGAAGGGCTCGACCGGCGAAAACCTGCTGAAACTGCTGGAATCCCGCCTCGACAACGTCGTATACCGCATGGGCTTTGGCTCCACCCGCGCCGAAGCGCGCCAGTTGGTGAGCCACAAGGCCATCGTGGTGAACGGTCAAGTTGTGAACATCCCGTCCTTCCAGGTGAAGGCTGGTGATGTTGTTGCCATCCGCGAAAAAGCCAAGAAACAGGCCCGTATCGTTGAAGGCCTGGCTCTGGCCGAGCAGGGTGGTTTCCCGTCTTGGGTTTCTGTTGACCCCAAGAAGATGGAAGGTGTTTTCAAGTCGGCTCCGGAGCGTTCCGAACTGGCTGGCGATATCAACGAACAGCTCGTTGTGGAATTCTACTCCAAGTAATCGCTAGCTCTAGGGAATGACTATGCAAAACAGCGCTTCGGAATTTCTTAAACCGCGACTCATCGATGTGCAGCCGGTTTCGGCTACTCACGCGCGTGTATCGATGGAGCCGTTTGAACGCGGTTATGCCCATACTCTGGGTAATGCCCTGCGTCGCATTCTGCTCTCCTCGATGCCGGGTTTTGCACCGACCGAAGTCACTATCGCTGGCGTTTTGCATGAGTATTCCGCTCTTGATGGCGTTCGCGAGGATGTCGTTGACATCCTTTTGAACCTCAAGGGCGTGGTGCTTAAGCTGCATGGTCGTGACAGCGTCGTTCTTACTCTCAAGAAAGAGGGTGAGGGCGCTGTTCTGGCTGGCGATATCGAGTTGCCGCACGATGTTGAGGTGATCAATCCGGATCACGTCATCTGCCATCTGGCAGCTGGCGGCAAGATCGATCTGGAAGTGAAGGTCGAGAAGGGTCGTGGTTACCAGCCGGTTAGCGTTCGTGTTAACCAGGACGATAACCGCGCCATTGGTACCATTCAACTGGATGCTTCCTTCTCTCCGGTTCGCCGGGTGAGCTTTGGTGTGGAAAGCGCCCGCGTTGAGCAGCGTACTGACCTGGATCGCCTGGTGCTCGATATCGAGACCAACGGTGTGATCGAACCTGAGCAAGCCGTGCGTAACGCCGCGCGCATCCTGATGGATCAGCTGTCGATTTTTGCTGATCTGCAAGGTACTGCGGTTGAAGAAGTCGTTGAAAAGGCGCCGCCGATCGATCCGATCCTGCTGCGTCCGGTCGACGATCTTGAACTGACGGTTCGTTCGGCTAACTGCCTGAAGGCCGAGAACATTTACTACATCGGTGACCTGATTCAGCGTACCGAGACCGAGCTTCTGAAGACCCCGAACCTCGGCCGCAAGTCCCTGAATGAGATCAAGGAAGTTCTCGCGTCCAAAGGCCTGACTCTCGGCATGAAGCTGGAAAACTGGCCGCCGGCAGGGCTGGAAAAACCGTAAGGTTTGAGATTAAAGGACATTAACAATGCGTCATCGTTATAGCAATCGTAAACTGAACCGCACGACTAGCCACCGTCTGGCTATGCTGCGCAACATGGCTAACTCGCTGCTGCGTCACGAAGTCATCGTGACCACGTTGCCGAAGGCCAAGGAATTGCGCCGTGTGGCTGAGCCGCTGATCACGCTGGGCAAGAAGCCGTCGCTGGCAAACCGCCGCTTGGCTTTCGACCGCACTCGTGACCGCGACATCGTTGTAAAACTCTTCGACGTACTGGGTCCGCGCTACACCGCCCGCAATGGCGGTTATGTTCGCATCCTGAAGTACGGCTTCCGCAACGGCGACAACGCTCCGATGGCTCTGGTTGAGCTGCTGGACCGTCCGGAAGATGCGGTAGCAGTGGAAGAAGAAGCCGAGTAACCTTCGGGTGCTCTGAATAAAAAAGCCAGCGCAAGCTGGCTTTTTTATTTTCCGCTTCGCGAAGGCTAGAAAATGGATAGCCCGGTGCGGGTGGTGAAGCGGTCTAGCGCTTCCAGCCCGATCAGCGAATTGCCTTGGCTGTCGAGCGCCGGGCTCCACACCGCCATGCTCAGCTTGCCGGGGATGACCGCCAGGATGCCTCCCCCCACGCCGCTTTTGCATGGTAGTCCGACCCGGTAGGCGAATTCACCGGCGGCGTCGTAGGTGCCGCAGGTGAGCATGATGGCGTTGACCTGCTTGGCCTGGCTGCGGCTCAGTCGCTGCTGGCCGCTGACCGGGGAGAGGCCGTGGTTGGCGAGGTAGAGGCCGGCGCGGGCGAGTTCGGCGCAGCTCATGGTGATGCTGCAGCTGTGGAAGTAGCTGTCTAGCGTGCGCTCTACCGGATTGACCATGTTGCCGTAGCTTTTCATGAAGTGCGCCAGTGCGGCATTACGGTCACCGTGCTGTTGCTCGGACTGCGCCACCTCGAGATCGAAGGCGAGGTCGTCGGCGCCGCTTTCCTGACGCAAGAAATCCAGCAGCACCGCCTTGGCTTCGCCATACAGCGAGTTGGCGAGATCGGTCACCACCAGCGCACCGGCGTTGATGAAAGGATTGCGGGGAATGCCGTTCTCGTTTTCCAGCTGGATCAGCGAGTTGAAGGGGTTGCCCGACGGTTCCTTGCCAACGCGGGTCCACAAGTTGTCGCCAAGACGTCCCAGCACCAGCGACAGCATGAACACCTTGGACAGGCTCTGAATCGAGAACCGGGTGTCGGCCTGGCCGGTGGAGTATTGCTGGCCGTCGAGCGTGGCGATGCTGATGGCGAACTGCTGTGGGTTGATCTTGGCCAGGGCGGGGATGTAGTTCGCCACCTTGCCCAGTCCGAAATAGGGGACGATGTCCTGCGCTATTTCATCGAGGAGGGTCTGATAATCCATCTGTCTTGTGTTGTCAGTGTGAGTTGTCGTTGGCGGCCCTGTGGCGGGCTCTTGTCGGCACCCTCTCTGGAGTTGCCGTCAGAAAGTATAGCGTAGCTCAAGCACCTCGAAGGGGTCGCCCAGCTGCAGGATCCCTTCGTTGCGGGGTACCAGGTTGACGCCGAAGCAGATGCCCTCGGGCAGCTGGCGAGTCTTGATCAGGGTGGCAAGGGGCTCGCCGTCTGGCGACGGCATGCCGTTGTCGGGGTTGACCGTGGTCAGGGTGCAGCGGGTGCAGGGTTTGGCGACGTCGAAGATCACCGCGCCGATGCGCACCACCTTCCAGTCGTCTTCTTCGTAGGGTGTGGCGCCGCTGACCACCAGGTTGGGGCGGAAGTGGCGCTGGGTGACCGGCTGGGGCAACTGGGTGTTGAGTTCGTCGAGTGAGCTCTGGTTGACCAGCAGATAGGGGTAGCCATCGGCAAAGGACAGTCCGTGTTCGCTGGTCTTCTGCTTGCGATGGGAGCGGCACCCCAGCCACAACAGGCGGCAGGGAATGCCGAGGTAGCGGCTGAACCAGGCGTCGGTCCGCGGCGAGCCATGATAGGCGGTGAAATGGTCTTTCCAGACGCTGGTAGCGCTGGGGGTGTCGAATTCGGTGGCGAGCGCGGCGATGGGGGCAGCATCCGGGGCCTGCAACAGGATGGCGCCGGGAATCGGCGTGCAGCGGATCGTGAGCAGTTGGGGATAGTCGCGTGCGGTAATGAAGCGCCCGGCCTCATCGGTCAGCAGCCACTCGCGGTCGTGCAGCAAGCCCTGCCACGAGGCAAACGCCCGGGCGTACGGAATGCCGCGGGCGGATTTGAGGGGGTGGACGTACATGCTGGCCAGTTGCACGGATCTGCTCCTTAGGAATGTGCGTTGCTGCGGGGTGAATGGGGTCTGTCTGGCGTGCTCGGCTGCGGTGATGCCTGACGTGTGTTGGCCATGGCCTGGCCGCTCTGTAGGCATCGATCCGGTTTGGCCGCTTGCTTGCGATAGGGTTGTCGCGTCTCGCCGGATGACGTCATGGCTTTGGCTTCACGGCGCCTGGCCCGACCGGGCGGGTGCTCCCAGCGAGGTTAGCAGGCCGGAGCGCGCTCGGGTAGCGTGAGCGGTATCCGGGTCGTGCCGGCAGGTAGCAGGCGGCTCAAGAATCCCCCTGCCAGGTCGATCAAGAAGGGGAGATGACGCTCTGGCGCCGCGTGGCCGGCTGTCGCTGATCCGGCACCAGGTGGCTGACGCGTTGGGTACTAGGGTTTTTCCTGAGAGTCTATGCTAAAGGCTTAGTAGTATCCTGAGGGGGGCTGACTGCTGCCAGGCAGCCTCCGATGTACCCGGCGGCCAGGGTTGGCCGAAGCCGTGTGCCGGCATAACCAGGGGGAGAACAATGAAACAAGCAAATCATGGCTGGAGCCTGCGGGCAAGGTTGCTGGGGCTGCTGGGCCTGGTGGCGGTGCTGGTCTGCGTGCAGGGTGGTTGGAGCCTGTTGAGCGAGCGTGACAGCATGCTGCAGGATCGCAAGGACAAGGTGCGCAATCTGGTCGAGGCGACGGTGGCGGTGGTGGCCAACTACGAGCAGAAGGCAGCCAGCGGGACGCTGAGCGAAGCGCAGGCCAAGGCTTTGGCCGCGGCGGCACTCAATGCCATTCGCTACGATGGCAAGGAGTACTTCTTCGCTTACGACCAGAATATGGTGTACGTGGCGCATGGCGCGCGCCCCGACAAGATCGGGCAGAGTGCTCACGGCATGAAGACGCCGGAAGGCGTCGACCTGGCAGCGCTGTTTCTGAAAACCGTGCAGGAGGGGCAGGGCAAGGGTTTTGCGCCTTACGTCTGGGACAAGCCGGGCTCCACGACGCCGCAGCCGAAGATCTCGTACCTGACGGTCACGCCGGGCTGGCACTGGATGATCGGCACCGGGCTGTACCTGGACGATCTCGACGCGGTCTTCCAGCGGGCGCTGCTGGGCCTGGTGTTGCGGGTCGGCGTGGTGCTGGCGTTGCTGCTCGGGGGCGGGCTGCTGCTGGTGCGCAGCGTGCTGCGTCAGCTCGGCGGCGAGCCGGCGGCGACCGCCGCCATCGTGCGCCGTATTGCCGACGGCCAGCTGGATGCCTCGATTGCGCTCGTTCCGGGCGACCGCGACAGCTTGCTGGCGGCGGTGGCCGACATGCAGTCGCAGTTGCGCCAGCTGGTGCAGCGGATTGCGGAAGGGGCCAATACCATGTCTGGCATGAGCTCCCGGATCGCTGGTAACGCCGAGTCGGTGGCGCAGTCCTCGGGGCAGCAGAGCGGTGCCGCGACGTCGATGGCGGCTTCGGTGCAGCAGATGACGGTGAGCATCAACCAGATTGCCGAGCATGCCCAGGACGCGCGCCAGCTATCGCAGGCTTCCGGCACGCTGTCGCGTGAGGGTGGGGAGGTGATCGCCAGCGCGGTGGGCGAGATGCAGCGCATCAACGAGTCGGTGGACCAGGCGGCGTCGAGCATCGGCGAGCTGGCCCAGAAGACCCAGACCATCTCCAGCATCATGCAGGTGATCAAGGATATTGCCGATCAGACCAATCTGCTGGCGCTCAACGCGGCGATCGAGGCCGCGCGTGCCGGGGAGAGCGGACGCGGTTTTGCCGTCGTGGCCGACGAGGTGCGCAAGCTGTCGGAGCGTACCGCCCAGGCTACCCAGGAAATTGCCGGCATGATCGATGAAATTCGTCTGACTTCGGATGCTTCGCACAGCACCATGGCCGAGGCGGTACAGCGCGTGAAGAGCGGGTTGCAGCTGGCGGAGCAGGGCGGTGAGGCGATTGCGCGCATCCGCGACAGCGCCCAGCAGGTGGTGCTGGTGGTCAACGATATTTCGCACTCGCTGAAGGAGCAGAGCGAGGCGAGTCAGGGGATTGCCCGCCACGTCGACGATATCGCGCAGAGCGCGGCGGTCAATGCCGACGCCTCGCTGGCGGCGTCGCATGCGATCGAGGAACTGCATGCGCTGGCCGATACCCTGCGCGACCAGGTGGCGCGGTTCCGCTGCTAAGCGCGCTAGTCGCTGCGAGTAGGCCCGGCCACTGCCGGGCCTTTTTCATGCCTGTTGCCGGCGCTGGCGACGCCCGATCAGGATGGCCAGCGTCAGCAGCAGGGCGGCCAGCAGCAGGACCGGGCGGTTGCCGTACTGCATGTAGGGGGTCAGGCCAGTGCGTCCCTGCACCATGCCCGACAGGACCTGGCGCGTGAACGGGGCGGCAATCGCGCCGATTTCGCCATCGGCGTGGATGATCGCGGTCATGCCGGTGTTGGTGGCGCGCAGCATCGGCCGCCCGGTTTCCAGCGCCCGCGTCTGCGATAGCTGAAGATGCTGGCTGGCGGCGTCGCTCTGGCCGAACCAGGCCAGGTTGCTGACGTTGGCGAGCAGGGTGGCCTTGGCGGCCGGGCCGATCAGCTCCTCGCCGAAGCTGTCTTCGTAGCAGACGTTGAACGCTACCTGCTGGCTGGCCATGGCGATCGGCGGCTGGTCGGCGCCGCCGCGGCTGAAGCCGGAGAGTGGCATGTTCATGAAGCGGTAAATCCAGCTGGTGATGCCTGGCAGCGGGATGAACTCGCCGAACGGTACCAGGTGGTTCTTGGCGTAGTACGGCAGCCCCGGCGTGGTCGGGGCGATGACGGCGTTGAGGTAGCCGCGGCCGTCGTCGGTACGGCGCGGCACGCCGAAGGCCAGGGCCATCTGGTTGCGCTCGGCGGTGGCCGCGAGCAGGCCGAGGAAGCCGGGGGGCAGCTCGTCGAGGAACACGGGCAGGGCGGTTTCCGGCAGGATCATCAGGTCGGCGCGGGTATTGGCGACCTGGCGATAGTAGCTGGTGAGGGTGTATTCGTAGATCGCCGGATCCCACTTCAGGCTCTGCGGGATGTTGCCCTGGGCCAGCGCCACGCGCAGCGGTTTGCCTACGGGCCGGGTCCACTCGATCGCCTTGAGCTGCTGGCCGCCGGCCCAGAACGCGGCGACCGTCAGCAGCAGTGCCAGGCGCCAGCGGTTGGCGAGGCGGGGCAGCACGATCAGGGTACCGGCGCTGAACGCCACCAGCAGGGTGACGCCGTAGACGCCGGACACGGCGGCGTAGCCCGCCAGCGGGCTCTCGGTAATCTGGGAGTAGCCGGCGGTGCCCCAGGGGAAGCCGGTGAGCATCCAGCCGCGCTGCCATTCGGCCAGGGTCCACAGGGCCGGGAACAGCACCAGCCAGCGCATGGCGGGGCGGCGGTCGATGCGGCAGGCGAGCCACAGCGCGAGGCCGGGGTAAAGCGCGAGGTAGGCCGGCAGCAGCGCCGTCATCGGCGCGGCGAGCCAGAACGGCATGCCGGCGATGTCGTGCAGGCTGTAGTAGATCCAGTGGAAGTTGGCGGTGTAGGCGGCGACGCCCCAGCTGTAGCCGAGCCAGAAGGCGCGCTGGGGCTGGCGTTGGGCCAGTTCGGCCAGTGCCGCGAGGGCGAGCGGCATCAGCCAGAACAGGCGGTAGGGGGCAAAGGCGAACAGCGTGGCGGCGCCGGCGAGCGCGGCCACGAGCAGGAACAGTAAGGTGCGCATGGGTCAGGGTGTGAGCGGCTGGTCCTGGGGTTGCAGGCGTTCGACCAGCAGGGTGTGTAGACGACGGCCGTCGGTTCGGATCACGGTGAAGCGCAGGTCGTCGCTTTGCACCGTTTCGCCACGCTTGGGCAGATGGCCGAACAGCGAGATCACCAGGCCGCCGATGGTATCGACGTCGTTGTCGGCAAAGCCGGTATCGAAGTAGTGGTTGAAGTCGGCGATCTCGGTCAGCGCCTTGACGCGGTAGCGCTGGCCGCGCACCGGGATGATGTTGTCGGCGCTGTCGTCGTTGTCGTATTCGTCCTCGATATCGCCGACGATCTGCTCGATGACGTCTTCGATGGTGACGAGGCCGGCGACGCCGCCGTATTCGTCGACCACGATGGCCATGTGGTTGCGCGTGGTGCGGAAGTCGCGCAGCAGCAGGTTGAGCGGCTTGGATTCTGGGACGAACACCGCCTGGCGCAGGATGTCGACCAGCTTGAAGGTGGCGGGCTGGTGGAAGTAGCGCAGCAGGTCCTTGGCAAGCAGGATGCCCTGCACGTCGTCCTTGTCGTCACCGATCACCGGGAAGCGCGAGTGCCCGGTCTCGATGACGAAGGGCAGCAGCTTCTCCACGGTTTCATCGTGCCGGACTACGTCCATCAGGCTGCGCGACACCATGACGTCGCGCACGGTCAGTTCGCTGACCGACAGCACGCCCTCGATCATGCCGAGCGCTTCGGCGTCGAGCAGGTCGCGCTCGAAGGCCGAGTGCAGCAATTCGACCAGTTCCTTGCGGTCTTCCGGCTCACGCAGCAGCAGCGTCGACAGGCGCTCCAGCCAACCGGGTCTGCTCTTGCTGGAATCGTCCATGGTGTCAGGTTTTCTCCGCCGCGTAGGGGTCCGGATATCCTAGCTTGGCGAGAATGGCGGTTTCAAGCGCCTCCATGACCTCGGCCTCGTCGTCGTCTTCGTGGTCGTAGCCCTGCAGGTGCAGCATGCCGTGCACCGTGAGGTGGGCGTAGTGGGCCGCGAGCGGGGTGTCCTGTTCGGCGGCTTCGCGTGCCACCACCGGCACGCACAGCACCAGGTCGCCGAACAAGGGCATGCCGGGGAGGGTTTCGCCTTCGTTGAGGGCGAAGCTCAGCACGTTGGTGGCGTAGTCCTTGCCGCGGTAGTCGCGGTTGAGGGCGCGGCCTTCCTCGCCTTCGACCAGCAGCAGGCTGATCTGCGCTTTCTGCACGTCGGCCTGCAAGGCGGCGCGAGCCCAGCGTTGCAGGTCGGCGGCGCGGGGCAGGTCGGCGGCGTCGCTGCGGATATCCAGCGTCAATTCCAGGCGTTCGGCCAACCTTTGTCGCAGCGGGGTGCGCTTAGCTCTTTTCATCGGACTTGCTTTGCGTGAGTTCTTTCAGTTGATGGGCGTCGTAGGCGTCGACGATTTTCTGCACCAGCGGGTGACGCACCACGTCGTCGCTCTGGAAGTGATGGAAGTGGATGCCGCGCACGTGGCTCAGGATGCGCTCGACCTCAACCAGGCCGCTTTTCTGGTGGCGTGCCAGGTCGATCTGGGTGATGTCGCCGGTGATCACCGCCTTGGAGCCGAAGCCGATGCGCGTCAGGAACATCTTCATCTGTTCCGGCGTGGTGTTCTGCGCCTCGTCGAGGATGATGAAGGCGCTGTTCAGGGTGCGGCCGCGCATGTAGGCGAGCGGGGCGATTTCGATCAGGTTCTTCTCGAACAGCCGGGTCACCTTGTCGAAGCCCATCAGGTCGTAGAGCGCGTCGTAAAGCGGACGCAGGTAAGGGTCGACCTTCTGCGCCAGGTCCCCGGGCAAAAAGCCCAGCTTCTCGCCGGCCTCGACCGCCGGGCGCACCAGCACGATACGCTTGATGGCGTCACGCTCCATGGCGTCCACCGCGCAGGCGACGGCGAGGTAGGTCTTGCCGGTGCCGGCCGGGCCGATGCCGAAGGTGATGTCGTGCTGCTGGATGGCCTTGATGTAGCTGTTCTGGCGCGGCGTGCGACCGCGCAGGTCGCCCCGGCGTGTCGCCAGCACCGGCGCTTCTTCTTCCGGCGTGGCGGCATGCTGGCGAACCTCGACCAGGCCGAGCTGGATGTCGTCGATCGACAGCTCCTGTTTTTCGGCCTGCAGGTAGAAACGGGTCAGCGCGGTGGCGGCGTCCGCGGCGCGCGAGCCGCGGATGCGGAAGCCCTCGCCGCGGCGCTGGATCACCACGTCCAGCCCGGTTTCGATCTGCTTGAGGTTTTCGTCGAGCGGGCCGCACAGGCGCGCCAGGCGTTCGTTGTCGATGGGGTTGAAGCTTAGCTGTTCGGTTTGCAAGGGGGGTCGGCTCCGCGGCGTTCAGCCGGGCAGGGGCTCGCGCAAGGCGTCGAGGTCTGCCGCGGTCAGGGTCGGAATGAATTCGGTAATGTCGTACTGGGCCAGGCCGGCCTGCGCGAACGGGTCTTCGGCCAACCTTTGTTCCAGCGCGGCCCGTTCACCGCGCGCCAGGATCACGCCGCCGTTGCGCGGCACCTTGCGCCCCGAGGCCAGGAAGGCGCCGTCGGCGTAGCCGCGTTGCAGCCAGGCGACGTGGGCGTCGAGCAGGGCGTCGACGGCGGAGAGCGGGGCGGTGTAGCTGAGGGAGACGATGAACATGGTTGGCCGAAGCGTGAATGGTATGGTTTAAGGATACGCCCGGCATGGGCCGGGCGGAACTCCTTCAGACGGTTTCGGTGGTCACGATTTCGCCCGCCAGCGAGTGCGGGCGCGCCTCGGTGATGCGCACCTCGATCATCTGGTTCAACAGGCGCGGGTTGCCGATGAAGTTGACGACGCGGTTGTTCATGGTGCGTGCCGCCAGCATGTTCGGATCCTTCTTCGACACCGCTTCGACCAGCACGCGCTGCACCGTGCCGACCATGCTCTGGTTGATGGCGAAGCCCTTGGCCTCGATCACCTCGTTCAAGGCTTCGAGGCGGCGCACCTTCTCTTCGTGCGGCGTGTCGTCCGGCAGGTTGGCGGCCGGGGTGCCGGGACGCGGGCTGTAGATGAACACGAAGCTGAAGTCGAACTCGAGGTCCTTGACCAGCTTGAGCGTGGCGTTGAAGTCGTCCTCGGTCTCGCCGGGGAAGCCGACGATGAAGTCGGACGACAGGCACAGGTCGGGGCGGATGGCGCGCAGCTTGCGGATGATCGACTTGTATTCCAGCGCGGTGTAGCCGCGCTTCATCGCCATCAGCACGCGGTCGCAGCCGCTTTGCACCGGCAGGTGCAGGTGCGACACGAGCTTGGGCAGCTTGGCGTAGCAGTCGATGATGCGCTGGCTGAATTCGCGCGGGTGGCTGGTGGTGAAGCGGATGCGCTCCACGCCCGGCACTTCGTGCACGTATTCCAGGAGCAGCGCGAAGTCGGCGATCTCGCCGTCGGCCATCAGGCCGCGGTAGGCGTTGACGTTCTGCCCCAGCAGGGTGATTTCCTTGACGCCCTGGGCGGCGAGGCCGGCGATTTCGGTCAGCACGTCGTCGAACGGGCGCGACACTTCCTCGCCGCGGGTGTACGGCACCACGCAGAACGAGCAGTACTTGGAGCAGCCTTCCATGATCGAGACGAAGGCAGCGCCGCCGTCGACCTTGGCGGGCGGGATGTGGTCGAACTTCTCGATCTCGGGGAAGGAGATGTCGACCTGGGCCGCGCCGCTGTCCTGCTTGGCGCGGATCAGCTCGGGCAGGCGGTGCAGGGTCTGCGGGCCGAACACCACGTCCACGTAGGGCGCGCGCTTGACGATGGTGTCGCCTTCCTGCGACGCCACGCAGCCGCCGACGCCGATGATCAGATCCGGCCTGGCGTCCTTCAGCGGACGGATGCGGCCGAGATCGGAGAACACCTTCTCCTGCGCCTTCTCGCGCACGCTACAGGTGTTGAACAGAATGACGTCGGCCTCTTCGGGGTTGTCCGTCTTGACCATGCCTTCGGCGTCACCGAGCACGTCGACCATCTTGTCGGAGTCGTACTCGTTCATCTGGCAGCCGAAGGTCTTGATATATACCTTCTTCATGGCAACAGCGATTCCAGCTAGGGTTATGGCCGGGCCAGGGTGCGCAGATCGTCGTCCGTCAGTACCCAGATCCGGTTGATGGCGCCTGACATATCGACCGTCACCCCCACGCGCCGGCCCACCAGTCCCGGCAGCTGGCCGGTCAGCAGGAAGCGGTTGTTCTCGTCGAGGATGCGTACGCCGGGCGCCAGCGGATAGGCGGTGCCGGACGGGATGAAGAGTCCGGTGAGTGCCTGCAGCCAGGAGCGCTCGGCCGCGAAGCTGATCTGCGCGCTGTCGGCGGCGTTGATTTCTCCGACCTGCAGGGTGGCGGGCAGCACGCGGCCGGCCAGGGCGCTCTGGGCGCACTGCAGGGTGACGAGGAGGGCGAGGAGTCGTGTTTTCATAGGCAAATGAACATGTTGCGCGAGTCTACCATAGACTCCCCGGAGGGAGGCGCCGGCCCGTGGCAAAGCGGGGTTTTTCCTGTCGGTCAGGATGGTTGCCGCTCGCGCCGCAACGGCAAGAGCAGCGCGCCGGCGGGCTTGGCCCATTATAATGCCAAGTACATGACGCGCCGGGATAGGGCTGGCGCGTTCCACCCTATCCTTCCCCGACCTGGAGCCCCATGACTCACCAGCGCCAAGCGCTGCGCCTGTCCGGTACGTTCGCCCTGGCGGGCGTGCTGTGGATCGTGCTCAGCGACCGTTTCCTGGCTTCGCTGCCGGTCAGCACGCAGACCCTGATGATGCTGCAGACCTACAAGGGGATGGGCTTCGTCGCCGGCATCTCGCTGCTGCTCTACTACCTGGTGCGGCGTGCCTTGAAGTCGCAGGCACAGCTGTTGGTCCAGCTGCGGCGCAACCAGGCGCTGTTCCAGGAGGCGCAGCTGAGCGCGCAGCTGGGCAGCTGGGAATACGACAGCGCGCGCCGCGAGTTCCTCTGGAGCGGCGCCGCCCGGCAGCTGCTGGGGCTGCCCGCCAGCGAGACGCGCACGGAGCGCGGCACCCTGCTGCAGCGGGTGGCGGCGGGCGATCGCGCGCGGGTCGCGACGGTGCTCGATGCGATGTTGGCCGAAGGCAGCGGCAGCGTCGAGTTCTGCCGTGCCGGCACCGGCGCGGCGCCGGTGTGGCTGCGGCTGCACTACCAGGTGCACCTCGACGAGGAGGCGCCCGGCCTGGTGCTGGGGGTGCTGCAGGACATCAGCGTCCAGAAGGCGCAGGACGACGCCTTGCGCGAGCGCGAGCAGCTGTTTCGCGGCACCTTCGAGCAGGCGGCGGTGGGGATCGCCCACCTTGGGCTCGACGGCCACTGGATCCGCGTCAACCAGCGCTTGTGCGACATCCTCGGCTACTCGCGCGAAGAGCTGCTGCGGCTGACCCTTCAGGACATCACCCATCCCGCCGACCAGGACAGCGATCTGGTGATGACGCGACGCCTGCTCAGTGGCGAGATTCCCAGTTTTTCCATCGAGAAACGCTATCGGCAGCGGCGCGGCCAGCTGGTCTGGGCCAATCTCACCGCGGCGCTGATGCGCGATGAAGGCGGGCGGCCGGAATATTTCATCTTGGTGGTGGAGGACATCTCGGCGCGCAAGCAATCGGAAGAAGCCCAGCAGCTTGCACTGACGGTGTTCGACAGCATGCTCGAGGGCGTGATCATTACCGACCACCATCGCCGCATCCTGGCGGTGAACGCCGCCTTTGGCGAGATCACCCGCTACCCGGTGGAGGCCCTGCTGGGACGGACGCCGCCCTTGTGGCGCACGGCGCACCAGGATGCCGCGTTCTACCGCCGCATCTGGCGGCAGCTGCTCGCGAGCGGGCGCTGGGAGGGGGAGCTCTGGCATCGCAAGCGGGACGGCACGCCGTTTCCGCTGTGGCTGTCGATCAGCTGCGTGCGCGACGAGCAGGGCCGGCCGCGTCAGTACGTCTTCGTGTTCAACGACATCAGCCAGCTCAAGGACAGCCAGGAGCAGCTGGAGCGCCTGGCGCATTACGATCCCCTCACCGGGCTGCCCAATCGTCACCTGGCGCTGGCCCGGCTGGAGCACGCCCTGGAGCGGGCCCGGCGTCATGCCTTCCCGCTCGCGGTGATGTTCATCGATCTCGACCGCTTCAAGACCATCAACGACAGCCTCGGGCATCAGGCGGGCGATGAACTGCTGGTGGCCATCGCGCAGCGCCTGCATCAGCGGCTGCGCCAGGAGGATACGCTGGCGCGCCTGGGGGGCGACGAGTTCCTGGTGGTGATCGAGGAAGCCCCGGTGCAGCAGGTCGCCAGCATTGCGCACGCCTTGCTCAAGGTGGTCGATCAGCCTTTCGGCTTCTCCGGCGGGGGCGAGGCCTACGTCGGCGCCAGCATCGGCATCAGCCTCTACCCCGGCGACGGGCGCAGTGCCAGCGAGCTGATCCGCAACGCCGATGCCGCGATGTACCTGGCCAAGGCCCAGGGCAGCAACGCGTACCGCTTCTACACCGAGTCGCTGACGCGCGCCGCCAACGAGCGACTGAGCATGGAAACCAGCCTGCGCCGGGCGCTGCGGTGCGAGGAGTTCGTGCTGCACTACCAGCCCCTGGTCGAGCTGGCGAGCGGCAGGGTGCTGGGGGCCGAAGTGCTGGTGCGCTGGCAGCCGCCGGGGGAGGCGCTGGTGCCGCCGTCGCGCTTCATTCCGCTGGCCGAGGAGACCGGGTTGATCGTCCCGCTCGGCGACTGGGTGTTGCACGAGGCGTGCCGCCAGGGCAAGGCCTGGCTCGACGCCGGGCTGCCGCTGCTGCTGGCGGTCAACCTCTCGCCGCGGCAGTTCCTGCGTCACGATCTGGTCGGCCAGGTGCGCAAGGCGCTGCAGGGCAGCGGGCTGCCGCCGGCGCAACTGGAACTGGAGCTGACCGAGGGGGCGCTGATGGAACAGGCCGAGCAGGCGGTGAAGACGCTGCATGCGCTCAAGCGCCTCGGGGTGAGCCTGGCCATCGATGACTTCGGCACCGGCTACTCCTCGCTGGCCTACCTCAAGCGTTTTCCGCTCGACAAGCTGAAGATCGATCGCAGCTTCGTGCGCGACCTGCCGCGCGACAGCAGCGATGCCGAGATCGTCACCACCATCATCGCCATGGTGCGCAACCTCAAGCTCGAGGCGTTGGCCGAAGGGGTGGAAACGCCACAGCAGCTGGCGTTCCTGCGCCAGTTGGGGTGCGACAGCGGCCAGGGCTACCTGTTCAGCCCGCCGCTGCCGGCGGAGGCGTTCGAACGCTGGCTGCGCGATGGCCGCGGCGTGATCGCGCCGCCGTCCTGAGGCGGGGAGGGGGCGGCCGGGTGGCGCTAGCGCCGCCCGATGCGGCTCAAGGTCTGCGACGGCGTTTCGTCGAACAGTTTCCGGTAGTCGCTGGAGAAGCGTCCCAGGTGGGTGAAGCCCCAGCTCATGGCGATGCTGGAGATATTGCGGCCGGAGCGGTCCGCCAGGATGTCGCGCCGCACCGCCTCGAGCCGGAATTGCTTGAGATAGGCGATCGGCGCCAGGCCGAAATGGCGCTTGAAGCCCTCGAACAGCTTGAAGCGCGACACCCCCGCCACGCGCTCGATGTCCTCCAGGTTCAAGTCCTCGTGCGCGTTTTCGTGGATGTATTGCCGGGCGCGCGTCAGATAGTGCGGACAGGACGGCGCCAGCATGCTGGCCAGTTCGTCCGAGTAGTTGTGCGGCTGCGACAGCAGCAGCCCCTTGATCAGGGCGTGCTCCAGGTCGTTCGCCATGTAGAGGTGGCTGAACAGCTTGCCGGTGCGCTCCATCTCGCTCAGCAGGTATTTGACCATGCGCCACCAGGCGGCCTGATCGCCGCTATGGGCATCCATGCCTGCCTGGAAGGTCAGCGGGGCATCGAGCGGGCGTTGCAGCAGGTTTTCCAGCACCTTGCGCAGGGCCGGGCGCGGGATGGCCACCAGGATCTTGCGGCAGTTGCCGGCGATGGTGAGGGCCTGGTTTTCATGCGGCTGCAAGATCAGGCCGTTGTTGCTGTCGGACAGCAGCAGGCGCCCTTCCGCCGACAGTTCCTGCTCGCCCACCAGCGGCAGGCTGATGCTGTAGCAGTTGAGCGGGGTGTCCTCGCGCACGACCACGGTGACGTCGGTGCCGTACTCGACATAACCGAGCGAGGTGGCCATCGAGCGCAGCACGTTGCCGGCGTGGTGAAACTGCAGCCGTTGCGGGCAGCTCACTTCCAGCCCGTGCGGTCCGCAGATGCCGGCCATCCAGTCGCGCGCGCCGTCCAGGTCGTTACGCAGCGCGTGTATGCCAAGACAATCGCACTCGGCTTGCGTTTGCTTCTGTTCGCTCATGGCCACCCTCCGCCTACGCCTAGCATAGGGAATTTGGACGCAATTTCATAGACTTGGCCGCACCCGCCAGGGCGGGCACGGCCAGGGTGTCAGCGGCTGGTGTTGCTGTCGCTGAACTTCTCGTAGTAGAGGCGGGCGTCTGCCAGGCCCTGCGCGTCCAGCCACTGCTTGATCGCCTCGACCATCGGCGGCGGGCCGCACAGGTACATGTCGAAGGGGCGGGCGGCCAGCCAGCGGCGGTCGAGGTGCTCGGGGATCAGCCCGGCCTTGCCCGCCCACTCCGGCGAGGGGTTCATCACCACGATCTGGTACGAGAAATCGGCGATGCGCTCGGCGTAGCCCGCCAGCCGTTCCAGCTCGCACAGGTCGCGCGCGTTGCTCACGCCGTAGTAGAGCCGCACCGGCTGGCCGCAGCCGCCCTGTTCGGCCAACTCGTCCAGCATGCCGAGGAAGGCCGACAGTCCGGTGCCGCCGGCCACCATCACCAGCGGCCGCTCGACTTGGCGCAGGTAGAACGCGCCCAGCGGAGCTTCGAATTCGATGGCCTGGCCCGGTTGGCAGCGCTCGCGCAGGTAGTCGCTCATCGCGCCGTTGGGCAAGAGGCGGATCAGGAACTGCAGCTGGTTGCGCGGGTTGGGGCGGTTGGCGAACGAGTACGAGCGCCAGGCGGCGCTGCCCGGCACCTGCAGCCGCGCGTACTGACCGGGCAGGAAGTCCAATTGCTGCGGGTAGGCGCTGGCGTCCAGGTGCAGGATCGCGGTGGTCTCGGACACCTGCCGTACCCCGCTCACGTTGGCCGAAAGCAGGCGGGTGCCGCCGACGTGGCACAGGCTGGAGTCGAAATCGAAGTAGAACGAGGCGTCCGACTGCACCCGCGTCTGGCAGGTCAGCACCTTGCGGGCGGCGAGATCCGCCGCCGACAGGGTCTCCTCATCGACGTAGTCCTGGCTGTAGCGGCCCGCTTCGCAGCGGCCCTGGCAGGTGCCGCACACGCCTTCGCGGCAGTCGAGCGGGATGTTCACCCCGTTGCGCAGCGCGGCGTCGAGCAGGACTTCGTTGGGCCGGACGTCGAAGAACAGCGTTTTGCCGTCGGCAAAACTGAAGGCGACTTTGTGGCTCATGGCACGGTCCTCCTGCTTACAGATGGTAGAAATCCAGCACCGCATTGATGGTGTCGTTGAGCAGCAGCACGTGTTTCCGCACGATCTTCCAGCTCTCGCCCGCGGGGCGCAGCCGGTAGGTGACGCGGCCGAAGAAGTGCTCGGCGACGCCGTGGCGGCTGTAGAAGGTGGTCCAGTTGGCCTTCACCTCGAGCTGGCCGTCCGGGCGCTCGTCGATATGCACGTTGCTGATCTGGTGCAGGGTGCGCGGCAGCGGCGTGGAGGCGGCCGACTTGCCGGTGCGCAGGCGGAACACGCGGTCTTCCAGCCCCGAGCGGTTGCGGTAATAGATCAGCGACATGCCGCGCTTGGGGTCGGTGGTGTACTCGTGTTCGGAATCCCACTGCGGCACGTGGAATTCGCTGTCCTCGTCGAATAGATCGAGGTAGGCGTCCCAGTCCTGCGCGTCGCACAACTCGGCCTTGAGGTAGAGGAACTGTTCGATCGCATGTTGTCGTTGGCTCATGGCTCAAATCTCCTTGCTGTCGTTGCACTTCTGCTGCAGGCCCTTGAGCAGGAACTCGCGCCAGGCGCCGTGCTGGTTGACGTACAGGCCCTCGTGGGTCAGTTCGGTGCCGGTCAGCACCGGCTGGATGCCCAATAGCTCGCTGTTCGGCGTGGTGCCTTGCAGCCACTTGTGGTGGCCGCGCGAAATGTCGTTCCAGCGCTCCAGGCGGGCCTGGAAGCCACGCTGCTGTTCGCGGAATTCCACCAGGTCGTCCGGCGTGCCCATGCCGGAGACGTTGAAGAAATCCTCGAACTGGCGGATGCGGTTTTCGCGGTCCTGGTTCGATTCGCCCTTCACGCCGATGCACTGACTGACGATCTCGGTCTTGTTCCAGGCCACCGGGCGCACGATGCGCAGCTGCGAGCTGATCTGGTCCATGAAAAACAGGCTGGGGTAGATGTTGAGGTTGCGCAGGCGGTGCATCATCCACTCCGCCTTGGCTTGGCCGTGTTCCTCCACCAGGCGCGGCATCACGCTGGCGTAGCCGGGGCGCACCGCCGGGTTGGGCATGTCGCTGAACAGCACGCTGTGGCCGTTCCGGAACGAGAACCAGCCGTCGTCGGTTTCGGCGTCGCCGGCACCGAGCTTGCTGTAATCGAGCGTGCCGCTGCCGGCCTCGCCTTTTTGCGCGTTGGCGTCCTGGCGGTGCTGCACCGTGGCCACGTAGTTGTAGTGCACGGTGCTGACGTGGTAGCCGTCCAGGCCGTTCTCGTTCTGCAGCTTCCAGTTGCCGTCGAAGGTGTAGGTGGATTTGCCCGGCAGCACTTCCAGTTCGCCGGTGGGGGACTGCGCCACCATCATGTCGAAGAAGACGCGCGCATCGCCCAGGTAGTCTTCCAGCGTGTCGCGGCCGTTGGCGTCCAGGCTGATGAAGACGAAGCCCTTGTAGCTCTCGATGCGCGCCTTCTTCAGGCCGCGCGTGGATTTGTCGAAGTCCTCGCCGTATTCGCCCGGCGCCTTCACCTTCAGCAGGCGGCCGTCGTTCTTGTAGCACCAGGCGTGGAACGGGCAGGTGAAGGTGGATTGATTGCCCTTGCTCAGGCGCGTCAGCGTGGCACCGCGGTGCTGACAGGCGTTGATCATGGCGTTCAGTCCGCCGTTGCCGTCGCGTGTCACGATCATCGGCATGCGGCCGGCGCGCAGGGTGATGAAGTCGTGCGGGTTGGGGATTTCGCTTTCGTGGCAAGCGTAGATCCAGTTCTTCTCGAAGATGAATTCCATCTCCAGTTCGAACAGTTCCGGTTCGGTAAACATCTCGCGCGCCATCCGGTACACGCCTTCCGCGGGTCGGAAGTCCAGACAGCCGCCGATGAATTCTTGCCATTGCGATGGGGTTTTTGCCGTGCTCATGATCAATTCTCCTCCTGCCTTGTGATGGTCTTTTAATCACGCTAAGACCACGGCGATTGAATACCTGATCGGGGGTCGGGGCTATCCGGCTACTTGGCGTTCGCTATCCGTTTTTTTGGGCCGTCCTGTCGTCCTCCCCTCCTTGAGCGCTTCCGGTGCGTGTTCATGCCATCCGGGATGGTAGCCCCGTCGCTGTCCGCGCCGCACGGGCGCGTCGTTTGTCCTTCTCCTCTTCGCCGTCGCCCGCAAAAAAAGCGGATAGCCATTGACCAGTAGCCGGATAGCTCCCCGGCGCCAACGGGTATTCAATCGTCTCCAGCCAGAGCGCACCTCGCAACGGCCCGCGCCGGGCTTTGCTACGGGGTAGCGGGCGGAAGCGCAGGGCAGACGGGTTGATCGCCAAATGGATACCTTCCAGGTATCGGTCTGATGCTAAAACAGTATTGGATGGTGAAAAAATAACCTAATAAGCTGCTGTTTCAGTTGGTAATTTTAGCGATTGATACTTTAAAGACATGATCAGATCCATCGAGACCATCCTGGTCGATGTGCCCACCATCCGCCCGCACAAGTTGTCGGTGGCCACCATGAACACCCAGACCCTGGTGCTGGTGCGCGTGCAGTGCGAAGACGGGATCGAGGGCTGGGGCGAGGCGACCACCATCGGCGGCCTGAACTACGGCGACGAGAGTCCCGAGAGCGTCAAGGTCAACATCGACACGCACATCGCCCCGCTGCTGATCGGTCAGGAGGCGCGCAACGTCGCCGCGACGATGGCGCGGGTGCGCAAGGTCATCCAGGGCAACCGCTTCGCCAAGTGCGCGCTGGAAACCGCGCTGCTGGACGCCCAGGCGCGCCGCCTCGGCATCCCGCTGTCCGAACTCCTGGGCGGCCGCCTGCGCGACGCGCTGCCGGTGGCCTGGACCCTGGCCAGCGGCGACACCGCCCGCGACATCGCCGAAGCCGAGAGCATGCTCGAGCAGCGCCGCCACCGCATCTTCAAGCTCAAGATCGGCCTGCGCCCGGTGGTCGACGACGTCAAGCACGTGCTCGCCATCAAGAAGGCGCTCGGCGACGCGGTGAGCGTACGCGTCGACGTCAACCAGGCCTGGAGCGAGCTCGACGCCGTCAACGGCATCGCCGCGCTGCAGGACGGCGGCGTCGACCTGATCGAACAGCCGGTGCGCGCCGAGAACCGCGCCGGGCTGGCCCGCCTGGCGCGCCAGTTCGCCGTGCCGGTGATGGCCGACGAAGCGCTGCACGGCCCGCTCAGCGCCTTCGAGTTCGCCAAGGACGCCGACGCCGACGTGTTCGCGGTCAAGATCGCCCAGTCTGGCGGCCTGATCCCGGCCAAGCAGGTGGCCGATATCGCCCAGCTCGCCGGCATCGGCCTGTACGGCGGCACCATGCTGGAAGGCGCGGTCGGCACCGCCGCCTCGGCCCACGTCTTCGCCACCTTCGGCGAGCTCGCCTTCGGCACCGAACTGTTCGGCCCGCTGCTGCTGACCGAGGAAATCCTCGTCGAGCCGCTGCAGTACCGGGATTTCATGCTGCAGGTGCCGACCGGACCGGGCCTGGGCATCCAGATCGACAGGGACAAGCTGGCCACCCTGCGCCGCTAGCGCCGCCAATAAAACCCTATCGGCGTTGTTGCGCGGCCTGGCCGTACGACGAGTACTGTCTGCGGCCGCGCGCCTAGCCGATACCGCTTCGCTGGGTTTTCTTGGTGGCTTTGAATCAACTCATTGAGGAGCAATTCATGCTGTTTCACGTAAGGATGGAAGTGAATCTGCCGCCCGCGATGCCGGCCGCCGAGGCCGCCGCACTGAAGCAAGTCGAGAAGGAACAGGCGCAGGCGCTGCAGCGCGCCGGCAAGTGGCGCCACCTGTGGCGCGTCGCCGGGCAGTACGCCAACGTCAGCCTGTTCGACGTCGAGAGCGTGGACGAACTGCACCAGCTGGTATCGACCCTGCCGCTGTTCCCGTACATGACGATCGAGGTCACGCCGCTGTGCCGCCACCCCTCGTCGATCCGCGACGACGACCGCTAAGCCCCGAACCCCCACCCATTCAGCCCGAGACAAGGCCGTGAAATGCGTTCGGCCGGTTGAACGGAATGCCACAACGCATTGGCACGACGATATAAATGAGGAGTAGAGACATGACACACGCAGAAATCGACGCCCTGGTAAAAAGCTTCCTGGTCGACACCGCCACCGGCGAAGTCAACCCGCGCGTGCAGCAGATCGCGGTGCGCCTGACCAGCGACCTGTTCAAGGCCATCGAAGACCTCGACCTCAGCCCGAGCGAAGTCTGGAAAGGCCTGGAGTACTTCGCCGAAGCCGGCGCCACCCACGAACTGGGGCTGCTGGCCGCCGGCCTGGGCCTGGAGCGCTTCGTCGACATCCGCATGGACGAGGCCGAAGCCAAAGCCGGCCTCACCGGCGGCACCCCGCGCACCATCGAAGGCCCGCTCTACGTCGCTGGCGCGCCGAAGTCGGAAGGCTTCGCCCGCATGGACGACGGCAGCGAGGTGGAGCAGGGCGAAGTGCTGTTCATGCAGGGCACCGTGTACGACGCCGACGGCAAGCCGCTGCCGGGCGCCCAGGTCGAAGCGTGGCATGCCAACCTGATGGGCAACTACTCGTTCTTCGACAAGAGCCAGTCGGACTTCAACCTGCGCCGCACCATCGTCACCGACGCCAACGGCCGCTACCAGTTCCGCAGCATCATGCCGATGGGCTACGGCTGTCCGCCGCAAGGCACCACCCAGCGCCTGTTGAACCTGCTCGGCCGCCACGGCCGCCGTCCGGCGCACATTCACTTCTTCGTGACCGCCGCCGGCCACCGCAAGCTGACCACGCAGATCAACATCGACGGTGACGACTACCTGTGGGACGACTTCGCCTTCGCCAGCCGCGAGGGTCTGGTGCCGGCGGTGAACCGCATCACCGACGCGGCCGAGATCGACAGGAAGGGCCTGCAGAAGCCGTTCGCCTCGATCGACTTCGACTTCCGCCTCAACGGCGAAACCGCGGCCGCGCCGACGACCGAAGTCGAACGCAAACGCGCCAGCGCCTGAAGCGGGCGGGCGAAGAGCAACCGGGTGGTTCGTCAGAGCCCCCCGGTTTTTTGCCGTCGCCAACCCGGCTGGCCGGATCGGCTTATCCGAACCGGCCGGCACGGCACCCGCGCGGGTCCTTTTCCCGAACACCTAGTGGTACAGCATGCGAAACAATCTGCCGATCACCGATCACGAAGTGGCGCTCGATCCCCGATGCCCGATCGTGACGAAAACCGATCTACAGGGAAAAATCCTGTACGCCAACCCGGAGTTCATGCGCATCAGCGGCTTCGCCGAGGAGGAGCTGCTGGGCCAGGACCACAATATCGTCCGGCACCCCGCCATGCCGGTGCAGGCGTTCGCCGATCTGTGGGCAACCATCCGGCGCGGCCAGACCTGGCAGGGCCTGGTGAAGAACCGCCGCAAGGACGGCGGCTTTTATTGGGTCAAGGCCCACGTCTCGCCGCTGCACGAGCAGGGGCGGCATGTCGGCTACATGTCGGTGCGCACGGCGCCGAGCGCGCTGGAAAAGCAGCAGGCCGAGCAGTTGTACCGCGCGCTCGAACGCGGAGCGGCGGCGTTTCCTGCCACGCCGCCGCTGCAGGCCCGCGCGCTGTCGTTCTGGCTAGCGGCGGCGCTGCTGGTGATGATGGCTGGCGTGCTGGGCGGCCTGTGGCTCGATCGTTCTCTGGCGCTGGCGCTCAATCTGGCGAGCATCACGCTGGCGGGCGGACTGCTGTTCTACGCGCTGCGGCAAGCCCGGCGCTCCGGCCGTCTCGTGCTGGCGGCCCTGACCCAGTGGCGGGAGGGGCGCCTCGATCAGTCCGTTGTCCCGAGCGGCCCACGCGAGTTCCAGTACATGTTCGCCGCGCTCGAGTCCACCCGGCTCCATCTGCAGGCGGTGGTGTCGGACGTGGTGGCGGTCAACCATCGCATCGACCGCACCTCGACCCATATCGAAACGGAAACCCAGCAGCTCTACCAGCAGAACACCCAGATCGCGCAAGGGGTGGCGCAGATCGCCGCCGCCATGGAGCAGCTGGCGGTATCGATCCAGGAAATTTCCACCATGACGCAAGAGGGCTCGGCGCACGCCAAGCGCAGCAGGGCGCTGGTGGCGGCGGGCAACCGTTTCATCGACGAATCGAAGTCGGCGATGGACGAGGCCGCCGGTGGCGCCTCAACGACCAATGCCGCGGTGCAGGAGCTGGAGGGCATTTCGGAGGACATCGGCTCGATCACCGACATCATCCAGAGCATCGCCCAGCAGACCAATCTGCTCGCCCTCAACGCCGCCATCGAGGCCGCGCGCGCCGGCGAGCAGGGACGCGGCTTTGCCGTGGTGGCCGACAAGGTGAGACAGTTGGCCGAAAACACCGCCGACAACACCGTCAACATCCGCGCCTCCATCGCACTCCTGAAAGAGAAAATCGCGCACATCATCGACGGCCGCCAGGCTGTCGGCGTCTGCATCAAGCGGGTGCAGCACAACATCCAGCAAACCGTCGACAGCCTGCAGCAGATCGATCAGGCCAGTGCCGGGCTGGAAACGGTCACCGCGGCCATCGCCAACTCGCTGCAACAGCAATCCAGCGCCTCGGCGGAGGTCGCGCAGAGCATGGAAAGCCTGGGCGCCGCCTCCGAGCAAAGCACGGTGAACATCGTCAAGAACCGCGAGATCGCCGCCGCCTTGCACGGCTTGTCCCGGGCGCTGATGAAATTGCTGGCCGACTTCGAGAAGAACCGATGAGTGCCGCCGCCATGCCTTCGTCCAGGCCAGAAACAGCGGCGCCGGGGCGAGTTGAGCCGGGCGACGCCATGAATCGTGCCGCCGTTGGTGATGTGGGAGGCGAAATGGCCGACAGCGCGCCGGGGCGGTCCGGGCCGGCGCGTCCGGACGCGCCCCGCGTTTTCCCTGAGCCGCCCGCCATGCACGATACCGATACGCCGTTCGAACGCGGCCTGGCGGTGATACAAGCCTTCGACCCGTGCGGCACGCCCTTGTCGGTGAGCGAGATCGGCCAGAAGACCGGCATACCGCGCGCGTCTGTCGCCCGCTGCCTGTATACCCTGCAGCAGCTCGGTTTCGTGCGCCCGAGCGCAGACAAGCGCTTCGCGCTGACGCCGAAAATCCTGACGCTGGGTTTCGATGCGTTTGCGTCCGTCCCGTTGCCGCGTGCCGCGCAGGCGGTGCTCAATCATCTGGCCGAGCTGACCGGCGAGAGCTGCATGCTGCTGGTGCCCGACCGGGGCGAGATGCTGTGTCTGGCCGAGGCCCCAGGCCATTTCTTCCACCACAGCCGCTTCGCCACGGGGGCGCGGGTGCCGATGACGTGCACCGCGTCGGGGCGGGTCATCCTGAGCGAGCTGGAGCCGGCGGCGCGGAATGCCCTGCTCGACGCCCCGCGACCACGCCACACCCCGCATACCGTGGTCGAGCGCCAGGCCCTGCAGCGGCTGCTGCCGGCGATTCGCAGCCAAGGGTATGCCTGGTGCGACCAGGAGTTCGAGCTTGGCCTGTGTACCTTGTCGGTGCCGATCCGCGATGACCTCGACGCCGCCCGGGCCACGCTCTGCCTGCACGTGCCGGCCTGCCGGGGGGCGGGGCACGAGCTGCCGCAGCGCTACCTGGAGCCGCTGCGCGAGGCGGCGTGGGAGCTGTCGCTGCTGCTGAAATAGGGGGGGCGCTGGTGGGCGCCTCCGCCGTCGCGGCGCCGACCACAGATCGAGTGCCTTGGCGCCAATGCGCGCCAGGCGGTGACGATGCCGAGAGGGGGGCCATTGCCCGGCGGCGGCGGGGCTGGTCGACTAAGATTCGGAAATCATCTTCAAGATGTCACATGCATGCTACTTGTTTGAGGCAGCAATCTGACGTCTAATCAGGTGACTCTCCCTCTTTTTCGTTGGCTGGCTAATGCCATATGAACCTCGATTAAGTTCAGCCCGGACTATCTCCCACCCGCTTTCGATCCTGGCCATCGTTGGGCTCATGGTCGCGTTGCTCTGGTTTGTTCTCATCGCGGAACAAGACCGTAATCACGCCGATGTTGAGCGTCATGCCAAGACCGAGTCCGCCAATCTTGTCCGGGCCTTCGGGGAACACGTCGTTCGCACCTTCAACGAGGTCGACGAAGCGCTGCTGATCCTGCGCCAGTCATGGCTTGACGACCGGTCCGATTTCGACCGGAAAGTCCAGTTGCTCCAGTCCACCTACCCCAAGTCACTGCTGGTCCAGGTCGCGGTCATCGGTCCGGACGGAAAGCTCGCGTATTCCAATCTGGACCCGCACGCGAAACCGGTCGATCTGAGCGACCGTGAGCATTTCCGGGTGCATCGTGACAGCAGCCAGGACCGGCTTTATATCAGCAAACCCGTCAAGGGGCGGATCTCCAGCCGCTACAGCATACAGGTGACCCGCCCCATTCTGGGGGAGCATGGCCACTTCGAGGGGGTGCTGGTCATCTCGCTCAGCCCCGACTACTTCGGGCAATTTTTTGCTTCGATCGACCTCGGCCCACGTGGCTCTATCGGGCTGGTCGGAACGGACGGCATTTTCCGCGCGCGCGGAAGCAATCGGAAACTGGATAACCAGGCTGTCGGCACGGCGGTGCCTCCCGATCGTCCGTTTTTGCGCCCAAGTGCGCCTGCGCAGGGGAGCTTCGAAGCACTGAGTTCGATCGATGGGGTCGACCGGCTGGTGACGTATCGACGCCTGGATGACTATCCGATGGTCGTATCGATAACCCAGCCCGTCGAGGACATTTTCGCCGCGCATGAACAGCGCTGGTTCCGCTACCGCCTGCTCGCCGCTGTCATCTCGCTGTCCATGGTGCTGGGCGGTGTGCTGCTGGCACGCGCGCTTTACATTCAACGTCAATTCCGCAGCCGATTGCTGTTCGTCAACGACAGCCTGCGTATTCTGAACGATATCGCCACCCAGTCGGGCGATACCCTGCAAGAGCAACTGCAGAAAGCTCTGGAACTTGGGTGTCGTCACCTTGGGGTTGAATTTGGCATCGTCAGCCATGTGCACAGAGGCCGCTACCGTGTCGAAAGCTGCTGTACGCCGCCGTCTGCCAACCTGAAGGCCGGCGATGAATACGAGCTCTCGCAGACCTGCTGTTCGATCACGCTTAATCGCGCGGATGTGGTGGCGATCCACCATATGAGCGATTCCGAGTATGCGGGCCACCCCTGTTTCGATGCCTTCAAACGGGAGTGTTATATCGGCACCCCGACGTGGGTCGGCGGCGAACTCTATGGCACTGTCAATTTTTCCTCTACGAAACCTTATGGCCGAACGTTTGATCGCAGCNNNNGCTTGTTGGGGCGCTGGGTTGGCATCGCCATTGCCGAGGACAGATCGATCAGCACGCTGAGATCCATCGCGACAACGGACGAACTGACGGGTGTGATGCGCCGTGGCCACTTTACGGAGATTGCCGAGAAAGAATTCGGTCGGACCAAGCGCTATGGGGGCCGACTGTCGATGTTCCTGATCGACCTCGACTACTTTAAACGCATCAATGACAGCTTCGGCCATTATGGTGGTGATGAAACCCTGAAGCGCGTCGCCATTGTTTTTCAGCAGGTGCTCAGGAGCAGCGACATTCTCGGCCGCCTTGGCGGGGAGGAGTTCGCCGTTCTGTTGCCCAACACCCCGGAGTCCGAAGCGAAAGAGGTGGCCGAGCGCCTGCGCCATGAAGTCGAAGAGAGCACGATTCAAGCGCTGAGCGGAGAAATTCGCGTGACCATCAGTATCGGTGTTGCAGAACTGGCCGCCGAGGACGACTTCACGGCCATCTACAATCGCTGCGATGCCGCGCTTTATGAGGCGAAGCGGCGGGGCAGAAACTGCGTCGTGGCAAAAGGCGTATGTCTGTAAGAAGGCTACAATGGCAGCCCCGGCGGCCGGCTTGGAGTACCTGTCGGAGGACGACGGCAACGTGGCCGGCTGATCTGTCGTCGCGCCGGGAGGGGCGGCGGAAAGTGTAGACGCGAACTGTCGCTCTGCGTCGTCACGGCGTTGTGCAGGCCCAGTGAGGGCGGGGATCGCTATAGATCGATGCGGAGCTTGAAGGCCGACACGGGGCCTACCGCAAGGCAGAAAAGCAAAAGGCCAACTCGTTTGAGTTGGCCTAAGGCTTTAATTGGTGGTGGCGAATCAGGGACTCGAACCCCGGACCTGCGGATTATGATTCCTTCGCAATAGCCCCACACTGATCGTCAATCCACTACATTTCAATGGGTTAAGAAAATCTAGGCTCACTGTAGTCGACTTTGCGCGACTATAGCGTCGACGGTTAGTTGACAGTCAAAGGCTGGTGCAAGTGTGGGGTGATCAGCCCCTTTCGGCACAGTAATGTTGAGCGCCCGCCCATCTCGAACCACCAGGCAGCCCTTACAGCCAGGTCCCTCAAGGACAGCCATGCACGCTTCTGCGAGTCCAATGCTCATTCAAAATTGTCAATTGCATCTAGCAAGAGATGAATTTCCGTGAACGGATTGAGCTGATATGGTTTTGTTCTTTGCGGGTCCGCACTTTCTAAAGTTTGTGCATTCATTTTTTTTGCCGCTTTGCGAGCAGAATCAAGCCCCCCTTTTACAGAATCAAATATCGATGCATTGGCTTTGTCGTATTCATGAATGCCTTTTTCTTTTAAGTGCTCCTTTAATTTACTATTGCTAATTAGGTCAGCGTAGCTGCTGTATGGCGAACCATTTTCTTGAAAGTGAAGCAAGAGCCACAGCTCAAAGCAAACATTAGAAATAGCAATATTAATGCCGTTGGACTTTGCTTTTTGAGATGCCTCCGCATGCAGAGCGTCAGGGTATTTTGCAACGCTCTCCCTGTCAAATACGACCCAGAAAATGTCACTTTTTGGGCAGGTAGGAGATTTTTTATGTTTAACTGCCTCATCAACCAATTGAACAGGTGTATTTTTTTTTGTTGGCTCTACTCTGATTACGTTTTTTCTACGGTTCCCTGGGGATGTTTCTTGTAGGTAGCTATTAATATAATTTGGTTCGGTTTTCGCCCCTTCGCAATATATATGAAGGACTGCCTGCAGCTTTCTCTGAACTGCCGATTTCTTCTTTGGCATGATGAATTAACTTATGTAAAATTTATTCAAAGAAGTTGCTGTTTTTATTATCTTCCGCTAATTTTTCGTCCTCAGCGGGGCGTAACAGCTTGGAAATTGACATGTAGTCAATGCTTGGCAACGCACCAAATCTTCCATCGTCATACCAGTCATCAAATGGGCTGTTTGATTTGACTTCTTTCTTATCAAAAGAGTCCAGTGAATACAGCTGCGTTTTGCCACGAATTTTTTCAGTGAACCAAATTTGATCCCGTCTCATCCTCGCCGGATTCATTAGCTGAATATTGTGAGTGGTGAATATTAGCTGAGCATTTTTTGTATTAACTTCAGAGTCGTTAAATAGTTTAATTATCAATTCAGCAATATGAGGGTGAAAGCTATTCTCCAATTCATCCATGAAAATAATGCCACCACTGCTTAAGACTCCCTGAAGCATAGGAAGAAAAGAAAAGAGCTTTTGTGTTCCTTCTGACTCTCGATCTTCTTCAAACTCTTCAAGGTCGCCAGATTCATTTTCATGTGCGAAGAAAAGTTGCAACTTACTTCTTTCAATTAGAACTTTTTTTACTTTTTCTGGCAGATTGTCAGGAATAAAATCGGGGGAAAAGTTTTCATTCTTATGAACTTTAATTCTTGCAATCCCAGTATCTACAAGGCAAAGTAATTTCGATGTAAAATCGATTGACTTTTCATATTCATTCATGTCCGACATCAGTACTTGTTGATTTGGACCTAGAATCGCAATGTCTTTTCTAAAGAAGTCGTAGGCAGCACGAATTACATCTGCGGCAGCAGCACTATTAGCAGCCTTCGAAAGATAACTATTGTTTTTGAAGATTGGGATGCGGCGCGCTCCACCCTTGTAATGCCCTCCGAATTGTATTGTTTCCCACGAGTCATTCTCGGTTCGTTTAAAAATATTGGCCTTCTGTCTTGTGGGGAAAAAGTCTAAGCTCTCTTCAATAATTGAAGTGTGAGTAAATGAAACGCTATATAAGTATCTGATATTGTCGTGGCTAAAAAACTCTAGCTCGAACTTGACTGGCGCTTTCTTTGTTGCGTCGGAAAGTCGATACGGATCATACCAAGGTATCGGTTCGCCCTCTTTTAGATCACCGGAATAAACAACCAAATTCTGTAGTGCTTGGAATGCAAGCAAAATATTAGTTTTTCCTGATGCATTCGCGCCATAAATTCCAATGCTTCGCAATACCCCGATACGATCCCCGGCTGGATATGCAACATGGGTGGATAGGTGGTTTCTAGGGGACTCTACATGCATGCTTAGTAGAGTCTCGTCCTTGATTGATCTGAAATTTTGTATAGTGAAATCAATGATCATGATGTTTCCGTCTCGCCAAAGTGGCTGTTTTCTTGAGTTTCGCACAAAATTTGTCGGAAAACACGTTCTTCGTCACATCCTGTGGCCTGTCATCTACATGCGGACTATGATCTATAGTTGCTTGGACTTCTTGGGCTTTGCCCAAGCCCCACAAACGATCGCGTTTGATCCTCGGGGGCTGGGGTGAACGGCCACCCCAGCCCTCCGAGTGAGCGTGGGGTCGCTACGAAGCCGTCAAGGGCAAGACGAGTGGCCTACGGCCACCCTTGACCGTTTCTCCGCTCGTGGGGAGTGGTGCCGGCCGTCGACAAGGCAAGCCAGCGCGATCTGGCTCCGGCTGTGTGTTCCTCGCGCTCGCGCGCTGCGGTACGCCAGCCGGCGCCGTGTCGCGCGGGGTGGGCAAGTCGAAGGAAAGTCGGACCAGGAAGGTCGCGCGGAATTATTGGTGTTTATGCGTGGATTGCTCGGGCAGATCGCCCAGGAACCGAGGATGGGGCATGCCTTGGCCCCTCTGCGCATCGGTCAACCAGGCATTCACGCATAAACACCAGTAATCCTTGCCCATCCCGGTTTCCAGCGGAGCTAGCTGGCCGTTTTGGTCAGTTGCAGCATCAGCAGGATCTCGGTCTGGTTGCTGCTGCTGGAGCGGGCGCGCAGGAAGTCGGGCAGGAAGGACAGCCCGGTGCGACTGGCGTTGTCCTTCTCGTCGCGCAGGCCACCGAGCACGATCAGCTCGCCGTCCAGGGCGGAGACATGGGTGCGGAGCTCGCGCTTGATCAGGGTCGGCGAGTCATCGACGCCGGTCTCGGTTTTGACGAAGTTGGACACCTGCTGCGACACCTCGAGGTCGATCGTGCGGTCGCGCACCTGGGGCGCGATGTTGAAGATGACACCGGATGACTTGTACTCGATCGAGCGCACCGGCGTGCCGCCGCCCTGCGGATAGGACACCGACCCGAGCACCGGCACGTCCTGTCCCACCGTCAGCGAGGCGCTGCGGCCGGACTTGACCCGCAGGTACGGAGTCGACACCACCTTGAAGCGCGAATCGCCGGCCAGTGCACCGATCGCGGCGTCGATCGCGCCGGTCTTGAGGGTGATCGCATTGTCGCCCTTGGGCGGTGTACCGATCGTCACACCAAGCTTGCCGCCTAGCAGAGACAGCGCGAGCTGGAAGCCTGACGCCTCGTTCTGGCCGGTCGACACCTCGTACACCACGCCCTTCACTAGCACCTCTCCCATCGCAGTATCGACTTGTGGCAGTACACGCTTGAGCATGTCGATCTCGGCCGCCGTGCCCTGGAACACCATCACGTCGCTTTTCTGGTCGATCAGTGCCGCAGCGGTGCCGGACGGCGCTGGCGTGCTCGACGCATTGCCCGGCGCGGCGCGCACCGTGCGGTTGACGGTGAATGAGCCGTTCTTGAACAGCGGCCTGAGTAGTTCGGTCAGGTAGGCGAGATCGCGGTATTTTGGCCGGTAGACAAACAGTTCGAGCGCCGGGCCTTTCTGCTCGGCCGGCTTGACGGTGACGAAGTCGACGCCGCCGCGCATCTCGATCGCGAAGCCGAGAGAATCGAGAAAGGCGCGGAGGAAGGTCCGCAGCTCGCCCTTGCTCGCATCGAAGCGGAACGAGACTAGGCGCTGGTCGCCGAGTACGTTTGGATCGAGCACATACGGCTGCTTGAGCACTTCCCCGTACAGTAGTGCGATCACCTGCGCCACGTTGACGCCCTGGAAGTCGAACTTCGGTGCTGGGGGCTGCGCCGCTGGTGCGACCGGAGCCGGGGGCTTGGTGACGAGGGGCGGTGCGGCTTGGGCACTGACGGCCAGCAACAGTGAAAGCACGATGAGGGATCGTTTCATCGCGGCACTCCTAGGCCGAGCGAGCTCTGGGCCGCGGCTGGCGGCGCCGACCAGGTAGTGACGCGCGCGCCATCGACCACGCCGATTATTGACAGACCGCTGTTGCTGAACATGCTTGGCGACTCGAGCCGCACACGGTTCTGCTGATTGGCGATCACGACCCAGCTTTGCCCGTTCGCGCTGAATTGCCCGACTACGCGCCAGCGCTCGGAGAACGTCGGTTGTACGGGTTGGGAAGGCTGTGCCGGCGCTACTTGACTGGCCGGCTGCGACGCCTCCTTGGCCGCCAGCGCCGGTGTACCCGCAGGCGTACGATGAAAGAAACGCCAAGTGTTCCAGATGCCGAAGCTGATGAAGGCAACCACCCCGAGCGCGATCAGCCACAGCTTCTTGTTGGTCAGGATGTTGGCACGCTTGTCGATCGCGTTTTCCTTGCCCTGGCCGCCTGCATATGACTTGTAGAGTGGGAAGATCTCGGAGTCGTACTTCTTGTTGTGGACGTCGATTTGGGTTTTCTTGTTCTGCTTCCAGCCCTCATAGATCTGCACCCGATACATCTTGGTAAGCCCCAGCGACTTGAGCTTGGTCATCAGGAACGAGAACTCGATCACGTTCCGCAGGTTGCGGTGCAGACCGGTGATGTCCTGGGTCATGAGCACTACGTCGCACGCCACGCCGGTGTCCGGGTGGGTGTAGTGACGGTGCATGCGGAAAAACTGCATGTGCTCGTGGCTGAACTTGCCGCCGTCCGTACCCCAGAAGCGCCACGCTTCGTCGATCGCCACGATGTCGCCGGGCTGGACCACCGACACCACATCCGGCTGTTCTTCGTCGGGAAAGAACGCCGGCTCCTTCACCCGCGCATTGCTGACGTGGACGACATGGCCGAGCTTGTCGGGATCGGCCTCACGCTTCTTCACCAGGTAGGCGTGGATGCGCTCCTCGTTGATACCGTCGATGTTGGTTACGACTTTACGGCCGGCAAAGATCGCCTCGAGCACCACCGAGCGCATCACCTCAAACGATTTGCCGGAGCCTTGCAGGCCGGTATATGCATTGATTGCCATGAGATTATCCGATCACCGGGATGCGGCGGATGATGAAGCGCGTCGCGACAGCCGCCAGCACGATCGGCAGTCCCTGGCTGAGGGCGAACAGATCAAGGAAGTACCACACCGCCGCCGGGATCCCGCCAAGGGAACCGGTCAGGCTGTCGGCGGTCGGGAACACTCCGGCCGATTGCAGAACCTGGATGAATTCAGTGGTGATGAACCATAGGGCGAAATAGGTCGCGAACTTGACCAGGACGGAACGCACCAGCCAGGCCAGTGCCGCGTTCAGAGCGGAAAGGACGATGCCGAACATAGAGAACTCAGGCGGATAGGATGATGAGAACAGCGACCACGCCCCACACGACGGTCATGATCAGGTAAAGCGCTTGACGCTGCCCCTCCGCAATCGTGCACTGGCTATCCATGACGATCACCTTGCCGAACAGGTTGAACTCCGGCTTGGGGCAGACAGCCAAGTGCTGAGGCGTGGTAAAGCGCTTGAAGTCGGGCAGCAAGTTGAGCAGTGGCGCCAAGATCATTTGCGCGGTCGGTGTCGTCTCGAGCGACGGCGCGCCGATGCCGGGATCCGTGCCCAGGTTGAGTTGCGGCTGGTCGGCACCCGGATTGGTACCGGTAGAACCGCCCGGCGTCACTGTGCCGGTGCCCGTATCTGGCGAGACCGGCGTGCCAGTAGAGTCCGGTGGCAGTGGTGCCCAGGGTGAGCTGCCGCCAGTGGCTCCGGAACCCGCCGAAGGCATCGGCGCTGTCATGTCACCGACGGTCGGATAGTAGCTGGCGTTGGCCTGCTGCCATGCCTGCGCGTCCGCCGCACTGATCGGTTGGATGTTGCTGTAGGGGATGCCGTCGTAACCGGGCTGCTGGGCAGCCTGCTTCCACAGTTGGTTGGCGAGCGCGGCAAGCAAGACCGGGTTGATCGGCTTGGACTTCTCACTATCGGGCAATCCGCTAACAGCGTCGGAGAGCGATTTGACGCCATCGGCACTCGAACTGGTCGACGTCGGGGTGATGCCCAGCGAGGTGCATTTGCCACCAACCGAGTAACTCAGAACCGGACAATCGGCGGCCGCGACCGATTTTGTCACGTCGTAGGTAAAAGTTTCTCCCTTAAATTCAGTCCAACTCCCGTACTGTAAGAAAGCGGTGGCATAGCCAATGTTGGCCGTCGAACCGGTAACGTTGATTTTGGTCCAGGCCGTTTTCGAGCCATCCCCGTCTCTATAGGGAGCACTGCACTGTGACGGATCAAAACGGTAAGGGTATTGGTAGGTGCCGGCACAGACATACGAGCTGAGGTATCCAAAAATCGCTGTGCCCGGATCGCCGGCGCAAATTGGGGTGGCGGAGGTGGTCATGGCACACCAAGCTTCTCCCCCCTTTTGCATTGCTGCCGGTTTGAAGTTACTGGCAGCCCCCGAGGCAAACGGGATTTGATCGAACGCCATTTCGCCGGGAGAGCCGGATACGGTGACCGTGCTGTTATCACCAAACGCCCACTTAACCACCCCGTCGAGGGCCACCGTCACCCCATAGGTCACGACGGTGCTTACTGCTGCAACCGCCATAACGGATACCCATGCTGGAGCTGTCACACCTGCGACGACAACGGCGGCGGCTCCTCCTGCTGCCGCCCCCACTGCCGTTGTCCCAACTTTGGATACGGTGTTAATCACCCGAGGATCGGTGTTGCTGAAGCCGCGTTGCACTGCGTTCTGCTGAACCAGGCCGGAGAGCGCAGCCTTGGCTCGCAACGCATCGACCTGAGTCGCCGGCGTGGCGGCGACGTAACTGCCGATGATGTTGCCCTTACTGTCGAAGATCAGATTGGTGGCATGTACAGGCAGCACCGTCAAACACACCACCAGGGCAGCGATTTTCAGTTTCACCGGCTGTTCCACCACAGCCCGATCAGGCACAGAAGCAGCAGGAAGCCGATCCAGCCCAAGAGGTAAAGAAACGCGAGATGGATCTCAGGTTGCATATCAGCTCCTCATCCCCTGGATCACCGCCCAGCCGCAGAGAATTCCCCAGGCGAAGATCAGCAGGTACCACAGTTGATTGATGGTCATGATCGGTCAGGAAAAAATGGGGGGACATCGCCCCCCGGTTACCCGAAGGGCGTCGGCTTACGCTCCGCGCACCATGCCGATCACGATCTTGGCACCCTTGATGGCGACGTAGACGCCGGCGAGTAGACCGGCGATCGCCAGCACTGCGGTGATGACAGTGCCGAAGTCGACCACCGAGGTGAGCGGAGTCAGGTCCGGGCCGGCAGCCAGGGCACCAGTAGCCACGGTGGACAGCGCAGCGAGGAAGGCGATTTTTTTGAACATGGTTTGAAGCTCCTTGAGAAAAACCCGGGGAAAGCGCCCGGACGCATGGCTAGCCACGACGGATCATGTTGAGGACTAGCGAAATACCGTGAGAAACGAAGTACAGGCCGACGACCGTGCTGAAGGCGAGCGTCCACAATGCGGAGGCATAGCCGTAGTCGAACGGCCCCAAGGCGGCGTCGACGGCCTGTTGCTGGCTGGCATCGAGCACGTAGGCTTGGCGGGTGTATAGCTGCGCGCCGCCGGGGCAGACCGACACGGCATCGCCCGCGCTGCTGACAGGCGATAGCGCGGTGAAGCCCTCGGCGGGCGCAGTGGCGCAGACAAGCACGGTTTGAACTGTGCCGGTGCTGAAGCTAGGCATGGCCGGCCCTCCGTATCAGAAAGGGGGGCGGCTCATACGGCGGAGGTGGGTCGAGGAAATCGTTGTCGGAGTCGAAGGCTTCGAAATCGAGTGAAAGCGAGCGCGGTTCGTGGTGGCGCGATGTTCCATCGCGCGATGCGTCGTTACAGTTATTACACATGAATCCAAGCTGGCGATCCGCTTCGCGGCCGCCAGTGCGGAGTTCCACCGTCCACTCGTGCAGGCGAGAACGGACGAACACCCCCTCCGTCTTGTCGACCACGCCGACGATCTTGTTGCGAACCAGTTCGCCGTACTTGTTCGGCAATTCTTCGTCGCACGTCACTTCCAGCAGACGATCCTTGCGCGGGGAGCCGAAACCGAGCGCGTGCTCGTAGGCTTCCCAGTCGCCCTGGTCGGCGGCGGCTACGGCCGCGTCGAGGACGTCGGAGTCGAACTCGGCGCTATCGAGGTTGGCAATTCGACGCAGTTCTCGGTACAGCGTGACTGGCGCCCCACCGATCTGCTGGAACTGGCGGATGCGCCACAGCGATGCCCAGGCCCTCACGCGCTGGGCAGCGGTCGGCGCGTCCAGGCCGTCGAAGTTCATCCCGATCGATTCGCCGTTCGAACCGCAGCCGTCGACGTTCTTGGCGATGTACTTGGCGACGTAGCCGGTCGCCGAGCGTTCTGGGTCGAGCCACTTGATCTTGACCCGCCGCGAAGTCTTCAGCAGGCCAGAGCGACGGTTACGCAGCTCGGTCTGGTCTTCTCGGGTGTAGTGCTCGGTCAGCAGCTCGGACAGCGCATCGGCGTGCTCCGGACGCACATACAGCAGCAGGTGCCAATGCGGCGTGCCGTCGTGATGCGGCTCGGCGATACGAAAGCCGAACACCTTGATGCCCCGGCGGTGGAATTGGGCGCGTACCAGCGCCCAATAGCGGGTCAGATAGCGTTGGCCATCAGCCGGCGTGGCTCCGTCGAACTTCTCATTCGGGCGCGTCTTGCGTTTGCCAAGCAATTTGATGGCGTGAAAGCGGCTCGGACAGGTCAAGGTGACGAACACGGCGGTAAAACCCAGCGCCTTGGCGATTCGTTCGGTGCCGGCCATGCGCACCATCAATTCGGAGTAACGGTTGCGCGGGTTGGATACCGTGCTGTCGGCGAACTTCAGTACCGATTCCGAATAGCCATCCTCGTTGGTGACGATCAAATTCTTCAGGTATTCGCGCGAACGAGCCGCTTGGCGACGTTGGGCATCGGCTTGGTAATCCGAGACATAAAGTCCTTGTGTCTTGCTCACCAGCCCCATCGCGCGAGCATGGGTTTCCGCCAGTTGCGGCAGCACACGGCGGAACGTCATGCGCCAGAACTGTTCGTCCAGCAGCCGCTTGAGAAAGGAATCGGGGGTGACCTGCTTTTTACCCGGAGGATCGATCAAGCGAGCGTATGAGGAAGCGTTGAGGTCGTCGTACAGATAGACGCCGTACTGATTGGCCAATGCCATCAGCGACGGCAGCCAATAGCGCGGAGGTGTATAAGCGCCGTGTCGGCCGAGCCGACGGGTCAGTTGATTGACGACTTCGACAGCCTTTTCGTTTTGTTCCTCACGGCTCCAGGACAAGCGCAGTTTGCTGTCCTTGGACGCCATCAAGGCACGAAACGAAAGAGCGCCGAGGTTCGCGGTACGGCGGGCATCGCCGTCTTTGGCAAAGTCCGAGCTGAAATAGGTGCGCGAGTACTTCCGCTTGGCGACCTGCGACAAATGCGCAGGTGCTACCGAAAAGCAGTCTTCAGCAAATGAAACGTCTTGCCGGTAGCTACTGCGACGGTTGGCAGCGGAAGTACTCGACAGCATGTCAGTGCACCTTCTTGTGGCCATACGGCACGAGCGGGTCGGGCAGACCCAATTGCTTGGAGAGGTGGGTGAAGAGCCGGCGCTCCTGATCGGTCGCGAAATCCATGTCCGGGCCGAGGTAGCCGAAGAACGTGGAGATGAAGGCGCGATCGGCCAGCAGGCGGGCGGAGGGATGGGAGCCCTTGGCGAACTCCGCGTGTACCTCTCCCGCCACCTTGAGCGCGGCTTGAACAGAGGCCGAGGTCAAAGCCGCCATGGCTCTTACTCCTCGACCGCGTGGTAGGCGTTGACCACCGGGCGACGGGTAAAGCGCTCGCCGGTGTCCTTGTCGGTGTAGTTGAACGGTTTGCCACGGTAGCCACCGCAGCCGACCAGGCATTCGACGGTGTCACCGGCCTGGCCGATGCGCTTGCGCGAGCGGATCTCGACCACTGCCGGCTGGCTGTATTCGTCAGGCGCCGGCAGGGTGACTTCGGTGTAGAAGAACTCTTCGGCCTTGCGGATCACATTGACGCGGCCGCGCAGCAGGGACTGGTTAGGTTTCAGGTTCAGCTTGATTGCTTCTTGCGGGATGCTCATGGGTTTCCTTTCGGGGGGTTTGGGTTTCTGTGGGGCTACAGGCGGAATTCAGCTTGGTCGATGCAGCGTTTGGTGAGTGCGGCGAGGTTGACCAAGCGATGACGGCCAATTTGGGTGCAAGGGATGTATCCACGGGCGATCCAGCCGTCGACCACTCCTTCGGTTACGCCAATGGCCCGGGCAAACGAGACGCGGTCCATGACTGGCACTACAGCGGGGGTTACGAGGGGAATTTGTGAGAAGTTGATGTTGTCGCCCATAATGGATCTTGTGACGTATGTCGATGGACTTATGTTACAAACACTATGGATAATTTGTCCATGGCAAACTGGATAATTTGTCATGAATCGTGATTGGTGAGGGAGGGGTATGGATACTCTTGGTGATCGTATTATGTTGATAATTAAGGAAAAAACTAGCGAGGTGCGGCGGTGGAAGGAGTTGGAGGAGATCAGCGGTATCGCCGCAACAACGTGGCAAAGTTTTGGGCGAGCGCGGCAACGTGCGACGTCCGAGATGGTTGAGGCAGTGTCAAAGCAGTGGCCTCAATTCGCCTTCTGGCTTGTGACTGGGTTGACTGATCCTGAGTATGGGCATGTAGCTCCTCGCGAGTCCGACGGCTACCCATATAGCGGGAGCGGGCAAGATAACTCTGTCCGTTATTTCCAAGATGCTATCGCCGCAAGACAGCAAGCGAGAGAACTTGTACTGAACTGGTGGAAAGAAGAGCTCGGTGAAGATCTCGGTGGGCTAACCCCATCAGAACTGGTTACTGATTTTGAACTTCAATCCGCCCGTCAGCTTCGTTTGGGGAGTCGAAACGCAAAACCAACGCCAGATGTCATCAAATATGATTCGCTTATTAGCAAGTTGAAAATATCGAAATCTTTAAGGCGGGCAGAGATATTGCTGGAAACGGAAAAAGAGTTCGACTATGAGGGAACTGAAGCTCTTGTTGGTTTGGTTGAAGATATGAAGGTGACGATTGAGAAGAAAATGAAGCCGGGAAAATTAAGTGTGAGTTATGGTGAGTTAGATAAGAAGCTGGAAAAGCTAAAAGAAAGAATTGAAATGCATAATAAGTATACGAGTATGAATAATAGCGAAGGGTGAGTGTGTGGCTGTAAAGAAAAGTGATTCTGGGTGGTTGGTTGATATTCAACCAGGAGGGCGTGGAGGGAAACGGTTTCGGAAAACGTTCCCCCTAAAGTCCGAGGCTTTGGCGTGGGAGGCCTGGGTTAAGTCACAAGTTGCTCAGAGCCCAGAGTGGGAGCCAGAGAGAAGGGATTTGCGTACTCTGGCTGAGCTGATCGAACTGTGGTATCAGCATCATGGTTGTAACCTGAGGTCTGCGGCTGACACCCTGCGTCGCTTATTGGCAATGGCCGAGGCAATGGGGAATCCGGTTGCAGATCGGTTCTCTGCTGAAGATTTTGCTAAATACCGTGCTCAACGTTTGGAGTCTGGTGTGACTGCAAACAACATGAACCGTGAGCATGCATACTTGCGGAGCGTTTTCAACGAACTGAAGCGTTTGGGGCTTTGGAAAAAAGAAAACCCTTTGGCCATGGTCCGTCAGTTCAAAATTCCGGAGAAAGAGCTGTCATGGTTGACGGTAGATCAGATCCAAACCTTACTAGCTGAGCTGGAAAACTGTCGGAACAAGGATGCTCTCTTGGTGGCAAAGATATGTCTGTCTACTGGGGCGCGATGGGGTGAAGCTGAGGGGCTGAGAAAAAGCCAGCTACGCAACCAGTCCCTTCAGTTCACAGGCACGAAGAGCGGCAAGAATAGAACGGTTCCTGTCGCTGAGGGGCTCTACGATGAGTTGAAAGCAAAAGACGTAGGTAGCACAGACCGGCTATTTCAGTATTGCTGGGGAGCGTTCAGGGACGCGGTTGAGCGATGCGGACTAGTTTTGCCTGATGGACAAATGACCCATGTCCTACGCCACACGTTTGCATCTCATTTTGTGATGAATGGTGGCAATATTTTAGTTTTGCAAAAAATATTGGGGCATCAGAGCTTAACTATGACTATACGTTACGCCCATCTGGCCCCAGATCATTTGCAAGAGGCTAAATTTCTTAATCCATTAGCAAATATTTAATTGTCTTTTTCAAAAACGAAAGAGATGTGATCAATGCTTTGGAGTTCGTCGTTGAGGGTCTCGTATGTTCCATCATTGAACTGGCTTGGGTTGCTCTTTATGTATGGGTTAGTTCCAACAAAGAAGCAGCGTACCTTCTCGCCATTGTTGATGGCTTTTTCTAATTCCTGAACTTCCGCACGGAAGAATTTCTTCCTTCGAGATTTGTCTATGGTTTCTTTGGAAATGTAAGCCCATACCGTATGAGGTTTCTTGTTGGGGCTCCAATGCTTTTCAGTAAACTTAATACCCAATGAATCAGCATTGCTATAGGGTTTTAAGCTGCTAACTTCGCCATGGTAAATGTAGCCTTGTCCGTCAGCCAGGAATTTGACGGACTTGAAAAACTTGGAGAAAGGCTTAGTTTTGTCCCCGATGGTAAATTTATTATTCTTCGCGGACTCATCTCCATAGAGAAAGCAGTCAACTACTTGGTCAAGATATCTGGTTTTCGAACTTGTCTTACGAGGGGCATCAGAGCCTGGAGCCCCGCCAGTTGATTTCGTCCCGGAACCATCACCCCCATCTCCCCCTGTAGCTGTGCCACCGCTTCCAGGCTTTCTTTTTGGCGGGTCAAGAAGTAGCTCGGTAGGAAAGTTGGTTAGTTTGAAATCATCTTCTTGCTGACCTGGGGCAGGATTACGTTTCCCACCGAGCTTGTCGTCGCAATATTCGCATTGAAGGGTGTGGGGCTCATCTTCCCTGAAGTGGAGCGCACGCTTCGACTTTCGTGTCATGTAGATTCCGACTGGCGTCAGCTTGGCTCGACAGTCTTTATCTTCACAGAGGAACCGAAGCTTTTGCTCGAAGAACGGACTATCTTCGTCCGTGTAGAGCTCTCGTGCTTGGTAGGGAGTGACAGATTCGTTGAGTTCTGGGGAGAAGGCTCGATCAAATTTCATACTGCACCACGACCATAGATATATGCCATGAGCAATAGAGTATCAAGATTTGAGAGCCGTTGACACTTCGTTGACAGTGTAGAAACGGAAAAGGGGTTAGCCTAAGCTAACCCCTTGAATTCCTTGGTGGCGAATCAGGGACTCGAACCCCGGACCTGCGGATTATGATTCCGTCGCTCTAACCGACTGAGCTAATTCGCCACGCTGCTTCGTTGCTTGTTGCGTCGAAGTGGGGCGAACTATACCGGGGCTGTTTGGGGCTGTCAACACCTGGGGCGTATTTTTTGCCGGAACGCTTAGAACCTGTCTCCGATCTTGCTGCGGGGTCCCTGATCGGGGCTCATGTGCACTGCGTGCCAATCTTCGATTGGCTCAGCGATCGGGAATCCTCATGGACCACGTGTCCGTTCCGGTCCCTGTGCTGCTCTTCACCCCGCTGAGGGCCGCTCGCGACAGATCGGGGGCCGGTTCTTACAGGGCGTGGCAGCGATCGCCCTCGGTGAGGCCGATCCAGTCGATGCTCACCCCCTTGCCGAAGCCGATCACCTTGAACAGTTCACCCATCTCGTTGGGTGAGAGCAGCTTCTGCACCGCCGCGACGCGCGGGGCGTAGCGGGCGACGTCGTCCGGATCGAGCTGTTGCAGCAGCGCGGTGATGCCGGCGTTGACCAGGAACTGCGCCTGCGTGGTGTAGCCGATCAGGTCGAGCCCGGCGTCGGTGCCGGCCAGCGCCACGGCGGTGAAGTCGACATGGCTGGTGAGATCCATCAGGCCGGGCAGGTAGAACGGGTCGTCCACGGTGTGGTGGCGGTAGTGGCCGATCAGCGTGCCCATGTGGCGCTGCGGGTGGTAGTACTCGCGTTCGGGGAAGCCATAGTCGATCAGGAGGATGGCGCCACGTACCAGGCGCGCGGCCAGGGTGGCGATGAAGGCGCGGTTGGCCAGGCTGACTTCCGACAGGTAGCCGGCCGCCTCGGGGGGGAGCGCGGCGGCCACGGCGGCGAGCCGGGGATCGGCGATGGGGCGGTCTTCCCAGGCGAAGGCGCCGTCGCGCACGGTGACGCCGCGCTGTTGCGGCGTCGGGGTCCAGTGCAGCAGCTCGCAGGGCATGGCGTCGAGCACTTCGTTGCCGATGATGACGCCGTCGAACTGTTCCGGCAGCTCGCTCAGCCATTCGACGCGGCCGGCGAGGTGCGGCAGGGCTTCGGCCAACGTTTGCCGCTGGCGCTCGACCAGGTCGGCGGAGAGGTCGATGATGGCGTAGCGCTCGGGCAGTTGGCCGAGCGCTTCCAGCTCGGTGAGAATGTCGACGGCGAGACGGCCGGTGCCGGCGCCGAATTCGTAGAGCGTGCCGCCGGTCTGCGGCAGCAGCTCGGCGAGCTGGCGCGCCAGGGTGCGGCCGAAGTAGGGCGATAGCTCGGGCGCGGTGACGAAGTCGCCGGCGGCGCCGAACTTGCGGCTGCCGGCGCTGTAGTAGCCGAGGCTGGGGGCGTACAGCGCCAGTTCCATGTAGCGCGAGAACGGAATCCAGCCGTCGTGGGTGGCGATCTCGGCGGCGATGTGGCGGGAGAGCTCTTGGCTGACGGCCAGGGCGGCGGCGTCGGGGGCGGGTAACTGGGTCATGGCGTGGCTTGCGGTAGAATTGGACGAATTGTCGGCCAATTCCGCCGTGCCGGAAAGAGGCGGGATGGGCGGCGGCGCGACAGACAAGGGGAGAGGGGCGATGGGCGAGGGCAAGGTGGTGCTGATTACCGGCGGCGCGCGCCGGGTGGGTGCGGGCATTGCCCGTCATCTGCACGCGGGGGGCTCGCGGCTGGTGTTGCATTACCGCGGTTCGCGCGCCGAGGCGGAAAGCCTGGCCCTGGAGCTGAACGCGGTGCGGCGCGGTTCGGTGGTGCTGGTGCAGGCCGACCTGCACGACATCGCCGGGCTGCCGCGCCTGGTGGAGACCGCGCTCGAGGCGTTCGGCCGGCTCGATGGGCTGGTCAACAACGCCTCCAGCTTCTTCCCCTCCGGCATCGGCCATATCGACGAGGCGGTGTGGTACGACCTGATGGGCAGCAACCTGAAGGCGCCGCTGTTTCTGGCGCAGGCCGCCGCGCCGTATCTGAGAGCGAGCGGCGGCGCCATCGTCGGCATCGTCGACATCCACGCCGAGCGGCCGATGAAGTCGCACGTGGTGTACAACCTGGCCAAGGCCGGCCATGCCCAGCTGATCCGCAGCCTGGCGATCGAGCTGGCACCCGAGGTGCGCGTCAACGGCGTGGCGCCGGGCAGCAACCTCTGGCCGGAGGGCGAGTCGTTCTTCGACGAGGAGCACAAGCGCCGCATCGAGGCGAGCATCCCGCTGGCGCGCATCGGTACGCCGGAGGATATCGCGCGCGCGGTGAAATTCCTGCTGTTCGACGCCGCTTACGTCACCGGGCAGGTGCTGGCGGTGGATGGCGGCAGGAGCGTGGTGTTGTAGTGTCGGCCATGACAGGCGCCCCCGATTCGCGCTAAAATCGCCTGTTTTTCAATTTCTTAGCTGTTCCTTCCATGTCCGATATCCAAACCCTCGACGCCAAGGCGCAGAAGGCGCTGTTCGAGGCCAACAAGCTGGCCAAGCGGCTGCGCCACCACGTCGGCGACGCCATCAACGATTTCAACATGATCGAGCAGGGCGACCGCGTCATGGTCTGCCTGTCCGGCGGCAAGGACAGCTTCGCCCTGCTCGACATCCTGCTCGGACTGCAGAAGTCGGCGCCGATCGATTTCTCCATCGTCGCGGTCAACCTCGACCAGAAGCAGCCGGGCTTTCCCGAACACGTGCTGCCGGAGTACCTGACGGCGATCGGCGTCGAGTACCGCATCGTCGAGGAAGATACCTACTCCATCGTCAAGCGCGTGATCCCCGAGGGCAAGACCACCTGCAGCCTGTGCTCGCGCCTGCGCCGCGGCATCCTGTACCGCGTGGCCGACGAGCTGGGGGCGACCAAGATCGCGCTCGGCCACCATCGCGACGACATGCTGCATACCTTGTTCCTCAACATGTTCTACGGCGGCAAGCTGAAGTCGATGCCGCCCAAGCTGGTGAGCGATGACGGCAAGCACATGGTGATCCGCCCGCTGGCGTACTGCCGCGAGAAGGACCTGGAGCGCTACGCCAGGCTGCGCGAGTTCCCGATCATCCCGTGCAACCTGTGCGGCTCGCAGCCCAACCTGCAGCGCCAGGTGGTGAAGGAGATGGTCAACGACTGGGACAAGCGCTTCCCGGGCCGCCTGGAGAGCATGTTCCGCGCGCTGCAGAACGTGGTGCCGTCGCACCTGGCCGATACCGGCCTGTTCGACTTCGCCGGGCTCAAGACCGGGGACGCGCCGTTCGCCGACGGCGACACTGCTTTCGACAAGGAAGAATTCCGCGATCCGCCGCTGCCGGGCGACGACGAGTTGGCCGAAGCGCAGCGTCGCACCATCAGCATCCTCGACTCCCGCCCGAAGGAGACCTCCTGTGGCGGGTAGAGCGCGTCATCCGTTCCGCCGCCGCGTGCGCGACGGCGTGGACGCCATGCCGGAGGTGGAAATCTCCGAGGTGGGCGGCATCCGTTCGCTGCACCTGGGCTCGGAGACGGTGCAAAGCTCGATGGACGTGGACGACCCGGTGCGGCTGGTGCTGTCGTACAGCCGCGCCATGATGGGCTTTCTGCTGTTCAATCCGGAGCCGCGCCACATCCTGCAGATCGGCCTGGGCGGCGGCTCGTTCGCCCGCTACATCGACTTCTACCTGCGCGACGCCAAGAGCGTGGCGGTGGACATCAACCCGCAGGTGATCAATGTGGCGCGCGCCTTCTTCGAGCTGCCGGAAGAGGGCGAGCGCTTCGAGATCGTCGAGGCCGACGGCGCCGACTACGTCAAGATCTTCCGCGGCTCGACCGACGCCATCCTGGTGGACGGCTTCGACGGGCTGCAGATCGTCGACGCGCTGACCACCGAGGCGTTCTTCGAGGACTGCAAGCGCGCGCTGGCGCCGGACGGCGTGTTCGTCGCCAACTGGTGGAGCGGCGACAAGCGCTACCACCAGTTCGTGGAGCGTCTGCTCGGGGTGTTCGAGGGGCGGGTGCTGGAGCTGCCGTCGGCCAGCCACGGCAATGTGGCGGTGATGGCCTTCGCCGGTTCGCCGGCGCTGACGCGTTTCGAGGGCCTGAAAAAACGCGCCGAGGAACTGGAGGCGCGCTTCGGGCTCGAATTTCCGGAGTTTGTCAGCCGGCTCAAGTCGACCAATCAGCACAGCGACAACCGCCTGCTGATTTAATAGAGGCTGGCGTATAATGACGCCGGTGTGGCGGAGCGGCGCTGGCCAGCCTGTCACGCCACCGGATCGATGTGGGCGGCCCAGGCCGCCCTTTGCCTTTTCCAGAAAGACCAGAACACCATGCAAGCTGCCCATCAGGCCCCGATCACCGACCGCAAGATCCGCTTCGCGCTGGTCGGTTGCGGCCGCATCGCCCAGAACCACTTTGCCGCGCTGGAGAAGCACGCCGAGCGCGCCGAATTGACCGACGTGTGCGATATCGACCCGGCGGCGCTGGCCGCCGCGGTGGCGCGCACCGGCGCGCGCGGCCACGCCAGCCTGGCCGCGCTGCTGGCCGAGACCCGGGCCGACATCGTGATCCTGACCAGCCCGTCCGGGCTGCATCCGGCGCAGAGCATCGAGTGCTCCGAGGCCGGCTTCCACGTCATGACCGAGAAGCCGATGGCGACGCGCTGGGAGGACGGCCTGGCCATGGTGAAGGCCTCCGACCGCGCCGGACGCCGCCTGTTCGTGGTCAAGCAGAACCGCCGCAACGCCACGCTGCAGCTCCTGAAGCGCGCCATGGAAGAGAAGCGCTTCGGTCGCCTCTACATGGTCAACGTCAACGTGTTCTGGACCCGGCCGCAGGAGTACTACGACTCGGCCGCCTGGCGCGGCACCTGGGAGTTCGACGGCGGCGCCTTCATGAACCAGGCCAGCCATTACGTCGACCTGCTGGACTGGCTGATCGGCCCGGTGGAGAGCGTGCAGGCCTATACCGCGACGCTGGCGCGCAACATCGAGGTGGAGGACACCGGCACCGTCAGCGTCAAGTGGCGCTCGGGCGCGCTGGGCAGCATGAACGTGACGATGCTGACCTACCCCAAGAACCTGGAAGGCTCGATCACCATCATCGGCGAGAAGGGCACGGTGCGCGTCGGCGGCGTGGCGGTGAACGAGGTGCAGCACTGGGAGTTCGCCGAGCCGCATCCGATGGACGACGAGATCCAGAGCGCCAGCTACGCCACCACCAGCGTGTACGGTTTCGGCCACCCGCTCTACTACGACAACGTGATCAACGTGATGCAGGGCAAGGCCGATCCGGAGACCGACGGGCGCGAGGGCCTGAAGTCGCTGGAATTGCTGATCGCGATGTATCTGTCGGCGCGCGACGGCCGCCGCGTCAGCCTGCCGCTCGACTACTGATTCCCGTGGCCCGCCGCCGGCGGGCCGCTCCCGTTTTCACCGTGTTACCCGAAGCAACATCATGGCGGACGAAAAGAAAGAACCCTGGCTCAATTATCTGGCGCTGACCACCGTCATCCTGGCGGTGTGCGCCACGCTGTCCACCTTCAAGGGCGGCAGTTTCTCCACGCGCAGCGTCATCACCCAGGCCCAGGCCTCGGACCAGTGGGCCTATTACCAGGCCAAGAGCATCAAGAGCAACCTCTACGAGATGGAGCGCGACCGCCTGCAGCTGGCGCTGGACAACCTGCCGCCGCAGGTCGAGCCGACGGTGCGCGAGCGCTACGCCAAAACGCTGCAGCAGGCCGCCGAGCGCGCCGCGCGCTACAACCAGGAGCGCAAGGACATCGAGCAGAAGGCGCGTACCCTGGAGGCCGAGCGCGACAGCGCGCAGCGCCAGGGCAAACCGTTCGGCATGGCGGTGATCTTCCTGCAGGTGGCGATCCTGATCTCCTCGATCGCCGGCCTGTTCAAGAAAAAGGCCGTCTGGCTCGCCGCGCTGCCGGTGGCCCTGCTCGGCCTGGTGTTTTTCGTCGACGGTTTTTTCCTGTTTTTCTGATTGCGTGAGGGCACCCGCATGACCTATCTCGTTCACCCCACTTCCATCGTCGACGACGGCGCCACCATCGGCGCCGGCACCCGCATCTGGCACTGGGCGCACATCTGCGCCGGCGCGGTGATCGGCGAGCGCTGTTCGTTCGGCCAGAACGTGTTCGTCGGCAACGACGTCATCATCGGCGACAACGTCAAGGTGCAGAACAACGTGTCGATCTACGACGCGGTGACGCTGGAGGACGACGTGTTCTGCGGCCCCTCCATGGTGTTCACCAACGTCAACAATCCGCGCAGCCACGTCAGCCGCAAGCACGAATACCGCCGCACCCTGGTGAAGAAGGGCGCCACCATCGGCGCCAACGCCACCGTGGTGTGCGGCCACACCATCGGCGAGTACGCCTTCATCGGCGCCGGCGCGGTGGTGACGCACGACGTGCCGGCCTACGCCCTGATGGTCGGCGCCCCGGCCTACCGCATGGGCTGGATGTGCGCCTGCGGCGAGCGCCTGTCGGACATGATCGGCGAGCACGCCTGCCCGGGCTGCGGCACCAACTACGACATCGGCGGCAACCACTGCACGCCGTTCTGATCCCCAGCAAGGCTTCGGCCAACGTTGGCCGAAGCCCGAGGAACGATTCCGATGAGCATTCCGTTCATTGACCTGAAAGCGCAGTACCAGCACCTCAAGGCCGACATCGACGCGCGTATCCACGCCGTGCTCGACCACGGCCAGTACATCATGGGGCCGGAAGTGGCCGAGCTGGAGCGCGAGCTCGCCGCCTACGTCGGCGTCAAGCATTGCGTCGGCGTGGCCGACGGCACCACCGCGCTGCTGATCGCGCTGATGGCGCTGGGCATCCAGGCCGGCGACGAGGTGATCACCACGCCGTTCACCTTCATCGCCACCGGCGAGATGATCGCGCTGCTCGGCGCCACACCGGTGTTCGTCGACATCGACCCGGACAGCTACAACCTCGACCCGGCCAGGATCGAGGCGGCGATCACGCCGAAGACGCGCGCCATCATGCCGGTGAGCCTCTATGGCCAGTGCGCCGACTTCGACGCCATCAACGCCATCGCCGCCAAGTACCATCTGCCGGTGATCGAGGACGGCGCGCAGAGCTTCGGCGCCCGCTATAAGGGCAGGAAGTCCGGCGCGCTGTCGACCATCGGCTGCACCAGCTTCTTCCCGAGCAAGCCCTTGGGCTGCTACGGCGACGGCGGCGCCTGCTTCACCGACGACGACGCGCTGGCCAAGGCGATGCGCGAAATCCGCGTGCACGGCCAGGACCGCCGCTACCACCACCCGGTGATCGGCCTCAACGGCCGCCTCGACACGCTCCAGGCCGCGGTGCTGCTGGCCAAGCTGCCGAGCTTCCCGGCAGAAGTCGCGGCCCGCGAGCGCATCGGCGCGCGCTACTCCGAACTGCTCAAGGACGTCGCACGCGTGCCCAGGTTGGCCGACGGCTGTTCCAGCGTGCATGCCCAGTACACCATCGAGGTGGACCGGCGCGACGCGGTGGCGGCCACGCTCAAGGAGCTGGGCGTGCCCACCGCGGTGCATTACCCGATCCCGCTGCACCTGCAGCCGGCCTTCGCCGCGCTCGGCCAGGGCGTGGGCAGCTTCCCCGTGGCCGAAGCGGCCGGGCAGCGCGTCATGAGCCTGCCGATGCACCCCTTCCTCGACGAGCCCACGCAGGATGCCGTCGTCGCCGCCGTGAAGAAGGCGCTGGCTTGAGCGCTGCCGAGCGATGCTGAAAGGCGCCGTACAACGGCTGGTGGCAGGCGGCTTCGCCCGCAACGTGGCGACGCTGACCGGCGGCGCGGCGCTGGCGCAGCTGTTGCCGCTGGTGTTCGCGCCGCTGTTGACGCGGCTCTACAGTCCGGACGATTTCGGCCTGCTGGCGGTGTTTTCCGCCTGGCTCTCCAACCTGGCGGTGATCGCCACCGCGCGCTACGACATGGCCATCGTACTGCCCAAGGACGAGCGCGACGCCGAGCGCCTGATGACGCTGGCGCTGGCGATCAACCTGGCGCTGCTGCTGGTGCTCACCGCGCTGCTGCTGCCGGCGCACGGCTGGATCGCCGCCACGCTCGGCGCGCCGGCGCTGGGGCCGTGGCTGCTGGTGTTGCCGGGCGGGGTGTGGCTGGCGGGCAGCCTGCAGGCCTGGACCAGCTGGAACAACCGTCAGCGCCGCTACCCCGCCAACGCCCAGGGCCGGGTGATGCAATCGCTCGGGGTGACCCTGGCGCAGCTGGGCGCCGGCTGGGCCGGGCTGGGCTTTGCCGGCCTCATCGCCGGCTCGCTGGCGGGGCAGGCGCTGGCGCTGCTGGCGCAGGCGCGCGCCGATCTCGCCACGCGCCTGACCTGGCTGCGCGGCCACCGCCGCGCCGAGCTCGCCGCGCTGGCGCGGCGCTACGCCGAGTTTCCCAAGATCAACACCCCGCACGCCTTCGTGGTGGCGTTCCAGGATTCGCTGATGCTGGCCCTGCTGACCTCGCTCGCCGGGCATGCCGTGGTCGGCCAGTACGCGCTGGTGCTGCGCGTGCTGAAGCTGCCGGCGGCGTTGCTGGGGCAGGCGGTGTCGCAGGTGATCTTCCGCGACCTGGCCGAGGCGCACGCCCACGGCCGCGCCATGACACCGCTGTTGGCGCGCGCGCTGGCGGTGCTGGCCGGCGCCGCGCTGCTGCCGTTCGGGCTGCTGCTGGTGGCGGCCGAGCCGCTGTTCGGCTGGGTGTTCGGCGCCGGCTGGCGCGAGGCCGGGGTGATCGCGGCGACGCTGGTGCCGTACCTCGCGGCGGCCTTCGTCGCCGGACCGTGCTTCATGGTGCCGATGGTGATCGGACGCCAGCGCGCCTCCTTCCTGTTCGTGCTGATCGGCGTGGTGGTCAACATGGCGGCGTTCGCCGCGGTGTTCGTCGCCAGCCGCGACGCCCTGCTGGCGTTCAAGGTGATGTCCGGGGTGATGTCGCTGTATTTCGCGGCCTACGTGGCGTGGATCTTCCGCCTGTTGCGCCGCCTGGAGACTCATGGTGCTTGAACGATTGCTGCTGCGCCTGTACCGGCTGTGGCCGCTGCTGCGCGGCGCGCGCCTCGCGCCCGGGGCGCGCGTGCACCCGAGCGCGCGGGTGACGCGCTGGAACGCGCTGTCGCTTGGCAAGAACGCGCTGCTGTACTGGCGCGGCGACGCCCTGATCGGCCTGCACGGCCGGCTCACGCTGGGCGCCGACAGCCACCTCGCGCCGTACTTCTACCTGCTGATCGGCGACCATCACCTGTATTTCGGCCACAACGTCGCGGTGGGGCCGCGCAGCCTGTTCTTCTGCCACTCCAACGGTATTCCGGCCGACGTGCCGGTGACGCCGTTCACCGAGTGCCACGTCGACGGCGACATCCGCGTCGGCGACAACGTGTTCATCGGCGCCGGCTGCATCGTGCTGCCCGGCTGCGAGATCGGCGACAACGTGGTGCTGGCGGCGGGCTCGGTGGCCAAGGGCCGGCTCGAGTCGGGCTGGCTCTACGCCGGGGCGCCGGCGAAACAGGTGCGCCGGCTGTGCTGACCGCCAACTCGCTGACTCTCCCGATGCTGCTGGCCGCGCTGCCGCGCCTGGTGGCCGGCCGCACCGCGCTGCGCCGCCGCCTGCGCGACGAACTGGCGCGCTTGTTCGGCGTCGACGCGCGGCGCATCGTGCTGACCGACACCGGCCGTGCCGCGCTGGCGCTGCTGCTGCGCGCGCACGGCGTCGGTGCCGGCGACGAGGTGATCGTGCCGGCCTACACCTGCGTGGTGGTGCCGAACCAGATCCCGGCGCTGGGCGCCACGGTACGCTGGCTCGACGTCTCGGCCGCCACGCTGGGTTTCGACTGGAGCCGGCTCGACGCCGCCATCGGCCCGGCCACGCGCGCGGTGATCGTGCCGCACAACTTCGGCCCGGCCTGCCGCGTGCCGGACGCGCTGCGCCTGCGCCACCCGCGCGTGGTCTTCCTCGACGACGCCGCGCACGGCTTCGCCTCGCAGTGCGACGGGCAATGGCTGGGGACGTACCACGACGGCGCCTTCTTCAGCTTCGAATACTCCAAGAACCTGAGCGGCGGCATCGGCGGCTTCGCCTTGCTGCCGGAGGGCCTGGTGGCGGAAGAACCGCCGGCCGAGCTCGGCGCGCTGGATCAGCTGCGCCTGCTGGCCACCTTGACCGGCCATCTGCTGGCGGCGCGCTGCGCGCTGGCCGGGCGCGTCTGGCTGGCCCTGGCGCGCCGTGTGGGGCTCATCTACCGCTCGTCCGACGCCGAGGTGGCCGACGGCGTGGCGCACCCGCCGCGCGCGCTGCCGGCGCTCTCGGCGGCCTTGCTGCTGCCGCAATTGGCGGCGCTGCCGGCGCTGCTGCGGCACAAGCAAAGGTTGGCCGAACACTACCGCGCCGCGCTGTCCGCCGTGCCCGGCCTGACGCTGTGGCCGGGCGCGCCCGGCGCGCACTGGGTGCGCTACCCGTTCGCGCTGCCGCAGCCGGTGGCCGACAAGGCGGCGCTGGCGCGGCGCCTGAGCGCGGCATGCGGGCTCGCCATCGGCGTGTGGTTCGACGACGTGATCCACCCGGCGGGCTCGTTCCGCCACGGCTACCTCGCCGGCAGCGCGCCCGAGGGCGAGCGCCTCGCCGCCACGGTGCTGAACCTGCCGATGAACGTCGCCATCGCCTGCGACGCCGCGCTCGACGCCCGGCTCGCGCGGCTGGCGGCGGCGCTCGCCGCTTACCTGAAGGAAACCGCCGCATGAAGCTGCTGCTGATCGGCTCGGCCTCGGTGCACACCTTCCGCTACCTCGCCGGCATCGCGCCGCACGTGGCCGAGGTGCACCTCGTCACCAGCGGCGAGCTGCCCGAGCACTACCGTCCGGCCAACCTGGGGCAGGTGCTCGCCGTGGATTTCAGCCTCAAGGCGCTGGCGACGGCGCGGCGCATCGCCGCGCTGATCGACGAGCTGCGCCCCGACATCGTGCACGTGCACCAGGCCAACAGCGTGGCCTGGCACGCGCGCCGCGCCCTGGCCGGCAAGGACGTGCGTTGGGTGCTGACCACCTGGGGTTCGGACGTGCTGCTGCTGCCGCAGCAGAACCGGCTGATGAAGGCGATGGTGGCGGCCAACTTGGCGGCGGCGGACGCGGTGACCTCCGATTCGCTGCATATGGCGGCGGTGATCCGCACCCTGGCGCCGGTGCGACGCCTCGACGTGCTGAACTTCGGCATGGACGCGCTGCCGGAAGCGCCCGATCTGGCCGCCAAGCCGAAGAACGTGCTGTCGTGCCGGCTGCACAAGAAGCTCTACCGCGTCGACGCCATCCTCAAGGGCTGGGCCGAGGTCGAGGCCGATCCGGCCTGGGACGACTGGACGCTGACCGTGGCCGCCAGCGGCGAACAGAGCGACTGCCTGAAAGGGTTGGCCGAAAGCCTCGGCCTGCGCCGCGTCCACTTCACCGGCTTCGTGCCGGCGCCGGTGCTGGCCGGGCTGTATCGCGCGGCGCGCGTGTTCGTCAGCGTGCCGGAGTCGGACGCCACCAGCATCAGCCTGCTGGAGGCGATGGGGCACGGCTGCCTGCCCTTGCTATCCAACCTGCCGGCCAACCTGGAGTGGGTGCTCGACGGTGTCAACGGCGCCATCGTGGAAGACGTGGCACGCCTGGGCGACGCCCTCAAGGCCACGCTGCGCCGCGCCGGCGACGACGCCGCGCTGGCCGAGGCGGCCGCGCTCAACCGCCGCCTGATCGCCGCCAAGGGCCTGCACCAGGACAATATGCGCCGCTTTGCGGCGATCTATCACGATTTGCTGGAAACCCGATGAGAGTCTGCCATCTCACCAGCGCCCACCCGCGCTACGACATCCGCATCTTCGTCAAGGAGTGCGCCACGCTGGCGCGCGCCGGCCACGACGTCACGCTGATCGTGGCCGACGGCCAGGGCGAGGAAATCCGCGACGGCGTGCGCATCCACGACGTCGGCCCCAAGACCGGCGGGCGCCTCGCGCGCATGACCGGCACCGTCGAGCGCGTCTATCGTGCCGCGCTGGCGCTTAAGCCCGAGGTCGCGCACTTCCACGACCCCGAGCTGATCCCGGCCGCGCTCAAGCTGCGCCGCGCCGGCATCAAGGTGGTGTACGACGTGCACGAGGACGTGCCGCGCCAGGTGCTGGCCAAGCACTGGATTCCCGGCGCGGCGCGGCCCTTGGTGTCGAAGGGGGTGGAACTGCTGGAGCACTACGCCGCGCGCCGCTTCGACGCCATCGTCGCCGCCACGCCGCTGATCCGGCGCCGCTTCGCCGCGCTCGGCGCGCGCGCCATCGACGTCTGCAACTACCCGATCCTGGCCGAGCTGGTGCGCGACACGCCGTGGGAGGCGCGCCGCAACGAGGTGTGCTACCTCGGCGGCATCAGCCGCACGCGCGGCATCGCGCCGATCATCACGGCGCTGCCGTCCACCGCTACCCGCCTCAACCTGGCCGGGCTGTGGAGCGAGACCGAACTCAAGGCCGAACTGCAGCAGCAGCCGGGCTGGGCGCGCGTCAACGATCTGGGCGTGCTCGACCGCGCCGGCGTGGCCGAGGTGCTGGCGGCGAGCAAGGTCGGCCTGGTGACGCTGCTGCCGACGCCGAGCTACGTCGAGTCGCTGCCGATCAAGCTGTTCGAGTACATGGCCGCCGGCCTGCCGGTGATCGCCAGCGATTTCCCGCTGTGGCGCGACATCGTCGACGGCGCCGGCTGCGGCCTCTTGGTCGACCCGAACGACGCCGCCGCCATCGCCAGCGCCATCAACTTGCTGCTGGCCGACGACGAGCGCGCCCACGCCATGGGCGAGGCCGGCAAGGCGGCGGTGCTGGCGCGCTACAGCTGGGCCGCCGAGGGCGACAAGCTGGTGGCGCTCTATCGCGAGCTGGCCGGGGGTGCGGCATGAAGCGCTATCGCCAGTTGCTCGACCGCCTGCACGCGCTGGCGCTGGGGCCGACCCTGCTGCTGTTCGGCCTGCCCTTGGGCAGCCTGCTCTACGGCCTGCAGCAGCATACCTTCCGCCCGCTGCTGTGGGCGGCCTACTGCCTGGCGGCGATGCTGATGCTGATCGCGCCGATGTGGCTGTTCCGCCGCAAGCTGGCGGCCTGGATGGCCGACGATTTCGCCGGCTGGCGCCACGAGCGCGCGCGCGGCAAGTGGGCGTTCGCGCTGCGTCTGGGCCTGGTCTGGCGCGGTCTGCCGCTGGCGCTGTTCAGCCTGACCATGCTGATGCTGGGCTACGCCAAGCTGCCGACCCCGGCCGACGTGCTGTTCAACCTGGTGAGCTGGGGTGTCGCCGGCGTGGTGTTCACCAGCATGGACTGGAACGCCATGGAGCGCGCCTTCCGCCGCCGCCATCCAACCGACTGAAACCGACCGTGCGCATCCTCTACATCAACCATTACGCCGGCAGCCCGAAGCACGGCATGGAATTCCGCCCCTACTACCTGGCGCGCGAATGGGTTCGGGCCGGGCACGAAGTCAACCTGGTCGCGGCGGACTACTCGCACCTGCGCCAGCACAACCCGACGTTGGCCGAAGCCTACCGCGACGAGGACATCGACGGCATCCGCTACACCTGGTGCAAGACGCCGCCTTACGAGGGCAACGGCCTCAAGCGCGTGATCAACATCTTCCGCTTCCTCGGCCGGCTGATGGGACTGTCCGGGCGCTACCTCAAGGAATGGAAGCCGGACCTCGTGATCGCCTCGTCCACCTACCCGCTCGACACCGTGCCGGCGGCGTGGATCGCCCGCAAGACCGGCGCGCGCCTGGCGTACGAGGTGCACGACCTGTGGCCGCTGACGCCGGTCGAGGTGGGCGGCATGTCGCCCAAGCACCCGTTCATCCGCCTGCTGCAGTGGGCCGAGGACTTCGGCTATAAAAAGGCCGACACCGTGATCTCGATGCTGCCGTGCGCGCGCGACTACATGGTCGAGCACGGCATGGCCCCGGCCAAGTACGCGGTGGTGCCCAACGGCGTCGACGTTGCCGAGTGGCAGGGCGAGCCTGCGCCGCTGCCGGCCGGGCACGTCCAGGCCTTGGCCGAGTTGAAGGAGCAAGGCCGCTTCATCGTCGGCTACGCCGGCGGCCACGGCCTGGCCAACGCGCTCGATTTCCTGCTCGAGGCGGCCAGCCGATTGCAACAGGACAAGGTCAGCTTCGTGCTGGTGGGCGACGGCCCGGACAAGGCGGCGCTAGAGGCGCGCGCGGCTGAACTCGGCCTCGCCAACGTGTGTTTCCTGCCGGCGATTCCGAAACGCGCGGTGCCGGCCTTCCTGGCCCGGTGCGACGCGCTGTTCATCGGCTGGCGCCGCCTGCCGATCTACCGTTTCGGCATCAACCCCAACAAGCTGTTCGACTACTTGATGGCCGGCAAGCCGGTGATCCACTCGGTCGAGGCCGGCAACGACCTGGTGCGCGAGGCCGGCGCCGGCATCAGCGTCGGCGCCGAAGACCCGGCCGCCATCGCCGACGCGGTGCGGCGCATGCTGGCGCTGCCGGCGGCCGAGCGCCAGCGCATGGGCGAGGCGGGCCGGACGCACGTGCTGGCGCAGCACGACTACGCCGTGCTGGCGCGGCGCTTCCTCGCCGCCTGCCGCTGAGGTCCGCCATGAGCCAGCCGCACGTCCGCTTCGACTTCGCCGACGCCCTGCGCGGCCTGGCGATGCTCGCCGTGGTGCTGTTCCATTACACCCAGATTTTCTGGTTCAGCCGCGAGCGCGTCGGCCAGATCCTCGATCTCGCGCCGCTCGCGGGCTACCCCAGCGCCTCGCTGGCGCTGCCGGTCAACCTGGGCGCGGTCGGCGTCGGGCTGTTTTTGCTGCTCTCGGGGCTGCTGATCCCGTTGTCGCTGGGCCGGCAGGGTGCGGCGCGCTTCGCCGTGACGCGGCTGACGCGCATCTACCCGACCTACTGGGCCGGCCTCGCCGTCACCGTGCTGGCGCTGTGGCTGGCGAGCCGGCTGGGCGGCGCCCCGTTCGCGGTGAGCGTGCGCGACGTGCTAGGGCACGCCAGCATCGCCTTCCAGGACATGCTGGGCGGGCGCAACATCGACCCGGTGATGTGGACGCTGAAGGTCGAGCTGTGGTTCTACGCGCTGCTGGGCAGTGCATTCGCGCTGACGCGCCGCCGCCTGAAGGGGGCGATCTGGCTGCTGCTGCCGATCCTGGCCTTGCTGTGCCGCGGACCGGCATGGGGGACGGCGTGGCACGCCGCGCAGTATTATCTGGCTCCGGTGGTGTGCTACTTTCCGCTGATGTTCGCCGGCAGCTGGTGCTATTTCTGGCTGACCGGCCAGGCCTCGCGGCGTGAAACGGCCATCATGGCGACGCTGATGCTGGCGCTGTTCGTCTGGTTCACCGGCTGGCACTCGCTGGCGCTCTACCTGAGCTACGCTGTCGGCATCGTCCTGTTCGCGCTCGGCGTGCTGCGCCCGGCGTGGTGGCGCAGTCGGCTACTGGCGCGCGTCGGCGCGGTCAGCTACGCCTGGTACGTGTGCCACTCCATCGCCGGCTACGTGACGATGACCGCGCTGGCGCGGCTGGGCCTGCCGTGGTGGCTGCTGGTGCTGACGGCGCTTTTCGTCACCTGGTGGCTGGCGGTGGCGATCAACCGCTGGGTCGAACTGCCGACGCAGCGCTGGGGCAAGCGGCTGGCGGAACGCTGGTAACGGGAGTCGGGTAGATGAGTAGGATGGGGGCAGTGCAGCGCAACCCATCACCTCGGCGATACAACGGGAATGACGGGGTGCGGCGGGAACGCCTTCACCCATGCTACGGGCTACGCTAGGCATGGTTTGGCGCGGCAGCGGCCAGGATCATGGCCGGGAAGGAGGCGACGATGACTGACAAGGTGTTCTGGCGGGAGCCCTACCGCACGGCGCTGATCACCCGCGTCGCGCGCGTCGCGGGGCTCGACGTGGTGCTCGAGGCGACGCTGTACTTCGCCGAATCGGGCGGGCAGGAGAGCGACACCGGCACCATCGGCGGCTACCGCGTGCTGGCGGCGCGCTGGCAGGGCCGCGACCTGGTCTATACCCTGCCGCCGGGGCACGTGCTGGAGGAGGGCGACACGGTGACGGTGGAGATCGACTGGCCGCGCCGCTACGCCCTGATGCGGCTGCACTTCGCCGCCGAGATCGTGCTGGAGCTGGTGACGCAACGTCTGCCCGCCATCGGCAAGATCGGCGCGCACATCGGCGAAGACAAGGCGCGCATCGACTTCACCTGGCACGAGCCGCTGACGCCGCTGCTGCCCGAGCTGATGCGCGAGGCGCAGGCCGTGATCGACGCCGACGCCCCCATCGTCAGCGCCTTCTCCGACGAGGCGGCCGAGCGCCGCTACTGGGAAGTCGCCGGCTTCGGCCGCGTGCCGTGCGGCGGCACGCACCTGGAGCGCACCGGCGAGGTGGGCGTGCTGCGCCTCAAGCGCAAGAACGTCGGCAGCGGCAAGGAACGCATCGAGATTTACGCGGCGCCGCGCTGACGGCGTCCGCACACGACAGGTGAGGCGCTATGAATCCGCGACGCGTGCATGAATTGATGCGCAAACATTTTCCGCCCATTGATGCGGCGTCACGCACGTGGAAGAACATCGTAGAACGTGATGGGATGCAAGAAAAAGAGTTAATGCTCCTACTGGATCAATTCATCTCAGGTGAGCAAGTTCTCGTCGAGGTTCACCGGAAGCTTGGCAACTACCTCTCCAAGCAAGACGCAGTCAGCTTTGTAGCTGCCAATGTTGGCAAAGGCGAAATACACATAACCGACAGAGAGTTTCACGGTTTTGTTGTCGTTGCCCACAACGGTGTCGCAACTGGTTGGTTTGGTTCGCCTAACACGGTGGACAACCAGGACGGGTAACGGCTGGGTCGTCACCTGCCTGATACCTTCATTGATGGCCGGCGGTTTCGCACGTGAGCGGGCCGCCGCAGAGCAACAAGGCTAGAGATTATGACCGAACAGAAATTCCTCCCCTTCGCCCTGCCCGACATCGGCGAAGAAGAAATCAACGAAGTGGTCGACGCGCTGCGATCCGGCTGGGTCACCACCGGTCCCAAGACCAAGCAGTTCGAGGCCGACTTCGCGCACTTCCTCGGCGGCGGCGTCGAGGCGATCGCGGTCAATTCCGCCACCGCCGGCCTGCATCTGGCGCTGGAGGCGGTCGGCATCGGCCCCGGCGACGAGGTGATCGTGCCGAGCTACACCTTCACCGCCACCGCCGAGGTGGTGCGCTACCTCGGCGCGCACCCGGTGGTGGTCGACGTCGATCCGGTCACCCTCAACATCAGCCCGGCGGCAATCCGCGCCGCGCTCACAGACAAGACCAAGGCGATCATGCCGGTGCACTTCGCCGGGCTCGCCTGCGACATGGACGCCATCCTCGCCATCGCGCGCGAGCACAAGCTGAAGGTGATCGAGGACGCCGCGCACGCGCTGCCGACGACGTACCAGGGCCAACTGATCGGCACGCTGGGCTCCGACGCCACGGTGTTCAGCTTCTACGCCAACAAGACCATGACCACCGGCGAGGGCGGCATGGTGGTGTCGAAGGACAAGGACCTGATCGCGCGCTGCAAGGTGATGCGCCTGCACGGCATCAGCCGCGACGCCTTCGACCGCTACGTGTCCAAGACCCCGGCCTGGTTCTACGAGGTGGTCGCACCGGGCTTCAAGTACAACATGCCGGACATCGCCGCCGCGATGGGCCTGCACCAGTTGAAGAAGATCGGCCGCTTCCATCAACAGCGCGAGGCGATGGCGGCGCGCTACGACCGTGAGCTGGCCGGCCTGCCGCTGATCCTGCCGGCGCGCCCGGCGCTGGCCACCGACCAGCACGCCTGGCACCTCTACCCGGTGCGCCTCCAGCCCGAGGCCGGTGTCAGCCGCGACGACTTCATTGTGCGCATGGCGGAGAAGGGCATCGGCTGCTCGGTACACTTCATCCCGCTGCACCGCCACCCGGTATGGCGCGACGGCTACCAGCTCAAGAACGCCGACTTCCCGGTGGCCGACGCCGCCTTCGAGGCCGAAGTGACGCTGCCGCTCTATACCCGGATGACCGATGCCGACCAGACGCGCGTGATCGCGGCGGTCAGGGAGATTCTCGGCGCATGAGCGGGTCCGTCTTGCCGGCCGCCGGCCGCCCCGGCTCGATGGGCGCCAAGCGGCTGTTCGACCTGATCGCCGCCGGCGCCGGATTGCTGCTGCTGGCGCCGCTGCTGCTGGCGATCGCGCTGTGGATCAAGCTCGATTCGAAGGGGCCGGTGTTCTTCCGCCAGGAGCGGGTGGGGCGCTTCGGCCAACCTTTCCGCATCCACAAGTTCCGCACCATGCGCGTCGACGCCGAGCGCCACGGCCAGCTCACGGTGGGGAGCGATGCGCGCGTCACCGGCGCCGGGCGCTTCCTGCGCAAGTCCAAGTTCGACGAGCTGCCGCAGCTGATCGACGTGCTGCTGGGCGACATGAGCCTGGTCGGCCCGCGCCCCGAGGTGCCGCGCTACGTCGCGCACTATCCGCACGAGATCAAGGCGCTGGTGCTGTCGGTGCGCCCCGGCATCACCGACTGGGCGTCGATCCGCATGATCGACGAGAACGACATCCTCGGCGCCGCTGCCGACCCGGAACGCGCCTACCTCGACGAGGTGCTGCCGCAGAAGCTCGACTACTACGTGCGCTACGCGCAGAGCCACACCCTGGCCGGCGACGTGTGCATCATCCTCGCCACCCTGAAGAAGATCGTCCTGCGCTGACCATGATCGACAAGCTGCTTTCCTTCTCGCGCCACCACAAGATGGCGCTCCTGATGCTGATGGACGCGCTGTTGCTGCCGCTGGCGCTCTACAGCGCGGTGGTACTGCGCCTGGGCGGGGTGTGGGACCCCAAGCTCACCCCCTACCTGTGGATCTTCGTGGTGCCGCCGTTGTGGGTGATCCCGATCTTCATCAAGCTCGGGCTCTACCGCGCCGTGCTGAAGTACCTCGACGACAAGATCGTCTACACCGTGTGCTACGGCGTCAGTCTGGCGGTGCTGGTGCTGGCGGCGGTGATCGTGATGGCGCGCATCGGGCCGTTCCCACGCTCGTCCATCATCATCTTCTGGGTGTTCGCCATGGCCTACATCGGCGGCAGCCGCTTCCTGCTGCGCGGCCTGGTGCGGCGCATCGACGCCGTGGACAGCCCGCGCGAGCACGTCGTCATCTACGGCGCCGGGCGCGCCGGCATCCAGCTGATGCTGGCGCTGCAGGCCGGGCGCGAATACCGGCCGATGGCCTTCGTCGACGACAACCCTGCGTTGTGGCGCCACACCTTCCGCGGTCTCGCGGTGCATGCTCCGGCCGAACTGCCGGCGCTCCTGGCCGATACCGAGGCCAAGGCCATCCTGCTGGCCTTGCCGTCGGTGAGCCGCGCGCGCCAGCGCGAGATCCTGGAGAAGCTGGAGTCGCTGCACGTGCCGATCAAGCGCCTGCCCGGCATGGCCGAGCTGGTGTCGGGCGAGGTGCGGGTGGAGGAATTGAAGCGGGTCGACATCGAGGATCTGCTCGGGCGCGACCCGGTGCCGCCGCGCCCGGAACTGCTGGCGCGCAACATCGAGGGGCGCGTGGTGATGGTCACCGGCGCCGGCGGCTCGATCGGCTCCGAGCTGTGCCGCCAGATCGTGCGCCAGCGCCCGGCGCGCCTGATCCTGTTCGAACTGTCGGAGTTCGCGCTGTACGCCATCGACCAGGAGCTCAAGGCCCTGGCGCCGCAGCTGGAATGCCTGCCACTGCTGGGCTCGGTCACCGACTACGAGCGGCTGTTCCGCGTCATCGACGGCTTCGGGGTGCAGACGGTGTTCCACGCCGCCGCCTACAAGCACGTGCCGCTGGTCGAGCACAACCCGCTCGCCGGCATCCGCAACAACGCCTTCGGCACCGACGTCTGCGCCCAGGCGGCCGAAGATGGCGGGGTCGATACCTTCGTGCTGATTTCCACCGACAAGGCGGTGCGCCCGACCAACGTCATGGGCGCCACCAAGCGCCTGGCCGAGCTGTGCCTGCAGACGCGCCACGCGCGCGGCAGCCGTACCCGCTTCGTCATGGTGCGCTTCGGCAACGTGCTGGGCAGCTCGGGTTCGGTGGTGCCGCTGTTCAAGAAGCAGATCGCCGCCGGCGGCCCGGTCACCGTCACTCACCCCGAGATCACGCGCTACTTCATGACCATCCCCGAGGCGGCGCAGCTGGTGATCCAGGCCGGCGCCATGGGCGAGGGCGGCGACGTGTTCGTGCTCGACATGGGCGAACCGGTCAAGATCGCCGAGCTGGCGCGGCGCATGGTCCACCTCTCCGGGCTCACGGTGAAGGACGAGAGCCGCCCGGACGGCGACATCGAAATCCGCTTCAGCGGGCTGCGCCCCGGCGAGAAGCTGTACGAGGAGCTGCTGATCGGCGACAACGTGCTGCCGACCGACCACCCGCGCATCCTGCGCGCGCAGGAGTACCACCTCGACGAGGAGGTGCTGACCGGTCTGCTGCAGCGCCTGCGCGACGCCTGCCTGCACCACGACGCCGACGCCGCCTTCCTCTTGCTGCAGCAGGCGGTGCACGAGTTCCAGGCCGCCGAGCGCACGCGCGACTGGCTGGCGGAACAGGCTGCCAGCGGCGTGGGGCCAGCGCGCTGACGGCGGACGGCAGATTCGGTTCGACAGACAGGGGGCAGGGATGCGTTTTCAAGGCAGGCTCACGCGCTGGGACGACGCGCGCGGCTTCGGCTTCATCACCCCCAACGGCGGCGGCGCCGAGGTGTTCGTGCACATTAGCGATTTCGGCACGGTACCGCGCCGTCCCGCCGCCCATGACCTGGTCAGCTACCGCCAGGACTACGACGAGCGTCGCCGGCCACGCGCCGTGGAGGCGAAGTTGGTCGGCGTGGCGCGACGCCAGCAAGGGCAGGGGGCCGGCGGACTGGGGCCGGCCTGCACGGTGGCGGGCGTGTTCTTCCTCGGGCTGTGGCTGGCGCTTCTGGCCGGCCGGCTGCCGCCCTGGCTGGTGCTGGGCTACGCCGGCCTGAGCCTGGCCAGCTTCGTGCTGTACTGGCACGACAAGACGTCGGCGCAACGCGGCCAGTGGCGCACCCCGGAACGCCAGTTGCACCTGCTGGCCCTGCTCGGCGGCTGGCCCGGCGCGCTGGTCGCCCAGCGTACCTTCCGCCACAAGTCCAGCAAGGCATCGTTCCGTCGCGTCTACTGGCTCACGGTCGGGCTCAACCTCGCCGGCCTGGGCTGGCTGCTGCTGAAGGGGCCGGCACTGGCGGCGTTGTTGCCGGGCTGAGTGGCGCTCGGCAAACCCTGCGGTGGCGCTCCGCTCGCGGGCGAATCTTTCGATTCGCCTCGCACACACGTGCCGTCCTGCGGGGACTGTACGCGGCAGCGCTCCTTGCCGGAACCGTTGCGCTGAGGGTTTTGTCGGCGACGCTAAAAGGCGTTTACGAATGAAAAAGGTTGGCCGAAGCCGCTGTTGACGGGCTTCGGCCAACCTTTTTGCCGTGGGGACTCCGCCGCGGCTTACACCGGCTGCGTCCGCAGCTCCGACACGTCGACCGGTGCCGCGGCGGGCCGCGCCCCGTCATCCGCCGCGACGACGCGGTCGCGCCCCTGCTGCTTGGCGCGGTACATGCGGGCGTCGGCGATCTCCACCAGCTGCTGCCAGCTTGCCGCCTGGTCCGTCTGGCTCTCGGCCAGCCCGATGCTGGCAGTCAGCGGCGAGCCATCCGGCCGCCGCCCCAGACCGTGCCGGCGCAGTCGCGCCAGCGCCTGTTGTGCCTGCTGACGGTCGGTTTCCGGCATCAGCAGCAGGAACTCCTCGCCGCCCCAGCGCGTCAGAATGTCGCCGTGGCGCAGCGTGTCGCCGATGGCCTGCGTCAGGCTCTGCAAGGCGCGGTCGCCGGCTTCGTGGCCGTGTTTGTCGTTGATGCTCTTGAAGTGATCGAGGTCGATGAAGGCCACCGACAGCGGACGGCGCGCGCGTTGCGCCAGGGTGAACTGCAGGTCGAGCATTTCCTCGGCGCTGCGGCGCGAGAAGCAGCCGGTGAGGGTGTCGCGCACCGCCTGGTTGACCAGCGCGATCATGAAGGCGAGCTGGCTCATCGACGCCAGCGTCGCCACGGCGCTGATCAGCGTCAGCAGCCAGAACGCGCCGCTGAACGACGGCCAGTCGATCACCTGCCATTGCAGCAGCCAGGCCAGGCCGTCCGCGATCAGGATCGGCGAGGCGAAGGTGGCGCTCTCCAGCAGCGTCAGCGGAAAAATGGCGAAGCCCGCCAGCAGCACGAACGGCAGGAAGGCGTAGCCGGTGCCGATCGCCGCCGACAGCCCCTGCAGGTGGTAACGCGTCAACAGCAGGTGCGAGGCGATGTAGAACAGGGTCGGAATGGCAAACAGCGTCGCCATGGCGCGGTAGGCGTGGCGCAGGGTCCCGTCGCTGTGGTGGCCGAAGACCAGCCAGGCGAAGGCGACGGTGGCCATCAGGCGCATCCCGGCCAACTTGGCCGCCAGCTCCATCGGCAGCGCCACCACGTCGACCGCGATCCACAGCGGGGTAAGCAGGGCGAACAGCATGGCGAACAGGCGCGCCCGGTTGATGATGATCACGGCGCGGCGCTGCGCCATCAACGGCATGTGCTGCTGCGGGCTGATCAGCCATTCCGTTTCGTGCACGGTCAGTTCGCCGGGGAGCAGTCCCAGCAGGCGTTGCCACAAGGAGAGGGTGAGCTTCATCGTTGGGCACTCCGGGAGGTAAGCCGATCATTCTAGAGTGCCGTATCCGGAATGCTATTTGTCATAGATCAAGCCGGCGACGATGCCTGCCCGGAACCGGGTTCCGGCGTGGCGTTTTGGCATCAGCCCGGCCGGTCGACGCGCATGGCCCGGACGCCGACCGGCCGCGGTTTGCGTCGCCCGCCGCGCGTCGCATAATCGGGCCATCTCCCTCCCGACAGCGAAGGACCCACGCGATGGAATACCGCCCACTCGGCCGCAGCGGCCTCCAGGTCAGCCTCATCGGTCTCGGCACCATGACCTGGGGCGAGCAGAACAGCGAAGCCGACGCCCACGCCCAGCTCGACTTGGCGCTGGAGCACGGCATCAACCTGATCGACGCCGCCGAAATGTACCCGGTGCCGCCCAAGCCCGAGACGCAGGGTCTGACCGAGCGCTACATCGGCAGCTGGCTCGCCAAGGGCGGGCGCCGCGACCGCGTGCTGCTCGCCACCAAGATCGCCGGCCCGGCGCTGCAGCCGCACAACCCGCGCCACATCCGCGGCGACGCCAACCACTTCGACCGCGCCAACCTTATCGCCGCGCTCGACGGCAGTCTCAAGCGCCTGCAGACCGACTACATCGATCTCTACCAGCTGCACTGGCCGGACCGGCATACCAACACCTTCGGCCGCCTGGGCTACCCCTGGCTCGACGGGCCGGACGGCGCGGTCGCCCCGGAAGAGACGCTGGCGGTGCTGGCCGATCTGGTGCGGGCCGGCAAGATCCGTCATGTCGGCCTCTCCAACGAAACGCCGTGGGGCGTGGCGCGCTTCCAGCAGGCCGCCGAGCGCCTCGGCCTGCCGCACATGGTCAGCATCCAGAACCCCTACAACCTGCTCAACCGCAGCTACGAGATCGGCCTGGCCGAATTCTCGCATCGCGACGGCATCAGCCTGCTGCCGTACTCGCCGCTCGCCTTCGGTGTCCTCTCCGGCAAATACCTCGACCAGGCCCGCCCGGCCAACGCCCGGCTCACGCTGTTCGACCGCTTCACGCGCTACACCCGGCCGCAGGCGCTGGCGGCGACAGCCGACTACGTGACGCTGGCGCGTCGGCACGGCTTGTCGCCGGCGCAGATGGCGCTGGCCTTCGTCAATTCGCGCCCCTTCGTCGCCAGCAACCTGATCGGCGCCACCACATTGGCGCAGCTGGAAGAGAACATCGCCAGCGCGTCGCTACGGCTCGACGACGAGGTGCTGGCCGGCATCGAGGCGATCCACGAGCGCTACCCCAACCCGGCGCCCTGAGCTTCGGACGTCGAAAAAGCAAAAGCCCGCTGATGCGGGCTTTTGTGCTTGGAGCGGGGTAGGCTCAGGCGGCGTGCCACAGGTCGATCAGCTCGCTCGCTTCCAGCGCCTTCACTTCGCTGCGGGCCTTGAGCCAGCCGGCCAGCTCGCCGCGCAGTTCCTCGCCGATCTTCACCGCGCCCACCGGGAACACCACGCCTTCCAGGTTGCAGCGGCCGTCGAAGTGGCCGCCGAAGCTCACGCCGGCCTCGTCCACGCGCGTCAGCCACGCGTCGAGCAGGGCATCCTGACCTTCGCTGCTGAGATCGTCGGCCAGGGTGGCCACCAGGTGGAAGCCCAGTTCTTGGTAGTTGCCCACGCGCATCTTCTTGCACTGGCGGTTGTTGAGGCGCTTCAGGCGCTGGGCGGAATTCGGGTTGCGTACATCGCTCATGTCTAGACTCCTGGTATGGGGAAAACCGGGCATGGTAACAGATATAGGGTGCAGGGCTTAGCGGCTGTTCCGGTCGGCGCTCCTGCCGGGGTTGCCGGGAGCGCCGGGGCCGGAGACCGTCCCTCCGCTTCCCCGCCGCGTCCGCTGCAGCGGCCGAGGCTCCGCCCGCTTACAGCCCCAGCTCGTCCCACAGTTTATCGACGCGCTGTTTCACCGCCGCGTCCATCACGATCGGCGTGCCCCACTCGCGCTGCGTCTCGCCCGGCATCTTGTTGGTGGCATCGAGCCCCATCTTGCCGCCCAGGCCGGAGATCGGGCTGGCGAAGTCGAGGTAGTCGATCGGCGTGTTCTCGATCAGCACCGTGTCGCGCACCGGGTCCATGCGCGTGGTGATGGCCCAGATCACCTCGCGCCAGTCGCGGGTGTTGACGTCGTCGTCCACCACCACGATGAACTTGGTGTACATAAACTGGCGCAGGAAGCTCCAGCAGCCCATCATCACGCGCTTGGCGTGGCCGGGGTACTGCTTCTTGATCGACACCACCGCCATGCGGTACGAGCACCCTTCCGGCGGCAGGTAGAAGTCGACGATCTCGGGAAACTGCTTCTGCAGGATCGGCACGAACACCTCGTTCAGTGCCACGCCCAGCACCGCCGGCTCGTCCGGCGGTTTGCCGGTGTAGGTACTGTGGTAGATCGGGTTCTCGCGCATGGTGATGCGCTCGATGGTGAATACCGGAAAGCGGTCCTGCTCGTTGTAATAACCGGTATGGTCGCCGTACGGCCCTTCCAGCGCGGTATCGTCCGGGTAGATATGGCCTTCCAGAACGATCTCGGCGCTGGCCGGCACCTGCAGGTCGGAACCGATGCATTTCACCAGTTCGGTGCGGCTGCCGCGCAACAGGCCGGCAAACTGGTATTCGGACAGCGTATCCGGCACCGGCGTCACCGCGCCCAGAATGGTGGCCGGGTCGCAACCCAGCACCACCGCCACCGGGTAGGGCTGGTCCGGGTTGGCGGCGCGGAATTCGCGGTAGTCCAGCGCGCCGCCGCGGTGTGCCAGCCAGCGCATGATCACGCGGTTCCTGCCGATCACCTGCTGGCGGTAGATGCCGAGGTTCTGACGTTTCTTGTTGGGGCCGCGCGTTACCGTCAGCCCCCAGGTGATCAAGGGCGCCACGTCGCCCGGCCAGCAATGCTGGATAGGTAGGCGTCCCAGGTCGACCTCGGCGCCTTCCCAGAGGATCTGCTGGCACGGCGCCTTCTTCACTTCCTTCGGCGCCATGTTGAGCACCTGCTTCAACAGCGGCAGCTTGTCCCAGGCATCCTTGAAGCCCTTGGGCGGTTCCGGCTCCTTGAGATAAGCCAGCGTCCTGCCGATCTCGCGCAATTCGCCGATGTCCTCCGCCCCCATGCCCATCGCCACCCGGCGCGGCGTGCCGAACAGGTTGGCCAGCACCGGGTAGTCGAAGCCGTGACCGTCGCGTACCGGCTGTTCGAACAGCAGCGCCGGGCCGCCGGCCTTCAGCACCCGATCGCCGATCTCGGTCATCTCCAGATGGGTCGAGACCGGCACGCGGACGCGCTTGAGTTCCCCCTCGCGTTCCAGTTGGGCAATAAAATCGCGCAAATCGACATATTTCATGACGTGACCATGATCTAGCTCAAAAAACCAGGAAGAGAGTATGGTTAATCTTCCCTCCGAAGACGTCGCACGCTACTGCCGGTAGGCGGCAAAGTCAACGGCAGCAGATCGGGCGATCAGCAATCCACCAACCATCTTTGGAGAAAACCATGAAAAAGCTTGCTATTGCTGTGATCGCCGGTCTGGTATCGGCCAGTGCCTTTGCCGCCCAAGGGGACATCCTGGCGCGTTTCCGCGTCATTAATATCGCTCCGGATGTGAAGACTTCCGATACTCTGTCGGCCGTGCATGTCGATGTGGACAACCAGACCGTGCCGGAACTCGACTTCACCTACATGATCACCAACAATATCGGTGCCGAACTGATCCTGGCCACCGCGCGTCATGAAGTGACCTCCGATTTGGGTTCGCTGGGCAAGATCAACCACCTGCCGCCGACCCTGACGCTGCAGTACCATTTCAATCCGGAAGGCCAGATCCGCCCCTACGTCGGCGCCGGTATCAACTACACGCGTTTCTATAATAACGACCTTGGCAGCTCGGTCACGGGCAAGGTGTCTGTCGATAAAAACAGCTGGGGCGGTGCCCTGCAGGTCGGCACCGACATTGCCGTCAACAAGGACTGGTTCGTCAACCTGGATGTGAAGAAGATTTACATCAAAACTGATGTAACGAGTGAAAACCTGGGCTCGCTGGGCACCCTGAAGATCAACCCGTGGGTGTTCGGTCTCGGCGTCGGCACCAAGTTCTGATCGCCAGACGGCAAGACGACAAGGCGCACCGCGTGGTGCGCCTTTTTTGTTGTGGCAACGGTAAAATAACCATTTTATGCCGTTGCGGAATTCCTCCATGTCCAACTGGGTTGCCCAAGCTGTCCGCCAGATCGAGGCGGACTTCCATCGTTCCAGCGATACCCATCTGATTCCGCTGGCCATTCCGGCCCTGCCGCAGATCCAGCTGTATTTCAAGGACGAGTCCACGCATCCCAGCGGCAGCCTGAAGCATCGCCTGGCCCGCTCGCTGTTCCTGTACGGGCTGTGCAACGGCTGGATTCGCCAGGGCACGCCGATCATCGAGGCCTCGAGCGGCAGCACGGCGGTCTCCGAAGCCTACTTTGCCCGTCTGCTCGGCCTGCCGTTCATCGCCGTCATGCCCAAGGGCACCTCGGCCGAGAAGGTCAAGGCGATCGAATTCTACGGCGGACGCTGTCATCTGGTGGACGATCCGGCCACCATTTACGACGAATCGCGCCGCCTGGCCCATGAGCTTGACGGCCATTACATGGACCAGTTCACCTACGCCGAGCGCGCCACCGACTGGCGCAGCAACAACAACATCGCCGAAACCATCTTCCAGCAGATGGCGCTGGAACCCCATCCGGTCCCGACATGGATCGTCTGCGGTGCCGGTACTGGCGGCACCTCGGCCACCTTCGGCCGTTACGTGCGCTATCAGAAGCTGGCTACCCAGCTGTGCGTGGTCGATCCGGAAAATTCGGTGTTCTACGACAGTTATCAGAGCGGCAACCGTGACTGCCGCTGCGAGGGCGGTTCCGGCGTCGAGGGCATCGGCCGCCCGCGCGTCGAGCCATCGTTCATCCCGACGGTGATCGACCGCATGATCCGCGTGCCCAACGTCGCCAGCTACGCCGCCATCCATTTCCTGCAGGAAGTCCTTGGCCGCCGCTGCGGCGGTTCCACCGGGACCAATTTCTTCGGCGTGTGCGAGCTGGTGACACAGATGGTGGCCGAAGGGCGCAGCGGCTCGGTGGTGACGCTGATCTGCGACGACGGCAACCGCTACCTCAACAGTTATTACGACAACGCATGGCTCGCCGCGGGCGGTTTCGACATCGCGCCGTGGCTGACGCGCTATCGGCGCTTCTTCGAGACGGGGCGCTGGTGAGGATTGGGAGTAAAGAGCAGATGGAGGGCAAGGTTGGCCGAAGTCCGGCTGGCCGCAGGCAAATGACGAGCGATAATGACGTTATGCATGAACAGACTCGGTTGAGCGAACGGGGCGTCTCATGTTGACACCCATACGCCATGGCGTGCCGCAGCGGGCCTATATCGCCCGCTATCTGGCCCTGCTGCTGTTCGTCGTGATCGTGTTCGCCAGCTTGTACCCGTTCACCGGCTGGAGCTACAGCGGCCGCCCTCTGCTCGAGTTCCTGTTTTATCCGTTGCCGTACTACTTCCGCCTGTTCGACAACCTCGCCAACCTGGTGGTCTACATTCCCTACGGGTTTGGACTGGCGCTATCGTTCCGACCCCGCTGGCTGGGCTGGGTCACGGCGCTGCTGTTGTCGGTGCTGACCAGCTTCACGATGGAGTTCATCCAGCAGTTCCTGCCGGAGCGCGTCGCCTCCAATCTGGACATGCTCTACAACGTCGCGGGTGCCTTCATTGGCGCCACGCTGGCGGTCAGCCCGCTGTTTCGCCACGCCTGGCACCATGTCTGGCGCTGGCGTCAGCGCTATTTTGTCGCCAATGAACCCGCCGACTACGCGCTGGCCTTGATGGCGCTCTGGTTCCTCACCCAGCTCAATCCCTCCATCCCGCTGTTCGGCGTCGTGGTCATGCCGCTGGGCCTGCCGCAGCCCTTCATCTCACCGATCGACAACCCGGCACTGTTCCTTTTCCTGCTCGAAGCCGGCGGAGCCATGCTGCACCTGACCGCCACACTGCTGTTCGTCACCAGCTTCCTCAGCAAGCGGCGCTATATCGCCCGCAGCGTCACCACCGTCGTCGTGCTGGCCGTCTTCCTCAAGATGCTGGCTGCCGGGATGCTGCTCAAACCGTTTGCGTTCTTCGAATGGATCAACAGCAACGTGCTGGCGGGCCTGGGGGCCGGGTTCCTGCTGGTGTGGCTGCTCACCCGCTTCGGCCGGGGGGTACAGCTGGTCGTGGCGCTGCTGGCGCTGCTGGCGACGCAAGTGATCTCCGCTCTTTGGCCGCTGTCCGCCAACGAACTCGACATGCTCACGCTGTTTCGCTGGGGCTACGGCCACCTTGCCAATATGAACGCGCTGGTGGAGTTCCTGTCGCGGCTCTGGCCGCTGGCGGCGGCACTCTGCCTGATCGGCGCCCTCTGGAACGTGCGGCACATGCCGTCACTGCAGGCCAAGCCGAAGTAACTCCCCCAACTGGCGGACGTGCACATCGACATAGGATGGCCGACGCGCGCTAGGGCTGATCCACACCGTGCGCATCCCCAGGCGCTTGGCCGCCTTCAGATTGGCCAACGAATCTTCCACCATGATGCATCGGGCCGGGTCCAGACCTTCGCGCTGCAGCACGGTACGGAACGACCGAGGATGTGGCTTGGGCTGCAGATCCAACCGCTCCACGCCATAGACGCTGGCGAAGTGCCGCCTGATCCGCATCCTCCTCAGCACACCCTCAACATAATGCTGTGGTCCGTTGGACAGCAAGATCTTGCGGCCGGGCAAGCGGCGTAGCAGTGCTGCCGTCTGGGCCTGCCAGACCAGCAACGTTTCCAGTTCGCTCATAGGGTGGGTGTCGCGCAGAAAGGTCTGCGGCGCGATGCCATGATGTTGCTCCAGGCCTTTCAGCGTCGCACCGTATTGTCGCCAGTAACGTTGTCGCAGCTCCGTCGCGCTGTCTTCACTCATGCCCAGGTGGCGCATGATGAATTCGGTCATGCAACGATTGATATGTGGAAACACCGCTGCCGAGGCGTGGTGCAAGGTGTCGTCCAGATCGAAAATCCAGGTGGGCTTCAAGGTGTTATTCCGTCTCGGAGTAGATTCTGATTAGGAATTATGGACTGATTCGCCGTTTTATCGGGTCAACGGTGCCGTTTCTGCAGGCTCGTTTCGTCAGTATGGCTAATGCCATGAGTGAAAAGCGCAAACTTTTTCCCAAGTAACTTCCTTGAAAAACAGGTGGTTGGGATTGTAGTGCCGGA
>NZ_ACIS01000012.1 GCF_000174355.1 Pseudogulbenkiania ferrooxidans 2002
GGAGGCAGCGGGAAGCAGACGTTTAGCACGTGAGGTGGCAACTTAGGAACGGCCGCATGTCGCGAAGGAAAGGCAGCGATGGACGGCCTGATGAGTAGTGAAACGCCGAGGTTGACGTGGGGTGGCTGACAATTGCGAAAGCGCCACGATCATTATGGTATGAGGCTAAGGCTAAGACCGGTTAATCGTGGCTAATTCTGGCATTGAGCAATTAGCCAGATTAGCCGTTTTAGCCTTAGCCATACGCAAGACAAAACGTAACGGTTTTCGTAATTCACCACCAACCAAAGTGGCGCATGAACGCCTCACGCTTGACCTCGATAGCCTATAGACAGTCGGCCAACTCGACGATCTCCAGGCGACGTTCCAAATTTTCAACCTTGGCGATATAAGACTGCGGCCGTGCGAGCGCATTTACCAGCACAGCCTGCGTGATGCTCCGTTGCTCACGTTCGGCAACAAGCTGCCTGATCAAGGCTTGATAGCGGTCATCATGGATGGTCTTCATACACCGATAGCAACACTTGCCATAAATAACATCCAAATGGGATAATTTGTTTGGCATGTACATCACAAAAGCGAGTGACAGGGTCTTTCTGGCAAGAGATCGGCTAATCGGGGGGCGTGTGAGGGTTGATGGTAGCCGTCACATGCACTAAGTGGCCAGCAACAGAGATGCCGGGGGCACATCCAGCGCAATAGCAATGCGTTCGATGTTGTAAATCGTCACATTCTTTTCACCTCGCTCCAGCATTCCGACATATGTCCTGTGAACGCCGGCACGTTCGGCGAGTTCTTCCTGGGAGAGGCCGAGTTCAAGTCGCCTTTTGCGGACGTTAGCCGCGAAAACGCTGACGAGCTGGCATTGGTGGGGCTTGACGGACATCTGGCGAATGTCCGTCATTGCATACTACGATTCCACATACTACGATTAGCATTTCGAGCGCAGCACGAGGAGAGCGACGATGCCCCTAAGAACCAAAATCTTTCTAGCAGTCGCTGGCGTTCTGCTCATGGGGCTGTCCTTTGCGTTTCTTACCGGCTGGCTGAAGTACGCCCTGATGTTTGTGGGTTCCGTGATGATGCAGTTTTTGTGGCAAACCTATGCAGGCACACCTGCACCTCCGCAAGATGAGCCCCAACCACACTTACGTTTTGATGAAACTGATTATGTCGATTGGTCTAGAAACTGCGACTGGCCCTCGATGGATATCGGCCTAGGGGCTGGGCGCGACGACTCTTACAACATTTGAATGGGCAATCCAGTTAAAGGGGAATGAGATGCGCACAAGAATGCACGGACAATTGCGGACAAACTATGCGTCCAGCCAATGGGAGCGATACACCTTGGCCGGTTTGAGCATGGCACTATGGTCAGTGACTGCCGTCTCTGCAACGGCGACCCTCGCCAACTCTCCGTTCAAGATCTATGAAACGGTCAGGGACATTCAACCAGCCATCAATAGAACTGTCTATGTGATAGGAGCAAAACCCGGTGACAGCCTTGCGGCTACGCGCGGGGACAGCTTGCTGGTCCTGAACTATGGCCCCAAGACCGTAATGCCGAGCATTGAGGTAGTCAGCGATCTCTCCCTGACGACTGGCGATGCCACGCTGAATCTGAAAGCAGGCGATAAGGTCATTCCTGAGGCTCGCCTGCACGATGCTTCCGGCCATACTTTTTATCTCGTACTGACAGACCCAAAAACCAGCACGTTCCTCAAGAAGTACCGCTACTTTGCTCTAGCAGAGACCGGTGAGGTACTTGATCGGGTATTCAGCTCTTCATCAGATGGCTACCTCACACGGGAAGAGGTAAAGGAGGCTAGTGGCCGCTTTACCTTAAATCTCGAGGAGAAATCGGGCCAACCGCGATGCAGCATGTCGACCGTCTTCCTCGGGCAGTCCGAAGGGACGCTCAGGTTCAAGTTGATTCGTTCCGATGCCAGTGGAGCGGTGAATGCCGAACAAGTGCGTTCGTTTGCGGCCGGAGTGAGATCAGTTTCGTTGCCTGGCGCCCAGCTGACCATTACGAAGGTAGATGCTAAGTCCATCAAGGTGCATATCGACAGCCTGCCGCCGGTTGATTGCTTGGCAGGTCTTTAAGGTCAAAAACCAGGGGTAATGTAATGGGCAGGAACATACGGTTGTTGGTCCTTGCCGGTGCCAGCCTCGCGGCGTTCGCTCAGGCAGGGGAATTGAACGAAGCTGTTGTCACGGTAGCACGCACTCATCAAACCACCCTGGCCACCATCCACGGTCGTGAGGCCCACGTGATTTACGTTGGGCAATTCAACGATTGTGAAGCCGTATCCGTGCGCACCAGCGGACATGACCAACATTTTCGCATCTGCGACAGCAAAGTAATCGATCGCAACACTGTGGCGCCGAAGTGGCCGGCAGGCCCGGATAACAAACGGGTGCTTGCTGCCGTCGTCCAGAATGCAATCCTTTATGGACAGGCCAGCCAGAGCGACAACGATGGCTATCAGATCCGGGCGCAAACTCTGGGAACAGTTGGGGCGTCATGCAAGAACCTCGATGTGCTGATCAGCTTTGATGGCGACCTCGTCGATCATGCGTTGAAGAAGGTATGCGAATAACGCAAGCAGATTTACAGGAGCGGAAGTGGTGAGCAAGAAATTCCTAGTATTATGGTTGGTATGTTTCGTAAGCTCAGCCAGCTTTGCTGCGGACTCCTTTCATACGGATCTCGGGATGGTCCAGGTATTTTCATCGGAAATCGGCACCCACCCGACAATCTTGATGAAACTGTTCAACAGCAAGATCAGTGCTATGGATGAGCAGTATCCAGAGCTAGCCAAGGTGTTTTTGGAAGAAGTGGCTGCGGCTGGCTACCCGATCACAGTACCGCAAGAGAAATCCCAGTTTTATACGATCGAGGAAGTCTACGCCGGCAAGCCAGAAGACTATGTCTTTCCCAAAGAAAGCGAAACATCGGGATTACGGTTCCCTATCTTTCATTTGCTAGGCAATGGGTTGATGTGCGCGGCCTTTAGGGCATGCGACAACCTTGCCATCGCTGCCAATGCCACATTCGACACTGTCAACAGTGCCCAAGCTGAGGCGATACACAACACAAGCCCCGAGCTGCCTGAAGGTCAGAAAAAGGCCACGTTGATGGTGATTAGCAAGCTCTGCACCATGCAGGGAAGATCCTGTGCACTGTCCGTGGCATTGGCGTATGACCCCGTTGTCAGCATGGATCAACTTCGCCTAGCGAACGCCCGGGAGGGTTTCCCTCGGAGCATGTTGCTGAAGTAACGAGTTTCCCACGGCCGGGGCCGGTCTAGAATTAATCACGCCTCGACTCCTTATTCCATTGGAGAGTAGTCATGAATAAATTTCTAGCAGAGTTTCTGCGTGCGGCACGGCAGAGCCCGCGCTTGTATTTCGCACCGCTCATCGGTGCACTACACGGTGCGCGAATGGAATTGCAGGAAGCTCTGAACGATGCCGACCCGCAATGGCGCCGGAGCAATCGAGTTCCGATATCCACAAACAAAAGGCCGTAGGGCAAAAAAGTGGAGCGCCCAATGGGTCTCCGGACTAGGTGCCTACTCGCAGCGACTGGCTTGGCAAGTGCTTTGGCAGGAGTTTACTTCGGAGGTTCTGGCCATGTCTTTTGGCCATCTGTGGTGGGTGGCCTGCTAATTTCCCCCCCTTTGGACGATGCTGGAGTCTGGTTGGGACGAATTTTCTGAGACGCATCGTACCCTCATTGATGACACCTTCTTCGGCGACGAGTCTTCTTCTTTGTGGCGCAGTGCCGACCCAAATCATATTTCTAACGGCGGGCAAAATATCACCGGATGGCCCGACCTATAACACTTATAAATAATTGATTTTAAAAAACTTTCCACGATTCAACTCCCGTTATAAAATCATTCTGCGATCCGTGAAAGGGATGGCTGCCACTCACTCTGATTGTGATGGGGCTGCCAACCCCAAATCACACTCGCCCACATCGCCTTGAACGACTGCCAATCGTTTGAGGACTGCCGCTGTAGCGTGGTGCTCGTAATGGAGCTCGCCATGCTGCGATGGTGCGCTGGGGGGTGAAATTCCCTCCTTCGACCCAATCCATGCATAACTGATGGATATGAGACTGGGCGACACGGAAACGGCGCACGGAAGGAAATGACCGTGCGACCTGTCGCAGGGTGAAAGCAGGTGATCAGTCCTGCCTATGGCCGATACCGAAAGGGTTGGACATATGCCAGACACGTAGGCTACTGAGGGCGCAGTAATGCGTCAGGCCGCAGAGGGGAAACCTGGAAGCGGCGGCACCTCGGGAAACCGAGGGTCGTTGAATAGCTCAAGCGTGTAACGGCACCCTCGGTCATTGAATGACGCGAAGGGTGCTGTCTGGAGTGTTGTAGAGCTGCTATCCATGTTCAGCATGGACAGTCAGGGCGTGATGATACGTTTTCCCAGTAACCGACCAGCTTTGGAATCTCGTGGCGGTGAAAGCCGAAAGGCGGAGGCCCTCAGGGCTACGGGCAAATAGTGGAGCGCGGCAGCGCTACGGCATGTAGTAGCCGGCGACTAACGTGGGAATCACCTACTCCTCTAGATGCGGGGTGGCACCCGAGTAGGGAGAGGTGAGGGAGACTGGCTGAGTAGGAGATGCGAACGCATGTCGACCAGCAGGGCAGACCTGACGGATGTTCTGTTTGGTGAAAGGCCGGAGCGGCAAAAGATGTAGGGCGAGTGTGATTTGAAAACTGCGGGGGGCTTGGCCGCCCTCCTCTTTTTACGGAGAAACAATTATGTGCAATGCATGAATAACGGCCGGATGGCCACCGTCGCATCATATGGATGCGCAACCACCGCCGGGCTTTGCTCGGCGGTTTTTCTTTCGGACAAGCAAAAAAAGAGGAGGCCTTTTCGGAGGCCTCCTCTTGTCAGGTTAGGTTAGGCCCACATCGGCAATTCAAACCAATAGTCGACCGGTAGTTCCCCAGGAGTATGCCAAGCGACATTGGTCGTTCCAAGCCAATTCCAGGCCCAATGCTGATCATTGTCGTCCTCCGGCCGACGACGCCAGCATTGCGACTCATACTTTTCGAATATATGTGCTTGGCCAGTCCTCACCGGGTGGGAGTAGATCACTCCGATCTGGCCAACGTCTGGCACGCAGATCATCCGCGCCATGTTGAGCGTTACCCTTTCCCCATCGATCAAAAAAATCCCAGTCCAAGAATCCAGCCGCTCGAGCAGCGTTACATCGTACCGGCACAAGCAATTACACGAGCAGCTGCTTTGATTAGTATTCACGTTCATCCCCATCTCCATGGTTTGTCATAGCAATGGGTGATGGAGCACAGGAGCGTGTAATCACATATCCTCAGTGCTGAGTCCTGGGAAGGCCGCCCTGAACAGCGACCGCCTCTCCTCCATTGTGATAGTTGGAGGCGGGGGTAGGTCCGGCCGAGTGCGGTCCGGCAGGAATCGAATATACGGCAGGAAGATACGCTCAGATAGTTTTAATCCTCTTCCGGATCGTAGTCGCTTCCACTCCCCTCGCAACTCGGTAACCAGTCGCCCGACTTGGCGGCGCAGTAGTCTGAAACCCGGTTCGGCGTACAGTTGATCCAGGAGCTGCTCCGCATGCTTATCGCGCCGAATGCCATCGATCTCAATCTCCTGCTGTCGGCTGGGTGGTAAGGAGGCGATCGTGTGGATCTTTTGTTGATAGTGCCTGTAGGCGGCACTGCTCAGCTGCCATGACCACGTTTTGCCATCGTGGACGAGCTCATATTTTCCGTCCGCTGCGGTAAGGCGGCTGTCACGATTGCGCAGATCCAGCAGCTTTTCACGTTCGTGCACACGGCCGGCGCCGTCACTGGCGATTAGTACCCAAAAGATGGGGATCTTCCCGTCCTGGTCAGGGATGGTCGAGCGTCGGACAGCAAATAGGGAGGCGCTTGCCTCGCCCGCTCGCCGGCGTTTTTGCTTTGTCTGACGGGATAGCTCCGTTTCGTACCCTGCGGCAAACTTCTTTGCCATCCGGAGATAGCGTTCGAGGTCAGTATTACCACACGTATAGTGATAGTGCCCGTGGGTGGCTGCCATTTGCAGCCGCTGCAAGAAAATCAGAGTGTTGTCGTATAACATCCTCCACCTCGCTCGAATATGCACTGCGCAGCAGTGTATTACGCACTACTCAATGTGCACTGCACATTACACACTGCACATATCGCATTGCCCAGTGTGTAGTGTGTAGTGTTGGGGGTGAGATTAAATGCTGATGTAGCATAGGGGACAACATAAAGAGACATCATTAGCAAATCAAGGGCTTTAGAGATACAAAGGAGTCGTCGCAAAGCGACGACACAATTAGAGATTCCAAAATTTTCACTTTGCGAAAGACAAGCCACATAAACCACCCTCCACGTAGATTTAAACGCACAGCAAAGACATCCACTCAGACTAAATAGCCAAGCCCCAGCCAAACACACTGGAGCAATGCAAACGACAGATACCAAAAAGCCCGCCTAGCATGGCTAGCGGGCTTCGTGGTCGCAAGTTCAACCTTTCGGTTTTTCCCAAACGTTACAGGAGATCGGGATAGGTTGGCGGCTCTCGCTGCCTTGACATGATTAAACCAGAATCCGGAGCAGGATGCTCAATAATTACCCCGGGGTAAAAAAAGTAGCGCCCAAGGAAATCCAGGGGCTATATTGAAGGTTTACACAACGCTGTTTTTCATCTCCTTCCGCTAAGCGAATTCACGCTTGGCATTGTCACGTTCCTAGGAGATGAACATGCTAACTTATGAAGACATCTTGCCCTTGATTAAACAGGGGATTGCAGACATGACGGATGCAGAGCTGGTGCTGTTTGACTATCAGCAACTAGGACTTCTGATAATAAGTGAGATCCATACTGTTACCACCTGCCCTGACGTCTACGACCCAGATTGGAACGATCCTGTGATAAAGGTGTTCCGTGAGTCGACATTTGGCCCGTTCTACACCGTAGTTGGTTTGCCAGTGCAAATGCATGTTAAACCTGTCAATCCAGACCGGGCTGATCACGAAGTTCGGGCCCTGATTCACAACCCTGCCCGGCTTGCACCAGTCGCAAACGCCATCCGTCAGACACTGATGGAAAACGCAGAAAACGCGGCCAAGCTTACAGCAGAGGAAATTGCTCAAGGGCTGCAATGATCCAATCTCACCAACCGCCTAGCTTAGCCAGGCGGTTGTTACTGACTTTCCTCCGAGAAGTGACCTCTCCCCCCTCAGCCCGCACAGAGAAGTCTGGGAGAATCACAGGCATGAATGCAAAAAAGTGAAGCCCCCGAAACCAGGGGCCTTACTTTTTCAGAGGGTAATCAGGGAAGCAGTGGCAAACCTAGCTCTTTTAAAAACGCATTATGTTTTTCAGTAGCGGCTTTGATTTGCTTATCAAGACTCAACAATTGTTCATGTACGTTACCCAGAATGATCTCTTCTTCTGTCTCTGCCGTGCTCACGTATCGTGAGATATTGAGGTTGAAATCGTTCTTCTCGATCTCCTCCATGCTAACGCGCCGCGAGTAACGAGGCTCTTCCTTGCGGTACTGATAGGTGTCGATGATCTTTTCGATATGCCCGATCCCTCCGCTAGGCATCTCGTCGGTCCGGAGCAGCTGGTTCTGCCGCTTGCCCTTCTCGAAGTGCTCAGCCGCGTTGATGAACAGCACGTCGTCAGGCTTCTTGCATTTCTTCAGCACCAGGATGCACACCGGGATGCCGGTGGAGAAAAATAGGTTGGCGGGCAGGCCGATCACCGTGTCGATATGGCCATCATTTAGCAGCTTGGTGCGGATGCGCGCCTCGGCACCGCCACGGAACAGCACACCGTGGGGCAGGATGATAGCCATCACGCCGTCTTGCTTGAGGAAGTGGAAGCCGTGTAACAGGAATGCGAAGTCAGCGGCCGACTTCGGTGCCAGGCCATAGTTCTTAAAGCGGGTATCCTCGCCCAACGCCTCGCTCGGTTCCCAGCGGTAGCTGAATGGTGGGTTGGCCACAACGGCGTCGAACTTCGGCATCTTGGCCGGGTTGGTCTCACGCAGCATGTCCCACTCATTGAGCAGGGTATCTCCATGGAAAATATCGAATTCCGAGTCCTTCACCCCGTGCAGTAGCATGTTCATGCGTGCTAGGTTGTAGGTGGTAATGTTCTTTTCCTGCCCGTGAATCTTGCCGATGCCGTGAGGCCCCATGCGGTGGCGCACGTTCAACAGCAAGGAGCCAGAGCCGCAGGCGAAGTCGAGCACGCTGTCCAAATGTGAACGCTTGCCCGTGGCGGGCTCCTGGCTGTCCAGCGTGACGATGGCGGACAAGATGTCTGAAATACGCTGCGGTGTATAGAACTCGCCGGCCTTCTTACCCGAGCCTGCCGCGAACTGGCCAATCAGGTATTCATAGGCATCGCCCAAGGTGTCGCTGTCGGTAGAGAACTGGCCCAAGCCCTTGGCGATCTCAGCAATGATCTTGCACAAGCGCGCATTGCGCTCGGCATAGGTCTTGCCCAGCTTGTCCGAAGCTAGGTTGATCTCCGAAAACAATCCTCGGAAGGTGCTAGCGAAGGACTCTTCCTCGATGTACTTGAAGCCTGACTGCAAGGTGCTGAGCAGCTCATCGTCCTGGGTTCGCGCCATTTCCGCAATATTGCCCCACAGATACTGCGGCTCAATCACGTAATGGACCTTGCGACGCATCTGTTTCTCAAACTCAGGCACATCAACAGCGTTGTCGGCATACCAAAACGACAACGGACTTAGGCGATCTTCGGGTTCCAGTTCCGGGTAATCGGCCCCCAGCTCCTTCTTGGCCGCAGCTTCATAGTTGTCCGACAGATAGCGCAGAAATAGGAAAGCCAACATGTAATCACGGAAGTCATCCGCGTTCATGGCGCCGCGCAGTTGGTCGGCAATGGTCCAGAGGGTATTACCCAGTTTTTGCTTTTCGAAATCAGTCATGGAGTGCCTGCTATTGCCGCCTCAGGAGCCTGAGGGAACAAATCTGGATTGAATGGATAGCGATTCAGGAAGTCGTTCAGAATCTTCCTAAAGTAAGCCTTGTTCTCATCGAGCATCTGCTGCGGCTCATAAAGTGAATAGTTGCCGTGGCTCAGGATGTTGATCAGGCGCGTGTGCAGAATTCCGTCTGGGTCGTCGTCATCCTGCTTGATGCAAACCGAGAAATTCTTGTGCCCGTGAAAGCTTGCTGTCTTCTCCAAGATCGTGCGCAGCATATTGAAGTGGTGGGTGAACAACCGGTCTTCCTGCATAGCCTGGTATAGCTCGGCCAAGGCCGCAACATGGTGGAAGAAGGGTGTGTCGCCATCTTCTGGCCGCAGTAAATAACCGCCACTGGATGGCTGCTTGTTGACGACGTATTTACGGGCACTCTTCATCTCGTTGCACAACACATTGAAGAACAAGGTGTGGTGTGTCGAAATCACCGTCTTGAGCTTGTTGTCCTGCCGTTTGAGCAATTGTGCTAGGTGATTGGCCACGGCAATAGCGTTGTGCTCATCCAGCGAGGAAATTGGATCGTCGATGTAGACATACTTCACCCACTGATAAGCCTCAGCACCGTCCAGTGCCAGTTGGACAATCGCCAGGAAAAAGCACCAGATGAAGATATTTTCTTCGCCACGCGATACCTTGATATTGTCAACAGTATGTCCGTCAACCGAGCGCGAAAAGCGCACCGCCCAGTTCTCACGATCTATACGAAAATCAAAGTCAGCATAGCGCTGCAACAATGGTCGAATACGGTTGTCCATTTCGAGCTCAGCGGGACCATCAAAGAAATGCGAAGATGCATTAATAGTTAACTTGCGCTCGACATGGCCATTTAAGTCATTGTCCCAGTGAAATAGATCCTCTGTAAAAGCGTTGAAGTAAAGGGTGTCGCGCCTCTCATTCGCGCCTTCACTCTGCTTGCCAATGTCCTTGAAGGCCATAGACAGCCGCGTCTTGCCGGTGCCGTTATAGGCATAGAGCAGAATAGCTTTCTTGTTTTCCAACTCTCCGCGCAAATTATTGGCGAGAGCAGGTAAATCGACAAAGGTTAGTCCCGGATTCATGCCACCCCCTCACCGACAATGGGAAAAAGTTGCTGCCTCAGACCTTTTCTATGTATGTTGAGAGCTTCAATTTTCTGAGCTTGATCCGAGATCAGGCTATCGGCGAACGATAAGAAATCAGCTATTTTTTGTTGCTCGTCTGGATTTGGAACAAAAAACTTGTACTTTTTCAGTTGATTGCCGTTGATTGAGTTGATGGTGGCTCCGAGGTCGGCAGAAACCTGCCTTTCGTATGCGTCTGTGCGGAAAAGATGTATGAGGAACCTAGCCGATTCTGACCTAAATATCGTCATAAATGCGCCGTGAGTGCATGGTGGCATTTCTTTTGGGATAAGTGCACTTTTCCCAATCAGAGACTTGGATCCATTTCGGACACAAATCAAAATATCATCTGGCCTTGACGGGTTGGCCCCTTTTATATCTGATCGCACATAAACATTATCATCCAATGTAATTCTGCCATTCTGAATATTTGATGACCTTAAAACCAGCAGTCCGTCGACCCGTAGATCCTCAGGACTATACGTCAAGCCAGAGACCAGCTCCCCGAGCTGGCCAAGTTCTTTTTCCTCCCACCCCCCTGCATCCCGAAATTCCGGAAACCGTAGTCGTGGCACTGCTTCGCCTTCGCGAGGAAAAAGCTGTTGCATCAGACCCTTTTTGTGGGTCTTTAGGGCATTTAGTTTTCGGGTTTCTGCCGTAATCAGCTCGTCAAGAGAAGACAGACAGTCGGTGATTTTTTCTTGCTCATCTCGCCCAGAAACAGGAAGTGGCAGCCCCATGAAATCATCATTTGTGATGCTAATGCGATCATGTCGAGCGCCGGTGCTGGAAGCTTGGCGCATGTGTTGGTGCCAGTGCGTCGATTTGAAGTAATGGGCGTAAAAATCGTCTTGGTCGTTATTGAATTTGAATACCGTATACAACGGTGACATTACTCCAAGACCAACTCTATTCTTGGAAATAGGGCCGACTGGAGCCATTGCAGAAATACGAGGGTTATAGACATAGCTCCCTTCCTCAACAATGTAATAGCCTTCAAGATTTCCTTGATTGGCAATATCTTTATCGAAGAAATCGCGCTGATCAATTACGCCAAATTCAGCGGAGTTAGTCAAAACGCGGGTTACTTCGCAGTCAGTATTCTTGCGCGTTGAGCGTCTCGCCAGCTTCCCTAGCGGCTGAAAACTCCATGGCTTTTCATCCTGAAATTCAGGAAACCGCAACCGAGGCACCATCGGCAGTTTTTCATTTCTACTCATGCAGCGTGCTCCTGCGGTCGTGCAGCGATGGCCTTGAACAGGTTCCCAGCTTGGTCATCAATGAGTTCAATCTGTGGCCAGGCCCGCAAAGCGCGCAGCAGGCCGCTACCTAGTCCGCAATACGGCAGGAGCTTGGCGGCAAAGGACGCCAGGATGGTATTACGCATATTCGAGTTGCCGGCCTTGATGTTTTCGATTGTCAGGTTGTTGGGCAGGTGGCCAGGGCTGATGATCCCGACGCAACCTGCAAAGACAACGTCCACGACGGATAACTCCCGCACCGAACCGCCGTCATTCAAACCGATGAAGAAGCGTCCGCCAGCTGTGCTGCTGAAAGCGACGACCTCTGCCGCCAAGGCATCGGCATTGGTCATGTCCGTCTTGAACTTCTGTCGGCTATCCTCGCCCAGGCTGAGCAGGTTGATCAGCTCTGTGGTTTCCATAGGTTGTAGACCTCTTTGCGACGGTTGAAGGCTTCCTGGCCCCCTTCCATGATGTTGATGATGGCTTCCTGCACCGGGCGCGCGTCGATGCTGCCGCTTCGCGTGGCGACCTTCTCGTCCTGATATTGGCAGGCGTGCACCTGCTCCGCGTCACCCAGCACAGGGAAGTTGGCGTTGTGGGTGGCGAAGATGAATTGGGCGTGAGGCTTCATTTCGCGTAGCAGCTTGATCACGTCGTCGTAGATGGTCTGGTTGTCCAGATCGTCTTCCGGCTGGTCGATGATGATTACGTCGTTCTGGCGTTGGCTGAGCACGTACAGCAGCAGCGCCGAGGCACGCTGCCCGAGCGAGTGGTGCTTCAACTCTTTGCCGCGATAGCGGATGACGAATCGGTTGGGCACCTGCCAGGTGACGAACTCGGTCAGGTTCTGCATGAAGGTCTTTTCGAAGACCTCGGGGGTGCTGCCGGCCTTCGCCAAGGCTCCCGGCAGGGCACGCAGAAGGCCGCCAAAATCGGCATAGTCCTCCATCACCGCGCGCAGGGTGGTTTCACGGATGTTGCTGCCCTTGTAGAGCTGCTGCATGAAGCTGATGGCGGCTTCCTTATCGCCCTTGAAGTCGGCTTCGATCTGCAAGGCGGTGTGGCCAGCGTTCACGCGGTCCAGCTCCGCCTTGATGGTGTTGAACTCGCGCAGCCAGAGCTCATTGAGCTTGTCTATCTCTGCAAACAGTGCGTCGCGGATGCTGGTCTGCTGTGATTCCTGCTTGGCCAACGCCTCCAGCATTTGCTCCGCCTTGGTCTTGCGTTGCTGCTGGGTCAGGAAGTCGTCCGGCTGAATGGCTGTCATGCCGGTTTGCTTGAGTTCCTGAGCCAATTGGCGCTCGACTTGTGCGAACTCCTCCTGAAGGTTCTTGCTTGCGCCTTCAAACTCGTCCTGCTTGGCCTGGAGGCAACCCGCAATGGCTCGCGCGTCTTGCTCGATCTGCTTGAGCTGATCGACTTTGGTAACGAGCTTGGAGAACTCGGCGTAGTAGGCCGTGAAGAAATCCGGGTTCTGCTTGGACACGTAACTCGGCGCGTTGCGCAACTCGTCCTCATGCTCGGCAATCAATTGCCCCAGGGCGAGGAGGAAGCTGTCTGCCCGCTCCTTCATGCGCGCGAGCGCATTGGCGTCCTGCTGAAAGCCGAGGCGCTTTTGGAGCTTGTCGGCGACGCCGTGCTCCGCGAACTTGGTCAGACGGAAGTTGGCATCGTTGAGTTGGGTCTCGAAGTCGCGTTTGAGTTCGGCCGTGTTGCTGAGCTTGAGCCAGCGCTGAGCAGCGTCGCGTACGCGCTGGCGTTGTGCCTCAATTTCGTCACGCAGCACACGCAGCTTCTCGCCAACCAGTTTTTCCACTAGATCGGTCTCGAAGCCTTCGCCGGTGCTGGAAAGGTCCTTCTGGCCGAAGTAGATCGGGCGGCGCAGTACGGTCTCCCGGATCGACACGCCAGGCTGCAACTTGCCGCCCAGGTAGACGTTCGGGGCTTCGCGGAAGATACGGGAGATGGTGAACTCCTGTCCGTACACGTCGCAGGCTGTCAGCGTCACCTTGCCGCCGCTGCCAAGAGTGTGGCGGATCAACTCATCCTTGTACTTGGTGTCCTGGGCTTTCTCTCCTCGTGGAATATCGAGGGCGTAGCGCACCGCCTCCAGGATGGATGACTTGCCGCTGCCCCGGATGCCGATCAGCGTATTGAGTTCGGAAGAGAAGTGCAGCGTCTGCCCATCGAGGATGCCCCCGTCGAAGTGGATGCTACGGATGTGCGACGACTGATGCTTGGGAGGCTCCGTGGCGACCCGCGCAGCGGGGTCGCTCAAGGCAAACTTGACTGCCTCAAAGGACAGCTCGCCCAATTTCAGATAGCAGGCTTTGCCCTGACCAATATCCTCTATGCATTTGGCGTCACAGCCTTCGAGTTCGGCAGGGTACCAGTCCCCTAGATGCAGCTGCGCTTTGGTCCGGCAGGGCTTGTTCTTCTCTTGCTGCTTGTTGTACGTGCGTACCTTCTGGAAGCCCAGGGTGCGGCGGCGGAAGAACTCGTTCTGGCCTAGTTCGGCAAGACGCCCCCCGTCCAGCTCGGCCCAAAGCCCGCTCGGTGCTTCGACGTGGGCAAAGACAAGGAAAAAGTCGCGATGGTAGCTTTCCAGCTTCTTGATAGTTTCCAGCAGCGACAGAGAGGAACGCCCGTTTTCCTGCTCGTACTGAGCTGGGACTTTTCCTTCAAACGCAATGCCCAGGAAGGGGTTTATATGGTCATGACCATCGGCCAACCAGTCGTCGGAAAAGACAACAAGCGTATGAATACCATTGGCACCGTCATTGACCGACAGCTCGACACCGGGCAGCAGTGCGATGCTTTTTTTCAGGGCTGTCTTGCGTAATGCCTTGAATTCCTCGAAGTCGAACTTGTTGTGATTGGTGATGATTCCCAACTGGATGCCCGCGTTCTCCAGTGCATCCACATAGTTGCTGTTGTAGAAGTTGTCATCACCCGTGAACTTGAACTCGCGGTCTGCGCGGGTGTGCAGATGGAAGTCTGCGCGAATCCACTGTGCCCCTTGTGCAAAGACGGCCCCCATCATCGTCCCTCCTCATAAGCGGCCAGACCAGCGATATCTCGGCCTTGGGCGAGCTTGTGCAGCAGTGGAGTCAGCTCTTCCATCAAGGCCAACTCCTTCACACGCCGGCTCTTCCAGTTGAGTCCGAGTGGTTCTAGGAAGTCGGTGAGCTTCTCTCCGTCGAATATGCGGCGTCGCAGGATTTCATCGACAAAGCCTTGCAGTGCTTCAGGCTCAAGCCCATGGCGGTTGGCAATATCGGTCAGTTCCCGTGCTTTCTTCTCTGCCTTGAAGCGGTCGAATCCGTTACGGATTTGCTTTTCGTCTAACGCTTCGTTGACCGGTAGATCCCGGATGTACTCGGCAATGTCTTCGCGCTCGTCGATGAACTTGGCGTCGGACTGGATCAGACCAATGAGCTGCTCCCGGTTCATGGTGAGCTTGCCGGTCTTATGTGTCAGCTTCGCAATGAGGCCCATGATGTAGTCGTAGTCGATCACCGCCGACGCAAAGAGAACAAACTCGAAATCAAGCTGCTCTACTTCGGGCGGAGCCTGATCGCGGTCCTGTTGTTCCTTCAGGCGTTTGGCAGTCTCCAGGTACACCCCTTTGAACCCTTGCAGCTGATCGGGCGGCGCAATCTGGGTGATCTGCTCCTTCTGTTCTTCGGAAAGATCGGTGTATTGATCGAGCTGGGTCTTGAGGCGCTGCACTTCCTTGAACAGGTTGACGAATTGCGCCCGAGCTGCGTCGCCCTTTAGGTTGGCCACCTCTTCCGGCGCATTGGCCACGCCTTGTGACTGCATGAAGTCAGCCAGCTTCTGGGTGGCCGTCTGCAGGTTGTCGATGACCTTTGGCGCAGGGTCTACAAGCCAAATTTCGCGCGGGTTGTCGATCTTCTCGCCGGAGAAGAGCGCAATTGCCTCTTCGACCGGCTTCTGCTGCTGGCGGAAGTCGAGGATGTTTCCATAGGGTTTACTGTCGTTCAGCACGCGGTTAGTCCGCGAGAACGCTTGGATCAAGCCATGGTGCTTGAGGTTCTTGTCCACATACAGCGTGTTGAGGTACTTGGAGTCGAAACCGGTGAGCAGCATGTCCACGACAATGGTGATGTCGATCTTTTGCTCGGCTGGCAGATCGGTGTTCGGGTACTGCTGATCCTTGATGCGCTTCTGCACATCCTGGTAGTACAGGTCGAACTCGCCAATGCGGTGGTTCGTACCGAAGCGGGCGTTGTAGTCAACGACGATACGGGTGAGCGCTGCTTTTTTGCCTTCAGGGTCCTGCTGGTTATCTTCCTTTTCTTGCGGCAGGTCTTCCTGAATCTGCTGCACGTCCTTGTTACCCTCGGCGGGCGGGGAGAACACGCAGGCAATGTTCAGCGGGTGGAATTCGGGGTCTTGCTCCGCTCGCTGCTTCTGAACGTTGGCAAATAGTTCGAAGTACTCGATAGCATCATTGATGCTGGCAGTCGCTAGCACAGCGTTGAACTTGCGCCCATTGGTAGCGGCGTCGTGCTTGGCCAGGATGGTTTCAATGACCTTCAGTTTGGCAATACCTTCGCCGGGCTTAGGTGGGTTCTTGCCCTCGGGCTTGAAGTAGTCCACGTGGAAGCGCAGGACGTTGCGGTCCTCGATGGCGTGGGTGATGGTGTACTGGTGCAGGCAGCGCTGGAACAGATCGTCGGTGGTTCGGTAGCTGGCCTGCTGCCCCTCAATTTGTTGATAGCTGGCGTTCTTCTCAAAGATGGGCGTGCCCGTGAAGCCAAAGAGCTGAGCGTTGGGGAAGAACTCTTTGATGGTTTTATGGTTCTCGCCGAACTGCGAGCGGTGGCATTCGTCGAAAATGAACGTGATGCGAGCTTCGCGCAGCGCCCCCAAACGCTCTTTGTAGTTGCGCTTATTGGTGCCGTCCAGAGCCAGTCCCAGCTTCTGAATGGTGGTGACGATGACCTTGTCGGCGTAGTCATCCGACAGCAGGCGGCGTACCAGCGCTTCTGTGTTGGTGTTCTCTTCGACGCAGCCTTCCTGGAAGCGGTTGAATTCCTCGCGGGTCTGGCGATCCAGGTCTTTGCGGTCCACCACGAACAGGCACTTGTCGATGTCCGGGTTGTCCTTGAGCAGGGTGGACGCCTTGAACGAAGTGAGCGTCTTACCTGACCCGGTGGTGTGCCAGATGTAGCCGTTGCCGCAGTTCTGGTGGATGCACTCCACGATGGCTTTGACGGCATAGATTTGGTACGGCCGCATCATCAGCAGCTTCTGCTCGCTGGCCACAAGCACCATGTAGCGGCTGATCATCTGGCCCAAGGTGCACTTGGCCAGGAACTTCTCAGCAAAGCTATCGAGTTGCGTGATCTTCTTGTTGTCCTCGCTGGCGAACTGGTAAACCGGCAAGAAGCGCTCATCGGCGTTGAAGCTGAAGTGCCGCGCATTGTTGTTGGCGAAGTACCAGGTATCGGTGCGATTGCTGACGATGAAGAGCTGCAGGAAGCACAGCAGCGTTTTGCCGTAGCCATTGCCGGGATCGGTCTTGTAATCAACGATCTGCTGCATCGCCCGGCGTGGGCTGACGGCCAGGGTCTTCAACTCGATTTGCACCACCGGCACACCGTTGATGAGCAGCATCACGTCGTAGCGATGATGGCTGTTATCGGTGTTCATACGCAACTGGTTGACGACCTCGAAGTCGTTCTTGCACCAGTCCCTGATGTTCACTAGGGTGTAGTTCAGTGGCGTTCCGTCGTCTCGCTCAAAGCTGTTGATGTTGCGCAGCGTCTGGGCTGCGTTGTAAACATCGGGCGTGACGATGCCATCGAGGAGGCGCCGGAACTCGCTGTCGGTCAGATGTACCCGGTTGAGCGCTTCGAACTTGGCGCGGAAGTTGGCTTCCAAGGCTGCGCGGTCGCGGATGTCTTGGCGATAGGTGTACTTGAGGTCGGTCAGCTTCGCGATAAGATCGTCTTCGATTTGGCTTTCTCTCGTTATCATCGGTCTGACCCTGTTGGCTCACAAAGCAGTAATGATACAACGTTCCCCTGTAGAGCTTGGATATGGCGCTTGTGGAAGCGTGATGAGCTCACATGTTGGAACGGTGAAAAACCAGTCCCCTCCTAAAGTTGGCCAGCTCCGCTGTCGATCTAAAGACACCACTAGAATTGCAATCGCTCGCTGCTTGCCTCGTCCTATGCACAAGGGAATTGCACTTGAAATCGGAACATCCCGTTTCATCGCGTACCCAAGAGTGTACCCATTGATAAAACGTGAATAGTAAAAGCCTTATCTAAAAATATTATGCGCCTCATACTCATCAATCAGATCCAACATCGAATAAGCCATCGCACCGCTTCGGCCAACGTCTCGGAAAGCCCCGCCCGTCGGGGCTTTTTTCATGCCAGCGCGGCCACGCCGCTGCCATTTCCGGCAACTATTGATCCAAATCAAGGGCGCCCGGCCCGGTTGAGTGGAACATCCTGCCTGTGAACGGCTCTGAAGACGACAGGGCCCGCCTCCTCTCCCGCCCATCTGCACTGGACAGCAGTTATTGCGACGGCGAGTCATTCCCAGGGTCTCTCCCTGTCTAGCCCCGCTGGCGATTATTTCATCAGAATTTTGTAACAGTTTGTAACAGGGCCACACCCTCGTTTCGGACACATGCGAAATTCATAGAACCCTAATATATCTGGCGCTTGCGGCAACGCATCAAAACGGGACGCGCATCATCACCATCCGAACCGGGCCAATCCGGCCTCCAGCGCCGCGCCTGCGCTATTGAACAAGCATCAAAAATGGCTTTCAATACGACCCGTCCAGTTCAGATCCTAAGGATGGAATGACCACCCCATTCCATTCGCTTTTCCTTATCTAAAGCGAAGTAATCGACAAGCATCGCCGTGTCGTCAACGGCTCGCCAGTAGCGCGGCTACCCATCTCGCAAGAGGTCTTTCCGCCCGCTTCCAGGCTCGAGCCCGTGCAAGTCGAACAGTGAATTTCTGCTGTCACGCCATCTATCTGAACGATCGCCAAATCGTTCTTATCAAGTGATCACCGGGGCCATCGCGAAGTTGGAATAGCCGTTGCCGGCTACGTCGCGGCGTGCCGTTTTGACCGGAACTGCGGCGTTTGGCCAAGTCATTCCGCCTTGGGCGGAATGCGCGTTTTCTACCCGGCCAGATCGACAAGGCAGCGCGTGCTGTCGCGTCGGCCTGGAAGGGAATGACTACAAGCCACTTTCAATTCACTAAGGTCGTAGGATGATAAACAGTAAACACCCACGCATTTTACGAGGGCTTCCGCTGGCCGCCGCCGCCCTGCTCTCCGGCTGTCAGGGAGGTATTCTTGACCCGAAAGGCCAGATCGCCGCAGACGAGAAATCGCTGATCATCACGGCCACCGTGCTGATGCTGTTGGTGGTCGTCCCGGTGATTTTGATGACGCTCGGTTTCGCCTGGAAGTATCGCGCCGGCAACAAGAGCGCCGCCTACGACCCGAAATGGTCTCACTCCGGCAAGATCGAGGCCGTGGTCTGGATCATCCCGATCATCATCGTCTCCTTCCTCGCCGTCATCACCTGGAACAGCACCCACAAGCTCGACCCGTACCGCCCGCTCGACTCGGACAAGAAGCCGATCACCATCCAGGTCGTGTCGCTCGACTGGAAATGGCTGTTCATCTACCCCGAACTGAACATTGCCAGCGTCAACCAGTTGGCCTTCCCGGCCAACACCCCGGTGAACTTCAAGATCACCTCCGATGCCGCGATGAACTCCTTCTTCATCCCCCAGCTGGGCGGCCAGATCTACTCCATGGCCGGCATGCAGACCAAGCTGCACCTGATCGCCAACGAACCGGGCAGCTACGACGGCATGTCAGCCAACTACAGCGGCGCCGGTTTCTCGGGCATGAAGTTCAAGGCCATCGCCACCGCCTCCCCGGCCGAATTCGACGCCTGGGTGAAGCAGGTCCGCAGCGGCAAACCGCTGGACCCCACCAGTTACGCACAACTGCTGAACCCGAGTGAAAACAACCCGGTGCAGCATTTCTCGTCCGTCACCCCGGGCCTGTTCTACGGCGTACTGAACAAGTACATGGCCGGCCATCAGACCGCCATGGAAGCCGGACTCAGCCCCATCCAGCTTGCCGCGCTCACCAAGAGCCTGTGCAAGACGCCGGTCGTTAAGGAGTAAATACAGAAATGTTGTTAGGTAAACTGACGCTGGACGCCATACCGTTCCACGAGCCGATCATCATGGGAGCGCTCTCGGGCGCCGGCCTGATGGGGCTCGCGGTCATTGCCGCCATCACCAAGTTCGGCAAGTGGGGCTACCTCTGGAAAGAATGGCTGACTTCGGTCGACCACAAGAAAATCGGCGTGATGTACATCATCGTCGCGCTGGTGATGTTGCTGCGCGGCTTTGCCGACGCCGCCATGATGCGGACCCAGCTCGCCATGGCCACCAACGGCCACCTCGGCATCTTTCCGCCCGAACACTACGACCAGATCTTCACTGCCCACGGCGTGATCATGATCATCTTCATGGCCATGCCGTTCATGACCGGCCTGATGAACATCGTGGTGCCGCTGCAGATCGGCGCCCGCGACGTCGCCTTCCCGTTCCTGAACTCGCTGAGCTTCTGGCTGCTGGTGGCGGCTGCGGCACTGGTGAACCTCTCGCTCGGGGTGGGTGAATTCGCCCGTACCGGCTGGGTGGCCTACCCGCCGCTGTCCGAGCTGGCCTACAGCCCGGGCGTGGGGGTGGATTACTACATCTGGGCCCTGCAGATATCCGGGATCGGAACGACACTGACAGCGATCAACTTCCTGGTGACCATCCTCAAGATGCGCACCCCGGGCATGAAGCTGATGCAGATGCCGATCTTCACCTGGACCTGCACCTGGGCCAACGTGCTGATCGTGACCTCGTTCCCGATCCTGACCGGCGCGCTCGCCATGCTGACGCTGGACCGCTACCTGGACTTCCACTTCTTCACCAGCGAAGCCGGCGGCAACCCGATGATGTACCTCAACCTGTTCTGGGCCTGGGGTCATCCGGAGGTATACATCCTGGTCCTGCCGGCCTTCGGCATCTTCTCGGAAGTGGTCTCCACCTTTGCCGGCAAGCGCCTGTTCGGCCACACCTCGATGATCATCGCCTCCGGCGTGATCTCGGTGCTGGGCTTCATGGTGTGGCTGCACCACTTCTTCACCATGGGCTCCGGCGCCAACGTCAACGCCTTCTTCGGCATCGCCACCATGGTGATTTCGGTGCCGACCGGCGTGAAGCTGTTCAACTGGCTGTTCACCATCTACCGCGGCCGCCTGCGCTTCACCTCGCCGGTACTGTGGACCCTGGGCTTCATGGTCACCTTCTCCATCGGCGGCATGACCGGCGTGCTGATGGCGGTGCCGGGTGCCGACTTCGTGCTGCATAACAGCCTGTTCCTGATTGCCCACTTCCACAACACCATCATCGGTGGCGCGGTATTCGGCTACCTGGCCGGCTTCGTGTTCTGGTTCCCGAAAGCCTTCGGCTTCAAGCTGGACGAGCGCCTGGGCAAGGCGGCGTTCTGGTTCTGGCAGACCGGCTTCTACTTCGCCTTCGTGCCGCTCTACATCCTGGGCTTCATGGGTATGACCCGTCGCCTGAACCACACCGACAACCCGCTGTGGACCCCGTGGCTGTACGCCGCCTGCATCGGTGCGGTACTGATCGCGCTGGGCATCGGCTGCCAGCTGCTGCAGATCGTGGTCAGCCTGCGCAACCGCAAGCAGCTGGCCGACGTGACCGGCGACCCGTGGAATGCCCACACCCTGGAGTGGTCCACCTCCTCGCCGCCGCCGTTCTACAACTTCGCCAAGCTGCCGCAGGTGCATGACATCGACGCCTTCACCGACATGAAGGAAAAAGGCGTGGCCTACCAGGTACCGCAGCAGTACGCACCGATCCACATGCCGAAGAACACCGCGGCCGGCGTCTACATCGGGGGCTTCACCCTGGTGTGCGGTTTCGCCCTGATCTGGCACATCTGGTGGCTCGCCATCGTTGGCCTGATCGGCATCATCGGCAGCATGCTGGCACGCGCCTACGACAACGATATCGACTACTACGTCCAGCCGGACGAGATCGAAGCGATCGAACGCGAACGCTTCGAGAAGATGGGTATCGACTTCGACCGCTATGACGAACGCGACCAAGGCACGGCCCGTCCGCGCCCGGCAAAAACTCTGGAGCAGGTGTAAACAGCCATGACTTCGCACGCAACCGCACTACACGACACGCACGCTCACGATCATGAGCATCACGACAGCGGCGCCAGCACCCAGCTGGGCTTCTGGCTCTACCTGATGACCGACTGCATCCTGTTTGCCAGCGCCTTCGCTGCCTACGCGGTGCTGTTCGGCAACGTCAACGGCGGCGTCGCCGGCAAGGAAATCTTCGAGCTCAAGTACGTGCTCGTGGAAACCTTCGCCCTGCTGTTCTCCAGCATCACCTACGGCTTTGCCATGATCAGCGGCCACAAGGGCAGCAAGGCCGGTCTCCTGGGCTGGCTGGCCGTCACCTTCCTGTTTGGTGCCGTGTTCATCGGCATGGAACTGCACGAGTTCGGCACGCTGATCGCCGAGGGCCACGGCCCTGACAAGAGCGCCTTCCTGTCCGGCTTCTTTGCCCTGGTCGGAATGCACGGCCTGCACGTGACCGCCGGCCTGATCTGGATGGCGGTGATGATGCTGGAAGTGATCAAGACCGGCCTGACCGGCCGCGCCATGACCCGCCTGAACTGCCTGAGCATGTTCTGGCACTTCCTCGACATCGTGTGGATCTGCGTCTTTACCGTCGTCTATCTGAAAGGGGCCATCTGATGAGCCAAGCTCACGATCACGCGGCCAGCCACGGCAGCGTCAAATCCTACCTGACGGGCTTCGTGCTGTCGGTCATCCTGACCGTGATCCCGTTCTGGCTGGTGATGAACGGCAACCTGAACCCGCACGACACCCTGCTGACCATCGCCGGCTTCGCCGTGGTGCAAATCCTGGTGCATCTGAAGTACTTCCTGCACCTTGATTTCACCACCGAGGGCCGCGTCAACACCCTCGCCTTCCTGTTCACCGCGCTGGTGATCGTGCTGCTGGTGGGGCTGTCGGTCTGGATCATCTTCAGCGCCGACGCGCTGATGATGCCCTGAGAGAGCCAGACGTGAAACTCAAGCGCTACCTGCAGGTCACCAAGCCGGGCATCATCTTCGGCAACCTGATCTCGACGGCGGGCGGTTTCCTGCTCGCCGCGCGAGGCCATGCCGACCTGGGGCTGCTCCTGGCCACGGTGATCGGGCTGTCGCTGGTGGTCGCCTCCGGTTGTTCCCTGAACAACTGCATCGACCGCGACATCGACTGCAAGATGGCACGCACCAAGAACCGCGTGCTGGTCACCGGCGCCATGTCGTTCAAGGCCGCCCTGATGCACGGCATGCTGCTGGGTCTCGCCGGGTTCTGGACGCTGTGGCACTGGACCAACCCGCTGGCCTTTGCCTGCGCGCTGTTCGGCTTCGTGATCTACGTCGGCGTTTATAGCCTGTACATGAAGCGCAAGTCGGTCTACGGCACGCTGGTGGGCAGCCTGTCCGGCGCGGTGCCGCCGGTGGCGGGCTACTGCGCGGTCAGCGGCCAGTTCGACATGGGCGCGGCCATCCTGCTCTTGATGTTCTGCCTGTGGCAGATGCCGCACTCGTACGCGATTGCGATCTTCCGCTTCAAGGACTACGAGGCCGCCAACATCCCGGTGCTGCCGGTGGTGAAGGGTATCTCGGCCGCCAAGCAGCAGATCGTGCTCTACATCCTGGCCTTCGCCGCCGCCACGGTGATGCTGGCCTTCGGCGGCTATGCCGGCTATGGCTACCTTGCTGTGGCCTGTGCCACCAGCCTGTGGTGGCTCAAGATGGCGCTGTCGGGCTACAAGAGCAGTACCGATGACCGGGCGTGGGCGCGTCAGGTGTTCTTCTTCTCCATCATCACGATTACCGCACTCTCGGTGATGATGGCGGTGGATTTCCAGATTCCCGAGCTGTGCTGCACCCCTGCCCCCGGCAGCGGCGTGCTGGCGGCCTTGAGCAAGCTGGTCGCCTGAGTCCCCTACGAAACAAACAGGGCCCCGCTTGGGGCCCTGTTTGTTTGTATCGAGCGTGTCGTCCGGCTCAGTTCTTTTCCCAGATCAGCCGGGCGATGGCCGAAGAATCCAGCTCGCCCTCCCCCTTCTCGACCAATTCGCCGATCAGGCCCGCCACCCGCTCCGCCTCCGGCAGTTTGATGCCCAGCTCGCGCGCGGTATCGAGTACGATGCCCATATCCTTGAGGTGCAGCTTGGCCTTGAAGCCCGGCGCATAGTTGTCGTCGATCATGCGCTGGCCATGAACATCCAGCACCCGACTCTGGGCGAAACCGCCGAGCAGCGCCTCGCGCACCGGTGCCGGATCCACGCCGCACGCCTTGGCCAACTTCATCACCTCGGCCACTGCCGCCACACCGACGCCGACGGCAATCTGGTTGCACGCCTTGGCTACCTGCCCCGCTCCTGACTCGCCGATATGGGTGATGGTCTTGCCCATCGCCTGCAGCGCCGGCCGTGCCTTCTCCAGCGCCTCGGCCTTGCCACCGACCATGATGGTCAGCGTGCCGTTGATGGCGCCGACCTCACCGCCCGACACCGGGCAATCGAGGAAGTCGATGCCCTTTTCGGCCAGGCTGGCCGCGATCTTGCGCGCACCTATTGGAGAAATCGTGCTCATGTCGGCGCACACCAGACCCGGCGTGGCCCCCAGCGCCACGCCGTTGTCACCAAGCAGCACCGCCTCCACGTCGGCAGTGTCGGACACATTGGTCACCACCAGCTCGACGCCCGCGGCCAGTTCGGCCGGGGAGTCGCACCAGCAGGCACCGGCAGCGAGCAGCGGCTCGGCCGATTCGCGCCGGCGCGCCCACACGCTGACCTGATGTCCCGCCTTGAGCAGATTGAGCACGCAAGGGCGGCCCATGATGCCCAGTCCGATATAGCCTACTTTCATCTATCCATCTCCGGCTGAAGCCCAGTTGATTGAACGGCTGACGCGTCACGACCGCGCATGACACGCCGATGGCGCCCTGCCGTCGATCACAGCGGGCTCAAGTTGCACACAAGGGGCAAGCATACGGAAAGCCGACCGTTCAAGCCAGCCGGGGGGGTATCAGTTTTCAGGCGGGGGGGGATGGGCGCTGCGCCAGCCACGCGTCGAACTCGAAATCACGGCCCGCCGCCTGGTGCTCCAGAAAATAGACAAAGGCCAGCACCTCGGCCACCGCCCGGTACAGCTCCGGAGGAATTTGCTGATCCAGATCGACCTGCATCAGCAAGGACACCAGCGCCGGCGAGTCATGCACGAATACGCCGGCCTCCTGGGCTCGTTCGATGATGCGTTCGGCCAACTCGCCGTAGCCCTTGGCCACCACCTTTGGCGCACGCGCACCGTCCTGGTAGCTCAGGGCGATGGCGGAGCGGCGCGCCGGATCAGCTGGCGGCTTCGTCATGGCTCACCGACAGTGTTGCAAGATTCAGTCCGGCAGCCCCCAGGCCCTCCTCGAGCCGCCGCGCATGGTCGCGGATCAACTGCTCCGTCGCCGCCTCCTCGGTGGCAAAAGACAGCTGCACCGTCCCGCCGACGATACGGATACGGGCAGACAGGCCACCGAGCACCGGAAGTTCCAGCGCCAGACGGGTAGACCAGGCCGCTACCGCTTCTGCACCGCCCGCCTCTCGCTCTCGCGTCTCGTCCTGCTGAATGCTCAGCTGCAACGGCTGCCCCGGCCAAGCCCACCCCTGCAGTTGAAGCTGGTGGTTCTCCAGGGTGTCGAGCTGCCGTTGCACCAGGTTACCCAGCTCCGCCAAGGCCGCTTTGCCATGGGGAGAGGGAGTCGTCTGCGCCGAATCAAGGCTTTGTCCAAGCCTGGCTTGCGGCTCGTCCTTGAGGCTCTCCAGCGACAAACGACCATCGACCCAAGCCTTGACGTGCGACTCGTAGAACAGCCCGCTCTTGTCGGCCCCCTGTTTCAGTGCTGCGGCCACATCCGCCGGATCCTGGCGCGAGGCATCCAGCTGCAGTCCCGCCTGCGTCGGCGCGCTCTTGGCACTGTGCAGCAGATCGGTCAGATAACGCGAGGCGGGGCTCAGCGAAACATCGGCCGAACCATTCGGCACCTCACTATCCGCAGCCTGCTCGACCAGCGCGAAGGTCAGTTTTGGCGACAAACTGGCCACTCGCAGCGTGAGCGCCTCGCCGTTGAGCTGCATGCCCTTGGGCAGATTCAACGTGAACAAACCATTCTTGATCAATGCGGCGAACTGCCCATTGTCCAGACGTTCAGCAACCCGGGCCGAAACTAGTTCGCCAATACTCAAGGACGGAGCCTTGGCCGGAAGGACCGAGGCTTCCAGCAGCAGCCGGCCGCCTTCGCCCAGCAGCCGGACACCGGAAACCGCCGCGGCGCCGAGTGCTTTGCCAGAAAGGGGGGAAATCATGAAGTGGAATTATTGCGGTACAGGGACACGATCAGCTCGGCCTCACTGCGGGAAATGCCACAGCGTTCGGCCACCTCCGCCGCCGACAAGCCATGTTTGACAAGCTCGATAGCCTGATTGTAAGGCGTAGAGGTCAAGTCCTCCCCCTTGCTCTGCGGCCTGGGCAGGGATTTGCTCTTGGCCAGATGCTCCATGTCACGCTGCAGCATGCTGAGTTGCTGCTGCAGGTGATCGAGGTGAAGAGCAGTCAGCCTTGCGCTGCTCTCTCCATCGCGTTTCGCGCGCCACCACAGGTACCCCAAAGCAATCAGGGTACCCACAGACACCGCCAAGGATACTATCGTCCAAATAGACACGTCAGGCCTCTACTCATAACATCTTGCTACTCTTAAGAGTACAGCAGGGTGCTCTGTGGCCCAAGCCCAACTTGCCGAGCCCTAACGATAAATTTTCTGGAGCTTCTGTTGCCGGTTAGTCAATGACAGCGAGTACTGCAACTCGGCACAGCGCTCGATCAGCAAGCTTTCTATCTCCCTGCTTTGGGTCACGACGGTATCGAGTACCTCTCGCAATTCAGGGCTGTTTGCTAGCGCAGGCGCATCGACCTCAAGGATGACTTGACGATAATGGGCATCTCGCTCGATATCGAGTTCGGTAAATCGCTCCCACTCGGCATTGCTGGCGGCTGCCAACATTGCTTCCGTGATATGGGCAAGCTTCATTACCTGAGAGCTCAATCCCACGTCCTCATCCATTCCGATTCCACTCCTTCATCAGAGTGATGCGCAGCATACGCTTGTCTTGATATCAGCCAACGGCAGAAACCGGAGCGCCCGAGTATTCCCGTTTATCCAGCTCAACCCATGCAGGCAGGAGGGTGTCAAGCAAGCTACGAACCTCCGCCAGGATGTCCTGGTCATTGCTTTTCCCTGCCAGAGCCAAGCGAGCCTTCATATAAAGATATAAATCATTCAAGTTTCGCGCAGCATCGCCCCCCTCTTCCAGATTCGTCATTTCACGCAAACCATCAAGAATATCGATGGCTTTGGAGATAAGACGGGCTTTTGAAGCATAGTCCTGCATATTGATGGCATTGCCTGCCTGAGCTATAGCGTTTGCTGCCCCTTTATACAAAAGGACAACAATACCAACAGGGCTTGCTCCATAGACTGCGGCAACCAACGCATCTTTCTCATAAGCCTGGTTAAGCTGCCTGAGCGCATGTTTGTTAAGCATCTCTATCCATACCCTCAAGATGACGATGATGACGAAAGCAAGTTTGCCAGGCTGCTAGTCGCAGACTGCATCTTGGCCAAGATCGCATTCAGATTTGTATATTGCTGGGTATACTGCGTTTTCAATCGATCGAGCTTCGATTGGAGACCTGTCTGGTAATTCGTCTCGAAGTCTATGCGACTGTTGATCGAACTCTTGCTCGACTCGATGATGCCATCGGGCCCCAACAATTGATTGATCACCGCATTGAAGCGATCGGCAAAACCGTCATTATTGCTATTGCCGAACAGATTTTTGACAGCAGCCGGATCCGCCGACAGGGCCGTATTGAACGCTGTCTTGTCCAGTTTCAGCGTGCCGTCCTTCTGGATCGAGATTCCTACCTGAGCCAGATAGGCATAAGAATTATAGGGGTTCGCCCCAGACACAGGCGTAGCGAGTATGGAGGTCATCTGCGACTCGATCGCCAGAACCGAAGCGTTTCCCTTCATGCTGTCGGTCCGCGCCGACTCTGCGGCTGAATGTACCTGATTGTAGGCATCGACGAACGCTTGCAAGGCCGTAGTGATGCCATCTGAATCTTGGACCACATTGATACTGGCCTCTCCAGTCTTGCTCAGATCGAGAGTCAGCCCAGCAATCGCATCGGTCAAGTGATTGCTGGCTGTAGACACACTGACACCATTGATAGTCAACGCGGCATTCTGAGCTGCGTGGGACTCGCTGATCGCACTAGCGGTACCCGTGCTCTGGGTCAAGCCACCCAATGACGCCGGCGAACTGGCATCAGCTGGCTCGGCCCCTCCGGCCGAAATCAAAAAGGCATTATCGCTCCCACTGTTGGTCGACGTAATAACCAACTTGTAGTTGCCGTTGTTATTGACGATATTGGCCGTCACGCCGACGCCGGCCTGGTTGATCCGGTCCCGCATGCTGTTTAACGTGACGGAATCTCCGGGATTGTCCCTCAGACTGATTGGGGTGGTGGCTTTTCCACCAACGGTAAAGGTCAGGCTGTCCGGAGCGGAAGCAATAACCGCAGTGGGGTCGGTGATGGCAGTACCATCGGCATACTTATCGAACACCAACTGCCGAGGCTGCGCCAAGCTCGTGATATTCAGGGCATAACTGCCCGCTACAGTGGCAGCAGAGGTCGCAACGCTGGCGATTGTCGAGTCACTTGAACTGGCCTTGTAAGACTGCAAAAACGAGCCCGAAGCCAAAGAGCGAATAGCTGTCTGTAAACTGGACAAGCCGGAACTGATCTTACCCACAGCACTGAGCTGCGTATTGAACTTTGAGACACGGCTCTGGCTCGCCGTCATCGGCTGCTGCTCGATCGTCATGAGTTGACTGACGATGCTCTGGACATCGAGAGCACCAACCGACGTCGTAATGGAAGCCATGATTCTTACCTTTCAAAGCCGTTAAGAACGGTAACGCACCCCCGCGCCGCCTTCATTGTCATCGCAATCGAGCAGGACAAGTACTAGGCATTATACCCAGCCCTATGCCTTATCCTTGATCAGCAAGCCTTTGAAGTCTTCAATAGCCTTTGAAATACTGATGGCCTCTTCGGAAGGAATCTGGCGAATGACTTTCTGGGTTTCCTTGTCCACCACCTTGACCACTGAAATATCGGTATCTTTGTCGACGGAAAACTCCAGTTCGCTATCGTAATGCTGGACAGCTTCATTCAGCTTGCGTAGTGCCGGCTGTAAGTCGGAGAGGGATACCGGCTTCTTGGTAGCGTCACGGCTATTCGACGTTTCCTTTTCTTTGTCTACGGCACTGACCGCCTGGCTCGAAACAGGCGAAACCGCCACCCCAGCCGTCTCGCCTGAAGAGGCCTGGGGAGGTGGCGCAACCGCCCGCGCCGAGCTCCCATCGGAGCGAGAAAGAGGACTTACCAATGGTGTGGAAATTTGCATCTCTTCACCTCCTTTCAAGGAACAAGAAATGGCCTGGTGGTGGAACCGAGGCCATCTCTTAACTCATCTGCGGCGAGTTGCCTTACTGGAGCAGCGACAGAGCGGACTGCGTCGTCGAGTTGGCCGTCTTCAGGATGGAGGTACCGGCCTGCTGCAGAATCTGGTTCTTGGTCAAGTTGGCCGTTTCCGCGGCAAAGTCGACGTCGACGATACGGCTGTTGGCACTGGACAAGTTCTCAACGTAGTTGGACAGGTTGGCGACCACTGCATCGAAACGGTTCTGTACGGCACCGAAGTCCGAACGGCTGGACGACACGGAAGAAAGGTCGGCATCCAGGCCAGAGAGGGCGGCGGAAGCCGCACCCTGGGTGGTCACGTCGATCGTAACCGTAGCACTCAGCGCCGTATTATAGCTGTGCAACGACGTCAGGTCGGAAGCGCTGATCGTCAGCTGGTTGTCAGCCGAGCCCGAGGAGCCGACCTGGAAGGTCAATGCGCTACCGCCCGACAGCAGGGAAGTGCCATTGAACTGGGTGGTCTGGGTGATGCGGGAAATTTCCTGGGTCAGCTGGTCCACTTCCTTCTGCAGCTGCGAACGGTTGGTGTCGCTGACCGAACCGTTGGAGGCCTGGACGGCGATTTCACGGATACGCTGCAGGTTGTTGGTGATCTGACCGAGAGCACCTTCCGCCGTCTGCCCCACCGACACACCGTCGTTGGCGTTACGGATGGCCTGGTTGTTACCGCGAATCGCCGAGGTCAGGGTCTGGGAGATCGCCAGACCGGCAGCATCGTCCTTGGCGCTGTTCACGCGCAGGCCGGAAGACAGGCGTTGCAGCGACTGGTTCAGCGAGCTGGTCGAGTTGTTCAGGTTGCGTTGGGCATTCAACGAGGCGATGTTGGTATTTACGGTCAGGGCCATGACAATTCTCCTTGGGTCGGTTGGCTCGGCAGTGCATCCGGCTTGTTCAAGTTATCGACCCGCCTCTCATAAACTTTAGCGTCTTTTTGCATTTTTCCTGCATATGACTAGCACAAGGCCCGTTGCCAATCGTGCAGATGCTCTTCCAGCATATAATGCTGTCGCACCCAGTCGCGCAACTGGTCCCCTGCGCGGTAGGCAGCCGGCAAATCGTGCACCCGCTGACGGATCGCCTCGACCCATCCGGAAACCTCATTGGCGACCCGGCATACCGGGGCCCCGCCAGTCTGATAGGGGTAGATATCGGTGCACACCACCGGCCAGCCCAGCACCCCATACTCTAGCAAGCGGAGGTTACTCTTGGCCTCGTTGAACGGGCTCACTTCCAGCGGAGCGATGGCCAGGTCCAGGTTCAGGCTGGCCATCTTTTCTGGATACAGGTCGAAAGCGACAAAGGGATGTACCTCTGCCACGTACGGACGCAGTTCGGCCAGACACATGCCCATGAACACCCAGTCCACTTCATCGGCAGTCTGCTTGACTACCTCGACGATCAGCTCGAGATCACCACGATGCTGGGCTGCCCCCACCCAGCCGACGCGGGGCTTCTTGCCCGTGCCACGGAGAGACGACAGTCCGTCCCAACGGCTCTTCTGCAAGCGATTGGGGATAACGACGATATCGTCGATCATGCCACGGCAGTGTTCCGCCAGCGGGTCAGTCGACACAATCAGGGTGTCACTCAAGGCCAGGGCCTTGCGCAACCGAGAGCGGGCATCCGGAAATACCTTCTTCCAATGGCGCGAAAACGAGCTTTTCTCAGGAATGGCACCGACCAGGTCGTCCATGCCGAAGACAATGCGCATCTCGGGCAGGAACTGGCGATAGTTCTTCATCGCCTCGACCAGGCCGTCGCCGATGGCGGTATGAAGCAGCAGGGTATCGGGGGCCTGGCGGGCCATTTCCACCACTGACAGCACATGCAGGCCGCTGCTGCCGCTCGGCTGCAGGATGTCGCCATCCAGACGGCCCGCCGCCTGCAACGCGTTGAGCGGCATGCAGACACGGTATTCGCCGCTGCCGCCGCTGACGGGCAGGCCGAGCACTCGCCGGCGGCCGGGGATGGCGGGGTCCCAGGATGCGGCACGGCTGGTTTCCAGCATCATCTTGCGGCTGTTCAGGGCCAAGTGACGGTTGTAGGCAGGATCGCGCGCCAGTTGCGGCAGCCAGCGCGCCATCATGGTGTTCAGTTCGTCGTACTCGCGTACCGCCGCTTCCAGCGCCACGCGAGGGTCGGACGTGCGGCGCCCGATGCTGCGGGCGTGATGGTGCACCATCACGGCAAAGGGGTTGTAGACATTGCGCAGGCCGGCGGCCTGGAGCTTGAGACAGAGGTCGACATCATTGAACAGCACGGTGAGTGCGGTATCGTCCATGCCGCCCACCGCTAGGTAGTGTTCCTTGGCCACCATCAGGCAGGCTGCCGTCACCGCCGAGTAGTTCTGGCCGGTGAGCAGCCGGTTCATGTAGCCCGGGGAGAAGATGTCTTCGCCCTCGAACACGTGATCGGCGACCGAACGCAGACCGCCGGGCAGGCCGAGCACGATGCCGGCATGCTGGATCAGGCCGACCTCCGGATAGGTCAGGCGGGCGCCGACCGCCCCCACGCCCGGTTGCTGCGCCCAGGCCAGCAAGCGCTCCAGCCAGGTGTCCAACACCACTTCGGTGTCGTTGTTGAGCAGCAGCACATAGCTGCCGCGGGCTTCCGCCACGCCCAGGTTGCACTGGGCGGAGAAGTTGAACGGCGCGTCGTAGGCCACGATGCGCACCCGATCCGGCCAACGTGAGCAAATGTCCCGATAGTACTCCCGGGTTTCCGGCTCTTCCGAACGGTTGTCGACGATGATCAGCTCGAAATTCTGGTAGCGGCTCCCCTCGAACAGGCTTTCGACGCACGGTTCCAGCACCTCGAGCTTGTCGCGGTTGGGCACGATCACGGACACCAGCGGTTCGCCCTGCACACGCAGGTTGAAGTGGAACGTTCCCTCCAGATAGCCGTCGCCCAATTCCACATCCAGTCCCAGGCGCCGGGTATGGTTCTCCAGCGCGACGCGTTGCGCCGGCAGAGTCAGGGGATGCGGCTTGACCGGAGGCAACGACAGCAGCATGTCGTCGACATGGCCGATGGACTGTGGTCCATGCTGCTCGAACAGCCACAGCAACAGGTCGAACCAGTAGGCCCCCGGGTAGGCTTCAAAACCGCCGCGCTCCAGCAATGCCGATGTCGCCACCGCCACGGCGTCGCCGATGTAATCCATCGAGCGCAGATATTCCGGCGCAAAGTCGGGACGGAAGCGGGGTTTGAAACGCTCGCCCATAGGGGAAACGATATCGCTGTCGCAGTACAAGGCCGACCATTCCGGATGCATGTGGATGGCCTCGCCGAAACGCACCAGGGCCTGCGGGACCAGGCGGAAGCCCACTGGCAACCACATCAGCCAATCGGCGGGCACTTCCGCCGCCACGCTGTTCACGGCCCGTGCCAACAGATCCGGATCGTCCAGCGTATCGAGCTGCAGCCAGCCCAGCTGCTCGTGCTCCTGGAAGGCCGGATCCGGCGCCTCCCAGTCCGCGAGCACGATCAGTCGCCAGTGGGGGTAGAGCTGCTGCTGCAAGGCGTCAACCGTGTCGGCCAAGCGGTTCTGCTCCTGCCTGCTCACGACCGTGACCAGATTGAACACCGGCCGCGACGACCAAGCCAGGACCATGCGTTCGGCCAACTGTTCGGCATGCACCTCGCGGAAATGGTGGTTTTGCAGCCATGTGCGGTACTGGCGCAATACCGTCAGATCGCCGCCGCCGACGCTGTCCAGCGGCGGCGTCGCCAACGACGGCGGCAGCACGATGCGCAACGCCTCCGGCAGCACCAGGTTCCAGGCCTGGACGAAATGGTCGATCTGCCCTTCCAGCAGGCGCCCGCGCAGCAGGTAGTCGCGTGCGCGGGTTGCCAGCGCACACCGCTTGGCGGCATTTTCCACCAAGTCCGCCAGGGCCTCGTACCAGGCATCCTCGTCATCCGGCGGCAGCACCACGCCCAGATCGAGCTCCTTGATGTGGCGGTAGGCCGGCACATCGCTCAGGACGGACACCGCCCCCACAGAGGAGTATTCCAGCCACTTGATGTCGGACTTGCCTGCGTTGAACTCGGACTCTTCCAACGCGGCAATGCCGATGTCGATCTTCAGGCTGCCCAGTTTCGGCAGATAGCCCTGGTACTCCACCCCCCCGTTCACGAAACGGACGTTGGGCACGCCTTCCATCTGCGGCGGGATGCTGCCCCAGAACACGAAGGACACCTTGCCGTCGTAATCGCGCGCCAGTCGAGCCAGGGCGCTGCCGATGCGGGCCAAATCTTGACGATGGGTGGCGGTGCCGGCAAAGCCGATGGTCACCGTGGCCGCCTGGTCGTCCAGCTGCGGCTCCACCAGACGCGCTGCGCTCAGGTAATTGGGCAAGACCGCGACGTTCGGGTTATAGGCCCTGACGATCTCGGCCAGTACCGGCGTACTCGCAGTCACCAGATGGAAGCGCGGCAGCATGTTCTTGATACGCGAGAAGCTGGGCTTGAACTCGGCGTATTGCGGGTGGCTCATAGGCAGCGACGGCAGCCAATCGTCCAGTTCGTACACCAGAGGCTTGCCGGATTGCAGCAGCCGTTGCACCAGTTCGTCGGTGGACGGATGCAGCGCCGAGCGCTGCACGATGAACATGTCCATGGCGTCGATGAAGTCCTGGTCGCTGGCGAACGGGAATTGCCCATCCACCATGACGCTGGCCGTGTACCGCCAGTAGTGGACCTCGATCGCATCGGCCAGCACGGCCAGCGGGTCGCCCAGACGCAGTCGGAAGCACGCGCTGTCGGGAGGGTCCTGGCTCAGCACGCCGATGCGCGGCTTGCGCTTCTCCACCTGGGTGGCGGACGCCATGCTCTGGCTAGGCGTGTTCCCCGCCTCCCGCACGTGCCCCTGCGTGGTCTCGATAAACGCCACCAGTTCCTCGCCGAACTGGGCCTGCGTCGCCTTGTATTGTTCCTGCACGCGATAAACGGTCGCCTTGGCTCGGGCGATCTCTTCCTCTCCTGCGCCCCATGCCACGCCGTCAGAGCCCAGGTAATTGTGCATGGGTTTTTCCAGCATGATCGGGTTGGGCAGATAGACGACCGGGCAGCCACATAGCAAGGCTTCGAAGCAGGCGGTGGAGTGCTCGTAGGTGAACAGCAATTCGGCGCCGCGATAGAGCGCGGCCAGCTCCGCCGGCGAACGGTTGGGAACACGGAACGAAATCTCGGTGGCCTCCGCCGTCAACGGCCACGGTTCGCCCCCCTTGTTCAGATAGCGGTTCAGCCAGACCAGATGGCCATGCCGCTCCCCATCATCCACTCCGTCGGCATGGTAGACGCGCGTGTCGACCAGCGGCACTTGCAGCAAGCCGGCCTGCCAACCCTCCGGCAGGACGTCGTAGCCGTGCACATAGAGCAGATCGTCGGCGGACCAGCCCAGGTCGCCCAGCGAGGTATTGGTGAGCGCGCCGGGCACGTTGAGCAGGTAGCGCACCACATGCCTGGCCCGCATCGGGTTGCCTTGAATGATTTCGGGGTAGATCACGATGGGTTCGCGGCCAGCACCGAGATGGGCCTGATAGATCTCGGGCGTCAGCTCGGGGGTAAGTAGCGTCGGCGAGGTATCGCCTTGCATGACGTAGGCTTCCTGTCCGCGCAGGTTCAGCTCATGGCACAGGTAGTGGAGCGCCCTCACCCCCCCGGAAGTCTCGCGATATGGCGGGGCATAAACGTAGTAGGGAGCGGATTGGCTCGGAGAGGAAGCGCTGGCTTGAGACATGATGGCCCGGTCAGGTAAGTTCAGTAAGGGGATGGCGATGCCGCATCAGCCGTGAAGAAGGCGCCGATTTCCTGGCACACACGGCGTACTTGTTCCACGGTCATTTCGGAGTACAGGGGCAAGCGCACCAGGCAGCGGGACACGCGCTCGGTCACCGGCAGGCCGCCCGCCGTCCTCCCGAAGCGCATGCCCGCAGGCGAATCATGCAGCGGCACGTAGTGGAACACCGCCGAAATGCCCTGGCTGCGCAGATGATCGATCAGGCCGTCGCGCTTCTCTTCGCTCCGGCAGACCAGGTAGAAGATATGGCCGTTCTCGGGATGCTCCCCCGGATTGATCGGCAACGCAAAATGCTCTTCCCGCACCAGCGGTGTCAGCAGGTCCATGTACCGGTCATACAGCGAGCGCCGATGCGCGTTGATGCGCCTGGCCTGCTCCAGCTGAGCGTAGAGGAAGGCAGCCGTCAGTTCGCTGGGCAGGAAGGAGGAGCCGATGTCGACCCAGGTGTATTTGTCGACCTCGCCACGGAAGAAGGCCTTGCGGTTGGTGCCTTTCTGCCAGATGACCTCGGCGCGGTCGATCAACTCGGGATCATTGATCAGCAGGGCCCCGCCCTCGCCGCTGATGATGTTCTTGGTTTCGTGAAAACTCAGGCACCCCAGGTCGCCGATCGTCCCCAGCGCCTGGCCGTCGGATTGGGCCAGGATGGCTTGCGCCGCATCCTCGATCAGCCGCAAACCGTGCTTGCGGCACAGCGCCTTGAGCGCCTCCATGGCGCAGGGCTGGCCGGCGTAGTGCACCGCCACGATCGCCTTGGTCTTCTCGGTGATGGCGGACTCGACCAGCCTCTCGTCGAGGTTGAGCGTGTCGAGGCGGATGTCGACGAAGACCGGAACGCCACCGCGCAGGACGAAGGCGTTGGCCGTCGACACGAAGGTGAACGAGGGCATGATCACCTCGTCACCGGGACCGATACCGGCCAGGATCGCCGCCATCTCCAGGGCGCCTGTGCACGAGTGGGTCAGCAGGACCTTGCGTGCCTTGAGGTGCTCCTCCAGCCATTGCTGGCACTTGCGGGTATAGGCGCCGTCGCCGGCGATCGAACTGCTCATCACCGCCTGGGCGATGTAGAACAACTCCTTGCCGACGATGAACGGTTTGCCGAAGGGGATGCGGGAAAGGTTCACGTCGCGACTTTCTGGAACAGGCCGAACAGTTTGTAGCCCAACATCCGGGTGTGCAATTGCTCGACTTGAAGGTCTCGGGGTTCGGCCAAGGTCTGTCCCGTCAGTTGCTCCCAGGCCGCCGCGACCTGCTCGTCCGGGTATGCCAGCACCCGGTCGAGCTCGCTGATGTAGGTTTCGAACCAGCGCATTTCGAAGCCGGCGCGCACCAGCAGGGCCGGCAAGGTTGCCGGCTCGAAATAGCTCCAGTGGCCGTGACAGATATTGTTGTTGCGCACGCCTTCGATGGTCAGCAGGAGGCTGCTGAAATTGGGCACCTGCACCACCAGCCAGCCGTCCGGCTTGAGATCCTGGCTGACGCGATCGAGGAAGGCCAGCGGATCGGCGACATGCTCCAGCACGTCCAGCAGCGCGATCGCATCGAACGGCCCCCACTCTGCCGGCAGGGCGCACGGGTATTCACCGCAAACGGCGGCCAACCCGGCCGCCTGGCAGGCCTGCACGGCGGCCGGATTGATCTCCATGCCGAAGGACTGCCACCCCGCCTCTTCCGCCGCGCGCAGCAAGGCGCCTGACGAGGAGCCGATATCCAGCAGACGACCAGGCCCCGCCAGCTCACTCAGCCGGCCGGCCACATAGGCCGCCTTGTCGCGCTCGAGCGCGGCATAGAACGGGTCGTGTTTGAGCTCGAGATTGGCCTGGCTCGCCGAACTGTCCTGATAGCGCTGCCGTTCGAAGTCGCGATCGATGACCTCCCGGCTGTACACCAGCCGGCATTCGGGGCAGCGCACCAGTTGCATGCCTTGAGCCCGCAGCAACTCAGCCGCCCGCTCGTGCGCGGTACCGCACTGCGGGCAATCGCGCCGGAAACTGGCGCCGGGGAGAAAGTCACCCCGCTCATCGAGCAGGCGGCCGAAAGTTTCAGCCTCGGCCCGTCGCAGCGCCTGGTTCGCGCCGGCGAGGGAGGCACGCACGCCAGGCCGCAATGCCGCGTCGAAGGTATTTTTATCCAGCATAAAACCATGCCTCATTCGAAAGGGGCCCGCCTCTCATGCGGAGCGATATCCCCCACTCCAGGCTCACACCAGAGCTTGTTGCGCCTCGATCCGGCGGGCGATTTCCTCGACGGTCAGTGTGCCGAGCGACTCCACCGGCAGAGAGGCAAAGCTGCTGAAGCGCTCGTCGCACGCCAGCAGAAAGCCGACCACGCTGAACGAGTCGATCTGTTCGAACAGGGGCTTGTCGGCTTCAATATCGCCGACGCCTTCGGACTGCAGGTAATCGAGAATCCAGGCTTTGATGGTTTCCATATTCCCTCGACAAAGCGCCCTCATGGCAGGCGCACAGATTTAATACCCATGCTGACGTAGCGGCCGCCATCGGGCAGCGTATCGTGCACCACGCAGCCGATGCCGACCGAGCAGTGCTTGCCGACCACGCTCCCCGGCAGGATCACGCACTGCGCACCGAAGATCGTGAAATCGCCGATCACGACGTCGCCGCAAACCTTGTCGCGCGGGCCGTCCGTCCTCTGCTGATAGTCGTCGCTCTTAGTAAAGACACTGACATGGGTGGAGAAGCCCACCCCGTCCCCCAGCCGTATCGTCCCGCCGGTGCCGCCCAGAAAGCAGAACGGCGATACGTGCACCTGCCGGCCGATTTCGATATGACCCGTCAGGATGGCGAAATCGTCGATACGCGCGCCATCCCCGATCACGCCGGAGATATCGTAAAACGTGGCGCTGCGCGAAACGCGCACCCCTTCACCGACGTGGCTGAAGCCCAGCGCCAGCAATTCTTCGCGGCTCAACGGTTCCATGGGGCTCCCGATCAGATGAACAGGTCGAAGTCCGGTACGGTGTCGACCACCTCGCCCGCCGCCATGCGCTCCAGCAGCAGGTTGGACTCGTGACGGATGCAGTGGAAGGTACAGTGCTTGGCCGGATCGACTCGGGTCATCACCTGGGCCCGGCGATCGCCCTTCCACAGCTCCTCCAGCGAGGTCTTGGCGACGTCGCCGATGCGCATGTTGAGGTTGCCGCGGTGGTACGGACACACGTAGGCGCCGCTCGGCGTGATCACCGTGCGCAGCTCGGCGGTCAGGCAGCGGTTGTAGGGCTTGATCTGGGTGCCCACGCCTTTCAGCGCCTCTTCCAGGGTGAACGGCGCGATGATCTTGAAGTTGTCGTCGGCCAGCTCGTGAATGGCCTTTAGGTTGCGGTTGACCATCTCGACCACCGACAGGTCTTGCTGCTGCAGGAAGTGCATCATGTCGAAGGCCGGCTTGACCTCGAAATAGTCGCAGCCGATGTCCTTGGCCAGGCGGGCGGCTTTTTCGATATCCACGGCGTTGCTGCGCAGCAGGCTGCCGTCGCTGTTGAACTTCGACAGCAGCAGGAAGGAATAGCCCAAGAGACCGGTCTTGCGTTCGGCCATCCGCCGCATATTGTCGATCACCAGGTTGAACTGGGACTTACCGCTGGCGTGCGGGCGGAAGTCGGCGAACACTTCTTCACTGCCTGCGTCTACCGACACCCGCAGCCAACTGGTCATGGTGATGCACTCGTCCATGTAGCGATGCATCAGCGTGCCGTTGGTGGTGACCCCGACCTTGATCCCGGACTGGTACAACGAGCTCACCAGCGCCCCGAACTTGGGGTGCGCCATCGGCTCGCCGCCGCCGATCAGCACTACAGCGCGCACCCCGCTCTCCGCAAACTCTTCGGCCAGGCGCAGCAGACGCTCGTTGTCTATCCCACCCTGGTTGAGCAGGTTGGCGCTGATGCAGTCATGGCACGCCAGGTTACAGGCGGTCGTCGGATCCAGTTCAACCACGAAAGGAGCGTTGTTGCTCTTGTTCCAGAGAAACCGGTTGATGAAATCCTGCACGGACTCCTGCTTCAGTTTTTCAACCAGAGAAAGCGGGCGGGAAATCTGGCCCATATGCACACTCCTAAGTGTTTGCCCGCACTGTCGTGGCGAGACAGGCCCGACAGGTGGAATTGCTCACGACCGAGGCCGTTCAATCAAAAAATGAGGACCGACTTGGGCAGGGAATACGTGTCCAGCGCCTTGGCCCCGCCTTCCCGCCCAACGCCCGAGGCGGCAAAACCGCCTACCGGCAGCTCCGGCAGCCAGAACTCGGGGTCCGCGTTGACCCAGATACGGCCGATCCGAACCTGCCTGATGGCGGCAAGGGCGGCCGACGTGGCGGCCGTCCACACATACACCGCCAAGCCATACTGGTTATCGGCCAGAATCGCCGGAAATTTATCGGCTTCGACGCGCGTCACGGTGACGACCGGTCCAAAAATTTCCTGCTGCCGCAGCGGAGAGTGCAAGGGTACCCGGTCCAGCACCACCGGCCCCAGAAAGTTGCCCGGCCCGTCCAGCAGCGATCCCGGCAAGGGCACGAAGCCGGCCGGCCGCGCCTGTTCGATCAAGGCCAGCAGGCGCTGCTTGTGCGCGGCGGAAATCATGGGCTGGATCGACGCGACCGTCCCCGCCTCTCCTACCGGGAAACGTTCGCGCAGCGCCTGCTCCAGGTGCGCCGCCCACTCGTCCGCGACACTGGGGTCCACCAGCACGTGCGTGCCGGCGATGCAGGCCTGTCCGCCGTTGCGAAAACCGCCGGCCACGACCGCCCGCGCCGCCCGAGGCAGATCGGCGTCGGGGTAGATCAACACGTGGTTGTTGCCGCCCAGTTCGGCCGACACCCGCTTGCCGGTGGCCGTGGCGGCCGATTCGATGGCCCGTCCCGTCGCCGTGGAGCCCACGAAGGCGATCATGTCGACGTCCGGATTGGCCACCAGCGCCCGGCCGACGGCATCGCCCTGGCCGAACAGCACCTGCACCACCCCAGTCGGGAACAAGGGGTTGTTCGCCATCGCCTCGACCAGCAACGCCAGGCTGCCGACCGCCAGTTCGCTCGGCTTGAGCACCACGCAGCAGCCGGCCGCCAAGGCGAAGGGCATACGCTCCGCAGCCGTGATCAGCGGGTAATTCCACGGCACGATCAACCCCACCACGCCCATCGGCTCGCGCAGGGTCAGGGCCAGCCCTTGGGTCGTGGCCGTGCTCAGGCACTCGCTGTGTTCGGTCCGGGCCAGCGCCGCCGCGTACTCCCACAGGCCCGCCGCACCGGCCACCTCGCCACGCGCCACATCCAGGGGCTTGCCGGTGTCGCGCGCTTCAGCGGCAGCAAACTCCTCAAGCCGGTCCCGCAGCAGTGCAGCCACGCTGAGCAGCGCCGTCGCACGCTCCGTCGACGGCACGGCCCGCCATTGATTAAAAAAGGCATCACGCGCTCGCCGGCAAATCTGGACGACCTGTTCCGGCGTAGCGCAGGGATACGATACCGCCGGTAGCCCGGTACGGGGGTCATGGGTGGTCAGCAATACGCTCACTGGGCGACCTCGTAGCTAATGAGCCGCTTGATCGGCTTGCCCGACGAGGTGCGCGGCACCTCGCTCACGGCATGAATCTGGTCCGGCCGTTGCGACTGCGGCAACGAGGCATTGAACAGGCGGCTCAGCTCGTCCTTGATCGCCTGCGCATTGCCTCCGGCCGGTGGCACAAAGAACACGTCGTAGGTTTCGCCCCAGAACAGGTCGGGCTTGCCGACCGCATAGCACTCTTCGCACAGCTGGGTGGCGTGAACCATGTCCTCGACCTCGGCGAGATTGATCATCTCGCCCCCCTTCTTGATGGAGTCCTTCTTGCGACCGGAAATATAAAGTTCGCCATCGCGGACATGGCCCAAGTCGCCCGTCCGGAACGGTTGCCGGCGGTCGAAATAGTCGATGCCACCGCCTTCCGCGAGGTAGCCCAGGGCCATATAGGGCGATTGCACCAACAACTCGCCATCAGCCTGATCGTCGATCTGCACGCCCACGTCCGCCATGACCTTCCCGACCGAGAACGGGCCACTATCGGCGTCACCGATGGTGAACGACCCGCCCAGCTCGGTGATGCCGAAGCACGGCAGGAGAGGCGCGCCCAGCACGCGCAGGAATTCTTCCTTGATGGCCGGGTACAGGATCGAACTGGTGGAAATGATGCGCGCGCGCTGGAGGGGCTCGAGATCCGCCGAGAAAAACCGGTACGTCTTGGCGAGCGTGGCCGCCATGGTCGGCGACAGGTAGAGAGAATCCGGCCGGAATCGTGCCAGGTCGGCCCAGAAATCGCCCAGGTTTTTGGCCGCAAAGCGTTTCCCCACCGCAATGACACCGCCTGAGAGCAAGGGGCAAGCAAACAGGTTGAACAAGCCCGCGTTGTAGAACATCGGCCAATTGTGCAGGGTCACCTGTCCGGGCTGCAGGCCGACCGCGCCGGCAAACGCCTTGGCGGCGGCGAAGAAATTCTCCAGCGACTGCACGATGCCTTTCGGCGCCCCGGTCGTGCCGGAGGAAAACACCACCAGGAACGGATCGGACATCCCGCCTTGGTGCACGCAGTCGGGAATGGAGGTGTCGAGCGCATAGGCGAGCTGGTCGTACGAGGTGATCGCCATGGTGGCATTGGCGACACGCTTGGCCTTGTCCAACTGGACCACGCTCACCGCCGGATCGACCGGGCAGGCCGTCATCCCGCCCAAGGCGAGGGCCAGGATCAGCTCGAGATATTCGGGGCGATTCTCCAGCCCGATGATGACCCGGTCGCCATGACGCGCGCCTTGCCGGACCAGATGGTTCAGCAGGCGGACGGCCCGCTCGAAAAACTCGCTGTAATGGATGGTTTTATCGCCATCGAGCAACAGGAACGGTGAATCCTCGCCATGCAGAAAAAGATTCGCAAAAAATTCATACCGTGTCGAAGGCATAGTGTTTTCTCCATGATGAGCCAGGGGTGGCGGGAGCCTGCACGCCATCGCGTCAGCACCTCTCCGGGCGATGGCACATCAGGGAAGGCGGGCATCCACGGCTATCGCCGCCCTCTGCCGCCGACCTCCCGATGAGGCTCATGCACCGCCCTCTCTTGAGCGGGGTACTAGCCACACCCTGTGCTTGCGCCGGCTAGCCGGTGCACCCCAGCAGCGTTTCCAACAGAACATCGATGCGGCTCTTGCACTGCTGCAGCACGCCGGGATCGAACACGATCTCATCGGCACCTGGCTGGAGCCCGGCCGCCTTGTTGACCACCATGCACACATGGGCGTAGGGAATGCCCATTTCCTTGGCCAGAGCCGCCTCTGGCATACCGGTCATGCCGACCATGGTGGCGCCGTCGCGCTCAAGGCGGCGGATCTCGGCCGGCGACTCCAAACGGGGGCCCTGGGCGACGGCGTAGACGCCACCGTCCACGATCGGCACCCCTGCCCCCTGGGCCGCGCCCAGCAGGCGGGCGCGCAAATGAGGGCAGTAGGGACGGGTGAAATCGACGTGCACCACCGGCTTGTCCGGCCCTTCGAAGAAGGTGTGCTTGCGTCCCCAGGTGTAATCGATGATGTCGTCCGGCACCACCAGCATGCCGGTTTCCAGGTTGACGGCGATGCCGCCCACCGAACCGATCGAGACGATGCCCCTGACACCCTGGTTGTGCAGGGCCCAGATATTGGCACGGGAATTGATCTCGTGGGGAGCGATGGAGTGGCCAAAACCGTGGCGCGCCAGGAAGACGACGTTTTCCTGTCCGATGCGGCCGAAGGTGAGTGCGCAAGAGGGGTCGCCAAAGGGTGTGCGCACCACTTGGCGATGGGTAATTTCGAGAATGGGCAGCGTGGCAAGCCCGCTGCCGCCGATGATGGCTAGCATGGCGGTTCCCCTTGGCAAGAGCGTGGCTGGCGAGCGCCGGCCACGCAAGGCTTATTGTGCCGCCATTATGGCTTAATAATGACGGCGGGAAAATGCGCCGGGGCTTACAGCTTGCTTATTTCAGCGCGTGGATGGCCGGCAGGTTGCGCCAGATGCCGCGCACGTCCATGCCGTAGCCGAACACGTAGCGGTCCGGGACGTCGAGGCCGACGAAATCGGCTGCGATCGGCTTTTCCTTGCTGATTAATTTGTTGGCGAATACCGCACTGTAGAAGCTCTTCGCGCCCATCTCCATCACCTTGTCGCGGATCGCCGCCATGGTCTGGCCTTCATCGAGGATGTCGTCGAGCACTAGCACCACGCGGTCGCGCACGTCTTCCTTCGGCGCCTGACGCCACACCAGTTCGCCGCCCTGGGTCTTGTCGCCGTAGCGCGAGACGTGCACGTAGTCGAAGTCGAGCGGGAAGATCAGGCGCGGCAGCAACTGGCCGGTGAACACCACGGCGCCCCCCATCACGGAGAGGATGAGCGGGTAGCTGTCGCCCAGTTTGGCGGTGATGTCGAGCGCCATGCGGTCGACGGCGGCATCGACCTCTTCGGCGGTAAACAGGATGTCCGAGCTGTTCAGGATGCCACGGGCTTCGGCGACGTTGGGCATGGTTGTCTCCATTCAAAAGAAGAAGCCCCCGAACGGGGGCTGCGCTGGTTCCGTCGGGCGGAGCGCTCAGCGCGCGTTAAAGGTAGCGAGATAGTCCGCGAATTCACGGCCGACCTCGTGGTGTTTCAGACCGTAATTGATGGTGGCCTTGAGGTAACCCAGCTTGGAGCCGCAGTCGTAGCGTACGCCGTTGAACGGCAGCGCCAGCACGGTTTCGTCCTTGAGCAGTTCGGCGATACCGTCGGTGAGCTGGATTTCGCCGCCGGCACCGGCCTGGGTCTTGGCCAGTTTGTCGAAGATGCGCGGGGTCAGGATGTAGCGTCCCACTACGGCGAGATTGGACGGCGCCACGTCCGGGTGCGGCTTCTCGACGATGCTGCTGATGCGCTGCAGGCCAGAGGCATCGCGCTGCACTTCGACGATGCCGTAGGAGCCGGTTTCTTCCGGCGCGACCGTTTCCACCCCCAGCACCGAGCACTGCTGCTCGTCGAAGGTCGCGACCATCTGCGCCATGGCGCCGGGCTCGCCGTCGATCAGGTCGTCAGCCAGGATCACCGCGAACGGCTCGTCGCCGACCACCGGTCGGGCACACAGCACCGCGTGGCCGAGGCCGAGCGCCTCGGTCTGGCGGATGTAGATGCAGGTGACCGACGGCGGCAGGATGCCCTGCACCAGATCCAGCAGCTTCTGCTTGTTCTTGTACTCCAGCTCGGTTTCGAGCTCGTAGGCCTTGTCGAAGTGGTCTTCGATGGAGCGCTTGTTACGCCCGGTGATGAAAATCAGCTCGGTGATGCCGGCAGCGATGGCCTCCTCGACCGCGTACTGGATCAGCGGCTTGTCGACCACCGGCAGCATTTCCTTGGGACTCGCCTTGGTCGCGGGCAGGAAGCGGGTGCCCATGCCGGCGACCGGGAACACGGCTTTGGTAATTTTCTTCATCTCTACTGCTCTCTGATGGAATCGGGAGGATTTTACCCCGTGGCGGCGTGCTTTGCCGAGCCGAGCGCGGCCAATTCTTGACCTGCACGCGCAATGACCTCACTCCAATCGCCAGGATGGCGCTGACGCAGGATGCGCATGGAGGGATACCAGGGGCTGGACTCGCCGCCGGCCATGAAGAAGGGCGCACTTTCGGCCCGCATCAGCACCCACACCGGCTTTCCCATGGCGCCGGCCAGGTGCACCACCGAGGTGTCGACACTGAGAACCAGGTCGAGCTGGTCGATAACCTCGGCGGTATCGGCAAAGTCGGTGATGGGCAGAGCCCGCACCCGCCCCTCCAACCCTGCGGGAAGCTCGTCCAGCTGCAGCGAGATGAAGTCGACACCCGGCATATCGAACAGACAGGAGAACTGTTCGAGCGGCACTGATTTGTTCTGCCGGCCATGGTCGGCGATGCCCACGCCCCAGCTGCCGGTTTCCCATACCACGCCAACGCGCAGAGGCTCTTGCCGAGACGCCGCACTGTGCCCCAGCCGGTCTTCTCGCCGGGCCGGCAGCGCCTGCAGGTAAGTCGCCGTGGGCAGCGTCTCCAGCTCGACGCCCAGCACGCCCGGCAGCGACATGAGCGGAATCTGCACATCGTGCGGGGGGGCGGCCGCGTCGAGGTCGATCAGCTCGACCCGGTCGAACTGCCCGAACAGCCGCAAGAAGGTGCGCGGAACCGCCAGCACCAGGCGAGCGTCGGGTTGCTGCTGACGCAGCACGGGCAGAAAGCGCGCCATCTGCAGGGTGTCCCCCAACCCTTGCTCGGCCCATAGCAGCAGCGTCCGTCCGCCCAGCGGCTCGCCTTGCCAGCGCCGTTCGCGGTAGCGCGGCACCAATACCGACGACCAGCGCGCCTCGTACAAGGGCCAGGCGTCGAGGTAGCGTCCCTGCAACAGCAGGGCGATCGACAGGTTGAAACGCAAGTCGGCGTCGTCCGGCGCCAATTCCAGCCCGGCACGGTAGGCTGCCTCCGCTTCGTCCAGTCGCAGGGCGCAGCTGAGAGCGTTGGCCAGGTTGTTGTAGCGGCCAGGCGATGGCCCGCCCAGCTCGATCGCCCGTCGCTGGCAGGCGGCTGATTCGTCGTAGCGCAAGGCGTACTGCAGCACCACGCCGAGGTTGCTCCAGGCATCGACATGATCGGGCTGTGCCGCCAGCAGCTCGCGCAGCAGGTTTTCGGCCAACGTCAGTTCGCCCAGCTCCTTGAGCAGCACCGCCAGATTGCATTTGACGCTGCCCGAGGCCGGGTTGAGCGCGGCGGCACGCAGGTAATCGTCCAGCGCCAGGTGATAGCGCTTGAGCTTCATCCTGGCGTTGCCGCGGTTGGCCAGCGCCTGCCAGTCATCGGCATTGTGAGCAAGACAGCGGTCGAAGGCGGCAATGGCCTCCTCGAACTGCCCCGCCGCCGCCAGCTGGTTCCCTCTCTCGAACGCTTCCGCCACCGTCTCCGCCATGATGTTCTCCGTTTTCGGACTCACTCCGCCTGGTCCAGCAGCGCTAGCAGGCCGGCCTCGTCGAGCACCGGCACGCCGAGCTCCTCGGCCTTGGCGAGCTTGCTGCCCGCCGCCTCACCAGCCACCACGTAGTGGGTTTTCTTCGACACGCTGCCGGCCACCTTGCCGCCGGCCGCCTCGATCAGCTCCTTGGCCTGGTCGCGCGACAGCGTGGGCAGCGTGCCGGTCAGCACCAGGGTCTTGCCCTCCAGCAACAGGTTGGCCGAAGACGGCTGCGTGGGCAGGTCGGCCAGGATAGAGTCCACCAGCGAGGCGAGTTGGCTCAGCTCGGCACGCCGGCCCGGCTCGTCGAGCCAATCGGCCAGGGCGTTGAAGACGTCGGCCGGCAGATCGAGCTGCATCAGCTCGCGCCGCTCGCTGGCCGCCAGGGCGGCGAGGCCGGCGATCTGGCCGGCCAGCTGCTGGCTGCGCAGTTCGGTCAGGCGCGGGATGCCGAGCCGCGCCAGCAACGCCGCCGGCTGCAGCCGTTCGGCCAACTTGGGCGACGGCGCGTGCTCGTCGCCAGGTTGGACATGGCGCAGCAGGGCCTCGAGCACCGTCTCGTTGTTGTCCTCTGCGAAGAAGTCGGCGATGGCCTCGGCCACCACGCCGCCGATGTCGGGCAGCGCGGCCAAGAGCGGTGCCGGGGCGCGGCGGATGAGCTCGAGACGCCCGAGCCAGTCGGCCAGGGTCTTGGCGGTGGATTCACCGACGTGGCGGATGCCGAGCGCGAACAGCAACCGCGCCAGCGTCGGACGGCGGCTGGCGGCGATGGCGGCGAGCAGGTTCTCGGCCCACTTGGTGGCGATCTGGCCCTTCTGCACCGTTTCCGGCACCACCCCGTCGCGCTCGTCGGCGCGATGCTTCATTTCCAAGAGATCGGCAAGCTGAAGGGTATAGAGGTCGGCGACGCTGTTGACGTAACCGAACTCGACCAGGTTGTCGATGTAGCGCTCGCCCAGGCCGTCGATGTCCATCATGCGGCGCCCGGCGAAATGCTGGATCGCCTGGCTGCGCTGGGCGCGGCAGATCAGGCCACCGGAGCAGCGCGCAATCGCCTCGCCCTCCTCGCGCACCACGTGGCTGCCACATACGGGGCAGGCGGTCGGCAGACGGTAGGCCGGATGTTGCGGCTCGTCGCCGCTGCTGAACAGGTCGCCGCCGGCCACCGGACGCATCGGCCGGCGCTCCAGCACCACGGCGACCACCTCGGGGATGACGTCGCCGGCTCGGCGCACGATCACGGTGTCGCCGACCCGCACGTCCTTGCGCCGCACCTCGTCCTCGTTGTGCAGGGTGGCGTTGGTGACGGTGACGCCGCCGACGAAGACGGGCTTGAGGCGCGCCACCGGCGTGATGGCGCCGGTGCGGCCGACCTGCTCCTCGATCGCCTCGACCAGGGTCAGCGCCTCCTCGGCGGGAAACTTGTGGGCGATGGCCCAGCGCGGCGCGCGCGAGACGAAGCCGAGCGCCTCCTGCTGGGCACGGTCGTTGACCTTGTACACCACGCCGTCGATGTCGTACGGCAGGCTGGCACGCTGGCGCAGGATGGCCTCGTAGTAGGCGGCGAGCCCTGCCACGCCACGCACCACCGGGCGCAGTTCGGCCGGCACCAGCGGGATGCCGAGCCGGTGCAGCCAGTCGAGTTCGGCCTGGTGCGAGACCGGCCAGTCGGCACCCTCGACCTGGGCGATGGCGTAGGCGAAGAACGACAGCCGGCGCCGCGCGGTGATGCGCGAATCGAGCTGGCGCAGGCTGCCCGCGGCAGCGTTGCGCGGGTTGGCGAAAGTCTTGTCGCCGCGCGCGGCCTGCTCGGCGTTGAGCTGCTCGAAGTCGCGCTTGAGCATCAGCACCTCGCCGCGCACTTCCAGCAGCGCCGGCGGGTGTTCAATGGTCAGACGCAGCGGGATGGCCCGCACGGTGCGCAGGTTCTCGGTGACGTTCTCGCCGGAGAAACCGTCGCCGCGGGTGGCGCCCTGCACCAGCACGCCGTCGCGGTAGAGCAGGCTGACCGCCAGCCCGTCGAACTTGGGCTGCACCGCGTACTCGACCTCCGCCCCCCCCAGCGCCTTGCGCACGCGCTCGTCGAACTGGATCAGCTCGGCGTGGCGCTGCTCGAAGTCGGCGGCATCGAGGTCGGAGAAGGCGTTGTTCAGCGACAGCATCGGCACGGCATGGGTCACGCTGGAAAACTCGGCCAGCGGCGCGCCGCCGACACGCAGGGTCGGCGAGTCGGCGCGGCGCAGCTCGGGATGAGCCGCCTCCAGCGCCTCCAGTTCGCGGTACAGGCGGTCGTACTCGACGTCCGGCACCGTCGGCTCATCCCGTTCGTAGTATTCGCGGCTGTAGCGGTTCAGCAGTGGCACCAGTTCGGCGATGCGCTGCACCGCCTGTTCGCGCTCGTTCGATTGCGACATTGTCAAACCCATAGCAAAAAGGCCGGCATCAGAGCCGGCCGGTCATTCCTGAAGATCCTGGTTCAAGCAAACAGGCGCAGTGCAGCCACGCTACCCGGCGCGATGCCACGATCGTCCATGCTGCCGTAGATATGCTGCAGTTGGTCGCGGATGCGGGTCAGCCCAACGTCGGACAGCACGCGATGGTTGTCGTCCACCAGCTGCGCGTCAAACTCGTGCGCCAGCTGCTGGGCGAACTCCAGCGCGCGGTCGAACACCTCGACACCCCCGGCCACGCGCGGCACGTCGAACAGCAGCGTCAGTGCGGCGAAGGAGTGGTCGAGCAGGTTGTGGTAGCTGAACGGCGTCTGGTCGGCGGCGGCCAGCGAGTAGAGCGAGTTGCCGGAATCGGCCAGGTAGTGGAACGCGCCGTCCGGCTCCAGCTGCAGTCCGCCGGCTTCGCTGAAGCTGCGCAGGCGTGCGCCGTCGATCGGCTGGCGCGGCACGATGTTGATGCCGATCAGCATGTCGACCTCAGAACAGAAACGGTCCAGTTCGCGTGCCGCCACCAGTTTCTGCTGGCGCTGCGGGAAGCTGACCGCGGCGTTGTGCTCGTCGGCGAAACGCGACACCTGCTGGCAGAAGCTCGCCAGCTCCTGTTCGGTCACGGCGCCGCCGCGATCGACTAGCTGCAGGCCGATATTGAGTTGCTTGTAACGGGTACCGGGCAGAATCTCGGCCGGCTTCCACAGGCCTTTTTCGGTGCGACCGATGATCTGCACACGCTTGGCGACGTTGAAGCGCGGCATCGCGGCCAGTTCATGCGACTGGTGGAACACCACTTCGGCGATGAAGTCGAGCGAGGGGTCGAGCATCGCCACCACCAGGGCCTGGTGGTCGGCCGAGTCGAAGGCGAAATCGGTCTCCTCTTCCAGGTCGATATCGTCGTCCAGCCGTGGCAGTTCGGGGATGTCGTGGGAGTCGAGCGGAGGCAGTTCCGGTTCGAAGCCCGGTGCTTCCGGCTCGTTGTCGGCGCCGGCCGCGTCGACCAGCACCGGCTCCAGCCGGGTCGCCTTGACGCCGTCGCGCACGTTGTTCTTGGGGACGTTCAACAGCACGTCGTCATGATGACGCGCAAAGGCCTGGCGCGTTTTCTTGCGAAAGCGCCACTCCTGCAACACGTTGAATCCGTAGACGAGGCCGACCACGGCCGCGCCCAACGCCAGTAAACCTATCTGCAATTCGCTCATTAGCCCGTCCGCGTTAAGGCGAATAATCCCGAAGCATTATATCGGAAGGGGATGCTTGACACAGCTATCACGTTGTCAATCGTTTCACCCGAACCTTACCACTTCACGCCTCGTCCCTTCCATAGCAAAACCGCCAAATCGATAGCGATTTGTCATCCGCCCCGGCCCTTTTCGTCTCTGGCGGTGCGTATTTGTCATGTTCATGGCGAACCATTCACGCCAACGTCGTGCCCCAGCAGCCTGCTGGCACCAGGGAAAGCGTAGCACTTGCCATTTAGTACTAATTAGAACTAAACTAATACGAACCAAAACAGGACTGCCCGTGGATACCGTTTACAAGACCGACGTTCTCCCCGTCATTCGGGAGCTGGTGCGCGCTTTCCAGGCGTTCGAACAGTATTCGGCACGTCACGTGCGCGAACTCGGCCTGACCCCGCCGCAGTTCGACGTGATCGCCACGCTCGGCAACACGCCGGGCATGAGCTGCAAGGAGCTCTCGGAAAAAACCCTGATCACCAAGGGCACCCTGACCGGCGTGATCGACCGACTCGCCGAAAAAGGCGTAGTGACGCGCCAGGAGCGGCCCGAGGATCGCCGTAGCGTGTTCATCTCACTGACCGCGGCCGGGGAGGAATTGTTCCGCCAGGTGTTTCCGGCACACTGCGACTACATGCACCAGGCCTTCAGCCAGTGCAGCCGCGACCAGCTTGAGCTCTGGTCGAACCAGCTGGCGGGGTTGAAGACGGTACTCAACCAGGCTTTGGAGAAACAAGAAAATGAATCGACCTGAACGTTACGCCACCCCGTCCATCCTGCTGCACTGGCTGGTGGCGCTGCTGATCGTGGTGGGGTTCGGCCTGGGCCTGACCCTGTCCGGCATGCCGCTGTCGCCGACCAAGTTCAAGCTGATCGGCTGGCACAAGTGGCTGGGCATCAGCGTGCTGGCGCTGCTGGCATTGCGCCTCGCAGGGCGGCTGCTGTGGCCGGCACCGGCGCTGCCCGGGACGATGTCGCCGCTGGCGCAACTGGCCGCCAAGGGCGGGCATCTGGCGCTGTACGCGCTGATGCTGGCGGTGCCGCTGACCGGCTGGTTGATGAGCTCGGCCTACGGCATCCCGGTGGTCTATCTTGGCCTGATCCCGCTGCCCGACCTGATCGCGGCCAACGAGACCCTGGCCCATCAGCTCAAGGAAGTGCACGAACTGCTCAACTGGACGCTGGCGCTGGCCGTGGCCGGCCACGTGCTGGTGGCGTTCAAGCACCATTTCATCGACCGCGACGGCCTGCTGTTCCGCATGAGCCTGAAACAGCCGCGCGCCTGACCTTCACAACTTTGCTACCGAGACCCGACATGAGAGTGCTGATTTCCGCCGCCCTGCTGCTGGCGACCCCGCTGGCCTTCGCCGCGCCGGCCGACCTGACCCAAAGCCGCATCGGCTTCGCCATGAAACAACTGGGCACGCCGGTCGACGGCGGTTTCAAGAGCTTTTCGGCCAACGTCGAGCTGAACCCGGCCAAGCCGGAGGCCGGCAAGGCCGACATCACCATCCAGACCGGCAGCATCAGCCTGCCGACGCGCGACGCGGAAGCCGAGGCCAAGAAGAAGGAGTGGTTCAACGCCGCCCAGTTCCCGACCGCGCGTTTCGTGTCGAGCAGCATCAAGAGCGCCGGCCCCAACCGCTACCAGGTGACCGGCAAACTCACGCTCAAGGGCATCACCCGCGACGTCAGCGCGCCGTTCACGCTGAAACAGCAAGGCGCCCTGAGCGTGGTGGAAGGCGTGATGCCGGTGTCCCGTCTGGCCTTCAAGATCGGCGAAGGCGACTGGACCGATACCGGCACCGTCGCCGACGAAGTGCAGATCAAGTTCCGCGTGGCTTTCCCGGCCGCGACCAAGTAGGACCTGTTCACGATCCGTCGCGAGCGGCCCTCAGCGGGGTGAAGAGCAGCACAGAAACCGGAATGGACATGGCGTCCATGAGGATTTCTGATCGCTGAGCGAATCCATAGATTCGCACGCAGTACACATGAGCCCCGATCAGGGATCGCGCAGCAGGATCGTCAGCAGGTTCCAAGCAACCCGCAGGAGAAAGTAAGACATGATGAAGCAGACCCTGATCGCCGCCGCTCTGGCCGGCCTGAGCACCGCCGCCCTCGCCGCCCCGGTGACCTACAACGTCGACCCGACCCATACCTTCGCCCAGTACGAAGTGAACCACCTGGGCTTCTCGGTCCAGTCCGGCACCTTCACCAAGACCAGCGGCAAGGTCGAGCTCGACAGCGCCGCCAAGAAAGGCGCGGTCGACATCACCATCGACGCCGACTCGCTGCAGACCTTCCTGCCGGACCGCGACAAGCACCTGAAGAGCAAGGACTTCTTCAACGTGGCGCAGTACCCGACCATCACCTTCAAGTCCAAGAACCTGGAGTTCGCCGGCGACAAGCTGACCGCGCTGAAGGGCGACCTGACCATCCTCGGCGTGACCAAGCCGGTCACGCTGAAAGTCACCCAGTTCGGCGGCAAGCCGAACCCGATGACCGGCAAGCAGACCTACGGTGCCAACGCCGAGACCGTGATCAAGCGCAGCGACTTCGGCATGAAGACCTTTCTGCCGGCCATCGCCGACGACGTGGTGCTGAAAGTGGCGATCGAAGCCGTCAAGGCCGAGTAAGCCCCTCGCTCCGTAGCAATCACGACAGCCCGCCTGATTGGCGGGCTGTTTGTTTTGGGGATGGGCATCTGACGGCCAGGATACCTATCGACATAACGGCCATTGGAGCCCGTTTCAGCAGGCGAACGAGCCAAAGCAGGTTGAGTGTCGCCGGAGCACAGGAACCGTAATGGACACGGAGTCCATGAGGGTTCCCGATCGCTGAGCGAATCAACAATTCGCACGCAGTCCGCCGGCGCTCAAGATGCGCAGGCGCAGCCGACTGATGAAATGGGCTTTCAGGCGGTCTCGCGCATCTGCAAGGCCTCGACGATGTCCACCGCCACGATGCGGCTGACGCCCTGTTCCTGCATGGTGACGCCGACCAGCTGCTCGGCCATCTCCATGGTCAGGCGGTTGTGCGAGATGTAGAGGAACTGGGTGCGCTCCGCCATGCGCTTGACCAGATCGCAGAAGCGGCTGGTATTGGCGTCGTCGAGCGGGGCGTCGACCTCGTCCAGCAGGCAGAACGGCGCCGGGTTGAGCGAAAACAGCGAGAACACCAGACTCATCGCGGTGAGCGCCTTCTCGCCGCCGGAGAGCAGGTGAATGGTGCTGTTCTTCTTGCCCGGCGGCTGGGCGATGATCTGCACCCCGGCGTCCAGGAGGTCCTCTCCGGTCAGCACCAGTTCGGCGCGGCCGCCGCCGAACAGCGTCGGGAAGAATTCGCTCATCTTGGCGTTGACCGCGTCGTAGGTGGACTGCAGCATGTCGCGCGTCTCGCCGTCGATCTTGGCGATCGCCTCCTCCAGCGTGGCCATCGCCTGCAGCAGGTCGTCGGACTGGCTGGCCAGGTAGTCGCCGCGCTCGCGCGCCTGCTGCAACTCGTCGAGCGCCGCCAGGTTGACCGCGCCGAGGTTTTCCAGCGCGCGCGCCAGGCGCGCGATCTCGGCCGCCAGCGTGTTCGGTTTGACGGCGTCGGTGAGGTCGGCCAGCAGCACCCCCTCGTCGGCCCCGGCTTCCTTCAGCTCCTCGCTGAAGCGCTCGACGCCGAGCCGTGCCTCCTGGTGTTTCAGCAGCCAGTCGGCGCGGGCGTTGCGCAACGCCGGCAGCGCGGCGCTGACGTCGTGCTGGCGCTGGCCGAGCTGGCGCAGTTGCTCGGTCAGGCCGTTGAGCCGGTCACGTACCGCGGCCAGTTGCGTGTCGCGCTCATCGCGCTGTTCCAGCGCCAGTTGCAGCGCCTCCTCCGGCACCGCCTCGTCCACCGTCAAGGCCTCTTCGGCCAACGTTTCGAGCCGTTCCGCCAGCTGGTCGTCGCGTTCTTCCAGTTCCTTGGCGCGGCGCGCCAGTTCGCCCACCTTCTGCTCGGCGGTGGTCAGCTCGAGGCGTGCCTCGTGCACCAGGCGCTCGGCGTCGCGCGTCTTGTTGCGTGCCAGTTGCAAGCCGGTCTCGGCGTTGAGCCGCGCCAGCCGCGCGTCTTCCAGCGCCTCCACCAGCTCCTCCAGCATCAGCGCCGCTTCCTCGCTGCCGATGCCGGCCTCGTCGATCTCCTCCGCGGCATGGGTGCGCTCGTCGGCGATGCGCTGGCGCTCGGCCTCGATCGCGGCGAGCCGCGCCGCCCCCTGGCGCGCCGCCTGGTCGAGCTTGACCTGCTCCAGCGTCACGGCGTTGAGCTCGGCTTCGAGGCGGGTCAGCGCTCCCTTCTGGGCGCGCACCGCTTCGGCCAACATGGCGCTCTGGCTTTGCAGCGTTTCGCGCCGGCGCTGGCCGGCATCGAGCGCCGGCTGCAGCTCGGCGGCACGTTGCAGCGCGGCGTCGAGCGCGCCCTTGCGCGCCATCACCCCGTCGTCGCTGGCGGCGGCGTGGAAACTGACGCTGGCGGCGCCGACACGATGCCCTTGCGGCGTCACCCAGCATTCACCGGCGGCCAGTTCCGCGCGCCGCGCCAGCGCCTGCTCCAGCGTCTCGGCGCGGTACACGCCGGCGAGCCAGTCGGCGAGCACGGCCGCGAACGTGTCATCGGCCTTGACGCAATCGAGCAGTGCCGGCCACGACCGGTCAGCACGTAACACTGCGTGCGTTGTGTTGTCCACCAGACAGAGCGGGGCCGGCGGCAGGGTATCCGGCAACTGGCCGGCACGTGCGGTCAGCCGTTCTGCCAGCACCGCCTCCAGCGCCACGCGCCAGGTGGGATCGACGTCGAGCGACTGCCACAGCGCCGGCGCCTCGGCCAGGCCCTGCTGCGCCAGCCAGCCGGCCAGCTGCTCGCCGGCCGCCTCGCGCGCCAGCACCGCCTGCAACGCCGCCGCCTCGGCCTCGGCCCGCGCCAGCTGGGCGCGCTGCTCAGCCAGCGTCTCGTCGAGCTTTTCGCGCTCGGCGGCCAGGTCGGCCAGCTTGGCTTCGTCGGCCACCACGCGGGCACGCACCGCGTCGAGCGCGGCACGGGCGCGCGCCACTTCGGCCTCGGCCGCCGCCAGCGCCGCCGGCTCGGGCAGGTTGAGGTCGGTCAGCTCGCGCGTCAGCGCCGCCTCGCGCGTCGCCAGCTGCTGCAGCGCCTGGTTCAAATGCTCGATGCGCTGGCGCCCCAGGTCGCGCTCGCGCGTCAGGTTGGCCTGCTGACTGGTAAGCTGGGTCAGCGCCTGGTCGGCCTGGCGGAACGCCCCGTCGGCACGCGGCAGCGCGTCGGCGCCATCCTCCAGCGCCAGCTGCGCCTCCTCCAGCTTGAGCTGCGCCTCCTCGTGGCGCGGCAACCAGTCGTCGAGCTGGGCCGCCACTTGGGCGCGGCTTTCGGCCAACGTTTGCCGCTCGCTGCTGGCGCTGGCCAGTTCGCGCGTGAGCCGGGCGCGGCTCTGCTCGCGGTGGCGCTGCGCCTCTTCCAGGCGCGCCAGCTGGGCGTTGGCCTCGAACAGCGCCTGCTGCGCCTCGTGCACCGCGTCGCTGGCGGCGAAGTGCTGCTCGCGCACCGTTTCCAGCTCGGTGTCCAGATGGGTCAGCGCCGCCTCCTGCGCCGCTTCCTCGGTTTCGATGCGCGCCAGTTCGGCGCGCGCGGCGGCCTCGGTGCGCGCCGCCTCCTCGCGGCGCGCCAGCGCCAGCAGGTTCTGCTTGTGGGTCAGCGCCCCCTTCAGATCGTGGAACTGCGCCGCCACCTCGGCCTGCTCGGTCAGTTTCTCGACCTGGCGCTCCAGCTCCTGGCGCAGATCGCCGATACGATCCAGGTTGTCGCGGGTGTCGGCCAGGCGGTTCTCGGTTTCGCGCCGCCGGTCCTTGTACTTGGACACTCCGGCCGCTTCCTCCAGGTAGGCGCGCAGCTCCTCCGGGCGCGCCTCGATGATGCGCGAAATCATGCCCTGCTCGATCACCGCGTAGCCGCGCGCACCGACTCCGGTACCGAGGAACAGGTCGGTGATGTCGCGCCGGCGCACCTGCTGGTTGTTGATGTAGTAGCTGGACTCGCCCTGGCGCGTCAGCACGCGCTTGATCGCCACCTCGGCGTACTGCCCCCACGGCCCGGTGAGCTGGCCGTCGCCGTTGTCGAACACCAGCTCGACCGAGGCGCGGCTCACCGGCTTGCGCGTGGAAGAACCGTTGAAGATCACGTCCTGCATCGATTCGCCGCGCAGCTGCTTGGCCGACGACTCGCCCAGCACCCAGCGCACCGCGTCGATCACGTTGGACTTGCCGCACCCGTTCGGGCCGATCACCGCCACCAGTTGGCCCGGCACCGGGATCGCGGTGGGATCGACAAAGGACTTGAAGCCCGACAGTTTGATATGGGTGAGACGCAAGACGTCCTCGCAGCAAAGGGAGCGGAAGCGCGCATTTTACGACAGGCGGGCGGCGGCGTCGCCCGCTGGTGCCAGTCACGAGTTGTGCCATAATGGCTTCATGGAAGCCCTCTCCCTGTCCAATCAGTTCCTGATCGCCATGCCCGGCATGACCGACCCGCTGTTTGCGCGCTCGCTGGTGTATCTTTGCGAGCACGGCGAACACGGCGCCATGGGCATCATCGTCAACAAGCCCTCCGGCATCGCCATGGCCCAGCTGTTCGACCAGATCGACCTGCCGCTGACCGAAGAAGCGCTGCAGGGCGAGCCGGTCTACTTCGGCGGACCGGTGCAGCCGGAGCGCGGCTTCGTGCTGCATATGCCGGTCGGCAACTGGCAGACCAGCCTGCTGGTCACCGACGAGCTGGCACTCACCACCTCCAAGGACGTGCTGGTGGCGGTGTCCGAGAACAAGGGCCCGGACACCATGATGGTGAGCCTGGGCTACTCCGGCTGGTCGAGCGGCCAGCTGGAAGAGGAAATCCGCAACAACGGCTGGCTGACGGTCAACGCCGATCCGCACATCATCTTCTCGCTGCCCGCCGAAGAACGCTACGACGCCGCCATGGCGCTGCTGGGATTCGACCCCACCTTGCTCTCCACCGATTGCGGCCATGCCTGACGGAACCACGCTGGCCTTCGATTTCGGCGAACGTCGCATCGGCGTCGCCATGGGGGAGACGCTGCTCGGCATCGCCCATCCACTCACCACCATCGACACCGAAATCACCGAGCAGCGCTTCGCCGCCATCGGCAAGCTGATCGAGGAATGGCGGCCGGCGCAGTTGGTGGTCGGCCTGCCGGTGCACGCCGACGGCACCGAGCACGACCTGACCCGGCTCTCGCGCCGCTTCGCCAACCGCCTCAAGGGCCGCTTCGGGCTGCCGGTGTGGCTGGTCGACGAGCGCCACACCTCGCTGATCGCGGAAAGCCTGCTCAACGAAGCCGGGGTGCGTGGCCGCAAGCAGAAGCCGGCGCTCGACCAGGTCGCGGCGCAGGCCATCCTGCAGACTTGGTTCGAACAACCGGGCGAAGCGGTGTGATGCGCCTGATCGCGCTCGCGCTGCTGCTGATCGGCGGTGCGGCTTTCGTCTACCTGTGGAAACTGGGCGAGAAGGGGCAGAGCGCCACGCACTGGCCGTCGGCCAGCGGCACCATCGTGGAGAGCCGTCTCGACATCCGCTCCCACAACGGCGGCGACGGCAATCGCGACGACTATCTGCCACAGTTGCGCTACCGCTACAGCGTCGGCGGCGGCGTCCTCGAATCCACCATCCGCCGCTACCCCAACCCCGGCGCGATGCAAAGCCGCGATCAGGCCGAAGCGGTCCTGGCGAAGTACCCGAACGGCGCGGTGGTACGCGTCTACTACAACCCGGAACGGCCGCAGGAAGCCTGCCTGGAGCCTGGGGAGCACTGGACCGCCTGGGCCGGCAAGGCGCTGACGCTGCTCATCGCGGCGGCTGGCCTGGTGCTGCTGCTGAAGGGTGAGGATTAGGCCAGAAGCCAAGCGGACCAAAACGAAACGGGTGCCTCTGGCACCCGTTGTTCATTGATTCAACAACTGCCTCCATGGAAGCTTATTCCAGGAGGCGAGCGAGCCACAGCAGGTTGAGTGTCTGCCGGAGCACAGGAACCGGAATGAACACAGAGTACATGAGGATTCCGCATCGCTGAGCGGCTCTTCAAAAAGAGTCGCACGCAGTCCGCCAGCACTCAAGATGCAAAGGCACAGCCGCCTAATGGGAGAAGCTCAGCGCGAACCCTTGGCGCGTTGTTCCCGCTCCAGCCGCTCCGCTTCGCGCAAAGCCTGGCGCTCCGCCTCGCGCTCGCGCGCCGCCTTTTCCCAGGCTTTCCATTCGTCCGGGCGCTCCAGCGTGATCGGGCCGATGCTGCCGGCGCGGAAATCGGTCAGCACGATCTCGGCGGCCTTCTGGATATTCACCCGCCCGCCGCCCAGCATGGCACCGCGGCGCCTGCCAATCTGCTCCAGCACCTCGAAATCCTGCCAGCCCTCGATATCGCCGACGTTATAGCGCTCCTGCAGCAGCGTGGTGTAGTGCTTCATCAGGTAGCGCAGCAGCTCCAGCACCACCTCTTCCTCGTCCAGCGCGTTGCGGCCGACCGCGCCGCTGGCGGCCAGGTTGTAGCCGCCCTCTTCCACCTCGATCTTGGGCCACAGCATGCCGGGGGTATCAACCAGCTCGAAGTCGTCGGCCAGCAGGATGCGCTGCTGACCCTTGGTGATACCCGGCTCGTTGCCGGTTTTGGCGATGCGCCGCCCGGCCAGGCTATTGATCAGCGTCGACTTGCCGACGTTGGGGATGCCGCAGATCAGCACGCGCAACGGCTTTTCCAGCCCACCACGGTTGGGTGCCAGCGCACGGCAGGCCGACACCAGCTTGGTGACCGGCGCCCGCTCGCCGGCATCCAGCGCGATGGCGCGGGTACCCGGCTTGGAACAGTAGTAATCCAGCCAGACCTGGGTGATGGCCGGATCGGCCAGATCCTGCTTGTTGAGAATCTTCAACGCTGGCTTGCCGCGCGTCATGCGCGCGATCATCGGGTTGGCACTGGACGCCGGCAGACGGGCGTCCAGCATTTCGATGACCACATCGATATCCTTGACGCGCTCGGCCAGATCCTTGCGCGCCTTGTTCATGTGGCCGGGAAACCATTGAATCGCCATGCTGTTACCGTTTCCGTAAGGGGTCCAAAAGGGACGACAGTCCGTTGTGATCGAGTTCGAAGGCCAGCTGCAGCAAGCGGCCGATTTCCCCTTTGGGAAAGCCTTCGCGGGCGAACCAGGCCAGGTAATGCCCGGGCAGATCGGCGATCAGCCGGCCCTGGTACTTGCCGAACGGCATCTGGCGCGTCACCAGCAGGAGAAGGTCGTCGGCATTCATGGCGGCACTCGAACTCGGGGAAGCGCATTGTGCCAAAGAGTGCAGGCACTGACCATGCGCAACATAGAAAACCTGTCTTCAGGGCCTATTCCAGTAGGCAAGTGAGCCAAAGCAGGTTGAGTGCTGCCAGCGCACAGGAACCGCAATGGACACGTAGTCCATGAGGATTCCGAGCACTGCCGGCGCTCAAGATGCGAAGGCGCAACTGCCTAATGGGATAGGCTCTTACAAGGGCATCGGCTTGCCGTCATTGAGATTGAGAAAGCCCTTCACCACACGATAGATCAGCCAGACGTAGACCGCGAACAGGATCACGAAGCCGACCAACAGGAACACCGTCAGGTAGCCCAGCACCAGCCCCAGCAATCCCCACCAGAAGGTGCGCATCTGCCACAGGAAATGGCTCTCGTACAGCGTGCCACGGGTGTCGTCACGCTTGAGGTAATTGATGATGATGGCGACGATCGCCGTCACGCCGACGAACAGGCTCAGCGCCTGCAGGATGTAGACGGCCAGCGTCAGGTTGTTGAGCTTGCGTTCAAATTCGTGGTCGATCAGTTCCATGCGTTTTCCTTGTTTTATCGGATGGCCACCGGCACGCCGGCAAAGCCGTCCCGTCCTGGCCCACGGCCACAGACAGTAGCGCAAGGTAACGCAGCGACGCCAGCCTGAGCGGTTCGGAGCTAGACGCCGACCGCGCTCCAGCGCGCCAGGACCTTGGCCGTCTCGTCGCGGCAGAAGCGGATAACCTCCTCCACCGGGCAGCGCTCAAGCCACAGCGGCAGGCTCGGCCCGGCCACCTCGGTCTGCGCCGCTCCCGTCATCACCGGCACCGCCGGGCGAGACGGCAGCCCCAGCCGTTGCGCCAGCACCGCCAAGCGGCGGTTGGCTTCGTCCAGTTGCGGCAGCGTATCGGCGCTCACCGCGACATGGCTCAAGCCCAGGAGCAGGATGCGCGCCGCCAGCCAGTCGGCCGCATCGCTGAAACGCGCCGGGGCATGGCTGCCGTCGTGTCGGCGACGGGAGGCAGCCAGCAGCATGGCGACGGTGCGGATGCCGGGCAGGCGCGATTCCGCCAGCAGCAAGGTGCCGGGCATGGGCTGGGTGGCGCGCAGTTCGGCCACGCCGTTGGCACCCTCGGACAGCAATTCCACATCCCTTAACAGGGTGATAGCACAGCCTGGCAGGCTCGGCAGGGCCGCGTCGGCGCTAAGCAAGGCATCGTGGCGGGGGTTCATGATCTCGTTCTCCAGTGAAGTCGGGTGACTGCGGTTCTGGAGATCATTTGCCGGGAGCTGAAAAGACAAATGCCGCCTGAACCGCGGCGGCATTTGTCGGGAATCTGGTGTGTTGGTTTGCTTTGTCAGAGCACACACGCCCCTTGGCGCCGCCATGAGCTGCGGTACCAATAAAAATAGACGTAAGAGGTGACAAAGGATTTAAGCATGGTGCCATCATGCCGACAGCCACCTCGCCCTGTCAAGGCGCAAGGGGATAAAAAAACCCGGCATGACGCCGGGTTTGCTGGATTACATGTTCGGGTAGTTGGGCCCGCCGCCGCCTTCCGGCGTCACCCAATTGATGTTCTGGGTCGGGTCCTTGATGTCGCAGGTCTTGCAGTGCACGCAGTTCTGCGCGTTGATCTGCAGGCGAGGTTCGCCCTCCTCGCGGCCGACGATCTCGTACACCCCGGCCGGGCAGTAGCGCGTCTCCGGCGCGTCGTACTGCGCCAGATTGATCTTGATCGGGACGCTCGGATCCTTCAGCTTGAGGTGAGCCGGCTGGTCTTCGCTGTGGTTGGTGTTGGAGATGAACACCGACGACAGGCGGTCGAAGGTCAGCACCCCGTCCGGTTTCGGGTAGGCGATCGGCGTGCACTCGTCCTTGGGCTTGAGGCACTCGTGGTCGGCGTGCTTGTGGTGCAGCGTCCACGGTGCCTTGCCGCGGAACAGGTAGGTGTCCAGCGCCGAGTAGAGCATCGCCGGCCACAGCCCCCAGCGGAACGCCGGGCGGATGTTGCGCACGCGGTAGAGTTCGTCGTAGAGCCAGCTCTGCTTGAACCTGGCGGTGTACGCGCTGGCCTCGACCGCTTGGCCTTCCTGGGCCGTGGCCAGCGCCTCGACGATCGCCTCGGCCGCGAGCATGGCGGACTTCATCGCGGTGTGGGTGCCCTTGATCTTGGGCACGTTTAGGAAGCCGGCGGTGTCGCCGATCAGCACCCCGCCCGGGAAAGTGAGCTTGGGAATGCTCTGCAGCCCGCCTTCGGAGATGGCGCGCGCGCCGTAGGACAGGCGCCGCCCGCCTTCGAACACCCCACGGATCGCCGGGTGGGTCTTGAAGCGCTGGAATTCCTCGTACGGCGACAGGTAGGGGTTCTGGTAGTCCAGCCCGACCACGAAGCCGACCACCACCTGATTGTTTTCCAGGTGGTAGAGGAAGGAGCCGCCGTAGGTAGCGGTGTCCATCGGCCAGCCGGCAGTGTGGGTGATCTTGCCCGGCTGGTGCAGCTCGGGTTTCACCTCCCACAGTTCCTTGATGCCGATGCCGTAGGTTTGCGGGTCGGCGCCGTTACGCAACTTGAAGCGCTCGAACAGGGTCTTGGTGAGCGAGCCGCGACAGCCTTCGGCGAACACGGTCTGCCGGGCCCACAGCTCGATGCCGGGCTCGCCGTCCTGGTCGCCGTTTTTGCCGGTGCCGACGTTGCCGGTAGCCACGCCCTTGACCGAGCCGTCCGGGTGGTAGAGCACTTCGGCGGCGGCGAAGCCGGGGTAGATTTCCACTCCCAGCTCTTCGGCCTGCTGGCCGAGCCAGCGGCAGAAGTTGCCGAGGCTGATGATGTAGTTGCCCTCGTTGTGCATCTGCGGCGGGGTGGGCAGCTGGATCGACTCGGTCTCGGTCAGCAGCAGGAACTGGTCCTTCTGGGCCGGGGTGTTGAGCGGCGCGCCCTTGTCTTTCCAGTCGGGGATCAGTTCGTTCAGCGTGCGCGGTTCGAGCACCGCGCCGGAGAGGATGTGGGCGCCGATTTCGGAGCCTTTCTCCAGCAGGCAGACGCTGATCTCCTGGCCCTTCTCGGCCGCCAGCTGCTTGAGGCGAATCGCCGCGGTCAGGCCGGAAGGGCCGCCGCCGACGATCACCACGTCGTATTCCATGTATTCGCGTTCCACCGCTACTCCTCGCTCATCCGCATGACGTTATTCCAACTCGCCTTAGAAGCGACAACTTTGTCGGCTACGCTCACTTGCCTTCGCCTTAGCTTCGCAGAAACTCGCCCTGACGGGCTTCGTTTTCTCGCTCCTGATGCTGTTTGGAATTCAATGGCGATCATGATGCAATGAATCCAGCCATCCGTCAAAAATCAAACAAGCGTTTAAATTATTCCTGATTGGTGCAGTTGCACAATTGCCTCACCATCATACCCCAGCGCGCCCAGCACCTCGTCGGTGTCGGCACCGAGCTTGGGAGGGGCCCGATGATACTCCACCGGCGTGCCGGACAGCTTGATCGGGCAGCCCACCAGCGGCACGTCCTGGCCGACGCTGTCTTCCAGATGGATTTCCATGCCGCGATGGCGGATCTGCGGATCGGCGAAGGCCTCGGCCACGTTGTTGATCGGCCCGCACGGCACACCGGCCTCGTCGAGCGCCTTGAGCCACTCGTCGCGGCTGCGGGCGCGGAAGGCTTCGGCCAACATCGGCACCAGTTGCTCGCGGTATTGTACCCGTGCCGGGTTGCTTGCGAAGCGTTCGTCATCGGCCAGTTGCGGCTGACCGATCAACTGGCACACCGCGCGGAACTGCTTGTCGTTGCCGCAGGCGAGGATGAAGTGGCCGTCGCCGGCGGTCTTGAACACCTGGTAGGGCACGATGTTGGGGTGGGCGTTGCCCAGGCGCGGCGGTACGGTGCGGCCGACCAGCCAGTTCATGTTGACGTTGGCCAGCATGGCAAGCGAGCAATCGAACAGCGCCATGTCGATGTACTGGCCCTGCCCGGTACGGCTCCTGGCCAGCAGCGCCGCCTGCACCGCGTTGGCGGCGTAGAGGCCGGTGAAGAGGTCGGTCACGGCGACACCGACCTTGTGCGGCTCGCCGTCGGCCGGGCCGGTGATGCTCATCAGCCCGCTCATGCCCTGCACGATGTAGTCGTAACCGGGCAGTTCGGCGTAGGGGCCGTCCTGGCCGAAGCCGGTGATCGAGCAGTACACCAGGCGCGGGTTGAGGCTCTTGAGGCTGTCGTAGTCGAGCCCGTATTTCTTCAGCCCGCCGACCTTGTAGTTCTCCAACAGCACGTCGGCCTCTTCGGCCAACCTGCGCACGATGGCCTGGCCCTCGGGACGGGTGATGTCGACGGTGACTGAGCGCTTGCCACGGTTGGCGCACAGGAAGTAGGCGGCGGTGCCGTCCGGCAGGCTGGGTGGCGCCCACTGCCGGGTGTCGTCGCCCTGGCCGGGACGCTCCACCTTGATCACCTCGGCGCCGAGGTCGGCCAGCAGCTGGCCGGTCCACGGCCCTGCCAATACGCGCGTCAGATCGAGAACCTTGAAACCGGAAAGGGCGCCAGACATTGTTATCTCCTCTGTAAGAACCAGCCCGATTAGGCGGCCGTGCCTTCGCATCTCGAGCGCCGGCGATACTCTGAGCGTGCGAATCCATCGCTGAGCAAATCGAAGATTTGCACGCAGGGATTCGCTCCGCGATCAGGAATCCTCATGTACTCCGTGTACATTCCGGTTCCTGTGCTCGGGCGACACTCAACCTGCCTTGGCTCGCCCGCCTACTGGGACAGGCTCTGCAAACTTGTCATAAAGGTTGGCCGAAACAAGCCGCAACGGACGGTCGGCCATCCGCTCAGGGCTGTCACGGCAGAAAAAAGGGCCCGGACAAGCCGGGCCTCAAGAACAGACAGGAACGACCATGGCCGCCGGGTGGAGCCTCGGCGGCCGCTCCCTATCAGGCAAACGCCTGAATCCCGGTCTGGGCCCGGCCCAGAATCAGGGCGTGCACGTCGTGCGTGCCCTCGTAAGTGTTGACCGCCTCCAGGTTCATCACGTGGCGGATGACGTGGAATTCGTCGGCGATGCCGTTGCCGCCGTGCATGTCGCGCGCGACGCGGGCGATGTCGAGCGCCTTGCCGCAGTTGTTGCGCTTGATCAGCGAGATCATCTCCGGCGCGGCACGGCCGGCATCCATCAGGCGGCCGACTTGCAACGCCGCGGCGAGACCCAGCGCGATCTCGGTCTGCATGTTGGCGAGCTTGAGCTGGATCAGCTGGTTGGCGGCGAGCGGGCGGCCGAACTGCTTGCGGTCCAGCGTGTACTGGCGCGCCGCGTGCCAGCAGAACTCGGCGGCGCCCATGGCGCCCCAGGCGATGCCGAAGCGCGCCTTGTTGAGGCAGCCGAACGGCCCCTTCAGGCCCTTCACGCCCGGCAGCAGGTTCTCTTCCGGCACGAACACGTCGTCCATCACGATCTCGCCGGTAATCGAGGCGCGCAGCGAGAACTTGCCGTGGATCTTCGGCGCCGACAGGCCCTGCATACCCTTTTCCAGCACGAAGCCGCGGATTTCGCCGTCGTCGTCCTTGGCCCAGACCACGAACACGTCGGCGATCGGGCTGTTGGTGATCCACATCTTGCTGCCCTTGAGCTGATAGCCGCCGTCGACCTTGCGCGCGCGGGTCTTCATGCCGGCCGGATCGGAACCGGCGTCCGGCTCGGTCAGGCCGAAACAGCCGACCCACTCGCCGGTCGCCAGCTTGGGCAGGTACTTGTCCTTCTGCGCTTCCGTGCCGTAGGCCCAGATCGGGTGCATCACCAGCGACGACTGCACGCTCATCGCCGAGCGGTAGCCGGAATCGACGCGCTCGACTTCACGGGCGATCAGGCCGTAGGCGACGTGGGAGAGGCCGGCGCAGCCGTGAGTGTCGATGGTGCAACCCAACAGGCCCAGCTCGCCCATCTCGCTCATGATCTCGCGGTCGAAGCGCTCCTCGCGGTTGGCGGTCAGGATGCGCGGCATCAGACGTTCCTGGCAGTAGGCGTGGGCAGTATCGCGCACAATGCGCTCTTCTTCGGTCAGCAGGGTTTCCAGCAGAAGCGGATCTTCCCAGGAAAACGGGGCACGGCTGGTCGGGGCGGCCATTGGCGACTCTCCTTTGCGGTTTCATTGTTCCGCTATGCAGAATTTGGTTTTACTATGTGAAATAGACTAGCAAGCGCCGCGCTGGCTTGTAAAGCGTTTTCTTGGCCGCAACGAGCAGGCAGGCTATGCTTGCCGCGCCAAACCCCACAGGAAGAAGAACACCATGACGGAAGAGCACGACAAGGACAGGCTGTTCGTGACCGCGCTGGCACGCGGCCTGACGGTGCTGTCCGCCTTCCGCTCCGGCGAGAGCGGGCTGTCCAACCAGGAGCTGGCGCGGCGCACCGGCCTGCCCAAATCCACGGTGTCGCGGCTGACCCACACCCTGACCCAGCTGGGCTACCTGAGCCACGAAGCGGACAGCGGCTTTTATCGACTTGGGCTGGCGGTGCTGGAACTGGGCTCGGTGGTGCTGGCGAGCTACGACGTGCGCCGTGCCGCCGCGCCGCTGATGCGCGAGTTCGCGCTGGCGCACAATGTCTCGGTCAGCCTGGCGATGCGCGACGGCAGCGACATGGTGTACCTGGAGACCTGCCGCAGTGCGGCGCGGGTGTCGGTGCAGCTGACGGTCGGTTCGCGCGTGCCGGTCGCCACCACCGCCATCGGCCGCGCTTGCTACGCCGGCCTCGGCGCCACGGAGCGGATGCGGCTGGACGAGGAACTAGCCCGCCGCTACGGCGGCAACTGGCCGCCGATCAAGAACCGCCTCGACGCCGCGCTGCAACAATGCCGCGAGCTGGGCTACACCAGCTCGTTCGGGGAATTCGTGCCGGAGGTGATGGCGATCGGCGTGCCGCTGCCGTCGCCGATTCCGGGCCAGCCGCCGATGAGCCTGAACGCCAGCGGCCCGGCGGCGCTGTTCACCGCGGAGCGCTTCGAGCGCGACATCGCGCCGGCACTGCAGCAGATGGCGCGGCGCATCGCGCCGGGGGCGGCCTGACGCCGCCGGCAGCCACAACACCAGACAAAAAAAAGCGGGCGAACGCATTGCGTTCGCCCGCTTGGTTTGTGGCGGAACGATCAGGCCGACTTGAGCGTGCCGTGCGGATCGATGACGAATTTACGCGGCGCGCCGCCGTCGAACTGGCGATAGCCGTTCGGCGCCTCGTCGAGCGAGATCACGCTGACGTTGACGATCTGGGCGATCGGCAGACGGTCCCACAGGATGGCCTGCATCAGGTTGCGGTTGTACTTCATTACCGGGGTCTGGCCGGTATGGAAGGAGTGCGACTTGGCCCAGCCGAGACCGAAACGGATCGACAGGCTGCCGCGCTTGGCGGCGGCGTCGGTCGCGCCCGGGTCGTCGGTCACGTACAGGCCCGGGATGCCGATGGCACCGGCCACGCGGGTGACTTCCATCAGCGAGTTGAGCACCGTGGCCGGCGCCTCTTCGTGGGCGTGCGTGCCGTGGCCGCGGGCTTCGAAGCCGACGCAATCCACCGCGCAATCCACCTCGGGGGTGCCGAGGATGGCCGCGATCTGCTCGCCCAGCGTGGCGTCGAGCGACAGGTCCACGGTCTCGAAGCCCACTGCACGCGCGTGCGCCAGACGTTCGGGGTTCATGTCGCCGACGATGGTCACTGCGGCGCCCAGCAGACGCGCCGAAGCGGCGGCAGCCATACCGACCGGACCGGCGCCGGCGATGTAGACGGTCGAGCCCGGTTTCACCCCGGCCGTCACCGCGCCGTGGTAGCCGGTGGGCAGGATGTCGGACAGGCAGGTCAGGTCGCGGATCTTCTCCATCGCCTTGTCCTTGTCCGGGAACTTGAGCAGGTTGAAGTCGGCGTACGGCACCATGACGTACTCGGACTGCCCGCCGATCCAGCCGCCCATGTCGACGTAGCCGTAGGCACCGCCGGCACGCGACGGGTTGACGTTCAGGCACACCCCGGTGTGCTGCTCCTTACACGTGGTGCAGCGGCCGCACGCCACGTTGAACGGCACCGACACCAGGTCGCCGATCTTCAGCGTCTCGACGTCGCGGCCGATCTCGATCACCTCCCCGGTGATCTCGTGGCCCAACACCAGCCCGACCTCGGCCGTGGTGCGGCCGCGCACCATGTGCTGGTCCGAGCCGCAGATATTGGTCGTCACCACCTTGAGGATGACGCCGTGGCCGATCGGCCGGCCGCTCGGATCGACCATTTTCGGGTAGCCGATGGATTGCACCTCGACATGCCCTTGTCCCAGATACACCACACCGCGATTGTCGCTCATTGTCTGCCTCCGAATTTTTCGATGGGTTACACGCACGGCGCGGCAAAGCGTCGGCCGGCGCGCTTCGCGACAATAGGCGCGATCGCCCCCCGGCAACGAGACAGAAAACGCCCCACAACGGCCAAAAACCGACATGCGGAAAAATCGGACACCCACGTCTTGCACCGGCCACCACACCGTCGCCGAGCCAGAACGGCGCTTCATGGCAAAACGACAGCGGCCGGCCGCCGCCGCAAACAACCAGGGGCGACAGCGCCCCGCGGGGGTGGCACGGCAGAAAAGCGTTGGGGGGATACAACAGGAAAGGAGGTCAGGCCGGCAGCAGAACGCCCAGCACGAGGCCGGGCGTCTTGTTGCCGTGCGCTTACATCCGGGGAGGGCTGGCCGGTTCACCCTGAATGTAGTGCACCAGCTGGTCGATGGTGAGCTGTTGCGCTTCGAGGGTGGCGTGCACCAGGTCGCCGATCGAGACCACACCCAGCACTTCGCAGCCCTCCATCACCGGGAGGTGGCGAATGCGCTTCTCGGTCATCAGTGCCATGCATTCGTCCACGGTCTGCTCGGGGGTCACGTACACCACGCGGCTGGTCATGATCTCGCGCACGTGGGTGCCGGCCGAAGTCCGCCCCTGCAACACCACGCGGCGGGCGTAGTCGCGCTCGGAAAAGATGCCGTGCACGTCGCAGGCGTGCATCACCAGGACCGCCCCGACGTTCTGTTCGGCCATGACCTGCAGGGCCTGGAATACCGTGGCGTCGGGACTGACGAAGATCAGTTGCCGGTTGGGCTTGCTGTCGAGCAATTGTCGTACGGTTTGCATGCGATCCCCCTTTGCAGACGTTTGGACCTGTTGTTCCAATTCGCCTTAAACACGATAACTTTGTCGGCGGCGCTACGCGGGGGCCTTGCCGTACTATCTGTACTGTCCGTGGCCCCGCTCACTTGCCTTCGCGTTCTCGCGTCTAATGCTTTTTGGAACTATGCCTCCACTATAGATGATCCGGAACGAATAGCTGCCCAGCCGCGCTTACTTGGCGCGGATCATGGTGCCGACGCCGGCGTCGGTGAGGATTTCCAGCAGCAGCGCGTGCGGGACGCGGCCGTCGATGATGTGCACCGAGTTGACGCCGTTTTTGGCGGCGTCGAGAGCGGAGCTGATCTTGGGCAGCATGCCGCCGTGGATGGTGCCGTCGGCGAACAGGGCCTCGACACTCTCGGCAGTCAGCCCGGTCAGCAGCTTGCCGTTCTTGTCCAGCACGCCCGGGGTGTTGGTCATCAGCACCAGCTTCTCGGCATTGAGGGTTTCGGCCAACTTGCCGGCCACCAGGTCGGCGTTGATGTTGTAGGCCTCGCCGTCGCTGCCGACACCGATCGGCGCGATTACCGGGATGAAGTCCTGCGAGTCGAGCAGCGACACCAGCGCCGGATCGATCACGTCGATTTCGCCGACGCGGCCGATGTCGATCTGCTCGCCCTCGCCCTCGCCCTTGAGGAACAGCTTGTGGGCGCGGATGAAGTGGCCATCCTTGCCGGTCAGGCCCACGGCCTTGCCGCCGTGCTGGTTGATCAGCGAGACGATCTCCTTGTTGACCTGGCCGCCCAGCACCATTTCCACCACGTCCATGGTTTCCTGGTCGGTAACGCGCATGCCCTGGATGAACTCGCCGTGCTTGCCGACGCGTTCCAGCATGTCGTTGATCTGCGGGCCGCCGCCATGCACCACCACCGGGTTCAGGCCAACCAGCTTCAGCAGCACCACGTCCTTGGCGAAGTCCTCCTTCAGCTTGTCGTCGGTCATCGCGTTGCCGCCGTACTTGATCACGATGGTCTTGTCGTTGAAGCGGCGGATGTAGGGCAGCGCCTCGGCGAGGATGAGCGCCTTTTCGGTGGCGGATACGGTCACGTGCGGTCTCCTGGGTAAGGGGATACGGGAAGTGTTGCATTGTAATCAATCACGTTGCTGAACTGTTATTTATTAATTGCCGGCTGCCCCCGCATCCAGTACATTTGCATTCCACTACTGAACAGCTATTCAGCAACCACCATGACCGAACCCACCCTGCCGCGCTGGCAGCGCAAGAAAGACGCCCGGCCGTCGGAAATCCTCGACGCGGCGCTGAGCCTGTTCGTCGAGAAGGGCTTTCGCGCCACCAAGATGGAAGACATCGCGCGCGCCGCCAACGTCACCAAGGGCACGCCCTACCTGTACTTCCAGAACAAGGAAGAAATCTTCAAGGCGGTGATCCAGGTCAACCTGTCATCGCGCTTCGCCGAATTCGCCGAGATCGAACGGCAGCACAGCGGCAGCGCCGCCGAGCTGTTGCAGCAACTGATGTTCAAGTGGTGGGACGAGGTTGGCTGCACCGAGCTGGCGGGCATCTGCAAGCTGGTGATCGCCGAGGCCACCAACTTCCCCGAACTCGCGCAGTTCTACGCCGCCGAGGTGATCCAGCCCAGCCTCTGCATGGTCGGCCGCATCCTGCAGCGCGGCATCGCCAACGGGGAATTCCGCGCGGTGCCGATCGAGAGCGCCACCGACGCCCTGCTGGCGCCGCTGGTGCTGGCGATGACCTGGGCGCATTCGTTCGGCAAGGTGGTGCCGGAAGGCGCCGGCTATTCCTACAAGAATTCGCGCCATCATCTGGCCGAGGCCCTCGACCTGGTCCTCAATGGCCTGTGCGCCCCCAGTCATAACAACAACTAAGCAAGGCCCAACACGATGAAGACACCTCACTCTCGCTGGCTCCTCACCGCCGTGGCGGTGCTCGGGCTCGCCGCCTGTGCCAAGGAGGCGACAGTACAGGAAGAGATCCGCCCGGTACGTTACGTCACCGCCGGCGACAACGCCTCCCAGCCTGGCGCCCGCTTTGCCGGCGACATCCGCGCCCGGCAGGAAACGCCGCTGGCCTTCCGCGTCGGCGGCAAGATCGCCCAGCGCCTGGTGAATGCCGGCGAGCGGGTGAAGAAGGGGCAGCTCCTGGCCCGGCTCGACGCCAGCGACTACGAACTCGACCTCACCGCCAAACAGGCCCAGCTCGCCGCCGCCCGCTCCGACCTCACGCAGCAGGAGGCCGACCTCAGGCGCTCCCAGGAACTGCTGGGCAAGCAGTTCATCAGCCCGGCCCAGGTCGAGCGCCAGCAGAACGCCGTCAACGCCGCGCGCGCCAAGCTGCAGCAGGCCCAGGCCCAGCTCACCGGCAGCCGCAACCAGAACGCCTACACCACGCTCGTCGCCGACGCCGACGGCGTGATCGGCAGCGTCAGCGCCGAGGCCGGCCAGGTGGTCGCCGCCGGCCAGCCGGTGCTGAGGCTGGCCATGGATGGTCCGCGCGAAGTCGCGATCCAGGTGCCGGAGAACGCGCTGGCGGCGCTGCGTGAAGCCAAGGCGCTGCAGGTGAAGCTGTGGGCCGACGGCCAGACCTTCAACGGCAGCTTGCGCGAGCTGTCGGCCGACGCCGACCCCGCCACCCGCACCTACGCCGCGCGCATCAGCCTCGACGGTGCCAACGCCGGGCTGGCGCTGGGCATGAGCGCGACCGTGACGCTGCCGGCGCCGGACAGCAACCGTAACCTGCAGCTGCCGCTCTCCGCCCTGCTCGACCAGGACGGCCGGCACTACGTCTGGGTGATCGATCCCAAGAGCCACAAGGTTGGCCGAAGAGAGGTCAGCGTGCAGGGCATCGACGACAGCGTTGCCCGCGTCAGCGGCGCGCTGAAAACCGGGGAACAGGTGGTGAGCGCCGGCGTGCACCTGCTGCGCGACGGCCAGCAAGTCCGCCTGCTCCAGCCTTGAGGTGTCCGCCATGAAACAACGACTCAACCTGTCCGAGTGGGCGCTCAAGCACCAGGCGCTGGTGCTGTACCTGATGATCACCCTGATGCTGGCCGGCGCCTGGGCCTATACCCAGCTGGGGCAGAAGGAAGACCCGTCGTTCACCTTCAAGGCGATGATGGTCAAGGTGGTGTGGCCCGGCGCCAGCGCCAGCGAGATGGAACAGCAGGTCACCGACAAGCTGGAACAGAAGCTGCAGGAGCTGGACGGGCTGGAATACGTCAAGAGCTTCACCAAACCCGGTGAGGCGCAGCTGCTGCTCAACCTGCGCGAAGGCATCGCGCCGGACAAGGTGCCGGAGCAGTGGTACCAGGTGCGCAAGAAGCTCGGCGACATCCGCCAGAACCTGCCCGCCGACCTGAAAGGCCCATTCTTCAACGACGAATTCGGCGACACCTTCGGCAACATCCTCGCCTTCACCGGCGACGGCTTCAGCGCCGAGGAGCTGCGCCGCTACGCCGACCGCACGCGCCAGGAAGTGCTGCGCCTGCCCGACGTCGGCAAGGTCGACATCGTCGGCGAACAGCCGGAGCGCCTCTACGTCGACCTCTCCACCAGCCGGCTCGCCACGCTGGGGCTCGACACCCGCACCATCTGGAACGCGCTGGCCGAGCAGAACGCGGTGACGCCGGCCGGGGTGTTTGAGACCGCCGGCGAACGCATCTGGGTGCGCCCGAGCGGCGCCTACGGCACGCTGGAGGCGGTGCGCAATACCCCGATCACGGTGAACGGCCAGAGCTTCCGCCTCGCCGACATCGCCACCGTGCACCGCGCCTTCGTCACCCCACCCGGCTTCAGCATGCGCTTCAACGGCAAACCGGCGCTGGGGCTCGCCATCAGCATGAAGGACGGCGGCGACGTGCTGCGCCTGGGACGCGACCTCGACCAGTTGCTGGCACGCGTCAAGGCGGCGCTGCCGCTCGGCGTCGAGATCGCGCCGGTGTCGGACCAGCCCAAGGTGGTGGGGCACTCGATCAGCGAGTTCATGCATTCGCTGATCGAGGCGGTGGTCATCGTGCTGGCGGTGAGCTTCTTCAGCCTGGGCTGGCGCTCGGGCGTGGTGGTGGCGCTGTCGATCCCGCTGGTGCTGGCGATGACTTTCCTCGCCATGTACTTCTTCAACATCGACCTGCAGCGCATCTCGCTGGGGTCGCTGATCATCGCGCTGGGCCTGCTGGTGGACGACGCCATCATCGCGGTGGAGATGATGGCGCTGAAGCTGGAACAGGGCTGGAACCGCTACCAGGCGGCCACCTTCGCCTACACCAGCACCGCCTTCCCGATGCTCACCGGCACGCTGATCACCGCCGCCACCTTCCTACCGGTGGGGCTGGCCAAGTCCAACGCCGGCGAATACGTGTTCAGCCTGTTCGCCGTGGTCGGGCTGGCGCTGGTGCTGTCGTGGGTGGTGGCGGTGATCTTCACCCCCTACCTCGGCTTCAAGTTGCTGCCGACGTTCAAGGCCGAGGGAGAGCACGCCGACGTCTACCACAAGCCGTTCTACCGGCGCTTTCGCAGCGTGCTGGAATGGTGTCTCGACCACCGCAAGAGCGTGATCGCCGCCACGCTGGCGCTGTTTCTGCTGTCGCTGGGGGCGTTCAGGCTGTTCGTGCCGCAGCAGTTCTTCCCCTCCTCCAACCGCGTGGAACTGCTGGTCGACCTGTGGCTGCCGCAGGGCGCCAGCTACCAGGCCACCGAGCGCGAGACGAAGAAGCTGGAGGCGATGTTCGCCCATCACCCCGGCGTCGACAGCATCACCAGCTACGTCGGCGGCGGCTCGCCGCGCTTCTACCTGCCGCTCGACCAGCAGATGCCGCACCTCAACTACGCCCAGCTGATGGTGATGACCCGGGACGAGAAGGTACGCGAAACGGTCAAGCGCGACCTGGAGCGCGCCTTCGACAGCGACTTCCCCGCACTGCGCGGACGCGTGATCCGGCTGGAAAACGGGCCGCCGGTAGGCTATCCGGTACAGTATCGGGTGATGGGCGAACGCCACGAGGAAGTGAAACGCATCGCCGCGCGGCTGGAAGCGCTGCTGCGCAGCCAGCCCGGCACGCGCCAGGTCAACAACGACTGGGGCGAGCAGATCAAGTCGCTGCGCCTGGTGATCGACCAGGACCGTGCCCGCGCCCTCGGCGTGTCGACCCAGAGCCTGGGCCGGCAACTGCAGCTGTTGATTTCCGGCGCCGCTGTGACCGAGTTGCGCGAGGGCGACCGCACCATCACCGTCGAGGCGCGCCTCAACCCGGCCGAGAAGACCGACGTCGCCGGCCTGGGCAACCTGATGGTGCAGGCCGCGAACGGGCGCTTCGTCCCGGTGTCGCAGCTGGCACGCATCGAGTACCAGCCGGAGGAGAGCATCATCTGGCGCCGCAACCGGCTGCCGACGGTGACGGTACGCGCCGACACCGCCGACGGCGTGCAGGCGGCGGACGTGGTGCAGGCGCTGGCTCCCCGTCTCAAGCAGCTGGAAGCCACGCTGCCGCTGGGCTATCACATCGAGATGGGGGGCTCGGTCGAATCCAGCGTGAAATCGCAGCAGGCCATCGCCAAGGTGGCGCCGCTGATGATCGTGGTGGTGCTGACCCTGCTGATGTTGCAGCTGCAAAGTTTCCAGCGCACGCTGATGGTAGTGCTCACCGCGCCGCTCGGCATGATCGGCGTGACGCTGACGCTGATCACCTTCCGTGCCCCGTTCGGCTTCGTGGCGATGCTGGGAGTGATCGCGCTGTCGGGCATGATCATGCGCAACTCGGTTATTCTGGTGGACCAGATCGAGCATGACATCGGCGAGGGCATCGAGCGCTGGGAGGCCGTGGTCGGTTCCACCCTGCGCCGCTTCCGCCCCATCATGCTGACCGCGCTGGCGGCGATCCTGGCGATGATTCCGCTGACGCGCAGCACCTTCTGGGGGCCGATGGCGGTGGCGATCATGGGCGGGCTGCTGGTGGCCACGGTGCTGACCCTGCTGTTTCTGCCCGCGCTGTACGCGCAGTGGTTCAAGGTGCAGCGTGCCGCGCCGCGTGCGCAGGACCACGTCGCGCGCGCCACGGCGGGGACGCCCGGCACCGCACCGCAGCCGGCAGGCGCCGAGGCATGACGAGCATGACACGCCTCGGCCGGGAAGCCGCCCGCCACGCCGTTACCGGCGCGGCGGCCCCGAACCAGAACGACATCATCCGGAACAGGCTCCGGCAACAGCCTTTGACGAGAACAGCAATGACATCACGCATCCGTACCCTGACCGCTCTGCTGATCGCCGCCGCGGCGCTGCCGGCCCAGGCCTTCGACCTGATGGAGGCCTGGCAGCAGGCGCGCGGCTACGACGCGTCCTTCGCCGCCGCCGGCTACGACCGCGACGCCGGCCACGAAAAAGCGCCGCAGGGCCGTGCCGGGCTGCTGCCGCAGGTGGCGCTGAGCGCCGACTACAGCCGCACCAACCTGATCCAGCCCTCCGTCGCCGGCGGCAATTTCACCACGCACGGCGTCGGCGTGCAGCTGACGCAGCCCGTGTTCGACGTCAGCAAGTACACCGGCTACCAGAAGGGCAAGACCAGCAGCGCCCTGGCCGACACCCGCTTCGCCGCGAGCGAGCAACAGCTGATCGTCGACGTGGCGCAGGCTTACTTCAACGTGCTGCTGGCGCAGGACACGCTGGCCTCCACCCAGGCCACCAAGAAGGCCTTCGCCAGCCAGCTGGAGCAGGCCAAGACCGCGTTCGAGGTCGGCACCGCCACCATCACCGACACCCACGAGGCGCAGGCCGGCTACGACGGCGCGGTGGCGCAGGAAATCCTCGCCGAGAGCGATCTCGAGATCAAGCGCAACGCCCTGCGCCGTCTCACCGGGCTCGATCCGCTCGCGGTGCAGGCCGTCACGCCGGCGCTGCCGCTGGATCAGCCGACCAACGTCGATCTCGACGGCTGGATCGCCCAGGCACTGGCCAATAACCTCGACATCAAGGCACAGGAGCAGAACCTGGCGCTGGCCAGCCAGGATCTGACCGAGAAGCGCGGGCAGCGCCTGCCGGTGGTGTCGCTCACCGCCGGCTACAAGGACAACACCGACAACAGCACCCTCCCCGCGCACACCCGAGCGTCCTCGGTCGGGCTGCAGCTGACGCTGCCGCTGTACGCCGGCGGCGGCATCAACTCGCGGGTGCGCGAGGCGGCGGCCAACGAGAACAGCGCCAAGGACAAGCTGGAAGCGACGCGCCGCCAGGTGCGCGAGCAGGTGCGCCAGGCCTATCTGGGCGTCACCAGCGGGGCGGCCCTGGTCAAGGCGCAGCAGCAGTTGCTGGTCTCGGCCAAGAGCAAGCTCGACTCCACCCGGCTCGGCAAGGAGGTCGGCGTGCGCACCAACCTCGATCTGCTGCAGGCCGAGCAGGAGTACTACAACGACCAGACCCAGCTGGCCAAGGCACGCTACAACTACCTGCTCGCCAAGCTGCAGCTGGCGCAGGCCGCCGGCCAGCTGGGGCCGCAGCAGCTGGCCGAGGTCAACGCCTACATCGTGCGCTGAGCCTCACCCGGCGTGCCGGCGCCGGCACAGCGCGATGCCCCGCTTTGTTTAGCACCACCAGGCATGTTGGCCTGGTCCTGCCCCTCGCCACCGCCTGCGTGCCTGCGCCGTGGCACGATCCAAGCACAGCCCGGCCGGCTTGGCTCAGATCCCGTTTTATCCCTGCCGAAACAAATGCTTACGATTCACCTCACACCCTCCGGCCGGCTCCCTCCGGCCGGTTTTCTTTGGCGGCAGCGCAACACTCGCGCCGTCCTGCCGTTTAATTTATTAAGTACAACGTAGCTTTTTAATAAACACCCGTCTAGAATTTGCTCAACCCGTGCTGCTCGCCGGGCCCAGACCGATTCAGCAGAGCGGCCCACGACGACGGCGCACGCCGCTATCGCCGCAGGGCCCCCGGCATGGACCCGTAGAGACCACCCCACTCAGCCCGACACACAGGCACAGAACACAGGAGAGACCTCATGAGCAACCAACAACTGCAGCAACGCAAAGCCGCCGCCACTCCGCGCGGTGTCGGCGTGATGTGCGGCTTCTACGCCGAACGCGCCAAGAACGCCGAGCTGTGGGACGTGGAAGGCAACCGCTACATCGATTTCGCCGGCGGCATCGGCGTCCTGAATACCGGTCACCTTCACGACAAGGTGCAGGCTGCCGTGGCTGAACAGTTGAACAAGTTCAGCCACACCTGCTACCAGGTTGTCCCCTATGAGCTCTACGTCGAGGTGGCCGAGCAGCTCAACGCCCTGACCCCGGGCGACTACGCCAAGAAGACCGCGTTCTTCTCCACCGGCGCCGAGGCCGTGGAGAACGCCATCAAGGTAGCCCGCGCCGCCACCGGGCGCTCCGGCGTGATCGCCTTCGGCGGCGGCTTCCACGGCCGCACCATGATGGGCATGGCGCTGACCGGCAAGGTCGCCCCGTACAAGATCGGCTTCGGCCCGTTCCCGGCCGACATCTACCACGGCCTCTACCCGAATGCGCTGCACGGCGTGTCGATCGCCGACTCGCTGACCAGCCTCGAGCGTCTGTTCAAGTACGACATCGAGCCGTCGCGCGTCGCCGCCATCATCTTCGAACCGGTTCAGGGCGAAGGTGGCTTCGTGCCGGCCCCGACCGAGTGGGTGAAAGCCCTGCGCGCGCTGTGCGACCAGCACGGCATCCTGCTGATCGCCGACGAGGTACAGGCCGGCTTCGCCCGTACCGGCAAGCTGTTCGCGATGGAACACTTCGGCGTGGCGCCGGACCTGATGACGCTGGCCAAGTCGCTGGCCGGCGGCTTCCCGCTGGCCGCGCTGGTGGGCAAGGCCGAACTGATGGACGCGCCGGCCCCGGGCGGGCTGGGCGGCACCTACGCCGGCAGCCCGCTGGCGCTGGCCGCGGCCAAGGCGGTGATTTCCGTGATCCAGGAAGAGAAGCTGCTGGAGCGCGCCAACCGTCTGGGCGAGGAACTGAAGGAAAAACTGCACGGTCTGAAACAGGCCGTGCCGCAGATCGCCGAAGTGCGTGGTCTGGGTGCGATGATCGCTGTCGAATTCAACAAGCCGGGCAGCCACGAGCCGGATGCCGAGTTCACCAAGAAGGTGCAGCAGAAGGCGCTGGAATCCGGCCTGATCCTGCTGACCTGCGGCACCTACGCCAACGTGGTACGTTTCCTGTTCCCGCTGACCATCGAGGACAGCGTATTCCAGGAAGCGCTGGCCAAGCTCGACGCCGCCCTGCGCGCCTGAGCCGCCCTGCCCTTCGGCCAACCTGTCCAGGTTGGCCGAAGCGTCCCGCACACGGAGAACATGATGCTGAACCTGAAAGACCCGTCGCTGCTCAAGCAGCAGTGCTATCTCAACGGTGAGTGGCTGGACGCCGACAACGGCGAGACCATCCCGGTCACCAACCCCGCCACCGGCGAGATTATCGCCCACGTGCCGAAAATGGGCCGCGCCGAAGCCGAGCGCGCCGTGGCCGGCGCTGCCGAAGCGTTCAAGAGCTGGAAGAAGAAGTCGGCCAAGGAGCGCGCCAACCTGCTGCGCAAGTGGTTCGACCTGATGATGGCCAACCAGGAAGACCTCGGCGTCATCCTGACCGCCGAACAGGGCAAGCCGCTGGCTGAGGCCAAGGGCGAAATCGCCTACGGCGCCAGCTACATCGAGTGGTACGCCGAAGAAGCCAAGCGCATCTACGGCGACACCATTCCGTCCACCGGCGCCGACAAGCGCATCCTGGTGACCAAGGAGCCGATCGGCGTCACCGCCGCGATCACGCCGTGGAACTTCCCCAACGCCATGATCACGCGCAAGGCCGCTCCGGCCATGGCCGCCGGCTGCCCGATGGTGGTGCGCCCGGCCAGCCAGACGCCGCTGTCGGCGCTGGCCATCGCCGAGCTGGCGCACCGCGCCGGCATCCCGGCAGGCGTGTTCTCGGTGATCACCGGCGGCTCCAGCGAAATCGGCGCCGTGCTGACCGGCTCCGACACGGTGAAGAAATTCTCCTTCACCGGCTCCACAGAAGTGGGCCGCAAGCTGATCGCGCAGTGTGCCGATACCGTGAAGAAAGTGTCGATGGAACTGGGCGGCAACGCGCCGTTCATCGTGTTCGACGACGCTGACCTCGACGCCGCGGTCGAAGGCGCGATGATTTCCAAGTACCGCAACGCCGGCCAGACCTGCGTCTGCGCCAACCGCATCCTGGTGCAGGACGGCGTGTACGACGCCTTCGCCGAGAAATTCGCCGCCGCCGTCGCCAAGCTGCAGGTGGGTAACGGCCTGGAAGCCGGCGTGACGCAAGGCCCGATGATCGACCTGAACGCGGTGGCCAAGGTGGAAGAGCACATCGCCGACGCGCTGGCCAAGGGCGGCAAGCTGGTCACCGGCGGCAAGCGCCACGCCCTGGGCCACAGCTTCTTCGAGCCGACCGTGATCACCGGCGTGACGCCGCAGATGAAGGTCGCCAAGGAAGAAACCTTCGGCCCGCTGGCGCCGCTGTTCCGCTTCAAGACCGAAGAAGAAGCGATCCAGATGGCCAACGACACCGAGTTCGGCCTGGCCTCGTACTTCTACGCGCGCGACATCGGCCGCATCTTCCGCGTCTCCGAAGGCTTGGAGTACGGCATGGTCGCGGTCAACAGCGGCATCCTCTCCAACGAGGCCGCGCCGTTCGGTGGCGTGAAGCAATCCGGCCTGGGCCGCGAGGGCTCCAAGTACGGCATCGAAGACTATCTGGAAATCAAGTACGTGCTGCTGGGCGGTATCGACCGCTGATGAATTTGTAAGACCCTGTCAGGTGTGAAGCGAATTAGGGCCGGCTGAGACCGGCCCCTTTTTTTTGCCGCTTGGCCGAACGACAGGCTTCGGCCAACCTTGGCGGCAACGCCCGGTCTCAGTGCAGCCGCGCCACCCGCTCCGACAGCGGAATCCCCGCTTCCTTGAGGCAGGAAGCCAGGTCGTGGAACGACAACTCGCGGTCCGGCGCCACATCCGGCACCAGCATCCACGGCGTATGGGCCAGGACCTCCTCGCTGCCTTTCAGCTTGAGCCCGACGTCGTAGCCCTGCAGCTCGGGCTGATACTCCGCCACGGCTTCCAGCTCCTGCAGACCGCCCTGGCCCGCCGCCACCAGCGCCACCGTCATGCCCAGGCGCTTGCGGTTCCAGGCCTGCACCCCGGCGGACAACGCCTCCCACCATGGCAACGGCGTGAACAGTTCGGCCTCGCCGTACTCCATCTCGCTGGCGATGGCCTGCTGCACCACCGGCATGGTCAGCTCCAGCGCCTTGCGGCCGAGCTGACGCACCCGCTCCACGGTCAGCACGCCGCGCTCGACGATGAACGGAATCCACGCCAGCACCAGCTGCGGCTGCTGGGTCTTGCGCGCCGCCTCGAAGGTGGCGCGCGCCGGCTCCGGCTCGACCGGGGCGAAATCGCAGCCGCTGTCCATCACCGGCGCCAGGTGCACCAGGTTCTGGCAGGAGCGCTCGTTGAGCATGTCGAGTGTGAAGAGGGTCGGCGACACCCACAGAATGGCCTGCGACGGCACGTCCAGCGCATCCGCCAGCACCCCCTCGATGCGCTCCAGCAGCGGGAAGTGCCACCACACCCCGCCCTGCGCGCGCGAGAACGCCAACGGCAGCGCCCACAGCTCGAACGACACGCTGCTGCCGTCCTGGCGCACCACCTCGGGGAAGGCGATGCAGTCGCGCGCGGTATCGACCAGCAGCTGGCGCGCCGGCACCTCGCCCTGCAACGCCAGCTGGGCCTCGGTGAACACCGCTTGGTCGCCGCCCGCCAACGCCATCTGCACGTCGGCGGAGAGCTGCACCCGGCGCACCGGGTCGACCACCGCGGCCTGGGCGGTTTCGGCCAGCGAACGGATCGCGCGCGCACGCTCGGCCGGCGGCAGCGGCTCGCTCGGCCCGACCCGCATCTCGCGCGCCTTCGGCCCCATGTCGCGCTCGTTGTAGACCTGCTGCAGGCGCTGATAGACCGTCATCGCCTCGTCGCAGATGGACTGCAGGCGGGCGGCGCTGGGCACCTCGTCGCGGAAGGAAAAATCGAACAGCCGGAAGCCGCTGTTGCAGACGTAATGGGTCAGCTGCTCCTCGTCGTCGAACAGCACGGCACTGGCGAACTCGGTGCTGTCGCGGCCGGCGAACGGCGTCACGTCGTTGCCGACCAGGCGGCAGACGAAGGCGGGCGATCCGGTGTGGACCACGTACTCCCACGGCTCCAGTCCGGCCTCGTCCACGGCGTCGCCGAAAATGAAACGGCTGGGCGGCTGCGGCTCACCCTTGATGCGGGCATTGCGGGGATGGGGTTTCATCGGTCTCTACATCGATCAGCGGAATAAACGTTATATTTTACTCCGAGCCGAGCCAGCGGTGAAACCTATCGACCTCTCCGCCCGCACCCTTAGCGCGCCCCTCCCGCCGCCACCAGCGCCGCCATCCGTGCCGCTCCGGCGTCGCCGCTCGCCGCCAGCCCGGCGGCCACGCCCGCCCGGTTGGCCGCGGCTTGGTTCTGGCTCGCCTTCCATTTGCCTTCCAGCAGACTAACGACGATCTCGATGCCGACCACCGCCGCCAACAGCTTGTCGATGTAGTCGGCCGGGGCATCGCTCAACTGCCAGGGCGACGCCATGCCGGCTTCGTGCTCGGCCGTCAGCAGCGTCAGCTGTTCGCGCAGCCAGTCCCGGTCATCGATCACGCGCAGCCGGCCGTAGGCGTGCACCGCCACGTAGTTCCAGGTCGGAACCGCCTTGCCGTCCGTGCGCTTGCTCGGATACCAACCCGGCGACACATAGGCGTCGGGACCGTGGAAGACCACCAGTGCCTCGCACTCCCCCGTGACGTTGCGCCACAAGGGGTTGGCGCGCGCGACATGGCCGCGCAGGCAGCCCGACGGGGCCGGGTCGGGCGACCACAGCAGCGGGATGTGGTTAGCCTCGAGCCCCGCCGCCGTCGACGCGACCAACGTGGCCAACGGCGCCAAGCGCATCAGCTCGTGCATGGCCTCCGTGCTCGGGGCCTCGAAATGTTTGGGCAGGTACATTTCACGCCTCCCGGCTATCCAGCTTGAAGCGCAGGTGCTGCCGCACCGCCGGCCACTCCTGATCGATGATCGAGAACACCACGGTGTCGCGGTAAACGCCGTCGCCCAGCAGCTGGTGATTGCGTAGGATGCCATCCTGCTTGGCCCCGAGCCGGGCGATCGCCGCACGCGACGCCTGGTTCATCCAGCTGGTGCGAAACTCCACCGCGATGCAGCCCAGCGCATCGAAGGCATGCGCGAGCAGCATCAACTTGCACTCGGTATTGATTGCCGTGCGCTGCGCGCTGTGCGCGTACCAGGTCGAACCGATCTCGACGCGCCGCCGTTCCTGTTCGACATTCATGAAGGTGGTCATGCCGCACAGCTCGCCCTTGTCGAGTCGGCGTACCGCGAACGGCAGCATGCTGCCCTGCTCCGACAGCGTCAGACGGCGCTCGATCTCGGCGCGCATGCCGTCCGGGGTCGGGATCGCGGTATACCACAAACGCCACAACTCCCCGTCGCGGACCGCTGCCGCCAGACCATCATGGTGCTCCAGCGTCAGCGGCTCCAGCCGGGCGTACCGTCCATTCAAGGTGATCGGCTCACAGAACCTCATTGCATGCTCCCTTCAACCACGTATCAAAGCGCTTCATAGCTCCACCCTCAGCATGAGCAGGCCGCCGGACCGCTCGGCCCGGCTTGCCGGGCCAGCTCGCCGGTCACGGTCGCATAGCCGTCGCGCTTCCACCAATCAACGCCGCCGATCAGTTCGCGCACCGGGAACCCCAGCTCCGCCAGCTTCAGCGCCCCCTTGGTCGACGCGTTGCAGCCGATGCCGTCGCAGAACGTCACCAGCAGGCGGTCGCGCGGCAGATCCGCGGTGCTCTCCGCCGTCATCAGACGATGCGGCCGACTGAGCGCGCCGGGCAGGGTCTCGCGGGCATAGGCATCGGCCGAGCGGGCATCGATCAGCAACAGCGGTTCGCCACGCTCCAGCATGGCGTAGACATCGGCCGAATCGATTTCGTAGGCCAGCTTGGCCGCATAAAACGCACACGGATCCATCAGCATCTCGGACTCCTCTTCCCAGAGTGGACATGGAGTCAGGCTACAGGCAAAGTCATCCCGTCAAAAGAACCACTTTGCCATCACTTAAGGAACCACCTTGAGCAGCGATTGGATCGTCGACGCCCTGCAGCAAGTCCTCCAACGCGAGGGCAGCGAAGCACTGCACCGCCAGCTCTATCATCAGCTGCGCGACTGGATCCGCCAGGGACGCCTATCCGGCGGCGGCACCCTGCCCGCCTCGCGCCAGCTGGCACGCGAGCTGCGACTGGGGCGCAACACCGTGCTCGCTGCCTACGACCAGCTGCAGGCCGAAGGCTACCTGGAGAGCCGGCACGGCTCGGGCACCTACGTCTCGGATGTCTTCACCGGGCGCGACGCACCGTCACCCGCGGCAGGAGCCCGCCTGCCCGGCCTCAGCCAGCGCGGTGAGCAACTGAGTCGCCACAGCAATCTGCCGCAAGGCGTGCTCGGCGCCTTCGCACCGGGCGTCCCGGCGCTGGATGCCTTCCCGCAGCAGCAATGGCAACGTCTGTTGTCGCGCCACAACAAGCAGCCCAGCCTCGACTGGCTCGGCTACTGCCACGATGGCGGGCTGCCGGCGCTGCGCGAGGTGCTGTGCGATTACCTGCGCCAGTCACGCTCGGTACTGTGCCGTCCGGAACAGATCGTGATCACTCAGGGCGCCCAGCAGGCATTGGAACTGTGCGCCCGCCTGCTGGCCGATCCCGGTGACACGGTTTGGCTGGAAGAACCCGGTTACGCCGGGGCGCAGGCGGCGATGACCGCCGCCGGCCTCGACATCGTGCCGGTTCCGGTCGACGCAGAAGGATTGAACCCGGCCCTGGCCCCTCCCGCGCGCGCTCCACGGCTGATCTATGCCACCCCGTCGCACCAATACCCCAGTGGCGTGGTGATGACGCTGGGACGGCGCCTGGAGTTGCTGAAGTTGGCCGAAGCCCACCGCAGCTGGATCGTCGAGGACGACTACGACAGCGAATTCCGCTACCACTCGCAGCCGCTCGCCTCACTGCAGGGGCTGGCCAACGGTGGTGCCGTAATCTATCTTGGCACCTTCAGCAAGGTCATGTATCCCGGCCTGCGCCTGGGATATCTAGTTCTGCCGGAAGCCCTGATCGATCCGTTCCGCGCCAGCTACGCCCGCTTATACCGAGAAGGACATTACGCCATACAGGCGGCACTGGCCGACTTCATCGCCGAAGGCCACTTTGCGCGCCACATCCGGCGCATGCGCGAGCTCTACCAGATCCGCCAGACACTGCTGCGCGAAACACTGCACCAGCGCCTGGGTGAACAGCTGCCGCTCTCCCCCGGCGAGGCCGGCATGCACCTGGTCGCCAGCCTGCCGGATACGGTGAACGAGCAGCAGCTGAGCGCCGTCGCCGCGCGCGAAAGACTATGGCTGCGTCCGCTCGCCCGGCATTTCTGGGGACCGGCCACACGGCGGGGACTGGTACTGGGATACGCCGGGGTGCCGGAAGCCGAGTTGTGCCGTGCAGCACGACGGATGGCGGAATTGTTCGAACAGGAAATGCAGCACCAAGGCCGGTGATCCGGCCTTTTTTCTTGCCGTCTGCGGAGAGGAGGAAGGTGGACGCGGTGGAGGATTCATTCCGCCAGCACAAAGCAAAAAGCCCAGCTCGGATGAGCTGGGCTTTTATAAGGGGAGTCTGGCGGTGTCCTACTTTCACACGGCAATGCCGCACTATCATCGGCGCTAAGGCGTTTCACGGTCCTGTTCGGGATGGGAAGGGGTGGGACCACCTCGCTAAGGCCGCCAGACATAAACTGTCAACAAACGGGAAGAAGCCTGGAAGCCTCTCAGCTTCCATTTCGAATTGGGTAATCGATCGTACGTCGCACTCTCTATTCACCGCGTGGCCCAAGCCACTCAAATGATAGGATCAAGCCTCACGAGCAATTAGTATCGGTTAGCTTCACGCCTCACAGCGCTTCCACACCCGACCTATCAACGTCCTGGTCTCGAACGACTCTTCAGGAGGGTCAAGCCCTCAGGGAAGTCTCATCTTCAGGCGAGTTTCCCGCTTAGATGCTTTCAGCGGTTATCTCTTCCGAACTTAGCTACCCGGCAATGCCACTGGCGTGACAACCGGTACACCAGAGGTTCGTCCACTCCGGTCCTCTCGTACTAGGAGCAGCCCCCGTCAAACTTCCAACGCCCACTGCAGATAGGGACCAAACTGTCTCACGACGTTTTGAACCCAGCTCACGTACCACTTTAAATGGCGAACAGCCATACCCTTGGGACCGGCTACAGCCCCAGGATGTGATGAGCCGACATCGAGGTGCCAAACTCCGCCGTCGATGTGAACTCTTGGGCGGAATCAGCCTGTTATCCCCGGAGTACCTTTTATCCGTTGAGCGATGGCCCTTCCATTCAGAACCACCGGATCACTATGTCCTGCTTCGC
>NZ_ACIS01000011.1 GCF_000174355.1 Pseudogulbenkiania ferrooxidans 2002
CAGGCCAACCCTTCTTCGTGCAGCAGGCGCACGAGGAAGTCGTAGTCGCTCTCGCGGTATTGCAGGCAGTAACTGCGGGAGGGCAATTCGCCCGCGAGCGCGAAGTCGAGACACTGCACCGCCGCGAACACCGGGTTGGCGGCGGCGTGTTCGGCGAACACCTGGCGCACGATGTCGGGCACCGAGAGGTCCTGGAACACCCGCGAGGTACGGCGCAGGCGCAGCAGCGCGAACGGCGGCTCGACGGTGAGCGCGTACTGGGCGAAGCCGCCGTCGCTGCCCAAGCTGTCGACAGCGCTGACCACGCCGCCGCGCACCTGCTCGGTCCCGTCCCCCCCGGCGATGCCGAGCCGCACCGGCACGCCGAGCAGCGACTTCAGTTCGAGGCCGGCGTCGGGCGACAGGCACTCGACCCGGTAGCGGTAGCTGTCGGCGACCGCCTCGTCGCCGTGCACGGCGAGTGGCAGCAGCGTCTCGCCCCAGCGCTGGCCGTCGCCCAGGTGCAGGGTGAGGAGGCGCTGCTCCTGGCTGAAGGCGGCGGCGAAGCTGGCAAGGAGTGAGTGAATGGTCATGAGTATCGGGTGGATGGCCGGGGTCGCCTGATGGCAAGAATAGCAATTTTGAATACGGCATTTTCCGCAATATTTATGCTATTGGCAATTTCATACGGCAAGCTTGCGCGGATAGAGAAAGCGGGAACTATCCAACTCCATCTATCGGCTGGCTATGCTTTGGAGGCCATTTGTCCGCACTGGATAGCCTGACCGGAGGCATCCGACGAGCACCCGTCACCATGACGGCACCCGAAAAATTGATGACAATGTTTTTTAGCGAAAGCTAGCTTGGTGCTAACGGCACCAAACCGTCCGCCTCTTCCTCCCCCGCCATCAGCTCAGCGGTTTCTTCCTGAATGACCAGCAGAGAAACGGCGGGACGACACCACACACCGGCCCCGCTTTCGGGTTCAAGCCATCACAAAACCCAACAATGGCGCGGCTTGCCGGGCGGGTAATACGCCAAATCGACGGAGCCATGAAAAAAGCCCCCGAAGGGGCTTCAAGAGAGAATATTTACCACCGGGAACGAAGCTTACAGCCAGCCCGCCACGCGCTTGCCGTTGGCGCCAACCCACTTCTCGGCCGCTGCCGCCGGCTTGGCGCCGTTCTCGACCTCCAGCATCACCGCGCCGATTTCCTCCGGCTTCCAGGAGAATTTCTTCAGGAAGCTCACCACTTGCGGTGCCTTGGCGTTCAGGCCGGGGTTGATCACGGTGTCGACGTGTTCTTCCTCGCCGTACACCTTCTTCGGGTCCTCCAGGAAGCGCAGCTTCCACTTGGCGAACATCCAGTGCGGAATCCAACCCGTCACCGCGATCGGCTTCTTGGCGTTGATCGAGCGCGCCAGTTCGGATGCCATGCCCGGACCGGAGCTCGGCATCAGCTTGTAGTCGAGGTTGTAGTCCTTGATCGCCAGTTCGGTCTTCTTCATCACGCCGGCGCCGGCGTCGATGCCGACGATGCGGCCCTGGAAGGCGTCCTTGTACTTGTTGAGGTCGGCCAGGCTCTTGGCCGGCACGTACTCGGGCACGATCAGGCCGATCTTGGCACCGGGGTAGTTGGGCCCGAGATCGGTGACCTTGTCCTTGAGCTGCTGGTAATAGTCACCATGCGTCACCGGCAGCCAGGCCGACAGCGTGGCGTCGAGATCGCCGCGCGCGACCCCCTGCCACATGATGCCGGCGGCGACCGGTACCAGCTCCACCGGGTAGCCCAGCTTGGTCTTGATGATGGCAGCGGCGACCTGCGTGGTGGCCACGCTGTCGGCCCAGCCTTCGACGTAGCCGATCTTGATCAGCGGTTTGTCGGCCGCCCAACTGGCGCTGGAACAGACCAGGCCGATGGCGGCCAGCAGCTTGACACTGTTGCGAACTTGCTTCATGCCAACTCCTCTACATGGATAAAAGATGGGAATAGTCCCGTTCTGCTGCTTTACGTGCTACTGCGGGTGGTCCCGCTTATCGTTTGATTTATTGGATGTCTTCCGGCTTCACCACCAGCCAGTTCTTGTCGGCGGTGACCGTCTGGCCCAGCGAAGCTTGGCGCTTGGCCGATTCTTCCCACCACGACTGCATGGCTGGCATGTACTTGGCCTTGCGATTGACCCATACCCGTACCCCGCCCTTCTCGACGTCGGTACTGTTGAGCAGCATGTAGCCGTCGGAGATCGGGGTGTCGCCCCCCACCAGCACCGGCTTCTTCCACTGGTCGATCCAGCCGACGATGGAGCCCAGTTTGCCTTCGTACCAGGTCATCGGGTTCATCAGGTAGGGGGTCAGCTCCAGGTCGAGGTTGCGCGCCGGGTCGTACTTGCCCTTCTTGATCTGCAGCCGCGAGCTGGTCAGCTCGCCGCTCGTCCGATCCTTGAGCAGCATGTTGACGCCGATGACGTTCTGCGGCTTGACGTTGTAGCCGTACTTGGGGTCGCTGACGACCATGCGTGCCAGCTCCTCGCCGGCGGCGGACATGACGTAGACCTCGATGCCGTTTTCCTGCAGGCGGTTGTAGAGCTCCTGCATACCAGTGTAGGGACGCGGGCGGTTAACCGTGCCCTCCACCACTTTGTCGCCGCTGTAGTACTTGATCGGGATCGGCTTGTCGTAGGCCATCAGCTCGTCGACGTAGCCCTTGAGCTGTTTCAGCGTGAAGCCGGAGAACACCTGTGCCACCCACGGATAGCACACTAGGTCGTCGACCTCGCACAGCCGGTAGTAATAGCTGTTCAGGCTCTCCTTGAAGCCAGGCGTGTCCTTGAACGGCAGCAATTTGAGCGAGGGATCGAGTTTGTCGCGCGTCAGCACGCCCTTCATCTCGAGGAACGGCAGCAAGGCCTCTTCCAGGTCGTAGCGGTAACTGGTGTTGTCCATGTCGAACACCGCGTAGGCGCCCTTGTGGGCGTTGGCGGCGATCATGGTATTCAGCTTCTGGGCGACGTCGCCCGGCCAGTGCTTGAGCTCGGTGGCCTGGGCTCCGGCCGTGGCCAGCAGCAACGACAACGACAATGCAACGCGTTTCAAACGACTCATCCGCTCACTCCTGTGGGTTGGACCGACACTGATGAAACAAAAAAACCCGGCATGCCTCGCACGCCGGGTAACTCACGACTCACTCTCCCCTTACCTTCGTGAGCACGCGCACGTCGTGCTCACCCAGCAACTTGTGCTGCCTGGCCTCGTCCCAACCGGTCTCCGACATGTACATGGGCATACCTGACTATGTGGGCTGGGCCGTCGCCGCGCATGGCGATCGCAGGCCTCGTCGAACTTTCCTTGTACTCCATGGTGCCGAACCCTGTTCCAGCCCAGCGGCATTGTGACGACCTGTTCTTGTTAGTGAACGACATGGTGAAGATGGTCCGGCACGCAGCGCCGCAGTATCTATACTGACTCCGCCTGCTGCGATGTGAGCGCGCAGCAGGCATCCGCCCGCGGCCGCTTCGGCGGCGCCAGCCCGACGTACACAAGGAGGAAGATCATGGCAATCCGCATTGGCGATGAAGCGCCCGATTTCACTGCCGACACCACCGAAGGCACCATCCACTTTCACGAATGGATCGGCGACAGTTGGGCCATCCTGTTCTCGCACCCGAAAGACTTCACCCCGGTCTGCACCACCGAACTGGGCTATATGGCCAAGCTCAAACCGGAATTCGACAAACGCCACACCAAGATCATCGGCCTCTCGATCGACCCGGTCAGCGACCACAAGGCCTGGGTCGGCGACATCGCCGAGACCCAGGGCCACCCCGTCAACTACCCCATGATCGGCGACGCCGACCTGAACGTGGCCAAGCTCTACGACATGATCCATCCCAACGCCAGCCCCGGGCCGCGCACCGCCGTCGACAACGCCACGGTGCGCTCGGTGTTCCTGATCGGCCCGGACAAGAAGGTGAAGGCGATGCTGGTCTACCCGATGAGCGCCGGGCGCAACTTCGACGAAGTGCTGCGCCTGCTCGACGCGCTGCAGCTCAACGCCAAGCACACCGTCGCCACGCCGGTGAACTGGCGCCCAGGCGACGACGTGATCATCCCGACCTCGGTATCGGATGAGGAGGCGCAGAAGAAATACCCAGAGGGCTACAAGACGCTGAAGCCCTACCTGCGCATGGTGGCGCAGCCGAAGTAGACCTTGATGCTCCGCGCGCCAGGGTCGCCGCAGGCAGCCCTGGCATATCCCTCTTCCGTTGTCGGGCAGCGGCTGGCCGCTGCTCGGCGCGATGTGTCGGCATGGGGAGTTGACGTGCCGGTGGCCGTGCTACAGCCGTGGGTGGCGGCCGCTATCGGCGGGGAACGGAACCGGCCTTCCGCGTCATCACGAAAAGAAACTTAACAAAATGAAGGAATTCATTAACAGTTTCGAATAACCCCTTGGCTACCATCAAGGTCCCTTTGAAAACCCGTCAGGGAAAAGGAGCCTTAATGAAATACCATCCGATTCGTTCCCACCTCGTTGGTGCCCTGCTTCTCGCAGTGAGCAGTTCCGCCGCTCTGGCACTGGATATCAATGCCGCCAGCTCTGTTGAGCTGGTGCAAGCCGGCTTCAGCAAGACGCAGGCCGAAAGAATCGTGGCTTACCACAAGGCGCATGGCGATTTCCGGTCGTCGTCCGATTTACTCAAGGTCAAGGGTGTCACCAAGGCGACACTTCAGAAAGTGAACGACAAGCTCAATAGCGACGCCAGTGCGGCGGTTCGTGCCGAAGGCGCGGCCACGGCAGCGGGTCAAGCCCCCGCGGGCAAGACCGGCGCCGCGGGGGCCGGTAGCGCCTCTGCTGATCAGCGTCCGATGGAAACCTCCAGTGGCGCCAATGCCGGCGCTGGAGTTGGAGCTGGGGCCGGTGTCGGCGTAGGGGTTGGTGTCGGTGTTGGAGCCGGCAGCAGCGGCGGAGCCGCAGGCGTCAAAACCCAGGGTGGCGTTGGCATCGGTATCGGCCAGTAACCCCATCCCCGGCTCTGGGGCGCACTGAGATCAGTGCCTCGCCCTTGACCCGGATACAGCTCGGTCAGGCCCTTGGGCATGGCCGGGCTTTTTAACGCCAGCGCGGAGCCTGTTGCTGGCTGGTTCTTCCGCCCGCATTGGCCCCGACATTTCACGACCAGCCGCAGCAAAAACGGCGTGGGAGCGACATCCGTCGCCACCCACGCCGTTCTTCTTGCGTGACCGGAACCGGGGTCAGGCGCCCCACACCTCGCCGAACACGCGCAGCCAGTTCTCGCCCAGCACCTTCTGAATCTTGCGCTCGCCCCAGCCGGCCTTCTCCATCGCCACGGTCAGGTTCGGCGTCTCGCCGATGGTGCGGATGCCTTCCGGATTCAAAATGGTCCCGAAGTTGGTCAGGCGGCGGTAACGGCCCTTGTCGTGGGTGATCCAGTCGAAGAAGCCCTTGTCGTAGCCCTGGGTGAAGTCGGTACCGAAGCCGACGCAGTCCTCGCCCACCAGGTTGATGATGTAATCCATCGCCTCGACGTAGTCGTCCACCGTGGCTTCGATGCCGCGCTTGAGGAACGGCGGGAACATGGTAACGCCGATGAAGCCGCCGTGGTCGGCGATGAACTTGAGCTCCTCGTCGCTCTTGTTGCGCGGGTGCTCCTTGAGGCCCGAAGGCAGGCAGTGCGAGTAGGTCACCGGCTTCTTGGATTCCAGGATCGCCTCTTTCGAGGTGTGGCTGCCGACGTGCGACAGGTCCACCATGATGCCGACGCGGTTCATCTCGGCGATGACCTCGCGACCGAAGCCGGACAGGCCGCCGTCGCGCTCGTAGCAGCCGGTGCCGATCAGGTTCTGCGTGTTGTAGCACAACTGCACCACGCGCACGCCCATGTCGGCGAACGCCTCGATGTAGCCGATGTTGTCCTCGAAGGCGTGGGCGTTCTGGAAGCCCAGGATGATGCCGGTCTTGCCGTCGCGCTTGGCCTGGCGGATGTCCTCGGTGGTGCGTACCAGCGACAGGATGTCGCTGTAGTCGCGAATCTTCTGCTTCATCTCGGCGATGTTGTCGACGGTATCGGTGAAGCCCTCCCACACCGACACGGTACAGTTGGCGGCGGTGAGGCCACCCTTGCGCATGTCGTCGAACACCGAGCGTTCCCACTTGGCGATGATCAGGCCGTCGATGACGATGCTGTCGTTATGCAGTGACATTTTTTCTCCTCGCGGGCACCTCACCCGCCTTGAGAAATGGTGCACGAGGCGGTTTCGGCCAACCTCGGCAGCAGCGACCGGTTTTTGCCGCAGACCGACATGGCATGGCGCGACAAGAGAAATGAAAAAGCCCCCGAAGGGGCATGAAGGGATGGTAATAACCACCGGGAACAAAACGTTACGGCCAGCCGGCCACTTCTCGGCCGTCATCACCAGCTTAGAGTCGCCGACAAAACCCAGTGCAACGGTCTTGGCTAGGCGCGCGGCCGCAGACAGTACACGTAGTACGGCTAGGCCGCGCAACAACGCCAAGAGGGTTTTGTTAGCGACTCAAAAGGTCAGGCCGCCACCGGGCGCTTGCTTGGACTGCCCGCATCGACCAGCCGCAGGAACGGGCTCTTGCCGGCCGAGGGCAGCTTGGCCACGGCGAAGCGGTACGGTATCGCCGCCTTGGTGATCAGCAGCCACAGGTAGTCGGCGAAACTGCGGCGGATCACCAGGAACACGCCGTCACCGTCCACCCGGCACACCAGTCCGCCGGCCTTGCCCAGCACCGTGCTGGCCGCGTCGCCCGCCTCGATCGATTCGAAGTCGTACACGCCGAGGTGGCGCAGCAGCGTGACGTGCTCGACGCCGGACAGGTAGACCGTGGTCAGGCCACCGCTGTTGTCCACCGCCTGGGCGAACAGCCCGTCGAAGTGCTTGCCGCAGGCCGCCAGCAGCGCCGGCACGGCAGCGCGGGCGGTGATCAGCAGGCATTCGTCCGGCGATTGCCAGATCAGCACGCCGGCCTCACCGCTGCTGAAGCGGCTGGCGGCGGGCACCGCCAGGCCGGTGGCCTGGCTGATGGCCTGGGCCACGGCAGCGTCGGAGAGGTCGCCGCGCAACACGATGTAGCCCAAGAGCGGCAGTTCGTTGGCGCGCACCTTTTGGCTGGCGTCGGCCGGTACCGTCAGCGCCGGCAGGTTGAAGTTGACCAGCGGCGATTGCAGGTAGGGTTGGAAGTTAGGCATGTTGACGCACCCCTTCTTGATCGACGAATACGGAGGAAACCACCTTGGCCGGGTGCATCTTGCCATGCGCCCACACGTACACCGTGTCGCCTTCGCGCTTCAGACCGCCCTTGAGCACCGCCATCGCGATGGAGCGGCCGAGGAAGGCGCTGTGGTAGCTGGAAGTCACGTGGCCCTGCATGTCGGCCGGCGCCTGCGTGTTGCGGCTCGACAGGATCTGCGCGCCTTCGGCCAGCACCACCTTCGGGTCTTCGGTGTACAGGCCCACCAGCTGCTTGCGGTCGGAGCGCGAGGTGTCGGAACGCGACAGCGAACGCTTGCCGAGGAAGCTGAACGGCTTCTTCATGCCCACCGCCCAGGCCATGTTCAGGTCGATCGGGCTCATCGAACCGTCGGTGTCCTGGCCCACGATGATGAAGCCCTTCTCGGCACGCAGCACGTGCATGGTCTCGGTGCCGTACGGCGTGATGCCGAACTCCTTGCCGGCTTCCATCACCTGTTCCCAGATGTAGTGGCCGTAGCAGGCGTCGACGTTGATTTCATACGCCAGCTCGCCGGAGAACGAGATGCGGCACACGCGGGCCGGCACGCCGGCGACGGTGCCTTCACGCCAGTCCATGAACTTGAAGGTGTCGGCGGACAGGTCGATGTCGCTGGAGAGCTTCTGCAGCACGGCACGGCTCTTCGGGCCGACCACGGCGGTGGTGCTCCAGTGGTCGGTGACCGAGGTGAAGCGTACCTTCAGCTCCGGCCATTCGGTCTGGTGCCAACGCTCCAGCCAGTTCAGCACGCGCGCGGCGCCGCCGGTGGTGGTGGTCATGTAGAAGTGGTCGTCGGCGATGCAAGCAGTCACACCGTCGTCCATCACCATGCCGTTCTCGTCCAGCATCAGGCCGTAGCGGCACTTGCCCGGGTCGAGCTTGGTCCAGGCGTTGGAGTAGATGCGGTTGAGGAATTCGCGCGCATCCGGGCCCTTGATGTCGATCTTGCCCAGGGTCGACGCGTCCATCACGCCAACGCTATTTCGAGTCGCCAGGCACTCGCGGTCCACCGCCTGGTGCATGGTTTCGTTGCCCTTGGGGAAGTACCAGGGGCGCATCCACTGGCCAACGGTCTCGAACAGCGCACCGCGGGCGACGTGCGACGACTGCATCGCGGTGTAGCGGCGCGGGTCGAAGGTATCGCCGACGTGGCTGCCCGCCAGCGCACCGAAGGTCACCGGGGTGTAGGCCGGACGGTAGGTGGTGGTGCCCACTTGCGAGATCGGCATGCCGAGCGCCTCGGCGGCGATGGCGAAGCCGTTGACGTTGGACAGCTTGCCCTGATCGGTACCGAAGCCCAGCGCGGTGTAGCGCTTGACGTGTTCGATCGAGCGGTAGTTCTCGCGCACGGCCAGATGGATGTCGGCGGCGGCCACGTCGTTCTGGAAGTCGACCAGCGCCTTGGCACCGTGCCCTTCCGGCTTGCCGTCCGGCACGCGGAACACGCGGCGGGTCGGCTGGATGTCCTTGTCTTCGCTGACCGGGCAGGTGCTGGACGACGTACGGCCGAAGCCGATCAGCATCGCGCTGACCGAGGCGTGCGTCTGCGCCAGCGCCTCACCCAGGCCCCAGCGGCCGGTGATGGCGCCGGCCACGCTGATGCCCTGGCGGCCTTCGTCCGGGGTGACGAAGGACAGGCGTTCTTCGTTCCAGTACGGGCGGCCGTTGTTGTGGCAGAACAGGTGCACGGTCGAGGTCAGGCCGCCGGAGGACAGGATGGCGTCGGCCGACAGGGTCGGGCCTTTGCCGGTCACGGTCAGGCAGTGCGGGTCGAGCTTGACCAGCTTGGCGCCGCTGGCGGCCTTGCCGCCCTGCACCTCGGCGATACCGTAGCCGAGCAGCAGCTCGACGCCGGCCTTCTTCGCCGCATCCAGGCGCCAAGCGGCGGCGCCGCGCTGACGGGTGTCGATCAGGGTCACGCGGCTGCCGGCCTCGGCCAGGTCCAGCGCGGTGTCGTACGACGCGTCGTTATGGGTGAGCAGCAGCACCTTGCGGCCGACCGCCACGCCGTAGCGGTTCAGGTAGGTCTGGCCGGCGGCGGCGGTGAGCACGCCCGGGCGGTCGTTGTTGCCGTAGACCAGCGGACGCTCGATGGCGCCGGTGGCCAGCACCACGTGGTGCGCGCGGATCTTGTGCAGGCGCTGACGCGGCAGGGTGGCGACGCGCTGCGCGATCGGCAGGTGGTCCTGCACCAGCTCGACCGCCTGCACCAGGTTCTGCTCATGGTGGGCGAACGCCGTGGTGCGGGTCAGCACGGTGACGTTGGACAGGCTCTTCAATTCGGCCAGGCGCTCACTGACCCACTTCATCGCCGGCTTGCCGTCGATCACGGCGCGGGCATCGGACAGCATCCAGCCGCCGGCTTCGCTCTGCTCGTCGACCAGCAGGGTCTTGAGGCCGGCACGGCCGGCCAGCGTAGCGGCCCACAGGCCGCAGGCGCCGCCGCCCACCACCAGCACATCCACGTGGTGGTGCAGGTGGTCGTAGAATTCCGGATCCGGATCGACCGGAGCGCGGCCGTAGCCGGCGGCCTTACGGATGATCTCTTCATAAAACGGCCAGGCTTTCGCCGGACCCATGAAGGTCTTGTAGTAGAAGCCGGGCGGCATGAAGCGGCTGAACTGGCCGGCCAGCCCCTTCAGGTCGAAGTTGAGCGACGGGAAGCCGGTGGTGGTGGTGGCGGACAGCCCCTCGTACATCTCCACCTGGGTCGCTTTCAGGTCCGGTACGGTATGGGCCCCGGTCTCGAGCTGGATCAGCGCGTTCGGCTCTTCGGCGCCGTGGCCGACGATGCCGCGCGGGCGGCCGTACTTGAAGCTGCGGCCGATCAGTTTCACGCCGTTGGCGATCAGGGCCGAGGCCAGCGTGTCGCCGGCGAAGGCCTGGTATTTCTTGCCGTCGAAGCGGAAGGTCAGCGGCGCCTTTTCGTTGATGCGCTGGCTGCTACGGTGGACACGGTAAGCGCTCATGCTTCGCTCTCCTTCAGATACAGCTCTTTGCCTGCGGCCAGCGTCCAGGTGCCGGCGATTTCATAGCTCACGGTGTTGCGCTTGACCGCAAACACCTTGCGGCAACCGGCGGTGTGCTGCCATTGCTCCCAAAACCAGCCGCGCGTGTTCTTGCGCATGAACAGGTAATCACCCCATTCGGCTTCGGTCGCCTCTTCCGGGTTGGCCGGACGGGGGATGTAGGCCTCGCCGGCGTAACTGAATTCTTCTTCCTCGCGGGTTGCCCCGCAGTGCGGACAATGAATCTGGAACATCTGCGGCTCCTTAGTGCGCAACGCCGGCGGCGCCGTGCTCGTCAATCAGATGACCGGTATTGAAGCGGTCGAGCGCGAACGCCTTATTCAGCGGATGCGCCTCATCGTTGGCGATGGTGTGCGCGAACACATAGCCCGAACCCGGGGTGGCCTTGAAGCCACCGGTGCCCCAACCGCAGTTGAAGTACAGGCCCTTGACCTTGGTCTTGCTGATGATCGGACAGGCATCCGGCGCCACGTCCACGATGCCGCCCCACTGGCGGTTCATGCGCACGCGCGAGAAGCTGGGGAACAGCTCGATGATCGCCGCCGCGGTATGCTCGATCACGTGCGGGCTGCCGCGCTGGCCGTAGCCGAGATAGCTGTCGATACCGGCGCCGATCACCAGCTCGCCCTTGTCGGACTGGCTGACGTAGCCGTGCACAGCGTTCGACATCACCACCGTGTCCAGGCACGGCTTCATCGATTCGGACACGAACGCTTGCAGCGGGTGGCTTTCCAGCGGCAGGCGCACGCCGGCCATCTTGGCCAGCGGCGTCGAGTTGCCGGCGGCCACGCAACCGACACGGTCGGCGAAGATGTCGCCCTTGGTGGTCTTGACGCCCTTGATGCGGCCGTCTTCGATGATCATGTCAATGACTTCGCACTGCTCGATGATGTCGACGCCCAGCTCGCTGGCGCCGCGGGCGAAGCCCCAGGCCACCGCGTCGTGGCGTGCCACGCCGCCGCGCGGCTGGTAGCTGGCGCCCATCACCGGGTAGCGCGTCTTGGCGCTGATGTCCATCAGCGGCACGATGTCCTGAATTTCCTTCGGCGAAAGCACCACGCCGTCGATACCATTCAGGTTGTTGGCGTTGACGCGGCGCTCGATGTCGCGCATGTCCTGCAGGGTGTGGCCGAGGTTCATCACCCCGCGCTGACTGAACATCACGTTGAAGTTCAAATCCAGCGACAGGCCTTCCCACAGTTTCATGGCGTGTTCGTACAACTGCGCCGCCTCGTCCCACAGATAGTTGGAACGCACGATGGTGGTATTGCGCGCGGTGTTGCCGCCGCCGAGGTAGCCTTTTTCCAGTACCGCGACATTCTTCACGCCGTGGTTTTTGGCCAAGTAATAAGCTGTCGCCAGACCATGGCCGCCGCCGCCGACGATGATCACGTCGTAGCGAGGCTTCGCCTGCGGACTGCGCCAGGCCGGCTGCCAGCTTTCATTATGTTTGAGCCCGTTCTTCAACAGGCTCCAGAGGGAGTAACGGTTTGCCATGGGACGGGTCCGTATTTGAGGTGCCAAGGTGAGTTCATTCTTGGCGAGCCGGCCCCGTTCCGATTGACTGGAAAGGACGATCACTTGCCGATTTACGACAAAGCGCCCTTGACCCAGATCATTTACCCGATATTTATCCCCTCGCCCCCTTGAAAGCCTCGGCAAGGCACCCAAGGTTGGCCGAAACCCTCGCCATGCCCCGCCAAAATCCATGTCCAAAAAACGACAAAACCTGGCGGCTGACGGCCAGAGCCCCCTTTTCGCGCGCGCTAAGGTGAAGCAGCGTCGTCGGTAACAAACCGACCAACGACCGCGTCGATCAACGGATAGCCAAAGGAGCGGCACACCGCCAGCCGGTGACCGAGAAAACGAACATGTCCCAGTCCCAACTCAGATACATCCTGGCCTTCACCTGTAAAAGCGCCCCGGGCCAGATCGCCCGCGCCACGCAACTGCTCGACGCGCACCACTGCTATATCGACGAGCTGGCGGTGTTCGACGACGAGGACACCCAGCGCTTCTTCGTGCGCTGCACCTTCCACTCGCTCGGCGACGGCTTCGACCGCGCCGCACTGGAAGCCGGCCTCGCCGACATGGCTGGCCACTACGACATGCAATGGACGCTGCATGACACGCACACCCGTCCGCGCGTGCTGATCATGGTGTCGAAACTCGACCACTGCCTGAACGACCTGCTCTACCGCTGCAAGATGGGCGACCTCGACATGGAAGTGACCGCGATCGTCTCCAACCATGCCGACCTAGCGCCGATCGCCGCCGCGCACGGCCTGACCTACCACCACCTGCCGGTCACCCACGACACCAAGCCGCAACAGGAAGCGGCACTGCTGGAACTGGTGCGAAAAACCCAATCCGAGCTGGTGATCCTGGCGCGCTACATGCAGGTGCTGTCGCCGGAGATGTCGAAGAAGCTCTCGGGACGCGCCATCAACATCCACCACTCCTTCCTGCCCGGTTTCAAGGGCGCCAAGCCCTACCACCAGGCGCACGAGCGCGGCGTCAAGCTGATCGGCGCCACCGCCCACTACATCACCGACGATCTGGACGAAGGCCCGATCATCGAGCAGGTGGTGGAACGCGTCGACCACGCCTACCGCCCGGAGCAGCTGCTGGCCGCCGGGCGCGACATGGAGTGCCTGGCGCTAGCGCGCGCGGTGCGCTTCCACCTCGAACGGCGCGTGTTCCTCAACGGCAACCGTACCGTGGTACTGCGCTGACCCACCCTGCCCCGCGGCGGCGCTGGCACGTCGTCCGCGGGGCCCTGCAACGCTTTTGCTGCAACGCACTGTTCGCGCACGGCATCCTGCCCTATCATGCCGGTCATTTGCCTCATTTCCTCCCCCGCTCCATGACCGACACGTCCACCGATATCGCCGATATCACCGCCCTCGACGCCTACCTCGACGCCCACCAGGCCAAACTGGTCACTACCGACGGCAGCTACGCCCTGTCGGTGCACGGCGACATCCTCGTCGGCGCGCGCCGCGTGCCTTATCACCTGGTGCCGGACGAAGGCTTCCTCGGCAAGACCGCCAAGTGGCGCAAGCTCGACGATGCGGCGCGCCTGGCGTTGGTGCAGGAACGCTGGAACAGCGCGACGCGCGCCCGGCTGGAAGCGCACGTGCGCGAGTGCGCCGAGCGCGTGCTGACGTTGGCCGAACAATACGAGCTCGACCCCAGCGGCGCGCTGCAGGCCTTTCTCGCCAAGTACGAACTGGCGAAGCGGCGCTGCTCGCTGGCGCTCGATCGCATCGCCGCGCTGCGCGACAGCCACGCCGCCACGCGTCAGGCCGAAAAGACCCGCAACGCGGTCAACCTGTCGCTCTACCCGGAATCGTTCACGCTGGCGCAAAGCATGCGCCGCCACTTCATCGCCGTGTTGGGCCCCACCAACTCCGGCAAGACCCACGCCGCGATGGAACACCTGGCCCAGGCCGGCACCGGCGCCTATCTCGCCCCGCTGCGGCTGTTGGCGCTGGAAAACTACCAGCGCCTGCTCGACGCCGGCGTGGCGGTCAGCCTGATCACCGGCGAACAGCGCAAGCTGCACCCGGACGCCACCCATGTGGCGAGCACGGTGGAGATGCTCAACCCGAACCGCCCGCTCGACGTGGCGGTGATCGATGAAATCCAGCTGCTCGACGACCCCGACCGCGGCGCCGCCTGGACCGCCGCGGTGTGCGGCGTGCCGGCCAGCACCGTGTACCTGTTGGGCGCGCTGGAAGCGGAGCCGGCGATCGAAGCCTTGGTCAAGCGCGTCGGCGGCACGCTGGAAGTGAAGAAGCTGCAGCGCAAATCGCCGCTGGTGATGGAAAAGAAACCGCTGGGTTCGCTCAAGAACCTGCAGGCGGGCGACGTGCTGATCGCCTTCTCGCGCCGCGAAGTGCTCAACTGGCGCGACCAGGCCATCGAACAGGGCTTCGCGGTGTCGGCGATCTACGGCAACCTGTCGCCGGAAGTGCGCCAGGCACAGGCGGAACGCTTCATCGACGGCGAAACCAAGATCGTGGTCGGCACCGACGCCATCGGCATGGGCCTCAACACCCCGGCGCGGCGCGTCATCTTCACCACCGCCAGCAAATGGGACGGCTACAGCGAAGGCGAAATCCCGGCCGCGCTGGCCAAGCAGATCGCCGGGCGTGCCGGCCGCTTCGGCGCGCACGAGGCGGGCTACGTCGCCGGGCTCGACAGCCATACCCACCAGATCATCGCCAACCTGCTCAAGGAAACGACCGAGCCGCTGCCCGCCTCCGGCTTCTACGTCGCGCCCAGCCTCGACTACCTGCAGCAAATCGCCGCCGCCACCGGCCAGAGCAAGCTGCAGGCGCTGCTGGAGCTGTTCACCAAGCACATCAACGTGCACGACGAATTCTTCCTGCCTGCCAACCTCGCAGACCAGATCGAGAAGGCGCGCTGGCTCGACGCCCTGCCGCTGACGCTGGCCGACCGCTTCACCTTCAGCCTGTGCCCGGTATCGACCAAGATCCCGATGCTGGAACGCGCGCTGCAGGACTGGGCGCAGTACCGCGCCGACGGCCGCGAGGCGCCGCTGTTGCGCATGGAAGGCATGGGCGGACGCAACGAACTGCAATACCTCGAAGACACCTGCAAGCTCTACGCCGCCTACGCCTGGCTGGGCTACCGCATGGCCGACACCTTCCCGCACGGCGAGATGGCGCAGACGCTGATGCAGTCCACCTCCGACAAGATCGACGCCTTGTTGCAGGCCCAGAACACCCGCCGCCACGGTCGCCGCGCGCCGCAAGACCAACGCCGCCAGCCCGGCAGCGGCAAGCCCAGACAGTTCAAGCCCGGGCGGCGCTGAGCCCGGATACCGAGACCGGAAGCCCAGGCGGGGATGTGGCCTGCTTGGCTTCCGGGAACGGGGCCTCTTGCCACCCCGTCTCACCCCCGTCTCGCCCCCTCGGCGCCTACCGCGGTTAGCCTCATGCCCAGCTCCGCAACAGGAAGCCATGCCGTGAAGGTGACGTTAGAACCTGTTCGCGATCGTTGAATAGGGCCTCGAAGACAGCTAAACACGGGTCTTAGTTTTTTTATTTCCTGGTCATCGAATAAATCAATTTCCCGACTAAATTGAGACTACTTACTCTTTAGGAGAGGCTCATGTATTCCACATGGAGCCGGGTGTGAGTGCCAATGTCCCCAGGAGAGAACCCATGTCGACTGAATCGAAATGCCCTTTCAAACATACCGCAGGCGGTGGCACGTCGAACCAGGACTGGTGGCCCAATCAGCTGAACCTGAAAATCCTGCACCAACACTCGTCGCTGTCCGACCCCATGGGCGAGGACTTCGACTACGCCAAAGCATTCAAGAATCTCGATCTGGCGGCCGTGAAGAAGGACCTCCTGGTGCTGATGACTAACTCGCAGGACTGGTGGCCGGCGGATTTTGGTCACTACGGACCCTTGTTCATCCGCATGGCCTGGCACAGCGCCGGCACCTACCGCATCGGCGACGGCCGTGGCGGCGCCGGAGCCGGCCAGCAACGCTTCGCCCCGCTCAACAGCTGGCCCGACAACGCCAACCTCGACAAGGCGCGCCGGCTGCTGTGGCCGATCAAGCAGAAGTACGGCCGGAAGATCTCCTGGGCCGACCTGATGATTCTCGCCGGCAACGTCGCGCTGGAGTCGATGGGGTTCAAGACCTTCGGCTTCGCCGGCGGGCGGAAAGACGTCTGGGAGCCGGAAGAAGACGTCTACTGGGGCGCCGAAACCACCTGGCTGGAAAACAAACGCTATTCCGGCGAGCGGGATCTGGAAAATCCGCTCGGCGCCGTGCAGATGGGCCTGATCTACGTGAACCCGGAAGGCCCGGACGGCAACCCGGACCCGCTCGCGGCGGCCAAGGATATCCGCGAGACCTTTGCCCGCATGGCGATGAACGATGAAGAGACGGTGGCGCTCATTGCAGGCGGCCACACCTTCGGCAAGACCCACGGCGCCGGCCCGGCATCCCATGTAGGGGCCGAGCCGGAAGCCGCCGGCCTTGAAGAGCAGGGGCTCGGCTGGAGGAGCCGCTTCGGCACCGGCAAAGGCGGCGACACCATCACCAGCGGCCTGGAAGTGACCTGGACCACCACGCCGACCCGGTGGAGCAACAACTTCTTCGAGAACCTGTTCGGCTACGAATGGGAGCTGAGCAAGAGCCCGGCCGGCGCGCACCAGTGGGTCGCCAAGGACGGCGCGGGTGCGGGGGCCATTCCGGACGCGCACGATCCGTCGAAGCATCACGCTCCGACGATGCTGACCACCGATCTTTCGCTGCGCTTCGACCCGGCCTATGAAAAGATCTCGCGACGTTTCTACGAGAACCCGGACCAGTTCGCCGACGCGTTTGCCCGGGCGTGGTTCAAGCTCACGCACCGCGACATGGGGCCGCGCGCACGCTATCTCGGCCCGGAAGTGCCGGCAGAAGAGCTCCTCTGGCAAGACCCCATCCCCGCGCTCGATCACAAGTTGATCGACGAACAGGACATTGCCGCCCTCAAGGGCAAGATTCTGGCGTCGGGCCTGTCCGTCTCGCAACTGGTCTCCACCGCCTGGGCATCGGCGTCCACCTTCCGTGGCTCCGACAAGCGCGGCGGTGCCAACGGTGCCCGTATTCGCCTTGTGCCGCAGAAGGATTGGGAAGTCAACCAGCCCGAGCAACTGGCGAAAGTACTCGAGACTCTGGAAGGCATTCAGCACGAGTTCAACAACGCCCAGTCCGGCGGCAAGAAGATCTCGCTCGCCGACCTAATCGTGCTCGGCGGTTGCACCGGCGTCGAGCAGGCGGCGAAGAAGGCTGGCCACACCGTGACGGTGCCGTTTGCCCCGGGCCGCATGGACGCTTCCCAAGAGCAAACCGACGTGGTCTCCATGGCGGTGCTCGAGCCCATCGCGGACGGCTTCCGCAACTACCTCAAGGGCAGATACGCTGTCTCGGCCGAGGCCCTACTGGTCGACAAGGCGCAATTGCTGACGCTGACGGCGCCGGAGATGACGGTGCTGGTGGGCGGCCTGCGGGTTCTAGGCACCAACGTCGGGCAGAGCCGGCACGGGGTCTTCACTCAGCGGCCAGAGGTGTTGAGCAACGGTTTCTTCCTGAACCTGCTCGACATGGGCACGGAGTGGAAGGCCACGTCAGACGCCAAGGACGTGTTCGAAGGGCGCGATCGCGCCACGGGGCAACTCAAATGGACCGGCACCCGTGTCGATCTGGTCTTCGGCTCGAATTCCCAACTCCGGGCCCTGGCGGAAGTCTATGGCAGCGCGGACGCCCAGGAGAAGTTCGTCCATGACTTTGTCGCCGCCTGGAACAAGGTGATGAACCTCGACCGCTTCGACCTGGTGTGATGCTCGCCCCAAGGCGTGTCGTCTAGTGTTTCTCCGACGCAGAGTCGGATAACCGAGATGACACGCCCTCAGCGGCTGCGCTTGCCACTGTCACTGAATCGGCGAGCGATGCTGCGCAAATCTCCCGCACGCAACCGCGCAGCCAGCGATGCGCCAGATCGGCATCCATCCGCGGATGCCAGAGCAGGGAAACCGTGATCTCGGGAGCGGGAAACGGAAGGGCAAAGCTGTGCATCCCGTCACGCAGGGTGCCGGTATGGCGCTCGGGAACCGTGGCGACCAGATCCGTGGCCCGCGCCAACGCCAGTGCTGGGGCAAAACCACCGACGATGGTCATGATCTCCCGTTCCAGCCCGATCGCCCTCAAGGTTTCATCAACCGGCCCCTTGTCGGTCCCCCGCCGGGAGACCAAGACATGCCGGCCCGCCGCATAACGGGCGGGGGTGATCTCCCCCTGGCAGAGCGGGTGCCCCTGGCGCACGACACCGATGAAACGGTCTTGGAACAAAGCGCGCACACGCACCTCCGGGCCTGTTCCCTCCCCCACCACGCCGGTATCCAGATCGACGCTGCCGTCGCGCAGCGGCGCGGTGTCTTTGTTCGATTTCGGCATGAAACGCAGCCGGACCCCGGGAGCAGCCTCGCCGACGCGAGCGATGAGGCTCGGCCCGAAATTTTCCACGAAACCATCGCCGACGCGCAGCGTGAAGGTGCGGACGAGCTGGGTGAGATCGAGCTTCTCTGCCGGGCGCAGCACCGCTGCGGCGTCCTGAACGAGCTGGCTGACCTGCTCGCGCAGTTCAAGCGCACGCGGGGTGGGCACCAGCCCGCGCCCCGCCCTGACCAGCAAGGGGTCGCCCGTCGTCTCGCGCAAGCGCGCCAGCGCCCGGCTCATCGCCGAGGGGCTCAGCCGCAAGCGCCGGGCAGCGCGCGCCACGCTGCCTTCGGCGAGCAGCACGTCAAGGGTGACAAGCAAATTGAAATCGGGTGTCGACATGTATTCTGGCCTATTGAATTCGAAAGCAAGCTCCAGCTCCCGCAAGGCGTCCAGAGGCCCGGTTAAGGAGCACGCCAGCAGGCTGGAGGTGAATGCACCATTGATAGCATGCCGGGCCATACGATCAATACCGTTTGGATAAAATGCGCCGCCGCCGACGCCACCAAAAGCCCGCCATCTGCTATCGTCCTATCTATGCAACCCATCATCACCATATCGAATCTCTCCAAATCCTACGCTTCAGGCTTCCAGGCCTTGAAGGGCGTCAATCTGGAGATCCGGCGCGGAGAAATCTTCGCCTTGCTGGGCCCGAACGGGGCCGGCAAGACCACGTTGATCAGCACGATCTGCGGCATCGTCAATCCGAGCGAAGGCCGGATTCTGGTTGATGGCCACGACATCGTGACCGACTACCGCGCGGCCCGCGCCATGATTGGCCTGGTGCCGCAGGAGCTGACCACCGACGCCTTCGAATCGGTGTGGGCCACGGTGTCGTTCAGCCGCGGCCTGTTCGGCAAACGCAAGAACCCGGCCTACATCGAAGAAGTGCTCAAGGCGCTGTCGTTGTGGGACAAGAAGGACAACCGCATCATGACGCTATCGGGCGGCATGAAGCGGCGCGTGCTGATTGCCAAGGCGCTGTCGCACGAGCCGTCGATCCTGTTTCTCGACGAGCCAACGGCGGGGGTTGATGTCGAACTGCGCCAGGACATGTGGCAGCTGGTGCGCTCGCTGCAAGAGCGGGGGGTGACCATCATCCTGACCACCCACTACATCGACGAAGCCGAGGAGATGGCCGACCGCATCGGGGTGATCCGCAAGGGCGAGATCATCCTGGTGGACGAGAAGGCCGAATTGATGCGCAAGCTCGGCAAGAAACAGCTGACGCTGCAACTGGAGGCCCCGCTCGAGAGCATTCCTTCCGAGCTTGGCGGCTACGAGCTGGATCTGGCGAATGGCCGCAGCGAGCTGGTCTATACCTACGACGCGCAGGGCGAACGCTCCGGCATCCTCGCGCTGTTGCAGGCTCTCAACGCGGCGGGGATACGCTTCAAGGACCTGCAAACGACGCAAAGCTCGCTGGAGGACATCTTCGTCAGCCTGGTGAGGGAGAGAAAATGAACCTGTATGCAGTCTGTGCGATTTACCGCTTCGAGATGGCCCGCGCCGGGCGCACGCTGATGCAGAGCATCATCTCCCCTGTGATCTCCACCTCGCTCTATTTTGTCGTGTTCGGCGCCGCCATCGGCTCGCGCATCCCCGAAACCCACGGCATCAGCTACGGTGCGTTCCTGGTGCCGGGGCTGATCATGCTGTCGCTGCTGACGCAGAGCATCGCCAACGCCTCGTTCGGCATCTATTTCCCCAAGTTCACGGGGACGATCTACGAGTTGCTGTCGGCGCCGGTTTCCTATCTGGAGCTGGTGGTGAGCTATGTCGGGGCGGCGGCGACCAAGTCGGTGATTCTCGGCCTGATCATCCTGGCGACGGCGGGCCTGTTCGTGCCGCTGCAGGTGGCCCATCCTCTGTGGATGCTGCTGTTCCTGGTGCTGACCTCGGTAACGTTCAGCCTGTTCGGCTTCATCATCGGCATCTGGGCGGATGGCTTCGAAAAGCTGCAGATCATCCCTCTCCTGATTATCACGCCGTTGACGTTTCTCGGCGGCAGCTTTTACTCCATCGATATCCTGCCGCCGTTCTGGCAGACCGCCGCGCTGTTCAACCCGGTGGTCTACCTGATCAGCGGCTTTCGCTGGAGCTTCTATGGTATTGCCGACGTCAGCGTCGGCATCAGCCTCGCCATGACGATCGGCTTTTTGGCGCTGTTCACGGCGATCGTGGCGTGGATTTTCAAGACCGGCTATCGCATCAAGGCCTAGGCCATCATCCGCATCCTGTTTCTTTCTGAGAGCCAATAACTGACACACTCAGAGTGCGGATTCGATAAGTCATGCCAACAGGTCTGGTTGAAGTAGCGCCCTGGCAGGTCGAGCCCGGAGACAGCAGGCAGGACCGGCCGGTCAATCCGGCACCCCGGACCCATGACGAAGCCCTCGAAATACGCGCGGCACGGGCAGGCGAGGTAACCGGGCCGCTGCCCTCACCCGCTGTCGGGCCGCCGATGCGAAGAGGCCAGCCACGACACCCGGGGCCGTTCAGTTTCCGACTTTAATAGACAGGAACAAAACGTGCTCCAGCCTTGGCACGGTTGATCGTAAGATGGCGTTTAATGCACGAATTAAGTGCAAATACTGCGCCTTCCGCCCTATTCGCCAGCAACCTAGACTCCTCTCTGAAAGCCCCGCTTCGGGGCACCCGGAAGAAGGAGTTCATGTTGAAACTACTCATTCAAGCAGGCGACGAGGCCGTCGCCGCCGAGTGGAAAGCCCCACCGTCGACGACATGGGTGCTGGCCAGCCTGTCGCTCTCCATGCTGCTGTCCTCGCTCGGCACCAGCATCGCCAATGTCGCCCTGCCGACGCTGGCCAAGGCGTTCGCCGCTTCCTTCCAGGAGGTCCAGTGGATCGTCCTGGCTTATCTGCTTGCCATCACCACCCTGATCGTCAGCGTCGGGCGGCTCGGCGACCTGGCCGGGCGACGCCGGCTGTTATTGTTCGGCCTCTTTCTATTCACGCTGGCCTCGGTGCTGTGCGGTGTGGCGCCCACGCTGGGGCTGCTGATTGCCGCGCGCACAGCGCAGGGCTTGGGCGCGGCCATCATGATGGCCCTCACCATGGCGTTTGTCGGGGACGCGGTTCCGAAGAACAAGACCGGCAGCGCCATGGGCCTGCTCGGCACCATGTCCGCGATGGGCACCGCGCTGGGGCCAGCGCTCGGCGGCACGCTCATCGCCGGCTTCGGCTGGCGCGCCATCTTCCTCGTCAACGTGCCGCTGGGCATCCTGGCTTTCTTGCTCGCCTATCGCGCCCTGCCCATCGACCGCCGGGCATCGCAGACGGATCGGGCCGGCTTCGACACAGTGGGCACGCTGCTGCTTGGGGCTTCGCTCGCGGCCTATGCGCTCGCCGTGACGCTGGGGAGAGGCCGCTTCACTGGACTGAACCTGGCCCTGTTGCTGGCAGCGGTTCTGGCTGGGGGCCTTTTCGTGTTGGTGGAGGCGCGGGTGGCGTCGCCATTGATCCGCCTGGCGGCGTTCCGCAACACCGAGCTGAGCGCGAGTCTCGCCATGAACGGGCTCGTCTCGACGGTGATGATGGCGACGCTGGTGGTCGGGCCGTTCTACCTGTCACGCGCGCTCGGCCTGGGCGAGGCGGCGGTCGGAATCGTCCTGGCGCTGGGCCCGATCATTTCGGCATTGAGCGGTGTCCCGGCGGGGCGCGGCGTCGACCGCTGGGGTGCGGCCGCCATGACCACCGCGGGGCTGGTCGTCATGGCAGCGGGGTTGTCGGCACTCGCGCTGCTCCCCGGGGTATTCGGCGTGGCGGGCTACCTGGCCGCCATCGCCCTCCTGACTCCCGGCTACCAGCTCTTCCAAGCGGCTAACAACACGGCCGTGATGAGGGATGTCGCGCCGGACCAGCGCGGCGTCATTGCCGGCCTGCTCAGCCTGTCGCGCAATCTCGGGCTGGTCAGCGGGGCATCCGCCATGGGCGCCGTGTTCGTGCTCGCCACGGGGACGAGCGACATCGCCTCGGCACACCCCGGCGCCGTGGCCAGCGGCATGCGGTTGACCTTCGCCGCCGCGACGCTGCTGATCGTCGTCGCGCTCGCCATCGCGGCGGGTAGCCGTGCTCTCACGCCCCGCCCCGCGCTCGATGCGATCCGGGATGGGGCGTGACACAAGCCCCCTAAGAGCACAGGGATGGGCGGATGCGGTGGGCTGTAATGCTTTGACGGTGCGGCAAGTCTGCGCCCGCCCTTGCCTGGCTCGGCCACCGCATACCCGACAGTCAGTCGAAGATCGACTTCTGTCAGAGCACGCTAGCCACGCTCTTCAATGTCGTAGTGAACCGACAATCGACCCTTTTTCTCCTTGATCTTCAAAACCTTGATTTTCCCAATGACTCCCAACGACAAAAACGTGCATGCCGCCACAGCTATAGGCCTGCAGATGTCCAAAGCCAATTATGCGTTTATCGCCGTCTAGACATCATGTATTGACCTGTCCCGAAACCGATGCAGGGTGCACAACTCACACAGCACAGCGTGGGGCTATTCCTCGAATTTCGGTACAGTCCGAACCCATTGGCAAGATCGTCGGCAACATTCAGGACATCGCTAGCCAGATTACCCTGCTCGCGCTCAACACCGCGATCGAGCCTGCGCATTCCGCTAAAGTCGGGCGTGGTTTTGCCGTAGGGCCCATGCGACAAGAACCACAACACCGATCGTAAGCAAAAAAATGCCGGTCTGATCAGGACCGGCCGAGGAGAAGAACATCACTCTTACATGCTGCTCACACAATCACCCCTTCACGCCCCCGCTGGTCAGCCCGTTGACCATCCAGCGCTGCGCCACCACGAACAACGCGGTGATCGGCAGGCCGGAGAGGATGGCGGCCGCGGCAAAATCGCCCCACAGATAGTTCTGCGTATACAGATACAGCTTCGACCCCACTGCCAGCGTCAGGTTTTGTTCCTGGTGCAGCAGGATGGATGCCACCGGATATTCGATGATCGCGCCGATGAAGGCGAGCAGAAACACCACGCACAGGATCGGCAGCGCCATCGGCAGCAGCACGTGCCAGAATGCCTGGAAGTGACTGGCGCCATCGACGATGGCCGCCTCTTCAATTTCGGTCGGAATCGTGTCGAAGTAGCCCTTGATGGTCCAGATATGCAGCGCGATGCCACCAGCGTAAGCCAGCACTAGGCTGCCGTGGCTGTCGATGCCGAGCCACGGCACGTAGCTGCCAATCTGGTCGAACACCGCGTAGATCGCGATCAGCGACAACACCGCCGGAAACATCTGCATCAGCAGCAGCGCGTTCAAGCCGAGCTGGCGGCCGCGAAAACGCAGACGGGCAAAAGCATAGGCGCAGGTGGTCGACAGCAGCAGGATGACGGTAGCGCTGATGGAAGCGATCTTGATCGAGTTCCACAGCCATAGCAGCACCGGGAACGGTGGCTCGATTACCCGGCCGGTGCTGTCGGTATACGAGAAGCCGAGCGCGAGCTGCCAGTGTTCGAGGCTGATGGTATCGGGGATGATGCTGCCGGCGGCGAAGTTGCCCGGACGCAGCGAGATCGACACAATCATCAGGAACGGAAACAGTGTCAGAACCAGAAAGGCGATCAGCCCGACATGGGCCAGCGCTAGCCGGCCGGTATGGGTTTTATCCTGCACCATGGCCATGATGCTCTCCTTATTTCTTTTCCGGCGCGTTGACACGCGACAGACGCAAGTTGATCAGCGATAGCACCGCCACCAGGATGAAAATCAGCGTGGAGATGGCTGCGGCGAGGCCGAAGTTCTGGCCCGAATCCTGGAATGCGATACGGTAGGTATACGACACCAGGATATCGGTGGTGCCGGCCGGCACGACGCTGTCGGTAAAGTCCGGGCGGCCGTCGGTCAGCAGCGAAATCAGCACGAAGTTGTTGAAGTTGAAGGCGAACGAGGCAATCAGCAGCGGCATGATAGGCTTGGCGATCAGCGGCAGCGTGATACGGGTCAGATTGGTCCACGCGCTCGCGCCGTTGATGGCTGATGCCTCGTACAGGTCAGACGGGATCGATTTGATCAGCCCCAGGCACAACAGCATCATGTACGGGTAGCCGAGCCAGGTATTAACGATCAGCAGCATCATCTTGGCCAGCAGCGGGTCGGAAAACCAGTTTGGACTGATGCCGAACAGGCCATTCAGCACCATGTTGATCTCGCCGAAATTCTCGTTGAACAACCCGCGGAAGATCAGGATGGAAATGAAACCGGGTACCGCATACGGCAGGAACAGCAGGACGCGGTAAGCCGTCTTGAAGCGCAGCGCCTCCCAGCTCAGCACGGTGGCCAGCACGAAACCGACACTGAAAGTAAACAGTACGGTAAGCGCGGCAAACAGCACTGTCCAAATGAAGACGCTCAGCAATGGCGCCTGCAGTTCGGCACTGCCGAACAAGCGTTCAAAATTGCTCCAGCCTACGTTGACGCGGAAGCCCGGCGCGATCTGCTCTCCGGCAGCCGTTTCATAAAATCCGGTCTCGAAATTGGGCCGCAACACCTCGCCGGTTTTCAGGTTGGTCAGACGACCATCGGCCGCCTGCCGGTAGAGCGGTGACACCGGCGCAAACCCGCTCAGTGAGACCAGCCGGTAAGGTTCGTTGGAGCCGGGTAAATACAGGGTGAGAGCCTTGAGTGCAGCCTGCTGGGCGATCACCTCTCTGAACGACGCCCTGTCGCCGACCGGTGCCACGCTGGCTTCGTGCAGCGTGACGGTCTGCTTTTTCGCGCCATCGAGCTTCACATCGGCCGATTGCCAGACCTGGCCGGCCTCGTTGCTCAGGCGCAGCTGATAGTTTTTGCCGTGCGCGTACAGCGACAATTGCAGCGGGTCACCACCACTGGAATAAGTCTGATCGAGCAGATAGGCGGTGGCTCGCGAGAAGGTCAGCAGGTTGGTCGAGCTGTAATTGGTGAAGCCGATTCGCGCGGTGTAGAGCGCCGGAAACAGCACGAACACCAGCATCGCCACCACCCCCGGGTAGAGATAACGCCAGGCGTAAGCGCGCGGCGAGGTAAACACCCAGCCCGAGACACCGAGCAGCGTCAACCCACCCAGCGCCAACCAGTAATGGCCGGCCCGGTACACGGTGAAAACCAGCCAGAAACCGGTCATCAAAAGTAGAGCGCCCAATACCATCCAGGCGAGGCGCCGATTGATCCGTTGCATGCTAATAATTCCCTGAGTTGCAGCAAGGCGAGCGAGCGGAATACATCGGTATCCCGCTCGCAGGCAACAACGCTTGACTTACTTGGCCTTGATACGCTCCGCCGCGGCATCGAGGCCGGCCTTGACGTCCTGGCGGCCCTGCGTGATGTTCTGCAGGGTGGTCTGCATGGTCGACCAGAACTTGCCCATCTCCGGGTTATTCGGCATCGGCGCGCCCCCCTTGGCACTCATCATGGTGGCCTGGATATTCGGGTCGCTCTTGAGCTGGTTGTAGAACGCCTTGTTGGCCGGCACGCCGATCGCCACGTCATCATTGATCATCTTGAGTCCTTGCACCGTCAGCATGCTGTTCTCGATGAATTCGGTGGCCAGTTCCTTGTTCTTGCTTGAGGCATTGATCATCGCGCCCAGCACCCCGACGAACGGCGCGGCCGGCTTGCCGTTCACGGTCGGGATCGGTGCCACGCCGAAGTTGATGCGGCTCTTCTTCAGGTTGTCCCACGCCCACGGGCCGCTGATCATCATGGCGACCTTGCCCTTGTTGACACCAGCCTCCATGTCGGCGTAGGACGCGCTCTTCGGCATCACGCCAGCGTTGATCAGCTTCATCAGCGTGCTCACGCCAGCCGCTGCGCCGGCGTTGTTGACACCCACATTCTGTGGATCATACGTGCCATCGCCTTTCAGCTTGAACGGATACCCACCACCGGCGCCCAGCAACGGCCAGGTGAAGTAGGTATTGGTGAAGTCCCACAGGATGGCTTTCTTGCCGCTGGCAGACAGCTTCTTGTCGAGCGCGAACACGTCTTCGAAGGTCTTGGGGGGGGTCGGCACCAGGTCTTTGTTGTAGATCAGCGCTACCGATTCGATTGAGATCGGGTAGCCCCACACCTTGCCACCGGAAGTGAATGCCTTCCAGCCCATGTCTTCGATCTCGTTACGCACCTTCTTGCTTGGGCTGACTGGGCTCAGCAGGCCGGCACCGGTCCATTCGCCCAGACGATCATGCGGCCAGATCCAGATGTCCGGGCCCTTACCGGCAGCGGCGGCCTGCTGGAACTTGGACGGCGCGTCTTCCGGATGCTCTACCACCACGGGCACGCCGGTTTTCTTGGTGAATTCCTCACCCACCTTTGCGAGGCCGCGGTAGCCCTTGTCGCCGTTGATCCAGATCACCAGCTTGCCGTTGTCGGCAGCGGCGGCATAAGGGGCAGCAAAGGCACCGGCAACAGCCAGCGAAAGCGACAGTATCGCGGTTTTGCCAAAATGGCGGCGGGTCATGCTCATGCTATTTCTCCTCTCGTTTTCTTGCTCATTGGCAAGTTCTGGAAAGCCGGCTTATTGCGGGCAGGCTTCGGTGGGGCGTGAATTTTTCTGGTTGACCGGATCAAGGCGGCGCAAAGCCTGGCCGTCGGTGGTAAACAGGTGGCCGTTGGCCGGGTCGAACACTAGCCGGCAGGCTTGGCCCGGTTCCACTTGGGCCAGCGGTGGCAGGCGTGCTGAGACGGGCTCCTGGCTGCCCGACGCATCGAGGTATAGCACCGAGGACTCCCCCAGATGCTCGATGGCGATGGCTTGGCCGGCGAAGCCGTTGCCCCCCTCCGCCAGGCTCAGATGCTCGGGCCGCACGCCCACGGTGACTTCGTCCCCGAGTTGGGCAGTACTGGCGTCGACACTGACACGCACGTGCTGCTGATTGGGCAGCACGACCGTGGCGCCTTGCGGATCGATGCCGGCCAGCGTGCCCTTGAGGAAGTTCATCGACGGCGAACCGAGAAAGCCCGCCACGAAAAGATTGTCCGGTTGGTAATAGAGTTCGGTCGGCGTGCCGACCTGTTCGATTTTGCCGGCGCGCAGCACCACGATGCGGTCGGCCAACGTCATCGCCTCGATCTGGTCGTGGGTGACGTAGATCATCGTGGTCTTGAGCTCGCGGTGCAGGCGGGCGATTTCGATGCGCATCTGCACGCGCAGCGCGGCGTCGAGGTTCGACAACGGTTCGTCGAACAGAAACACCTTGGGGCGCTGCACGATGGCACGGCCGATCGCCACGCGCTGGCGCTGGCCACCCGACAACTCCTTGGGCTTGCGCTGCAGCAGGTGCTCAATCTGCAGCACCTTGGCCACCTGCTCGACTTGCGGCGTGTAATCACGCTTGTGCTTGCCGGCGAGCTTGAGGCCAAATGCCATGTTCTCGAACACCGACATGTGCGGATAAAGCGCATAGGACTGGAACACCATCGAGATGCCGCGCTTGACCGGTGGTAGATCGTTGACGCGCACGCCGTCGATTTTCAGCTCGCCGCCAGTGATTTCCTCCAGCCCGGCAATCGAACGCAACAGCGTCGACTTGCCACAGCCGGACGGGCCGACAAACACCACGAACTCGCCATCGGCGATCTCAAGGTCGATGCCGAACAGGGTTCGGGTCGAGCCGAAGTCCTTTTCGATGCCTTGTAGGCTGACTGCTGCCATAGTTTTCTCCTGCTTGTGCCGTGTTGTTCCGGCTTTTTCTGTTTGCTTGCCGATAGGCCGTCCGAATGGTTGCCTTATCGAGTAAGACGGAAACGCGCTGCGCTTTTCCGTCCTACAGCCATGTCAACGCCCTATCCTGCCGAACCAGCCGCCCCAAGCGTCGAGCTCGAGCGTGTGGCCCTGTAGCACAGCGCCATCGAGGCCATGGCCATCCAGCGCGACGACGTCGAACGGCAAGGTCAGCGTCTGCGGCGCGGCGCTCAGATTGAACACCGCAACCACACGGTCGTCACGCGTGAACGCCAGCACCGCGTCGTTGCCGTCGAGAAAGCGGATATTGCCGGACACCAACTCCGTCTGGCTGCGGCGCCATGGGATAAAGCGGCGGTAGAACTGCAACACCGAATCCGCCTCGGCATCCTGCTTGTCTGCGGCGCGCGCCAGGTGCCCGGCCGGAACCGGCAGCCACGGCTCGGCCGAGCTGAAGCCACCATGCGGCGCGTCGTGGCGCCACGGCATCGGTGTGCGGCAGCCGTCGCGGCCCTTGAATTCCGGCCACATGGCGATCCCGTACGGGTCCTGTAATTGTTCGAAGTTGAGTTCGGCTTCCGGCAGCGCCAGCTCTTCGCCCTGATACAAGCAGGCCGAGCCGCGCAGAGACAACAACATGGCGAGGATGGTGCGCGAAAAGCGCGGATGCTCCACGTTGCGGCCCCAGCGTGTCAAGACCCGGATCGAGTCGTGGTTGCCGGTGGTCCAGCAGGCCCAGCCGCTGCCGATCTGCGCCTCCAGTTCTTCCACCTGCCTGCGGATATGCGCAGCGGAAAATTCTGGCGTCAGCAGGTTGAAGCTGTAGGCCATGTGCAGCTTGTCGTTGCCAGCGGTGTATTCGGCCATGCGCGCCAGACTGTCGTCGTCGCCGATCTCACCCAGCGCCACTGCGCCGTATTCGTCCAGCAAAGACCGCAGGCGCTTGAGAAACGGCAAGTTCTCCGGCTGCGACTTGTCGAACTGGTGCGACTGGTAGCTGTATGGGTTGCCGGCCGTGACGGTGGCGTTGTCGCGCTGTTCCGCTGCCGGGTTGCTGCGCAGCAGCGGGTCATGAAAGTGAAAGTTGCAGGCGTCGAAACGCAGACCATCCACGCCGAGCTCTAACCAGAAGCGCACTTCGGCCAGGATGGCCTCCTGTACCGCGAGCTCATGGAAGTTGAGATCGGGTTGGCTGGCCAGGAAATTGTGCAGGTAATACTGACGCCGCCGGGTATCCCACTGCCAGGACGAGCCGCCGAACACCGAAAGCCAGTTGTTGGGGGGGGTACCGTCAGCATTGGCATCAGCCCATACGTACCAGTTGGCGCGCGGGTTGTCTCGGCTGACGCGGCTTTCCTTGAACCACGCATGCTCTTCCGAGGTATGCGACAGCACTTGGTCGATCATCACCTTGAGACCGAGTTCATGCGCCACGGTCACCAGGCGGCGAAAGTCTTCGATGTGGCCGAATAACGGGTCAACCGCACGGTAGTCGGAAACATCGTAGCCAAAGTCTTTCATCGGCGACTTGAAGAACGGGCTAACCCAGATCGCGTCCACGCTCAGGCTCGCCACATATGGCAGATGCTCAATAATACCGGGCAGGTCGCCCACGCCGTCACCGTTGCTGTCGGCAAAGCTGCGCGGGTAGATCTGGTAGATCACCCCGCCGCGCCACCATGCGCCGTTAGATTTCATCTTTATTCAGTTCCTGCCCAGCCGGGCCATTACAGTTTGTCTTGCCGGGGGACGGGCGCGCACCCGCCTCCCTCGGTTCAAGCTATGACCGGCTTACCACCAGGCTTCTGCCTGGGCGCCGATGGTCATGCCGTGGGTCTTGTCGCCGAATACGCCGCTGGTGGATAGCGCGTCGCCGGTGCCGGCGGAAGCCTGAGCGGCTTCGTTCCACTTGGCGTAGGTGGCAAACAGGCGCAACTGCGGACGGCTCCAGAAGCCCTTGTCTGGCGAGATCAGGAAGGCGGCAGTCACTTTGGCCAACTTGCGGGTTTCCGCGTTATCCGGCTTCACCTGGTCGTAGCCGAGTTCCAGCGCAGCGCCGAGGTGCTTGGTGAAGGCATACTCAGGGCGCAGGCCGATCGAGGTCCACACCTGACCCGCGCCACTGGCCGGCTGGGTCTTTTCCCAGATGGCCACGCCCATGCCGGAGAAGTTGCTGCCGGCCGGCTGCCATTGCAGCGCCTCGACAATGCGGTAGCGCTTGTCGTTGCTGTCGGCGTTCGGGTTCGGGTAGCCAAAACTGCCGGCGATGCTGCCTTTCATATACTGCAGTGCCAGCGTGTTGAAGCCACCAAGCACGCCGTTCTGGTTGTGCATCACGTTGAAGGCCACGCCACTGGTGGCCTTGTTGACGGTATCGGCGTCGTCCTTGCTAGCGCGGCGGAAGTCCAGGCCCAGCGTCAGCTCGCCCCCCGGGTTGGTCTTGATGCCGGACAGACGGAAATCGTGGCCGCTCACGCCCACCTTATGATCCAGGCCATCCACCGAGGTGCGGCCGGAGTCGACGGTATTCTGGCGCCAGGCGTAGGCCAGGCGGCCGATGCCCACGTCGATATTCTCGATGCCGGCCCCCGGGCCCGAGTTGTCCCAGAAGTAGAAGTCGTTGATGTGCACGTCGTGACGGTCGTAGAAGCGCTTGCCGGCCCACACCTTGGCTTCACCGAGGCCAATGTTTTCAGCAGTCACGAACATTTCACGCAACGCAAATTTCGCCTTGGATTCGTCTCCGCTCGTATCCTCCCAGTCCTGCCACTGCTTGGCCGACATGGCGATGCGGGAGTCGACGCGGAAACGCGCTCCGGTTTCCTTGTCTTCAAACACCTGCTTGCCCAGCGCCAGTTCGGCGTAAGTTTCGCACTCGTTACCGAGACGGTACTTGGAACCGGCCCCAGCCAGTTGGAAGCAGGCCTGCGAACCCCCACCGTCTTGGTTGGAGCCGACGCCGCTACGCAGGTAGCCGTGGAAATCGAGCGGAGCGACTTCAGCAAAAGTGGCACCAGCCGAGCCGGCCATAGCCAAGGCCAGCGCGAGTGGGAGGATACGTTGTTGTCTCATCTTTTACCCCTGGGTTTTATGGAACCCTATTGACTATTTCTCCAACGGCGCCGAACAGGCACAAAATGTGCGAAAGCAAGCACATACGGCGCCAATCACCCAATATCAAACCGGTTTAATTTTCACCCAAACCGGTTTGGATTTGGTGTCGTGATCATATTTGTTTCAAACCGGTTTGAATATGGCGTGGCAGCAAAAAGCCAAAAAAATGTAAGTTTTTGTGTTTCTTTTTTGCAAACAATTGTGCATTCGCAGCAAATCAAAAAAGGCGAAAAATAAAATTTCCTTCAATAACAATCAGCTAAGCAAAACAAAGAAACAAAAATTGCTGCAATACAATAAATCAAACCGGTTTGGATTGAACATACACCATGGACTGACAAATGTATGCCTCCTCGCTTGCCCGGCGCACAGCACAAGCAACAGGAGTGACACAGGGCAATGCACACATGCCGAAGGAGCTGAGCCGATAAGGCGGTCGCCGACATGCGGATCACCGCCCCGCAGCCAGGCGCTGGGCGATCCAGCGTTGGAATGGGCGGGGATAGACAACAAGGAGGGGAGAGGGACATCAGCACTGGGAGCACTCACCCAGGGCGCTCCAGGCATAAAGAGACTCGCGACGTCAGCCGGGCAACGGCCCGTCGGTATCACCGGCCACTAGCACCGGCTTCCACAGCTGCGTCAGCTCGGCTATGGGCTTGCCGGCCAGACGTGCCAACATCAGCTCGGCCAGGGTGCGACCGGCCTTGCGCGGCTCGGGCTGCACGACGGCGCTGACCGTGCTGGCCTCGCCGTCGTGCGCTGGCATATTGCCGAACACGATCGCAGAAATGTCGCGGCCGAGCGCCAGGCCGGCACGGCGCAGCGCCTGCAGCACACCGACCGCTGCCACGTTGTTGTCGACGACCACGGCAGTGGGCCGCGGCGACGATACCAGCAGCCGCTCCATCGCTTCCCTGCCTTGCTCCGAGCTCAGGCCGCCCACCACCAAGTGTGCCGGCACTGCCTCAAGCCCGGCCGCATCGAGGCCGAGCAAAAAGCCCTGGCGACGCTGCGCGGCGAAGTTCATGTTGAGCGGGGAGCTGACCAGCGCAATATCGCGGTGGCCGAAGCCGGCCAGCCGCTCCACTGCCATGCGCATGCCGGCCTCGTTGTCATAGTCGAACCAGGGGTAAGGCTGCTTGAGGTTCGAGCGGCCGTGCGCGACGAAAGGAAAGTTCTTGTCCTGCAGATAACTGAGACGCGGGTCGTCCACCTGGGTACGCGCCACGATCAGGCCGTCCACCCTGCTGCCGGACACCACGCGGTGGTAGGTTGCCAACTCGTTCGACTTGGCGGCCGAAACGATTACCAGGTCCATCTGCTCCTCGGCCAGCCGCTCGGTAATGCCGGCGATCACGTCCAGGAATACCGGGTCGCCCAGGTCGCTCGGCTCGAATGGGTAGATCAGGCCGATGCTGTCGGTACGGCCGGTAGCCAGGCGCCGCGCCACCGTGTTTGGCCGGTAGCCGTACTGGGCGGCGGCAGCCAGCACGCGCTCGCGCGTTTCCGCATTCACTTCGGGGAAACCATTCAGGGCGCGGCTGACTGTGGTGGGAGACAGATTCAACAGGGCGGCAAACTGGCGGAGATTCATCTTGTTATGGCTGAGCGTTATACAGAACTGGCGGCATGATGGCGGTATGGTAACGTGGAATCGCTACGCCGGATACGCCGCCGCTATCGCGGCGATCGTGCCAGCCCCTTGGCACAATCGGCCATTGCGCCAAGCACCGGCCCGGGCGACTTCCCGCAGGAACACCGGCAGGTCGGTGGAGGGGGCACCATCCCCAGATGGTAAAGAATGTCTGCCGCATGACCACGGTGATAGGTAGTGTGATTGACCACGTGCAGCAGAATATCGCTACGCGACATCGCGCCATGTCCGCCGCCGATGGATTCGAACTCGACCACTTGTTCCAGTTCCGCGGCGGACAAGGAATCCACATAGCCGATATACCACTGGTCGATTTCCCTCTGCAGGAAGTCCAGCTCCGCCATCGGCGGCGGGTTGACGGATTACGCGTGGTCAAGCCATGCGGCTTGCCGAGCAGGTGGCACTGCCAGACGTGATCCATCGCGTAGGAATGGTTGAGCGGGCGCAGCAGAACGCCAAAGAGGATACGACGCGGCACGAGCAACACGCTTGCGGATTCCGGCAGTTCGCCGACCACCGCCAGGAAGGCCTGGTCCGCCCATGCCTTGTAACGGGTCAGGGTATGTGCGTAATTCATGCTTTCCCCCCTTTCAGCGAGCTAGCGCTCGTGCCGCACCAGCGGTGCTATAAAACACCCCGGCGCGGCGTGCCAGAACGGTGCGGACCACAGTATGCGCCGCGTAGCCGAAACAGCCGAACATGCCAATCAGCAGATACGGTCCGACGCTGAGCAGGTCTTTCAGGGGAACCTGGTAATAGCGGGCGAACAACGCCGCAATGCCCAGGATGGCGACGAACGCAAGAAACATGCTGATGGCGTGGTGACGCGACTCGATGCTCATGACTCATGCCCGGGAAGGTGCTGGGGATGAGAAAACCACAAGACATAAAATGCCGATGTCAAATTGATAATTCCCCCAGCCCCATCCATGCCCTCACTCGGCCGACGACTTGAACACCGCCACCTGCTGCGGCGCCAAGCGTAGCGGGGCGGCAATGGCCAAACCTGCAGCCGGTGCAGGATGCACCGGCCGCCAGCGCCCCGCTGGCAATTTCAGCGGGACCTCGCCGGACGAATAATTGATCGCCACCAACAGCCGCTGTTTCTCCAGCGACCGCTCGAACACCAAGGCCGGGTCATCATCATTGCTCAGCAACTGCAGAGTTCCGATGCTCAGCGCCGGCTGCTCGCGGCGCAGTCGGATCAAAGCCCGGTAGCGGTTCAGCAACGAATCCGCCCGGCCGTCCTCGCTTGCCACATTGTGGCTTTGCGCATTGTCTGCCAGCGGGCGAAACGGCTTACCGGCGGAAAAGCCGGCGCCGCTGCCGTCCCAGCTCATCGGCCCGCGCAGGCGCTGATCCTCGTACTGCACCGCCTCCGACGGCCCTTGGCCGATTTCCTCGCCATAGTAAAGGAAAGGAATGCCCGGCAGGGTCAACAGCGTAGCGGCGGCCAGCTCGTTGGCCGCCTCGTCGCCATCGAACTGCTGCGCCAGCCGCGCGCCGGCGAAGCTGTCGTGGTTGGCCAGGAAAGTGCCCATGCGCTCCACCGGATTGTGCTTGAGATAATCGAGCAGGCCCGGCTGCACACGGCCGAGCTGGGCGCTCTTGACGATCTCGTGCTGCAGGCCGAAGGCGAAGGCGCTGCCGGCCGAATCGGCCGCGGCGAACTCGGCCGGCGCGCCCGGCACCTCCGCCACCATATAACGCTTGCCGTACTGCTCCACCAGAGCGCGGATGCTGGCCATGATCCGGAGGTTTTCCGGCTGGTTCTCCCAGGCGAGCGGGCCGTTTTCCACCAGCGCGCCGACCGCGTCGAAACGGAAGCCGTCGATGCCGCGGTTGAGCCAGAACTTCAGATTGTTCAGATGAAACTCCAGCACCGCCGGGTTGTGGAAATTGAAGTCCGGCATCTGCGGCGAGAACGCAGCGTAATAGTAGCCACCGGCACCGGCGTGCCACGGGTCGCCGCCGTAAGTGGTCCAACCTTCCGGCTTGGCGGCCGACCACACGTACCAGTCGCGCCACGGCGAGGCGGGATCGGCCTTGGCCGCCTCGAACAGCGGGAGGCTGTCGGCGCTATGGTTGATCACGTAGTCGAGGATCACTGCGATGCCGCGTCGGTGCGCCTCCTGCACCAGGCGGTCCAAGTCAGCCAGGCTGCCGAATTCCGGCGCCACGTCGCGGTAATTGGTGACGGCATAGCCGTGGTCACGATCGGCGCTCGGGTAGATCGGCAACAGCCAGAGTGCGCCGACGCCGAGCGACTTGAGATAGTCGAGGCGGCGGATCAGGCCGGGCAGATCGCCCACGCCATCGCCGTTGCTGTCCTGATAGGCGCGCACCAGGATTTCCATGAACACAGATTTGCGCATCCAGTCGGCCGGCAGGCCGCTATCGTGCCGCTCGATGGCGACCGGCCCCAGATCCGGCATGCCCGGCATGGACGCGGCGGCGCCGGCCGGCGCCGCCATTTGCAAACCGGCCACGGCGGCCAGCACGCCGGCAGCTTTCTTGAGTGTGCTTGGTTTCATTCTCCCCCCCTTTATCGAAAATGATGCGGTTTAGCCGAACAGCTGCTTGTAGTAGCGCTCGAAGCCGGCCCGCGTCAGGAACTCCTCATGCGTGCCATGGCAGCCGCAGGCATAGGCGCCACCGATCGAGCCATAACGCATGCACTCGGCCAATGGCTTGTCCTGGAACAGACCATGGAGAAAGCCGCCGACGAAGGAATCGCCGGCGCCGTTGCTATCGACGATGGGGCGTTGCAGGTCCACCACCGGGAAATGACGCGGGACCTCGTGTTCATGCGTCAGCAGATAGCTGCCCTCCCCGCCCGCCATCGCGATCACCACCCGAGCGCGGCCGTCCCGCAGAATGGCGCGCATGACCGCATCGCGCCGTGCGCCCAATGCGGCGGTGCTGACGAACACCAAGTCCGAGCGCAGGGCGAACTGGCGGTGATAATCATTCAGCCCATCCCAATCGTGCAGATCGGTCGACACTGTCACCCCAGCCTCGCGCGCATCGTCGTAGAGTTCGCTCACCCAGTGCATGATCGAAAAATGCGCGTGGCGGGCATGGCGCAAAAAAGGCAGGTAGAACTCGCGCGGCATGCGCAGCTCGGCCGGATGGCGGCCGTCATAGCACGATTGCCGGCGCCCCTGCGCATCGACGAAGTTGACGCTGCGGCGGGTGCCGCTCTCATGTACGAGATGGCTGAAATCGAGTCCAATCGCCGCGTAACGCCGCAGGATCTGCTGCGCCTGCGGATCGGCGCCGATGTAGTCGATGAACTTGGTTTTCAGTCCCAGCATGTGGCAAGCCTGGGCTACGCCGTTGCCGGTATGCGCCACGTAGTCCCGCACCGGCGGCACGTGCACCGAATCGGCGAGCGGCAACGGCAGCTCCGGCACGCGTACGATGGTATCGATCCCCACTCCCCCCACCACCAGGACGTCATAGTCCCGCGGCTGTGGCGCGGCTGCTGCCTCCTGCATGCTTCCTCCTGCCAGCTTCGGCTCATGATGAAGCTCTTTTATATTATCAAACCGGTTTGAATTGCAATTAACCGAAGAACCAGCACAGAAAAAACGTCCGGATTAGATTAGGAGACGGGGTTCTTCATGCCCCGCGTGAAGGGCCGCCGCCCGGAAGCCGGCAAACTCAAGCGACATCCGCGCGTTTCCACCCCGAGCCGATACACCACGACCGCCGCCAGCGCAAAGCAGGTGGTGCCGAGCATGAACGCCCCGCCCAGCCCCCACAATGGCAGGATCAGCCCGGCCAAAGTCGGACCGCGCAGGGTGCCGATGCGGCCGAGACGATCAGCCAGCAGGCCAGTATCCGGTCGGGTCGATAACCGCTAGACTCCGGCAACCTCGGGCGGCGCAACGGTATTATTGACTATTGGCATATGAATATATTCTACCAGAGCTATCAGGCATAACCTCTTCGCCCTGCAGGCCCACCACCACGCCCGCACCTTGGCGAGTGTCGCCGCAGAAGGGGTTGACGTCGGAAACAGACAGGTGGCCGCAGGGGGTGACGTGGCTCAATCTAGGTCGTATAAAGGCGCGTTGCGGCATGAGCCAAAGACAGCCACGCAAGGGTCAACGACAAAGGAGCTACAGTGAGCGACAACATTCTGCGCAGCTATATCGGTGGACGATATATCGACAACCCTTCCCTGCCGCTGGTGGACAACATCAACCCGGCCACCGGTGAGGTGATCTGCCGTGTGCAACAGGCCGGCGAGGCCGAGGTACAGCTGGCGATCGAGGCTGCGCGCCAAGGCTTCGAAGTGTGGTCGGCCATGACCGGTGCCGAGCGCGGCCGCATCCTCAACCGTGCGGTACAGATCCTGCGCGAACGCAACCGCGAACTGGCCGAACTGGAAGTGCGCGACAACGGCAAACCGATCCAGGAAGCCGAGGTGGTGGACGTGTTGTCCGGTGCCGATTGCATCGAATACTTCGCTGGCCTCGCCGCCAGCATCCACGGCCAGCAGTTCCCGCTCAAGGGCGCCTTCGCCTACACCCGGCGCGAGCCGCTCGGCATCTGCTTCGGCATCGGCGCCTGGAACTACCCGCTGCAGATCGCCTGCTGGAAGTCCGGCCCGGCGCTGGCCTGCGGCAACGCGATGATCTACAAGCCGGCCTCGCTGACCCCGATGACGGCGGCCAAGTTGGCCGAAGTCTACACCGAGGCCGGCGTGCCGGACGGCGTGTTCAACGTGATCCAGGGCACCTCGGCGGCGGCGCGCCAGCTGATCGCCCACCCCGAGGTGGCCAAGGTGTCGATCACCGGCTCGGTGGACACCGGCAAGGCGATCATGGCCGACGCCGCCAAGACGCTGAAGCGCATCACCATGGAATTGGGCGGCAAGTCGCCGCTGGTGATCTTCGACGACGCCGATCTCGACCAGGCGGTCTCGGCGGCGATGCTGGCCAACTTCTACACCCAGGGCGAAATCTGCACCAACGGTACGCGCGTGTTCGTGCACGACTCGATCTACGACGCCTTCCTCGAGAAGCTGGTGAGCCGCACGCGCAAGCTCAAGATCGGCGACCCGATGGACCCGGCAACCCAGGTAGGCGCGCAGGTGTCCAAGAGCCATGCGGACAGCGTGATGCAGTACGTCGAGCTGGGCAAGGCCGAAGGCGCCAGGCTGCTGGCCGGCGGCAACCGCGTGACGGTGCCCGGCTGCGAGGGCGGCAACTTCATCGCGCCGACCATCTTCGCCGACTGCACCGACGACATGAGCATCGTGCGCGAGGAGATTTTCGGGCCGGTGATGTCGGTGCTGCGCTTCAGCGATGAAGACGAGGTGATCCGCCGCGCCAACGACACCCGTCTGGGGCTCGCCGCCGGGGTGTTCACCAAGGACATCTCGCGCGCGCACCGCGTGGTCGGCAAACTGCAGGCCGGCGTGTGCTGGATCAACAACTACAACATCACCCCGATCGAGATGCCGTTCGGCGGCCTGAAGGAATCCGGCATCGGCAGCGAGAACAGCCTGGTGACGCTGGACCACTACACCCAACTCAAGAGCGTGTACGTGGAACTGTCCGGCGTGGCCTGCCCGTACGAATGAGCCACTGACAACAACCGTCCTGGCGTTGTGGCGCTGGCGAGCGAACCCCGCGCCGGGATTCGCCCCACGCCCGGGGCGGACGAGCGGCATGTCGCGGTACAGACACGTCGGCCATGCCTCGTGTCGGCGGCGGCGCTTAGCCCGGTCCGCTACATCAGGTTGTGTTAGCGACTCGCTACGAAGAGAAGAGTGATGAAAACGGAATTCGACTACATCATCGTCGGCGCCGGTTCGGCCGGCTGCGTGCTGGCCGCGCGCCTGACCGAGGACGCCGACGTCAGCGTGCTGCTGCTGGAAGCCGGCGGCCCGGACTGGCGGCTCGACTGGCGCACCCAGATGCCGGCCGCGCTGGCCTACCCGCTGCAGGGCACGACCTACAACTGGGCCTACACCACCGAGCCCGAGCCGTTCATGAACAACCGTATCATGACCCAGGGCCGCGGCAAGGGCCTGGGCGGCTCATCGCTGATCAACGGCATGGTGTACATCCGCGGCAACGCGCTGGACTACGACGGCTGGGCCGAGAACCAGGGGCTGGAAGACTGGAGCTATCTGGACTGCCTGCCCTACTTCCGCAAGGCCGAGACCTACGACAAGGGCGCCAACGACTACCACGGCGGCAGCGGCCCGCTGCACGTCACCACGCCGAAGGCCGACGTCAGCCCGCTGTTCGAGGCCTTCGTCCAGGCCGGCGAGCAGGCCGGCTACCCGCGCACCGACGACCTGAACGGCTACCGCCAGGAAGGCTTCGGCCCGATGGACCGCACCACCACGGCGGACGGCAAGCGCTGCTCCACCTCGCGCGCCTACCTCGACGAGGCCAAGGAGCGCGCCAACCTGACGGTGCAGACCCGCGCCCTGGCCGACCGCATCCTGTTCGAGGGCTCGCGCGCCGTCGGCGTGCGCTACATCCAGGGCGACCAGCCCAGGGAAGCGCGCGCGCGGCGCGAGGTGATCGTCAGCAACGGCGCCATCGCCAGTCCACAGTTGCTGCTGCGCTCCGGCGTCGGCAACGCCGACGAACTGAAGGCGACGGGCATCCAGGCGGTCGTCCACCTGCCCGGCGTCGGCGAGAACCTGCAGGACCACCTCGAGATGTACGTCCAGTTCGAGTGCAAGCAGCCGGTGTCGCTCTACCCGGCGCTGCAATGGTGGAACAAGCCCGGCATCGGCCTCGAGTGGTATCTGAAGGGCACCGGGCCGGGCGCCAGCAACCACTTCGAGGCAGGCGGTTTCATCCGCAGCGACGCCTCGTTCGCCTGGCCCAACCTGCAGTACCACTTCCTGCCGCTGGCGGCCAACTACGACGGCAGCAATGCGGTGAAGGCGCACGGCTTCCAGTGCCACGTCGGCTCGATGCGCTCGACCAGCACCGGCTACGTCAAGCTCAAGAGCCGCGACCCGCGTGACAAGCCGCGCCTGCTGTTCAACTACATGGCCGACCCGGTGGACTGGAAGGAATTCCGCGCCGGGGTGCGCCTGACGCGCGAGATCATCAACCAGAAGGCGATGGACCCGTTCCGGGGCAAGGAGATCCAGCCCGGCATCGGCGCCAAGAGCGACGCCGAGATCGACGCCTTCGTCAAGAGCCATGCCGAGACCGCGCTGCACCCGTCCTGCACCTGCAAGATGGGCGACGCCAGCGACCCGATGGCGGTGGTGAACAACGAGGGCCTGGTGCACGGCCTCTCGGGCCTGCGCGTGGTGGACGCCTCGATCATGCCGCGCGTGGTCACCGGCAACCTCAACGCGCCGACCATCATGATGGCCGAGAAGATCGCCGACAAGATTCGCGGCCGCACGCCACTGCCGCGCTCGCAGGCGCCCTACTTCGTCGCCGACGGCGCCCCGCCCAAGCTGGGCCAGGCGGGCGGCAAGAAGAAAGACGGCGGTGGGCTGCTGCTCTACCCGCCCAAGGTGGCGGCGCGGGGCTGAGGCGCTTAGGCACGGCACACCGGACACAACCGGCGCATCGCTGACACGATGCGCCGGTTTTTTTGTGCGGGCTTCGGCCAACCCTGGCTGCGGGGCGTCGACCTCGGCCTATGGGTCGCGCTGCACACCGCCGAGCCTATGTCCTGCGCCACAAAAAAAGCCGACGCGCCGAGTGATCGGTGCGCCGGCTGTGTCTTGCAAGGCTTCGGCCAACGTTTGCCCTCTCCCGCGTTTTCAGTCCTGCAATGCCGTGGCGTGGAAGCGCAGGTGCTCTTCGATGAAGCTGGCGATGAAGTAGTAGCTGTGATCGTAGCCCGGCTGCAGGCGCAGCGTCAGCGGATAGCCGGCCTTGTCGGCGGCCTGGCGCAGCGCCTCGGGGTGCAGCTGGGTGGCGAGGAAGTCGTCGGCGTCGCCCTGGTCGACCAGCAGCGGCAGGCGCTCCTCGGCACTCGCCAGCAGCAGCGAGGCGTCCCACTCGCGCCAGCGGCTGCGCTCGGGGCCGAGGTAGCCGCTGAACGCCTTTTCACCCCACGGGCAGTTGACCGGGTTGGCGATCGGCGCGAAGGCCGACACCGAACGGTAGCGCCCCGGGTTGCGCAGCGCGCACACCAGCGCGCCGTGGCCGCCCATGGAGTGCCCGGAGACCGCGCGCCGGCCGTCCACCGGAAACACCGCCTCGATCAGCGCCGGCAGCTCGTGCACCACGTAGTCGTGCGTGCGGTAGTGGGCCGACCACGGCGCCTGGGTGGCGTTGAGGTAGAAGCCGGCGCCGAGGCCGAAGTCCCAGCCGCCGGCCGGGTCGCCCGGCACGCCCTCGCCGCGCGGGCTGGTATCGGGCGCCACCAGCGCGATGCCCAGCTCGGCCGCCACGCGCTGCGCGCCGGCCTTCTGCATGAAGTTCTCGTCGGTGCAGGTCAGGCCGGACAGCCAGTACAGCACCGGCACCCGCGCCTCGGGGTTGGCCGAAGGCGGCAGGTAGATGGAGAAGTGCATGGTGCAGTTGAGCGTGCTGGAGTGGTGCGCGTAGCGCTTGTGCCAGCCGCCGAAGCTCTTGTTGCACGACACCAGTTTCAGGGTATCGGTCATCGTCTTGGCCTTGTGTATCGGTGGGGATGGGGTGCCTGCTTCAGCAGGCCATCGAGTGCCGCAGGATGGGTGAAGCGCAGCGAAACCCATCCTGCGATGCCGCCTCAGATGAATTGGCAGGCAAAACCTGTTCACGATCTGTCGCGAGCGCCCCTCAGCGGAGTGAAGAGCAGCACAGGAACCGGAATGGACACGTAGTCCATGAGGATTCCGCATCGCTGGGCGAATCCCTGCGTGCCAATCTTCGATTGGCTCAGCGATAGATTCGCACGCAGAGCATATGAGCCCCGATCAGGGGCGCGCAGCAGGATCGTGAGCTGGTTTTCAACGGTCGAACAGGATCACGGAGCGGATGCTCTTCCCTTCGTGCATCAGGTCGAAGGCGGTGTTGATGTCGTCCAGCCCCATGGTGTGGGTGATGAAGGTGTCGAGCTCGAACTCGCCCTTCATGTAGCGGTCGACGTAGCTCGGCAGCTCGGAGCGGCCGCGCACGCCGCCGAAGGCCGAACCGCGCCACACGCGCCCGGTCACCAGCTGGAACGGACGGGTGCTGATCTCTTCGCCGGCGCCGGCCACGCCGATGATCACCGACTCGCCCCAGCCCTTGTGGCAGCACTCCAGCGCCGAGCGCATCACCTTGACGTTACCGATGCACTCGAACGAGTAGTCGACGCCGCCGTCGGTCAGATCGACGATCACTTCCTGGATCGGACGGTCGTAGTCGAGCGGGTTGATCACCTCGGTGGCGCCCAGCTGCTTGGCGATCTCGAACTTGTCCGGGTTGATGTCGATGCCGATGATGCGGCTGGCCTTGGCCATCACTGCGCCGATGATCGCCGACAGGCCGATGCCGCCCAGGCCGAAGATGGCCACGGTGGAGCCCGGCTCGACCTTGGCGGTGTTCATCACCGCGCCCATGCCGGTGGTGACGCCGCAACCCAGCAGGCACACTTTCTCCAGCGGGGCTTCCTTGCTGATCTTGGCGACGGCGATCTCCGGCAGCACGGTGTACTCGGAGAAGGTCGAGGTGCCCATGTAGTGGTAGATCGGCTTGCCGTCCTTCGAGAAGCGGCTGGTGCCGTCCGGCATCAGGCCCTTGCCCTGGGTGGCGCGGATCGCCTGGCACAGGTTGGTCTTGCCCGACAGGCAGAACTTGCACTTGCCACATTCCGGGGTGTAGAGCGGGATGACGTGGTCGCCCGGCTTCACCGAGGTCACGCCCGGGCCGACTTCCTCGACGATGGCGCCGCCCTCGTGGCCGAGAATGGCCGGGAAGATGCCTTCCGGATCGGCGCCGGACAGGGTGTAGGCGTCGGTGTGGCAGACGCCGGTCGCCACCATGCGCAGCAGCACCTCGCCCTCTTTCGGGCCTTCCACATCCACCAGCTCGATTTCCAGCGGGCGCTTGGCGCCCCAGGCCACGGCGGCACGCGATTTGATCATGATGTTCTCCACGGTAAGAAGTTATCTCGACAGTATCGGTTGCCCTCTCCGGGTTTAAAAGGCGATTTTCGGGAAACATTATTGCCACTGAGGGATAATGGGCGACTCGAGGAAAGGATGCACATGGACGGCTGGGAAGGCATAGCGGAATTCGTCGCGGTGGCCGAGAGCGGCAGCTTCTCGCGCGCGGCCGAACGGCTCAGGGTGTCGTCGTCGCACGTCAGCCGCCAGGTGATGCGGCTGGAAGAGCGGCTGCAGGCAAGGCTGTTCTACCGCAGCACGCGCAAGGTCAGCCTGACCGAGGCCGGGCAGACCTTCTTCAGCCACTGCCAGCAGCTGCAGGAGGCGCGCGACGAGGCCTTTCTCGCCGTCAACGCGCTGCACAGCAGCCCCAAGGGCCTGCTGCGCATGACCTGCGCCGTCACCTACGGCGAGCGCTTCGTGGTGCCGCTGGTGAACGACTTCATGGCCGGGCACCCGCAACTCGCGGTGGAGATCGAGCTCACCAACCGCACCGCCGACCTGCTGCACGAGGGCTTCGACCTCGCCATCCGCCTGGGCCAGCTGGCCGACTCCAGCCTGGTCGCCACGCGCTTAGCCCCCCGCACCATGCACCTGTGCGCCGCTCCCGCCTATCTCGCGCACCACGGCACGCCGCACACGCTGGGCGAACTGGCACGCCACCAGTGCCTGATCGGTACCTCGACGGTGTGGAGCTTCCGCCTCGACGGCCGCCCCTGGCACTTCAAGCCGCAGGGGCGCTGGCGCTGCAACAGCGGCCAGGCGGTGCTGGACGCCGCGCTGCGCGGCTTCGGCCTGTGCCAGCTGCCGGACTACTACGTGCGAGAGCCGCTGCGCCAGGGGCGGCTGGTGGAACTGCTGCCGGCGCACACCCCGCCCAACACCGCGGTGTGGGCGGTCTACCCGCAGCAGCGCCACCTCTCGGCCAAGCTGCGGCTGATGGTCGACCATCTGCGCGAGGGCCTGGCCAAGCTGCCGGAGTACCGCTGACCCGGCGGCGGCACCGCGCAGGTTGGCCGAAGGCCGGGCGCCGCCTCATTTGCCAGCCGACGGCGGTTCCATGGCCAGTTCATGGCGCAGCCGTTCCAGCGAACCGTCCTGGCGCATCACCGCCAGCCCGGCGTTGAACTCGGCCAGACGCTGTTCCCAGCCGGGCACGCGCCGCGAGAACCCGACGTAGAGCGGCAGCGAGTAGACCGGTGGCTCCAGCCACACCAGCCGCCCGCGCTGCTCCGGCAGGCGGTAGCGCAGCAGGTAGCTGGCCACCCCCTTGTCGATCAGCGCCAGGTCGACGCGCCCCGCCGCCAGCTTGCGCAGGTTGGCTTCGTCGTCGATAGCCTCCTCGGTCCGCAGCCGCGCGGCCTCGACATTGGGTGGCTTGAGGTAGCCGCGCACCACGCCGATGGTGAGCGAGCGAAGCCGCGGCAGGCGGCGCACGTCGTGGCGCCGATCGGCACGCGCGTAGAAGCCGACCACGTTGTCTACCAGCGGCTGGCTGTACGCCAGGAACGCCTCGCGCTCCCTGGAGTGCCACAGGCCGACGACGCCGTCGCTGCTGCCCTCCTTGGCCTCGTACAGGGCACGCGCCCAGGGGCGGTACTGGATCACCACCTGGTGCCCGGCGCGGCGGAACGCCTCCACGGCGATGGCGGTGGCGATGCCCTGCCGCGGCAGCGAGGGGCTGGTATAGGGCGGGTATTCGGTGGACAGCAGGGTCAGTGTCGCGCCGGGGCACAGCGCAGCGAGCGCGCCCAGCAACAGCGCCGCCAGCCCCTTGCGACCGGCACGCACGATCCATCCGCTCACCGCATCGTTTGGCATGGCGTTTTTCCCGCGGCGCTCCCGTGCCGGCCAAAACGGGGCCGGTGGCCGCCCCTTTCAGTCTAGCGCCCTGATTTTGCAGGCAACAGCCCGGCATCAACCCCGTTTTCCTCCCGCGTCGGCCACCCGGCCGTCACCTCGCCCCGGAAAGCGCCGCCAGGGTGCGAACAGGCTCTTGGCGGCCGCATCCTTGTTCTATCTTGAAACTGTGAGCCCGCGCCGGCCACGCCCTCCATCCACCGAGACCCTTCTTCTCGATGAAACACAGCATCGGCTTTCGCCTCAACCTGTTGTTCGTGCTGCTGGTCACGGCGGTGCTGAGCGTGTCCGGCTGGCTGACCTACCTCAACACCCGCCAGCAGCTGGAGCAGCAGTACAGCGAAGCGCGCCGCGCCGTGCAGCAGCGCCTGCGCACCAACCTGCCCTTGCCGATCTGGAACCTCGACACGGCGTTGCTGCAGCAGAACCTGACGGCGGAGCTGACCAGCCCGGTCGAGCGCATCGCGGTGTACGAGGAAAACGGCAAGCTGCTGCTGGCGCGCGGCGCAGAGCCGGTCGAGGCGGCGGCCGCCGAGCGGCTCGACGTTCCGCTCGCCCTCAAGCAGTTCAACCAGACCCACGCCCTCGGCCACGCCCGCGTGTGGCTGTCGCGCGCCAGCATCGAGGCGCAGTTGAGCAGCCAGGTGTTGAACCGCGTGGCCGAAATCCTGGCGCTGGACGCGGTGCTGCTGATCGCCCTCTCGATCGCGTTGCGTCTCATGGTGCTGAACCCGCTGGAGACGCTGAAGGACGCCCTGGCTCTGGCGGCCGAGCACCAGGGCGGCGAGGACAGTCTCACCCTGCTCACCGAGCGCCAGGACGAGTTCGGCGAGGTGGTGCGCAGCTTCAACCGCATCGCCCAGCGCCTGGCCGAAGACGTGGAAAAGGGACGCCAGGCCGAGGCCGAAATCCGCCTGGCCTACGACAACCTCAAGCAGGCCCAGGCCACGCTGATGCAGAGCGAGAAGCTGGCGGCGCTGGGCGGGCTGGTCGCCGGCATCGCGCACGAGATCAACACCCCGGTCGGCATCACCCTCACCTGCGCCAGCCTGCTCGGCGACAAGACGCGCCAGCTCGCCGGCCAGCTGGAGGCGGGGCAGCTGAAAAAATCAGACGTGCAGGGCTACGTGCAGACGGCGAGCGAAAGCGTCGGGCTGATCCAGGTCAACGCCGAGCGCGCGGCGCACCTGGTGCAGAGCTTCAAGCAGGTGGCGGTGGACCAGATGAGCGAGGAGCGCCGCGAGTTCGATCTCGCCGGCTACCTGCACGAAGTCATCGCCAGCCTGCGCCCCAAGTTCAAGCACAGCGCCATCCGCGTCAGCATCGACTGCGCCGAGGGCATCCGTCTCGACAGCTACCCCGGCGCGCTGGCCCAGATCATCACCAATCTGCTGGTCAACTCGCTCACCCACGCCTTCGACGAGGGACAGCCGGGCGAGGTCACGATCCGGGCACAACAGTTGGGCGGCGAGATCGCGCTGGAATTCGCCGACAACGGCAAGGGCATCGCGCCGGAGAACCTGCCGCGCGTGTTCACGCCGTTTTTCACCACGCGGCGCAGCGCCGGCGGGAGCGGATTGGGGCTGCACATTGTCTATAACATCGTCACCGGTAAATTAGGTGGACGGTTGCAGGTGGAGAGCCGGCCCAACGCGGGCACGCGCTTCACCCTGCAGTTTCCGGCGGTGGCGCCGGCGGTCAGCGAGGGCAAGGGATGAACAGCGCCGAAACGGTAACGAGCCAGGAGGACTGGCTGATCGAGGACGAAGCGGGCACCACGCCGCCACCTCCCCTGCTGCGCCCCTGGCGCGTGCTGGTGGTGGACGACGAGCCAGACGTGCACGCGGTGACCCGCCTGACGCTGCAGGGCGTCAGCTACAAGGACCGCGCCGTCGAACTCCTGAGCGCCTACAGCGCCAAGGAAGGCATGGATATCCTGCGCACGGAAACGGACATCGCGCTGGTACTGCTCGACGTGGTGATGGAGAGCGACCACGCCGGGCTGGAGATGGTGCGCGAAGTGCGCGAGGGGCTGGGCAACCGCCTGGTGCGCATCGTGCTGCGCACCGGCCAGCCGGGCCAGGCGCCGGAACAGGAGGTGATCGTCTCCTACGACATCAACGACTACAAGGCCAAGACCGAACTCACCGCGCAGAAGCTGTTCACCACCGTGATCGCCTCGCTGCGCGCCTACGAAAGCCTGTTCATCATCGAGCGCAGCCGCCAGGGACTGGACGCCATCCTGGCCGCCACCTCCAACCTGTACCAGATCCAGTCGCTGCGCGAGTTCGCCTCGGGCGTGCTGCGCCAGATCAGCGCCATCCTCGACGTAGGCACCGACGGCGTGCTGTGCGTCTGCGAGGACGCCGCCATCGCCGGCGGCACGCTGCAGGTGATCGCGGCCACCGGCCTGTTTGCCGAGCTGCAGCAGAGCGGGCAGCTCGACAGCAGCAGCGCCATCTTCCAAGCCATGCAGCAGGCCGCCGAGAAGCACAGCTGCATTTTCAACCACCCCGGTTCGGTGCTGTATTTCGATACCCACTCGCGGCGCACCTTCGTGATCTACTTCACCCCGCCGCGCCCGCTGTCCGAGGTGGACCAGGAGCTGCTCAAGGTGTACTGCAACCGCATCGCCGCCGCCTTCGACAACCTCTACTACCACACCCAGATGAAGAACGCCCAGGAGGCCACCGTGGTGGCGCTGGCCGACCTCGCCGAATACCGCGACAGCACCACCGGCGACCATGTGCTGCGGGTGCAGCGGCTGACCGACGCCATCGCCCACCGCATGGCGGCCAAGGGACTGCACCCCGACATCCTGACGCCGAGCTTTCTCGAAATGGTGGGCATGGCGAGCATCCTGCACGACGTCGGCAAGGTCGGCACCCCCGACCTGATCCTGCACAACCCGAGCAAGCACAACCCGGAAGAATGGGAGGTGATGAAGCAGCACGCCAGCATCGGCGCCAAGATCCTGGAGAAATCCGCCAGCATGGTGGAGGGCGAGAGCTACCTGTCGATCGGCGCGCAAATCGCCGCCGGCCACCACGAGTACTACAACGGCAAGGGCTATCCCAACGGGGTAGCCGGCACCGCGATTCCGCTGTCGGCGCGCATCGTCGCGGTGGTGGACGTGTTCGACGCCCTGCTCTACCGCCGCCCCTACAAGGAACCGTGGCCCTTGCCGGATTCGGTCGCCTACATCCGCGACCACGCCGGCGAACACTTCGACCCCGAGGTGGTGGAAATCTTTCTCGAGCTGATCCGGGAAGAACACCCCGACCTGGTGCTGCCGCCGGCGAAGGCGGCGTGAGGGGGGGCGGGCTATTCGAAGGTTGGCCGAAGCCCCGCCCCAAAGCTTGTGAAAGAAATCGTCGCGAGCCTCCCTCAGCGGGGTGAAGAGCAGCACAGGAACCGGAATGGACTGGAGTCCATGAGGATTCCGCATCGCAGAGCGAATGCAAGATTTGCACGCAGAGCACATGAGCCCCGATCAGGGATGCGCAGCAGATTTATTCACAAGCGCTCATCCCTTGATGCAGATCTTCGGTCTCAGAAACGCCACGCGCCGCGCCAGCCCGGCCGCCTCGGTCACTTCCGCCACGCGGTCGACGTCCTTGTACGCCCCCGGCGCCTCTTCCGCCGCGCCGCGCAGCGAGCCAGTGCGGATCAGGATGCCCTGTGCTGCCAGATCGTCCAGCAGCTGCCGTCCGTGCCAGAACTTCAGCGCCTGGTGGCGGCTCATGGCACGCCCGGCGCCGTGGCTGGCCGAGGCGAAGGCGTGGTTCTGCCCGGGCGGGTTGCCGGCCAGGATGTAGGAGCCGGTACCCATGCTGCCGCCGATGATTACCGGCTGGCCGACCGCGCGGTAGGCGTCGGGCAGGCCGGCGTGGCCCGCACCGAAGGCGCGCGTCGCGCCCTTGCGGTGCACGTACAGCGTGCGTTCGCGTCCCTCCACGCGGTGCCGTTCCACCTTGCAGGTGTTGTGTGACACGTCGAACAGCGTATCGAGACGGGCGCTCGGCCAATAGCGCGCCAGCACGCCCCGCGTCAGCGCAGCCAGGATCTGGCGGTTGGCCAGCGCGCAGTTGATGGCGCTGTTCATCGCGCCCAGGTAGTGCTGCCCGGCCTCGGAGCGGATCGGCGCGCAGGCGAGTTCGCGGTCCGGCAGCGTCAGGCCGAGGCTGGCCGCCGACTTGGCCAGCAGCAGCAGGTAATCGGTGCCGATCTGGTGCCCGAGCCCGCGCGAACCGCAGTGGATCGACACCAGCACCTGCCCCACCCGGAGGCCGAAGGCCGCCGCCGCGGCCTCGTCGTGGATGCGGTCCACCACCTGCACTTCCAGATAATGGTTGCCGGAGCCCAGCGTCCCCATCTCGCCCAGCTGGCGCTTCTTGGCCAGGTCCGACACCCAGCCCGGCTCGGCGCCGCCGACACAACCGCGCTCCTCGATGTAGGGCAGATCGTCGGCCGGGCCGAAACCCTGTGCCACCGCCCAGTGCGCACCCTGCCGCATCACCTGTTCGAGCTCCCTGACGGCCAGCCGCAGCCGCCCCTCCTCGCCGACTCCGGCCGGTATCTCGCGGAACAGGCTGTCGGCCAGGTGGTGCCGTTGCGGCGCCAGCTGCTCCCAGCTCAGGTCGGTGCGCAGGCAGCGGATGCCGCAGGAGATGTCGAAGCCCACGCCGCCCGCCGACACCACCCCGCCGGCGTCGGCGTCGAAGGCGGCCACGCCGCCGATCGGGAAGCCGTAGCCCCAGTGCGCGTCGGGCATGGTCATCGCCGCGCCCACCAGCCCCGGCAGCCGCGCCACGTTGCGGATCTGCTCCAGCACCTTGTCGTCCATGCCGCGCAACAGCTCGGCGTCGGCGAACAGCCGCACCTCGCCGCCCGCCTCGGCGCGGGACGGCGCCAGCGTCCATTCGTACGGTCCGGCCTGCCGCAAGCGCGCGATATCCATCGTCTCCTCCCCCCCTAGCGCTACACGTCCACCACGCAGCGCGCCCGCCAGCCACCGTCCTGCGGCGTCAGCGAGAGCTGCGTCAGGGTGGCGCCCTTGACCTCGACGCCGCGCTCCAGTTCCGCCGTCCACGGTTGCCCCGCCGCTACGCCATGCCAGCGGCTGCCGTCGCGCTGGAGCCGGAAGCGGCACCACACCAGACGCCGGCTCTGCGCCTCCGCCAGCAGCAGGTTGAGCCAGGTCACCAGCGCCAGCTCCGGGTCGGCCTCGTCGAAGTCCAGCTCCAGCTGCTGCTCCGGGCGCAGCGCGGCGAGATCGGTCATCACCGCGAACATCGCCTCGGCCGCCGCCTCCATCGCCGCCTCGGGGGTCGCCCCGCAGGCCTCGATGCCGAGGTCGGCGTCGTGGTCGAAATAGCCGTAGCGCGGCGTTGTCGTCGTCACCGGCACATCGGGTGGGGCCATGGCATCGCCTCCCGCCCCGCTCCCGTCCGGGAGCGGGCATCGTGAATCCTTCATTATATGAAGCCGTCCGGGCGACGGCGGCCGCGCCCCCGTACCGGCCGCCAAAAAATCCGCCTCTTTCCGCCCGCCCGGCGTCACGGCGGACTAGCCTATGAAGTGGGAGCGAACGGCAAGGAGAGCGCGATGACCACCCTGGCGCTGGCGGGCGACGTGATGCTGGGACGGCTGGTGAGCGATATCGTGATCAAGAACCCGCCGGCCCAGCCCTGGGGCGATCTGCTGGCGATCATGGGCGGCGCCGACGCCCGCCTCGTCAACCTGGAATGCGCCATCACCCGGCACCGCCAGCGCTGGACGCGCACCGACAAGGTGTTTCACTTCCGCGCCGACCCACGGGTGATCGAGGTGCTGCACGTGGCGCGCATCGACGCCGTCGCGCTCGCCAACAACCACGTGTTCGATTACAACGAGGCCGGCCTGCTCGACACCCTGCAGTATCTCGACCGCGCCGGCATCGCCCACGCCGGCGCCGGCCACGACCTGGCCGAAGCCTGCCAGCCGGCGCTGGTCGATGCCGGCGGCTGCCGCGTGGCGCTGATCGCCATCACCGACAACGAACCGCCGTTCGCCGCCACGAGCGAACGCCCCGGCACGCGCTACCTGCCGATCGATCCGGCCAGCCTGCCGGCGCTGCAACAGCAGGTGCGGGCCGCACGCGGCGCCGGTGCGGCGCTGGTGGTGCTGTCCTGCCACTGGGGGCCGAACATGGTCGAGCGCCCGCCGGCGCACTTCTGCGCTTTCGCCCGCGCCGCCGTCGACCTGGGGGTGGACCTGTTCCACGGCCACAGCGCCCACCTGTGCCAAGGCGTCGAGATTCACCACGGCAAACCCATCCTGTACGACACCGGCGATTTCCTCGACGACTACGCGGTCGACCCGTGGTGGCGCAACGACTGGAGCTTCCTGTTCCTGGTGACGTTCGAACACGGCCGACTGACGCGGCTGGAGCTGGTGCCGGCGCTGCTCACGCTGGCGCGGGTCCAGTGCGCGCCGGAGCCCGAGCGCTCCGCGCTGTGCCGCCGCATGCGGGCGCTCTCGGCCGAATTCGGCACCGACTTGATCGAGGCCGGCGAACGGCTGCGCTGGCAGGCGGGGGATGGCGGGGATGCGGGGGCGTAGGCTCGCCACCGCCCGTACATGAAGAAAGCTAGTGCTCTTCCCGATCGAGCTGTTGCGCCAGGTCCTGCAGCGCAGGACTGATCTCGACGCGATACGGCCGCGTGGCCGGCAAGCGGCGCAACTGGGCGGCAACGTGGTCGCGGCTTTGCGCCAGGGTCACCGCCGCGCCCACGCGCTGCCCCTGGCGCATGCAGCTTTGCAGCAAGGGCTCGCCGGCCGGCGGCGGTTCGTCCAGCAAGGCCACCACGTCGTGGTCGAAGCGGCCGTCCGCGGCGTAGCAGCGATACACCTGCTTGCGGCCGGGCCAGGTCGCCTTGCCGGTGGAGCGCTTGCGCCGCGCCGTGCCGGCGTATTCCTGCAGCTTGTAGACGCAGTCGAGGTAGGGGCTGTCGCAGGCGGTGTCGACGCGCGTGCCGACGCCGAAGCCGTCGATCGGCGCCCCCGCGGCGAGCAGGCAACGCAGCTCGTCCTCGTCGAGGTTGCCGCTGCAGAAGATGCCGATGCCTTGCTGGCCGGCCGCGTCGAGGATGGCCCGCACCGCGCGGGCGTGCGCGGCGAGGTCGCCGCTATCGAGCCGCACCGAGCCGATGCGGATGCCCTGCTGCGCCAGCCGGGGCGCCAGTGCCGCCACCTTGCGCGCCGCCGCCTCGGTGTCGTAGGTATCGATCAGGAGCACCACGTTGTCCGGCTGCGACCGGGCAAAGTGCTCGAAGGCCTCGACCTCGGTGGCGTGCGCCTCGACATAAGAATGCGCCATGGTGCCGAACACCGGGATGCCGAACCGCATCCCGGCCTGCACCGTCGCCGTGCCGTCGTACCCGGCCAGGTAGCAGGCGCGCGCCGCCATCAGACCGGCCTCGCCGCCGTGGGTGCGGCGAAAGCCGAAATCCACCAGGCGCTTGCCCGGCGCGGCCAGCGCGCAGCGCACCGCCTTCGACGCCACCACGGTCTGGAAATGCACCAGGTTGATGAGCCGGCTCTCGATCAGCTGGGCCTGGGCGATCGGCGCCGTGACGCGCAGGATCGGCTCGTTGGGGTAGAACAGCGTGCCCTCGGGCATGGCATCGATGTCGCCGCAGAAACGAAAGTCGCGCAGGTAATCGAGAAACGCCGGCTTGAACCGGTGCTGGCCGGCGAGCCAGTCCAGTTCCAGGGGGGTAAAGCGCAGGGTCTCGACATACTGCAAGAGCTGCTCCAGGCCCGCCGCGATCAGGAAATCGCGCCCCGGCGGCAGGCTGCGCACGAAGCATTCGAATACCGCGGTCTCCGCCATGCCTTCGTCGAAATAGGCCTGCAGCATGGTGAGCTGGTACCAGTCGGTGAGGAGCACGCTGCCGGACGAGTCGCTCATGCCGCCAGATCCTGAAACACCACCGGATGCGCGCCGAGCCGGCACATCTCGCCCTCAGCGCGCATGCCGTCGTCAGGATCGACGTTGACGGCACGGATCGCATCCACCAGCAGACACACCGTGAAGCCCTGCTTGAGGGCATCGCGCACGGTGTTGAGCACGCAATAGTCGGTGGCGAGCCCGCCGACGAACACGCGCTCGACGCCGCTACGTCGCAATTGCGCGGCCAGCTCGGTGCCGTCAAAGCCGGAATAGGCGTCGTGCTCCGCCTGCGTCGCCTTCGACACGATCACTGCGGAACGCGGCAGGTGCAGGGTGGGCGGGAACAGCGCGCCGTCGCTGCCGGCCACGCAATGCACCGGCCACGGCCCGCCCTGCAGGGTGAACGAGCAGTGCCCAGCCGGATGCCAGTCGCGCGTGGCGTACACGGCCAGGCCCTGCGCGACGAAGATGTCGATGTAGCGGTTCAGCACCGGCACCACTTCGTCGCCGTCGCCGACCGGCAGGTGCCCGCCGGGCAGAAAATCGTTCTGCACGTCGACCACGATCAGGGCATCGCGCGACGACAGCGCTATGACAGACGCAGGGGACATGGTTTTTACCCCGAAGCAACACGATCTCGCTTTATTGTAGACGCCCCGTCCCGACGCAGCCGACGCGGGGCCGGGCTGCGCGCCGCGGAGCAAGTGCCTCAGGGCACCGGTGCATGGCCCGGGGCAAAGTGAAAGCGCAGCCAGCGCGCGGCTTGCTCGGCCACCTCGGTCAGCGTGCCCGGCTCCTCGAACAGGTGGGTGGCACCGGGAATGATGACGAGCGAGGTCGGGCTGTGCATGTGGGCCTGCGCCTCCTGATTGAGGCGGATCACCTCGGTGTCGAGCTCGCCCACCAGCAACAGGGTCGGGCTGTGCACCTGCGCCAGCGCCGCCGCGCCGGCCAGGTCGGGGCGGCCGCCACGCGACACCACGGCGGCGATGTCCGCGCCCTGATGCGCCGCCGCGCGCAGCGCCGCGGCCGCACCGGTGCTGGCGCCGAAATAGCCCACCGGCAGCGCGGCGGTGTCGGGCTGGCGCTTGAGCCAGGCGGTGGCGGCCTCCAGCCGCTCGGTGAGCAGGGCGATGTCGAAGCGCGTCTGGTAGACCTGGTCTTCCTCGCGCGTCAGCAGATCGAACAACAGCGTGGCAATACCGGCCTCCTGCAGCACCTCGGCCACGTAGTTGTTGCGCGGGCTGAAGCGGCCGCTGCCGCTGCCGTGGGCAAACAGCACGACGCCGACCGCCCCCAGGGGAATCTCGAGGTGCCCCTCGAGCCAGGCCTCCTGCACCGGAATGGCCACTTCACGTTTGCCGCTTTGCATCTTGCCCCCTCGCCACCGGCACGCCGGTCAGCCGGTGTATCGTCCCTTCACTGTAGCCCATGGCGCTGCGTGCCGGGCGATGATCCGGGGCCTGGAGCCGGGCACGCGGCGATGGCCGCACCGTGGCGGCGCACGGCGACTCGCCCCTCCCTAGCGATCGCTATGAGCGCTCCGCAGTCCCTTGCTCCCGAGCCGCCCGCCAGGCCTTGGGGGTCACGCCGAAATGCGCCCGGAAGGTGCGGATGAAGTAGCTCTGGGTGGCAAAACCGCAAGCCCACGCCACCTCCTTGCCGGCCCGCGCGCTCTCGCCCAGCAGACGGGCGGCGCGCTCCATGCGCTGGCGGTTGATGAAGGCGGCGAGGTGTTCGCCGGTCGTCTGGCTGAACAGGTGCGACAGGTAATCCGCGGTGCAGCCCGACTGCGCGGCGAGACGCCGCACGCTGAGCTGATGATCGCCCAGCTGGTTCTGCACCAGAACGCGCACCCGCGCCACCAGCGGCGGCTCCTGCCGGGTGTCGGCGCTGGCGTCGTCGAGCGCGCGCAGCACCCCGGCGGTGGCCGCCACCACCAGCGCTCGCGCCTGGGCTGCGGCCCAGGCCGGCTCCGTGTTCGTCGCCGCACCGGAGCTGCGCCCCAGGCGCGCGGCATCGGCCAGCCAGTCGTGAATGCCGTGCGCCTGGGCATGCTGGCGCGCCTCCAGGTGCAGGATGCCCGGCTGCCCCGGCGCTTCCTCGTGGGCGATGTGGCAGATCAGCGTCGCCCCCTCGGCGTACACCACGATATTGCAGAACGGCGTGCCGTCCTCCGCCGCACCGACGCGCTCGGCGTGCAGCAGCTTGGGAGGGAGCACCAGCGCCTCGCCCGGCCCCAGCCGCAGCTCACCGTGCGGAAAGCGGAAGCGCGTCCACCCCGCCACCTGCAGGAACAGCTCGGGCGCCAGATGGAAGTGCCCGTCGCCGCCGGCCGCCCACTCACCCGCCGCGCCGGGCAGCCGCAAGGGCCGGGTTCCGTCGGCCAGGCCGTGTACAAACGCCGCCAGCTCGCGGCGCATCCGGGGGGCCTGTTCGGGCGCGGCCTGGCGCGGGCTCGGCTGCCGGACGGTCGCTTCGAACGGCGGCGGCAATGAATCCAGGTTTTTTGACATTCTTCGCAGTTTTTTCGCGCTCTTTCAGATTGAGAGAAGGCCCGACGGACGGCTACTCTTTTTCACGTCGGACCACACCATTCGGCACCACCAGCCAAGAAGACCGGAACTCGGTTATTGCCTGGCGGTGAAACCACCCTGGAGGAGCATTGTGCTAAAAACCAAGATTTCTGTCATTGTCTGGAACGAATTCCGCCACGAGCGGGAGAACGAGGCGGCACGCGCCATCTACCCGGACGGGCTGCACACCACCATTGCCGCCGCGCTCGCCGAGACGCCGGCGCTCAACCCCGGCGCGCTGCCGCTGGAGATTGCCACCGCCACGCTCGACGAGCCCGAGCACGGCCTGTCCGAAGAACGCCTGGCCGGCTGCGACGTGCTGCTGTGGTGGGGCCACAAGGCGCACGACCAAGTGTCCGACGCCGTGGTGGAGCGCGTGCAGCGCCGCGTGCTGGAAGGCATGGGGCTGATCGTGCTGCACTCCGGCCACTTCGCGAAGATCTTCCGCCGCCTGCTGGGGACGAACTGCTCGCTGAAGTGGCGCGAGGCGGACGAGAAGGAACGCGTGTGGGTGGTCGAGCCGTCGCACCCGATCGCCGCCGGTCTCGGCGAGTACTTCGAGCTGCCGAACGAAGAGATGTACGGCGAGCGCTTCGACATTCCGCAGCCGGACAGCACTGTGTTCATCTCGTGGTTCGAGGGCGGCGAGGTGTTCCGCTCCGGCTGCTGCTGGGAGCGTGGCCACGGCCGCATCTTCTACTTCCGACCCGGCCACGAGGCCTACCCGACCTACCACGACGCCAACGTGCAGCGCGTGCTGGCCAACGCGGTGCAGTGGGCCACCCCGCGCGTCAACATCGTCGATCGCTGCCCGATGTCGCCGCCGCTGGAAAAGCTGAGCGAAAAGACCGTGAGCTTCGGCAAAGTCGGCATCCTGCAAGGCAAGGGAGATATCCAATGAACGACGACTACAAGGTGGAAGTGAAAGACGCACCGCGCGCCGACGACGGCCGCCGCCTGCGCGTCGGCGTGATCGGCCTTGGCATCGGCCGCTTGCACATCGAGGGCTGGCTGCAGCACCCGCAGGTGGAGGTGGCGGCGATTTGCGACCCCGACCTCGAGCGGCTGGCCAAGGTCGGCGAGCAGTTCGGCATCGCGGCGCGCTACGACAGCGCCGACGCGATGCTGGCGGCGGAGCGGCTCGACGTGGTGAGCGTGTGTACCCCGAACAAGTACCACAAGGGGCTGACGCTGGCGGCGTTCGAGGCCGGCTGCCACGTGTTGTGCGAGAAGCCGATGGCGCTCAACGCGGACGAGGGGCGCGAGATGCTCGCCGCGGCACAGCGCGCTGGCAAGCGCCTGATGATCAACTTCTCCTACCGCTTCTCGGCGCAGTCGCGCGCGCTGAAGGCGCAGGTGGACGCCGGGCGCTTCGGCGACTTCTACTTCGGGCGCTCGGTGTGGCACCGCCGGCGCGGCATGCCGGGTTTCGGCGGCTGGTTCGGCACCAAGGCGCTGGCCGGCGGCGGCCCCTTGATCGACCTCGGCGTGCACCGCCTCGACCTGGCCCTGTGGCTGATGGGCTACCCCAAGCCGACTTGGGTAATGGGTGGCAGCTACGACCACATCGCGCGGCCGCTGGCGGCGCAATCCGGCAAGGACTTCGACGTCGAGGACCTGGCCTGCGCGCTGATCCGTTTCGACAACGGCGCCACGCTGGCGCTGGAAGCGTCCTGGGCCGCCAATATCCGCGAAGCCGAACTGATGGAGACGCGCCTCCTTGGCACCCGGGCCGGCCTGCTGCAGCACAACGTCGGCGAGGGCTACACCTTCGACGCGCACATCTTCCTGGAGCAGGACGGCGCGCAGTTCGACATGCGCCTCAATCCAGCGGCGACACCGGCGCACTCGGCGATGCACGATTACGCCGAGGCGATCCTGAACGAGCATCCTCACCCGGCACCGGGCGAGGAAGGGCTGATCGTGATGGAAATCCTCGACGCAATCTACGCCAGCGCCCGCTCGGGCGAACCGGTGAGGATCGGCAGCGCGGCCCGCGGCTAACAGCAGCGACCGGCCTGACGCGCCACATCCAAGGTGGCGGCAATGGCCGGCCGCACGCCGTCTTCGGCCAACCTTAGCAGGCAGGAACAATGGCCCCGATCGACAGCGTGCAACAGCAACAGATCGGGAGAAACATCGAATCGTTCGCTGAGCCTGTTCCTCCCTGCCCCCAGCAGCGGTCACCGGCTCCAGGCTCAGAACCTGTTTACGATCTCGCGAGCTAGCGCGAGACAAGGCAAAAACGGCTGAGGAAGCGGCGTTTACAAGGTGTAAACGAGCCTTCCAAAGCCGTTTTTAACGCCGTATCGCCAAAGCGCAGCAGACCGTAAACCGGTTCTCAGGTCTTGAAGCGGCTCACCAGTTGGCCCAGCCCGCCCGCCAGCTCCACCAGCTGCACGCTGTGGCTCGCCGCCTCGTCGGCGTGGTGCGACACCTGGTGCGCCGCGCCGCAGACATGCTCGATGTCGCTGGAGAGCCGCGCCGTGGCCTGGTGCTGATCGGTGCTGGCGCGCGCGATCTGCGCGTTCATCTCGTGGATCACCCGCACCGACTGCGAGATGCGGCCAAACGCCTCGCGTGCCGCGCCGCTCTTGAGCACCGTGTCGTCGGACTGCGCCAGACTGCTCGCCATTTCGCGGGCCACCAGCCGCGTGCCCTGGCCGAGCTTGTCGAGCAGGGACTGGATCTGGCGCGTCGACTGCTGCGTGCTTTGCGCCAGCGAACGCACCTCGTCCGCCACCACGGCAAAACCGCGCCCCTGCTCGCCGGCGCGCGCCGCCTCGATCGCGGCGTTGAGCGCCAAGAGGTTGGTCTGGTCGGCGATGCCGCGGATCACCTCGAGGATGGCGGTGATGTCCTGCCCGGCGGCCTCCAGCTCCTGCAGCGACGCCGAGGCCTGGCGCAGCGTGGCGCTCAGGGCTTCGACGCTGGCCACGGTCTCGTCCACCACCTGCTCGCCCTGCAGCACCGATTGCTGACCGTCCTGCGCCGCGGTGGCGGCCTGCTCACAATTGCGCGCCACCGTTTCCGCACTGTCCGCCATGCGGCTGACCGCGCTCGCGGCGTTCTCCAGCACCGCGAGCTGGGCCTGCGCCGTCTGGCTCATGGTGCGCGCGACGTGATCGACGCGCCCGGCCGATTCACCCACCTCGCCGGCCTTGAGGCTGGTCTGGCGCACCAGGTGCAGGATGGTGTCGAGAATGCCGTTGAAGCGTTGCGCAAGCGTCGCGGTCTCGTCGCGCGACGTCACCGTGAGCCGGCGCGTCAGCTCGCCGTCGCCGGCGGCGATGGCATGCAGCCCCTCGGCGACCTGCTGCACCGGGCGCGCGATCAAGCCGGCGAGCCAGCCGCCCAGCAGCGACAGCACCAGCACCAGGCCGAGGCTGATCGCGGCGATGGTCCAGGCCATGCGCTCGGCGTGGGCGTAGATCTCGGCGCGCTTGACCAGGCCGATGAACTTCCAGCCCAACAGCGGCGACTTGATCACGTTGGCCTGGTACGCCTCGCCGCCCAGCGTCACGGCAACCTGGCCGGCGTCGAGCGCGGCGTAGGCGCCACCGTCGATCTCAGCCAGCTTCTTGAAGTTGTGCTCGGGCTTGAGCGGGTCGACCAGCACCGTGCCGTCGCCCTGCACCAGCATCAGGAAGCCGCTCTCGCCGATGCGGATCTTGCGCACCAGTTCGGTCAGTCCCTTGAGTGACACGTCCATCGCCATCACGCCGAACTTGCGGCCGTCGCGCTCGATGGCGTGGGCCGCACTGACAATGGTGGCGTTGTCGCCCGGCCAGTAGTAGGCGTCGGTCAGCACGCTGCGCCCGGGGCTCGCCATGGCCTGCATGTACCACCCGCGCTTGCGGGGATCATACGGTGCATTCACTTTCCCTTCCGGCCACTGCACGATGCCGCCGTGCTCGGTACCCACATAGATGTAGGCCAGGTCAGGATGATTCTGGCCGAACTGCTGGAACAGCCGGAACAACTCGCCTTCGTTGCCGGGCTTGCCGGCCGAGGCCATGCGCTGCTCGCCGGAGAGCGTGGAGAAGTTGCTGATCTCGGGGCCGAGCTGCGCCATCTGCGGCAGCGCGGCAAAGAATGCCACATCGTTGAATACCGACTGGAACGCGCCGCTCAGGGTCTTGTCGACCTGGCGGATTTCGCGGCTGCTGGCGTCGATGAAATGCTGCATCGCTTCCGAGCGCGCCTGCAGTATGGACAAGGTGGCGATGAACGATACCGGCAATAAGGTAGTCAGCAGGAAGCACAGCACCAACTTGGTACGTATCTTCATGACAGGGTTTCGCTCCGTGGCGGGCTGGGCGCCGTAACGTGTGCTCCGGGCTGCCGGACGAAAAAGACAGGACGGGATGGGATTCATGGCAGCGGACGATTGCGGCTACGGCACGCAGGGGCCGCGACCAGCACCCGGGGGGCCGATCGCGGCGAAAGAAGGCGCAGCCGCGCCGGACACCCTGCCGGCACGGGCTGCGTGCGGAGAGCCGTTCACGCCCCGGCGGCGGCGCCGGAGCACGAAGCGGTTCTTACTCGTCGGCCAGCGGCTGGCGCGAGGTTTCGCGGCTCACCAGGATGGCCACCAGCGCTACCGCGGCGGCCGCCATCAGGTACCAGGCCGGCGCCATCTTGTTGCCGGTCTGCTGGATCAGCCAGGTGGCCACCAGCGGCGCGGTGCCGCCAAACAGGGCGTTGGCGGTATTGAAGCTGAAGGCGAAGCCGCTGTAGCGCACCTTGGTCGGGAAGATTTCCGACAGGAAGCACGGCAGGGTGCCGTCGTTCATCGTCAGCATGGCGCCGAACGCCACCTGCACCAGCACGATGCCGATGAAGCCGAGCGTCTGCAGTTGCTGGAACAGCGGCAGGGTCAGGCCGATGAACAGCAGCGAGGCCAGGATCAGCATGGTCTTGCGGCCGAAACGGTCGGACAGCGAGCCCATCATGAAGATCAGGCCGATGTAAGCCGCCAGCGAGATCGACGCCGCGATGAACGACTCCGATTCGCCCATGCCCATCTCGGTGGAGAGGTAGGTCGGCATATAGCTCAGCACCAGATAGAACGCCACGGCGTTGAGGCAGGTCACGGCGAAGGCCACCACCACCTTGCCCAGGTGCACGGTCATCAGCTCCTTGATCGGGGTCTTGGCTACATGGTGCTTGCCTTCCAGCTCCTTGAACTTGGGCGAGTCCTCCAGGCGCACCCGGATGTAGCGGCCGATCAGGCCGAACGGGGCCGCCAGCAGGAACGGCAGGCGCCAGCCCCAGGAGTGCAGCTGGTCGACGGTCAGCACAGCGTGCATCACCGCCACGAACAGCGAGCCAAACAGCAGCCCGGCTGCGGTACTGGCCGGCACGATGCTGGTATAGAAGCCGCGCTTGCCCTCGGGGGCGTACTCCGCCAGGAAGGCCGACGCCCCGGCATACTCGCCGGCCGCCGAGAAACCCTGCACCAGGCGGATGACCAGAAGCAGGACCGGTGCCCACAGGCCGACCTGGGCGTAGGTCGGCAGCAGGGCGATCAGGAAGGTCGACGCCGACATGATCAGGATCGACAGCGACAGCGCGCTGCGTCGTCCTATCTTGTCACCGAAGTGACCCCAGATGATGCCGCCGATCGGGCGGATGATGAACGAGATGGCGAACACGGCGTAGGCCGCCAGCAGACCGGTCTTCGGGTCGCTTTGAGGAAAGAAGACGACGGCTATGATCGTGGCGAGATAGCCGTAGGCGGCATAATCGAACCACTCGACGAAGTTACCGATGAAACTGGCCATCGCGGCCCGTTTCAGGGTGCTGCCGGAGTCGGCCCCGGCATGGTAGGTACCGACGTTGCCCGCGGCGGCGTAGCCGCGGTTAGGCAGGGTCTTGCGACCTCTGTTTGCTTTGTTGTCGTGCATTTGGTTTCTCCTCCAAACTGATTGTAGTAGTGCGGAATGTCCGGTTCATTGCTCTGTTTTTGTGAACTTTTTGGATCACATGACTACTAAATTTCTCGACAAACGTTTCAGTGCCCGCCACCAATCCGGACCGATCCAGCCATGCGTCGACCTCGCCCTTTCTCCTGTGAGGCGGGCCGGCATGATGGGCTGAACACGGTCCTGCCCAGGCATGGGCGGGACGGGTGCTATGGCTCGGAAACGGGGTGCTGCAGCTGCGTCATTCCTTCTCTGGTGACGATCTCCTCTAGGTAAAAAAACCGGTTATCCCTTGTCCTGGCATCAGGACGCCTACGGCACGGGCGCGCCGAATCGGGGCCCGTGCGCGCCGCGCTCGGGCTAGAGCACCACGGTGCGGTTGCCGTTGATGAATACTCTCCTCTCGATGAAGGCCTTGACCGCCCGGGCCAGCGCCAGGCACTCGACGTCGCGTCCGGTGGCGAGCAGGCGCTCCGGACCGTAGGAATGGTCGACCCGCTCCACCACCTGCTCGATGATCGGCCCTTCATCCAGCTCATCGGTGACGAAGTGGGCGGTGGCGCCGATCAGCTTGACGCCGCGCTCGTAGGCCTGGTGGTAGGGCTTGGCGCCCTTGAAGCCGGGCAGGAAGGAGTGGTGGATGTTGATCACGCGCCCGGCGAAGTCGGCGCTGAAGGCGGCCGACAGCACCTGCATGTAACGCGCCAGCACCACCAGTTCGGCACCACTCGCGGCGATCAGCGCGCGCAGGCGCGCCTCCTGCTCGGGCTTGCTGTCCGGGGTGAGCGGCAGGTGGTGGAAGGGAATACCGTTGGCTTCGGCCAACGGGGCCAGCGTGTCATGGTTGGAGACGATGGCGACCACGTCCATCTTCAATTCGTCCATGCGCCAGCGGAACAAGAGGTCGGCCAGGCAGTGGTCGAGCTTCGACACCATGATCAGCACCCTGGGGCGCACCGCCTGGTCGTGCAGCGCCCAGCGCATGCCGAAGCGCGCCGCCACCGGAGCGAAATCGCGGCGCAGTTCGTCGAGCGCCAGCGCCTGTCCGGCGCGATGGTGGAAGATGCAGCGCAGGAAGAAGCGCTGCTGGCATTCGTCGTCGAACACGGCGAGCTCGTCGATGTAGCAGCCGCGCCGGTCGAGGAACTCGACCGCGGACGCTACCTCGCCGGCTTCGCTCGGACAATCCAGGGTCAGGCTGAATGGGTGGGAAGGATGGCTGGATTTCATGTTTCTCTCCATGGTCCGTCAGGCCTGCTCGGCCACCGCCCGGGGCTGCCCCTGGTCGGCGCGGCGCGTGTCATGCCAGTGCTGGTAGTCCTGGCGCGACCACGACACCCTCACCCCCACCCGGCGCGCCACCTCCACCGCGTTCGGCTTGAACAGCGTCAGGTCCACCTGTTCCAGGGTCGGGAAGCGGCGGAACGACAACTGCAGCAGGTCGATCGCCAGCTGCTCCACCAGGCCGGTGCCGGGCTGGCTTTCCAGATAGGCGCACAGCACCTGGCAGTAGCGGTGGTAATCCAGGCACTCGGCGATATCCTGCGGCTGGCCGGGGTGGCGGTAGCGCAGCACGGCGTCGATCACCACCGGCTGCGGCGCGCGCTCGTAGTCGTAGATGCCGACCACGGTCTGGGTCGCCAACCCGTCGATGACGATCTCCCAGGTGCGGGAGGCGGCGTGGCTCTGAGGCTGCATGTCGGAACCTTCTACAAAAACGGTTGATCGGGAGGCAGGCCCGCGCCGCGGGCCTGCCTCGACCGGCTAGCGGATGAACTCGTCGGCGGCGTCGAGCAGCATCAGGCAGGCGTACTCGGCGAAGCTGCGCCGCACCACCAGCTGGTACAGCTCCTCAGCGATGTGCAACACGGTGATGCCGGCCTTGAAGAAGTGGCTCTGCGTGCTGCAGCCGACCGGGAACACCTTGGGGTGCAGGTCGAGCGGGCAGCCCTTGGCCAGCACCTCGCGCACACGTCGGCCGGACAGTTCGAACACGGTGTAACCGCTGCTGACGTCGACCACGGCGTGGTGCTCGCCGGCGAGCGCCTGGCGCAGCGCCCGCTCCAGCTCGGGGCCGGTTTCCTCGACCGACTGGATCAGCCACTCGTCCGGCCCCATCCATACCGCGCTGCAGCCGCTGGCCGAAGCCGTTATGGTCTGGCCGCTGGGCAGGGCCAGCTGCAGCACCTCTTCCACCGCACCGCGGAAGGCCGGCGAGTCCGGGTCGCCGCGCAGCGTGACGTGGGTCATGAAGGCGCGCTCGACTAGGCCGAAGTCTTTCGGCCCCTTGACGAAGGCCGCGGCCAGTTTCGACTTGATGCCCACCAGCGGGGCTTCCTGAATCAGCTGATCAGACATGTTGGCGTCCTCCTTCGACGTCGTAGAACACCGGGCTGCACACTTCGACTTCGATGCTGCGCCCGTCCCGCAAGGCCACGTAGACTCGCTCGCCATGGCGCGACTGCCCGCCCTTCATTACCGCCATGGCGATGGAACGCGCCAGGATCGGGCTGAAGTAGCTGGAAGTGACGTGCCCCAGCATCGGCGTCATGCCGCCGCTGGTGGGCTGCGCGACGATCTGCCCGCCTTCCGGCAGTACGAACTTGGGGTCGAGCGGCTTGAGGCCGACCAGCTGCTTGCGGTCGTGGCGGCGCGTGTCGGAGCGGAACAGCGAGCGCTTGCCGAGGAAGTCCTTGGCCTTGGACACCATGCCCTCCATGCCGAGGTCGATCGGGCTGACCGAACCGTCGGTATCCTGGCCCACGATGATGTAACCCTTCTCGGCGCGCAGCACGTGCATGGTCTCGGTGCCGTAGGGGGTGATGCCGAACTCGGCACCGGCCGCCATCAGCGCCTCCCACACCTTGCGGCCGAGGTTGGCCGGCACGTTGACTTCGTAGGCGAGCTCGCCCGAGAAGCTGATGCGCATCACGCGCGCCGCCACCCCGGCCACGGTGCCGTTGCGGTAGCTCATGAACGGGAAGGCCTGCGGCGCGAAGTCGATGTCGCTGCACACCTTCTGCAGCACGCGGCGGCTGTTCGGGCCGGCCACGGCGAAGGTCGCCCAGTGGTCGGTGACGGTGGTCAGGTGCACCTTGAGGTGCGGCCACTCGGTCTGCAGCCAGCGCTCCATCCAGTTGAGCACGCGCGCCGCGCCGCCGGTGGTGGTGGTCATCAGGAAGTGGTGCTCGGCGAGGCGCGTGGTGACGCCGTCGTCGAACACCATGCCGTTCTCGTCCAGCATCAGGCCGTAGCGGCACTTGCCGACTTCGAGCTTGCTCCACGGGTTGGTGTAGAGCCAGTTGAGCAAGGTGGTGGCGTCCGGACCCTGGATGTCGATCTTGCCGAGCGTGGAGGCATCGAGCATGCCGACGCTGTTGCGCACCGCCAGGCATTCGCGCGCCACGGCGGCATGCAGGTCTTCCCCGTTCCTCGGGAAATACCACGGGCGCTTCCACTGCCCGACGTCCTCGAACAGCGCGCCGTGTTCGACGTGCCACTCGTGCAGGCAGGTCTTGCGGATCGGGTCGAGGTAGTCGCCCAGTTCGCGCCCGGCGATGGCGCCGAAGCTGACCGGCGTGAAGTTGGGGCGGAACGTGGTGGTGCCGGTTTCGGGAATGCTCTGCCCCAACACCTCGGCCAGGATCGCCATGCCGTTGATGTTGCCGAGCTTGCCCTGGTCGGTGCCGAAGCCCATCGCGGTATAGCGCTTGACGTGTTCGATCGAGTGGTAGCCTTCGCGCGCCGCCAGGTAGATGTCGGCGGCCGAGACGTCATTCTGGAAATCGACGAACTGCTTGTCGCTTCGGCCAACCTTGTCGCGGTCGCCGACCAGCCACAGCGGCAGCAGCGGGGCCTCGCCCTGCTCCTCCACCGACCAGGCCGGCAGCCTGGGCAGCGCGAACCCCTCCAGCTCGAGCGAGCGGCGCGCGGCCTGCACCGCCCCGCTCAGTACCCGGGCCAGGCTGAAGTCGCCGTTGCAGGCGCCGGCGCTGATTTCGGCCTGTACCGACTGGCCCGGCACGAAGCAGGCTTTCTGCTCGTCCCAGCGCGCCTTGCCGCCCGATTGGGCGAACAGGTGCAGCACCGGGTTGAAGCCGCCCGACATTGCCAGCAGGTCGCAATCGAGGCTGCCGGCGTCGCCGGCGAGGCGGCCGCCCTGGTAACGGCTGAGCGTGACGCGGCTGACGCGCAGATCGCCGCTGGCATGGCTCACCACGGTGCCGTACTTCACCTCGATGCCGCGCCGGCGCGCCTGCTGCGGCAGGTCGCCATAGCTGGCGGTGCGCGGATCGACCACGGTGACGCGGGCGCCGGCCTCGTACAGGTCGAGCGCGGTCTGGTAGGCCTGGTCGTTGTTGGTGAACACCACCGCGCGCTTGCCCGGCAGCACGCCGAAACGACGCACATAGGTCGACACCGCGGAGGCGGTCATCACCCCCGGCCGGTCGTTGTTGGCGAACACCAGCGGACGCTCGTGGGCGCCGGTGGCGAGGATCACGCGCTGGGCGCGCACCTTCCACACCCGTTCGCGCACGCCCTGGCGCCGCGCCAGGGGCAGGTGGTCGGTCTTGCGCTCGCAAATGGTGAGCAGGTTGTGGTCCTGGTAGCCGAACACGGTACTGCGCCGCAACACCTGGACCTCGGGCATCGCCGCCAGTTCCGACTCGATCCGCGCCACCCACTCCAGCCCCGGCAGGCCGTCGATGCTGGCCGGCTGGCGGAGCAGGCTGCCGCCCAGTTCCGGCTGGTTGTCGGCGAGGATGACGCGGGCGCCGGCGCGGCCGGCGACCCAGGCGGCGGCGAGCCCGGCCGGGCCGCCCCCCACCACCAGCACGTCGCAGTGGGCGTAGCGCTTGTCGTAGCGGTCGGTGTCGAGCACGGTCGGCGCTTCGCCCAGACCGGCGGCCTCGCGGATGAACTCCTCGTACTTCGGCCACATCTTCTGCGGCCACATGAAGGTCTTGTAGTAGAAGCCGGCCGGGATGAAACGGGCGATCTTCTGGTTCACCGCGAGGCGGTCGTTCTCCAGGCTCGGCTTGGCATTGACGCTCTTGGCGCTCAGCCCGTCGTACAGCTCGAGCTCGGTGGCGCGGGCGTTGGGCACCTCGTAGGCGCCGGATTCGAGCTGCACCAGCGCGTTCGGCTCCTCGACGCCGGCGGTGATGATGCCGCGCGGGCGGTGGTACTTCCAGCTACGCGCCACGAAGTGCACGTCGTTGGCGAGCAGCGCCGAGGCAAGGGTGTCGCCCTCGACGCCCTGGTAGGTCTTGCCGTTGAAGTGGAACGTCAGCGGGACGGCGCGGTTGATGCGGCCGCCTTGCGGGATACGGTTAGTCTGCGCCATGAGAGTCTCCCGACGCGCCGGCCCCGATGGGGTAGGTGCGGATGAATTGGTAGGTCACGGTGTCGCGCTCGGCGTTGAACCAGCGGCGGCAGCCGGAGGCGTGAAACCACTGCTCCTTGTGAACACCCTTGGTGTTCTTGCGCATGAACACGTAGTCGCCCCACGCTTCGTCGGACAGCGTCTCGCTCTCCAGCGGGCGCACGATGTCGGCTTCGCCGCCGCAGCTGAATTCGCTCTCGGCACGCGCCCCGCACCAGGGACAAGTAATCTGCAACATGGTGGTTCTCCTGATCAGTGGGCGACCGCCGCCGCACCGTGCTCGTCGATGAGATGGCCGGAATAGAAGCGGTCCAGCGCGAACGCGGCGTTGAGCGGGTGCGGGTTGTCGGTGGCGATGGTGTGGGCGAACACGTGCCCCGAGCCCGGCGTGGCCTTGAAGCCGCCGGTGCCCCAGCCGCAGTTGAAGTAGAGCCCCTTGACCGGGGTCTTGCTGATGATCGGGCAGGCGTCCGGCGAGACGTCGACGATGCCGCCCCACTGGCGGTTCATGCGCACGCGGCTGAAGATCGGGAACATCTCGACGATCGCCTGCAGCGTACCCTCGATGGTGTGGAAGCTGCCGCGCTGGCCGTAGCCGGTGTACTGGTCGATGCCGGCGCCGATCACCAGGTCGCCCTTGTCGGACTGGCTGATGTAGGCGTGCACCGCGTTGGACATGATCACCGTGTTGATGACCGGCTTGATCGGCTCGGACACCAGCGCCTGCAAGGGATGGCTCTCCAGCGGCAGGCGGATGTCGGCCATGGCCGCCAGCACGCTCGAGTTGCCGGCCGCCACCACCCCCACCTTCTTGGCCTTGATGAAGCCGCGCGTGGTTTCCACCCCGACCACCGCGCCGTTTTCGCGGCGGATGGCGGTCACTTCGCAGTTCTGGATGATGTCGACGCCGCGCTGGTCGGCGCCACGGGCGTAGCCCCAGGCCACCGCGTCGTGACGCGCCACCCCGGCGCGCGGCTGGAACGACGCGCCCAGCACCGGGTAGCGGCTGTTGAGGTTGATGCAGGGCACGATCGCCTTGATCTGCTCCGGCGTCAGCACCTCGGCGTCGACGCCGTTGAGGCGGTTGGCCCCGACGCGGCGCTCGATGTCGCGCATGTCCTGCAGGGAGTGGCCGAGGTTCATCACGCCGCGCTGGCTGAACATCACGTTGTAGTTGAGGTCCTGCGCCAGTCCTTCCCACAGCTTCAGGGCGTGCTCGTAGAGCTGCGCGGCTTCGTCCCACAGGTAGTTGGAGCGCACGATGGTGGTATTGCGCGCGGTGTTGCCGCCGCCCAGGTAGCCCTTCTCGATCACCGCCACGTTGGTGATGCCGTGCTCCTTGGCCAGGTAGTAGGCGGTGGCGAGGCCGTGGCCGCCGCCGCCGATGATCACCACGTCGTACTCGCGCTTGGGCTCGGGACTGCGCCAGGCGCGTTGCCAGTTCTCGTGGTACGAGAGCCCGTTACGCACCAGGCTGAAAATGGAATAACGTTTCATAATCTCACCTCAACACTCGATGACGTTGACGGCCAACCCCCCGCGGGAGGTCTCCTTGTACTTGACCTTCATGTCGGCACCGGTCTCGCGCATGGTCTTGATGACCTTGTCGAGCGAGACGTAATGCTTGCCGTTGCCCTTGAGCGCCATGCGCGCGGCGTTGACCGCCTTGATCGCGCCCATGGCGTTGCGCTCGATGCAGGGAATCTGCACCTGGCCGCCGACCGGGTCGCAGGTCATGCCGAGGTTGTGTTCCATGCCGATTTCCGCGGCGTTCTCGATCTGTTCCGGGGTGCCGCCCAGCACGGCGGTCAATGCCGCCGCCGCCATCGAGCAGGCCACCCCGACCTCACCCTGGCAGCCCACCTCGGCACCGGAGATCGAGGCGTTTTCCTTGTAGAGGATGCCGATCGCCGCCGCGGTGAGCAGGAAGTCCATCACCCCCTGCTGGGTCGAACCGGGCACGAATTTGGTGTAGTAGTGCAGCACCGCCGGGATGATGCCGGCCGCGCCGTTGGTCGGCGCCGTGACGATGCAGCCGCCAGCGGCGTTTTCCTCGTTCACCGCCATGGCGTAGAGGTTGATCCAGTCGATCATCGACAGCGGGTCGCGCAGGCTGGCCTCGGACTGCGCCTTGAGCGTCTGGTAGAGCTCGGGCGCGCGCCGCTTGACCTTCAACGGCCCCGGCAGCACGCCTTCGGTGGCGCAGCCGCGCTTGACCGCCGCCGCCATGGTCTCGGCGATCGCCAGCAACTGCTGGCGGATTTCGTCCGGCTCGCGCCAGGCCTGCTCGTTCTCGAACATCAGCTGGGCGATCGACAGACCACTCTCGCCGGTGAGGCGCAGCAGGTCGACCCCGGATTTGAACGGGTGCGGCACCGGGTGCGACGGCAACAGGCCGTTGAGACGGCGCCCGGCCGCGTCGATCACGAAGCCGCCGCCGATCGAGTAGTACACCTCCTCCAACAGCGGGGTGCCGGCGGCGTCGCTGGCGATCAGGCGCAGGCCGTTGGTGTGCGCCGGCAGGTTCTCGCGCGGCAGGAACACCAGACGCGCCTTTTCGGCGAAGACGATCGGGTGCGTCCCCATCACCTTGAGGCATTGCGTGGCGCGGATCTCGGCCAGGCGGGCCTCGGCGTAGTCCGGGTCGATCTTGTCGGGCACATTGCCCTCGAGGCCCAGCAGTACCGCCTTGTCGGTACCATGCCCCTTGCCGGTGGCGGCCAGCGCGCCGTGCAGCCGAACATCGACCGCCGCCACCTGGGGGAGCACGCCGCACTGCTGCAGGCGCTCGGCAAAGTGCTGGGCGGCGATCATCGGGCCGACGGTGTGCGAACTGGAGGGTCCGATACCGATCTTGAACAGGTCGAATGTGCTGACGTTCATGGCGGCCTCTCAGCGTCGCTGGTAGACGGGGAAGTCGCGGCACAGCGCACCCACCTGGGCGCGCACCGAGGCGACGACCTCCTCGTTGCCGAGGTGGTCGAGCACGTCGCAGATCAGCGTCGCGGTGCGCGCCGACTCGTATTCGGTGAAGCCGCGCGTGGTGATCGCCGGCGAGCCGATGCGGATGCCGCTGGTGACGAACGGGCTTTGCGGGTCGTTCGGCACGGCGTTCTTATTCACCGTGATGTGCGCCCGGCCCAGTGCGGCGTCGGCGTCCTTGCCGGTGATGCCCTTGTTGATCAGCGACAGCAGGAACAGGTGGTCGTCGGTACCGCCGGACACCACCTCGTAGCCGCGCTCCTGGAATACCATGACCATGGCGCGGGCGTTGGCGATGACCTGCTGCTGGTAGGCCTTGAATTCCGGCTGCTGCGCTTCGAGGAAGGCCACGGCCTTGGCGGCGATGACGTGCATCAGCGGGCCGCCCTGGATGCCGGGGAACACCAGCGAGCTAAACTTCTTCTCCAGCTCCGGGTTGCTCTTGGCCAGGATCAGGCCGCCGCGCGGGCCGCGCAGGGTCTTGTGGGTGGTGGTGGTGACGACGTCGGCGAACGGCAGCGGGTTCGGGTACAGCCCGGCGGCGACCAGACCGGCGACGTGCGCCATGTCGACGAACAGGTACGCTCCCACCGAGTCGGCAATCTCGCGGAAGCGGGCAAAATCCAGCACGCGGGCGTAGGCGGAGAAGCCGGCCACGATCATCTTCGGGCGGTGTTCTTCGGCCAACCTTTGCACTTCGTCGTAGTCGATCAGCCCGGTGTCCGGGTTGAGGCCGTACTGCACGGCGTTGTAGAGCTTGCCGGAGAAGTTGACCTTGGCGCCGTGGGTGAGATGGCCGCCGTGCGCCAGGCTCATGCCGAGCACGGTGTCGTGCGGTTCCAAGAGCGCCATGTAGACCGCGGCGTTGGCCTGCGAGCCGGAGTGCGGCTGCACGTTGGCGTAGTCGGCGCCGAACAGCTCCTTGGCGCGGTCGATGGCGAGCTGCTCGACCACGTCGACGTGTTCGCAGCCGCCGTAGTAGCGCTTGCCGGGGTAGCCTTCGGCGTACTTGTTGGTGAGCACCGAGCCCTGCGCCTGCATCACGCGCGGACTGGTGTAGTTTTCGGAGGCGATGAGCTCGATGTGGTCTTCCTGGCGCTGGCGTTCCGCCTCCAGCGCGTTCCACAGAGCGTCATCGAACCCCGCAATGATCTGATCTTGCGAGAACATCCTGCTATCTCCTTTGTATTTCTTGTCTTTGTCTCCGGCGGCAAGCGAGTGCCGCCGGAGTTACTGCCGGGAACCTGCCACACTCTTGCTGCGCGTCCCTGATCGGGGCTCATGCGCTGCTCGAAATCCTCATGTACTCCAGTACATTCCGGTTTCTGCGCTGCTCTTCACCCCGCTGAGGGCCGCTCGCGACAGAGCGTGAACAGGCTCCTGAATCAGGCCTTGATGATGTTGTGCTCAGGGCCGTACTTGAAGCCGGTGATGTTCTCGGCGCCGTTCTCGTGCACCACCAGGATGTCGTGCTCGCGGTAGCCGCCGGCGCCCGGCATGCCTTCCGGCAACATGATCATCGGCTCCATCGACACCACCATGTTCGGTTCGAGCACGGTGTCGATGTCCTCGCGCAGCTCCAGGCCGGCTTCACGGCCGTAGTAGTGGCTCAGCACGCCGAAGGAGTGGCCGTAGCCGAAGGTGCGGTACTTGAGCAGGTCGTACTTCTCGTAGATCTTGTTGAGTTCCTTGGCGATGTCGCCGCAGCGCGCGCCCGGCTTGATCAACTCGAGGCCGGCCTCGTGCACCTCGACGTTGATCTGCCATAGGCGCAGATGCGCGTCCGGGCAGTGGTCGAAGAACATGGTGCGTTCCAGCGCGGTGTAGTAGCCGGAAATCATCGAGAAGCAGTTGAGGCTGAGGATGTCGCCCTTCTGCACCTTGCGCGTGGTGACCGGGTTGTGGGCGCCGTCGGTGTTGATGCCGGACTGGAACCAGGTCCAGGTGTCCATCAGCTCCGAATCTGGGAAGCGGCGGGCGATCTCGCGCACCATCGCCTGGGTCGAGGCCAGCGCCACCTCGTGTTCCGGCACTCCTTCGCGCACCGCGGCGGCCAGCGCCGCGCCGCCCACGTCGCACACATTGGCGCCGTGCTTGATCAGGGCGATTTCCTCGTCCGACTTGATCATGCGCATGCGCATGGTGGCGGCGCTGATGTCGACGAACTCCACCGAGGGCAGCGCGGCGCGCAGCTTGTTCAGCGCCTCGACCGGCAGCTGGTCGTACTCGAGGCCGACGCGGCCCTTGTTGGGGATTTCCTGCTGCACGGCGCGGTAGAAGTTGTCGCGCTGCCAGTCGGTGTAGACCACGTTGTAGTCGCCGACGGTACGGCGCCACGGCTGGCCGCCGTCGATGTTGGCCGAAATCGACACCACCTTGTCGCCGCTCACCACCAGGCCGTACTTGCGACCGAACGAGCAGTACAGGAAATCGGCGTAGTAGTTGATGTTGTGGTACGAGGTGAACAGCACGCTGTCGATGTTCTGACTAGCCATCAGTTCGCGCAGCTTGCGCTGGCGGGTGGCGTACTCGGCGTCGGAGAAGGTGTGCTTGGCTTTCTCACCGTTCTCGATTTTGATCAGACTTTCCAGTTCCATTTACTCTCTCCTCTTGTGATGTGTTGTCACGGCTGGTGAGGTAGATAGTAGGGTTCTGGAACAAATTGAAATTCCTGTTTACGACAAAATACTTTCTGTATACGTTAAAAGCAGAGCGCGACGGCTCGCCGAGCCGCCGCCCCTCGGCCGCCCTCAAGCAGGCGTGACGAACGTCTGGCCGCGGCGCCGCGAATCGGGCACCATCGCCTGTTCACTCACACCCGAACACCACTCGGCCACCGCCTCGATAACGTCATGAACCACGCCGCCACCCCGATGCCGGACGGCATCCACGACCTGCGGGTCAGCACCTTCGGCTTCCTGCTGATCAAGGACTTTTCCCTGATCGCGCTCAGCACCGCGGTGGACCCGCTGCGCATCGCCAACATGGTGGTGGGCCGCAAGGTCTACACCTTCAAGCTGCTCTCGGTGGACGGCGACTCGGTCACCTCCAGCGACGGCATCCGGGTGTTCACCGAAGGCACCATCGCCGACAACGAGGTATTCGACACCGTGTTCGTGGTCGGCCCCAACCCCATCCCGCAGCCGCGCAACCTCGGCATCACGCGCTGGCTGCGCTACCAGGACGGCAAGGGCGCGGCGCTCGGCGGCATCGATACCGGCAGCTACTACCTGGCGCGCGCCGGCCTGCTCGACGGCTACCGCTGCACCATCCACTGGGAAGACCAGGACCTGCTGGTGGAACGCTTCCCCAAGCTGATCGTCTCCAACCGCCTCTACGAGGTGGACAACAAGCGCTACACCTGCAGCGGCGGCGTCGCCCCGCTCGACATGATGGTGCAGCTAATCAGCCAGCCGCCCGGCACCCGCAACCTCGGCGCGCGCGTGCTGGAACTCCTGGTGGCGGAAAAGCGCAGCCACGAACAGCGCCAGCGCGCCTCGCTGCGGCAATACCAGGGCACGGAGCTGCCCAAGCTGGAAGAGGCGCTGCAACTGATGGAGAGCAATATCGAAGAGACGCTGTCGATCGCCGAGATCGCCGCCTACCTCACGGTCTCGGTGCGCCAGCTGGAACGCTGGTTCCACGAACGGCTCAACAAGACCCCGGCCCAGGCCTACATGGAAATCCGCCTGCTGCGCGCGCGCCAGCTGCTCTACCGCACCGCCAAGCCGCTCGAGGAGGTGTGCGCCAACACCGGCTTCGTCTCCACCACCCACTTCGCCACCAAGTACAAGGCGCAGTTCGAGATCTCACCGATCACCGACCGCAAGCGCTACCAGGGCATGCTCTGAGCGGCGCGCGGCGCCGCCTTTTCCGGCCAGGCCGCGGGCCGCGGCGAAAATGGCCGGGCCCCGGCAGGCTTCCTTGCCTACACTGGAACGGTCGTTTCCGGCACATCGCCGTGAAGACCCACCCCGAGGAGAACAGCGTGAACGATGCACCCAAAATCCTGGCGTTTGCCGGCAGCGCCCGCAAAGATTCCTGGAACAAGAAGCTGGTGCACATCGCCGCCCACGGCGCCCGCGCCGCCGGCGCCGACGTCACCCTGATCGACCTGCGCGACTTTCCCATGCCGCTCTACGATGGCGACGAGGAGAGCGAGAACGGCATACCGGACAACGCCCTGCGGCTGCGCGAACTGATGCTGAGCCACCAGGGCCTGCTGCTCGCCTCGCCGGAATACAACGGCTCGATTTCCCCGCTGCTGAAGAACGCCATCGACTGGACCTCGCGCCAGGTCGACGGCAGCCCCGGCCTCGCCCCCTACACCGGCAAGGTGGCGGCGCTGCTCGCCGCCTCGCCGGGCGGCTTCGGCGGCCTGCGCGGCCTGGTGCACGTGCGCGCCATCCTGGGCAACATCGGGGTGATCGTGATGCCGGAGCAACTGGCGGTCGGGGTCGCGCACGAGGCGTTCGGCGCCGACGGCGCCATGGCCAATCCCAAGCAACAACACGCAGTGGAAGAACTGGGCGCCAACCTGGCCAGGCTGCTCGCCAAGCTGCACGGCCTGTCGCTGGCGCCGGAATCCACCGAACGCCGCCACGACCTGACCCGGCTGCGCTGACACATCCCGCCGTAAGAACCGGTTTACGATCTGCTGCGCGTCGGCGATACGGCGTTAAAAACGACTTCGGAATGCTCATTTACTACGTGTAAACGCCGCTTTCTCAGCCGTTTATGCCTTGTCTCGCGCTAGCTCGCGAGCTCGTAAACAGGCTCTAAGAGCCTGTTCCAGCGCGGCATCCAGCCGTACCCGGCCGCAGCGGCGAAAAAACCTGGAACAGGGTCCAAGGTAACAACGCGCCAAGGCCCGCTGTACGCGGGCTTTGGCGCCTCGGGAGGCGGCGGCCCCGGACACGCCAGAAACCAACAGGCTCCCCGGCGCGGCATCATGGCGTGGGCCACGCCAGGCAAGCCCGGCTCAGCCCTGGCCGATACCCGGACGCAGAAATCGTGCCGTCCCCGGCATCGCGCGCCGCCGCACACGTTCTCTGATGGCAAGTGCGCCGCACCCCGCCAGCCGCCGCACCCCACCCCTCCGGTATTTATGCAACAGCCGCGCCACCGCCCGAAACTTTTCTTGCTTTCCCCTCAAACTTGTATGATAACCTGATAACACGATCACAAGACGTAAAACCCCGCGTGGCTGACCGCTCTCGACGGCAGCGCCGGGGCACCGCATCACCCCACAGTTCAGAAAATCGAGTGCGGGCCGACCTCCGCCCCACTCGAGACAGACGGAGACAGAAGATGAGTAAAACGTTTGGAGTCATCGGCCTCGGCTCGATGGGGTTCGGTGCCGCGCAAAGTGCCTTGCGCCGCGACGTCGGCACCTGGGGCTTCGACCTCAATCCGCAGGTGTGCGAGCGCTTTGCCGCCGAGGGCGGCAAGGTGGCCGGCAGCCTGGCCGAGCTGGCGCGGCACAGCGACGTGGTGCTGGTGCTGGTGGTCAACGCCGCGCAGACCGAGAGCGTGCTGTTCGGCGACGGCGGCATCGCGGCCCATCTCAAGCCGGGCTCGGTGGTGGTGACCGCCGCCACCGTCGACCCCACCTTGCCGCCGCAGTGGGAAGCGCGCCTGGCCGAGCGCGGCGTGTTCCTGATCGATGGCCCGGTGTCCGGCGGCGCGGCCAAGGCCGCGGCCGGCGAGATGACGGTGATGGCCTCCGGCAAGCCGGAAGCGTTCGCCGCCGCCGGCGGGCTGCTCGAGGCCTACGCCGGCAAGATCTACCGCCTGGGCGACAAGGCCGGTGTCGGCTCCACCGTAAAGATGGTCAACCAGCACCTGGCCGGCGTGCACATCGCCGCCGCCTGCGAGGCGATGGCGCTCGGCATCCGCGCCGGCGCCCATCCCGACGAGCTGTACGAGGTGATCTGCAATTCGGCCGGCATGAGCTGGATGTTCCAGAACCGCGTGCCGCACATCCTCGCCGGCGACTACACCCCGCTGTCGGCGGTCAACATCTTCATCAAGGATCTGGGCATCGTGCTGGATGCGGCGCGCCAGCTCGCCTTCCCGCTGCCGCTCGCCTCCGCCGCGCACCAGCTCTACCTCGGCACCGCCGCCGCCGGCCACGGCCAGGAGGATGACAGCGCCGTGATCAAGCTCTACGCCGCGCTCACCGGCATCCAGCTGCCGCAAGGCAAGGAGGCCGCATGATTCTCGGCGTGATTGCGGACGACTTCACCGGCGCCACCGACGTCGCCAGCATGCTGGTGCGCGCGGGTCTGAAAACAGTGCAGGTGATCGGCGTGCCGGACGGCCCGGCACCCGAGGCCGACGCCGTGGTGGTGGCGCTCAAGTCGCGCACCAACCCGGCACAGGAGGCGGTACGCGATTCGCTCGCGGCACTCGAGTGGTTGCGTGCCGGCGGCGCGCGCCAGTTCTACTTCAAGTACTGCTCCACCTTCGACTCCACCGTCGAGGGCAATATCGGCCCGGTGACCGAGGCGTTGCTGCAGGCGCTCGGCAGCGACTTCACCATCGCCTGCCCGGCCTTCCCGGAGAACGGCCGCACCGTGTTCCGCGGCCACCTGTTCGTCGGCGACCAGCTGCTGTCCGACTCCGGCATGCGCCACCACCCGCTCACCCCGATGACCGACGCCAACCTGGTCAACGTGCTGCAGGCGCAAGTCTCCGGCCGCGTCGGCCTGGCGCGCTACGACACCGTGGCGCAGGGCACGGCCGCGCTGCAGGCACGCTTTACCGAACTGCGTGGCGCGGGAGTGCAGTGCGCGGTGGTCGATGCGATTTCCAACGACGACCTGCGCACCATCGCCGCCGCCTGCGCCGAGCTGCCACTGCTCACCGCCGGCTCCGGCGTGGCACTCGGTCTGCCCGAGGTCTACGCCTCGCGGGGTTGGGTGACACCGGATGCGCACGCCGCCGACCTGCCCGCCGTCGGCGGTGCTGCCGCGGTGCTGTCCGGCTCCTGCTCGCAGGCCACCAACGGCCAGGTGCAACACTGGATCGACGCCGGCCGCCCCGCGCTGCGCCTCGATCCGCGCGAACTCGCCGCCGGCCGGCCGCTCGCCGCCGAGGCGATCGCCTGGGTGCTGGCGCAAGCCGAACCAGCGCTGGTCTACGCCACCTCGAACCCGGACGACGTGCGCGCGGTGCAGGCCGAGCTCGGCGTCGAGCGTGCCGGCCAGCTGGTGGAGCAGTGCCTGGCGCAGATCGCGCACGGCTTGGCCGAAAACGGCGTGCGCCGCCTGGTGGTGGCGGGCGGCGAGACCTCCGGCGCGGTGGTGCAGGCGCTCAGCGTCAGCCAGCTGCGCATCGGCGCCGCCATCGACCCCGGCGTGCCGTGGACCCAGGTGGAGGGCCGGCCGCTGCTGCTGGCGCTCAAGTCCGGCAACTTCGGCTGCGTCGACTTCTTCGACAAAGCCTTGCAGCAGGTGCAGTGACATGACGCCCGATCAAGACTTTCTGCGCCAGGAGATGTGCCGCGTCGGGCGCTCGCTGTTCGAGCGCGGCTACGTCCACGCCAGCGCCGGCAACATCAGCGTGCGGCTGGACGATGAACAAGGCGGCGGCTTCCTGATCACCCCCACCGACGCCTGCCTGGGCTTTCTCGAGCCCGAACGCATCGCCTGGGTGGATGCCGCCGGCGAGCAGCAAAGCGGCGACCGTGCCAGCAAGACGCTGGCGCTGCACCGGCGCATATACCAGGCCGAGCCCGAGGCGCGCTGCGTGATCCACACCCACTCCACCCACCTGGTGGCGCTGACGTTGCAAGGCGTGTGGAGCGAGGACGACATCGTGCCGCCGATCACGCCCTACTTCGTGATGAAGGTGGGCCACGTGCCGCTGATTCCCTACCACCGCCCCGGCGACCCCGAGGCGGCGGAACGGGTGGCGGAAACCATCGCCGCGGCGCGACGGCGCGGCGTGCCGATCCGGGCGGTGATGCTGGAGCGGCTCGGCCCCAACGTCTGGCACGACAGCCCGGCCAACGCCATGGCCACCCTGGAGGAACTGGAAGAAACCGCCCGGCTGTGGCTGACCGTTCAGCCCCGTCCGGCGCTCCTGAGCGAACAACAGATCGAAGAATTACGGCGCACCTTCGCGGCGCGCTGGTAAGACGGCTGGGAGACCAGTCACGCTGCACCCTGGCCCGTTCCAGGTAATGACAGTGCGCCGCCAATAAAAACAACACGGTGGCGCGCATTAACTACAGTAGAGGAGACATTACCATGAGCAGTATTGCCCAGCAGCAAACCGGCACGGCCATCATGAGTCGTGAAGACAGTGTATTCAGCAAGGTATCGTGGCGCATCGTGCCACTGATCATTCTCTGTTACGTGGTGTCCTATCTCGACCGCGTTAACGTCGGCTTCGCCAAGCTGCAGATGTCGCAACAGCTCGGCTTCAGCGAAACCATGTTCGGCCTCGGCGCCGGCATCTTCTTCCTCGGCTACTTCCTGTTCGAAGTGCCGAGCAACCTCGCCCTGAGCCGCTTCGGCGCCAAGGTCTGGATCGCCCGCATCATGATCACCTGGGGCCTGGTCTCGGCCGGTTTCGCCTTCGTCAACACGCCCACCGCGTTTTACGTGATGCGCTTTTTGCTGGGGTTGGCCGAAGCCGGCTTCTACCCCGGCATCATCCTCTACCTCACCTACTGGTACCCGTCGCACCGGCGCGCCAAGATCGTGGCGATGTTCATGTCGGCGATCCCGGTCTCCGGCATTTTCGGCAACCCGCTCTCCGGCTTCATCATGGATGCCTTCGGCGGCGTGGGAGGCTGGGCCGGCTGGCAGTGGATGTTCGTGATCGAAGCGGTGCCGGCGGTACTGGTCGGCCTGGTGGTGCTGTACTACCTCGACGACTCCGTGGCCAAGGCCAAGTGGCTGAGCGAGGAAGAGAAGAGCGTGGTGGCCCAGGCCATCGCCGAAGACACCAAGCACAAGGACCACAGCGCCCACGCCCTGAGCGCGTTCAAAGACGCCCGGGTGTGGTTCATGAGCCTGATCTACTTCTGCTTCGTGATGGGTCAATACGGACTGACCTTCTGGATGCCCACCTTCATCAAATCGACCGGGGTCACCAGCAACCTGTCCATCGGCGTGCTGAGCGCCATCCCCTTCCTCTCCGCGATCATTGCCATGAACGGCTTCGGCCGCAGCGCGGATGCCCGCCGCGAGCGCCGCTGGCACCTGGTGATCCCCGCCATGATGGGCACCGTCGGTTTCGTCGTCGCGGCATCGTTTACCCAGAACACCGCCGTCTCCCTGGTGTTCCTGTCGCTGGCAGCGGCCGGGGTGCTGACCTGCGCCCCGCTGTTCTGGTCCCTGCCGACGGCCTTCCTCGGCGGCACGGCCGCCGCCGCCGGCATCGCGGTGATCAACTCGGTCGGCAACCTCGCCGGTTTCGTCAGCCCCTACCTGATCGGTACACTCAAGGACATGACGGGCAGCACCGCCGCCGGCATGTACGTGCTCGCCGGCAGCCTGGTGGTGGGCGCCATCGCGGTATTGCGCACGCCGGCCAAGCTGGTTAACCGCTAAACCTGTTGTCAACACGGCGACAGAGACCCGATTCGACGCTGCGTTCCGGACGCCTGGTCTGTGGTCTCTTCACCGCTGTCGCCATCCAGGTTACCCATTGCTTGACCATTCATTAGCTGAAGCAAAGAGATCACCATGCCGCAATTTGCTGCCAACCTGACCATGATGTACACGGAACACGACTTCCTCGACCGCTTCGCCGCGGCCGCCCGAGACGGGTTCCGCGCCGTGGAGTACCTGCTTCCCTACGACTACCCGGCGGCCGACATCGCCGCCCGCCTCGCCACCCACGGCCTGACCCAGGCGCTGTTCAACCTGCCGCCGGGCGACTGGGCCGCAGGCGAGCGCGGCATCGCCGCCCTGCCGGGACGCGAGGAGGAATTCGCCGCCTCGGTGGAGCGTGCGCTGGAATATGCACACGCCACCGGCTGCCGCCGCCTGCACGCCATGGCCGGACTGGTGCCACAAGGCGCCAACCTCACCGCCCTGCGCGCCACCTTCGTCGCCAACCTGCGCCACGCCGCCCGTCGCTGCGCGGAGCACGGCATCACACTGTTGATCGAGCCGATCAACCAGCGCGACATGCCGGGCTACTTCCTCAGCCACCAGCAGCAGGCGCACGACATCGTGGCCGAGGTAGGCGAGCCCAACCTGAAAGTGCAGATGGACTGGTACCACTGCCAGATCATGGAGGGCGACATCGCCATGCGCCTGCGCCGCCACCTAGCCGGCGTCGGCCACGTGCAGATCGCCGGCGTGCCGGAGCGCCACGAGCCGGACAGCGGAGAGCTGAACTACCCCTACCTGTTCGCGCTACTCGACGAGCTGGGTTACGACGGCTACATCGGCTGCGAATACCGCCCGCGCAACGGCACCTCGGCCGGACTCGCCTGGTTCCAGCCGTACAAGGAGGCCCAACGATGAAGCTCTTGATTACCGGCGGCGCCGGTTTCATCGGCGCACGGCTGGCGCGCACCCTGCTCGCCCGTGGCGAATTGGCCGGACGCGCCATCGAACGGCTGGTGCTGGCCGACCTGGTGGCCGCACCCGACGACCTGCGCGCCGACCCGCGCGTGCAGGTGCGCGTCGGCACCGTGCTCGAGTTGGCCGAACAGCTCAACGGCGAGCGTTTCGACGGCGTGTTCCACCTCGCCTCGGCGGTGTCGTCCGAATGCGAGGCCGACTTCGAGCTCGGCCTGCGCTCCAACCTCGACAGCACGCGTGCCCTGCTCGACGCTTTGCGCGCCGCTGGCAACGCCCCGCGTCTGGTGTTCTCCAGCTCGGTGGCGGTGTTCGGCAGCGACCCGGCGCTGCCGCTGCCGGCGGTGGTGCGCGACGACACCCTGCCCACGCCGCAGTCGTCCTACGGCGTGCAGAAGTTCATCTGCGAGCAGCTGGTGGCCGACTACACCCGCAAGGGCTTCATCGACGGCCGCGTGGCGCGGCTGATGACGGTCTCGGTGCGGCCGGGCCGCCCCAACGGCGCCGCCTCCAGCTTCCTCTCCGGCATCATCCGCGAACCCCTGGCCGGCCAGGAAGCGGTCTGCCCGGTCTCGCCCGACACCGAAGTGGCGCTGGCCTCGCCGGCCAACACCATCGCCGGGCTGATCGCGGTATTCGAAGCCAGCCGCGAGGCCTTCGGCGGCCGCACCGCGCTCAACCTGCCGGCCCTCACGGTGCGCGTGCAGGACATGCTCGACGCACTGGAAAGCGTCGGCGGCAGCCAGGCGCGCTCCCTCGTGCGCTTCGTCCCGGACGACACCATCGCCCGTATCGTCGGCAGCTGGCCGGCACGCTTCGAGTCGCCGCGCGGGGAACGCCTGGGGCTCAAGGCCGACACCGATTTCCGCAGCATCGTCGAGCAGTACCTCCGCGATTTCCCCGCTGCTGTTCGGCCTGCCTGACCCGTTCCCAATCATCCATTTTTCTTTTCCGCATGCCGGGCCTGGCCCGAGCTGACTCAACGTTGGCCGAAGCCGTGCCGCTGCGGCACGGCGGCAGCGGCAAGCCGGACCATGCCGCGGCGCTGTTCGCCATGGCGGATAGCGATAGGGGATTTGATCGGCAGCGGCGCGCCCGAGGCGAAGTCGGTGCGGTCGATTTGCCGGGCCGTGCCTTGAGCACAGTCGATACGACCGTCTCGGCCGTCTGCGGAAAGGGGTATGCGGCGGCGGGGTGAGGCGGCCCGCCGCATCTATCTGGACGTCAGCGCATGCGCAGCGTTTGCGCCAGCTTCTCGCCTTCCTGGTCCCAGAACGCCGGGTCGGCAGCGCGGATACGGCGAATCGCATTATCCATATGGGAGGCGGCGGCCTTGCGCGCGCGCGCCGGATCGCCTTGTTCGATGGCGCTGACGATGGCGTTGTGCTCGTCCTGCACTTCCTTGAAGAAATCCTCGCGGCGCGCTTCATTGGCCCGCGTCACCTGGGTGGCGCCGCGCAGGTACTGCGACAGGTAATCCAGCGTCGAAATCAGGAACGGGTTGCCGGCGGCCGCGGCGATGCTGCGGTGAAAGTTCACGTCTTCCTCCACCCCGTCGCGACCGCTTTGCGCCGCCTCGGCCAATGCGGCCACAGCCGCGCGGATCGCCGCCAGATCCTGCTCGCTGCGACGCGCCGCCGCCAGGCCGGCAGCCTCGGCTTCCAGCACGCGCCGCACCTCGGCCATCTGCACCACCGCCTCCATCGAGGCGGTATGCGCCGCATCGAACGAGAGCGGACGAATCCCCGGCTCCTGCACCAGCACCCCATAGCCTTGGCGCGAAATGACCAGACCCAGCGACTTCAACTGGGACACCGCTTCGCGAATCACGGTGCGGCTCACCTTGAATTGATCGACCAGCTGGGCTTCGGACGGCAGCTTGTCGCCCGGCTGCAAGGCGCCCGAATGGATACCCTCGGCCAGTGCCTCAGCCACTTGCTCGGACAAACGCGCGCCGGCGTGGACGGGTTGAAACTCAAGGGCCACAACATGCCTTTCAGTTGTATGAGGAGATGATAAGAAGATAGCACTGTCAGTGGCGGCGCGTGGGGTAAAATTGGCGCCCCCCAAGCCACCCCGCCCCTGTCCGGCACGCGCAGCCAGGGTATCCCGGCGGCATCCGAGTGTGCGCCACGCCGGAAAAGCAAAAAGCCCGCATTCAGCGGGCTTTTTTGAATTCTGGCGGAGAGGGGGGGATTCGAACCCCCGTTAGGGTATTACCCTAAACACGCTTTCCAGGCGTGCGACTTAAACCACTCATCCACCTCTCCAGAACTACTCTGATGCCGTCGTCGTTTGCGTTTCGTCGTCAGAGGCTGCGCAGTATATAAGCCATTTTTACGACTGGCAAGCTTTTTTATATGCAATATGCTGCTCTAGTTCGCCAAGATATGCCGCCACCGCCTGCCTCTCCTGCTTGAGCCAGCGCCAAATCGCTGATCGGAAAGGAGAATCCCCCAGCCAGTGCGCCGAATGCGTCAACACCGGCTCGAAACCGCGGGCCAGCTTGTGTTCGCCTTGCGCCCCGCCCTCGAATACCGAGAGTCCGTGGCGGATGCAGTACGCGATGCCCTGGTAGTAGCACAGCTCGAAATGCAGGCAGGAAACATCCTCCAGCGCGCCCCAGTAACGGCCGTACAGCTGGTGTCGATCCTTCAGGCACAAGCTGGCGGCCACCGGCTCGCCAGCCCGCTGCGCCACAAACAGCACCAGGTGGTCGGCCAGGCGTTCGCCGATCAGACGGAAAAACACCAGATCGAGGTAGGGAGTGGAACGGTGCTCGCGATAGGTCTGGCAGTAGCAGGCATGAAAGAATGCCCAATCATCATCGGTGATCTGCCGACCTTCCTTGACGATCACCTCGACCCCTTGTTCGGCAACGCGGCGCCGCTCCTGGCGGATCTTCTTGCGCTTGTCGCGGCTGAGTGCGTCGAGAAAATCGTTGAAGTCGCGGTAGCCGTGGTTTTGCCAGTGGAACTGCACGCCGTGCCGCTCCAGCCAGCCGGCTTCTGCCAGCATGGCCATTTCATCCTGAGCCGGGTACAACACATGCGCCGACGATAACCCGAGCTGGCGGACTTGGCGCGGCAGTTCGGCGATCAGCATGGCCCGGGCCGCCGGCAAGCCGAGGAAGCGCGGCCCGCCGACCGGGGTGAACGGTATCGCCAGCAGCAACTTGGGGTAGTAGGCCAGCCCGGCGCGCTGGTAGGCCTCGGCCCAGGCCCAGTCGAACACGTATTCGCCATACGAGTGTGTCTTGAGATAGGCCGGCGCGACCGCCCTCAGCGCCTCGCCCTCGCGCCACGCCAGATGATGCGGCTGCCAGCCGGTGGCCGCGCTCACCGCCCCGCTCTGCTCCAGCGCGGCGAGCCAGCCGTGGGCGAGAAAGGGCTGGTCGTCGGCGCGCAGCGCGTTCCACTGCTCCGCCGGCAGCCCGGCCAGGCCATTCAGCGACGCTATCGTCACTCCCGCTCCTTTCAGGAAATCGTGCCGCGCTTCAGGTAGAATCGGCCTTATTGTTGATAAACCGACGTAGCCACCAAAGATGCGTATCGCGCTCGCCCAGTTCAATCCCGTTGTCGGCGACATCGCCGGCAATACCCGCAAGATTCTCGACCTCGCCCGCCAGGCCATGGCCCAGGGTGCCGACGTGCTGGTCACGCCGGAGCTGGCGCTCACCGGCTACAGCCCGGAAGACCTGCTGCTGCGCGACCACTTCTACCGCGAGTGCAGCAAGGCGCTGGATGAACTCTTGGAGCTGGACGGCATCACGCTGGTGGTAGGCCACCCGGTCAAGCTCGGCAACGAGCGCTTCAACGCCGCCACGGTGATGCGTGACGGCAACCGTCTCGGTCAGTACCACAAGATGCTGCTGCCCAACAACGAAGTATTCGACGAGTGCCGCTACTTTACGCCCGGCGGCGCACCGCTGGTCTTCCCGCAGGACGGCGTCAACGTCGGCGTGTTGATCTGCGAGGATGTCTGGTCGCTGGATCCCGCCGCCGAAGCCGCCGATGCTGGCGCCGACGTGGTGGTGGTGCTCAACGCCTCGCCGTTCCACCGCAACAAGATCGAAACCCGCCACGAGACGGTGCGCTACCGCGTCGAGGAGACCGGCCTGCCGTTCGCCTACGTCAACCTCACCGGCGGCCAGGACGAACTGGTCTTCGACGGCGCCTCGTTCGCGCTCAACAAGGCCGGCGAAGTGGTGGCGCAAGCCGCCGCCTACGACGATGAACTGCTGATCGTGCAGATGGCCGACGGCGACCTGCAGCCGGCCGGCAAGGCCACGCTGCCCTGCCCGCTGGAGAGCGTGTACCGGACGCTGGTGATCGGCGTGCGCGACTACATCGGCAAGAACGGCTTCCCCGGCGTGCTGCTCGGCCTCTCCGGCGGCATCGATTCGGCGCTGACGCTGGCCATCGCCTACGACGCGCTGGGCGCCGACAAGGTGCACGCGGTGATGATGCCGAGCCGCTACACCGCCGACATTTCGGTGGACGACTCGCGCGACATGGTCGAGCGACTCGGCGTGAAGTACGAGGAAATCGCCATCTGGCCGATGTACGAGAGTTTCATGGCGGCGCTGGCGCCGTCGTTCGAAGGGTTGGCCGAAGACACCACCGAGGAGAACCTGCAGGCGCGTATCCGTGGCACGCTGTTGATGGCGCTCTCCAACAAGACCGGCAAGCTGGTGCTCACCACCGGCAACAAGTCCGAGATGACCACCGGCTACTGCACGCTGTACGGCGACATGGCCGGCGGCTTCGCCGTGCTGAAGGACGTCGCCAAGACCCTGGTCTACCAGCTCTGCCACTGGCGCAACGCCCAGAGCGAGATCATTCCGTTAAGAATCATTACCCGGCCGCCCTCGGCGGAACTGCGTCCGGACCAGAAAGACCAAGATAGTCTGCCGCCCTACGATGTGCTCGACGCCATCATGGCGCGCTACGTGGAAGAGAACCTGTCCGCTGCCGAAATCATCGCCGAGGGTTTTGCCGAGGCCGACGTGCGGCGCGTGGTTCGTCTTCTCAAGATCAACGAGTACAAGCGCCGCCAGGCCCCGGTCGGTCCGCGCGTCACCCACCGCGGTTTCGGCAAGGACTGGCGCTACCCGATCACCAACCGCTTCAGCTGAGCACTGATGAATAAATCGGCGACGTATCCCCTTCCCGGTCCGGCCAGGCTCGCCGCACCACGGCTACGGCGGTGCGGCGCGAACCGGCCAGGGGACGTCCGTGACGATTTATTCCTTGAGCCCCAAACGGCTGAGGCGTAGAAAAGGATTCCATGAAGAAGCTCTTACCGATCATCCTCGCCGCCGCGTTCGCCCTGCCCGCCCACGCCGCCGCCATCGCCCAGTTGAAGGCCTTCGTCGCCGGCAGCAAGACCCTGTCGGCCAGCTTCTCGCAAGTGGTCAGCGCCAAGGGCAAGCGCGAAGAGGCCAGCGGCCAGCTGGAAATCTCGCGTCCCGGCAAGTTCCGCTGGGAATACGCCAAGCCCTACGAACAGCTCATCGTCGGCGACAGCAAGCGGCTGTGGATTTACGACAAGGAACTGGCCCAGGTCACCAGCAAGTCGCTGGACGCCGCGCTGGGCTCCAGCCCGGCCGCGCTGCTGGCCGGCAGCAACGCCATCGAACGCGACTACCACCTGAAGGAAGCCGGCGCCCAGGACGGCATCGAATGGCTCAGCGCCGCGCCGAAGAAGAGCGAGAACACCTTCCAGTCGATCCGCATGGGCTTTCGCGCCAACACGCTGGTCACCATGGAACTGCACGACAGCTTCGGCAACACCACGCTGATCCGCTTCGCCGACATGAAAAAGAACCCGGTGCTGGCGCCGTCGCGCTTCACCTTCACCCCGCCCAAGGGCGTGGACGTGATTTCGGACTGAGACCGTGACCGACCTGTTTGCCCGCGAACCAAAAAAACCGTTGGCCGAAGCGCTGCGCCCCACCTCGCTCGACGAGGTCATCGGCCAGCCGCACCTGATCGGCCCGGGCAAGCCGCTGCGCCTGGCGGTGGAATCGAAAACCCCGCACTCGATGATCCTGTGGGGCCCGCCCGGCGTCGGCAAGACCACGCTGGCACGCATCCTGGCGCACAGCTTCGACGCCGAGTTCATCCCGCTGTCGGCGGTGTTCTCCGGCGTCAAGGACATCCGCGAGGCAGTCGACCGAGCGCAGGCGGTGCTGCAGCGTGACGGTCGCCACACCATCCTGTTCGTCGACGAAGTGCACCGCTTCAACAAGAGCCAGCAGGACGCCTTCCTGCCCTATGTCGAATCGGGCTTGCTGACGTTCATCGGCGCCACCACCGAGAACCCCTCGTTCGAGGTCAACTCGGCATTGCTGTCGCGCGCCCAGGTGTACGTGCTCAACGCCCTCGCCGACGACGACTTCAAGGCGCTGTTCGCGCGCGCCGTCGCCAGCGGTGCCCTGCCCGGCCTGACTTTCGACGACAGCGCCCTGGCGACGCTGAGCGGCTACGCTGACGGTGACGCCCGCCGCTTCCTCAACCTGCTTGAGCAAACCCGCACCGCCGCCAGCGCACGCCACGTCGAGCACATCGACGCCGACTTCCTGGCCGAAGTGCTCACCGTCAACGCGCGCCGCTTCGACAAGGGTGGTGACGCCTTCTACGACCAGATCTCGGCGCTGCACAAGTCAGTGCGCGGCTCCAGCCCGGACGGAGCGCTGTACTGGCTGACGCGCATGCTCGACGGCGGCGCCGACCCGCGCTACCTGGCGCGCCGCCTGGTGCGCATGGCGTGGGAAGACATCGGGCTGGCCGATCCGCGCGCCGCGCGCATCGCGCTCGACGCCGCCGACACCTATGAACGGCTCGGCAGCCCCGAAGGCGAACTGGCGCTGGCCCAGGCCGCGATCTACCTCGCCGTGGCCCCCAAGAGCAACGCCGGCTACAAGGCGTATAATGAGGCGCGCGCCTTCATCCGCCAGGACATCTCGCGCCCGGTGCCGGTGCACCTGCGCAACGCGCCGACCAGGTTGATGAAGGAGCTGGGATACGGGCACGCCTACCGCTACGCCCACGACGAACCGCACGCCTACGCCGCCGGTGAAACCTACCTGCCGGAGGGGATCGAAGACAGTCGCTGGTACGAGCCGGTGGAACGCGGGCTGGAAGGCAAGATTCAGGAAAAACTGCGGTTTCTCAGGCAACTGGATGAAGAAACAAAAGCACCATCACGATCATGACGGGCACAAGGTCAGGTTGGAGCACTTCGCCGCCAAGCGGCTGATCGCTGTGCTCAACCGCCTGTCGCGCCCCGGCCATTACCTGCTCGGCCCGCACCGCGAATCTCCCGACTTCTCCATTCTGCGCCGGCAGAACGGCGAGCCTGCGCAAAAAATCGGTCTGGAAGTGACGCACATCTATGGCAGCACCCACGATGCTGCCATAATCAACGGTTGGCACAAGGATAAGACGGCCGTGCTGCTCGCCCTGCAGCAGCCGGCACTGATGAAAGAAATCTTCCAGCAGCTCGACCGGGCCATCAAGGACAAGAATGACAAGTTCGCCTCCTACACCGTCAAGCCCTGCTGGCTCTTGATCCGCAACGCCAACACGCGCGTCATGCACCGCGACTGGGAAAATTACTTACGCAACAAGGACTTCCAGGATAGTCCTTTTGAAAAGATCTGGCTCATCACCGACCGCCAGCTTCAGATCATCAACATCAAATAGACCAACACCATGCTAGACATTCAACTCCTTCGTAGCCAGCCGGAAACCGTCGCCGAGCGCCTGGCCGCCCGTGGCTACCAGCTGGACACCGACGCCTTCGGCCAACTCGAGAACGAGCGCAAAGCGCTGCAGACCCGCATGCAGGAACTGCAGGCCCGCCGCAACGCCACCTCCAAGCAGATCGGCGAAGCCAAGCGCAAAGGAGAAGACGTCTCCGCCATCATGGCCGAAGTGGCCACCCTGGGCGACGAGCTGAAAGCCGCCGAAGCCGCCTTCGAAGCCGTGCAGCAGAAGCTGGAGCACTGGCTGATGACCATCCCCAACCTGCCGCACGCATCGGTGCCGCAGGGCAAGGACGAAAGCGCCAACGTCGAAGTGCGCCGCGTCGGCGTACCGCGCTCGTTCGAGTTCGAAGCCAAGGACCACGTCGACGTCGGCAGCCCGCTGGGGCTCGACTTCGAAACCGGCGCCAAACTCTCCGGTGCCCGCTTCACCGTGCTGCGCGGCGAGATCGCCCAGCTGCACCGCGCCCTGGCGCAGTTCATGCTCAACACCCACACCAACCAGCACGGCTACACCGAGATGTACACCCCGTACATCGTCAACGACAGCGTGCTGTTCGGCACCGGCCAGCTGCCCAAGTTCGCCGAGGACATGTTCAAGGTGACGCGTGGCGGCGAGGAAGGCGCGGTCGACCAGTACCTGATTTCCACCTCGGAAATCACCCTGACCAACACCGTGCGCGAGAGCATCCTCAAGCTCGACGAACTGCCGGTCAAGATGACCGCACACTCGCCCTGCTTCCGTTCCGAGGCCGGTTCCTACGGCCGTGACACGCGCGGCATGATCCGCCAGCACCAGTTCGACAAGGTGGAAATGGTGCAGGTGGTGCACCCGGAGAAATCGTACGACGCGCTGGAAGAAATGGTCGGCCACGCCGAAGCCATCCTCAAGGCGTTGGAACTGCCCTATCGCGTGATCACGCTGTGTACCGGCGACATGGGCTTCGGCGCCGCCAAGACCTACGACCTGGAAGTCTGGCTGCCGGCACAAAACACCTACCGCGAGATCTCCAGCTGCTCCAACTGCGAAGCCTTCCAGGCGCGCCGCATGCAGGCCCGTTTCAAGGACGAGAACGGCAAGAACCAGCTGGTACACACCCTTAACGGCTCCGGCCTCGCCGTCGGCCGCACACTGGTGGCAGTACTGGAAAACTACCAGAACGCCGATGGTTCCGTGACCGTTCCGACCGTACTGCGCCCCTATCTCGGCGGCAAGGAAAAAATCGGCGGCTGATCGACATCGCCATCAAGAACGCGAAACCGGGATCGAGCATCCCGGTTTTTTCATTTTTGTCAGGATTAGATGGAGTTGCTCTGCTCTGTTAAAGCCTTATACAGCAAGGGTTTCCTAGAAAGCCATCTTTGTCGGGGTTACACTGAAATTGTCAGGGTTACGGCTACAACGTAACCCCAGCCGTAACCCCGAGGAGGATGCCATGGAAACTAGGATCGTTTTCACCAAAGCGGCACTCACCAACCTGCCGGTGCCGGCAGCCGGTCAAAGGTTTACCTTTCACGACACCAAGCAACCCGGTTTGCAATTGCGGGTCACGCCCAACAACGTCAAGACTTTTGCTGTGTTTAAGCGGGTGGCCGGTGGGTCGCCTGAGCGGGTGTCCATTGGGCGGTTTCCAGAAGTGACGGTAGAGCAGGCGCGAGCCAAGGCGCGTGAAGTGGTCAACGCGCTGGCCACTGGCGTCAGCCTGAGCGCTGGCAAGCGTCAAGCCAAGGCGAAGGCGGCGGCAGTGCCGACGCTGGGCGACGCGGTGCGCGAGTATGTCGAGCGAGCCCGCCGTGCCGACGGCAAGCCGCTGAAACCGTCCACGCGGCACGATTACTTGAAGATGGTCGAACCCGGCGTCACCAAGCGCACCGGGCGGAAGTGCAAGGACGGCATGTTGCTGAAGCTCGCCGAAATCCGCATCGATCAGATCACCGCCGACGATATCCACCGGGTCTATGACGCCGCCGCTGCCCACGGCGAGCGCCAGCAGACTTATGCCATGCAGGTTCTAAGGGCGGTGCTGAATTTCTATGGCGTCGCCGTGCCGGGGTCGCCTTTCAGCAAGGACACGCCGCGCCGTAACCGCATCAGCCTGCCACCGGCCCAGCCTGCGGATAAGTCCATCGAGCCGGAAGATATCGGCCGGTGGTGGCTGGCCTTGAGCGAAATGGAAGACACACCCACGGTGCGCTATCTGAAATTTTTGGCCTTGACTGGTTGCCGCCCATCCGAGCCGCTGGAAATCAAGGTTGAAAAAATCGATGCCGCGCATCGGTGCGTTGTTTTGCTCGATACGAAAACCAGAACGGATCATGTCCTCTATCTATCGAACCAAGCATGGGGAATCGTTGAGCGGCAAATGGCAAATAAATCCGCCGATGAAAGGCTGTTCAAGGCAGCCTACGATTTTTATGCTGTAGCCGAAATACGAGAAAAGTGCGGGGTGTATTTCAGCCGTAAAATGTTGCGGTCAACGTTCGCTTCGATTGCCGAGCCACTGGTGTCCACTTATACGCTGAAAAAAATGATGAACCACCGGCAGGCAGGCGATATTACAGCACGGCATTATATAAGGAAGTCGGAACAGCAACTTCGAGCAGGCTGGCAGGCCGTCGCCGATTACCTCGATCAGCAGGCCGCCAGCGCCAAAGCCTGACCCGCCACCACCCCAGCCCCCAAGCGCCCGCCATCCAGCGGGCGTTTTCATGTGTGGCAAGGGCTTCGGCTCGCTCCGTGCTACACGCGCCCACCGACGACCCCGACATCACGCTGGCGTTCCGCAACATCCCGCGCCCGCCCGGTGGGCGTTTTTCGTGGAGTGCACCACCATCGTCACTTTCGGCGAAGTGCACGAACTGGCGTGCGCGCAAGTCGTCCGTCGAGTGCGCTTTGCACCCGGCGAGGCCAGTGCGTGCGCACCACCCAGCCCTTGTTCACGCGGCTCGCGGCCACGTTCCATCAGCCCCTCGCGGGGTGCTAAAAAGTTACCCCCTGTTTTCACCCGCATGCGGCGAGTAGTCTTTGGCTTGTCGCAAGCACCGGCAAATTGCCGGCTTTTCAGGAGAGCGCCGCCATGTCTACCGAACTGAAACCCGCCGTCGCAAACGCCGCAAACGAACGTTTTACCACCGTTGAGGCGGCGGCGTATCTGGGAATCTCGCCGAGCACGTTGAATTCTTGGCGCTGCACAAAACTGCGGGCCATCAGGTTTTACAAAATCGGGGCGCGGGTGTTTTACCGGAAAAGCGATTTGGACAGCTATATCGCAGCAAATAGCGTGGAAGGCTAACGCCAAAAGGCTTGCGGGCACGATTTGAAGGGGGTCTGCCATGGAACTGCAAAATGAAGGCCGTCCGGGGCAGGACGGCCAAGAGGGAAAACTTACTCTGGTACAAAATAACGATAGCCCCAATTTGGCCGACCTGCAAGCCAGTTACGGCCCCTTTGCCCCGTATGCTTGCCTTAAATGCTGGGTGCCGTGGAAGCTGACTAAAAAGCCCGGCAAGGCCAAAGCAGACAAGGTTCCCCATAGTGGCCGACATGGTTTAAGCACCAACGACCCGAACGATTGGTGCACCCTGCCGGACGCCTTAGCTATCGCCAAAGAACACGGTCTAAACGGCGTCGGCATTGTGCTGACCGGTGGCATCACCGTTGATGGCAAGCGCTTGGTCGGCCTTGATTTCGATGTTGTCGAGGACACGTTCCAATTGCCGTTCGAGACATATTGCGAAAAATCCCCATCTGGTAATGGTGTTCGCGCTTTCGTCACCGTGCCGGAGGAATGGGCCGCTCAGCGGGTAGATAATGGCCGTGGCCATTACCCCGGCTGCGGTCATAACGAAATTTATATCGGCTCGGGCGGTCGGTTTTTGACCGTGACCGGCAACACCATTGAAGCTCTGCCTTTTGCTGATCTGAAAGGTGCCGATCTGGATAGGCTCGACGCCCTGCTGAAAAAGGCCGACAAAACACCTGCCTCCCCGGTTTCGGGTGTCGATCTGGCTGACGGCTCTCTGGTTGATCTGGATAAATTCCCTTTAAGCGACAAACATCGGGCGTTGATTGCCGGTGAAATCCCGGCAGGCCAAGGCAAGCGCCATCCCGTCGTGCGTAGTTTCTTGCTGCTGCTGGCGAGCAATGGCGTCAGCGCGGCCGATGCACTGGCCACCTGTCTGCAACTGCCGGGCTTGCTGGCCTATTTCGAAAAGCATAATGATGCGGTGAAATTCGCACGGACAGAAATCGAGCGGGCGTTTAATAAGGCTGGCCCCCAACTGAATGAACTCTGCGATAAATTCAAAAAACTGAATCCACCGCCGCAAAACGGCTGTGGAAATGAGCCCGCTTCATCCAAAAAACGCGACCCCCGAACGCGCTTGATTCCTATTGCCGAAGCGATGAAATCGGTCAGGGCCACCCAATGGCTGATCAAGAATTACCTTGAAGCCGACACGCTGGCCCTGATGTTTGGACAATCCGGCCATTACAAATCGTTCGTTGCCATCGATCTGGCTTTTTCCGTGGCCAGCGGCAAAGCGTGGCACGGCCACAAGGTGAATCGTTCCGGGCCGGTCATTTTCGTCTGCGGTGAGGGACAGCAGGGTGTTTACCGTCGCCTGATGGCGGTATGCCAAGAACGCGGCAGTGATTGGGAAACGCTGCCTCTGTATATCACATCGCGCCCTTTCGGTTTGTCCGAGGCCGATGAAGTGGCATGGTTGAAGGAATTGATCGACGGTCTGCCCGAGCCGCCTGTGTTGATTGTTGTCGATACGTTGGCGCGCAACTTCGGCAATGGCGATGAAAACTCCACTCGTGACATGAACTTGTTTATCAGTGCTCTCGATGAGTTTCGCGGTCACGCCAGCGTCTTGGTCGTGCACCACACGGGGCATGCCAATCAAGGCAGGGAGCGCGGGTCTTATTCTTTGCGTGGTGCCACCGATGCACGCTATTTCGTTTCATTCGACGACAAGCTGCGGATGGTTCATTTTGAGACACAGAAGATGAAGGACGACCTGTTGCCACCGCCCATCTATCTCAGCCCGAAAGTGGTCGAGCTACCTCTGCCCAACGAAGAAGGCGAAGGGCCGATTACCAGTGTGGTGCTTGTGGAAAGCGCCGACCAGAAAGCGGCGCGGGTGGCCGACGTTTATCGCCGGTTTCCCAAGCTGGAAAAACCGGAAAAACGGAAAACCCGTCTACCGCTGTTGCTGATTGCCATCCACGATAAGCCGGCCAGTGGAGCCAATGCGCTGGCGAAGGAAATCGGCAGCGGCAACAGCACGGTGCAAGACGATCTGACGGCATTGCGAGACTACAAGCTGATTGAGCCGGTGCTCAACAAGCTAACCCCTGACGGTATCGCGGTCGCTGCCGCCCTCACCGGGCGGGCCGATATCGTGTTCGAAGCCCGCCCGGCCGGCCATCCGGAAATCGGCTAAAAATGAACGTTTCATATTTTGGAAAAAACCGGATAGAAGCCGGATGGCCGATTGTTAAAACCACCGCAAAGCCAATACTGGCAAGGCTTTCAAGCCATCCGGAAAACCGGATAGCACCGGGATAAGACCCATCCGGTTTTGGCTCTCTCTAGGAGAGCCTAAAACCGGATAACCCGGATAGCTGAGGGGGAAACGGGATAGACCCCCCGGTGCAATTGGGTTCGCTGAGCCGCCCGGCTGGTGCGATTGAAAGGAGAACGATGATGAAAAAACCGTTGCTGATAGCACCACGCAATACAGCGCGTGAGGTGTTGCCCGGCCCGGACGCGGAACGCCTGCTGGCGTCCGGTTCATGGGTGCCGGTTGTTCTGCCGAAACCGCGATACCGATCTGCAAAAACCGTGGAGGCGTTTCGGCAGCGTCGGCGTGAACAGGGTTTCAAAGCCATCCATGTTTTATTGCCCGAGGGTGTTTATAAAGCGCTGCACGATCAACGGCAAAAAGGCGAAACCCTGGCCGGTGTAATTGAACGGCTACTGAGCTATGCGGCTGATAAATCCGGGGGATGAGACACACGAATAGAATCCACGGCTTCCGTTGCCGAACAGCGGATCGCCGACGCGCCGTGATTCCGGCCCGAGCACCCCGTCAAATACGGCAAAACTATTGACCTAAATGGACGGGAAAAGGACCATGCAAGGACTATTAGTCCCGGCAAATAGAAACCTGAAAGCCTTGCTGTGATTGGATTTCGCAGGTGAGATAGGACTTGGGGTTACATGCTGGGCAACATCAAGGGCTACAAGGGGGGTTTTGGTATGGAAAACGACGACCTTTTGACCTTTTCGACCGACATCGCCCAGCACCGATGCACGGCTTCTCTGACCGTCGCCAATGGCAATAATAGATTGGCAGTGCTGGCGATCAGCCACCCGCCGTGGTCGAGCATCGCCGAGCAGCGCGAGTTCGAAGCATGGAAAGAAACCGTCATCCGCTGGGCCACCAGCGTCAACGGTTCCTGCCCCTTGGTCATCGAGCCTGACCATGGCAGCGGGCCGCCACGCCGTCGTGGCGGTGCTGGATAGGCCAGTACAGCTTGAAGGCACTAGAACGCGCCACAGGCCGTTTCTGCGCCGAGAAATGGCATGTGTCACCACAGGAGAGAGCGATGAAACTCGATCTGACAGCTGGTAGCAGTACCGGCGAACACGATGTAGCGATCAGCGGTTTGCCCAAGGCGACACAGGAATGGATCGCCGCCGTCCGCGCCGACCAACTGCGCCGCAGCCAGAATGACCAGAACCGGTGCCATCAAGCCCGGTTAGCGCGATCTGCCACTATTGCCGCCATTGTGGAGCAGATCATCGCCGATCACTTCGCCACATTCGCCAAGCTGAAGCCCCACGAACAAGCCGGTGCAGTGCACTGCTGGGCGCAAGTGTCGATGCGCTACGAGCATGCACCGAGCCTCAAGGCAATCCGATGCTATTTAAAGAGACGTTGTCCGCACAACGACCACACCCGTCAATAGACGCTATTTATAGTTGGGCCATGAACCTTTCCCGATACCGGAGAAAATCATGGCCCACGAGATTATCGATACACCTGAAACGGCTGAATCCAAACCCATCAAAGCCGCGCCCGCTCTGGTTCGTAGCCAGCTGAAACTGCGCGAGGCCGTTTCGAATCATTGGCGTGTGATCGTCGGCAAAGACGTCACCCGAGAACGGCTATGCCAAAGTGATTTTTGGAGTATTGTATCCCGCGACTTCACACCCTACGACGAAATTGCGGTCGCCTCAGAGACTGGCCGCTTCTATGCGCGGTTGCTTGTACTTTCTGCCGGTCAAGGTTATTGCGACCTGTACGAGTTGGAATATCACGAGTTGCCTGTCCTTTTGGCCCCGGTGGATTCTATGCCAAATGGATATGATATTTTCTACGCAGGGCCGGAAAAGGGCTGGTGCTGTAAACGTTTGGTCGATGGCGTCCTCATGTTCGAAGGTGAGACTTCGAAGCAATCTGCCGTCAATCGTTTGCTCGATCATGGAACGTTCTCGGGCCGCTGATTATGGATGCCACGAAAGAACTTCAAGTGCTGGCCCATGTTCAGGCCGTCAGCCTGCATTTTCTGGCATGGCGTGGTGAGCTGTCGAGTCTCGTCACGCTGATCTGTTTCAGCATGAAACCCGAGGCACCGCCGCCGTCTGAAATCGAGCGCTTCCTGCGTCGAGAATCCACTATGGAAATCTTGGCCCAGCGGTATGAAGTAGCTCTATGGCGAGACACCCGGAAGCAATACCACTTGGTTTCCTTGACGGTGCCGAACGATATTGCCAAGGTGCGACGCCGCTTGAATGAAAAGCCAGCTAGTTGCAGTCAATGTTCTTGGTGCTGGCAGGACGCTGGCAAGCTGGCTGATATTGAGCTGATCCCTGAGCGCTCACTGGATGGCAATATTGTGCCGAGCAGATACCTGCATCCTCAATGCCAAAGGCCATGGCTTCAAATGCGGGCGATGCTGGCGCGCGAAGGGGAAAGCAAGGGCACCTCGAAAAACCTCGACGTGCCCGCCGACAGGTAAAATTACTCCGTCCTGAACTTCGTTGGGTCCGAGTCCGATGAAACAGCGCAACGCCATCAAGAACGACCTGTTCGCCGCCGACCACCACCGGCAGAAGATCGACCGTCTGGGCGATCCGCTCGCTGAGATCGAGAAGCACATCAACTTTGCCGCCTTAGCGGCCGAGGTCGATCGGGTAGCGCCTCGACCAGTCAGCCCGCAGGGCGGCCGGCCGCCGTTTCCAACCGAGACGATGGTGCGGATTCTGGTCCTAAAGCGGCTGTACAACCTGTCCGACGAGCAAATGGAGTACCAACTGCTCGACCGGA
>NZ_ACIS01000010.1 GCF_000174355.1 Pseudogulbenkiania ferrooxidans 2002
TTGCACCACCCGACTCACCCGCCCGCCGCGCCGCTTCCGGCCCGCCGGCACCATGCAAAAAAGCAAAAAGCCGGCGTTTTTGCCGGCTTTTTTTGAAAATACCGCTTCCTCGCAATCGGAAGCGCCATGGCAGCCCGTTACAGCACGTAGCGCGCCAGGTCTTCGCGCTGCGACAGCATGTCGAGCTTGCTGTCGACGTAGGCGGCGTCGACTTCGAAGCGGCCGGTACGGGTGTCGAAGGAGATTTCCTCGAGCAGCTTTTCGATCACGGTGTACAGGCGGCGCGCCCCGATGTTCTCGGTCTTTTCGTTGACGTGCCAGGCGATCTCGGCCATGCGCTGGATGCCGCTGTCGGCGAACACCAGCTCGACACCTTCGGTCGCGAGCAGCGCTTCGTACTGGCGTGTCAGGCAGGCGTCGGTGTTGGTGAGTATCTGGCGGAAGTCATCGACGGTCAGCGAGGTCAGTTCGACGCGGATCGGGAAGCGCCCCTGCAGTTCCGGGATCAGGTCGGACGGCTTGGCGAGGTGGAAGGCGCCGGAGGCGATGAACAGGATATGGTCGGTCTTGACCATGCCGTACTTGGTGGTGACGGTGGTGCCTTCGACCAGCGGCAACAGGTCGCGCTGCACGCCGGCGCGCGAGACGTCGGCGCCATTGCCTTCGATGCGGCTGGCGACCTTGTCGATTTCGTCGATGAAGACGATGCCGTTCTGTTCGACGTTCTGCAGCGCTTCCTGCTTGATCTCGTCTTCGTTGACCAGCTTGGCGGCTTCTTCTTCGATGACCAGCTTGAGCGCTTCGGCCACGTTCAGCTTGCGCGCCTTCTGCTTGCCGGCGCCCAGGCCCTGGAACATGGTCTGCAGCTGGCTGGAGAAGTCTTCCATGCCCGGCGGGGCGAGGATTTCCATCTTGCCCTGCGGCGCGGCGACGTTGATTTCGATTTCCTTGTCGTCGAGCTTGCCCTCGCGCAGCATCTTGCGGAATTTGAGCCGGGTGGCGCTGTCTTCGGGCTTGCTGGCGGGCGCTTCTTCCTCGCCGGCGAAGAAGCCGGCCGGCTGACGGGCCGGCGGCAGCAGCACGTCGAGGATGCGGTCTTCGGCGGCGTCTTCGGCGCGGTGGCGCAGGCGCTTGATGGCGGCGTCGCGGGTGTCCTTGATGGCGATCTCGGTGAGGTCGCGGATGATGGTATCGACGTCGCGGCCGACGTAGCCGACCTCGGTGAACTTGGTGGCTTCGACCTTGATGAAGGGGGCGTTGGCGAGCCGTGCCAGGCGGCGCGCGATTTCGGTCTTGCCGACGCCGGTCGGGCCGATCATCAGGATGTTCTTGGGGGTGATCTCGCTCTTCAGCGGCTCGGCCACCTGCTGGCGGCGCCAGCGGTTGCGGAGGGCGATGGCCACGGCGCGTTTGGCGGCGTCCTGGCCGATAATGTGCTTGTTCAGCTCGTGAACGATTTCCGGCGGGGTCATTTGGGTCATGGCGTATTTCCGGCAAGGTTGGCCGAAGGCGTCGGCCAAGCTCGGGTCCGGCTCCGGCTGGGACCACCGCACACTCTTATATAGAGTCGCGGCGGTCGGATGTTACGGTGGCCCCGAGACGGTCGGGGCGTGCTTTGGCAAACCCCATCGCGACGGGCGTGCCGGCCTCCTCGGTGCGAGCGCCGCTGGCGCTCAGGCGGCGGAGGCGGTCGCCGAGTCGATGGGCTTTCAGTCCAGCGTCTCGATCAGGTGGTTGTGGTTGGTGTAGATGCAGATGTCGCCGGCGATCTCCAGCGACTTCTTGACCACCACGGCCGGGTCGAGTTCGGTGTTCTCGAACAGCGCACGCGCCGCCGACTGGGCGTAGGCGCCGCCGGAGCCGATCGCCGCGATGCCTTGCTCGGGCTCGAGCACGTCGCCGTTGCCGGTGATGATGAGCGTGCTTTCCTTGTCGGCCACGATCAGCATCGCTTCCAGGCGGCGCAGCATGCGGTCGGTACGCCAGTCCTTGGCGAGTTCCACCGCCGAGCGCACCAGGTGGCCCTGGTGCTTTTCCAGCTTGGCTTCGAAGCGCTCGAAGAGGGTGAAGGCATCGGCGGTGCCGCCGGCAAAACCGGCCAGCACCTTGTCGTGATAGAGGCGGCGAACCTTGCGCGCGGTGGCCTTGATCACGATATTGCCGAGGGTGACCTGTCCGTCACCGCCCAGCGCCACGCGCTGTCCACGGCGGACGGAGACGATGGTGGTTCCGTCAAACTGCTGCATGTTCTTGTTCCAATGAAAAAAGCTACCGGCGAGCTGCCAGCAGCTTTTCAGGATATGTAGGCAAGTGGACGGATTGCAAGCGGGTCAGGACACGCCGCCGCGGATCAGCCGGTAGAGTTCGTCCTTCAGCGCCAGACGGGTTTTCTTGAGCCGTTCCAGTTCCACGTCGCTGGCGGCCTCCAGCTCGTTCTCGATGCGCACTACGGCCTTATCGGCCTGCTCGTAGTCGATGAACAGGCGGGTAAAGCGGGCGCTATCCTGCTTGAGCTGGTGGATCTTGTCCTGATCGCCGGGAAACTCGGCGGCGAGGGGGTGATGGTCGATGTGCATGGCACGCTCCTGCAAGTGATGGAAGGCAATAGGGGATGGAACCATGCTACGCCCGACGCCGGATGCCCCCGTTGACCTGTATCAAATGCGCACAGCCACTATGTTAATGATAATAATTTGCGTTATCATTCTCGTATGAACTCGCGTACCGAACGTTTTGCCGCCCTGAGCGGCGTCACCCTGCTGCACGTCGCCGCGCTGGCCGGGCTGACCCTGCTGGCCGCTCAACACGTGCCGATCACGCCGCCGCAATTGGCACGCATGGAACTGGTGTCCCTTGCCGCGCCGCATCCGGCCGCTCCGGCCCCGCCCGTGCAGGCGGCGCCACGCCCCGAACCGAAGCCCAGGCCCGAGCGCCCGGCCGCGCGCCGTAGCGCGGCCACCTCCCCGCCGCTCTTGAGTACCCCGGCGCCGCGTCCCGGTGCGGCAACACCGAGCGCCACGCCGTCCCCGTCCCCGGCGCCGGAGGAGCACCGCAGCGAGGCCACCTCCAGCAGCGCGGCCCCGGCCAAAGCGGCCGAGGCGGCCGACGCCCCGATCACGCCGCCGCTCTACCGCGGCGGCTACCTGGACAATCCCAAGCCGCGCTACCCGACGCTGTCGCTGGAGCTGAACGAGAGCGGCACGGTGCGGGTGCGGGTGCAGGTGAGCGCCGAAGGCCGCCCGCTGGACGTCAGCCTGGCGCAGAGCAGCGGCTACCCGCGGCTGGACCGCGCGGCACTGGAGGGGGTGCGCCAATGGCGCTTCGTGCCGGCCCGGCGCGGGCAGGAGGCCATTCCCTTCAACTTCATCGTACCCGTCGATTTTTCCATCAAAAGCCACTGAACCATGAATCTGCTGACCGTATTCCACCAGGGGGACGCCGTGCTCGTGACGGTGTTCATGCTGCTCATCGCCATGTCAATCCTGACCTGGTACGTCATCGCGCTGCGCGCCGTGCAGGGCTGGCGCGCGCGCCGCGACAACAAGCTGGCCGAAGCCGCGTTGTGGAACGCCGCGAACTGGCCGACGGCGGAAGCGGCACTGGCCGGCTCGACCTCGGCCTACGCCAACCTGGCGCGCGACGGCCTGTCGGCGCTGCGCCACTTCCACGCCAACGCGCAGCGCTCGCTGGGGCAGGCCTGCGACCTGAACGAATTCCTCACCCGCGCCATCCGCAAACGGCTGGCGCAGGAGACCGGCCGCCACGAGGCGGGCATGACGCTGCTGGCCTCGGTCGGCTCGACCGCGCCGTTCATCGGCCTGTTCGGCACGGTGTGGGGCATCTACCACGCGCTGGTGAACATCGCCGCAGAGGGACAGGTGTCGATCGCCACCGTGGCGGGGCCGATCGGCGAGGCGCTGGTGGCGACCGCCGCCGGCCTGGCGGCGGCGATTCCGGCGGTGCTGGCGTACAACACCTTCATGCGCCTGCAGCGGGTGATGGCGCAGCAGATGGACCACTTCGCGCACGACCTGCACGCGCAACTGCTGACCCAGGCGGGAGAGATCGATGGCGTTCGGTAGTTTCGACAAGGGCGAGCACGCCCCGATGGCGGAGATCAACACCACGCCACTGGTCGACGTGATGCTGGTGCTGTTGGTGGTGTTCATCATTACCGCGCCGCTGTTGACCAACGCGGTCAAGGTCGACCTGCCGCAGGCGGCGGCGGCCCGCTTCGAGGACAAGCCGGAGGCGATCCGCCTGGCGGTCCAGCCGGACGGCCGCTACTTCTGGAACGACGTCCCGGTGGCGCGCGAGGCGCTGGCGGCGCGCTTCGCCGCCGCCGCGCGCGCCAACCCGCAGGTCGAACTGCATCTGCGCGCCGACAAGAACGCGCGCTACGAGTACGTCGCCGAGGCGCTGGCCAGCGCCCAGCAGAGCGGCGTGAGCCGCATCGGCTTCGTCACCGAAGCCCCCTGATCCACCCCTGATTCCCGCGCGACACGCCCCACGGACCTCCATCACAGAGGGAGGCCGCGGGTCGTCTTGCGCCCGGAATCCGTCACCACCCACCCTTTTGCAGAGGAAACCATGAACCCAAAGAGCCTGAAGGCTTCGGCCAACGTCGCTCAATCCAAACTGCCGGCCCGGCTCACCGCCGGCATGCTGGCGGCGGCGCTGTCGCCGGCGCTGGCCTACGCCGCCGGCACCACGGCGGACAGCGCCGAACTCGAGACGGTCAGCGTGACCGCCGAGCAGCCGCTGCGCGGCAGCTACAAGACCGAGACCTCGAACATCGGCAAGCAGAAGCAGGCGCTGAAGGACATCCCGCAGGCGATCACCGTGGTGAACCGCCAGTTGCTGGACGACCAGCTGGCCAGCAACCTGAAGGACGCGCTGAAGAACGTGTCGGGCATCACCTTCGCCGCCGGCGAGGGCGGCCGCTCCGGCGACCAGGTCTACCTGCGCGGCTTCGCGGCGTTCCAGGACACCTACCGCGACGGCCAGCGCGACGTGGCGCAGTACAACCGCGACCCGTTCAACGACGAGAAGATCGAGGTGCTGAAGGGGGCGAGTTCGATGCTGTTCGGCCGCGGCAGCACCGGCGGCGTGGTCAACCAGGTCAGCAAGACGCCGTTCGCCGGGGAAAAACTCGAGGGCAGCCTGACCGTGGGCACCGACGACTTCCAGCGCATGACGCTGGACATCAACCAGGCCTTCAGCGACACGGCGGCCGCGCGCCTGAACCTGATGGCGACCAACGACGGCACGCCCAACGGCATCGAGGTGGCGAAGCGCTGGGGCGTGGCGCCGTCGCTCGCCTTCGGCCTGGGCGAGCCGACCACGCTGACGCTGTCGCACCTGCACCTGACCGAGAACAACACGCCGATGCTGGGCGTGCCGTACGACCCGAACACGCACCGTCCGATCGACGTGCCGGCCGACCGCTACTACGGCCTGCAGGGCATGAACAGCGAGGACATCCAGACCGACATCTCCACCGTGCGCCTGAGCCACAAGTTGGCCGAAGACCACGAACTGAGCAGCCAGCTGCGCGTCGGCCGCTACGACCGCTGGCTCACCGTGGCCCAGCCGCAGCTGCGCAACGACAGCAACAGCGGCGGCGTCAGCGCCGGCACCCCGGTGACCGACGCCACCCTGCTGCGCTATTCCGGCAAGAACCGCGGCTCGCTCACCGAGGTGCAGGCGTGGAGCAACGACTACACCGGCCGCTTCGACACCGGCGGGCTGCGCCACAACCTGCTGGCGGGGGTCGAATTCACCCACGAGACCCAGGACGCCTTCAGCATCGTCGCCAGCCAGAACATCGCCAACCTGCTGACCACGGTGGGCGACCCCAGCGCCGTCAGCTACACCGGCAGCTACAGCACCAGCCCGTCCAACAGCTACGTCACGCGCAACTGGGCGCTCTACGCCACCGATACCGTCGAGCTGACCCCGCAGTGGAAATTCATGGCCGGGCTGCGCCAGGACCGGCTGGAAGGCAGCTACAAGGCCTACAGCAACGGCAGCGTCAGCCGCGAGAACGTGCGCGACGACAAGGGCATGAGCTACCGCACCGGCCTGATCTGGCAGCCCAGCACCAGCCAGAGCTACTACGCCGGCTACAGCAACCTGATGAACCCGTCCGGCGAGGCCTACCAGTTCGACGTCACCAGCGGCGCCAGCGCCGACCGGCTCAAGCCGGAGCGCAACGAGCATTACGAGATCGGCGCCAAATGGGACCTGCTGGACGGCGACGCCTCCTTCCGCACCGCGCTGTTCCGCACCATCAAGTACAACGAGCGCAACACCGACGCGCTGTCGCCCGACATCAGCATCCTGTACGCCAAGCGCCACACCGACGGCATCGAGTTCGAGGTGGGCGGCCGCCTGAGCGAGAACTGGTCGGTGTTCGCCGGCGCCGCGCTGCTGGACCCGGTGATCGACCAGGGCTGGAACAACACCACCCAGTCGGCCTCCGACGCCAACGCCGGCGCGGTGCCGAAGTACACGCCGAAGCGGACCGCCAACCTGTGGACCACCTACAAGCTGAGCGACACCGTCACCGCCGGTTTCGGCGCCTACTACACCGGCAAACGCTATTCCAGCGACAGCAGCAAGGACCAGTCGGCGGCCAACTACCTGCCGGGCTTCATCCGCTACGACGCGATGCTGGCGTACGAGACCCGCAAGTACAAGGTGCAGCTCAACCTGAACAACCTCACCGACAAGAAGTACTACATCGGCCAGTACACCGGCCACGCCTACGCCGGCAACCAGCGCGAGGCGCAGCTGACCATCGGCTACAAGTACTGAGTCCACCCCGAGCCCGGGCTTCGGCCAACCCCGGGGTTGGCCGAAGCCCTTGCCCCCGACACCGCATCGAACAACCGCGCCGGCACGGCGCCCGAAAGGCAACGCACATGCTGCTCCACGTCCCCGACGTCCTCACCCCCGAAGAACTGGCGCACGGCCGCGCCCTGCTCGAACGCGCCCCGTGGGCCGACGGCCGCCTCACCGCCGGCAGCCAGTCGGCGCAGGTCAAACGCAACCTGCAGCTGCCGCAGGACTGCGCCGAGGCGCGCGAGCTGTCCGCCATGGTGGAGGCCGCGCTCAAGCGCAACAGCCTGTTCTTCTCCGCCGCGCTGCCCAAGAAGGTCTTTCCGCCGCTGTTCAACTGCTACCAGGGCGGCATGGACTTCGGCAACCACGTCGACAACGCCGTGCGCGCCGACCCCTTCAGCGGCGACTGGGTGCGCACCGACGTGTCCTGCACGCTGTTCTTCACCGGCCCGGACGAATACCAGGGCGGCGAACTGGTGGTCGAGGACTGCTACGGCCTGCACCAGGTGAAGCTGCCCGCCGGCGACATGGTGCTGTACCCGTCGACCAGCCTGCACCGCGTCGAACCGGTCACCGCCGGCGCGCGCATTGCCTCGTTCTTCTGGACCCAGAGCATGGTGCGCGACGACGCCAAACGCAGCCTGCTGTTCGACATGGACAGCGCCATCAGCAACCTGCGCCGCACGCACGGCGACAACGACGCGCTGATCATGCTCACCGCCAACTATCACAATCTCTTGAGAATGTGGGCCGACATCTGATACCACAGCCGCGTTGACAATGTTCTTGCCGCGCCCGGAGAGCTCATCCACACTGTCATAACAAAGCCTTGGGCGTGCACACCCAGCGGGCAAACAAGATGGGAGAGAAACATGGACGCCACGACGACGGCCAGCCGGGAAGTCACCCTGCAGCCGGACGAACTGATCATCACCAAGACCGACCCCAAGGGCCACATCAGCTACGCCAACCGGGTCTTCATGCGCATCTCCCGGTACGCCGAACCGCAGCTGCTGGGACAACCGCACAACATCATCCGCCACCCCGACATGCCGCGCGGCGTGTACCGCCTGCTGTGGAAAACGCTGCAGGCCGGCCAGGAGTTCTTCGGCATCATCAAGAACTACACCGCCGACGGCGACTATTACTGGGTCATGGCCAACATCACGCCGGATTACGACCGGCACGGCCAGCTGATGGGCTACTACTCGGTGCGACGCTGCGCCACGCGCAAGGCGATCGACACCATGACCGAGCTCTACCGCCGCATGCGCGAGATCGAGGCCAGCAGCGGCAAGGCCGCCGCTCCCGACGCCTCGGTCGCCTGGCTGCTGGAAGAGGTCAAACGCCGCCAGTACAGCTCGTTCGAAAACATGGTGCTGGACCTGAACAAACCGGCCCAAGCGGGAGCAGCCCAGCGATGAACACCCCACTCCAGCGCAAACGTTCCCCCTTCATCCGCGACTACATCAAGTTCGCCCTGCTCGCCTTCAACCTGCTGCTGGTGCTGAGCTTCGTCGCCCACTTCTTCGCCCCGGACGGCGCCCAGCCCTACATCCTGGGCCTGGTGTTGCTGTGCTCGCTGCTGGCCTCGGCCTTCATCCAGCGCCAGTCCGGCCGCATCCTGGCCACCCTGGACACCCTGCACGAACAGCTCGGCTACGCCCGCTCGGGCGAACTGCACCACCGCGCCACGCGCACCCAGAAACAGGGTGAGGTCGGCATGGTGGCGTGGGAGCTGAACGACTTCATGGACCTGGTGGAAACCTACTTCAAGGAAATGAACACCTGCTTCGCCCGCGTCAGCCGCGGCGATTACAGCCGGCGCCCGCTGAAGGTAGGCCTGCCCGGCGTGTTCGCCAGCTCGATGGACAACATCGACAAGGCGATCCAGGCCATGGAAGACAACAGCGAGTTCGTACGGCGCAACCGGCTGTCCTCGCAGCTGAACCATCTCAACGCCCCCAACCTGCGCCAGAACCTGGCCGCCAACCAGGCCGACCTCGCCGCCATCAGCGAGGCCATGGAAACCGTGTCGGACATCACGCGCAGCAATGCCGACGGCGCCCGCGAAAGCCTGGAGAGCGCCGCCCGCCTGAGCGGCAGCCTCGACACCATCGCTGCCAGCGTGCACAGCATGAGCGACGCCAGCCATGCGCTGAACCAGGCGTGGCAAGGCATCGAGAGCTCGCTCTCGGCCATCTCCGACATCGCCGACCAGACCAACCTGCTGGCGCTCAACGCGGCCATCGAGGCGGCGCGCGCCGGCGAGACCGGGCGCGGCTTCGCCGTGGTCGCCGACGAGGTACGCAAGCTGGCCGAGCGCAGCAAGGACACCGCCCACCAGGTGCAGACCGTGCTGGCCTCGCTGTCGGCCCGCATCGCCGACATGCAGAGCAAGTCGCAGCAGGCCGGCGGCGTCGCCAACGAGGTCAAGACCTCGGTCGACGCCTTCCGCCAGCATTTCGCGCGTCTGGCGCAAAGCTCGGACGAAGCGACCAGCCAGGTATACCGGGTGCGCGACAAATCGCAATCGTCGCTGGTCAAGGTCGGCCACATCATGTTCAAGCAGCACGTCTACCACGCCGTCGAGGAGGGGCAGCAGGCCGGCCCGCCGCCGCGCCAGGAGCAGCTGGACGAACACCTGCACGCCTTTGCCGCCACCCGTGCCTACGGCGAATACCGGCAGCCACAAGCCGCCCTGGAGCAATGCGTGTCGTCGGCGCTCAGCGCCTCGCAGCAGCCGGACAGCATGGACGAAAACCAGATCATCCAGCTGATGAGCGAACTGGAGCAGCACAGCCAAGCCATGCTGCAACTGTTCGACCGCATGGCCGACGAGCGCTCCGCCCACTAGCCATGACCCGTGCCGGCGCCTTCCCTGACAAGGCGCCGGCCCTCACCCTCCCCTGCTGCCTCGTGTCACCCGGCGCTTCCTGCGCCGACCGCTGCAACGCTCCTCCCTCCGCCTCCCGCCCCGCCTCTCGACCTGCCGTCGACTCCTGGCCATGCCCTGATTCAGCCCCACCGGTCCCAAGGCGGTACTGCCGTGCCCCAGGATAAGCACCTTTGCAAAGCCCTGACCGCCCAAGCACCGCGACGTCGTTGCGCGGCGTTGCCGTGCTACGTGTACTGCCTGCCGCCGCGCGCCTGGCAAAAATCGCCGCACCGGGTTTTGTCCGCGCCCCGTAAAGACAACGAGTCCGCAGGACCAACCAGCACTGCAGCGCTCAATCCTGCAAGGGCCAGACATCACCGCAATACAATTATTTACGTAAATAAATAATGTATTTCATTTTATAAATTACAAACAAAGAAAATACCGTCATAACTCCATCACAGCGTCTGAAAAATCCGTCCGCAAAATCACCCCCGCTTCACCCCAAAAAAGCACCAACCCATCCGGCCAGGCCATGCCCCATGGGAACCGCCTCCCAGCCCGCCAGGGTTTGAAACAAAAACCCAGGATGCGTGGCCGTTTGTTTACACACATAATTTAAAATCCAACGACCACGGCCCTGACAACAACATCCACACCGCCGTGGCCCGGCTGGCCGGCCCCCCGGCAGACCGGACGACACTCGACACAGACCATCTGGAGCACACAGCATGCGCCTACGCACACGACTAATGATCCTTGTCCTCGCCAGCTTTCTCGGCACCCTGCTCATCGCCGGCCTGGCGCTCCACTCGCTGCGCAGCGAGCTCTACAGCCAGAAGAGCGAACAGATCACGGTGGCCCTGCGCATGGCGGAGGGCGTGATGAACCGTTATGGCGCCCTGGAACAACAGGGCAAGCTGAGCCGCGCCGAGGCCGAACGGCAGGCCAGCGCCGCCCTCAACATGCTGCGCGTGGACGACCTCTACTTCTTCGCCCGCGACGCCAACAACGTGCTCAAGGTCCATCCCAAGGCGGAACGCGTGGGCAAGGTGGATCTCGGCAGCACGCTGCCGGACGGGCGCACCACGGTGGCGGCCTACGAGGAGGCGCTGGCGGGTCACAAGTACGGCATCACCACGATCCAGACCTCGCGCGGCAGCAGCCAGCAGCCGATACCTAAGCTCAACGGCGTGATGCGCTACGAGCGCTGGGGCTGGACGGTCGGCACCGGCATCTTCGTCGACGACGTCGACGCCATCTTCTGGCGCGAGGCATCGCTGCTGCTCGGCGTCAGCGCGGCGGTCATGATCGGGGTCGGCCTGCTGTCGCTGGCCATGTCACGGCGCATCATCGGCACGCTGGGCGGTGAACCCGCCTACGCCGCCGAGATCATGGAGGCCATCGCCGCCGGCGACCTGAGCCGCGACATCGTCGCTCAGGGCCAGGAACACAGCTTGCTGATGGCGATGCGGCGCATGCAGTCCGGGCTGCGCCAAATGATCGAGCAGATCAACCGCTCGTCGGCGCTGATGACGCATACCGCCCAGGAGCTGGCCGGCGAGATGCGCAAGCTGGACCAGGTATCGAACACGGCCAGCGAGTCGACCACCTCCGCCGCCGCCGCCATCGAACAGCTGTCGGTCAGCATCGACCACGTTTCCGACAGCGCACGGCAGACCGAAAGCGACTCGCAGACCATGGCGGAGCTGGCACGCAGCGGCTGCGGCGTCGCCCAGGCAGCGGCCGGAAGCATCCTCGCCGTCTCCGGCCAGGTAACCGGCGCCGCCGCCATGGTGGAGCGCCTGGCCGAGCACACCAGCAGCATCAGCGGTATCGCCGAGACCATTCGCGACATCGCCAACCAGACCAACCTGCTGGCGCTCAACGCGGCCATCGAGGCGGCGCGCGCCGGCGAGACCGGGCGCGGCTTTGCCGTGGTCGCCGACGAGGTGCGCAAGCTGGCGGAACGCACCGCCGAGGCCACCAGCGAGATCGCCAGCATCATCGGTACGGTGGTGAGCGAGACCTCGACGGTATCGGCATGCATGGAGGAAATCCGGCCGGCGGTGGAAAACGGCGCGAGCCAGGTGCATGAAGCGGCCGAAACCCTCCATCGCATCAGCCGCAGCGCCGAACAGACCCTGGCGCTGTTCCGCAACGTCGCCTATTCGATGTCCGAGCAAAGCCAGGCCGGCACCAGCATTGCCGGCAGCGTGGAACAGGTGGCGGGGGTGGTGACGGAAACGCGCAGCGCCGTGGCCCTGGCCACGCGGGTGGTGCATGACATCGACAGCATGGCCAAGGGCCTGCACGACGCCGTTTCGCGCTTCCGGCTGTAACGCAAGCGTTGGCCGAAGCCGGGCCGCCAGGCGCAAGGCTGGTGGTTTTCCATGGCACCGCGGACCAGCGCATGCGCCGGCTCAGGCCGACTGGCCTTCCGCCTCCAGCCAGACGGTGAGCTCCTGCAGCCGGGCCTCGAACTCCGCCATGTCGGTTCCGAACCCGCCCGGCTCCGGCTGGCGCGCGGCCGTTTCCAGCGCCTCGGCCACCGCGCCCAGCGCCATGGCGCCGACCATGCGGCTGGCCCCCTTGATACGGTGCGCGGCCCACGCCACACGCGCGCTGTCGTTGGCGTCCACCGCGGCGCGCAGCGCGGCGACGTCTTCCTGGTTGCTCTGCAGGAAGTCCTGCAGGATTTCCCATTCCAGCATGCGGTCCCCATTGCTGTAGACCGCCAGCGCGGAGCGCTCCACCGGCTCGCCCTTAGGCGCCGCCGGCTCCAGGCCGGGCTCCGCCGCCATGTCCGCCACGGCAGGGCGACACAGCCACTTCTCCAGCATCCGGCCAAGCTGGGCCAGGTTGAGCGGCTTGGTGAGAAAATCATCCATGCCGGCCGCCAGTGCGCGGTCCGCCTCTTCCTTGCCGGCGTTGGCGGTGCAGGCGACGATCGGGATCCGGCCGCCTCCCTCCCCAAGCTGCTCGTGCTGGCGGATGGCGCGTGCCAGCTGATAGCCGTCCATCACCGGCATATGGCAATCGCTCAGGATCAGCGAGAAGTGCCCACTGCGCCAGCGCTGCAAGGCCTGCACGCCGTCTTCCGCCACCTCCACCGGGTAGCCCAGCAGCTCCAGCTGCTTCTGTCCCAGCTTGCGATTGGTCGGGTTGTCTTCGACGAAGAGGATCGGCTTGAAACCGGCCAGCACCGTCCGGTCGAGGCCCAAGGGCACGGGCGGCGCATCGGCGAGCGGCGCAGGCGACGCCTCCAACACCGCTGCCGACAGCGTCAGCGTGGCGCAGCTGCCTTGCCCCGGTTCGCTGTCGAGGCTGACGTCTCCCCCCATCAGCCTGGCCAGGCGGCGGCAGATGGCCAGCCCCAGCCCGGTACCGCCGAAGCGGCGGGTGGTATCGCTCTCGGCCTGAGTGAACGGCTCGAACAGGCGCGCCACGGTGTCCCTGGTCATGCCGATGCCGGTATCGACGACGTCGAAACGCAGGGTCTGGGCCAGCTCATCCTCCGCCAGCAGCGAGACGCGCATCTCAACCGAGCCTTGCTGGGTGAACTTGAGCGCATTGCTGACGAAGTTCTGCAGGATCTGGCGCAGCCGCAGCGAATCGAGCAATAGGCAGGGCGCCACCCGCTCGTCGACCCAGGTGGTGAACCACAGCCCCTTGCGCCGGGCGTTTTCCAGGTACAGCCCATGCACCTGGGCGACGATGCCGGCCACCGACGTCGCCTCGGGTGCGAGGTCGAGCCGGCCGGCCTCGATCTTGGAAAAATCCAGAATGTCGTCGATCAGGCGCAGCAAGGTCTTGGCGGACTCCTGAATGGTGTCCACCGCGTCGTGCTGCTCGGGGTCGAGCGGGGTCAGCGCCAACAGTTCGACCATGCCCAGCACGCCATTCATCGGCGTGCGGATTTCGTGGCTCATCGCCGCCAGGAAGGCGCTCTTGGCATGATTGGCGCTGTCGGCCTGACGGCACGCCTCGATCAGCTCCGCCTCCTGCTGCTTGAGCGCGGTGATGTTGGCCCAGACCCCGACCGTGCCGCGCCCGGGGATCTGCCGCTCGTTGATCTGCCACCACGCCTCGCCCAGTTGCAGCGAAAAGGACGAGGCGCCCTGGCGGTGGCGATGCACCCGCTCGGCGAGCCACTGCACGGCGTCGAACCCCGGCTCGGGACGCTCGCCCCGCTGCAGCAACGCCCGCACCGTGTCCTCGAACGAGATACCGAGCAGGGCGTCGGATGACTGCCCCTCGCTGACCAGGTCGGCGAAGCGCTGGTTGCACAGCAGCAGCTGATCGTGCGGTCCGTACAACACGAAGGCCTCGGAAATCGACTCGATCGCCCCCAACAGCTGGTGACGGGATTCCGCCGCCTCATCGCGCGCCTGCTGCAGGGCGAACTCGGCCAGTTTGCGCTCGGTGATGTCGAGGCAGGCCAGAATCATGCCCCCCTGGACGCTCTCGCCGTGCAGTGCCTGGCCCTCGATCAGCACCCACACCGGCATGCCGTTGCTGCGCAGGCATTCCGCCTCATACTGCACGCGGTCGCCCTGTTCGCGCGCGCGGCACAAGGCCTGTCCGAGCGGAATCCAGATCTGCTGGTCGGCGACCAGTTCGAACAGATGCAACGGCAGCAAGCCGCCCCGCGCGGTGCCGAAGAGCTGTTCCGCCGCGTGGTTGGCGCGCAGGATCCGGAAGTCTTCGTCGATGCGCAGCAAGCCGACCGGCGAGGCCGCGTACACGGCTTCCTCTTCCTGCAACACGGCCCGCAGCCGCTGCTCCGATGCCTTGCGGCGGTTTTCTTCGGCGTAGAACCCCATGATGCTGGCAAACGCCGCCAGCAGGGCGTCCTGCGCCTGCGCCATGGCGTCCTGGTCCGGCGCTTTCAGGCACACCAGCGCCATCAGCCGCTGCTCCTGCCGGACCGGCATCAGCCGCCACGGCGCCGCCCCCATCTCCAGTTCCATGTCGCCGTCGGCCGTCGCCAGCAGCTCGGAGAGCGAATCCAGCAGAACATCCCAGGCCAGGGTGTCGCGGCATCCTTGCCGGGCCAGGAAACGAAAGCGCTGGCCGCCGTCCGCATCGGGCTCGACCACGATCAGCCCGCCCTCGGCGGCATGGCAGAACTCAAGAAACAGCGCCAGCAGCCGGGTGAAAACATGCAGGCGGGCACGGTTGGCCAACAGCAGCGAGGTCACCCCCGAGATCGCCGACAGCAGGGCCAGGCTGCGCTCGTGCGCCATTTCCGCCAGCCGTTGTTCGTGTTCGTCGCGCACCACCAGCAAGCGGCGCGTGTGGCGCCCGAAGCGCCCCTGCGCCATGCCGCTCAAGGTGATCCCGGTAAAGAAGCGGCTGCCGTCGCGGCGGATGCCGACCCCTTGCAGACGGGTCTCGGCGCCCTCCGGGGTGACGCCGTCCTGCGGCGGCACGGCTTGCGCCAGCTCCAGCAGCTCGCCGTAGGCCCGTCCTGGCAGTTCGTCGCGACGATAGCCGAACAGCTGCTCGGCCCCCAGGTTGGCCATCTGGATGATGCCTTCATCGTTGACCGTGAGAATGGCGTCGCGGGTGGCATCCAGCACCTGCTGCAGGCGCCGCAGCGGGCGCAGGATGCGGCGCATCACGGCGAACAGCAGCGCCGCATACAGCGCGAACGCCAGCAGCGAGGCGAGCACCGTCAGCTGCAGCTCGCGATAAAGCGCCTGACGATGCGCCTCCAGCGTCGATTCCGCCAGCCGGGAGGCGTCGTCGGACAGGAACAGCACCTCGTCGTGCGCCCGGCGTATGGCCTCCACGTAGACTCCGCTGACCGGCAGCGAGGCCGCCGCGCCCTGCAATTCGGCAAGTTGCGCGTTGCTCATGCGAAACAACTGGTACGTCGCCGCGTTGAGCTTGGTGAGACGCTGCGACAGTGCACCCGGACCGAGATAGCGGATATTGCTCTGCAACAGCTCCAGCATCAGAAGGCCACGTTCGCGCTGAGACGCCAGGTCGGCTTCGTCGCTGGAGTTGAGGCGCCGTTTCAGCTCGAGGCGCATCAGCAGGGCCGCCCCTTCACTGCCGATCGCACGGCGCAGCAGCCAGGCATCGAACTTGACCCCGGCAAGCCGGCTCTGGAGCTCGTTGTCATCGTCGCCGAGACGGTACGAGTGGTTGGCGAGTTCGGCGTCGATGCTTTCGAACAGGTGGTTGCTGGCCAGTTGCCAGCTGAAGGCTAGGCTTTCGTCGGCCCGGCCAGGGTGGTGTTGCAGGTAGCGGTCGATCTCGGTGCGCAGCTTGGCCAGATGGTCATAACGCTGGCGGATCGCGACCAGGTTGGCCCGGTCCCTCGTCCCTTCCAGCACTTCCACGCTGTGCAGCGCCTCGGCCAAGGCCCGGTCGCCCTGTTGACGCAGGCGCTGCAGCTCGGGCGCTTCGTAGCGCCCCGGCGGCTGGGAGCGCACCAGCAGCAGGCGGGTCTGGGTGCCTTCCCGTTCCAGAAAATCGGCGGCAAGGAACAGTTGGTGCGAGGCGCGGTTGAGGTCGACCAGCCATTGGGCACGGCGGTACTGGTGCAGCGAGTCCTGGAGCAGCAGGTAGGAGGCCAGCCCCTGCAGCACGCCCAGCACGATCACCACCAGCACCACCGCCCGGCCGATGGCAACCGTCTGCGTCCAGCGTCCCTTGCCGTCGGTCATGACTCAGTCCCGACCCGGCTGGTCGGGCTCCACGATGGACAGATGGCTGACGCCGTAGCGGTCGCGGAAGTTGCGCAGCGCGGCCAGCTGGGTGGCGGTGATGCGGGTCCCCTTGGGCAGCAGCAGGTGGCCGGACAAATTGGTCAGATCGCGTGCCAGCACCATGCCGGGCTTGACCCCTTCCAGGGGGAGCAGGATGCCGGCAGCAAGGTGAGACTCGTCCAGCGCCGCGTGCTCGAGCAGGGTGGAAGCGTGGGGTTGGCTGAAGTGCTGCGCCTGGCCAGAGTGGGTCGATACCGAGAAATAGCGGAACGGGTCCGCCTCCGGGCGCGGCTTGGTCATGGCCAGTTCGATCGCCTTTTCGACATCGGCCGGCTTGGGCGGCTTGACGATGAAGCCGTCGGCGTGCAGACGCGCCGCGGCCAGCACGTTGCTACGGTCGGCGTGCCCGGACAGGAAAATGAACGGCAGGTTGGACGGGTTGGCGGTCTGCCCGCAGCGCAGTTCTTTCAAGAGTCCGATACCGTCCAGACCGTCCATCTGGATATCGCACAGCACCAGGTCGACCTGGCGGATATCCAGGGTGCGAATGGCGGCTGCGCCGTCGGCCGCCTGCAGGATGGCCTCCGGACGCAGGCCCATATTGCGCAGGGCCTGCGTCATCAGGGTTCGGATCAGGAGCTGGTCGTCCACCACCAAGACCTTGAGTCTGGCAAAGTCGACACTCATTCGGTTGGCACCTCAGCATGGGACTTGAGCCTCCATGATGGACGCGAAGCCGGCGCAGAGGCAAGGAGATTAAGCGTTTGGCATGGCTGCAGTGAACCGACAGCCACTCTTCATCACCCTGCTCCAGGTCCTGTCATGGCCCTGGATGACCCGAGGCATGCCCGGCCAGGTTGGCCGAACACCGGGTCAGCCCGGCTTCGGCCAACCTGGGCGACGCTACTTGATGCCGAGGCGCTCCAGGCGGTAGCGCAGCGAGCGGAAGCTGACCCCGAGCAGCTTGGCCGCCTGGGTGCGGTTGAAACGGGTCGCCTGCAGCGCCTTGACGATGGCATCGCGCTCGACCCGGTCGAGATACTCCTGCAGCCCTTCGCCCCCGCCCGCCACCGGCGGCTCAGCCCCGCCCTCGCTGCACGCGGCATCGGACAACTGCAGGTCGGCCACGTCCACCCGGCCGTCGCTGGCCAGCGCCGCGGCGCGCTCCAGGATGTTTTCCAGTTCGCGAAAGTTGCCGGGATAGTTGTACCCCATCAGCGCCTTCACCGCGTCCGGGCTGAGGCGCGGACGCGGGCCGTCGCCGGCCAGCCGCTCCAGCAGGCGGCCGACGAACAGCGGGATGTCCTCGCGCAGCTCGCGCAGCGGCGGCATGTTGAGCTGGATGACGTTGAGGCGGTAGTAGAGGTCCTGGCGGAACGCGCCGCTGTCGACCAGCGCCGCCAGGTCGTGGTGGGTGGCGCACAACAGGCGCACGTCGACCGCCTCCTCGGGGCCGCCGCCCAGCTTGCGCACGCGCTTCTCCTGGATCGCGCGCAGCAGCTTAACCTGCATCGCCAACGGCAGGTCGGCCACCTCGTCGAGGAACAGCGTGCCGCCGTTGGCCTGCTGGAAGAAGCCGTCGCGTTCGCTGTCGGCGCCGGTGAAGGCCCCCTTGCGATGGCCGAAGAACTCGCTCTCCATCAGGTTTTCCGGGATGGCGCCGCAGTTGACCGGCACGAACGGCCGCGCCGCGCGCGGCCCCTGCTCGTGGATCAGCCGCGCGGCCTGCTCCTTGCCGGTGCCGGACTCGCCGTGGATGTAGACCGCGGCCTGGGTACGCGCCAGCCGATCGATCAGCCGCCGCACCTCCTGCATCGCCGGCGATTCACCGACCAGCCGCACCGCGCCGTCCACGGCACTACCGGCTGCGCGCCCCTCCAGCGCCAGCGCCGACTGCACCAGCGTCCTCAGCTGCGCCAGGCTGACCGGCTTTTGCAGGTAGTCGAAGGCGCCGGCCTTCATCGCCGCCACCGCGTTGTCGGCACTGCCGTAAGCGGTGATCACCGCCACCGGCACGTCGAGCCCGGCTTGGCCAATGTGCTCGACCACCGCCAGCCCTTCGCCGTCCGGCAGGCGCATGTCGGTCAGCGCCAGGTCGAACGGCTGGCGCGACAGCTGGCGGCAGGCGTCGCCGACGCTGGCGGCGGTCACCACCTCCAGCCCCATCTTGATCAGCGTCAGTTCCAGCAGTTCGCGGATGTCCGGCTCGTCGTCGACGACCAGCACGCGGCGGAGGGAGGTTCTAGTCATAGGCTTTCCGGCAGTACAGTCTGAAACGCCCGCCCGGGCTCAGGTAGGCGAGCAGGGCATCGTTGGCCTCGGCCAGCTCGCGGGCGATGTAGAGCCCGAGGCCGGTGCCGCTGCTTTCGGTGGTATAGAACGGTTCGAACAAGTGGGACTGGTGCTCGGCACCGACGCCGGGCCCGTCGTCCACCACGTCGATCAGGAGCGCGCTCTCGCTCTCGTCGACCTCGATGCGCAGGGAACCGGTATGGCGCTGGCAGTAACGCCAGCCGTTGGCCAGTAGGTTGCCGAGAATCTGCGCCAGGTGGCCTCGGTCGAAGATCATGGCGCGCGGGCTGTTGAAGGTGGTGACGATGCGGCCGGCGGCGGCGGCTTCGCCGAGCACGAACTGCTCGACCAGCTCGGTCAGCACCGTCGCCGGGCGCAGCACCTCGGGGCGCACCCGGTCGCGCCGGTTGAGCGCCAGCACCTCTTCCACCAGGCGGTCGATACGCCGCGTATTGTCGCGCACCATCGCCGTCAGGCGCCGCGCGGAAGGGTCGACGGCGTCCTCGCCCAAGAGCTCGGCGGCGTGGCTGATCGCCGCCAGCGGGTTGCGGATTTCGTGGGCGATATTGGCCGTCAGCCGCCCCAGCGCCGCCAGCTTGAGCTGGCGCGCCTCTTCCGCCAGCTCGCGCGTCTCGCGCAGGAACAGCAGCAGCGTCGGGGTGTCCCCGGTCAGGAGCGGCACCATGCGCCCGATCAGCGCCTGGGGCTGGGCGTTGAGCTGCACCGGCCGCGCCAGCAAGGGACAGCCGTCCTGGCGCCAGCGCGCCACCGGCGCCGCCAGCTCGGGCAGCAGCTTGCCACGCTCGACCAGGGCGAAGTGGCGCGTGGCGGCGTCGTTGAACTGGCGCACCCGGCCTTCCTGGTCGAGCACCAGCACCGCCTCGCGCAGGCTCTGCAAGGCCAGCTCGTTGAGGCGGTTGAGCTGGGCGATCTCGCTGCCGCGCGCCGCGGCGAGTTGCTCCGACTCGCGCGCCACCCGGGCCAGCTGGTGGGTGGTGACGCTGGTGACGAATCCGGCGCTGGCCAGGAGTGCCGCCTGCACCAGCTCACCGGTGGTGCCGTTCAACGCCAGGATGTCGTACAGCGTGACCCCCAGCAGCGCCAGACTGGCCAGCGCGGCGTAGAACAGCGCGTAGCGGCCGGAGGCCAGCAGCCCGGCCACCGCCAGGTAAGGCAGCAGCAACACGCCGTAACCGCTTTTCACACCGCCATTGAGCGCCATCAGCGCGACGATCATGACGATGTCGACGCTGACCCCCAGCGTGACCTGCACGCCGTGCGCCAGCGGGCCGCGCCCGAGCGACAGCCACAGCCCGATCAGGATCGAGTAGGTCAGCACCCAGCTGTAGAACGCCGGGCCGGCCACCAGCAAGGGCTCGCCGTCGAAGCCGTGCAGCTGCGACACCAGCAGCAGCACCAGCACGATGGTGCCGCGGAACGCGTTGAACAGCCTGAGCGCGTTGGCCGAAGGCAGCGTGAGCGAACGCGGCAGCTCGATCATGCGCGTCCGGCCGGATCGACGATGGCCGTCACCAGCCACTTCTTCGGCAGCAGCTGGCCGCGCCGCGCGCGCTTGCCGTCGTACTCGGCGAGCGCCACCTTCTCCTCGCTCTGCTTGCCGCGCACCGACTGCGCCGTCAGCTGCGCCTTGTCGCCGCCGACGAGGCCGATCGCGGTGAGCGCCTCGCCCTCGCCCAATTGCATCAGCATCAAGCCGCGGCCCTTGGCCAGCTCCTTCAGCTCACCGGCCGGAAACGCCAGCAGGCGGCCGTTGTCGGCGGCCGCCACCAGCCGCAGCGCGTCGAGCTTGGCCGAAGCCGGCACGTGCAGCGGCGCGAGCACGCTCTCGCCGTCCTCCAGCGTCATGAACGCCTTGCCGGCCTTGACCCGCCCGGCCATGTCGCCGATCTTGGCGATGAAGCCGTAGCCGCCGGAGTTGGCCAGCACGAAGCGCGTGCTGTCCGGCCCGGACAACAGCTGCGCCGGCTTGGCGCCGTCCTGCAGCTCGACCAGGCTCGCCACCGGCACGCCGTCGCCGCGCCCGGTCGGCACCACGGCCGGATCGACGGTGTAGGCGCGGCCCTTGGAATCCAGCACGATGACCGGCCACACGGTACGCGTTTCCACCACGGTGGCGAGCGCGTCGCCGTCCTTGAAGGAAAGCGCGCTCAAATCGACGTTGTGGCCGACGCGGGCGCGGATCCAGCCCTTCTGCGACAGGATGATGGTGACCGGCTCGTCGGCGATGGTCTGCGTCAGCACCGCGCGCTCGGCGGCCTTGATCTCGCTGCGGCGCGCGTCGCCGTACTTGGCGGCGTCGGCCTGGATCTCGTCGCGCATCAGCCCGGTCAGCGCGTCCGGCGTGGCGAGGAGGTGGCGCAGGCCTTCGCGCTCCTCGCGCAGTTCGGACAGTTCTTTCTCCAGCTTGAAGCCTTCCAGCCGCGCCAGCTGGCGCAGGCGGATTTCCAGAATGTCCTCGGCCTGCACTTCAGTCAGGCCGAAGGCCTTGATCAGGTCGGGCTTGGGCTCGTCCGATTCGCGGATGACGCGGATCACCTCGTCGATGTGGATGAAGGCGATCATGCGGCCTTCGAGGATGTGGATGCGCTTGTCCACCTGGGAGAGACGGTGCTCGAGGCGGCGCGTCACGGTGCGGCGGCGGAACGCCAGCCACTCGGCGAGGATCGGCTTGAGCCCCTTCTGGCCGGGGCGGCCGTCCAGCCCGATCATCACCAGGTTGAGCGCGGCGTTGCCCTCCAGGCTGGTCTGCGCCAGCAGCACGTTGATGAACTCGTCCGGGTCCTGGCGGCTCGACTTGGGTTCGAACACCAGCCGCACCGGGCTGTCGCTGTCGGACTCGTCGCGCACGCGGTCGAGCAGGGAGAGCATCAGGCTCTTGAGGTTCTGCTGATCCTGCGTCAGCGTCTTCTTGCCGGATTTCACCTTCGGGTTGGTGGCCTCCTCGATTTCGGCCAGCACCTTCTGCGCGCTGGAGCCGGGCGGCAGCTCGGTGACGATCACGCGCCACTGGCCGCGCGCCAGCTTTTCCACCTCCCACTTGGCGCGCACGCGCACGCTGCCGCGGCCGCTCTCGTAGGCGGCGAGGATGTCTTCGACCGGCGTGATGATCTGGCCGCCGCCGGGGAAGTCCGGCCCCGGCACGTAAGCCATCAGCTCGGCGGTGCTGAGTTCGGGGTTGTCGAGCAGGGCGACGGCGGCGCCAGCCACCTCGGTCAGGTTGTGCGGCGGAATCTCGGTGGCGAGGCCGACGGCGATGCCGGAGGCGCCGTTGAGCAGCACCATCGGCAAGCGGGCCGGCAACAGCGCCGGCTCGTCGAAGGCGCCGTCGTAGTTGGGCACGAAGTCGACCGTGCCCATGTCGATCTCGGACAGCAGCAGTTCGGCGATCGGCGTCAGGCGCGCCTCGGTGTAACGCATCGCCGCCGCGCCGTCGCCGTCGCGGCTGCCGAAGTTGCCCTGGCCGTCGATCAGCGGGTAGCGCAGCGTGAAGTCCTGCGCCATGCGCACCAGCGCCTCGTAGGCCGAGCTGTCGCCGTGCGGGTGATATTTACCGAGGATTTCGCCGACTACGCGCGCCGACTTCACCGGCTTGGCGCCGTGCGTCAGGCCCATGTCGCGCATGGCGTAGAGGATGCGGCGCTGCACCGGCTTCTGGCCGTCGGCCACTTCCGGCAAGGCACGGCCCTTGACCACGCTCATGGCGTATTCGAGGTAGGCGCGCTCGGCGTACAGGTCGAGCGGAATCCACTCGCCGGCGTCGCCGTCGGCGACGGGTGGCGGCGGCGCGGCGGGGGGAGTGCCGGCCACGGCAGGCTCGGCGATATCGTCTGCGAAGAGGTCGTTGTTGTCCATGGCGGGCCGGACACGCGCCAAGGCGCATGTCATGGTATGTTGGTTGTCGGAATTGATCGGGGAGGATTGTACTATGGCCAGCTTCATCCAGTGGCAATGCCACCGCTTCGACGGCTTCACTCTGCTTACCCTGTACGAAATGCTGCAGCTGCGCGGGCGGGTGTTTGTGGTCGAGCAGCGCTCGATCTACGAGGATATCGACGGCACCGACCTCGATTGCTGGCACCTGACCGGCCGCGACGGCCAGGGCCGCCTGGTGGCCTACGCCCGGCTGATCGCGCCGGAACAGAAATACCCGGATGCCGCCGCCATCGGCCGGGTGGTGGTGGAACCGGACTGGCGCGGCAGCGGCATCGGTCGCCAACTGATGGCCGAAGCGGTGCTGCGCACCGCGCGGCTGTTTCCCGGCGCGCCGATGATGCTGTCGGCGCAGGCCTACGCCCAGGACTTCTACGCCCACTTCGGCTTCGAGCGCGTGTCCGAGCCGTACGACGACGGCGGCATCCTGCACGTCGACATGCGCCGCCCACTCGACGAGTGAGACTTCAGTCCCGCTTTCCCGATCAGGCGTCAACCGGCCACAGCAGGCGAGCGAGCCAAAGCAGGTTGAGTGCCGCCAACGCACAGGAACCGGAATGTACATAAAGTACATGAGGATTCCTGATCGCTGAGCCAATCGAAGATTGGCACGCAGTATTGTCGGCGCTCAAGATGCAAAGGCACAGCCGCCTAATGTGGATAGGTTCTCAAGGTTGGCCGAACACATCCTTCCACGCCGTGTAGCCGGTGACGTAAACCACCGGGAACCACAGCAGCAGGCCAAGAAACAAGGGCAGCGCCGCCAGCACGAACAACACGGTCAGCATCAGCCCGCAGGTCAGCACCGCCGGCCAGTTGGCGAGGCCGGCGCGGATGCTGAGCTTGAGTGCCGGCCACGCCGCCAGGCCGTTCTGCACCACCAGCGCCGGCGCGAACCAGTAGGCCAGATTGACCACGAACACGATCACGCCCCCCAGCAGCATGCTCGCCATCATGGTTCCGACGTGGCCCGGCGCGCTCATCATCTCGGGCGTCGGCACCGTCCCCCCCAGCAAGCGCAACAGCAACCCGAACCCCAGCAGGGCCGCCAGCAACAGCGCCAGATAGAGCAGGCCGACGCCGAACAAGGCCTGGCCGGCGCGGCGGAAACCGCCGAACAGGTCGGCCACCCCCAGTTCGTCATGGTGCTCGGCACGCGCCGCCGCCAGCACGAAGCCGCCGGCGAACAACGGCCCCAGCAGGAACGCCAGCAGGCCGCCGATCATCGGCAGCGAGCTGACCAGAAGATGCAGCCCGAAATAGGCCAGTGCGAATAGCGCCCAGGTCAGTGGCTGGTCACGCACGATCAGGAAAGACTCGACGATCCAGCGCCAGCCATGCGCCGCGCTCACCTGGCGCGGTTGCGGCGGCGACGTCGGGGTGATGGTCCCCGGCGGAGAGGTAAAAAAATCGCTCATAAACTCCGATCCTCGGGGCTCAGCTTCCATCATAGCCCCAACAATATGACAAGGTTGATCGCCGCCGCCCCGAACTGGCGGCAGCCGGTTGCCGCCCGGGGGTCAAATCAGCGATAATTTCATGATTTAGCGACGGTTCCGCCGCTTCGGCCACTGTTACGGCAGCGGCCCGGGCCGGTTTCCGTAGTTGACCCACTACAGTTTCGAGGTTTCTCCCGAATGGTCTCCCGTACCGAGCTTGCCAACGCCATCCGCTTTCTCGCCATGGACGCGGTGGAACAGGCCAAATCCGGTCACCCCGGCGCCCCGATGGGCATGGCTGACATCGCCGAAGTCCTGTGGCGCGATCACCTGAAGCACAATCCGGCCAACCCGCACTGGTCCAACCGCGACCGCTTCGTGCTCTCCAACGGCCACGGCTCGATGTTGCTGTACAGCCTGCTGCACCTGACCGGTTACGACCTGTCGATCGAGGACCTCAAACACTTCCGCCAGCTGCACTCCAAGACCCCGGGCCACCCGGAATACGGCTACGCCCCCGGCATCGAGACCACCACCGGCCCGCTGGGTCAGGGTATCACCAATGCCGTCGGCATGGCGCTGGCCGAGAAGATGCTGGCCGCCGAGTTCAACCGCGAAGGCTTCCCGGTGGTCGATCACACCACCTGGGCGTTCCTCGGTGACGGCTGCCTGATGGAAGGCATCTCGCACGAGGCCTGCTCGCTGGCCGGCACCTGGGGCCTGGGCAAGCTGGTGGCATTCTGGGACGACAACGGCATCTCCATTGACGGCGATGTCGAAGGTTGGTTCACCGACGACACCCCGGCGCGCTTCGAAGCCTACGGCTGGCAGGTGATCCGCAACGTCGACGGCCACGACGCCGAGGAAATCCAGACCGCGATCCAGACCGCCAGGAAAACGGCCGACCGCCCGACCCTGATCTGCTGCAAGACCGCCATCGGCAAGGGCGCCCCGAACAAGCAGGGCGGCCACGACGTGCACGGCGCGCCGCTGGGCGCGGCCGAGATCGCCGCCGCGCGCGAACACCTCAACTGGCCGCACGCGCCGTTCGAAATTCCGGCCGAGATCTACACCGCCTGGGGCGCACGCGACGCCGGCGCGGCGCGCGAAAACGAGTGGAACGGCCTGTTCGCGCGCTACCGCGCCGCCTACCCGGAACTCGCCGCCGAATTCGAACGCCGCATGCAGGGCGAGCTACCGCAGGGCTGGGAAGAGGCCAAGGCCGCCGCCATCGCCAAGATCAACGACGCCGCCCAGACCGTGGCCACGCGCAAGGCGAGCCAGATCGCGCTCGAGACGTTCTCGCCGCTGCTGCCGGAATTCGTCGGCGGTTCGGCCGACCTGACCGGTTCCAACCTGACCAACTGGTCCGGCTCGAAGTGGATCGACGCCCAGGGCAACGGCAACTACATCAGCTACGGCGTGCGCGAGTTCGGCATGGCCGCGATCATGAACGGCATGACGCTGCACGGCGGCCTGCGCCCGTACGGCGGCACCTTCCTGATGTTCAGCGAATACGCCCGCAACGCGCTACGCATGGCCGCGCTGATGAAGATCAACCCGATCTTCGTGTTCACCCACGACTCGATCGGCCTGGGCGAAGACGGCCCGACCCACCAGCCGGTGGAGCAGGTCGCCACGCTGCGCTACATCCCCAACATGAACACCTGGCGTCCGTGCGACACCACCGAGGCCGCCGTGGCCTGGGCGCACGCCATCGAACAGAAGACCACCCCGAGCAACCTGATCCTGAGCCGCCAGAACCTGCCGTTCGTGACGCGCGACGCCCAGCAGATCGCCGACATCGCGAAGGGCGGCTACGTGCTGCGCGAAGCGGCTGGCGAGCTGAAGGCGGTGCTGATCGCCACCGGCTCCGAAGTGGAACTCGCGCTCAAGGCCCAGGCCGCGCTGGCCGAACAGGGCGTGGCGGTGCGCGTGGTGTCGATGCCGTCGACCAACGTGTTCGACAAGCAGGACAAGGCCTACCAGGCCAGCGTGCTGCCCGCCGGCGTGCCGCGCGTGGCGATCGAGGCCGGCGTGAGCGACTTCTGGCGCAAGTACGTGGGCCTGGAAGGCGCCGTGGTCGGCATCGACCACTTCGGCGAATCCGCCCCGGCCTCCGTGCTGTTCAAGGAATTCGGCTTCACCGTCGACAACGTGGTGGCCCAGACGCTGGCCGTCATCTGATCCTGAATAAATACAATCAAGGCCATCCCGCCATGACGGGATGGCCGACAAGCAACACAAAGACTTCTTGTTAAAATCCGGGAGAGAACCAATATGACCATTCGCATCGCGATCAACGGCTATGGCCGTATCGGCCGCCAGGCCCTGCGCTCGATCTACGAATACAATCTGTGCGGCGATTTCGAGATCGTCGCCGTCAACGCCTCGGGTGACCTGGCCACCAACGCCCACCTGACCAAGTTCGACACCGTACACGGCCGCTTCGCCGCCGAGGTGAGCCACGACGAGAAGAACCTGATCGTCAACGGCGACGTGATCCCGTTCTTCTCCACCCGCAACCCGGCCGAACTGCCGTGGAAGGCGCTGAACGTGGACCTGGTGCTGGAATGCACCGGCGCCTTCACCAGCAAGGAAAAGTGCCAGCTGCACCTGGACGCCGGCGCCAAGAAGGTGCTGATCTCCGCGCCGGGCGGTGACGACGTCGACGCCACCATCGTCTACGGCGTCAACCACGACGTGCTGACCGCCGACATGACCGTGGTCTCCAACGCCTCCTGCACCACCAACTGTCTGGCCCCGGTAGCCAAGGCGCTGAACGACGAGCTCGGCATCGTCAAAGGCCTGATGACCACCATCCACGCCTTCACCAACGACCAAGTGCTGACCGACGTGCGCCACAAGGACCTGCGCCGCGCCCGTTCCGCCACCGAGAACATGATCCCGACCAAGACCGGCGCCGCCAAGGCGGTGGGCCTGGTGCTGCCGCAGCTGAAAGGCAAGCTGGACGGTTTCGCGGTGCGCGTGCCGACCATCAACGTGTCGCTGGTCGACCTGACCTTCGAAGCCGGCCGCGCCACCTCGGTGGAAGAAGTGAACGCCATCCTCAAGGCCGCCGCCGAAGGCCCGATGAAGGGCATCCTGGGCTACAACACCCTGCCGCTGGTCTCCAGCGACTTCAACCACAGCACCGAAGGCTCGGTGTTCGACGCCACGCTGACCAAGGTCTCCAACGGCAACATGGTGAAAGTGCTGGCCTGGTACGACAACGAGTGGGGCTTCTGCCAGCAGATGCTGCGCACCGCCCGCGCGCTGTTCGCCGCCAAGTAAGCCTTTGATCGCCCTACGCCGCGCCTTCGGCCAACGTGCTGCGGCGCGGCGTCCGTACGGATAGAGCCATGCAATTTCTCAAACTGACCGAACAAGACCTCGCCGGTAAGCGCGTGCTGATCCGCGTCGACATGAACGTGCCGCTCAAGCACGGCACCATCGGCGACGACACCCGCATCCGCGCCAGCCTGCCATCCATCCTGCACGCCCTGAAGGCCGGTGCCGGGGTGATCCTGATGACCCACCTCGGCCGCCCCACCGAAGGCGAGCCGAAGCCGGAAGACAGCCTGGAGTCGGTGGCCGAACGCCTGTCCGAACTGCTGGGCCTGAGCGTGCCGGTCAACAACAGCTGGCAAGAACAGCCGCTGGTGGTGCACCCGGGTGAAGTGGTGATGCTGGAAAACGTGCGCCTCAACAAGGGCGAGAAGAAGAACAACGACGAGCTGGGCCGCGCCTACGCCGCCCTGTGCGACGTGTTCGTCAACGACGCCTTCGGCACCGCGCACCGCGCCGAGGCCTCGACCCACGCCGTCGCCAAGTACGCCCCGCTGGCCTGTGCCGGCATCCTGCTGACCGCCGAGCTGGAGGCGCTGGCGCTGGCGCTGGAAGCCCCGGCACGCCCGCTGGTGGCGATCGTCGCCGGCTCCAAGGTGTCGACCAAGCTGACCATCCTCGAGGCGCTGGCCGACAAGGTCGACCAGCTCATCGTCGGCGGCGGCATCGCCAACACCTTCCTGCTGGCCGAAGGCCACGGCATCGGCAAGTCCCTGGCCGAACCGGAGCTGGTGGCCGAGGCCAAGAAGGTCATCGCCAAGATCCGCGCCCACGGCGGCGACGTGCCGCTGCCCACCGACGTGGTGTGCGCCAGCGAGTTCGCCGAGAACGCCGAGGACACGCTGAAGCTGGTCGACGAGGTCACCAAGAACGACATGATCCTCGACATCGGCCCGGATTCGGCCAAGGCCCTGGCCGACATCGTCGCCCAGGCCGGCACCGTGGTGTGGAACGGCCCGGTCGGCGTGTTCGAGTTCGAGCAGTTCAGCCATGGCACGCGTACGCTGGCCGAGGCGATCGCCGAATCCGACGCGTTCTCGATCGCCGGCGGCGGCGACACCCTGTCGGCCATCGCCAAGTTCGGCGTGACCGACAAGATCAGCTACATTTCGACCGGCGGCGGCGCCTTCCTCGAGTTCCTCGAGGGCAAGGAACTGCCGGCCGTGGCGATCCTGCAGCAGCGCGCGCGGTAAAACGACCACAGAACCTGTCTTGGACGGTGGCGGCGCCGCAACAGCCTGCCAAGTAGGCTGGACACTACAGCGAAGCTGGCGGACCCTATAAGGTCCGCCACCCCAAACGGAGTCAAACCCATGTCGCTCAATACCTGGCTGCTGTTCCTCGTCACCGTGTTCTTCGTCTCGGCCACGCCGGGGCCCAACATGCTGCTGGCGCTGTCGCATGGCATCCGCTACGGTGTGCGCCGCACCCTGCCCACGCTGGCCGGATTGCTGAGCGCGCTGGGGCTGATCATGGCGGGCTCGGCGGCCGGCCTGGGGGCGATCCTGGCGGCGTCCGAACTGCTGTTCTCGCTGGTCAAGTACGCCGGCGCGGCCTACCTGATCTGGCTCGGCATCAAGACCTGGCGCGCCGCGCCGCAGCCGCTGGGGCAGGGGCCGGATAGCGGCAAGCGCGCCGAAGGCAGCGCCTGGCAGCGTTTTCGCACCGGCTTCCTGGTGGCGATGAGCAACCCCAAGGCCTTCGTGTTCTTCACCGCGCTGTTCCCGCAGTTCATGGACGCCAGCGCGCCGCAAGGCCCGCAGCTGATGGCGCTGGCCGGCACCTTCTACGTGATCGAGAGCAGCTGGCAGCTGGCCTACGCCGCCGGCGGCTCGCGCCTCAGGAACTGGCTCAACAGCCCGCTGCGGCTCTCCTGGATGAACCGCTTCGCCGGCGGCTCGTTCATGGCGGCGGGCGTGGCGCTGTCCGGTGTCAGCCGGCACTGAACGCCGTTTGGCACCGGCTTCGGCCAACCTTTTGATTTGATACCGGTGCCGTCGCGATGACGGCACCTTGCCTTATTCTGGAGAATTACCATGGCACTCGTTTCGATGCGTCAGCTGCTGGACCATGCAGCCGAATTCAGCTACGGCCTGCCGGCCTTCAACGTCAACAACCTGGAACAGATGCGCGCCATCATGGAAGCCGCCGACAAGGTTGACGCCCCGGTGATCGTGCAGGCGTCGGCTGGTGCCCGCAAGTACGCCGGCGCGCCGTTCCTGCGCCACCTGATCCTGGCTGCGGTGGAAGAATTCCCGCACATCCCGGTGGTGATGCACCAGGACCACGGCACCAGCCCGGACGTGTGCCAGCGCTCGATCCAGCTCGGCTTCTCCTCGGTGATGATGGATGGCTCGCTGAAGAGCGACGGCAAGACCCCGGCCGACTACGCCTACAACGTCGACGTCACCCGCACCGTGGTGAACTTCGCCCACGCTTGCGGCGTGTCGGTGGAAGGCGAGATCGGCTGCCTGGGCAGCCTGGAAACCGGCATGGCCGGCGAGGAAGACGGCGTCGGCGCCGAAGGCGTGCTGGACCACTCGCAGCTGCTGACCGACCCGGAAGAAGCCGCCCAGTTCGTCAAGGACACCGGCGTGGACGCGCTGGCCATCGCCATCGGCACCAGCCACGGCGCCTACAAGTTCACCAAGAAGCCGACCGGCGACGTGCTGCGCATCGACCGCATCAAGGAAATCCACGCCCGCATCCCCAACACCCACCTGGTGATGCACGGCTCGTCCTCGGTGCCGCAGGAATGGCTGGCGATCATCAACGAGTTCGGCGGCGAGCTGGGCGAGACCTACGGCGTGCCGGTGGAAGAAATCGTCGAAGGCATCAAGCACGGCGTGCGCAAGGTCAACATCGACACCGACCTGCGCCTGGCCTCGACCGGCGCCATCCGCCGCTTCCTGGCGCAGAACCCGAAAGAGTTCGACCCGCGCAAATACCTGGCCGCCAGCACCGCGGCGATGCGCGACATCGTGATCGCCCGCTACGAAGCCTTCGGCGCCGCCGGCATGGCCAGCAAGATCAAGCCGGTGAGCCTCGACACCATGGCCAACAAGTACCTGAAGGGTGAGCTGGCGCAGATCGTCAAGTAAGCCGCTGGGAAATAAATCGGCTGCGCGGCGATTTCTTTCACCAGCGCCAAGCGCCCGACCCGCCCAATCACACCGCCGCGGCCGAACCGCCCGGCGGTGTTTTTTTATCCCCGCTCAGTAGCGGATGCGCGCGTAATAGGTCCGCTCCGACGCCTCGCGCGCCTCGCGCAGGGTGCGGATGCCCTTTTCCGCCAGCAACGGGATCATTTTCAGGAACACCTCGCCGGTGACGATGGCGTCGCCCATCGCGGTGTGCCGCCCGATGATGGTGACCCCCAGCCGCTCCGCGATCGCCTCCAGGCGGTGCGACTCCTGGTTCGGGTGCAGCACCGCCGACAGCAGCAGCGTGTCGAGCACCGGCTGGTCGAAACGCACCCCGGTCGACGCCTCCTTCAGCTGCAGGAAGCGCATGTCGAAGGCGGCGTTGTGCGCCACCAGCACGGTGTCGGCGCAGTAGGCGCGGAACGCCGGCAGCACGGTGTCGAGGGGCGGCTGGCCCGCCAGCATCTCGGGGGTGATGCCGTGGATCTTCACCGAGTCCTCCGGCAGCGGCCGCCGCGGATCGATCAACTGCTCGAAGCCCTCGTGCTGCAGCAAGCGACGGTTGACGATGCGGGTGGCGCCGATCTGGATGATCTCGTCGCCGGCGGCGGGCTCCAGCCCGGTGGTCTCGGTATCGAACACGGTGTAGGACAGCTCCGACAGCAGGCGCTCGTCGAGGGCGTGCCCGCCCTCCGACCAGCGGAACAGGTCGAAGTCGTAGAACTCCGGCCGGCTGCCGCCGCGCAGGAAGCGCGTCTCTTCGTGACGCTCGCGGCGCGGCTCGACCAGCGGCAGCAGCAGCCGGAACAGGGCGCGGTGCGCGGCGCGCTGGCGCTCGAACCACATCTCGCCGTTGCAGCGCTCGACCACCTCGCGCACCGACGGCGCGCTGGTTCCGGCCCCCCGCATGGCGTCGAGCTCCCAGGACATCGCGGTCTCGGTGTTCATGGCGGTGCCGCTCCAGATCAGGTCGAGCTGGGCGTGGTGTTCGGCGCGGGACAGCGCCAGGCGCACCTCGCGCACGCCGTACTCGTCGTGCAGGCGGCCGGTGAGGTAGCTCAGCGCCTGCAACAGCGAGAAACTGTCGACCTTGATCCACAGCGTGTCGTCGAGGTCCTCGGCCTTGCACGGCACGCCGGTCTGCGCCGTGACCCGCTGCAGCGCGGCCGTCACCACGTCCACGCCGCGCACCACCTCTAGCGGCCAGCGCGCCTTGAGGGCGTCGCCGTAGTCGCTGGCGGCATGCTCCAGGCGCTGCGACAGCTGCTGCGCCTCGTCGCGAATCACCCCGAGGAAACGGCGCCGCTCGTCTTCGCCCATGTCGCCGTAGTCCGACAGCATCTCGGCGGCGGCACGCAGGCTGCCCAGCGGCCCGCGCACGCCTTCGGTAAAGGCCTGGATCACGGTGTCGCGCCGCGACTCCTCGGCGAAGCTGGCGGTGATGTCGTCGAGGATCAGCACGAAGCCGGCGATCGTCGGCGCGGCCATGGCGGCCTCCTGGGCGTCGCCGCCCAGCACCGGCGCCAGGTGCACGCGCAGCAACCGGCCGGCCGCGGTGGCGGCGACGAACTCCGCCGCCGGCGCACTCTCGCGCCCGAGGCGCTGGCCCACGCTCTCCAGCGCGTAGGCGATCAGGCCGTGATCGAAAATGGCGTAGATCGAGCGCCCCAGCCCCAGCAACTCGTCGCCGACCTCGCTGCGCGCGTGCTGGTTGTAGAGCAGGATGCGGCCGTCGAGGTTGCACACCACCACGCTCTGGTGCAGCTCCGCCATCAGTGCCGCGAGGCGGTTCTTCTCGGCCTCGAGCGAGCGTTGCGCGGTGCGTACCTGTTCCGCCACGTCGCGCTGCAGCGCCGCGCGCGCCGCCGCCAGCTCGTTGATCGCCAGGACCAGGCCGTGCAACTCGCTGCCGCCGTCGGTCTTCACCCGGCGCGACGCGTCGGCCACCACGGTGGCGACCTGCTCGGCCAGGCGCAGCGGCGCCCGCACGTAGCGCGCCACCGCGTCGCGCAATGCCGCCACCGCGCTGCCGCACAGCAGCAGGGCGAGGATCAGCAGCGCCGTCACCAGATCGTTGAGGGCGAGCCCGGTGCCGCGGGCGGCATGCCAGGCCAGCCACGCCGTGGCTGCCAGTGCCGCGACGAGGACGAGACAGACGGTGCCGGCAGCCAGCCCCAGTTTGCGCGACGGCGTCATCGGTTCGGCCTCCGGCAGCTCATTGACCGACCAGCTGGCGTACCTTCTCCACCAGCTCGCGGGTCGAGAACGGCTTGGTCATGTAGACGTCGGCCCCCAGCGCCAGGCCTTTGGCCACCTCGGTGTCGCGCCCCTTGGCGGTCAGCATCAGGATGCGCACCCCGGCCAGCGCCGGATCGGCGCGCACCGCCTGGCACACGTCGAAACCGTTCATCTTGGGCATCATCACGTCAAGCAGCACGATGTCCGGCCGATGCTGCCGAATTTTCGCCAGCGCTTCCTCGCCGTCGCCCGCCACCAGCACCTCGAACCCCTCGCGCTTCATCAGGTACTCGACGGAAATCACGATGTTGGGTTCGTCGTCGGCTATCAACAGTGTCTTGCTCATGCCCGGTCTCCTGTCGCAGTCTGAACGCTGCGTATGTCATGTCATTGTCCCACAGCCGCGCGCGGCAGCACGAAGGAAAAGGTCGCGCCAGCGCCGGGGATGCTCTCCACCCACAGCCGGCCGCCGAAGTGCTCGATGATGTGGCGGCTGATCGGCAGGCCGAGGCCGGTGCCGGCGGGCTTGTCGGTCATGCCGCCGCCGCCCTGGCGGAAGCGCTCGAAGATCAGTTGCTGCTCCTCCGGCGCGATGCCCTTGCCGTTGTCGGCGACGTCCACGCGCAGCCCCTCCGGGGTCTCGGCGAGTCGCACCGTCACCCTGCCGCCGCGGCCGACGAACTTGGCGGCGTTCGACAGCAGGTTGAGCATCACCTGGATCAGCCGGTCGCGATCGGCCAACAGCGGCGGCACCCGCTGCGGCAACTCGAGCGACAACGTCACCTCCTTGTCGCGGAACAGCTGCCCCGTGGCTTCGGCCGACTGCGCCACCAGTTGCTTGAGGTCGATTTCGGTGGTGTGCCACTCGGCGTTGCCGGATTCGATCTTGGCCAGATCGAGGGTCTGGTTCACCAGCCGCGTCAGGCGCTCGGTCTCGCCGACGATGATGGCATGGAAGCGCTGGCGCTCCGGCGGCGGGATGTCGGGGTCGTCGCGCAGGATCTCGGACAGGGCGCGGATCGAGGTCAGCGGCGTACGCAGCTCGTGCGTCACCGACGACATGAAATCGTCCTTGAGCCGGTCGAGCTCCTGCAGGCGCGCGTTGGCGGCGGTGAGTTCGCGCGTCGTCGTCGCCAGTTGCTGCGATTTGCGCTCCAGCTCGCGGCTGTAGCGGCGCAGCTGCGAGGCCTCGTCGAGGATCTCCATCACCTCGGCCGGCGACAGCGGCTCTTCCTGCGCCACCGAGGCCACCACCGCCCGTGCCGAGGCGCTGCCGATGGCGCCGGCCAGCTGCGACTCGGCGAAGTGCACCAGGTCGGCGTCGGCCTCCAGCATGGCGGGGTCGGCCACGCCGTGCCGCCGCGCGTAGCCGGCAAACGCGGCGCGCGCCCGCTCCGGGCCGAGGAAACGGCCAACCAGCGTCTGCAGTTCGCCGCTGTCGGCGCGGCCACGCCACAACGCCACGCCCACCGGGCGGCTCAGCTTCAGGGCGTCGACGAACAGCCGTGCCTGGCCGGCCTCGACCGCCGTGGGCGGCCGGCGCAGCGACACCGCGACGTAGGCGCCGAGGTTGGCGCACAAACTCCAGAACAGGCTGTGCGAAATCTCGTCCAGCCCGGTGAGGCCGAACAGCTGCTGCGGCCGCAGCAGGCCCAGGGCGAACGGGCCGTCGCTGAGGAAGCCGGCCGGCAGCCAGCCGGACTTGGCAAACGACGGCAACAGCAGGGTATAGCCCCACACCAGGAAACCCGCACTCAGCCCCGCCAGCGCACCGTCGCGCGTGCCGCCGCGCCAGTACAGGCCGCCGATCATCGCCGGGGCGAACTGGGCGACGGCGGCGAAGCTGATCAGGCCGATGCCGACCAGGGCGTAGGCCTCGCCAGCGAGGCGGAAATAGAGATAGCCGAGCAGCAGGATGGCCAGGATGGCGCCGCGCCGGATCGCCAGCAGCAGGCCGGAGAGATCGCGCGCACCGCCCTGCGCCAGCCCCGTCCAGCGCAGCAGCAGCGGCATCACCAGGTCGTTGCAGACCATGGTGGAGAGCGCGATGGTCTCGACGATGACCATGCCGGTGGCGGCAGAGAGCCCGCCGATGAACACCAGCAGCGCCAGCGCATCCTGGTGCGCGGCCACCGGCAGCGTCAGCACGAAGGTGTCGGCGTCGACCCCCTGTCCGGAAAACCGCAGCAGGCCGCCCAGCGTGATCGGCAGCACGAAGACGTTGATCAGCAACAGGTAGAGCGGGAACAGCCAGATGGCGCGTTTCAGGTGCGACTCGTTGACGTTTTCCACCACCGCCACCTGGAACTGGCGTGGCAGGAACAGCATGGCCAACGCTGCCAGCAAGGTCAGCGAGAACCAGGTGGCGTAGCCCTGGCCCGCCGCCAGCGAACCCGCCAGCACGCGCAGCCGCTCCACCGCCTGGGCGCGCTGGAAAATATCGCCGAAACCGTCGTACAGGCCGTAGGTGACGAACAGGCCGGCGGCGCTGAACGCCACCAGCTTGACCACCGACTCCAGCGCCACCGCCGCCACCATGCCTTCGTGGCGCTCGGTGGCGTCGAGGTGGCGCGTGCCGAACAGCACGGTGAAGGCGGCGAGGATCAGGGCGATGTAGAAGGTACTGTCGGCAAAGAACGGCTGCGCCGCAGCAGGGCGCGACAGCAGCGCCGCCGGATGCGGCAGCAGGATGGCGAGGCTGCCGGACACCGCCTTGAGCTGCAGCGAGATGTATGGCACCACGCCCACCACCGCGATCACCGTCGCCAGCCCACCCAGCAGCTGGCTCTTGCCGTAGCGCGAGGCGATGAAGTCGGCGATGGAGGTGATGCGGTTGGCCTTGGCGCTGCGGATCATCTTCAACAGCACGAACCAGCCCAGCGCCATCACCAGGGTCGGGCCGAGGTAGATCGGCAGGAAGCCGACCCCGGAGACGGCGGCGCGCCCGACGCTGCCGTAGAAGGTCCAGGTGGTGCAGTACACCGCCATCGACAGCGCGTACACGCTGGGGTTGGCGATCACCGAACGCTGCTGGTCGGCGCGGCGGTCCGCCCACCAGGCGACCGCGAACAGCAGCCCCAGGTAGAGCAGGGCGACGACGGCGAGGAGGGGGGCCGGGATCAAGGTCGGTTCCGCCTCAGTCGCGCCGACGCTCGATGATCCACGCCATCAGCGCGATCAGGCCGAACCAGGCGGCGAACAGGTAGACGAACAGCAGGGGCAGTCCGAACAGCTCGGCCGGGCGATCGAACAGCGCCAACACGGGGTAGTTGAACAGCAGGCAACCGGCGAGAAACAACGCGACCAGGCGCGGTCCCCTGAGAATGCTGCCCTGCATGGCCCTCTCCCCGATATGGTTATGCTTGCATTATAAGCACAAGCCACCGGCCGCAGGCAGAGGGCGGCCGCCGACGGGGATCCGTAGCGATGGGCGGGTGCGGCGGCGGACCTCGCCACACCCCGCGGCCACGTCGCCTCAGGCGGCCAGCTTGCCCTGGTACAAGGCGGCGATCAGATCGGACTGGCTGATCATGCCGGTGAGCGTGCCGTCCGCCCCCACCACCGGCACGTGGTGCAGGCCGCGGTCGGCGAACAGCGGCACCAGCTCGACCAGGTGCAGCGTCTCGCGCACGCTCACCACCGGCGTGCTCATGATCGCCGCCACGCGGTTGTCGGCACCGCGCCCGCCCAACAGCTTCGCCACGCGCTCGCGCAAGCCCTGCGGCGTGCCGTCCAGGCGCTTGAGGAAGTCCACCAGCGACACCATACCCAGCACCTGGCCGAACTCGCCGAGCACCGGCAGCGCACGCACCTTGTGCCGGCGCAGCAGGCGCCACGCCTCCTGCAGGCTGGCGTCCGGGCGCAGGCTGATCAGGTCGCGCGACATGATGTCGCGGCAGCGGATATCGCCGAGGCGGCGCCGGTAGGAGTGCATTTCGGCCAAGGTCATCACCTGTTCCAGGTCGCTGCGGCTGATGTCGAGCAGGTGGTTGAAACCGGCCAGCGCGGCTTCGACGTCCTCGTCGCGGATGCCCATGCGCTCCAGCGGCTTGGGGTCGCTGATCAGGTGGCGGTTGGGTTGCGGCAGCGGGCGCGGGTACGGGCGGCGCAGCACGCGGTTGTTGAGCAGCAGCGCCAGCGCCAGCATGGCGAGGGCGTTGAGCAGTACCGGCCACAGCACGAAGCCGAAGCCCATGGCGTGGATCGCCGGGCCGCCGATCACGGCGTTGAGTGCGATCGCGCCGCCCGGCGGGTGCAGGCAGCGCAGCGAGATCATCGCAAAGATGGCGAGCCCGACCGCCATCCCGGCGGCGAGCCAGGGATTGGGCACCCAGCGCGCGCAGACGACGCCGATGGCGGCCGACAGCACATGGCCGCCGACCAGCGGCCAGGGCTGCGCCAGCGGGCTGCTCGGCAAGGCGAACAGCAGCACCGCGGCGGCGCCCATCGACGCCACCAGCCACGGCGCGTCGCCGACGGTCAGGTGGGTGATCAGCGCGGTCAAGGCGATGGCCGCCAGCGCGGCCACGGCCACCGCCAGCTGCTCGCGCCGGCTGATGACCAGGGGTTCAGGCCACCAGCGGCCGAGGCGGCGACGCAGGGTGGCGGACAGGGGGAGGGTGGGGGCGAAGGTAGTCATCTCGCTATTGTAAAGAACATGTATTCCAGATACCACTTCTACTACTTTCGGCCAGCCGGCCCTCTGCCACCCGGCGCATTGGCCTGGGCCGCCGGCTTGCGTACACTGGCACCATGAGCGAACTGCTATCTCCCCTGGAATGGGTTTTCGTCGTCATCATGGCGCTGGTACCACTGGCCGGGCTGGCCTTTCACCTGTGGGTGATGCTGGCCGGGCGCGGCAAGCCGGATGCCGACCCGGAGTCGAAATAGATGAAACTGAACCTGTTGTATTTTGCGCGACTGAAGGACGCCTTCGGCCGTGATCACGAAACCCTGGAGAGCGATGCCGCCAGCGTCGGCGCGCTGCTCGCCGAGCTGCGCGCGCGCGGCGGCGCCTGGGCCGACGAGTTGGCCGAAGGCCGCGTGTTCCGCGTCGCGCTCAACCAGGAGCTGGCGACCGTGGATAGCGGACTCGCCGCCGGCGACGAAGTGGCGATCTTCCCGCCGGTCACCGGAGGCTGACATGGACGCCTTCACCATCCGCGTCGACGCCGCCACCTTCGACGCCGGCCAGGAAATCGCCCGGCTGTCGGCCGATCCCGGCGTCGGCGCCGTGGTCAGCTTCGTCGGCGTGGTGCGCCGCCATGGCGATGGCGACAACGTCGCCGCGCTGGAACTGGAACACTATCCCGGCATGACCGAGAAGTCGCTCGCCGCCATCGTCGCCGAGGCGCGTGCGCGCTGGCCGCTCTCCGCCGCGCTGATCCACCATCGCGTCGGCCGGATGGCGCTGGGCGAACCGATCGTGCTGGTGGTCACCGCCAGCGCGCACCGTGCCGCCGCGTTCGCCGCCTGCGAATTCCTGATGGACTTCCTGAAGACGCAGGCACCGTTCTGGAAAAAGGAAATCGACGCCGACGGCCACAGCCGCTGGGTCGAGGCCAAGTCCAGCGACGAGGGCGCCGCCGGACGCTGGCAATGAGCTACAGCGCGCTGATCCTGGCCGGCGGGCGCGCCACGCGCATGGGCGGCCAGGACAAGGGGCTGCTCGAGCTGTTCGGCCAACCCCTGATCGCCCATACCTTGGCCGCGCTGGCGGCGCAGACTCCCCCCCCGGCGCGCATCCTGATCTCCGCCAACCGCCACCTCGACATCTACCGCGCCTTCGGCCACCCGGTACTGCCGGACACGCTGCCGGACTACCCCGGCCCGCTCGCCGGCCTGCTGGCGGGTCTTGCCGCCGCCCCGCACGACACCCTGCTGATGCTGCCCTGCGACGCGGTGCGGCTGCCGGCCGAGCTGGCGTCACGGCTGCTGGCGGCGCTGGAGGGCGGCCTCGCCGCCGCCTCGGCAAGCGATCCGGAACACTGGCATCCCACCTTGCTGGCGCTGCGTCCCGGGCTACAGGGCGCGCTCGAAGCCTACCTCGCCGGCGGCGGCCGCTCCATCCGCGGCTGGCTCGCCACGCTCGAGCACCGCATCGTGCCGTTCGATCAGGCCCTGCCCAACCTCAACACCCCCGACGCGCTGGCGGCACTGGCCGCTGCCGGACCCGCTGGGCTAGCATGATGGAACAGCCACCCCAGTCAGGAGAATGCGCATGGCGATGGACGTGATCGATTACGAGATCTTCGGCGACGACATGCAGTACGTCGAAGTGGAGCTGGACCCGGGCGAGGCCGCCGTCGGCGAGGCCGGTACCATGTACTACATGGAGGACGGCATCAGCATGGACACCGTGTTCGGTGACGGCTCGGCGGCGCAGGGCGGTCTGCTCGGCAAGCTGATGGGCGCCGGCAAGCGCCTGCTCACCGGCGAGTCGCTGTTCACCACGGTGTTCGTCAACCAGGCGCCGGGCAAAAAACGCGTCGCCTTCGCCGCCTCCTACCCCGGCAAGATCGTGCCGGTGCACCTGCTGGAACTGGGCGGCACGCTGTACGCGCAGAAGGACAGCTTCCTCGCCGCCGCCAAAGGCGTCAGCCTCGGCATCGCCTTGCAGAAGAAGATCGGCACCGGGCTGTTCGGCGGCGAAGGCTTCATCATGCAGCGCCTGGACGGCGACGGCTACGCCTTCCTGCACGCCGGCGGCACCCTGACCGAGCGTCAGCTGGCGCCGGGCGAGACGCTGCGCGTCGACACCGGCTGCGTGGTGGCCTACCAGCCCTCGGTCGATTTCGACATCCAGTACGTCGGCAAGCTCAAGAGCGCGCTGTTCGCCGGCGAAGGGCTGTTCCTCGCCACCCTCACCGGGCCGGGGAGGGTATGGCTGCAGTCGCTGCCGCTGTCGCGCCTGGCCGACCGGCTGATCGCCGCCAGCCCGAAAGCCGGCGGCCGCTCCAGCGAACAGGGTTCGGTGCTGGGCGGACTGGGCGACCTGCTCGACGGCCGGGACTGACCCTCAAGGTTGGCCGAAGCCCGCTGCGCCACAGCGGACATTCGCCCTGGAAAACAAAAAACCCGGCCTGAGCCGGGTTTTGTCATGCCGCGTTGCAGACTCACTTGCCCGCCGGCACGCCCACCTTGGCACGACGCGCCTTGACCGCGTCGGCCAGAATCTGCACCAGATCCTCGGTATCCTGCCAGCCGATGCAGGCGTCGGTGATGCTCTGGCCGTAGGTCAGCTCGCAGCCCGGCTTCAGGTCCTGGCGACCTTCCACCAAGTGGCTTTCCACCATCACCCCGAAGATGTGGCTGTCGCCCGCGGCCAACTGGCCCGCCACGTCGCGCGCCACTTCCATCTGGCGCTTGTAGTCCTTGCGGCTGTTGGCATGGCTGAAGTCCACCATCAGCTTCTGCGCCAGGCCGACGCCGGCCAGTTCGGCCGCGGCGGCGCGCACGTGCTCGGCCGAGTAGTTCGGTTCCTTGCCGCCGCGCAGGATCACGTGGCAATCCGGGTTGCCGCCGGTGGAGACGATGGCGGAATGGCCGGTCTTGGTCACCGACAGGAAGTGGTGCGGCTGGCTCGCGGCGCGGATGGCGTCGACGGCGATCTTCAGGTTGCCGTCGGTGCCGTTCTTGAAGCCCACCGGGCAGGACAGCCCCGACGCCAGCTCGCGGTGCACCTGCGACTCGGTAGTGCGCGCGCCGATGGCGCCCCACGAGATCAGGTCGGCGAAGTACTGCGGCGTGATCATGTCGAGGAATTCGGTGGCCGCCGGCATGCCCGCGTTGTTCAGGTTCAACAGCAGGCGACGCGCCAGGCGCAGACCGGAGTTGATGTCGTACGACTCATCCAGGTGCGGATCGTTGATCAGCCCCTTCCAGCCCACCGTGGTGCGCGGCTTCTCGAAGTACACGCGCATCACCACGATCAGCTCGCGGGCGTGCTCGTGGCGCAGCTTCATCAGGCGTTCGGCGTACTCCTCGGCCATGGCCGGATCGTGGATCGAACACGGGCCGATCACCACCAGCATGCGATCGTCCTCGCCACGCAGCAGCGCGGCGATTTCGCGGCGGGTGTTGTAGATCAGCTCGGAGGCGGTTTCGGTGATCGGCAGCTCGTAGAGGTGCGCAATCGGAGGCAGGAGCTCCTTGATTTCGCGGATTCGGACGTCGTCGGTCTGTCGTTGCATGGTGATGTGCCTCGGGGCATTTTTCTGTGTATTGACTGCATCACACAATACCTGCATTTTGCGCACTGCGACAAGTCCCGCGCCCACCCGGCCGCATCCTGGCGGTACACCGCCAACCCGGATAAAAAACAAAAAAAGCGCCCTTTTGGGACGCTTTTTTCATTCACCCTCGCCGCGGATTAGTCGGCGTACTGGCGCTTCATGCGTTCGCGGCGCTCCTGTGCCTCCACCGACAGCGTGGCGGTCGGACGCGCCATCAGGCGCTTGAGCCCGATCGGCTCGCCGGTGTCTTCGCAGAAGCCGTAGGAACCGTCTTCGATATCGCGCAGGGACGACTGAATCTTCTGCAACAGCTTGCGCTCGCGGTCGCGGGTACGCAGTTCCAGCGCGTATTCCTCCTCGAGCGTGGCCCGGTCGGCCGGGTCGGGAGTGGCCTCCTGCTCCTGCAGATGGTTCGCCGTCGCGTTGGCGTTGCTCAACAACTCCTGCTGCATCTGCAACAGCCGCTCTTTGAAGAACTCAAGGTGGTCGGCGTTCATGTAATCCTCGCCTTCCCAGTTGAGGATATCCTGTTCGGTCAGCTTGGCCATAATTTAGTGCTTCCAGCATAGAGTTGGCAGACAAGCGCTGAAGATTACCGGTGGCATGGTCTTTGTGCAACTATATTGGACAGACGACTCGCCGGGAAAATCCCTCCTCATGTGCCCCGGTATAGTGCGATTCGCACACAATGACAAGCCTTATTACACGACAAAGGGCAGCCGAGGCCGCCCTTTGCGAATTCCGAGCCCGGCCGCTTATTTCAGCGACAGCACCCACTTCACCAGGGTCTTCAGGTCGGCATCGCTGACCTGCGGGTTCGGCGGCATCGGCACCGCGCCCCACACCCCGGAACCACCGGCCTTGACCTTGGCCATCAGCTTGGCTTCGGCGCCCTTGTCACCAGCATATTTCTTGGCGACATCCTTGTAGGCCGGACCCACTACCTTCTTGTCCACCGAGTGACAGGCCAGACAATTGTATTTCTGGGCAAGTTGCAGGTTGGCCATGGCCGGCGTGGCGACTACGCCCAGCATGACCGCAGCCAGCAGCGTCTTTTTCATACCTCTCTCCTTAAAGATTTGGATAGGACACACCCGTAATGTCGGGATTCAACCCGACAGCAAACCATAACAGCTATAACGCGACCTTGAGTTGCATCAGAAAAACGCTTTCCAGCGCCCGCACCGGCAGCATCAGGATCACCTGGATGATCAGGAACAGGATCAGCGGCGACAAATCCACCCCGCCGATGACGGCCCGGCGGAATGGCCGCAGGAACGGCCGGGTCAGCGCGTCCAGGATCGGTGTCAACGGATTGTACGGATTCACCCAGCTCAGGATGGCCTGGACGATGACCGCCCCCATCAAAAGGTACAGCGACTGGCGGAACACGTCCAGCAGCGACAGGCACAACAGCCCCAGCCAGGTTTCCGGCGCGGCAAAACTGTACGGCAGGGGATTGAGCGCCAGCATCAGCACGTTGCTGAAGAGGCCGACCAGCAGCGCCAGCAGCAGCGTGGCCGTGTCATAGCCGTGCACGCTCGGCACCAGCTTGCGCATCGGCAGCACCGCGAAATTGCTCACCGCCATCACGAACTGCGACAGCGGGTGCTTGAACGGCGCACGCGCCACCTGCAGGTAGAAGCGCAGCAGCAGCACCAGCACGAACAGGTCGGCCAGCGTCTTGATCAGAAATTGCAGGGTCTCGGCGATCATCTCAGTCCTGGCTCAGTAGCTGGCCCAACTCCACCGAACGCGCCCGGCAATCCTGCATCCCGGCCTGGATCGCCGCCTTGACGCCGTCGGCCTCGAAACGGGCGACGGCCCGCTCGGTGGTGCCGCCCTTGGAGGTGACGTTGGCGCGCAGCGTGGCCACGTCGAGATCGCTTTGCTTGGCCAGCTCGACGGCGCCGTCAAAGGTGCCCAGCACCAGCTGACGCGCGGTGGCATCGTCAAAACCGAGTTCACGCGCCGCCGCAATCATCGACTCGATGAAGTAGAACACGTAGGCCGGGCCGCTGCCGGATACCGCGGTGATGTCGTCGATGCCGCTCTCGTTCTCGAGCCAAAACACCTTGCCCACCGCCGCCATGATAGCGGCGGCGTTGTTGCGATCGCCTTCGGCCAGGCCGTGCGGGGCGAACAGCCCCGAGACACCCTTGCCAACCATGGCCGGCGTATTGGGCATCACGCGCACGATGCGCCCGGAACCGAGCCAGCGCGCAAGCGCCGCAATGCCGACGCCAGCGGCGATCGACACCACCAGGGCATTGCCCAGCACCGGGGCCAGGGCCAGGCACACGTCCTTCAGCTGCTGCGGCTTGACCGCCAGCACCACCACATCGTCGGCCGACAGGTGTTGCGGCGGCTGCTCCAGCGCGGTCACGCCGTAGGCCTGTTCCAACTGGGTACGCTTGTCGGCGCTGGGCTCCACCACGCTGATGCGGTGGCCGCCCTGTTTGGCCAGGCCGCTGATGATGGCGGAGGCCATGTTGCCGCCGCCGATGAAGGTGATCTGCATGCTGAGTCCTCTATTTGTCGATTGTATATCGTAGCCAATTTGGCAAAACCATTATGCTGGATACGTCCGGGAGCCGAAAATGGCCGTGCCGACCCGTACCAGCGTCGAGCCTTCCCGCACCGCCAGCTCCAGGTCGGCCGACATCCCCATCGACAGGGTGTCGAGCGCCAGGCCTTGTGCCGCCATCTCGTCGCGTAGCCGGCGCAACAGCGCAAACTGGCCCGCCAGCCGTGCCTGATCGGCGGTCGGCTCGGGGATGCACATCAGGCCGCGTAAGGTCAGGCGCGGCAGGGCGGCGACGGCACGCGCCAGCGCCAGCACCTCGTGCGGTTCGCAGCCGCTCTTGCTCCCCTCGCCCGAGACGTTCACCTGCAGGCAGACATTGAGCGGCGGCAAGGATGCGGGACGCTGCGACGACAAGCGTTCGGCGATTTTCAGACGCTCCACCGAATGCACCCAGTGTGCCAGTTCCGCCACCGGGCGCGTCTTGTTGGATTGCAGCGGCCCGATGAAGTGCCACTCGATGTCCAGCCCGCCCAGCACTCCGCCCTTGGCTTGCAGCTCCTGCACGTAGTTTTCGCCGAAAGCGCGCTGCCCGGCGGCGTACGCCTCCTGGATGGCGTCGGCCGGAAACGTCTTGCTGACCGCCAGCAGGCATACCGAGCCGGATGCACGCCCGGCGGCGGCCTCGGCCGCGGCCAGCCGCTGGCGGACCGCGGCCAGAGAGGATGAAATAGCTGAAGTCATGATGTCCTTGGTGCAACCGCAACACTGCCGCCGCCCCACGTCGGGACGACTCCCACTGCATCAGCATACCAAGTCCCGGCGCTTATGCTTACAATCAGGAAAGGTCATGCCGGTGGTCTGGCGCTGACGGCCCGCCGTAGCGGTATCGAATTGGGGAGAATTATAAATGGAAATTTCCGAGCTCTTGGCCTTCACCGTCAAGAACAAGGCGTCCGACCTGCACCTGTCGGCCGGCCTGCCGCCGATGATCCGGGTCAACGGCGACGTGCGCCGCATCAACCTGCCGCCGCTGGAGCACCACGAAGTGCACGACAAGGTGTACGACATCATGAACGACTTCCAGCGCAAGGCGTTCGAAGAAATGATGGAGTGCGACTTCTCGTTCGAGCTGCCGGGCATCGCCCGCTTCCGGGTCAACGCCTTCATGCAGAACCGCGGCATGGGCGCCGTGTTCCGGGTGATTCCGTCCAAGGTGCTGACGCTGGAGGAGCTGTCGGCGCCGAAGATCTTCCAGGAGATCGCCAGCTACCCGCGCGGCCTGGTGCTGGTGACCGGGCCGACCGGCTCCGGCAAGTCCACCACGCTGGCGGCGATGATCGACTATATCAACGATAATGAATTCTCCCACATCCTGACCGTGGAAGACCCGATCGAATTCGTGCACCAGAGCAAGCGCTGCATGATCAACCAGCGCGAACTGGGGCAGCAGACCCACAGTTTCGCCAACGCCTTGCGCTCGGCGCTGCGCGAAGACCCGGACGTGATCCTGGTGGGGGAAATGCGCGACCTGGAAACCATCCGCCTCGCCATGACCGCAGCGGAAACCGGCCACCTGGTATTCGGCACCTTGCATACCAGTTCAGCCGCCAAGACCGTCGACCGTATCGTCGACGTGTTCCCGGCCGGCGAGAAGGAGATGGTGCGCTCGATGCTGTCGGAGAGCCTGCGTGCGGTGATCTCGCAGACCCTGCTGAAGACCAAGGACGGCAGCGGACGGGTGGCGGCGCACGAGATCATGGTCGGCACGCCGGCGATCCGCAACCTGATCCGCGAGAACAAGATCGCCCAGATCAACTCGATGATCCAGACCGGCCAGCAGTACGGCATGCAGACGCTCGACCAGTGCCTGCAGGAACTGGTACGCCGCAACATCGCGTCGCCGGCCGAGGCACGGCTGAAGGCCAGCAACAAGGATTTGTTCTAAACGCCCCTTTCACGAGACGGCAAGCCCTTGTCGCGGTGAGCGGACGCCTGCCGCGCCCATCCCATGCCGAGCGAGTCGACGGTTGGCCCGGCGCGATGGGCGCCGCGACGCGGGATCTCCATGTGCTCCCGCGACCTCGAGGTTCCGTCACTCCGGCGCCAAGCAACCGGCCGGGGAACCCGCCTCGTGAGACAGGCCTGACACCGGCGTTCAGCGCCGGCAACGATGGAAAACGATCATGGAAAGAGACCAGGCCTCGAAGTTCATCCACGACCTGCTCAAGCACGCCGTTGGCAAGAACGCTTCGGACATCTTCATTTCGGCCGACTTCCCGCCGGCCATGAAGATCGACGGCAAGATCATCCCGGTGTCGCCGCAGCCGCTGTCGGCGCAGCACACCAAGGAGCTGGTACGTTCGGTGATGAACGACCGCCAGATGGAGGAGTTCGAATCCTCGATGGAGGCGAACTTCGCCATCAGCCCGCCGGGCATCGGCCGCTTCCGCGTCAGCGCCTTCATCCAGCAGGGCATGGCCGGCATGGTACTGCGCAAGATCAATACCGAGATTCCCACCTTCGACCAGCTGCGCCTGCCGGAAGTGCTGAAGGACGTGGCCTTGATCAAGCGCGGCCTGGTGATCTTCGTCGGCGGCACCGGCTCGGGCAAGTCCACCTCACTGGCCGCGCTGGTGGACTGGCGCAACAGCCATAGCCAGGACCACATCATCACCATCGAGGACCCGATCGAATACGTGCACCCGCACAAGAAATCGATCGTGACCCAGCGCGAGGTCGGGGTGGACACCGACAGCTGGGACATTGCTCTGAAGAATACCCTGCGCCAGGCGCCGGACGTGATCCTGATGGGCGAGATCCGCGACCGCGAGACCATGGGCTATGGCCTGCAGTTCGCCGAAACCGGCCACCTCTGTCTCGCCACCCTGCACGCCAACAACGCCAACCAGGCACTCGACCGCATCCTGAACTTCTTCCCGGAAGAGCGTCACCAGCAGGTGCTGATGGACCTGTCGCTGAACATGCGCGCCATCATCTCGCAGCGGCTGGTTCCGCTCGCCACCGGGCGCGGCCGGGTGGCTGCGGTGGAGGTGATGCTCAACAGCCCGCTGATGGCGGACCTGATCTTCAAAGGCGAGATCGCCTCGATGAAGGAGGTGATCGGCAAGTCGCGCGAGAGCGGCATGCAAACCTTCGACCAGGCGCTGTTCGATCTCTACGAGGGTGGTCTGATCAGCTACGAGGATGCGCTACGCAATGCCGACTCGGTCAACGACCTGCGCCTGAAGATCAAGCTGTACGGCGAGGGCGCCAAGGATCGCGACCTGCTCGAGGGCATCGACCACCTCGACATCATCTGAACACCCGCCCACTCCCGGTCACGGAGCGCAGACCGGGAAGGGCGACCTCGCCGGAGCGGGCTTAGCAAAGCGGCCGAGGCCTGGAGCATGACCGGGTCCACGGGAAAGGGGCGCACGGGCGGGGTAAAGGCCCGGGCCGGCTTACGCCCACATGCGTTTGACCCAGTCCAGCGACTCGGTCTCGATTCGGGTGAGGAGTTCGGCATCGTAGCCGGCGGGCTGTACCGTGTTTTCGTCTTCCAGCGACACGGTGACCTTGAGCCATTCGCCGAGGATGTGCCGGCCATCGAGCACGGCGTCCTTGATGATCTGATCGACCGGCAGCTGCGGAATCAGCTCGGTCTTGGGGCGCAGCATCAGGGCGTCGACCAGCGACAGGATGCCGACCATGAAGGCCTGTTCGGCCAACTGGGGCGCCTCCGGCCGCAGGCTCTGGGCCAGCCGCTCCATGATGCGGCCGCGCATGGCCGCCAGTTCGAGCAGGGGATTGTGGCGGACCTTGTCGCCCTGGGGCGTGGCGGTGGCAAACATCAAGAGCAGGGTCCAGCGCTTGATCTTGTCCCGTCCCAGGAGCAGGATGGCCTGGCGGATCGAGGTGACCGCCGACTTGTCGGCCATGACCGCGGTGGAGGTGAGCCGGAGCAACATCAGTGCGATGTCGGGAGCGCTCTTGAACGCTTCCTCCAGGGCATCGGTTTCGGCATCGCTCAGGATCAACCCCAGCAAGCGCAGCAGCACCGACACCTTGGGCCGGACCTGGCGCGAGTGGATCACCGTGGGATGGGCGAAGAAGTAGCCCTGGAACAATTTGAAGCCGAACTCGCGACAGGTTTCGAACTGCTCGGGGTTGTCGACCTTTTCCGCCAGCAAGCTGCCGCGGAAACCTTCCAGTGCTTGCATCAGCGCCGGCAACGCGCTCAGCTCGACCTGGCTGAGGTCGATCTTGACGACGTCGACGTAATCGAGCAGGGCGCGCTTGTCGCTGGTCAGCGATACCAGGTCGTCCATCGCCATGCGGAAACCGCGCTGGCGCAGCTCGGCCAGCCGCACCAGCAGGGCGGGCGTCGCCCGGACCGTTTCCAGGATTTCCAGCACTACGGTGTCGTGCGGCAGCACGTTGATGAGGTCGCTCATCAACAGCTGTTCGTCGACGTTGATGTAGCCCAGCCGGTCGCCCAGCACCTCGGCGACGCCGAGGTCGACGAAGGCATGGCGGATCACCGTGGCGGTGGCGGCGAAATCGTCGACGACATGCGCGGCGTTGACCGGGCTGGAACGGAACAACAATTCATACCCCACCAGGTTTTCCCTGGCATCGACAATCGGCTGCCGCCCCAGATAGTGCGTTGAGTACATGAAGAAACCTGCGTCGTCCCTGAAAAGCGTCGAGTGATCAGTTTAGGGGAAAGGAATCGGGTCTTGAGACTCTTTTTTGCCATCATACCGGACAAGTCGACTTCCGTGTCATTGCATGCCAATGGCAACTTATTGGCCAAACACAGCCGTGGCCATGTCGTCGCCGCCGAGCGGCTGCACCTGACCCTGGCCTTTCTGGGCGAGGTCGCTCCCGAGCGGCTGGACGAACTGCTGGCGGTGGGGGAGCGCTTGCCGCTTCTGGCCGGAGAGGTGTGGACGATCGACCGTGTCGGCGGCTGGCCCAACGGTATCGTCTGGGCCGGCAGTTCTCAGCCATGCCTCGTGCTGAGCGAACTGGTGGCCGCCTTGCAGCAAGGACTGGCACAGGCCGGGTTCCCGACCGAAACGCGTCCATACGTGCCGCACGTGACGCTGCTGCGCCGGGCGCGCCACCGGCTGCCGCCCCAGGACATCTCCCCCTTACCGTTCGTCTTGCGGCGCGTGTTGCTGATGGAATCCACACTAACGCCGCAGGGGCCGCAGTACCGCGAGCTGCGGCGCTGGCCGTGACAGGCGGCTTGCTCGAGGACAGGAAGGCCAGCGCCACCCTTACCGGCAGAACAGGTTTCACGTGAAACATCGTCCACCCCGACGGCCTCCCGTCTCCCGGACAAGGCCGGGGGATACCATCGGCCCTGCTACAGGCTGCCTTTTCCCACGGCAGCGGATATGGAAAACGCCACCGGGTTGCGGTGGCGTTGCTCAGACAAGGCGGGCAGAAGATCGTTCGGCTCGCCGGCATCGCTGGCTCAGTGCTGCAGGATCTTCGACAGGAAGTGCTGGGCACGCTCGGAGCGGGCTTTGATATCGCCGAAGAACTCTTCCTTGGCGCAATCCTCGACGATGGCGCCCTTGTCCATGAAGATGACGCGGTTGGCCACCTTGCGCGCGAAGCCCATCTCGTGGGTCACACACATCATGGTCATGCCCTCGTGCGCCAGTTCCACCATCACGTCCAGCACCTCGTTGACCATTTCAGGGTCGAGCGCCGAGGTCGGTTCGTCGAACAGCATGGCGATCGGGTCCATCGACAGTGCGCGGGCGATCGCCACGCGCTGCTGCTGACCGCCGGAGAGCTGGCCCGGAAACTTCGCGGCGTGCGCCTTGAGGCCGACGCGATCGAGATAGTGCAGGCCTTTCTGGCGCGCCTCGTCCTTGCTGCGCCCCAGCACCTTTTCCTGGGCAATGGTCAGGTTGTCGGTGATCGACAGGTGCGGGAACAGCTCGAAGTTCTGGAACACCATGCCGATCCGCGCGCGCAGCTTGGGCAGGTCGGTCTTCGGGTCGCCCACCGACAGGCCGTCGACGATGATCTCGCCCTTCTGGAACGGCTCCAGCGCGTTGACGGTCTTGATCAGGGTGGATTTGCCGGAGCCGGACGGGCCGCACACCACCACCACTTCGCCCTTTTCCACGGCGGTCGAGCAATCGGTGAGCACCTGGAAGTCACCGTACCATTTGCTGACGTTCTTGAGAGTAATCATCGCGCTCATACTGCCAACCTCTTTTGCAGACGCTTCACCACGGTGGAGGCGCCGAAACTGATAACAAAATAAACCACCCCGGCCAGGATCAGGAACTCATTCGGCTGACCGACGATGTCCCCCTTGGAGCGGGCGGTGTTGAGGAAGTCCATCAGGCCCACGGCGTACACCAGCGAGGTGTCCTGGAACAGGATGATGGACTGCTGCAGCAGCAGCGGCATCATCTTGCGGAAGGCCTGCGGCAGGATGATCAGCCGCATTGCCTGGCCGTAGGTCATGCCCAGCGCGTAGGCGGCATTGAGCTGGCCCTTGGAAATGGACTGGACGCCGGCACGCACAATCTCAGCATAGTAGGCCGCTTCGAACATCATGAAGGCCACCAGGCAGGAGGTGAAGGCGCCGACCGCGACGAACTCGCCGGAAATCCACTTGAAGATCAGCGGCACCACGAAGTAGAACCAGGTGATCACCAGCAGCAGCGGAATCGAGCGGAAATAATTGACGTAGAACTTGGAGGCACCGGACAACAGGCGGTTGCTGGACAGGCGCATCAGCGCCAGCACCGTCCCCAGCGCCACGCCGCCGCTCACTGCCAGGAGCAGCAGCTTGAGCGTCAGCACCATGCCGTCGATCAGGCCGGGCAGGGCCGGGCCGATCTGGCTGAAATCGAAACCCATCATTTGGCACCTCCCATCATGCCCGGCACCCGCAGACGGGTTTCCACCCAGCCCATGAACTTCATCAGGCTCATGTTGAGCACGAAGTAGATCACCGTGGCGAGCGTGAACGCTTCAAACAGGTTGGCCGAAAACTCGGCGGTCTGCTTGGTCTGCGCCAAGAGCTCCATCAGGCCGATCAGCGAGGCCACCGAGGAATTCTTGAAAATGTTCAGGAACTCGCTGGTGAGCGGCGGGATGATGATGCGGAAAGCCTGCGGCAGCAGCACATAGCGGTAGATCTGCGCCTGCTGGAAACCCATCGCCATGGCGGCGTAGTTCTGCCCCTTGGGCAGCGCCTGGACGCCGGTGCGCACCTGTTCGCACACCCGCGCCGCGGTAAACAGGCCGAGGCAGACCACCACCGACAGGTAGGCCGAGGTCGCCGGACTCAGATCCTGCTTGAACCAGATCTGTGCGCGTTCCGGCAGCAGGTCGGGCACCAGGAAGTACCAGACGAACAGCTGCACCAAGAGCGGCACGTTGCGGAACAGTTCGACGTAAGCGGTGGCAATGCCCGAGGCGGTCTTGTTGGGGAGCGTGCGCATCACGCCCAATACCGACCCCAGGATCAGCGCGATGATCCAGCCGGCCAGCGCCACGGCGATGGTCCAGCCCAGACCGGAAATGAACCAGTCGAGGTAGATTTCCGTGCCGATGCCGGTGGACTTGAAGAAGACGTTCCAGTCCCAGTTGTAATTCATACCCAATCTCCAAACAAAAAGGGGAGACGACCTCCCCCCGGAGCCTGGCATGTTCCTGTTCGTCAGCCATACCGGGAGGAGGATATGGCGCGGGCAGCAGCAACCCTCACGACCAATGCGGGATTGGCTGTGAATCGTCCCGCCACAGGCGGCGGGCTGGCGCTGCGAGCCGGCGCGTGGCGGCGGCAATGCCGCCGCCACGCGCCGGGAACAGGTTCACGACAGGCTCGAGTCGCCCGTCAGGATTACATCTGCTCGGCAGACTTGTCGGTCGGGCTCTTGATCAGACCCTTGAGTTCGTCCGACATCTGGAAATTCAGGTTGAGGTTTTTCGGCGGAACCGGGCTGGTGAACCACTTGGCGTAGATCTTGTTGATCTCGCCGGACTTGTAGGTGGCCTTGATGGCGTCGTCGACGACTTTCTTGAAGGCCGGGTCGCCCTTGCGCATCATGCAGCCGTAGATTTCGAACGACTGCGGCTTGCCGGTCACCACCCACTCGGCCGGGTTCCTGGCTTTCACCATTTCGCCGTACAGCAGCACGTCGTCCATCATGAAGGCGACGGCACGGCCGGATTCGGCCATCAAGAACGATTCGCCGTGGTCCTTGGCCGAGATGATGTTCATGCCCATCTGCTTCTCGGCGTTCATGGCCTTGATCAGGCGCTCGGAGGTGGTGCCGGCGGTGGTCACCACGTTCTTGCCCTTGAGGTCAGGGAAATCCTTGATGCCGGACGTTTTCTTGGTGAGCAGGCGGGTGCCGATCTCGAAGATGCCGACCGAGAAGTCGACCTGCTTCTGGCGCTCCAGGTTGTTGGTGGTGGAACCGCACTCGATGTCGACGGTGCCGTTCTGGACCAGCGGAATGCGCGTCTGCGAGGTGACCAGGTTGTACTGGACCTTCAGGCCCGGCATCTTCAGGTCTTTCTTGACGGCTTCGACCACCTTGTGGGCGATGTCCATCGAGTAGCCGATCGGCTGCTGGTTGTTGTCGAGGTAGGAGAAGGGAATGGAGGCATCACGGTGACCGATGACGATGGTCCCGGAGTCCTTGATCTTTTTCAGGGTGCCGGTCAGCTCGGCGGACATGGCCGGAGCAGCGAGCAGGGCGCCAACGGTGGCGGTGCAGATGAGTCGAGTGGTAAAGCGCATGCAAGTTTCTCCTGTTCTATTGATCTCGGCGCCCCCGTTATTCGGGGGTCGCTGTGCTGACAGCGTGCCCCGCCCCCGTTGCCTGCTTCGCCGGCTTATTGCATCGGCGTCAGCAACTGGCGCAGGAACTGCTTGGCCCGATCGTGCTGGGGGTTCATGAAAAACTCCTCAGGCTGGGCTTCTTCGATGATCTGGCCATGATCGACAAACACCACCCGGTCGGCCACTTCGCGAGCGAAGCCCATTTCATGGGTCACCACCATCATGGTCATGCCCGATTCCGCCAGGTCTTTCATCACGCGCAGCACTTCACCGATCATTTCCGGATCCAATGCCGACGTGGGCTCGTCGAACAGCATTACCTGAGGTTGCATGGCCAGGCCGCGGGCGATAGCCACACGCTGCTGCTGCCCACCGGAAAGCTGTGCCGGGAAGGCGTCTTTCTTGTGGGCCAGTCCCACGCGTTCTAGCAATTGCAATGCCAGCTTCTCGGCAGCCGCCCGTTCCATCTTCTTAACCATTAGAGGTGACAATGTGATGTTGTCAAGTACAGACAGGTGCGGGTAGAGGTTGAAGTGCTGGAACACGAAGCCCACTTCGGCGCGCAGCGCGTTGAGATCGGTCTTGGGGTCGACCACGTTCTTGCCGTCCACCCAGATCTCGCCGGAGTTAATCGATTCGAGCTGGTTGACGGTGCGAATCAGCGTGGACTTGCCCGAGCCGGACGGGCCGCACACCACCACCACCTCGCCGGCCGCGACATTCAGGCTGACGTCGTTGAGGACATGCAGGTCCTTGAACCACTTGTGCACGTTCATGAATCGGATCATCGTTACCGCTCTTTCTGTTTACTGATTTTCATTTATGTTTCAATACGTTACCTTTGCCTGCCGGCAGCAGGCCGGCGTGCCGCGCCACGATTTTCGGGGCAGGCCGCGGCCGGCGCAAGCTGCAACGCAGCAAGGGCCGGGGTCAGCGCCGGCTGCTCAGCAGGTTGGCCATGGCCACGTACTGCTCCACCGTCAGGTTCTCCGGGCGCAACCCCGAGTCGATGCCGAGCGCGGCGAAGTCCGCCTCGTCCAGTACGCCCTTGAGGTTGTTGCGCAGCGTCTTGCGGCGCTGCGAGAAGGCCAGGGTGACCAGGGCCTCGAGCTCGGCTTCGTCGGTCGCCACGCCGCAGCGGCCGGGCGCCGGGATCATGCGCACCACGGCCGATTCCACCTTGGGCGGCGGCCAGAAGGCGCCCGGCGGCACATGCAGAATCTGTTCCATTTCAAAGCGATACTGCAGCATCACCGTGAGCCGGCCGTAATCGGCGGTGGACGGTTCGGCCACCATGCGCTCGATGACTTCCTTCTGCAACATGAAGTGCATGTCGACCACGCGGTCGCCGTAACTCGCCAGGTGGAACAGCAGTGGCGTGGAGATGTTGTAGGGCAGGTTGCCGATCAGCTTGAAGCGCGTGCCGATGCTGGAAAAATCGAAGGCCAGCGCGTCGCCTTCGTGGATGGTGAGGCGCTCGGGCGGGAACTCGCTTTTCAGCCGGCTGATGATGTCGCGGTCGATCTCGACCACGTGCAGGTGCGGCAGACGCGCCAAGAGCGGGCGGGTCAGCGCGCCCAGGCCCGGGCCGATCTCGACCACGATGTCGCCGGGCTGCGGGTTGACCGCGTGCACGATGCTTGCGATCACGCTGGCGTCCTGCAGGAAGTTCTGGCCGAAGCGTTTACGGGGTATGTGTTTTGTCATGGGCTTTCGTCATGAAGCGCTCATCCGATCCATGACGGATGGCGAAAAAAAGAGTGGCCGGTGTAGCTTTTTTGTCTCACTGGCGTGGCAAAACGACATGAAAATCAATCGACATTAAAATACCCATAGAAAAATTTTCTATCGCCACGCCGATTTTGCCACCCTGCCCGTACCCGGGCGGACCGTCCCGGCGCCGGGGCGGGGTGGGCAACGCGGCATTTCGTTCGGAAAACCGAACAGTATTGACGGCGCCGGAACGGAAATCCGAACCTTGCGGCGTCAGCGGTCAGCGTGTCAGTACCTGCAGCGTCAGCGCGATGGCGGCGTAGCGCAGCCCCTTGCCGGCAGTCAGCCACAGCACGCTCGGCAGCAGCGGCAGGCGCAGCCAGCCCGCCGCCAGCGGCAGCGCGTCGCCGATCAGCGGTACCCAGGCCAGCAACAGGGTGGCCGGGCCGAAGCGCTCGAACCAGCGCGCGATCCTGGGCGACAGCTCCTTCCTCGGCGCAAGCCGCCCCAGCCACAGGCTGCTGACGCTGCCGGCGGTGTTGGCCAGCGTCGCCAACAGCAGGGCCGGCCACAACCAGTCGGGCCACTTGTAGAGGAAGGCGGTGAGCGCGAGCTCGGAATTGCCGGGCAGCAGCGTGGCGGAGAGGAAGGCCGAGGCGGCCAGCCCGGCCAGCGCCAGCGCCGCCGTGTCCATCATTCGGCGAGCTCGAAGTCCTGGCCGGAGGCTTCGCGTATGGCCTGCGACAGGGTGGTGAAGAATTCGGCGCCGTCGCGCGCGGCAAGCCACTGACCGTCGCTCAAGGCGAAGTGGTAGCCCCCGCTCTTGGCGGCGATCCACAGTTCGTGGTTGCTGCTATGGCGGTTGACCACGATCTTGGCGCCGCTGTCGAACTCGATTTCCAGCACGTTGCCGTTGGTGAGGAAGTCGGCGTCGAGGCCGGCGTCGTCGATGGCGTTCTCGATGCGGGCGAAGATGCCGTCGGTCAGGATGAGGAATTCGCTGTCGGTCATGTCGTCTTGTCCAGTTGGGTCGGCGCGCCGCCGTATGCCGGTTTCGCCAGGCGGACGGGCCAGGACAGCCCGGATGGGCTGCGCGGGGAGGACCGCCGGAAGAAACGGGCGCTATGTATCGGCACGGCGCGCTTTGCTAGTATCGTAATTTTGCCACATCGGACCCGCCTCCATGCGAACCATGATCTCCCTCGTGGCCTTGTGCCTTATCGTCACGGCCTGCGGCTACAAGGGCCCGCTCTATCTACCCAAAGACGCGCCGGCGAAACACCGGCACCACGATGCCTCGGCGCCGTGACCCCGGCCCACTGCCATGCCCCGCCTGCCGGGGCATTTTTCATCGGGCCCGCCGTTGCGGTGGCGGACCCTGCCGCCGCCATGGCCTAGAATGATCCGCATTGCGTTTGTGGAGTGACCCCATGACCCGTTTTGCCCGCCATCTCGCGCATCACCCCATCGTCAATCCGTTTCCCGGCATCATGAAGCTGGAAGCGGCGCTCGGCCACCCGATCCGGGCGCGCATCGGCTCCAACGAGAGCATGCCGCAGCCGGCGTCGCCGCTGCTGCAGTTGCTCGGCGCCGCCGGGGCCGAGCTTGCACGGCTCTACCCCGATCCCTACGCCCACGCGCTGCGCACGCGCGCCGCGGCGCTCAACGGCGTGACGGCGGACGAGGTGCTGTTCGACACCGGCGCCGACAGCCTGATCCTGCTGACGCTGCGCCTGTTCTGCAACGTCGGCGATACCGTGGTGAGCACGGCGGGGACGTACCCGACCTTGCGCTACTTCGCCGAGGGCGTCGGCGCGCAGGTGGTCGAGGTCGACTACGCCCGCGGCGACGGCCTGCTGGCGCCCGATCTGGCGGCGCTGGCCGAGGCCGCCCAGCGGCAGCGGGCGGCGCTGGTCTACCTCGCCAACCCGGACAACCCGAGCGGCCACTACCACCGCGCCGACGCCATCGCGCGGCTACGCGCGGCGCTGCCGGCGGACTGCGTGCTGCTGCTGGACGAGGCCTACCTCGACTTCTGCGTGGACGAGGACGACGCGCCGCCGGCCGGGGTGCTGCCGAACACGGTGCGGCTGCGCACGCTGTCCAAGGCCTACGCGCTGGCCGGGCTGCGCGTGGGCTACGCCATCGCCGCCGCCGAGATCGTCGCCAAGGCCGACCAGATCCGCCCGCAGTATGCGCTGTCGGCAGTCGCCCAGGCGGCGGCGCAGGCGGTGCTGGACGAGCCGGACTACGCGCGCCGGCTGATCGCCGACACGCTGGCGCTGCGGGCCAGGTTGGCCGAAGCGCTGTGCGCACGCGGCCTGAGCGTGCTGCCCAGCCGCACCAACTTCGTCGCCATCGCCTACCCGGACGCCGCCGTGGCGGAGCGCATCCAGCGCGCGCTGCTGGCCGACGGCGTGGCGGTGCATCGTCCGCCGCATGCGGCGATGAAGCATCTGCTGCGCGTCACCGCCCATCCGCAGGCGCTCGACGCAGCGGTGCTGGACGCGCTGGCAGGCTCCGCCTAGCCATTACCAGACGCCTTCGCAACCACGACGCGAAGGTCCGTGAGCAGGGCCGCCGACCGTTCAGGGAGCACGGCAAGCGCTCGCTGAGCGGGTCTCTGCGTGTCAATCCATCGTCGAGCCAAGCGAAAGACCGGCACGCAGGGATTTGCCCAGCGCCAGCGGCGCAGGCGGCGCAACCCCGACGACGAAGTCAGCGCGGCTAAGGCAAATGGGAATAATGCACCGCCAGCCAGACCGTGGGCTGCTCGGGGTCGGTCCAGTCGACGCGGTGGCGGCGGTGCGGGGCGATGTCGAGCCAATCGCCCGGGCGGAGGTCGCGCGGCACACCTTCGTCCTCAAACAGCAGCTTGGCCTCGCCGGCAAGCAGCAGCACCCATTCGCCATCGGGCTGATCGAACCAGTAGCCGGGCGGGCTGGCCTGGCCGAACGAGACGATGCGTTCGATCTTGACGCCGGGCTGGCGCAGCAGGGTGTGGAACGCTTCCTCGGCGCCGGCGGCGGGGAGGTCGTTGAGCAGGTTGTGAATCGGCATCGGCGTGCTCCCGTGAGCGGCCCGGACGGCCCAGGGTCGGGCCGTCCCCTGACTGGATCATAGCCAAGCCGCCAGCGCTTGCCGGCACGGCCGCGCTCGAGGTTGGCCGAAGCCCGCAGCGGCGTCACACAGCGGCCAGCACCACGCGGTTGCGGCCCTGCTGCTTGGCCTGGTAGAGCGCGTCGTCGGCTTCCCGCAGCAGCGCCTCCGGGGTTTCGTCGGCGATGCCGGCGGCCACGCCGATCGACACCGTCAAGGCCGGCAGGCCGGGCACGCGGTACGCTTCGACGCGGGAACACAGGCGTTCGGCCACGCGTTCCGCGCCGATGGCGTCCGCCCCCGGCAGCAACATGACGAATTCCTCGCCGCCCATGCGGCACACCACGTCGCCCTCGCGCGCGCTGTCGCGCATCAGCTGCGCCAGCGCGGTGAGCGCCTGGTCGCCGGTATCGTGGCCGTAGCTGTCGTTGACCGACTTGAAGAAGTCGATGTCGATCATCAGCACCGCGAACGGCTGGCGGCTGTATTTCCAGTCGTCCAGCACGCTGTCCAGTTCGCGCCGGTTGCCAAGGCCGGTGAGGGCATCGGTATTCGATTCCTGGCGGAAGCGGTTGAGCTGCTGCTGCATGGCGCGCATCCCCACCAGCAGCGCCTGTTTCAGCTGCTGCGCCTCGAAGTACCACGAGCGCACCGCCTCGATGCGCGGCGTGGCGCCGTGGCTGTCCATGGCGGCGGCCTCGCGCGCCAGTTGCCGCAGCGGCCGCGCGATCTGCAGCGACAGCCACCACACCACCACGATGATGATCAGCAGCAGCGGCGCGGCGTACTTGGCCATGGTCAGCATGAGCTGGTCGAGCTCGGCCAGCGCCTGCGCCCTGGGGCGCTGCGACACCACGCCCCAGTGCGCGCTCGGCACGTAGGCGTAGCCGGCGAGCATCGCCACGCCCTGGGTGTTGGTCACCGGCCGGGCACCGCTCTGGCCGCGCATCACGGCCGCCACCACCGGGTTGCCCGAGGCGTCCTGCATGATGCGGGCGGGGTCATGGTGGAAGATCAGCCGTCCCTTGCCGTCCACCACGTAGAGGTAGGAGCCGTCGCGGTAGTAGTGCTCGCCCAGCAGGCCGTGCAGGATGTTCTTCTCGCGCAGCCGGATCGAGCCGCCGACGTAGCCGCGGTAGCGGCTGGCACGGTCGAACAGCGGTTGCGAGATCATCACCACCAGTTGCCCGGTGACGGCACGGTAGGGTTCGGAGATCAGCGGACTCTGCCTGGCCAGGGCCTCGTGCGCGCCGGGACTCTCCGGGCGCCGGCCGACGAGCTGGGGCAGGAACGTGGCGGCGCGCACCACGCCGCGTTCGTCGAACACCACCAGGGTGTTGAAGCTGTCGGAGGAGCGCTGCAGCAGGTCGAGCTCGCGTTGCAGCGCGGCGGCGTCGTCCATGTGCTCGACCAGCCGCTCGGCGTTGACGCGCAGGTTCTGCTGGGTGGCGCGCAGAAAGACCTCGGTGTTGTAGGCCACCTTGGCGGCGTAGACCCGGTGCGCTTCGAGCGTGTTGCGGATCAGGATGTCGCGCTGCACCTGATAACCGGAGTAAAAGCCGTTGATCACGGCGAGCAACACCGCGGTCAGGGCCAACAGCAGGATCAGGCGGCGCAGGTCGAAACGGAGCATGACGGTTTCCCAGCGCGAGAACAGGGGGGTGAACGTGCCGACGCCGCCTAGTCGCGGTGTCGGGCTGCGAGGCTAGCCATCGCCGTGTCGGGGCATGCTACTGATGCTGAAAGAATAGGAAAAGTCGGCGCGGTTTGGCAGCAAAAACCGCGCGGCAAGGAGGACTAGCAGCCTGGCCGATGCCAGGCGCCTCCCGCGGAGGGGCCGCCTGTCCCCCTCCGGCGAAACCCGCTCAGCCCCCCTTGAGCAGTTGCAGCAGCGCGTCGGCGTCGAGCTTGGCGCTCAGTTCGCCGCCTTCCAGCAGGCTGTCGGCCAGGTCGCGCTTGGCGGCGTGCAGCGCCACGATCTGTTCCTCGATGGTGTGCTCGGCCACCAGCCGGTAGACGGTGACCGGGCGCTGCTGGCCCATGCGGTGGGCGCGGTCCGAGGCCTGGTCTTCCACCGCCGGGTTCCACCACGGGTCGAGGTGGATGACGTAGTCGGCGGCGGTGAGGTTGAGGCCGGTGCCGCCGGCCTTGAGGCTGATCAGGAACAGGTCGCCCTGGCCGGCCTGGAAGGCGTCGACGCGCGCCTTGCGCTCCCGCGCCGGGGTGGAGCCATCGAGGTACTGGTAGGCGATGCCGCGCTCGTCGAGCCAGGCGCGCACGATGGCGAGGTGATCGACGAACTGGCTGAACACCAGCGCCTTGTGACGGTTCTCGAGCAACTCGTCGGCGATCTCGGCGAACGCCTTGAGCTTGCTGCCGGCGAGCTCGCTGTCCGGCAGCGCCAGGCGCGGGTGGCAGCAGAAGCGGCGCAGCCGGGTGATTTCGGCCAGCACCTTGAGCGGCTTGTTGTCTTGCTCGCCCAGCGCGTCGAGCTTGTCCACCGCCTGCTGGCGCAGCGCTTCGTAGAGATGCAGCTCGTCGCCGGACAGCGCCACCTTGAAGGTGATCTCGGTGCGCGGCGGCAGCTCGTCCAGCACCTGGCTCTTGGTGCGGCGCAGGATGAAGGGCTGGATCAGCGCCTTGAGCGCCTTGCGCGCGTTCTTGTCGCCGCGTTCGACCGGGACGGCGAAGCGCTGGTTGAAGCGTTCCTGGCTGCCCAGCAGGCCGGGGTTGAGGAAACGGAACAGGCTCCACAGCTCGCCCAGGTGGTTTTCCACCGGCGTGCCGCTGGCGGCGAGCTTGAAACCGGCCTGCAGGCCAAGCACCGCCTGGGCGCGCTTGGTGCCGGCGTTCTTGATCGCCTGCGCCTCATCCAGCACCACGCTGGTCCACGGCACCGCGGCGAAGGCGTCGGCGTCCTGCTGCAGCAGGCCGTAGCTCACCACCACCAGGTCGAACGGCGCCAGCGTGTCGAGCGCGCGCTGCTGCTGGTAGGAACGCACCTTCAGGGTCGGCGCGAAGCGCGCGGCTTCGGCCAACCAGTTGAGCGCCACCGAGGTCGGCGCCACCACCAGTTGCGGCCCGGCCGGGGCGCGTTCCAGCAGCAGCGCCAGGGTCTGCACCGTCTTGCCGAGCCCCATGTCGTCGGCGAGACAGGCGCCCACGCCCCAGCGCGCCAGCCGCGCCAGCCAGGCGTAGCCTTCCAGCTGGTAGTCGCGCAGCTCGGCCTGCAGCGTGGAAGGCGGCGTGGGCTGGTAGTCGCCGAGGCTGGCCAGCGCGGCGAGCTGCTCGCGCCAGGCGGCGTCGGCCTCGAACTGGCCGGCTTCCCGTTCCAGCTCGGCCAGCAGCGGCGCGGTCAGCGCGGAGAGGCGGATGGCGCCGTCCTTGCCGACGTGGTCGGCCACCAGCGCCAGCTCGTCGAGGCGGCGGCGCATGGCGTCGGTGAGAGCCAGCCAGTCCTGCTCGCCCAGCTTGAGGAAGCGCCCGGGATTGGCCTGCAACAGTTCCAGCAGCTGGCGCAGCTGCAGCACGCGGCCGTCGTCGAGTTCGAGATCGCCGGACAGCACGAACCAGTCGCCCTGCTTTTGCAGACCGAACTTCATCTGCGCCAGGCCGCGCCGCGCCTTGATGCGCATGCGCTCGCCCTCGGGCCAGACGCATTCCAGCGTGGCCGGGTCGACCGCCTGCAGTTCGGACAGCACTTCCAGCGCCGCCTGCGGCTCGGCGAGCTGCCATTCCTGGCCGTCGCCGTCGGCCTGGGCGAGCGCCGGGCAGGCGTCCAGCACCGCCTGCAGCGCCTGCTTTTCCGCTTTCAGCTGACGCCGCGTCTGCAACGCCTTGCCGTCCACCTCGCCCACCAGGTTTTCCAGCCCCTGGCCGGGCTTGCACCAGGCGCCGCCGGGCAGCGGGCGCATCAGCAGCTGCAGCCGCAGGCCCTGCTCGAGCGGCAGGAGGTGGGCGTAGAGCCGGGCGTCGGCCGGCACGGTGTCGATGTGCGCCGCCAGCTCGGGCAGGTCGGAGTGGATCGGCACCAAGGGCGCGATGCTGGTGATGGCCTCCATCAGCTGCGCCTTGGCCGCCAGCGGCACGGTCAGTTCCTTGCCGACGATGGCGGCGATCTGGCGGATTTCCTTGCTCACCGGGTAGACCACCAGCCGTGTCGGCGTGTCCTTTTCCCACACCACCTCACTGTCGGCGCCGACCCGCGCCGGCGTCAGCTTGAGCTGGATGTGGGCGCCGCTTTCCTTGAGCTGCAGCGCCACCTGGCCGGCGGCGACGTCGATGCGCACGTCGGGGGCGTCGGCCCAGAACAGCGCCGGGTGGCCGACCAGCGCCGGCAACGCCTTTTCGCCGTCGAGCTCGTAGCTGGAGCCGCCGTAGTAGCCGTCGTAACTGCGCTGGATGTGGCGCATGACGTTGCGGTCCTGCTCCAGCAGGTAGTCGGCGCTGTCGGCCTCGTCCAGCAGGCGCTTGAGCGCCACCGCGCGGCCCTTGCTCCACTGCCCCTTGGCGCCGAGCTTCTGCTCGCGCGGTTCGAGCAGCACGCCGTGGCGGCCGGCGCTGACGAACCAGGCGAGCCGGGTCGGATTCGGCGCCGCCTGGCGCGCCTCGGCGGCCTTGCCGGGGGCCAGCGAGGAGAGCGCGGTGAGCGCATGCTGCCAGGCCTCGCGGCGCTGGTAGAGCTCGAGCAGCGGACGCGCACCGTGCCGGCTGTGCCAGTCCGGCGTGCTGCGGGGCTCGCCGAATTGCCGTTCCAGCAGCGCCTCCAGTTCTTCGACCACGCGCTGGTAGCCTTCCTGCTGCATGCGCTCGCGGAAGGCGTGCAGCGTGGCTTGCCACGCCGTTGAGGTGGCCTGGCGGGCGTCGAGCCAGTAGAGCGCCAGCGCCAGCATCAGGCCGTCCAGCCCGGCCAGGTGGATCTGCTCGGGCAGGCCGAGGTAGGCCGGCACCGCCACGCCTTCCTGCAGCGCCACCAGGTGCTGCAGCAGGCCGTAGCTCTGGCCGAGGTTGTGCTTGATGCCGTGCTGGATCGCCTGCTTCAACTCGGCCTGGCGCGCCGGATCGGCGGCACCGAGCAGGGCCAGGCAGTAGAGCGCGTGCAGTTCGGCCGGCAGGTCGAGCTTGCGTTGCCGGGTCTCGGCCTTGCGCTCGTCGCGCCAGGCGTCGAGATGGGCCAGCGCCGCGCCGTAGCTGCCCTGCAGCAGCAGCGCGCTAAGCGCGCCGCCGAGGCTGTTGCCGAGGCGGCCGAACAACGCCACGCGCTCGCCATCGCCGCGCCACAGCGCCTGGCGCAGCAGCCATTCGGCCAATTCGTCCCAATCGCTGTAGCCGCTGTCCCAGCGCGACAGCGCGTAGTCGTAGCCGTGACGGAAGCCGTCGAAGCGCCAGCAGGCCTCCGGCAGGTAGTCGAGCAGCAGCGTCACCTGCACGTCGTCGGCCAGGCCGTCGAACAAGGCGCGCCCGGCAGCGTCGGCGAACAGCCGCTTGGCCGGCGCCGGCGGCGTCTGCCCGCTGCGTTGCTGCAGCTCGTGCAACTGCGCGAGCCAGCGCTGCGCCGGCCTGGCCTGGCCCGCGAGCACGGCGAGCCACAGCTGCAGCTGGCACTGCGCCGGGTCCGCGGCGCCCCAGTTCGCCTGGCGGCTGCCGAGGTGCTCCGGCAGCAGCTTGCTCCAGCGCGCCAGTTCGCGCCGGTCCTGCAGCAAGGGCAGCAAGGCGGCGTTGCGCGCCGCCGGCACCAGGCGGTAGGGCAGGCCGGGGGTGCGCACGATCCACTGCCGGTTCTCCAGCTCGGCCAGCAGGGTGCCGAGGCGCACGCTGTCGAGCTCCTTGCCGTGGGCGTCGTGTACTTCGGCGCGGTGCAGCAGCGTCAGCAGGTTGGCCTTGGTCTCGCCGCCGGGCAGCAGCGCCAGCACGGCCAGCAGCGCCTGGTGGGCAGGGGTGAGCGCGGGCTCGATGTGGTGGGAAAACGAGTCGGTCATGGTCGGTGGGGCAGAACGGCGAAACGACAGGGTTGGCCGAAGACCCGGTACGGGGGCGACGGCCAAGCTGTTCTAAAAGGAAGGTATTCCCAAAAGCATTAGGACCGAGAAAACGCAGCCTGGCAAGGCGAGCGTCTGCGAGGCTAAGGCGAAAGCCAGTAAGCGGGGCCGCAGCCCCTGCACAGAGGACGGCAAGCGCTCGCCGAGCGAATCTCCGCGTGCCAATCTATCGCTCAGCAAATCAAGGATTTGCACGCAGAATTGGCCAGCGAGAGATTCGCACGCAGCCCGCGCAACGCCGCTGACAACGTTACCGGTTCTAAGGCGAAGTGGAACTACAGCCGCGCCAAGGCGCGGCGCGCGGCGGCGATGGTGTCGTCGATCAGCGCGTCGCTATGGGCGATCGACACGAAACCGGCCTCGTAGGCGGACGGCGCCAGATAGATGCCTTCGTCCAGCATGGCGTGGAAGAAGGCCTTGAAGCGGGCGATGTCGCAACGCGTGGCCTCGGCGTAGCTGGTCGGCACGGTGTCGCTGAAGTAGAAGCCAAACATGCCGCCGACGCTGTCGGTGCTCATCGCCACGCCGGCGTCGCGCGCGGCGTCGGCCAGACCCGCCGCCAGCTTGGCGCTGCGGGCGCCGAGGGTGTCGTGGAAGCCCGGCTGTTGGATCAGCTTGAGCGTGGTCAGCCCGGCCGCCACCGCCAGCGGGTTGCCGGACAGCGTGCCGGCCTGGTAGACGTTACCCAGCGGCGCGATCTTGGCCATGACGTCGGCGCGGCCGCCGAACGCCGCCAGCGGCATGCCGCCGCCCACCACCTTGCCCAGCGTGGTGAGGTCCGGGGTGATGCCGTGCAGGCCCTGGGCGCAGTTCAGCGCCACGCGGAAGCCGGTCATCACCTCGTCGTAGATCAGCAGCGCGCCGTGCTGTTCGGTGAGCGCGCGCAAGGCCTGCACGAACTCGGCGGACGGCTTGATCAGGTTCATGTTGCCGGCGATCGGCTCCAGGATGACGCAGGCGATCTGGTCGCCGACTTCCTTGAAGGTGTCGGCCAGCTGCTGTACGTCGTTGTACTGCAGCACCAGGGTGTGCTTGGTGCAGTCGGCCGGCACGCCGCCCGAAGACGGGTTGCCGAAGGTCAGCAGGCCAGAGCCGGCCTTCACCAACAGGCTGTCGGAGTGGCCGTGGTAGCAGCCCTCGAACTTGACGATCAGGTCGCGCCCGGTGAAGCCGCGCGCCAGGCGGATCGCCGACATGGTGGCCTCGGTGCCGGAGCTGACCAGGCGCAGTTGCTCGACGGACGGCAGCAGCTTGCAGATTTCCTCGGCAATCTCGATCTCGCCCTCGGTCGGCGCGCCGAACGACAGGCCGCCGACGGCGGCGTCCTGCACCGCCTTGACCACTTCCGGATGGGCGTGGCCGAGGATGGCCGGGCCCCAGGAGCCGACGTAGTCGAGGTACTGCTTGTCGTCGGCGTCCCAGAAATAGGCGCCTTCGGCGCGCTTGACGAAACGCGGCGTGCCGCCGACCTGGCCAAAGGCACGCACCGGCGAGTTGACGCCGCCGGGGATCACTTGCTTGCCACGTTCAAACAGTTCGAGATTGCGGGACATGATGGTTTCCTGATGAAAACTGACTATGCAGAGATTGGCCGAAGCACCAGAGTCTAGTGCAGCGGGCGGGCGAACCCAAGCCGCGCGAGGAAATAGACGCTCACGCCTTCGGCCAACGGGTGTACGGGTTCTTCGACAGGTGCGCGTTGGTGTAGCGCCCGTCGTGGGTGACTTCCTCGCCCAGCCACGCCGGCTTGGCGAACGGCGTGTCTTCCGCCGGCAGCTCGATCTCGGCCATCACCAGGCCGGCGTTTTCGCCGAAGAATTCGTCGACTTCCCAGACGAAGCCGCCGTGTTCGATGCGGTAGCGCAGCTTGTCGACCACCATCGGGCACATGCTGTCGAGGATGGTCTGGGCGTCGGCGAGCGGGATGGCGTATTCGAACTCGTGGCGCGACACGTCGGTGACGTGGCCCTTCAGTGTGAGCCAGGCCTGTTCGCCCACCACGCGCACGCGCACCGTGCGTTCCTTCTCTACCGACAGGTAGCCCTGGCGGTAGCGCACGCCCTCGGCCAGTCCGCGCCAGCCGTCGTTGGCGACGCGAAAGCGCCGCTCGATTTCCATTGCCATGTTGTTTCCTTCGGTTTTTTGTGTCCGCTATGCGAATGCTGTTTTGAATGCCGCTTCCGCGCGGCGGACGGGCAGGGGCCTGGCGCCAAGCCCCTTGCATCCCCAGCGTTCCCGAGTCTCGCGAAACCCCGCCAAGAAACCGGTTGCCAAGGCGCCGCCGGAACTCGCAATTCGCTAGCGTCGAATCGCTCGAACAACCGGCGGCTTAAACCCTTGGCAACCGGTTTCTTGACGGCACGAGCCTGACGGGATTTATCTACTGCCGACTTACCCAAATACAACACTTAGCTTGAACATCGTCTTTTTAAAAAGGCTTGACCACCACCAATATCACCACTGCCAGCAACACCAGCACCGGAAGTTCGTTGAACACCCGGAACCAGGTGTGGCTGCGCGTGTTGCGGCGCGCCGCGAAGGCCTGGCAGAAGCGGCCGCAGACGCCGTGGTAGAGCACCAGCCCGGCCACCAGCGCCAGCTTAGCGTGCAGCCAGCCGCCGCTGACGCCGTAGCCGAACATCAGCCACAGGCCCAGCGCCAGCGCCAGCACGCCGAGCGGGGTCATGAAGCGGTACAGCTTGTGCATCATCAGCAGCAGCCGGTCGTACTCGGCCGGGTGCTCGGCCATCGCCAGGTTGACGAAGATGCGCGGCAGGTAGAACAAGCCGGCGAACCACGCCACCACGAAGAAGATGTGGAACGCCTTGAGGTAGAGGTAGGTCATTTACAGTCCGTTATTCCCATTCCATTTCATTCGTATCACTTTGTCGGCATCGCGGCGCGGACTGCGTGCGAATCTATCGCTGGGCCAATCACTGCGTGCAAATCTTTAGATTTGCTCAGCGATGGATTGGCACGCAGTGATTCGCTCAGCGAGCACTCGCCGTACTCAATGTACTGTCTCGTCGCTGCTCACTCGCCTTCGCGTTCTGCTTCTGAACTGGAACGGGAATAAAAGGCGCGGCGCGCGCGCGGCAGCTTTTGCACCACCAGTTTCCACGACGTGGCCAGCCCTGCCTTGAGGTCGGTCATGGTCAGGGCGGAACAGTCGCTCACCGCGATCCAGCGCGCCCGCGCCAGGTAGGGGGCGGGGCGCACGCCGGGCAGGCCGCTCAGGGCGAGAAAATCGTCCGGCGCCACCTTGTACGCCACCACCTCGCGGTGAAAGGTGGCGAACATCCTGCCGTCCACGCTGGCCACCCGCACGTCGCCCCATTTGACGTCGAGCGTGGCGCCGGGCAGGGCCAGGGCGCAGTGCTCCAGGTCGGCGAGGTCCGGTTTCACGTGAAACATCGGCTCAGCGCCGACGCGCGGCTTCGTACAGCGGCATCACGCGCGGGATGCGCGCCGACAGCTCCTGCAGGCGGCTGCTGTCCGACGGGTGGGTGGAGAGGAATTCCGGGCCGTTGCCGTTGCCCGTGGCCATCATCTTGCGCCACACGCTGAGCGCGGCGTTGGGGTTGTAGCCGGCGCGCGCCATCAGCTCCAGGCCGATGACGTCGGCCTCGCTCTCCATGGTGCGGCTCTTGGGCTTGGTCAGCGCCAGATCGCCGGCCAGCGAGGCCAAGTCCATCGCGCCCTGTCCCAGACCGGCCAGCGCGCCGACCACCGACAGCCCCATCTGCTGGGCGTAGGCCTGGCTCATCTGTTCGCGCGAGTGCTCGCGCAGCGCGTGCGCCATCTCGTGGCCGATCACCGCCGCCAGTTCGTCGTCGGTCAGCGCCAGCTTGGTGATCAGGCCGGAATAGACCATAACCTTGCCGCCCGCCATGGCGTAGGCGTTGAGTTCGGGGGAATCGGCAACGTTGACCTCCCAGCGCCAGTTGCGCGCGTCGGGGCGGAACACCGGGGTCTGCGCGATCAGGCGGTTGGCGACGGTGCGCACGCGCGCGGTCAGCGCGGCGTTGTTGTTGAGCTTGCCGGTGCCGCGCACCTTGCTCACTTCCTGCGCGTACGACTTGGCGGAGGCCTGCTCCACCTCCTGCGACGACAGCAGCATGGTCTGCTTGCGCTGGACGCCCACCGCCCCGGACTGGGTGGTGGAGACCTCGGCGCAGCCGGTCACGGCGACCAGCGTCGCCGCCATGAACGACAGTTTCCACGACATCTCGATTTTCCTTCGCATTGACGCGGCCGGGTTCAGAACTCGACCATTTCGAAATCTTCCTTGCGGGCGTCGCAGTCCGGGCAGGTCCAGTTCACCGGCACGTCTTCCCAGCGGGTGCCCGGCGCGATGCCGTCTTCGGGGCGGCCCGCCTCTTCCTCGTAAATGAAACCACAAATAAGACACATCCAGCTGCGCATCGCCTTTGGCCCCAGCTCAGTTAAAATACCGATTCTAAATCCTGACCGACAAAGAGGCTAAGCTTTGAGCACTCCATCCCCTCTGCCCGCCGTATTGACGCTGGCCGGCTCCGACCCGTCCGGGGGCGCCGGCATCCAGGCCGACATTCTGACGCTGGCGAGCCTCGGTTGCCACCCCCTGTCGGTCATCACCGCCATCACCGTGCAGGACACCGCCGGGGTCAGCGACTTCCTGGTCATGGAGGCCGACTGGGTCAACGACCAGGCGCGCTGCCTGCTGGAGGACATCCCGGTGGCCGCGTTCAAGATCGGCATGATCGGCAGCATCGAAAACGTCGCGGTTATCGCCCAGTTGATGGCCGATTACCCCGATATCCCGCTGGTATACGACCCGGTACTGGCCAGCGACGGCGGCGACGACCTCGCCGACGACGACATGATCGCCGCGCTGCGCGACATGCTGCTGCCGCAGGTCAGCGTGCTCACCCCCAACAGCATCGAGGCGCGCCGGCTCGCCGCCAACGACCCGGACGAGGAAGACAGCCTGACGCTCGACGACTGCGCCAAGCGGCTGCTGGCGCTGGGCTGCGAGCACGTGCTGATCACCGGCACCCACGAGAACACGCGCGAGGTGATCAACTCCCACTACAGCAAGGACCTCAAGGTGCGCCAGCACCATTGGGAGCGACTGCCCGAGCGCTACCACGGCTCCGGCTGCACGCTGGCCTCGGCCATCGCCGGCATGCTGGCCGCCGGCGCACCGGTAGACGAGGCCATCACCGACGCCCAGGAGTACACCTACCAGACCCTGCTCAACGCCTTCCGCCCCGGCATGGGCCAGTACATCCCGGACCGGCTGTTCTGGGCGCGCGAAGTGGCGGAGGAAGAGGGCAAAGAGGCGGAACAGGACGGCGAAGGAGACGACGTTGGCCACGCTTGAGGGACTGTACGCCATCACCCCGGACACCGACGACAGCGAGCGCCTGATCGAGCGGGTGAGCGACGTGCTGCCGCACGGCGTGCGCCTGCTGCAGTACCGCAACAAGAGCCAGGACCCGGTGCGGCGGCTCTGGCAGGCCAACCTGCTGGCGAGCCTGTGCCACAGCCACGGCGTCACCTTCATCGTCAACGACGACGTCGAGCTGGCACTGGCGGTCGGCGCCGACGGCGTGCACCTGGGCCGTGACGACGCCGCCATCGCCGCGGCGCGCGCCCGGCTGGGAGCGGACGCCATCATCGGCGCCTCCTGCTACGACGATATCAAACTGGCCGAGGCGGCGGTGGCGGCCGGCGCCAGCTACGTCGCCTTCGGCGCGGTGTTTCCGTCCGGCACCAAGCCGCACGCGGTGCGCGCGCCGCTCGAGCTGTTCGCCCAGGCCAAGCGGCTCGGCGTGCCGAGCGCGGCGATCGGCGGCATCACCGCAGATAATGCCGGAGAGGTGATCAGTGCCGGCGCCGACATGCTGGCGGTGATCGGCGCGCTGTTCGACGCCGCCGACCCGGCCCAAACCGCGGAACAGCTGGCGGCCGCGCTGCGGCGCTGAGCCGGATCGCCACCGCTGGTTTCACGTGAAACCAGCAGACCACCACGCCAAAAGGCGGGAGACTTTCTCCCGCCTTTTTTCATGTATCGACACCGGGATGGCCATGTCCCGACGCGAGCAACGAGAGTCGTGCCGCTTCATTCCCAGAAACGATAAAAATTCAGTTTGAATGTCAGAAAAAAATAGCGAGGAGGAGGTCGTGCCACGGCAGCGGCAGCGCGACGCCGCAGCAAAATCCGAGGGGAAAGGGAACTCAGCGGCGCTCGAGGCCGTGCGCGATCAGCGCCACGATGCGCTCGCTGGCACCGCGATGGGCGGCGGTGAACCCCAGCGCCGCCTGGCGCATGCTCTGGCGACGGGCCGGGTCGGCCAGCAGCGCCAGCGCTTGCTGCACCAGCGCCGCGGCGTCGGCCACCTGCAGTGCGGCACCGGCTGCCAGCGCCTTGGCGCTGGCATCGGCGAAGTTGAACATGGACGGCCCGAACAGCACCGGCACGCCGACGCTGGCCGGTTCGATCAGGTTCTGCCCGCCCAGTGGCAGCAGGCTGCCGCCGACGAAGGCGACATCGGCGGCGGCGTAGTAGCCGAACAGCTCGCCCATGCTGTCGCCGATCCAGACCTGGGTGGTGTCGCGTAGCGCGGCATCGTCGCTGCGGCGCTGCACCGCGAAGCCCGCGGCTTCGGCCAACCCCGCCACGCTGGCGAAGCGTTCCGGATGGCGCGGCACGATCACCAGCAGGACATCCGCCACGGCGCGGCCGGCGGCGCGCCAGGCGTCCAGGATCAGCGCTTCCTCGCCGTCGCGCGTGCTGGCGCACACCAGCACCGGGCGCGTGCCGATGCGCCGGCGGAACGCCGCGCCCAGCTCCAGCGCCGCCTCGGGCGCGGTGAAATCGTACTTGGTGTTGCCGCAGACGGCGACATCGACTGCGCCCAACTGCTGCAAACGGCCGGCATCGTCGGCGCTCTGGGCGGCAATGGCGCGGAATTGGCGTAGCGCCGGCGCCATCAGCCGGGCCACCTTGCGGTAGCCCCTGAGCGATTTTTCCGACAGCCGGGCGTTGGCGAGGAACAACGGCACCCGCTGCGCGTGCGCGGCGTGGATCAGGTTGGGCCACAGCTCGGTTTCCATCAGCACGCCGAAGCGCGGACGGTAGCTCTGCAGGAAGGCGCGCACGGCGCGCGGGTAGTCGTAGGGCAGGTAACGCACTTCGGCGTCGGGGTAGAGCGCCTCGGCGGTGGCGCGGCCGGTCGGCGTCATCTGGGTGACGAGCAGCGGCGCGTCGGGCCAGCGCCGGCGCAAGGCCGCCACCAGCGGCAGCGCGGCGCGCGTCTCGCCCACCGACACCGCGTGCACCCAGATCGCCCCGGTGGCGGCGGGTACGACACGTTGGCCGAAGCGTTCGTCCCAGTGCTCGAGGTAGGCCGGCGCCTTCTTTGCGCGCTTTCTCAGGTAGCGGCGGATCAGCGGCGTGGCCAGCGTCCACAGCGCGCTATACAAGGTACGCCAGATCACGCCGCGCTCCGCACCCGCACCAGCGCCGCCAGCACCTCGTCCACCGTCGGGCACTGCCCGGCGTTGCCCAGGTTGAGCGCGCGCGGACCTTCCACCACGCCGGTTCGGGCCGGATCGGTATCGGTATAGAGCGCCACCAGCGGCACGTTCACGGCGTTGGCCATGTGGGTCAGCCCGGTGTCGACACCCACCACCGCCTCGGCGTGGCCGAGCAGGCCGGCCGCCTCCCTCAGCGACAGCTTGGGCGCCACCACCCCGGCGTGCATCTTGGCGGCCAGGCGTTCGGCGCGCTCCTTCTCCTTGGCCGAGCCCCACGGCAGCACCGCCACCATGCCGTCCTGGCGCGCCAGGGTGTCGGCCAGCTGCACCCAGCGCTCCTCCGGCCATTCCTTGGAAGCACGGCTGGTGGCGTGCAGCAGCACGGCGTAGTCGCCCGGCAGCAGCCAGGCCGGCCGGGGGCCGGCGTGGATGCCGAAATCCGGTGCGCCTTCCGGCTGGTAGCCGAAGGTCAGGCCGAACAGGCGGCGGTTGCGCTCGATCGCGGAAAGCTGGCGGCTGACACGGTGCTTCTTGTCGTAGAACAGGCTGGCCAGCGGCTCGCGGATGCTCGACCAGCCGTAGCCGGCGAGCGGCGCGCGCGCCAGCTTGGCGGGCAGCGCGCTCTTGACCAGTCCCTGGGCGTCCAGCACCAGATCCCAGTGACGCGCCCGCAGCTGTTCGCGAAACACGCGCATTTCGGCCCAGGTGGAAGGGGACAGCAGGGATTTGCGCCAGCGCCGCCAGGCGATCGGAATCACCGCGCGTACCCCGGGATGCAGCGCGGCGATATCGGCGAAGTTTTCTTCGGCCAGCCAGGCCAGACGCAGGTTGGGGTAATGCGCAAGCAGGTCGGTCACGGCAGGCCAGGTGTGGATAAGGTCGCCCATCGACGAGGTGCGCACGATCAGCACATTCATCATGGCCGGCATTGTACGAGCGGCCCTGTGGTTAACCAAGTAAAATCCACCGGCACGAACTGTGGATAACCGCCTGTGGACAAGTTCTGGCGGATTTATCCACAATCTGTCCGTGAGTTGCCAGCTGAAACAATCCCATGCTCATCAACAGGGCAAGTAACTGAGTTAGCACGTCGTTTTTCAGCTTATCCACAAACTGAGGGCCCCTTCATCTGTTGTTTCATTTTATATAAGGGCGTCAATGAAAAGACCGATGGCGAGCAGAACACGCTGTCCACCACACGACACGCACAAGCTGCCGACAAGCTGTGGGTAAAGCGCTCAGGACAGACCGCTCACTATTTATCCACAACTGATGAAGGTGCTGACAAGGCAGTTGGCAACAGCCTTTCAAGCAAGATAATGCACTGATTTATAAAATGGAAAAGCACTTGTCCACAGGGGAAGGGCGACTTCTACAGTTTCTTCGGTTTTTATATAAAAGGGCTAATAAGAAACCATGAGCTCAGCACTGAGCGTCGTATTGATCACCAAGAATGCGGCACAACAGATTGCGGCCTGCCTGGAAAGCTGCCGTTTTGCCGACGAGATCGTGGTGGTGGATTCAGGCAGCAGCGACGACACTATTGCCATTGCCAAAAGCTATAACGCCAAAGTTATCCACCAGGATTGGCTCGGATTCGGTCCGCAGAAGCAGTTTGCGGTGCAGCAGGCACGCCACGATTGGGTGCTGTGCCTCGATGCCGACGAATGGCTGTCAGCCAGATTGTCCAGTGAAATCAAAGACTTGCCGGACAATCCACAAGCGGCGGCCTACCGTTTTCCGCGCAGTAACAAATTCATGGGTCGTTTCCTGCGGCACGGCGAGGGCTACCCGGACCTCAGCCTGCGGCTGTTCGACCGGCGCCGGGCCCGCTGGTCGGACCACGCGGTGCACGAGTACGTCATCGCAGACGGGCCTGTGGAAAACCTCAAGGGCGACCTGATGCACGAGTCGGGCGAAGACATCGCGCTCTATCTCACCAAGCAGAACCGTTACACCGATCTGCAGGCACAGGCGCTGTTCGAGCGCGGCAAGCGCGTGGGTTGGCCGAAGCTGGTGTTCAGCCCGCTGCTGCGCTTCTTCAAGTTCTACCTGCTGCGCCAGGGCTTTCGCGACGGCGTGCCGGGCCTGGTGCACATCAGCATCGGCTGCTTCAACAGCTACATCAAATACGCGAAGCTGATCGAGCTTCACCGTCTGGAGAACACGCAATGAAAGTATTGGTCACCGGCGCCGCCGGTTTCATCGGTCGCGCCGTGTGCGAAAAACTGCTGGACAAGGGCGGGGTCGACGTCGTGGCTGTGGATAACCTCAACGACTACTACGCCGTCGAGCTCAAGCACGCCCGGCTCGCCACGCTGCAGAGCCGCCCGGGTTTCGCCTTCCACCGGCTCGACATCGCCGACTGGGACGGACTCGAGGCGCTGTTCGCCGCCGAGCGCGTCGACTACGTGATCCACCTCGCCGCCCAGGCCGGGGTGCGCTACAGCATCCAGAACCCGCACGCCTACGCCCAGAGCAACCTCACCGGCTTCACCAACGTGCTGGAAGCCTGCCGCCGCCACCCGGTCAAGCACCTGGTGTACGCCAGCTCCAGCAGCGTCTACGGCCAGAACGCCAAGGTGCCGTTCTCGGAGGACGACCGCGTCGACGCCCCGGTGAGCTTCTACGCCGCCACCAAGAAGGCCAACGAGGTGATGGCGCACAGCTACGCCCACCTCTACGCGCTGCCCACCACCGGCCTCAGGTTCTTCACCGTGTACGGCCCGTGGGGCCGCCCGGACATGGCGCCGTGGCTGTTCACCGAGGCCATCCTCAAGGGCGAAACCATCAAGGTGTTCAACCACGGCAAGATGCAGCGCGACTTCACCTACATCGACGACATCGTCGAAGGCGTGCTGCGCGTGATGGAGCATGTGCCGCAGGGCGCCGACGGCCAGCCGCCGTACCGGCTGTTCAACATCGGCAATCACAACCCGGTCGAGCTGATGAAATTCATCCGCGCCACCGAAGCCGCCTGCGGGCGCGAGGCGGTGAAGGACTACTACCCGATGCAGGACGGCGACGTGCCGGTGACCTACGCCGACACCGCCAGGCTGCGCGCCGCGGTCGGCTTCTCGCCCGACACACCGCTGGCCGACGGCATGCAGCGCTTTGTCGCCTGGTACCGTGGCTACCACGGCGTGTGAACCAGACCGCCGTGGCGACGCCGTAGAGGCCCGCCACGGCATTTCTGTTCTGCCGAGCGGTTCCGGCGTCCAAAATCAGGAAAACCGCGCAGCGGCCGTTTACGGGCCAGAAAATGGCCCTGTTTTAAAGCTGTTCTTTTTGGATTTGTTAGCCATACTGCATGGTATGGACCGGGTGTTCATGCCGAATCGACCCCGTTGACCAGCTTCGCGATTGCTCCCTCGAACCCATTTGCGTGCGCGCCGCTTGCAGGGTTCCCCGCCCATTGCCGCTGTCTGGCGTCCTGGCTTCGGCCAACGTCGTACTGCCTGGCGACCTTGACCGACCCGCTAGCAATCAGGCAGTGGGAGGACATGTATGGATAACAAGGTGGTGCCCCGGTGGCTGCTGGCGGTTGCGCTGGCGGCGCTGGGGCCGGCCGCTGGAGCCGCGCAATACCTGGTGATCGGCTCGGGCGCACCGGACTACGCGACGCCGTCGGAAGCGGTGGAGGCGGTGGAGGAAGAACTGCTGCCGACCTTCGACGCGCTGATGAAGCTGGAGGCCGCCAGGAAGATCGTCGGCGGCATGCCGGTGGGCGACCGAACCTTCGCCTTCATCCTCGATGCCGCATCCAACGACGAGGCCGACCGCCTGCTGCGCGACCTACCGGCCTGGGGGCAGCTCAAGTGGGAAATCAAGCCGCTGCAGAGCTTCCAGGCGCGGGCCGAGAAGGAACGCAGCATCGCCGATGCGCTGATGAAGAAGGTCACGGACCCGGCAACGGAACCGGCTGCCGCGCCGGCCCAGCCAGCCGCACCACCTGCACCACCCGCTCCGGCGGCGGCCCAGCCGTCCGGCACCACGGCCCAGCCGGCTCCCGCCGCGCCGCCGCCACCCGCTGCCGGTCCGGCCCCGGTCCAGGCCGCGGTGATGCTCTAGACCCCGAGGGGAGGAGGGCGGCAAGGCGAGATTAGTGCTCGCCGTGGCGGCCGCGAGCCGTTACAGTAGCCGCCTGTGTGTCGTTGATTGCTCGTCCATGTTGCCCAAACTCCCCCTACTCGGCGCCGTACTGGCGTCTTTTGCCCTCAACTGCGCGGCCACCCCGCTGACGCGCTGCCTCGGTTATCCCGACGACGCCAAGCTGGCGATCGTCAACGCCGACGACGTCGGCATGCACCCCGACCTCGACCGCGCGGCGTTCCGCTTGCTCGACGAGGGCAAGATCCAGGATCTGTCGCTGATGGTGCCGGCGCCGCATTTTGCCGCGGCCGCGGCGGAGGTGCGCCAGCGTCACAAGGCGGTCGGGCTGCACCTGACGCTGACCGACGAATGGCAGGAGGATTACGGCTGGGGCGCGGTGCTGCCGCGCGAGCAGGTGCCCTCGTTGTACAACCCGGAAGGCCGGCTGTGGGGCAACATCGAAGAACTGGCGGCGCACGCCGACATCGACGACGTGCGGCGTGAACTCCTGGCGCAGATCCAGAAGGCGCGCGACGCCGGTCTCACCATCACCCACCTCGACACCCACATGGTGTTCTGGCGCATCCGCAACGACTTCATCAACCTCTATCTGTCGCTGCCCAAGCTCACCGGCATCCCGGTGGTGCTGCAACTGTTGTGGCATCCGGTGGCGCAGCAACTGCCGCTGAGCAGGGGCGAGCAGCTGCGCGGCAACGTGGTGGCCGACAGCTACATCATGCAGTACAACCCGGAAATCCGGCCGCAGAACCTCGAAGTGCGCTACGACGGCTACGACTTCGCGGTGCGCAACCTGCCGCCCGGCCTGCACCAGTTCGCCATCCACCCGGCCGAGGACACCCCGGACGCGCGCCAGCGCATCGGCGACATCATGCTGCGCCTGAGCGATTTCCAGGTGTGGGAAGGGCCGGAAATCCACCGCCTGATGCAGGAAAAGGGCATCCAGACCACCGACTACCAGCGGCTCCAGGCGCTGCAGGAAGCCATCAACCGGCAACCCCGCAACTGCCTCAACGAGACGCCGGCCGCCAGTCGTTGATCGGCCAACAATCAACACCGACGGGCGCTGGTCGAGCGCCCATTGCCGGTAGGGGGCGTTCAGTCGCGCGCGGGTTGCGCGCCGGCTACCATGAGCTGCAGCCAGCCCTTGGCGCAGGCGGTGTCGACGAACGCCCGGGTGCCGCTCTCGATCTGTGCCGCGCTGTCGGGAAAGGCGGCCTGCAGGTCGGCGACGATATCGTCCACGCTGCGCTGGCCGTCGCAGCGTTTCAGGATTTCTCCGGCCGACACGTTGAGTTTGATCAGGCCTTCGGGGTAAAGCAGGATGTAGGCCTGCTGGCTCGCCTCCCAGCGAAACATGAAGTGCGGTGCCAGCCGGGGACGCGCGTGGTCGAGCGGGTGGGATGGGGTCATGGCGGTAGCTCCTGATCGGCGCAAGGGGGCGGCAGCGCTGTTGCCGCTGCCGCCCCGTGGCTCAGCGCACGTAGACGTAGGCGGTCACTTCGAAGCCAAGGCGGATTTCGCAGTAGGCGGGGGTTTCCCAGGTCATGACGGTCTCCTTCGGTTGCGGTGCGGCCCCATGCCGCTCCAGTAACGATTATTCGGCCCGGCCCGGACGCCAGCCAGCGGCAGCGGGCCAAAAACGGCTCGTGAAAATCATGAGACGGGCCGCGCCAGCCGCTCCTCGCACAGCATGGCGAGGCAGGCCGGGCCGTGCTCGGCGAACAGGCGATGCACCTGCACCCCGTGCGCCCCCGCCGCCAGCGCGGCACGCACGTCGGCGGCGCGGCGGATGCCGCCCACCGCGATCAGCGCCGGACCGCCGTGCAGCTGGTGTGCCAGGCCGCGCAGCGTCATGCCGTCCGGCTGGACCAGGATCAGGGCGTCGAACCCCGCCGTGGCGGCGGCGACGGCGAGGCGGACCGACGCCAGCGGCAGCTTGAGCGCGAGCGCCAGGCGGCGCCCGGAGGCCGCGGCGAGCCGGTCGCGTTCCCGCACCATGGCCGCCAGCGCCTGCCGCAGCAGCGCGTCGTGCTCCGCCGCCAGCAGCGGACGGTAGGCCCGGGCGCTGAGATTGCAGCTCAGGTAATCCGCCACCGGCGCCGCCTGCTGCAGGCCGTACAGCCAGTCGTCGTGCAGCGCTGGCGGCGCGGCGCCCGGTGTCATGCCCAGGCCGATGCCGATGGCGCTGTCGCCACGTGCCCCGAGGCGGGCCAGCGTCGCGGCCAGCGCCGCCACGCCGGGCTGCTGCCCCGGCACCGGCTGCGGCGTCACGGTGCCGAACTCCACCGCGGCAAAGCCGGCCGCGAGCAGTGCCGCCGCCTGCGCCCCGCTCTTGTCGATGCCGCCCGCCAGCCCGGGGCGGCGGCCCCAATGAAACGGCGCCGTGTTCACCCCTGTCTCCGGGCAAAGTCCGCCATGAACGCCACCAGGGCGGCGACACCGGCTTCCGGCATGGCGTTGTAGAGGCTGGCGCGCAGCCCGCCGACGTGACAGTGGCCGCGCAGATGCGTCAGCCCGGCCGCCTCGGCCTGCTGCAGGAAGGGCTCGGTGAGTCGCTCGTCCGTCAGCTGGAAACGCACGTTGCTCGGCGAGCGGTGGCCGTGCGCCACCGGCGCCCGGTAGAAGCCGCCGCTGGTGTCGATGGCGTGGTACAGCCGCTCGGCCTTGCGGCGGTTGGCCTCTGCCATTGCCGCCAGGCCGCCCGATTCCGCGATCCAGTCGAATACCAGTGCCGCGAGCTCGATGGCCCAGCCCACCGGGGTGTTCACGGTATTGTTCTCGGCCAGCTGCTGGCGATAGCAATAAGGGGCGGGGGCGTAGCGCGCCTCCCGTTGCAGCAGGTCCTCGCGCACGATCACCACGGTCAGCCCGGCCGGACCGATGTTCTTCTGGGCGCCGGCGTAGATCAGCCCGAAGCGCGATATATCCAGCGGGGCGGCGAGGAAGCAGGAGGTGGCGTCGGCCACCAGCGGCACGGCACCGGTGTTGGGCAGGGCGGGGTAGGCGATGCCTTCGCCGGTTTCGTTGGGGGTGATGTGGCAGTAGGCGCAGTCGTCCGGCAGCCGCCAGTTCTCCAGCGGCGGCGCGGCGAGCGGGGTGTCGCCCTGGTAGCGCGCCACCACCGCCACCTCGGCGAAACGGCGCGCCTCGCGGATGGCGCGGCCGGCCCAGTAGCCGGAGTCGGCGTAGGCGGCGCGACGCGACGGGCCGAGCAGGTTGAGCGGCACCATGGAAAACTGCTGCATCGCGCCACCGGCGAGGAACAGCACGCGGTAGCCCGCGGGCAGGTCGAGCAGCGCCGCCAGGCGCTGCCGGGCGCGCTCCAGCGTGGCGCGGAACGCCGGGCTGGAGAACGGGCGCTCCAGCGCGCAGGCGCCGTCGGCGCCGCGTAGCAGCAGGGTGTCGTGTGCCCGCTCCAGCACGGCATCCGGCAGGCGCGCCGGGCCGGAGGCGAAGTTGTAGGCCGGGCTCATGGTCTCAGCCGAACAGGAAGCCGCCGTGCGTGCCCGCTGCCATGAAGAACAGCAGCGGCAGCGAAAGCATGGTGTTGGTGCGCGAGGAGAGATGGGTGATGCGCGAGCAGCGCAGCCGCTCCTCGACGCTGGCCGGCACCAGCCCCAGCACCTTCTTCTGATGCGGCCACAGCACGAACCAGACGTTGAGCATCATCAGCGTGCCGAGGTACAGGCCGACGCCGATCGGCGCCTGCGCCCCGTGCAGGGTCAGTGCCGACGCCAGGATGCCGCGCTGCCACAGCATCAGCAGGCCGGCGCACCAGGTCAGCACCGCCGCCCAGCGGAAGGTGCCGTGCTCGCGGTTGAGCAGCGCCTGGAAGCGCGGGCTCTGGTCGTCGGTCAGGTCCGCGGCGCTGAGCGGGCGCCAGCTTGGCCGCTGCACCACGCTGGAGTAGTTGTGGCCGACCCAGACGATGCCGGCGAGAAAATGCACCCAGCGCACCAGCAGGTCGAGTGTCATTGCGTCCATGGTGTCTCCTCAGCCGGCCAGCAGGCGCACCAGCAGGAACAGCAGCAGTGTGAGCAGCGCGCCCAGCAGCAGGGTGCCGCCGGCGCTGTCGTAGGGATGGCGCATTCACTCCTCCATGAAGCTGGTGCAGACGCCGTTGGCGGAACGCTTGATCAGCGGCTTGCGGAAGCGCTGTGGCGCCACCGCCTGCGTCACCGCCGCCTGCACCAGGACATGCTGCGGCGAGCGGCTGCAGGCCGGGTCGGTGTTGCCGGCGTCGCCGGTGAGCAGGAAGGCCTGGCAGCGGCAGCCGCCGAAATCTTTTTCCTTTTCGGAACAGGAACGGCACGGTTCCGGCAGCCAGTCGAGCCCGCGGTATTTGCGGAACAGCGGCGAGTCGTGCCAGATCCAGGCCAGGGATTGATCCCGCACCGAGTGGAATTCCAGCCCGGGAATCACGCGTGCCTCCTGGCACGGCATCGCCACGCCGTCGGGGGCGATGGTGAGATGGATGGCGCCCCAGCCGTTCATGCACGCCTTGGGGCGGTCTTCGAAGTAGTCGGGGATGACGAAATAGATCGTCATGGCGCCGTCGAGCCGTTCGCGCCAGCGCTGGATCACCGCCTCGGCCCGCTGGATCTGCTCGCGCGTCGGCATCAGCTCGTCGCGGTTGAGCAGCGCCCAGTTGTAGTACTGGATGTTGGCGAATTCGATGTACTCGACGCCGAGCTCGGCGGCCCACGCTACCATCTCGTCGATCAGGTCGATGTTGTGGCGGAATACCGGCATGTTGAGCACCATCGGGAAGCCGTACGCCTTGATCAGGCGTGCCGCTTCCAGCTTGCGGGCGTGGGCGCGGGTGCCCACCAGCTGGTCGGTGAGCGCGGCGCGGGTCGCTTGCAGCGACAGCTGCACCTGCTTCAGGCCGGCCTGCTTGAGCGCCGCCATGCGCGCCTCGTTGAGCCCGACCCCCGAGGTGATCAGGTTGGTGTAGAAGCCCAGCTCGTCGGCGTAGGCCACCAGCTCTTCCAGGTCGGGACGCTGCAACGGTTCGCCGCCGGTGAAGCCCAGCTGCAGTGCGCCCAGCTCGCGCGCTTCGGCGAGCACGCGTTTCCATTCTTCGGTGCTGAGTTCGTGTTCGGTGTACTTGTCGAAATCCAGCGGGTTGTTGCACCACGAGCATTTCAGCGGGCAGCGGTAGGTCAGTTCCAGCGACAGCCACAGCGGTTTGCCCTGGCCATCCAGGCTGAGCCCGGTCGATTCTTTCGGCATGGTGCGCTCCTCTTTCCTCGGCAGGCCGGTGCGGGACGCCCGGCTCCTGTAGACCGGCGGACGGCCGTACAGCGCCGCCTGGCGAGGGCGTGCGACGGTTTCGTGCAGCGGTATCTGGGATCATTGTCGGCACGGTCACACGCGCGCGCGTCGGCGATGCCGGGAACGCGGCCTCACGGCATCCCGGCGCCGGGCCTCATGATTTTCGCTAGGACGGAGGGGGCGGCCGCCTGCGGCGGTCATGTCGTAATCGGTCTCGATTAGACGTCGATCAGGCCGCAACGCACCGCGATCAGCGCCAATTCGGCGGCGTTCTGCACGTTGAGCTTCTGCTTGATGTGGTAGAGGTGGGTGCCGACGGTGCTCGGGCTCAGGTGCAGTTCCTCCGCCACCTCGTTGACCGAGTGTCCCTGGGCGAGCTGCAGGAAGATGGCGAATTCCTTGTCGGTGAGTGCTTCGGAGGGGTCGGCGGCACCGCCCAGCTGGGCCAGCGCCACCTGCTGCGCCAGCTGCGGATCGAGATAGCGCTGGTTGTTGCCGATCTGGCGCACCGCCTTGACGAACTCCTGCGGGGCGCTGCGCTTGCACAGGTAGCCCAGGGCGCCGATGCGCAGCGCGCGTACCGGCATCGCCACTTCATGGTGCGCCGAGAGGATCAGCACGCGCGCCGCGGGATGGCGCGCGCGCAGCCGTTCGAGAGTGGCGAAGCCGCCCATGCCGGGCATGTAGAGGTCGAGGATCAGCACGTCGGGCCGGGTTTCTTCGTACAGGCGCAAGGCCTCCTCGCCGTTGTCGGCTTCGCCCAGCACCTGGGCCCCGGCGCTTTCCAGCAGCGTGCGCAGGCCCATGCGTACCAGCGCGTGATCGTCGACGAGCAGGATGCTCAAGCCGGCCAGCGATTGTTTCATCGTGGACTCTCCCATAGGCGCTTGCCGAGGCGGGCGCGGCGGCGGCGCGGCCTCGGCAACGTACCGTGCCGTGAGCGGGACGGTTTCCGTCACCCTGCATGGTAGGGAGCGCGGCGGCGAGGCACTATTCGCCGGATGGGGTGGCGCGCCGGGAAAGAGGCACTACGCGCCTAGTCCTTTCAGACTAGGCGCGGTCTTCGGCCAACCTTTGACGATGCAGACGCCACCTCAGCGGCCGCGGTACATGTAGTCGCGCGACCACGCCAGCGTGGCGGCGTCCTGGCCGGCCTTCTGGCACAGCACCTGGAAGATAGACACCTTGTCGGTGCGGAAGGCGTAGGCGCAGCCGGCAAGGTAGAGGCGCCAGATGCGCCAGGTCTTTTCGTCCACTTCCTGGCGGATCGCCTCGCGGGCGGCCTCGAAGCGGCTGGCCCAGGCCGCCAGCGTGACGGCGTAGTGGCGGCGCAGGCTCTCCACGTCGATCGGCTCCAGCCCGCCTTCCTGCAGCGTGCGCAACACCAGCGAGATATGCGGCAGCTCGCCGTGCGGGAACACGTACTTCTCGATGAAGTCGCCGCCGCCGCCGGCGGTGCCGTCGCTGGCCGCCGAGGTGGTGGTGATGCCGTGGTTGAGGGCGAGGCCGCCATCGGCGAGCAGGCGGTTCAGCGTGCCGAAGTAGTCCACCAGGTTGGAGAGGCCGACGTGCTCGAACATGCCGACGCTGGTGAGGCGGTCGAAGCGGCCGTCGACGTCGCGGTAGTCCTGCAGGCGGATTTCCACCTGCCGCTGCAGCCCTTCCTGGCGCACGCGTTCCACGGCGTGCTCGTACTGCGCCTCGGACAGCGTGATGCCGACGCAGCGCGCGCCGAATTCGCGCGCCGCCAGCCGTACCAGCGCGCCCCAGCCGCAGCCGATGTCGAGCAGGGTCTGGCCGGGCTGCAGTCGGATCTTGGTGAGGATGTGGCGGATCTTGGCGTGCTGGGCCTCCTCCAGCGTCTCGTTGCCGTGCGCGAAGTAGGCGCAGGAGTAGACCATGTCGCGGTCCAGCCACTGCGCGTAGAAGCGGTTGGAGACGTTGTAGTGGAAACGGATCGCCTCGCGGTCGAGCTCGCGCGTGTGGCGCACGTGGCCGGGCTGGAAGCTGGTGCCGGGCACCGGGTTCTCGGCCAGGGCGAAGGCGTAGCCCAGCTCGATGATGTCGTCCAGGGTGCCGTCCAGATCGAGCTCGCCCTCGACGTAGGCGGTGGCCAGATGGTCCACCGACGGCGACAGCAACAGCGGCAGCGACTTCCACGAGCGCACGCGGATGGCCAGCCGGGGCTGTTCGAAGTCGCCCAGCGCCAGGCTCTGGCCGGAGGGCAGCACGATGGCGACGGGCAGGTTGAGATGGTGACGGAACGACTTGACCCACGCTTCGACGGGGGCGGCCAGGGTGTGTTCGAGCATGCTGCGGTCCTCATATCGCTGAAGCCTGGTGCCGGCGCGCGACCAGGCTGGTCAATTTCAGCGTAGTGCGCTTTTGCCAAGCGTGCCATGACGGGCGACGACCAGACAGCAAAACGCCGCCCAAGGGCGGCGTTGCAGGAAGATGCGGCACGATGCCGACGGCTCACGCTGCCGGCGGCTCTTCCTCCGGCGCCGACGCTGCCTGCAGGCGGCTGACCATGACCTTGTCGACACGGGTCTTGTCCATGTCCACCACCTCGAAGGCGAAGCCGTTCCACTCGAAACGGTCGGCCGCCACCGGCACCCGGCCCAGCTGGAACATCACCACGCCGCCCAGGGTATGGATGTTGCCGGTGTCCTCGCCGGGCAGCAGGCTGTCGATGGCGAAGTGCTCGCGCAGCTCGTCCGGCGCCACCATGCCGTCCACCAGCCAGCTGTGTTCGTCGCGCTGGATGATCAGCTGTTCGTCTTCCTGCGGACCGGCCGGCAGGCCGCCGACGATCGACTCCAGCACGTCGTGCAGCGTCACCAGGCCTTCCAGCTCGCCGTACTCGTCCACCACCAGCGCCATGTGGATGCGCGCGCGCTTGAACTGCTCCAGCAACTGCATCAGCGACACCGTGGCCGGCACGTAGAGCGGCGGGTGCATGCCGGCGGTGAAGTCGACGCTGCCGCCGGAGAGCAGGCGGTCGAGCAGGTGCTTGGCGTCGACGATGCCGATCAGCTGGTCCATGCCGCCCTTGCACACCGGGTAGCGCGAGTAGGGGTGCGACTGCATCAGCTGGCAATTGCTGGTGTGGTCGTCCTCGATGTCGAGCGAGATGATGTCCTTGCGCGGCGTCATGATCGACGCCACCTTGCGGTCGTCGAGGCGGAAGATGTTTTCCACCAGCTCCTGCTCGGCACGGTCGAACACGCCTTCGTCGGCGCCCTGTTCCATCAGCACCTTGATTTCTTCCTCGGTGATCGAGGGCTCCTTGCTCTTCTTGGCGCCCATCAGGCGCAGGATGGCGTCGGTGAACAGGCTCAGCACGCGCACCAGCGGCGCGGTGGCGCGCGACAGCAGCTTCATCGGCCGCGCCAGCACGGCGGCGAAGAGTTCCGGGTTGTGCATGGCGAGGCGCTTGGGCACCAGCTCGCCGAACAGCAGCGACAGGGTGGTGATGGTCACCACCATCACGCCGAACGCCAGCGGGTCGCTATACGGTGCGATCAACGGGTACTGCTTGAGCCAGGCGGCCAGGTGCTGGGCGATGGCTTCTTCACCGAACACGCCGGACATGATGCCGATCGAGGTGATGCCGATCTGGATGGTGGAGAGAAAGCGGGTGGGCTCTTCGACCAGCTTGAGCGCGGCCTGCGCGCCCTTGTCGCCGTCGTCGGCCCATTGCTGAAGACGGACCTTGCGCGACGACACCAGCGCCAGTTCGGACATGGCGAACACGCCGTTGAGCAGGATCAGCAACAGTAATATGAATATGTCCACGGTGGGGAAAAAGAGTTGCGGGACTCCAAGCTTAGGGCAAGGCCGGCCCGCTGGGAAGCGGGCCGCTGAGGGACCGGGTCAAAACAGCAGCGATTGTTCGGCGGCGGGTGCCCACTCGATCACGCCGCGCCCGGCGGCGGCGAGCCAGGCGTTGGCCTGCGAGAAGTGGCGACAGCCGTGAAAGCCGCGGCTGGCCGACAGCGGCGAGGGGTGGGCGGCGCACAGCACCTTGTGGCGGCGCGTGTCGATGCGCTCCGCCTTGCCCTGCGCCCAGTTGCCCCACAGCAGGAACACGCAGCCGGGGTTCTCGGCGTTGACGGCGTCGATCAGCGCGTCGCTGACGTTCTGCCAGCCCAGCTTGCCGTGGCTGCCAGCCTTGTCGGCCTCCACCGTCAGCACGCTGTTGAGCAGCAGCACGCCTTGCCGCGCCCAAGGCGTCAGGTCGCCCGAAGCCGGCAGGCCGGTGCCGAGATCGGCGGCGATTTCCTTGTAGACGTTGCGCAGGCTGGGCGGAATGCGCACGCCCGGCGGTACCGAGAACGACAGCCCCATCGCCTCGCCGGCGCCATGGTAGGGATCCTGGCCGAGGATGACGACGCGCACGTCGGCCGGGGCGGCGTAGCTCAGGGCGTGGAAGATCTGCTCGCGCGGCGGGTAGAGGGTCTTGCCGGCGGCGGCTTCATTGGCGAGGGTGCGGTCGATCTGGCTCAGGGCCTTGAAACACGCAGGCGACCTCAGCACGGTCTCCCAGGCGGGATGGACGCGGGCGAGGGTGGGGGCGAGATAGTCGAGTTGCGGCATGGCGTTAGTTGTTGTCGCAGAAGAACGGGGGGCTTGGCACGCTTGCAAGCGGCTCGGCGTCGGCCGGGGGCCGGCTGGCGAGCGCGCTCCGAGGCTAAGACCGGTCAGCAAAAAGGCCGTTCCCGCACGGCGTGAGGGAAAGGCCTTGAGGAAGGAAATGGCGCGGGTTCAGTAGTGCGCCATGGTCGGATCGACGTCGCAGGCCCAGGCCTCGACGCCGCCACGCAGGCTGATCACCGGCTCGAAACCGGCATTGGCGAGGTAGAGCCCCACCTGGAAGCTGCGCACGCCGTGGTGGCAGACGGTGACGATGGGCTGGTCATCCGGCAGCTCGCTCATGCGCAGCGGGATCAGGTTCATCGGGATGTGCAGCGAACCGGGAATGCGGCACAGCTGCACTTCCCAGTCCTCGCGCACGTCCAGCAGCACCGGCTGCTCGGCGCTGGCGTCGGCCAGCCACTGTGCCAGCTCGCCGGCGCTGATTTCCTTGACCATCAGAAGCTGAACCGTTCCGGCTCGACCGCCTCGGAGTGGGCCAGGCGCGGGATGCAGATTTCGAACAGGTTGGTCTCGCGGAAGACGGTTTCGCTCTCGCGCTCGATCAGCTTGGTGGTCATCACCGGCTCGTCGCCGACCACCAGGATCATGCGGCCGCCGACGGCCAGCTGTTGCTTCAGGCTGTCCGGCACCACCGGCAGCGAGCCGCCGACCAGGATGGCGTCGAACGGCGCCTGTGCGGCGTAGCCGTCGACACCGTTGCCTTCGACCAGAGTGGCGTTGCTGATGCCGGCCTTCTTCAGGTTCTTGGCCGCCATTTCCTTCATCACCGGGTCGAGGTCGACGCTGTAGACGTGGCGCGACAGGCTGGCCAGCAGGGCGGTGACGTGACCGCTGCCGGTACCGATTTCCAGCACCTTGTCTTCCGGCTTCAGGCCGAGGTCCTGCACCAGGCGGGCTTCCACCTTCGGCTGCAGCATCTTGTGGCCGTTGATGAGCGGCAGTTCGGTGTCGACGAAGGCCAGCGTGCGCTTGTCGTCCGGCACGAAATCCTCACGTTTCACGTGAAACAGCAGATCGAGTACTTTGGGGTCAAGCACATCCCACGGACGAATTTGCTGTTCGACCAGGTTGAAGCGGGCATTCTCAAAATCCATCAGTTCACTCCGGAAGGGCTTTGTCGACAATAACTTGCGATTATCCCATATTTACCGTACCTTCACAGCATCGCTAGGGGTCCTGCCCCCGTTTTTTATGAGCCAGTCCCCATCGAAGGATTGGTTTTTTTACATAAACACGGGGCGCCGGTGAGAAACACCCTTGGAACCTGACCCGGATAATACCGGCGTAGGGAAGCGTCTTTAATTGAAGTCCGGCTCCCGCCGTACTTCCCGCCCATGGCCCCGTCGTCCGGCGTTCCGCTCCCTGCGCTGTTTCATCGAAGCAACCACGGAGACCGACCGATGAACGCGCCGACCAACCTGAAAACCGAAATGGTGGTGGACCAAGCCGCCATCCAGCCGCTGCCCAATTCCCGCAAGATCTACGTCGAAGGCTCCCGCCCCGACCTCCGCGTGCCGATGCGCGAGATCAGCCAGGCCGACACCCCGACCCAGTTCGGCGGCGAGCAGAACCCGCCGATCTACGTCTACGACTGCTCCGGCCCCTACACCGACCCGGCCGCCCAGATCGACATCCGCTCCGGCCTGGCGCCGATCCGCGCCGCCTGGATCGAGGAGCGCGGCGACACCGAGCAGCTGGCCGGTTTGAGCTCCGAGTACGGCCGCGCCCGCGAGGCCGACGCCAAGCTCGACGAGCTGCGCTTCAACCTGACGCGTCAGCCGCGCCGCGCGCTGCCGGGCAAGAACGTCACCCAGATGCACTACGCGCGCCAGGGCATCATCACGCCGGAGATGGAATACATCGCGATCCGCGAGAACCAGAACCGCGCCGCCTACATCGAGTCGCTGAAGACCGCCGGCGGCAAGAACGCGCGCCTCGTCGAGCTGATGACGCGCCAGCACCCGGGCCAGAACTACGGTGCCGGCATGGTCGACACCATCACCCCGGAATTCGTGCGCCAGGAAGTGGCCGCCGGCCGCGCCATCATCCCCAACAACATCAACCACCCGGAATCCGAGCCGATGATCATCGGCCGCAACTTCCTGGTGAAGATCAACGGCAACATCGGCAACTCGGCGGTGACCTCGTCGATCTCGGAAGAAGTCGACAAGATGACCTGGGGTATCCGCTGGGGTGCCGACACCATCATGGACCTGTCGACCGGGAAGAACATCCATGAAACCCGCGAGTGGATCCTGCGCAACAGCCCGGTGCCGATCGGCACCGTTCCGATCTACCAGGCGCTGGAGAAGGTCAACGGCAAGGCCGAGGACCTGACCTGGGACATCTTCAAGGACACGCTGATCGAGCAGGCCGAGCAGGGCGTCGACTACTTCACCATCCACGCCGGCGTGCTGCTGCGCTACGTGCCGATGACCGCCAACCGCATGACCGGCATCGTGTCGCGCGGCGGCTCGATCATGGCCAAGTGGTGCCTGGCGCATCACAAGGAAAACTTCCTCTATACGCATTTCGAAGAGATCTGCGACATCATGAAGGCGTATGACGTCGCCTTCTCGCTCGGCGACGGCCTGCGTCCGGGCAGCGTGTGGGACGCCAACGACGACGCGCAGCTGGGCGAACTGAAGACCCTGGGTGAACTGACCCAGATCGCCTGGCAGCACGATGTGCAGGTGATGATCGAAGGCCCGGGCCACGTGCCGATGCAGCTGATCAAGGAGAACATGGACAAGGAACTGGAGTGGTGCCACGAGGCGCCGTTCTACACCCTGGGCCCGTTGACCACCGACATCGCGCCGGGCTACGACCACATCACCAGCGCCATCGGCGCGGCGCAGATCGGCTGGTACGGCACCGCGATGCTGTGCTACGTCACGCCGAAGGAGCACCTCGGCCTGCCGAACAAGGACGACGTCAAGGAAGGCATCATCACCTACAAGCTGGCCGCGCACGCCGCCGACCTGGCCAAGGGGCATCCGGGCGCGCAGATCCGCGACAACGCGCTGTCCAAGGCGCGTTTCGAGTTCCGCTGGGAAGACCAGTTCAACCTCGGCCTCGACCCGGACCGCGCGCGCTCGTTCCATGACGAGACGCTGCCGAAGGATTCGGCCAAGGTGGCGCACTTCTGCTCGATGTGCGGCCCGCACTTCTGTTCGATGAAGATCACCCAGGACGTGCGCGACTTCGCCGCGCAGCAGGGCTTGGCCGAAGAGGAGGCGCTGGCCAAGGGCATGGAGGTGAAGTCGATCGAGTTCGTCAAGGGCGGCGCCAAGCTGTATGACAAGATCTGAACCGAGGCCGGTTTTGGCTGACGAGAACGGACCGCCAAGGCGGTCCGTTTTTTTTTTTGCACCGACGGCGGAGGAGAGGGATGCCGCGTGACCCCGGTGCGGGCCATCCTGGGTGGATCCGCTGGCGAGGCGAATCAAAGGATGGCTTGTAAATATATCGTAATGCGATATATTAGAGAGGCCATCGCCGTAAACCAAGGAGCTTTGCCATGAGTCTGCTTACGCCCGTTCGCATGCTGATATCGTCGGAAGACGGCTGGGATGAACTGGCCAGGAGCCATCCCTCGCTGGCGGCCAGCTTCGGCAAGGTGGTGCTGCCGGCGTCGCTGCTCAGCAGCGCGATGATCGTGTACGCCGCGTACTTTCACGGCGAGGTGTACGCGCCCGCGGTGCCCTTCCGCCAATGGTGCTACGTCGCGCTGCTGTTCCTGCTGGTGAGCTGGCTGTGCGTGCCCCTGATGGGTTACGTGATCCGGCACTCGGTGCGCAGCACCCGGCCGCTGGCGTACCGCGACTGCTACCGTCTGGCGGCGATCGCCCCGCTGCCGATCTGGCTGTCCGCCCTGACGCTGATGGTGCCGAGCCCGCTGTTCAACCTGTTGGCGGGGGGCACCGGGCTGTTCGCCTCGGCCGGGCTGATTCTGCATGGGCTGGACGCCTTGTTCGAGCACGATCACTGGGTGCGGACGCTGTCGGTCACCTACACGGTGTTTTCGGTCGGGGCGCTGCTGTGGGCGCTGGTGATCGGGCTGCTGGTGCTGCCGCTGCTGTAGGGCGGGAGGGCGATTTGTGCTAGGGTGCCCCAGAATTCAGCCCGCGATCCAGCCATGACCTTCCATTCCTCCCTGTCGAAACGCGATTTCGAGCATCTGGCCGATTTCCGTTACCGTTTGCGCCTGTTTCTGCGTTTCAGCGAGGAGCTGGCGCAACAGCATGGTCTGACCCCGCAGCAATACCAGCTGCTGCTGCAACTGCGCGGCTATCCGGGGCGGGACTGGGCCTCCGTGGCCGAGCTGGCCGAACGGCTGCAGTCGCATCATCACAGCGTGGTGGGGCTGGTGTCGCGCTGCGAGGCGCAAGGCCTGGTGCAGCGCCGTCCGGGAAGGGAAGACCGCCGCTGCGTCGAGGTGAGCTTGTTGGCCAAGGGTGAGGAACTGGTGGAAACACTGGCGCAGGCGCATCGCGACGAGCTGATCCTGCTCCGGCAGGGTGGAGGGCTTGCGTCGCTCGACCTGCTGCTGCAGACGCAGCAGGGGCTGGGGGAGGGCGCCTGAGCGGCGCTCAGGCGATCGGGCAAAGAAAAAGGTTGGCTTCGGCCAACCTTTTTTGTTGCGGCATCCCCATTGCCCGGTCAGCGCAGCGGGCCGGTGAGGCGGGTGAGGGTGTTGTCCTTGACGAAGCGGTGGTGCCATACCGCGGCGGCGGCGTGCCCGATCACCAGCCACAACAGCACGTTGCCGAGCGTTTCGTGCACTTCTTTCAGGTCGTGGGCGGTGGCGCGGTCCAGCGTGAACAGCACCGGCAGGGGTTGGCCGAAGAACGCCAGTTCGTGACCGCTGCCCTGCACGATCGCAATCCCCAGCAGCGGCAAGGCCAGCATCAGCGCGTACAGCACCCAGTGCGCGAGCTTGGCCAGCGCCGCGCTGTGCCTGTGCGGCGCCGGGGTGATCTCGGGCACGCGGTTACCGAGACGCCACAGCAGGCGCGGCAGCACCAGCAGCAAGACGATCAGACCGGCCTGGAAATGGCCGAATTTCATGGCGTCGCGCAACGGCGTGCCCTTGGGAAAGACATCCTTGAATTCGATGAAGGCCAGGGCGGCGATGATGGCCAGGGCGGACAGCCAGTGCAGGGCACGGGCCAGCCAGCCATAACTGTGCTGGGAATTTTTCAACATGATGTACTCCTGTTTACTTGCTGCCGTTAAGGGTAGGAGCGCCGTCTTAATGCAGACTTAACTCCACCTATCGCGACAGATGATCGAAAAATCGGGCTCATTTGTTGCCTTGGCGCAACGGTACCGTTCCTGAGCCGGGGCACCGGGCGCACCGTGCCAGTGGTTCCCCGGCGGCGGTGGCGAGTGGCTCTGTCGCCGCGGCGCGGCCTGCGGCATGCTGTGGCGATCGTCCCCCGCAGGAGCCAACCTTGAGCACCGAACTGCACATCCGCGCCGTGAGCGCCGCCGACCACGCCGCCTGGCTGCCACTCTGGCTGGGCTATCAGGCGTTCTACAAAACCACGATTGCCGAGGCCACCAGCGCCGTCACCTGGCAGCGCCTGCTCGATCCGGCCGAACCGATGGCCGCCTATCTGGCCTGGCAGGGCGACGAGGCCGTCGGGCTGGTGCACACCGTCTACCACCGTTCGTGCTGGACCGTGGGCGACTACTGCTACCTGCAGGACCTGTACGTGGCCGAGGGGGTGCGTGGCCGCGGCGTCGGACGCCGGCTGATCGAGCACGTCTACCGTCAGGCGGCGGCGGACGGCTGTTCGCGTGTGCACTGGCTGACGCACGAGACCAACCGTGACGCCATGCAGCTGTACGACCGCATCGCCGAGCGTTCCGGCTTCGTGCAGTACCGCCGGTTGCTGGGCTGAACCCGGCGCCAGGGTTGGCCGAAGCGGGCTGTCCCCACCGTGCAGGAGGGGCAGACGGCTTGCTTCGCGTCCGCCCGTTCGGTGCCGGGTGAGGCCATGCTAGGTGAGGAGTGGGGAGAAAAAATGGAGCAATTCGGGAGTTATTGGTGAAGTGTTGCCCGTCATGCCCACGCCGCCGCCCGTGGCCCATCGGGGTGTCGCCATGAAAAACGGCAGCCTTAGGCTGCCGTTTTGTCGGGCCGGCGGGCTTAATGCTCCTGTAGCCCCTTGACCGCTTCCTTCACCGCCGAAGCTTGCTGCTTCAGCTTGTCCATCTGCTGTTTCAGTTCGGGTTTGAGGGCCGCCGCGGCGCTCCCGACCTTGTTGGCCGCCGTGCCTAGCGCGGCGCTGGCTTCCTGTTTCAGCTCGCCCACCGGGGCGCTTGCTGCCTCGACGGTGCTATGCACTGCGCCGATCGCGTCCGAGGCCGACTGCTGTAGCTTGGTCGTCTGTTTGTCGCTGCAGGCGGCAAGCCCCAGCGCCAGCGCGATTGCGAGGGGAAGGTAAGACTTCGGCATAGAGATTTCTCCGCGTCATCTGGAATAGGTCAGAGGCGATTCGCGCGGCGGAAGTTCCTCGGCGTGGCCCGGGAGGGCACGACCTCCTTCAGGCGCCTCCCGTTCCCGCCAGCGCGGCGGCCAGCCCGTCCGGTGCCTGTTGGACCGCCAGCTGCGGCGTGCCGTGCCAGGCGGCCAGCTTGGCGAGGGCGGCGCACAGGTCGGTGGTCAGGCGCTGCGTCACGCGCACTCCCGGCTCCAGGTACAGCGCCTTGACCTCGAACACCCCCTGCGCGCGGTGCGCCTTGGCGTCCAGCCGCCCCACCAGCCGGCCGCGCTGCAGGATGGGCAGCACGAAGTAGCCGTACTGGCGCTGCGGCGCCGGGGTGTAGCACTCCAGCCGGTAGTCGAAGCGGAACAGCTCGGCGGCGCGGCGGCGGTCCCACACCACCGGGTCGAACGGCGACAGCAGCGCCGTGGCGCTGGCCTTGAGCCGCTCGTCCGCTGCCAAGGCGAGTTCGTCGGCCAGGCTGGCGTGCACGAAGGCGTCGTGCTGCCAGCCCTCGATGCGCACCGGCAGCAGCTCGCCGGCGTCGGCCAACGCGTGCAGCGCGGCGTCGTAGCGGCCGCGCTTGAGGCGGTAGTAGTCCGCCACCCAGCCCGCCTTGACCACCCCCAGCGCGCGGCAGCTATGGCGGATCAATTCGTGCCGCGCGACTTGCGGCGGCGGCAGGTCGCGCGCGTCGTCCCAGTCCGGGCGCACCCGTTCCGCCAGGTCGTAGACGCGCTGGAAACGCTGGCGCGCCGACACCATCAGCCGCCCGGCGGTGAACAGCACCTCGAGGTGGCGCTTCTCCGGCTTCCAGTCCCACCAGCCGTCGCCCTTGCCGCCCTGCCGTGCGAAATCCGCCGAGCGTACCGGGCCGTTTACGCGGATGTGTTCGACCAGCTGTTCGATCTCGGCGCGGTGCTTGTCCATCCATGCCACCGAGTACTTCCAGCCCATGCCCGCCGGGTCGAGCATGCGGTGGCGCAGCAGGCGGTAGTCCTCAGATGGCACGAAGCAGGCCTCGTGCGCCCAGTACTCGAACAGCGCGCCCTCGGCCAGTAATTCATCCAGCCAGGCCGGGTCGTAGGCGCCGAGCCGGCTGAACAGCACCAGGTAGGGGCTGCGCGCCAGCACGTGGATGGTGTCGATCTGCAGCAGGGCCATGCGCCGGATCGCCGCCAGCACATCGCCCTTGCCGGCCCGGCGCCTGGGCGGCGTCAACAGGCCCTGGGCGGCCAGATGCAGGTGGCGGGCGGCGGTTGGCGAGAGGTGAACCGTGGTCATGGCGATGGCATGGAGAGGGAGAAGGCATGACTATAGCAAATGGGGGAGGGGGAGCTTGGCGCTGTTTGCGTGTTTTGGCCTTCCCCCTGCCGCATCAGCGACTAAGCTGTCTGTGTGAGTCTTTATTCCCATTCCCCACACCACAAGGAGAACGACATGGATACCGGTAAGCACGAACTGCCGCAGCTGTTCCAGCAACTCGGCCTGGGCGGCGACGCCGCGACGATCGACGCGTTTCTGGCCAAGCATCGGCTGGAGCACGGCATGGAGGTGGCCGACGCGCCGTTCTGGAGCGCGGCGCAGGCCGATTTTCTGCGCCAGGCGCTGGAAAGCGACGCCGAGTGGGCCGAGGCGGTGGACGAGCTGGCGACCTTGCTGAGCCAATAGCGTTGTGCCGGCGAGATGGCGCTGGCGGGGTGGTCGGCATGGCCTATGCTGGGGGTGAGCCTGACGGCGGCGGGTGCTGGTGCCGGCGCAAACGGGCTCTCGACAGCTAGGTAAGGAGACCCATCATGATGATCGCCCGCTGGAGTATCGAGGCCAAGTTCGGCCACAAGCCCGAGGTGGTGGCGGAGATGCAGCGCTGGTTGCGCGAGATCGGTTCGCAGGTCGGCTGGACCCCCGAGCGGGTGCGGCTGTTGAACGGCTCGATCGGCGCCAGGGAGTCCACCATCCAGTCCGAGGTCGAGATCGCCGATCTGGCCGAACTCGACGCGGTATGGCGCAAGCTCGGCTCGCTCGACGCGCACGCGGCGTGGAGCCGCGCGCTGGAGCCGCACGTGGTGTCCGGCACGCAGCGCTGGGACATCTTCCGCGTCATCGGCTAGAGGGCGACCCCGGCGCGAGGCGGAAGGCTGCCAGGGAGTGGCTTTCCGGCTGCACCGATGTGGGTCGTCCCATGTCGGGCGGCCCCCCCGGCTTATGCCGGGGGGGCCGCCACCGGTTCCATCATCGTCGCTGATGGCGGAACGCCGTTCCTTCGCAACGCTGCGCTACCTTGCTCAGTCAGGCTTCCGCCCTACACCTAAATCCCTGATTCCGCTATACTTCCGCCCCTGTCGCGTGACCGCGCGCACCCCCACCCCCAGCAAGGAAGCCGTCGCATGAGTCTGTTGCCGCATCAAGTCGAACTGTTGTCCCCCGCCAAGAGCGCCGAGATCGGCCGCGAGGCGATTCTGCACGGGGCGGATGCGGTGTACATCGGCGGGCCGAGCTTCGGCGCGCGCCACAACGCCTGCAACAGTGTGGAGGACATCGCCGGGCTGGTGCAATTCGCCCACCGCTACCATGCGCGCATCTTCACCACGCTCAACACCATCCTGCACGACGCCGAGCTGGAGCCGGCGCGCAAGCTGATCTGGCAGCTGTACGACGCCGGCGTCGACGCGCTGATCGTGCAGGACATGGGCATCCTGCAGATGGACCTGCCGCCGATCCAGCTGCACGCCTCGACCCAATGCGACATCCGCGACGCCGACAAGGCGCGCTTCCTGTCCGACGCCGGCTTCAGCCAGATCGTGCTGGCACGCGAGCTGACCATCCCGCAGATCGCCAAGATCGCACAGAGCGTGGCAGAGAGTGCCGACCCCGCCACCATCGAATACTTCATCCACGGCGCGCTGTGCGTGGCGTTCTCCGGGCAGTGCTACATCAGCCACGCCGACACCGGGCGCAGCGCCAACCGCGGCGACTGCTCGCAGGCCTGCCGCCTGCCGTACACGCTGACCGACGAGAAGGGCGGCGTGGTGGCGTTCGACAAGCACCTGCTGTCGATGAAGGACAACAACCAGAGCGCCAACCTGGAAGCGCTGCTGGACGCCGGGGTGCGCTCGCTGAAGATCGAGGGACGCTACAAGGACGTCAGCTACGTCAAGAACATCACCGCGCACTACCGCCTGCTGCTCGACGAGATCATCGAGCGCCGCCCGGAGCTGGCACCGGCCTCCAGCGGCAGCAGCGAGATCTTCTTCGCGCCGGACCCGGACAAGACCTTCCACCGCGGTGCGACCGACTACTTCGCCACCGGCCGCAAGCAGGACATCGGCGCCTTCGATTCGCCCAAGTTCGTCGGCGTGGCGCTGGGCACGGTGCACCAGGTGGGCGAGACCTGGCTGGAGATCGCCACCCCCGAGACCATGTCCAACGGCGACGGCATCAACTTCATGAAGAAGCGCGAGGTGGTGGGCATGCAGCTCAACACCGTGAAGCAGGTCGGCAAGGTGCCCGGCGGCGACCTGCTATGGCGCTGCGAGCCGAACGACCCGAGCGTGCTGGCCGGCCTCAAGCCCGGCACCGACCTCAGCCGCAACCGCGACCACGCCTGGGAGCTGGCGCTGTTGAAGAAGTCGGCCGAGCGCCGTGTCGGGGTGTGGCTGACCTTGGGCGAGACGGCCGAGGGGCTGACGCTGACCGTCACCGACGAGGATGGCTGCAGCGCCAGCGCCAGCGCCGTGATCGCGCTGGAACCGGCCAAGGACGCCGCCCGTGCCGAGGCCGGGCTGCGCGACAACCTGGCCAAGCTCGGCAACACCATGTTCCTTGCCCACGACGTGACGCTGAATCTGTCCCAGCCATGGTTCGTGCCGGCTTCGGTGGTCAACGGCCTGCGCCGCGACGCCATCGAGCAGCTGGACGCGGCGCGCCTGGCCGCCTGGCCCCGCCAGCCGCGCAAGGTGCCGGTGGAGCCGCCGGTGGCCTACCCGGAAAAGACGCTGAGCTATCTGGCCAACGTCTACAACGCGCTGGCGTGGGACTTCTATAAGAAGCACGGCGTGGAAGTGATCGAACCGGCCTACGAAGCTCACCAGGAGGAGGGCGAGGTGTCGCTGATGATCACCAAGCACTGCCTGCGCTTCTCCTACAACCTGTGCCCGAAACAGGCCAAGGGGGTGAAGGGGGTGATGGGGCAGGTGCGCGCCGACCCGATGGTGCTCAAGTCCGGCAACGAGACCTACACCCTGAAGTTCGAATGCCGTCCGTGCGAGATGCACGTGATGGGCAAGATGAAGAAGCACATCCTCAAGTCCGCACCGCCGTCGGAAATCCCGGCCAGCGCGCCGCTCACCTTCTTCAAGCAGCGTCCGGTGTAATCCCCAGCTCCTTCGGCCAACCTTCAGCGGTTGGCCGTTTTGCTATGGCCGCCTTTCGCACCTACAACGGAAGCTGACCTGCGCCGCCCAAAGGAGCCGCCATGCGTTCTCTCCTCGTCTTGCTGCTGTTGTCGCTCAGCGCCTGCAAACCGCCGTCGCCGGCCAAGATCGCCGCGCCGCAGCGCGAGATGCTGGACCAGGCCAAGGCGGTGCAGCATACCGTCGACGCCCAGAACCAGCAGATGCAGCAGCAGATCGACGCCGCCGAAGACAAGTAGCACGGCGGGCGACGCTTCGCTGCTGTCCGCCGTCTCATTCGTGCCACTTCCGGCCGACCGGCGAGCCATACTGGAAGTAGGGCATGGCGCAAGGAGACGACGATGATCGAAATGCTGACGAGCCCCTCGCCACGGGTGGTGGCGATCAAGTTGCGCGGCACGCTGCACGACGCCGACTACCGCACGCTGGAGCCATTGGTCGAGGCGGCGCTGCGTGGTGGCAAGAAGGCGCGGCTGTACGCCCAGTTCGACGACTTCCACGGCTGGGACCTGCACGCCGTGTGGGACGACATGAAGTTCGGCACGCGCCACTACGCCGATTTCGAGCGTATCGCCGTGGTCGGCGACGAGACGTGGCAGGAATGGATGGTGAAGCTGGTACGGCCGTTCACGCTGGCCTCGCTGCGTTATTTCCCGAGCGAGGAGACCTCGGCGGCCTGGGCCTGGATCCACGAGGAGTTGTGATGGCCGGGCCGGGCGGCGGGCCTCGCTCGCGGCGGTGCGGCGCTACCCCTGCCGGGGCCAACGGGCCGGGCTGGCGCTGCGCGCCGGCCGGTTTCGCTGAACGTGCCACGGCGTGACGGCACGGCCGGGTTTTGCCAACGCCGGTTTCACGTGAAACACTGTCGCTCCATTCCCAAGGAGCCGCCTCGTATGACCCACCCCTTGATCGACAGTAGCGGCCTCGCCGCCGCCCTGGACCAGTTCGCCCTCGAGCGCGATTGGCCGCGCTACCACACCGCACGCAACCTGGTGCTGGCGCTGACCGGCGAGGTGGGGGAACTGGCGGAAATCTTCCAGTGACTGTCCGACGACGAGGCGGCCAGGTTGGCCGAAGACCCGGCGCGCTTCACCCATCTGCAGGAGGAACTGGCCGACGTGCTGATGTACCTGGTGCGGCTGGCCAGCGTCACCGGCGTCGACCTCGACGCGGCGGTGCGCGACAAGCTGGTGAAGAATGCGCGCAAGTACCCGGCGCCCTGAGCGCGCCGGCACGGTACCTTACAGAAAGCGCAGCGGGTCGACGCCCCACTGCTCCGGCGATTCGTGGCGCACGATGCGGTCGCCGCCGCCCTGGCCCAGGCCTCGCGCCAGGTCGATCAGCAGCGGCGTGATGTAGCTGTTGCTCTTGGTGCTGAAGAAGGCCTTGACCTTGGGGGTGAGCATATTGCTCTCGCTCTGCTCCACCACCACCGCCAGCTTGCCGCTTTCCAGCCGCACCAGCGTGCCCACCGGGTAGATGCCGGTGCTGCGCATGAACGCCTGCACCAGCGTCGGGTTGAAGTGGAACTTCGACCATTCGTAAATCTTGCGCAAGGCGTCGGTCGGGGTCATGCCGCGGTGGTAGCAGCGGTCCGAGGTGAGCGCGTCGTAGACGTCGACGATCGCCGCCATCTGCCCCAGCTCGGAAATCTCGTCGCCCTTGAGGCCGCGCGGGTAGCCGCTGCCGTCGTGGCGTTCGTGGTGCTGCGCCGCCACCTCGATCGCGATGGCGGAGATGCCCGGAGTCTGGCGCAGGATCTTCTCGCTGGCCACCACGTGGCACTTCATCATGGCGAACTCGCTCTCGTTCAGCTTGCCCGGCTTGTTGAGGATGGCGTCGGGCACCGTCATCTTGCCGATGTCGTGCATCATGCCGCCCACGCCGGCGTGGTGCAGCATCCCGTGCTCCAGCTCCATGGCGCGCGAGAAGCTGACCATCAGCGCACCCACGCTGACCGAATGCAGGAAGGTGTAGTCGTCCTTGTTCTTGATGCGGCACAGCGCCAGCAGGGCGTCGTTGTTGCGCAGGATCGAGGTGGTCATCTTCTCCACCGTCGGTTCCACCCGCTCCAGCTGCACCTGCCGTCCCAGCCGCACGTCCTGCATGATGTCGCGCACGATCTGGTGCGCCTCGGCGTGGATGCGCCGCGCCTGGCCGAACTCCTCGGCCGCGTCCACCCGGCGCGGCAACTGGCTCTTGCCCTCGGCAAAGGTGCGGATTTCCTGTTCCAGCTGCTGTTTCACCTCGGCCACGGTGGGCGCGTGCGCCACGTCCAGCCCCTTGCCGGTATCGATGTAGAGCTGATGGATGCCGGCGTGGCGGATCTTGTCGATCTCACCCTCGCTGCCGATGACGAAGCGGTTGCGCAGAAAGGGATGGCTCATCCAGTCGCAGTTGAGGTCGTGGATGAACATGCCCGGCTTCAAGTCGGCGATATCGATGCACTTGATCATGGCAAAAAACCGCAGTGGTATGTCGTTTTCATTCAATTGGCACCGAGGCAGAGGGACTAGGATCGCGGCGCCGGGAGAGTGGCGTCGTGATCATTAACCCGTCACGACGAATTTGATAAGAAATTATTGAAAATAAAGCGCATTTCTTGCCTGCATTCTGCGGTAATCGCCGAGTCGAGGGCAAGCCTGCGAGCACAGGGCCGGCAACAGGCCCACAACCCAAGCAGGGGAAACGTCAGCCATGAGAACGAAAGAGAAGTGGGGAAAACTCAGCCGCAAGATCACCCTGATCGGCGGCTTGTCGGTGGCGCTGGGCTTTGCCGTGATGGTGGGGCTGATCGCCAAGATCAGCTACGACAGCGCGCTGGAGCAGGGCTACCAGCTGGCGTCGGAGCAGGCGCAGGGTTACGCGCGCCAGGTCGAGGCCGAACTGGGGCAGAACATGGTCCTGCCGCATCACCTCGCCGAGGCGGTGCTGGGGCTGAAGAAGACGGCGCCGCCCGAGCGCAAGGTGGTCGACGGCATGATCGTGACGATGCTCGACCACTCGCCGCAGAACATCGGGCTGTGGATGCTGTGGGAGCCCAACGCGCTGGACGGCCGCGACGACGCCTATCGCCTCGACTGGCCGCGCCACGACCCCACCGGGCGCTACACCCCCTACGTCACGCGCGACGCCTCCGGCCACGCCAAGATGGACGTGATGCTGGACGCCGAGCGGGTCAAGGCCTTCCCGAAGTACAAGGACAACCCGCAGAGCTACCAGCCCGACTACGAGAAGCCGGGCTGGGGCGATTACTACTACGTGCCCAAGCAGCGCGGCCGCGACACCATCACCGAACCGTTCTTCTACGAGGTGCAGGGCAAGAAGGTGCTGGAGAGCTCGCTGGTGACGATGATCAAGGACCAGGACGACAAGTTTATCGGCGTCTCCGCCACCGACCTGGCGCTCGACGCGCTGCAGCAGCGCTACGGCTTCATCCGGCTGTACCAGACCGGTTACGTGCGGCTGGTGTCCGAGGGCGGCATGTACGTGGCCAACCCCGATCCGGCCAAGGTGGGCAAGCCGGTCGGCAAGGACGAGGCGCTGGGCGAGAAGCTGCTGCAGATCCGCCAGGGCGAGAACTTTGTGTTCGAGGCGGACGGTTTCACCCACTTCTTCTTCCCGGTCAAGATCGGCGACACCGGCCAGTTCTGGTCGCTCGGCGTCAGCATTCCCAGCGCCGCCATCACCGCGCCGGCGCTCAAGCTGCGCAACAGCGCGATCCTGATCGGCGTGCTGGCGCTGATTGCCATCATCGCCATCCTGGCGCTGGTGGTCGGCGCGCTGACCCGCCCGCTCAACCAGCTGGCCGACACCATGGAGCAGCTGGCGTCGGGCCAGGGCGACCTCACCGCGCGCATCGCCATCGCCAACCGCGACGAGATCGGCCGCACCGCCACCGCCTTCAACCGCTTCATCGACAGCCTGCACGGGATGTTCGTCGGGGTGCGCGAGCAGAGCCACGCGGTGGCCGAGGCGGCGGCGCGGCTGACGGCGTCGGCGGGCCAGGTTGAGCAGGCTTCGGCGGCGCAGTCGGACACCGCCAGCGCCACCGCCGCCGGGGTGGAACAGGTCAGCACCAGCGTGCAGCACATCGCCGATTCGGCCGGCCGCGCCGAGGAACTGGCGCGCCAGACCGGCTCCATCACCGACCAGAGCGTGGTCACGGTCAAGCGCGTGGCGGCCGAGATCGACTCGATGACCGGCGACATGCACGCGCTGGCCGAGCGCATGGGCGCGCTGGGCAGCCGCTCGGAAGAGGTCAGCAGCATCGTGCGCGTGATCCGCGACATCGCCGACCAGACCAACCTCCTGGCGCTCAACGCCGCGATCGAGGCGGCGCGCGCCGGCGAGCAGGGGCGCGGCTTCGCCGTGGTGGCCGACGAGGTGCGCAACCTCGCCGGGCGCACCGCCGAGGCGACGCTGGAGATCGGCCGCATCGTCGAGGCCATCGGCCGCGAGACGCGCGACGCGGTGCGCGAGGTGGACGGCAGCCGCGAACGCGCGGTGAGCAGCGTCGGCGTCGCCCAGGCCGCCGACGGCAGCATGCAGCAGGTGTCCCACTGCAGCCAGCAACTGGTCGGCAACATCGTCGACATCGCCGCCGCCACGCGCGAGCAGTCCTCGGCCAGCGCCGAGATCGCGCGCCACGTCGAGCAGATCAGCGCCATGGCGCAGTCCAACCGCGACGTGGTGCAGGAGGTCTCGGCCGCGGCGGAGCAGTTGCACACGCTTTCGGCCAACCTCGAGCAACTGGTGGGTCATTTCCGCCTCTGAGCGGGCCGGGTGCGGTGGCGCGGCGCCACCGCACCAAACGGGTGCTTATCAGCCGGCCGGTTTCGGCTTATAATTCGACGGTTTTGTTCGGATCAACCCCATGTGCCGCGTACGCTTTCTGTTCTGCGATGCCGCCTCCGCCCGCCAGGGCGGGAAAGACGCGTTGGCGTGCGCCGGGGAACCCGGGCGAGGCGTGTTGTCAAAATCAGCTCCTGAGACGTCAGGGGCTTTTTTTTATCTGTGAGAGACCCGTTATCGCGTTTCCAGAGCAAAACTGCCCGCCCAGGCGGGCGGCAGGTTTGCTCTGTAAATGGAATCACACCGCGAGGAACCCGCACCATGGCCAATCCCCTGTACCGGAAGCACATCATTTCCATCCCCGATTTCACCCGCGAGGAGCTCGAGCTGGTGGTGGAAACCGCCGGTCGCCTCAAGGCGGCGCCGCGACATGACCTGCTCGCCGGCAAGGTGGTGGCCAGCTGCTTCTTCGAACCGTCCACCCGTACCCGGCTGTCGTTCGAGACCTCGATCCAGCGCCTGGGCGGCACCGTGATCGGCTTCGCCGACGGCGCCAACACCTCGGCCAAGAAAGGCGAGACGCTGGCCGACACCATCCGCATCATCAGCTCCTACACCGACGCGGTGGTGATGCGCCATCCCCAGGAGGGCGCGGCGCGGCTGGCCAGCGAATTCTCGGCGGTGCCGGTGATCAACGGCGGCGACGGCGCCAACCAGCACCCGTCGCAGACCCTGCTCGACCTGTTCACCATCAAGGAATCGCAGGGCCGCCTGGAAAACCTGGCGCTGGCCTTCGTCGGCGACCTCAAGTACGGCCGCACCGTGCACTCGCTGACGCAGGCGCTGTCGCTGTTCAACTGCCACTTCTACTTCGTGGCGCCGGAAGTGCTGGCGATGCCGGATTACATCTGCGAGGAGCTGGACGAGCGCGGCATCTCCTACACCCTGGCCGAGTCGCTGGAAGAGGTGATCCCGCACGTCGACATCCTGTACATGACGCGCATCCAGCGCGAACGCTTCGACGAGGCCGAATTCAAGCAGATCCAGGGCCAGTACATCCTCAAGGCCGAGATGCTGAACCACGCCCGCCCCAACATGAAGGTGATGCACCCGCTGCCGCGCGTCGACGAGATCGAGGTGGCGGTGGATGACACCCCGCACGCCTACTACTTCGAACAGGCGCGTAACGGCGTCTTCGCGCGCCAGGCGCTGCTGGCGCTGGTGCTGAACGAAACCGTGTGAGCCGATCGAGCAAGGAAAGGACGACCATGCAATACACCCGCAACGTAGAAGCCCTGAAAGAGGGCACCGTGATCGACCACATCCCGGCCGGTCAGGGCTTGAAGATCCTGCGCCTGTTCCAGCTGGTGGAAACCGGCGAGCGCGTCACCGTCGGCCTCAACCTGCAAAGCCGCCACATGGGCAGCAAGGACGTGGTCAAGGTCGAGAACATCGCGCTCACTGAGGAGCAGGCCAACGAACTGGCGCTGTTCGCGCCCAAGGCCACGGTGAACGTGATTTCCAACTTCGAGGTGGTGAAAAAGCACAAGCTGGAGCTGCCGGAAGAGATCGAAGGGGTGTTCGCCTGCCCGAACTCCAATTGCATTTCGCATAAAGAGCCGGTAAAGAGCTTTTTTTACGTCAGAACAGTGAAGAACGACACGAAAATGAAATGCAAGTATTGCGAAAAAGTCTTCACTAAGGATATCGTAGTCGAAGTGCGCTAAGTCGTACTCAGGAGTGGAGAAACTACAAGTAAGCGCTGCAAAACGACAGTGCAACAAAACCAAACAAGAAAGCGCCGCGGATGACCGCGGCGCTTTTTTTATGGCCGGCGCCGGTGGCGGCGCCGATCTCGTGCCGCGCCGCGTGGGTGGCGGTCAGCGGCCGCCGTGTGCGCCAAGCGCTTCACGCTCGCGGGACAGGGCAGCGCGACGGCGCCGGGCGCCCCGGACAAGCGGCGCCGGCCGGCTGTCCAGCTGCGCCACGCCGGCCTATAACGGGCAGGGAAGGCGCTGCGAAGCGGGGCGGGGCCACGTGCAGCAGAAAAAGGGGAGCGCGGACGATGGTGTCGGAACTGGCCGGCCTGGGCCTGATGCTGCTGGTGATCCTGGTGGCGGCGGAGGTGTTCACCAACGCGCTGGAGCATCTGGGCGAGAAGCTGAGGATTTCCGAGGGAGTGACGGGGTCGCTGTTCGCCGCGGTGGGCACCGCCATGCCGGAGACGCTGGTGCCGCTGCTGGCGATTTTCGGCGGAACCGCCAGCGGCGACGTCATGGTCAGCGAGGAGATCGGCGTCGGCGCCATTCTCGGCGCGCCGCTGATGCTGTCGACACTGTCGACCTGCCTGATGACGCTGTTCGCCTGGCAGAAACGGGGCGCGCAGGGCGCGCTGCGGCCGGAAAAGAGCGGCCTCAAGCGCGACCTCGATACCTTCCTCGGCGCCTTTTCCCTGGCGGCGCTGGCGATGTTCGTGCCGCACGAGCAGCCCTTCGTGCGCGCCGCCATCAGCGCCGTGCTGGTGCTGCTGTATTTCCTCTACATCCTGCGCACGCTGAAGGCCTCGGCGGCGCTGGTCGGCGAGGGGCACGCCACCCAGGCGGGCGATGCGATGTTCCTGGCGCGTGCCGGTCTGCCGACCAACTGGCTGACCATCCTGCTGCAACTGGGGCTGGGGCTGGGCTTGCTGGTGTACGGTGCCGACGGCTTCATCCAGCATGTCGACCGCGCCTCGCACCAGCTGGGCATCTCGGCGCTGCTGCTGGCGCTGATGGTGGTGCCGATCGCCACCGAGCTGCCGGAAAAGATCAATTCCATCCTGTGGATCCGCAAGCGCAAGGACACCCTGGCGTTCGGCAACATCACCGGTGCCATGGTGTTCCAGGGCACGCTGCTGCCGGCCATCGGCATCGCGCTGACGCCGTGGGCGCCGCAGAAGGAAGTCTTCGCCGGCATCGCCATCACCCTGCTGGCGGCGGGCTGGCTGCGCTACCTGGCCGGCCGCATCCGGGTGTGGCACCTGCTGTTCAACGGCGTGCTGTACGCGGTCTACCTCGCCATCGGGCTGAGCTGAAGGACGGCGAGGCCGACGGAAAACCGGCCGGGCGTCCGGTTTTCCGTCGCAAGCGGGGAGGGCGCTCAGTCGCGCGGGCTGTCCGGGGCGTCGAGGTAGCGCTGCAGGAACACCAGGTCGAGCCAGCGGCCGAACTTGTAGCCGACCTGCGGCATGTGGCCGACCTGGGTGAAGCCGAGGCGCTCGTGGAAACGCACCGAGCCCTCGTTGGCGGCGTCCACCCCGCCCACCATGACGTGCTTGCCCAGGGCCAGGGCGCGCGGCAACAGCGCCAGCAGTAGGTGCTCGCCGATGCCGCGGCCGCGGTGGTCGCGGTGGATGTGCACGCTGTGCTCCACGGTGTAGCGGAAGCCGGGAAAGGCGCGAAAATCGCCGAAGCTGGCGAAACCGACCACTTCGTCGCCGTATTCCGCCACCAGCACCGGGTAGCCCTGCGCCCGCCGTCCCTCGAACCAGGCCTGGCGCTCTTCCAGCGTGCTGGGGAGGTCGCAGTACACCGCGGTCGAGGTGGCGATGACGTCGTTGTAGATGGCGAGAATCGGCGGCAGATCGGCGAGGCGCGCGTCACGGATGTGCATGCTGGAGGTCTCCTCTGGGCGGGCGGCAGTGCTCTCTCGAGCCGTGCCGTTCTGGTGCGGAGTCGATGCTTGAGGATTCATGCTAGGTGTTGGTTCCACGGCTGTCAAAAGGAGCCGGAAACTGGCACGAGGATTGCATTGTATCCAGCCGGATCGAGATTCCCGGAGTCAACATGTTCAAGTTCAAGTCGAAAGCCAAGCCGGAGGCCGTGGCCGGTATCACCAGCGAACTGGTGATGTTCAACTATTGCCGACCGGCGCGGGCGCGCCGGGTGGCGCTGGGCAGCGGCGGACGCGTCTGGCTGGTGGAGACGCTGGACCGGGTGCACGGGGTCTGGGTGTGGGAGGACGAGTGCAGCCAGGGCGACCAGGCGCTGGAGCAGGCGCGCCGGCTGAGCCTGATGCTGTCCTGAGGTGCCGCGCTGGTGCGCGTGTGTCCCGCCCGGGACGAAAAAAAGGCGCGGAACCGGTCCGCGCCCAACACTCCTCGAACAACTCTGTGTGGACCTTGGCTACTCCCTGTTCCCGTGCGCGCGCGGGGGCAGGGAGAGCACCGCCAGCTCGCAGGGGCCGGCAATGGACACGGTGGAGCGAAGCGTTGGGTGGCAGTCTTTGCAAGCTGGTTCGTGGCCGGTTTTGACGTGTAGCATCATCCCGCCTCAAAACCCATTCGACCGTGGTCGCAGCATGTCGGTGATGGACTCCCACAAGGCGATGACTTGTGCTTCGCTGAGTGAGGCCTTGCCGATGGCAGGGCCCAGGGGTTGTCGGCCATCTCCATTGAACTGGTGCGCGGGTCTCGCTGGCGGGAACCGTTATACAGAACTGCCTTTGCCCAGGGGGGCGCGGCTACTTTGCCTGTGTGTGCGTATAGCCACATGTTATGGCCTTACCCATGCTTGCTTCCGCTCCGCTCGGCGGTTTCGTCAATGGGAAGTGCTTCCAGGATTGCTTCTTTTTCTATGAACTGCCCGGCGCTGAAACCGCCTTGTACTTGCGGGTCCCCACTTGGGAGTCTGACTTAGCGATCCTCGATCATGATCCAGCCATTATTCATGTCCTTGCACTTCGCCAGTGCCTTGCGGGCAATGGGAATGTTCTTGTACGCATTGGGATTGCCCAGACATCGGTCATCCTGGACCAGTTGTACACGGCCAGTGGCATCTTTTTGCAGGCGCAGCAACAGGGTTTGTTCCCGCCAGTCCTTGCCGATGTCCTGTGCCCGCTGCGCCAGTTTGCCGTCGGTCAGGTAGTAGCTGACGGTCAGCAGGAGGCCGTCAGCTCCCTTGCCCGCCCCGCCCAGAGCCCTGGTGCCATTGCAAAAGGTAGCGTGATTGTTTTCCGGTAGATTGATTTTGATGGAGGTGACCGGGTTGAGCTTCTTGTCATGCAGAAACAGGGCACACACCCCACCGCCGGGTATGGCGGGTCGGTTTATTTTCATGCGGACCTCTTCCCGGTTCCGACGTATTTGTTCCGCAGACTGATAATGTACTGACCACGCATAGTAATCCACACCATTCCAGAGCAGGTGAGCCCTACTCAGGTCTGCTAAGCCATTGGTCGGAGTGATACCTTCGTTGCTGGCTGCAATATCCTGCAGCACACGCTGTTCCCAAGTTTGCTTGAATTTCTCTTGCTCTGGCGTGATTCGCTCTTCCATTGTCATCTGGTCTTGGTTTTTGGTTGAACCAGCGAATTTGGTATCCACGGCAAGCTCGGCCTGCGCGTAGGTCATTCCGAGTACACACAGGGCGCTAGCCAGCCATTTTGCAGTACTGTTCATAGGCTTCCTTCAGTTTGACGTCGTAATTGTAAGTTTTGTAGCTCGGGCCATTGTAATGTTTGGCAATATTGGCCCAGTCCTTGGCCTTGACCGCGGCCCACAGGCCAGGATTTTTTTCGATAAATCCGGCCAACAGTTCGATCTGGCCGGCTTCGTTCCGGCACATCATCTGCACAAACGTTTCAACCTCGGTCGCGTTACATGCAGCATGATTGAATCCCATGACCTGGAATTTGCCCCACGAGGCGGATTTGAGTGCGGCTTCTGAATTCCGGCCGTAAGCATTGATCAGGCGCAGATAATCCTGCCTGTTGTCGTAAATATCTTCATTGTCCACGCGGCCGTCGGGCAGGGCCTTGTCTTCCTGCTTCAGGTATTTGGCCTTGCGGTATGCCACTGGCCAGCAAATATCCGGATAGATGTCATATGGGCTTTTGCAACCTGGCACTCCCGGTCCGTGATAGCGCTTCTTTTTGCTATTGAAATGCGGCCCATTGGCACAGGTTAATCGGTGAAAGTGGTGCCGCTCGAAGACCAGTTTGGGGGCATGCACCTTGTGCGCATGGGTGTCGTTGATCACCCAGAATGCCGAGCGGCCACCGGACTCGACCTTGGCGATTGCCTTGAGCACGTTGACTTCGCACTTGAGATCGCGCGCTAAGTTGCTCCAATCATCTTTCGAGATCGGTTTTTCCTCAAAGGCCTGCATGTATTGCAGCAGTTGTTTTGGCAGATCGACACCGATCTCAATAACCGATTCCCCTTCCTTGCCTTTTTTCTTTTTCTTTTTGACATCGGGGTTATTGGGCACAGGGTTGCCAGCTGGTTTTTTCGGCAAATCAGGCTTGGCTTTGGAGGGCACTGGCTTTTTATCCGCAGGTGTCGGTGTGGTTGGTGCGCCGGCAGGATGTGGCTCCAACTGATCCTTGAACGATATATAGGGGCTAACCAGCGTGATCAGTTTTTCACCGTAACCAGATACGGTAGCTCCCAATCGCTGCCAGTTACCCATGAAGTCCTTGGCCAGGATCTCAACTGTGGAGTCAGCATGACGGGTCACCTTCTCATCTGACAGGCCATTTTTTTCGGCTTTCCCATGATGGGCCTTGCCGTCAATCACCAGTTGATATGCCAGGTTCTCTATTGGATGGCGCAATGCATCCAGAAACAGTACTCTGATTGAAAAGGCGGCGCGTTCGCTCAGATAAATGGGCTGGCCGACCTGCAGCCTGTTCGGATTTTGCAGCTTATTGAGCTTGATCAGCTTGGATAGCGGCACGCCCCGGCTTTTGGCGATGAGACTGAGCGTGTCGCCTTCTTGGACAATATGAATCTCAGTTGGCATCTGCGTCATCTTCAACCTCGTGTTCTTGGCTGGACCAATCGGCCATGCTTTCTTCCATGTGCCAGCTTTCTGCAAGCATCAACATATGGTTGACTTTCTCCGGTGAGCTGGCCGTGACGCTGGCTGACTCCGTGTTGTCCTGTGTGGCGTGTAGTACGGCTAATTGCTGGTTACCAAGTAGACTTCGAGATTGGTACGAAGCGGGAAATGGTAGCCACTCACCAGGAAAGGACGACCAATCAAGTTTCTGGCTATGACAAGGCGTATCTTTGCTAATTGGCATAGTTGTCATGGGGACATTCATGCTCGTCGGCCCGCTCAACGCATGCTCCGCCCCCTTCACGCTGACCGTGCCGGGGCAGTGGATGTCGATATTGCCGCCGGACAGCTTGATGTAGCCGCCGCCGCTGGTGAGCAGGATTTCTTCTTTGGCGATCACCACTACCTTGCCCTTGCAGGAGGTGATGGTCACATCCCTGTCTGCAGTCAGCTCCATCGCATCGCTCTGCGCCTGGACCTGCACCTTGCCCTTGGCCGCGATCAGCTTGAGGCTGATTGAGTCCTTCACTCCGGCGACGAACAGGCTGATGTGCTGCCCCACGTTGTGCAGCCAGCGCCGGCCCGAGGTCTGCTGGGTGTCGCGCTGGGCTATTTGGTCGAGATTGGTGCCGGCGGCCAGGGTGAGGCTGTTGTCGGTGGTCGCGGCGAGGCCGGCCGGGGCACTGAGGATCATCAGCGGTTGTTGGCCACCCTGTTCTTTCGCGGTCTTGCCTTCTTTGTCGGGTTGCTGCCGGCCTCCCACGCTTTCAGTGCCTGCACGTGGTGTTGCAGGTGGCCGTCGGCTTTGTTCGCGCCTTTGCCGTTGTCGGGCTTGATCTCGGTGGGCCCGGTTTCGACAGAGTCGGCCAGCTGCGCGGTAGCGGTCTCGCCCAGCGATTGGCTCAGGCTCAGCGCGGCGTCGAGCTGGCTTTGCGCGCCGTCGCGCGCCAGTTGTTTGCCGGAGGCTGAGGGCTGCGCTTCGGTGCTGAGCAGCAGGCCGTGGCCGGCGCGGATGGCGCCGTGGCGGTCGGTGCGCAGTTCGAAGCCCTCGCCGCGCGGCGTGGCTTTGCCGTCGGTTCTGGGGTGGGTGAGGTAGCCCTGGTTGAGCTGCGTCTGGCCGTGCTCGCTGCTGAGCTTGGCGCGCACTTCGCCAGGTGTGTCGTCGAACAGCAGTTCGTTGTACTGGCCGCCCTGGTGCTCTTTCGACTTGATGCCGGACAGGGTCTTGTTGGCCGGCAGGTTGCCGGCGCCGCTGAAGGCGGGCGGCGGGTGGCTGCCGTTGTACAGCACGCCGGTGATGACCGGGCGGTCGATGTCGCCTTCGAGGAAGTCGACCAGCACTTCCTGGCCGATACGCGGGATGAACTGGTGGCCCCAGCCGGCGCCGGCCGAGGGCATGGCGACGCGCAGCCAGCAGCTGGAGGTGTCGTCGAGGTTGGCGCCGATCGTCGGGTGTTCGTCGGGACGCTGCCAGTGGAACTGGACCTTGATGCGGCCGTGGGCGTCGGTGTGCACTTCTTCGTTGGCCGGGCCGACTACCGTGGCGGTCTGGGCGCCGCGCGCGGTGGGCTTGGCCAGCGTGGTGCCGGCGTAGGCCGGGGTGAGCGGCAGGCCGCGGCGCTGGGCGCTGAAGGTGGTGTGGTACGGAACGTCGCTTGCCGACGTGTCGGCCCCCGCGCCGGCGGTCGACGTTGGCCGAAGGCTGGGCGGCAGGGCCCGTGCCAGGTCGGTCGGCAGGTTGTTGCGGGCGGTGAAGGTCTGGCGCGTGACGATGAATTCGCGCTGTTCGGGAGCGTCTCCCTCGTGCGCCGGGTGATCGTCGAGGCGGAACCACTGCCCGGCGGCGAGCCCGCGCACCGAGCCGCCACCGTCGAAGCGCTTGGCCTGCGCGTCGTGCGCCTGCTGGCGCAGCCGCGCGTAGTGGGCGAGCTGGCCGGCGTAGTACGGGCCGGGGACGTCGTAGTCCTGCAGGCTGCTCTGCAGCCGCGTCCCATCGGAGCCCTGCTCGACGGCGCTGGACTCGCCGCTGTGGCCGGTGGCGACCGGCTGGTAGTCGAAGCTGGCCAGCGCCACGCCGCCGGGCACGATCCGGCGCGCGCCATCCCAACGGGTGAGGCCATCCTCTTCCTCGGTGGCATCGCTGCGGTGGAAGCGCACCCGCTCCACCCCGGCGGCCGGCGGCGAATACGGGTCGTCGAAGGCGACGAGCTGGACCAGCGGGAGAGCCCCGCGCGACGCGGCGCGACCTTGCTCGCTCGCTCCCTCTCCATGCTCGAAGCGCCAGGCCAACCCTTCTTCGTGCAGCAGGCGCACGAGGAAGTCGTAGTCGCTCTCGCGGTATTGCAGGCAGTAACTGCGGGAGGGCAGCTCGCCCGCGAGCGCGAAGTCGAGACGCTGCACCGCCGCGAACACCGGGTTGGCGGCGGCGTGTTCGGCGAACACCTGGCGCACGATATCGGGCACAGAGAGGTCCTGGAACACCCGCGAGGTACGGCGCAGGCGCAGCAGCGCGAACGGCGGCTCGACGGTGAGGGCGTACTTGGCAAAGCCGCCGTCGGCCCCCAGGCTGTCGACAGCGCTGACCACACCGCCGCGCACCTGCTCGGTCCCGTCCGCCCCGGCGAGACCGAGCCGCACCGGCACGCCGAGCAGCGACTTCAGTTCGAGCCCGGCATCGGGCGACAGGCACTCGACGCGGTAGCGGTAGCTGTCGGAGACCGCCTCGTCGCCGTGCACGGCGAGTGGCAGCAGCGTCTCGCCCCAGCGCTGGCCGTCGCCCAGGTGCAGGGTGAGGAGGCGCTGCTCCTGGCTGAAGGCGGCGGCGAAGCTGGCGAGGAGGGAGTGAAAGGCCATGGGGAGTCAGACGATAGGGATCTTGTCGGGTAACAAAATATGACAAAAGAGAGAGGCGGCATTGTCTAGCATGGTTATGCATATGGCAATATGAGGCAGTAGGGAAAAACGAAGTCGGATCTGGACGGTGTGCTATCCCAACGGTGGCGGGGCAGGGGTGTTGGGTCTTGGATAAGTAGGAGTAAGGGAAGGGAAACAGCACCCCCTGCAAGGGGGGAACCGTCGGTAGCCTTTGGCAAGAGTCAGCGGTTTTTAGGGCAAGTGGGTGGCCAGATGCTTCCTTAATTGTTTGCCCGACTATCAGACGAAAAAAAGGCGCGGAACTCGTCCGCGCCCAACACTCCTCGACTACTGTTGCTTCCCTAATTCCTATTGCAGTGTGAGGCCACGGAGATTCAGGCCGCCACCACGCCCTTGACGACCTTCCCCTTGCCGGCGAAGGCAGCCAGCAGTTCCTGCTGCTTCTGCTGCGCAAAGGCGTAGCTGCGGTCCTTGATCGGGCCGAAGCCGCGGATGCCTTCGGCCAACTTGGCCAGCTCCACCGCGCTGGCGAGGTTGTCGGCCTTGAGCCCCTGGAGCAGGGTGTCGACCAGCGTTTCGAACTCGCCGATCAGGCGGCGTTCCAGTTTCCGGTCGGCCTGCCAGCCGAAGACGTCGAGCGGGGTGCCGCGCAGGAAGCGCAGCTTGGCCAGCACCTTCATCGCCGGCAGCATCCACGGCCCGACGCTGATCTTCTTGGCCTTGCCGCCGGTCATCCAGCTGGCGCCGAGCTGGAAGTGCAGCGTGTAGTCGCCCTCGAAGGTGCCGTCCAGCGCGCGCAGGAATTCGCCGTCGCTGTAGAGCCGCGCCACTTCGTACTCGTCCTTGTAGGCCAGCACGTGGTAGTAGCTCTTGGCCACCGCCAGCGTCAGCGCCTGGCTGCCCGGCTTGACGCCTTCCTCGGCTGCCTTCACGCGTTGCACCAGCGCCTTGTAGCGTTCGGCCAGGCCGGCGTTCTGGTAGGCGGTGAGCAGCTGGGCGCGGTGGTGCAGCACGGCGTCCGGTGTTTCACGTGGAACGAACTGCACCACGGCGTTGGGAGTGACCAGCGCCTCGACGCGCGCCGGGTCGTGCGCGGCGTGGCGGCCCCAGAAGAAGGCCTGCTGATTGAAGGTCACCGCGGCGCCGTTGAGGCGGATCGCTTCCATGATCGCTTCCTCGCTCACCGGCACCAGCCCCTTCTGCCAGGCGTAGCCCAGCATGAACATGTTGCTGGCGATGGCGTCGCCGAGCAGGGAGGTGGCGAGACGGGTGGCGTTGACCTCGGAGTAGTGGCCGGCGCCGACCGACTCGATGATGGCGTCCTTCATGCTGCGCGCCGGGAAGCGCTGGTCCGGGTTCTTCAGGAAGGCGCTTGTGGGCGACTCGAAGCTGTTGATGATGGCGTGGCTGAAGCCCTCGCGCATCTTGGCCAGCGCCTCTTCGGCGGCGGTCACCACCAGGTCGCAGCCGAGGATCAGGTTGGCGTCGCCGGCGGCGATGCGCACCGCGTGCAGCTGCTCCTTGTTGTCGGCGATGCGCACGTGCGACCACACCGAGCCGCCTTTCTGCGCCAGGCCGGCCATGTCGAGCACGGTGACGCCCTTGCCGTCGAGGTAGGCCGCCATGCCCAGCACCTGGCCGATGGTGACCACGCCGGTGCCGCCGACGCCGGTGACCATGATGCCGTAGGGGTGGTGCGCCGACGGCACCAGCGGCGCGGGCAACGGCGGCAGGCTGCCGAGGTTGGCCGAAGCCGCCGCCGGCTTGTGCAGCTTGCCGCCTTCGACGGTGACGAAGCTCGGGCAGAAGCCTTCCAGGCAGGAGTAGTCCTTGTTGCAGCTCGACTGGTCGATCTTGCGCTTGCGTCCCAGCGGCGTTTCCACCGGCATCACCGACAGGCAGCCCGACTTGACGCTGCAGTCGCCGCAGCCTTCGCACACGCGTTCGTTGATGAACACGCGCTTGGCCGGGTCGGGGTAGTCACCGCGCTTGCGGCGGCGACGCTTCTCGGCGGCGCAGGTCTGGTCGTGGATCAGGATGGTGGTGCCTTCGGTCTCGCGCAGTTCCTTCTGCAGGCGGTCGAGCTCGCGGCGGTGGAACACCTCGACGCCTTCGGCCAACCCTTTCACGTTCTGGTACTTCTCCGGCTCGTCGCTGGTGATGACGATGCGCTTGACGCCCTCGGCGGCGAGCTGGCGCGTGATCATCGGCACGTTGAGCGGGCCGTCGACGTGCTGGCCGCCGGTCATCGCCACGGCGTCGTTGTAGAGGATCTTGTAGGTGATGTTGACCTTGCCGGCGATGGCGGCGCGGATCGCCAGTAGACCGGAGTGGAAGTAGGTGCCGTCGCCCAGGTTGGCGAACACGTGGCGGGTGTTGGTGAACGGCGCCTGGCCGAGCCAGGCCACGCCTTCGCCGCCCATCTGGCTGAAGGTCTTGGTGTGCGGCTCGATCCAGGTGGCCATGTAGTGGCAGCCGATGCCGGCCAGCGCGCGGCTGCCGTCGGGCACCTTGGTGCTGGAGTTGTGCGGACAGCCCGAGCAGTAGTGCGGCACGCGTGCGATCGCTTCGCGCGGCTGTACCAGCTGCGCTTCCTTGTCATCGTAGAACTTGAGGCGGTCGTGGATCACCGGGCTGTCGAAGATCAGCGCCAGGCGGCTGGCGATGGCGCGCGCGATCATGGCCGGGGTCAGCTCGCCCGCCGCCGGCAGCAGCCAGTCGCCGTGCGGCAGCGCCCATTCGCCCTTCTCGGCGAACTTGCCGACCACGCGCGGGCGCACGTCGTCGCGCCAGTTGTACAGCTGCTCTTTCAATTGGTATTCGATGATCTGGCGCTTCTCTTCCACCACCAGGATCTCGTCCAGCCCCTCGGCGAAGTGGCGCACGCCTTCCGGCTCGAGCGGCCAGGTCATGCCGACCTTGAAGATTCTGAGGCCGATCTCGGCCGCCAGCGCCTCGTCGATGCCGAGGTCGTCGAGCGCCTGCATCACGTCAAGGTAGCTCTTGCCGGTGGTGATGATGCCGAGGCGCGGCTGCGGCGAATCGAGCACGATCCTGTTGAGGTGGTTGGCGCGGGCGTAGGCCAGCGCGGCGTACAGGCGGTGGTGCAGCACGCGCTTTTCCTGCGCCAGCGGGGTGTCGGGCCAGCGGATGTTGAGGCCGTCCGGCGGCAGTGGGAAGTCGTCCGGGATCACCACATTGATGCGCTCGGGCGAGACGTCGACGATGGCGGCGCTCTCCACGGTGTCGGTGATGGCCTTGATCGACACCCAGCAGCCGGAGTAGCGGCTCATCGCCCAGCCGTGCAGGCCGAAGTCGAGCACTTCCTGCACCCCGGACGGGTTGAGCACCGGGATCATGCTGGCGGCGAGGATGTGGTCGGACTGGTGCGGGAAGGTGGAGGACTTGGCGGCATGGTCGTCGCCCGCCACCAGCAGCACCCCGCCGAACTGGCTGGTGCCGGCCACGTTGCCGTGCTTGATGACGTCGCCGGAGCGGTCCACGCCCGGGCCCTTGCCGTACCACATGGCGTACACGCCGTCGTACTTGGCGCCTTCGAACAGGTTGACCTGCTGCGTGCCCCACACCGCGGTGGCGGCGAGGTCCTCGTTGATGCCGGGGTGGAACACCACGTTGTGTTGCTTGAGATACGGCTCGGCCTTCTGCATCGACAGGTCGACGTTGCCGAGCGGCGAGCCGCGGTAGCCGGTGACGTAGCCGGCGGTGTTCAGTCCGGCGGCGCGGTCGCGCTCCTGTTGCATCATCGGCAGGCGCACCAGCGCCTGGATGCCGGTCATGAATACTTGCCCGGTGGGCGCGGTGTACTTTTCTTCCAGATCGACATGGCGGATCGACATGTGGGTTCTCCTCCTGTGCTCGCTTGTGGCGTCAGCGGCAACCCGCCTTGTGGGCAGGCCTTCTCCTCTTACTGTTTTAGTTCAAGGATGCCGCGCGGTAGTTTCAGCGGACTATAGGTAACGTTAACGTAAACGTCAAAGAGATTGACGGATCGGCATGACCCGCGTTGCGTCTGTGCCAGTGCAGCAAGTGCTAACGCAGGTGACGATTGTTCGGCCACTTGAACAGTCTTGTCTGCCAGAGCCAATTGAAGGTAGAGCGGGCGGGCGTTAGGCTACAGGGATAAAAACGGCGTGTTGCGCCGATGACCCTCCCACATCGAGATTTTCCCATGTCTTCATCCCATGAAACCGGGCGCGGCGTGCTGTTCGTGTTCGGTGCCTTCCTCATCTGGGGGCTGTTCCCGCTCTACTGGAAGCCGCTGCACGACGTGCCGGCGCTGCAGATCCTGTGCCACCGCATCGCCTGGTCGGCGCTGTTCGTGGCGCTGCTGCTGCTGGTGCAGCGCCAGTGGGGCTGGCTGGTTCCGTTCGTGCGCGAGCCGAAAAGGCTCGGCATCTTCGCCTTGTCCTCGGCGCTGTTGTCGACCAACTGGCTGATCTACATCTGGGCGGTGAACGCCGACCGCGTGCTGGACGCCAGCCTGGGCTACTTCATCAACCCGCTCATCAACGTGCTGCTGGGGCGCTTGTTCCTCAGCGAGCGGCTGGTGCCGGTGCAAAAGGCGGCGGTGGGGCTGGCGGCGCTCGGCGTGCTGTGGCTGACCATCCTGGCCGGCACGCCGCCGTGGGTGGCGCTGGGCCTGGGGCTGTCGTTCGGCTGCTACGGGCTGTTGCGCAAGCAGGCGCCGCTGGCCTCGCTGCCGGGGCTGGCGCTGGAAACCTTCCTGATGCTGCCCTTGGCGCTGGGCGCGCTGCTGTGGTTCGAATGGCAGGGGCAGGGATCGTTCGGCCACGTCGACGGCCTGCACGACGCGATGCTGGCCGGGGCCGGGGTGGTGACGGCGATTCCGCTGCTGTTGTTCGCCGCCGGCGCGCGCCGCCTCAAGCTGGCCACGGTGGGGGTGATCCAGTACACCAGTCCGATCATGCAGCTGTTGCTCGGCGCCTGGCTGTTCCACGAGCCGTTCGGCGCCGGCCGGCTGGTCGGCTTCGGCTTCATCTGGGCCGGGCTGGCGCTGTATTCCGGCGCCGGGCTGCTGGACTACCTGCGCACCCGTAGCGTGAAGCCGGCCTGATCGGGGTTCATGGCGCAAAAAAGGTTGGCTTCGGCCAACCTTTTTTGTTTCCTGGGGGAGATGGGGCTGAGCCTGCCCAAGTGGGCGAGCGAGTCAAGGCAGGTTGAGTGCCGCCAGCGCACAGGAACCGCAATGTACATACAGCCCATGAGGATTCCTGATCGCTGAGCGAATGACTGCGTGCAAATCTCTGATTTGCTCAGCGATGGATTCGCACGCAGCACCGCCGGCGCTCAAGATGCCAAGGCGCCGCCGCCTACTTTACTGGTTGGCGCGCACCCAGCGCAGCCACTGCGTGAACAGTTCCGGGTCGAGCGCGGCGATGGCGGAGCGGCTCCACGGCTGGTCGGCCCAGTAGTCGTCGGTGTTGAGCGTGGCGGCCTGGCCGCCGGCTTCTTCCAGGATCACCACGCCGGCGGCGTAATCCCACAGGCGCTGGCCGCCGTGCAGGTAGAGGTCGTAGCGGCCGGCGGCGAGGAAGCACCAGTCCAGCGTCGAGGCGCCCATATTGCGCTGGCTGCCGCACGGCGCCAGGCTGTTGAGGCGCGCCGCCAGCTTGCCCGAGCGCAGGTACTTCACCTCGACCCCGGCGATGGCGTCGCCCATGCAATTGGGCACCTTCTTCAGCGGCAGCGGGATGCCGTTCATGTGGGCGCCCTGGCCACGGCGGGCGTAGAACATCTCGTCGGACACCGGGTTGTAGATCACGCCCAGCTCGCTCTTGCCGTCGATCATCAGCGCCACCGAGATGGCGAAATACGGCAGGCCGTTGATGAAGTTGGTGGTGCCGTCGATCGGGTCGACCACCCACAGGCCGTCGCGGTGGGCCTGCCACAGCGCCTCCTGCTGGGCGCGGTCCATCTCCTCGCCCAGCACCGGATGCGGCAGGATGGTCGGCAGCAGCCGCACGAGCGCCTGCTGGCAGGCGAGATCGGCCTCGGTAAACAGCGTGCCGTCGACCTTGCGGCTGGAGCCCACGCGCAGGAAACGCGGCATCACTTCGGTCTGGGCGACTTCGCGCAGGGCCCGTATTACCTGGTCGACCACCTGCATCCGTTTCTCCTTAACGATGAGCTGAGAGCTTGTGAATAGATCTACTGCGCGATCCCTGATCGGGGTTCATGCGCGGCTCTGCGCGGGCGAATCGCTCGTGGAGATTCGCTCAGCCACGATCCTCATGTACTTTATGTACAGTCCGGTTCCTGCGCTGCTCTTCACCCTGCAGAGGGCCGCCCGCGACGATTGCTTTCGCACGCTACGCGTCGGTGCTGTGGCCGAGTGAGCCGGGGCAGGGCCGGCGACGGCAAGAAGAGTATTGTTGCAACCGCAGCAAACAAAGCAAAATACCGGTATCGCCAAGGACTTTCAAGACAATGCCACGCTTTTTTCTCGACGGGGAACTTGCCCCCGGCATGACCCTCGCGCTGCCCGACAGCGTGCTGCGCCACGTTCAGGTGCTGCGCCTCAATCCCGGTGACGCCATCACGCTGTTCAACGGCCGCGGCGGGGAATATCCCGCCACCCTGAGCCGGGTGCTGAAGCGCGACGCCGAGTGCGTGCTGGGCGAGTTTGCCGACGTCGCGCGCGAGTCGCCGGTGTGGCTCGGGCTGGCGCAGGCCATCTCCGGCGGCGACAAGATGGAATTCACGCTGCAGAAGGGCGTGGAGATGGGGGTCAGCGTGTTCCAGCCGCTGACCGCCGAGCGCTCGGTGGTGCGGCTCTCGGGCGAGCGCGCCGACAAGCGCGTGGCGCGCTGGCAGGAGATCGTCATCGCCGCCTGTGAACAGTGCGGCCGCAACAGCGTGCCCGAGGTGCGGCCGATCCTGACGCTGGCGGAATGGCTGCGCGAGCTGCCCGAGGCCGACGCCCGGCTGGTGCTGTCGCCGCTCGGCACGCAACGGCTGGCCGACATCGCCGCCGCCCCGGCCTCGGCCTGGCTGATGGCGGGCCCCGAGGGCGGGTTGTCGGCGCGCGAGGAGGGCGCGGCGATCGAGGCCGGCTGGACCCCGCTCAAGCTCGGCCCGCGCATCCTGCGCACCGAGACCGCGGCGCTGGCGGCGGTGGCGGCGATCCAGACGGTGTGGGGCGACTACCGCGGCTGAGGCCGGGCGGCCCCGTTTCCGGACAAAAATCGGTCCCATCCCGCACCGCTGGCGATTAAGATGAAGAGTATGCCAGTGGCCGGGGGGGCCATGACGTGCCGAAGCAGACTGTGCCAACGCCAGGGCGACCGTTGTTCCGCGCGCTGCCCTGGCTGATTCTCATCGTCGGTGTCGCGCTCACCGCTTTGCAGGCGCAGCACATGCGCACGCGCGAGGCGGCGCTGGCGCGGGCCAAGTTCGAGATTCGCGTCACCGAGCTGGTCAGTGGCTTCGAGCACCGCATGATAGTGCAGGCGCAGATCCTGCGCGGCGTGGCCGGGCTGTTTGCCGCCAGCGCCGAGGTCGAGCGCGACGAGTTCCGGCGCTACGTCCAGGGGCTCGAGCTGCCGCGCTACTACCCCGGCATCACCGGCATCGGCTACGTCGCCATCGTGCCGGCGCGCGACAAGGCGCGCCACGTCGCCGCGATGCGCGCCCAGGGCTTTGCCGACTACGATATCCGCCCGCCCGGGCCGCGTGACCCCTACACCGCGGTGATCTACGTCGAGCCCTTCGACTGGCGCAACCGGCGCGCGCTGGGGTTCGACATGTCGCTGGAGCCGACGCGCTTCGCCGTCGCCCGCCGCGCCGCCGACGAGGGGCGGGCACTGATGACCGGCAAGCTCACCCTGTTGCAGGAAACCCGGCAGGATGCCCAGCCCGGCGTGCTGCTGTTCCAGCCGGTGTACCGCGCCGGGGCGCCGCTGGCCAGCGTGGCCGAGCGGCGCGCGGCGCTGCTCGGCTGGGCCTACTCGCCGCTGCGCGTGAGGCAGCTGCTGGAACGCTACCTGCAAAGCGAATACCCGCAGCTGTCGTCGCAAATCGCGCTGCAGGTGTACGCCGGCGACACGCTGCAGCCCGCCGCGCAGATGTACCAGCTGCACCCCGGCGCCGCGGCGCAGGGCGAGGCGGTGGTGCGGCGCGCCAGCCTGCATGGCAGCACCTGGACCTTCCGCGTCGAGCCCCTGGCGGGCTACTGGGGCGGCGAGGCGTTCGACGGCAACGCCCGCATCGTGCTGGCGAGCGGCATCGTGCTGACCCTGCTGCTGGTGGCCGCCAGCCAACTGCTCGGCCGCAGCCACCAGCGGCTGGCCGCCGCGCTGCGCGAAGCCTCGCTCGCCAACCGCCATCTGGCCGAGCAGCAGTCGCTGCTGCGCGCCATCTACGACAGTTCCAGCGTCGCCCTGTTCCTGATGAAGCCCGACGGCAAGATCGCCCACGCCAACCAGCGCATGGCGGCGATGTTCCATACCCTGCTGCCGGAGCTGATCGGCCGCGATTACGATACCCTGCTGCCGCCCGCCGAGCAGGACGGCGCGCGCGACTGGCAGGCGCGGGTGAGCGCGCAGCAGGGCACCCCGGCCAGCATCGAGCGCTGCTACCGGCGTTTCGACGGCGGCGAGTTCTGGGGCGTGACCACCGGCTGCGCCCTGCACGATGCCGGGGGCAGGGTGCTCGGCATCGTCGGCGTCATCGAGGACGTCACCGAGCGGCACAAGAACGAGGCGGGCATGCGCCTGGCCAGCACCGTGTTCATGGCGAGCCCGACCGGCATCATGGTGACCGACGCCGAGGAGCGCATCGTCTCGGTGAACCCGGCCTTTACCCTCATCACCGGCTACAGCGCCGCGGAAATCATCGGCCAGACGCCGAAGATCCTGGCCTCCGGGCAGCACGACGCGGACTTCTATCAGGAGCTGTGGCGCAGCATCGGGCAGGACGGGTTCTGGGAAGGGGAATTGCTGAACCGGCACAAGCAGGGCCACTTGTACCTGGAGATGATCTCGATCAGCCGGGTGGTGGACGGCCAGGGCCGGGTGGTCAATTACGTGGGCATGTTCCAGGACGTCACCGAGCGGCGCCAGGCGGAAGAGCGCATCCGTCACCTGGCGCATCACGACTACCTCACCGGGCTGCCCAACCGCGCCCACCTGCTGGAGCGCGCCAGCCAGGCGCTGGCGTTGGCGCGGCGCTACCAGCGCCGGCTCGCCATCCTGTTCCTCGACCTCGACCGCTTCAAGCCGATCAACGACCGCTACGGCCACGACGTCGGCGACGTGGTGCTGCGCACCGTGGCCGATCGCCTGCTGGCGCTGGTGCGCGAGTCGGACACGGTGTGCCGCCTGGGCGGCGACGAGTTCGTCATCCTGCTGGCGGAATACCATGACTTCGCCAGCGTCGAGCAGCTGGCGCACACCCTGCGCACGGCGATCGAACAACCTTGCGAGGTGGGCGCGCTGCGGCTCGCGGTCTCCGCCAGTATCGGCATCGCCACCTACCCGGAGCATGGCGACAGCGTCGGGGCCCTGATCCAGCGTGCCGACGCCGCGATGTACCGCGCCAAGACCGGCGCGGCGCCGCCGATCTGCATCGCCGGCGAACCGCTCGACCCCGCCGACGCCTGAGCGGCGCGCTACATGGCCGGTGCCGCGCTCAGGCGCTCAGGCCGGCAGCGCGCTTCGGCCAACCTCGCAGCGGCTCAGAAGCGCGCGATCCATTCCCCCTGCAGGTAACGGTAGCGGTAATCCGGGCCGTTGAACGAGGCGCTCTGGCTGTAGCCGCCGCGCAGTCGCAGCGACTGCTGGGCGCGCAGCGGGCTTTGCAGGCCGAGTTCGAGCAGGCGGGTGTTGCTGCGCGGGTCGTCGTTGACCTGCTGGCGGCCGAGCCCGGCGGTGAGCGTGCCGGTCCAGCCCTGCAGGCGTTTGCGCCAGCCCACGGCGAGCATCGACTCGTCGTAGTTCTTGGGGTTGAAGTAGGCGCCGTCGACGTCGTCGCTGCTGCTGTGGTAGGTGCGGTAGCGCGCCTGCAGCGTCAGCCCGAGGTCGAGCCAGGGCTGGTAGATCAGCTTGAGGCGGCCGTGGCTGCGCTCGTTGCCGTCGGAGAAGTCCTGGCGCGCCGCCAGGCCCACCAGCGTCAGGTGTTCCCCCAGGCCCTGGTCCAGGCTGGCACCCCAGTAGTTGAAGTGCACGCCGCGGTCGAGCGAGTGCTGGGTTTCCACCCAGTCGCGGTTGACGAACAGCTCCAGCCCGGTGCGCTGCGCCAGGGCCCGACGGTAGCTGCCGTCCAGCGTCACCAGGTCGTGGCCGCCCTGGCGGAACAGGCCGGTGTCGATCTGCCAGCCGTTGGCGGTGGCCGGGTCGATCTGGCGGTGCAGCAGGGCGATTTGCTGGCCGTCGCGCTGCCAGTCGTGCTGGCTGTAGTGATGGTCGGTGTAGCGCACCCCGGTGAGGGCGTCGGCGTGCTGGTAGTCGGGCAGGTATTCCAGCGCCAGGCGGCGCGTGGTGAAGCCCTCGTTGTCGCGCGACAGGAAGAACGCCGCGCCGGCGCCCTGGTCGTCGTTGGTGGTCTCGGCGGCCTGGCCGAACGGGCTCGCGGCCAGCAGCAGGGCGAGCAGGGTGGGTTGCAGCAGCTTGTTCATTTGCCCTCCGGCTGTACTTTGATGGGTGCGGTGTCCTTGGTGCCCCAGTGCTTGCGGGCATTGAACAGTTCGGCGAGGTAGCCCAGCAGGCAGGCCGGTTGCAGCAGCAGGCTGTAGCACAGGGTGTAGATCAGGAAGCCGCGCGTATTGCGCCGTACCTTGAGGCCGTGCAGGTCGAACATTTTGCGTTCCACCGAGAACATGATGAAGTTCATCAGCAGCGCCACCGGCAGCAGGGCCAGCGTCATCGGGCCGACGATCCAGTAGTGGCCGAACAGCGCCAGCACCAGCCCGGGGATGAAGCCGATGGTGAAGGCCAGGTCGAGCCAGGGGAACAGCAGGTTCCAGTAGATGAAGAAGGTCGGCAGCTGCGGCTTCAGCAGCAGGCTGGGGTGCTGCTTGAAGGCCTCGACCATGCCGCGCGACCAGCGCTTGCGCTGGCGCAGGAACTGGCGCGCCGTGGTCGGGGCGTTGGTGAACAGACAGGCGTCCTCGCTGTGGCCGACGCGGTGGCCGGCCTTGAGGATGGCCCAGGTCAGCACGATGTCCTCGCCGACGTTCTCCGGCCAGCCGCCCACCTCGATCAGCGTGGCGCGGTCGTACAGCGAGAAGGCGCCCTGCGCCACCAGCGTGCCCTGGTACAGCGACTGCACGCGCTTGATGGCGGCGATGCCGTGGAAGTAGTCCCACTCCTGGCAGCGCGTCACCCAGTTCTCGCGTGAATTGCGCACCAGCACCGTGCCCGCCACGGCGCGCGTGTTGGGCGGGTCCTGGCGATAGCGTTCGACGATGGCGCACAGCGCGTTGCGGTACAGGTAGGAGTCGGCGTCGACCGTCAGCACCAGCTCGTGGCGCGCCTGGGCCAGCCCCAGGTTGAGCGCGTTGGCCTTGCCGCCGTTCTTTTCCAGGTGCAGCAGGTGCAGCCACGGGTAGCGCGGCAGGCAGCGGCGCACGATGGCGGCGGTGTCGTCCTGCGAGCCGTCGTTGATCACGATCACCTGCAGTTCGCCCGGGTAGTCCTGGCGCTCGATGCTGACCAGCGTCTCCTCGATCGAGGCGGCCTCGTTGTAGGCGGCGATCAGGATGCTCAGCGGCGGGTAGCTCTCCAGCGGCTGGCGGCGCGGGCGTTTGTCGAGCGCCAGGCTGAGTAGCAGGAAGGCGTTCATGAAGCCCGGCACGATGGCGATGCCGCCGATCAGGAACCATGCCAGGTAACGGCCGAGGTGAGTGCCTAGTTCGGCAAACCAGGGTTGTGCCAGCCAGGCGGACAACGCGGTCCAGACGACCGCACCGCTGGTGGCCAGGGCGAATTTGCTGCGTACGGAAAGATACATGGAGGGGATGTTCGGCTGGATTGACGACCGGCGGGCACGCCGGCCCGCCACCCGGACCCGCCGCCTGCCGTAGCCGGCACGAGTCGCGCAGCCGGGCATGTTATGTTATATGAAAAACAACATCCAGTTTAAAATGCGTTTGCGCTAACTGGACGGCATGAATGGCGCGAAAGGTGTCGTTTTTTTGTTGCCGCGCGAAGAGGCCGCCGCCGGCCGGCAGCGGCCGGGAAGCATCAGGCCAGGCGGTACACCAGCTTGCCTTCGAACAGCAGCTCGCTGTCGGTCAGGCACAGCTGGCCGGCCGGCGGCAGGGCGCGCTCGAACACGAAGTGGCGGCCGTCGATGTCGAGCCAGGCGTTGATCGGCGTGCCGTCGAACTGGCCCAGCACGTCGGGGGAGCGGGTGACGACGGCGTTGTCGGGCAGGCGGATGCCGGCCGGCGGCGTTTCTTCCGGCACCGACCAGTCTTCCTGCAGCTGCGGCTCGGGCAGGTTGCGCAGCGCCAGCTTGAGCCAGAGGCGGAACAGCCACAGCGGCAGGCGCACGCGGTGCACGCGCTTGTCGTCGCTGATGACGCAGGCGACCGGGAAGCGGCGGTGGCATTCCGGGCACTCGGCCTCGGCCGCCAGCACGATCTTGTCGTGCAGCAGGCGGGCGATGCCTTCCATGTCGCGCGCCGTCACCATGCTGTGGCAGTGCGGGCAGGCCTTGGCGAAACGGCTGATGCGGTTGCCGTTGGGAAAGGCCAGGGGCAGGAAGCGGGAAAGTTTCTGGGGCGTCGTCATGGGTCTCGGGGTCCGGCTCGGCCGCCGCGCTGGATGCGGCGGCAGCCGGCCATTATAGCGCGTCGCGGCGCGCTGTCAGGAGATCGGCTGCGCCTGCAGGCGGGTGCGCAGGGTATGGCTTTCGCCCGGCGCCAGGAGGCGCGCGTCGCGGCCGGCGTTGGCGGTCTCGACGCACACGAAGTGGCGGTAACCGTCGTCCGGCAGGTCGGCCAGGCGGACCGACTTGGCGATCCACGGGTTCCACACCACGCTGCTGGCGGAGCCCGCGGCGCTGAGGGTGACGGTGCGTCCCCAGGCGGCGTCGTGCAGCGTGAGCGGGCCCTCGGGGTAGACGATGGCGTCGATCTCGTGCTCGAAGCGCAGCGGCTCGCTGCCGAAGCGTGACGGCTGTCCCTGCAGCTGGTCGAGGTAGCTGGCGCCGGCGAGGCCGGTGAGGGTGGCGCCGTCGATGTCGCCCAGCGCCAGGTAGCTGTGCAGCGCGGTGGAGAGCGTGGCCGGCGCGCTGCCGTGGTTGCGGGTGGTCAGCGCCAGCTCGACGGCGTCGTCGAGGCGCAGCTCGAGGCTGGCCTCCAGCGCGCCGTGGCGCGGGCCGGCCAGCCGCACGCTGAAGCCGTCGGCGTCGCGCGACACCTGCTGCAACACCCACGGCTGCTGGCGCGCCACGCCGTGCGCCGGCGCGCCGGCGTCGTCGGGATGGGCGCCGAACCACGGCCAGCACAGCGGAATGCCGCCGCGGATCGCCTTGCCGGGCTGGAACACGGCGGCGGGCGACAGGTACAGCAGCGGCGGCTCGCCGTGGCGGGTGTAGTCGAGCAGCTGGCCGCCCAACAGCGAGAGCCGGGCGTCGAAGCGGTCGTGGGCGAGGGTGAGCAGGGTGACGCCGGGAGCGAGCTCGCTCAGGCTGGCGCCGTCGGGCAGGGTGAGGGACATGGCGACTCCGGGGAAAAACGGGCGGGTACGATGGTAGCGTAGCGGCGGCGTAGCCGCAGCGCTACATCGCCCGCCTCTCCCCGGGGTGGGCTTAAAACCTGTTTACGATCTGCTGCGCTTCGGCGATACGGCGATAAAACCGACTTCGGAATGCTCATTTACTACTTGTAAACTCCGCTTCCTCAGCCGTTTTTGCCTCGTCTCGCTCTAGCTCGCGAGATCGTAAACAGGTTCTTAGAACCGCTTCACGCTCTTTTTGCGGCGGCGGCCGAGCACCACCGGCCCCGCGCGGCGCGCAAAAAGAGCGTGTACCGCTGCTTACTTCAGGCTGCCGGCGAGGAACTGCTGGAGGCGCTCGCTCTTGGGCTGGTTGAGCACCTCGCGCGGATGGCCTTCCTCCTCCACCCGGCCCTGGTGCAGGAAGATCACGTGGTTGGACACCTCGCGCGCGAAGCCCATCTCGTGCGTCACCACCAGCATGGTGCGGCCTTCTTCGGCCAACGTCTGCATCACCTTCAGCACCTCGCCCACCAGCTCCGGGTCGAGCGCCGAGGTCGGCTCGTCGAACAGCATCACCTCCGGCTCCATCGCCAGCGCGCGCGCGATCGCCACGCGCTGCTGCTGCCCGCCCGACATGTGCGACGGGTACTTGCCCTCGACGCTCTCTGGCAGGCCGACCTTGGCCAGGTACTTGCGCGCGCGCGCCTCGGCCTCGGCGCGGCTCACCCCGAGCACGTGCATCGGTGCCTCGATGATGTTCTCCAGCACCGTCATGTGGCCCCACAGGTTGAAGTGCTGGAACACCATGGCGAGCCGGGTGCGCATCTGCTGCAGCTGCCTGGCGTCGCTCACGCACAGCGCCCCGGTCTTGTCCGGCGCGGTGCGGATCGCCTCGCCGTTGAGCGTGATGGCGCCGGCGCAGGGCTGCTCGAGGAAGTTGATGCAGCGCAGGAAGGTGCTCTTGCCCGAACCCGAGGAGCCGATGATGCTGATCACGTCGCCGGCCTTGGCCTTGAGCGACACGCCCTTGAGCACTTCGTGGGTGCCGTACTTCTTGTGCAGGTCGTCCACGGTCAGTTTGTACATTTCAATCTCTCCCAATACGGCGAATCAATGCGCCTGCGGCTTGAGGAAGGCGAGCCAGCGCTGCTCGCCGCGGCGGAACAGCCAGACCAGCGCGAACACGATCACGGCGTACAGCGCGCCGGCGATGCCGAAGGCCTCGAACGAGGCGTAGGTGGCGGAGTTGACATCGCGTGCCACCTTGAGGATGTCCGGCACCGTGGCGGTGAACGCCAGCGTGGTGGAATGCAGCATCAGGATCACCTCGTTGCTGTAGTACGGCAGCGCGCGGCGCAGCGCCGAGGGCAGGATGACGCGGCGGTACAGCGTGAAGCTCGACATGCCGTAGGCGCGCGCCGCCTCGATCTCGCCGTACGGCGTGGCGCGGATCGCGCCGGCGAAGATTTCCACGGTGTAGGCGCAGGTGTTGAGCGCGAACGCCAGCAGCGTGCAGTTGATGCCCTCGCGGAAGAAGGCGTCCAGCAGCGGCTGGGCGCGCACCGACTCGATGCTGTAGATGCCGGTGTAGAACACCAGGAGCTGGATGTAGAGCGGCGTGCCGCGGAACACGTAGGTGTAGAACCACACCGGGCCGCGGATCAGCGGATTGGGCGACACGCGCGCCACCGCCAGCGGCACCGCCAGCACGAAGCCGATGCCGATCGACGCCACCAGCAGCCACAGGGTCATGGCGACCCCGGACAGGTGGTAGCCGTCGCTCCACAAATAGGCCTGCCAGTATTGCTGCAAAATCTCGTTCATAGTGCGGCCTTTCTGACGCCGACCGAGTAGCGCCGCTCCAGCCAGAGCAGGGCGCCGTTCGATACCGTGGTGATGGCGAGGTAGATCAGCCCGCCTACCACGCAGAAATAGAACAGTTGCATCGAGCTCTTGCCGGCGTCCTGGGTCGCCTTGACGATGTCGGACAGGCCGATGATGGACACCAGGGCGGTGGCCTTGATCATCACCTGCCAGTTGTTGCCGATGCCCGGCAGCGCGAAGCGCATCATCTGCGGGAACAGCACGCGGCGGAACACCTGCCACGGCTTCATGCCGTAGGCCACCGCCGCCTCGAGCTGGCCGCGCGGCACGGCCTGGAAGGCGCCGCGGAAGGTTTCGGTGAAATAGGCGCCGTAGATGAAGCCCAGCGTCACCACCCCGGCGAGGAAGGGGTCGATGTCGATCTGCTCGACACCGGCCCACTCGGTGGCCTGGTTGAGCAGCATCTGCAGGCTGTAGAACAGCAGCAGCATGATCACCAGGTCGGGCACGCTGCGGATCAGCGTGGTGTAGCCGGTGGCAAGGCCGCGCAACAGGCGGCTGCCGGACAACTTGGAACTGGCGCCGACGAGTCCGATCAGCACCGACGCCAGCATCGACAACAGCGCCAGTTTGATCGTCATCCAGGTGCCGCTCGCAATCAGCGGGCCAAAGCCTTGCAGCAGCATGGCTTACTCCTTTACATGGTTAGCGATGGCGCGGTGGCCGCCGCCCATCCGCCATGGTGGTCATCACGCCGCAATGGCTCGACCCCGGTCAGGGGCGCGATGGCGCCCCTGACCGGGTCGATCGGCCCCGCCCGTGTGGGGCGGCGCCGCACTCGCAGCCGCGTGGAACCGCTCAGTGATAGATGTCGAAGGTGAAGTACTTCTTGGCCAGGCGCTGGTAGGTGCCGTCCTGGTGGATCGCGGCGAGTGCCTGGTTGATCTGCTGGCGCAGGTCGGCGTCGTCCTTGCGCAGGCCGATCGCGGTGCCGGTGCCGAGGATCTTGGCGTCGTTCACTTCCGGTCCGGCGAAGGCGAAGCCGTTGCCGCGTGCGGTTCTCAGGAAGCCGACGTCGGCCTGCACCGCGTCCTGCAGCGAGGCGTCGAGGCGGCCCGACACCAGGTCGGACAGCACCAGGTCCTGGTTCTGGTACGGCACCACGTTCACGCCCTTGGGCTCCCAGTGCGCCTTGGCGTAGGCTTCCTGGGTCGAGCCCTGCTCGACGCCGATGCGCTTGCCGCGCAGCGATTCCGGGGTCGGCTGCAGCGGCGCGCCCTTCTTGGCGATCATGCGCACCGGCGAGTTGTACATCTTGTCGGAGAAGGCGATCTGCTCGGCGCGCTTCTCGGTGACCGACAGCGCCGACAGGATGCCGTCGAACTTCTTGGCCTTGAGCGCCGGGATCATGCCGTCGAAGTCGTTCTCGACCCACACGCATTTGGCTTTCAGTTTCTCGCAGATGGCATTGCCCAGGTCGATGTCGAAGCCGGTCAGCTTGCCGTCGGCGGCTTTCGATTCGAACGGGGCGTAACTGGCATCGACGCCGAAGCGAATGACCTTCCAGTCCTTGGCGAACACGCCGCTGGAGGCCAGGGCGAGGCAAACGGTGAGGGCGAGTTTCTTCATGGGCTATGTCTCCGTAGACAGCTGAGTGCAATGGGCCGAGGCGGGCGGCCAGGGCCGGGATAAGGCCATCCGGCGCGTGCCGCGCGGCTGGCCATCATGCCGCCACTCTTGCGTTGGATCGGCTAAATGTATAGACAAATCTAAGAGCGAAGCCGGCACGGCGCAATCGCTTTTTTGCAGAGACCCTGCTCAGCGTCAGGAGAAAAAGTGGGGGGAACGCCGCCGCTGCAGGCCGCACCTTGGCCGAAAAATTCAGACGGCATGGCGTTGGTATGTGTTGTTTATCCTTCTGTATCAAATGTTTGACGGCGTTTTGGCCATGGTGTGGCGAGGGCGGGCTCGCCGTGCCTGCCGCGGCGGCGAAAATCGCGCATCCCTTTGTGGCTTATCTACGACAGCGCGGCCCGGCGCGGCCACCGCGCCGGGTGAAATATTGTATAGACATAATCAGATTCGACCCGGGCGGCGCCGCGGGGCGGGACAACGTGGCCCGGAATCCGGTCGCAGAGGGTGACGGCCACCTTCGCGGGGCTTGACTTGGAGCGCGGCTGTGATTGAATGTATATACAACTATCGGAGCCTTTCGCCATGACCCGTCCCCCTCTGCACGGTGACAGCCTGTGGATCAACGTCCGCCTGGCCACCCTCGACCCGCGCCACCCCGCGCCCTACGGCGCGCTGGACGCGCACGCCCTGCTGGTGCGCGACGGCCGCATCGCCGCCATCGTGCCGCAGGCCGGGATCGATCTGGCCGCCTTCGCCGGCGAGGTGATCGACGGCGCGGGGCGCTGGCTCACGCCGGGGCTGATCGACTGCCACACTCATCTCGTCTATGGTGGCAACCGCGCCGCCGAGTGGGAAAAGCGTCTCACCGGCGTGCCCTACCAGCAGATCGCCGCCGAGGGCGGCGGCATCGTCTCCACGGTGCGCGCCACGCGCGCGCTGGACGAGGAGGCGCTGGCCGCACTGAGCCTGCCGCGCCTGAAGGCGCTGATGCAGGAGGGGGTGACCACGGTCGAGATCAAGTCGGGTTACGGCCTGACGCTGGCGGACGAGCTGAAGCAGCTCGGCGCGGCGCGCCGGCTGGCGGCGGTGCTGCCGGTGGAGGTGGCGCCGACCCTGCTGGCGGCGCACGCCGTGCCGCCGGAGTTCGCCGGCGACGCCGACGGCTACATCGAGCACGTGGTGAACGTCATCCTGCCGGCCGCGGCGCAACAAGGGTTGGCCGAAGCGGTGGACGTGTTCTGCGAGGGGGTGGGCTTCAGCCCGGCGCAGGCGCGGCGCGTGTTCGACGCCGCGCGGCAGCACGGCCTCCAGGTGAAGGGCCACGTCGAGCAGCTCTCCAATCTGCACGGCGCGGCGCTGGTGGCGGAATACCACGGGCTGTCCGCCGACCACATCGAATACCTCGACGACGCCGGGGTGGACGCGCTCAAGGCCGCCGGCACCGTGGCGGTGCTGCTGCCAGGCGCCTATTACTTCCTGCGCGAGACGCAGCAACCGCCGGTGGCCAAGCTGCGCGCCGCCGGCGTGCCGATGGCGGTGTCCACCGACCTCAACCCCGGCACCAGCCCGTTCGCCTCGCTGCGGCTGGCGCTGAACCAGGCCTGCGTGCTGTTCGGCCTGACCCCGGAAGAGGCGCTCGCCGGCGCCACCCGCCACGCCGCGCAGGCGCTGGGGCGCGGCGCGACGCACGGCAGGTTGGCCGAAGGCTGCGTCGCCGACCTGTTGCTGTGGGACATCGAACACCCGGCCGAGATCGTCTACGGCCTCGGCACCAATCCGTTGCAACTGCGCGTGTTCCGCGGCGTGATCCAGCACGAATAGGGCCCAAGCGGCGGGTCATCGCCCGCCTCCGGCCGCCTCAGGGCGGGTATTTCGTTGGTTCGTGGCGGCCGACGGGATGCCCGCCCTGAGCGTTTTCTGCCGGCCTTCCGGTGAGACCGGCACGGCGCGTCGCTCCGCACCAGGGTGGCGCAGCTACGCCAAACCCGCCGCATGGTGCGGGGCGCACGACGCCCGTTCTGCGCTTGCGAGGCGGCGCGGCGGCACGCTGCGCGCGCCTGCGGCGTCTCTCGATTCCCTTTCCGGATTCTCCGCGCCCCGTCGTAACCCGCGGCCCGCCTGGCTTGGCGGCGGATGGCGCCGGGGGCTGTCGGCTTCCGGCAACATTTTTCGCCTAAATCGCGATTTTCCACTTGTATAGACAATATGATCTCGCTACACTGAGCTCACTTGTATAGACATTTGCCGATCGCAGAGCAAACCGGGCGCTGACAGAGCGCCCCCGCTGCGATGGACAGCGACCCGTTTCATACCGCGCCTGCCGGAGCAGGCCATTAGGAGGAGTCCCCACCATGACTGACCCGCGCTTTGACGCTTCCCGTGTCATCCACGCCCCCCGCGGCAGCGAAAAGACCTGCAAGAGCTGGCTCACCGAAGCCGCCTACCGCATGATCCAGAACAACCTCGACCCGGAAGTGGCCGAGCACCCGCAGAGCCTAGTGGTGTACGGTGGTATCGGTCGCGCGGCGCGCAACTGGGAGTGCTACGACAAGATCCTGGAAGTGCTGCAGCGTCTGGAAGACGACGAAACCCTGCTGGTGCAGTCCGGCAAGCCGGTGGGCGTGTTCAAGACCCACGCCGACGCCCCGCGCGTGCTGATCGCCAACTCCAACCTGGTGCCGCACTGGGCCAACTGGGACCACTTCAACGAGCTGGATAAGAAGGGCCTGATGATGTACGGCCAGATGACCGCCGGCTCGTGGATCTACATCGGCTCGCAAGGCATCGTGCAGGGCACCTACGAGACCTTCTTCTCGGTGGCCAAGCAGCATTTCGACAACAACCCGAAAGGCCGCTGGATCCTCACCGGCGGTCTGGGCGGCATGGGTGGCGCGCAGCCGCTGGCCGCCACCATGGCCGGCTTCAGCATGATCGCCGTCGAATGCGACGAAACCCGCATCGATTTCCGCCTGAAGACCCGCTACGTCGACCGCAAGGCCACCACGCTGGATGAAGCGCTGGCCATCGTCGAAGACGCCAAGCAATCCGGCAAGGCCGTCTCCGTGGGCCTGCTCGGCAACGCCGCCGACGTGTTCGCCGAACTGGTCGCCCGTGGCATCACCCCGGACGTGGTGACCGACCAGACTTCCGCCCACGACCCGATCAACGGCTACCTGCCGCAGGGCTGGACCATGGAGCAGTGGCGTGCCGCGCGTCAGAACGACCCGCAATCGATCGTGCTGCCGGCCAAGCAGACCATGGCCAAGCAGGTGCAGGCGATGCTGACGCTGCAAAGCCGCGGCGCCGCCACCCTCGACTACGGCAACAACATTCGCCAGATGGCGCTGGAAATGGGCGTCGAGAACGCCTTCGACTTCCCGGGCTTCGTGCCGGCCTACGTCCGTCCGCTGTTCTGCGAGGGCATCGGCCCGTTCCGCTGGGTGGCGCTGTCGGGCGACCCGGAGGACATCTACAAGACCGACGCCAAGGTCAAGGAACTGATCCCGGACGATCCGCACCTGCACAACTGGCTCGACATGGCGCGTGAGCGCATCAGCTTCCAGGGTCTGCCGGCGCGCATCTGCTGGGTCGGCCTGAAAGACCGCGCCCGCTTGGGCCTCGCCTTCAACGAAATGGTGAAGAACGGCGAGCTCAAGGCCCCGATCGTGATCGGCCGCGACCACCTCGATTCCGGCTCCGTCGCCAGCCCGAACCGCGAAACCGAAAGCATGCTGGACGGGTCTGATGCAGTATCCGACTGGCCGCTGCTCAACGCACTCTTGAACACCGCCGGTGGCGCCACCTGGGTGTCGCTGCACCACGGGGGCGGCGTGGGCATGGGCTTCAGCCAGCACTCCGGCGTGGTGATCGTGTGCGACGGTACTGACGAAGCCGCCAAGCGCGTCGGCCGCGTGCTGCGTAACGACCCGGGCACCGGCGTGATGCGCCACGCCGACGCCGGCTACGACATCGCCAAGAATTGCGCCAAAGCACAGGGCCTCGACCTGCCGATGTTGAAGTAAACCGCTATCGTAGGATGGGTGAAGGGCTGACCCCTCACCCATCACAATGATTGCCCCGTATCGATGGGTTGTGCCGCGCGCCACCCATCCTGCGAATGCACGCTGCGGCCGATACGGACCGCCACGGCAGACAAGACACAAGGAATACCCATGACCACCATCACCATCACCCCGGGCAAGCTGACGCTGGCCCAACTGCGCCTGATCGCCCGTGACGCTTCCGTGCAGCTGGCGCTGGACCCGGCCGCTCACGCCGCCATCGACGCCTCCGCCGCCACCGTGGCGCGCGTGCTGGCCGAGAACCGCACCGTGTACGGCATCAACACCGGCTTCGGCTTGCTGGCCAACACCAAGATCGCCCCGGAAGAACTGGAACTGCTGCAGCGCTCCATCGTGCTGTCGCACGCCGCCGGCATCGGCGAGCCGATGAAGGACAGCACCGTGCGCCTGGTCATGGCGCTCAAGATCAACTCGCTGGCGCGCGGCTTCTCCGGCATCCGCCGCCTGGTGCTGGAGGCGATGATCACCCTGTTCAACAAGGGCATCTACCCGGTGATCCCGCAAAAGGGTTCCGTCGGCGCCTCCGGCGACCTGGCCCCGCTGTCGCACATGAGCGCCGTGCTGATCGGTGAAGGCGAAGCCTTCGTGAACGGCCAGCGCGTGCACGGCCGCGAAGCGATGCACGCCGCCGGCCTGGACCCGATCACCCTGGCCCCGAAAGAAGGCCTGGCGCTGCTGAACGGCACCCAGGCATCCACCGCCTTCGCGCTGGAAGGCCTGTTCGCCGCCGAAGACCTGTACGTCGCCGCCGCCGTGGCCGGTGCCATGTCGGTGGAAGCCGCGCAGGGCAGCCGCCGTCCGTTCGACGACCGCATCCACCAGGTGCGCGGCCACAAGGGCCAGATCGACGCCGCCCGCCAATACCGTGCGCTGCTGGGTGATGCCAGCGATATCTCCCACTCGCACGAGAACTGCGGCAAGGTGCAGGACCCGTACTCCCTGCGCTGCCAGCCGCAGGTGATGGGCGCCTGCCTGACCCAGATCCGCCAGTCGTCCGAAGTGCTGCTGACCGAAGCCAACGCCGTCTCCGACAACCCGCTGGTATTCGCCGACGACAACGACATCATCTCCGGCGGCAACTTCCACGCCGAGCCGGTGGCCTTCGCCGCCGACAACCTGGCGCTGGCCATCGCCGAGATCGGCTCGCTGTCCGAACGCCGCATGGCGCTGTTGATCGACAGCAACCTGTCCAAGCTGCCGCCGTTCCTGGTCAACAACGGCGGGGTGAACTCCGGCTTCATGATCGCCCAGGTGACCTCGGCCGCGCTGGCTTCCGAGAACAAGTCGCTGGCGCACCCGGCCTCGGTCGACAGCCTGCCGACTTCGGCCAACCAGGAAGACCACGTGTCCATGGCTACCTTCGCCGGCCGTCGCCTGCGCGACATGGCCGACAACACCGCCGGCATCCTCGCGGTGGAACTGTTGGCTGCCTGCCAGGGCGTGGATTTCCGCGCACCGAACAAGGCGGCAGAGCAACTGGAGTCCGCCAAGGCGCTGCTGCGTGCCGAAGTGCCGTTCTACGACAAGGACCGCTACTTCGCGCCGGACATCCAGAAAGCCGCCGCGCTGATCCAGCGTGCCGACTACAACCGCTTCGCCATCGACGGCCTGTTGCCGTCGCTGTAAGCCGTCTTTGATCTCATTCCTGTCTGGACCGTCTGGTTCGTTACATGGCCCCGCAAGGGGCCATTTTTTTGTTGGGGTGCTGATTCAGGCACCAAGCACGTCCGGGCTACTATCAAGGAGGGTATAAAAGCAGAAGGAATAATAAACGTTGCACAAGCCAATATCCCTTCAAAACCGTTCCGCCGCGCGTACCTGATTTGCCGTAAGCAGCGACCGGTTCCTGATAGAATTGAAGGCCTATCGTTCCTGCGCTTGCTAAAGACGTTTTTTTCCGACGAGTTGGAATTAAAAACATCGATTCTTCGAGAATACGGAAAACCGCACGGCCAAGATCTATCCGGATTATTTGGGTCGTCGAATCAATCCGCACCAGCAAGCCTCGTTCTGGCTGCAGGGTGAGCAGCGTGCAATTTCCATCAGAAGTTTCAGCGATGGCGCATGGCTTGGATGAGTCACGGGGTGGTTCTCAGCCGCCCGGCCGCGCGATATGTCGGCAATGCAGGCCCACTGCTCCTCATTGAGTCAGTGACGGCGTATGTTGTGCACCACAAAAAGGTTAAATCAGGATACAAATCCGCTACCACGCACACACCCTAATGAATCGTTGGCAGGTCAAACCCGATCTTTTGAGACCTGTACGGGATTACCTGGGCCGCCCTCAATCCATCGAGAAAATACACGGAGGGGACGCAATTGAAGAAACCCTATTCCGCCATTTTGCCTTTCCTCCAAACCTGATTTGGCCAATCATCACCATCGTTGCAGTGCGATGAGGGGAAAATGCAAGATGTTTTCATAACCGACCACGGCGCTTGCCGGGTTGGCGAAGGCTATCTTAAAATTATTTTTGATTTTTGCTTCCCGAATCCCTTTTCTAAAAGCCTTCCAGACCCCACCAAACCACCGAATGAAAAGCGCCGACAAGCATCATCGCAATGGATCCATGCGCGACTCCCGCGCCACCATCATGGACGTGGCTCGCGACGCCGGTGTCTCCAAGACCAGTGTGTCCCGCTATCTGTCCGGCGAGTTCAAGGTCCTGTCGGACGACATCCGCCAGCGTATCGAGGCCTCGATCGCGCGCCTCGGCTACCGCCCGAGCCAGATGGCACGCGGGCTCAAGGGGGGGCGCACGCGCCTGATCGGCCTGGTGGTGGCCGACGTGATGAACCCCTATTCGGTGGCCATCCTGCACGGCGCCGAAGCGGTGTGCCAGCAGCATGGCTACACGCTGATGCTGTGCAACACCGGCAACGACGAAGCGCGCGAGAAGCAGGCGCTCACCATGCTGCGCTCGTACGACGTCGAAGGGCTGATCGTGCACTCGCAGGGGCGCCCGAGCCGCTTCATGTACGACCTGCTGGAATCGAACCTGCCGGTGGTGCTGGTGGACCGGCGCGTGTCCGGCATCGAGGTGGACCTGGTCGGCCTCGACAATCGTCAGGCCGGGCGCGCCGCCACTGTGCATCTGATCGAGCGTGGCTTTACCGACATCCTGTACGTGACGCAGCCGATCCGCGCGGTCAGCTCGCGCGAGGAGCGTCATACCGCCTTTCTGGAGACGCTGGCGGCGCGGCCGGACTGCCGCGGCGAAACGCTCGAACTGGCCGCATTGGAAGGCGACGCGGCGCTTGACCATGCGCTGGCCGCCTTCATGTCGCGCGCGGGCACCCAGCGCAAAGCCCTGCTGGCCGCCAGCGGCGTCGTCACGCTGCAACTGGTGCTGGCACTGCGCCGGCTCGGCCTCACGGTGCCGCAGCAGGTGGGCCTGCTCGGCTTTGATGAGCTCTCTTGGTCCAAGCTGGTCGAGCCCGGTATCAGCACGCTGGCACAACCGACCGACGAGATCGGCTTTCAGGCCGCCACCCGCCTGCTCGAACGCATCGCCACCCCCGGCCACGACCACCACGAACTGCTGCTGCCCGGCACGCTGATCGTGCGCGGCTCGACCTCCGCCTGACACGGCGCGCGTTCCGCGCCGTCTCTCCCGTCCTTGTCGATGACCTGCCCTCGGCGGGGCGCCATCCATCGCGATGGAACCGAGTCCATTTTTCAATGGAAAGGCCGTGTGTTACGCGCAACACAGCCACCGTCATTTTTATCTTGGCGATAAAATTCTTGTTGTTTTGCGCAAGGCTGGTGCTATATTCGCCGTAACAAAATGACAGAAACGATGGCTCGCCTCGGCGCGCCATGTTTTTTCGCTGTTTATGGAACCGGTTCCATAAATCGGTCCAAGACAGCCGAATGCGCAAGAGGAAAACCAATATGCACGCAGTCAACGTGGTGACGTCCGCCTACGGCGCAAGCCTGGTACAGACGCACGGCCAACAGCATTTCATCGCGCTCGCCGCTGCGGCCGGCGCCGCCGGCATCGAGATCCGGCGCGAGCTCTTCCCCACCTCACCGCCGCTGCTCGGCCCGCTTGCCGACGCGCTGGCCGCTTCGCATCTGGACGTGGTCTACTCCGCGCCGCTGGAGCTGTTCGGCACGGACGGCCAGCTCGATCTGGCCCGCCTGGAGCTGGCACTCGCCGAAGCCGTCGAACTCGGCGCCGGCACGCTCAAGCTGCCGCTTGGCCACTACGGCGCCGTCTCCGATCTCGCCCCGCTCGCGCAGCGCCTGGCCGGCAGCCCGATCCGCCTGCTGGTGGAAAACGACCAGACCCCCCACGGCGGCACGCTGGCACCGCTCGTGGCCTTCTTTACCGCCTGCCGTGCCGAGGGCGTGCCGGTCGGCATGACTTTCGACATCGGCAACTGGCACTGGACCGATACCGACCCGCTGGCGGCGGCCGTGGCGCTCGCCCCTTACGTCGACTATCTCCACGGCAAGGGCGTCGAAGCACGCGGCGGCAAGCTGCACGCGGTGCCGCTATCCGAGAGCGATGCCGGCTGGCGCCGGCTGTTTGCACACTTTCGTACCGATATCCCGCGCGCGATCGAATTTCCGCTCAGCGGCGGCGACCTGGCCGCGCTCACCGCGCGCTATGTCGCGCTGCTCGCCGAGCCCCAAGCGCCAGACGCGGTCGACACGCTCGACGTGGTCACCTTCGGCGAGGCGATGGCGATGTTCGTGGCGGACGAGCCGGGCGAGCTGGCCGCGGTGGCACACTTCAGCCGTCGCCTGGCCGGGGCGGAGACCAACTTCTGCGTCGGCATGGCGCGCCTCGGCTATCGGGTGGGCTGGGTGAGCCGGCTCGGCCAGGATGCGTTCGGTCGCTTTGTGCGCGCCACGCTGGCCGCGGAGGGTGTCGACTGCCGCTGCGTCGCCACCGACCCGCGCTACCCGACCGGTTTTCAGCTCAAGTCACGCGCCGTCGGCGGTTCCGACCCCGTCGTCGAATATTTCCGCAAGGGCTCGGCCGCCAGCCGGCTGTCGCGTGCCGACTTCGACCCGGCCTATTTCGCCGCCGCACGCCATTTCCACTGCACCGGCGTGGCGCCGGCGCTGTCCGACGGCACCTGGCAATTCGCCCAGCACGCGCTCGATTTCATGCGTGGCGCCGGCAAGACCATCTCGTTCGACCCCAACCTGCGCCCGAGCCTGTGGCCATCCGAAGCCGAGATGATCCGCCGCATCAACGCGCTGGCGGCCAAGGCCGACTGGGTGCTGCCCGGTATCGCCGAAGGACGCCTGCTCACCGGCTGCCGCAGCCCGGAGGACATCGCCGCCTTCTACCTCGCACAGGGCGCGTGCCTGGTGGTGATCAAGCTCGGTGCCGAGGGCGCCTACTACCGCAGCGCCACCGCGCAGGGCTACGTCGCCGCAGTATGGGTGGACGAAGTGGTCGACACGGTGGGCGCCGGCGACGGCTTTGCCGCCGGCGTGGTGAGCGCGCTGCTCGAAGGCCTGCCGCTCGCCGCCGCGGTGGCACGTGGCAATCGGGTCGGCGCCTTCGCGATCCAATCGGTCGGCGACATGGAAGGGCTGCCCACGCGCGCCGAGCTCGAGGCGGCCAGCCCCGCCTGACCCGGACACGATTTCAACACACAAGAAAAACGGCTCGAGCCGTCATGTAGCACTACATAAATCATATAAAGGAGACAAACATGGAGTCGCGTACCGCCACCAGCCGCCGCTGGTTATTCGTTCTGCCCATGGTGTTCATCACCTACAGCCTGGCCTACCTCGACCGCGCCAACTACGGCTTCGCCGCCGCCGCGCACATGTCGACCGACCTCAGCATCAGCAAGAGCATGGCCTCGCTGATCGGGGCGCTGTTCTTTCTCGGCTACTTTTTCTTCCAGATACCGGCGGCGTATTACGCGCAGCAGCGCAACGTCAAGAAACTGATCTTCTGGAGCCTGATCCTGTGGGGCGGCTGCGCCACGCTCACCGGCATGGTGCACAACGCTTACTGGCTATTGGCGATCCGCTTCCTGCTCGGTGCGGTCGAGGCGGCGGTGATGCCGGCCATGCTGATTTACCTCAGCAACTGGTTCACCCGCGGCGAGCGCTCGCGCGCCAACACGGTGCTGATCCTCGGCAACCCGGTGACCGTGCTGTGGATGTCGATCCTGTCCGGCTACCTGGTGCAGGCGTTCGGCTGGCGCCTGATGTTCATCATCGAAGGGCTGCCGGCGGTACTCTGGGCCGTGGTATGGGCGCTGACGGCAAAGGAACGTCCGGCCGACGCCAGCTGGCTCGACGAGCAGGAGAAAACCGCGCTCGCCGCCGCGCTGGCGCAGGAGCAGGTCGGGCTCAAGGCGGTGAAGAATTACCGCGAGGCGTTCCGCCAGCCCAAGGTGATCCTGCTGTGTCTGCAGTACTTCTGCTGGAGCATCGGCGTGTACGGCTTCGTGCTGTGGCTGCCGTCGATCCTGCGCGAAGCGTCCAAGCTCGACATGGTGGCCACCGGCTGGCTGTCGGCGCTGCCGTATCTTGCCGCGGTGCTGTCCATGCTGGCGGTCTCGCACTTCTCCGACAAGCTGCGCAACCGCAAGCTGTTTGTGTGGCCGCCGCTGCTGATCGGCGCGCTCGCCTTCCTTGGCTCCTACCTGGCCGGCAGCAGCCACCTGTGGCTCGCCTACGCGCTGCTGACCGTGGCGGGTGCGGCAATGTACGCTCCCTACGGCCCGTTCTTCGCCATCGTGCCGGAAATGCTGCCGAAGAACGTGGCCGGCGGCGCCATGGCGCTGATCAACAGCACCGGCGCGCTCGGCGGCTTCCTCGGCTCCTACCTGGTCGGCTACCTGAACAGCGCCACCGGCAGCCCGGACGCCTCCTACATCTTCATGGCGGGCTCGCTGTTCGTGTCCGCGCTGGTCACCCTGCTGGTGCGCCCCGAGGTGCAGCCGGACATCGTGGTGACCGCCCGCCATGCCAACCCCTGAGACGGAATGCTTGCCATGAAAAAACGTGTAGTCGCCTACAAGAAACTGCCGCCGGCGCTGCTGGCGCGGTTGGCCGAACAGTTCGAGGTGATCGGCTTCGACGGCGTCAACGATACCAACCGTGCCGCCTTTGCCGAGGCGGTCGCCGGCGCGCACGGGCTGATCGGCTCCAGTGTCAGGATCGACGCGACGCTGCTCGACCCGGCGCGTGAGCTCGAGTTGATCTCGACCATTTCGGTCGGCTACGACACCTTCGACGTCGACTACCTGACCCGGCGCGGCATCTTGCTCGCCAACACGCCGGACGTGCTGACCGAGACCACCGCCGACACCCTGTTCGCGCTGATCCTGGCGACGGCGCGGCGCGTCGTGGAGCTGGCCGAATTCGTCAAGGCCGGCCACTGGCAGCGCAGCATCGGCCCGGCGCATTTCGGCGTGGACGTGCACCACAAGACGCTCGGCCTGATCGGCCTCGGCCGCATCGGCCAGGCGGTGGCGCGGCGCGCAAACCTGGGCTTCGGCATGAACGTGGTCTATTACAGCCGCCATGCCGTGCCGGAGGCAGAAGCGGCCTACGGCGCGCGCCGCGTCGGGCTGAACGAGCTTTACGCCAGTGCCGACTTCGTGTGCGTGGTGCTGCCGCTGACGGCGGAAACGGACAAGCTGATCGACGCCGATGCCTTTGCCCGCATGCGCCCGGAAACCATCTTCATCAACGGCTCGCGCGGGCCCATCGTGGACGAGGCCGCGCTGATCCAGGCGCTCAAGAGCGGCGCCATCCACGGCGCCGGCCTCGACGTGTTCGAGCGCGAACCGCTGCCGGCCGATTCGCCCTTGCTGCAGTTGCCGAATGTGGTGGCGCTGCCGCACATCGGCTCGGCCACGCACGAAACCCGCTTCGCCATGGCGGAGATGGCGGTCGATAATTTGATTGCCGGTCTGAATGGACAGCGCCCCCGGGCCGTGGTGAACCCGTCGTCCCGGCCCTTTGCCACCTTGGGGGAAGCCAGCTGATGGCCTTGAGCTGTTCTTAACCGGGTCTGCGCTTGTCTCGGGCGACGGTGAACCCGTTCCCAACGTCACATCCGCTCAAGCCGGCGGCGGCCTGAAACCTTGGCGGCTCCCGCCATAAGGATGGGAGTGGTGCCGGTTCGGTTATGGCTGCCGGCAACCAAGCCGGCAGTCCGCTAGGTTAATGACATCGGTGCCTCTCCCGACGGCCGGCCCGACTGGCTGCACCAACGACAACGGCTCCCGCGGGAGCCGTTTTTATTGCCTAGTGTCCGGGCGGTGTTTCAGTGTGCAGTCTCGACGTGTTCTTCCTTGAACATCTGGCGCAATTGCTCGCGCAGCTGCGGGCTATCCTGGTAACCGTGCACCGCGACCGCGTGCTGCACCGCGGCGCTCAACAGCTCGTCCTCGCTGTCGGCAGCGATCGACACCGTGCATTGCGGGGTAGCCGGATGCTCCCGGCAGTCTATGAATTTCCTGGCCATGGTCCGTTCCTTTGCCCCTTGGGGACGTGCGCGTCATCCTGGTGGCGACACCCCTGCTGCTGCGAATCGATTTTCACCTGTTTGCACCTGATTTATAGCACTTTTCCCATCTTCTCCCGCCCCTGCTGCGTGTCGGGGTGGCCTTTGGGCGCAAAGAGGCGAATAGTGTAGATAAGCGGAGCGGGACGATCGCGTCTGGAGAAATCTGCGCAGGGAGTAGCCTACTATGAAAGAAAAGGATTCAGAGGCAGGAAAGGGGGAGCTTATGTCGAATGGCATGAATCCTGCGCTGCGCGGGGTGAGAGCCGTCATCCGTCGTCCCTGGGTGATCGTGGCCTTGGTGGTGCTGGCGTTGATCGCCGTCGCCGCCTACCTGATCTCCGAGGAAGTCACCAGTTCGCGCTGGCAGGCGCGCTTCCTGAGCGAACTGAACCATCGTCTCACCTTCAAGCTCCAGCCTGGAGCGGCGCCCGCGCGCGAGCTGCGCTATCCCAAGACCGGCCCGTACGACCAGCTGCTGGGCTATACCGCGCTGCCAGGCTTCCTGCAGCGGCTGCAAGGCCAGGGCTATGTCGTGGAGCAGCAGGCGCGCATGTCGCTCAGCCAGCGCGAGCTGATCGACTTCGGGCTGTACCCGAGCTACCGTGAGAAGATGCAAGCCGGCCTCAACGTGTCCGACTGCAGCGGCGAGCCGCTGTTTGCGGCGCGCTACCCAGAACGCACCTACCACAGCTTCGATTCCATTCCGCCGATCCTGATGCAGTCGCTGCTGTTCATCGAGAACCGCGAGCTGCTCGACGACCGCAACCCGACGCGCAACCCGGCGGTGGACTGGGGACGCTTCTCCAAGGCGGTGATCGAGCGGGTGCAGAGCGTCTTCATGTCCGACGTCGATACCTCCGGTGGCAGCACGCTCGCCACCCAGATCGAGAAGTACCGCCATTCCGAGGGCGGGCGTACCGGCAGTCCCAAGGACAAGCTGCGGCAGATGGCCTCGGCTTCGGTGCGTGCCTACCGCAGCGGCGAGGACACCACGGCCGAGCGCCGCCAGATCGCGCTGAACTACGTCAATACCGTGCCGCTCAGCGCCAAGAGCGGCTACGGCGCGGTCAACGGCCTGGGCGACGGGCTGTGGGCCTGGTACGGCCGCGACATGGCCGACGTCAACCGGCTGCTGGCCGGCGATACCACGGCGCCGCTGGCCGAGCGCGCGCTGGCCTACAAGCAGGCGCTGAGCCTGATGATCGCGCAGCGCCGCCCGTCGTATTACCTGAGCGGTTCGCCGCAGCCCTTGGAGGAGCTCACCGACAGCTACCTGCGTCTGCTCGCCTCGGCCGGCGTGATCGCGCCGGCCTGGCGCGACGCGGCGCTGGCCCAGCCGCTCACGCTGCGCGCGGGGGCGATCAGCGCGCCGCCGGTGTCGTTCCTCGAGCGCAAGGCCGCCAACGCCACGCGCACCCGCATCGCCGGCCTGCTCGGCTTGCCGCGCCTGTACGATCTGGACCACCTCGACCTGAGCGCCCAGAGCACGCTGGACCAGCCGCTGCAGCAGGTGGCGAGCACTACGCTGTACGGCCTGCGCGATCCGGACAAGGCGCGCGACGCCGGCCTGATCGCGCCGCGCCTGCTCGATACCGGCGACCCGGCCAAGGTCATCTACAGCTTCACGCTGTTCGAGCGCACGCCGGGGGTCAACCTGGTACGGGTGCAGACCGACAACTACGACCAGCCTTTCGACATCAACCGCGGCACCAAGCTCGACCTGGGCTCCACCGCCAAGCTGCGCACCCTGGTGAGCTACCTGGAAATCGTCGCCGGGCTGCACCAGCGTTACGTCGGGATGAGCTCGGAGGAGTTGAAGAAAGTCCCGGTGGCGGAGCTCGACTTCATCACGCGCTGGGCGGTCGACTACCTGAAAACAGCGCAGGACCGCAGCCTCAAGGCGATGCTGGAAGCGGCGATGGAGCGCAAGTATTCGGCCAACCCCGGCGAGACGTTCTACACCGGCGGCGGTATCCACACCTTCGTCAACTTCAACCCGCTCGACAATTACAAGATACTCACCGTGCGCGAGGGCCTGCGCAATTCGGTCAACCTGGTGTTCGTGCGCCTGATGCGCGACGTGGTGCGCCATTACATGTACCTGGTGCCAGGCTCCAGCACCATGCTGCTGTCCGACCCCAACGACCCGCGCCGCATGGCCTACCTGCAGCGCTTCGCCGACCGCGAGGGGAAAGTGTACCTGCACGGCTTCTGGCAGAAATACCACGGCAAGAGCCCGGCCGAGGCCGAGGAGCTGCTGGTGCAGGGCATCCGGCCGAGCCCGGTGCGGCTGGCGGTGATCTACCGCTCGCTGCATCCCGAGGCCGGGGTGGACGCCTTCCGCCGTTTCCTGACGACGCACCTGCCCAACTCGTCGCTGGACGACAAGGACATCGCCAAGCTCTACGCCAACTACGCGATCGACCGCTTCAACCTCAACGACCGCGGCTACCTGGCCCGGGTGCACCCGCTGGAACTGTGGCTGCTGGGCTATCTGGCGCGCGAACCCAAGGCCACGCTGTCGCAGGCGCTCGTGGCGAGCCGCGAGCAGCGCCAGGAGGTGTACGGCTGGCTGTTCAAGTCGCGCAACAAGGTCGGGCAGGACCGGCGTATCCGCGAACTGCTGGAAGAAGACGCCTTCCGCGAAATCCACAAGGGCTGGAAACGACTGGGCTACCCGTTCGATTCGCTGGTGCCGTCCTACGCCACCACGCTCGGCGCGTCGGCCGACCGGCCGGCGGCGCTGGCCGAACTGATGGGAGTGCTGGTGAACGATGGCGTGCGCCAGCCCAGCATCCTGATCGACCGCCTGCACTTCGCCGCCGGCACCCCGTACGAAGTGGCGCTGGCGTACCGGCGCAACCAGGGCGAACGGCTGCTGCCGGTGGAAGTGGCGCAGGTGGCGCGCGAGGCGCTGACTGAGGTGGTCGAGCAGGGCACCGCCGCCCGGCTCAAGGGCGCCTTCACCGCCCAGGACGGCACGCCGCTGCCGGTGGGCGGCAAGACCGGGACCGGCGACCACCGCTTCGACACCTTCGGCCGGGGCGGGGTGCTGTTGTCGTCGCGCGTGGTGAGCCGCTCGGGCACCTTCGTGTTCTTCATCGGCGACCGCTACTTCGGCACCCTGACCGCCTACGTGGAGGGACCGGAAGCCGCCAAGTACGGCTTCACCAGCGGCCTGCCGGTGCAGATCATGAAGGTGCTGGCGCCGACGCTGACGCGCCTGACCGGGCTCAACGTGCCGCTCGGTCAGTCGCCGGCCTGCCGCCACGCACTGGCCTGAACGGAGCAGGGCCTGGCTAGAGGCGGGGCGTGGCGTTGCGGGGGATGGCCGGGCGCCGTGCGGGCAGCTATTCCATCGGCGCAGGACGCCGGCGCAGCGCCACGGCGCTCGTCACGGGCAAGCGGCGTTTAGCCGGCTTGTTTGGCTTGCTGGTATTTTTCCTCGGCATCGCGCAGGCACAGGTCCTTGCGGTATTGACTCATGTTGTCGCAATCCAGCTTGGTCGAAATGTAGATCTCGGTAGCCTGTTGCAGGCTGGTGGCGGGCTTGCCCTGTTCTTGCTGCGGCTGGGCCGGGCTGGCGGCCAGTGCCGGCCCGGCGAGCAGGGCGGCGGAGACGAGGGCGGCGGATACATACCTGATCATGATCGGACTCCTTGTTGTTGTGACGGCCATCGGGCGCAAGACACGCCGTGACGCCACGAGTGGCGGACGGTGTCGACCATCCGGTGCCCCGAGAGCCATTCTCATTATTGACCCGATTTTCTGCCAAATCAGGGAGAGATTGTGAAGGAGGCCTCTCATGTTGTCGCGCCAGCCGGCGGGTGTCACGGAGAGGGGAAAACGGCCGCAGAGGGCGGCCGGGAAGGAGGCCGCAGGAGCCTGCGGCCGAGGTGAGCGCGTGTTCGGAACTCAGAACTCGGTGTGCAGCCCGATCACCAGTTCGCTGCTGGCGCGCTCGTCGGTACTGACCTTGCTGTGCAGGTACTCGGCGAGCAGCGCGGTGCGCTTGGACAGGTTGTAGCTGGTGCCCAGTACGAACTCGTTGCGCTTCTGGTCGGAAACGTACTTGTAATTGTCGGTGTGGGTGAGCGAGAGGCGCAGCGCAAACCGGTCCGGCTTGTACTCGGCGTGCAGTGCCACGCTCTTCATGGCGGCCGGATCGGCCGGCACCACCAGGGACGTGCCGGTCAGGGCGCCGGCGGTGGCCGACAGCGTGGCGTGGTTGTACTCCAGGCCCATGGTCAGCCCGTAGAACGGGGTCAGCTTGCCGGACATCACCCAGTCGGTGGCGTGGCCGACGGCGCTGTAGGCCCCGGCCGCGCCGTTGACCAGGTCCTGGCGGCTGTAGCCGGCGTGCAGGCCGTAGTTGGCGCCTTCGAAGTTGCCCCCGAGCGCCCAGGCGTTGCCGGCCGCGCTGCCGTTGCCTTTTTCGCCGGCCGCCCAGCTGGCCGCGGCGTTGAAGTGGCCGAACTTCGGCGTTTCGTACTTGATCGCGCCCTTCTGGCCGCCGGCGTCGCCCAGCCCCAGCACGCCGCCGATGCCGCGGTCCGCGCCGTGGTCGCCGACGTCGTAGAAGTTGGCGCCGTAGTAGTTGTCGCCGTAGGCGTTGACGCCGTGGCCGAGCTTGACCGCGCCGAACGCGCCGGAGAGGCCGACGAAGGTATCGCCGGAGGCGAAGGTGTCGCCGGACTGGCCGCCGTCCAGGTGCACGTTGTTGTTCATCTGCCAGATCGCCTTCATGCCGTCGCCCAGGTCCTCGCTGCCGACGAAGTCGATTTCCGAGCCGAAGTCCTTGACGCCGTTGACATGGGTGCCGTCGACGTTGCTCTTGCGTTGCAGGCCGCCTTCCATTTTGCCGATGAGGCTGACGTCGGCGTACGCGGTGGCGGACAGACCGGCCAGTGCCACGATCAGGTAGTTCAGTTTCATGTCTCCATTCCCTCTCTGCTGGTGATAGACGGCGGTCGGCCTTCCTTGCCGTGCAATGGGCAAGGGGGTGCCGCCGTTTTTTTGCTTGTGGTGATTCGGAGTGGCTAACAAAACCCGGTGCAATGATGCCAAGAGGGGTCTGTTAGCGGCCCTCAGTGGGTGGCCAGGGCGGCCGGCGTCACGTCGTGCCGGCTCAGCCGCGGCAGCGCGTCGCCCTCGGCGTCGAACACGTGCAGGTGCGGTGCCGGCAGTGCGAACGGCAGCGTGTCGCCGATGGCGGCCTGCTGCTCGCTCAGCTTGGCGATCAGCGGCGTGGCGCCGAGCGGGGTCTCCAGGTAGGCGTAGCTGTGTTCGCCCAGGTGCTCGAGGTGGATGACGCGGCCCTTGAGCGGGCCTTGGCCGACGGCGATGTGCTCGGGGCGGATGCCCAGCGTCACGCTGCTGCCGGCCGGGAGCGTGCGGGCGTCGGCGGCGGCGGGCAGGGTGATGCCGCCGGCGCTGCAGGCGAGACCATCGGCGCCGGCGTGTTGCAGCGTGGCGTCGATGAAGTTCATCGACGGCGAGCCGATGAAGCTGGCGACGAAGCGGTTGCGCGGATGGTGGTAGAGCTCGAGCGGATGGCCGACCTGGGCGATGCTGGGTACGCCGTCCTGTCCCGCCAGGGGCTTGAGCAGCACGATCTTGTCGGCCAGCGTCATCGCTTCGGTCTGGTCGTGCGTGACGTAGATCATGCTGGCGCGGCCCAGGGAGCGGTGCAGGCGGGCGATCTCGACGCGTGTCTTGACGCGCAGCGAGGCGTCGAGGTTGGAGAGCGGCTCGTCGAACAGGAACACCTTGGGCTGGCGCACGATGGCGCGGCCGATCGCCACGCGCTGGCGCTGGCCGCCGGACAGCGCGCCCGGCTTGCGCTCGAGCAGCGCGGCCAGGTGCAGCGATTCGGCGGCGGCGCGCACGCGGCGGTCGATCTCTGCCTGGCCGAGCTTGAGATGGCGCAGGCCGAAGGCCATGTTGTCGTACACCGTCATGTGCGGGTACAGCGCGTAGCTCTGGAACACCATGGCGACGTCGCGCTTGGCCGGCGCCAGGTCGTTGACGCGCACGCCGTCGATGTGGATGTTGCCGGCGCTGGTGTCTTCCAGCCCGGCGATCAGGCGCAGCAGGGTGGACTTGCCGCAGCCGGAGGGGCCGATGAAGACGCAGAACTCGCCGGCTTCCACGGTCAGCTGGATGTCGGACAGGATGGGGTTGTCGCCGAAGCGCTTCTGGACATTATCGAGACGAATCTGGCACATCATGCTTCTCCTGCAGAGAGACGGAGGAAGGCGGCGGAAAGCGGCGGCAAGGTCAATTCCGTGCCCGCGAGGTCGGCGTCGAAGCCGTTGCCAGCGAGCAACTGGGCGTGGCCGGCCAGCGGCAGCGTGGCGGGGCGGTCAGACAGGTTGAACACGCACTGGATGCGGTCGCCGTCGAGTTCGCGCACCAAGGCCAGAACCTGCTCATGCGGCGCCAGCAGCGTCATGCTGCCAAGCCGCAGCGCCGGATACGCGCGGCGCCATTCGATCAGATGACGGTAAAACGCCAGCGTCGAGTCAGCACGGGCTTCTTGATGGGCCACCGTGCGTTCGAGGTGCTGCGGCGACACCGGCAGCCACGGCGTGCCGTTGCTGAAACCGCCCTGGGCGCTGCTGTCCCACACCATCGGGGTGCGGCAGCCGTCGCGTCCCTTGTACTCGGGCCACATGGTCTTGCCGTACGGGTCCTGCAGCAGCTCGAACGGCACCTCGGCCTCGGCCAGCGCCAGTTCCTCGCCCTGGTACAAGCACAGCGCGCCGGGCAGCGCCAGCAGGAACGCCAGCAGCAGCTTGGCGCGCGCCTCGGGACTGCCACCCAGCGCCTGCCAGCGGCTGACGATGCGCGGCACGTCGTGGTTGCCGAGCGACCAGCAGGCGTACGCGTCGCCGGCTTCGCGCAGGTAGTCGGCCAGCACGCCGTGCAGGTACGGCGCGGCGCAGTGCTCGGTGAGCAGCGTGAACACGTACGCCATGTGCAGGTGCTCGTCGCCGCGGGTGTAGGCGGCCAGCGTCGGGTATTGCAGGTCGTCGCCGATCTCGCCGACGGTGACCGCGCCCGGGTACTGGTCGATCAGCTGGCGCAGCCGCGCCAGGAACAGCAGGTTCTCCGGCTGGGTCTTGTCGTAGAGGTGGCGCTGGTGGGTGTAGGGGTTGCTGCGCGGCGCACCCGGGCTGTCCATCTCGGCCGGACGCGGCGGGTTGTTGCGCAGCTGCGCGTCGTGGGTGCCGAAGTTGATCGCGTCGAGGCGGAAGCCGTCCACGCCGCGCTCCAGCCAGAAGCGCGCCACGCCGAGCAGCGCGTCCTGCACCGCGGGGTTGTGGAAGTTGAGGTCGGGCTGGCTGGCCAGGAAGTTGTGCAGGTAGTACTGCTCGCGCCGGGTGTCCCACTGCCAGGACGAGCCGCCGAACACGCTCAGCCAGTTGTTGGGCGGCGTGCCATCCGGTTGCGGGTCGGCCCACACGTACCAGTCGGCGCGCGCGTTGTCGCGGTTGGCGCGGCTCTCGACGAACCACGGGTGCTGGTCCGAGGTGTGGCTCAGCACCAGGTCGATCAGCACCTTGAGGCCCAGTTCGTGGGCACGGGCCACCAACGCGTCGAAGTCGGCCAGGGTGCCGAACATCGGGTCGACGTCGCAGTAGTCGGCCACGTCGTAGCCGAAGTCGGCCATTGGGCTCTTGAAGAACGGCGAGATCCAGATCGCTTCGGCGCCCAGGCCGGCGATGTGCGGCAGACGGCGGGTGATGCCCGGCAGATCGCCGATGCCGTCGCCGTTGCTGTCCTGAAAACTGCGCGGATAAACCTGATAGATGACGGCGCCGCGCCACCAGTTCGGATTGTGCTTTTGCATGATGTCTTACCCCTTGACTGCGCCGGCGGTGAGGCCGGAGACGATCTGGCGCTGGCACAGCAGTACCAGCAGGATCAGTGGAACGGTCACGATCACCGAGGCGGCCATGATGGTGCCCCACGGTAGTTCGAAGCTGCTGCCGCCCGAGATCATCGAGATGGCCACCGGCACGGTGCGCTGCTCGGGCGAGATGGTGAAGGTGAGCGCGAACAGGAACTCGTTCCAGGCGCCGATGAACGCCAGCAGCGAGGTGGCGGCCAGGGCCGGCAACAACAGCGGCAGGAAGATGCGGAAGATCAGCGTGAACACGCCGACCCCGTCCATCAGCGCCGCCTCTTCCAGCTCCTTGGGCAGCTCGCGCATGAAGGTGACCAGCACCCAGATGGTGAACGGCAGCGTGAAGATCAGGTCGGTCAGCACCAGCGCGCCCAGGCGGTCGTACAGGCCGAGCGCGCGCACCAGTTCGAACAGGCCAGACAGGATGGCCACCTGCGGAAACATCGACACGCCGAGGATGGTCATCATCAGCACGCCGCGGCCGCGAAACGACACCCGGCCGAGCGCGTACGCGGCCAGCACCGAGACGCCGAGCGACAGCAGCACCGCGCCGCCCGATACCAGCACCGAGTTGAGCAGGTAGGCGCCGAACGGCTGGTCCCGGAACAGGCTGGCGTAGTTGCTGAACGACGGGTGCGCCGGCCACAGCGAGGTCGAGAACAGCTCGTTGCCGCGCTTGAGCGACGAGCTGATGGTGTAGAAGAACGGGAACAGGCTGATCACCATCACCAGCGCCACCGCGACGTAATACAGCAGGGTCTCTACCGGATGCTTTTTCATTTCATACTCCTTGCATGCGGCGGCGGGTGAAGGCCATGTAGCCGGCGGTGAACAGCACGATCACCAAGAACAGCACGGTGGCCGAGGCCGAGCCGAAGCCGACCTGCTGGAAGTCCACCAGCTGTTCGCGCACGTACACCGACATGCTCTTGGTCAGGCGGCTGTTCGAGGTCATCACGTAGATCAGGTCGAACACGCGCAGCGCATCGAGCGCGCGGAACACCATGGCCACCAGCACGGCCGGCAGGATCAGGGGCAGCGTGATGTGGCTGAACACGCGCAGCCGCGGCACGCCGTCGACGCGCGCGGCCTCGTAGCAGTCGGAGGGCACCATCTGCAGCGCGGCCAGCATCAGCAGCGCCATGAAGGGCGTGGTCTTCCACACGTCGACCAGGATGATGGTGAAAAACGTCAGGTCCGGATCGGCGATGAAGGCCAGCGGATGGTCGATCAGGCCGAGGCTTTGCAGCAGCACGTTGATCACGCCGTACTGGTCGTTGAGCATCCAGCTCCACATCTTGGCCGACACGATGGTCGGGATCGCCCAGGGCACCAAGACGGCGGCGCGCAGCAGGGTGCGTACGCGCGACGGCGTGTTGAGCAGCAGCGCCACGCCCAGCCCGAGCAGGGTTTCCAGCGTGACCGATATCACGGAGAAGCGCAGCGTGTTGGCCACCGCGCTCCACCAGGCGGCATCGCGCAGCACGCCGTTCTCGCCGATATAGTTGTCCAGCCCGACGAACTGCAGCTGCGTCAGGTCGCCCAGCTGCGCATTGGTCAGGCTGAACCAGATGGTGCGCAGCAGCGGCCAGCCGGCGATGGCCAGCAGCACCACCAGCGCCGGCGCCACCAGCAGCCAGGCCGTGCGCTGGCGCGAGCGCTGCAGCGAGGACTCGGCGGACGACGGACGCACGGGGGCCGCCGAGGTCAGGGTTTGACTCGTCATGGGAGACTCTCCAGGGTGATTCCAATGCGCCTGAGAAACGCTAACTTTGTCGGCATGCGTTGTGCGGACTGCGTGCGAATCTATCGTTGGGCAAATCAAAGATTTGCATGCAGAGATTCGCTCAGCGAGCCTGGCCGTACCGTGTGTACTGTCTGCGGCCCCGCTCAACTTGCCTTCGCGTTTTCGTTCCTCATGCTTTTTGGAACAAGAAAAGGCCCGCGCCCCGCTGTGCGGAGAGCGATGTACGCGGGCGAAGGGGGAGAATTACTTGGCGGCGACGAAGCCTGCCGGAGCCAGCCGCTTGAGCGTGCCGTCCAGCTGCGCCAGCGCGTCGGCCGACTTGGCGTTGCCCGACAGCACGTCGTGGGCGGCGTTCCAGAACTGGTTGCTCACCTGGTTGTACTTGCTGGTGGTCACGGTGGAGGGGCGCGGCACGGCGCTGGCAAAGGTGGGGTAGAGCTCGGCCATGAACGGACTGGCCTTGATGATGTCGGGGTCCTTGTACAGGGCCGGAATGGTGGGGTTGAACGAGCCCGTGATGGCGCGGTACTTCTGCGCTTCTGCGCTGGTCAGGTACAGCAGCAGGTCGGCGGCCAGCTTGGGGTTCTTCGAGTAGCGCGACACCGCCAGTTGCCAGCCGCCCAGCGTGGCGGCATGGCGGCCGGCGTTGCCGCCCTTGGGCAGCATCATCACGCCGACCTTGCCCTTGACCGCGCTGCCGTCCTGGTTCATCACCGACCAGGCGTACGGCCAGTTGCGCATGAACACCGCGTTGCCGGACTGGAAGACGCCGCGTGCCTCTTCTTCGGCAAAATTCAGCACCGCCTTGGGCGAAATGGTGCCCACCCACTTGGCGGCGGTGTCGAGCGCCTTGGCGGCGTTCGGGTTGCTGATGGTCACTTTGCCCTTGGCGTCGACGACGGTGCCGCCGTTGAAGCTCGACACCCACTCGAGCGCATTGCAGGTCAGCCCCTCGTAGGCACGCCCTTGCCAGACGTAGCCCCACAGCTTGTCGTTGCCGGCGGCGCGCTCCGCGCCCTGGATCTTCTTGGCCACCGCGGTCATCTCGTCCCAGGTGGTCGGCGCTTTCAGGTGGTATTTGTCGAGCAGGTCCTTGCGGTAGTACATCATGCCGGTGTCGATGTACCAGGGCATGGCGACCAGCTTGCCCGCCACGGTGTTGTTGGCGACGATGCTGGCGAAGTGCTGCTTTTCCGCCCCCTTGCTGTAGGGCTTCAGGTCCAGCAGCTGGTTGGCCAGGATGCCGGGCCAGACCACGTCGATCTGCAGCACGTCGATCTTGTCCGAACCGCTGCCGAGCAGTTGCTGCAACAGCGCCAGTTGCTCGTTCGAGTCGTTCGGCGTCGCCACGAACTGCACTTCGTTGCCCGTTTTCTTGGCCCATTCCTTGGCCGAGTCCATGCAGACATTCTGGCCCGGTCCCGGCGCGCCGCATTCGAGACGCAGGGTGGCGGCTTCGGCGGTGCCGGCCAGCGCCAGCACGGCGGCGGCGCTCATCAACGCGATTTTCATGACGGGTCTCTCCTCGTTGTGTGGTCGGTATCGTGGGGCCGGCCGGTGTGTGGCGGCGCTGGCGTCACGGTGTCCTGTACCCATCTAAACGCGGCGGCGTTAATGGCAAATTTCATCTTCTGCGGGGTGGCGTTAACAATTGCAACAATGGCCGGTGGTGCCGGGCTTCGGCCAACCTTGGCGGCTTAGCCGGCGTCCCGGGCCAACAGCCGTGCCAGTTCCGGCAGGGTGTAGGGCTTGGCCAGGAACGGCGCGCCGGCCGGCCAGTCGCTGCGCCGGGCGTGGTATTCCGGCGGCAGGCCGGAGGTCAGCACCACCGCCAGGCCGGGATGCGCCTGCTGCAGGCGGCGGTACAGGCGCACGCCGTCGCCGCCCTCGCCCAGCATCACGTCCGACAGCACCAGCTCGGCCGCGCCGCCGGCGGCGAGCCAGTCCAGCGCCGCCGCCTCGCCGGCCACCGCGTGCACCGTGGCGCCCAGTTGTTGCAGCAGCGCCACGGCGGTGTCGCGCACGTCGGCGTCGTCGTCCACCAGCAGCACGCTCCGTGGCGGCAGCGTGGTGGGCAGCACGGCGGGGCCGCGCTCCAGGGGGCAGTGCGGCGCGGCGGGCGGCAGCCACAGCGAGATCGTGGTGCCCTGGCCCGGGGTGCTGTCGATGCCGACGTCGCCGCCGCTCTGGCGCAGGAAGCCGTACACGATGGACAGCCCGAGCCCGCTGCCCTTGCCCTGTTCCTTGGTGGTGAAGAACGGTTCCAGCACGTGCGGCAGCACCTCGGGCGGGATGCCGCGCCCGGTGTCGCGCACGGAGAGGCACAGCGCCGGGCCGGACAGCGGCGTGGCGCCGTCGTCGCGGCGCGCGACGAGGTCGAGCCGGCCGCCGTCCGGCATCGCCTGCGCCGCGTTGAGCGCCAGGTTGAGCACGGCGTTTTCCAGCTGGCCGCGGTCGACGCAGACACGCAGCCCGGGTTCGGCCTGCACCGTGACGGCGATGCCCTCGCCGACGCTGTATTCGATCAGGTCGAGCATTTCCTGCAGCATGTCGTCGAGGTCGACGATCTCCGGCGTGAGCGGCTGGCGCCGGGCGAAGGCCAGCAGCCGGCGCGTCAGCGCCGCCGCCTTGTTGGCGGCGCCGTGGGCGCGTTCCAGGCGGCGGCGCGCGTCGTCGGGCAGGTCGTCACGCTGCTCCAGCAGCTCGAGGTTGCCGAGGATCGCCACCAGGAAGTTGTTGAAGTCGTGCGCCACGCCGCCGGTGAGCTGGCCCAGCACCTCCATCTTCTGCATCTGCTGCAACTGCGCCTCGGCGACGCGGCGCGCCGAGACGTCGCGGCACACCGCCACCCAGCCGCCCTCCGGCATGGCGCGGCTGCGGAATTCCAGCACCCGGCCGTCAGGCAGGTGCAGCTCGGCGGCGCTGGCGATGCGCTCGCGACCGTCGGCGGTGTGCGCCGCGGTATCGGCCGCCACCGCCTGCCAGCGCGTGCCGGCGGGCATCGCCGTGCGCAGCGCGGGGTAGGGCAGGCCGCTGCTGAGCCGCGCCGGGTCGATGCCGAGCAGGGCCGGGAACTGCGGGTTCCACACCATCAGCGCGCCGTCGGCGTCGTACACCGAGAGGCCGTCGTTCATGCTGGCGAACACCGTCTGCAGCAGCCGGCGCTGCGCCTCCAGGCCCTGCGCCAGGCGCTGCTTTTCCAGGAGGTTGTCGCGGAACACCTGGAACGCCCGCGCCAGCTCGCCGATCTCGTCGGCGCGTTCGGTGGCGGGGGTGGCCTGCGCGGTGTCGCCGGCGGCGAGCCGGCTCATCACGCGCGAGATCGACTGCATCTGCCGCGCCACGCGCCGCACGTAGCCCGCCGCCAACAGCGCCACCAGCACGCCGACCGCCGCCAGCACGGTGAGTCCGCTGATGCCGGAGCGGATGGTGACCTGCACGCGGCGGCTGCGATTGTCGGCCAGCGCGCGCAGTTCCTGCACGTAGGCGGCGGTGCGCTGGCTGAGCTGCACCGCGTTGCTGCGGTAGAGCTGCAGCAGCAGCGCTATGCGCTCGTCGGTGGCGAGCACCTGGCGGCGCTGCTCGAACAGGTTCTGCGGCGTGCAGCAGATCACGTCCAGCTCGGTGTGGAGCCAGGGCGGCAGGTAGCGCGTCTCGCCGCGCCGCTGCATCGCCAGCAGCAGCGCTTCGGCGTCGGCTTCCAGCGCGCCCAGCGCGGCGCGGTCGCGCGCCAGCGGCACCGCCTGCAGTGTGTGCCACAACGGCAGCAGGGTCGGCGCGCGGCGCACCACGCCGCCGTGGCCGAGCTGCTCGAGCAGGTGATCGAGGCGCAGGCGGTAGGCGTCGAGCGCCTGCTGGTGGTGGCGCTTGTCGCCGGACAACAGCAGCAGTTGCTCGAGGTCGCGTCCGGCGCCGTCCAGCATGCTGCTGACCGCGAGGCGGCGGTCGGCCTGCGGCGGCAGCGCCAGCGACAGGCGCTGGATGTCGCCCATCAGCGCCTGCAGCCGCTGCACGTCGTCGGGCAGGGTGTCGGGGGCGTAATTGTCGGCCAGGTTGGGGGCGATGGCGGCCACCTGCGACACTTTTTCCGCCAGCTCCAGCACGCGCGCCAGCTCCGGCATCACCTCCTCGCGAAAGCCGGTGAGGGTGCCGAGCGTGGTGCGCATGCCGCTGACGCCGACCAGAGTCACCGCCAGCATCAGCACGAACATCGCCGCGAACGCCGCCTGCAGCCGGGTGCGGATCGGCTGCGACCAGGCGGAGCACAACAGGCGCGAGGGGGACGGCACGGCGGACCTCAAGGGCGGCTGACCGCGGCGCGGAACTGGTAGCCCAGGCCGCGCTCGGTGCAGATCAGTTCGGGGTGGCGCGGGTTGGGCTCGATCTTGCGCCTGAGGCGCAGGATCAGCACGTCGATGGTGCGGTCGTACACCTCGGTGTCGAGGCCGCGCGTCTGCTCCAGCAGCTGCTCGCGGCTCCACACCCGCTGCGGGTGGCGCACCAGCGTGGCCAAGAGCGAGAACTCGCCTTGCGTCAGCGCGCACGGCGTGCCGTCCGGCTGGCGCAGCTCGCGCGCGGTCAGGTCGAGCAGCCAGCCGTTGAAGGCGTAGCACTCGTGCGCCTCGCCCGGGTGGCGCTGCAGCGGGATCGACAGCTCGGTGGTGCGGCGCAGCGCGGCGCGCACGCGCGCCAGCAGTTCGCGCCCGGAGAACGGCTTGGTCAGGTAGTCGTCGGCGGCCAGTTCCAGCCCCAGTACGCGGTCGGTCTCGTCGCCCTTGCCGCTCATCATGATGATCGGCACGGCGGACTGGCCGCGCAGCTCGCGCGCCAGCATCAGGCCGTCCTCGCCCTTGAGTCTGAGGTCGAGGATCACCAGCGCGAAGCGCTGTGCGGCCAGGGCCTGGCGCATCGCCGCGCCGTCGGCCACGCCGTGCGGGGCGAAGCCGCCGTCCTCCAGCAGCGCGCCGAGCCAGTCGCGCACCTCGGTCTCGTCGTCGACGATCAGGATGCGGTGCTTGTCGTCCATGCGGGGGTCTCCTCCTTATTCATCGTGTTGTTCACGATGTTTGGCATCCCGTTTCTTATTGAGTCGGGCTTTTGTGTCCGCTGCGCGGACGACATTTCAAGCGGTGCTGACCGCCGGCAGGCAAGGGGGCTGCGTCGCCAGCCCCCTTGCAACCCCAGGCGACCCCGACGGCCCGTGAATTCCCGCTTGACCAAGGTAGGGCAAGGCGCCGCCGAACTCGCGATTTGCTAACGTCAAATCGCTCAAACAGGCGGCGGCTTAAAACCTTGCCCTACCCTGTCCAAACGGTACAGGCCAACGGGGATAGGGACGAGTCGGTTTTGTCCTGGCTCCGAGTTCGATTGTAGATGCCGAGCTCTGTCGATCCTCACAGAGGATGCACTGGTTCATAACAGAAAGCGCGTGGCGATGTGTTTCAATTGTTACACGGCGCCTGGCGCCAGCCGCCGCGCCACCTCGTCGGCCAGCGCGAGGCAGCTGGTCAGCCCCGGCGATTCGATGCCGTAGAGGTTGATCAGCCCCGGCACGCCGTGTTGGCGCTCGTCCTGTATCACGAAATCGGCGTCGGCCTCGCCCGGCGCGGCGAGCTTGGGGCGGATGCCGGCGTAACCCGGCTGCAGCGCGCCGTCCGGCAGCGCCGGCCACCACTGGCGGATGCTCTGGTAGAAGCAGCCCGCGCGCGCCGGGTCGACGCGGTAGTCCACCGCGTCCACCCATTCCACGTCCGGGCCGAAGCGCGCCTGGCCGGCGAGGTCGAGCGTGAGGTGGGTGCCCAGTCCGCCCGCCACCGGCAGCGGGTAGATCAGGTGCGAGAACGGCGCGCGTCCGCTCAGCGTGAAGTACACGCCGCGCGCGTAATGCAGCGGGGGAATGGAGTCCGCCGGCAGGCCGTCGATGGCCGCCGCGACGCGCTGCGCCCACAGCCCGGCGGCGTTGACCACGCGGCGCGCGTGCAGGTAGTACGGGGTGTCGCTGCCGATGGTGAGCACCAGGCCGTCCGGCTCGATGCGCCCGCCGACCACCGGCGAGGCCAGCGCCAAGAGCGCGCCGGCGGCTTCGGCGTCGGCCAGCAGCGCCAGCATCAGGGCGTGGCTGTCGACGATGCCGGTGGCGGGCGACAACAGTGCGGTGTGGCCGGCGAGCGCCGGCTCCAGGTCGGCGAGCTCGGCCTGTTCCAGCCAGCGCAGGTCGCTCACGCCGTTGGCGGCGGCGCGTTGGGCGATGTGCGTCAGCCGCGGCGCGTCGCCGGCCTGGGTGGCGACCAGCAGCTTGCCGAGGCGGCGGTGCGGCACCGCGCGCGCGGCGCAGTAGCGGTACAGCGATGCGCGCCCGGCCAGGCACAGCCGCGCCTTGAGCGAGCCGGTCGGGTAGTAGAGCCCGGCGTGGATCACCTCGCTGTTGCGGCTCGAGGTGTGGTGGCCGAAGGCGGCTTCGGCTTCGGCGACGATGACTTCATGTCCTTGCAGGGCCAGCGCGCGTGCCACCGCCAGGCCGATGACGCCGGCGCCGATCACCAGGGTGTCGATGTGGTCCATGGTCGTTTCCTCAGAACCCGTTCACGATCTTGCTGCGCATCCCTGATCGGGGCTCATGTGCACTGCGTGCCCATCTATCACTGAGCCAATCACTGCGTGCCAATCTTCGATTGGCTCAGCGAGAGATTGGCACGCAGAGATTGGCTCAGCGATCGGGAGTCCTCATGTATTCCAGTACATTCCGGTTCCTGCGCTGCTCTTCACCCCGCTGAGGGCCGCTCGCGACAGATCGTGAACAGGTTCTCAATCCTGTCCGGCCAGCTGCGCGGTGGCCAGGCGGCCGAGCAGGGTGATGGCGTCGGCCAGTTGCCCGCTCCAGGGTTGGCCGAAGTTGAGGCGCAGGCAGTGGCGGAAGCGCGGCTCGGCCGAGAACAGCAGGCCGGGGGCGAAGCTGATCGACTGCGCCAGCGCGGCTTCCAGCAGCTGCGTGGTGTCAACGCCCTCCGGGCACTCCACCCACAGCAGCAGCCCGCCCTGCGGCCGGCGCACGCGCGTGCCGTGCGGGAACGCCGCCAGCACCGCGTCGGCGGTGGCCTGCATCTGCTGCGCCAGCTGCTGGCGCAGGCGCTGGCTGGTGCGTGCGTAATCGCCCGCCGCGAGCATGTCGGCCAGCACCACCTGCAGCAGCGACGAACTCACCAGCGAGCTGCTTTCGCGCAAGCGTGCCAGCGCCGCGTGGTGGCGCCCGCCGGCGAGCCAGCCCAGGCGGAACGACGGCGCGAAGCTCTTGGTGAACGAGGCGCAGTAGATCACCTCGCCGTCGCGGTCCCAGGCCTTGAGCGGGGTGGGGCGGCGGGGGCCGAAGTAGAGGTCGCCGAACACGTCGTCCTCGATGATCGTCACGCCGTGCCGGCGCGCCAGCTGCAGCAGGCGCTTCTTGTTGTCGTCCGGCATCAGCGCCCCGGTGGGGTTCTGGAAGTGCGGCACGGTGACCAGGCACCGCACCGCCGGGCCGTGGCGCAGCGCGAACTCCAGCGCCTCCAGCGACAGCCCGGCGTCCGGCGTGCAGGGAATCTCCAGCGCCTTCAGGCCCAGGCTTTCCAGCGTCTGCAGCAGGCCGAAGTAGACCGGGGTTTCCACCGCCACGGTGTCGCCGGGGCGGGTGAGCAGGCGCAGCGCCAGGCTGATGGCCTCGGTGATGCCCTGGGTCATCAGGATGTCGCCGGGGGTGAGATCGAGCTCGGCGCCGGCGGCGAGGCGGGCGATCTCGCGCTTGAGCCGGGTCTGTTCCGACTCCGCCAGATAGGCGCCGATCAGCTCCGGCTGGCGCAGCAAGGTGTGCTGCAGGCGGCGCGCCAGCTCGGCGGTGGGGTAGAGCGCGGTGGCGGCCTCGGCCATGTGCAGTTGCAGCGCGAGGCGCGAGCCGGACAGGCGCAGCAGGTGCGAGACGCGGCTGTCGACCTGCACCAGCGCCGCCGGCGCCGGCAGCGGTGCGCTCTGCTCGGGGTGGGCCGCGCGGCGCGGCAGCGCGGCGTAGAAGCCGGCGCGCGGGCGCGCCACCACGCTCTGGCGCTGCTCCAGCAGGCGGTAGGCGGCGAGCGCAGTCAGGGTGTTGACGCCGTAGTGTTCGGCCAGGCGGCGCACCGCCGGCAGCCGGCTGCCGGGGACGAATTCGCCGGCGTCGAGGCGGGCCTGCAGCTCGGCGGCGATGCGCTGGTAATGCGGAGTGGCGTTCATCGTCTTGTTATATAGAACAGATTGCGCCCAGCCTAAGCTGTTTGGCGCGCTGTGTGAAGGCGGCGTCGCGCGGCGGGACTACGCTGGGGCCATCGATGACATCTGAGCGGTTAACCAACCCCGTGCAGCGGTCCTGGCCAGGCGCGCGGCTGCCCCCGTACACCCAGTACGGCAAATGCGCGCCCAGCGATGGATCCGCACGCGCACAGCAATGCCAAGTGGGTTGTGTTAGCGGCTCCAAGGAGCAGGACCATGACGCTTTCCCCCTGGCGCGATCTGTCGCCTTCGGCCGTCCTCGCCGCGGTGCTTGCACTGCTGGTGGGGTATTCCGGCCCTTTTCTCATCATCGTGCACGCCGCGCAGTCGGCGGGCCTGAGCGCCGCCCAGCTCGGTTCCTGGGTGTGGGCGGTGTCGATCGGCTCCGGCGTCGCCGGCTTGTGGCTGTCGCTGCGCTGGAAGGCGCCGGTGATCACCGCCTGGTCGACGCCGGGCGCGGCGCTGCTGCTGGTGGCGCTGCCCGGAGTGCCGTACCCCGAGGCGGTGGGCGCCTTCCTGGCGGCGGCGGTCATCGTCACCGCGATCGGCGTGTCGGGCGTGTTCGACAGGATCATGAAGGTGTTCCCGCCGGCGCTGGCGGCGGCGCTCTTGGGCGGTATCCTGTTCCGCTTCGTCGCCGAGCTGGCCGGTGCGGCCAGCCACGACGCGGCGCTGGTGCTGCCGATGGCGGCGGCGTTCTTCCTCGGCCGGCGGCTGTTCCCGCGCTACGCCTTGCCGCTCGCGCTGGCTCTGGGATTCGTCATCGCCGGCGTGCAGGGCCTGTTCGGCGCGCTGCCGGCGTGGCAGGGCGGCGCCGGGCCGCAGTTCACCCTGCCGGCATGGTCGTGGACGGCCTTCGTCAACCTCGCCATTCCGCTCGCGCTGGTGGCGCTGACCGGGCAGTTCCTGCCGGGCATGGCGGTGCTGGCCTCGTCCGGCTACCGCATCCCGGCGCGCTCGCCGGTCACCACGCTTGGATTGATGTCGATCGTCACCGCGCCCCTGGGCGGGCACGGCGTGGTGCTGGCGGCGATCACCGCGGCGATCTGCACCGGGCCCGAGGCGCACCCGGACCCGGCGCGGCGCTACATGGCCGGGGTGGTGTGCGGGGTGTTGTATATCCTGCTGGGGCTGGCCGGCGGCGCACTGGCGGCGCTGATCCTGACCCTGCCCAAGGCGCTGGTGGCCGCCGCCGCCGGGCTGGCGTTGTTCGGCACGCTGGCCTCCTCGCTCGCCACCGCGCTGGGCGACGAGCGCCAGCGCGAGGCGGCGCTGCTCACCTTCGTGGTGGCGGCCTCCGGCGTCACCATCGCCGGGCTCGGCGCCCCGTTGTGGGCCTTGCTGGCGGGTGGGGCGGTCAGCGGCCTGCTGCGCTGGCGTTGGCGCCTGGCTCCGGCCTGACGCCTGGAGCATGCCGCCGACCTGTGGCGGTGCCGCTGTCACGCCGGCCGGCATTGCCGAAGTATTGCGTCAGGTACTGGTGTAGCCGCTGGCTGGCGGGGCTGTCGCCGGCGCCGGGCGTCTTGATCCAATAGGAATGGGCACAGCCGACTTGATGCTCGTTGAACGGCACCAGCTGCCCGAGAACCAGTTCGCTCTCCAGCATCACCGGGTCGCACAGGGCCAGTCCCAGGCCCTTGCAGGCCGCGCTCAGCGTCGATTTCGGGGAGTCGCACACCAGCCGTTCGGTGCTGCCCGGCAGCGGGTTGGCCTCCAGCCAGCGGTTCCAGCTGTGCTGCCAGATCTGCTGGTTGGGCTGCTGGAAGATCAGCAGGCGCAAGCGGCTGGTGTCGCCGCTGTGGGCGAACAGTTCGGCCACCGGCGGCGCGCAGAACGCCTGCAGGCGCACCGAGCGCAGCAGTTCGCCGTCGAAGCCCGGCCATGAACCGTCTCCCCAGCGCACCTCGCACGACACCGGCGGCATGTCCCTGTCATTCGGCCGCTCGGGCGAGCTGATGATGATCTTGTCGGCTCCGCTGATGAACTCGATCTCCCGCAGGCGCGGAATCAGCCACTGGCTGGCAAAAAAGACCGGGCAGCGAATATGCAGCACCTGTCGCGCCGTGGCCTCGTTGATCTGCCCGATGGCTTTTTCCAGCGTATCGAAGGCCTGGCTCGCCGCGGCCAACAACTGCTGTCCTGCCGGCGTCAACACGATCCGTTTCTGATTGCGGTCGATCAGTTTCTGGCCCAGCGCCGTTTCCAGTGTCTTGACTTGCCGGGACAGCGCGCTTTGCGTCAGGCCCAGCGCCGACGCGGCTTGGGTGAAGCTGAGGGTGCGGCCCACCGCCTCGAAGATTTTGAGGGCATTGAGAGACGGTAATTGTCTTTTCATTAATTTTTGTTTATTCAAATGGGATGCCTGAGGACTGTATTTTTTATGCCGGCTGTGCGTCAATTATGTACTTTTTGATTTCTATTACAAATCAGCCGCAGGATTAATTAGTGAATTCCGAAAACGCATCGATGGCGGTGAGAAAAAATCAACCTATGAGATTCGCGCACGGCCAGAGCAGAGCGCTTGCCCTTTTTGTCATGAACAGAATGACGGCGTTATGGCCCGATGGCTGGAGTGTGAAAATTGCCAGTGCCGCGGCATGGCGGGAGTTGTTGCTGTTTTGCACCAAAATGCGGGCGGGTGGCGTGGCGGGGTGGAATGCAAACGTTTGTTTTGGAAGGACGGGCTGCGCCGCTCTTCCCGAGGATTTTCCAGTGAGCCGAGGTGGATGATGAAAATCACAACGCGTTTGATACTGGCGTTCCTGATCGGGGTGCTGCTGGTGATCGCGGCGGGAGGGCTGGCGGTATGGCAGCTGTCCCGGGCGCAAATCCGTATCGAAGGGTTCACGACGGACATCATGCCCAGCGTCAAGATCCTGGTCGCCGCCAAGGATGCCACGGCCAATGCCCGGGTGGCGGTGTGGAAGCACATCGCCACCGCGGACCCGGCGAAGAAGGCCGAGTACGAGAGCCAGATCCGGCAGAGTTTCAGCGCCATCGACACGCAGCTCGCGGCCTACGAGTCGCTGGTCAGCGACGCCGACGACCGCGCCGCGCTGGCGGCGGACAAGGCGACGTATGCGGCCTACAAGCAGGAGATGGACCATACGCTGGGGGCGTCGCGCAGCGGCGACACCAACGCCGCGGTCGCCTTCGCCGGCCGCGGCAAGGGCGCGGCACTGGCCGCCTCCTGGACGCAGCATATCGGTTACAACAACAGAATGGCCGTCGCCATGAAGCAGGACAACGACCGTGCCTACGCCCAGTCGTTGTGGCTGTCTTTCGGCCTGATGGCGCTGTCCGCGCTGCTGGCGCTGGTGTGGGGCGGCTTGCTGTGCCGCAACATCAAGCGCGGTCTCGGCGACCTGGCGAGCACGATGGAAACCATCAGCAGCCGGCTCGACTTCACCCTGCGCGCCCCGGCTGCGGGGCGGGACGAGATCGGCCAGGCCTCGCAGGCCTTCAACCGCTTGCTGGAGCGGCTGCAGTCCAGCCTGCGCACGCTGCAGCAAGGCGTGATGGCGGTGGCGGAATCGTCGCAGGAACTGCAGGCGGCGTCGCGCCAGGTGGCCCAGAGTTCGGACACGCAGAGCGCCTCGTCGGCGCAGATGGCCGCCGCGGTGGAAGAAATGACGGTCAGCATCAACCATGTCGCCACCCGCGCCGAGGAGGCGCAGCAGCTGGCGGGCGAGAGCGCCGGGCAGGCCGGCAACGGCCAGCAGGTGATCGGGCGTTCCGTGGCCGACATCCAGGCCATCGCCGCGACCGTGAGCGGCGCCTCGGAAGACATCGTCCAGCTCGAATCGCGCAGCCAGGACATCGCCTCTGTGGTAAGCGTGATCCGCGACGTGGCCGAGCAGACCAATCTGCTGGCGCTCAACGCCGCGATCGAGGCGGCGCGCGCCGGCGAGTCGGGGCGGGGCTTCGCCGTGGTGGCGGATGAGGTGCGCAAGCTAGCCGAGCGCACCGCCGCCTCCACCCAGGAGATCGGCGCCATCATCGCCGCCATCCAGCAGGTCTCCGGCAGCGTGGTGGGGCGCATGCAGCAGACCGTGCAGCAGGTGGAGCAGGGCCAGGAGGGCGTGCAGTCGGCGCAACAGAGCATGAGCAGCCTGCATCACGGCGCCAGCCAGAGCGCGCGCCTGGTGACGGAGATTTCCGACGCCATCCGCGAGCAGGGCATGGCCACCAACAGCATCGCCCAGCAGGTGGAAGTGGTGGCGCAAGGTGCGGAGGAAAACAGCTGCGCCGCCAGCCAGGCCGCCGCACTGGCCGCGCGGCTGGAAGAGGTGGCGGGGAGCATGCGCCAGGAGGTCAGCGCCTACCGCGTGTGAGAGGCCCGGCGCTGGCGGGGCGGCGGCGGCGCGTGTACAGTTGAACGACTGTATACAATCCAGTGCCCCCGTTCCGTCACCCACAAGGTATCGACTCCATGTTTTCTGCCGACATCTACCTGCAGCGCCGTGCCCGCCTGCAGGCGGCGGGCCTGTCCGGCCTGTTGCTGTTCCCGGGCAACGTCGACGCACCGATGAACTACCGCGACAACATCTACCCCTTCGTGCAGGACAGCTCCTTCCGCTATTTCTTCGGCCTGAACGAGCCCGGGCTGGCTGGCGTGATCGACGCCGACAGCGGCGCGGTGACGCTGTTCGGGCGCGAGCCCGACGTCGCCGAGGTGGTATGGACCGGGCCGCAGCCCAGCCTGGCCGAGCGCGCCGCCTCCGTTGGCGTCGCCGTGGCGCGGCCGTACGCCGAACTGGCGGCGCTGGTGCGCGCGGCGCGCGACGCCGGCCGCACCGTGCACTACTTGGCGCCGTACCGCGGCGAGACGCAGATCGAGCTGGGCCGGCTGCTGGCGCTGCCGCCGGACGAGCTGGGCGCCGGCGTCTCCGCCGCGCTGACCCGCGCCGTGGTGGCGCTGCGCGAGATCAAGGGCGACGAGGAAATCGCCGAGATGGAAGCGGCGCTCGCGGTGACGCACGCGATGCACCTGGCGGCGATGCGCGCGGCGCGGCCGGGCGTGGCCGAGCGCGCGGTGGTGGGCGAGATGGAAGGCATCGTGCGCCGCCACGACTGGCAGCTGGCCTACCCCAGCATCTTCTCGCGCCGCGGCGAGGTGCTGCACAACCATCACCACGACCAGGTGCTGGCGGCCGGCGACCTGGTGGTGAACGACAGCGGCGCAGCGAGTGCCAGCGGCTACGCCAGCGACATCACCCGCACGCTGCCGGTGGGCGGACGCTTCACGCCGCGTCAGCGCGCGCTGTACGACACGGTGCTGGCGATGCAACTGGCCGCGCTCGAGGCGATCCGCCCGGGCGTACCCTATCTCGAGGTGCACAAGTGCGCGGCGCGGGTGATGGTGGAGAGGATGACGGCGCTCGGTTTCTTCCACGGCGACGCCGACACCATCGTCGACTCCGGCGCCTACGCCATCGCCTTCCCGCACGGCCTGGGGCACCAGATCGGCATGGACGTGCACGACATGGAGGGGCTGGGCGAGGACCTGGTGGGCTACGGCGGCGAGGCCCAGCGCAGCGCGCTGTTCGGCCTCGGCTACCTGCGTCTGGGCAAGCCGCTCAAGGCCGGCATGGTGATCACGGTGGAGCCGGGCATCTACTTCATCCCGGCTCTGATCGACGCCTGGCGGGCCGAGGGCCGCCACGCTGGGCTGATCGACTACGCGCGCTTCGACGACTACCGCGATTTCGGCGGCATCCGCATCGAGGACGACGTGCTGGTGACGGAACAGGGCTGCCGCGTGCTGGGCACGCCGATCCCGAAGACGGCGGACGAGGTGGAGGCGGCGATGGCGGGCTGAGAACCTGTTTACGATCTGCTGCGCGTCGGCGATACGGCGTTAAAAACGTCTTCGGAATGCTCATTTACCACGTGTAAACTCCGCTTCCTCAGCCGTTTTTGCCTTGTCTCGCTCTAGCTCGCGAGATCGTAACCAGGTTCTGAACCGTCTCACCGCGCTCATCGACCAAAAGGTTGGCCGAAGCCCGTGTGCGGGGCTTCGGCCAACCTTTTTGTTTTCAGCGCCGCCGCGTGCGCGGCGGCGGGGAGGGCGACGCGCTCAGAGGAAGCGCACCGGCTCGCCCTGATGATCGAACGCCAGGTAGCGCGACACGTCGCCGCCGGTCTGGATGGTCTGGATCATGCGCTTGAGCGGCTCTTCGGCGTCGTCGCTGCTGGGGACCTGGCCGTTGGCACCGCCGATGGCGGCGACGAACATGAGCTGCCAGGCCTCGCCGGTGCGCGCCGATTCCGCCTTGAGCGCGGCGAAGTTGGTGAGTTCGGCCGGGGTCTTGTCGACGCACAGCACCGGCTGCAGGATGCCGCCCTGGCCGGCGTTAAAGCGTTCGGCTTCGTGCGGGGCGTGGTCGTCGTGCAGCACCGAGCGCACGAACACGAACAGCAGGCGTTGCGGGTCGGGCTGCTGGCGTGCGGCGGCCAGCAGCGAGTCGAAATCGGTGATCTGGGTCATGACGCGGTATTCCAATACGGGCAGGGGGGAAGCTGCAGTGTAGCGCGACGGCGGCGGGTCCTTCGATACGCCCGACGAGGGGGAGGGGCTAGGCCGAACGGCGGAGGCCCGGCGCGGGGCGTCAGGGCGAATCCTCGTCGTCGATGCGGTTCTGCCGCTCCAGTTCGGCGGCCAGGATCGCCCCGGCGCTGGCGCCGGCCATCGCCGCCAGGCGCTGGCTGTCCTCCTCGGTCAGCTCGTGGGTGTCGTCGTAGCCCGCCAGCGGCGCCATGGGCGGGGGCGGCTTGGCCGGCGCCGGTACCGGCAGGATGACGTGGATCGCGCGGTGGGCGAACAGGATGCCGCGCGCCTCCAGCGCCTCCTTGACGCGGCGGTAGGCTTCGCGCCGGATCACCCACTGCTCGCCGGGGCGGGTGGTGAACTTCATGCGCACGATCAGCGCCGACTCCTCGATGCGCATCACCCCCTGCGACTTCAGGGGCAGGATGAAGTGCGGCCCGAGCTCGGGGTCGGCCAGCATCTCCTCGCCGACGCTCTTGATCACCTTGCGCACCGTCTCCAGGTCGACGTCGTAGGGCAGGCGGATCTCCAGCTTCATGGTCGCCCAGTCGCGGCTCATGTTGCGCACGGTGCGGATCGAGCTGTAGGGGATGGTCTGCAGCGCGCCCAGGTGGTGCCTGAGCTGCATCGAGCGGATCGACAGCCGCTCCACCGTGCCGCGCAAGTCGCCGGCCTCGATGTACTCGCCGCGGCGGAAGGCGTCGTCGAGCAGGAAGAAGATGCCGGAGATGACGTCCTGCACCAGCTTCTGCGCCCCCAGGCCGATGGCGATGCCGATCACCCCGGCGCCGGCCAGGAGCGGACCGATCTCCACCCCCAGCGCGTGCAGCAGGCTCAGGGTCAGGATGATCAGCAGCAAGAAGAACAGCAGCGTGCGCAAGGGCGGCAGCAGCGTCTCGCGCCGGCTGCCGGCGGCGGCGCCCTCGCCCTCGTCGGCCAGGGTGCTCTGCACCTCCTGCTCCGGCGGCGGCAGCTGGCGCTCGATCTGCGACAACAGCACCTCCCACACCATATAGGCCAAGAGCACGATCACCATGCTGTCGAGCAGCGACTTGAGCAGGCGGCTGATGCGGCCGTCGCCGCTCATGGTCATGGCGTCGTAGCCCAGCACGTCGGCCACGGTCAGCACCGCGACGGTGAGCATGATCAGCCTCAGCCCGCCCTGCATGATGCGGCGGAAGCGGCGCGAGCGTTGGGCGAAGGTATGGCTTTGCAGCCAGGGCAACTGGCACAGCTTGTAGAGCGCGGCGGCGAACAGCCGGTCGATGATCGGGAACAGCAGCGTGAGCCACCATGGCCAGGACATCTTGGCGGCGTGCTGCAGGTTGCCGATGATCAGGCTGTGGCTCCACAGCAGCCAGATCGCCAGCAGCCACAGCGTCACCAGCAGCGGCCACGACTGGCTCAGGATGATGGCCAGGCCGTGTTCCCCGCCGTTGCGGTCGCGGCTTTGGAACAACTGCTCGATGGTGCCGCGCTGGAGCCAGACGAAGCCCAGCGCGAACAGGTTGAGGGCGAGGCCGGTGAGCACCTTGAGCAGGCGCACCAGTTCGCCGTCCATGCCGAGCCAGGCCAGGAAATCGGTGCCCTGGAAGCCGACGATGTAGAGCAGGGTGAAGGTCATCACGCCGCGGTGGAAGCCGATGGCCTGCTCGCAGGCGATCGGCAGCGGGCGGATGCCCTTGGCGGTGGGGGCGAACACCGCCTGCGACAGCACGCCCACGGCGCGGAAGGTCACCGTCGCCAGCAGCAGGCTGAACAGCAGCTTCGGCCGCACGTCGTTGGTGTTGCTGGTCAGCAGCAGCATGCCCTGCGCGGTGATCATGAAGATGCCGACGCACAGCAGCCGGAACAGCGTGCGCAGCAGCTGGTAGCCGATGCGGCTGCCGAGCCCGCTGGCCTGTTCGCGGCCGATGGCGTTGGCCAGCGCGCGGAAGCGGCGCCCGGCCAGGTACTCGGCCAGCATCGCCACCCCCACCACCAGCACGGTGATGCCGGCAAAACGGTCCCAGCCGGCGGCGGTGATGTCGTGGTCGATCTGCTGCGCGATCAGTTGCAGCTCGCCGGCGGCGCGGCCGAGGATTTGCTGGATGATCCACAGCACGTCGGCGATCTGGTTGGTGCTGTTGAAGAGCTCGTTCAGCATGGCGGCGCGCCCTCCGCCACAGCGGCATGCCACAACGTCGCCGGATCGTGCCAGGCGGCGGCGGGGTGGGCGGCCAGCAGCGCCAGCAGGCGCGCGGCACCGTCCCAGATGGCGGCGTCGTGCACGCGGTGGTGGCTCATGATGCCGCTGGGTTCCTGGGCGTCGGCCTCGCCGCGGCGCCGCGCCGCGAGGTGGCGCGCCAGCGCCGCCGCCAGCGCCGCGTCGCCGGCGTACTGGCGGCTGCGCCAGTCGATCAGGTCGGCGTGCACGTTGACCACGGCGAGACCGGGCTGCACCCGACGCGGGCCGAGGGTGGAGAGCCCGATCAGCCCCGCCTCGGGCAGGCGCGGAATCCAGCCGGGGTGGAGGCGGTTCCAGGGCGGCACCAGCACCGGGCGGAAACGTTGGCCGAAGGCCGCCGCCAGGCGCGCCCGCCCGCCCTGCAGCGCCGCGCGCAGCACGTCCCACTGCCAGGCGGCGCCGAGCTCGCACTTGCGCTCGCCCGGCAGGGCGTGGTCGAGGTGGGCGATGCCGTGCTGCAGCACGCCGAGCGCGCGCCGGGCGGCGAGGGCGGCGGGCAGCGAGTCCTCCAGCGCGGCCGGAATCACCGCCAGCCACAACGGCACGGCGTGGGCATCGGCCAGGTCCAGCAGCCGTTGCAGCGCGGCGCTGTCGGCCACCGCGTCGTCGTCGCGCCACCACAAGGTGGCCGTCCGGCCGCTCTCGCTCCAGCGGTCGAGTTCCGCACGCAGCACGGCAAAACCATCGTCACCCGCCATGGCCGGCCTCCTCGGCCCAGCGCCGCAGCAGCCGCGCGCTCTGCTCGGCGCCGTCCAGCCTGAGTGGCAGGCGGGTGGGCGGCAGGGTCAGCGCCTGCTCGATCGCCGCCGCCAGCGCCAGCGGGGTCAGCGCGTTCTCCTCCAGCAGCGCGACGCGTCCGCGCGCGGCCAGCGCCTCGGCGCGCAGGCGCTGCTCGGTCTGGTCCTCGCCCTGGAACGGCACCAGCACCGCCGGACAGCCGGCGGCGAGCAGGTCGAGCACGGTGTTGTAGCCGGCCTGCGAGATCGACAGCGCCGCCACCGCCAGGCGCGGCGCGAAGTCGGTGCGCAGGTCCTCGACGATCACGCCGTCCGGCGCGTCGCGCTCCAGCGCCCGGCGCCGCGCCGCCTCCAGCCGCGGGCCGCACAGCAGGCGCCAGCGCCGCGCCGCGAGCCGGGTCAGCGGCCGGGCCGCCAGCGCGGTGGCGAGCAGCTCGGCGCCGACCGCGCCGCCGCCGGCCGAGACCAGCACCTCGCCGGCCGCCGCGGGGTCGTCCGACGGCGTCAGCGCGGCGCCGACGTAGCCGGTGTGGTGCACCCGCTCCGGCGGCAGCAGCGCCACCGGAAAGCTCGCCGCCAGCGGCAGGAACTCGGCGTCGCCGTGCACCAGCAGGTGGTCGAAGTCGCGCCGGAACCGCGCGGCGCTCTCCGTCTGGCGCTCGGGCGAACGCCCCTGCAGCACGTCGCGCACCGAGCAGACGACCAGCGGACGCGGCGTCATGGCGCGCGCCGCCTCGATCAGGGGGTCGAGCTCGAAGCGCAGGCGGCGTCGCCCGAACGGGTAGCTCTCTATCAGCAGCAGCGCCGGGCGCACCTGTTCCAGCGCCGCCAGCACCCGGTCGCGCCGCTCGGCCTCCAGCGCGGCGTCGAGCGGCCGGCCGTGGCGGTCGAGCAGGGTGGTGAAGCGGGCGTCGGCGCTGGTCAGCGGCGGCAGCGCGATGCGCCGGGCGGCGCCGAAATCGACCAGCGCGCTGTCCTCGCCGCCCATCAGCATGTGCACCTCCAGGCCGTGCGCCTGGCACGCCCGCGCCAGCCGCGCGGCGCGCTGCAGGTGGCCGATGCCGAGCAGGCTCTGGACGTAGAACAGCAGCTTCACGAGGCGTGCTCCCGCACGATGGCGCCCACCCGCTTGCCGATGGTCTGCAGCCCGCACAGCATGTTGCGCCGTGCCGCGGCCGACGGCGGCGCTTGCTCCGGCAGGCGCTGCAGTGCCGCCACCATCGGCGCGGTGTCGGCCAGTTGCGCCGGGTCGAGCATGGTGGTCAGCCCCAGCGCGGTCGCCTTGCGCGCGCGGATCAGCTGCTCCAGGCGCGGCTCGGTGCGGGGCACCAGCAGGGCCGGCTTGTTGAACGACAAAATCTCGCAGAAGGTGTTGTAGCCGCCCATCGCCACCACCGCGCGCGCCTGGTTCATCAGCGATTCGAACTGGGTGTCGAAGGTGGCGATCTGCACGTTGGGCAGCCGGGCGGCGCGCAGCCGGAACGCCTCCTGCTCGTGCGCCGACATGAACGGCCCCAGCATGAACAGCGCCGGCCACGGCAGCGCGGCGCCGCTCTCGTAGGCGCGCAGCACCCAGTCCACCATCTCGGCGCCGTCGCCGCCGCCGCCCGGCGTCACCAGCAGGTAGGGCTCGGGCAGCCCCTCCAGCAAGCCGGAGCTTTCATGCTCCGGCAGGTGGCGCGGCAGGTAGCCGGTGTACAGCATCTTGTCGTGGATGGCGGGGGTGATCGGCAGCCCGGTGAGCGGGTCGCCCATGTTGCGGCTGCCGTACACCCAGATCTCGTCGTAGAGGCTCTCCAGCGCCGGCAGCGCGTTCTTGGCCTGCCACTCGCGCGACAGCCGGTCGGCGTCGTCCATCACGTCGCGCAGGCCGAGGATGGTGCGGGTGCGGCGCGTGGCGAGCAGGTCGAGCGTGCTGGCCACCTCGCCCTTGAGCCCGAGCGGCTCCTTGTCGACGATGAACAGGTCCGGCTCGAACACGCGCGCGGTGTGCAGGATGATCGATTCGCGCAGCGCCAGCGTCTCCTTCAGGCTGATGTGCAGCTTGAGCGGGGTGTACTCGCCGTTGTAGAGCTTGATCACGCCGGGAATACGCACGAAGTCGACACGCGCCTTGAAGTTGAAGTGGCCGGCGATCGGCGATCCGGTCAGGATCAGCACCGTCAGCGACTTGTAGCGCTCGACCAGGGCGTGCGCGATGGCACGGCAACGGCGCAGGTGACCGAGCCCGAACGAGTCGTGGCTATAGATCAGGATGCGGCTTTTCTTCATCGCGGGATACCTTGGCAGCAGCCGGGACGGCTTCTTCCGGTATAGCCGATGCCACGACAGGCGGGCCCGGCCAGTACGCCCGCAGCAGCGCGGCGGCGCGCCCCAGCGAGTGGTGCTCGCGCACGTAGTGTGGGCCGGCCTCGGCCATGGCGCGGCGCACGCCAGTCGTTCAGCATCGTCGCAACGGCGCGCTGAAGCGCTCGACGTTGCAATCGTGCACAGCCGCGGCTGGCGGCGTCGACGAT
>NZ_ACIS01000009.1 GCF_000174355.1 Pseudogulbenkiania ferrooxidans 2002
AAACTGACACGGGCAGTACGCACGATAGCCAGCATTCGACAACGTCTTTAATACTGGCAATACAAGCGGGATGTTCTACGCCGACCGAGGCTATCCGTCCGAAGCCCGTGAAGCTCAGCTTGCACGGGACGGGATTCCGGAACCGGGATTCAGCGCAAGGGACACGCCAACAAGCCGCTGTCCGAGTGCCAGCAGCAGCGCAACCGCCGCATCGCCAAGGTGCGTGCCCGCGTCGAGCACGTGTTCGCCGTGATCGATCAGATGGGCGGCAAGTTGGTCCGCACAATTGGCCAAGCGCGCGCGAACTTTGCGCTGACGATGATGGCGACCTGTTACAACCTGAAGCGCTTGGTGTTCCTCCGAAAGGCCGGAATCGTGGCCTTCTGAGCCCTCGAATGGGCTGGATCGCTGCTTTGAGCGGCGATCCGTTGAAGAAAACGAAGCGAACGTCACCGCTGGCATCATGCTGCGGCTGGGTTTACTGAAAATCTCGGGTTATTCGAGGTGCCCGCAAATCATGAAAGACCTCACCTTGTTCGCCGCCCTCGACGCCATCGTGCAATTGGCCAACGCCCCCTCAGCATGGACCGGCACCGAGGTCGAGCTGATCGACGCCATCCTTGCCATCACCGGTGCGGAACTCCCTCCGGGGCGACGGGAATGGCTGATCGAGCAACTGGACACCACCGAAGCGCAAGACATCCTGTACCGGCGCGGGGTGATGTTTCTTTTCGGCACACATGACAGTCGGGTGTCGGTTGGACCCGGTGTATCGCTTGGATCGGAGGGGAAATGATGGGCGATCTAATTCCTTTTGAGAGTGGCGGTGAACTCGCCCCATTGTCCGCGCCTGATCTACAACCCGCTGACGCTTGGCAGGTGCCTGCCCCCGATTTCATCACCGAACACCAATATTCCGAAGGCACCCCCACTTTCTTCGGGGTGCCGCTCGATGGTGCTTCGATGCAGCAAGCGGAACACGCTGTCAGCCAAATGGCGACGGTTTTCGAAAGGGACATGGCGCAGTACAGGTTTGATGGCTGGCTGGTGGACGCCGCCATAAATTGGTTTAAATCAAATGCCTTGCTGCCAATTGGCCCAACAAGTCCGAATCATAATTACCGGCTGCATGGCTTCCGCTTTCCGGCATCGGATCGTGATGCCGTTAATTCATTTCTCAATCACATGGCGCGTGTGAATGCACCGCAAAGATTCGTGCAGGCCTGCTTGTGGTGGATTAATCAACTCGGACAGCAGCAACAAACCCAGCAACACCAGCAACACCAACATGCAGCCACTCTCGACGACCTGACCGATGCCGAATTTGCAATCGTCCAAAAACGTGCCGAGCGTGACCTGGAAAACGGCAAAGCCATTTTGCGACAAAAATGGGGGAGTCAATACACGCAGCGCATGAAAGTTGTTCAAGCCCACATCGCCAATCTGCCAGCGGTGCAGCGGGAATTTCTCGAAACAGCGGTTTGTCAGGGCGGGATGCTATTGGCCAATGCGCCCGAAACCATTGAACGCCTGTACGCCGAAGCAATCAATAAATCAATAAACCCCGGCAATCTGGCGGGTGAAATCGCTGCCATCGAACAGGTAATGAAAACTGATCGCAAGCGCTATAACAGCGACGTTGTTTTGCAGGAAAGACTCAGGGCGCTGTATTCGATGCGCGACGGTAATTAGGAGGAAATGGAAATGGCTTACTCTTCAACAAATCCGGTTCGGAAGCTGATCGATTTCGGCATTACGTCTGCCGGTAGTTTTTGGGCATATGAAAGCACGCACGCTCACGCCGCCGTCGAGGCCGCTGGCTTCTTTTCCGGCTGTGCCTTTGGCAGTCCGGGCAATAACGCCGTGGGAATGCGCGTGGGCGATCTGCTCGTGAATATTAACCAATCGACTGCCGGTACATCGGCAATCACGCTGCATCGGGTGACTTCGATTTCCACGTCTACGGGATTCGGCAGTGCGCTGAATGTGACCGTGTCGGCGGCATCGTCATGATTACCAAGCTCGACTTGATCGCTCGGAAGTTAGGACTTCAGGGTGAAGGTGGCCCACGGCCAGCGCCAGCCCCGGCGCGCCAAGCGCCCAAGCTGGCGGCACTGGTGCGAGAGCTGAACGCCGTGCCAGCACCACGCCCGGCACCTACGCCAGCGCCCGCCCGGCCCAAGCCACGGCTCACCAGCATTGCGCTGAAGCGCAATGCGGATGGGCGGATCGCCGCCGTTTCCATCACCGCCAGCAACGGCGCTCGGCATCACCTCGTAGCCCAGCGCGATCAGCTTGGCCGGATTAATGCCTTCGTCACCGACGACCGAACCACATGGCGGGTGCAGCGTGGCTTTAACGGCGAACCAACAGGGGTGGTGCCGATTGAGGAGCACGACAAATGAAAAGTCTGATTAGCGGCGAAGCAGACGCTGAGCTGCTCGGCTTTGTGGTGGACGCGCTGCAAGACGCCGACCTACCGCCCGAGGGCGTGTTGATCACGGTGAAGTACGGCGCACCGGGTGAATTTCCGACGTTCGAAGTGCGCCCGCTAGGGGGGGATATGAAATGAAACGCCTGATCCCGACCACCGCCACCCCATGGCACCCGCGCCGCCCTGCACGTCCAGCCGCCATGGCACCGAAGCCGCTGCCGCCGCTGGTGCAGGCACTGCTGTCGAGGACCGGGTGATGTCACGACCACCGGGGTTGCCCAAGACGGGCGGACGTAAACCCGGTTCGCCCAACAGGAACCAGCTGACCGAAGACATGCGGAAGTCTATCGTCGCCGTTTTCAAGAAGATGGGCGGCACCCGGTGGCTGCTCGATTGGGCGAAGGAGAACGAAACCGAGTTCGTGCGGCTGGTGCTGTCGCGGGTGCTGCCAGCGGCACCACGCGACGACTCGCCGAACTTGGTTATCAACACCGGCCCACAGGTCAATGTCGATGAATTGAGCGATCTTCAGGCTGCCAGTCGCATCGCATTTGCCCTTCAGACCTTCGCCGCCGAGCGACTGGAGCCACAGCTCATCGAGGGCGAACATGTGAAGCCAGCGCCAGCCGAGCCGACACCAACCCCAGCGCCAGCACCACAAGCCCCCGAGCCAGCGTCAGAGGCTGAGCGAGAAGTCGCCCACTTCGGCAGCGGTGCCGAGCAGGGCGTCAAGCGGCGGAACCTGCTGTAAGTCGAACAGGTCGAGCTGCACAGGTTGGCCTAGGTCGAGTTCAAGCTGGGGAGTGAAGTCTACGACTTCTAGGTGGGTGTCCATGATGCAGTTCCTTAGCTGAATTTCTCAAGCGCCCGCAAAGAGCAAATCGGCGCTTCACCAATTATAGAAGAAACCCCAGCGTCGGTTATTCAGAATTAAAACCATAACAAATAGGCTCGATCGGAATGACTGCTTCCCTCCGCTGCGAGGGTCGGCAGCCGCGCCAAAGAAGTTAGAAGCACATTGTCTAACAATATTGTGCCCAATCAAAGCAGTCTTCTTCGTCATCAGCTCTGAGCGCCGCTTAGAACCAACTCCAGCCATTTCCCTTACACTGTTTCCTGCTAGCCAATCGTAGTTATCTGCGAGACATTCATGCACAGGTTGAGAATGGAAAAAAACCGTTCAAATTGCTTAATCAGATGTCTTAACCAAATAAAATTGGTATGAGGGCAGTCCGTGCACAATCTTTATTTTGTCGTAAAAAATATTTGAAAATGCATCAATTGCCATTTTAGGAATTTTTAGCGGTGTATTATGCATTTCATAACCGAAATTCCACAAATAATCGTCAAATACCATTAGCCCACCCACTTTGAGTAGTGGGAATGAAAGGACTGCATCGGTTAGAACATCAGCCGCAGTATGTGATCCATCAACATAGACTAGGTCAAATGCATTATGTAGATTTTGGGAGATCAGATTGGCACATCCCATCAAAGAAGTCATCTTGAGCTTTGACAGGTGGATGTCATTTGCTACTTTGCTGGAAGCAATCTGAACATTGTGATCAAATCGACGTTCAACAGCTCCCATGTCATGGTCGAAGGCAACATGTTCGTCACTTCCTCCCCATGTATCAATGCAGACCAAATTGACAGAATTTTTTGCCCCACACTGTTCAATCATGAAACAGGTTGAGTTACCTTCATAGGACCCAATTTCTAAAATAGATTGGTAGCTCCCCGATTTTAAGAGCGCAGTCCACACACTCCGCAGATCTACCTCTACCCCCCGCTCATACACATTACCGCCAAACCAGTCATTGGTGAATTGATATTCCATTTGATAACCTTATAAAGATAGGGCTGCATTGCTCAACATGAGTAATCCACAACAAAGTATACTTTTTTGCGCATGGATGCGTAAGGAAAGCAGGGACCGATAGAAAACAGTTAGGACATTCATGTATTGGCGATGTCCATTGCTGGCCGATAGTGGTCATGCTATCACAATGGCATGAGCGTCCGCTTTGGCCGAACTAGAGGCTGCTGGTGGATGTGCTTCGAACCACTGCTATGGGTCGAAAGTAAGTATTCCTCATGTCAGAAAGCCGACATTGGGCTTCGCGGCATGGAGGATGACGAGTATGTAGCCCTGAACTGACATACAGGGCTGGTGGGATGGAAGACAGCTATGGCCGAGTTGTTCACGTAGGCCAAACGGCAGCTTACAGGGTCAAGCAGCCAATCCAATGGCACGCATCCAGATTTGCCAACCGGCAGATTGTGGCCGCTAGCAGCTATTGTATAGCATTGTCATTATCGCCCGCTGTGTTCCAGAGTGGAGTCAGTCAGAGGAGGAGCCAAGCCAGCCGGTGCGCTACCGTATCGGCGGGCGGGTGTACTACGAGGCAGGATGTCGAGGCGTGGATCAAGGCGCAGCGGCGCAAGGGTGCCTGATCAGTGTCTACAGCGCGCATGTGGCCGACACCATCAGGACCGTGAGAAGGAACTTGAACTTGTGACGCGGAGTAGTACGGCTTTGCCCTATGCCCTACAATGTGCGACAGAGCATTCGTGGCTGAAAGACAACACCCACGATAGGCAGGCTCCCTGATGTAACCCCGGTGTTGCCCCGGCCTGCGTAACCCCAATCTGCCATACCGCTGTAAGCCCCGCCAGATAAGGGTTTCGGCCCTAACCCTTACCCTGTTGAACTCAGATCGAGCATCCCGGTTTTTTTGCGCCATAGGTGACGGCAAGCAGGGTAATTTTCTTCAATACGGCCCGATGCGGGCCCCCTATCCTCGACCGGGTGTTCCCCACTCACGAGGTCATCATGCAAGTTCTACTCTCCATGGCCGCCTTCGCGCTCGCCGCCTCCATCTCGCCCGGACCGGTCAATATCGTTGCTCTCGGCAGCGGAGCCAGTCACGGCTTCACGGCCAGTCTGCGCCATGTCAGCGGCGCGACCGTCGGCTTTACCGTGCTCCTGTTGCTGACGGGGCTGGGGCTGAACGAATTGCTGGCCGGCTGGCCCGCCGCAAGCCGACTCCTGCAATGGGGCGGGATCGCCTTCCTGCTATACCTGGCCTGGAAACTGGCCAGCGACAACGGGGAACTGGGCCAGAACCAGCAACGCTGCCCCTCCTTCCGTCACGGCGCCATCATGCAGTGGCTGAACCCGAAAGCCTGGCTGGCTGCCCTAGCCGGGATGGGAGCCTACGCCAGCGACGGCAACCACTCACTGATCTGGCAGTTTGCCGCCATCTACTTCGTCATCTGCTACCTGTCGATCGCCTGCTGGGCCTACGCCGGGGCCCGGCTGCAACACCTGCTGCGCCACCCTGCACGCATGCGCCTGTTCAACCGCCTGCTGGCCCTACTGCTGGCCGGGAGCACGCTGTATCTGTTGTAGACACCCCCTGCTTAGCGCCGCGCCTGGCAATACTGTCCGGGCGTGGCGGCCACCAGCCGTTTGAAAACACGCTGAAAATGCGCCTGATCGGCGAAACCCAATGACTGGGCCACATCGACAATCCGATGACCTCTTCGCAGCAGCGTCTTGCCACGTTGAATGCGACAGTTCAGCAGATACTCGTGCGGCGTCATGTGATAACGCTGGCGAAAAGCGCGGATCAGGTAGGAAGAAGACAAGGAGGCTGCGGAACAGATGTCCTGCAAACTCAGTTCCGCCGCATAATGGTCATTGATATAGTCCGCTGCCTGTTGCAGCCTGTCATGGGGCTCGCTCTCGCTGCGGCCCGCCGGCTGCAAGATGGACTGCACCGAACTGAAGAACTCCACCGCCTCGCCCTGCTTCTGCAACGCCGTGGATGCGCCATCACGACAGAGCGCCACCAGCCTCCCCAGCCGGCGATACAGTCGGGCATCCTGGCTCAGCCGAGACTGGAAGGGATGGAAATCCTGATTGGCACTCAGGCCCAACTCCCTTTGCAAGTCTGCCAGCCAGACGGTATCCACGTACAGCATGTGATAGGACCACGGCTGGTCCGCAATGGGATTGCAGGCATGCACCTCGCCCGGGTTCATCAACACCACATCGCCACGGCCCACGGCATGGCTTGCCTGTTCATTCAGGTACGTGCTACATCCGCCGGTGATGGCGCCAATGGAAAAATGCTCGTGCGAGTGGCGCGCATAGCACACCTGGCGACCATCCTGGATGGTGCGCAACTCCAGAAAAGGCAGCGCCGGGTCGCGCCAGAACAAGGGCTTGGCATCGGAACTCATGCCAACATGATAGCACGCTACATCCCGCTCAAATCCAACCCAGCGGTATCAGGCTTCAGCCCCCCGCCAGGTATTCCCTCTCCAGCAAAGCCTCGAACTCCGCCGCCGGCAACGGTCGGCTGAACAGGTAGCCCTGGCCCGTGCCACAGCCCTGCTCCACCAGGTAACGCCGTTGCTCGTCCAGTTCCACCCCCTCCGCCACCAGCCCCAGTCCCAGACTGCGCGCGATGGAAATGATCGCCTGCGTGATTGCCGCATCGTCCCGGTTCTGATGCAGGTCGGCGACGAACGACTGGTCGATCTTCAGCCCATGCACCGGCAGGCGCTTGAGGTAAGACAGAGAGGAATACCCCGTACCGAAGTCGTCGATGGACAGGTACACGCCCAGCTCGTGCAGCCGGCGCAGCACCTCGACCATGCCGCTATCCTCGTCCATCGCCACGCTCTCGGTAATTTCCAGCTCGAGCGCAGAGCTGGGCAGGCCACACTCCTCCAGCGTGCGCTCGACCAGCTCGACCACGCCGGCGAACTTGAGTTGGCGTCCGGACACGTTGACCGCCACGCGCCCGCCAAACAGCCTGCGCTCACGCCACTCCCGCACCTGCCTGCAGGCGGTCTTCAGCACCCATTCACCGATCGGCACGATCAGCGAGCTGTCCTCGGCAATCGGAATGAAACGCGCCGGCGACACCAGCCCCAGTTCGGGATGGCGCCAGCGGATCAGCGCCTCGGCACCGTCCAGCCGACCGGTCGCCAGTTCGACCTTGGGCTGGTACCAGACCTCCAGCTCATCCTGGGCCAGCGCCTTGTGCAGACTGTATTCCAGCCGCAAGCGCTCCAGCGCACTGGCATTCATGTCTGGGGTATAGAACTGGAAATTGCTCTTGCCGCGCTCCTTGGCACGGTACATCGCCGTATCGGCGTTGACCAGCAAGACGTCCGCGCTGGCCCCGTCCTCAGGGAACATGCTGATGCCGATGCTGGCCGACACGAATACCTCCTGCCCGGCCACCACGGTTTCGCCGGCAATCGCGTCCAGCACGCTCTGGGCACGGCTCGCCACCTGCTGCACGCTGTCCACGGCCGGCATCAGCAAGGTGAACTCGTCGCCGGAGAGACGCGCCACCATCGCCAGCGGCGGCGCTACCTTCCTCATTTCCTCGGCGATCCACACCAGCAACTCGTCACCGGCATGGTGCCCCAGGGTATCGTTGACCAGCTTGAAACGGTCCAGGTCGATAAACAACAACGCCATGCGCTGTCCGAACTCGCGCGCCTGCTCCACCCCCGCCTCCAGCCGCTCCAGGAACAGGGTGCGGTTTGGCAGCCCGGTCAGCGCGTCATGGTTGGCGAGAAAGTGCAACCGCTCCTCGGCTTGCTTGCGCTGGGTAATGTCGGAGAACACCGCGACGTAATGGGCATACTCGCCGTTGTCGCCGCGAATGCCGGTAATGCTCAGATGCTCGGTATAGAGCAGACCGTTCTTGCGCCGGTTGATCACCTCCCCCTGCCATACACCGTCACGCTTCAGGCTGTGCCACAGATGCTCGTAAAACTCCGGCGGCTGCTTGCCCGACTTCAGCAAGGCAGGCGTCTTGCCGATACTCTCTTGGGCCGAGTAACCGGTGATGCGCTCGAAAGCCGGGTTGACCGACTGAATGATGCCGGCTCCGTCGGTGATGGCAATCCCCTCAAGCGTGGACTCGAACACCTTGTCCGCCAGCAGCAGGCTCTGCCGCGACAGCAGCAAGGCCTGGTCGCGCTCGTTGAGCGCCCCCTGCAGCTCTAGCAGGCACTCGTGCTCGATGTTGTGGAGAATATCGCCGAAGCCCAGGATGAATTTGAGCCCGCCGTCCGCCCCGCACACCCCCAAGTGGCGGATCTTGTGCTGCAACATCAGGCGACGGGCATGCAGCAGGCTGGTGTTTTCGGCCATGGTCAACATCGGCCGCGAGCACACCGCCCCCAATGCATGCTCGCACTCGCCCTGCGCCAGCAAGCGCACCACGTCGCGCCGGGTCAGGATGCCCAGTTCACCATCGGCGAAGCACACCCCGACAGCATCCACCGCCCCCTGCCGCATCACCTTCACCGCATCCTTCAGCCCGAGCTCGGCCCCCAGCAGGCAGGCCGGCCGGCACCCCAGCTCCTCCAGCCGCTTCAGCCCGAGAAACGACTCCGTCCCCTGGTTGAGCACGATATCGGTCAGGGACAGTAGGCCAAGATAGCGGCCATCCCGTTCCACCAGGGCATGGCGGATGCCATGGCGGCGGAAAAACCCGGTCGCATCATGAATCGACGTACCGCTCTGGAGCGTACGCACCGGGGAACTCATCACCTTCGCCACCGGAGTGCCATCCGCCCCGGTCGCCACCGAAAAATCCAGATTCAGCGCATCAGTCTCGGTCCAGATTCCGAGGGCGGTTCCCGCCTCGTCCATCACGATGATGGAACCGCAGTGAGACTCCATCATCAGGCGGGCAGCCTCGTAGACCGAGGTGGTTGGTGGGCAACTCAGTATCTCGGGGAGCAGGATGTGATCGACGGGTTGAAGCAACGGCGACATGTCTGGCTGATCCTAAACATTCGTTGACTAATACCTCGTCGAATATACAGGCATTCCATAACAGCGCGACTTGATGCCAAATGCTTTCTGCGCATTCCCTGATATAAATCAGTCCCCACCATGAAAAAAGCGCCACCGCAAATGCGGGGGCGCCCATCCGCTCATGCCGTGGCGCGCGTTACACCCGCTCTGCCCACAGATCATGCTCATCCGAGGCGGCGATCTCCACCTCGACGAAATCCCCCACCTGCAGGCCATCGGCATCGGCCACGAACACCATGCCATCGATCTCGGGGGCATCGGCATAGCTGCGGCAGACCGCCCCTTGCTCATCGATCTCGTCGACCAGCACCGTCATGCGCTGACCGACTCGGCGCGCCAGACGGGCGGCACTGATCTCAGCCTGCACCTCCATGAAGCGCTCCTTGCGGACCTCCTTCACCTCCTCCGGCACGGGATCAGGCAAATCGTTGGCGGCGGCGCCCGCCACCGGAGAATAGGTGAAACAGCCCACGCGATCGAGCATGGCTTCACGCAGCAACGCCAGCAGCTCCTCGAACTCCTCCTCGGTCTCGCCGGGGAAGCCAACGATGAAGGTGCTGCGGATCACCAGATCCGGGCAGATCTCGCGCCACTTCTTGATACGCGCCAGTACGTTCTCGCTGTTGGCGGGCCGCTTCATCAGTTTGAGGATGCGCTGGCTGGCGTGCTGAAACGGGATATCGAGGTAAGGCAGTATCTTGCCGTCGCGCATCAGCGGAATGACTTCGTCGACGTGCGGATACGGGTAGACATAATGCAGACGCACCCAGATACCGTGCCGCCCCAATTCCTCGCACAGCTCCGTCATGCGGGTACGCACCGGTCGACCGTTGTGGAAGCCCGTCTTGTATTTGACGTCGACACCGTAGGCACTGGTGTCCTGCGAAATCACCAGCAGTTCCTTGACGCCGGACTTCGCCAGATTCTCCGCCTCGCTTAGCACGTCATGAATTGGGCGGGAATCCAGATCGCCCCTCATTGACGGAATGATGCAAGAGGTGCAGCGGTGATTACAGCCCTCGGAAATCTTCAGATAGGCGTAATGCTTCGGCGTGAGCTTGATGCCTGCCGTCGGCACCAAGTCGACGAACGGGCCGCGCGGTTTGGGCAAGTGGGCATGCACATGCCCCATCACTTCGTCGGTGGCGTGCGGGCCGGTCACCGCCAGCACAGAAGGATGCACGTCACGTACCACCTCCCCTTTCGCCCACAGGCAACCCGTCACGCTGACCTTGCCGTTTTCCGTCAAGGCCTAGCCGATCGCATCCAACGACTCGGCAACGGCCGAATCGATGAAGCCACAGGTATTGACCACGACCAGGTCGGCGTCATCGTAGGAAGGGGAGATATCGTAGCCTTCAGCGCGAAGGCGGGTAAGAATCTGCTCGGAATCAACCAAGGCCTTGGGACAGCCGAGCGAGACGAAGCCGACTTTGGGTGCGGAGTGGGCCATACGTTAGTAAGACCCTGAATCTTATTGAAAGAACAGAGAAAGCCGGGGTCACGTGAACGACACCCGGCTGACAACATGCTGATTCCATAAGAAAAACGGCGATATCGGCGAACCGATCAGGACTTGCCTTCTTTGTCCTTGTCGGCAGGCGGATAGGCGGGAAAGCCAAAGCCTGTGAACAGCTGCTTGGTCTGTTCCTGCATACGGTTCTGCATTTCCAGATACATGCCGGTGCTCTGCTCCAGATAGCTCGACATCATGTTCTGCATGGCCGGGCCCTGCATCTTCATGAACTCGCCCCACAGGTTGGCGTTGAACATGGCGTTATCGCCATACATCGCCCGCGTCTGTTCCTGCATCTTTTGCTGCAGCTGCGTAAAGAGCTGCAGATTTTTCTCCAGGAACGGCCCCATCATGCCCTGCATGGCCTGCCCGTAGAAACGGATAAACTGCGTCAGCACCTCGTAACTGAACATCGGGGCGCCACCGTTTTCCTCTTCAAAAATGATCTGAAGCAGTACGCTGCGGGTAATGTCATCCTGGGTCTTGGCGTCAACCACCTGGATGTCGATATTGTCATGAACCAGCTGCTTAACGTCCCCCAAGGTAATGTAAGAACTCGTCGCCGTGTCGTATAACCGGCGATTCGGATACTTTTTAATGACCCGCTTCTCAACACTCATGTAACACTCCCAGTTCATTGTCGTGGTGTTGTGTGCGAACAATTTATCATAAATGCAACAACATAGAGCAAATCTTCTAGCCACTGCATTGAGCAGCATGCTAAATTTTGCGAGTATATTGTGCATTGCACAACGCAGTTCACACCGTACAACACACCACGGAGAGGGTCATAAACCATGTTCACTACCAACGAGCAGTTCAGTAAGTTTTCGCTGGGCGGCGTCGAAACCGCGCTACGTTTCGCCCAGATTTCGCTGGATAGCACCGAAAAGCTGGTGAAATTCAACCTCGAAGTTTCCAAACAGTCTCTCGAAGACAACATCAAGGTCGCCCAAGACCTCGCTGGCGCCAAAGACCCACAAGAAGCCGTCGCCCGCATCAACAAGCTGGCTACCGAATCGGTAGAGCAAGCGGTCACCAACTCCCGCAATGTCTACGAAATCGTCACCCAGGCTCAAGGCGAACTGGCCAAGCTGGCTGAAGAAAACCTGGGCACCCTGAACAAGTCGCTGATCAACGTCATCGAAGACATCGCCAAGAACGCTCCGGCCGGTTCCGAAGTCACGGTCAACGCCGTCAAAACCTCGGTTGCCGCCGCCGCAGCAGCTATCAACAGCTTCACCAAGGCAGCACAGCAAGTAAACGAATTTGCCGAAACCAGCGTGAAGGCTGCCAGCAGCGCCACCGCTGACGCCGTCAAGGCCACCACCAAGCGCGCCAGCAGCACCAGCGCGTCCTGATCGCTGACCTCAGCGGCAAAAGGCCATACCTGCACGGGTATGGCCTTTTTCATTGTTGCACGCTCAGACACCCTGCCCGCCTCATTCGCCACACATCAGGTGCCCAATTTCCCACACGGGTTTACAATTCGGCTTTTACGAGCCCACATAGAAACAGGGTAGCGCATGAAGATCAGTAGCAATTTTGACGCCGGCAGTATCGAAGTTGTCTCGATGAACGGCTTTGAAGACATCCAGCTTCGCATTCCGAACGATAATGCCTCGCACTTTGCCCAGTGGTTCTACTTCCGCCTGCAAGGGGCCGCGTACCAAACCTGCAACCTGCGCTTCCTGAATGCGTCCGAGTGCGCCTACCCCGAAGGCTGGGTCGACTATCACGCCATGGCATCGTACGATCGCATCAACTGGTTTCGGGTGCCGACCAGCTACGATGGCAGCGTACTGACCATCGAGCACGTACCGCTGGCCAACAGCGTTTATTACGCCTACTTCGAACCTTACTCTTACGACCAGCATCTGAACCTCATCGGACAGGCACAAGGCTCCGGCCTCTGCCAGGTCTCCGACCTGGGCTCGACCGTGCAGGGGCGGGACATCAACCTGCTGACCATCGGCCATGAAGTCGAATCCGACCTCAAGATTTGGATCACGGCACGCCAGCACCCCGGCGAGACGATGGCGGAATGGTTTGTCGAAGGCTTCCTCAACCGCCTGCTCGACCCGATCGACCCGACATCCCGCATGCTGCTCGACCACGCCACCTTCTACGTGGTGCCGAACATGAATCCCGACGGTTCCGTCCTGGGAAATCTGCGCACCAACGCAGCCGGCTCCAACCTGAACCGCGAATGGCTGAATCCCTCGAAGGAAACCAGCCCGGAAGTCTTCGTCGTGCGTCAGAAAATGCTCGAGACCGGCGTCGATCTGTTCCTCGACATCCATGGCGACGAGAACATTCCCTTCGTCTTTGTCGCCGGGACCGAAGGCGTACCCAGCTACAATGATCGCATCCGTGCCCTGGAAGAAACCTTCAAGCACCACCTGAAACTCGCCTCTCCCGACTTCCAGGACGAACACGGCTACGAAAAAAGCACTCCCGGCAGTGCCGATCTTTCCTGGGCCACCAACTGGGTCGGCAACCAGTTCCAATGCCTCGCCTACACGCTCGAGATGCCGTTCAAGGACAACGCCAACCTGCCGGACGACGATTACGGCTGGAACGGCCAACGCAGCCAGCGGCTGGGCGAAGCCGCACTCACCCCCATTTACGCGGTAATCAACAAGCTGCGCGCCTGAACGATCTGGCCCCCAAGCAAAACGGCCGCTAAGCGGCCGTTTTGCTTGGGGGCGGTACATCGCTCACGGCGCGGCCGATGGCATTCCCTCCAGTGCCTTTACCAACTCGATTTCGACCAAATACCAGTCGCGCCCCTTTTCCAGCACCTTTCCCAAGGCAATCTGGAAGAACTTGCCTCTGGCACTCATGTAATACTGTTTGCCCAACATGTACGAGGCAACCGGCACAATGAGCGTATTGATGCTGCGCTCATTCCGAGTCAAGGGAACAAACAGGGCGATTACCCCTCCCTGCCAAACATGCTCCGGCATGGTCCGCGGGTCCACCGCCTTGACATCCATCCCCCTCAGCGCAGCCGCCACCGGGCGATCGGTCAGGGTTTCGATCCCGAGAAAGATCTTCTCGCGATGCAGCCGGCGGATACGCCGCACAATACCCACGCTCCAAGCGGCCCCCTCGCCTTCCTTGTAACCCAGCAACTCCCCCAGACTGACCCATTCATTCCCGACCGCATCCAGCGAAACCCCCAGCCCGGTCTGACTGATGTTTTCAATTTCCCACTGGTTGAAAACCTCCTTGGCCAAAGGGGTTTCCTCAGGCCGCACAGAAACCGCCGGGAGTGCCTTATCCTTACGCCGGCTGGTGACAAAACCATAAACCCGCAGATCAGACGCCGAACTGAAGTTGTCTTGAGGCAGCGCCGCGGCCGTCTGCAGTTTCTGTTCATCGGGCTGGCGAATCAGACGATGCAAGGTCCCAAGCCGATGCACCACCTCGATCTTACGGTCACTGACGGCAACCCGCTCGGCGCGTTGAATGCGAACAGGCTTGGCCGCCCACGCGCGACACAATACACGGAAAAGAGCCGCATCCACACCAGGCTCGGCAAGACGGGCCAGTTCTGTCGGCATATGCCCTGTTTCAAGCACCGCCAGCCAGCCATGCAGTATTTCGCTAACCTCGGCCGTGCTCCAATAACGGTAAAATCCAGAGCCGAACGTTCCCATGCAACGCGAGGCAGGATGCCCTTCATCCAGCACCACGGCAAAACTAAGGTCGGGGGAAAACTCGCGAACCAAGGCCATCCGGTTCGAGATCAGCCGCAGTAATTCGTAGGAAAAATTGAGCTGCCGTGGGGTCAAGTTACCACTGGAAAGCAAGGCCAGCATCTGCAGGATGAGAAACTGATCCTGTACGGTCGTACCCTCGTCATGCTCGCCGAAAAGGAATACCGGGGCCGACTCCAGCCCTCGCTCCTCAGCAAAGCGGTAGACGTGATTGACGTTCCGCCAGAAACTTTCCCCAGGAGAGACGCCCTTGAAAGAACGACCATCTGGCTGCCTCGCAGAAATAATGCATCATGCGTGCCAGCACCAAGGGCAGCATGGCATAGATACGGCGCTCATCCTCACCAGAAAAGGACGGACTCAGGACCTGTCGGTAAGCATCGAGAAATTCGCGGCCATACCCCAGAATCTGTCCCCGTAACTGCGCTTCCAGAACCTTGGGCATTCTGATGTTCATCAGGTACTGAATACCCAATTGGTAATGAAACTGGGCCGTTTCCCGGTTAAGCGCCAAGACGGCCTCTAGCGTATCTGCAGACGACACCGCGCCATTGCGATTAAGCTCAGCGACAGCTTCCAACACCTTGTCGTGGGATGCGGAACCGTACTCCTGCTTCAGCGATTCAACCCATTCCTTGGCAGAAGTTGCATTGCTTAGCGGATCGATCTTCTTCTTTGAGCCGCGCAAGAAAAAATCCAACATGGTGCCGCCTGTCTTAATAACTTTTTATAGATAACACAACAATTTACGCACAAATCATGCCATCCCGGCATCTTCACAGTATCCGCAGGATCGCTCCCAACATGCAAGCGGCACTGGCAAGTAAAACGAAAAAAGCATCCTCCCAGGGATGCTTTTTTTTTGATCCTGACTGAAGAACCGTAATCGTCAGATCGCCAGATCCTCGAGGTTCTTGCCGGCGGCGAGCAGTTCCTGTACCCACAGGGGTTTGCGGCCACGACCAGTCCAGGTCAGCTCAGGGTTTTGCGGGTGGCAGTACTTGGCTTCCACCGGCTTGCGCGCCGGACCCACTTTGCCCAGCACCTCTTCCACGCTCAACCCGTACGCACGAGCAAGTTCCACAATCTGTTTTTTAGCTTTGGCTTTTTCTTCGTGCTCACGCCGCTTAATCTCGTTTTCCAGATCGCTTTTGAGGGAAAGCAGATCAGCAAAGCTCAGATTGGAAAGTTCCATTTAGTCATCTCGCTAGTTTGAAAATATATTTCAATTTAGTCATAACCCAAGGATGTGGTCAAGTCTAATTTGAAAATCATCAACTCGGTGATTCCGGCTTAGTCGATAACATAAGGCAGACCGAGATCCTTAAGGACATTTTTATATTCCTTTTCTAGAAAGAGGCCTGTTTCCCAACCTGCGAGCTGAGCCACAGCAAGAGCTACTAGCGCACCATGCTGGTCACATCCAGTGTTTACGATCATGCCTATAGCTTGATCGCCCGTTGCAGGGCTATACAAGGGATCCCCGGGACTCGCTTTCACCGGCAATTCGACGCGGAACAGGCGTCTTTTTACCTTTCCAAGATACTGAGTTCTGGCAACAATTTCCTGGCCAGGGTAGCAGCCTTTCTTAAAGCTAATTCCACCCAGCACATCCATATTGATCATTTGGGGAACAAACTGCTCCTGGGTAGGTCTCGTGACCCACGGGACGCCTGCAGCAATATCCAAAAGCGACCATGCCTCAACCCCTACCTGTCGGCATGCTTGCTCAAGACGGCTTTTAATGGATCCAGAAGCAGATGCATCATAGGACAGCAGCAGATTACCTGCAGGCAAACGGATTATTGCTCCTGACTCGTTGGCGATCACATCGTGCGGCTGCGCTGGTACCTCAGTAAAAACATCCTTCAACACTGCCTCAGCCCCCCCCCCCTTTACCCCGGCCAGGAGCCACGGCTCGGCCAGCACCTCAAGCTTCACTTCGGAGCGCAGTACAAACATGCTCAGGCGGCGGCACAACGCCGTGGCAATATCGGCCGAAACAAGCAAGAAATAATCGCCACGAAATTGCCAAATCAGAAAGTTCCCCAAAACCCTACCCTTGGCATTGGAATAACTACTGTACTGGCTGCGCGACTCGGAGACCTCGCGCAAGTCGCTCGACAACTGCCCCTGGAGAAAGCTTTGTGCATCACGGCCACTTACCCGAATAATGGAAAAATGTGCCATAGAACACTGAGCATTGCCATTACACACGGCTTCAAGCTGCTGCTCGAAATCGTCAGCTACATCTGCACTTAATCCACTCATCACATTCCCTTCCGTTTCTGATTCCTGTTGAGACGGATCGATTCATCAACCGTCGGCGCCTCAAATCCATGAACTCTGTAGCATGATAGATTGGGTCCTCGCGTCACTTATCAAGCATTGGCACCACCGTTGAGCACCATGCAATTCAGACTTGACAAGCGATAATTAAGCATATAATATACGCCTCCATCAATTCCCTGATAGCTCAGCTGGTAGAGCGACGGACTGTTAATCCGCAGGTCGCAGGTTCGAGCCCTGCTCGGGGAGCCAATTCAGAAAAGCCGCACATTCCTTGTGCGGCTTTTTGTCTTTCTTGCAACCAACACCAAGCCACGCCACCTGCGTATCCCCTGCCAAGCACGCAATATAAGGTCGCCGCAGCCCCTACCCATGTTGTTGCAGTAACGCTATATTCCCCCATGCCAGTACATCTGAATGGCATGCAATGCATGCCAATACCCATAGATCATGTCCTTGCCCTCACCCAGGCGATATCCACTATAGTTGATTACAGCCACTATTTAGCACTTAATACCAAACCATAAACCCACCACCGGAGCCAACCATGCGCCTTATCCAAGAATTTAAAGAATTTGCAATGAGAGGTAACGTCATTGACCTTGCCATTGGCGTGGTTATTGGCGGCGCATTTGGAGCCATCGTCAAATCCCTCGTTGACGACGTCATCATGCCTCCCATCGGGCTGATTCTGGGCAACGTCGATTTCTCCAATTTCTTTTTCGTACTGAAAGAAGGCAGCAAACAAGCCGGGCCCTATGTCTCAGTGGCCGCAGCCAAGTCGGCAGGGGCCATTACTCTCAACATCGGCTTATTTATCAATGCACTGGTCAGCTTCGGCATCGTCGCCTTCGCCATTTTCATGCTGGTCAAATCGATCAACCGCCTCAAAAAGGAAGAAGTTCCCGCTGCGGCCGAGCCAGCCCCTGTCAAAGACTGCCCTTATTGCTTCTCCAGCATTCCCAGCAAAGCCTCGCGCTGCCCGCACTGCACTTCCCAACTAGGCGCCTAGAGACAGATACCCAATACGTTCCACCAAGCGAGCGGGGCATACCCCCCCCCTCATTTGCGGACCAAGCGTGGTTGACGTAAAATCGGCCCAGTTCTGGGGGAGTAGCCTCAATGCGCCAACGCATTGGCGCGTGCCAACATACTTGGTTTTAACACCATGGCACGCGCGGCCGTAAAGGTTTGGCAAGACCCATGACAGGTTTGCACTTTCAGCAGGGGCTGCAGTGCAGATCGGTCATGGCGTTCTTCGCAGCCCCTTGGAGCCTTTATGGAAGCCCTGCTTCTCTCTACGGGTGTCGTCTCCCTCGCCGAAATCGGCGATAAAACCCAGCTTCTCGCCCTCCTGCTCGCGGCCCGCTACCGCAAACCCATACCCATCATCCTGGGCATCTTGATTGCAACACTTTTTAACCATGCTGCAGCCGCCATGCTCGGCCAGTGGATCACCAACCATGTCGGTATGGAGGTAATGCGCTGGATTCTGAGCGCCTCCTTCATCGGCATGGCAGCCTGGATAATGATCCCGGATAAAATCGATGGAAACACCCGCTTTTTTGAACGGATCGGAATTTTCGGCGCCACCTTCATTGCCTTCTTCCTCGCAGAAATGGGCGACAAGACCCAGATTGCCACCGTCGCGCTGGCCGCCCGTTTCGATGCATTGGCCAGTGTGGTGGCGGGTACCACGATAGGGATGTTGCTAGCCAATGTGCCCGCAGTCCTCTTTGGCGATATGGTTGCACGCAAAATTCCAACACGTGCAGTGCATGGTGCGGCAGCCATTCTGTTTGCCGCTCTGGGCATCATAACGCTGCTACTCCCGCTGCAATAACAAGAAAGGGAGGCTTAGCCTCCCTTTTTGGCGGGTTTTAAGATTGCTTTAGCAATTCGTGGCCGACAGCATGTCGTTAGGATCGAAACCCAACCGCAACGCCCCCCAGTGCCGCCCTTGCACCATCACCGGCAGGGCAATTTCGGATAGCACCTCACCTGTATCGCGGACATAAGTCTGCAGCAGCATCGGCTGCGTATTTCGGGCAGAGCGTAAGCCCGCCTTATCGTTGAACATTCGCTTGTCGCGGCTCGCGACCAAGTCTTTTTCAGGGTCACCCGTCAACGGACGAGAATAGAAGCTATTGTGCGTTGGAGCATAGCCGTTGCTGTCCACCATCACGCAGAAGCGACCACCTTTGGAATCCTGGACAGCACGGTCATAAATGGGCTGCAACAGAGACTCCAGCTTATTATCGTAGCTGGTATGGTATTTGGGTGGGGTAACCCCTGGAATGGGGCGATACTGCTGATCGAACAGATTGACCCCGTCACCAGCCAAGCGGCTCAATACCGTCTGCAATTCATCCCGGGTTTGCCGGGCGTTGTTCAGCGCCTTATCAAACACGCCCTCGCCAATGATGAAGCGCGAGACCAGGTCCTGCACCTGCTCGGCGGCACTCGAGAGCACATCAGCCACCCCCTCGGTGTGCAGCAGGCGCTCTGACACGTTCTGACTTAACTCGTGAATCTGTGCCACATGCAGATTCACTTCACGATTGGTTTCTGCAAATGTTTCCATCGTGTCGGCAATGCCGCGCAGGCTACCTGCAGTCTGCTCGAAGTCGCCCATCATCCTGCCGAACTGCTGAGAGGCTTTCGACACTACTTCTCTGGCCAATTGGGTATCGCTGCTGATTTCGTTGGTTTCCGCCTGCGTTTCCGCCACCAGACTGAGCATGCCGTCAATATTCCCGGAAATCTCGTCGGTTGCTGTTTTCACTCTTTCGGCCAACTTGCGCACTTCATCAGCAACCACGGCGAATCCGCGGCCGGATTCGCCGGCACGGGCAGCCTCGATTGCGGCATTGAGCGCCAGCAGATTGGTCTGGTCGGAAATTTCCTTGATAAGCTCAACGATAGTCTTGATGCTGGCCGAGCGCTGGCTCAAATACTCGACAGTCTGATTGAAATGGCCAACCTTGGTACTAATGTCGTAGATACGATCAGCCACCGACTTCAGCTCATCAAAAGACACCCGGGCAACGTCAAGATTGCTGAGTGTCGTAGAGGAAATAGCCTGGGTCTGCTCGGTGACTTGATTGATGCCCGAGGTAGTCTGGTTGCTGGCGTCGCAGACCTTGGTGGCAAAATCGTCTTGCTGGCGGGCGCTTTCCAGCGATTCGTGGATATTCTTGCGGGTCCGGGCTGAATCCATGGCGATCCTGACCGTCATCAGCCTGACGTTACTGATGATTTCTCTCATCTTGGTCAGAAACCGATTGTAGGATATGGAAAGCTCGCGGATTTCGTCGTAGGTGATAGTCGGAATTTCCCGCGACAAATCCCCCTCTCCCGCACCGATTTCGTTGAAGATCGAAATAGTCATTTTCAGGGGCCGGACGATCAGATAGCGCAGGTACCAGACCATGAAAGCAATAAAGACTAGGCAGATGCCCCACAAGATCAGGGTCCACAAAATGGCACTGTCGATACGCGCTTCCACCAGCGTCAGAATCTCGGCGGAAACCGTATGGCTCTTGTGAATGGCCCGGATATCCTCAAGGACAGAGTAGATATAGCCCACCATCCCCAACTGAAAGGCACTGATAAAGAAGAAGCTGCACAGCTTCTTGGTCAGGCTGTTCCAGAACGTTTTTTCCGTCCAAGAGTACATACTCCAGAACCACTCCATCTGCTGTCTCCCAAGTAATGTGCCACTGGCCTTTATTTTTTCTTTAAAAGCTGAAGTCGATTCTCACCTGAAATGAGAAAAATGACCAGATGGCCGAGTCGTCATTGTTGATTTCTGTCAAACAGACTCAGAACCTCCTCAACGTCGCCGCCATGCCAGCCAATGTTCGCGACCGGCAAACACGGGGAGCGTCTGCTCCACCCGACTCATGTCAAGCAGGTCAAACCATGGCAAAAGCCATTGCTGCAATTCCTGCAACGTCGAACCGAAAGGCGGACCCTTCAGGTTATCCCCCAGGAAGAAAAAGCCGGCAAGAACACCGCCGGGGTGAAGCAGGGTAGCCATTTTCCGTGCATATGCCTCCCTGCTAGCCAGAGGCAAAGCACAAAAAAAAGCTCGCTCGTATATCCAATCGTAATCCTGACGTTCCGGCAGCAAGAAAAAATCGGCTTGCTGGACGCAATCGGCACGGGCGCCAAGGCTCGCTCTCGCACGAGCTACGGCCTCCGCACTGAAATCAATCGCATCAACCTCAAAGCCATGGTCAAGCAGCAGCTTGACCTCGTGAGCGCTTCCACACCCCGGAACCAGCACCCTGCTGCCCTCAGGCCAGGTCTCAGCAAATGCCTGGAATGCCGAAGGAATATCGGCGGTATCCCACGGGGTGACCCCCGACGCATAACGGACGTCCCAGAAATCGGGTTCGGCGCAATTCTGTTTCATCGCGACTTCCTTGTTTTAGCCTTGGAGCTTATTTCCGCTCTTTGCCGGATCAGCCTCGCCGCCAAGCCATTGGGCGGAATCCGCCAGCCAAGCCCTAGCCTCTCCCAGGAGGGCTGCATCAGCCTTACCGGCCAAATGTGCGGCCAAGGCACTGCCAGGCAGATTCATACGCAACGATCCATCCGACTCAAAACGGAACAGCAGTTTGGTAAATCCTTGGTACCAGGTCATCGCCCACTCCTCGCCATCGACCTCCTGCAGATCCCACCCCTCCCCCAGCAGGCGAGCCCAATCAGCCAGGCGGCGGCGAAGCGGCAATCGCCCCCAGACAGAATGTTTACCATCCGGAGCCAAAGCGCTCCATTGAGCCACCTCCAGGAACGTTCTGAAACAACCTCGGCAGACATTATCACCAAGGGCCGTTGAGCAATGGGCAATACAGGGCGAGTCAGCAGATTCAGACATAGTGAACAGCCATAACCAGACAAGAGCGTTGATAGACTAAAGCAGCCAGCCGCTACCGTCTATGCGACTAGCGTAGAAGAAACCGAAAACCGGTCGAAGAAAAAGAGACGAAGTGACGGCGTCAGGATCGATAAAGCCAATGGACGGCAGGAGACGCCGCGCAAAGTCCCGCCAGGAATTCTATAGGCAAGAAAAAACCCGGTAGGCACCGGGTCAGACGTTCTTGATGTTCAACACTTTTTGGTTGGTCGGGGTGAGAGGATTCGAACCTCCGACCCTCTGCACCCCATGCAGATGCGCTACCAGGCTGCGCCACACCCCGACTCAAGAGAGACGCATTATAAATGGATTATTACGACTTGCCAATACCACCGTTCAACCATTCGAGAATCGACTGCAACTCGGCCCGGACAGCCTGGGCAGTCAGCGGCACTGGGCCTGCAGCTTCTTGCCCCAGCCGCAGCCTTGCACCGTGAATGGTGAAACCATCGTCGTAGAGCAGACCGCGGATGCGGCGCACCAGCAAAACCTCATGATGCTGGTAGTAGCGACGGTTACCGCGCCGCTTGACTTGGCGCAGCTGGGAGAATTCCTGCTCCCAGTAACGCAGCACATGCGGTTTGACACCGGTCAGTTCACTGACTTCGCCAATCGTAAAATAACGCTTTGGCGGAATCGGCGGCAGTTCTGCCTCAGTTATTGGCATGATGTTGCTCAACCATTCCCTTGAGTTTCTGGCTTGCATGGAAAGTGACCACGCGGCGGGCGGTGATAGGAATTTCCTCGCCGGTCTTCGGGTTACGCCCCGGCCGTTGAGGCTTGTCACGCAGCTGGAAATTGCCGAAGCCGGACAGTTTTACACTGTCACCGGATTCCAGCGCCTGGCGGATCTCTTCGAAGAAAGATTCGACCATGTCCTTGGCTTCACGCTTGTTCAGACCCACCTTGTCAAACAGCAGGTCGGCCAACTCCGCTTTCGTCAAAGTCATGATTACCCCTTAACATACCAAACAAAAATAAAACAAAGCGGCTTCCGCTGCAAGCACGCACGGAAGCCCGCCAACACCTCCGACCTGCCCGGTCAGAGGCGCAAGGTCGCCCCATGATTGGCCGACACGGCGTCCAGCAGGCGGCTCACCACCGTCTCGACCTCGGCATCGGTCAGCGTCTTGGTCTGATCCTGCAACACGACACGGAACGCCAGGCTCTTTTTGCCCTCCGGCACGCCTTTGCCGCGGTAAACGTCGAACAGCGCCACTTCGCTGACGATCTCGGTTGCCGCCTGACGGAAACTGGTCAGCATGGCGCCAACTTCTACCTGCTCGTCCACCACCAGCGCCAGGTCCCGGCGTACCGGCTGGAACTTACTGACGGGAGCTGCCTTGACGTGGCGCTGAGCTTCCACGACAGCGTATTCCAGCTCAAAGACCACAGGCGCGGAAGACAGATCGTACTGTTGTACCCATTGCGGATGCAGTTCGCCAATCACCCCGACCAACTGACCGGCCAGGAAGATGTCGGCACAACGACCGGGATGGCAGGCCGGGTGAGTCGCCTTGCGGAACTCGACCGGATGTGGATGAAGCAATGCCTCCACGTCGGCTTTGACGTCGAAGAAGTCCACCCGCTCGGTCTTGGCCCCCCACTGCTCAGGGAGACGAGAACCCCAGGCAAGGCCGGCGATCTTTTCCGGCTGATTGAAACCATCGGCCGATTTGTGGAAAGTCCGGGCCACTTCGAATACGCGGACGCGCGACTGCTTGCGGTTGACGTTGCCGACCAGCACATCAACCAGGCCTCCCAAGAGGGTCGAGCGCATTACGCTCATCTGGGCCGCGATCGGGTTGATCAGCTTGACGGGGTCAGGATTGCCCGCGAAGTCGCGCTCCCAGCGCTCATCGACGAAGGCGTAGCTGACCACTTCCTGGTAATCGCGTGCCGCCAACTGCTGACGGATCAATTCACGCGGCCGGCGCGTTTCCGGCAGCGGCAGCATCTTCATGCGCGAGCGCGGAGCGTCGGACGGGATCGCATCGTAACCGTAGACACGGGCCACTTCCTCGATCAAGTCCTCTTCGATCTCGATGTCGAAACGGAACGCTGGAGGCGCCACGGCGAAGCCCTCAGCCGTGGCATCGAAACTCAGCCCCAGACGGGTGAAGATGTCCGCAATCGAGTCAGGCGCCAGCCCCAGGCCGAGCACCTTGTTGACACGCGCACTACGCACGGCCACAGCCGGGCGCTGCGGCAGCTGCCCCTGCGCTTCGGTCAGCGGCCCGGCTTCGCCACCGCAGATTTCGACGATCAAGGCCGTGGCGCGCTCGATGGCGTCACGCTGCAACTGGAAATCCACCCCGCGTTCGAAGCGATAGGACGAATCGGAACCGAAGCCCAGCTCGCGCGCCTTGCCGGCGATCATGGCCGGAGCAAAGAACGCGCTCTCGAGGAACACATCCTGCGAAGCCGTGGTGACACCACTCTCCAGACCCCCCATGATCCCGGCAATGGCCAGCGGCTTGGCGTCGTCGGCGATCACCAGCAGATTCTCGGTCAGCTCGACTTCCTGCTCGTTCAGGCAAACCAGTTTTTCACCGGCGCGAGCCATACGCACGTTGATGGCGCCGTCCAACTTGGCGAGATCGAAGGCGTGCATCGGCTGGCCGAGTTCCAGCAGGATGTAGTTGGTAACATCGACGATGGCCGAGATCGAGCGCAGACCGGAGCGCTCCAGGCGGTGCTTCATCCAGTCCGGCGTCGGAGCCGCGGCATCGACCCCTTTCACCACACGGCCAATATAACGGCCGCAGCCTTGCGGGGCGTCGATGCGTACCGGCACGGTCTGGTCGTGCGCGGGCACCACCGGGGCAATAGCCATCGGCTGCAAGGCACTGTCGGTCAGTGCCGCCACTTCACGAGCCAGGCCCTTGATCGACAGGCAATCGGCGCGGTTCGGAGTGATCTTGAGGGTAAACAGGCTGTCGTCCAGCGACAGGTAGTCGCGAATGCTCGTGCCGACCGGGGCATCGGCCGGCAGTACCAGCAGGCCATCGGCGTCGTCTGGCACACCCAGTTCCTTGCCGGAGCACAGCATGCCACCTGACTCGACACCACGCATCTTGGTCGGTTTGATCTTGAAATCGCCCGGCAGAACAGCGCCCGGCAAGGCACACGGCACTTTCAGGCCGACGGCTACGTTCGGCGCACCACAGACGATCTGGATCAGCTCGCCGGTGCCGGCATCGACTTTGGTCACGCGAAGACGGTCGGCATTCTCGTGCTTGACGACTTCCTTGACTTCGGCGATCACCACGCCGCTGAAGGCCGGCGCAGCTGCGTTGACTTCTTCGACCTCCAGGCCGGCCATGGTCAACAGGTAGGAAAGCTCGTCGGTGCTCAGGGACGGATTGACCCAGCTACGCAGCCATTGTTCGGAAAATTGCATCGTAAGTATTCCCCTGCCCGCTATCAGTTGAACTGTTTGAGGAAGTTGAGATCGTTCTCGAAGAACAGGCGCAGGTCGTTGACGCCGTAGCGCAGCATGGCAAAACGGTCCAGACCGATACCGAAGGCGAAGCCAGTGTACTTCTCCGGGTCGATATTGACGTTCCTCAGCACATTCGGGTGCACCATACCGCAGCCCCCAACCTCGAGCCAGCCGCGTTCACCCAGCACGTCGATTTCGGCCGACGGCTCAGTGAAAGGGAAGAATGACGGGCGGAAGCGTACTTGCAAATCGTCTCGCTCGAAGAAACGGCGCAGGAAGTCAGTGACAGTGGCCTTGAGGTCCGCAAAGCTGACATCCTGATCGACCCACAAGCCTTCCATCTGGTGGAACATCGGCGAATGGGTGGCATCGGAATCGACACGGTACACGCGACCCGGCGCCACGATCTTGATCGGCGGCTCGTTGTTCAGCATGTAACGCACCTGGATCGGCGAGGTGTGGGTACGCAGCACATCGCCACCTTCAACGTAGAAGGTGTCCTGCATGGCTCGTGCCGGATGATTTTCCGGGATATTCAGCGCCTGGAAATTGTGGAAGTCAGTCTCGATTTCCGGACCATCGGCCACTTCGAACCCCATGCTGCGGAACAGCGTGGCAATGCGTTCCAGCGTCAGCGTCACCGGATGCAGCCCGCCGACGGAGCTACCTCGCCCCGGCAAGGTCACATCCAGCGATTCGGCTGCCAGCTGGCGCGCCAGCTTGTCGGCATTGATGAGGTCGCGGCGCTCGTTGTGACGGGCCTCGAAGGCTTGCTTGGCGGCATTGATCGCCGCACCGGCCGCCTTGCGCTCTTCAGCCGGCAATTTGCCTAGCTGCTTGAGCAACTCGGTCAGTTCGCCACTTTTGCCAAGGTAGCGCGCCTTGACCTGTTCCAGTTCCACCAGATCCTGCACCGCGTCCAGCGCGGACAGCCCCGACTCGAGAATCGTGTCGACATTGTTCATGTAGCTCACACCGTATGCGTAAGAAAGCTGGCCAGACCGGATGGTCGTCAGGCGGTCTGGTCAGCCATCTCGAAAAGCATGTAAAAAAAAGGGAGGCATCACTGCCTCCCTTTTGATCGTCCAGCGATTAAGCGAGGCTTGCTTTCGCTTTTTCAACGATCTGGGCAAAAGCAGGCTTATCGAACACGGCCAAGTCGGCCAGAACCTTGCGGTCGATTTCGATGGCAGCCTTTTTCAGACCGTTCATGAACTTGCTGTAGGACAGGCCGAGTTCACGTGCACCGGCGTTGATACGAGCGATCCACAGCTGGCGGAACTGGCGCTTTTTCTGGCGACGGTCACGGTAAGCGTACTGACCGGCTTTCATCACCGCCTGTTTGGCGATGCGATAGACGTTCTTGCGACGGCCGCGATAGCCTTTCGCCAGAGCAAGGATTTTCTTGTGACGAGCGCGAGCGGTTACACCGCGTTTAACACGAGGCATTGATCAAACTCCTTAAGCGTAGGGCATCATTGCACGAACGGACGCCATGTTGCTCGCATCCACCATGGTGGTGCCACGCAGCTGGCGTTTGTTCTTGGTGGTTTTCTTGGTCAGAATGTGACGCTTGAACGCCATAGAGCGCTTTACACCACCACCACCCAATACGTTGAGGCGTTTTTTCGCGCTCGACTTGGTCTTCATCTTCGGCATGGAAAACTCCTGCTGAATTTCTTTAGATCCGACGCACGGTGATCTTTCGATGCTTGCAAACCGTAACGTCCCGCTTTTTGTTGCAGCACCGGAGCGCCACAAAATCAACACGGCAGGCGAACCTGCCGTGTCAAACCGCTGATTATACCCGATTATTTCTTTTTCGGGGCAATCATCATTACCATCTGGCGACCTTCCAGGCGCGGAAACTGCTCGACCGTGCCAACTTCAGCCAGATCCGCCTCGACCCGCTTGAGCAGGGCCAGGCCGATATCCTGGTGAGCCATTTCACGACCGCGGAAACGCAGCGTTACCTTGGCCTTGTCACCGTCGCTCAGGAAGCGAACCAGGTTGCGCAGCTTGACGCCATAGTCACCGTCGTCGGTACCCGGACGGAACTTGACTTCCTTGATCTGCACCTGCTTCTGCTTGAGCTTGGCCTCGTGACGCTTCTTGGACTGCTCGTACTTGAACTTGCCATAGTCCATCAGCTTGCAGACAGGCGGCTGAGCGGTCGGAGAAATCTCGACCAGATCGATGTCCAGCTCCTCGGCCGCTGCCATTGCCTCACGCAGACTCACGATGCCGAGCTGCTCGCCTTCCTTACCTACCAGACGGATCTCGCGGGCGGTAATTTCGCCGTTGATCCGTGCTTCACGTTCCTGAGCTATAGCCAAATCTCCTATTAATTGTTCATCAAGCCCGACACCGCGTCACTGAGGCATCTCGGCCTTCAGGCGTGCCACGAAGTCGTCCAGCGTCAGCTGGCCCAAATCTTCGCCACGAGCACGAACGGCAATCAGACCGTCTGCTTTTTCCTTGTCGCCCACAATAATCTGGTACGGCAGTTTTTGCAGACTGTGTTCGCGGATTTTATAGCTGATCTTTTCATTCCTCAAGTCGAGCTCGACGCGGAAGCCTTGTTTTTTCAGCGTTTGCACCACAGAGGCTGCATAATCAGCCTGCGCTTCGGTGATATTCATCACCACCATCTGCACCGGCGCCAGCCACAACGGGAAGGCCCCGGCGTGATTCTCGATCAGGATACCAAGGAAGCGCTCCAGCGACCCCAGGATGGCTCGGTGCAACATTACCGGACGCTTGCGGCTGTTGTCTTCCGCCACGTACTCGGCCCCCAGGCGCTCCGGCAGCACATAGTCGAGCTGCAGGGTACCACACTGCCAGGACCGGCCAAGCGCGTCTTTGATGTGGTATTCGATTTTCGGACCGTAGAACGCGCCCTCACCCGGCAGCTCTTCCCATTCGATACCGCACGCACGCAGCGCTTCGCGCAGGCCGTTCTCGGCACGATCCCATGCCTCCAGGGTGCCGGAGTACTTCTCGGGCCGCAGCGACAGCTTGACCGAAACATTGTCAAAACCAAACTGGCGGTAGACACGCATGGTCAGTTCATTGAAAGCCTTGGCCTCATCAATGATCTGCTCTTCGGTACAGAAGATGTGCGCGTCATCCTGAACGAAACCACGCACGCGCATGATGCCGTGCAAGGCACCGGACGGTTCGTTGCGATGACAGGCACCGAATTCGGCATAGCGCAACGGCAGATCACGATAGGAGCGCAAACCCTGGTTGAACACCTGGACGTGCCCCGGACAGTTCATTGGCTTGACCGCGTAGTCGCGTTTCTCCGACTCGGTGGTGAACATGTTCTCGCGGTAGTTCTCCCAGTGACCGGATTTTTCCCACAGGATGCGATCCATCACCATCGGCGTACGGATTTCCTGATAACCGGCCTCGGCCAGGGTGGCGCGCATGTATTGCTCCACCGACTGCCACAACTGCCACCCCTTGGGATGCCAGAACACCATACCCGGCGCCTCATCCTGCAGATGGAACAGGTCGAGCTGTTTGCCCAGCTTGCGATGGTCGCGCTTCTCAGCCTCCTCCAGCATGTAGAGGTACTGCGCCAGGTCTTCCTTCTTGGCCCAGGCAGTACCGTAGACACGCTGCAGCATCTCGTTCTTGCTGTCGCCACGCCAGTAGGCACCCGCCACCTTCATCAGCTTGAACACCTTGAGCTTGCCGGTGGACGGCACGTGCGGGCCGCGGCAGAGGTCGGTGAAATCACCTTCGCGGTACAGCGACAGCACCTCTCCCTGCGGGATCGATTCGATGATCTCGGCCTTGTAGTGCTCGCCAATCGACTTGAAGTAGGCAATAGCCTCGTCGCGGGGCAGCTCGTAGCGCTCGACTGGGATATCTTTTTTGGCCAACTCCCCCATCTTCTTCTCGATGGCAACAAGGTCTTCGGGGGTGAACGGGCGCTTGTAGCTGAAGTCGTAGTAGAAACCGTTTTCGATTTCCGGGCCGATCGTCACCTGCGCCTCGGGGAACAGCTCCTTGACGGCGTAGGCCAGCAAGTGTGCCGTGGAGTGACGAATGATAGAGAGACCATCGGCATCCTTGTCGGTGATGATGGCCAGATCTGCATCACGGTCGATCACATGACTGGTATCAACAAGTCGGCCGTCGACACGGCCTGCCAGCGAGGCACGCGCCAGACCGGTACCGATGGAGGCAGCGACCTCGTGCACGGAAACCGGTTTATCGAAGGAACGGACAGAGCCGTCGGGCAGGCGAATATCAGGCATGTGAACTCCAACGCAGTATGGCCGGGCAAGGCGCGATCAAATTCGGAAAACAAAAAAAAAGTGCGGCCAAAGCCGCACTTTTTTGCATGGAACATCCCGCAAGGCGCGACTAGCGCGAATAACGGGTGATAGTAGTTCGGAAAGCCATTTCCGGGAATGCTCCAATGCTGAATTTTGGTAGGCACGATTGGATTCGAACCAACGACCCCCACCATGTCAAGGTGGTGCTCTAACCAACTGAGCTACGTGCCTGTCGTCGAGGAATGCATAATACTCACTACAGCCATCCTTGGCAAGCCCCTAACAGCAAAAATTCGTGAGACAGACCGCTTCGGGTATACTAGCGCGCTGATTTTACTATGCAAACCTTATTTACATGCTGAAGTTTACCGTACACAAAACGTCCGGCGGCGCCCGCCGGGGGACGCTGGAACTGAACCACGGCACGGTAGAGACCCCGGTTTTCCAACCGGTGGGGACCTACGGCTCGGTCAAGGCGATGAGCCCGGTCGAACTCAACGACATCGGCGCGCAGATCATCCTGGGCAACACCTTCCACCTCTGGTTGCGCCCCGGCCTCGAAGTCATCCAACAATTTGGCGGGCTGCACGACTTCATTGGCTGGAACAAGCCGATTCTGACCGACTCCGGCGGTTTCCAGGTGTTCAGCCTGGGGGCGCTGAACAAGATCACCGAGGAAGGCGTGACCTTCCAGAGCCCGGTCAATGGTGACAAGCTGTTCCTATCCCCGGAAAAGTCGATGGAAATCCAGAAGGTGCTGAACTCGGACATCGTGATGATCTTCGACGAATGCACCCCGGGCCAGGTTGACCACAACACCGCCGCCAAGTCGATGCGCATGAGCCTGCGCTGGGCGGAACGTTCCCGCCGCGCTTTCGACGACCTGAAGAACCCCAACGCGCTGTTCGGCATCGTGCAGGGCAACCTTTATACCGATTTGCGCCGCGAATCGCTCGAAGGCTTGATGGAGATCGGTTTCGACGGCTACGCCATCGGGGGCTTGTCAGTCGGCGAGCCCAAGCCCGAAATGTACCGCATGCTGGCAGAAATGAAGGACATGCTGCCCGCCGACAAGCCGCACTACCTGATGGGCGTGGGCACCCCGGAGGACCTGGTGCACGGGGTGGCCAACGGCGTGGACATGTTCGACTGCGTGATGCCGACACGCAATGCGCGCAATGGCTGGCTGTTTACCCAGTGGGGCGACGTGAAGATCAAGAACGCGCGCTACAAGGATGACAAGAAACCGCTGGACGAGACGTGCGGCTGCTACGCTTGCCGCAACTTCAGCCGCGCCTACCTTCACCACCTGCATCGGGTCGGAGAAATCCTGGGAGCGCGCCTCAACACCATCCATAACCTGTATTACTACCAGCAATTGATGGCGGAAATGCGCCAGGCCATCGAGGAGGACCGCTTCCCGGCGTTCCAGGTCGATTTTGCCCAGCGCCGAGCACGCGGAGCCGATTGAGGCGATGGAACCAGGGCTTCAGACCAGGGTCATACCGGGTTTGCGCTGCCGCTACGGTTGGAAAAGCAACACGGCGTGGCTACAATGGCCCGCTTCGGATACTGATAGACAACAAACATAAGGGAGTTAACACGATGTTCATCACCCCCGCATTCGCTGCCGGCACCGCTCCGGGCGGTTTCGACCTGATGGGCTTCCTGCCGATGGTCGTGATTTTCGCGCTCTTCTGGTTCCTGCTGGTACGCCCGCAGCAGAAGCGCGCCAAGGAACAGCAGAGAATGCTGTCCGAAATTGCCAAGGGCGACGAGGTGGTGACCCAAGGGGGTATCGTGGGCCGCGTAACCAAGGCCGGCGAGCAGTACCTGTCGGTGGAAATCGCCAACGGCGTGGAAGTCCAGATCCAGCGCGGCGCGGTATCGGCCAAACTGGAAAAGGGCACCATCAAGTCCCTGTAATGCACCCGGGCCGCCTGAACGGGCGGCCATTTCCCTTCTGCCAGACTCTCGCACATGAACCGCTATCCACTCTGGAAATACTTCATCATCGTGGTAGCGCTGGTCGTCTCGACGATCTATACGCTGCCCAATTTCTTCGGCGAAACCCCTGCCGTCCAGATTTCCAGCTCGCGTCAGTCCATTCCGGTGGACACCGCGCTGATGGGCCGCGTCGAAGCCGCGTTGACCGCCCAGCACATTACCCCGGACGGCTTGTTCCTGGACGGCAATAGCCTGAAGGTCCGTTTCCACGACCCGGACACCCAGATCAAGGGGCGCGACGCCATCCAGCAGGCGCTGGGTGACAACTACATCATCGCGCTCAACCTGCTGGCGGCCTCGCCCGACTGGCTCACCAAGCTCAAGGCCTATCCGATGTTCCTGGGGCTGGACTTGCGCGGCGGCGTTCACTTCCTGCTCGAAGTGGACATGAAGGCGGCCACCGACAAGACCATGGAGCGCTACGCCGGCGATATCCGTCGCGAATTCAAGGACAAGAAGGTCCGCTACGGTGCCATTAAGCGCAACGGCAACACGCTGGAAGTGCAATTACGTGACGCAGCCACGCTGAAGGCGGCCGAGGACGCCGTGGCACGTGCCCTGCCTTCCCTGAGCTTTACCAGCGACGACAACAGCTACAAGCTGAGCCTGACGCTGAAGCCGGAGGAGATTACCCGCATCCAGAGCGATGCGGTGAAGCAGAACATCACCACGCTGCACAACCGTGTCAACGAACTGGGTGTCGCCGAGCCGATCATCCAGCAATCCGGCGCCAACCGCATCGTGGTGCAGCTGCCGGGCGTGCAGGACACCGCCAAGGCCAAGGACATTCTGGGTCGTACCGCCACGCTGGAAGTGCGCATGGTGTCCGACGACCAGAGCATGGTGGCCGAGGCACTGGCCGGCAACGTACCTGGTGGCTACGAACTACTGGACGAGCTGACCCCGCGCGGCCCGCAAAAGATACTGGTAAGCAAAGAGGTCGAGCTGACCGGCGACAACATCAACGATGCCCAGCCGGGCTTCGACGAGAACGGCACGCCGGCGGTGCACATCAATCTCGACTCCACCGGGGCCTCGATCTTCCGCCAGGTGACGGCTGAGAACATCGGCAAGCGCATGGCGATGGTGCTGGTGGAAAAAGGCCGAGCCGAAGTGGTGACCGCGCCGGTGATCCGCAGCGAGATCGGCGGCGGCCGGGTGCAGATTTCCGGCAGCATGAACGCCGCCGAAGCCAACGATACCGCGCTGTTGCTGCGTGCCGGCTCGCTGGCCGCCCCGATGAACATCATCGAGGAGCGCACCGTCGGCCCGAGCCTGGGCAAGGAAAACATCGAGAAGGGCTTCCACTCCACGCTGTGGGGCTTTGCCACCATCGCCGTGTTCATGCTGATTTACTACCGCGTGTTCGGCCTGATCTCGGCGCTGTCGCTGGGAGTGAACCTGTTCATGCTGGTGGCGGTGCTGTCGATGCTGCAGGCGACGCTGACCCTGCCCGGCATCGCCGCCATCGCACTGACGCTGGGCATGGCGATCGACGCCAACGTGCTGATCAACGAGCGCATCCGCGAGGAGCTGCGTAACGGCGTGCCGCCGCACTCCGCGATCCAGGCCGGTTACCAGCATGCCTGGGCCACGATTCTCGACTCCAACATCACCACGCTGATCGCCGGCCTCGCGCTCTTGATCTTCGGTTCGGGCCCGGTGCGCGGCTTTGCCGTGGTGCATTGCCTGGGGATTATGACCTCGATGTTCTCGGCGGTCCTGGTATCGCGCGGCTTCGTCAACCTGTGGTACGGCCGCAAGCGGCGCCTGGCCACGGTGTCGATCGGCCAGGTCTGGAAACCTGAATCGTAAGAACCCACGATCTGTTGCGAACGATCCCCAGCGGGGCGAAGCAGGCGACAAATCAGATGGACATGTTGTCCATTTGATTTTCAAACCGAAGCCGAACCCCGCTCGGGGATGGCGCAGCAGATCGTGAACCGGTTCCAGGCGGGCGGCCAAGCCGCTCGCCCTTACCTCTAGAGGACGCAATGGAGCTTTTCCGCATCAAACGGGACATCCCGTTCATGAGCTACGGCAGGCTCACCACGACCATCTCGCTGGTGACCTTCCTGCTGGCCGTATTCTTTCTGTTCGCCAAGGGCCTGAACTTCAGCGTGGAATTCACCGGCGGCACGGTGATGGAAGTGCAGTACCGGCAGGCGGCCAACCTGAACGACATCCGCGACCGCGTGGACGCCCTCAAGTTCGGCGAGGCCACGGTGCAGAGCCTGGGCACGTCGCGCGACGTGCTGATCCGCCTGCCTAGCCGCCAGGGCGTAAGCTCGGCACAGCTGTCCGAGCGCGTGATGGGCACGCTGAAGGCGGCCGACCCGGCGGTGGAACTGCGCAAGGTCGAGTTCGTCGGCCCAAGCGTGGGCGAGGAGCTGGTCACCCATGGCCTGACCGCGGTGATCATCGTGTGCCTGGGCATCATGCTGTACCTGGCGCTGCGCTTCGAATGGCGCTTTGCCGTGGCGGCCATCATCGCCAACATGCACGATGTGGTGATCATCCTGGGTTGCTTCGCCTTCTTCCAGTGGGAGTTCAGCCTCACCGTGCTGGCCGGCGTCCTGGCGGTTCTGGGTTACTCGGTGAACGAGTCGGTGGTGGTGTTCGACCGTATCCGGGAGAACTTCCGCAAGGCCGCGATGCGCAACAAGAACGTGTCCGAGATCATCGACAACGCCATTACCGCGACGATGAGCCGCACCTTGATCACGCACGGTTGTACCGAGGCGATGGTGCTGTCGATGTTGGTCTTCGGCGGCCCGGCGCTGCACGGTTTCGCCATCGCGCTGACCATCGGCATCGTATTCGGCATCTATTCCTCGGTGCTGGTGGCGAGCCCGATCGCCTTGTGGCTGGGCGTGGCGCGCGAGCACATGATCAAGCCGCAGAAACCCAAGGACGAAGCGGTAGTCTGATCACTGCACTGGCCGGCCTGTCCGGCCAGTTTCTTTTGCGATGCCCGATCGCCACCGGCGTGTAGCTCGCCCTCCCCCTCTTGCTCGCCGTCTCAACGGCTTCGGCCAACCTCCTGTACAATGAACGCCATGGAAGCCCTTCAATTTCTGCTTGATTTCGTGCTACACATCGACCGCCACCTGGCGGTGCTGGTGGCACAGTACGGCCCGTGGATCTACCTGATCCTGTTCCTGATCGTGTTCTGCGAGACCGGCCTGGTGGTGACCCCGGTGCTGCCCGGGGATTCGCTGCTGTTCGTCGCCGGCACCCTGGCGGCCACCGGCGGCATGAACGCGCACGCGCTGGTCGCGACGCTGATCGCGGCGGCGGTGCTGGGCGACAGTGTCAACTACACCATCGGCCGCCGTCTGGGACTGTCGCTGATGGCGCGCTTTCCGCGCCTGCTCAAGCAGCAATACCTCGACAAGACCCATGCTTTCTATGAGCGACACGGCGGCAAGACCATCATCCTGGCCCGCTTCGTGCCGATCGTGCGCACCTTCGCGCCGTTCGTGGCCGGGGCCGGCGCGATGAGCTATCGCCGCTTCTTCGCCTACAACATCATCGGCGGCGTGCTGTGGGTGGCCAGCTTCACCTACGCCGGCTACCTGTTCGGCAACCTGCCGGTGGTGAAAAGCAACCTGGAATACCTGATCTTCGGCATCATCTTCGTCTCGCTGCTGCCGGGCCTCGTCGAAATCTGGCGCCACAAGCGCCTGGCACGCAAGACCGCATGAAGCGCATCCATGCCCTGCCCGACCACCTGGTCAACCAGATCGCCGCCGGCGAGGTGGTGGAACGTCCCGCCTCGGCACTGAAGGAAATGCTGGAAAACAGCCTGGACGCCGGTGCCGACAGGATCACTGTCGATCTCGCCCAAGGCGGCATCAAGCTGATCCGCGTCACCGACAACGGCGGCGGCATCGTGCCGGATGACCTGCCGCTGGCGCTCGACCGCCACGCCACCAGCAAGATTGCCTCGCTCGCCGACCTGGAAAGCGTCGCCACGCTGGGCTTTCGCGGCGAGGGGCTGGCCAGTATCGCCTCGGTGTCGCGGCTGACGCTGATCAGCCGTCCGCACGAGGAGGCGCACGCGTACCAGATCATCGCCATCGACGGTGCACTGCACTCGGTGGAGCCGGCGGCGCATGCGCCGGGTACCAGTGTTGAAGTGGTCGATCTCTATTTCAATACCCCGGCGCGGCGCAAGTTCCTCAAGAGCGAGAACACCGAGTACGCCCACTGCGCGGCCACCTTCGAGCGCATCGCGCTGGCGCATCCGCAGGTGGAGTTTCTGCTGCGCCACAACGGCAAGGTAGTATGGCGCCTGCCGGCTCAGTCCCTGGCCGAGCGCGTCGGTGCGCTGCTGGGCAAGGATTTCGTCGAGGCGGCGCTGCCGCTGGAAACGGCGGCCGGCGGATTGCAGCTGGCGGGCTTCGTGGCCAGCCCGACCTACTCCAAGGCCAGCCGCGACGCCCAGTACTTCTACGTCAACGGCCGCTTCGTGCGCGACAAGACCGCGCAGCACGCCCTGCGCCAGGCCTACCGCGATGTGCTGCACCACGACCGCCATCCGGCCTACGCGCTGTTCCTGACCATCGACCCCGCCGGGGTGGACGTCAACGTGCATCCGACCAAGATCGAGGTACGCTTCCGCGAATCGCAGGCCATCCACCAGTTTCTGTTCCACAGCGTCAACAAAGCCCTGGCGGCCACCACGGCCGGGGCGGCCCCCGCCGTGGCCCTGGCAGAAGGGGTCGCCACCCCGTCTTCGGCCAACCTTTCCGGCGCCAGCCCGGCGCCAGCCGGGCTGTTCGCCACCAGTCAAACCGGCAATGGCCGCACCCCGGTGCAGAGCTACCGCTACGAGCAGCAGAGCATTCCGCTCGGCGTGGCGCGCGAGGCGATCGGGGTATACGACGCGATGTTCTCCGGGCTGCGCGAGGAAGAACGCCAGGCCGACACCCGCCCGGCAGGACCGCTGCCGTCGCCGCTGCCTGCCGCCACGCTGGCCACCCTGCCCGACAGCGACGACGGCATCCCTCCGCTCGGCTTCGCCCTGGCGCAACTGCACGGGGTCTACATCCTGAGCCAGTGCCAGGAAGGCCTGATCGTGGTCGACATGCACGCCGCGCACGAGCGCATCGTCTACGAGCGGCTGAAGAACGCGCTGGAAGCTGACAGCATCCCGATGCAGCCCTTGCTGCTGCCGGTGTCGTTCGCCGCCGACCGCATGGAAGCGGCCACGGTGCACGAGCACGGCGAGGAGATGAAGCGGCTCGGCGTCGAGCTCGCCCCGCTCTCCCCCACCCAGATCGCCGTGCGCGGCGTGCCGGTGTGGCTGAAGGATGGCAACCCGGTCGAGCTGGCGCGCGCGGTACTGAAGGACGTGCGCGAATTCGGCCTAACGCGGGTGCTCACCGAGCGCCGCAACGAGCTCCTGGCCACCATGGCCTGTCACGGCGCGGTACGCGCCAACCGCCAGCTGACGCTGGCCGAGATGAACGCACTGCTGCGCGACATGGAAGCCACCGAACGCTCCGGCCAGTGCAACCACGGCCGCCCGACCTGGAGCCGGCTGACCATGAAGGACCTCGACAACCTGTTCATGCGCGGGCGCTGACGGCGGCCCGCTCGGCCAAGGTTGGCCGAAGCCCGCAGCGGTGCGACAATGCCGCCTTTACCCCTGCCCGCCACGCCATGTCACAGCACACCTTCTTCTGGCACGACTACGAGACCTTCGGCACCGTGCCACGCCAGGATCGTCCGGCGCAGTTCGCCGGCATCCGCACCGATGCCGAGCTGAACGAGATCGGCGAACCGGTCATGCTGTATTGCCGGCCCAGCCCGGACTACCTGCCCTCCCCCGAAGCCTGCCTGCTCACCGGCATCACCCCGCAGCTGTGCCAGCAACACGGCGTGGCCGAGCACGAATTCGCCGGCGTGATCGAGCGCGAACTGGCCACGCCGGGCACCATCGGCGTCGGCTACAACTCGCTGCGCTTCGACGACGAAGTCACCCGCTTCCTGTTCTGGCGCAATCTGATCGACCCCTATGCCCGCGAGTGGCAGAACCAGTGCGGGCGCTGGGACCTGCTCGACCTGGTGCGCGCCACCTACGCGCTGCGCCCCGAAGGCATCGAGTGGCCCAAGCACGACACCGGCCTGCCCAGCTTCAAGCTCGAGCACCTGTCCGCCGCCAACGGCCTGGCCCACGAGGCCGCGCACGATGCGCTGTCCGACGTGCGCGCCACCATCGCGCTGGCACGGCTGATCCGCCAGCGCCAGCCCAAGCTGTTCGAGTTCTACCTCGGCCTGCGCAAGAAGGACGCGGTACGCCACCAACTCAGCCTGCACGCCCCGCGCCCACTGCTGCACGTCTCCGGCATGTACGGTGCCGAGCGCGGCAACCTGGCGGTGGTCTGGCCACTGGCCGAACACCCGAGCAACAAGAATGAAGTGATCGTCTGGGACCTGGCTTACGACCCCGCCGAATTGCGCGGACTCGGCCCGGACACGATCCGCCAACGCCTGTTCAGCCGCAGCGACGAGCTGCCCGATGGCGTCAGCCGGCTGCCGATCAAGACCATCCACATCAACAAATCGCCGTTCGTCGTGAGCAACCTGCGCGTTCTGAGCGATGAACGTGCCGATCACTGGGGCATCGACCTGGACGCGGTCACACGCCACGCCGAAACCGCGCAAGCCCTGCCGAACCTGACCTCGGTCTGGCGCAAGGTCTATCAGCGCGAGACCGGCGCACCCGCCGACGTGGATGAAAACCTCTACGGCGGCTTCGTTTCCAACAATGACCGCCGCGAACTCACCCGGCTGCGCACGCTGTCGGCGGTGCAACTCGCCGGCGAACGCCCGGCCTTCGACGATGCACAACTCTCCGAGCAACTGTTCCGTTACCGTGCCCGCAACTTTCCGGCCTCGCTGTCGGCCGCCGAGCAGGAGCGCTGGCAGAGCTGGTGCCGCAGCAAGCTGATCGATGGCGCCATCCCCGGCCGCCACCGCGCCCAGTGCCTGGAGGAGATTGCCACGCTGGAAGCGACGGCTGACGCGCGTGGCCAGACGCTACTGGCGGCGATCCGCCAGTTTGTCGACGAAACCGCCCCAGTCTGAGAACGGCCCCCATTAGGCGGCTACGCCTTTGCATTTTGAGTACCGCGGCGCCCTGCGAGCGCCTTTATCGCGGAGTGAATTGCTCAGCGATACGGAATCCTCATGTACCCCGTGTGCATTGCGGCTCCTGCATTCCGCGGCACTCAACCTGCCTTGGCTTGCTCGCCTACGGGGATAAGTTCTCATCGCCATGTGGCCAAGCTTGCCTCACGCTGCAAAGGTTGGCCGAAGCCTCGCCCGGTGCGACAATATCGCCTTGTCGCACTCATCGCCGCACCCCATGACCACCCCCACCAAAGCCATCCTGCTGATGGGCCCCACCGCCTCCGGCAAAACCGGATTGGCACTCGAACTGGCCCGCCACTTTCCGGTGGAAATCATCAGCGTCGACTCCGCGCTGGTCTACCGTGACATGGATATCGGTACCGCCAAGCCCAGCCGTGACGAGATGGCGCAGGTGCCCCATCACCTGATCGACATCATCAGCCCGCTGGAAGCGTATTCCGCAGCGCAGTTTCACGCTGATGCCAACCGCCTGATCGACGATATCGCTGCACGCGGCAAGGTGCCGCTCTTGGTCGGCGGCACGATGCTCTACTTCAAGGCGCTGATCGACGGCCTCTCCGACATGCCACCCGCCGACGTCGCCACCCGCGCCCAACTCGACCTCGAGGCCGCCAAATACGGCTGGCCCGCACTGCACGCACAACTCGCCGAAGCCGACCCGATCACCGCCGCGCGCCTCGAACCGCTGGACTCGCAGCGCATCCAGCGCGCGCTGGAAGTCTTCCGGCTTACCGGCAAACCGCTCTCGGCGTGGCACGCAGAAGGACGCAACCAGGCCGCCCGCTTCCAGATGCTCAAACTGGCGCTGATCCCGCACGACCGCGCCTGGCTACACGAGCGCATCGCCTTGCGCTTCCGGCTGATGCTGGAACAGTTCTTCCTCGACGAAGTCGTGCGCCTGCGCCAACGCTACCCCGATCTCACGCCCGACCTGCCCTCGATGCGCTGCGTCGGCTACCGTCAGGCTTGGGAGCACCTCGACGGCCAAGCCAGCTACGCCGATTTCCTCGACAAAGGCATCGCCGCCACCCGGCAACTGGCCAAGCGCCAACTGACCTGGCTGCGCTCGATGCCCGACATCACCGTCCTCGAGCCCACCAGCCCGACTGTCACCACCACGGCATTGAACGTTTGTCGTGATTTCCTGTCGGCGTCGACGCCACACGCCACTTAAAATCAAACAGAACAACGGCACATCAGCGCCTTAAACCGTACTCTTTCGACTATCATGATAAAGATTGGACGAGTCCGGAAAAATTATGAGAAAAGCTTGGGCGGGATTCACCCTGATTGAACTCTTGATTGCCATCGTCGTAGTGGCCATCCTGATGTCGCTCGCCGTCCCGGCCTATCAGGATTACGTGCGGCGCAGCCGCATCAACGCAGCGCTGGCCCAGCTGTCGCAAACCCGGGTGAGCCTGGAGCAGTACTACGCCGACAACCGCAGCTACGCCGCCTCCGGCACCACCTGCGGCGCCACTCCTTCTACCGTCGACTATTTCACCCTGGCCTGTACCGCCAGCGGCAGCACCGGCTATACCCTCGGCGCCACCGGCACCACGGTAATGGCCGGTTACGTTTACAGCCTGGATCAGAGCAACAGCAAGAGCACCACCCAGTACAAGGGCAGCACGGTTAGCAAGTCCTGCTGGCTGATCAAGGGGGACGAATGTTGAAGCGGATGCGCCAGCGCGGGTTCTCCCTGATCGAAATGCTGATCTCGATCGTGCTGATGGCCGTCGTACTGGCTTTTGCCGTGCCCAGTTTTTCGACCTGGCTGATGAATCACCAGATCCGCAACGCGGCCGATACCGCCATGGCCAGCCTGCAACTGGCGCGCGCCGAAGCCATCCGCACCAACACGGCCGTGCAGCTGAGCTTTGACTCGACCACCAAGAAAATCTGGCAGATCAAGCGCGTCGACACCGGTGCAGTGCTGCAGCAAAAGAATTTTGCCGAGGATGCCCCGAAGGTAACGATCACCCCGACGCCCTCGACCGTCACCACCGTCACCTTCAATGGGCTCGGCCGCATCAGCGACACCACACCGCTGACGCAACTGAACTTCGACGTCACCACTATCGCCGCGGCCGACAGCAAGGACATGCGCATCACCCTGCAGACGGGGGGCGCGCTGAAGCTGTGCGACCCCAACGTCACCAGTTCGACCGACCCGAGGAAGTGCTGACCATGGCCCGCCCAAGCATCTCACGGCAAAACCAGCAAGGCTCGACCCTGATCGAAGCCCTGATCGCCATGGCCATTTTCGCCATCAGCATCCTCGCCCTGATCGCCCTGCAAGGCTTCACCATCCGCGCCAACAGCGAGAACCAGTACCGCGGACAAGCCACCTACCTCGCCAACAGCCTGATCGGGCAGATGTGGGCGGCCCGTGCCAGCGGCAGCTTTGCCACCAACTTCGCCTTCAACAGCGGCCATACCTGCGATGGCAGCAGCACCAGTTCCAGCCAGGCCGAGATCAGCAACTGGCTGAGTTCGATCAGCTCGACCCTGCCCAATGCCACTGCGGCTCGCCAATCCGTCACCATCGCCTCGACCCTTAGCGGTTCCGCCAACCAGATCACCGTCACGATCTGCTGGCAAAACACGTCCGATAGCGATGTGCGCCATTTCACCACCACCACGCTGATCCCCACCTCCTGAGGCGATCACCATGAATCAGCCGCATTTACGCTCCCCGCGCCGCCAGTCCGGCATCAGCCTGATCGAAATCATGATCGGGCTAACCATCGCGCTGATCACCACGCTGATGCTGTCGCAGATCATGGGGCTGTGGTGGAACCAGCGCAAAACCACGGACTCGGCCTCGGAGGGCCAGAACCAGGGCCTGACCTCGATGGTTTTGATGGAACAGGCAATCCGCAGCGCGGGCTACGGCACTCAGATCGGGACGCTGATCAACTGCTCCACCCGTTATGCCTACATCGGCACCAATGGTGCTAATGGCGGCGAAGATCCCAATTTCGCCGGCGCGGCTTTCGGCGTCTCGATCGCCCCCCTGATCATCATCGACGGCGGCACCAATGGTGAAGCGGACCAGATCGAAGTCAGGGGAGGTAAAGGCAACCTCAGCTTCGGCCTGACCACCCTCAGCAAGACCATGCCGCCCAGCTCGTCGGAACTGGACGTCAGCACCGTGTCCGGTTTCGAAGTCAACACCTTCTCCGTTTTGTACGATCCCAGCACCGGCAACTGCACCCGCTTCGACCTGACCCAGAAACAGAATTCCGCACTAAAGCTGCAACAGAACCCGGGTAACAACGACAACGGCACCACCTACAATCCGGCCACGAACTATGAAAACTCCAACGGCTACCCTACCTACTCTGCCGGCAACTACATCATCAAGCTAGGCTCCGACGTCATTACCAGCACTTACTCGGTAGATGAAACCAACCGCCAATTGAAGCTGGCCGATGCCTCGATGCGAACCTCCACCGTCAACTACACGCTGGGCGAGAACATCGTCAATATGCAGGCACAGTATGGGATCAAGAGCGGCAGCAGCTACACTTGGACCGATGCCACCGGCTCTTATGCCAAGTCAGCCCTCGCCGCCGATAGCGCCAGCCTGACCAAGATACTGACCCTGCAGGCGGTGAAGCTGGCCGTGGTATCCCGCGTCCCGAAACGCGAAAGCGGCATCGTGACCACCGCCTGTTCCGGCTTCTCCAACGGCATCTGCATCTGGAGCGGCACCAAGGTACGGCTGGACGGTGGCGCGGGCGGCACAGAATGGCAGCATTACAAATACCGCATCTACGAAAGCGTCATCCCGCTGAGGAACACGATATGGTCCGCCGGCTAGCCATGACGACACGCCCCCTGAAGAGCGCCCAGCACGGCGTCTCGCTGGTCATCACCCTGATCGCCATGATCGCCATCCTGCTCATCGGCGTGGCCATGGTACGGGTGGTGGATTTCTCCGGACTGATGACACGCAACCTCGCCTTCCGGGAAGGCGGCATCCACCTCACCGACGTCGGGCTGCAATACGGCTTATCGGCGCTCGGCAGCTTGAGCAGCACCACGCTGGATGGCTCCAATGCCGCCAGTTGCAGCACCAACTCGACCACCTTCAACAATTGCTACTATCCGGTGGACCTGGACACCAATAGCGACGGCGTTCCCGACAACCTCGACTGGTCCACGGTCAGCGCCATCAACGTCAGCAACAGTTCGGGCTACACCGTCAAATTCATCATCGAGCGGCTGTGCACCGGCACCCTGGGCACGGCCGTCACCGACAAGGCCGGCAAATGCCAATACGCCATCCCCTCCAGCGGCAGCACCAGCACGCTGGGCGGTAGCAAGAAGATTGGAAGCACCGTGTTTTCCGGGCTCAGTTCAAGCAACAGCATCTACTACCGCGTCACCAGCCGCGCCGAAGGTCCAGGCAGCAGTCTGAGCATTTCCCAGACCATCCTCACCCGATAGGAAACATGATCATGTCCACGGTAAGAAGGATTACCAGGCAATTTGCGCTGGCCGGCATCTTGATGGCGACACCCTTGCTGGCGCAGGCCGACGCGTCGACCACCCTGCCCGACACCCCTCTCGAGGTGTGCACCACCAGCGTCGACAGCTCGCAAGGGGGCTCTGCAGCCGCGGTGACCAACTCCAATATCGTGCAGGGGGACAGCACACTGTTCGCCTCTTACTACGACGACACCGCCACCATGATGACGGGGGACCTCAAGGCCTTCACCATCGACCCCACCACGGGTTCGATCAGCAGCACCGCGCAATGGAGCGCCCAGACGATCCTGACCGCCTTGAGCAACAGCAGCCTGAGCGGCAATAACAGCAGCAGGAAGTTCTACACCAACATCGGTGGCACGGCGACCGAAATTCAGGACACCAGCAGCTTTTGCTCTGCAACCAATCAAACCTATCTCGGCGCATCGAGCGAGTCGGACTGCGAAAACATCATCAAATTGCTGAAAGGGGTCAATAGCACCACCGGCAACCCCAGCGTGACGCTCGGGACAACGTACCGTATTCCTGCTAAACGTCTAGGTACGATCGTCCACAGCGAGCCTGTCTACGTCTCCGGGCTGAATATGGTCATTCAGGCCGCCAACGACGGCATGCTGCACGCCTTCACGCACAACAACAGCACCATCGGTGCCAACAACAGCAGCAACGGCAGTGAAGCTTGGACCTATATCCCGAAAGCGTTCCTGAACTCCATCGGGCAAAGCGATGCTCCGAACAAGATCAAGGCCTACGTCACCAGCGGCTACACCCACAAGTACTGGCTTGACGCCACACCGGCAATAGATAAATTCACCACCACCTCTACCAGTGGTAACACTACCACGACGACCAATACATATTATCTATCTAGTGGTTTTGCTAAAGGGGCCAAAGGAATCTTTTCTCTGAGCCTAGGAACAAACCAGAGTACGAACCAAAATAATAGCACTCCGACTATCACCACCTTGCCGACCCCGCTGTGGACCTTCGACAACAGCAGTGGGGCCACGACTGTGGACAGCGATACCGGCTACCTTTATGGTCGCCCCATTATCACCCAGGTCACCATAGGTACCACGACAACGAAGGTAGCCATCTTTGCCAGCGGCTTCAGTACATTCGATCTCAGCAGTCTTGCCTCGAACAGCTACCTGTACGTCGTGAACCTGACGACCGGTGCACTCATCAAGAAATTCAGCGTGAGCGGAAAGGGTTTGAACTACATCGCCGGTTTCGCCGACAGCTATTCGTCTTTGAACCAGGTCCAGTATGTTTATGGAGGCGACCTGGACGGCAACGTCTGGCGCTTCGACCTGACCTCGACCGACAGCAATAGCTGGAACGTGCACAAACTCGCCAGCCTGGGCGCCCCGATCAGCAGCGAGCCCGAACTGGGACAAATCACCATCGACGGCACGCCTAAGCGCTTCGTCTACATCGGTACCGGGCGCTACCTGACGCCTTCCGATCTCACCACCGCCAGCGGCAGCATGTACGGCCTGATCGACCGCATCGATACCGTCACCAGCTACAACGACAGCAACGACGCCACCGTTCCCAACCAGCTGAGCACGGTGACCTTAGCCTCCAGCAACTACGACACCAGTGCCAGTACCACCGTCGGGGTCGCCAGCAACCTCTCCAGTTATGGCTGGGCCGCCAACCTGCCGACGGGGCAACGCGTGATCAACTCCGCCGCTATTGCCAACGGCAAGGTGCTGTTCACCGCCAACAAACCGTCCAACCCCTGTGATACCAACAACAGTTCGCCCATGGAAAGCTGGCTGTACGTAATCGACTACCAGACCGGCCTGCAAACCGGCTATTTCAGCTTGGCCAGCGCTGCAACCAGCGCCGGACTCTCCGACACCCACTTCCTGGCCAGCCGTCCGACCGTGGTCAAGCTGTCGAGCGGGGATTACAGGGCGATGATCCGTACCACCGACGGCGACACACTGAATGTCGACGTCGGCACGCTACTGACGACCAGCGGCGGCACCGGTAGCGCGGTGAAGGGCGTGTTCTGGCGCGAAGTGATCACCCAGTAAGCCGCCTGCTCCAACAAAAAAACCCGGCTCATCGACCGGGTTTTTTTGTGCACACTCACTACTCTCAGCAGCGGCTGGCGACAATCTTGATCTCGACTTTCCAGGCCGGATTGGCGAGCTTGGCCTCGACCGTGGCCCGTGCCGGTACGTGACCTTCGGCCACCCAGGCGTCCCAAGCCTCGTTCATGGCGTCGTAGTCGGACAGCGAAGCGAGGAAAATGGTGGCATCGACGATCTTGGTCTTGTCCGACCCCAGCTCGGCCAGCAGCGTGTCGATCTGACCCAGCACGTTGGCGGTCTGCTCGCGTGCGTCGGAGTCGGTGTTTTCCGGCACCTGGCCGGCCAGGAAAATCATGCCGTTGACGACGGCCGCCTCGGCCAGCCGCTTGCCCGGTTTGTGACGATAGATGGTCATGGCAATCCTTATGCAGTGGAATTCGCGCCCGGGCTCCCCTTGGAGCCCGACAATAAAAAACGGCGGGAGTGCGTCCCGCCGTCGTGCAGTGTATCAGAACCCGCTCTGGCTCATGCCTGATCAGGCAACGGCCACCCGGCGCAGACGCTGGGCATAGCTCTTGAGCGCTTCGATGCCGCTGGCCTCGGCACGGGCGCACCACTCCTGCAGCTCTTTCAGCAGTTGCTCTCGCGTCAGGCTGGAGCGCTCCCACAAACGGGATAACTCCTGGCGCATGGTGTAGATGGTCTGCAGTACATGGCTCTTTTCCAGCAGTTCCGCCAGCTGCTTGCGCTCTTCTTCCGGCGTATCTTTGGCTTCCTGCTTGAGCCAGGTCTTCATCTTGCCGGCCAGATTACCTTGGCCCAGCTTCTCGATCTCGCTGCGATAGACGTCTTTCAGTTCGCGCGCATAGCGGGCTGCCAAGGCATAACGGTTGGCGACCACCGCCTGCAGATGTTCGATATCCAGGTGCGGACGCGACGGATCTTCGGCCAACCTGGGCGCGACCTTGCGAACCTTCGCCAACCCCAGCATTTCCAGGATGCGGATATACATCCAGCCGATGTCGAACTCGTACCATTTGTAGGAGAGCTTGGCCGAGGTACCGAAGGTGTGGTGGTTGTTGTGCAGCTCTTCGCCACCGATCAGGATACCCCAGGGCAGAATGTTGGTGGAGGCGTCTTCGTTCTCGAAGTTGCGGTAGCCCCAGTAGTGGCCGATACCGTTGATGATCCCGGCCGCGGTCAGCGGAATCCAGATCATCTGCACCGCCCAGATGGTCAGCCCTATCGGGCCGAACAGCACGAGATCGATCGCCAGCATCAGGATGATGCCCTTGGCGCTGTGGCGAGTGTAGACGTTGCGCTCGAGCCAGTCGTCCGGCGTGCCGTGACCGAACTTCTCCATGGTGCTGCGGTCTTTGCAGGCGGCGCGGTAAAGTTCGGCGCCTTCGAAGAATACTTTCCTGATACCCAGCACTTGCGGACTGTGCGGGTCTTCGGCGGTTTCGCAGCGGGCGTGGTGCTTGCGGTGCACCGAGGCCCACTCCTTGGTCACCATGCCGGTGGTCAGCCAGAGCCAGAAACGGAAGAAATGGCTCGGGACAGGGTGCAGGTCCAGAGCGCGGTGAGCCTGATGGCGATGCAGGAAGATGGTCACCGAGGCGATGGTAATGTGCGTCAGCACCAGGGCGACGGCGACATATCCCCACCACGGTAAGTCAATCAAACCATTAATCCATTCCATTAAATCGCACACCTCATCAGGGATAAAGTCCCATTGTAATAAATAGTTACGCTCATGTCAGACTCTTTCTTCGCCGATGTGTTCCCCTAGCGCTCTGGTGTAACATATGATGTCTTTTTACACTTTCAGAAGCCGATGCTTGTGCCGCAAAAAAAACGTCTGATCATTGCCGGTGGGGTACTGGGTGGCCTGTTCGTCCTGTACGGTGGGGCCGCCTACTGGGCTGGTCTCAAGGCCGAGGATACGCTGGCCGAACAACACCGCATGCTGGCGGAGTTTCCTCTGTTCAAGGTGAAGTCCCACAGCTATGAACGAGGCTGGTTCTCGTCCACCGAGACCACCGAACTCACTTTCAACCGCCGCCTGTCGGGGCCGTACGAGGCCATGCTGCCGGACAACCTGCGTCCCCTGCTCGGCTCGACCATCCGCTTTACCCATCACGTCAAGCACGGCCCGCTGCCAGGCATCGGCAGCTTCGACTTCCGCCCGGCACGCGCCCTGGTGTCGACCGAGTTCGCCATGAGCGACGCCACCCGCAAGACGCTGTCGCGGTTCTTTGGCGACAAGGAGCCCATCACCGTCACCAACCGTCTGGGCTTCGGCGGCGGCGGCCTGCTGGAGGTCAACATCCCTTCATTCGACTACGACGAAGCGCTGTCCGGGGTGAAGGTCAAGTGGAAGGGCTTCGACCTCAAGGTCGATTACGCCTCTGGCTACAAGGAATACAAGACCGAGGCGCTCTCGCCCGGGTTCCTGCTCGAAGCGTCGACCAAGGGCTCGCTGGCCTTCGACGGAGTCAAATACCTGTCGGACGTGCGTCCGGGCAGCAGCGGCATCAAGCTTGGCACCAGCGAGCTGACGGTAGGCAACGTCCAGCTCAACTGGAAGGAAAGCGTTCCGTACAACCTCAAGCTCAACGAACTGGTCTACGTGTTGACGCGCATTCGCGTCGGCGAGTTCATCAACCCATCCGGCGAATTCCGCCCGTCCAACGTGGGGCTGAAAGACTTGCGTTACCAGATGGTGACCAGCGAGCAGGACGAGTTCGTCAATACACGCGGCAAGTTCGACTTCGCCAGCTTCAATCTCAACGACAAGCACTACGGCCCGATGAAGCTGGATGTTTCGGCCAACCATCTGCATGGCCCGACCCTGCTCAAGCTTGATCAGGAGATCGGCAAGATTCCGTTCGAAGGGGTCGACCCGACCATCCTGCGCCAGCGCTACGTCAATGCCATCAAGACCTACGGCGTGCCGCTGCTGGAAAACAACCCGCGCCTGGTGGTCAACGAGTTCTCGCTACGCATGCCGAGCGGCGAAGCGCGGCTCAAGGGTAACCTGACGCTCACCGGCTTCCAGAAGACCGACCTGCAAAACCCGCTGACCTTCCTCAAACGCTTCGAGGCCGAGGCCAGCGTCAACCTGCCGCGCCAGACCCTGGAAGACCTGGTGGTGGCGCAGGCGCGCAACCTGTTCACCGTCGACGCTTCGGCGGAAGACCAGCCGAACCTGAAGGAAGTCGACGACCTGGCGCGCAGCCTGCTCGACAGCCAGCTGGCGCAATGGACCGAGCAGGGCTATCTGAAGCAGCAGAACGGCCAGATTTCCACCGATCTGGAATACAAGCACGGGATGATGACCATCAATCACAAGAAGGTCGATCTACCGTGGGAGGAGAGCGACGCCCCGGACGCGACACCGGCCAGTACCAGCAGCGGCAGCTGATCGCCGCAAACCGACAAGGGGGCCTAGGCCCCCTTGTTCCATTACGGTCTTGCGACCGCTCAGTCTTCCATCTGGCTCTGCAGATAATTCGGCAGACCGACCTTCTCGATCAGGCCCAACTGGGTTTCCAGCCAGTCGACGTGCTCTTCTTCGCTTTCCAGGATGTCTTCGAGCAGATCGCGAGTGACGTAATCGCTGACGCTCTCGCAATGGGTGATGGCTTCGCGCAGCAGTGGCAGCGCCTCCAGTTCCAGTTTGAGGTCGAGTTCGAGCATTTCCTGCGGCTTTTCACCGATGTACAGCTTGCCCAGATCCTGCAGATTGGGCAGGCCCTCGAGGAACAGGATGCGCTCGATCAGCCGATCGGCATGCTTCATCTCGTCGATGGATTCGTGATACTCGTGCTCGTTGAGCTTCTTGAGACCCCAGTTCTTGTACATGCGGGCATGCAGGAAGTACTGGTTGATGGCGGTAAGTTCGTTCTTGAGGATTTGATTGAGGAATTTTAGGACTTTTTTATCGCCTTGCATGACAAGCTCCTGTGCGCATATCTTGAAATTATTGCACACGGGTTTACCAGCGCAAGGCCGAGTGGTGTGACTTGCGGTGCAGTTTGCGCCGCAAGCAGCGCGGCTCAGGCGACTTCGCGAAAGGGGGAATGGGCTTCGGCGGTGAGCTCGGTCAACGTTTCTTTGATCAACTGGTGGGCGCAGCAGGCGCAACGGCCGCAGTCGGTCGCAACGCCCAGTTGCTGAGCGACGTCTCGCAGGCGGGTTGCCCCGTCCATGACGGCGTCGCGAATCTGCGTGTCGGTCACACCATGACAAAGACAAACGTACATGTTTTCACCCAGCACATATAAATGTGAATTATTATCATTATGCGGATAAACAAGAACCATTGTCAACTGGAACCGACCACCCCATGAGAATCTGGAAACCGAATGTCACCGTGGCCGCCGTCATCGAGCGCGAAGGCCGCTTTCTGATGGTGGAAGAAGACACCCCCGAAGGATTGCGCCTGAACCAGCCGGCCGGTCATCTGGAACATGGCGAAACGCTGTTCGAGGCGGTGCGCCGCGAAGTGCTGGAAGAAACGGCGTGGCATTTCGAGCCGGAAGCGCTGGTGGGCATCTACCTGGCTGACAAGCCGGGCAGCGATATCACCTACCTGCGCTTCACCTTCTGCGGCCGGGCCTTGCTCGAAGAGACCGAGCGCCGTCTGGACGAGGGTATCGTCGCCGCCCCCTGGCTCACCGCGGCGGAAATCCGTGCCCGTACCCGCCAGCATCGCAGCCCGGCGGTGGCGCTGAGCCTGGAGGACTGGCTGGCCGGCCAGCGCCTGCCGCTGGCGGTGATCCAGCACCTCAACAACCGGGACAAGGCATGAAGTGGTGGCTCTGGCTTGGGCTGCTGACCGTCAGCAACGTCCATGCGGACGCCCTCCCCCTCTGTTACCATTACGGCTGCAAACGTGATTCCCACTTCGAGGTCGGCGCCGATGACAAGCTGCGCCTGGCCCGTCTGCTGTCCGACGACGCCACGGCGGAGGCCGAGCGCGCCGCCGTTAAAGCCGCGGTGCGGGAGTTGTACTTGATGGCAGGGCGTAGCACCCCCATCTGGCAGGACAAGGGGGGCAACTTCCTGGACGGTACCGCCGAGGGACGCATGGATTGCGTGGATCACAGCCGCAACGTCACCACCTTCCTGCACTATCTGCAGGATCAGGGTTGGCTGCGGTTCCACACCGTCGCCGAGCCGGCGTGGCGCGCGCCGCGCTTCCTCGACCTGCATTACACCGCCGTGCTGCACGACAGCGGCAACGGTCAGGATTGGGCCGTGGACAGCTGGTTCAAGGATTTCGGGGCACCGCCCGAGGTGGTGCCCCTCGCTATTTGGAAAGAAGGATATTCCCCGTGACGGGTAAGAAACGTATTGTCGTCGGCATGTCCGGCGGCGTGGATTCGTCGGTCACCGCCTGGCTCTTGAAACAGCAGGGCCATGAGGTGATCGGCGTGTTCATGCAGAACTGGGAAGACGACAACGACGACGAATACTGCTCGATCAAGCAGGACGCGCTGGACGCGATGAGCGTTGCCGACATCGTCGGCATCGACATGGAAGTGGTCAACTTCGCCAAGGAATACAAGGACCGCGTGTTCTCGTACTTCCTCAAGGAGTACTCTGCCGGCCGCACGCCGAACCCGGACGTGCTGTGCAACGCCGAGATCAAGTTCAAGGCCTTTCTCGACTACGCCATGGAGCTGGGGGCGGATTGCATTGCCACCGGACACTACGCGCGCAAGGAAGAGCGCGACGGCAAGCACTACCTGCTGAAGGCGGTGGACCACACCAAAGACCAAAGCTACTTCCTGTACCGCCTCAACCAGGCGCAGCTCTCCAAGGCGATGTTCCCGCTGGGCGAGATCCGCAAGACCGAGGTGCGCCAGCTGGCCGAACAGGCCGGCCTGCCGACGGCGGCCAAGAAGGACAGCACCGGCATCTGCTTCATCGGCGAGCGGCCGTTCCGCGAGTTCCTGCAGCGCTACCTGCCGACCCAGCCGGGCGACATGGTGACGCCGGAGGGCAAGACCGTCGGGCGGCACGAGGGGCTGATGTACTACACGCTGGGGCAGCGCAAGGGGCTCAACATCGGCGGCGCCAAGGATGGCAGCGGCGAGCCGTGGTTCGTCGCCGGCAAGGACATCCCGGGCAACCGCCTGATCGTGGTGCAGGGGCACGATCATCCCCTCCTGTTGAAGAACACGCTGGAAATGGGCGATCTGTCCTGGACGCTGGACGAGGCCCCGCTGCCGGGTGATTACGCCGCCAAGAACCGCTACCGCATGGCTGACGCGGCCTGTTCGCTGTCGCCGGTGGTGGACGGCGAGGCCAACCTCACCTTCCGCGACAAGCAGTGGGCGGTGACGCCGGGCCAGTCGGCGGTGCTGTATGACGGTGATATCTGTCTGGGCGGCGGCATCATCCGCTGAGCAAGAGCCGGGAGCAAAACCTCTTGGCGTTGTTGCGCTCACGCGCGAATCTCGGCAGAGGTTCGCCCAGCAAGCGCTTGCCGTACGACTTGTATGTAGCTTCGCAGAAACATCGACTATGCCTCGTTTTCTGCGGCCGCGCGCCTAGCCAAGATCGCTGCGCGGGGTTTTGTTCGCGGCTCCAAACCTGCGGCGCACCACGAGCAACCCTCAGCGATTTCCTTACCCGCTCTGCCCTATCTCCCTAATTAGTCAATCCAACGGCCGCTCCTAGCGGCCGTTTGCTTTTCTCGGCTCAGGGCATGGCCTGCATGGGTGGCTCGGCCGACATCGGATGGCGTGCCGCCAGCCAGTCGTCCAGCAGCTGCGCCGCCTCGGCAGTGCGCTTGGCCGCCGGCAGTGCCAACAGATAGCCGTTGCCGGTGAACACGGTCTGGGCGAACGGCGTGATGACCGTTCCGCGCTTCAACTCCTCTTCCACCAGTACCACATCCGCCAGCGACACGCCGAAGCCTTGCTGGGCGGCGTTCGTCGCCAGGTCCAGGGTGTCGAACACCTGGCCGCTGCCGGGATTGACACCCTTGACCCCGACCGACTTCAACCACAACGACCAGTCGCGCCGATCGCGCGACGGGTGCAGCAGCGGGAAGCGCGCCAGCTCTTCCGGCTCGTGCAAAGGTTGGCCGAAGGACTCCAGCAGCGCCGGGGAGCAGACTGGCGTCAGCTGCTCGCGGAACAAGGGGGTCTGCCGCGGCTGGAGTGACGGCACCGGCCCGAACACGATGGCGAGATCAAACGCTTCCTTGGCGAAGTCGACGCCGTGCTCGTGCACGCTGGTGACCTCGACCTCGATCTCCGGGTGCTCCTTGCGGAACAGCATGATCTCGCGCAGCAGCCAGCGCGAGATGCACGACGGCGCCTTCAGGCGCAGGTGGTTGCGCGCCAGGCGCGCCGCTTCCACCCCCTTGCCCAGCGTCGCCAGCGCGCGCGTCACGTAGGGCAGCAAGGCCTCGCCCTCGCTGGTCAGCACCAGCCGGCGCACCTGGCGATGGAACAGCGGGTAGCCCAATTGCTGTTCGAGCTGGGCCACCTGCTTGCTCACCGCGCCCTGTGTCAGGCACAGCTCGTCCGCCGCCAGGGTGAAGCTCATGTGGCGGGCGGCGACCTCGAAAACCTGCAGGCCGTACAAGGGTAATGGACGCTGTGTCATGGCCTCTTCATGCCTGAAAAAAACTCATGCATAACATGCCGACAATTCGTTTGTCGCACAAGCCCCGTCACCCGTTTAATGGGCTTGAACGCCATCCGATGGCACAGACACAACAACCGGGGGATGACATGACCGACTCCATCACGCCGCGCTCCAAGCTGCCGCACGTGGGCACCACCATATTCACCGTGATCGGCCAGCTGGCCGCCAAATACCAGGCGATCAACCTGTCTCAAGGCGCACCCAACTTCCCCTGCTCACCCGAGCTGATCGAGCACACCCACCGCGCCATGCTCAACGGCCACAACCAGTACTCGCCGATGGCCGGCCTGTTCGCGCTGCGCGAAGCGGTCGCCGGCAAGGTGGCGACGCTGTACGGCCGGCACTACGATCCGGAGCACGAGGTCACCATCACCGCCAGCGCCAGCGAGGGGCTGTTCGCCAGCATCACCGCGCTGGTCCACCCCGACGACGAGGTGATCGTGTTCGAGCCCTGCTTCGACAGCTACGCGCCGATGATCGAGCTGCAGGGGGCCAAGGCGGTGCCGATCAAGCTCGCCCCACCCTCCTTCGCCATTCCCTGGGATGAGGTCGCCGCGCGCATCACCCCGCGCACCCGCATGATCCTGCTGAACAGCCCGCACAACCCGAGCGGGGCGGTGCTGGGCGACGAGGACATCGCCGCGCTCAAGCGCCTCACCGCCGGCACCGGCATCGTGCTGCTGTCCGACGAGGTCTACGAGCACGTGGTGTTCGATGGCGCCCTGCACCACAGCATGAGCCGTCACCCGGAGCTGGCCGAGCGCGGGGTGGTGGTAGCGTCGTTCGGCAAGACCTTCCACATCACCGGCTGGCGCGTCGGCTATTGCCTGGCACCGGCGGCCCTGATGGAGGAAATCCGCAAGGTGCACCAGTTCGCCATGTTTGCCGCCGACACGCCGATGCAGTACGGCCTGGCACGACTGATGCAGACCCCGTCGCATTACCTCGGCCTGGCGGATTTCTACCAGCAGAAGCGCGACTTGCTCGTCGACTGCCTGGCCGGTTCGCGCCTGACGCTGCTGCCGTCGGCCGGCAGCTTCTTCATGCTGGCGAGCTACGAAAAGATCAGCAGCCAGTCCGACAGCGACTTCGTGCAAACGTTGATCCGCGAGCATCAGGTGGCGACCATCCCGGTGTCGGCGTTCTATCGCGACGGTACCGACCATCGCCTGATCCGACTGTCCTTCGCCAAGGACGAGGCCACGCTGCGTGCTGGGGCCGAGCGCCTTTGCCGCCTGTAGGAGCCCGACCATGCCAACCACACAACAGCTCACCGCCGCCGCCATCCAGATGGTGTCCGGCGACGATCTTTCGGCCAACCTCGAACGTGCCCGCGTACTAGTTGCTGAAGCCGCCGCCGCCGGCGCCGCGCTGGTGGTGTTGCCCGAATACTTCTACCTGATGCCGGAAGACGAGCGCGAGCGCGTGGCTCTGGCCCGGCCGCCGGGAGAAGGCCCGATCTTTCGCTGCCTCGCCGAGTTGGCCGAACGGCACCGGCTGTGGCTGGTCGGCGGCACCCTGCCATTGGCAAGCCCGGAGCCGGGCAAGATGTTCAACTCCAGCCTGCTGTTCGGGCCGGACGGCCGCTGCCACGCACGCTACGACAAGATCCATCTGTTCGGCTTCGACAACGGCCACGAGCGCTACGACGAAGCGGCCACCATGAGCGCCGGCGAGCAGGTGACTAGCGGCGACACGCCGTGGGGGCCGCTGCGCCTGTCGGTCTGCTACGATCTGCGCTTTCCCGAGCTGTATCGCCAGCGCCCGGCGCCGACGCTGATCAGCGCCCCGGCCGCCTTCACCCACACCACCGGCGAGGCGCACTGGGAGCTGCTGCTGCGCGCGCGCGCCGTCGATAACCTGGCCTTCGTCATCGGCGCAGGCCAGGGCGGCGTGCACCCGGGTGGCAAGCGTACCTTCGGCCACAGCCTCATCGTCGACCCATGGGGTACGGTGCTGGCGCGTCATGAAGATGGAGAAGGCATCGCACTTGCCACCCTCGATCTCGATCGGCAGGCCGAGCTGCGCCGGCGCCTGCCCGCTTTACAACACCGGCGTCTGGACTAGCACCGGCACCCTTACAACAAGACGGTCCGCATCCCCTCTACAAAGGAAGGAAACACCATGAAGAAGCCCATCATTCTCGCGCTGTTGTCCCTGACCGCTCCGCTGGCGGCGCATTCCGCCGAAACGCTGCGCATCGCCACCGACGCCACCTACCCGCCGTTCGAGTACGTCGACGCCAACGGCAAGGTGTCCGGCTTCGAGGTGGATTTCGCCTACGCCGTGTGCAAGGAAATGAAAGTGCAGTGCGAGGTCGTCAACCAACCGTGGGACGGCTTGATCCCGGGTCTGCAGGTGAAGAAATACGATGCCATCATGTCGTCGATGAACATCACCGATGAGCGGCGCAAGGCGGTGGATTTCAGCAAGGTCTACTACCTGATGCAGAACCGCTTCGTCACGGCCAAGGGCCACAAGGGCGAGATCCAGCCCGCCGCGCTCAGCGGCAAGACCATCGCGGTACAGACCGGCACGCCGCAGGACCGCTTCGTGACCCAGCAGTTCGGCAAGTCCGCCACCATCAAGCGCTACGTCAACGCCCAGGACCCGATGATGGAGCTGACCTCGGGCCGGGCCGACTACACCTTCGGCAACACCGTGCAGTTGCAGAAAGGCTTCCTGGAAACCGCACCGGGCAAGGGTTTCGAATTCGTCGGCCCGGTGTTCGACGGGCGCCAGGACAAGGTGCTGGGCGAAGGCGTGGCGGTGGCGCTACACAAGCAGGACAGCGCGCTCAAGGCCCGCTTCAACGCCGCCATCGACGCGGTCAAGAAGAAGGGTGTGTACCACGAACTGCTGGTAAAACATAAGCTCGACGGCCTGCTCGCCGACTGAGACCGCATTTATCCGTCGCCGACATCCCACGTGGCGGGCAACAAAAAACCCGCCATTCGGCGGGTTTTTTATCGAGCGTAGGCCAACTCACTCACTGGCCGATGGGACATGGCCGTTAAGGCCGCTATGGCCATGCAGGGGGTTATGGCCATTATGGTTGCTGCGGCCATTGAGCTTGAGCTTGCCGGCGAGCCAGGTGTGGTCGTAGCTGACCACCTCGAAAGCGTTGCCGAACGGGTCGACAAACGACAGCGAGCAGAAGAAATGGTGATCGTACACCGAGTCGCGGGCGATGGTCTGCCCCTCGCGATTGGTGACACGCTCACCAGCCAGCTGGTCGATCCACTCCATGAACTCCTGGCCGCTCACCACAAAGGCGACGGCACCGATCGCAGTGCTGGACTCGGCATCCTCGCACAAGGCCAAGCGCACGGTGGAGCTTGGGTTGGCCACCATGGTGACACCATGTGGCTCGTCCTGCATGTGCCGATAGCGCGGATCGGGCGTCAGACCCAGCACGCGTTGGTACCACTCGATTGCCTTGGTGGTATCCGTGACACGAACATGGATATGGTCGATTTTTCCAAGATTTAGCATGCAGTCCTCGTCCTTCGGCCACATCGGGTGGCCCCTATTTCCTGAAGCAGTATATCGGAAACTACGGTGTTGTCAGCCGATTGACCGTGAAATCTTGTCGCGATCCAGCAAGGTCGCCAGATAACGGCCGGTATGGCTCACCGGATTGCCCGCCACCTGCTCCGGCGTGCCGGTGGCGATGATCTGGCCACCGCCGGCTCCGCCCTCCGGCCCGAGGTCGATCAGCCAGTCCGCAGTCTTGATGACGTCGAGGTTATGCTCGATCACCACCACGGTGTTGCCGTTGCCGCGCAGGCGGTGCAGCACCTTCAAGAGCAGGTCGATATCGTGGAAATGCAGGCCGGTGGTGGGCTCGTCGAGGATGTACAGGGTGCGGCCGGTGTCGCGCTTGGAGAGCTCCAGCGCCAGCTTGACTCGCTGCGCCTCGCCGCCGGACAACGTGGTGGCGGATTGCCCCAGGCGGATGTAGCCCAGGCCCACGTCCATCAGGGTCTGTAGCTTGCGCGCCACCGTCGGTACCGCGCCGAAGAACTCCAGCGCATGCTCTACCGTCATATCCAGCACTTCGTGGATGGTCTGGCCCTTGTATTTCACCTCCAGCGTCTCACGGTTGTAGCGCTTGCCGTGGCAGACGTCGCAGGGCACGTAGATGTCCGGCAGGAAGTGCATCTCGACCTTGATCACGCCGTCGCCCTGGCAGGCCTCGCAGCGCCCGCCCTTGACGTTGAAGCTGAAGCGTCCTGGGCCGTAGCCGCGCTCGCGCGCCAGCGGCACCCCGGAGAACAGCTCGCGGATCGGCGTGAACAGCCCGGTGTAGGTAGCCGGGTTGGAGCGCGGCGTGCGCCCGATCGGGCCCTGGTCGACGCTGATCACCTTGTCCAGGTGGTTGAGACCGGTGATCTCGCGGTATGGCGACGGCTCCTCGCTGGCACCGTTGAGCTCGCGCGCCGCGATCTTGTACAGGGTATCGTTGATCAGCGTGGACTTGCCCGAGCCGGACACGCCGGTGATGCACACCAGCATGCCCAGCGGCAGTTCCAGCGTGGTGTCCTTGAGGTTGTTGCCGCTGGCGCCGGAGAGCACCAGCAGGCGCTCCGGGTCGACCGGACGGCGCTCGCTGTCCACCTCAATGCGGCGGCGGCCGGACAGGAAGGCGCCGGTGACCGAACGTTCGCTGTCTTCGATCTGGCTCGGGGTGCCGGCGATCAGCACCTCGCCGCCGTGCTCGCCGGCGCCCGGCCCCATGTCGACCACGTAATCGGCGGCACGGATGGCATCCTCGTCGTGCTCCACCACGATCACGCTGTTGCCCAGGTCGCGCAGCCGCACCAGCGTCGCCAGCAGGCGGTCGTTGTCACGCTGGTGCAGGCCGATACTGGGCTCGTCCAGCACGTACATCACGCCGGTCAGGCCGGAGCCGATCTGGCTCGCCAGACGGATGCGCTGGGCCTCGCCGCCGGACAGGGTGTCGGCCGAGCGCGCCAGGCACAGGTAATCGAGGCCGACGTTGTTGAGGAAGGACACGCGGTCGCGGATTTCCTTGATGATCTTCTCCGCCACCGCCTGCTTCTGGCCGCTGAATTCCACCTGTTCGAAGAAGCGCGCGGCGTCCTTCAATGCCATCTGGTTGATGCCGTACAGGGTCTGCCCCGCCACGTAGACGTAGCGCGCCTCGCGGCGCAGGCGCGAGCCTTCGCAGTGCGGGCAGGGCTGGTTGTTCTGGTACTTGGACAGTTCCTCGCGCACCGCCAGCGAATCGGTTTCGCGGTAGCGCCGCTCGAGGTTGGGGATGATGCCCTCGAACGGATGACTGCGGGTGAACTTGGCGCCGCGTTCGGACAGATAGGTGAACTCGATGTTGTCGCGTCCGGAGCCGTGCAGCATGACGTGGCGCACTCGCTCCGGCAGGATTTCGAACGGCAGCTCGAGATCGAAGCCGAAGTGTTCCGCCAGCGCCTGCAGCATCTGGTAATAGAACTGGTTGCGCTTGTCCCAGCCCTTGATGGCCCCGGCAGCAAGGCTCAATTCCGGATGCGCCACCACGCGCCTGGGGTCGAAGAAGGTGATCTCGCCCAGGCCGTCACACTTGGGGCAGGCACCCATCGGGTTGTTGAACGAGAACAGCCGCGGCTCCAACTCGGGCAGGCTGTAGCTGCACACCGGGCAGGCGAACTTGGCGGAGAACCAATGCTCCTTGCCGGAATCCATCTCCACCGCGATGGCACGGCCTTCGGCGTGCCGCAGCGCGGTTTCGAAGCTTTCGGCCAACCTTTGCTGCAGGTCGGCGCGCACCTTGAGACGGTCGATCACCACCTCGATGGTGTGTTTCTTGTTCTTGTCGAGCTTGGGCACGGCGTCGAGTTCCGCCACCTCGCCGTCAACGCGCACCCGCACGAAACCCTGCGCGCGCAGCTCCTCGAACAGGTCGGCGTTCTCGCCCTTGCGCGCCATCACCACCGGCGCCAGGATCATCACCCGCGTCTCTTCCGGCAGCGCCAGCACGTGGTCGACCATCTGCGACACGGTCTGCGAAGCCAGCGGCACGCCGTGCTCCGGGCAGTGCGGCTCGCCGACGCGGGCGAACAAGAGGCGCAGGTAGTCGTGGATTTCGGTGACGGTGCCGACCGTCGAGCGCGGGTTGTGGCTGGTAGCCTTCTGCTCGATGGAAATGGCGGGAGACAGGCCTTCGATCAGATCGACGTCCGGCTTCTCCATCAGCTGCAGGAACTGGCGCGCATAGGCCGACAGCGACTCCACGTAGCGCCGCTGCCCTTCCGCGTACAACGTATCGAAGGCCAGCGAGGACTTGCCGGAGCCGGACAGGCCGGTGATCACCACCAACTGATGGCGCGGCAGGTCAAGATTGATGTTTTTCAGGTTGTGGGTACGTGCGCCACGGATGCGGATGGAGTCCATGCCTCACTCACGATCAGTCGGGGAACCTGTTAATATACCCGACTTGGCGTACCACGCTCCACCCGCATTGCAGCCCGGATCATGACGGAGCGGGAGTCCGCCTCCGTTTTCACCTCTAGCCGACATATAACAACACTGATGAATCCGCTTGAACTTCGTGCCAGCCTCGGTCTGGCCGGCGTGTACGCCCTGCGCATGCTGGGCATGTTCCTGATCCTGCCGGTGTTCGCACTCTACGCCCAGACGCTGCCAGGCGCCCACAGCCATACCGCCATCGGTATCGCCCTCGGCGCCTACGGCCTGACGCAGGCCTTCCTGCAACTTCCGCTGGGCATGCTGTCCGACCGCATCGGCCGCAAGAAGGTCATCTACGGCGGCCTGCTGGTCTTCGCCGCCGGCAGCTTCATCGCGGCCTGGGCACCGAACATCACCTGGCTCACGATCGGCCGCGTCGTGCAGGGTGCCGGCGCCATCTCGGCCGCCGTCACCGCACTGCTGGCCGACCTCACGCGCGAGGAAAACCGCACCAAGGCGATGGCGATGATCGGCATGAGCATCGGCACCACCTTCGCGGCCAGTCTCGTGCTCGGCCCGCTCATGGCTCACTACATGGGCGTCGACGGCATCTTCACGCTGACCGGCGTGCTGACGCTGGCCGCGCTGGTCGGGGTGAAATACCTGATCCCCGACCCAGCCGTGTCGCGCTTCCATTCCGATGCCGAAACCAACACCCAACGTCTGCCGGCCGTGCTGAAGCACCCGCAGTTGCTGCGGCTGAACTTCGGCATCTTCGCGCTGCATGCGGCGCAGATGTCGATGTTCGTCGTGCTTCCCTTCACCCTGATCAAGCACGGCCTCGACAAGGCGCACCACTGGCAGGTGTATCTGCCGGTGGTGATCGTCGGCTTCCTCCTGATGGTGCCGGCGATCATCTACGGCGAGAAAAAGGGCAAGTTGAAGACGGTCTTCGTCGGTGCGGTGACACTGATGACCGCTGCACAGCTCGGCATGGCGCTGGCGCTCGATTCGTTCTGGATGATCGTGCTGTGGCTGACGCTCTACTTCATCGCCTTCAATATTTTGGAGGCAAGCCTGCCGTCGCTGATTTCCAAGATCGCGCCTGCCGACTCCAAGGGCACGGCCATGGGTGTGTATAATACCGCCCAATCCTTCGGCCTCTTCATCGGTGCCGCTGCCGGCGGCTGGCTGTACAGCCACTACGGCACGGGCGGTGCATTCGGCTTCGCCGCCGCGCTGATGCTGGCCTGGCTCGCGCTGGCCATCACCATGCAGCCGCCGCAGGCCGTGAAATCGGTCATGTTCCACATCGGCGAAAACTGGCAGGGCAACGCCGTCCAGCTGTCGCAGCGGCTGGCGGCACAGCGCGGCGTCAAGGAAGCGGTGGTGGTCGTCGACGAGCGCGTCGCCTACCTCAAGGTATCGCAGCAGGACTGGGACGAGGCCGCTGTCCAGCAATTGATTTTGGAAACCAACTGATGGGGCGGACTGGCCCGGCACACCGAGGCAAACACCATCGGTCCAGCGCCGGCGATCAGCGCCATCCATTGCATTGAATCGGAGAATGACATGAACAGCATCACTTTCGACGGCCGCCTGGCGGCAGACGCCGAACTGCGTTACACCCCCAGCGGCGAACCGGTGCTGAGCTTCCGCGTGGCCAGCGACATCGGCTTTGGCGAACGCCGCACCACCAACTGGTTCAGCTGCCAGGTGTGGGGCAAGCGTGGTGAATCGCTGAAAAACTACCTGAGCAAGGGTCAGCAGGTGACCGTTTACGGCCAGCTCACCCTGCGCGAATGGGAAGACCGTGACGGCAACAAGAAGCTGTCGCCGGACGTGCGCGTGAACGAACTCAGCCTGCAAGGCGGCAAGCGCGACGCCGCCATGGACGACGACAGCGGCTACGGCGCTCCGGCGCCGCGCCAGAGCGCCCCGTCCGCTCCGCCGGCCGCACCGCGCCGCATGGAGCCGAAACCGGCCAGCAAGGCCGATGATTTCATGGACGACGACATCCCGTTCTAGAGCCGACCAATATCTAATTGGTAAACAACCCGAGCGGAGCCCTTGATTTGGCTCCGCTTTTTTCTTATTAACATTCCTCCCTGAGAGCGACAATACACAAGCTGCCGCCGACCTAGCAAAAAATGTCAATACCAGGCTTACCTCACTACCAGGAGGACTTATCAAATACCATATAAATAGTTTTAATTAAACACCTCCGCCCATTTACCTTACCCCCTACACCAACCCTTTATTTTTCTATTGCGCATGCGACATGCCAAAAAACTACTCAAGCAACCTTTGAAAAATTAGTCCTACCCCGTAGGAAATGGCTTTTCAAAATGCCCCCCCCCCCCCACACATCACATCGCTCGCATAACCTTCATCCTTATCCTTCCCACATCAGGCTACTTCTATCACCTCAAAGACGTACTCACCATCCTATGGCAGGCATAGATTCCTTCAGGGATATGCCAACACCCCCTGCCTGAGCTACTCCTACCCTCGACCTGTCATGTTAATTGTTGCATTAAAGCAACGCCGCCCTGTGCGAAAAAAAAATAATTAGTTTAGCAACTGTAACAAACCGCATCGTGGGTTCTTCTTGTTTCTATTGGCAGTTTCCTTTTTCTTCTAGGCAATTCCACCGACCCGGAATATTACATTTTTACATTTCTAGTTTTTTAATTTAGCAACTGTAATTTTCAGCCCAGAAGAACTGCACCCATATCAGATTTCACGCACCGCAAGTCAAATATTTTGTTGTACGCTCCAATCAAGCACAAAAACATTGGAGCCACCCTCACAAACCAGAATGTAGAAAAACACCACCTTCATGCCATTCACAATTGAATGAGCATCTCTCATTCTGGATATTGAAATTTAGCATGATGAATTTACCAAGCTCAAAAGCCATGAAATTCTTATCGTGAGGAGCTGAAATGGGAAGCACTTTACCGTCAAAGTCAGGAAAATTTTCAATTAGAACCATTATGATGGTCTCAGGTGAGCGCCTCCCTGTTTTGCTCAACAAAACAGAGGGTATCCCTCTGTTTGACCCCACGGTGTACGTTTTGACAGAACTTCGACAGAAGAATCGGGCCAGCAATACCATCGAACGGGCTTTGCGTGAAATCGAGGTCCTATTGGACTTTCTGGATGCCAGTGATATTCACCTAGACAAGCGCCTGCAAACCGGACAACTCCTGTCGCTACCAGAAATCGATGGACTCGTCCGCCACTGTGGTCTCCCCGCTTCAGAATTTAAGGCGTCGCGCAGTAGGCTCACACAGGAAACGCCCCGCCAGAGTCTTCGCGTAATCCGGATGGAGCGGTTTCGCATGCGTCGGCCGTCAACCTATGCCAAAGAGGTTTCCCCGGTAACGGTGGCAAACCGCATCCGCACCATTCGGGCCTACCTCACCTGGCTCAGCGCACGCCACCTTTCCCAGCCAAACCTCGACCCAACCATTCGAATAACCTTGGTCTCCACCAAGGAATTTGTCCTGAACGCCATGTTCGAACGCATTCCGAGTACACGCGGGAGAAACACCGTCGGCATGCGGGAAGGGGCTTCTCCAGAAACACTCGACCGGCTGCTGAAGGTGATAGGCCCTTGCTCACCTGAAAATCCATGGCTCAGCCCACACGCGCAGGCACGCAATTCGCTTGCCATTTCTTGGTTGTTGCTGCTCGGTCTGCGCCGGGGCGAACTGCTGAATGTGAAAATTTCAGATATCGACTTCCAAAAAGAAGTCGTCACCATTGCTCGCAGGGCCGACGACCCGCAAGACCCCCGCAGGAAACAGCCTCGTACAAAAACACGCGACCGACGAATTCCCCTTTCTCCTGAACTGGCAGCAGCCACGCATCACTACATTATCACCATTCGCTCAACACTCGATGGCGCGCGACTACATGAATTCCTGTTTGTAGCGGACCGCTCCGGGGTTCCCATGGCATTAGACACTTTGAACCGGGTTTTCCATACCTTGCGAGTGACATTTCCAGACCTTCCCGAAGACTTAACACCCCACATCCTGCGGCACAGTTGGAACGACAAATTTTCGGAAATTATGGAAAAGAAGGGCGTGCCACCAGAGGAAGAGAAGAAATTGAGGTCGTTCCTGATGGGGTGGGTTGAAACCTCGGACACTGCGTTGTCGTACACCCGCCGTCATACGAGGAAGAAGGGCCAAGAGGTATCTCTTGAAATACAGGCAAACATGCTAAAGGGGAATAATGATAAAGAATAATATGGCTGCACCATGGCATTTAGTACTAGATGACTTATTGCCAGCATCGGCCCAAACCAAAACAGGCGTTTGGTTTACCCCTCGGTCGGGCCACTGGGCCTATCGAGAAGGCACCCATTCGGTCAGCCTTAATTTTGATGCCCTCCCAGGGGCAACCTCCGGTTTCGTCATCGGTTTGAAGAAGACGCTTCTCTGGTATGCCAAGAACCGTTCGTCCCATCACGTAAAGAACTTGTTTGAGCGGATAAAGCATTTCCTTATGATTTTTTCAGGTACTGATAGCGCCCCCCTCGAGGTAATAACCAGCGAAATGCTCATCAACTATCGGTCAAGCCTAACCCCATCCACTCACTGGTACTTGAGCACGCTGGCGGGGCTCCTGAAAAAATGGCACCGGTTAGGGTATCCAGGGGTCACCGCCGATGCCGTTACTTTCTTGAAACAGGTAAGGCTGAAGGGAAACACAAAAGGGATGGCCGTGTTAACCATGGACACACAGGACGGTCCCTTTACAGATATCGAGTTGCAGGCCATTCAGAGTGCATTCTGCACGGCCTACGCCCAAGGGGAGGTCTCCCTGAGCGATTACATGCTGGGCTGGCTGTTCATGCTGTTGGGACAGCGCCCCGCCCAGTATGCCTTACTCAAAGTTTGCGATATCTCCGTAGCCAGGGCCAAGGACGGTACGGAAATCTATATTCTGAAAATACCCCGCGTAAAACGCAGACAGGGGGCTCTCCGCACAAGCGTTACAAACCGATTACTCACCCCCCAAATTGGCGCTCTGCTGATTCAGTACACGAAGGTAGTTGAGGAGCAGTTTATTGGTAAACTGAAAGACACAACCCAAGCCCCGTTGTTTCCCGCAAGCAGAGCACACCGTGCGCCCCCTCAAGGTTTCGAGTTTCACTCCACCGCCTATCGTTTAGGGCGCCACCTCCAGACCATCTTCAACCACTTAAAGGTGGCTTCGGAGCGCACAGGTAAGCCAATTCACATAACGCCAACTCGCTTCCGCCGAACCATCGGCACCCGGGCGGCCATCGAGGGGCACGGGGAACTCGTTATCGCAGAGCTATTGGACCATGATGATACCCAAAACGTTGGCGTGTATGTTCAGGCCACACCGGAAATCGTTGAACGGATAGACCAAGCCATCGCGCTACAAATGGCCCCGCTAGCCCAAGCATTCGCAGGGGTACTTATCTCGACAGAGGTGGATGCGGAGCGGGGAAGTGACCCCACCAGTCGTATCGTTTCACCTCAATGTACCAAGGGTTTTACGCCCGTTGGCAACTGCGGGAAGCATGGTTTCTGCGGATTCATGGCCCCCATCGCCTGCTATACCTGCCGAAACTTCCAGGCGTGGCTGGACGGACCTCACGAGGCAGTACTAAACCATTTGGTGGCGGAGCGGGAGCGCCTGATGGCAAATACCGACGCACGCATTGCATCGGTCAACGACCGGACAATATTAGCCGTCGCCCAAGTGGTTAACCAATGCCGCGAAGCGAAGCGCGCGGGGGGAAAAAATGAATGAAGTCCTGCTTTTCACCCCAAAGCAAGAACTTGACGCCTTGGATAACCTCGAAGGGTTCATCACCATGTGCCGCGAGCGGCTGACCGTGTTCGGCGCCGATTTGGCTTTTGATGCCCACATATGGGACGTGACCAAGGAATGCGCCCGTAAAGGGCAAGGAACCAAGCGGGAGCGCATTACCTTCTGCACCTTGACCACTGCGGGGACAAAATGCCCAGAGCCAATGAGCTCGGCCTTTCGCTCCTTCGCCCAGGCATACATCCGCTACATGCAGGGGATGCGACCTGTTGTCGGGCTTGGATTCAGGATGGCGGCCCTGAGGGCCTTGGAAGCTGCGCTCACAGAGAATGGAGCAGAGCGGTCCCCGGTCAAGGCCGACACGGGAATCTTCAACCGGGCCGCCCAGCTCCTCCATGCCAGGTTTTCTGAGGGAGCAGCCTACCGAATAGGCATCCAGTTGCAAATGGTGGCCGACTTCTTGGCAACCAACCGGCTGACCGTCGTACCATTGCGCTGGCATAACAGTATCAAGAGGCCTGCTGGCGGTACACGAGTCGGCAAAGAGTTCGACGAGCAGCGAGCCTCGAAGCTCCCTTCCCCCAGGGCATTGGAGGTCCTCCCCAAAGTCTTTCGACTGGCAGTGGCCCCTGCCGACATTCTTGTCAGTTCCATTGCCGCAATTCTCTGCTCGGCGCCGGACCGTATTAACGAGGTACTCACCCTGCCGGTCGACTGCGAGGTCAACCTTGCGGGCGCATATGGCATTCGCTGGTGGCCAGCAAAGGAAGCAGACCCCATGGTGAAGTGGGTCATCCCTTCCATGTCCAGCGTGGTGCAAGAAGCGTTGGGAAAAATTAGGAAAGAAACAGACGCGGCGCGAAAGGTCGCATCATGGTATGAAGCCAATCCAACACGGATGTACCTCCCGGCCAACCTTGAGCGCCTGAGAGACCACGAACTGCTAAGCATGCAGGAAGTCGGGAAGGTCCTTTGGGGCCGGAAATTTGCAAATGGGTCCCCCCACACGTGGTGCAAAGAAAACTCTATCCCCCTGGAGAAGCAAGGCCGCATCTGGTTCGCGCCCTTTGCCCAAGTCGAGAGCGTCGTTCTGGCCATGCTGCCGTCAAATTTCCCCCTACTTGAACCAGACAAGAAGCTGAAATATTCCGAGGCACTGTGCGTCGTGCAACGGAACCTATTTCATCGAAAGAAGGCAACTTATGTCCCTGTAATTGAACCTATCGTCATCCAGCATATCAACGACGGGCTGGGAGCACGTAGCGAGCATGGTACACAATCCATCTTTGACTCGCTCGGCTTCACGGATGATACAGAGAAACCCATCCGAATGACCACGCACCAGTTCCGCCATTACCTGAATACGCTGGCCCAAGCCGGTGGCCTGAGCCAGCTTGATATCGCAAAGTGGTCTGGCCGACGGGATATCCGCCAAAACGAGGCCTACGACCATGTCTCTGCCGACGAAATGGTACAGCGAATTCGCAACGTAATCGGCGACGAAGAGCGGATGTTTGGGCCGCTGGCATCGATACCGAAAAACACCCTCATCCCCCGCGACGAGTTCGCCCGGCTCAAAATCCCCACCGCACACACGACAGATTTCGGTTTCTGTGTGCATGACTACTCAATGGTGCCCTGTCAGCATCATCGGGACTGCATCAGTTGCGAGGAACATGTATGCATCAAGGGGGACGAGGCGAAGTGGGCCAAGCTCCATACGCATCTGAAAGAAGCACAAAAGCTGCTGGCCGATGCTGAAGAAGCGGTCCAGAAGGGCTACATCGGGGGAGACCGCTGGATGGAACACCACCAGCTCACCACAGAACGGTTATACCAGCTCTGTGAAATTCTCGATAATCCCGACGTGCCTGTTGGGGCCGTCATCCAGCTCTCTGGCTTACAGATACCCCCCCAAATTTCGCAGGCGGAGGAACAGCCCCTTGCACTAACACCCCCCTCCTCCGTCGAGGAGATGAACATTACCCCCTCTCTCGACTTGTTACGTAACTTGCTGCGGGACTGAATAGCATGCCCAAAAATAAAACGCGCAGCAAAAACCTGAATGATGAAATCATTGAAGATATTGTCCGCCAGCTGGATGGATGGACAGGCAAACTTACTTGGGAATTACTCATCGCGGCTATCGCCCAGAGGACGCGGAGCACTTACACTCGCCAAGCACTCCATCAACACGAGCGCATCAAGCGAGCGTACCAACTTCGAAAGCAAGCCCTGTCAGCTACCGGATATAAACAGCCGAGATCGGCGGACAAGCTGTCCCCCTCAGAAGTTGAAACCCTTCTTCAGAGAGTTCAGCGGTTGAGTGCCGAAAACACACGTTTGAAGGCAGAAAATGAACGACTCCTAGAACAGTTCGCCATCTGGGCCTATAACGCCCATTCCCGTGGCCTCGACCTTGATTTCTTGAGTCGTCCTTTGCCACGGGTCGACCGTGAGCAAACCAGAGTTGCCACGCTGGCTCCTAATACCACGAAGCGCTGAGTGAGGCTGGCTATGGGAATAAGCGGTAAGGCACTCGGGAAACAATACCTAGATTCCCTTCGTGACTATCTGTCACACACAACGGAGCTGCCGACAAGCGACGATGGCACCCTTAACATCACGGATATTGCCAATAAGACCGGGGTGCCGAGGCAATCCTTCTACAAGAACGCTCGCATTAAACAGACACTGGAAGAAGCAAGACAATCTCGGAACATACCGAACCGGCCTGTGAGAATATTAGAGGAAGCCGCAGCAATAAGCGCCTCTAACTGCACCCTTGGGAGTGGGGCATCCGAGAAAAAAGCGAAAACGCTTGAACGTCGTGTGAACCAACTCGAGCAGCAGAACGCTGCTTTGGTCGCGGAGAATGGCGAACTACGACTACAACTGAAAACTCTCCGGCTGCAACAGGGCCGCGAGGACATGGCCATCGAAACCGGCCGGCGCATCCCCAATCCTCCCGATGGCCATGTCTGAAACCGTATCCCTGACCGTCAGTACACTAACCTTCCTGTCGGATAACGGTTCGACCATTTTCTCGGGCCACGACTCCGAAGGCCTGCGTGTGCGAGTGGTGGCGCGGGCCAAGACCCTGCCTCGCCCCCCTATCGTTGGTGAAGTCTGGATGGTCACCGGCGAGTATAGGGAGCATCGCAAGTACGGCCGCCAACTCTACGCGACCCGTGGCAGTTATTCTGTGCCCAAGGGGCGGCTGCTCATCAGCTACTTGGCAAATCATCCCGATTTTACCGGTATCGGCGAAGGCAAGGCCAGAGCCCTCTACGAAGCGTTCGGTGACCGCTTGCCAGCTATCCTCGATGTTGGCGATGTTGATGCACTAGAGGAGGTTCTGACGACCGGCATGGCCGAGCGGCTGGTGACTGTATGGGCCGACCATCAAGCAGAAGCAGCCGTGGTCGCCTTCCTCGACGAACATGGATTTGATATACGCTTGGCCAACAAGTTGCGGAAGGTGTGGGGTTCCCAAGCCATCGAGATGCTGAATCTCAATCCCTACTACATGCTCGCCTTCGCTAGTTGGCGCCAAACCGATGCGGCTGCATTAAAGCTGGGCGTACAAATCGATGATGTGCGCCGCATGGTCGGTGCAGTCGAAGCTGCGCTCTATGCTCGCCTACAGAGTGCCCATACAGTGACGCTAGCGGACCTCCTGAAAATACGCATAGCTTCCTTGTTAGGGGCTGATTTGAAGAAAAATAGCGCGCAGCACCCCATTGAACTAGCCTTGGCCGAAGGCGCCGTTGTCGGCAATGCAGAAGCGGGCTATCAGCCGATTGGCGCAGCAGCCCTTGAAATCCGCATTGCCGAGCGTATCCGGGCCATGCTGACGGGAGAAACCCCTATACAGTTCAGTTTGTTCAAGACGGATTTCAAACCCGACTGGCTTCATGCAGCGATAGTCGAGAACGAGACCACACAGGGCTTTGCACTGAACCGCCAGCAACGTGAAGCAGTGCTAATGGCAACAACTAAGCCATTCAGCGTATTGACCGGTGGTGCCGGTGTTGGCAAGACCACCGTACTCCGGGTTGTCATCGACATCGCCAAGCGACTGGAGCTGAAGGTGGTCCAAATGGCGCTGGCCGGACGTGCAGCCAAGCGCATGGCCGAAGCCACCGGGCACACAGCCATGACCATCGCCAAGTTCCTTCATCAAGCCAAGGAAGGCCAGCTTGAAGTGTCTGCGGACACGCTGGTGATTGTCGATGAGGCCTCGATGCTCGACCTGCCCACTGCCTTCCGTATTCTGAGGTATTTGCCTGACGGAGCACGATTGCTGTTGGTTGGAGACCCGGCGCAACTCCCTCCGATTGGCTTTGGCCTGGTTTTCCACCGCCTGGTGCAAAGCCCAAACGTGCCCTTGGTCGAGTTAATGCAGGTTCATCGCCAAACGGCAGAGACAGGTATTCCTGGAGTCGCTGCCCAAATCCGTGCTCATCAAGTTCCGGTGCTGGATACCTATGCGGGCCAGAATGTCGGGGTGAGCTTCATCGAGTGTGCCCCCCCGCTGGTTCAGGGTCAATTAACGCAACTGGCCATCGATTGGTCTGGTGAGGATTGGCAGGTTCTGGGAGCCATCAAGGATGGACCCTCTGGCATCGAGGCCATCAACTTTCAGTTTCATCAGCAGAATCACGGAGAACGCCTTTCTGGCTTCCAGTTTGGGGTTGGAGAGCCCGTCGTCCACTTGATTAATGACTACGACCGTGGCTTGATGAATGGCACCCTCGGCCACATCGTGGACATCAAGAACGATGACCACTCAGGATTGCTTATCGATTTCGAGGGTACCGTACACTTCCTACCGGCAACGGAGGTCCGCGACCGGCTTGAGCTTGCCTATGCCATCTCCGTACACAAGGCACAGGGTAGTCAGTTCCGGCGTGTGGCCGTGGTCATCACCAAGAGCAGAATCCTGGACCACGCACTGATTTACACTGCCCTCACCCGTGGCATACATCAGGTAGTTTTCGTCGGGGACCGTGCGGCCTTTGAACAGGCCATACGTGCCCCCTCGCTAGCACACCTGCGCGAGGTGGGGTTTTCAGTTTGAATGGAAGCCACCAAGAAACTGACAAATTTATTTTAATAATCAGTGCATTATTGCGTTTTTGCGTTCTGGCAAATGTCCCTCGAGAGGTGTAAAGATACCCCTGTTCCACTGAATGGTCTCTTTGTTGTTCAGCGCTTTGCCAGTTCACTCTCCGCAAGGGAGACGTCATCGAAAACGGCCGGCCGGTTTGCAATCTGTCGCAGCATACCTTCGGTCGTGTGTGGGTAGCCACCTCAAATTGTGGCCATAGCGGTTGAAACCCGCCCGTAAAGGAGTCAAGAGGACCGAGGAATAAATGTGACAGGGGTATCGTCGCGTTTATGCCGCGAAAGCCTCTTGACGTATTGAAGGGCATTCACGCTTCACCCAAGTGGGCTGGCGAGGTCTCATCGCCTGCCCACCTGCCTCACGGCGAGTGCGGGGTTTGGGGCGGAGCCCCAAGAATGCATGAGCACTGGTTTGATTGCTCGAAGGTCCGCGAGCGAGTCCAATACGCCTATGCCATCAGCGTTCATAAAGCTCAAGGCAGCCAATTTCAGCGGGTCGCGGTCGTTATCGATAGGAACCGGTTGGTAGGCCACCCCTCTGTGAGCGGCTCATATCGACCCAAAGCTGTCGTGATCTGGTATGGCCAGGAAACGGCAGCTATGGAGCATGATGCTGCCGTTTTATAACCATCTCCGCACAGATTGGTTTAGAGGGAATCAAGTGGGCTGGTTACGTTGCGGGTCGCCTGCAGTACATGCGTATAGATCATTGTGGTCTGCAAACTACGATGCCCCAACAGTAACTGGATGGTCCGAATGTCGGTGCCGGCCGCCAGCAGATGGGTGGCGAAGGAGTGGCGCAGGCAATGAACACTGGCGTGCTTGTGAATCTGAGCTTGAGCTACCGCTTTCTTGAATGCCCGCTGAATCGTGGTATCGGAAGTGTGCCAGCGGACCAACCTTCCACTGTCGCCCCAAGGTCGGAGTGCCGTCGAGGGGAAAGCGTATTGCCAGGCGAATGAGGAGGAAGCGGACGGATATTTACGCGACAGGGCGTCGGGCATCGGCGCTAGTCCGGCGCCGCGCGCCAAATCCTCTTTGTGTTGGGTTGCCACCCGCAACAGATGCTGCTGCAGTTTCGATCCCAACTGCGCCGGCAGCACAGTCGTCCGGTCCTTACTGCCCTTGCTGTTGCGGACCGAAATGGTCCGAGTGGAAAAGTCCACATCCTTGATTCGCAGGGTAACGCATTCGTGGACGCGCAGGCCGGCACCATACATTAGTTCTGCCATCAGTCGGCACGTTCCCTCCATCAGCGATAGTACGGTCTTTACCTCGTCCTGCGTCAAGACCACCGGCACCCTGTGCCGCTTTTGTACCCGGCGTAGTCCCTGCATCTGTCCCAACGGTCGGGTGAGTACGTTCTCGTAAAGAAACACCAGGGCATTAAGTGCCTGAGATTGGGTCGAGGCGGCCACTTGGCGCTGGACGGCGAGATGGTTCAGGAACGTTTCAACTTCGGCGGGGCCCATCTCAACAGGATGGCGTTTGCCGTGAAACAGGATGAATTGCCTGATCCAATAGCGGTAGGCGGTTTCAGTATTGCGGCTGTAATGGCGGCGCCGACAGACAATCGAAACTTGGTCAAGAAGTCGGGGTCGGTTGGCTATGATTTCACCCCATGAGTGTCACTCCTTTAGGTCAAAAATCGTAGGGTAGCGTGTAACGGGGGGCACGGCCAAGGCGTCCGGCGTATTGGGGGTTGATATACGGACAAGCCCATGACGAACGCCTTGAAAAATATGGTGTTTGGGTACGATAATGGATGTCAGCAATATCAATAAATATACGGACCTGCGTGTCCGTATAAACACTGTTAGCCGTATGGATAAACAACGTCGTCGAGAACTTAAAGCCGAGGGGAAGCGCCGAGTGGAAGAGTATTCCAATCAGGTGCACCAAAGACTGGCCGAACGTAACCCTTTTCCGGTCGGCGATCCGAATTGGGTTCGCAACCTTCAGGCTGAGTACAAGATCAACCGCGAATACCGGAAGAATGACTCCCAAGTTCTATTAGAGGCAGGGGTAATCCAAAACTCTGAGATCAAGATTCTCGGCTTCAACTTTGACAAAGGCTTTATGCCGCATGCTGGTTGGTATGTGCTGTGTGAAAACTGCCGCAACCTTGTTCCAACCAAGTGCGCTTGTACCCTTTTGTGTAGTTGCGGTGCTGTTGCTGTTATGCCGGAAACCAGACAGTATCTTCTGCCGCCATCAGACAAATACAAGATAGTGGAGCTTATCGGTCGTGGCCCAATACGTTCTCCCGATTCGGCACGTCAGTGGTGGAAGTTTTGGCGTTAACGGTTAACACTTCGGTCAAGGCGCGTCCTTCGGCCGCTGGGACGTCCCGCAAGCGGGCCGCCCCTTACCTCCAACGTTAGCCGCCTCGATTACACGCATGAAATTTCACTACATCAACGTTCACAACGTTAATGAACTCGTTCCTCTATGGGCGATTGATCCGTTCGCCCTTGCGCGCCATCTGGAGGATCTGTTCTCGACAGAACAAGGACGGAAACTTGTACCGACTGGCTCCGCGCTTTACGAGCCTCTGAATTTTTGGATTGAGGTAGACGCCTTGGCATTGCCGCCGACAGTCCGAGTCTGCACACCGGATTACAACGTTAACCTTAATGGCCATCTCATCGTTAGCTGCTCGTCCATCGCGCACGAACGGGCGCAGATCGATGTGCCATTGAATCCAATATTCAAAGGGTACGAAGGGCTCTCCGGCACCTATTCTGTGTACCTGCACTCATTCCAAACGGAAGTGCCACTTGGATACGTCGGTATGACAAAGCAACGTTGGTTCGATAGGTATGCGCAGCATATTTCGTCGGCACGATCTGGCTCTCCGTTATTGTTCCATCAAGCGCTACGCCAGCATCTTGTAGCGGAGGTGTTGCACAAGGTGTTTTTCTGCGAACTCGATCACGATAGCGCCCTAGAGCATGAGGAAGAGTTTGTCGGAATGTTTGGTTTGTATCCGCTTGGCTTGAACATGATTCCTGGCGGTAGAGCCGGTTTCGCCTATCTCGCCAAACTTGGAATGAACGCAAGGTCGGCAGAAGCAAGGGACTCTCTTGTTGAGCAACTCTCAGCCTGCGAGTCTGTCGAGGGCCGACCAAATCCACTTTGCGCAGCGCGTTGGGCAACCGATTCAGCGTTTGTTGAGCGAGTGGTTTGCGGGCATAGCGGGCGGCTAACGGTCGAGCAAGTACATCTCATTCGGTTGGGCGCTTCATTTGGCAAATCGCTGAGTGATCTCGTTCGAGAGTCTTCGGCTCGAAACATTCGCCAAGTTAAGAATGTATTGGCAGGAAGAACATATGGGCGCATTAAACAAGGCGACTAACTATTCAATCAACCGGGACGTCAAAATGCTGCGCATTTTGCCGCCCGTTATTTTTACCGTTAGGTTTAACCAATGGCCATACAACCCCCCAATTCGCTGGACCCTGGAGTTGCCGCCTTATTTGGTGCGATGATCGGTGCGGGCGCCTCGGTCATCGTACAAATTATTGCTGCTGTAGTTGCCGCAAAGCATGAGGCTAGATCATTTCATCGCACGCTGCGCAAAGAAGCAATTGCTAATGTCACTGACGCGTATGAGTACGCTCTAAATGTCACGTTCAACATGCAACGTGGTCGCGGGCCAGACGAAGCCACCTACGGTAACGTGTTCGCCCAAATTGAGCTTAGGGGTTCCCCAGCGGTCAAGAAGCTGGTGAGGGAGTTTCGGGGGTTGGGGCCGCCAGAGCGCCCCTCGTTCAATATGGACGTACTAATTAGTGCGATGCAGGAGCATATTTCGCAACTTGAGGCCGAATCTGAGTAGCTAAAATACCTAACTATTCAATCTACCGGGACGCCAAAATGCTGCGCATTTTGCCGCCCGTTATTTTCACCGTTGATGGCTGCTCTGCGATAAACGCCGGCCGTTCAGCTACCGAGTAGTTGAAGCTTTGGTATGTCCGCAACTGGCCGATAGCAGTCATTTTAGCGTTACGTCATGAACTTCTACCGTGGCCAAAGTTCCGTCCTCAGTCAGGGGTGGGTATGCCCATGTGCTATCATGGCGGCTAAACATCACCACGGACGCGGCTGAAAGCGTCTTTCTGAGTGGAGGGGACTGCATGGCAAGCATTCATTCAGAGTATCAACGCTTTCTAACGTACCTGACGCAGCGAGATGTGCACGACGACGTGCGCCGACTCGCGCACCTAGTGCTAAATCATCTGCAGCCACTTGCCGAGGTCGGAGCAGCGCGCCGTGGGCGGTCCACTCGCCTGGCACCGCTGGCCGTCGCGCAACTGGCGCAGTTGCCTGTCGAGCAAGACGGGGAGGCTCACGTGCCCGAAGCTGGGCCAGCACTTGGGCGCCTGCAGCAGCTAGAGGTAGGGCCGTTTCGCGGGTTTATGCGGCAGGAGACGTTCGACCTCAGCCATGACATCACCCTTGTCTACGGCGCCAACGGCACAGGCAAGAGCAGCTTCTGTGAGGCATTGGAAGTGGCGATGCTTGGCTCTATCAGTGAAGCGCAAGTCAAGCGGGTCGATCAGCGTATTTACTGCAACAATGCCCGCCTGCGTCGCCATGTCGCGCCGGTTCTCTCCGCCAGAGGGGCTGACCAGGTTCAGACAGTGCCGCCAGACGAGACCGAGTACCGCTTCTGCTTCATAGAAAAGAACCGCCTCGACGACTTCGCCCGCATCGCCGCGCGGACCCCAAGCGATCAGAGACAGCTCATCGCAACCTTGTTCGGCGTGGATCAGTTCAGCGAATTCGTCCGTGGCTTCAATCCCTCGCTCGATCAGGACCTGATGCTCGTTGGGGTCCAGGCGTCTCAGTTGGCACAGCGCCGCTTGCGGCTATCGAACTCCGAGCAAACGATCGCGGCCTACCCGCAAAAAATCTCAGTAGTCGAGGGCTTGGAGCATGCCTTGGCGCAGCGCCTGTTCCCCGGCTTGGGGTACCAGGCTTGCGTGGACTGGCTGCTCGGTACGCAGCAGCAGCAAGGGCGGCTGCCGTTTGTCCAAGGACAGCTGGATGCCGTCCCTCCTGCCGTACACGAGGTCACCCGAGCGCAGCTGCAGGCACTTCTGGCAGAGGCCTACCGCGTCCAGGGACTTTGGCAGGAGTCGTCCGGTCAGCTCGCAGCCCGTGCTGGCGAGGTGTCGTACGCTAAGCTCTACGAGGCGGTGCTGGCCCTAGCCGACGGGGCGACTGCCTGTCCCGCATGCGGTACCGGACTGGCTGCCGTGTCACAAGATCCGTTCGCCAAGGCGCGCGCGGGATTGGAGCAGCTCGCGCAATTGGCTGCCCTTCAGCAGCAAGAGGCCAATCATCGGACGCAGTTGAGTGAGGCCGTGCGGGTGCTCTGGGACGAGATGCGTCGAGTCGTGGCGGCCGCTGCATATGCATGTCCTGCTGAACTGCAGGCAGCGGGCCTGCCTCTGCTGCCTCCCTCCGCTGCGGGCAACTGGCTCGGCGCGTGGGTCGATGGTGAGCGATATGCCTGGAACGCTCTGCTGCGGGTCGCTGAAATCATTGAGCAGTTCGACGCACAGGCTCGCGAAGTGCTTGCCCAGCGCGGAGCGCTGGCCCAAGAACGGGACAGGTTGAACCAGCATCGGCTGGAGGTCGAACAACTTCGGACCATGCGCATGACGGCGGACCAGGAACTGGCTGCAGCCCACCAAACCGTGGCCCAGTTCGATGAGGCGAACCGCGAACTGATCCAGGCTGTCGCGGCAGAGGTACCGTTGGTCGCGCACCATCAGCGGATCAAGGCCGCCTACGACGGTTTCCTACCTGAGATCCAGGCCTACCTGGCCGCACTGCCGGGCGTACTGCTCCAGGGCCTGGGAGAACAGGCCTGCCATCTATACAACGCGTTCAATCGCGCTGATCCACCCGGCGACCTGTTGCATGCGCTATGGCTACCAGTGGCTGAGAACGGCAAGATCGAAGTGGAGTTCGTTGGTGAGCCGGGCGTGCGCTATGACGCACTGATCGTGTTCAGTGAAGGGCACATCAAATGCTTGGGCCTGGCGATACTGTTGGCCAAAAATATTGCGCAGGGCTGTCCGGTGGTTATTTTCGATGACGTTGTCAATGCGATCGACGATGACCACCGCGATGGAATTTGGCGTACCTTCTTCGAGGATGGTTTGCTGGACGGTAAACAAGTCATCCTAACTTCGCACGCCGAAGAGTTCTTGCATCGCATCCAGCAGGAGCTTGGCACGCGACGTGCTGTGGCCATCAAGCGCTACAAGTTCCTGCCGCATCAGGGTGAACACGAGCTCCGCGTCGACAGCGATCCCCCGACTAAGAACTATGTTTTGCTGGCCCAGCAGGCATTGGCGGTCGACGAAAAGCGAGAGGCGTTGCGCCAGGCGCGGCCGGCTCTGGAGAGCCTGACGGACCGGCTCTGGAATTGGCTGGGGCGCCGTACGGATGGACGCATCGAGCTCAAGCTAGGCGGGCCACGTTCACCATGGGAGCTCAATAACAAATGTACTAAGTTACGGTCAGCTGTCGATCGCATCGCGGCACAGCACGCCGGCGCATCAGATGTCGTCGCCGGATTGACACGCCTCCTCGGCGTCGGTGCAGGAAGCATCGAATGGGGCTATCTCAACAGTGGTGTGCACGACTCCCAACGAGACCATGAGTTCGACCGCACCACTGTGCGCACAATAGTCGAATCGGTTACAGCATTGGATGAGGCATTAGCGGTGCTACTCGGCCGCTAACTCAAGGTAAGTAATCTCTTGACGTGACGTGTTTCTTGAGTCGCCCTTCGTTTGCAAGATACTTTTGTGGCCGCTTTCAAGGCGAAAGCAGCCAACTTTCATCTCACCAGTGAAGGGCTGCTAAGGCCGATGAGCACTCAGTCGCCAAGTCACCCAAATGACTGCTGCAATCATCTATCTGCCATTGGACAGCCGAAGCGACGAATGACGGCAGTTGGTCGATATGAGCCGCTCACAGCGGGGTATTCAAGCCGATGCAACTGGCTGATCTGATGTGATGCAATTGGGTGCGCAAATCTGTGCAATTGCGTAACCGGTCATCACTAGACTAGTTACTCAGTGGCCGCTTTGACCGATTTGTGTAAGCTTAACTCCTGCATAGCACAAAGTTTCTTCTGCAGCGCTAAGTAGGTATGGGGCTCAGCAAGTCCAAGGGTCGGGTGCGTACGGATAAGATGGGACCTACACCATTCTGGCCAATCGGTATCATCATCATCGAGGGCTAGCCAAGCATGTGGACAGCGACGCTGTACGTCCTGCCATACCTGTACCCCACGTGGCGTCGCGACGTACTCATCCCTTCGGATGTGCCGTTGGTGGAATGTCGCCCCGATGACGCGCGACTGTAATGTCGGCGACAGTTGCTTCTTGGCGTAGCTGTAACCGCCCCGTGAGAGAAGCCAAGCGGTGGACAGCACAATGCGCAAAGCCGGATAAGGGGCGATGACCTTTTCCAAAAGGTGCTCGTACTCAAACAACCTGTGGCCTGGGGTCTGCAGCCATGGCCCCTTACTTGTCCGGAAAACGGCTTCAGGATGCAGAACTCCATCGTAGTCTAGGTAGAGTACCTGTAATAGGTTTGGGTACCTCCGACCCTCTGTGGCCGCCGAATCGAGCACTCTTCCCTCACAGCAGAATTGTTGTCCTTGGCTACCCAACATTACTTATGGATTAGCTCAAGCTTCGCCATCAGCTTCTCGCGAGTTCGCGGCTCCCCCAAGCCCAAGTTCCTGTCAGGGCTTATTAAATGACTTTCGAAAACCACTGGCCAGCCATGATAATCGTCATCGAGTGCCAGCCAAGCCTGGATGTCTTTATTGCGGACATATTGCATAATTTGGTCGAACCTTGTGAGCTCAAACCAGGTGTACAGGTCGGAACAGTACTCATAGGTACTGCCGATAATCCGTTCCTGAAGAGGGCGCGGCAGATAGCCCTTGGCCCGGCCGAAACCCAACGTTTGCACCCATGCAGTGCAGAGCACAATTTGCAAACGGGGATACGGTTTCAGTAGCTCCGACAAGAGATCGGCATGTTCGAACAACTGAGATCCTGGAGATCGCAGAACCGGTTCACGGTTGACGAGAAACACGGCGTCGGGATGGAGGCATCCGTCGAAGTCGAGAAATAAAATAGGAGGCATGATGTGAATGCGCTGAACTGCAATGGTTTAGGGAACGAATGACTCACCTGCGGTGCTGTTGAAGTTATCCTTAGGGGCACCAATCCAGCCTGATTTGCACAGTATATTGTTCATTGTAAAGCGCGGCGTAATGTTACACAATATATTGTGTAGATTGCCAGCCCAACTCCAATGACACTCCCCCGCTGCACTAAGCGTTGGAGGGGGTAAATGAACCGTGTAAGCGCCTTCGGCCGGGTAGTCCGGGAGGCAAGACTTGCAAAGGGATGGTCGCAGGAGGAACTTGCGGAGAGGGCGAGCCTACACAGGAACTTCGTGTCTCTTGTCGAGCGTGGCCAGAGCAAGATTGCCCTGGACTCCTTGTTTTTTCTCGCTGATGCTCTTGAAACAACCGCCTCGGAGCTATTACGAGCAACGGAGTCTGTGGTGCAGAACAACAAGGGCAATTCGCCTTGACCCCATCTCCTTAGGATTTGCTAAGCCTGCTGATTTTGCTTCCTGCAAGTCGCAGAGATAACAGGCACCCAGGGGAGGTGGCTTCCGGTGAGTTGTCTACTTCTCGGTAGCTGAGCTTTCCCATGTCTAATCCCTTCCCCCCATTGGATTTCCCCCGTGAATCCATTCCCGCCTCCGTTCCCGGTGTCCAGCCAAAGTTGACGGCACGATTAGTCAACGGTCGCTATCGCACGGGGCCCACTGATGAGGAAATCTGGGAGCGCTACAGCATGTGCGAAGACTTGGCGCAACAACTGACTGAGTACTGCCGGCGGAGGGCAACCGAGAATCCGCATTGGACAAGAGAATTCGGTCTTGAGCGAGTAGAACGGGGCTTGGCGGAAAAGGTGCGGCAAGGTATCTGGGATGTGTCTGCAGAAGAACAGCGATGGGTCATGTCGCGTGTTCGTTCGATACTAAGAGTATGAAGCCTGAGGAACCTAGGAGGACATTCCGCTTCTCCTGTTCCGTTGACGGCCTAGAAGCCGGCGCGCCCAAGCGTATCTTTGCGGGAGAATACACGCGCATCCTAGAGGGTCCGCTCGAGTCGTTTGTCATTCGGAGTTGGGCAGTGATTGTCAGCTATCTACTTCCCGGTGCTGTTCTTGCCTACAGGTCTACACTGAAACATCCCCCGTTGACGGCACCATTCACGTGAGGCGTGGGCGCACACGGCGCAAACTCGAATTGCCGGGTCTTACTATCGAGGTCTACCCAGGAGAGGGACCTTTGCTGGAACCATCAGCGCAATTTTGTCGGAGGGGCGGCTCAAGCCCGGACAAGGAGCACTGCAATCATGAGCGCACTTGATGGTGCAAAGGCATGGACGTTGGCATGAGTTGGAAAAGTGTAAACAAGAAAACCCTTAACAGGCTATTTATTGACAGATAGGGTAGAGCATCCCTGTGATAACTAACTCACACAACGCTATTGACACTTTTTGGTACGCATAACCCTTCTGAGAGGAACTACATGTTAGGCTGTTAAATTAGACCGGAAAAATTCTTTGCAATCAGTAGGTTGCATGGTGGTTTTCCGGTTTTTTCTTTCCCAAAGGTCAGTGCAGGCGACAGGGCAGATTCAGACCACCGAGGCGGAACCAGCGCGCCAGGTTATCGAAGTCGCGCTGCTCACCCGCGGTCAGTCGGGCATAGCCATCGCGCACCCGCTGCTCCAGAGCCGCATCGATGTCGCGGCGCGGCGTGCTGCGGAACAGCAGCATGAAAGGAGCCAGCGCGGTACGGTAGACATGCAGCGCACGCCCCAGCAGCGCCGCGGCCTGCCGCAGTTCGGCCAGACTGAACGCTGCGCGCAAGGAATTGAGGAAGTCGATAGTAAATTGCTCAGACTGCAGCTCAATGCGGTCATGAGCAAAGAAAGACTGGGTGGCCCGGCGCTTGAGCCGGCCGAAATCGGCCAGATAGACGCCGCCATCTGGGCGCAGCACGCGGCGAATCTGCCGCATGGTCTGCCCCAGCAGCTCGGTATCCGGCAGATGATGCAGCGACATGGTGCATAGCACACAGTCGACGGCCGCATCGGCAAAGCCATCCAGCCGGCCGATATCGCCCTGCTGCAGGCTGACATTGGGCAAACCGGCCTGCACCAGGTTTTCCCGTGCCAACGCCAGCATGCCAGCAGAGGCATCCAGCCCGATGAAGCGGGCGTCCGGGTGTAGCCGGGCAATCTGCAGCAACTGGTTGGCCGGGCCACAGGCCAGGTCCAACACCACGTCGCCGGGCCGGATCACCGGCAGCGACATGACGGCGTGGAAGAGATAAATGTAGTTGAGGATGCCGTTAGCGAGGCCACTCTGCATGAAGGCCCGGATCTGATCGGCATCCTCCATCAAGGCCTGCGGCTCCGGCTCGCGCGCCAGCACGGCCGGTGACAACCGCTCCAGCAGCAGATGGGCCATCATGACGGGGGCGGACACTTCAGAGCGTCCTTCCCGGCTGGTATGCGCACATGCCGCGCCCCATCAGCAAGCGGCCGGGCGGTTGGCCAGTCGGCGCCACAGCAGCAGCGGCAGGCGCAGGGCGAAACCGAGCATCAGGCGGATGTGCATCCAGGTCAGCAGGCGGTTGTCGCGCCAGTAATTGAAATGCGACACCCCCCCCTCCTCCGCCTGGAAATACTTCACCGGCGACGGCAGGTTAACCGGCGGCACGCCATGCCAACACAGGCGGACAACGGCCTCCGGATCGAAGTCGAAACGGCGCATCCAGCGCTGCCCTTGCATGATCCGGCGCAAGGGCGCCACCGGATAGACGCGGAAACCGAACAGGGAGTCGCCGATACCCATCCACAGGGTTTCCAGGTTCGCCCACCAGTTGGAAATCTTGCGCCCCTTGACCCGCAGGCTGGGCGCACTGGCATCGAATACCGGCAGGCCCAGCACCATGGCAGCAGGCTGCTGCTGCGAACGCGCCATGAAGGCGGGAATCTGCGCTGCTGGATGTTGCCCGTCTGAATCCATGCACAGCACGTGGGTGAAGCCCTGCCGCGTGGCCTGCTCCAGCCCGTGCAACACCGCAGCGCCCTTGCCGCGATTTTCCGGCAGCACGAAGACCTGCAGGCCCTCGTCTTCGGCGGCCATTTGCAGCAGCGTCTGCTCCGAGCCGTCGTTGCTACCGTCTACGATCACCCATACTGGGCTCCATTGCGCGCGGGCCGCACGCACCGTGTCGAAAACCTTGGGGCCGGGATTGTAGCTGGGGATGAGAACCACATGCGTCGTTGAAGAAATGGGCATGGCAGACTTACTGAACCGAATATGCCCCCCTCTGCGGGGTGCTGTTTGAATTGGGCAGAACCTAGCCGATGGCTAGCCTGCCGGTCAAGAATGCGTCGTGAATGGCAAGCGCCTCAATCCAGCCGCAACTCCGGGTCGATGGAAAGCCGGATCGACGCTTCGAAATACTGTTGCAAACGGTGTGCGGTTTCATCGCGCCGACCCTGGGCCTTGAATTCCTTGCCGGGCACAGCGCGGTAAATCAGCGGAAATGCAGGAGGGCGCCATATTTTCCAACCCTTGCTCAAATAGGGCGAATTGGTGGTAATGATGATGGTCTGCAATGGCGCCTCGGCTTTTTGGGCAATCAGCGCCACCGAACCGCCAATATCGTTCACCGGCTGTCGCGTGGTGCGGGTACCTTCCGGAAAAATCATCAGCACCGAGCCCTGCTGCACCGCACGAATAGCGGCACGGAACATCTGCTCCGGATAGCGGTTGGAAACATAACCGGCAAGGTAGGCCCCAGCCCCCAGAAACAGATTGGAGCTGATGCTGGCTTTCATCAGACAGACCGCCCGGGGAATGCGAGACAACACCAGAAAGGCATCGATCATGCTTGGGTGATTGGGTACCAGCAGCATGCGCTCCCGGCCGTTCAGCCGATCAAGCGCACGCAAATCCAGCCGCATCAGCCCGCTCGCCTGGGCTCCGGCCAGAAAACAGCGGCAGATGGCACTGATGGTCCACTGCACCAGTGGCTGCCGCAGTGGTCTGGGCGCCAGCAGCAGGGGCAAGGCGGCGATGTTGCCCAACAGCAGCATGGAGCCAAGCCAGCACAACATCAGGTAAAACAGGACGATCTGGAACAGCCGGAAACAGCGATTCAACATTATTTCGAATTTACTCCCGGCTTCCGGCCAGCCATCTTTTCTTACCAGGCAGGCCAGAACGGCCAATCATTCCGCGGGATGGATTTAAGGGTGACTGACAGCTGTCATTGCATCGTTGGCTGCTGCCAAAGCGCTTGACGAATCAGGCCCAAGGCAACGCATATGCCATAATTTTACTCTATAATTACTACCTTTTGGTACATGCCACGTCTTGGGTTGAACGCTCATGTTAGAACAAATCATCAAAAACTATCTGGTCAATACCAAGGGCAAGGATCCCGCCCTGTTTGAAGATCCGACGCTGCAGGTTTCCGCCCTGGACCTCGACTCGCTGGACATGGTGGAGATGCTGTTCGAGATCGAGGACCGCTGCGGCTTTCAGTTGCCAGACCCCACCCGCTACCCGCAGATGACCTTCCGTGACATGCTGGCCGATATCGAAGCTGCCATTCGCGAACATAATAACGGCGAACTGCCGGAACTCAGCCTCGAAGAGAACAAATAGTGGCCAAGGTTTTGATTACCGGCATGGGCACCATCAGCCCGCTCGGTGCCGACCTGCCCACCAGCTTCGCCCAGGCACTGGCCGGCCACTGTGCCATTGGTGCCGCCACCCCCGACATCGCCAAATGGCTGCCCAATGTATTGCTGGCCCAGGCTGCCGCCGATCCGGCCAGCAAGCTTGACGGCAAGCACGCCAGCCTGGACCGCGCCAGCCAGTTTGCCCTGGTGGCTGCCAACGAAGCACTGGCTGAGGCCAACATCCTCGCCGCGCCTGCCGACTCACGCCGCTTCGGTATTTATGTCGGCATCGGCTTGGGCGGCGCCCATACCCTGGATGGCCTGTACAGCCGATTCCAGTCTGCCGTACAAAGCGAAGGCAAGCGCAACCCCGTGGTGGTGCACCCGCTGACGGTCCCACGCATGATGTCGAATGCGCCAGCAGCCGCCATTTCCATGGGCTACGGGCTGCACGGCCCCAGCCACACCTATTCTGTTGCCTGCGCATCTTCCGCCGTCGCCATCGGCGAAGCCTTCCGTGCTATCCGCGACGGCTATCTGGACGCCGCCGTGGTGGTAGGCTGCGAAGCCATGCTGACGCCCGGCGCCATGATGGCGTGGAATGCGCTGCGCGTGATGGCCAAACCGCATGCGGCCGATCCGTCGCGCAGTTGTCGCCCCTTCTCGCAGGACCGCAGCGGTTTCGTGTTGGGCGAAGGCGGTGCCGCCATCGTACTGGAAAGCGAGGCCCGTGCCGCCGCTCGCGGCCAGAGCGCACTGGCCGAGCTCTGCGGCTATGGCTGCAGCAGCGATGCCGCCCACCTTACCGCGCCTTCCAGCGCCGAACAGATCAACGCCATGCAGCAGGCGCTGGACGATGCCGGGTTGCGGGCAGAGGATATCCAGTATCTGAACGCCCATGGCACGGCGACCGATGCCGGCGACGTCACCGAGACCAAATCCATCCGCGGTGTGTTCGGCGCAGCGGCCGGACAACTGGCCGTCAGTTCCACCAAGTCGATGCACGGCCACCTGATCGGCGCCAGCGGCATCCTGGAGTTTGCGCTCAGCGTGATGGCGATGAACAGTGGCTCGCTGCCGCCCACCGCCACCCTGGAGCAGGCGGACCCGCGCTGCGATCTGGATTTCATCCCGCTGACCGCGCGCCATGACTGCGATGTTCGCGCCATCATGTCCAACTCCTTCGCCTTCGGCGGCAGCAACGTTTCGCTGGTGGCACGGCGCCTTCCCGCATGAGCGAACAGGACTACCAGTACCCGATGCGGCTGCAGCGCGGCGATATCGAACAGATATTGCCGCACCGCGGCGCCATTTTCGTCTGCCAGCAACTCACCATCGAGGGACCCCACCAGTTTCATGGTGTGGCAAGCTGGCCGCACGACAATGCGGTGATCCAGGGGCACTTTCCCGGCATGCCTATCGTGCCGGGGGTGATGCTGATCGAGTCGATGGCGCAGTTTGCCGGCGCCGGGCTCCTGGCTGGCGACCCTTACGTCAAGACGCTGCCAGACGATTCGGTCGGGGTGCTGGCGGCGGTGCGCAACTGCTGGTTCAAACAGCCGGTGCTGCCGGACCAACAGGTCGAGTTCTTCATCCACTGCCGCCAGATGGCACCCTTGCTGGTGCAGGTCCACGCCCAGGTGAAGGTGGCGGAGCAGGAAGTGGCCAAGCTGGAAATCGCGCTGGCTTATGCGCCGCGCGCGCAGTTGCAGGCCACCGGCGGCTGACAGCAGTCCCGCTGCTCCAGCCGTCAAAACCTGTTTCAAGCTCTCGCGAGCGAAGGGTCAGCCAAAGCGAAACGGGGCGAAAAAGCGGAATGTACGTTGGGTACATGAGCATTTTGAGCCACGTTTCAACGCCGGATCACCCGAGCGCAGCAGAGCATGGGCAGGTTTAGAGCATGGGCAGGTTTTTAGATCATGCCACCGTTGATGGAGATCACCTGGCCGGTAATATAGCCCGCCTGCTCCGATGCCAGGAAGCCCACCAGGCTGGCGACCTCCTCCGGCCGGCCCACCCGCTTCATCGGCACCATCTGTGCCACCATCTCCTTGTCGAACACATCCTTCGACATTTCCGACTCGATGATGCCCGGCGCCACCGCATTGACGGTGATGCCGCGGCTGGCGAGTTCGATGGACAGCGACTTGGTGGCGCCGTGCAGCGCGCTCTTGGCGGCGGCGTAGTTAGTCTGGCCGCGGTTGCCAGCCAGCGCCGCCACCGAGGTGATAGTGATGATGCGCCCCCAGCGGGTACGGATCATCGGCATGGTCAGCGGCTGGGTGACGTTGAAGAAGCCATGCAGCGAGACGTCGATTACCCGGTGCCACTGCGCTGGCTGCATGCCGGGAAACACTGCATCATCGTGAATGCCGGCATTGTTCACCAGCACCTGTACCGGCCCCTGCTCCAGCACGGCTTCCAGCGCAGCCGCCGTTGCCGCAGCATCGGCCACGTCGAACTGTAGGGCCTCGGCCTGATGGCCCTGGGCTCGCAGTGACTGGCACAACTGTTCCGCCGCCTCTAGATTGCGGTTGGCATGGATGATGACGTGGAAACCGTCGGCCGCCAGCCGCCGGCTGATGGCTGCGCCAATGGCGCCGCTGCCACCGGTAATCAAGGCTCGTTTCATGGTTTTACTCAATTGGTTATCTTGCCCGCCAGCGCATCGGCATCCAGCACCACGCCTAGGCGGCCGCTGACCAGCAGTTTGTCGCCAGCGTGCAGGGTGAAGCGGTACAGGGCATTGATCTCGCTGCCGGACAAGCGCTGGGCGTGGATACGCAGCGGCTCGGCCACGTCGTCCAGCCGGCGACAATGCCAGTTCAGCTCGCGCACGCTGGTGAGGTAGCCGGCCCTTGCCGGCATGGCATCACCAGCCAGCAGCGCGCCATGCACCGCCATGGCCTGGGCGGCGTATTCGATGGCATTGGCCACGCCCAGGCGGCCGGCGGCTCGCAGCGGATTGTCCGGCTGGCGATGGCTGTCGGCATGGCAGACGATGTCGTTTTCGTCCCAGCACTCCACCCCGGACAACAGACACATGCTGCCCTGATGGGGAATGCGCGCGGCGATCCAGTCGCGGTCCATCATTCCACTACCTCGATGGCGAGACGGCAGTCGTCCAGATAGTCGATCACCACGCGTCCCGGCTGCCCACTGGCCAGCAGGTGCAGCAGCGGCAGGCTGCGCGCACTGGGAATACCCTGACGCAGTGCTTCCAGCTGCGCATCGTCCATGCGGCTGGCTGGCTCATCACTGAAACTCAGCCGCAGCGCGGCCTTGCTGACCGCGCTATGCTCCGGGCTCAACACCATACCTACCCCCAGCGGATAGGGAATGGGGCGCTGCGCATATAGCGGCTCCGGGTAGGCGGTATCGAAAGCGATCAGCAGACAGGGCTTGCCGGCGCTGTGCGCCTGAGTCACGGTTTCCAGGAGCCCGGCACCGAAGGTGGCATCGTAGGCGCACAGGCTGGTGGAGGCCTCGGTGCACTTGGTGGCAATGCCCCAGTAGCCGGCCGGCGCGTTGTGCACCGAATTATGGAAGCGGGTGGGGGAAACCATGCGCTCGGACGAGGCCAGCACTTCCAGCAGGCTATGGCAGTTTTCGCAGTCGCCGCCGGTGGAACTGAACACATTGGGCAGTTGGGCCGCATCCGCGTCGGCATCTTCGACTGCCGCCAGCCCCACCGCCATCGACAGCTTGACCGCTGCTCCGGCACGACGGCGCTCGGTCGCTGGCAGGATGGAGGGTGCTGCCAGCCGCACCTCGTCGACCTGAAAAGGCTGTTGCCCCAAGAGGCGCGGCACGGCCTCGGCCCAGTCGCTCATGCCCGGCCCGAGCAGGCTCAGCCCCTCGAGATAAATCGTTGCCGTACTCATGCGCCCACCCGCGAGAAAACCAGGCTGCAGTTGCTGCCGCCGAAACCGAAAGAGTTGCTCAACACGTGGCGCAGCGGGCGCTCCACCGTGGTCAGCAGGTAATTACACTGCAGGCGGGCATCCAGTTGCTGCGTGCCCACCCCGCCCGGCATCACTCCGTTGTCCAGCGCCAGCGCGCAGATCAGGGCTTCGATACCACCGGCGGCGCCCAGGGTGTGACCGGTGTGGCCCTTGGTGGAGCTGCAGGGCGTGGCGCTGCCGAACAGTGCCAGCACCGCGGCGCCTTCCGCCGCATCGTTGCTGGGTGTGGCGGTGCCGTGCAGATTGATGTAGTCGATGTCGGCAGGCGTAAGGCCGGCCTGCTGCAACGCCTGAGCCATGGCCGCCTTGGCGCCAAGGCCTTCCGGGTGCGGCGAGGACATATGGTAGGCATCGCTGCTTTCCCCCACGCCGATCAGCAGGATGTCGCCGTCCTGCGGCTGCTCGGCACGCTCCAGCAGGGCGAACGCTGCGCCCTCGCCTACCGAGATGCCATCACGCTCGCCGTCGAAGGGACGACAGGGATTGGACGACACCAGTTGCAGCGAGGAGAAGCCGTAGATGGTGGTCAGGCACAGGGTATCGACGCCGCCGACGATGGCGGCGTCGATGAGGCCGGCCGCGATCATGCGCTGTGCCGTGCCGAACACCTTGGCACTGGAGGAACAGGCGGTCGATACTACCGCCGCCGGGCCGGAGAGGCCGAAGAAGCGGCGCACGAAGTCCGCCACCGAATAGGCGTTGTGGGTTTCGCGATAGCGATGCTCCGGCGGCAGTGCGCCGGTCTCCGGATCACGCTGACGGTAGGCCACTTCCGAACTGAGGATGCCGGAGGTGCTGGAGCCGAGAAACACCCCCACCCGGCTGGCGCCGTAGCGCGCCACGGCCTGCTCTACGCTGGCAATGAAGCCGTCCTGCTCCACCCCCAACTGGGCCAGGCGGTTGTTGCGGCAGTCGTAATACGCCAGATCCTGCCTCAGCACGACCTCATCCAGGCCGGCGACTTCTCCGACGCAGACATCGAATTCGACGGTCTCCCAGCGCTTTCTGACGATGCCGCCGCGCTGCCGGCGCAGGGCATCGAGATGGGAGGCCAGGCCAGCGCCCAAGGCACTGGTCAGGGTATAGGCACTAAGTCGGAGAGCTTGCATAAACAACCGGAGGGATCAGCATGGGTTGGCGAAAGAAAGGGCGGGTCGGCTGGGCACCTGATCAGGCTGATTTGCAGGCCTGCCTCAACGTGACCGGCCTCAGCTGGCGCGCAGCCAACTCTTCCAGCAGGCGTGGCAGCACAGCCAGGATGACCGGCTTGCCGTCAGGAGTGCGCGCGGCGTTGCCATCGTGCAGCAGCAGTATATCGCCTGCGGCAAGATTGCGAACCAGCCGGGCGTACACCGCGTCGGGATCGCGCACGCGCGTATCATAACCACGCCGGGTCCAGCTGGCAAGAAACACCCCGGAGCGCTGCAGCAGCGGGTCGAGGAAAGGGTTGCGCAGGCCGGCGATCGGCCGATAGAACAGGGGCTTTCGGCCGGTGATCGTCTGCAGCGTGGCCTGACCCTCGCCCACTTCGCCGCGCCAGCCGGCCGGTCCGAACAGGGAGGTATGCTTGCGGTGGCGCTGACCATGGTTTTCGATGTCGTGGCCCTCGGCCACGGCGCGGCGGCACAGTTCGGGGTGGCGCAGCGCGCGCTCGCCGATGCAGAAGAAGGTGGCTGGCACCTGGTACTGGCGCAGAATCTCCAGCACGGCCGGGGTCACCGCCGGGTCCGGGCCGTCATCGATGGTGATGGCCACTTCGCCGCGCCGGGCGGCGGCGGCGGGCAGCCGAGTCAGGTTGCCCCCCAGCAGCGAGCAGCGCGGCAACAGCCCAGCCAGCGCGATGCCGCCATGCAGCAGGAACAGCGCCAGCAGCAGCCACGGCCAACTGGACGGCCGCAGGAGCAGGGCCGGCACGGCCAGGCCATGCAGGGCGATGCACAGCTTGAGAAACGGCGAGGCCTGCCATGACGTCATGCTTGCTCCTTTACCGACAACAGTTGGGCCGGCAACGGGCCGTGATCGAGCCAGTACTGCCACAGCTGCTGCCAGACCGGCCAGTGGTGCTCGCCTGCCACACAGTACACCCGTTGCGGCGGCAGCAGGCCGGCCAGCATCCGCTGCCCGGCAACAAAGCGGTCTTGTTCCGCCATGCCCAGCCATACCGGGCAGTCATCGTCGTCGCTCGCCACCTGTTGGCACAGCCAGTGCCACCAGATGCGCTCGTCCTGGCGCGAGGAGGCTGGGCTGTCCGCCCAGATCTGCGGCCCGCCGGCGGCACTGATTTCCTGCAGAATGTCGGCGGTGCCCGGGTACGGCGCCAGCAGCTTAATCCCCGCCAGATGCTGGCTGTACAGGGCGGCATAGTGCAGTGCATTGAAGGCACCCAGCGAGATGCCGGCCAGCCAGATACGCCGATAGCCGGCCTCCAGCGCCGGCGCCATCACCGCTTCATGCAGGCTCCCGGCCACGGTGCCGGCCATCACCTGCTGGTAGCCGACCTCGGCCAGAACGATGTCTAGCGGCAGGCCGCGCTGGCGCACCGCCGCGATCATCCCCTGGGCGATCAGGTCTTCCAGGCTGGCCTTGGCCGGCGGCAGCAGCACCAGCAGGCTGTCGGCCCGCTCTACCGGCTGCCAACGATCAAGAATGGTGCGCACGGGGCTGAATCCTGGCCATCATCGCGGAAAACACCAGCGCCAGCAAAGCGCCGATCGCCACGGTGCTGCCGATGAAGGACAGCACCGGCACGCTGGATGTCCCCAGCAGGCCGAAACTGGTCACCGTCGCCAAGTTGGCCACCACCAGCGAGACTTCCACCTGGCGCTGCTCCACCTCGTTACCCAGTTGCTGCTTGTTGGCGAAGAACAGCGCGTAGTTGGAGCCGATGGCCACTACCAGCAGCAGCCCCACCAGATGCAGGATGGTAAGCTGGATGCCGCTGGCGTCGAAAATGGCCACCGTGCACAGCACGGCGCAGCCCAGCGGAATCGTCACCCGCACCGCCTGCACCCAGCCGCAGGTCAGGCCCAGCAGCAGCAGGATGGCCAGGCTGCCCAGCGAGGAGAACACCAGTGCCTCGTGGGTGTAGCTGTCGAAGATGGCGGTGGTTTCCTCCAGCAGGTCGATCACTGTCACCTGTCCCAGCTGATGCCGCTCCAGCGCCGCCCTCACCTTGTCCAGCGCAATCTGGTCGCCCTGCGCCCCCTCGCCGGTCGGCCGCAACGGCATCAGCACCAGGTAGCCGTTGGGGCGCTTGATCAGCATCGAATCCAACAACACGCTGGCCGCACTACCCTGCAGACTTTGCCGGCTCAACAGCGGCTGGCTGCGACTGCGCTCCACGTCCGCCAGGAAACCCCGGAGCTGATCGGCTTGCAGCGGCATGCCATCCAGCGCCCGGTCAAGACGCCGGCTCGCCTCGACGGCATCCGGCAATGCAGCCTGGCGCGCACGCTGGCTGGCCAGGCTGGGCAGCAGCTCGTCCGGGGTGTGGAAGCCGCCGATGACGCGCTGACGGGCCAGCTCGCGCAGCACGGGGCGGGTGCGTTCGGCCAACCGCAGCGCGCTTTCCTGGTCCGGTGCGCTGAAGCTGGCGACGTAGCGCATGTCGTTGCCGCCCAGATCGCCACGCAGTTCGGCGTCCAGCTTGTTCTGCTCCTTGGAAATGGAACTGAGCGCATTGAGCTGGCGGTTCCAGATGTCCTGGGGATTGAACAGCAGCACCGCCACCGCCGCCAGCAGGGCCGCAGCCATCGCCCAGCGCATGCGGGTCAGGAAATCCAGGCTCTTTTGCAACAGCAGACCTGCGCCGCTCAAATCGCGCAGGTTGAGCCGGGCCGGCATCAGGCCCGGCAGGATGTAGCGGGTCACCAGCGCCGCCGTGACCAGGCCGCTGATGGAGTAGAGCCCAAGCTGGGACAGGCCGGGAAAGCTGGAGCACATCAGCGCGGCAAAGCCGGTGATCGAGGTCAGCACCCCCAGGCGGATGGTGCGCCAGAAATGACGAGGTTCGTTGCCTCCGGCGCGCTGGATAAACAGGTAGATGGAATAATCGACCGCTTCGCCGATCAGCGTGGTGCCGAAGCCCAGCGTCAGGCCGTGCACGTGGCCGAAGCCCAGGCTGACACTGGCAATACCCACCAGGGCGCCGGACAACACCGGAATCAGCCCCAAGAGCAGCAGCGGCAGCGAGCGGTACACCAGCAGCAGCAGCGCCACCACCAGCACGGTGCCCAGCGTGGCCAGCCGCTCCACCTCGCTCTTGATGGTATCGCGCGAGGCCACCGACAGCACGCTGGTGCCGCTCATCACCAGCCGGGTATCGGCATGGCGTGCCGGCAGGCGGTCGAAGGTTTGCCGCACGTCCGCCAGCGCCGCCGCCTGGGCATCGGTATCCAGCCCGGACTCGGCCAGTTGCAGCAGCAGCACTGCACGCTTACCGTCGCGCGACACCCAGATGTCGTCGCTGCTATTGGGCTGGCTCTCGCCGATAAACTGGTCGAGGATTTGCAGGGTTTCGCCGCTGGGGTCACGCGGCAGGATCTTCTTCACCACCAGGCCGGCGTCGCCGGCCATGGCGTCCAGCGTGTCCTGGACGGCGGCGCGCAGGCCGTCGGCGCTGAAGCGCTGCGACGAGACCGCTGGGCTCAGCAGGTAACGGTTGGCGAAGAAATACTGCTGGTCGCGCTGCTGGACCCGGCCATCGCCGTTCTGCACCGAGGTGAAACGCGGGTTATGCGCCAGCTCACTTACCATGAGGCGCGACAGCCGGCCGCGCTCTGCCGCGTCTCCACCTTCGATCCCCACCAGCACGATACGGGCGATGGCGCCGTCACGCAGCTGGTCGATCAGCATCTGCTGGCGTGCACTGGGCACCTTGGGCATGAAGGCCGACAGGTCGGCGACAAAGCGGGTTTGAACGATTACCAGCACCGAGGCCAGCATCAGCGCCAGCCAGACGAACAGCGCCAGTTTGTGGTGGCGTGGCTTCATTTGGCGCTGGTGCTGGTAATGGCCATTTCCGAACGGTCACCGTCGGCCTGCTGGAATTCGATGGTTTTTACCTGGGCCTGCTTGCCGGCGATGCGGATCTGGCTGATCACCTTCTGCATGCGCGGCTGGATCGGCGTGAGATTGAGCTTCCACTGCTCGGCGTCACCGCTCAGGGCCAGGGTATAGAAACGTTCCAACCCGCCGCGGTCACCGGACAGGGTGGCGCGGATGCTTTCGACAAAGGCCGCCACCTCGGGGCGGTCGGACAGGGCCACCGTCATCTTGCGGCCGTCACTGCGCTCCAGCGTCAGCTTGTTGCCTTCCAGCAGCACCGATTCCGCCTTCGGCTTGAGCGTGCGTTTTTCCAAACGGTCGGGCGCGGTGAAGGCCAGCTCGCCGGACGATTCCAGCGGCTGCTTGAGCATGGCGATGTATTTCTTCTCGACAAAGGTGGCCGTGCCGGATTTTTTCTGCCCCAGCATTTGCATCAGATCCGCCACGCTCAATTCCGCCGCCTGGCAAAGGCCGGCCGCCAGCAGCACGGCCAGCCCGGCCAACGTCTTGCTCATGATAGGTGCACGCATGATCGGTTTAGCTTTCATCCCAAAAATCGTAAAAATTGAACCAGTTGAATGGGTAGGCACGGCAATGACGTTCCAGCGCCGCCACATAGTTGTCGAGTAGCGCGGCCATCGCTTGTTCCCTGCCCTGGCGCCCCGTACCGGAAAAATCCTCCAGCAGCTCGAAATGCACGCGGTAGCGGTTGCCGCCCAGATAGATGCCGGCCATGAAGTACACCGGGTGCTTGAGCATGACCGCCATACGGAAAGGGCCGCTGGGAAAGCGCGCCGGCGCACCCAACAGGGGGCGGCTCAGATACTGGTCCGGCCCGGAGGCGCGGTCGGCCAGAATGCCCACCAGCGCGCCCTCCTCGAGCCGGCGGTGCACGGCCAGCATGGCGTCCAGCGTCCCCAGTGCGATGATGTCCTGCTGCGCCTGCGGGTTGATGGCTTGCAGGGCCTGGTTGATCTGGCGGGCATTCTCCGGATACATCGCCATGCTCATCTGCAGCTCCGGGCGGCTGCGCGCCATCGCCCGCAAGACCTCGAAGCTGCCCCAGGTGGGCGCCGAACAGCAACAACCCCTGGCCGCTGTCGTAGTGGCGGTGCAGCGTCTCGGTGCCGGACAAGTCGATGTGGAAATCGTCAAAACGGTCGCGCAGCAGATAGACCCGGTCGTGGATGGTGCTGGCGAAGCTCAGCACATGCCGGTACTGCTCATGCCAGCGCGGCGGCCGCCCCAGGCTGCGCGTCAGGTAGGCGCGGGAAGCCGCACGCGCCCTGCCGCCAAACAACAGGAAATAGGCGGCGATGCCGTACAGCACCAGCCGCGAACAACGCCGGCCCAGCAGGCAGGACAGCGTGGACATGACGCGCAGCCAGAAGCGGTTGCCGCGTTCGCGCTGCTGCATCCAGGCCGGCGCGGCCGGCTGCGGTCCCGAGGCGGCCGGCTCGCTCACCCGGCCTGCTCCACGGCGATGGCGAACTTGCCGTCCGCCACCTTGCGCTGTTCATGGAAGAGAGTGAACGCCACGGCCGCAGCGTCCTGGCGGAATTCCAGCCGCAACGCCTGCCCCGGGCTGACCGGGCTATGGAACTTGGCCAGCAGCAAACCGCTTAGTTGCAGTTGGCAGGCGTCCTCGATGGCCAGCATGGCGTGGTCGAGCAGCACCACTCCCGGCAGCACCGGACGGCCGGGAAAATGCCCGGCGTAGGCTGGATGATCGCTGGCGATAGGGAGAGTGGCGTGCTGCATGCTTAGTCCCTCTTAGGAAGATGTTGCACGATCAGGTCCTGCAGGGTGCGGGCCAGAATCTTGCCGTTGCCGTCGCGCGGCAGGGTTTCGACGAATACCACGTGGCGCGGCAGGAAGACCGAATCGATGTGCTGGCGCAGGCCGGCCAGAATGCGCGCGCGGTCCAGTCCCGGTGCGACCACGAAGGCGGCCAGGCGTTCCACTTCGCCGTTGCCGCTGCGCTCGGGTACGCAGAATACACCGTCCACCACCCCGGGCAGGCCGGTGAGCGTGGCATTGAGGAAGGACAGCGAACTGCGCTTGCCGGCGACGTTGATCATGTTGGCCTTGCGGTCCACCAGGCGGAACCGCTGCGGGCTGAACAGCTCGAGCGTGTCGTTGAGCACCTGCGGCGTTTCATACACCTCGCCCACCGCCCAGAACTCGTCGTCACGCTGTTCCAGCGTGATGCCCTGCAGGGTTTGCCAGTGGCTTTCCCGCTCGGTTTCGCGGGTGGCGACCTGGCCGGTTTCGGTGGAGCCGTAGATTTCCAGCACCGGGCAGCCCAGCTGTTGCCGGGCCTGTGCGGCCAACTCGGCCGAGAGCGGCGCGGTGGCCGACAGGATGACGGCGATTTCCGGCAGGGCGATGTCCGCCTCTAGCAGCTTGCGCAGGTGGAAGGGGGTGATCACCAAAAGGCGCGGAGCCGGCATTTCCGCCAGGCTGGCCGCGATATCGGCCGGGAAGAAGGGGATTTGCGGCGACATGCGCCCGCCGCCGAGAATGGGCAGCAGCACGCTGGATTCCAGCCCGTACATGTGGCGGATGGGTACCGTGCCCACCACCGAGCACGGCGCACCGGCCGCTGCCCACACCCGCTCCGCCCCGGCCAGAACGGCTAGCCGCAGGCGGCCGAAAGTCTTGTAGTGCGGCATCGGCGTGCCGGTGGAGCCGGAGGTGTACATGCAGGCGATACGCTGGTCGAAGGAAATCAGCGGCATCTCGGTCGCGGCAGGCGGCGCCGGTTGCGGCAGGACATCCACCCGGAAATACGGCAGGCCCTCCACCGGGCAGGCGGCCTGGTCGCCCAGCACCAGGAGGCCCGACTGCTCGGCCGCCACCATGGCGATATGCTCGGGCGCGGCCGAATTGGGCAGCACGGTGAGCATGCCGCGGGCGATGGCGGCAAACAGCGCCACGGCGAACCAGTAGCGGTCGGTACACAGGTTGGTCACCCGCTGCCCTTCCGGCAGCGCGGCAGCCAGCGCCATCACGTGGGCGTGGAAAGTCTCCCGGTCAATCGCCTTGCCCTGGCGAAAGGTAAAAGCGGCATGGCGGTCGGCATCGGGAAGCAGCGGAATCAGGCTCATGGAACGGAAAGGATCAAGGTCGGCAGTTCGGGACTATTCAGCGGCGTCCCGGCATTGCGTGTATTTGCGATAGGACTGGATGGTCTGGGCGATGCTGAAGTGGGGCTGCCCCGGCAGCGCGCGCAGGCGGACCAGGTATTCGCCGCCGAACATCAGCCCCAGCGACAGCGGGGTGAACAGCGAGGCGAACAGCGCCCAGGTGGCGAGCTCGGCAAACGCGAACAGCAGCAGCGAGATGCCGGCGCTGGCCGCAAAGTACAGAGTCCAGGCCAGGGTGACTTTCCAGGTGTAGCACAGGTAGCGCGCATCCAGCGGCTCGGCGCTGGCAAAGCGGGCAATGCGCGAGCACAGGGCGCCCTCGTGGCTGCCCAGGGTGCTGCCGAACATGATGCCGAGGCTGGTCATGATGCCGGCGTGCTGAAAGAAGTAGAGCCAGGCGGCGTGCGACAGCAGGCGATCGAGATTCAGGGCAACGGCCAGCAGCACGCCCGTGCACAGCAGCATGGCAGGCAGGCGAAAGGCCGAATTCCAGCAGGCGACAATCACCCCGAGCGTCAGCGGGGTGGCGCCGATCAGCACTGCGTACAGCGGCGGCTGGCTGGAGGACGAGGCCAGGTAATCAAATACCAGGTAGGCCCCGGCCACCAGGGCCAGCAACACCAGGCGCACGGTGCGCCATAGCCCGGTCATTTGCTGCGGTGCTCGCGGATATAGGACGCCAGCGCGCGCAGGGAGGCAAAAATGGTGGAGTTGTCTTCGCTGTCAGCTTTCATCTGCACACCGTACTGCTTGGACATCACCAGTGCGATTTCCAGGATGTCGATGGAGTCGATCCCCAGCGCGTCACCGTACAGCGGCGCCTCAGGAACGATGTCTTCGGGTGCGATATCAAAGTTTAGCGCGGTAACGATATGCCCGGCGATTTCACGTTCCAGAGCCAGATCCGGTGCAGTAGCTTGTTCCATAATTTGAAATAAATAAGGTCTTGTTTAAAGGAAATGCTGACAATCGCCAACGTCACGCAGTTTCGGTATCATCGCCCTGCCGATTGAAACATGTCATGGGTATAACCTTTCGACATGCCTTTCCGACACCAGCTAAAGTCTGCGCGCGCACGCGGAAAATCCAATCGGGGAGTATAACAAATATTCCCATCGGCATACCACCGACCCTGCCCGGACACCATTTTCCAAGGAGCCGTTTTGAACAAGGGAGTGATCAGCAAGCCCCCCGGCCAGACCGGGATCATGGCCACCATTCTGGCTCACTTCTGGTTCAAGATGTTCGGCACCATGGGCTTCACCTCGGTATTTTTTGTCGGCTATGTGTACCTGTTGCGGCACCCGGCCTCCGCGGTCACCATCATTCCCGCCACGCGGCTGGACCAGTTGCTCGGCTTCCAGCCATGGGCATTGCCGATTTACCTGTCGCTGTGGGCCTATGTTTCCATGCCAGCGGTGTTGATGCTGAGCCGGCGTGAAATTGTCGAGTACGGTTTTCGGGTTGCCCTGCCCTGCCTCCTGGGGCTGGCGGTATTCTATTTCTGGCCCAACGCCATCGCGCCGGCCGATATCGACTGGAAGCAGTATCCCGGCGTGGCCTTTCTGAAAAATGTCGACACCGCGGGCAATGCCTTTCCTTCGCTGCACGTGGCCACCGCCGTCTTTTCCGCCCTCTGGCTGCACTGGCGCATCCGGCTGCTGCAGCTGGGCCGCGGCCTCGAATGGCTCAACATCGTCTGGTGCGTGGCCATCGCCTATTCCACCATGGCGGTCAAGCAGCATGTGGCGCTCGACGTGCTGGCCGGCACGTTGCTAGGGCTGGGCACAGCCTGGCTGAGCGGCCTGAAGGCCCATGCCCGAGGCGGCAGCCTGCCGCCGCCGCGTTGAGCCGCCCACCCTACCCCATTCACCATTTCGCCGTTGCAGCCGAAACATCCGCATCATGAGTCCAGACACCAGCTTGCAGTTTTTCCAGTGTGATCCTTCCGCCTGCGGCGGGCAGCCGCTCCCCGCGGACGCCGGTATCCTGGGTATGAGTAGCCTGCATCATCCAGCGCCAGCCCTGCCCTGGCCGGTACAGCGGGTACGCATGCCTCTGCTGGGCGGCATGCAACAACTGCACGAATACTGGCACAGTGCGACACCCTGTCGCCGCGGCCGCCTCCAGGACACCCGCTTCAGCGCCAACGAGGACCTGCTCTACGGCGTGATCGAACTGGAAGAGGGCCATGGCAGCGACACCGGCACCGCCTTGCAGTTGGCCGCGGAAAAAGCCTACCGCCAGCTGTTCTCGCTGCTGGAGGCCGAAGGCTTCCCGCACCTGTGGCGGGTGTGGAACTACGTGCCGCGCATCAATGAGATGGAACACGGACTGGAACGCTACCGGCAGTTCAACATCGGCCGTCACCAGGCGTTTGCCGACTTCGCGCGGCCGGTGGACAGCAGCCCCGCCGCCTGCGCGCTGGGCGTGGCCGAGGGTCCGCTGAGCATTGCCTTCCTGGCGGCGCGCCAGGCCGCGCGCGGTATCGAGAATCCGCGCCAGATCAGCGCTTTCGAGTATCCACGGCAATACGGGCCACGCAGCCCCACCTTTACCCGTGCCGCCATCGCCAACAGCGGCCGGCACGACATTCTGTTCATTTCCGGCACCGCCAGCATCGTCGGCCATGGCACCGTGCACATCGACGATGTGGTGGCCCAGACCCGGGAAACGGTGGCCAATATCGCCGTGCTGGTCGAGCAGGCCAGCCGGCTGGCGCCGGCCGCTGGTTACACCCTGGCCGGGCTGGACTACCGGGTTTATATCCGTCACGCTGCCGACTACCCCAAGGTGCGCGCCACGCTGGAGCAACTGATCGGCCGGGATATCCGGGCCGTGTATGTGCAGGCCGACGTCTGCCGCAGCGACCTGCTGGTGGAAGTGGAGGCGCACGGCATCGCCCGCCGCTCCTAGCAGGGCCTGTCGTAAGAGCCTGTTTACGTTCTCGCGAGCTAGAGCGAGACAAGGCGAAAACGGCTGAGGAAGCGGAGTTTACAAGCGGTAAATGAGCATTCCGCAGACGTTTTTAACGCCGTATCGCCGACGCGCCGCAGATCGTAAACAGGTTCCAAGGAAAGAACATGCTCATGAACACCCTCTATGCCGACAACGAACCGTCACGCGCCGAGATCGACGCGATGACCGGCCCGGTCCTGCTCGAATTCGGCGCGCCGTGGTGCGGCCACTGCCAGGCCGCGCAAGCATTGATCGCCGCCGCGCTCTCCCCCCATCAGGCCGTGTGCCACATCAAGATCGAGGATGGCAGGGGGCGGCGGCTGGGGCGCTCGTTCGGGGTGAAGTTGTGGCCGACACTGATCTTCCTGCGCGACGGCCAGGAAGTGACGCGACTGGTCAGGCCGGACGACGCGGAGTCGATCCGCCGCGCGCTGGCGCAGATCGATGCCGCGCCGTGACCAGGGCTTCGGCCAACCTTGACCACCACCGCAGCACCGCCACGGCGAGGCAGGCCCATCGCTGCGCGGGCATCACGCCCTACCCCGGCCCAGACGCTGCGCCTGCTGCGACGGCGAAAAACGCAACGTGACGGCCGCGGTGAGAAACACGTGGCAAGGCGCCCGCCGCGGGTACGATCGCCCAAGCGGCCGCCCAGACTAACGTGACAACGGCGGGGCCGCACGGCCCCGCCGTTTGTTTGGACGACACGCCTCCCGCCGGCCGCCTGACGCCGGCGGCGGCAAAACGAGACTCAGGGGAAGGCAGGAATCGTCGGTTCGACACCTTCCAGATGGGCTTCCGGATGAATTTTCCGCAGCAAGTTCTCGATATCCTCGACCTCGGCCGCCCGCACATCCACCATCAGCAGGATCTGGCCACGGTCGATGGCCTCGCGGAACGGCTTGAGCCGGCTGTTGGGCACCGAACAGCCGATCATGCTTGCCGCCCAAGGCCCGAACACGGCGCCGATCAGGAAGGTCACCAGCACCACGCCGCCCCACGGCAGGCCGGTGTCGACCAGGATGAACAAGGCGGCCACCAGTCCCGAAATCAAGCCGGTGGCCCCACCGATGATCAAGCCCATCTCCGCGCTGTGGACGATGTCCGATTCCTGGAACAGGTTGGCACGGTGGAGACTGGACAGATCGACGCCTTCCTTGGCGAGAAAATGGATGTGCTTTTCCTCGATGCGCGCCAGCAGCAAGTCGTTCATCAGGCGCTGGGCATTGGCCAAGTCGGGAATAAGGTAATAAATCCGTTTGCGCATGGCGCCACCTCCCGGATTGCGATTGAAAATCACTACCTTGAAGTCATTTTATAGACCCAAACCCGCCCACTCTCAATCCCGCATCGCCCTGGCCGCCCCACCCCGCTGCCGCGGTGAATCCGCCGCGCCACACCCGGCGCGCCGATCGCATCCGTGCCCTTTGCCCACAATGTGCTAAGTTGAAACCACTGGAATGGCGGATCCGGGCACGCCTGGCCAGGCCCTGTCGAACACGGGGCAACGGTCAGGCGCCGCGGGGTCCGTTGCATCGACTGCTGTGCCAGGCCGGGAAATGTCGTCGATCCGGATAGCTTGCCTGGCGCGATGAAGCCGGCCGGCCACTCACCCGCCCTGCGCCGCTGGAGCCTGCGGCCCGTGACTGTCGTCCCTCATGCCGGACCGGGGTGTTCCGCGAGGAGAACTACGCAGGACCGATACCCTATGGCACTCGCAATCGTCTTGATGGCGCTGGTCGCCGCTGCCGTCCTGTTTCACTTCCTGAGTCCGTGGTGGCTCACGCCGCTGGCCTCCAACTGGGGACAGATCGACACCACGCTGATGATCACCCTCGCCATCACCGGGGCGTTTTTCATCGCCATCAATCTGTTCATCGCCTATTGCCTGATCCGCTTCCGCCAGCGCGACGGCCACCGCGCCGCCCACGATCCGGAAAACAAGAAGCTGGAAGGCTGGCTGACCGGCCTGACCGCAGTAGGCATCATCGCCATGCTGGCCCCTGGCCTGTTCGTCTACGCCGCCTATATCGATCCCCCCGCAGATTCCCTGGTGTTCGAGGCGGTGGGCCAGCAGTGGCAGTGGCGCTTCCGCTTCCCCGGCCGGGATGGCCGGCTGGGGGTCACGGATAGCCGCTTTGTGAGCGCGGAGAATCCGCTCGGACTGGCCCCCAACGACCCTCGCGGCCAGGATGACGTCCTGATCCTCAACTCGGAGGTCCACCTGCCCGTCGGCAAGCCGATCAAGGTTCTGCTGCGCTCCCAGGACGTCTTGCACGACTTCTACGTGCCGCCCTTCCGCGCGCGCATGAACCTGGTCCCCGGCATGGTGACCCATTTCTGGTTTACCCCGACCCGGACCGGCCGCTTCGAGATTCTCTGCGCGCAGCTGTGCGGCGTGGGCCATTTCAACATGCGCGGTTACGTGGTGGTGGAAGAGCCCGCGGCTTTTCAGGCCTGGCTTGGCCGACAGTCGACCTTTGCCCATGGCGCCACCCGCACGCCGGTCGCGGCGACCGGTGCCGCCCTGCCGGCGCAGGGCAAGCTGCTGGCGCAAAGCCGGGGTTGCGTGGCCTGCCACAGCGACGACGGCAGCGCCCGCGTCGGCCCAAGCTGGAAAGGCCTGTACGGCAAGACCGAGACCCTGGCCGACGGCAGTACCGTGCAGGTCGACCCTGCCTATATCGCCGAGTCGATCCGCACACCGAACGCCAAGATCGTGCACGGTTATCCGGCGATCATGCCCCCGTTCAGCCTGAGCGACCCGGAGCTCGCCGCGCTGATCGCCTACATGAAGACCCTGTCGGACAAGACCGTGGCACAAGCCGGGACGCCCTGAGCGGACCCGGACCGAAGATTGACAGCAGGAGGGTGTGATGGCGTATTCCTCAGCCGAGCAGCATCACGAACCGCACAGTTTCTGGACCCGCTACGTGTGGAGCCAGGATCACAAGGTGATCGCGGTGCAGTACACGATCACCGCGATCGCCGTCGGGATGGTGGCCCTGGTGCTGTCCAACCTGATGCGGCTGCAACTGGGCTTTCCGGGCCGTTTCGCCTTCATCGACGCCAACCACTACTACCAGTACGTCACCCTGCACGGCATGATCATGGTGGTCTACCTGCTTACCGCGCTGTTTCTCGGCGGCTTCGGCAATTACCTGATTCCGCTGATGGTGGGCGCGCGCGACATGGTGTTTCCGCTGCTCAACATGCTGAGCTACTGGGTCTACCTGCTGGCGGTGCTGGTGCTGATGGCGAGCTTTTTCGTGCCCGGCGGCCCCACCGGCGCGGGCTGGACACTGTACCCGCCGCAATCGATCCTGCCCGGCACGCCGGGTTCGGACTGGGGCATCATCCTGATGCTGGTCTCGCTGTTGATCTTCATCGTGGCCGCCACCATGGGCGGGCTGAACTACGTGATCACGGTGCTGCAGGCGCGTACCCGGGGCATGACGCTGATGCGCATGCCGCTGACGGTGTGGGGCATTTTCGTCGCCACCATCATGGCCTTGCTGGCGTTTCCGTCGCTGTTCGTCAGCGGCGTGATGCTGCTGTTCGACAAGGTGCTCGGCACCAGTTTCTTCATGCCGGCCATCGTGTCGATGGGGCAGGCGCTGAGCTACAAGGGCGGCAGCCCCATCCTGTTCCAGCACCTGTTCTGGTTCTTCGGCCATCCCGAGGTGTACATCGTGGCTTTGCCCGCCTTCGGCATCGTCTCGGACCTGATCAGCACCCATTCCCGCAAGAAGATCTTCGGCTACCACATGATGGTGTGGGCGATCGTGATGATCGGGGCGCTGAGCTTCGTGGTGTGGGCGCACCACATGTTCGTCAGCGGCATGAACCCCTACTTTGGCTTCTTCTTCGCCACCACCACGCTGATCATCGCGGTGCCCACCGCGATCAAGGTCTACAACTGGGTGCTGACGCTGTGGCACAGCGATATCCACCTCTCGGTGCCGATGCTGTTCGCCATCGGCTTCATCAGTACCTTCCTGATCGGCGGCCTGACCGGGCTGTTCCTCGGCAACGTCAGCGTCGACATCCCGCTCTCGAACACCTATTTCGTGGTCGCCCACTTTCACATGGTGATGGGGGTGTCGCCGATCCTGGTGATCTTCGGCGGCCTCTACCACTGGTTTCCCAAGGTGACCGGGCGGCTGATGAACGAGACCCTGGGCAAGCTCCACTTCTGGGTGACCTTCCTCGGTACCTACGCCATCTACTTCCCGATGCACTATCTGGGCATCCTGGGCATGCCGCGCCGCTATTACGCCTACGACAACTACGCCTTCATTCCTGCCTCGGCCCAGCAGCTCAATGCCTTCATCACGGTGGCAGCGCTGATCGTGGGGGTCACCCAACTGGTGTTTCTCTACAACCTGGTCCACAGCACGTTCCGCGGGCGGCCGGCGGGGAGCAACCCGTGGCGCGCCACCACGCTGGAATGGCAGACCCCGGAGACGCCACCGGGACATGGCAACTGGGGCGCGGAGCAGCCGGAGGTGCACCGCTGGGCCTATGATTACAGCGTGCCGGGCATGGCGCAGGACTTCGTGCCGCAGAACAGCGCCGTGGCGGGCGGCGGCGATGACCACGACCAGACAGTGGTCAAGGCGGCGCCTCGGCGCGGGAGGAAAAAGACATGAGCCTAGCGCAGAGCGCCCGCCACGACGCGGGCGGGGCACGGGACGGCATGCCGAGCGCGGGCAAGCCGGCATTGTGGGTGTTCATGGGCGTGGTAACGGTGCTGTTCGCCCAGTTTCTGCACGCCTACATCGTGCGCATGGGCTACGCGGATTGGCAGCGGCTGCCGACTCTGCCGACGGTGTGGCTGAACACCGCGCTGCTGCTCTTGAGCAGCGCGGCCCTGCAGTGGGCCCAGGTGGCCGGCCGGCACGGCCGGCGCGCCGGCATGAGGGGTGGGCTGTTTTTGGGCGGCGTACTGGCGTTGGCGTTTCTCGCCGGCCAGCTGTGGCTGTGGCGGCAACTGACCGCGCTCGACTACGTCATCGCCAGCGGCCCGGCCAGCAGCTTCTTCTACCTGCTGAGCGGATTGCACGGCATCCACCTGATCGGCGGGCTGGTCGCCTGGGGCATGACCATAAGACGGGTGGGACACAACGACGTGACGGCGGACGGGCTGCTGGCCGTCGAACTGTGCGCCCGCTACTGGCACTTTCTGCTGGCGTTGTGGCTGGTGCTGCTCGGGCTGCTGTTCATCGTGCCGCCCGCCACCATCCTGGCCATCTGCAGCAGCGCCTGAAGCCCGCCGTGCGCGGGTACGCTGCCGGCGTGCCGGCATGACAACAAGGGGGACGTGACCTTACCCGCCATCCGGGTTGGGCCGAGCCTGTTCTTTTTGCGAGGTAGGCCATCATGGCACAGCGCAAATCATCCCCTCCCGAGCCCCCGCTCACGTCCGCTGCCGGCTGGCAGGGGGTCGTGGTCGATTGGTCGGGCGACCGCGAAGCCTTCAAGGTGCCCTGGGGCAAGGCGATGATGTGGGTGTTCCTGCTCAGCGACACCTTCATCTTCGGCGGCTTCCTGACCGGCTACATGACGGTGCGGATATCCACCACCGTTCCCTGGCCCAATCCCAGCGAGGTGTTCGCGCTCACCATCGGCGGCACGGCGGTCCCGCTGATCCTGATCGCCATCATGACCTTCATCCTGATCAGCAGCAGCGGCACCATGGCGATGGCGGTCAACTTCGCCTACCGCCGCGAGCGCGTGAAGTGCGCGGCGCTGATGCTGGCCACGGCAGCGCTGGGCGCGTGCTTCGTCGGCTTGCAGGCCTTCGAATGGACCCACCTGATCGTCGAGGAAGGGGTGCGGCCGTGGAGCAACCCGCTGGGTGCGCCGCAGTTCGGCTCGACCTTCTTCATGATCACCGGCTTTCACGGCCTGCACGTCAGCGCCGGGGTGATCTATCTGGCCACCGTCGCGCTCAAGGTGCTGGGGGGGCGCTACGAGAAGAGCGGCAACTACCAGATCGTGGAAATCGCCGGGCTGTACTGGCACTTCGTCGACCTGGTGTGGGTCTTCATCTTCGCCTTCTTCTACCTGTGGTGAGGTGACGCCATGGAACACGCATCCGGCCAGCAACACCCGATCGGCCTGTATCTGAAGGTATGGGGCCTGCTGTTCGTGCTCAGCACTCTGTCCTACCTGGTCGACTACTTCCATCTCCAGGGCTTGTTGCGCTGGTTCCTGATCGTGGCGTTCATGCTGCTGAAGGCGGGGCTGATCGTCAGCGTCTTCATGCACCTGCGCTGGGAGCGGCTGGCCTTGGTCTACGCCATCCTGATTCCCCCCCTGTGCTTGCTGGTGCTGGTGGGGCTGATGCAGGCGGAGGCGAACTACACCTTCTCGACGCGCGGCGTGTTCTTCGGCCATGAGGCTGCGGTGGTGAATCACGTCAAGCCGAAGTGAAGGGACGACGCCTTTCGCGTCCCGAACAGACGGCCCCCCCGCCGGATAGCGATTCCCGCGGGGGTTCAGGGTTGGCCGAAGACGCCGTGGCGGCGCTAGGCGGAAGGGTGCGGGCTGGTGGAACCGCGCACCAGCAGGCGGCCGGCCAGCACCACGCTGCGGATGCTGAGCCCGGGGTCGTCGAGCCGGCTCAGCAGCATCTCCATCGCGGTGCGGCCGATTTCGTACACCGGCTGCTCGATCACGGTCAGGCCGTTGCCGACCAGGCCGGTCCACACCTCGTTGTCAAAGCCCGCCAGCGCCAGGTCGTGGGGTGAGGACAACCCGGCGCGCTGCAGCGCGCGCAGCGCCCCCAGCAGCAACAGGCCGTTGCTGGCGATCAGCGCGTCGGGACGCTGCTCTTCGGCCAACCATTGTGTCACCACCGCCTCGGCCGCCTCGGCGGTCGGCGCGATGAAGCGCCCCTCCCCGGCCAGGCCGTGCGCCGCCAGCGCTGCCTCGAAACCGGCGTGGCGCTCGGCGCCGGTGCTGCTGGTATTGCCGAACAGGCCGCCGATATGGCGATAGCCCTGCGCCACCAGGTGCTCCACCAGCTGCCGTGCCGCCAGCCGGTTGTCCAGCACCACGGCGTCGGCCTGCCCGGCCGGCCCGGCGCGGTCGATCATCACCACCGGGAAATCGTAGGCGTCGGGGCGCAGGCGGCGCGCGGTGTCGCGCGTCGGCGAGAAGATCACGCCGCTGACGCGCTCCTCCTCCATCAGCCGCAGGTACATCGCTTCCTTGTCGGGGTTCTCGTCGGTGTTGCACAGGATCACCCGCATGCCGGCCTGGTAGGCGGCATCCTCGACCGCGCGGCTGACGGCGGTGAAGAACGGGTTGCGGATATCCGACACGATCAGGCCGACGGTCTGGGTGTGCTGCGAACGCAGGCGGCGCGCCGACAGGTTGGGCCGGTAGCCCAGCTGCTTGGCGGCCTCTTCGACGCGCTGGCGCAGGGCCGCGCTGACCGGCCCGCTGCCCAATGCCCGCGAGACGGTGGCGACGGAGACCCCGGCGGCGGCGGCGACATCCTTGATTTTGGCGCTCATGGTGTCCTGATATCGATTTCCTGTATTGCGCGTGATCGTCGCTGAAATCGCGTCACTACGCAAGCCCCTTGTCTTGCCATGGTTGTCTCAAAAATGGCCACAGCCAAGGATTTCGCCATCGGTTGTTGGCATAAGACGATTGACAGCCAAAATGTAATCGATTTCAATTGCTACACATCAATGATGAACCTGCCGCTGTCGGCACCCCCGGCTAAGCCCGTGCCGCAGCCCCCTGGACAGGTTTCAGGCAAAGAGTGAGGAGACACCATGCCACTACCGCTGATTCCGGCCGAACTGGTCCGGCTCGGAGCGAGCCCGGCCGACAAGAATGGCGCCATCGCCGAGGCAGGGCATTTGCTGGCGTCGGCCGGCTATATCGACCCGGCCTACATCGACAGCCTGCTGCGCCGTGAAACCGTCGCCAACACCTTCCTCGGCCATGGCGTCGCCATTCCGCACGGCATGATCGAAGACCGCTACCTGATCCGCCACACCGGCGTGGCGGTGCTGCAGATTCCGGGCGGCCTGGAATGGAACCCGGGACAGCGCGTGCACCTGGTGGTGGCCATCGCCGCCCAGTCGGACGAACACATCACCCTGCTGCGCCGCCTCACCCGCCTGCTGCAGGATGAAAAACAGCTGCAAACACTGTTCGGCACCAACGACCCGGCCCCGCTGCTGGCGGCGCTCGGCGAGGATGCCGTGGTGGCCGAAGCGGCCGTGGCCACGGTGGCCGACCACGAGCACCACTTCAGCTGGACCATGGAATACCCCAACGGCCTGCACGCCCGCCCCGCCACACTGTGGGTGGAAACCGCGCGCCGCTTCGACGCCGACGTGCTGGTGCGCAACCATCAGGAAAGCGCCGACTGCAAGAACCTGATCGGGCTGTTGCAGCTCGGCCTGCAGCACGGCCACGAGCTGCACGTGTCGGCCTCCGGCCCGGAAGCCGAGCAGGCGCTGGCCACGCTGCGCGACGTGATGACGCGCATCACCGCGCAGGAGCAGGCCGACGCCGCCGCCGCCGCGCTGAAACAGAAGAATGCCAACCGCCAGGGCTGGGCGCCGGCCGGCGCGCTGCCCTCGATCGGCGGCATCAGCGCGAGCCCGGGGCTCGCCATCGGCACCACGCGTCAATTGCGCGCGCACGCCGTCGACGTGAAAGACCGCCCGGGCCAACTGATCGACGGCGGCGCCGAGCTGGAAGCCGCGCTCGTCGCCACCCGCGACGAACTGGAAGAGCTGGCGCTCGACACCGCGCGCCGTCTCGGCACCGCCGAGGCCGGCATCTTCCGCGCCCAGGCCGAACTGCTCAACGACAGCGAGCTGATCACGCTGACCTGCCGCTTCATGGTGCAGCAGCACGGCGTGGCCTGGGCCTGGCATCAGGCGGTGGAACAGCAGGCCGGCAAACTGGCGGCGCTGGGCAGCCCGCTGTTGGCGGCGCGCGCCGCCGACCTGCGCGACGTCGGCCGCCGCGTGCTGGCCAAGCTCGACCCCAGCGCCGACACCGGCAGCAACGGCGTCAACGGCAACGGCGAGACCATCCTGATCGCCGCCGACCTGGCGCCGTCCGACACCGCCACGCTGGACGTCACGCGCACCCTCGGCCTGTGCACCGCGCAGGGCGGCCCGACCTCGCACACCGCGATCCTGGCGCGCACCCTGGGCCTGCCGGCGCTGGTGGCCGGCGGCGCCGCGCTGCTCGACGTGCCGGACGGCACCACCGTGATCCTGGACGGCCACGGCGGCCGGCTCTACCTCGACCCGTCCGCCGAAGACCTGGCCTCGGCGCGGCGCTGGCTGGCCGAGCAGCAGGAGCGCGACGCGCGCCAGGCCGCCGACCGCGCGCTGCCGGCGCAGACCCGCGACGGCCACCGCGTCGAGATCGCCGCCAACGTCAACCGCCCGGAAAAAGTGGCCGAGGCGCTCACCGCCGGCGCCGAGGGCGTCGGGCTGATGCGCACCGAATTCCTGTTCCTGGAGCGCGATAGCGCGCCGGACGAGGAAGAGCAGTACGCCACCTACCGCGCCATGATCGAGGCGCTGCAGGGCCGCACCCTGATCATCCGCGCCCTCGACATCGGCGGCGACAAGCAGGTGCCCTACCTCGACCTGCCGCGCGAAGAAAACCCGTTCCTCGGCGTGCGCGGCGCGCGCCTGCAACTGCGTCGCGCCGACCTCTTGGAGCCGCAGCTGCGTGCGCTGTACCGCGCCGCGGCGCACGGCCCGATGTCGATCATGTTCCCGATGGTGACCTCGCTGGACGAAGTACGCACGCTGCGCGCCCACTGCGAGCGCATCCGCCAGGAGCTGAACGCGCCGCAGGTGCCGCTCGGCATCATGGTGGAAGTGCCGGCGGTGGCGACCATGGCCGACAGGTTGGCCGAACACGTCGATTTCTTCTCCATCGGCACCAACGACCTCACCCAATACGTGCTGGCGATCGACCGTCAGCACCCGGAACTGGCGCGCGAGGCCGACAGCCTGCACCCGGCCGTGCTGCGCCTGATCCAGCAGACCGTGGACGGCGCGCGCCGCCACCAGGTGTGGGTCGGCGTCTGTGGCGGCCTGGCCGGCGACCCGCTCGGCGCCGCCATCCTCACCGGCATCGGCGTGCACGAGCTGTCGATGAGCCCGCGCGACATCCCGGCGGTCAAGGCGCGCCTGCGCGCCGCCACCCACAGCACCCTGCTGGAGCTGGCGCGCCAGGCCCTCGAGTGCGACAGCGCCGCCGACGTGCGCGCGCTGGAAGGAGACGTGGCATGACCCGCCCCATCGTCACCGTCACGCTCAACCCGGCGATCGACCAGACCGTGATGCTCGATCAGCTCCAGCCGGGCGCGGTCAACGTGGCACGCTCGTCGCAGATCAACGCCGGCGGCAAGGGCGTGAACGTCGCCAGCTGCCTGGCCGACTGGGCGATTCCGGTGATCGCCACCGGCATTCTCGGCCGCGACAACGCCACGGCGTTCGAGCAGCTGTTCGCCGACAAGGGCATCAACGACCGCTTCGTGCGTCACGACGGCGCCACCCGCGTCAACATCAAGCTGGTGGACGGCACGGACCGCAGCACCACCGACGTCAACCTGCCGGCCGAGCCGGTGGCGCGCGCCACCTTCGAGGCGCTGCTGCAGCAGCTCGACGACCTGGCCGAACCGGGGCGCTGCTTCGTGCTGGCGGGCAGCCTGCCCGCCGGGCTGGGCGACGACTGCTACGCCGTGCTGACCGGTCGCCTGCGCCAGTACGGCGCGCACGTGGTGCTCGACAGCAGCGGCGCCGCGCTGGCCGCGGCGCTGGCCGACGGCGTGGCCACCCTGCCCGCCTGCATCAAGCCCAACCGCCACGAACTGGAACAGCTGGTCGGCCGCGAGCTGGCGACGCTGGACGAGGTGAGCGACGAGGTGGCCCGGCTGCGCGCGCGCGGCATCGCCGAAGTGGTGGTGTCGCTGGGCGAGGACGGCGCGCTGTTCGCCGGCAGCGAGGGCGTCTGGCTGGCCCGCCCGCCCAAGGTGGCGCTGACCAGTACCGTGGGCGCCGGCGACGCGCTGGTGGCCGGCCTGATCGCCGCCCGCTACGGCGGACGCAGCGCCCCGGACGCCGCGCGGCTGGCGGTGGCGTTTGCCGCCGGCAAGCTGGCGCAGGTCGGCCCTCACCTGCCGGCCGCCGCCGAGGTGGAAGCGCTGGCGGCCCGCGTCGATCTGGCGCAACTGGTGGCCTAGCCCCACCCGATTACCCGGCAGCACGATAACTACGCGGGCTACAACGCCCCGAGATGGAGGAGACACAGATGGCACACCTACTGGCAGTGGTATCCTGCCCCGAACGCACCACCCACACCCTGCTCGCCGGCGAGGCGCTGCGCCACGGCGCCGAGCGCCTGGGCCACCGCATCGAGGTCGAAACGCGCAGCACGCACGGCGTGCAGGCGCGCCTGTCCGACGAACTGATCCAGCGCGCCGACGCCATCGTGCTGGTCGGCGAAGGCGAAGCCGAGTCCGAGCGCTTCGCCCTGCGCGGCTGCCACGTCGCCACGCTGGAAGCGGTGCTGGCCGATGCCGACGGCGTCATCGCCAGCGCGCTGCAGGATTCCGCCGCGCCGCAACGCGCCGAGCCGGCCGCCCCCGCGCAAGCCGCCAGCGCCGCGCTCGAGATCGTCGCCATCACCTCCTGCCCCACCGGCATCGCCCACACCTTCATGGCGGCCGAGGGCCTAACCCAGGGGGCGAAACAGCTGGGCCACCGCGTCAAGGTCGAGACCCAGGGCTCGGTCGGGGCGCAGAACACCCTGAGCGCGGACGAGATCCGCCGCGCCGACCTCGTCATCATCGCCGCCGACACCCAGGTCGACACCAGCCGCTTCGCCGGCAAGCGCCTGTTCCAGAGCAGCACCAAGGCCGCCATCCACGACGGCGCCGCGCTGGTGAAGCGCGCCATCGCCGAGGCCACCGAGCACGCCTCGGCCAAGGCCGCCGGCAGCACCGCCCAGGCCGCGCCGGCCGAGGCCGCCAAGGCCCAGCGTACCGGCGCCTACAAGCACCTGATGACCGGGGTGTCGTTCATGCTGCCGTTCGTGGTGGCGGGCGGCATCCTGATCGCCATCGCCTTCGCGCTGGGCGGCATCTACGCTTTCGACGACGCCCACAAGGGCACGCTGGCCTGGGCCTTGTTCCAGATTGGCGCCAAGTCGGCGTTCGCGCTGATGGTGCCGGCGCTGGCGGGCTACATCTCCTACTCCATCGCCGACCGCCCCGGCATCACCCCGGGCATGGTGGGCGGCATGCTGGCCGCGAGCCTCGGCTCGGGCTTCCTCGGCGGCATCATCGCCGGCTTCATCGCCGGCTACGGCACCGACTGGCTCAACCGCCACATCAAGCTCGGCCGCAACCTCGACGGCCTCAAGCCGGTGCTGATCCTGCCGGTACTGGGCTCGCTCCTGGTCGGCCTGCTGATGATCTACGTGGTGGGCAACCCGGTAGCGTCCGCGCTCGCCGTGCTCACCGAGTGGCTCAAGGGCATGCAGGGCAGCAGCGCGCTGCTGCTGGGCGCACTGCTGGGCGCGATGATGGCGTTCGACATGGGCGGCCCGCTCAACAAGGCGGCCTACGCCTTCAGCACCGGCCTGATCGCAAGCCAGGTGTACACCCCGATGGCCGCGGTGATGGCCGCCGGCATGACCCCGCCGCTCGGCATCGCGCTGGCCACCATGCTGTTCCGTGACCGCTTCACCGCCGACGAACACGAAGCCGGCAAGGCCGCCGGCGTGCTCGGCATCTCCTTCATCACCGAAGGCGCCATCCCGTTCGCGGCGCGTGACCCGCTGCGCGTGATCCCGGCCCTGATCGCCGGCTCGGCCCTGACCGGGGCGATCTCGATGTCTTCCGGCGCCGAGCTGAAGGTCCCGCACGGCGGCATCTTCGTGCTGCCGATCCCCAACGCCGTGAGCCACCTGGGCATGTACCTGGTGGCGCTGGTGGCCGGCACCGTCACCACCGCGGTCCTGCTGCGCCTGCTGAAAAAACCGTTGCAAGCCTGATCCGGTCCACCCGACCACCCCGCCCTCCCGACCCGGCCCAGCCGGGCCGCGGATGGCGGGACTTGGCTGCGGCCTTTTTTTTCGGCCAACCTTGTAATCAAACTACATTGATTTCGCATCGACAGGGCACCCACGCCGGCGCCAGGGGGAGAACTTCGCCCAAAAACCCGGCTGACGCGCCAATCACGCGGCGCGCCGATGCCATCACCTTGTAGCAAAAGTACGTTCAGCTGTAGCACCACACACAACACACGACACGGAGACACACCATGAACCTTCGCTACACCGTCCTGACCGCCGCCGTACTGGCCGGCCTCGCCGCCCCCTCCTTCGCCGCCCGTCCGCTGAAATCGGTCGGCGTCGCCGTGGGCGACCTCGCCAACCCGTTCTTCGTCGCCATCGGCAAGGGTGCCGAGGATGCCGCCAAGAAGATCGGCGGCCCCGGCGTCAAGGTCACCACCGTTTCCAGCAAGTACGACCTCAACACCCAGGTCGGCCAGATCGAGAACTTCATCGCCAACAAGGTGGACGTGATCCTGGTCAACGCCTCCGACCCCATGGGCATCGAGCCGGTGCTGAAGAAGGCCCGTGCCGCCGGCATCGCCGTGGTGGCGGTGGACGTCGGCGCGGTCGGCGCCGATGCCACGGTAATGTCCGACAACGCCATGGCCGGCGCGGAATCCTGCAAGTTCATGGCGCAACAGCTGGGCGGCAGGGGCAACGTGGTGATCGTCAACGGCCCGCCGGTGACCGCCGTCAGCGCGCGCGTGGCCGGCTGCAAGAAGGTGCTCGGCAACTACCCGGGCATCAAGCTGCTGTCAGACAACCAGGACGCCCACGGCAGCCGCGACGGCGGCATGGAAACCATGGCCAACCTGCTGACCGCGCACAAGAAGATCGACGCCGTGTTCGCCATCAACGACCCGACCGGCATCGGCGCCGAGCTGGCGGTGAAGCAGGCCGGCCGCAGCGACGTGAAGCTGATCGCCGCCGTGGACGGCGCCCCGGACGCCGAGAAGGCACTCAAGGACAAGAAGAGCCTGTTCGCCGTTTCGGCCGCGCAGAACCCGTACACCATGGCCACGATGGCGGTGCAGATCGGCTACGACATCCTCAACGGCAAGCGCCCGGCCAAGAGCCAGGTCCTGCTGCCGACCCCGGCCGTGACCAAGGCCAACGTCGCCAGCTACACCGGCTGGACCCAGCACTGAGCCCCGGCACGCGCCGCGGCGGCCTGCCCGCCGTGGCGTGAACCGGCCCCGAGCAACGCGGAGGGGAGCCATCCCCTCCGCCGTCATCCTGCGGGATGAACAGGAGTCGTCATGAGCTCGATCGCATTGGAAATGATGGGCATCGGCAAGCGCTTCGGCGCCAACAAGGCGCTGGACCAGGTCCGGCTCACCGCCTACCGCCACGAGGTGCTGGCGCTGATGGGCGAGAACGGCGCCGGCAAGAGCACGCTGATGAAGATTCTGTCCGGCGTCTACCAGCCGGACGAGGGCGAAATCCGGCTGGACGGCAAGCCGGTGCGCATCGCCTCGCCCGCCGACGCGCGCGCCGCCGGCATCAACCTGATCTACCAGGAACTGGCGGTCGCGCCCAACCTCACCGTGGCCGAGAACATCTTCATGGGCGCCGAGCCGCGCGCCCGCTTCGGCCGCATCGATCACGAGGCCATGAACCGCCGCGCCGAGGAAGTGCTGGCGCGGCTGGGCGCGCGCTTTTCGGCCACCACCCCGGCACACCGCCTGGGTATCGCCGACCAGCAGCAGGTGGAAATCGCCCGCGCCCTGATCCACGACAGCCGCGTGCTGATCCTGGACGAGCCCACCGCCGCGCTGTCCGACCGCGAAAGCGAGCGGCTGTTCGAGGTGATCCACCAGCTGCGCGACGACGGCATCGCGCTGATCTACATCAGCCACCGCATGGAAGAGGTCAACCGCCTGGCCGACCGCATCGCCGTGCTGCGCGACGGCTGCTACGTCGGCAGCATGACGCGCGCCGAGAGCACCCCGCAGAAGGTGGTGCAGATGATGGTCGGGCGGCCGCTCAACGACTTCTACCAGCACAAGAGCGAGGTCGGCGCAGGGCCGGTGCGGCTCGAGGTGCAGGACCTGGGCAGCCACCGGGTGCGCCCGGCCTCGCTCAAGGTGCGCGCCGGCGAGGTACTGGGACTGGCCGGGCTGGTCGGCGCCGGGCGCACCGAGCTCGCGCGCCTGATCTTCGGCGCCGACGCCAGGACCAGCGGGCGCATCCTGCTCGACGGGCGCGAGGTGGCCATCCGCGAGCCGCTCGACGCCATTCGCCTCGGCATCGGCTACCTGCCGGAAGACCGCAAGGGCCAGGGCCTGTTCCTGCAGCTCTCGGCCACCGCCAACACCACCATGAACGTGCTGGGGCGCCACGCGCGCGCCGGCGTGCTCGACCACCCGGCGCTGAAGAAGCTGACGCAGCAGGCCATCGACCGGCTCGCGGTGAAAGTCTCCGGCACCGAGGGCATCGTCGGCGGGCTGTCCGGCGGCAACCAGCAGAAGCTGCTCCTGGCGCGCTGGCTGGCGATCAAGCCCAAGGTGCTGATCCTCGACGAGCCCACGCGCGGCGTCGACATCGGCGCCAAGGTGGAGATCTACCGCATCGTCCATGAACTCGCGGCACAGGGCGTGGCAGTGATCTGCATCTCCAGCGAGCTGCCCGAAGTGATCGGGCTGTGCCACCGCGTGCTGGTGATGCGCGAAGGCAGTCTCGCCGGCGAACTCGCGGGCGAGGCTGTGACCCAGGAAGCCATCATGACGCTCGCCACCCACGAGGCGGCCTGACGCACAAGACACATCAAGGAGACAAGCGATGACTACTTCGAGCCCGAATTCCCCGGCCGGCCTGCTCGCCGCGCCGAAACCGGCCGGCTTCAGCCTGGGCCGGCTCTACAGCAAGGTCGGCATGCTGCCGGTCCTGGTCGTGCTGTACGCCGCCTTCTATCTGCTCACGCTGCACTTCAGCGAGGACGGCAGCACCAACTTCATCACGCTGGACAACAGCCTCAACATCCTGCGCCAGACCTCGATCAACCTGGTACTGGCCTCGGGCATGACCTTCGTCATCCTCACCGCCGGCATCGACCTCTCGGTGGGCTCGATGCTGGCGGTGGCGGCGGTGCTGGGCATGCTCACCTCGCTGCCCGGCCACGCCCCGCTGCTGGCCCTGCCCGCCTTCATCGTGGCCGGCCTGGCGATGGGCGTGCTCAATGGCTCGATGGTGGCCATGCTCGGCATCAACCCCTTCGTGGTGACGCTGGGCACCATGACCGCGCTGCGTGGCGCGGCCTACCTGTTCGCCGACGGCACCACGGTGCTCAACAGCGACATCCCGAGCTTCGAGTGGATCGGCAACGGCAACCTGTTCGCCATCCCCTGGCTGGTCTGGCTCGCCGCCGCCGTGGTGGTGGCCTCGTGGTTCGTCCTCAAGCGCACCGTGCTCGGCCTGCACATCTACGCCGTGGGCGGCAACCCGCAGGCGGCGCGGCTCACCGGCATCAAGGTGAACCGGGTGCTGCTGTTCGTGTATTCGATCAGCGGCCTGTTCGCGGGTCTCGCCGGCGCCATGTCGGCCAGCCGCCTGTACGGCGCCAACGGCAACTGGGGCACCGGTTACGAGCTGGACGCCATCGCCGCCGTGGTGCTGGGCGGCACCAGCCTGATGGGCGGGGTCGGCTCGATCTGGGGCACCGTGGTCGGCGCGCTGATCATCGGCGTAATGAACAACGGCCTGACCATCCTCGGCGTCTCGTCGTTCTGGCAGTACGTGGCCAAGGGCGCGGTGATCGTGCTGGCGGTGATGCTGGACAAGTGGCGCCAGAAACAAAGCGGCCTCAACTGATTCGATGTGGAGTAAGGATATGACGAAGCCACTGCCCCGCGTGGTCGTGTTCGGTGAGGCGCTCACCGACTTTCTGCAAACCGCCCCCGGCGTCTGGGCGAGCCGCGTCGGCGGCGCCTGCTGGAACGTGGCGCGCGCCGTCGCCGCCCTGGGCGTGCCGGCGGCCTTCGCCGGCGCGGTGAGCGAGGACGATCTGGGCGACGAGTTGGCCGAAGCGACCCTGGCCATCGGGCTCGACCCGCGCTTTCTGCAGCGCGCCGCCAAGCCGCCGTTCCTGGCGCTGGTGCCGTCGCAGCACCCGCCGCGCTACTTCTTCGCCGGCGGCGATTCGGCCGACCTGGCGTTCGACGCCGAACGCCTGCCGGCGGGCTGGCTGGAGGCGGCCGAGGTGGTCCACTTCGGCTCCATCAGCCTGGCGCGCGCGCCGCTGGCGAGCCGGCTGCTGGCCATCGCCCGCGCCGCGCGCGCCGCCGGCAAGCGCATCACCTTCGACCCCAACTGGCGCAATCTGATGGACGACGCTTACCGCGCCACCTTCGAGGACATGATCCGCCTCGCCAGCGACGTCAAAGTCTCCGACGAGGATCTGGCGCGGCTGCTGCCCGACTGCTCCACCGAGGCCGCGCTGGCCACCCTGCTGGAGTGGAACCCCACGCTGCGCATCCTCTACACCGAGGGCGCCCAGGGCCTGCGCCTGCTCACCGCGCAGCAGGCGACGCACCAGCCGGCCGTCAAGGTGACGGTGGCCGATACCGTCGGCGCCGGCGACGCCAGCCTGGCGGGCTGGATCGTGGCGACGCTGGATGAGCCCGCCACGGCGGACGCGCTGCCCTTCGCCGCCGCCACCGCGGCCGCCGCCTGCATGCGGGCCGGCGCCCACCCGCCCAGCCGCGCCGAAGTGGACGCGCTGTTGAGCCGACGCGAGGCGCCGCACGCCTCGCCCCACCCCGACCTAGCCCTGTGAGAACCGCCATGTACGCTGCAATCGCCTCCGATCTCGACGGCACCCTGCTGGATGCCCGCGAGACCATCACGCCGTTCACCGCCGCCACCCTGCGCGCCGCCGCCGCACGCGGCGTGCACCTGATCATCGCCACCGGCCGCCACGTGCGCGACGTGCAGCACCTCACCGCCGCGCTGGAGCTGCCGATCAGCCTGATCACCTCGAACGGCGCGCGCGTGCACGGCAGCGACGGCGCCCTGCTCCACGCCGACGACGTACCGGCTGAGCACGTGCGCGCGCTGCTGCAGCCGGACCTGGCGCACGGCACCCGGCTGAGCCTGTACCTGGACGAGGGCGGGCTGTGCTGCCTGCACGACGGCTACGTCCACCGCGACGCCGAGACCGGCTTTTCCCAGCAGTGCGACGACCTGTCGCAGCATCCCGGCCACGGCGTGGCCAAGCTGATGTACACCGCGCCGCCGACGCGGCTGGCCGAGATCGAGGCGGCGATCCGCCAGCGTTTCGGCAGCGCGCTGGCGCTGACCTACTCGCGCCCCGACTACCTGGAAGTGATGGCCCCCGGCGTCAGCAAGGGCCGCGCGCTGACGCGCCTGCTGGCGCGCCTGGGCGTGGCGCCGGAGCGCTGCGCCGCGTTTGGCGACGGCCTCAACGACGTCGAGATGCTGCAAAGCGTCGGCCATCCGTTCCGCATGGCCAACGCCAGCCCGCGCCTGTCCGCGCTGCTGCCCGAGGTGGCCGAGGCCGGCCACCACGACGAGGCCGGCGTGGCGCGCCAGATCAGCCTGGCGCTGGGGCTGGCCGTGCCGGAAGTGTGAACGCCCCACTGAACGAATGGCCGCAAAGAGCCTGTTCGTCAGTCCGGCAAAGAAGAACCTGTTCACGATCTCGCGAGCTAGAGCGAGACAAGGCAAAAACGGCTGAGGAAGCAGAGTTTGCAAGCGGTAAATGAGCATTCCGAAGACGGTTTTAACGCCGTATCGCCGAAGCGCAGCAGCTCGTAAACAGGTTCGAAGAAGCGACGGGTGAGAACCCATCGCATGCAGTGCCTTTTCTAATAAGAGCGGAGGAGAAAGATGAAAACCAAAACCATGAACGTGAAAAACGTCGCGCTGGTTTCTGCCGTGCTGTCGCTGTTTTCCGGCGCTGCGCTGGCAGACGTCAGCATCATCGGCAAGATGGAAGCCGGCGTGCAGCGCAAGAGCAACGTCGACGGCACCCATGTCAACGGCGTCAAGGACTTCGGTTCCGAAATCGACTTCGTCGGCAGCGAGGACCTCGGCGACGGCCTCAAGGCCATCTGGCAGATGAACAACAACGTGCACCTCGACGGCGGCCAGGCCGGTGATACCTTCGCGTCCGGCGACACCTTCGTCGGCCTGTCGGGCGGCTTCGGCGCGGTCAAGCTGGGACACGGTATCGACGCCTACGGCGAGGGTTACTGGAAGGCCAACTTCTTCGACCTGGGCGACCACGGTCCGGACCGCGGCGTCGGCGGCGTGCTGGGGCTGAGCGACGCCGGCAACTCGAAAGGCGCGGTCAAGTACGAGACGCCCAAGTTCGGCCAGTTCAACGCCGCCGCCAGTTGGGCGGCCGGCGAGAAGGGCTCGGGCAGCGCCGCCGGCAACGCCTGGGCGCTGGGCGCCAACTTCGAAGGCGCCAGTTACGGCCTGCACGCCGGCTACCAGCGCCAGGACCTGGTCAACAATGCCTCGGCCCCCTACGTCAACGTCGGCCATGCCGACGATTGGGTGGCGGCGGGCAAGGTCACCCCGCTGCAGGGGCTGACGCTGGCGGCGGAATACAACCACTCCCGGCTCTCGGCCACCACGCCGGGAGCGCTCACCGGCAGCAGCACGTCCTTCGTCGTGCCGGCCGATCCGGTCGCCATGAAGAGCCTGATGCTGCTGGCCGAGTACAAGCCGGACCGTCTGGCGCTGCGCGCTTCGGTGCTGCGCACCGACAACTACCAGTACGTCAGCGACAAGCGCCGCAACGAGTTCGTGCTGGGCACCAGCTACGACCTCTCCAAGCGCACCGCCCTGCTGGCGGAATACCTGCGCAGCAAGGTCAGCAGCGATGACCGCGCCAGCAGCGAGCTGGTGATCGGCCTGCACCACGGCTTCTAAAACCGCGAAAACCCGGGGCGGCGCGAGCGCCGGCCCGGGTTGTCAGACCCTGTTTATCCGACTCGTGTCGAAACGTCCAAATTCAAGGAGCGTACCGTGAGCAAGCTCACCCAACTGCCGGCCTGGCGCACCCTGTGGAACCACTTTTCGCGCGCGCGCGACTGGCACATGCGCGAGCTGTTCGCCGCCGATCCCGAGCGCGCCGAACGCTACTGGCTGCAAGCCGAAGGGCTGACGCTCGACTACTCCAAGAACCGCATCAGCGACCAGACCCTGACCCTGCTGTTGCAGTTGGCCGAAGAAGCCGGCCTGCCGGAGCAGATCGAGGCCATGTTCCACGGCGACAAGATCAACGTCACCGAGAGCCGCGCCGTGCTGCACGTGGCGCTGCGCAACCGCGCCGACACCCCGATCCTGGTCGACGGCGAAGACGTCATGCCCAAGGTCAACCGCGTGCTGGAGCGCATGGGCCGTTTCGCCCACGCCGTGCGCTCCGGCGAGTGGCTGGGCTACACGCGCCAGCCGATCACCGACATCGTCAACATCGGCATCGGCGGCTCCGACCTCGGCCCGCTCATGGTGTGCCAGGCGCTGCGCCCGTACGCGCATCCGCGCATGAACATGCACTTCGTCTCCAACGTCGACAGCTCGCAGCTCAAGGAAACGCTCAAACGCGTGCACCCCGAGACCACGCTGTTCGTGATCGAGTCGAAGACCTTCACCACGCAGGAAACCCTGACCAACGCCCTGACCGCGCGCGAATGGTTCGTTGCCCGCGCGCGTGACGAGAAGGCTGTGGCCAAGCACTTCGTCGCGGTCTCCACCAACAAGCAGGCGGTGGCCGAGTTCGGCATCGACCCGGCCAATATGTTCGAGTTCTGGGACTGGGTGGGCGGTCGCTTCAGCCTGTGGTCGGCGATCGGCCTGCCGATCATGCTCTACCTGGGCGAGGAGAGCTTCCTCGACCTGCTGGAAGGCGCGCACGGCATGGACCAGCATTTCCGCAACGCGCCGCTGGCCGCCAACATGCCGGTAATCCTGGCGCTGATCGGCATCTGGTACATCAACTTCTATGGCGGCGGCAGCCACGTCATCGCCCCGTACGACCAATACCTGCACCGCCTGCCTGCCTTTATCCAGCAGCTTGATATGGAGTCCAATGGCAAGCAGACCCTGCGCGACGGCCAGCCGGTGGATTTCGAGACCGCACCGATCATCTGGGGCGAGACCGGCATCAACGGCCAGCACGCCTTCTTCCAGCTGTTGCACCAGGGCACCCATACCTCACCGATCGACCTGATCGCCTCGCTGGAGAACTGCAGCTCGCTGCCCGGCCACCACGAGATCCTGCTCGCCAACCTGTTCGCCCAGGCCGAGGCCTTCATGCGCGGCAAGACCGCCGACGAGGTGCGCGCCGAGCTGACGGCGCAGGGGCTCGAGGGCGAGGCGCTGGAAAAGCTGGTGCCGCACAAGGTGTTCGGCGGCAACCGCCCCACCAACACCCTGCTGATGAGCCGGCTCGATCCGCGCCACCTCGGCGCGCTGATCGCGCTCTACGAGCACAAGATCTTCGTGCAGGGCGCGATCTGGGGCATCAACAGCTTCGACCAGTGGGGGGTGGAACTGGGCAAGCAGCTCGCCAAGACCATTCACGCCGAGCTCGCCGGCAAGCGCGGCCCGGCCCAGCACGACAGTTCGACCGCCAAGCTGATCGCGTTCTACCGCCAGGTCAACGGCGCCGAGCCGGCCCCTGCCCCGGCGCCGGTGAAGCCCAGCCAGGCGCAGCCGCAGGAAGCCTGAGCCAGCGTCAGCCAGCAAAAAGCCCGTCGCACAGACGGGCTTTTTGCTTGGGTTTCACTCCAGCGCCAGTTCGGCCAGCGGCTGGCCGAGATAGTCCGCCAGCACCGCGACGATCAGCGCGTGGTCCTCGCGCTGCGGCAGGCCGGACACGGTGACGGCGCCGATGCAGCCGCTGCCCGTCAGTCGCAACGGGAAGCTGCCGCCGTGCGCGGCGTAGTCGCGCGTGGCAAGACCCAGCTTGGCTTCCAGCGTCTGGCCGTCGCGCTGCAGCGCGAGCCCCACGGCGTAGGAGCTCTTGTGCGTCAGCTCGACTAGGTTGCGCTTGCGCCGCGCCCAGTCGGCGTTGAGCGGCGTGGTCCCCGCCATCGTGTGCAGGAACACGGTCTCGCCGGCGAGGCGGATCTCGAGCGCCAGCGCGGCGTGGCGCGCCTCGGCGGCGGCCTTCAGGCGGCAGCCCAGCTCCCAGGCGCTGGCGTGGTCGAAATGGCCGAACTGCAACCGCTGCTCCTGCAGCGCGACGCGGGCGAGATCGGCGTCGATGTCGGTCCGGCTCATACGGCAGCTCCCTCGTCGGTCGATACCACTTCCCTTCCCTCCGCGGCGCTCCGGCAGCCCGCCTCGATCACGCGCATCACGGCGATGGCATCACCCGCCGGCACCGGGTTGGCGGTGCCATGCAGGATCGCGTCGCGTAGCGCCGCGTAGTAGGCCGGGTAGTCGCCGTGCCGCGTCGGCACGCGCTCGTGACCGGGTTGACCGTCACGCCATACCGTGAGGATGCCGTCGCGCTCGTCGCGGCCCCAGTCGGCGGCGGACGGAAACCGGCCGGCCTTGAGCGCGGCTTCCTGCTCGTCCAGCCCGTGCTTGAGGTAGCTCGCCGCGGTGCCGTGCACGGCGAAACGCGCCCCCGGCTCGGCGGTCAGCGTGCTGGCGTGCAGGATCACCTGCAGGCGCTCGTAGCGCAGCAGGGCGTGGAAGTAGTCGTCCACCTCGGCGCCGTCGCGCAGCGTGGCGCGCGTCAGCGCGATGCCCAAAGGTTGGCCGAACAACTGCAGCGCCTGGTCCACCAGGTGCGGCCCCAGGTCGTACCACAGCCCGGAGCCGGCGCTCGCCGCGCTCTCGCGCCAGCGCTGCGGCACCTCCGGGCGGTAGCGGTCGAAGTGCGACTCGAACTGCACCACGCGGCCCAGCCGGCCCTCGTCGAGCAGCGCCTTCAGCGTCAGGAAGTCGGCGTCCCAGCGCCGGTTGTGGAACACCGACAGCACGCGCCCGGTATCCCGCGCCAGGGCCTCCAGCTCGCAGCCCTCGGCCACGGTGACGGTGAACGGCTTGTCCACCACCACGTGCTTGCCCGCCAGCAGCGCGGCGCGCGCCAGCGCATGGTGGGTTTCGTTCGGAGTCGGGATGACGACGAGATCGATGTCGGCGCGCGCGAACAACGCCTCGGGCGTGGCTTCAACGTCGAGCGAGGGACAGTCGGCGCGCACCTGATCCGGCCGGCGGCTGGCAACGGCGACCAGCTCGAGGCCGGGGGTGGCGGCAATCAGCGGAGCGTGAAAGGTCTTGGCGGCGCTGCCGTAGCCGACCAGGCCGACGCGAAGGGGATGGGGCATGGGCTAGTCCTCGTAAAACAGAAACCCTGCCGTCTGGGCAGGGTTGCGGAAAACGGCCCTCCAGGCGGGCTTCGGCCAACCTGGAGAGTAGTTTCATACGGCTTAGAGAATGAAGCGCGTATTGATGAAATTGCTCTCGTTCGACAACACAATCGCATCCAGCAGCTTCTTGCTCGCCTCGGTTTCCTTCGCCGCCACCATCGAGCGGATCGAGAACGCGCGCAGCGCGTCGTGCACCGACAGCGTGCCCTCCGCCGAATCCTTGCGCCCGGCGAACGGGAACACGTCCGGGCCGCGCTGGCACTGGCAGTTGATGTTGACGCGGCAGACCTGGTTCACCAGCGGGTCGACCAGCTCGGCGATCTGGTGCGGGTTGCTGCCGAACAGGCTCACCTGCTGGCCGTAGTCCGAGCTGATCACGTAGTCCAGCGCGTCCTCGATATCCTCGAACGGCGCCACCGGGATCACCGGGCCGAACTGCTCCTCGCGATAGAGCTTCATGCCTTCCTTGACCGGGAACACCACCGCCGGGTGGAACAGCGTCTCGGCCACGCTGCCGCCGCCCTCGTTGATCACGCGCGCGCCCTGGGCCTTGGCGTCCTCGACGCATTCGGTCAGGTAGCGGCACTTCTCCTGGTCCGGCAGCGGCGTCACCATCACGCCCTTCTCCCATGGCATGCCCACCTTGAGCGCGTTCACCGCCTCGCTGAAGCGGCGCAGGAAGGCCTCGGCGATGGACTGGTGCACCAGGATCATCTTGATCGCGGTACAGCGCTGACCGTTGAACGACAGCGAGCCGGCGATGCATTCCTTCACCGCGAGGTCGAGGTCGGCGTCCGGCAGGATGATGGCGGCGTTCTTGGCGTCGAGCCCCAGCACCGCGCGCAGGCGGTTCGATTTCGGGTGCGCCTTCTTCAACTGGTCGGCGACGCGGCTGGAGCCGATCAGCGCCAGCACGTTGATCTTGCCGCTGTTCATCAGGTAGGGCACCAGCTCCGAACCCTTGCCGTAGACCGTGTTGATCACGCCGGCCGGGAAGGCGCTGCGGAACGCCTCCAGCATCGGGTAGTACAGCAGCGTGCCGAACTTCGGCGGCTTCAACAGCACCACGTTGCCCATGATCAAGGCCGGGATCAGCGTGGTGAAGGTCTCGTTCATCGGGTAGTTGTACGGCCCGAGGCACAGCGTGATGCCGAGCGGCGAGCGGCGGATCTGGCCGATGGTGCCGTCGACGATCTGGAAGCGCGAGTTGTCGTTGTCGAGCTTCTTCAGCGCGTCGATGGTGTCCTTGATGTAGACGATGGTGCGGTCGAATTCCTTCTCGGAGTCGGGCAGGCTCTTGCCGATCTCCCACATGATCAGGTTCACGATCTCGCGGCGCTTGGCTAGGATCTGGCGCGTGAATTCCTCGACGCAGCCGATGCGCTCGGCCACCGACATGGTCGGCCAGGCGCCGCGGCCGTTGTCGTAGGCGGCCACCGCGGCGGCCAAGGCTTCGTCGGCCTCTTCCTTGCCGGTGACCGGGATGCTGCCGAGCTCGACGCGCGCCAGCTCGCCGTTGTCCTGGCGGGTGTAGACCGGCGACAGCACGGCGCGCGTCTCGCCGTGCCACATCTTGAGCTGGCCGTTCACCAGCAGCGTGCGCTGGTGCAGCGGGGCGAGAATCTGGCAGTCGGCCGGAACGGCGCTCTCGGCGGGGAACAGGGCGTGCAGTTGTTCGATGGTGTTCACTCTCGATGTCCTTTGTGTGTGCAGTGTGTGAGAACCTGCTCACGATCTGTCGCGAGCAGGTTCTGAGCGGTCGGGGCTCAGCCGCGATCCGTCTTCGCGCTTATTCCGGCCAGACCACGCGCAGCAGGTTGGTCGAACCCGGCGTGCCGAACGGGATGCCCGCCACCACGATCAGCGGCCGGCCCGGCTGGTAGTAGCCGGTGTTCTTGGCGGCGGCGCTGGCCTTCTCCACCATGTCCTCGACGTTCTTGGCGTCCTCGGTGGCGTACGAGGTCACCCCCCACAGTAGCGCCAGCTGGCGCGCCACGGTCCGGTTCGGCGTCAGGCTCAGGATCGGCGAGGCCGGGCGTTCATGCGCGACGCGGAAGGCGGTGGCGCCCGAGGTGGTGTAGGTGATGGTGGCACCCACCGGCAGCACCCCGGCCACGCTGTGGATCGCCGCGCCGATGGCATCGGTGGAGTTGGCCTGGTGGCGCGTGGTCACCGCCTGCATCAGCTGGCGCTGCAGCGGGTCGCCCTCGGTGTGGTGGATGATGCGCTGCATCATCGAGACCGCCTCGACCGGGTAGTGGCCGGCGGCGGATTCCGCCGACAGCATCACGGCGTCGACGCCGTCGTACACCGCGGTGGCAACGTCGGAGGCCTCGGCGCGGGTCGGCGCCGGCGCCTTGATCATCGATTCGAGCATCTGGGTGGCGACCACCACCGGCTTGCCGGCCTCGCGGCACAACCGCACGATGCGCTTCTGGATCGACGGCACCTCTTCCGGCGGCAGTTCCACGCCGAGGTCACCGCGCGCCACCATGATGGCATCGGCCACCTCGATGATGGCCTCGAGGTTCTGCACCGCCAGCGGCTTCTCGATCTTGGCCATCAGCTTGGCGCGGCCACCAATCAGCTCGCGCACTTCCAGCACGTCTTCCGGGCGCTGCACGAAGGACAGCGCCACCCAATCCACCCCCAGCTCCAGGCCGAACTCGAGGTCGCGGCGGTCCTTGATCGACAGCGCCGACACCGCCAGCGCGGCGTCCGGCACGTTGACACCCTTGCGGTCGGAGATGAGGCCGCCCGCCACCACTTCAGCCTCGATGACATCGGGCGTGACGGACACGACGCGGAAACGTAGGCGCCCGTCGTCGACCAAGAGCTGGTCGCCCGGCGAGACGGCAGAGAAGATTTCGGGGTGAGGCAGGCAGACGCGCTCATGGTTACCCGGCTCCGGGTTGCGGTCGAAGGCAAAGCGCTGGCCGGCGACGAGTTCGGCCTGGCCGTCGGCGAAGCTCCACACCCGCAGCTTGGGGCCCTGCAGGTCGAGCAGCACGCCGATGGGGCGGCCGGCCTGGTGCTCCACCTGGCGGATGGCGGCGAGCCGGGCGGCGTGGTCTTCGTGCGCCCCGTGGCTGAAGTTGAGGCGGAACACGTCGGCGCCAGCCTGGTGCAGGGCGGCGATGGTATCCACGGTGCTGCTGGCCGGCCCCAGCGTGGCGATGATCTTGGTGCCACGGCTCTGACGTTCGCTACATGTACCCATACTCACTCCTCCTTGTCCTTATGTAGTAGAACTACATTGAAATCGATTTCACATTAACTGTCAACAGACATCACCCAGCCCTGTTCCACACAGCTGACATCCGTACCAAAAACCTCAACAAATCCTTCAACATCAGTCCATTAAGATAAAACAACGGGCCATGACAGAATCGTCTTGCTGGTGCGAAGCCACCCTGCCGTCGCATTCCACTACAGAAGAGAATTGGCACGACTCCAATCGAGTATATTTGTAGTAAAACTACTACGCAACCGCTAACGGAATGCCACCACCAAGGCGGGACAAGGCACGCAACAAGTGCGCCGCAGCGACAGGGGAAGGACTTCCGAAACAGCGGACGCGACGAGCCTTGGCAGCCCGGCAGAAAAAGGGGAAAGAAGACGGCGCGCCCGGCGCGAAGGCGTGGCCGCCTGCGAAAATGGGCTCTAAGATGGAATCATGGCCAGCACCGCGGAGACACCATGACCAAACCGACCATCAGCGTGCAGGGCGAGCCGGGCGAGGACCAGCCCGAGCCCGCGGTGTTCCAGGGACTGTCACGCTACGAAATACGCTCGCAACTGAGCGAGATTTCCTTCTACCTGTGCGGCGAAATCCAGGCCTCGCACTTCTACACCAACTTGTTCTACACACTGCGCAGCGCCAGCGAGACCGACATCATCTACCTGCACCTAAACACCACCGGCGGCGACTTCGACACCGGCATGCAGATCATCAACAACATGCAGTCCTCCTGCGCCCACGTCATCACCGTGCTCGAGGCGCGTGCCTACTCGATGGGCGCGCTGATTTTCCTGGCGGGAGACGAACTGGAGGTGCAGGACAACTGCCAGCTGATGTTCCATATCTACTCGGGCACCTTCGCCGGCCGGGGAACCGAGCAGCAGGCACAGATCCAGGCGGTGAGCAGCTGGTTCGAAAAGGTCATGCAGCGCATCTGCCAGCCCTTCCTCAGCACGGCGGAGGTCGACAAGGTGCTCAAAGGGGCGGATGTCTGGATGGATTCGGACGAAATCCGGCGTCGTCTGAGCCGCCTGCAGCGCGCACCGGCCAAGCCGACTGCGCCGCGCCGCAGTCGCAAGAACAGCGCGCCCGACGCCGAACCCGGCAGCTGAGCGGCACCAGGCGCATCATCGATGGTTTCTCCGGCGAGGCGCAGGAGCAATGGACGGCACGCCCTACGCCGCCCTCAATCCAGCTGCTGGGTCATACCGTGCTCCGGCACCGAACAAGGCCAACGCAGCTCGGTGGCGATACGGCGCCGCAGCGTGTCTGCTGCCACCGGTTCGCCGTGCACCACGAAGGTATGCCGTGGCGCGCTCTCGAAGCCATCCAGCCACGCCAGGATTTCACCGGCATCGGCGTGTGCCGAGAGGTTCTCCAGCATCACCACCTCGGCACGGATCGGCACTTCCTCGCCGTGGATGCGTACCGATTCCGTCCCGCCAACGATCGCCGCCCCGCGCGTGCCACCTGCCTGGAAACCGGAGAACAGGATGGTATTGCGAGCATAAGGAGCAAACGCCTTGAGGTGGTGCAACACCCGGCCGCCGGTGGCCATGCCGCTGGCGGAAATGATGATGGCGGGCTCGTGCCGCTCGTTGAGGCTCTTGGACTCCTCCACCGTGCGCACGATATGCGCCACGCGGCACATGCCCTCGCACTCGGCCGGAGTGAGGCGATGCTCGCGGCGGAAGCGATGGTAGAGCTCGGTGGCATCGGTGGCCATCGGGCTGTTGAGGAACACCGGCAGGTCGGCCGGAATCGCTCCGGACTGCTTCAGACGGTACAGGTAATACATCAGCGACTGGGTGCGCCCCACCGCGAAGGACGGGATCAGCGTGATGCCATGGCGCGCCGTGGTGCGCCGGATGATCTCGGCCAGCACCTTGGCGGTATCTTCCGGCGGGTGGCGACGGTCGCCATAGGTCGACTCCACCAGCAGATAGTCGGCCCGGGCGATGCGCTCCGGCGGCACCATGATCGGATCGTGCGGTCGCCCCAGGTCGCCGGAACACAGCAGCGTCACACCACCGGCGCTGATTTCCACCATGGCGGCGCCGAGAATGTGCCCGGCCGGGTGCAGCGTCACCTTGATCCCCTTCGCCACCTGCTCGGCATGATGCCAGGGCAGCATCTGCAAGGCCTTCAGCGAGCGCTCGGCGTCGGCCAGGGTATAGAGCGGCAGTGCCGGGTGGTGCTTGGAGAAGCCGTGGCGGTTGGCGTACTCGGCCTCTTCCTCCTGCAGGTGGCCGCTGTCCGGCAGCAGTATCTCCGCCAGCGCGCAGGTCGCCTCGCTGGCGTACACGGGGCCGGCGAACCCTTCGCGCACCAGCAGCGGCAGATAGCCGCTGTGGTCGAGGTGGGCATGCGTCAACACCACGGCGTCGAGGCGGGCCGGCTCGAACGGCAGCCGCGCCCAGTTGCGCAGACGCAACTGCTTGAAGCCCTGGAACAGCCCGCAATCCACCAGCACGCGCGAACCGCCGTGCTCCACCAGAAACTTGCTGCCGGTGACGGTGCCAACCGCCCCCAGAAAGGTGATACGCATCACTCGCTCCCGTTTTCCGCCGCAACGGGCGCCGCCACGGCGGCCCCGCGTCGGTAGATCAGGTAATACACCAGCGCCACCAGCACGCTGCCTCCCAGCAGATTGCCGGCGATCACCGGCAACAGGTTGCGCAACAGACCGCCCCAGCCGATGGTATCGGCGAACGGAATCGGGCCGGCGACGCCGTCCTTGAGCAGCATCGCCAGCGGGATCAGGTACATGTTGGCGATGCTGTGCTCAAAGCCGGCGGCGACGAAGGCCGAGATCGGAAACACCACCGCTACCATCTTGTCGGTGACGCTGCGCCCGGCCATCGCCATCCACACCGCCAGGCACACCAGCACGTTGCACAGCGCCCCGCGCCAGAACAGCGTGGCCAGCGGCGCCGAGCACTTGGCGGCGGCCAGCCGCACCACCTGCTCCGCCACCAGTCCGTGGTTCAGGGCCGGGTGCCCCGACAACCACACCATCAGCGCCAAGCCGGCGGCGCCGACGAAATTGGCCAGGCACACCACCAGCCAGTTCCGCAGCAACAGGCCGGTGCCGATGCGGCCATCGGCCCAGGCCATGGCGAGCAGATTGTTGCCGGTGAAAAGCTCCGCCCCGGCCACCACCACCAGCAACAACCCCAGCGAAAACACCAGCCCGCCCAGCACGCGGCTGGCGGCAAACCCCAGGGAGGGGTCGCTGGTCACCAGCACGAAGTAGAGCGCGCCCAAGCCGATGAAGGCACCGGCCAGCACGCCCAGCAGCGCCATCTGCCGCAGCGGCAGCTGCGCCTTGACCACGCCGATCGTTTCCACCCGTTCGGCGATCTCAGCCGGAGAGAAGGCATCGAATCCGTATAGCGCCATCAGTGCCCTCCCTTTCACTCAGGCCGATACTGCCGTTACCCGCACCGCGGTCACCTTGTACTCCGGCGCCTGCACCTGCAGATCACGAATCGACGAGGTCAGCCGGTTCACCAGCGGCTCGCTGCGGTGGAAGGTGGCGAACACCTGCCCAGGCTGCACCTGGCGGCTGATGCGCAGCGGCAGCACCACCTCGCCGTAGCGGCTGGTCACGCGCACCGGCGTGGCGTCGGCAAGCCCCAGGCGCGAGGCGTCGGCCGGCGCCATGTCCAGCGTATCGGCCGGGCGCAGCACCGTATCGGGGGTGCGGTTGCTCATCGTGCCAGCGTTGAACTGGTAGAGCGTGCGCCCGGTGAGCAGCAGCAGCGGGTAGTCGGCGTCGGTCTGTTCCGGTGTCGGCAGGTAGGCAATGGCGGCCAGCATGGCGCGCTGGCCGACCGGGAAGCTCGACTGATACAGCACCGGGGTGCCCGGATGCTGCTCGTCCGGGCAGGGCCAGTGCAGGCTTTCGTGTTCCAGGCGGGCGTAACTGAGCCCGGCCCCCTCCGGCCACAACGCACGCACCTCGTCCCAGATCGCCTGCGGACCGGCAAAATCGAACCCCTCGGCCCGCCCCAGCCGCGCAGCCAGCTGCTGGATGATCCACCAGTCCGGCCGGGCCTCACCCGGAGCCGGCACCACCTGGCGGATGCGCTGCACGCGCCGGTCCGAATTCATGAAGGTGCCGTCGCGCTCGAAGAACGACGCGGCCGGCAGGAACACGCTGCCGAAGGCCTTGGCGGTTTCGTTGAGGAACAGGTCCTGCACGATCACCAGCTCCAGCTCGGACAGCGCCCGGGAGGTCTCGCCGACGTTGGCCAGCGACAGGTAGATGTCGTAGCCGAAGGCCCACATCGCCTTCAGCTCGCCGGCGGCGGCGGCGTCCACCATCTGCAGCAGGTTGCGGCCATGGCGTTCCGGCAGCGCCCCCCCCCATACCGAGGCGCAGCGCGCCCCGGCCTCCTTGAAAGAGTGCCCGCCGGGCAGCGTCGCCGGATCGCAACCCATATGCGCCGCCCCCTGCACATTGTTCTGCCCGCGCAGGGGGTTGATGCCGGCGCCGGGGCGCCCCAGGTTGCCGGTGAGCAGCGCCAGGTTGATCAGCGTCATCACGCCCTCGGTGCCCTGCAGGTGCTCGGTCACGCCCAGACCATGCAGGCACATCGACGGGCGGCCGGCAGCGTAGAGCCGGGCGGCGGCACGGATGTCGGCGGCGCTCACGCCGCACTCCATCGCCACCCGCTCCGGGGCATAGTCGACGATGAAATCGGCAAACTCGTCGAACCCGTCGACCCGCTCGCCGATGAAGGCCTGGTCGAGCAGGTCTTCCTCGATCAGGGTCGCCGCCATGGCATTGAACAGCGGCACGTTGCACCCCGGCCGCGGTGCCAGGTGCACGTCGGCCAGCCCGGCCAGCTCGGTGCGGCGCGGGTCGATCACCACCAGCCTGGCACCGTTCAGCACCGCCTGCTTGATGCGCGCCCCCACCACCGGGTGGTTCTCGGTCGGGTTGGCACCGCAGATCAGGAAGGCCCCGGCCAGTTCGATGTCGTCGAAGCCATTGCTCGCCGCGCCGGTGCCGAGCATGGTCTTCAAGGCCTTGGCGCTGGGGGTGTGGCAGACGCGTGCGCAACAGTCGACGTTGTTGGTGCCGAGCACTACCCGGGCAAATTTCTGCGCCAGGTAGTTCTCTTCGTTGGTGGCGCGCGCCGAACCCAGCACGCCAATGGCGTCCGCACCATGCGCGGCGACGATGGCGCGCAGCTTGGCGGCGGTAAAGTCGAGCGCCTCGCCCCAGCTCACCCGGCGCCAGCCCTCGCCGTCTCGGATCATCGGCCAGGTGATGCGTTCGGGCGAGTGATTGAACTCGAAGGCGTAGCGGCCCTTGACGCACAGGTGGCCGCGGTTGACCGGGCTCGCCGCCGGGCGCACCGCCACCACCCGCCCGCCGCGACGCCCCACCTCCATCTGGCAGCCCACCGCGCAGTAGACACAGGTGGTGCGCGTCCAGCCCTCCACCTCCACCGTCACGCGCTTGTCGTAAAGCGCCCCGCTCGGGCAGCTGTCGACACAGGCGCCGCAGCTGACGCAGCCCCCTTCCAGCAGGGTGGCACCGTGCGCCGGGGCGATGCGTAGCGCCGCACCGCGGTGCCACGCCTCCCACACGAACTGCCCTTGCAGCTGCTCGCAGATGCGCACGCAGCGCTGGCAGTCGATACAGCGCGTCATGTCGATGCCGATATAGGGATGCGAGTCGTCGAGAAACAGGCCATCGCGCAGCTGCCCGCCCGGCTCCACGTCATAGGCCGCAAACAGCCGATGCAGAGGGTGCTGCGGTTCGGCCTCCATGGCCGCCGCCGGATAACTTTCGGCCAACAGCTGCAAGTGGGTGCGGCGCAAGGCGCGCAGGACTGGCGTGTCGGTGCGGATCACCATGCCGTCCTCGGCCTGGCAAGCGCAGCTCGCCACCGGCCGCGGCTCGCCGTCGACCTCCACCAGGCACAGCCGGCAGCCGCCGTGCGGCGTGAGCCGCGGGTCGTGGCACAGATGCGGCACCTCGGCACCGGCCTGCAACAACACGTCGAGCAGCCGGCCCGGCTCGGCGCTCCGGGCGATGCCGTCGATGGTCAGCTGAAGCATGCCTTCCACTCCTCGGGAAAATGGGTCTGGACGGCCCGGGCGAACTCGGCCAGGCCGCGCCCGTGGCCGCACAGGCTGGCGGCGCCGAGCGCGTCGAGCAAGTCGGCACAACGCCCAGGCTCGATGCGTCCTCCCGCCATCGCCGCCTCGAACATCGCCGCCAGCTGCGGCGTGCCGCGCTGGCACGGGGTGCATTTGCCACACGATTCGCCGGCGCCGAAGCGAAACACCTCGGCCAGAATGGCGGCGAGCGGGGTATCGTCGGCAAAGGCGATCACCCCGCCATGCCCCACGGCACAACCGATGGCCTGCATTTCCTCGTAGCCCAGCGGGGTATCGAGCAGGCGCGGCGGCACGATGCCGGCCAGCGGGCCTCCCACCATGACCCCCTTGAGACGACCGCGGCGCATCCGCCGCCCAGTTTGTCGACCACTTCGGACAAGGGCAGCCCGAACTCGACCTCATACAGCCCCGGCCGGCTGAACAGCGAATTGAGCGACAACAGCTTGGTGCCGCGGCTCAACGAGAAACCGAGCGCGGCGTAAGCAACGGCACCGTGCTCGACGACCCACGGCAACGCGCACAAGGTCTCGACGTTGTGCAGCAGCGTCGGCGCGCCAAACAAACCACATTCGCTGATCTGCGGCGGGCGCAGGCGCACCTCGGGGCGGCGCCCCTCCAGCGCGTTGAGCAGCGCGGTCTCCTCGCCGCACAGGTAGCTGCCCGCCCCGATCACCAGCTCAACATCGAAGCGCTCCCCCAGCCAGCCGGCCCGGCGCGCCTGCTCGATGGCTTCGGCCAACCTCGCCCCCGCCAGCGGATACTCCTTGCGCAGATAGATATAGCCCTGCCCGGCACCCACGCCATGGGCGGCGATGATCATCGCCTCGAGCACACGGAAAGGATCATCTTCCAGCAGGAAGCGGTCGGAGAAAGCGCCGGGGTCGCCCTCGTCGGCGTTGACCACCAAATACTTGCGATCGGCCGGCTGTGCCGCCACCGCCTGCCATTTCCTCCCCGCAGGGAAGCCGGCGCCGCCGCGGCCGCGCAGCCCGGACATCTCCACGGCACGTCGCAGTTCCTCCGGCGCCATGGCCATGGCACGCTGTCGCGCCGTCCCGCCACCGCGTGTGACGTAGTCGGCCAGGCGGTGCACCCCGCCCGTCAGCACGTTGCCAAGCAACACCGCCTGGCGGCTGTGCACCTCGACGTGCGGACGCGGATCGTGGTCGGCCGCGCTGGGGCCGGCGTAACACTTGCCGAGACAATACAAGGGGGACCTCTCGCGCTGCGCCGCCGACCAGCGCACCGGCGCATCGGCGCGTGCGGCAAAGCAGGCCAGCCCACGGCAGCAACGCCCGGCCAGCGGCTCGCCAAGATGGTAGAAGGTATGGGCGGCAAGGTGTCGGGGCAGTACACGCACGTAAAATCCCCCCTGAGCATAGGGTTTAACTCTTTCACTGTAGTCAAGCCACGCGATCACAACCGGTATCAGATCAAGCACAGCGCAAATAAGCGTCTGCGCCGGGCAGCCGGAACATCCGGAGACGACGGAGGAAGAGCGGCACGGTTTGTTATAGTGGTATTAAAGAGGTGGCATCCGCCGCCTCGGAAGTGCGCCCGGTGCAGGACCGCCGGTATCGCGGCCGTTGCACCTGGCCCACGTCGATCGGGAGCCTGCCTTGACCTCGTCGCGCGTGCTGTATCTGCAATCAGGAGGGCCGACGGCGGTGGTCAACGCCTCGGCGCAGGGCGTGATCGAAGCGGCACGCCACGCCGGCGTGTCGCTGTGTGCCGCCCGGCACGGCCTGAGCGGGCTGCACCGGGGCGAACTGCTCGACCTGGACGCGGTGCCGCAACGGCAATGGCAGCAGCTCTCCACCCTGCCCGGCACCTGCTTCGGCGCCAGCCGCGAGATGCTGCCACCGTACAACGCGGCCCCGGAGACCTGGCACCAGCTGCGCGACGTCCTTTGCGGCGCCGGCATCGGTACGGTATTGCTCAACGGCGGCAACGGCTCGATGACCATCGCGCTGCGCCTCACCGAATTCGGCCAGCGCCTGGGTTACCCGCTCCGCGTCATCGGCATCCCCAAGACCATCGACAACGACCTTGTCGCCACCCATTTCAGCCCCGGCTACCCGTCGGCGGCCAAGTACCTGGCCGCCTCGGTACGCGAGTTGGCACTGGATGTATCGAGCCTCGGGCCGGGACGGGTGATGCTGCTGGAAACCATGGGCCGCAACGCCGGCTGGCTCGCCGCCGGCTGCGCCGCCGCGGCACGCCACCCGGGCGACGCCCCCCACCTGCTGTTGCTGCCCGAAGTGCCGTATCGGCCGGAACGCCTGCTCGATGCCCTCGACACCTGTCTGCGGCGGCACGGCCATGCCGTGCTGGTCGTCGCCGAAGGCGTGCGCGACGACAACGGCCTGTTGCTGGCCGAACAGCCTTACACCCCCGGCTCCCCGTTCCAGCAACTGGGTGGCGCCGCGCAGCGCGTGGCGTCTTACCTGGCACAGCAGCGCGGCCTGCACGTCCATGTCGCGGTGGCGGATTGCCTGCAGCGCGCGGCACGCCATCTCGTTTCGGCGCTCGATCTCAGGCTGGCGCAAGCGGCCGGACGCACGGCGTTGGAATGGGCATTGCAGGGACAAAGCGGGGTGATGGTGGGACTGCGTCCGGCACGGGGAAAAGAGGACTGGGAAATGGCCGCGGTGGCGCTCGCCGACGTGGCCGACGCCGAACGCCTGCTGCCGGCCTCGTACATCGGAGCGGACGGTTTCTCGGTGAGCCCTGACTTTCTCGACTACCTCCGCCCCCTCTTGCAGGGGGAGGACTGGCCGCCCTTTGCCGACGGCCTGCCGAGCTACCCGTCGTTGCAGTGGCCGCTGCTGCGCTGGCAATGAGCGGCGCGGAGCGGCATTCCCGTTTCCCCGAAGGGAAACGACAGACATGATAAGCGCCCCTCCAGTCCCGGCACCGATCTAGCTGCTCACACCGCTAAAATCAATCCGGCCACCTTGGGGCGCACTTTCACTATAGTCCCAGCCTCGCAGAATGCAAGGCGAAGTCCTGCTCGGAACCCTCATGCCCGCCAGCCTGGCAACACCGGTCCAAGGCGGTCCCGTACGCCCATCCCTGACGAACCATGGGTCGATGCCCGTACACCACGTGCGGGGCGACGGCGTCAGAACCGCGGCGCTTCGGCGAAGCTCAGCCCCTGCCGATCCTTGTCCGACAAGACGGGCGGCTGCGTCAGCGGCCAGTCGATCCCCAGCGCCGGATCGTCCCAGCGGATGCAATACTCGTCCCCAGCATGCCAGTAATCGCTGACCTTGTAGCAGAACTCGGCCCCATCCTGCAGCGCCAGGAAGCCGTGCGCGAACCCTTCCGGAATCCACAACTGGCGCCGGTTCTCGGCCGACAGCGTCACGCCGTACCACTGCCCGAAGCTGGGAGAAGCACGTCGCAAGTCCACCGCCACGTCCCATACCGCGCCTTGCGTCACCTGCACCAGTTTGCCTTGCGGATGGGCGTGCTGGTAATGCAGGCCACGCAGCACGTTCGGCCGGGAGCACGAACGGTTGTCCTGCACGAAGCACACCTCGCGCCCGATCAGCGCGGCAAAGCGGCGCGCGTTGAAGGTCTCGCAGAACTCGCCGCGCTCGTCGGCAAATACCACCGGCTCCAGCAGCAGCAGACCGTTGAGCGCGGTCTCGATGATTTTCATTTTTTTTGCCCCAAAGCTTGTGAAAGAAATCGTTGCGAGCGGCCCTCAGCGGGGTAAAGAGCAGCACAGAAACCGGAATGTACACGGATTACATGAGGTTTTCCGATCGCTGAGCGAATCTCTGCGCGCACATCTTTGATGTACCCAGCGAAAGATTCGCACGCAGAGCACATGACCCCCGATCAGGGACGCGCAGCCGATTTATTCACAAGCTCTCAGAAGATGCGTTCGTTGAGCAAGGACAGCAGGTACTGGCCGTAGCCGTTCTTCTTCATCGGCTGGGCCAGACGGGTCAGCTGCTCATCGTCGATGAAGCCGCTGCGCCAGGCCACCTCCTCCGGGCTGCCGATCTTCAGTCCCTGGCGCCGCTCCAGCGTCGAGATGAACTGGCCCGCCTCCAGCAGCGATTCGTGGGTACCGGTATCGAGCCAGGCATAGCCCCGTCCCATTACCTGCACGTCCAGTTGTCCGGCATCGAGATAGCGGCGGTTGATGTCGGTGATTTCCAGTTCGCCACGGGCCGAAGGACGCAGCTCGCGCGCGAAGTCGACCACCTGGTCGTCGTAGAAATAGAGCCCTGTCACCGCGTAGCGCGACTTCGGTTGCGCCGGTTTCTCTTCCAGACTGACGGCATGGCCCGCTTGGTCGAACTCCACCACGCCGTAGCGCTCCGGGTCGTGCACCGGGTAGGCGAACACCGTGGCGCCACGCTCGCCCTCCGCCGCCTGTTTCATCTTGCCGGCCAGGTCGTGGCCGAAGAACAGGTTGTCCCCCAGCACCAGTGCCGACGGCTGCCCCGCCAGAAACGACTCACCGATCAGAAAGGCCTGTGCGATGCCGTCCGGCGTGGGCTGCACCGCATAGCTGAGACTCATGCCCCACTGGCTGCCATCGCCCAAGAGCTGCTGGAAGCGCGGCGTATCCTGCGGCGTCGAGATGATCAGCACGTCGCGGATGCCCGCCAGCATCAGGGTACTGAGCGGGTAGTAAATCATCGGTTTGTCGAACACCGGCAGCAGCTGCTTGGAGACGCCGAGGGTGACCGGATAGAGCCGCGTGCCGGAGCCGCCGGCGAGAATGATGCCTTTGCGTTGAACCATGAGAATTATCCCTTTTGGATGGCGAGCTGCTGCAACACCAGCTGCAGATGATGACGCCAGTCGGGCAGTACGATGCCCAGAGCGACGCGCAGCTTGTGCGTGTCGAGCCGAGAATTGGCGGGGCGCTCGGCCGCCGCCGGGTAGTCCGCGGCAGGAATGGCCTGAATCGCCTCCGGCTTCAGCACCAACCCTCCCCCGACATCCTGAGCCAGTCCGACGATCTCGCGGGCGAAGCCGTGCCACGAGGTCTCGCCCGCGGCCGTCAGATGATAGAGGCCGTAGGGCAACACTCGCCCCTCGCGAAGCCGCGACACCAGTTGCGCGCTGACATCGGCGATCAGCATCGCCGAGGTCGGTGCCCCGACCTGGTCGTGCACCACGTTCAGCGTGTCACGCTGGGCGGCCAGGCGCAGGATGGTCTTGACGAAGTTGCCGCCGACGCTCCCGTAGACCCAACTGGTACGCAGCACATAGTGACGCGAACAATCGTTCATCACCGCCAGCTCGCCATCGCGCTTGGTACGGCCATACACACTCAAGGGCCTGGTGACATCGCCCTCTCGGTAGGGTGCCGCCCCTGCACCGTCGAACACGTAATCGGTGGAAAAATGCAGCAAGGTGGCGCCCAGACGTTCGGCCAGGCGCGCGAGTTCGGCCGGCGCCTCGGCGTTCACCCGCTCCGCCAGCGCCGGCTCGGTCTCGGCGCGGTCGACCGCGGTGTAGGCGGCGGCGTTGACGATCAGGTCGGGAGCGAACTCGAGCACCGGCGGCGCCAACTGGTCCGGCCTCGACAAATCCAGAACCTCGCGCCCCGGCGCCCATAACTTACCGTAGAGCGCCAGGCTGCGACGCAGCTCGAAACCCAGCTGGCCGCTGCCGCCGATCAACAGGATACGCATCAGGCAGCTCCGTAGTGCATGTCGATCCAGTCGCGATACGCACCACTTTTCACCGCCCCCACCCACTCCGGGTTAGCCAGATACCAGGCGACCGTGCGCTCGATCCCGCTGGCGAAGGTCTCGCGTGGCTCCCAGCCCAGTTCGCGGCGCATCTTGCCCGCATCGATGGCGTAGCGTCGGTCGTGTCCGGGGCGGTCGGCGACGAAGGCGATCTGCTGCCGGTAGGACACCCCATCGGCGCGCGGCCGGCAGGCGTCGAGCGTGGCGCACAGCGTCTCGACCACCTCGAGGTTGGTCTTCTCGCACGAGCCGCCGATGGCGTACACCTCGCCCGCCCGGCCGCGCTCCAGCACCGCCATCAGCGCACGGCAATGGTCCTCGACGTAGAGCCAGTCGCGGATCTGGCGACCGTCGCCGTACACCGGCAAGGGCTGGCCGTCGAGGGCGCGGTCGATCATCAGCGGGATCAGTTTTTCCGGGAACTGATACGGTCCGTAATTGTTCGAGCAGTTGCTGGTCAGCACCGGCAGGCCGTAGGTATGGTGCCAGGCGCGCACCAGGTGATCGGAGGCCGCCTTGGAGGCGGCGTAGGGACTATTCGGGGCGTACGGCGTGGTTTCGCAGAACGGCGCATCATGCTCCCCCAGCGAGCCGAACACCTCGTCGGTGGAAACGTGCAGAAAGCGGAACGCCGCCTGGTCCCCGTCCGGTAACCCCGACCAGTAGGCGGTGGTCGCCTGCAACAGGCGGAAGGTGCCGTCGATATTCGTTTCGACGAACACCGCCGGGCCATGGATCGAGCGGTCGACATGGCTTTCGGCGGCAAAGTTGAGGATGGCGCGGGGGCGGTGTTCGGCCAGCAGCCGCTCCAGCAGCGCCGCATCGCCGATATCCCCGCGTACCAGCTCAACCCGGCCCTCCTCGAGGTAAGGCTGAAGGTTGGCGGCGTTACCGGAATAGGTCAGCTTGTCGAGCACCAACACCGGTTCATCATTCTGCTCCAACCACAGCCTGACAAAATTGGCTCCGATAAAGCCTGCCCCACCCGTCACCAGAATCATCGCTTCCTGCCCCTCTTATGCTGCCCGCCGCCCGGGCGACGCACCGTATCATTCCAGCCGGGTATTCTAGCGGTTCTGGCACGATGACACGAAAAAACCGGTGGGGCTGCCACCGGTCTTGTTCATCGCCCCGCATCAGACCAGGCCGTGCCATCGCAATGACGTGGCGGTTACTCGTTCATCAGCTTGTTGACCACGTCCACGTAACCCTGCATTGCCTGTTCGGCACTCATGCCCTTGATCTTGTCCCAGGCGTCGTACTTGGCACGGTTGATGAAATCCATCATGCCCGGTCGCTCGCCCTGGACATCGCCTTCGGTCGCCTGCTTGAACAGCGAGTAGAGCTGCAGCAGGGTCTGGTTGTCCGGCCGCTCGGCCAGGGTTTTCACATCGGCCTGGGCCTGGACGAACAACGTTTGCAGATCTGACATGTTCATTCCTCTGGGTGATTGGGAGCCTGCCTCCCGTTGCGCATGGATGCCGGTTGCCCAGCTTAATCGAGTCATACTCTAGCACAAATAAAACAATCGTTTTAATTTTGCATGCGCACCTCGATACGCTTGTAGCTCTTTACCGCCCCCCCATGCCGGCGTGCCGGGGCGAAGCGGGCCGAGAGGAAGACACGGCGGGCCTCGGGCTCGAGGACTCCGGAGGGATCTGGCTGTTCGGGCTCCACGGCGTCGACGCCGCCTCGTTCATTGATGTAGACCCTCAGCATCAGGCGCAACTCGCCCTTGGGGGCCTCCGGCGGCAAGGCAAGCTCGATCGGTTGCAGCGGCACCGCCAACACATCGAGCGCCGCTGCGGGGAAATAACCCTCCCCGTCGACCCCGGACAGCTCAGCGGCCGGAGCCGCCGCAACAGGGGCCGATACGTCCGTCGGCATGGTCAGCGGAGCGCTGTCCGCCGAGGAGAATGGTTCATCGCGGATCGGGAGCAAAGCAGGATGGGGCGCCTCGCTCGCGAGCAGCAAGGGGGGGACGGCAGCACGCGCGGGGTGATCCTGGCCGACCGCCCGGGAGGGTTGCAGCATCACGCTGAGCACGCCCGGCACCGACGCGGCCCTGGGCGGAGACCCCGGCAGCAGCATGGCGGTGGCGTGCAAGCCCAACGACAAGCTCAGCGCCAGCGCCAGCCGCTCGCCGATGGACAGGTGCCGATACCAGCAAACCAGCCTCCTGTCCACGTCGAAACCGCGCCCCGCTGCCGAGCACATGGAGGGGTTACTGGGCGCTCAGGTATTTCTCGAATTCGGCCGAGGGAATCGCCCCGGATACCATGCGGCCGTTGCCGAACACCATGGTGGGCGTACCATTGATGCCAAGCTTCGCCCCCAGCGCCTGGTTCTGCTCCAGCACACTGACATCGCAGTTGTCCGGACCGCTCAACTCGGTCCCCTGACGCATGTGTGCAGTCCAGCTGCCGACGCGGTCCTTGCTGCACCAGATCTGGCGCGACTTGCGCATGGCGTCGGGGTGCAGCTGGGTCAGCGGGTAGAGGAAGGTGTAAATGGTGACATTGTTCACGTCCTTCAGCGTTTCGCGCTCCAGCTTCTTGCAGAACGGACAATCCGGGTCGGAGAAAATCGCCACCTTGCGCGCGCCGCTGCCGCGCACTTCTTTCATCGCCGCCGCCAGCGGCAAGTCCTTCCACGCCACCTTGGAGAGTTCGGCCACGCGCTTCTCGGTCAGGCTCTCGCGCTTTTCCGCATCGATCAAATCGCCGACGAAGAGGTGCTTGACGCCGGCGTCGACGTAGACGATCTGACGGCCCGGCAACACCACCTCGTAGATACCGCTCACCGGCGTCGGACTGACGCTTTCCACCTTGCGATCCGGGAAGCGGGTAACGAAAGCCTTCTTCACCTCGGCCACATCCGGATCGGAGGCCTTGGCAACGCAGGCGGCCGACGACAGCAGCAGCGCTGCCAGCGCCAGTTTTTTCAGGGTTGCATTCATGCGTTATTTTCCTTGTTCAGAAACCAATGGCATGGCGGGCGAATTGCCGCTTCAGCGGAGTCAGTCGGTTGGTCAGGCTCAGCCCGGCGTTGCGCAGCCACGGCAAACCCGGCAGCTGGTGCTGATGGAACAGCGCAAACAGCGCATCGCAGGTGGTCTGCATTGTCACCACCGCTTCCTTGCGCTGCCGTGCGAAGCGCCGCAGCAACAGCCAGTCGCCGGGATCGCGATGATCCTGCAGCAACGCCGCCAGCGTCGCCGCATCCTGGAACCCCAGGTTGACCCCCTGCCCAGCCAATGGGTGCACCGTATGTGCCGCGTCCCCGACCAGCGCCACCCGCTCTTTCACAGTACTTTGCGGACGAATCAAGCGCAATGGAAAGGCGGCGGCCGGGGTGATCACGCTCAAACCGCCCAGGGCGTAGTCTCCGGTGGAGGCCACGGTTTCGGCCAAGGTTTCGGCGTCGAGTTCCAACAGCGACTCCGGCTCCGGCGTCGACCACACCATGGACATACGCTGGCCGGCCATCGGCAACCACGCCAGGATACCGTCGCCGAGGAACCACTGCCGCGCCACGTTGCCGTGCGGCCGTTCGCAGTCGAAATTGGCCACCACGCCGGACTGGCCGTAGGGCTTGACGCTGGCCTCCAGACCGAGCTGGCCGCGCACCCAGGAGTTGGCCCCGTCGGCGCCCACCAGCAGCGCCGCAGTCAACTCGCGGCCGTCGTCGAGCGTCAGGCAAGCCTGACGCGCCGTGGTGGAGAGCGCGCTCGGGCGCACCCCGGTCAGCAGGGTGATGTCGCAGCACTCCAACCGCCGCCACAGCGCCGCCAGCATCCAGCGGTTCTCGGCGATCCAGGCCAGCGCCTCGGCGTCGGCGTCGGCGTCGCTGGCGGCAAACTCGATACGGCCGCCGCGGTCGCCGCGCACGTCCATGCTGGCGATGGTGCCGATGCGCTCCATGCCGGGCCACGCCCCCAGGCTTTCCAGAAAGCGGCGGTTGGCCGGGCTGACGGCGTAGACACGCGCGTCCCAGCCCTGATACAGGTCATCGAAGTGGGCGGCCTGCCCTTCCAGCAAGGCCACGCGCCGGCCGGCCTCGGCCAGCGCCAGCGCCAGGCTGGCTCCGACCAGACCGCCGCCGACCACGATGACGTCGAAATCGTTTTGTCTCGTATTCATTACTTAGCGAGTCCTTTAGACCTCACGGTGCGGGTGGAAGAAATCGTCCCGCGGGGATTCCCTGCGATCATCGCCGCGCCACGAGGCCCGTTCGAGAAGCGCCGCCATGCACGTGGTACGGCGAGCATCACAGGACGGGGATGGGGACGCACAGCCGATTTATTCACAAGCACTCACACACCGAATACCAGGTGACCGGCAAAGGCGCGACGCAGCGGTGGCAGCACGTCGAGTGCCATCATGCCGGCGCCGCGCACGGTTTTGACCAGCGGCGAATGACCGTCGAACAGGCGGATCAGGCCATGGGTGAAACCCACCACGGCATGACTGTCGATCTTGCGTGCCCCGGCGAAGACGGCGAGGGCTCGGGCATCGCCCGGATCGGCCACCCCCTCCAAGGCGTCGGCTAGACCGGCCGCGTCGCGCAGGCCCAGATTGAGTCCCTGCGCCGCGACCGGATGCATGGTCTGAGCGGCGTTGCCGATCAGCGCCACGCGCCCGCTGACCAGTCGGTTGGCCTGCTTGAGCGCGAGCGGGAACACCGCGCGCGGTCCCGCCGTGAGAATCCGCCCCTGGCGTTCGCCGAAGGCCTGCTGCAACTCGGCGATGAGCACGCTGTCGTCGCTATCACGCAATCGAACGGCGTCGTCGGCGCTGCGCGTCCACACCAGCATGAAACCGTCGCCGTGCGGCAGCAGCGCCAGTGGACCGTGCGCGGCAAAACGCTCGTAGGCCACGCCCTGCGGCGGCCGTTCGGTGGTGATCGGCGCCAGCACCGCGCATTGGCGGTAATCGTGGCTCAGGCGCTTGACGCCGGGCAGGGTGGCGGCGAGTTCGCCCCCTTCGGCAAGCACCACCAGCCGCGCGGTGAGCATGCCCGGCCCCTCGGGGCTGGTCACGGTCAGCCGTGCGTAATGCGGCAGCGACTTCACCGACTCCACCCGGCTCTGCCACAACACCATGACCCCGGCGCTTTCCAGCGCGGCGTTGAGCGATGCGGTCAGCACCGGGTAGTCGACCACCACGCCCAGGTGCGGCAGCGCCAGGTCGGCACGGTCGAGCACGGTGCGGCCGCAGCTGCCCTGCTGCGATACGTGCACGGTGTCGATCGCCGTTGCGGCCAGCTCGTCCGGCCAGCCGCCGGCGTCACGCAGCATCTGGCGACTGGCCCAGGACAGCGCCAGCGCGCGCGCGTCGCGGATCGGCGCCTCCTTGGCGCGCGCCTCCACCAGCAGCACGCGGCGCCCGGCGCGGGCAAAACGTAGGGCAGCCAAGGCGCCGACCGGGCCGCCTCCGACTACCACGATATCGGCGTGTTCAGGGTTTACTGTCATCGTTTCGTTGCTTCACCAGAGTCATTCTGCCGATGCCGCAGCTCATTGCGCGCGCATCAGGTCCTCGATTTCCTGCACGCCCTTGGGCACCGCCGCGGTGTACACCTCGCGGCCGGTTTCGGTCACCAGCACGTCATCCTCGATGCGGATGCCGATATTGTGGAACGCCGCCGGCACGTTGTCGGCCGGACGGATGTAGAGTCCCGGCTCGATGGTGGTGCACATGCCCGGTTGGTAGCTCCGCCACTCGCCGCCCTGCTTGCGCTGGCCGACATCGTGCACGTCGAGCCCGATCATGTGGCCGATGCTGTGCATGTAGAACTGGCGGAAGGCGCCGGATTCGATCACGCCGTCCACCGTGCCTTGCAGCAGCTTCAGGTCGAGCATGCCGCGCACCAGCACCTGCAACGCGGCGTCGCCGGGGGCCGTCCACACCGCGCCGGGCTTGACCGCGTCGATGCCCGCCAGCTCGGCGGCCAGCACCACTTCGTACAGATCGCGCTGCGGGCCGCTGAAGCGGCCGTTGACCGGGAAGGTTCGGGTGATGTCCGCGGCATAGCCATTCAGCTCGCAGCCGGCGTCGATCAGCAGCATCTCGCCATCGTTGAGCCGGCAGTCGTTGCCGACGTAATGCAGCGTGCAGGCATTGGCTCCGCCGGCGACAATGCTCTCGTAGGCCGGGAAACGCGCGCCGTGGCTGACGAAGGTGTGCAGCAGTTCGGCCTCGACCTGGTATTCGTAGCGTCCGGGGCGGGTGGACTGCATGGCGCGCACGTGCGCCTCAGCCGAAATCTGTCCGGCGCGGCGCAGCGTGGCGATCTCGCCAGGGTCCTTGACCATGCGCATTTCGTCGAGCGGCACCAGCAGGTCGCCGAAACGCGGGGGAGCCTGTTCCCCGGTGCGGAAGCGGGCGCGCACGGCATTGAGCCAGCCCGCTACCTGCTGGTCGAATGCCGGGCTTCGGCCAACGTTCCACCATAATTGCGGCTGCCCCGAGAGCAGATCCGGCAGTCGCTGATCAAGCTCGGAAACGGGATAGGCCTCGTCGAAGCCGAATTGCTCCTTCGCCCCTTCCGGGCCGTGGCGGAAACCGTCCCAGATTTCCCGCTCCAGGTTCTTTTCACGGCAGAACAGGATGGACTTGCCGGCGCGGGCATCGAGCACCAGCACCGCCCCCGGCTCGGCGAAACCGGTGAGATAGAGGAAATGGCTGTCGGGCCGGTATGGGTAATGGGTGTCCGCGTTGCGGATGGCTTCGGGCGCGGTGGGCAGGATCGCCATCCCCTCCCCGATCTGGCTCATCAGGCGCTGGCGGCGGGCGACATGGGTCTGGGTCATGGTGTCATCTTTCTCCCCGGGATGGCCGTGGGACGTCGGATAGCTGCCGGCAAGAGCCTGTCTCAGTAAACGAGCGAGCCAAGGCAGGTTGAGCGCCACCGGAGCACAGGAACCGGAATGTACACAGAGTACATGAGGATTCCTGATCGCTGAGCGAATTAAAATTCGCACGCAGTCCGCTGGCGCTCAAGATGCGAAGGCACAGCCGCCTAATGAGATGGGCTCCAAGACCGGCAAAATGACGCTCAGTTTACACCGCCTTGCCGGCTGGCGCGACGAAGCGGCCCAGTCCCGCCAGCGCCAGCGAGGCCCCCAAGACATCGGCCAGGGCGTCCAGCCACTCCGCCGCGCGATCGGCGGTCAGCCAGGCCTGCAGCCCCTCGGACACTCCCGCCCAGAGCGCACAGGCAAGCCAGGCCGCGCACACGGCATGCGGCAAGCCGGCACGGCGCCAGCCCCAGCCCAGCAAGCCGGCCTGCACCGCGAACAGCGCAAAGTGGCCGATCTTGTCGAAATGGGGAAGCGCAGACGGCTCCCCCGCCGGCTTCAGCAGCAGCCACAGCGACAGCCCCCACCACAGCAAGGCCGGCAGCAACGTTCGGTAAGACATGGATGCGCTCCCAAACAAGCAAAAGGCCCACCATCATGGCAGGCCTTGCAGGACATTGGACCCGGCTAAGCGCTTGAGGAAGAAATCGTAGCGAGCGCGCCGAGGCCGGTTCGAGAAGCACAGCCGTACATAAGGGTGCGGCGAGCATCACCGGCCCGGGATCCGGGTGCGCAGCAGATGTATTCCCCAGCGCTTAGAGTGGCTAACAAAACCCAGCGAAGCGGTCCCTGCCAGGCGCGCTGCCGCAGACAGTACAAATAGTACGGCAAGTGCTTGCTGGACGAATCAAAGATTCGCACGCGAGCGCAACAACACAGGGAGGGTTTTCTTAGCCGCTCTATTTAGTCGTCCATCACGGCAGAGGTGTACACCTCCTGCACGTCGTCCAGGTCTTCCAGCGCGTCGAGCAGCTTCTGCATGCGCTCGGCGTCTTCGCCGGTCAGCTCGGTTTCGTTCAGCGCGCGCATGGTCACTTCGCCCATTTCCGCCTTGAAGCCGGCCGCTTCCAGCGCGCCCTTGATCTCGGTGAATTCGTAGGGCGCGGTAATCACCTCGATCGAACCATCGTCGTTGGTGACAACGTCTTCGGCACCGGCTTCCAGCGCCGCTTCCATCAGCGCATCCTCGTCGACACCCGGCGCGAACACCAGGTAGCCGCAGTGCTTGAACTGGAACGCCACGCAGCCGTCGGTACCCATGTTGCCGCCGTACTTGCTGAAGGCGTGGCGCACGTCGGCCACAGTACGGGTCTTGTTGTCGGTCATGCAATCGACCATCACGGCCGCACCGCCGATACCGTAACCCTCGTAGCGGATTTCCACGTAGTCGACGCCTTCCAGCGTGCCGGCGCCACGGTCGATGGCGCGCTGCACGTTGTCTTTCGGCATGTTGGCGCCCCAGGCCTTGTCGACCGCCAGACGCAGACGCGGGTTGGTGTCGATATCGCCGCCGCCAAGACGGGCGGCAACGGTAATTTCCTTGATCAGTCGGGTAAAGATCTTGCCGCGCTTGGCGTCCGCGCGTTCTTTCTTATGCTTGATGTTCGCCCATTTGCTGTGGCCAGCCATAGTCGCCTCAGTCAGTAATAAAGGCCGCAACGCGGCCGGGTTGAGTCCGATGAAATCGGCGACATGTTACCAGAAAGCTACCCCGACTTCAGCATGCCCTGCATGAAGGCGAAGGCCTCGCGATAGATGGATTCGATCGCCGGCACCATCAGCGGCACCGACAGGTAGAGCGCGGCAAAACCGACCAGCAGGGTAAGCGGGAAGCCGAAAGTGAAGATGTTGAACTGCGGCGAGGCGCGGGTCATCACGCCGATGGCAAGGTTGGTCACCAGCAAGGCCGCCACCACCGGCAACGCCAGCCACAGCCCCCAGTTGAAGATATGCCCCCCCCACTCCGCCAACGCCTTGAGCCGGTCGGGCGGCAGCGTCATGCCGATAGGCAGGGTGCGAAAGCTTTCGAGCAGGATCTCGATCACCACCTGATGCCCGCCCATCAACAGAAACAGCAGGAAGGTGAACAGCGTCAGGATACGCGCGATGGTCGGCACCTGCGCCGCGTTGATCGGGTCGTAGAACGAGGCGAAGCCCAGGCCCATCTGCGTCCCCATGACGAAGCCGGCCATCTCGACCGCGGTGATGACCACGCGCATCACCAGACCCAGGGCGAGCCCGATGAGCAGCTGCTGCACCAGCACCGCCACGCCCTCGGCCGAAACCACCGGGATGGCCGGCTGAGGCGGCAGCAGCGGCACCAGCAGCAAGGTCAGCAGCAGTGCAAAACCGGCCTTGAACCGGGCCGGGGCGGAACGCGACGAGAACAGCGGGTCGGCCAGCAGCACGCCCATGATGCGGGCGAAGGGCCAGACGAACAGGCTGACCAGCGCGTTGATCTGAAGGTCGCTGATCGGAAACATCAGCCGATCGCGTTGGGGATGCTCTGGAACAGCCGCACGGTGTAGTCGACCAGCGTATTGATCATCCACGGCCCCGCCAGCACCAGGGTGACGAACAGCGCCAGCAGCTTGGGAATGAAGGTCAGGGTCATTTCGTTGATCTGGGTCGCCGCCTGCAGCACGCTGACCAGCAGACCGACCAACAGCGACACCAGCAACACCGGTGCCGCGACGATGATCAGGACGTACAGGGCGTTCTGGACGAGATTGATGACGAGTTCGGGACTCATGGCAAGGCTTTCTTCATGATCCAGTTGTCGAGTGCAACGCCGTCGCGCCAGGCGATATGATCCGATTCGACGGCGAAACCGGCGCGCTCGAACACCGGGCGCGCGCCATGGCTGGCATAGACGGACAGCTCGGCCAGGCCGGCCTGGCGCCCCGTCGCCTCCAAGGCGGCGATGAGGCGGCTCGCCACGCCCTGCCCCGCCGCCCACGGGGCCACAAACAGCATGTCGAACTCGCCGTCGTCGGTCAGCCAGGCAAAGCCGGCAAGCGCCCCATCGTCGGCGACCGCCTTGAGCCCGGTACTCCCTCCAAGGCGCCGCGCCCAGGCGGCTCGCCAGCTCGCCGGCATCGGACCGGGAGGCGCCCAGGCCACGCATTGCACCTCGGTGTAATGACGCCGTCCAAGCGCATGTACGGCGTCGACGAATAGCGCGTGGCAGGCGACTAGGTCGGCTTCGGCCAACGTGACGAGCGTAATGTTCATCCGGTGTAGAAACTCCGTACCAGCGACCCCATCAGCAAGGTCCAGCCGTCCACCAGCACAAACAGCATCAGCTTGAACGGCAGGGAGATGATCACCGGCGATACCATCATCATCCCCATTGCCATCAGGATGCTGGCCACCACCAGGTCGATGATCAGGAACGGGATGAAGACCATGAAGCCGATCTGGAACGCCGTCTTCAGCTCGCTGATGACGAAGGCCGGAATCAGGGTCTTCATCGACACCTCGGCCGGGGTGGGCGGCGCCGGCGACTGCGATACCTCGATGAAAAATGCCAGATCCTTCTCGCGCGTCTGCTTCAGCATGAACTCACGCATCGGCTTGCTGCCCTCCTCCAGCATCTGGGCAAAGCCGATCTTGTCCTCGGAGAACGGCACCCAGGCCTTGCTGTACACCTGGTCGAAGGTCGGCCCCATCACGAACAGCGTCAAAAACAGCGCCAGCCCGACCAGCACCTGGTTGGGCGGCGCCTGCATCGTGCCCATGGCCTGGCGCAGCAACGACAGCACGATGATGATGCGGGTGAACGAGGTCATCATCAGCAGCAGGGCCGGAATGAACGACAGCGCCGTCATGAACAGCAGCATCTGCAGGCTGAGCGAATAGCTCTGCCCGCCGCCGGCGGCCGGCGTGCTGTTCATCAGCGGCAGACCGGCAGCGTCGGCCAGCAGCGGGAACAGGCCTGCCAGCAGCAGGCCGGAGAAAACCAGAAAACGTTTCATGAAGCAGAGGGACCGGAAGGGGGACGGGAAGCGTTCAGCGCCTTCTTCAACCAGCGCGCGAACGGCTCGCCCGGGGTGGCGGCGGCATCGTCGGCGTCGTCCGGGCGCGGCAGGCGCGTCAGCAGGTTGACCGCCTGGGTCGTCACTCCCAGCACCAGCCATTCACCTTCCAGTTCGACGATCACCACCCGCTCGCGCTGCCCCACCATCAGACCGCTGACCACGCGCAGCCGGTGCGAGCCCGGCAGCATGCCGCCGCTCAAGCGGCGGAACAGCCAGGCCACGCCAACGATGGCAAGCAGCACGATGGCCAAGCCGATGACGACCTGCAACAGGCTCATCAACGGGCCGGGCGGCGACGTCGATGACGTGGCGGCGGCGGCCGGCAGCGCCAGCAACAACAATAACAAGCCGCGCATCTTATTTCTGCAATCGCCGGATGCGCTCGGCCGGGGTAATGATATCGGTGAGACGGATGCCGAACTTGTCGTTCACCACGACCACTTCACCCTGGGCGATCAGGCAGCCGTTCACCAGCACGTCCATCGGCTCGCCGGCCAGTCCGTCCAGCTCGACCACCGAACCCTGCGCCAGTTGCAGCAGGTTGCGGATGGCGATGCGGGTGCGGCCCAGCTCCACGGTGAGCTGCACCGGGATGTCCAGGATCATGTCCAGGTTCTGCGGCACGCTGGCGCTGGCTGCCGCCGCACCGAACTCCTGGAACAGCGCATGGGCCGGCTGTACCGTTGCTTCGGCCTGGGCCTCGACCGACTCCTGCTCGGCCATGGCGGCCGCCCAGTCGTCCATCGACACCTCGTCTTCGCCCATATTCGATTGTTGCTCGTCACTCATTGTTGCTCTCCTCCAGCCTTGGGCTCGGCCAACTCGTGCGCCCCGGCCAGAATGGTTTCTACCTTCAGGGCATAGTGCCCCTGCACCGTGCCGTAAGTGCATTCGACCACCGGAATCCCCGACACGTCGGCGATGATCATTTCCGGAATCTCCAGCGTCACGACGTCGCCCTGCTTCAGATTCAGCACCTGGCCCAGCGTCACGCTGGTACCGGCCAGCGTGGCGACCAAGTCGACCTCGGCCGCCTGCACCTGGCGCGACATCAGGCTGACCCAGCGATTGTCGACCTCGGTACGGTCGGCCTGCATGGTGCTCGACAACACGTCGCGAATCGGCTCGACCATGGAGTACGGCAGGCAGACGTGGAACTCGCCGCCGCCCGCGCCCATCTCGATATGGAAGGTCATGGCCACCACCACCTCGGTCGGCGTCGCGATATTGGCAAACTGCGTGTTCATCTCCGAGCGCAGATAGACGAACTCGATCGGGTAGACCGGCTCCCAGGCCTTCTGGTACTCGGTGAACACCACCTCCAGCAGACGGCGGATGATGCGCTGCTCGGTGGGGGTGAAGTCGCGCCCCTCGACACGGACGTGATAGCGCCCGTCGCTGCCGAACAGGTTGTCGACCACCAGGAACACCAGGTCGGGGTCGAAGATCAACAGACCGGTGCCACGCAGCGGTTTGACGTGAACCAGGTTGAGGTTGGTCGGCACGACCAGATTGCGGATGAACTCGCTGTACTTCTGCACCCGCACCGGCCCGACGGAGATTTCCGCGTTGCGCCGGATGAAGTTGAACAAGCCGATACGCAGGTTGCGGGCAAAACGCTCGTTGATGATCTCGAGCGTCGGCATGCGCCCGCGCACGATGCGTTCCTGACGACCGATGTCGTAGGTGCGAACACCCTGCGAGTCCTGGCCGCTGTCGTCCTCGGCCTCTTCTCCCGTGACACCCCGCAGAAGGGCATCGACCTCGTCCTGGGAGAGGATATCGTCGGCCATGGCGTTACTGCGACTGGATGATGAAAGCGGTAAACAGGATGTTTTCCACCGGCTGCTCCTCGCCCGCGTCCATCGATTCGTTGATGATCTTCTTGACCTGAGCCTTCAGCTTCACCTTGCCCTCCGGTGTGGAGAGCTCATCCGATGACTTGGACGACAGCAGCAGAATCAGTGCGCTGCGGATCTTGGGCATGTACTCGGTGAATTTTTTCTTGGCTTCTTCGCTGGCGAGTTCTGCCTGCATGTCCACCTGCAGCATGTTGCCGCCATTGCCGGCCAGGTTGACGACGAAGGTATCCAGTTTTTCGAAGATGGGCGGGCCGTCTTTCTTCTTCTTGGGTTTCTCGACCGCCTGTTCGGCATGGGCGTCGCCAGCCGGTGCATGCAGGCTGGTGAACATGTAGGCGGCCAGCCCCCCGACGGCGACAAGAACCAGCAGCAGCAAAGCGATGACAACGATCATCAGCTTGTTGCCGCCGCCTCCCGATTTTTTTTCGGCTTTCTTTTCTTCCGCCATAAACCTCAATCCGTATCTTGCAGTCTTCAAATAGTAAGCGATCTCTTTATGCTATTTTCCAGAAATCGCAGCAGACTGGATAGAGGCGAATGACAAATTCGACGTGTTATTCGTCATTTTATGGGGGGCACGGTTCCATCCCGTCCGCCCATGATGGGTTGCCCACCCGGATTCAGGCAAAAATGCTCAAGACATTCCTTGCCTTATTGATCAGCGACAAGGTGTCATTACCCTCTGCAGGGGCGTCTTCCTGCTGGCGCGCGGCCTTGGCCTGACGCTGGAACTGGCGCGGGTCGCCGGATTGGCCACTGGAAACCTGAGCGTCGGCCAGCTGCAAGCCGCTCGACGCCAGCATCGAGGCGAGCTTGGGCAGACTGTTTTCCACGGCTTCGCGCGCTTGCGGAGTGGTCGCACTGAACGTGACCTGAACTTGGTCATGGTTGAGTTTCAGCGTGACATCGATCGGGCCGAGTTCGGGTGGATTGATCTGGATCTGTGCCTTGTCGGCTTTCACGCTGACCAGCGAGAGCATCTGCTCGCTCATGGACTTGGCCCAGTTGCTGTCGCTGATCGGCAGCGGCAAGGCCAGCACCTTGGCCTGGCCGGCTTCAGCCGCCGCATGCGCCGCGCCAGTGGCCGAAGCGTGAACCGGCAAGAATTGTCCTTGCGCCGCGCCGTCCACCGGCAAATTTTGCGCCCCCGGCAGCGCATGCCGGTCGCCCTTCAGCGCGGTCAGCAACTCCTGCTGCGCCTCGTCCGCCGGCGACGCGTCGCCCTTCCCGAGTTGCAAACCCTGCTTCAGTTCCGGGGTAATGGTCGGCGGCACCGTAGGCAAGGCCATGACCGGTCCAGCGAGCACCGGCTCATCCGACAACGGGGCTTTCTTGGCCGATTTCTTGACGTTGCCTGCCCCCTCCCCGTCTGACTCGGTGCCGGAGGAGGCCGGCGACAGCGCGGCGAGCTGGCTCAGCTGCAGACCGAACAGACCGGCGAACGGGGAACCTTCCGCAACAACGCCGGCGGCCGAGGTGCCGCTCTGGACGGCCACGGCCTTGGCGCTCGCGGCCGGGGAAAGAATGGAAATAGTCATGGCCATGGGCTTCCAGCTAAATGATGGCCATAAAAAAGCAAGTTCCGGGCCAGGACATTGCAGGCACCTCACGTCACGGAGCCGCACCCGGCGCCGCACCTTGGTCAGCACACCGGCAGCCTAGTCCTCGTGCTGCTTGTCCCAGAAACGCCGGGTGGCGAACTCGTCGCTCAGCTTCTGCTGTCGCTTGGCTTCGAGCGCCTCTTGCCTCGCCCGTTCGCGCTCGATCAGCGTTTCGAACGCCTTCAACTGCTTGCGCTCGTTGTTCCAGGCCTGCCGCGCCAGCAAAAAGGTCTGCTTGCAGCGGTCGACCTCGGTCTGCTGGGTGGCCATGGCCTCGTCCAACCGCGCTATGAAGCGATGGAAATCCTGCCACTGCGCCACCGCCATACCCTGCCCTCCGCCCTGCAGCAGCCGTTGGCGATACTCGTTACGAAAGGCATCGAGTTGATCCAGTCGCGACAGCGCTTCCGCCAGACGGGCCTGGGCCTGCCGCATGCGCTCGGCGGCGGCTTCCTGCTTTTCTTCGGCCAACCTGACCAGTAACGCGTACTTGCTGGGCTTCATCGGCTGCGCTCACTACGCCAGGGTCGTGGCCAACTGCTCGAGACAGGAGTCATAACCGTGGGATTCGTGCATCGGTTGGGTGAGAAAGCCGACCATCGGCAGCTGGCGCCGGATCGCCTCATCCAGCATCGGGTCGGAGCCGGCTACGTAAGCGCCGACGCTGATCAGGTCGCGGTTGCGCTGGTAGCGGGAGTAGAGTTGTTTGAAACGCCGCGCCAGGTCCATCTGGCGCGGTGCTACCACGTCGACCATGACCCGGCTGATCGACTGCTCGATATCGATGGCCGGGTAATGGCCGGCTTCGGCCAACTCTCGCGACAGCACGAAGTGGCCATCGAGAATGGCACGGGCGGCATCGGCGATCGGATCCTGCTGGTCGTCGCCCTCGGACAGCACGGTATAGAATGCGGTGATGGCCCCGCCACCCCGCGCAGCATTGCCGGCGCGTTCGATCAGTTGCGGCAGGCGCGCAAACACCGAGGGCGGGTAGCCCTTGGTGACGGGCGGCTCGCCGATGGCGAGTGCGATCTCACGCTGCGCCATGGCGTAGCGCGTTACCGAATCCATCAACAGCAGCACGTCGAGCCCCTGCTCACGGTAGTACTCGGCCAGCGCCGTGGCGTAGGCGGCGCCATGCAGACGCATCAACGGCGGGGTATCGGCCGGTGCGGCCACGATCACCGAGCGGGCGCGCCCTTCCTCGCCAAGAATGTTCTCGATGAAGTCCTTGACCTCGCGCCCCCGCTCCCCGATCAGACCCACCACCACGATGTCCGCCTTGGTGAAGCGCGCCATCATACCCAGCAGCACGCTCTTGCCGACGCCGGAGCCGGCGAACAGGCCCAGGCGCTGGCCGCGCCCCACGGTCAGCAGGCCGTTGATGGCACGTACACCGACGTCCAGGACATCGCGTACCGGCGAGCGCTCCAGCGGGTTAAGCGGCTGACTGTACAAGGGGAAGTAGGCTTCCGGCTGCAGCGGCCCCTTCTCGTCGAGCGGCCTCCCGAGGGAATCCAGCACCCGCCCCAACAGATTGAAGCCGACGGGAACCTGCCTCCCGGCCACCCCATTGAGACTGAGCGGCACCGTCGCCTGGCCGAAGGCCGGGGCATGCTGCATCGCCAGCGGCCGCACTTCGGAGCCCGGCAACAGACCCTGAACATTGGTCAGCGGCATCAGAAACACCTTGTCGCCGGCAAACCCGACCACCTCCGCCTCGACACGGCCGCCATCCGGCAGCGCCACAGAGCAGGCGCTCCCCACCGGCAGCTTGAGGCCGACAGCCTCCATCACCATGCCGGTAACGCGCACCAGCTTGCCGCGCGTCGACCACAGCGGGGTGCGATCGGCGACAGCACGGCAATCGGCAAGGAAGCGCCGCTGGCGCTCAAGCAGCGGGTGAGTCATTGGCGGACGGCTCCAATCCCAGGGCAGACTTCAGCGCCTCGAGGCGGGCAGCCAGGGTCAGGTCCAGCCGCAACTGGGCCGTGTCGATAATGCAGCCGCCGCGCGCGATGGACGGATCGGCCAGCCACTGCCAGACGGTTTCCGGGGTCTCCTGCTGCAAGAAGGTGCGCGCCACCTCCAGATCGGCGGGGTTGACGCGCAAGCGCGCCTGCCCCAGCGAAGCCGGCAGGTCCGACATGGCTTGGCGCAGTAGCGACTCGATGGCACATGGATCGCAGGCCAGATGCGCCGCCACCAGCCGCTCGGCCAGGCCGACCGAGAACGACAGGAGATCGTGCGCCATGTCGGCCTCGATCCGGTTGAGCCCCTCGGCAAACTGGTCGGCCAGAGCCTGCAGAGGCTCCCAATGCCGGGCAAACGCGGTGGAGGCCTCGGCCAGCGCTTCGGCATGTCCTTGCTGGCGCCCTTCAGCCAGGCCGGCCTCGTGACCGGTCTGCCACGCCTCCTGATGAATGGCCTCGAGCTCGGCGGCGGTCGGGTAGGAGCTGGCAGGAACCTCGTCAGCGGGATCGGCCTCGCCTTCTGCCACCGGGTCGGGATCGTCTCCCGTCAGCAGCGCCTCTTCCTCGGAAGCGACGGGATCCGCCTCTCCCTCACTGCCGTCAAGGGGCGACGGCGCCTCCTCCTGGAAGCTGGCTGGCGACCAGGTGCGCCACTCCGTGACTTGCTCCCCCGGAATGATGGTGTTACTCGACGAGGCCTTCATCACCGCCCTTGCTGCCTAACACGATCTGGCCGTCGTCGGCGAGCTTGCGCACCACCTTGAGAATCTCTTTCTGCTCGGCTTCCACCTCGGACAGCTTGACCGGCCCCTTGGCCTCGAGATCGTCGCGCAGCATTTCCGCCGCACGCTGCGACATATTGCGGAAGATCTTGTCCTTGAGCTCCTGACTGGTGCCTTTGAGCGCCACCACCAGCGAATCGGTCTGCACTTCGCGCAGGATGGTCTGGATCGAACGGTCGTCGATGTCGAGGATGTTCTCGAACACGAACATCTTGTCCTGAATGCGCTGCGCCAGCTCGGGATCGTGCTCGCGGATATAGCCCAACGCCGAGGCTTCGACATTGCCACCCATGAAGTTGAGGATTTCCGCCGTCAGGGCGATACCGCCGGCGGCGCTCTTCTTGATGCGGTCGGAACCCGACAAGAGCTGCGTCAGTACGTCATTCAGTTCACGCAGCGCCTGCGGTTGCACCCCTTCCAGCGTGGCGGTGCGGATCAGCACCTCGTTGCGCAGTCGCTCGGGGAAGTAACCCAGGATGGCGCTGGACAGATCCGGGTCGAGATGAACCAGAATGGTGGCGACGATCTGCGGGTGCTCGTTGCGGATGAGGTCGGCGGCCGACGACGGGTCCATCCACTTCAGGCTCTCGATGCCGCTCTGGTCGTTGCCCTGCATGATCTTGTCGAGCAGGTTGGACGCCTTGTCCGCCCCCAGCGCCTCGACCAGCACGTTGCGCAGGTATTCGTCGGAAGCGCCGAGACTCGCTCGCGCCTGGCACTCCTCGCGGAATTTGCCGACGACGTCGTCGATGTCCTCGTGGCTGAGATTGTTGATCGAGGCCATGGCCAGCGAAATCTTCTGGACCTCCTTGGGACCGAGGTACTTGAACACCTCGACGGCCTCGGCCTGCCCCAGGCTGAACAGCAGCACCGCGCTGCGGTGCACTCCGTTGTCACTCATCGGAACTGATCCATTCCTTGATGATCTGGGCCGCCATGCGCGGATCGGCCTTGACCAACTCGCGAGCGGCTTCCAGATTGCTCATGTACTGGCGGCGCTGCAGTTCACGCGGATCGAGGTTGGCCTCCTCGACCGCCGCGGCTCCGGCCTCACCCTCTTCTCTGGCCACGGCCAGCAAGCGGCCGGGCACCCCACCCGCTTCTTCGCCGGCGGCGCCTGGCTGCCCCTTGTCGCCCTTGGCCGGTTTGAGCACGTCGCGCACGATCGGACGTACCACGCCAAACAACAGGTACAGCACGGCGATCGCCAGCAGCACATACTTGACCAGGTCGGTAGCGTTACTGCTGACGTAGTCGACGACCTTCTCCTGCAGCGAGGCGGGAGGTGCGTTGCCGGCGAAAGCGGCGTTGACCACGTTGAGGGTGTCGCCACGCTCCGTGTTATAGCCCATGGTCTCGCGCACCAGATTATTGATCTGCTGGATTTCCTGGGCAGTGAGCGGGGTCGGCTTCACCTCGCCGTTGCGATCCGGCATCAGGCGATAGTTGACCACCACCGCCGCCGACAGACGCTTGAGCACCCCTTTTGGCAGCTTGGTGTGCTGGATGGTCTTGTCGACTTCGTAGTTGGTGATGAGTTGCCGCTCGAGCGCACCGTTCTGCCCCAGGGGCTGACCGGACAAGGTAGCCGTCCCCGGCGCGGCCCCCGGCGGCAAGGTCAGCGGCGCCGAAGCGGCCGACGGCGGCTGATTGGACAAGGCGCCGGGCACGCCACCCGGCAGATTGGAACCGCTCCCCAGCTTCTCGACGATCTGCTGGCTGCGCGTCGCCGAGGGGTTCGGCGTCGAGTTTGGACGGAAGGTTTCCGAGGTCTGCTCCACCTCGGAGAAATCGACGTTGGCGGTGACCTGCGCCCGCACGTTGCCCTTGCCGAAGATCGGCTCCAGGATTCCCTCGATGCGCTTGACGAAATCGCTCTCGATCTGGTGCACGTAGCCGAGCTGGCGCTGGTCGAGCCCGGCGGCATTATTGACGTCGGATTGACTGGAAAGCAGGTTGCCGTCCTGGTCGACCACGGTCACGTTGCGCGCCGACAGATTGGGAACGGAGCTGGAAACCAGGTGCAGGATGCCGGAGATCTGGCCGCCATCGAGCACGCGCCCCGGGTACAGGTTGAGCATCACCGACGCCGTCGGCTGCTGCTGGTCGCGCACGAACACGCTCTGCTTGGGGATGGCGATATGCACGCGCGCCGACTCGACCGCGCCGATAGCCTCGATGGTGCGCGCCAGTTCACCTTCGATGGCGCGCTGGTAGTTGACCTGCTCGGCAAACTGGCTGATGCCGAACTTCTGGTTGTCCATCAGTTCGAAGCCGACGCCACCGGCCTTGGGGAGCCCCTGCGCCGCCAGCTTCAAACGGACATCGTAGACTTTGTCGGACGGCACCGAGATCACGCCGCCGCCACCGATCTGATAGGGCACGTTCATCTGCTGCAGGGCAGCCGTGATCTGGCCGCCATCGCGGTCGGCCAGATTGGCGAACAGGACTTTGTAGTCGGGCGTACGGTTGAGGATGAGCAGGCCGACAATGACCGAGAATACGGCAGCCAACGCCGCAAACAGGAGGATTTTCTTGTTGTTGGGCAGCGCCTTGAAGCGGTCGCTCGCTTCATTGACGCGCGTGCGCCAGGGGGGTGTAGCGTTATCTGCCAGATCAGCCATACAGTGGTTTTATGCTTTCAATTCAAACCGCTGCCGGCATGACACGGGCAGCGCTAGATCTGAGTATTCATGATTTCCTGATAGGCGGATACCAGCTTGTTGCGTGCCTGGACCATGGTCTGGAACGACAGACTGGCTTTCTGCAAAGACACCATCACGTCCTGCAGGTTAACCCCTTCCTCCCCCAGCTCAAACTGCTTCTGCATTTCCTGCGAAGTCTGCTGAGCGGAATTTACCTGCTCGATAGTGGACTTGAGAACATCCGCAAAGTCAACTTGCGATGTCTCCTGCGGCTGCGGTGCCTTGCCCGCCGCCAACGCAGCGGACGCTCGCAATTCTCCTAATAGCTGGTCAATACCCTGTGTCGACATGCTTACTCCCTGCTGCCTGGCACCCCGATCTACCCTTCGTCCGCGTCCGCCATCGAGTCGTCCTCCCGATAACGCTGCAACTTGTAACGCAGGGTGCGTTCGCTGATGCCCAGTTTTTCCGCCGCGAGCTTCTTCACTCCACCTACGGCAGCCAGTGTTTCCAGAATGTGCCGGCGCTCCAGCGTCTTCATGTCTGACTCCGCTGACGGGGCGACGGCAACCGGGGAAAAGGCAACCGGTTCCACAAGGCAGGAATAGTCTGACAGCATCAGATCGGCGGCAAGAATTTCCACCCCGGCGGCAAGAATCACCGCCCGCTGCATGACATTTTCCAGTTCGCGGATGTTACCTTCCCAACTATAGGCCGTCAATTGACGCTCCGCCTCGGGCGATAGCCTGAGGGGGCCCCGTCCGGCGGCCTCTGCATACCGTTTAAGCACAAGCCGTGCCAGCGGCAGGATATCGTCGCGCCGTGCCGCCAGCGACGGGATAGTCAGCGGGAAGACGTTGAGGCGGAAATACAGGTCCTCGCGGAAACGTCCTGCTTCCACTTCACGCTGGATGTCGCGGTTGGTGGTGGCCAGCACCCGCACATCGAGCCGGATGGTACGGGTACTGCCGACCCGCTCCACTTCGCGCTCCTGCAGCACCCTCAACAGTTTGGCCTGCAGCGCCAGCGGCATTTCGGTGATCTCGTCGAGCAGCAGCGTGCCGCCCTGGGCCTGCTCGAACTTGCCAGGTAGCGCCTGGGCCGCACCGGTGAAGGCACCCTTCTCGTGCCCGAACAGGGTCGACTCCAGCAGGTTTTCCGGTATCGCCGCGCAGTTGACCGCCACGAACGGGCCTGGCGCACGTCGCGAATGGCGATGGATGTACCGCGCCAGCACCTCCTTGCCGGCGCCGCTGGGGCCGGAAATCAGTACTGTGGCGTCGCTTTGCGCGACCCGCCCGGCCAACGAGAACAGCTGGCGCATGGCGGCCGACTCGGCCACCACGCCGTCGTCGTCGCCCCCCGGCATGCGCAGCAGGTGCTTTTCGACTTCACGGATCAGGCTGGCCGGCTCGAAGGGCTTGAGCAAGTAATGGGTGGCGCCGGCGCGCAGCAGCTCGATAGCACGCTCGATCACGCCGTAAGCAGTCATCAGGATGAAGGGCACGCCGGGATGGCGCTTTTTCACCTCGTCGAACAGCGCGTAGCCATCCATCGGCTGCATCTGAGCGTCGGACACGATCAGCCCGACCGGCTCCTTCGCCAGTACCGCAAGCGCCTCGTGACCGTCGCCGGCCTCAAGCGTGGGGTAACCGGAGAGGCTCAGGGTGTCGACGATGGCTTCGCGCAGATCGGCGTCGTCCTCGACCACCAGAATGGGTAAAAACGTCATGATTGTCCTGTTATGACTGCGGCGGTCGCTGCTGTACCAGTGCCTGCAAGCGCGCGGCGATGGAGGTCAGCGGCAGCACCTCGTGCGTTCCGCCCTGCGCGATGGCTTCCTTGGGCATGCCGAACACCACGCAGCTGGCCTCGTCCTGAGCGATGTTGTAGGCGCCCGCCTGCTTCAGTTCGAGCATACCGCTGGCGCCGTCACGCCCCATGCCGGTGAGGATGATGCCGATGCAGTTCTTGCCGGCGACGTTGGCCGCAGAGCGGAACAGCACGTCGACCGAAGGGCGGTGACGGTTGACCGGTGGACCGGCGTTGAGACTGGAGACCAAACCCAGGGCCGGTACGGCCTGCAACAGCAGGTGAGAGTGGCCAGGGGCGATGTAGACGGTATTGGCCTGGAGCCGCTCGTTGTCCTCAGCCTCCTTCACGCGCAGTTTGCACAGGGAATCGAGCCGGGCGGCGAACGATTTGGTGAACATCTCCGGCATGTGCTGGGCCACCAGGATCGGTGGCATCCCCTCGGGCAGCACCGTCAGCAGTGCTCGCAGGGCTTCCGTGCCGCCGGTCGAGGAGCCGATGACAATGACGCTCTGCCGCAGCAAGGGCGCACGCCCAGGCTGCCGCGCCAGGATGATGTCGGCCGAGTGACTGGGTGCGACGTCAATGGTTGTTGGTTTGGCGTTGACCACTTTCGGCGGAATCCCCATGAATTTCCTTTTATGACCGGAGCGCGCACCAGGTGGGCGGGGTTGGCCGAAGCAATGCCCGGGACGATCTCCCATGGCGTTTTTCTTGTTTATTGATGATAGCAGCATCAGACCGCAGATGGCGGCAGACCATCCGGCTTCAGGGCTGGATTTCAGCCTGCTGCAGTCGTGCAAGCCAGCCGTCGCAGGCAGCCTCGAGCAGGTCGAGCACGCGATCGAAACCGCTGGCGCCGCCGTAATAGGGATCGGGCACCTCCTGGTTGGGACCAAGCGGCGCCAGCATCAAGGCCAGCTTGTGCTGCATGCCCGGCGGGCACAGCTGACGCAGGGCGGCAAGGTTGCGCTGATCGGCCGCCAACACCAGATCGAAGCGCTCGAAGTCGGCCCGGGTCACCTGGCGCGCACGCTGTGTCGACAGGTCGTACCCCCGCTGGCGGGCCGCCTGCTGGCTGCGCTGGTCCGGCGCCTCGCCGACGTGGTAACCGTGAGTGCCAGCCGAATCAATGAGGATGGCCGCCGCCAAGCCGGCGCGCTCGACCTTGGCGCGCATCACCCCCTCCGCCGTCGGCGAGCGGCAGATATTGCCGTGGCAGACCATGAGAAGGTTGATGACCTCTTTTGGCGCAATCGTTTTTCCTGTTGTCCCGCTCATGTTCACGCCTAGCAAATATCTCCAAATCGGCCCATGCCATAACCATGGCATCCGTATCTTAACAGGGGATGGGCTGTTTGAAGGCGAGATTGTAGAGGCATAACGGTCAGGCGCAAGACCGGGCCGCCGAACGGCCAGGCTTCCACCAGATGGCACAGTGCACGGGAAAGCACCATCGATCGCCGAACGGCAGCGGCGATGACGGGCGGCGTCGGCCTGACTCCGTCAAAACGCTGGAATGCAAAAAGCCCCGCAGAGCGGGGCTTCTTTAATTTCGCGCTTTCTGATCGAATCAGAGCGGCTGAATATTGGTGGCTTGCGGGCCTTTTTGACCCTTGCCGGACTGGTAGCTCACCTTTTGACCTTCTTGCAGCGACTTGAAGCCATCGGCGCGAATCTCGGAGAAATGGGCGAACAGATCTTCACCACCTGCATCCGGGGAGATGAAGCCAAAGCCTTTTGCGTCGTTAAACCATTTAACGGTACCGGTTTCCATATTGTCATTCCTTAAAGCTGATTATGAGCATTTGCTCGGGAACACGAAGATCAAGGAAGAGGAATATGAAACAACTGAAGTACCGCTTGGGCCACCGCAATATAACGACAAATCCACCGCTTGAAGATCCTGCACTCGCAGTTATACGGAGTATTTCATCCGGCGTCCAACTATTTGTAAAAAAACTTGCTAGCCGGTCGGGCGGATTGCCCCTCCCCGCCCGGTGGGGACAGTCGCACCGGCCGGGATTACCGTGACACCTTACAGCTCGTTGATCCAGGCCTTTTCCTTCAACGCCTTGAGCTGGTCGCGCAGCCCGGCGGCTTTCTCAAACTCCAGGTTGCGCGCGGCTTCAAGCATATCTTTTTCGAGGCGCTTGATTTCCTTGGCCAGCGCCTTTTCGTCCATCATCGCCACGCGCGCGTCGTCGACCAGTTTCTTCTTCTCGGCCTCGGCGCTGTACACCCCGTCGATGATGTCCTTGATCTTCTTCTCGACCCCTTTGGGCACGATGCCATGCTCGGTGTTGAAGGCGATCTGCTTGGTGCGGCGTCGCTCGGTCTCGTCGATGGCGCGCCGCATCGAGTTGGTGATGCGGTCCGCATAGAGGATGGCCTTGCCGTGCAGGTTGCGCGCGGCGCGGCCGATGGTCTGGATCAGCGAGCGGTCGGAGCGCAGGAAGCCCTCCTTGTCGGCGTCGAGGATGGCCACCAGGCTGACCTCGGGGATGTCCAGCCCCTCGCGCAGCAGGTTGATGCCGATCAGCACGTCGAACATGCCGAGCCTCAGGTCGCGGATGATCTCGACCCGCTCGACGGTGTCGATGTCGGAGTGCAGGTAGCGCACCTTGACGCCGTGCTCGGTGTAGTAGTCGGCCAGTTGCTCGGCCATGCGCTTGGTGAGCGTGGTGACCAGCACGCGCTCGTTACTTCCTACCCGGAGGGTGATCTCTGACAGCAGGTCGTCGACCTGGCTTGCCACCGGACGGATTTCGATCTCGGGATCGATCAGGCCGGTGGGGCGCACCACCTGCTCCACCACCTGGCCGGCATGGCCGGCTTCGTAGTCGGCCGGCGTGGCCGAGATGAACACCGTCTGCGGCATCATGCGCTCGAACTCGTTGAACTTGAGCGGACGGTTGTCAGCCGCCGACGGCAAGCGGAAGCCATAGTCGACCAGGTTCAGCTTGCGCGCAGCGTCACCCTTGTACATGCCGCCAATCTGCGGAATGGTGACATGGCTCTCGTCGATGAACATCAGCGCATTCTTGGGCAGGTAGTCGATCAGGGTCGGCGGCGGTTCGCCCGGGCCACGGCCGGAGAAATGCCGCGAGTAGTTCTCGATGCCCTTGCAGAAGCCCATCTCGTACAGCATCTCGAGATCGAAGCGGGTGCGCTGCTCGATGCGCTGCGCTTCGACCAGCTTGCCTTCGTGCTGGTAGAAATCGACGCGCTCGCGCAGTTCCAGCTTGATCTTCTCGCAGGCGCGCAGCACGGTGTCGCGCGGCGTGACGTAGTGGCTGGACGGAAACACCGTGAAGCGCCCGACCCGCTGCCGGGTGACGCCGGTGAGCGGGTCGAACAGCGTCAGCGTTTCCAGTTCGTCGTCGAACAGGCTGACGCGCAGCGCGAGTTCGGCCGATTCCGCCGGGAAGATGTCGATCACGTCGCCGCGCACGCGGAAGGTACCGCGCGTGAAGTCGAGGTCGTTGCGCTCGTACTGCATCGCCACCAGACGTCCGATGATGTCGCGCTGGGCGATGGTTTCACCTTCCTTGAGATGCAGGATCATCTGGTGGTAGTCGGACGGGTCGCCGATACCGTAGATCGCCGACACGGTGGCGACGATCACGCAGTCGGGCCGCTCCAGCAGGCTCTTGGTCGCGGACAGGCGCATCTGTTCGATGTGCTCGTTGATGCTGGAGTCTTTCTCGATGAACAGGTCGCGGCTGGGAACGTAGGCTTCCGGCTGGTAGTAGTCGTAGTAGGAGACGAAGTATTCGACGGCGTTCTCGGGAAAGAACTCGCGCATCTCGGAGTAGAGCTGGGCCGCCAGCGTCTTGTTGTGCGCCATGATGATGGCGGGCCGCCCGGTGCGGGCGATGACGTTGGCCATGGTGAAGGTCTTGCCGGAGCCGGTCACCCCGAGCAGGGTCTGGTAGGACAGGCCGTCGGACAGCCCTTCCACCAGCTGCGCGATGGCGGCCGGCTGGTCGCCGGCGGGCGGAAACGGCTGATGGAGCTTGAACGGACTATCGGGGAAGGTGACGATCATGCTGCTCTCGGTTTGGGCGCTTGAGATCTTCATTTTACAAGAGTGTGGCGAGAAACTCCCGAGCCACGGAAGAGTCAGTATTTTTTGGCAATTTACCGCCACACGGCCGCGGTGGATTGTTTAAAATAAAAGTGTTCGTTCCACCCCCTTATGACGTACGGGAGCAGTTGATAATGTTAAGGAATTTTGCGGGTTGGCTGGTGGCCGCCGCTCTCGCCATGCCGTTTGCCGCCCACGCCGACAGCGCCGGGATTCGAGGCATTCAGGTCGCCGCCAACATGACCGGCGCGCCGCACCTGAATTCGCACACGGTGCTGGTGCTCAACGGCGCCAATGGCGAAGCCTTGTACCAGAAAAATACCGATCTGCCGCTGCCGTTCGCGTCGATCACCAAGCTGATGACGGCGATGGTCACGCTGGACGCCGGGCTGTCGATGGATGAGCCGATCACCATCACCGAGAATGAGATAGACCGGCTGAAGAACACCTCGTCGCGATTGTCCGTGGGCACCACTCTGCCGCGCCGCGAAATGCTGCTGCTGGCGCTGATGTCGTCGGAGAATCGTGCCGCTGCCGCGCTGGCGCGCACCTACCCCGGCGGCACCCAGGCCTTCGTCGCACAGATGAACCGCAAGGCGCGCGCGCTCGGCATGAACAACACAGTGTTCTACGACCCGACCGGGCTCGAGGTGCGCAACACGGCAACCGCCATGGACCTGGCGCGCATGGTCCGGGCCGCCAACGGCTACCCCCTGATCCGCACCTTCACCACCACGCAGGAGCATGAGGTGATGTCGGGTTCGCGCCGCATGCTGCACTACAAGAACAGCAACGCGCTGGTGCGCGAGGGCGACTGGGACATTTCGCTGCAGAAAACCGGCTACATCCAGGAAGCCGGGCGCTGCATGGTGCTGCAGACCACGGTCGGCTCGCAACCGCTGATCATCGTGCTGCTGGCCGCCGGCGCGCCGTCGGCACGGGTCAGCGACGCCCGTGCGATCCGCAACTGGCTGGAACGCCATCCGGGCACCTGGCTCGCCGGCTGAACCCCGGCGCCAGGAAACAGGCAATGAAAAACGCGGCCCATGGCCGCGTTTTTCATTGGGCGTCCAGTTGCTGGTCCCAGTACGGGGGATCACCGAAGGTCTGCAGCAGGAAGTCGATCAGGACGCGCACCTTGGGCGACAGGTGCCGCCGGCTCGGGTAGATGGCCAACACCTCTTGTGCCGGCAGCGCATAGCCGGGCAGCACTTGGCGCACCCGTCCGGCACGGAGGGCGTCGCTGACCGCCCAGGTGGAACGGATCGCGATGCCGCCGCCGGCGAGACAGGCCTCGCCCACGGCGTCGCCCAGATTGCTGACCAAGTTGCCGCGCACCTCGACCTCGGTGGGCCCCTGCGGCCCGTCGAGCGACCAGACCTGGCTGCGCGTGCCCACCTCGTCCAGCAACAGGCAATTGTGCCGGGCCAGCTCGGCCGGGTGCCGCGGCTCGCCCTGCCGGTCTAGGTAGCCGGGGGCGGCGCACAGGATGCGCCGGTTGACGCACAGCGGGCGCGCCACCAGCCCCGGCTTGTCGGGCTGGCCGATGCGGATCGCCAGATCGAGACCGCCGTCGACCAGGTCGAGCACGGCATCGGTCAGCAGCAGGTGCACCTCGAGTTGCGGGTAGCGTTCGAGGAAGGCCGGCAGATGCGGCGCCAGGTGCTGGCGCCCGAACGAGGCCGAGGCGGTGACCTTGAGCACGCCGGACGGCTGGTGCTGGCGCGCCATCAACAGGGCCTCGGTTTCGGCCAGCTCATCCAGAACCGCGCGGCCGCGCTGGTAATACAGCTCGCCTTCCGGGGTCAGGGCCTGGCGCCGGGTGGTGCGCTGCAACAGCCGCACGCCGAGGCGCGCCTCGAGGTTGATCAGGCGCCGGCTGATGACGGCGCTGGACAGACGGAGGCGTTCGCCCGCCTTGACCAGGCTGCCTTGCTCGACCACGGCGCAGAAGATGTGCAGATCGCTGAGTGGCTCCATTCGCTTTGTTTTTTTGATAAATACTCAAAATACACCCTATTTATCAAAAAATCTGCCGATTTCACAATGGACGTACATCGTCATTTCTCCAGAAAGGCCTGCGTCATGAAAGCCGTCGCCCTCACCCGCTACCTGCCGATCGACCATCCGGAAGCCTTGCTCGACGTCGAGCTGCCACGCCCGCCAGCGCAGGGGCACGACCTGCTGGTGCGGGTCGAGGCCGTGTCGGTCAACCCGGTCGACACCAAGGTACGCTCGCCGAAGGACAAGGTGGAGTCCAGTCCGCGCGTGCTGGGCTGGGACGCGGCCGGCGTGGTCGAGGCCGTCGGCCCGGACGTCACCCTGTTTCAGCCCGGCGATGCGGTCTACTACGCCGGCGACATCACGCGCCAGGGCAGCAACAGCGAATACCAGCTGGTCGACGAGCGCATCGTCGGCCACAAGCCGGCCTCGCTCGACTTCGCCGCCGCCGCGGCCCTGCCGCTGACGGCGATCACCGCCTACGAGGGCCTGTTTGCTCGGCTCGGCCTCGATCCGAACGGTGCCGACGCCGGCAAGAGCCTGCTGGTGATCGGCGGCGCCGGCGGTGTCGGTTCGCTGGTGATCCAGTTTGCCAAGCTGGCCGGGCTGACGGTGATCGCCACGGCCGGTCGGCCCCACAGCGCCGACTGGTGCCGCCAGCTCGGCGCCGATCTGGTGCTCGATCGCCATCGCCCCCTGATACCTGCGCTGACGCTGCACGGGCACCCCCAGGTCGACTACATCTTCAATGCCGCCGATACCGACGGCTACTGGGAGACGATGGGTGAGGCGATCCGGCCGCAGGGGCGCATCGTCACCATCGTCGAAAACCGTGGACCCCTGGCGCAGGATCAGCTCAAGCTCAAGAGCGCAACGCACGTATGGGAGTTCATGTTCACCCGCCCGATGTACCGCACGCCCGACCAGATCGAGCAACACCACCTGCTGGAGACGGTAGCGGGCTGGATCGACAGCGGCCGGGTCAAGGGTACGCTGAGCGAGACGTGGTCGCCGATCAACGCCGAGAACCTGCGCCGGGCACACCGCCTGCTGGAGTCGGGCAGCATGGTCGGCAAGCTGGTGCTGCAGAGCTGGTAGAATATCGTCATGGACGGCGGCGCGGCTTCGGCCAACCTGCGCCGCATCGACAACTGACCACGACAGGAGACCATGACGATGACCCTTACAACCTGGCTGCTCTACAGCACCGTGGCCCTAGCGACCGCCCTCAGCCCGGGGCCGGCGGTACTGCTGGCGATTTCCAACTCGCTGACCCTGGGCGCGCGACGCGCGCTGATCTGTTCGAGCGGCAACGTGCTCGGCGTGTTCGTCGTCTCGGGCACGGCGATGGCGGGACTGGGGCTGCTGCTGAAAAGCTCGGCAACGTTGTTTCTGCTGCTCAAGGTATGCGGGGCGCTCTACCTGATCTATCTGGGGCTGCGCCAGTGGAAGAGCCGTGCCAATCTGTTCGCCCAGAGCACTTCGGCGGCGGTGCCGGCCATGCAGTCGCCGCGTCAGCTGTTTCTGCGCGGGACCCTGGTATCGATCACCAACCCCAAGAGCATCCTGTTCTTCACCGCGCTGTTCCCGCAGTTCATGCGTCCGGACCAGGCGGTAGCCGAGCAGTTCCTGGTGCTGACGGCGACCTTTGCTGCCTGCACCGTGTTGTCACACCTGAGCTATGTGCTGCTGGCGCGTTCGCTGAAGGGCTGGTTCACCACCGATGGGCGCGCCCGGCTGTTCAACCGGGTGTGCGGTGGAGCCTTCATGCTGCTGGGGATCGGCGTGTTCCGGCTGAAGAACCAGGCCAGCTAGACGGGCCCGGCGAAAAGGACAAGGTTGGCCGAACGCGGGGAATGGCGTTTCGGCCAACCTTGTTATCCACGCATGCCCATGCCGATGCGCCTAAGACGCGGCCTGCGCCTGTTCGTCGCCTCAGCCGTGGCGGAAGGCGATCAGGTGGTCCAGTTCGAGGCGGATGCCGATTGCCTCGCCCACGGCGTGGTTGTGATGGCTCGGCACCTGCGCCAGCACGCGCTGACCAGACGGCAGCGTCAGGGTGTAGTGGAACTCGGCGCCACGGAACACCTTGGATTCGACGATGGCGGTCATCGGGCTGGCATCGTCGTGCTGCACATCGTCGGGACGCAGCAGCACGTCCACCCGGTCGTTCACAGCGAAATCCAGCGGCAGCATCCCGCAAAATTCGCCGATCTCCAGGCTGATGCAGTGCGGCCCGCTGACGCGGCCAGGCAGGAACACGCCCTGGCCGATGAAGTCGGCGACGTAGCGCGTGGCCGGCTGGTGGTAGAGCCGGTATGGCGTGTCCCACTGCAACAGGCGCCCGCCCTGCATCACACCCACCCGGTCGGCCATGGCGAACGCTTCGTTCTGGTCGTGCGTGACCAGGATGGCGGTGGTGTTTTCATGTTTCAGGATGTCGCGCACCTCGCGTGACAGGCGCTCGCGCAGGTCGACGTCGAGGTTGGAAAACGGCTCGTCCATCAGCAACAGGCGCGGCCGCGGTGCCAGCGCGCGCGCCAGCGCCACGCGCTGCTGCTGGCCGCCGGACAACTCGTGCGGGTAGGACGAGGCCAGGCCGGCGAGGCCGACCACCCCGAGCATCTCGGTCACCCGTGCCGCGCGCTCGCCACGCCCGAGCGCGCGCAGGCCGAAAGCGACGTTGTCGGCCACGGTCAGGTGCGGGAACAAGGCGTAATCCTGGAACACCATGCCGATCGCGCGCTCGTGCGCCGGGCACAGGTAATCGCGGCGGCTGATGACGCGGCCATCAAGACGGATTTCACCGCCATTCACCGGCTCGAAACCGGCGATGCAGCGCAGCACCGTGGTCTTGCCGCAGCCCGAGCTGCCCACCAGGCAGGCGATCTCGCCCTTCTGCAGCGCAAAGCTCATCGCCTCGACCACCGTGGTGGCGCCGTAGGCCTGGCTGACGGAATCCAATTCAAGCAAGGCAGTCATGATTCAGAGCGGGTCTTTCTGACGGGACAGCAAGATGACCGGCACCAGGCCGGCCAGCACGATGGCAACGGCCGGCAGCGCGGCATGCTCCCACTGACCTTCGGTGGTAAAGGAGAACACCCGGACGGCCAGGGTGTCCCAATCGAACGGACGGGTCATCAGCGTGATCGGCATTTCCTTCATCACGTCGACAAACACCATCAGCACGGCGGTAAGCAGGCTGCCCTTCAACAGCGGCAGGTGCACGTGGCGCAGCAGCCCCCAGCCGGCGTAGCCGAGGTTGCGCGCCGCTTCTTCCTGGCTGCGGGTGATGCGCCCCATTGCGCTATCGATGGCGGAATGGCCCACCGCCAGGAAGCGCGACACATAGGCCAGCAGCATCACCAGCAGCGTGCCCTTGAAGATGGCGGTGACGTCGGGACCGAGCGCGCCGCCGAACCAGCCCAAGAGCAGGTTGTCGAGCCAGGCGACCGGCACGAACACCCCCACCGCCAGCACCGTGCCGGGCACGGCGTAGCCCAGCGTGGCCAGCTTGGCCAACAGCCGCGTGGCGGGGTGCGGGTCGCGCCGCTGGGCGTAGGCCAGCGCCAGCGCCACCACGGCCACCGCCACGGCCGCCATCAGCGACAGCGCCACCGAACGCAGCGCGTAGCCCAGCAAGTCGGCGTTGAACTCCTCCGCCACCAGTTGCCACGCCCACCACACCAGTTGGCCGAACGGCAGCACGAAGGCCAAGAGCAGCACCAGCCCCGCCCACAGCGTCGCGGCCCAGCGCTGCCAGCCGGTCAGCCGCAAACGCGGCAACGGTGCGGCACGGCCGGTCTGGGTATAGGCGCGCCGACCGCGCGCACGCTGCTCCAGCCACACCAGCACGAACACCATCAGCACCAGCAGCGACGCCAGTTGCTTGGCTGCCGGCAGCGAGAACAGGCTGAACCAGGCCTTGTAGATGGCCGAGGTGAAGGTGTCGTAATTGAAGATGGCGACGGTGCCGAAGTCGGCCAGGGTTTCCATCAGCGCCAGCGTCACGCCGCCGATGATCCACGGCCGCGCCATCGGCAGCGCCACGTGCCAGAAACCCTTGACGCGCGACAGGCCGAACGATTGCCCCACTTCCAGTGCCCGCCGTCCCATGCTGGCGAAGGCGTTGCGCGCGAGCAGGTAGACGTAGGGGTAGAACGCCAAGGTCATGACCAGCGCCACACCACCGCTGGAACGCAGCGACGGCACCCAGCTGGAATCGCCGGTGGCGGCACGCAGCCAGCTTTGCAGCGGTCCGGTGAAATCGAACAGCCCCAGCTGGGAAAACGCCATGACGTAGGCCGGCATGGCCAAGGGCAGCATCAACGCCCAGTTGAAGAAGCGACGGCCGGGAAACTCGTAGAGCGCGGTGAGCCAGGCCAGCGGCACGCCGACCAGCAGCACCCCGCTGCCGACGCCCAGTACCAGCCACAAGGTGTTGCGCAGCAGTTCCGGCAACAGGTGGTTCTGCAGGTGAGCCCAGACCGCCCCGTCCGGGACCGCCAGTGCCGCCAGGATAACCGAGAGCGGGATGACGGTGACGAGGCTGACCAAGGCCGCCACGGGGCGCCAGCGGCGCGCGGAAGACAGCATGGATTGGTTCAGGAAATGATAAGGATTTGCAATTATCCCGCGAAAGCCCCACGCGGGACACCCGGCACGGCGCACCGCGCCCAAAAGGCAAAAACCGGCGGGAAGCCCCGCCGGTTTGGCAAGCGGACCGCCGCCGGCGCTTATTTGTAGCCGACCCGGTCCATCAGCATCACCGCCTCGGCCTGGCGCGCCCCGGCGTTGGAGACGTTGATCAGGTTGTGCTTGAAGGCGCCCCAGGCGGCCACTTTCGGGTCCGGCTTCACTTTCGGGTTGACCGGGAATTCCATGTCGACGTCGGCGAACAGGTTCTGCGCCTTGTCGGACGACAGCCACTCGATGAACCTGACCGCGCCGCGCTCGTTCTTGGCGTACTTCGCCACCCCGGCGCCGGAGATGTTGACGTGGGTGCCCTTGCCCTTCTGGTTGGCCCAGAAGATGCCGACCGGCAGATTGGGATTCTTGTTCATCAGGCGGCCGTAGTAATAGGTGTTGGCGAGGCCGACTTCGCACTGCCCTGCGGCGATCGCCTCCAGCATCTTGGTATCGTCCGCGAACACGTCGGTGGCCAGATTGTCGACCCAGCCGCGCACGATCTTCTCGGTCTTGACCGGACCATGCTCGCTCAGCAGCATCGCCACCAGCGACTGGTTGTAGACCTTCTTCGAGGTGCGCAGGCACAGCTTGCCCTTCCACTTCGGATCGGCTAGGTCCTCGTAGCTGGAGAGCTGGGCCGGCTGCACTTTCTGGGTGTTGTAGAACAGGGTGCGGGCACGGATCGACAGGCCGAACCATTCGTTCTTCGGGTCGCGCAGGTGGGCCGGGATGTTGGCCTCCAGCACCTTGGAGCTGACCGGCTTGAGCAGGCCCATCTTCGACGCTTGCCAGAGGTTGCCGGCGTCCACCGTCAGCAGGATGTCCGCCGGGCTATTGCTGCCTTCGGCACGCATGCGCTCCATCAGCGGGCCTTCCTTGTCGGACACCAGCTTCACGTCGACACCGGTTTCCTTCTTGTAGGCCTCGATCAGCGGCTTCACCAGTTGCTCGGCACGCGCGCTGTAAACCACGATTTCTTCCGCCATCGCCGAACCGGCAAACGCCGCCAGCACCGCGGCAAACATCAGCTGCTTTTTCAAGATCTGGCTCCTGCTTCGATGGTTATTGAGAATAAATATCATTAGCCACTATATCACAATAGGAATGATTATCAAGCCGGCATGAATCAGGTTTGAGTTCGGAACAAATCAAACGCCCGGCAGCAGCACTGCCCCACGGCCTGGAGGGGGCCCACAAGGAGTCGATCGGCCGCAACCGTGCCCAGACGCTATGCTCCCGAAGAGCTTGATCACCCCTCCTGCGTTGCCAAGCCTGCTAGCTCGAACGGCGGGCGGCGCCAGCGCCCGACAAAGCGGCGCAGCCCGCTGGTGAATGCACCGTCGAGCTTGTGGTCGGCGGCATCCGAGAACGGGTCGGTGTGCAGATCCCGTGCGGCGAGCCCCAGTTCGCGCGCGGTGACGGCGACCGCCTCGACCATCTTCGGCGGGCCCGCGATGTAAAGCTTGGCGCCGGCAAGGCTGGGCCAGTCCTGTGCGAGGCTTGCGGTCACGCGCTGGTAGCGGCGCGGCAACGGCCCCTGCTCCGACGGCTCGGCACGTGACAGCGCACAGTCCACGCGCAGGTTTGGGTACTGGCGCGCGAGCGCGGCAAGTTCGGCTTCCCAGTACACATCCGCTTCCACGCGTGCCGCGTAGTAGAGGTGCACGTGGCGGTGCGCGTTCGCGGCGAGCGCGGCGCCGATGATGGACAACACCGGTGCCAGCCCGGTGCCGCCGCCGATGGCGACAATCGGGCCGCCGTGGTTCTGGCGCCAATAGCCGTGGCCGTGCGGGCCGTCGACCGTGACCTCACTGCCGACCAGGTTGTCACGGCTCACGTAGCTGGAGGTTTTGCCCCCTTCCACCAAGCGGACGTGAAATTCCAGCTCGTCGGCGCCGGGCAGCGAGGCAACCGAGTACGCGCGCTGCGGCAGGTTGTCGAATTTCAGATAGAAGAACTGCCCGGCAAGGTAGTGCACCGGTTTGGCAGGCTTCACCCGCAGCACCACCACGTCGCCCTGACGGTGTTGCCGGGAGACGACCCAGCCACGCTGGCGACGCGCTGCGGGCAACGCGACCAGTTCATCCAGCGCCTCGATGCGCAGGTCGCCCTTGGGCGTGCAGCGGCAGGCGAGTACGTAGCCGTCGGCACGCTCGGTGGCGGAGAGGATGCCTGCGGTGGCGCTGTCGTGCGCGACCTCGCCACACAGCACCCGGCCCTTGCACGCGCCGCAGTCACCACTGGCGCAGGAGTAGGGAAACGGCACCCCATGGGCAATCATGGTTTCCAGTACGGTTTCACCGCCGTTCTCCAGCGGGATGGGCCAGTCCTTGAGTTCGATACGGGCCATGCTCGGCTTTCCTGATGATGGCGGCAGCCTGCCGCCGTGATGAGGTTTCGGATGTTGTCGGCCCCGCCATCGCTCACGCTGGCCGGCGACGGAACCGGAGCGGGGTTAGTGGGGCAGCCGCAGGCGCACTGGCAGAATGTGCCAGCTGTGGCGGGTCTGGTTATGGTTGAACGCCGCGAACCACAGGTAGACGCCGTCCTTGATCGCCACATCCTGCGTATCCGGTGCATCAAGCTTGCGTGAGAACTCCACCGTCCAGCGGCCGTTCTGCCAGTAGCCACGCGCCGCGACGTCACCCGCCGGGCCACTCATCGGCTTCTTCCAGTACAGCGCGGGGATCAGGGTGCCAACCGGAATCTTGTCGTCCAGCTCCTTGGAATAGGGCACGATCTCGTCAGGCCCCATGTTGAATTCGGAGCCGTGCGACTCGTAGGGCGACTGGCTGGTGCCGAGGCGGGCCTGCAGCTTGGTCAAATCCCTGGGGAGGTACTTGGGCGTGACGATCCGGCTCGGCCAGTTGACCGACCAGCCGTGCGGACCTTTGGCAAAGTTGTCCTGATAGCCGCTGTCCTTGTCCTTCTTGTCGCTCACGTAGCCGGCCGGGTAGCGCACCTCATGCTTGACCGGGTCGTAAGGCACCGGGGGGCCGAACAGCGAGTCTTCCGCCTGGCCGGTGGCACCGGTGCGGCTGGCTTTCCAGTGCCACAGGTCAACCACGCTAGCGTCGTCGGTGAAGTGATAACCTCGGCCCTGTAGTGGCTTCTTGACGCCCGGCAACGGATCCGGACCGAAGTGCCAACCGCCGCCGAAGGGGTTCTGCTTCGGGCTGATCGCAATCGCGAACTTGTCCTCGTAGTAGTCGATGGTGTCGGCGCCGTCGTAGGTATGGCGCGGGTCGTCACCAATCATCCGGACCCAGCCCTGCGCCGTCTTCTTCAGCGGCAGGCGCATGTAGGAGCGCGTGTCGTCCGGCCAGGAGGTGGCGATGTAGATGCGGTCGCTGTGAACGGCGGCACGCACCTCGATCGGGGTTTCGCCGCCGGCCACGTTCCAGCCGTGCGAGGTGTAGACCATCTGTTTCTGTGCGTTCTGCCACACGGCGTCGTCAAGCTTGCCGTCGACTAGCGGCGCGGTGTCGGCCTTGGCGGCGACCAGGTCGCGCGTCGCGCTCCAGTCGAGAGCGGCGAAGCCCAGTGCGCCGGAGACCCCCGCCACACCCATCACTGCGCCGGCTTGCAGCAGGTCGAACCGCGGGATGAATATCTTCAGTAACTGCCAGATACCACCCATCACGAACTGGGCGATCACGTGGATCAGCATGTAGGCGACCAGCGCCCAACTGGCGATCTCGTGCACGTAGCCGACCAGTTCCAGCCAGCCGAAGAACGGTAGGAAGTACAGCCAGATGCCGGACAGCACAGCAACCACAAAGGTGGCCAGGCCCAGCCAGTACACCGCACGGTTGATCGCCTGCCAGCGCGCCGCCTTGACGGGTGCCTTGAGCATCACCTTGGATACTTTCCAGCGCGCAGCCAGCCTGGCCTTGACCAGGAAGGCGATGTAGCCGGCGACAAGGCCGGTCAGAGCGATCGACGCCCACACGTGCCAGCGCACGACGTCGCCTTGCAGCATGATGGGCTCCAGCGCAGCACGCCAGCCGCCCTTGGCGTGGTCGAAAGCGAGGCGCAGGCCAGTCACCAGGGCGAAGCCCATGAAGAACAGCAGCAAGGTATGCCAGGCCATGGTTGGAAAGTCAGCCTTGCGGTTGGCCTTAGCGATTGCTCGATGCGGCAATGGAGCCGTCATTGTTATTTCTCCCAAGTTGTTGCAAGCCGGCTGCGATACCGCGGCACGGCCGTGTGTAGTGCGCGGCATTCTACATGATAATCAACATCATTCGTATTGTTGTCGATGAAGATAAAGAGTGCTGTTGCAGCGCTGCCATGCCCCTTAAGGGGGGCGCAGCGCATTGAGACATGGGAGGGAGCGATTCCGGCAACCCCGGCGCGGGGTTTCGGTCTTGGGAAGTGCCGCGAGCAAAAACGGCCCCGGCGCAGAGGCCGGAAGCCGTTCTATGTCGGGTTTGAGGTGAGCATCGGTGCAATGTGGCTGGAAATGCGGCCACGGATCAGTGAGTCTTGCGAGCCATCACCCGATGGCCCAAGGCTGGCGAGACAGGCTGTTGGCATGGCACCCAACGGCCGTCCGCGATGAAACGTCGTAACGCGTCTCGACAGCGCTTCGCAAGTGGGAGAGAAGTTGCCGCCGTCCGTCTTGACGGCGCTCGACCGGCGGCTGGTCCAGACTATCGAGCCGCTCATCGACCATGACCGCAGGCACGGTTCTCGGCGGGCCGTCGGCGGCGGCACTGGGCTCGTGCTCCCGTCGCCCGATGGCGGGATCGTTTCAGCGTGGCGGGAGGAAGCGCAGGTAATCGCCCTCTTCCACCGCGAGCCGGGCGTTTTGCACGACGCCGATCGACAGCCCCGGCTGCACCTGGGTCAGCACCACGGTGCCGGACAGCGCTTCGGCGATGCCCAGCTCGCCGGTCGAGCCGGCGCTGCGCAACGGACTGGCCGGCTGCGGCTTGTAGAGCAGCAGGCGATCGCCCACGGCGAGGCCGGCCAGGCCGCCGGCGTTGAGGTAGACGCGCTTGCCGGCGTCGACCCGCGCCACGCGCGCCGTGAACGGGATGCAGGCGACGGTGTCGGCGGTCTGCTGCACGGCCCGTTCCAGCAGCTTGTCCACCGCGTGCCCGTAGTCGCTGTGCCAGAACGCGGTGGAACCGAACGGGCGCGGCGCCGGCGGCGCCACCTGGCCGGTGCCGCTGGTGCTGAGGTGGTGATTGGCGAGCAGGCCGCCGGTGAGGGCATCGTAGACCCAGACCTCGACGTCGAACTGGCGCACCGTGGGGCGATAGCGCACCGCGCCACCCAAGAGGCCCGAGAACGGGCCGTTGTAGAACACGCCCTGTTCGCCGCCGTGGTCGCCGTCGAACAGCGAGGCGCGCAGCCCCTTGGCGGCGACCGCGGTATCCAGCACGCGCCCGGCGATCACGAACTGCGCCCCCTCGCGCCGTCCGATCTCGCGCACGGTGTCGGCACCGGCCTGCGGCTCGGCCAGGCGCGGATCGGTCAGCACCGAGACCTGGCCTGCGGCGCTGGCGAGGAACGGTCCGCCCACCGGCAGGCGGCGGGCCAGCTCGACCGGCAGCTGGGTGGCCAGCTCCGGCATGTCCGAGGCGTCGGCGGGGTGCTCGACGTTGAAATAGGTGGCGACCACGCGCCGCTTCAGTTCTCTGCCGCCGGACGGGGCGCAGCGTTGCGGGGCGGCGCGCATGGCGTCGGTGTCGACCTCGACCTCGACGTAGTAGAGATCGTCACGCTGGTATTCGCGCAGCACCGTCACTTTTCCCGACAGCGGTGCGGCGGTGAGCCGGGTGCTGTCGCCGAGCTGGCCGTTGTCGGCGTATTCGGTCGACTGCACGCTGGCGCCCTGCGTCAAGGCGGCCTGGCGCACGGCGTCCTGGATGGCCAGTTCGCGCGCCGCCGGCACGCCGTTGTCGAGCGTGGCCATGCCGGTACCCAGCAGCTTGGCCGCACCGGCGGGCGCCAGCGGCAAAACAAATGCCGCCACGAGGGCGGCAAGGCGGCAGGTGCGGCGCAGCGGCTTCATCACTGCGCTACATAAAAGTTGCTGTCGTAACGGCTGGCACCGCAGTTGCCGTCGGTGCAGGCGACACCGTCGACCGCGCTTTGCTGCGCCGCCTTCATCACGCTGCCGCTGCGGTCCAGCGCCTTCTTGTATTCGCGGTAGAAGTCGTTGTCGAGCACGATCTCGGCCACCGCCTCGGTGGTGCCGTCCGGCGCCATGGTGTTGGAGAGCACCTTGACGCCGCGCAGGTAGGCATCGACGTAGGTGCGGAAGGCGTCGTTGGTGGCCAGCATGTTGGACACCGAGCTGTTGCCGACCAGCTTCATGCCCTGCACTTCTTCGGCGACGGCGCGGAAGGCGTCGAGCTTGGCGGCGCGCAGCCCCAGCAGCTTGCGCTGCGACGGGCTCAGGGTGGTGCCGAGCGGCGCGGCGCCGACGCCGGTGACGCGGATGGTGACCGGCTGGTAGGGGTTCACTTCCTTCACCACGACCTTGGGCGCTTCCGGCTCGATGCCGGCCCCGACGTAGCCGGCCCCGCTGATCGGATCGCTGCCGGCGGCGGCGGTCGTCTGGCGCGGCGCGGCGCAGGCACTCAGGGCGAGCGCCAGGGTCAACACGGAGAGGGGAAGCAGCAAGGCAGGTTTCATGGCAATTACCGAAGATTATTTTGACCGGATGGTATGAATCAACGTCATGAAGCGTCAACCGGTTTATCGGCGCTGCGGCAAAAAACTTGAGCCGGCAGTGCGGTTTTACGCCCCGTGCCGCTCGGCCCGCCCCAGCTGGCGCGCCGACGAGAAGCCGGCCGACAGCGCCGCCTTCTCGCGCGACAGCCCGGCGGCGAGCCATTGCCGCGCCCGCGCCAGCCGAATCTGCTGCTGGTAGTCGTGCACCGACACCCCGGCGTGCTGGCGGAACAGCCGCGCCAGGTGGCGCGGGCTGACGTGCACCGCTTCGGCCAACGTTTCCACACTCCAGGTCTGCTCCGGCTCGCCGGCGATCAGGTCCTGGGCGCGGTGCACCGCCGGGTGCAGGTGGTTGCGGTGGCTGAGCCAGGGCGACAGCTCCGGGTCCTGCGGCGAGCGGCGGAAGTACACCACCATGTGGCGCGCCACGTCGCGTGCCAGCGCCGGGCTGGCGAGACGGGCGATCAGATGCAGCGCGAGGTCGATGCCGGCGGTGACCCCGGCGCTGCTGAACACCGGGCCGTCCTCGACGAACACGCGGTTCTCGCGCACTTTGGCGCTGGCGTCGAACTGGCGCAGGTGTTCGAGGTGCACGTGGTGGGTGGTGCAGTCGCGTCCGGCGAGCAGGCCGGCTCGTGCCGCCAGCAAGGCGCCGGAGCACACCGTCGCCAGCAAGTGGCGGCGCGGGTCCACGCGGGTGGCGAGCCAGCGCGCCATCTGGCGTGCCGCGTCGCAGTCGTATACCTCGGCCGAACCGGTCACGCCGGGGATCACCAGCAGCGTGCCGTCGGTCAGCGTCTCCGGCAGGGGTTCGATGCCGCCCAGCGGCAGGCCGAGCGAGGAAGTGACGCTGCCGCCGACGCCGAGGTAGCGCAAGGCGAACTCGGCGCCGAACTGGTTGGCGATGCGGAACGCCTCTGCCGGGCCGGCCAGGTCGAGCAGCAGGAAGCCCGGCGTCAGCAGGAAACAGACCTCACGCACCGGCGGCCTCCCGCTGGCGCCAGTAGTCCCGCAGGCGCTCGCCCAGCACGTTGATCACCAGCCCGCCCAACAGCAGCAGACTGCCCACCGCCTGCCCGGCGCTCAAGCGCTCGCCCAGCAGCAGGCTGGCGGCGGCCAGCCCAACCACCGGCACCAGCAGCGAGAACGGCGCGACCTTGTTGGCGGCGTGGCGCGCCAGCAGCCGGCTCCACAAACCGTAGCCGAACAGCGTCGCGACGAAGGCGAGATAGGCCACCGCCAGCAAGGACGACAGCGAGAAATGGCCGAGCGCGGCGGCGATGCGCTCGCCGCCTTCCAGCCACAACGACAGCAGCAGGAACGGCACGGGCGGGATCAAGCTCGACCACACCACCAGCCCAAGCGGCTCGACGCGGTAGCCGGCGCGGCCGATCAGGCGCACCACCACGTTGGACGCGGCCCAGCTCAACGCCGCCGCCACGGTCAGGGCGAAGCCGATCAGCGTCATGTTGCCGCTCTTGCCCACGCCGATCAGTGTCAGCCCGGCCAGCGCGCACAACAAGCCGACCAGCTGCGCCGCCTTCCAGCGCTCGCCCAGCACCAGCGAGGCCAGCAGCAGCGTGAAGAAGGCCTGCGCCTGCAGCACCACCGAGGCGAGGCCGGCCGGCATGCCGAGCTTGATGGCGGAGAACAGCAGGCCGAACTGGCCGACACCGACGGTCAGCGCGTAGGCCGCCAGCCAGTGCCACGGCACCGCCGGGCGGCGCACCAGCAGCACCGCCGGCAACGCCGCCAGCGTGAAGCGCAGCGCGCCCAGGAGCAGCGGCGGCACGTCGGCCACGCCCCACTTGATCACCACGAAATTGACGCCCCACACCAGCACGATGGCCAGCGCCTGGGCGATATCGGTCAACGGCATGTCGCCTCCAGTCGATTGATTACAGGGTATCGGCGAGATACCCGTCCATGTCCGGCGTGTCGACCAGCAGATGGCGCACACAGACTTCACGCTCGTGCCAGATCACCTGCAGATCCCACACGCAGAACGACTCGGCACGCGCCGCACGCCAGCCGTTCTCGTCGCGCACCCAGACCCGCACCAGGCACTCGTTGTCGTTATCCCAATAGACTAACACCAGATAGTCCATGCCGCGCCCGGCGTGGCGGATCAGCGCGCCGACGCCGGGACGCTGTGCCGTCAGCGCCGGCTGCGGCAACCCGGCCAGCGCGCCGTCCACGCCGATGGCGAAGCGGGCCTCGTCGAGCGGCAGGGCATCGTAGGCGATGTCGTACAGCTTGAGGCGCCAGCCGCCCGGCGCCGCCAGCACGCCACGGGCGGCCAACGGACGGGGTTGGTAAGGCGTTGGCCGAAACAGGTCCTGAATCATGATGGGACTCTTCCTCTAGCGCTGCTCGGGTGGCAACGCACCGAGCGACGCGACGAAGGCCGCGTGGGCCGCGACGTCGACCGGACGGAAAACCCCCCGTTCGCCCGCGGGGTAGTTGCCGAGGTGGTTGCCACGCCCCCAGTCCCGTGCCGGGCGGATCGGCCGGGGCGCGAAGCCGCCGCCGCAGTTCGGGCAGACATTGCCCAGCACCTCGTCGACGCAGCGGGCGCAGAAGGTACATTCGAAGCTGCAGATGCGCGCTTCCGGCGAGTCGGGCGGCAGCGCGGTGTTGCAGTGTTCACAGCTCGGTCTGAGTTCCAGCATGGTGTTGGCTCCGTATCTTGGCTCCGTATCGGGGGATCGGGCTCACAGCGCCGCCAGCGCGTCCTCGACGCTGGCGATGCGGGCGAAACGGCCGGCGAGCACCAGCTCGGTCTTGTCGCGGATCTCGGCGGGGCTGTAGCGGCGGCCGCTGACCGGGTGCGTCATGGCGAAGGTCAGGGTGGCGTCGGTGACGAAATCCACCTGGTAGCCGAGATCGGAGGCGACGCGGGTGGTGGTCTCGCAGCACTGTTCGGTGCGGATGCCACTGATTACCAGCCGGGTGATGCCGCGCTCGTCCAGCCACTCCTTCAGGCCGGAGCCGATGAGGGCGTTGTGCACGTGCTTGACGAAGGTGGCGGCCGGTACGTGGCTCAGCCAGTCGAGCGGCGTGACCAGGCCGGAGGCGGCGGAGAACGGGCCGTCGCCGTCTTCGTGCAGGATGTTGACCACCGGCACGCCGCGCGCCTCGGCCCCGGCGATCAAGGCCTGCAGGTGGTGGCGGAACGCCGGCAGCTCGGCCTCGTCCCAGTACGGGCGGTGCAGGAAGGATTGCTGGACGTCGATCACCAGCAGGGCGGTCTTCGGCTTGCTCATGGGTTTGGGCTCCTGTAGGAAACAGCCCTCAGCATAGCCATCATCTGGCCTTGCCACGAGGCCGCCGGCGGACAACACCCTGCCAAAAACGGACATCGTTCACAGCAGGCCGGCGTGGCGGATTTCGTCGCCCAGCAGCCACAGCGCGGTGCCGGCCATCAGCACGGCCATGACCGTGTTGAACAGCCGGCGCGCCCGCTCGCCGTCCAGCCAGCGGCGCAGCCGGTCGCCGGTCCAGGCCCACACCCCGATGCAGGGCAGGTTCACCAGCGCGCAGGCCAGGCTCAACAGCGCCGCCGCCCACAACACCTGACCGGCCTGCGGTGCGAACAGGATGGAGGTGTTGATCACCATGACCCAGGCCTTGGGATTGAGCCACTGGAACAGCGCGGCGCCCAGGAAGCCCAGCGGCCGGGCCTCGCTATCGGCCTCGGGACGGCCGGCGCGCAGGATGCACCAGGACAGCCACAGCAGGTAGAGGCAGCCGGCCACGCCGAGCGGCAGGCGCAACGAACCCAGGCCGTTCAGCACGTAGGCCAGCAAGGCGGCGGTGATAAACAGCTGCAGCGCCACGCCCAGGCTAATACCGAGCATGTGCGGCACGGTGCGGCGAAAGCCGAAATTGACGCCGGAGGCGGCCAGCATCAGGTTGTTGGGGCCGGGGGTGATCGACATCACGGCGAAATAGGTCAGCAAGGGCAGTTCGAGCATGGCGGCGCTCCTTCATGAGTGGGTCTGTCCACCATGCTAATGAGTCGCCGTGCCTTGATACAGTCGCAACAATGGCAAATTGTCATGGTGACAGTTTGTTCTTCCATCACTCTGTCACCTTCGCCTATCATGGGCTCTGTCACCGTCCAAGACCCTGCCCCGCCATGGAAACGCTCGCTTCGGCCAACCTCACCCTGTATCAGCAACTGGCGGAAGACCTGTCGCTGGCGATCAGCCGCGGCACGCTGCCGCCCGGCTCGCGCCTGCCGTCGGTGCGGCGCACCGCCGAGAGCCGCCGTCTCAGCCTCAACACCGTGGTGGCGGCCTACCGCGTGCTGGAGGACCGCGGCCTGATCGAGGCGCGGCCGCAATCGGGCTACTACGTGCGCTCGCGCCTGCCGCTGCCGGCGCGCCGCGCCGCGCAGGCCGCCGGTCCGGCGCGCGGCACCGACGGCGCGGTGCTGGACCTGATCGGCGCCTCGCTCAAGGCGCAGCAGACCCCCGGCTACATCGACATGGCGCTGGCCTGCCCGCACGGCGGCGAGTTTTACCCCGGCGCCAAGCTGGCGCGGCTGATGGGCCAGCTGTTGCGCAAGAACCCCGGCCTGGTCAGCACCTACGCGCTGCCGCCGGGATCTGAGCGGCTGCGCACCCAGATCGCCCGGCGCGGGCTGGAGCTGGGCATGGCGCTGCAGCCGGACGACATCGTCCTCACCCACGGCTGCATGGAGGCGCTGCAACTGGCGCTGCGCGCCATCACGCGCCACGGCGACACCGTCGGTATCGAATCCCCCACCTACTTCAACCTGCTGCCGCTGTTCGCCAGCTTGGGACTCAAGGCGGTGGAGATTCCCACCGACCCGCAACAGGGGCTGTCGCTGGACGCGCTGGAACGACTGCTGGCCGAGGGCCGCCTCAACGCCGTGATCGCCATGCCCAACGTGCACAACCCGCTGGGCTCGACCATGCCGCTGGAGAACAAGAAACGGCTGGCGGCGCTGGCGAACCAGTACCGCGTGCCGCTGATCGAGGACGCGCTGTACGCCGAGTTGCAGTTTGCCGACTCGCTGCAGCCGGCGGTCAAGGCCTTCGACCGCGACGGCTGGGTGATCGTGTGCGCCAGCTACACCAAGACGCTGGCGCCGGACTTCCGCGTCGGCTGGCTGGAAGGCGGCCGCTTCACCGAGGCCATCCGCAAGCTGAAGTTCGCCACCTCGATCGCCGAGCCGCTGGTATTGAGCGAGACGCTGGGGCTGTTCCTGGAGTCGGGCGGCTACGACCATCACCTGCGCGCGCTCAAACGCCGCTACGCCGTGCACGTCGACAAGGTGCGCGCGCTGATCGCCGACCACTTCCCCGCCGGCACCCGCGCCACCCGCCCCTCCGGCGGCTTCCTGCTGTGGGTGGAATTGCCCGAACCGTGCGACACGGTGGCGTTGTTCCACGCCGCCATCGCCGAGCGCATCAGCATCTCGCCCGGCCCGCTGTACTCGCCCAGCGGGCGCTACCGCAATGCGCTGCGCCTGTCGTGCTGCCAGCCGCTGGACGAGCGCTTCCTGGCGGCGCTGGTGCGGCTGGGCGAGCTGGCGCGACAGCAGGCCGGCGGCTAGGACGCGCCTCAGCCGCGCCGCTCGATCAGCTCGCGCAAGGGCCGCGGCAGGGGCTGGCGCAGCCACTGGCTGATCGCCGCCTCGTGGCGCTGCCAGACGATGCCGAGCGCCACCACGCCCAGGCCGAGCAGGGTCAGCGCGAACGGAAACAGCAGGCTGTCCTTGAACACGTCGTAGGCCAGGTGGCCGAGGTAGCCCGCCGTGCCCAGCGCGCCGTACACCACGAACACCCGGCGCGACAGCACCGCGCCCACCACGATCATCCCCAGGTTGACGCACAGGTAGAAGAACTTGCCCAGCTCGCTGTCCGAACGCAGCAGCGACAGGCCACACCAGAACGCCATCACGCCGAACAGGTAGAGCCAGAAGGCGAAGTCCCAGTCGCGGCGGCTGCGGATATCCACCCACAGCGCCAGCAGCACCACGGCCAGGCCGAACCACAGCGACACCAGCTTGCGCAATTCCCAGCCCACGTCCGGGTCGCCGGCCAGGAACGGCGTCAGGTCCATGCTCATGTACCACAGCGTGACGGCGACGGGCATCACCAGGAAGGGCAGACGGTAGCGCCACAGGGCAACGGCGCCGGCGGCGAGCGTGGCCAATTCCATCATGAGCCAGCGCCCGTCGATGAACACGTGGTAGTCACGGTAAGTGAACGGTCCGGCCCACCAGCCCAGCAGCTGCTGCAGGCCGTACACGGCGAGCGGCGTGAGCACCACCACGAAGGTGGCGGTGATGCCGGCCGGAATTGGCAGCCGCCGGCGCAGCAGCCACTCGGTGAGCGCGATGCCGGCCACGGCGTACACCAGGCAGATCAGCAGCAAGCCGCCGCCGCCGAAGCGCTCCCAGCCCAGGGTCATGAACAGGCTCATGGCGCCGATCGCGATCAGCCCGCCCAGGTAGTAGAGGATATGGACGAAACGGAAGCTCGGCGTGTCGTGGCCGCTCTCCGCCAGGAACTGCCACAGCCCCTCCGCCTGCTCGGCGCTGATCACGCCGCACTTCACCGCCTGGTCCAAGCGCTCACGATCCAATTCCATGCCCACCCCTCCGTTCGGCCGCCGGCCCGCACGGCCGGTCTTGCAAGCACTATAGCCAAGCCGGCGCAGTGCGCTCCTTAAGCGCCCTCTTCGGCCAACGTTGGCCGAAGCACGCAACCCGGCCGTCAGCCGCGCCGCGCGTTCAGCACCAGCAAGGCCAGCGTGCCGCCCACCAGCCCCCAGAACGCCGAGCCGACGCCGAACAGCGTTACCCCGGAAGCGGTAATCAGAAAGGTGATCAACGCCGGTTCGCGCTCGGCGTCGTCCCTCATCGCCGTGGTCAGGCCGCCGGCGATGGTGCCGAACAGCGCCAGCCCGGCGATGGCCAGCACCAGCTCCTTGGGAAAGGCCGCGAACAGCGCGCCGACGGTGGCGCCGAACACGCCGAGCAGCAGGTAGATGCCGCCGGCCGCCACGCTGGCGAGGTAGCGCCGCGCCGGGTCCTCGTGCGCCTCGCGGCTCATGCACAAGGCGGCGGTGATCGCCGCCAAATTGACGGCAAAGCAGCCGAACGGCGCCAGCACCAGGTTGACCAGCCCGGTGCCGGTCATCAGCACCGAGATCGGCGGACGATAGCCGGCAGAGTGCAGCACCGCCACGCCCGGCACGTTCTGCGAGGCCATGGTCACCACAAACAGCGGCAGCCCCACGCCGAGCAGCACGCCGGGCGAGAACACCGGCGTGGTCCACAGCGGCGTCGCCAGCTCCAAGGCCAGGCCGCCCAGATGCAGGCCGCCCTGCCCCGCCGCGATCAGTCCGCCCAGCAACAGCACCAGTACCACCGCGTAGCGCGGCAGCAGACGCTTGAGGAACAGGTAGGCGACGAACATCGGCAGCACCAGCGCCAGGTTGGCCTGCATCGCGCCGAACACGTTCATGCCGAACTTCACCAGGATGCCCGCCAGCATCGCCGCCGCCATCGGCAGCGGGATGCGGCTGATGGCGCGCTCGAACAGCCCGGTGACGCCGGACAGCGTGATCAGCCCGGCTGAAAACACGAAGGCGCCGATCGCCTCCGGCAGGCTCACCCCGGACAGGCTGGTGATCAACAGCGCCGCGCCCGGCGTCGACCACGCCGTCACCACCGGCACCTTGTAGCGCAGCGACAGGCCGATGCAGGTCAGCCCCATCGCCAGCCCCAGCGCCATCAGCCACGAGCTGATTTCAGCGGGGTTGGCGCCGGCGCTGCGGGCAGCCTCGAACACGATGGCGGCGGAGCTGGTATACCCCACCAGCACGGTCACGAAACCGGCGGTGAGCGCGGGAAGGTCTTGGCGGGTCAGCATGGTGGCATCAGAAGCAGGAAAAACGCCCAGCCTGCCGTGCCGGCGTCATGTTGTCCAGCCCGAACAGGCACTCCGCGCGGAGGGTAGCCAGAACGGCCAACGTTGCCTCAACCAGCATCCTGGCATACAACGAAACGTTACCCACCCTCCGTAACGGACCCCACCATGAAGAAAATCCTGTTGGCCCTGAGCCTGTCCCTCGCCGCCGCCACGGCGCTGGCCGCGGAACGCGTCTACTTCGTCGAACCGGCCGATGGCGCTGCCGTGAAGAGCCCGTTCAAGGTGCGCTTCGGCGTCGAAGGCATGGCGATTGCCCCCGCCGGCGACATGAAACCCGGCACCGGCCATCACCACCTGATCATCGACGGCAGCCCCGTGCCCCTGAACGAAGTGGTCGCCACCGACGACAGCCACCGCCATTTCGGCAAGGGCCAGACCGAAACCGAGCTGACGCTGCCACCAGGCGAGCACACCCTGACGCTGCAGTTCGCCAACGGCGCGCATCAATCGTTCGGCCCGGCGATGAGCAGCAGCATCAAGGTACGGGTTGTCCCCTGAGAACCTGCTCACGCTCTTTTTACGCGCTGCGCGGGGCCGGCACATGGCCAGATACGAGGCGGACGAGGCGGCTTTGGCATTCCAAGACCAAGTCGACCGACGACGCCGATGGCCGTTTGCCGGCCCCGCCCCCGCAGCGGGAGCCCCCTCCGCCCTCCTCTCGCCCCGTCGGCATTGCCCACGCGCCCGCTTCGGCCAACGTTGGCCGAAGACACCTCCAGGTGGCATGCGCCAACGGCCGGCTTAACCGACACCGCCGGGACAGGACACAACGAGGCCGCACCGGCCAAAGAAATGGCGGAAGACCCCTGCCGGGCCTTCCGCCTTGCGCTTCCTGCCGTGACATTGTTCCGAGACCCCAGTCCTCCCATGACAAAAGGCCAGGGACGTCCCGACGTCCCTGGCCCTTGATCGGTTGCCGCCCGGAACGCTAGCGCGTCACAGCAGCGGCACCACCAGAATCGCCACTACCAGCGCCCAGATCAGCGCCCCGAACGAAAAGATGGTGTAGGCGCGCGATACCGTGGTCACCGACTCGTCATGCTGGAACCAGCCATCCAGGCCGTGATAAATCAGTCCACCGGAGGCCAGCAGGGCCAGCAGGGCGACCACCACGTTGAGTGCCGGCGACGGCACGAACAGCGACAGCGACGACAGCCAGATGGGGATCGGCGCATACGCCGCCAGGCGGAAGCCGTCGCGGTACTCGAGCGGGTGGTCCCGGCTTTCCACCGACTGGATCAGCCAGCCCATGGCAAACACGCAGCCCCACTCCACCACCAGGAACACCAGCGAAATCCACACCCAGTTCATCAGCGTGGTATCCGGGGCGTATACCGCGCGGTGCCAGGTGGCGGCGTAGAGGATCATCGCCACCGGCAGCAGCGACAACGGCAGCACTACCTTGAAAAAGGTTGCCATCACGGAAGGGTGTTGCCTGGCCAACTCCGGCCAGCCCTCATGCGACGACCAGATCATTTTGGGAGCATTCATCAGGTTCACGGCATTCCCTCCGGGTGACAAAAAACTGCACGCATTACTTTAAAGCTAATGCAGCAGGTCACAAATTCAAGGTCGACTCCGGGAATGCCGCGCCCTAGGTCTGCGACTGCAGATAGTTGGGCAGGCCGATCAGCTTGATCAGCCCCAGCTGCTGCTCCAGCCAATGGGCATGATCCTCCTCGGTATCGTCCAGCTGGGCCTCCAGCAACTCGCGGCTGACGTAGTCGCCCTCCTGTTCGCACACGGCAATCGCCGCACGCAGCAAGGCCACCGTGTCGTACTCCAGCTTGAGGTCGTTGGCCAGCATGCTCTCGACGTCCTTGCCGATGTTGAGCTTGCCGGGGCTCATCGCCGGGGTGCCTTCGAGAAACAGGATACGGTTGATCAGCCCGGCCGCGTGCCCGGTCTCCTCTTCCATTTCGTGGTTCAGCCGCTCAAACAGCTTGCCGAACCCCCAGTCGTGGTACATGCGCGAGTGGATGAAATACTGGTCGCGCGCCGTGAGTTCACCGGCCAGCTGCTTGTTGAGCGCCGCGATAACGGCCTTGTTGCCTTTCATGGTCGGTCTCCTGAGGTGAGGGAATTCCACCTGCCGCAAGGCGCACCGGCACCCGCGCTCCGAGCGGAGGCAATCCCGTTACTGAAAACGGCACGCAGCGGGCGACGGCAGCAGGCGGCTCGCACGCAACTGCCGCCCAAGGAGTCGGCACGCCGCAGCCCTCTCCCGGAGCGGCGGAAATTCAGCATGCAGGTCTAGTCATGATGCTCAAAACGGTGGTCACAGCTCGGACACTTGGCCGCGGCTTCCACCGTCCAGAACACGTGGGTCACCGTCTTTGACCCGTCCGTGTTGTAGCGCTCGTACAGCGAGCTGCGGCCGTTCACCGACTGGCGCACCAAGGCCCCCCAGCTGCGCGGGTCGTCGGTGATATCGACCCCCGCCGAGGCCGCCGTGGTCGCGGCAACGGTAGTCGTGCTGTCGAGGTGAGCATAGACGATGTTCAACTCTTCGAAGTCATGGGCATTGGGGTGCGTGCTCAGCGTGCTGCCGGCGTTGCTGCCGGTGTTGGAGAAGTAGTCCATGCAGGTGTTCAGCGAGCTGCCGTCGGTGGACTGGTGGTCGAGACCGAAGGTATGCGCTGTCTCCTGGCAGATCACGTGCAGCTTCTCGTTGGGATTGTTGTAGGTCGCCAGGTTGAAGTACGAGTCGTTCATCTTCGCGGTGCCCTGGGTGATGTGGGTGCCGCCGGTGATGTTGATCGAGGCCAGCCCGAGCCAGCCGTTGTAGCCGTACTTGCCGTTGCACACCTGGGTGGTGCCGCTGACCATCGAGCACCGTTTCGTCGACTGTCCGGCAACGACGGCGGTGAGCAGCGGGGTCGAACTCGCCCCGAAACTGGTCGGGCTGTTCCAGTCGCTGGACGCCTGATGGAGATAACTCACCCAGTCCGCCGCGGTCAGGTTGTTGCCAAGCGACAAGGTGAACTGGGCGCTCGTGCGCGCCCAGTGGTAGCCGCCCCAGGAATGGGTCGCCATGGCGGCCCCCGGCAGCGCCGCCAATGCCGACCCCATGGCCAGCCACAACAGTGAACGTCGATACGTCGCGTCGAACATGGTGCTCCCCCCGATGGTTTCAGCGACAGCGGCCGGCCCCGTTACCGGGGCGCCGGGCTGGCGCGCATTCTTCCCGGCAAGCCGCCCCGCCGCCGTCGCGGCGATCTCGGCTCTCCATGTTCAATAGTTATAGTGGGGTGCCTGCAAAATCCAAACTGCAAGTGCATGCCGTGACACGATGCGGCCGTTTCTCTCTTCCTGGCACGAGACAGGGCCGCCGCGTGCGCACTCCGAAATGAAAAACCCCCGCCCTCCTCTCGGAGCGGCGGGGGGCATCGTCATTCGCCTTCGGCCAACCTTGGCCGAGGCGTCAACGCATCAGGCCTGAGCCTGGCCCATGCGGCGCAGCACTTCGTCCTTGCCGATCAGCGCCAGCACGGCGTCGACCGACGGCGTCTGCGTGGTGCCGCACACCAGCACGCGCAGCGGCATGCCGAGCTGGCCCATCTTGATGCCTTCGGCGGTGCAGAACGGCTTGAACAGGTGGTGGATCGCCTCGGCGTTCCATTCGGTCAGCGCGGCGAGTTGCTCGGCGAAGCGCGCCATGCGCGCCTTGCTGTCGTCGGCCAGGTGCTTTTCGACGTCGGCGGCGGCCGGCTCGCGCGTCTTGTAGAAGTAATCGCACTCGGCGGCCAGCGCGTTGAGATCCTGCACCCGCTCCTTGACCAGCGCAATGACGTCGCTCAGGCACGGGCCGCTGGACGGATCGATGCCGGCCTCGGCCAGTTTCGGGGCGATCAGTTGCGCCAGGCGCAGGTTGTCAGCGGCCTTGATATGCTGGGCGTTGAGCCACAGAAATTTCTCGTTGTTGAAGCGGCTGGCCGAGGGGCTGACGTCCTTCAGGTCGAACCATTCGACAAACTGTTCCAAGGAGAAGAACTCGTCGTCGCCATGGCCCCAGCCGAGGCGCGCCAGGTAGTTGAGCAGCGCTTCCGGCAGGATGCCTTTGGCGGCGTAGTCGACCACGCTCACCGCGTCGCGGCGCTTCGACATCTTCTGGCCGTCCTCGTTGAGGATCATCGGCAGATGGCCGTACACCGGCAGCGGCGCGTTAAGCGCCTGCAAGATGTTGATCTGGCGCGGGGTGTTGTTGACGTGATCGTCGCCGCGGATGACGTGGGTGATGTTCATGTCCCAGTCGTCCACCACCACGCAGAAGTTGTAGGTCGGGCTGCCGTCCGGGCGGGCGATGATCAGGTCGTCCAGTTCCTCGTTCTGGAATTCGATGCGGCCCTTGACCGCGTCGTCCCACGCCACGCTGCCGGTGAGCGGGGTCTTGAAACGCACCACCGGCGGCACCCCCTCCGGCGGTGCCGGCAGGGTCTTGCCTTGTTCCGGGCGCCAGCGGCGGTCGTAGCGCGGCTTTTCCCCCTTGGCTTCCTGCTCGGCGCGCAGGGCGTCCAGCTCATCCTTGCTGCAGTAGCAGTAATAGGCATGGCCGGAAGCCAGCAATTGCTGGATCACCTCTTTGTAGCGGTCGAAGCGCTGGGTCTGGTAGAACGGGCCTTCGTCGTAGTCGAGACCGACCCAGTGCATGCCGTCCAGGATGGCCTTCACCGATTCCGGCGTGGAACGTTCGAGATCGGTGTCTTCGATGCGCAGCACGAAGGTGCCTTGGTTCTTGCGGGCGTAGGCCCAGGAAAACAGTGCGGTGCGCACGCCGCCGATATGCAGGAAGCCGGTCGGGCTGGGGGCGAAACGGGTACGGATCATGATGGCCAGGGTCTGACGAAAAGACGAAAGCGCTATTGTACGCTGCCCGCAAAAAAGCCCGCAAACGCGGGCTCGATGATAGCGGCAGGCTCTGGCCCCCTCACACGAACGGCACGCCGTCCAGCACCCCCGCCGGCAGCTTGTCCGCCACCAGCCACAGCGCCATCCCGGCCAACAGGCCCGCCATGATCCAGTTGAACGCCGCCAGCCGGCGCGGCGAGCGCAGGAAGCGCGCCAGCGCCACCCCGCCCCAGGCCCACACCCCAATGCACGGCAGCGCCACCATGAAGGCCACCACGGCGAACAGGCCGCCCGCCTGCCACAGCGGCATGCCGGAAGGCAGGAACAGCAGCGCCAGGTTGACGCCCATCAGCCAGACGTTGGGATTGAGCCAGTTGAACAGCACCCCGCCGGCAAAACCCATCGGTCGCGCCGTGTCGCCGGCTTCACCGGGCTGGCCGGCACGCGTCATCTGCCACGCCAGCCACAGCAGGTAGCTGCAGCCGGCCAGTGCCAGCCACAGTTGCAGGTCGGTCATCAGTTCCTTGATATGGCCCAGCGCCACCGCCAGGATGGCGATCTGGCAGGCCAGCCCCAGCGCCATGCCGAGCAGCGCCGGCAGGGTGCGGCTGAAGCCGAAGCGCACACCGGACGAAGCCAGCACCAGGTTGTTGGGACCGGGGGTGATGGTCATCACCATCAGGTAAAGCGTCAGCGGGACGAAGTTCATGCGGGTTCCAGCAAAAAACAGGGGGTTTCGATGGAGACATGGTAGCGAGCCTGCCATTACAATAACAGATTCAAAAAAAACGCATTGCAACCATAACAGTTTGGACAATTCCAAACTGTTATGGTCGAGTCAGCCGCCAACTGTACCGCTTGACGTCAACGGAGCCCCCATGAATCACGAGCCGCTCTACCAGCAACTGGTCAACGAATGGATCACGCTGATCCAGAACGGCGTGATGCGCCCGGGCGAGCGCCTGCCCTCGGTGCGCCAGGCCTGCGCCATGCACAAGGTCAGCCCGTCCACCATCCTCGCCGCCTACCGCGCGCTGGAAGACCGTGGCGTGATCGAGGCGCGGCCGCAGTCGGGCTTCTACGTCAAGTCTTCGGCCAACCTGCCGCTACCGCGCATGCGCCGCCAGAGCACGGCGCTGCCGACCAGCGACGACGTGCTCGACCACATCGAGGCCTTCATGGCGGCGCAGACCGGCGAAGACTTCATCGATCTGTCGCTGGCCAGCCCGCGCGGCAGCGACTTCTACCCCACCGGCCGCGTCAAGCAGATCCTCAACCAGCTGATCCGCCAGCAGCCCGAGCTCGCCACCGACTACCCCTTCCCGCCCGGCTCGGCACGCCTCAGACGCCAGATCGCCCAGCGTGTGGTGAGCTGGGGCTGCGTGCTGGCGGCCGAGGATATCGTCATCACCAACGGCTGCTCCGAGGCGCTGTCGCTGGCGCTGCGCGCGGTGTGCAAGCCGGGCGACACCGTCGGTCTCGAGTCGCCCACCTACTTCGCGCTGGTTCCGCTGCTGAAGAGCCTGGGCTTGTCGGCGATCGAGATCCCCACCCACCCCACCACCGGGCTGTCGCTCGACGCGCTGGAGCTGCTGCTGTCGGAACAGCGCCTCAACGCCATCGTCGCCATGCCCACGGTGCACAACCCGCTCGGCTGCAGCATGCCGCTGGAGGCCAAGAAGCGCCTGGCCCAGCTCGTCAACCAGTACCGCGTGCCGCTGATCGAGGACACCCCGCACGCCGAGCTGTTCTACGGCCAGGCGGTGCCGGACGCGGTCAAGGCCTACGACCGCGACGGCTGGGTTCTGCTGTGCTCGAGCTACAGCAAGACGCTGGTGCCGGGCTTTCGCATTGGCTGGATCGCGCCGGGGCGCTACCTGAAGGAAGTCACGCGGCTCAAGGTGGCCAGCACGCTGGGCCAGCCGCGGCTGCTGGAAGAGACGGTGGCGGAATACCTGGAAAGCGGCGGCTACGACCACCACCTGCGCGGGCTGCGCCGCCATTTCATGAGCCAGATGGAGCGGCTGCGTGGCATGGTGGCCAGCCACTTCCCGGCCGGTACGCGCGCCACCTCGCCCTCGGGCGGCTGCCTGTTGTGGGTGGAACTGCCCTCCGCCACCGACACCCAGCAGCTGTTCCGCGCCGCGCTGGCCGAGCGCATCACCGTGGCGCCGGGCACCATCTACTCGGCCAAGGGGCGCTACCGCCACTGCCTGCGGCTCTCCTGCTGCTACCCGTGGAGCGACGCCTTCGAGCGCGCGCTGGTGCGCGTCGGCGAGCTGGCCGGCCAGAGCCGCAACACGACGGCATGAAAAAAGCCGCGGCCCGACGGGCAGCGGCTTGTTGGCGAAGAACGCCGGCGCTCACACCTTGGCGGGCTTTTTCGCCGGGCGCGGCTCCAGTTTGTTGACCGTCTCCGGCAGCGCCTCCGGCGCGGCGGGAGCCGTTTCGGCCGGCGCCAGCTCCGGCGCCTTGCTGCCGCCACTGAGCCAGCGCAGGGCCGACAGCTCGCCGCTGATGCGAGCCTTGTCGGCCGACTTGCAGCTCAGGCACACCGGCTTGCCGTTGCGCTCCCTGAGCGCCACGTCCACGCGCTTGCCGTGCACCGCCACCTGGCGGCTGGACTGCCACGCCAGCAGCACCTGGGCCAGCTGCTTGAACGACGGATCGTCGTACTTGTACGGATTCTTCAGCGCGGTCAGCCACAGCTCGCCGGCGGCATCCTCATTCAACAACACGGTCTGGTAGGCCACCGTCACCGCCGCTCCCGGCGACACGGTGCTGGCCAGCTCGTCGATGTCCTCGTTCTTGAGCCGCACGCAACCGTGGCTGCGGAAGCCCGGCACGCTGGTCGGAACGTTGGTGCCGTGCATGCCGAGCCCCAGCCGCGGGTCGCCAAAGCGCACGAAGGCGTTGCCGAGCGGATTGTCCGGCCCCGGCGGCACCGAGGTCAGCACCGGCTTGCCCTGCTGCTTCATTTCCTCCTGGATCGACTTCGGCACGTACCAGATCGGCTTGGGATAAATGCCGGTCACGGCGTAGGTGCCGGTCGGCGTCTGGGTCAGCATCTTGCCCACCGCCACCGGGTAGGATTTGAGCAGCGTACCGTCGCGATACACGAACAGCCGGGTCTGCGGCAGGTTGATCACCACGTGCAAGCCGCTGCCGTTGATCAGCACATCCGGCGCCGGCACCTGGGCCCGCGCCAACGCCGCGGCCACCAGCATTGCCGCCGCGACAACCCGCTTACTCCTTGCACCCACCATACCCATTCGTTCCATCAATTATCCGGTCGCGCCATTTTAGCAGAAACCCCGCCGTACACCCGCTTGCAAAAAACCCAGCGCGGCACGGCGTATTTTGCGAAAATTACCGTTTTACCGTTTTGATTTGACACGGAAAACGATGAATCCATCCCAACCAGTCGCCCTGATCGAATCCCTCGACTACGAAGGGCACGGCGTCGCCCATGTAGAGGGCAAGACGATCTTCATCGATGGGGCGCTGCCGTACGAAACCGTCAGCTACAGCTCCTATCGCAAGAAACCCAGTTACGAGAACGCCGACACCTGCGCGGTACTGAAAGAAAGCTTCCTGCGCACCACGCCACGCTGCCCGCACTTCGGCGTTTGCGGCGGCTGCTCGATGCAGCACGTCGAATTCTCGGCCCAGGTCGCCATCAAGCAGCGCGTGCTGGAAGACAGCCTCAAGCACATCGGCAAGGTCAGCGCCGAACGCATGCTGACGCCGATCGCCGGCCCGGCCTGGGGCTACCGCCACCGTGCCCGTCTCTCGGCGCGCCTGGTCGAGAAGAAAGGCGGCGTGCTGGTCGGCTTCCACGAGAAACGCTCCAGCTACATCGCCGAGATGAGCGAGTGCCACATCCTGCCGCCGCACATCTCGGCGCTGATCGTGCCGCTGCGCGAAATGATCTACACGCTGTCGATCCGCGACCGCATGCCGCAGATCGAAGTGGCCGTCGGCGAAAAACTCGACATTTTGGTGTTCCGCAACATGGACGCCATCAGCGCCGCCGACGAGACCATCCTGCGCCGCTTCTCCGACACCCACTCGCAGCCGGGCCGTCCGCTGCAGATCTGGCTGCAGCCCAAGGGGCCGGACACCTGCTATCCGCTCTACCCGCTCGACGCGCCCAAACTGACCTACACGCTGCGCGACTTCAGCGTCGAGATGCCCTACTACCCCACCGAGTTCACCCAGGTGAACCCGGAGATCAACAACGTCATGGTGACGCGCGCCTTGAGGCTGCTCGACCCGCAGCCCGGCGAGCGCATCGCCGACATGTTCTGCGGCATCGGCAACTTCACCCTGCCGATCGCCCGCTCCGGCGCCGACGTGCACGGCATGGAAGGCAGCGAAGCGCTGGTCAAGCGCGCGGTGGAAAATGCCAGCCACAACCGCCTCGAGCATAAGGTCAGCTATGAGATGGCCAACCTGTTCGACGTCACCGAGGAGAGCTTCGCCGCACTCGGCAAGTTCGACAAGATGTTGGTCGACCCGCCGCGCGATGGCGCCGTGCAGTTGCTCAAGGCCCTCACCGACGACACCGCGCCGCAACGCATCGTCTACGTCTCGTGCAACCCGGCGACGCTGGCGCGCGACGCCGGCATCCTGGTCAACACCAAGGGCTACACGCTGAAGGCGGCCGGCATCATCAACATGTTCCCGCACACCGCCCACGTCGAGTCGGTGGCCTGGTTCGAGAAGACCGGCCCGTGCAAGTCCAGGAAGGAAATGGACGAGATGGAAGCGGCCGAAACCGCCGCCCGCGAAGCCGCCAAGGCGGCCAAGAAGGCGCGCGAAGCCGAGGCCGCCCGCAAGAAGGCCGAGGAAGAGGCCGAGCGCGCCGCCAAGAAGGAAGCGCGCCGTCAGCACTACCTCGCCAATCAGGCCTACTACGACGCGCGCAACGCGGCCAAGAGCGGCGAGCAGTAAGCCGGTCACGGCAGCCTCCCGACGCAACGACGGGTTGGCTGCCCCGGCCCCTGGGGCGGGCAGCGCCAAGGACCGTGCCGCACTCGCGGCGCGCTTTCACACCGGTCCGGCATTGTTTTACCGCCACCCCGCCTCAAACGGCTGTTTTGCCCGATAATAGCCATCCTTTAGCGACGCCGATCACCATGAGCCACAAACCCCTCACCGACCGCGACTACCAAAACCTGGCCACCACCCTGGCCCGCTTTCGCGCCCAGCACTGCATGGGCCTGGAGCAGCTCGACGGCTTCTTCGCCGCCCTGCTGTGCGGGCCGGAACCGATCAAGCCGAGCGAGGTGCTGCCGCTGATCCTGGGCGACGCCTTCGACGACGAGACCGCCTTCAGCTCGCAGAAGGCGCTGGAGCAGTTCGTCTCGTTGCTGATGGGCCATTGGCTCGACATCGCCGATACCCTGCACTCGGGACGCGAGTTCCACCCCTGGCTGGAGCCGGATGAGCACGGTGTGGTGCACGGCAACGACTGGGCGCAGGGCTTCACCGCCGGGATGGAGCTGATGAACGAGGACTGGGGCTTGCTGTTCGAAGATGAAGAGCAGGCCGAGGCGCTGGTACCGATCATGGCGCTGGCGTTCGAACACCACCCCGATCCGGAAATGCGCCCCTACGTGGACAATGCCGACGCTGGACAGCGCGAGCAATGGCTCGCCGGCATCTCGCCGGCGGTCGAGGCGATCTACCGCTTCTTTGCCGCCATGCGCCGGCAGATGGAGCAGGAGAGTGCGGCGGCGGAACAGGCAGAGACGGCGAAACCCGCCGCCCAGACCCCGCGCCCGGTACGCCCCGGCAAGAAAAGCAAGGACGGCGGCCGGCGCTGAGCCGGGACGCAACCGCGCCACCCGGCCCACCCGGGGTGGCGACAGGCCGCCGGCGAGCGGTCCGACATAACCCAAAGAATCACGAGAAATGACGATACAGGAAGCAAGAAGACCGGAGCAGCGACTGCCGCCAACGCTGGCACGGCGCGCCACGGCGATCATCGAGATGCCGGACGGGGTGCTGGTGGCGGCGACGCGCGGAGGGCGCTACCAGTTGCCGGGGGGCAAGGCCAACCGTGGCGAGCTGCGCTCGCAGGCGCTGATCCGCGAGGTACGCGAAGAAACCGGCCTGCGCATCAACTCGATGCTGTACCTGTTCGACCACATCACCCCGCACGCCGCGCACAAGGTCTACCTGGCGATCGCCCAGGGCCAGGTCAAGCCGCAGGGCGAAGTCGAGCGTATCGCCCTGGTGACCTCGCCGGACAGCGAGCTCGACCTGATGCACGACGCGCGTGCCATCCTGCGCCGCTACGCCCGCGTGCGCAGCGACACCACCCCCAAGGGCGAGGCCTTGCGCGCCTTTCTCGGGCTGGCGCGCTACATCGCCAAGGTGGAATGAGCAGCGCCACCCTGCCCTGGCTGGAACTCGACGAGTTCCGCTTTCACCACATCCTTCCCACCCTGCCCGGGGCCACGCTGGTGCTGTTCGGCCAACCCCATTGCGGCGCCTGCCGGGTGTGGCACGCCCGCCTGCCCCGGCTGGTCCCGCCCCGCATCCGCCAGCTGTGCTACGTCGACATCGCCGTGAGCAGCGCGCTGGCGCACGAATTCGAGCTGTTCCACCTGCCGGCGCTCGCCCTATACGACAACGGCGCGTTTCACACCATGGTGAACGCGCCGTTGGAACGGGCCAAGTTGGCCGAAGCGATTCAGATCGCGTTGGCGTCGCCGCCGTCGGAAGCCCCCTGAGCCGCATCCCCCTGGTTCAGCTCGAGCCCCAGCTCGGGCGGCACCTGCACCCAGTCGAGCGACGCCGCCAGCGACAGCGTCGAGCCCATCAGCATCATCGCCAGCGGCGAGAACAGCAGCACGCCGACCAGCACGCGCAGCCGCGACACCCCGGATACCGCGGTCAGGGCATGCACCAGGATGGTAATGGTGAGCACCGACAACGCGAAGGCCCCGATCAGCGCCGCATCGTCCGGCAGCCAGCTGGTCAGCGGCTCGAGAATCTGCACGCTGTTGGCCGCCACCACCAGCCCGAACAACGAACCGCTCGGCTTCCACTTGCCCAGGCGCAGCCACAGCCCCATGAACTGGGTGAACAACAGCGTCTCCAGCCAGGTGAACAGCAGGAAGAACGCCACGCGCCCCTCGACGTTGTCACCCAAGCCGTCGGCGCCGGCGCTGGCGATGATACCGAGCGCCGTCAACAACAGCGCCGGCTGCCAGAACGCATACTGGTAGTGTTGTAGCGGCCGGACACGGAAACGCACCAGGTCCAGGGCATCGTCAAAGAGGATACGCATGTCTTAATCGAACACCACGGTTTTGTTGCTGTAGGACAACACGCGATCGTCCAGGTGCCAGCGCACCGCGCGCGACAGCACCACCTTTTCCAGGTCACGCCCCTTCTGCACCAGGTCCTCGACGTCGTCGCGGTGCGAGATGCGCGTGACCTCCTGCTCGATGATCGGACCATCGTCCAGCACCTCGGTCACGTAGTGACTGGTGGCGCCGATCAGCTTCACCCCGCGCGCGAACGCACGATGGTAGGGCTTGGCGCCGTCGAACGCCGGCAGGAAACTGTGATGGATATTGATCACGCGGTTCGGGAAACGTTCCACGAAACGCTGCGACAGCACCTGCATGTAGCGCGCCAGCACGATCACGTCCACCCCGGCTTCCTCGAGCAAGCGCCACTGCTCCGCCTCGGCCTCTTCCTTGTTGGTCTGCGTCACCGGCACCACGTGGTAGGGGATGCCGTTGAATTCGGCCATGCGGCGGCAGTCCTCGTGGTTGGAGATGATCAGCGGAATGTCGCAGTTCAATTCGCCGATGCGCCAGCGGTGCAGCAGGTCGACCAGGCAGTGCTCGTATTTCGAGACGAAGATCGCCATGCGCGGCTTGCGGCTCGACAGCGACACACGCCAGGTCATGCCGTGCTTGTCGGCAATCGGCTGGAACGCTGCGGCGAAGCTCTCCATCGGCAGCGTGAAGCCGTCGAGGCTCCACTCGATGCGCATCAGAAACAGGTTTTCGCTGACATCCTGATGCTGGTCGGCATGCATGATGTTGGCGTTGTAGGTCATCAGGAAGTTGGCGATAGCCGCCACCAGCCCCTTCTTGTCCGGGCAGCTGATCAGCAGCGTGGCCGAATTCTTGTTATGACTCATTGTTCACTCCCAGAAACGAAAGCCGATGTGCCGGCGGCGGCATTCCGCGCGCCAGGCAACACCGCATGTCTCACGGCAGGGGCAGTGCACGCGAAGGGGATAAACCAGCGCCCCGCACCGTCACGCCGCCGATACGACCCGGCGCCCTCCTGCCCGCAAGGCCTCAGGCGTTCAGGTTGGCCGAATCCAGCGTGTTCTGCAGCAGGGTGGCCACGGTCATCGGACCCACGCCGCCCGGCACCGGAGTGATGAAGGCGGCACGTTCGCTGGCGGTGGCGAACTCCACGTCGCCGCACAACTTGCCGCTGTCGAGGCGGTTGATGCCCACGTCGATCACCACCGCACCCGGCTTGACCCACTCGCCCTTGATGAAGTTGGGGATGCCCACCGCGGCCACCACGATGTCCGCCTCGGACACTTCCTTGGGCAGGTCGGTGGTGGCGCTGTGGCACACCGTCACGGTGGCGCGCGCCAGCAGCATTTCCAGCGCCTGCGGGCGGCCGACGATGTTGGACGCGCCGACGATCACCACCTTCTTGCCCTTCGGATCGATACCGTACTCTTCTAGCAGGGTCATCACGCCGCGCGGGGTGCACGGACGCAGCAGCGGCATCTTCACCGCCAGACGGCCCATGTTGTAGGGGTGGAAGCCGTCCACGTCCTTCTTCGGGTCGATGCGCTCGATCACCGACTGCGGATCGATCTGCTTGGGCAGCGGCAGCTGCACCAGGATGCCGTCGATGCTGGCGTCGGCGTTGAGCTGGTCGATGATCCCCAGCAGCTCTTCCTGCGAGGTGGAAGCGGGCAGGTCGTAGGCCACCGAGCGGATGCCGGCCTTCTCGCACGAGCGCTTCTTGTTGCCGACGTACACGCCGGAGGCCGGATCGTCGCCGACCAGAATGACGGCCAGTGCCGGAGCACGCTTGCCCGCCTTGAGGCGTGCATCCACGCCTTCGCGTACGCGCCCGATCAATTTTTCTGCTACTGCTTTGCCATCAATGAGTTGTGCCGTCATGCTCTGTCCCGAAACCAAACCAACCAAAAACGGCATTTTCTCATTTTTCACCCCCTAAGCTCAACGGGTATTGACAGCATTATGCTCGATCCGTATAGTTGCGCTCTCTGTCGTCGGGGTGTAGCGCAGCCTGGTAGCGCACCTGATTTGGGATCAGGGGGTCGAGAGTTCGAATCCCTCCACCCCGACCAGAAACTCCGCGCACTCGGTGCAGGATGCGCCCGTAGCTCAACCGGATAGAGCACCGGCCTTCTAAGCCGGGGGTTACAGGTTCGAGTCCTGTCGGGCGCGCCAGTAGTACAGCAGTAAGACAGTGGTGGATATAGCTCAGTTGGTAGAGTCCCGGATTGTGATTCCGGTTGTCGTGGGTTCGAGTCCCATTATCCACCCCAAAATTCCTGATTGAAGCGCCAGCTTCAGTCGTACCGCTTACGGCGGTGGATATAGCTCAGTTGGTAGAGTCCCGGATTGTGATTCCGGTTGTCGTGGGTTCGAGTCCCATTATCCACCCCAGTCTTGCAAAAACCGGCCCGAGGGCCGGTTTTTTTGTTGCACGTGCTCCTGCCGGCCGCAGTTTCACTTGTCTCCCCTGCCCCGCTCCGTAATAATTGAATACATTTGTATGTATCCGATTGACTGACAGAGCTTCCACCCATGACCACCCTGCAGCCGATCAAGCGCCAGACGCTGACGAGTGCCGTAACCGAATCCCTGCGCCAACGCATCCTGTCGGGCGAGTTTGCCGACGGCCAGCAATTGCGCCAGGAAGCGCTTTCCAATGAATACGGCGTGAGCCGGGTGCCTGTGCGCGAGGCGCTGCGCCAGCTCGAGGCCGAAGGCCTGATCCAGATCATCGACCACAAGGGTGCCCTAGTATCCAAACTGTCGCTGGACGACGTGCTGGAACTGCTGGACATCCGCGCCATGCTGGAAAGCTCGCTGCTGCGCGCCGCCATCCCGCGCCAGACCAAGGCCGACCTGGCCATGGCCGCCGACACCCTGAAGCAGTTCGAGATCGCGCTGCAGACCAACGACATCCGCCACTGGGGTGAGCTGAACTCGCGCTTCCACCTGGCCTTGTACCGTGCCGCCAAGCGCCCCAACACGCTGGCGCTGATCGAGCAGTTGCACAACAAGACCGATCGCTACACGCGCATGCAGATCCTGTTCACCCAGACCATGGAGCGCGCGCACGCCGAACACACCAAGCTGCTGGAGCTGTGCCAGCAAGGCGCGGCCGAGGAAGCGGCCGAGTTCATCCGCTTCCACATCCTGTCGGCCGGCAACGCGCTGGAAAGCTACCTCAAGAACCAGGGTTCGCCGCGTTAAAAACGCTTCGGCCAACCTTCTAAGGTTGGCCGAACGCGGCAGCAACTCTCACCGACTTACTTCATGCCCTTCAGCCTGTCCTCGCGATAGGCATGCACGACCTCCCCCCCCGCTACCTTGCCGATCACCGGCACGGTTTCGTCGATCGCCTCATGACTAGTCGGGCTGAACGGACGCCGGTAGCGCGTGATCACGCCGTCGACCGGCCGTTGCAGCTGCTCCAGCGCCCGGCGGATCGCGGCCCGGTCGGTACTGCCGGCCTGCTGGATCGCCCCCGCCAGCAGCAACATGGCGTCGTAGCCCTGCGCCGCCGAAGGCGGCGACGCAATGCGCCGGCCATGGCTCAGCGCCAGGTAGGCGTCGATGAACGCCTTGCGCCGCCCGCCGGCCCCCTCCGGAATGAAGGTCTGCACCATGCGCGTGCCGTCGGCGTTGGGACCGGCGTTGTCGATGAAATTCGACATCGACAGCGTCCAGCTGCCGATCAGCGGCACCTGCCAGTCCATCCGCGCCATGCCGTTGGCGATTTCCACCAGCTCCGGGCCGATGGCGTAGGTCAGGATGACCTGGGCCCCCTGGCGCGCCGCCTGGCGCAATGGCTCGTCCATGTCGCGCTCGTGCAGGTCGAAGCGTTCCACCGCCACCGGCCGCACGCCGTAGCGCGCCAGCGCGGCGGTCAGTTCCATCACCCCTTGCTCGCCGTAGCGGGTGGTGTCGGCGAAGATGGCGATACGGCGATAGCCGGCGCGTTCCACCGCCTCGCGCGCGATCAGCCGCGCCTGCACCGTGTCGGACAGCGCGACGCGAAACACATAGCCGTCGCGCGCAGGCTGGGTCAGCTTTGCCGCCGTGGCCACCGCGATCACCAGCGGCACACGCGCCTCCTGGTAGAGCCCCACCACCGCTTCGGCCACCGCGGTATTCACCAGGCCGACCGTCGCCACCACCGGCTGACGGATCAGCTCGGCGTTGACGCGCCGGCCGCGCAGCGCGTTGCCGCCGTCGTCGCGCTCGACCAGCTGCAGCGGCCGCCCCAAGACGCCGCCACGGGCGTTGATCTCCTGCGCCGCCAGCCGGATGCCGTTGCGCATGCTGAGTCCCATCGGCGAGGACCCTCCGGTATACGCCCCCGGCACACCGATGCGGATCGGCTCGACGGCGCCGGCCAGCGTCGCCCACAGCAACCCCGCCAGCATCAGAGCGCGCTTCAAAATAGTTGTTTTCATTGTCTCTTTTCTCCGGAGCGCAAGCTTAACGGGGCGCACGCCAATCAACAAGCCCGACGCTGCGGGCTAACCCGGCTTATCTTCGGCGTCGGCTTGGCCTACACTCACGTTCTGTTGCCGGCACCACGCCGGTGGTACAGGACCACCTCGTCCGGACACCTTACGCATGCTTCGCTACCACTCCACCGCCCAGCGCCAGCGCCCGAGCTGGTACCGGCTGTTCCCCAACGCCAGCATCGTGCTGTTCTTCCTGACCATGGCGGTGATGCTGTGGGCGCTCGATTCGCGCGAAGCCGAGCAGCTGCGTACCGCGCTGGCGCGCGACGCGCTGTGGGCGGAACAGACGCTGCAACTGCACCTCGAAGACAATCTCAACCAGCTCACCGAACTCGCGCGCGAAGCGGGACGCGACGATCTCGACGAAAGCGGCTTCCAGCTCCAGGCGGCGCAATTCATCGGCAACACCCCGGAACTCTTGGCGGTGGTACGCGCCGACACCGGCATGATCCTGCGCTGGATCGCCCCCTATGAAGACGGCCCGCTGACGCTGGGCGACGGCCTCTCGGGCCCCAGCGCCGACGCCTTCGTCAAGGCGCGCATCGAGAGCCGGCCGGTCTACAGCCGGCCCTACCAGAGCGCGGACGGCCAATGGCGCATCGAATTGCACGTGCCGGTGCTGCGCAACGGCCAGTTTGTCGGCACCATGATCGCCGTGTTCAACACCGGCACGCTGATCCGCCGCCTGCCTCCGTCGTGGTTTGCCGAGAAATACCAGCTCGAGCTTATCGACGCCGAGGGCCGTGACATCGGCCACAACGCCCAGCAGCGCCTGAGCGGCACGCTCTCCGAAAAGCTCGACCTGCCCGGCACCGGGCTCGCCATCATCGCCCGCCCGGTAAAGACGGCGACCAGCCCGAGCCGCGTCCTGCAACTGGGGCTGATCGTCGGCCTGACCCTGCTCACCCTGATGAGCCTGCTCAGCCTCAACCGCCATATCCGCCGCCGCGTCAGCGCCGAAGAAGAGCGCGACCGGGTGTACCGCCTGTCACAGGATCTGCTCGGCATCATCAGCCCCGAGGGCACCCTGCTCGAGGTCAACCCGGCGTTCGAAACCGTGCTCGGCTACACGCAAGCGCAACTCATCGGCACCTCCTTCCTGAGCTACCTGCACCCCAGCGAGCGCGACATGCTGAAGGAAGGTTTTTTCGACATGCTCGGCGCCGACCAGAGCCATCGCTACGTCGAGACCCGGGTGCTGACGCGCGAGGGCGCCACGCACTGGATCGTGTGGGCGCTGAGCCCGCTGCCGGAGAGCGGCGTGATCTACGTCTCGGGCCGCGACATCACCGCCAAGAAGGAAGCGCAGGAAGCGCTCTGGCAGGAATCCACCTTCCGCAAGGCGATGGAAGATTCGCTGGTGGTGGGGCTGCGCGCCATCGACCTCGAAGGGCGCATCACCTACGTCAACCCGGCCTTCTGCGACATCACCGGCTACCGCGAGCAGGAACTGCTGGACCAGCTGCCGCCCTACCCCTACTGGCGCTCCGGCGAAGCCGCCGAACTGCACCAGCGCCACATGGCGGCCGCACTGACCGGCAACGCGCCACAGGATGGCCTCGAGACCCAGATCCGGCGCAAGGACGGCAAGGAAATCCACGTCAACCTGCTGATCTCGCCGTTGATCGACCACGATGGCCAGCACACCGGCTGGATGACGGCGATGACCGACATCACCGAGCGCCAGGAGGCCAAGCAACGGCTGGAGGCCTCGCACGAGCGTTTCGTCACCGTCATCGAGGGCCTGGACGCCGCGGTGGCGGTGGTCGACCCGGCCAGCCACGAGCTGTTGTTCTGCAACCAGCACTACCGCCAGTGGTTCGACCCGGACAACGTGCTGGGGCAGGAGGAGAGCGCGAGCTGCTGCGACCTGCGGCTGGCCTTCCTGATGCGTGACGCCGAACGCTCCGAACTCGACCTCCAGCTGCAGCTGGCCAACCCGCCGCGCTGGCTGTCGGCGCGGCGCCGCCAGGTACGCTGGGTGGACGGCCGGCCGACGCTGATGGTGATCCTCACCGACATCACCCAGCAGCACGAGGCGGAGCAGCGCTACGAACAGCAGATGGAAAAGCTGCAGGCCACCTCGCGCCTGGTCACCATGGGCGAGATGGCCTCGACCCTGGCCCACGAGCTGAACCAGCCGCTGTCGGCCATCGCCAACTACCAGGCCGGCTGCATCGAACGGCTGCGCCAGGGCCGCGCCAGCGCCGAATCGCTGCTGCCGGTGATGGAAAAGATCACCGCCCAGGCCGAACGCGCCGGCAAGATCGTGCGCCGCGTACGCGAATTCGTGAAACAGAGCGAACCCGACCGCAAGCCCTGCCAGTTGACGGATATCGTCGAGGCCACGCTCGCCATCGCCGACATCGAGGCGCGCCGCTACGCCGCCACCATCGACCTGCAACTGCCGCCACGCCTGCCGGAAGTCTGCGTCGACCCGATCCTGATCGAGCAGGTGCTGCTCAACCTGATCAAGAACGGTATCGAGGCGATGCAGGACACCGAACCCGCCCGACGCCAGCTCATCGTCAGCGCCGACGTGCTCAATCCGCGCCGGGTCGAGGTCGCCATCGCCGACCGCGGCCACGGCGTGCCGGCGGATCTCAAGGAGCGCCTGTTCGACGCCTTCTTCACCACCAAGAAGGAAGGCATGGGCATGGGGCTCAACATCTGCCGCACCATCATCGAATTCCATCAGGGTCAACTCTGGGTGGAAGACAACCCGGACGGTGGTAGTATTTTCCGCCTGACCCTGCCGGTGACCGAAGCATGAACACGACCAAGCAAGCGCCCATCCACATCATCGATGACGACGAACCGTTCCGCGACTCCCTGCTCTGGCTGCTGGAAAGCCATGACTACCAGGTGGAGTGCCACGGCAGCGCGGAAGCTTTCCTGGGCCGGGTGGTGCTGTCCGGCGTCGGCTGCCTGATCGTGGATATCCGCATGCCCGGCATGAGCGGACTGGAACTGTTCGAGGAGCTGGACCGGCGCGGCAACCCGTGGCCGGTGATCTTCATTACCGGACACGGCGACGTGCCGATGGCGGTGCAGGCGGTCAAACGCGGTGCCCACGACTTCCTGGAAAAGCCGTTCAACCAGCAGGCCCTGCTCGACGCCGTGGACAGCGCGCTGGCGACCTGCCGTCAGCGGCTCGACAGCACCGCCAGCCTCAGCAAGATGGCGGAACGGCTCGACTCGCTCACGATACGCGAGCGCGAGGTGCTGGAAAAGGTGATCGAGGGCAAGATGAACAAGGTGATCGCCGACGACCTCGGCATCAGCATCAAGACGGTGGAAGCGCACCGCGGCAAGATGATGGACAAGATGGGCGCGCGCTCGATCGCCGATCTGGTGCAGGCGGTGGTGGCCTATCGCCAGCAGAAGGGCTGACGCCCCATAGAGCCGCTAACAGAACCCTCTTGGCGTTGTTGCGCGGCCTGGCCGTACTACCTTGTACTGTCTGCGGCCGCGCGCCTAGCCAAGACCGCTGCGCTGGGTTTTGTTAGCGACTCTTGATACTCAAGCCGGAGCACACAAGGCCGCCCGTCGCTGGGCGGCCTTGTGCGTTTGCGAAGCGTCTCGCCCACAGCCGGGGCAGGACGCTTTCACTCCTCTAGCGCGTCGCGGAAGGGGTGCCGGCCTTGGCGGCCCCACCGACACGGCGCACCGCATCCTTGCCCGGCTCCGGAATCGGCTCGATCTTGCCCAGCAGGAACACGAAGGCGAACACGCCGATCACCAGCACCACGCCGGCCACCAGGAAGGCGTTGGAAAACGACTGCGTGGCGCCGACGATATAGCCGGTCACGATCGGCGCCACCGCACCCATCATGTTGTTGGCGAAATTCATGATGCCGCCGACCGTGCCGGTACCGCCGTGCGGGGCGATCAGCGACGGCAGCGACCAGCCCACCGGCGCCGCGGCGGCCAGGCCGCTCAGCGCGATGGTGATCCAGACGATGGCGACGTAAGGATCTGTGGTAGTGGTGGCACCGAACACCGCCAGGCCACACAGCATGCCGGCCACCAACACGCCCTTGCGCACCCGCGTTTCGTCATGACCCTTGGCGATCAGATGATCGATCAGCCAACCGCCGACCAGGAGATCGGACAGCGTGGCGAACAGCCAGGGGATGGCGGCGAACGTCGCCGACTTGAGGATGCTCATGTGCATCGCCTGCACCAGGTAGCCCGGCAACCAGGTCAGGAACAGGTAGAACACGTAGCCGTAGGCGGCAAAGCCGATCGACAGCCCCCAGATTTTGCGTTGCTTGAGCAGGTAGCCCAGCATGTTGAGCGAACTCTCCTGGCTTACCCCTTCCGGCGTGGCGCCGCCCTGGACGATGTAGTCGTGCTCGGCCTTGGACAGCTTGCTGTCGGCGCTGGGGTCACGATAAAGCAGGTAGAAGGCCAGGAAGTAGCACAGGCTCAACAGGGCGGACAGGCCAAAGCCCCAGCGCCAGCCGAGATGCACCACGGTCAGGGCGACCAGCGGCACGCCGATCACGTTGGAGAACTTGGCGGCGGCATCGAACAGCGCGGTCGCCATGGCGCGCTCACGGCGCGGGAACCAGTAGCCGGTGGCCTTCGAGCTGACCGGGAAGCCCGGCGCCTCGGCCACCCCCAGCAGGGCACGCGCGGCGAACACGCCGCCGAAACCGCCGGCACAGGCGGTCAGCGTGGCCGCGATGCCCCACAGGAAAGCCCCCCAGCGCCCGACCTTGGTGACGCCGAAGCGGTCGAGCACCACCCCGGTGGGAATCTGCAGCAAGGCGTAGGCCCAGAAGAAGGCACTGAACAAGAGGCCGATGTCCCCGGTCGTGAGGTGGAACTCCTGCTGCAACTGCGGCGCCGCCACCGACAGGCTGATGCGGTCGAAATAGTTGACCAGCACGCCGATGCCGAGCAAGGCACCGATGCGCCAGCGGCGCGTCGGCACGCGGGCGGTGGTGTTGTGGGTCGTCATTGTGTTCTCCTCCGTGTAGTTATGACGTGTTTGGGTGCTACTTGCTGTGCAACTGCTCGAGCACGCGATCACGCAAGCTGGCGAGCGGTTGCTGAATGTCACAGACGATGGCCTGCTCGTCCGACTGCAGCGCCTCCAGGTCGCTGAACTGGCTGTCGATCAGGCTCTGCGGCATGAAATGGGCGGAACGAGCGGCCATGCGCTCGGCGATCAGGCTGCGCGAGCCGCTCAGGTGGACGAACAGCAGGCCGGGGTCGCCCTCGCGCAAGGCGTCGCGGTAGCGGCGTTTGAGCGCCGAGCACGCCAGCACCATGCGCTCTCCCCCTGCCCTTCCGCTGGCTAGCCGTGCCGCCAGCACGCCGAGCCAGCTGGCGCGGTCGGCATCGGTGAGCGGGATGCCGGCGGACATGCGGGCAATGTTCTCGGCGGGGTGAAAGGCGTCGCCTTCGATGAAAGTGGCACCGAGGGTTTCGGACAGAGCCTCGCCGAGACTGCTCTTGCCGCAACCGGCAACCCCCATGACCACGATGTTCGGCATTTTCATGTTAGCGCTAACATTTCAGGTTGAGAAAAACGCCTGCGGTAAGCGCGGGCGTTGGCTGTTTTTTCGAATGTTAGCGCTAACAAATCGAAGCAGGCAAGAATTTGCTTCATGCCGCAGACAGAGTGCGAGCGGGTGTTGCAAAACTGCCCACGCCGGCGCAGGCAGCCGGTACGACTGGAAACGGTTGTCGGCTGCTACGAGCTGGCCCGCGGCATGACGGTGAAACCCAGGTCATGGCAGGTCACGGCATCGGCTTCGCCGGCGATGCTCGCCAGCAGCAGCCTGGCCGCTTCGGTGCCGATGCGGTAGCGCGGCGTGGCCACCGTGGTCAGCGGCGGCGTCACCCAGCCGGCAGGCTGCAGATCGTTGAAGCCGGCGATCGCCATGCGCTGCGGCACCGCCAGGCCGAGTCGCTGGCAGGCGGCGAGCGCGCCGATGGCGAGGTCGTCGTTGCAGCAGAACACGGCGTCGCAGTCGGGATGGGCCTGCAGCAACCGCGTGAGCGCATCGGCCCCCATCTGCATCGTGGACGGCGCCGGGTCGAGATCTTCCAGTGCCGCGTCGTAGCGGCCGGCGGCGCGCAGCGCCTTGCGGTAGCCGTCCAGGCGCTTGAGCACGCGCTCGTCGAGCTGAGCCCCCATGAAGGCGATGCGCCGGCGCCCGCGCTCCAGCAGGTGGCGGGTGATCGCTTCGCCCGCGTCTTCCTGGGAAAAGCCGACGCAACGGCGACCGTCGGCGGTGAGGTCCATCATGTACACCGCCGGAATCCCCTGCCGCTCCAGGGTCTGGGCGAATTCCGGCGGCTGCGACAAACCGGTCACCAGCACCCCGTCCGGCTGATGCTCGAGGTAGGCGCGCAGCAGTTGCATCTCTTCGCCCGCGCTGTAGTGGGTATTGCCGATCAGCATCTGGTAGCCGGCGGGGCGCAGCACGTCCTCGATGCCGGCCAGGGTGTCGATGAAGACCGTGTTGGTCAGCGAGGGGATCAACACCAGCACGGTCTGCGAGCGCGCCGAGGCGAGCGCGCGCGCCGAGCGGTTGGGCACGTAGCCCAGCCGGTCGACGGCTTCCAGTATCTTGCTGCGGAGGGTATCGGAGACGCGCTCCGGCGAGTACAACGCGCGCGATACGGTGATCGCGCTGACGCCGACGGCCAGCCCGACATCGTGCATGGTGACGCCGCTTCCGGAGCGCAGGCGCGGTTTTCTAGACATGGTTGAACGGCTTGATTCGGTGAACGGGAGGCGGCGCGGCCGCCTTGCCGTGGCAGTGTATCAAACCACACTGCCGCCGCCCTATGCCTTTTGGCTGCGGCCCGCCCCGGCGGTGCCTGCCGCTTCACGGATCACTTTGGGAAGAGTCAAAAAAAAACCCGGCCAAATGACCGGGTGAAGCAGAGTGCACACGACTTTACAATTCAGCAATACACGAAATGGGCGCGCTTGACGTTGCAGAGCAGCTCGTAGGCGATGGTGCCGGCCTGAGCCGCCACCTCGTTGACGTTGACGCTGTCGCCCCACAGTTCGACCTCGCTGCCGATGCCGGCAGCCGGCAAGTCGGTCAGATCGACGGTGATCATGTCCATCGACACGCGGCCGATGATGCGCAAGCGCACGCCGTCGATCGCCACCGGGCTGCCGGTGGAGGCCAGCCGCGGGTAGCCGTCGGCGTAGCCGCAGGCGATCAGGCCGACGCGGGTCGGACGCTCGGTGACGAAGGTGGCGCCGTAGCCCACCGGCTCGCCGGCAGCGAGCTCGCGCACACCGAACACCCGGCTGGTGAGACGCATCACAGGCTTGAGCGCGGCATCCTGTGCGTAGCCGGCCGGCAGCGGGGTGGCACCGTACAGCATGATGCCGGGACGGCCCCAGTCGCGCCGGGTGCGCTCGTGCACCATGATGGCAGCGGAGTTGGCCACGCTGACCTCGCCCGGCAGACCGGCGCAGGCGGCATCGAAGGTTTCCATCTGCTGCGCAGTGGCAGACAGCGCCGGTTCGTCGGCGCGGGCGAAGTGGGTCATCTTGACGATGCCGTCCACCTTGCCGCTTTCGGCCAACCTTTGGTAGGCGGCCGCGTAGTCCTGCGGGAAGAAACCGGCACGATGCATGCCGGAGTCCATTTTCAGCCACACCCGGTAGGGCTTGGCGGGTTGGCTGGCGAGCAGCATGTCGAGCTGCTGCTGGCTCTGCACCACCAGCCACAGGCCATGCTGCTCCACCTCGCGCAACTCGGCCGCCTCGAACACCCCTTCCAGCAGCAGGATGGGCAGGGTCAGGCCGGCTTCGCGCAATTGCAGCGCCTCTTCCAGGCAGGCCACGGCGTAGCCGTCGGCGATGTCGGCTACGGCCTGGGCGCAGCGTACCGCGCCGTGGCCGTAGGCGTTGGCCTTGACCACGGCCAGCGCGCGGCCGCCGTGCTGGCGGCGTGCTAGTTCATAGTTGTGACGGAAGTGCTCGAGTCGGATCGAGGCAATCAACGGACGCATGCGAACCTCAGTGGCTGGTGACGATACGGGCGGTCGGTACCACCAGCTTTTCGCCGCCTTTGGCGTAACGCTGCATGGACAGGCCGTCGACGCTGATTTCCGGCTTCACACCCATAATCAGGTCGGCCAGTACCTTGCCGGAACCGGCGCTCATGGTCCAGCCCAGGGTGCCGTGGCCGGTGTTGAGCGAGAGGTTGGCGAAGCGGCTGCCGCCGATGATCGGCGTGCCGTCCGGCGTCATCGGGCGCAGGCCGGTCCAGAATTCGGCCGCCGGGATGTTGCCGCCTTCAGGGAACAGATCGCCCACCACCATTTCCAGCGTTTCGCGGCGGCGCGGGTTAAGGCACAGGTCGTAGCCGGACAGCTCGGCCATGCCGCCGACACGGATGCGGTTGTCGAAGCGGGTGATCGCCACCTTGTAGGTTTCGTCCATCACGGTGGACACCGGGGCGGCACTGGCGTTGGTGATCGGCACCGTCAGCGAGTAACCCTTGACCGGGTAGACCGGGATGTCGATGTCCAGCGTCTTCAACAGATCGCGCGAGTAGCTGCCGAGCGCCACCACGTAGTGGTCGGCACGGTGCTCGACGCCGTTGGCGCGTACGCCGGTGATCTTCTTGCCGTCGTGCTGGATGGCGTCGATGGTCTGACCGAACAGGAACTTCACGCCCTTGGCGCGCGCCAGTTCGGCCAGACGGGAGGTGAACAGCTGGCAGTCGCCGGTTTCGTCGTTGGGCAGTTGCAGGCCGCCGACGATCTTTTCCTTGACCCGTCCCAGCGCCGGCTCGGCCTTGACGCAGCCCTCGCGGTCGAGCACGTTGAACGGCACGCCGGTTTCCTTCAGCACAGCAATGTCCTTGGCCATGCCGTCGAGCTGGTACTGGGTGCGGAACACCTGCAGCGTGCCCATTTCGCGGCCTTCGTAGGCCAGACCGGTCTCGGCGCGCAGTTCCTTGATCTTGTCGCGGCTATACTCGGCGAGTCGCACCATGCGCGACTTGTTGGTGGCGTAGGCGGCTTCGGTGCAGTTGGCAAGCATTTTGCTCATCCACTGCCACTGGTACAGGCTGCCGTCCGGCTTGAAGGCCAGCGGGGCATGACGCTGGAACAGCCACTTGATGGCTTTCTGCGGAATGCCCGGTGCGGCCCACGGGGCGGAATAACCCGGAGAAATCTGGCCTGCGTTGCCGAAGCTGGTTTCCAGTGCGACGCCGTCCTGGCGCTCGATCACGGTCACATCGCAGCCAGCCTTGGCCAGATACCATGCAGTGGAAACACCCAGGACACCACCGCCCAGCACGATAACCTTCATGTTCTCTACACTCCCGACGTAGGGTTTGAACGTTTAGTGATTTCCGGTAGTATATTTACTTTAAGGCAGTTTTATTTACTGTTTTTTTACAAAAAAACAAATAAATTCAACAAAATATAGACAATACACAGGAAATTATGAGAGACAAACAAGTAGTGGAGCGCCCGCTCGACAAGATCGACTTGAGGATATTGAAATACCTGCAAAACAACGGCCGCATGTCGATGACCGAACTGGCCGACAAGGTCGGCCTGTCGACCACGCCCTGTACCGAACGGGTACGCAAACTGGAGCGTGACGGCATAATTGAAGGTTACTACGCCCGCCTGAATCCGCAAGCGATGAACTCCTCGCTGCTGGTATTCGTCGAGATCAAGCTGGCCGCCAAGTCCGGCGACATCTTCGACTCCTTCCGCCGCGAGGTGCAGAAGCTGCCGGAGGTGATGGAGTGCCACCTGGTATCCGGCGAGTACGATTACCTGCTCAAGGCGCGCATCTCGGACATGTCGATGTACCGCAAGCTGCTGGGCGACATCCTGCTCAAGCTGCCGCACGCCAACGAGTCGCGCAGCTACGTGGTGATGGAAGAGGTCAAGGAAACGCTGGCGCTGCCCATCCCCGACTGACCTGACCGCCATGGCATCGGTGAAACGATACCGACGCACCAAAACAGAACGCACCAAATGAAGTCACGTGCACCATGACGTGATCTCATTTGGTGCGATTTGACTTGAGTCGCCGCGAAATTCTCTCGTCGCGACGCCTCCCTATCCCCTCCCATCGTCCCGATACGCCAATCCGGTGCAGGCATGCCCCGTCATGCATCACGTGCACCATGAATTGGCACTGCTTTTGCTACAAGGCGAAGCACAAAAATATCTTTGGGACCGTTCATGACTCACTCCTCGACTTCCGACGTGCTATTCCTGCTGCTGGGGGCGGTGATGATCCTGGCCATGCACGCCGGCTTCGCCTTCCTCGAACTGGGCACGGTACGCAAGAAAAACCAGGTCAACGCGCTGGTGAAGATCCTCACCGACTTCGCCGTCTCCGCCATCGCCTACTTCTTCATCGGCTACGGCGTGGCCTACGGCGTGCACTTCTTCCAGCCCGCCAGCGCGCTCAACGCCGAAAGCGGCTACGGCCTGGTGAAGTTCTTCTTCCTGCTCACCTTCGCCGCCGCCATTCCGGCCATCGTCTCCGGCGGCATCGCCGAGCGCGCCAAGTTCCATCCGCAATCGGCCGCGACCTTCCTGCTGGTGGGCTTCGTCTACCCGTTCTTCGAGGGCATCGCCTGGAACAACCACTACGGCGTGCAGGACTGGCTGACGCACGCCTTCGGCCAACCTTTCCATGACTTCGCCGGCTCGGTGGTGGTGCACGCCGTGGGCGGTTGGATCGGGCTCGCCGCCGTGCTGAACCTGGGCGCACGCCGTGGTCGCTACAGCAAGGAAGGCCGCATCGCCGCTCATCCGCCGTCCAGCATCCCGTTCCTGGCGCTGGGCGCCTGGATTCTGATCGTCGGCTGGTTCGGCTTCAACGTGATGAGCGCGCAGAAACTGGAAGGCATTTCCGGGCTGGTGGCGATCAACTCGCTGATGGCCATGGTGGGCGGCACCCTGACCGCGATGTGGCTCGGCAAGAACGACCCCGGCTTCATCCACAACGGCCCCTTGGCCGGACTGGTGGCGGTGTGCGCCGGTTCCGACCTGATGCACCCGGCCGGCGCCCTGGTGGTGGGCGCCATCGCCGGCGCGCTGTTCGTCCAGCTCTTCACACTGACGCAGAACCGCTGGAAGATCGACGACGTGCTCGGGGTGTGGCCGCTGCACGGCCTGTGCGGTGCCTGGGGCGGCATCGCCGCCGGCCTGTTCGGCCAACCCTGGCTGGGCGGCGCCGGCCACGTCAGCCTGGTGTCGCAGCTGATCGGCACGCTGGGCGGCATCGCCGTCGGCTTCGGCGGCGGCTACCTAGTGTACGGTCTGCTCAAGCGCAGCGTCGGCATCCGCCTGAGCGAGGAAGAAGAGTTCAACGGCGCCGATTTGTCCATCCACCAGATCACCGCCACGCCGGAGCGCGAGAGCAACTGGTAGGTGCGGCCCGGCAACGTTCCGGCAAAGACAAGAGCAACACCAGCGAAAAGCCCACCTGAAGGTGGGCTTTTTGCCAATCGTGACACCGCCGTCCTGGCCGTTCAGCTGTGGTTGATATCCAGTAGCTCCTGCAATTGGCGCAGTGTCGAGTCATCCTTCACCACATGCTGCAGCCATTCTTCCAGGCTCATTTCCGCCCAGCGTGCAGCACGCTCGGCCAGCAACGCCACCGGGCTGTGCGGTTCGTTGTGACGAAAGTAACGGGCGACCTCGGCCAACATCTGTACTGCCTGCTGGCGGCTACGGACTTGGCCGTCAAAAGTGGACGCCGGTGCCGTCACTGATGGAGTTGTCGGAATGGCAGAAGGCATGGCGGTGTTCTCCGGCAGCGCGGTATGGGAAGGCGGGGCGCTGGGTGTAGCGACCGCCGCAGCGCCGCCCAGTTGCAGGCGGTAACGCAGCACCAGCTCCTGGCAGGCGTAAATGGCGTTGCGCACCTCGGCAAGACTCGGTGCTTCATCGCCGAAACGCTCATCGAGTCGCTTGTCCAATGCCTCGTAGGCACTCAGCGACGCCAACAGCAGCTCGGCCTGGCTGGCGAACCAGGCATGACCCGACAAGGCAGCCCCCTTGTCGAAATCCTCCCCGGCAAGCTTTCCCTCGGCCAACGCCGCCAGTTTCGCCTCCGGATCTTTCAGGCCCAGATTATCCACCTCGCGGGACTGCCTCCACTGCTGCCAGCTGTAACCGCCATGCTCGGGCTTGACGAGTGGGCTACTGCGGATAGCCACGCCGAGTTGCAGGTTGAGCCACTCCAGCTTGCCCACCCGCTCATCCAGATCATACGGGGCGAACTCCGGGTAGCCACTCTCCCAGTAATGCTCCAGCCAGTCGGCCAAGGCTGCCAGCCCCTGCGCCAGCCCGGCCAGACCATGTACCTGCACTTGGGCTTCGGCATACCAAACCAGCAGTTGCAAATCCTTGCTGCGCTGGCTCAGGGCCTCCTCGCACAGGCGGATCACCTTGGGCCATTCGGCCACTTTCAAAGCCTGCTCCCAGTCGCCTTGGGACAGCAACGGATCATCGCTGCGCCGGGCCTCGCGGATCTGGTCGAACAAGGGGGAATAAGCCAGGTCTTCCCCGGCGGGATGACCGCCCGGCAAGGGGGCCAGCAAAAGCGCAACAGAAGGGTTCTGCATCGTTGTGGTGATATCTCGGAAAGAAAAAGGAAAACGGAACGGACTAGCCCTTGCCCAACTCCGGCAGGGTGGCGATCAGCGTGGCGCCGCAGCTGACCTTGTGGCCTTCCAGCGCCACCGGCTTGCCGCCGACCAGCCAGCTACTATCGCCCTCCACGATGGTGCAGTTGCTGTGCCCCTGCTGCGGGCAGGTGACCTGATCGCCCAGCAAGGCCACCGGCTTGCCGAACAGCACCGTGCCGGAGGCGGCGCTCACCACCGTGCCGCCGTGGCTGGTCGGGTCCCCCAGACGAATGACGCGTTTCATGCGAGGTTTTCCTGTACTGCCGGCCGGGCCAGCGCCAGCGCGGCTTGATCGTGGTGAAACTGGGTGATGATGGCCGGTGCCTGCAGCCGGGCGCTGTGCGTCACCGCCAGTGCCGCCAGCATGGCGGGCGCGGCGGCCCCGACATCGCCCCAGTCACGCACCAGGTTGCTGGCGTCATCGATGGGGTGCAGGCCCACCTGGTAACGGGTGAGACTGCTGGAGATGGCGGCCAGGCGCGTGCCGCCCACCTCGACATCGCCGCAGTTATGCACCAGCCAGGCCACACTGTCGGCCTGGTTGCGCTTCGGGTCGGCCTCCTCGGTGCTGAACGGATAGTCCAGCAGTGCGGCATTCACCAGTGCATTGTCCAGCAAGGGCTGCAGTTGGCGTGTCAGCTGCAAGCTGCCCTGTCGCGGCACCTCGCAGCTGCTGGACTGGGCCAGGCTGGCCAGGTGCGGCAAGGCCGCCAGCGCCGCCCGGGTGTGTTCCGGCACTCGCCCCCAACCGGCGGGAGACGTCACGCCCTCGCGCTCCCAATACGGCAGATAAGGGTCGCGCCCGGCTTCCAATGCACTGTCCGTCGAAACGGCAAGCCCGTCGCGCAAGAACAGCAACAGCACCACGGCGACCCCCGGGCGGCCCAGTTGCAGCCATTGGGCCCGAATCGCCGCATCCGGCTCCTCCTCATCCGGCCAGGCCGGTGGGGCGTCAGCTGCAAGCACCACCGCCCCCGGCAGCTCGGGGTCTTGCGCCAGGAACTGCATCACGCGGTCGGCCACGGTGCCGCTGCCGGGCAGGAAACGGCAATCGCTGGTGGGCAGGGGCCCCTCCCCCTGAGCGGTCAGCCACGCCACCTCCTGGCATCGCCTGACGCGGCCGACCTGTTCGATCCCCGATACCCGCGGCAACACCTCCAACAGCAACGGCAGCGAGGCGGCCCCCGGCAGCTCGGCGTACAAGGCCTGCAAGCTCTCTTCCAGCCACGACATCAGGCCGTCCAGCACCTCGTTGCCAGGCTCCCACTCGTCGCGCGTCCGCATCATCCACTGGCAGGCGGGGGGCAACTCGTCCAGCCAGGCCGGCTCCTCTCTCTGCACGACAGCCTGCACCGACAACCAGCGGCAGCTCACCATCTGTTGCCGTTCGCGCAGCACGGCCAGATGCGTCTCCCGGGCTTCGTCACGCCGGGCCTGCTGCGCCGCGGCCTCCGACTCGGCTTGCGCCTGGGCGGCGGCCTGCTCGCGTTTTTCCTGACGCAATCGCCAGGCATACCCCAAGGCGGTGAGCAGCAAGGGCGGCAACAGGTGCGCCAGCAACATGACGGTGGGGCTGATCTGCTGCCACTCCACTGGAATCAGCAGCCACAACGCCCCCCACCACAGCAGGAAGATCAGGGCCAGTACGGCCAGCAGTTTCAGCATCTTGCCGCCCCCCCCTAGCTGACGCGAACCTTGAGCTGCTCGCCCTTGAGCGCCACAGCGATCTTCTTCACCGGTTTGCCGCTGGCCATGCGGGCGAGCAGGTCGCTCGAAATCTGTGCCAGCAACGTGCGTGTGAGGATGGCGTCGGCGTTGCGCGCACCGCTGTCCACGTCCAGGCAACGCGCCGCCATGATGCCTGCCAGCTCATCCGGAAACTCCACCTTGGCACCGTGGTTGTCCGCGATGCGCTGGCGGATTTTGTCCAGCTTCAGACCCACGATGGCGTGCAACACCTCGTCGCCGATCGGGAAGTACGGCACGATGGCCAAGCGTCCCAGGAAGGCCGGTTTGAACACCTGCTGCAGGGTGGGCCGCAGGATTTCCACCAGGTTATCCGGCGTCGGCTCGCGCGTCTCGCCTTCCACCGTCACACCGTGCTCGCAGGCACGCATCACCAGCTCGGAGCCGGCGTTCGACGTCAACAGGATGATGGTGTTCTTGAAATCCACCTCGCGCCCTTCGCTGTCCTCCAGCACCCCCTTGTCGAACACCTGGAAGAACAGCTCCAGCACGTCCGGATGCGCCTTCTCCACCTCGTCCAGCAACACCACCGAATACGGCTTGCGGCGTACCGCCTCGGTCAGCACTCCACCCTCGCCATAGCCGACATAGCCCGGCGGCGAGCCCTTGAGCCCGGACACGCTGTGCGCCTCCTGGTATTCCGACATATTGATGGTGATGAGATTGCGCTCGCCGCCGTACAAGGCCTCGGCCAGCGTCAGCGCGGTCTCGGTCTTGCCGACACCGGACGGCCCCACCAGCAGGAACACCCCCTTGGGCTTGCCCGGATCTTCCAGGCCGGCCTTGGCAATCTGCACCCGCTCGGCGATCTGCTCGAGCGCGTGATCCTGGCCGATCACCCGCTCCCCCAACAGCCGCGCCAGCTGCTGTACCTGAGCCAGCTCGTTGCTGACCATGCGCCCCAGCGGGATACCGGTCCAGCCGGCAATCACGTCGGCGATCACACTCTCGTCGACGCACTCGAACGCCAGCGGCTGCTGCTTGTGCAGCTCACGCAAAGCCTGGCGCTTGGCCTGCAGCGGGCTGACCTTCTTGCCCTTGGCTGGCTTAACCTCCCCCTGCTGCTGTTTCAGCTCGTCAATCTCGGCCACCAGTTGCTGCTGCGCCTCCCAGACCGTGTGCAGGCGCTCCAGGTCGGCCTGCAACTCGCCGCGCCGGGCTTCCAGCTCGGCGATACGCTCAGCATGGCCCTCCTCGCGCTGCAAGGCGGCAATCTCGCGCTCGGCATTGGCGATCAGCACCGCCACGTCCTCGATCGGTCCCGGCTTGCCGGCGCGCGACAGCGCCACGCGGGCGCAGGCGGTATCCAGCACGCTGATGGCCTTGTCCGGCAACTGGCGGCCGGTGATGTAACGGCTCGACAGATGCACGGCAGCGGCGACCGCCTCGTTGAGGATTTCCACCTGATGATGGGTGGCCATGGCGTGCGTCAGCCCGCGCACCATCTGCACCGCCACCTCCGGCGCCGGCTCCTCCACCTTCACCACCTGGAAGCGGCGCGCCAAGGCGGCGTCCTTCTCGAAATACTTCTTGTACTCGGCCCAGGTGGTGGCCGCGATGGTGCGCAGCTCGCCACGCGCCAGCGCCGGCTTGAGCAGGTTGGCCGCGTCGTTCTGACCGGCCGCGCCGCCGGCGCCGATCAGCGTGTGCGCCTCGTCGATGAACAGGATGATGGGCACCGGGCTCGCCTTCACCTCGTCGATCACCTGACGCAGACGGTTTTCGAACTCCCCCTTCACACTGGCACCGGCCTGCAACAGCCCCAGGTCCAGTGTGCGCAGACAGACACCGGCCAATACCGGCGGCACCTCGCCGTGCACGATCTTGCGCGCCAGCCCTTCCACCACCGCGGTCTTGCCCACGCCGGGCTCGCCGGTCAGGATGGGGTTGTTCTGCCGGCGGCGCATCAGGATGTCGATCATCTGGCGGATCTCGCCATCGCGCCCCAGCACCGGATCGATCTTGCCGGCACGCGCCTGGGCGGTCAGGTCGATGGTGTATTTGTCGAGTGCCACGCCGCTGCGGACCCTACCGGCCGGCATCTCCGCCGGCTGATCGGGCTCGGTGGCCGCCACCGGCCCGCCGCCCTCCCCGCCATGCTGGCGCAACGCGGCGTAAGCCGGTTGCAAGCGACCCGCTTCGACGCGCAGCAGGGCCGGGCAGCCGCTTTGCACCGCCGGACGCAGCGACTCATCACGCAACAGCGCCAACAGCAGATCCAGCGTGGACACGCTCTCCTGCCCGAACTCCGCACTGGCCAGCAGCCAGGCTTTCTCCAGCCACTTGGGCAGCCAGACCGACAGCACCGGGTTGCGGGTATTACCGGTGCGGAAGCCATCCAGGACGGCTTCCAGCCCCCGTTGCAAATCGGCCAGATCGATGCCGGCCGCCTGCAAGGCGGCGCGGGCGGCATTCATGTCCTGGTCGAGCAGGGTCAACAGCACATGCTCAATCTCGATCTCGTAGTGGGTGCGGGACAAGGCGCGGCTGGCGGCCTGCTCCACACTCTGCCGCGCCAGCGGCGTCAGGCGCTCGATCAGGGATTTCAGGGATACCGACATAGAGTTTCCATCAGATAAAGTGAATAAGGTCGGGTCAGGCTAGGCGCCATGCCAGGCAAGGCTCAGTGCAACAGCGCATAGCGCACGTCGTCCGGGTCGGCTGCCCGCGCCCCCAGCCAACTGCTGGCCCCCAGCCGCAATGGGGCATCTGCATCCAGCCGTGCCGGCGGCACATCGCGCTTGTCGAGCACCAGGCAGACATCCACCGCCAGTTGGTGCCCCACGGCAAACTGCATCAGCGCTTGCAAGGCGCGAGCTCCATCTCCCCCCGGCAGCAAGGCCTCGAATTGCGCACGACGCAAACACCCCAGGCGCAGTTGCAGCTTGGTCTGGCGATCCCACTGCCGCTCGCCGGCGAACAGCGACACCCCCAGTTCGCAGGACTGGCCACCCAGCTGGCTTTGCTCGGCCAACGGCACCTCCAGCCACAGCCCCGCAAACTGCTGCAACTGGGCACGGGTGCCGAACAGCCCCTCCACCAAGGTCTGCAGCGTCAGGGCCGACAGCGGCTTCTGGCTCAACAGGCCTGCGTAATAAATGAACAGCCGCTCATCCAGCAGGCCGTCCTGCGCCGCCTGCCCACGCAACCGGCTCAAACCGACCCCGGCCAGATCCAGCAGGTTGCGGCTGAAGCCATCCTGCTCGCCGGCCTCCTCGGCCAGCCAGAAGCGGTACTTGCGCCAGGCCGCGTAGAACAAGGCGATGGCGCGGTGGCTGAACAGATCGAGAAAGGAATGAAGAGTGGTGTCGCGGTATTGCTGCCGCCGCTCTAGCAAGAGCTCGGTATACGCCATCGGCAACACCCCGCTGGGCCCGGTCAGCCCCATGAAGCTGACCGTCATCTCGGCGGGAGCCGTGCCCTCCTCCGCCGCTGGCTGGTACTGCACCAGCTCGCTGGCTGGAAACGACAGCGACGCCAGGGTGCGGAAGCGCAGTTGAGCCGGCAGCGTGCGCCGCTGGCGACGCGCGCCCTCACACAAGCCTAGGAGGCGCACCGCCTGGAAAAAGCCGAACTGGCTGGCATCCCTGGCCAGCGCCAGCTTCAGATCACGAGGGCTTCGCCGGCTCGGGCTGGCCATGCCGCCACCTCCTCGTCACGTTGCACCGTCCTGACACGCAGGCGGGTAAAACTGTTGGGGGCGCAGTACAGCGCGAAGAACCGCTCCAGCAGGGAGGCGAACAGGTAGACGCTGCCGCCGACGTAGTAATCGGCATCCAGCGTCAGGGTGATCTCGGTACCGCGCACGAAACCGGAGAAATGCCGGCCGTTGACGCGCTGTACCGCCGGTTCGCTGCGGATGCCGACAATGCCCTGGATCTGCCGTACATTGGCCGCCGCATCGCCCAGGTTGTACAGCGTCAGCATTTCCTGCAGCGCCTCGCGTCCGGAATCGACGATAGACATGTAATTGAGCGACAGGTGCGAGATCAGGCGCCACTGCACCGCCCGCCCCAGCGGACTGCGCTGGCTGGCGCCGGGCTTGCGCAACAAGCGCACCCGCTTCACCACCGAATGCCCCGGCAACTGGAAATCCGTGCGCTGGGTGGCCTGGCTGCCGCCGAAGGGAATCTGCTCCGGCAGATCGCGGTTGCAGCACAGCAAGTCCAGACTCAGCACCTCGCCGGCCGGGCGTACCGCGTCGAACTGCAAATCCACCAGGTGCAACGCCATGTCGGTGCCACGGTCGCCCTGGCGCACCGATGGCTCGCGGGTGGCATGCCAGTAGAAGCGCGGTGCCTGGCCGCTGCCGTGCCGGGTGGCATAGAACGGTGGCACTTCCTCGCTGCTGTCGCCATCGCCGGATTTTTCCACCCGCACCACGCGGCGGATCTGCACCACCTCGTAGGCCTGCTGCTTGCGCGCGTCGGCCAGCACCGGGTAGCTGCTTTTCTGGTGCGTCACGCGGATTGGCTCGCCCGGCTGGGTAAACAGGTTGATCAGCGGCGTGCAGCCCAGCTTGAGGTGCGCCGGCTGCAGCTGGCTTTGCAGCCGGTGGTGGCGCTCACTGTCCGGGTAGTCGCGCAGCTGGATGCGCAGCAGCAGCGTGTCGCCCTGCAGCCGGGCCACCAGCGGCGCCAGGTTCAGCAGGTCGATGAACAGGAATTTGTCCGGGTAGCTGAAGTATTCCGACAGCAAACGGTAGCCCAGGAAGGAGCGCTCGTCGTACTCCAGCATGCCTTCATCCGCACCAAAGCCGACCGCCTGCAGGCTGTCTGCGGCCAACATGCGCGTACGTGCCGGGTCTTCGCTGCCATCCCCCACCTGCACCCGCAGCACGCTGGATAGCAGCAGCTCGTACAGCAGGTGCATCAGCGCCGGCTCACCGTCCAGGAAAAAGCGCAGCGACTGCAAATCGATGGCATTCAGCAACACCCCGCCCTGGGTCTGCAGCTTCAGCGTCAGCACCGCCGCCGCATCCGGCGCCAGGCTGCGCAGGTAGGGAGAGCCGCTGGTCAGCTCCAGCCGGGCCTCCTGCAGCTGCAGCGGGTACAAGTCCACCGGGTAGACGCTGCGAAACTTGCAGTTCACCCCCTGGATGGCCGGCGCCAGCACCTGCTGCCCGCGCTCGATACGGTAGCGTTTGCCGATCTCCGGCCGCTGCGCATCGCACTCGAACTGCACCACGGTGGCCGCCGGCATCGGCTGCAGGTAGTGCGGGTACATCACATCCAGAAAGCTGGTGGCCACCTCCGGGTAGTCGTCATCCAGCTTCTTGTGCACCCGCGCCGTCAGGAAGGCAAACGCCTCGATCAGCCGCTCGGTATGCGGGTCTTCGCACTGGTCGCCTTCCAGCTGCAACCGGCCGGCAATCTTGGGGTAACGGCGGGCGAACTCGCCCGACAGCTCGCGCAAATGGCCGAGCTCACGTTCGTAGTAAGGGAGGAGGGATTCGAGCATGTCAGGTATTCCGGGTTACAGGATTGCGCACCTGTTCATAGCGGCAGGTGCAGGCAAGCTGCTGTTCCAGATAGTTGGCAATGGCCATCAGCGCGCTGGTAACTTGCGCGCTGACGAACCAAGCCAAGGGTTGGCCGTAGCGGCAATAGCCAGGACAGGAACGGCGCAAGCTCATGGCGACAGCCACCCCAGTTGTTGCCGTGGTAAACGCCAGTCCAGACCGTGCTGCCAGGCGTAGTACAGCCACAGCCCTGCCGCGGTATACAGCGGCGGCAGCAGGTTGTAGCCCAGCAGCGCCAGCAGGGAACGGGCTTCGGAGTCATGACTGGCGGCACGGATGGCCTTGGGGAAACGCGGCTCGTAGCACAGCAGCAAGGAAGCGTAGTGGCCCAGACCCCAGATCACGAACACCGGGGTCAGCACCAGCCGCAGCCACAGAAAGCTGCGCCCCAGGTCGAAACCACCGGGCAGACTGAGCCGCGACACTGTCCACATGCTGGCCAGCGGGTTGGGCCACTTGCTACGCCGGCGGCGGGGTTTCGGCACCGCGTCCGGGCCATCTTCCATGAAGCGACGGATGTACTCCCAGAACGACAACAGATGCTGGTAGTCACGGCAGGCGTTGCCGACGAAAGCGCCATCGACACCCAACAGCTTGTGCGGGCTGTCGTTCTCTTCCGCCTTGGCAACCAACACCAACATGCCGCCTACACCCTCGTGGTTGGGCATATCCTTGGGGAGGCCTGCGTCAATAGCCTCCCAATCGTAAGCCTTCACACCCCCGAGAAAGCTTGGTCGCAGGAAATACACCTTCCGGGTATTGCGATTGAAGCGCACCACCAGCCGACGCATGGTGAAAGCTTCGAGCCGCCAAATTCGAGCCAGGTAGCGATAAAACGCATAAGCAACTGCAAAGATCATTACCCAGCTGACCAGCCCCGCCAGCAAGGATATTGGCTCAAGTCCCCCTTCCTCTGGCGAGACGGCAATGTTGTAGCTGATAACTGCCGTCGTGATGGAAAATGGCACCATGCCATATAGCAGGGCTCCAAACACCAGCGTCAGCAGGCCACGCTTGTCGTCGTTGTAGGTGCAGACATCCAAATAGCTGGCTGTCTTACAATAAATGGCCGCGTTGTCGTCCACTGATTTCGATCGACACTCACGGATATCCACTTCCTTAAAGTTCAGGTCATAACGAAGGCCGCGAGCCAGCATTTTTCTTGCGTCGGCCTCTCCTTCTTCAGCAACCTCTTTTTGAATATTGTCCAGCCACGAGCCCGGCTTGTGCCTGCGCCGCCCCATGGCGACCGACCACTCCAGAAAATACATCTCAACTCACCTCCAGCACTGCCGCACACAGCGCAGCCATGTGCCCAACCATGCCCAATGGGCTGCAGCTCCGCTGCTGGTAGAAGCCGGATGTTTCACCGCTACTTGCCGCAATTCCGGCATGGCAGAAGCAAGCAGCTAAAATGGCTGACTGCATGCGAAACGGGGAGGAAGTGAATTGCCTGCTCATGTCTACAGCCATCCCACCAGTTGCAGCGGCAAACGCCAGTCCAGACCGTGCTGCCAGGCGTAGTACAGCCACAGCCCTGCCACGGTATACAGCAGCGGCAGCAGGTTGTAGCCCAGCAGGGCCAGCAGGGAACGGGCTTCGGATTCATGACTGGCGGCACGAATGGCCTTGGGGAAACGCGGCTCGTAGCACAGCAACAAGGAGGCGTAGTGGCCCAGCCCCCAGACCACGAACACCGGGGTCAGCACCAGCCGCAGCCACAGGAAGCTGCGCCCCAGGTCGAAACCGCCGGGCAGACTGAGCCGCGACACTGTCCACATGCTGGCCAGCGGGTTGGGCCACTTGCTGCGTCGGCGGCGTGGCTCCGGCACCGCGTCCGGGCCATCTTCCATGAAGCGACGGATGTACTCCCAGAACGACAACAGATGCTGGTAGTCACGGCAGGCGTTGCCGACGAAAGCACCATCCGCAGTAATCTGGCTATGCGGGTTCACGCCATCTCTGGTGATAGCCCCGATAACCAACATCCCTCCCACGCCTTCGTGGTTGAGCATATCCTTTGGCAGTGCCGCATCGATCTCGTCCCAGTTATACGCAGTCACGCCCCCCAGAAAGGTTGGCCGCAGGAAATACATCTGCCGGGTCTCGCGATTGAAACGCACCACCAGCCGGCGCATAGTGAAAGCTTCGAGCCGCCAAATTCGAGCCAGGTAGCGATAAAACGCATAAGCAACTGCAAAGATCATTACCCAGCTGACCAGCCCCGCCAGCAAGGATATTGGCTCAAGTCCCCCTTCCTCTGGCGAGACGACAATGTTGTAGCTGATAACTGCCGTCGTGATGGAAAATGGCACCATGCCATATAGCAGGGCTCCAAACACCAGCGTCAGCAGGCCACGCTTGTCGTCGTTGTAAGTACAGACATCCAGATAATTCCCTGTCTTACAGTAGATAGCGTAATTGTCGTCCACCTTTTCTGCACGGCTCTCGTGGATATCCACATCCTTGACATCACCGCCGGAACTGACTCTGCTAGCAAGGCTTTTCTTTTTATTAGCAGCAAGCTTATAAGCAACATTTTTCTGAAACTTATCCTGCCACGAGCCTGGCTTATGGCGCATTCGATTTAAAGCCACCGTCCATTCCAGATAGTACATTTCAGCTTACCTCCAGCACTGCAGCATCCAAGGCTGCCATTTCTTCTTTGGCCATGCCAAACCCCGCAGTGCTTCGATCCTTGCGCAAACAAGATTTGTCGCACCAGCTTTCCAACGCATCATCACTGAACATCCAAATGGCAATCGTCAATCCGATCCCGGCAACCGTGAATAAACGAGCGCCACGCAATAGCAACAATGCAATACGCTCTGTAGCTAAAAATGCACTTACCTCGGTTGCCGCAGTCAGAATGACCTTTGCAAATTCCCCCTTACTTCTGACCAGTAACCATTCAAAGAACGGTCCTGCCGCCCCAATCGCAATACCCGCCCCAACCAAAGCACCAGAAATAGAAACCATCCCTCTCAATGCATAAACAGCTGCCAATGCACTAAATTGATTTTTTGCTGCCTTTTTCTGTGCCTCTACCGCACTATCAAAATCCACCAGTCCGCCAATAATCCCCCCAACCGCCCCCAGCGCCCCGGCACTGAGCTTGAGTGCTCCGAGCCCGACATGGCTGTTGCCGACCAGCGCGTGATTGCCGCTTTTGGCCATCCGCTCGCAAATGCCACCGGTTAACTCCAGCAGCACCGCCCCCATGCCAAGACTTGCAGCGGTGAGTTCCCATACCGCTTTCTGGCCGGGCGATTCTTTCAGGGAGTTGCTTTTCAACAGCAGGTTTGCCATTTCCAGTACTGCCACCACTGCGCCAAATCGCAGCCCGTTGAAATCGTTTCCCTTGCTGGCATCGGTAAGCAGCTTGTTGACCTGGTTACGCATGGCTTTGCTGACAGCGTATGTTTTGCTGTTGAACGCCTGCGGCGAGGGGTAGGCGGCCTCCAGGTCCTTGCTCAGAACCTTGCCCAGCGACAATTTGAGCAGGGCATGCAGCACATTGGAGCGCGCTATTTGCCTGTCGATGAGTTTCCCGCCGGGCAGGTTGGCCAGCAGCGTATGCCCGCCTTGCACCATGAGCATGCTGATGCCGCCCAGATGAGAAACACTGACTACCCCGCTGTTCTGTGAACCATGGGCAATGGCATTGGCCAGATCATTCAGCTTGGCCCACAGGTCACTCACACCTTTCAGGGCTTCCTGCCATTTGCCGGCGGCATCCGCGATGCCGCCAGACAAGCCACCGGCGGCAACAAACTCTTCTTTGGCCTTTTTCTGGTTCAGCAGCATGCTATTGAGCAGCAGGGTGGCCGGCTTGAGGCTGCTTGCATCCAGCTGCTGGTTAAGCCACGCCTGCCCGCTCTGGCAGCTGTTGAAGCCATTGATACACATGCCCGCCTGGCCGGCGCTAGCCGCGCCACTTTCCAGGTGGTTGTCGTCATACAGTGCCAGCGTGTTGTGCAGCAATGCGTCGTTCAGCCATTGCAGCTGGTCGCGGGCGCGCTGCTCGTTGAGCGCATCACAGGCTTGCGCCACCAGGTGAAAGCCTTGCAGCACTCCCTGGTACATGGCTTTGGGCTGCAGGCGTTTGGCGTATTTCCCCCAGGCGGCGTCGCCGATGCGTTTGGCGTTCTGCTTGCGCCATTCCGCCCGCTTTTGCTCGTATTCGGCACGGTTCTTATAAATGGCATCCGGTGGGGTGCCACGCAGGTCCGGCATGCTGTACGGGTGCTTTTTGGCTTCGCTGGCAAGGTCATCCAGCGATACGCCCAGCTTGGGCTCGCGCTGGCTGATCGCGCCCTGGCGAATCTGCATCTCGGCGTTGTCCACCGCATCAATGAGCGCCATCAGCTGCTCGTTCTTGTACGTGCCATAGAACGGCGTTGTGCCTTGCATCAGCTTGTTTAGCCGGTTGATGGATGCACTACGCCAATTGTTCAGTTCCTGCACGATGCCCAGGGGGTCATGCAGAACGATGGCCAGCCCTTTCTTGTTGGCCAGCTCCTGTTGCAGGTTCTGCAAGCGTCCGGTGTAGGGATAGGGTTGGTTCTTCACCAGGCTGACGTCCTGCCCGAAAAACGGATGCAGGTGGTTATTAAAGCGCGGCGCCAGCTTGCGGCCATCTCCTTGCAGCGAACGGAATTCCGCAACGGTAGCCGGCAACTCGGCAGGCAGCATGGCGTGGGGCTGCGCCACTGCCTTGCCCTGGAAACTTTGCAGCATGCCATGCAGCTTGCTGTCGGTTTCGATCTTGAGCAGGGCTGCCTTGGTCAACGGATCCGGTAGAAACAGTACTTTCAGTTCGGAAACATCTTCGGCCTTTTCGACGCTGATCAGCGAGGCGTTGACACCATGGGTTTCCGGATTGCAGCTGAACGCGGGGGGCGCTACCGCGTCCCCCAGCGGAATCCTGGCGATATATCCCTGGCTGTTTACCGCCCAGGCGCTGTCCCATTTCAACTTGCCTTTGCGCTTTGCCATGACATAAAGGTAGCCATGCCGCAGCATGCGCACGGTGTAGGCAGCCGTACCCAGTTTCTTGTCTGCCACGCCCCTGCCCAGGTTGTCGCCCGGTTCTGCAAACTCGGCGTGCCCTGCATCGCTGGCGGCTACGGCGTAGCGCAAAGGCAGCAGCAGCAGCCCCTGTTTGCCACAGAACTTGTTTTTGCACGGCGTTGGCTCGCTCACGCAACCACTCCTCTTGTTTTATCTGCAGATGGCCAGCGAATTGGCTTGGCCCAGAACTCCCCCCCGGCAAACAGCAACCACTCCGTCAGGGAGGGCGAGCGGTCCTGCTGGTATTGCTGCAGTTCTGCCGCCACCTCCGGGTAGCGCTCGCTGCAGTCGCCCCCCAGTAGCAGCCAGAGCAAGGCACAGCCCACCATATCGTCCTGGCTGGCAACCCAGGGCCGCGCCGCAGCTTGCCGCAGCAGCGTGCATACCTGGACAAAATCAGGTACCTCATCCAATGCAACGGTCATTGGATACAGTTCATGCAAACCATTCAGGCACCGCAGCAAGTGGTGGTATGGCGCAGCCAGATCCAGTGCCTGCCAGTCTTCTGGGGCCAGTACCAGATGGCCACTCCGTGGCCACTGGCTGTCATGACGCATGCAGCGGTACTCCCCGGAAAAATCCGCGTACCACCAGGCATCCATCGGGCCCAGCAGCTGGATGCGTTTTACAGCCGGCAAGCTTTCATCCAGCAACCGGGTTATCCGCGGGTCGTAATAGCGCAAGTGGTGCATCTGGCCATCCGGGTAAGGCTGTGCAAACAGGCGACGCAAGTGCTGCTGTACTTGTTCCGCCGGTTGTTTCGAATACAACCAGCCAGCCACCATGGCATTACCACCACGGGTCAGGGATTGCCGGATGCCATCCGTGCCCAGCTGCGCCCAGAAGTGCTTTTGTTCCTCCGTCATGCCCGGCAAGACAGACAAGTCGATCAGCAGGGGGGCACGCTCCGGCTCGTGAGCAAAAAATGCGTCCTCAAGCACGATTGCAGCTCCTGCCGGTACGCTCTGGATGCCCTCCTCTGCCGCCAGCGGGTTGCTCTGGGTGCGATCCAGCAGCAAGTACCAACCTTGGGCCACGGGGGAAAACACTTCTGCCGGAAGCGCAGATAGGCTCATGTTGATTCGCTGCTCCATCAAAACGGGTACGGCGTGCTTGCCGCACCAGCATGAGCAGCATCGGCTACCTGAAAACTGCAGGGCTGCGGCGGTTTGAAAGAGAGGAATGGCGCGGTCATGCTCGCCGGCCCGCTCCAGTCGTGGCTTGCCCCCTTGAAGCTCACCTTGCCCGGCGCGTGCAGTTCGATCTTGCCGTCCTTGATGCGGATGTAGGCACCGCCGCAGGTCAGCAGCACTTCTTTCTTGCCGTTGAACAGCTGGCTGGCGTTCAGGCTGCTGATGGTCACATCCCTGTCTGCAGTCAGCTCCATCGCATCGCTCTGCGCCTGAACCTGCACCTTGCCCTTGGCGGCGATCAGTTTCAGGCTGATTGAGTCCTTCACTCCGGCCACGAACAGGCTGATGTGCTGGCCCACGTTGTGCAGCCAGCGCCGGCCCGAGGTCTGCTGGGTGTCGCGCTGGGCTATTTGGTCGAGATTGGTGCCGGCGGCCAGGGTGAGGCTGTTGTCGGTGGTCGCGGCGAGGCCGGCCGGGGCACTGAGGATCATCAGCGGTTGTTGGCCACCCTGTTCTTTCGCGGTCTTGCCTTCTTTGTCGGGATTGCTGCCGGCCTCCCACGCTTTCAGTGCCTGCACGTGGTGTTGCAGGTGGCCGTCGGCTTTGTTCGCGCCTTTGCCGTTGTCGGGCTTGATCTCGGTGGGCCCGGTTTCGACAGAGTCGGCCAGCTGCGCGGTAGCGGTCTCGCCCAGCGATTGGCTCAGGCTCAGCGCGGCGTCGAGCTGGCTTTGCGCGCCGTCGCGCGCCAGTTGTTTGCCGGAGGCTGAGGGCTGCGCTTCGGTGCTGAGCAGCAGGCCGTGGCCGGCGCGGATGGCGCCGTGGCGGTCGGTGCGCAGTTCGAAGCCCTCGCCGCGCGGCGTGGCTTTGCCGTCGGTTCTGGGGTGGGTGAGGTAGCCCTGGTTGAGCTGCGTCTGGCCGTGCTCGCTGCTGAGCTTGGCGCGCACCTCGCCGGGGGTGTCGTCGAACAAGAGTTCGTTGTACTGGCCGCCCTGGTGCTCTTTCGACTTGATGCCGGACAGGGTCTTGTTGCCCGGCAGGTTGCCGGCGCCGCTGAAGGCGGGCGGCGGGTGGCTGCCGTTGTACAGCACGCCGGTGATGACCGGGCGGTCGATGTCGCCTTCGAGGAAGTCGACCAGCACTTCCTGGCCGATACGCGGGATGAACTGGTGGCCCCAGCCGGCGCCGGCCGAGGGCATGGCGACGCGCAGCCAGCAGCTGGAGGTGTCGTCGAGGTTGGCGCCGATCGTCGGGTGTTCGTCGGGACGCTGCCAGTGGAACTGGACCTTGATGCGGCCGTGGGCGTCGGTGTGGATCTCTTCCCCCGCAGGCCCGACCACGGTGGCGGTCTGGGCGCCACGCGCGGTGGGCTTGGCCAGCGCGGTGCCGGCGTAGGCCGGGGTGAGCGGCAGGCCGCGGCGCTGGGCGCTGAAGGTGGTGTGGTACGGAACGTCGCTTGCCGACGTGTCGGCCCCCGCGCCGGCGGTCGACGTTGGCCGAAGGCTGGGCGGCAGGGCCCGTGCCAGGTCGGTCGGCAGGTTGTTGCGGGCGGTGAAGGTCTGGCGCGTGACGATGAATTCGCGCTGTTCGGGAGCGTCTCCCTCGTGCGCCGGGTGGTCGTCGAGGCGGAACCACTGCCCGGCGGCGAGCCCGCGCACCGAGCCGCCACCGTCGAAGCGCTTGGCCTGCGCGTCGTGCGCCTGCTGGCGCAGCCGGGCGTAGTGGGCGAGCTGGTCGGCATCGCCGGCGTAGTAGGGGCCGGGGACGTCGTAATCCTGCAGGCTGCTTTGCAACCGCGTCCCATCGGAGCCCTGCTCGACGGCGCTGCTATCGCCGCTGTAGCCGGTAGCGACCGGCTGGTAGTCGAAGCTGGCCAGCGCCACGCCGCCACTGACGATCCGGCGCGTGCCGTCCCAGCGGGTGAGGCCATCCTCTTCTTCCGTCGCATCGCTGCGGTGGAAGCGCACCCGCTCCACCCCGGCGGCCGGCGGCGAATACGGGTCGTCGAAGGCGACGAGCTGGACCAGCGGGAGAGCCCCGCGCGACGCGGCGCGACCTTGCTCGCTCGCTCCCTCTCCATGCTCGAAGCGCCAGGCCAACCCTTCTTCGTGCAGCAGGCGCACGAGGAAGTCGTAGTCGCTCTCGCGGTATTGCAGGCAGTAACTGCGGGAGGGCAATTCGCCCGCGAGCGCGAAGTCGAGACACTGCACCGCCGCGAACACCGGGTTGGCGGCGGCGTGTTCGGCGAACACCTGGCGCACGATGTCGGGCACCGAGAGGTCCTGGAACACCCGCGAGGTACGGCGCAGGCGCAGCAGCGCGAACGGCGGCTCGACGGTGAGCGCGTACTGGGCGAAGCCGCCGTCGCTGCCCAAGCTGTCGACAGCGCTGACCACGCCGCCGCGCACCTGCTCGGTCCCGTCCCCCCCGGCGATGCCGAGCCGCACCGGCACGCCGAGCAGCGACTTCAGTTCGAGGCCGGCGTCGGGCGACAGGCACTCGACCCGGTAGCGGTAGCTGTCGGCGACCGCCTCGTCGCCGTGCACGGCGAGTGGCAGCAGCGTCTCGCCCCAGCGCTGGCCGTCGCCCAGTTGCAGGGTGAGGAGGCGCTGCTCCTGGCGAAAGGCGGCGGCGAAGCTGGCAAGCAAGGGGGAAAGATCCATGGGAAGACGACGGCTTTTCAGCCCTGAACCTTATAAACGTTGGACGACAGTTGCAGCGTGGCGTCAAAGCTCACGGGGGGACGGTGCGGGTGTACTTTCAGTACCGCATCGACACGGAAACGCAGGTGCCGCTCCCTTTCCCTCGGCGCATCCAGATTCACCCTGACGCGGGACAAACGCGGTTCGTGGATTTCAATGGCGCGGCGCAGTTGCTCACGTAACAGTTCGCGGTCGTCGGGATTCAGCAGGCTGATGCCGCTCAGGTCGGGAATGCCGAATTGCAGCATGCTGTCCCCTGCCAGGGTATGAGCCTCGAACAGTTCAGGCTGCGCCATGACGCGGGTATTGAGCAACGCTTCTAGATCACGCGCCAGCGCACGGCGGAACTGAGGCAGCTCGAACAGCAGGTGCTCGGTCCCATGGCTGAGATCGGGCTGGTCGTCCAGCAGACGGTCCAACACCGAAGGCAGTATCTGGGTATGCCGCAGTGAGGGGGCATTCATCGCTCAGATTCCGAACAATTTGCTCAATTGACGACCAAGCAACCAATGGTAAGTCCCCCAGATCGCGGCGCCAGCCAAGGCCAGCAGCGCGAAGTACAACCACAGCGGCAATTCATGGCGGACATAGGCCTGGAAACGTTGAGGAAGCTGCCAATTGGGTGCGAATTCGGCCTTGCCACCCCTCACCTGCTGGATTTCCTGCCCCAGCTTGTGGGTGAGGTAACCGAGTTTTTCTTCGCCCTCCAGCAGATAACGTCCCTGGAAGCCCAGCAACAGGCAGGTGTAGTACACCTCCAGTTCCTCGATGTGTCGTGCCGGCTCCAGCCGCAGTTGCTCCAGTCGGTTGAAGAAACCCTCCCCGGCCAGATGCTCGCCAAACAGACGCAGTTGCAGCGGCATGCGCTCCCACTCGTCGCGCAGCGAAAAATCGGACGACAGGATGATCTCGTCCAACAAGGCACAAAACGCGTATTTGGCTTGGCCGATAGCCTCCACCGACTTGCCGAAGTTGCGGGCGTTGCGTTCGTACTGCAGCAGGAACTGGTCGATACGGCGGTTGAATTCCACGCTGCTGCCCGGCGCGTTGCCGTCTTTCAGCAGAAACAGCAGGTACACGCCGTCTTCCAGCATCTCGTGCAGGCTGGGGCAGGTACTGGCCACGTTGATGGTGGACTCGTTGGCGATGGTGGTTACGGCGGCTTGACTCATGTTGGCCTCAACGGAAAACGGCGATCAGTTCCAGGGTTAGCCCGGACAAGGTTTGCGGAACGTAGATGCAGATGCTGCGCGACTGCAACATGCGGGCAAAAATGTCGCCGTGCGGCTGGAGCGCAAAGTAATGATTTCCCACCCGCACCGGCACGGCGGAAGGCGTCTGCGCCGCGTGACTCAGCGCCACCCCGCGCATCGCGGAGTTAAGAATCTTCTCGACATCGTCCGGTGCGCCGATCTTGAACTTGAGCGGTACGTTGTCGATGATCTGGCTGGCCGGCTGTTCACTCTGCACCGAAAGGTAAAAGTCGACGTTGTCCAGCAGGCGGTCGCTCTCCAGCCGGCCAATATGGAAGGACGGCTTCGGGGAATGCAGCGGGATGACAACATAGCGTGCCGAGATGACGGTTTCCAGCAGCTCCCGTATCTGCAGGTCCAAAGCAGCAAACACCGCATGCAGAGCGTAATGGCGGTAGGCAGGTATGTCGGCCAGCGCATAGCGGGTGGAAAACGTCTGCAGCTCGCCACAAAACTCTGCCAGCGCCATGTACAGCTCTTCCGGGTGCAGCGGGTTGCTCAGCGACAGGTGGCGCAAACGAGCAAAGTTGCGATTGACGGTATGCAGCAACCAGAAGGCGCTGATGTCGCTGGAGCCAAATTCCATCACGCTCTTGGCTCGCTCGCGCTGTGCCCCCGTCAACGCCTGGCTTTTCACCAACAGGATATCCAGCAGGCGCCGCACCAACTGCGGCAGTTCTCCCGCAGCGCCGATGGTCAGCAGCGGCGGCAGGAAATCGCCCGCCACGCCCCACTGGCCGGTGGCATCCTTCTGCAGACGGCACAGTGGAATGGCATCGTAGCCATCGCGGTTCTCTTCTTCGAACATCAGGCGCACGTCGGGCTCCAGTGTCGCCACTTCGGCCGGGAGCGCCTGGGTATAGAGATCGGCCAGCTCCGAGCCGCCATTCTGATAACGGCTAGGCCTGCCGGCCTGCTCGCCACTGCGGGCATTGCCGCCATAGGCCTGCAGATCGGCCAGGCAGGCATACAGCGTCGTGGCCACGCCCAGTTGCGGTAGGGTCGAGAGGTCCCGGGACAAAGGCAATGGCGAGGACTGCGGGGCCTGATAGAGCAGGCCATCGCGGAACAGGATGCCCAGGGCATCCACCCGCACCATGCCCCCCTTCAGCGCCTGTTCGTCCAGCCGCAGTTGCTGCACACCCCACGTATGACGGCACAGCAACTGCTGGCGGCTGACGGCATCTTGCTCGAGAAACAGCGTTTGCTGCTGGAAATGCTGCGGGCGCAGAAACATGCCTTCGCCCCACAACACACGTTTAGCTTGTTGCATCTTCAATCAATCCGGTGAGCCAGGCACTCTGCACTGGCCAACACATCCAAAACCAACACGCTAGGCAAACGTCTGGCCTAGCGACAATCGACCTGCAGCGACTTGGGCTGCCCCGGCAACAGCTTTGGCGGGGGCTTGACGGCACGCAGGTAACAGTCTTCCGCCGCGAACTGCAGCCCCTTGCTGCGCACGACATCGGCGTCGTACAGCAAGCGCCAGAAATGCCGGTCCGGCTGGCGGAACAGGGCCACCAGGCCAATGTGCGAGGCCTCGGGGTTCACCACGAAACCGGACACCGTAACGCGCGTCCCCGGCAGCAGCGTCATCTCGCGCATGTCGAGCAGTTCGGATGCCAGCAACTCCTTGTCCGACTTGGCCGTCGCCAGCGACTCCATGCTCAAGCGGTTGAACGCCTGATCCGACTTCAGCTGATAGACCCGCACCACGACCGACAGAGGCTTGCCGCGACCATCGCGGTTCAGCTGCGCAGCGGCTTCGCCGGACACTTGTACTTCCTTGTTCGAAGCACACCCGGACATGAGCAATACGGCAGGCACCAGCACCCCCAGAACCCCCCTGGCATGACGCCACAACCCGGCCTTGCAATGCTGCATCTGTCAGCTACCTCTGGAAATCATGCCAATTAGACATGATAATTGAAATGCATTTTTTACACAAAGAATGCATAAAATTAAATTTATTAGTATTTTTACCTATAAAATCATAGTTAAAAACATGGGCATTACACATAGCAGGCACATGAACGGGCTAGATTCAGTGCAGATCTACCTCGCACCAGCGACAGCCATGTTGCTGATATGCCTGATCGCATGGGTTGGCATTCGCTTTTTCAGCAAAAAATCATCAAAAAATGAACAACATACAAAAGAAAAGGGCTACACAGCCACAACACTGACGACTACGATCAGCGCTCAAAATTTATGCCACAAGACATCGTCACGCACATCAAATCACCACATAAATAATGTAAAAAAACATATAAAAAAGTACTTTGTCATTGCCAAATTACCCCTTGTTTCGCTATCTTTGGCCGCCATTCCAGTCGTATTGGCTTTGTTTTTTAGAGAAATGCACCGTTCATCGGAATTCATCCCTAATGAATACACGCACAGCTCTCGCATCAAGCTGACCTTGCAGGAGGAGCAGTTGGTGCCTCCCCCTCCTCTGCCCCCGGAGGCTTTCAGAGATGCCATCAGCCAACAGCCACGACTGAACCGGGCGGACCGAGACTGGAACAAGCTCGATGCAGCGTTCGTTCAGACGGTGCTGCGCGTCATGGCACGGCTGGAGGCACGTGGCTTCCCCATGACCCTGCTGGAGGGGTACCGCAGCCCCGAACGTCAGGATGCCCTGGCGGGGCAAGGCACGCTGGTCACCAAGGCCAAAGGTGGACAGAGCAAGCACCAGTGCGGCCTGGCCGTCGATCTGGCTCCCGTCAGGAACGGGAAAGTCGTGGTTTCGGAGCGCGCCCCCTGGGCCATGTCGGCCTACCTTGCTCTGGGAGAAGAAGCCACGGCGGCGGGACTGACCTGGGGCGGTAACTGGAGTTTCAAGGATTACGGCCATATCGAACGCAGCGGCTCGCTGAAGCAGCTGTTGGCCCGGCAGCAATAAACGAATAGGAAGGTGAAGAGGTGTTGAAAAAAGGTTGGCGTCGCTATGCCAAGGTGGCATCGGCGATCGGATTCCTGATCCTGATCGCCCTGATCTGGTTCCTGGGTGAATGGATGGGGCTGGAAACCCTAGAGGCCCGGCTAAGTTGCATCGTCGTGATCATGCTGCTCTGGGTGGCCAGCCTGCTGATCGGGCAACTTCTGGCCCGGCGCGCCGGCGGGCTGCTGGAGAAAATGCTGCGCCAGCAGGCTGACGATGCCGTGATCCACACCGGCTCCGACAAGCGTGCCGAAGTAACCCTGCTGCGCCAGCGCCTGCTGGCCGCTATCGACACCCTGAAGAAGTCGAAACTCGGCAACAGCAGCGGCAATGCGGCACTGTACGAACTGCCCTGGTACATGATCATCGGCCACCCTGCCGCCGGCAAGAGCTCGGCCATCCTGCAGTCCGGCCTCACCTTTCCCTTCAGCGACAAGAGTGGCATCCAGGGGGTCGGCGGCACGCGCAACTGCGACTGGTTCTTCTCCACCGAAGGGGTGCTGCTCGATACCGCCGGCCGCTACGCGACCCAGAGCGAGGATCGAGGCGAGTGGCTCGCTTTTCTGAAACTGCTGAAAAAACATCGTACCAAAGCGCCAGTGAACGGCATCCTGATCGCCATCAGCCTGCCCGAACTGGCCCAGCACCACAGCGAAGGCTTTTCGCTGTATGTCCGTCAGGTACGGGAGCGCATCCACGAGGTCTGCAGCACGTTCGAGCTGCACGTCCCCGTCTACTTGGTGTTTACCAAACTGGATCTGCTGGGTGGATTCGCCGAGTTCTTCCAGGACATGCCGGAAGAAGAGCGCGCCGGGGTGTGGGGCTGCACACTGACAGCCAACCAGGGCAACGGCTTCGATGCCTCCACCGTCGCCGCCCAGCAATTCGAGTTGCTTCACCGAGGTCTGGTGCAGGCCGGCGAGGAGAAGCTGCTGCAATATCGCGGCGATCAGGTTCGTCCGGCACATTTCGCTTTCCCGATCGAGTTTCACGGCCTGAAAGAAGCCGTCGTAAAATTCGTGACTCTGCTGTACGAGGACGACCCCTATCACGCCCGACCCCTGCTACGCGGCTTCTACTTCACCAGCGCGCTGCAGGAAGGCACGCCGCGTATCGTGGCGGCCAACCGGGTTCAGGGTCAGTTCGACCTGGTTGCAAGACAGGGCGACAAGCGTCAGGCCCCGGCCTCGTACAGCTTTTTCCTGGGCGACCTGTTTCGCAAGGTACTGTTTCCGGACCAGCACCTGATCTCCCGGCAGACCCGGCACAGCGGCAGCCGCTGGCGCATGGCAGCCATGGCGGCCGGCGTGCTGACGCTCAGCGTACTGGCAGGCCTGTGGAGCTGGTCCTACATCGGCAACCAGCAACTGCTGGCGGAAATCAGCCAGGAACGGGAAGCCGCCCGCAAGCTGGCGGCTTCCGGCCAACTGTACGACAAGCTGCGCGCACTGCAGCAGTTGCAAACCCGCCTGGAGCAGTTGCAGGCGTACCGTACCGAAGGTGCCCCTTGGCAGATCGGCGTGGGCCTTTATCAGGGCAAGCCGCTGGAAGCCGCATTGCGCAGCGAATACTTTGCCGGCATCAAGACCCTGATGCTGCTACCGGTTCAGCGCAGCCTGGAAACCTCCCTGCTCGCGCTCGACCAGCGGCAGCCTGCGCCTCCGCCCCCGGTACAGGAAGCCAAGCCGGTTGCGCCAACGCCAGCCCCTGTGACCACGCCGACAAAACCCAAGCCCCAATACCGTCCTCGGCTGCAGGGCAAGCCGCTGCCGAACATCCAATTAGGCGCCATTCCCGAAGAATATCGGGGACGCCCAGTGACCCTATCGAGCGACGACTACCACGTTCGAACTACCCTCTGGCCACACCATGCCCTGCAGCCTGTAGCGACAAACTGGCAGACAGCCGGCTTCGGTCTGCGCCGAGCCAGTTGGACATCACCGGTTCGCGTCGCGGCAGTCCAGCCGTCGGCAGCCTCAGTGGCCGCGGCCACGCAAGCCGTCGCGGCCGCCACGGAAGCATCCCCGGAGCGCCCGACCCTGGCCCCGGCCAAATCGCCACAGCTGGATGCCAGCTACAACGCGCTGAAAACCTATCTGATGCTGTACCAGCCTCAGCGCATGGAGCCGGCACACCTGGCGGACCAACTGCCACGCTACTGGCGCCCCTATCTGGAAGCCCAGCGCGGGCAATACAGCACCGAAGAAATCATGACGGCCGCCGAAAAGCTGCTGGCGTTCTACATCAGCCAGCTAAAGGCACCGGACCTGCCACTGATTTCGCCCAACCTGCGCGTGGTCAACCAGGCACGCGAGGTGCTGCGCGGCTCTTTCAAGCGCATGTCGGCCGAAGAGCGGGTATTCAATGAAATCCGCGCCCGAGCCAACACCCGCTTTGCACCGCTGACCGTAGCCCGCATTCTCAACAACCGCGACCTGGACATCCTGGCAGGCAGCCAGATGGTGGAAGGCGCGTTTACCCGCGAGGCTTGGGACCAGTACGTGAAAGGCGCCATCGAGGAGGCGAGCAAGGGCGAAATCCGCAGCGACGACTGGGTACTGGCTGCCACCAGCCAGGACAACCTGGGCAAGGATGGCGACGGCGAGAAAAACCGCACCGCACTGGAGGCACAATACCGCGCCGCCTATATCGACGGCTGGAAACGCTTCCTGCAGGGCGTCACGGTGCGCGATTTCACCAGCCCGGCACAGTCCGCTTCGGCCATGACTCGCCTGTCTGACCGGGAAACCTCGCCCATCAAGCTGATCCTGGTACGAGCGGCGATGGAAACGGCATGGGACAACCCGTCCGAGCTCAACCGTTCGCTGGAGAATGCCAAGCAGTCGGTGCTGGAAAAAACCGCTGCGCTGCTGAAAGGCGGCAGCGGCGAGAACACGCCCAAGGACAAGCTCTATGGCGAAGTGGGCCGGCAGTTTGCCGGGGTGGCCCAGTTGGTGAAAGGCGACAACGCCCCGATCAATGGCTACCTGGAGCAACTGGCCAAACTGAAAGCCAAGCTGGGGGCCATTGCCAGCACCGACGACCCGGGCTCCCTGGCACGTGCCACTCTGCAGGCCACCTTCAATAACAACGGCTCGGAACTGGCAGACAGCATCGCCTATGTCGACAACGCCTTGCTGGCGCAAAGCACACCCGACACCGTCAGCCTGGTGCGTCCGATGCTGGTGCGGCCGCTCAGTCACTCCTACAGCGCCCTGCTCGACCCGGTCAGTGCCGACATCAATCAGGCCTGGGCCACGGAGGTCCTGCCGCAATGGCGCCAGCTGGCGGCCAAATACCCGTTCAGCGATGCCGGCAACACGGCCTCCATTGCCGAGATCAACCGTTTTCTGAAGGCCAACGACGGCACGCTGGATCGCTTCATCAACAAATACCTGGCCGGCCTGGTCCAGAAAAAAGGCGACATGCTGGTGCCACGCGCTTGGGGCGAACTCGGTATCAAGTTCAACCCGGCCTTCCTCAGCAGTGTAAGCAGTCTGTCCGCACTGGCCAACGGCCCGTTGCAGGAGGGTGACAGCCTCCGTTTCGAGCTGCAGCCGCAACCGACCCCAGGACTCTCGGAGATCGTCTTCGATATCGATGGTCAGGAACTGCGTTATCGCAACGGCCCGCAAATCTGGCAGCCCTTCACTTGGAGCGGCAACAGCCAGACGGCCGGCGCGCGCATCCAGGTGCTGTCCTACACCGGCGCCAGCAGCGTGGTGGCCAACCACCCGGGCGGCATGGGCCTGATACGCCTGCTGGCCGGAGCCAAAGTCGTACAGGATGGCTCGGATGGCACCCAGCTGGTCTGGTCGCTGCGCAAGGCCGATGGGGATACGCAGAGCGTGCGTGTCAATTTCCGGGTACTCAGCGGCGTCAACCCGCTGCAGTTGGCCCGTCTTAACAAGCTGACGTTGCCCGAGCGCGTAACGTTGTAAACGAGGCCATTGTCTTGAGCTTCACTTTCAAACGCACCCAGGAAGCTGCGGCATCGTACTGCATCTTCGGCAAACTGCCGCGCCGTGCCGATTTCATCCGCATCAATGCCACCCACCCGGCGGCGGCACAGCTGGACCACCTGCTGGCGGACAGCATCAGCCTGCTCTCCCCCGGCGCAGAGGCCGTCGCCCGCTACCGTGCCATGCCCCCCTCCTGCTTCGTGCTGCGCAGCCGGGATCAGGATTGGCTGTCGCTCGGTGTGATCCAGCCCAGCCACGACGAAAGCGGACGCAACTACCCGCTAGTGGCCGTCACCCAGCTGCCCGCCAGTCTGGCGCTGCCACCGTTGGCCGTGCTGCTGCTCACTTGCGAGCTGTTCTTTTCCGGCCTGAAAGATCAACTTGCCAGCGCCATCGACAACGCGGTGGAAATGGTGGCCTGCCGCCAGTTTTTAGAAGCGCAGGCGCTGTTCGGCGTGGCCTCGAACGACGATGTCGCCCTGGCCGAGCAGTTGCTGTCCCGCCATCTGACCATCACCCCGGCGCACCAACTGGAAGGGCTGCTCGCCCGCCAGCCCGGCCATACGCTGGAAGCCACCTTGCTGGCTTTCATGTTCCACAGCCAGCTACAGCACCGCTTCCGTGACAGTCTGTGCGTACAGACCTATCTGCTACCGCTGCCGGCTACCGATGGCGAAGACATGCTAGCCGCCGCCACGTGGCTATCGCTGTACCAGGCCGCTGCCAGTGCTCATGGAGCCGACGATACCCAGTGCCTGCTGATCAACCGACCAGACGGACGCTTCCTGGCCCTGCAGCCACGCTCGCCGGATGCCCACATCGTGGCGCAATGCTGGGGCGAACGGCTGGACCAACGCTTCGTCGTGGACATCGGCGATGAGCAGGCACCCTGGCGCCGCCATCAATCCTACGCCGAGGCCTCCTACATCCTGGGACGGCGCCTGAACGACCCGGGTCTTAGCGTCGCGCAATTGCGCGACCTTGTCACCAGCCTTGCCCGCAGCATCGCCTGACGCCGTTCAACCCTGACAGACCATCTTTTCGAGAGCACCCCATGAGCAAAGAAAGCACCCAGAAAAAATTGTCGCGGGTCCGCCCCCCGCGTGTGCAGATCACTTACGACGTCGAAATCGGCGACGCCATCGAGACCAAGGAACTGCCCTTCGTGCTAGGCGTGCTGGGCGACTATTCCGGTCACAGCAAGAATCCGCTGCCCAAGATGAAGGAGCGCAAGTTCGTGCAGATCGACCGTGACAACTTCGACGAAGTCCTCAAGGGCATGGCTCCGCGCCTGGCTATCAAGGTCGACAACAAGCTGGAAGACGACAACAGCCAGTTGGCGATGGAGCTGAACTTCAACGCGCTGGCCGATTTCGAGCCGCAGAACGTGGTGGCTCAGGTGGAACCGCTCAAGCGGTTGCTGGAAGCCCGCACCCGCCTGGCCGACCTGCGCAACAAGCTGGCCGGCAACGACAAGCTGGAAGAGCTGTTGGACGAGGTGGTGCGTGACACCGAGAAACTGCGCCAGATCAGCCAAGCCACCCAAAGCGACAACACCGGAGAGTAATCCATGAACAGCGCACCACAACTGGACACGGCGGCGAGCCCGAACGCCGTCGATGCTGGCAGCCTGCTGGACAGCATCATCGAGCAGAGTCGCATCGCCACCAACGACAGCGAAAAAGGCCATACCCGCGATCTGATCGGCGAACTGGTGGCCCAGGTGCTGGAAGGCAGCGTGACCGTATCGCGCGACCTGTCCGCCAGCATCGATGCCCGCATTGCCGAGTTGGACGCCCTGCTGTCGTCCCAGCTCAATGAAGTAATGCACCACCCCGAGTTCCAGAAGCTGGAAGCGTCCTGGCGCGGCCTCAAGTATCTGGTGGCGGAATCGGAAACCAGCACCATGCTGAAGATCAAGGTGCTCAATGCCTCCAAGAAGGATCTGGTGAAGGACTTCAAGGCCTCGCCGGAGTTCGATCAGAGCGCCTTGTTCAAGAAGATCTACGAGGAAGAGTACGGCACCTTCGGTGGCGCACCCTACGCCGCCCTGGTGGGCGACTACGAATTCACCCGCCACCCGGAAGATTTCTACCTGCTGGACGAGCTGTCCCACGTTGCAGCCTCGGCGCATGCCCCACTGATCTCCTCCGCCTCCCCCGGCCTGTTCGGCTTGGAAAGCTTTACCGACATCGGCAAGCCACGCGATCTGGCCAAGATCTTCGACACCGTGGAATACGCCAAGTGGAAGTCTTTCCGCGAGTCCGAAGATTCACGCTACGTCGGCCTGGTACTGCCGCATGTGCTCGGCCGCCTGCCATATGGCCGCGACAACGTGCCGGTAGAAGCATTCGACTTTGAAGAAAACGTCGACGGCAGCCATCACGGCAAATACCTGTGGACCAACGCTGCGTATGCCTACGCCGCACGCCTGACAGATGCCTTCGCCCAGTACGGTTGGCTGGCGGCGATCCGTGGTGTGGAAGGCGGCGGTCTGGTTGAAGGACTGCCCGCACACACCTTCAAGACCGATGACGGCGAGGTCGCGCTGAAGTGCCCCACCGAAGTGGCCGTCACCGATCGCACCGAAAAGCTGCTGTCGGACCTTGGCTTCATCTCGCTGGTGCACTGCAAAAACACCGACTACGCCGCCTTCTTCAGCGGCCAATCGGTGCAGAAAGCCAAGACCTACAACACCGATGCGGCCAACGCCAACGCACGCCTCTCCACTCAGCTGCCCTACATCTTCGCCGTATCGCGCATTGCGCATTACATGAAATCCATCATGCGCGACAAGATCGGCAGCTTTGCCTCACGCCAAAACGTACAGGACTTCCTGAACACCTGGTTGGCGCAGTACGTGTTGCTGGACGACTCCGCCAGCCAGGAAGCCAAGGCTAAATACCCGCTGCGGGAGGCCCGTGTAGACGTGGTGGAAGTCCCTGGCAAGCCGGGCGTCTATCGCGCCGCGGCCTTCCTGCGCCCGCATTTCCAGCTGGATGAACTCACCATTTCCCTGCGTTTGGTTGCCGAGCTGCCTCAGCCGGCAGGCTAACGCCACAACGACTCACCACCCTGTCGGCATTCGATGCCGACAGGGGGCGAGGTATTTGTTTTGGAAGTAGCTCTTCCATTTTTATTTATCCAAGGAGAATGCAATGGCTTTTGACGCCTTCCTGAAAATCGACGGAATTCCAGGCGAAAGCACCGACGATCAACACAAAGACTGGATCGAAATCCAGTCCTTCTCCCACCTGATCGAGCAGCCGGCCCAGGCCACCGCCAGCTCGGCCGGTGGCGCCACTGCCGAACGCGTCAACCACGGCGTGTACGAAATCACTCACTTCCTGGACAAGGCCAGCCCGAAGATCTACGAAGCATGCTGCACCGGCAAGCACATCAAGGACGTCACCATCGAGCTGTGCCGCGCCGGCGGCGACAAGGTGAAGTACATGGAGATCAAGATGGAACAGGTGCTGGTCTCCAAGGTCGAGCCGAATGGCTCGGCCAACGATGCCGGCTTCCCCAGCGAGAAGGTCAGCTTCAGCTACGGCAAGATCAAGTGGACCTACACCCAGCAGAAACGTGCCGACGGCGCCGGTGGCGGCAATGTCAGCGCAGGCTGGGATCTGACCGCCAATAAAGTCATCGCTTAATTTATTTGATGTAGATAAAGGCCCGCGTTGGTAATCATGCGGGTCTTTGATTTTGAAAGGGAAATTCATGTTTTACAAAATTGCCTCTCTCGCTATTTGTGCCTCCCTGCTCATGGGCTGTGCCGGAACCAAGCAGGCGGCTCAAAATGCGGCAATGAATGCGGCCGCGGCACAAGACCCGCAAGGAAAGACTATTGTGGCCAAGGTCACGGCGGAACTGGACCAGGCCACCACGAAAGTCATTGAGGAAACCGGCAACAAAACCATCGCCAAAGACCCGACTCTGATTCCCTTCGAGAAGATGAGCTCGAAGCTGACCCCGGTTACCGAGCAGCAAGTACGCGCCCTGGCACCGGCTCTGGTCATCGCCAAACAAATCGTCGTCACCGGCTTTTGTAATGGACGTGAGGTTGGCAATGCTTCTTCTGCCGCCAGAGCCAGGGCGATGGTCGTGAAAAGCCTGCTGGTCGAAAGCGGCATCTCATCCATACGAATTACCGTCCGTGCCGACACCAAGCAAAAACTGCATGCAGTTCGTATCTCGTTCAACGGCTGACTCCTGATGGATGCCGTGAGCGCCCTTGAACTTCTTTCCAGCTTCGCCGCCGCCTTCCGCCAGGAGCAGCGCCTCCTCACCCTGCAACTGGGCGACGGCCAGCGCTGGGGCGAGACGCTGCTGCCACTCGCCGTGCACGGCGACGAGGCGGTCGCCGACAGCTACCGCTACCGGGTCGAGTGCCTGTCGCCCGACGCCGGCCTCGAACTGAAGTCGCTGCTCGGCGTGCCGGTGCGGCTCGGCATCGCCGGGGGGGACGGGACCGAGCAGGTGCGCGGCGGCGTGGTCAGCGCTGTCGACAGCTTGGGCAGCGACGGCGGCTTCGCCCAGTACGCGCTCACCGTCGAGCCGCCGTTCGCGCTGCTGCGCCTGCGCCGTACCTCGCGGGTGTTCCAGGACCTCTCGGTGCCCGACATCGTGCGCCAGGTGTTCGCCGAACACGCCGCCGCCAACCCGGTGTTCGCGGCGGTGCAGTGTCTCGACTTCGCGCTCGCGGGCGAATTGCCCTCCCGCAGTTACTGCCTGCAATACCGCGAGAGCGACTACGACTTCCTCGTGCGCCTGCTGCACGAAGAAGGGTTGGCCTGGCGCTTCGAGCATGGAGAGGGAGCGAGCGAGCAAGGTCGCGCCGCGTCGCGCGGGGCTCTCCCGCTGGTCCAGCTCGTCGCCTTCGACGACCCGTATTCGCCGCCGCCGCCGGGGTGGAGCGGGTGCGCTTCCACCGCAGCGATGCGACGGGAGGAAGAGGATGGCCTCACCCGCTGGGACGG
>NZ_ACIS01000008.1 GCF_000174355.1 Pseudogulbenkiania ferrooxidans 2002
CAACACCATGACAGCCCGAAGGTTACTTCTGGGTCTTGATTTCCTGCCACAGGCGGGTGGTCAGGCGCTGCATTTCGGATCCATCGGCAGCATCACGAAACTGTGCTGAATGTCTTGAGGAGTCGGGAAAATCGACGGGTTGCTGAGGTTTTCCTTCTTGATGAACTTGCGTGCCGCCAGGCTGCCCGGTGCATAGTTCACGGTGTTGGCGTTGGCAGCCGCTACCTTGGCGCTCATGTTGTAGTCGATAAACTTGTAGGCGCTGTCGACGTTCTTGGCATCTTTCGGGATGACCATGCTATCGACCCAGATGGCGACGCCTTCCTTCGGTACCAGCGGGGTAATCTTGACCTTGTTCTTGGCTTCTTCGGCACGCACGCGGGCGATATTGAGGTCGCCACCGTAGCCGTAGACCAGGCACAGGTTGCCGCCGGCCAGTTCATTGATGTAGCCGGAGGAGGAGAAGCGGGTGATGTAGGGGCGGATGGTTTTCAGCAGGGCTGCGGCTTCCTTGTAGTCGGCCTCATTCTTGCTAGCGGGGTCTTTGCCGAGGTATTTCAGCACCATCGGGAACACTTCGCCCGGCGAGTCCAGCACGCTGACGCCGCAGGATTTGAGCTTGGAAACGTTTTCCTTCTTGAACAGGATATCCCACTGTTTTTCCGGGAGTTTGCCGCCCAGTGCCTTGGTGACCTTGTCGGTGTTGATGCCGATGGTGTTGACCCCCCAGAAGTAGGGCACCGCGTACTTGTTGTCCGGGTCGAACTTGGTCATGAGCTTGAGCAGCTCCGGGTCCAGTTCTTTGTAATTGCTCAGCTTGGATTTGTCGATCGGCTGGTAGATGCCGGCCTGAATCTGCTTGGCGAGGAATTGGTTGGTGGGAACAACGATGTCGTAACCCGACTTGCCGGTGAGCATCTTGGCCTGGAGGATTTCGTTACTGTCATAGACGTCGTAGCGCACCTTGATGCCGGTCTGCTTCTGGAAATTGGGAATGGTGTCTTCGGCGATGTAGTCGGACCAGTTGTAGACGTTCAGCACACTGCTGGCGGCATGGCTGGCCGAGGCGACCGTAGCCAGAGCAGTGGCAACAAGAATGACAGCCTTACGTTTCATAGGAAACTCCTTCGACGGGGGTTACGATCTTGAGTCAAGTAGGCACGAGCCGACACCCGGATTGCCGTGTCGGTAAGACGCTTGTATAGATCAACGCTTCATCATAGTTCAGCTGATCAGCAGTCAGTCATTTAACCTGCTCTGCCGGGTACGGGCAAGACCTTTGTCTCGGGCCGGGCAGGATTGGATGAGGGAGTCGGGCGTGTTCACGCTTGGACCGACGGAGCGCGCGCCAATCCTGGTCCGCTAGGGCGGAGCCTTCTTTGGACGGAAGGCCGAATGGCATGGGTAGACGAAATGTGCAAAAATTCGACTAACTAGACGAATTGCAGGTTTCTCCATGCTGGACCGGGACGGATACCGCCCCAATGTCGGAATCATCCTCATCAACGCCCGTAACGAGGTGTTCTGGGGCAAGCGCGTGCGCGAGCACTCGTGGCAGTTTCCGCAAGGGGGCATCAAGCCTGGTGAGAGTCCGGAAGCGGCGATGTACCGTGAGCTGCTCGAAGAGGTCGGCCTCTTGCCACAACATGTCAAAATTCTCGGCCGTACGCGCGACTGGCTGCGCTACGACGTTCCGACCAACTGGGTGCGGCGCGAATGGCGCGGCAGCTACAAGGGCCAGAAGCAGATCTGGTTTTTGCTGAAGCTGGTCGGTCGCGATTGTGATGTTTGCCTGAGGGCGACCAACCACCCCGAGTTCGACGGCTGGCGCTGGAACGATTATTGGGCGCCGGTCGATCTGGTGATCGAGTTCAAACGCGATGTCTACCAGCGTGCCTTGGGTGAGTTGTCCCGCTTTCTGCGGGGGATGGAAAGCTACGAGGCCTACCTGCAGCGCCGCCATTCGGCACCGGAAAAGACCGACGGGAGCTGATGCGCATGCCGATACCCACGGCTCTTCCTCGTCCCTGGTTGCCTTTCGGGCTGGTGGGCATGGTCGTGCTGTGGTCGGCGTTAGGTGCGCACGATGCGGCGACCTGGTGGCTGGAGGCGATTCCGGCTGTGCTGGGCTTGCCGCTGGTCTGGTGGCTGTGGCCGCGTTTTGCCTGGAGCCCGCTGGCGGTATGGGCCATGTCGCTGCACGCCATGGTGTTGCTGGTGGGGGCGCACTATACCTATGCTCTCACCCCGCTCGGCTTCTGGCTGCAGGAGCTGTTCAATTTTTCCCGTAATCATTATGACCGCATCGGCCACCTGGCCCAGGGGTTTTTCCCGGCCATACTGGCGCGCGAGGTGCTGCGCCGGCAGACTCCGCTGCAGGGGGGCTGGCTGACATTTATGGTGGTGTGCTTCTGCATGGCGCTATCTGCCTGTTACGAGCTGGTGGAGTGGTGGACCGCGCTGGCCATCGGCGCAGCCGCCGATGCCTTCCTGGCGACGCAGGGCGATCCATGGGATACCCAGTGGGACATGTTCCTGGCGCTGTGCGGTGCTCTCGTTTCCCAATTGTTTTTTGCCCGCGTTCACGAACGCCAGATCGGCCGACTGAGCGCGTTAACCATCGACACGCTATGACTCAACAGTACGACGAATCCTCGGTCCGGGTCCTCAAGGGACTGGAGCCGGTGAAGGAGCGTCCGGGCATGTATACCCGGACGACCGACCCGACCCACATCTGCCAGGAGGTGATCGACAACGCCGCCGACGAGGCCTTGGGCGGCTTCGCGCGCAAGATCGCGGTGACACTGCACCAGGACGGCTCGCTGTCCGTGGAGGACGACGGGCGCGGTATTCCCGTGGGCCTGCATCCACAGGAAGGGGTGCCGGTAGTGGAACTGGTGTTCACCCGGCTGCATGCGGGTGGTAAGTTCAACAAGAAGGATGGCGGTGCCTACGCGTTTTCCGGCGGCTTGCACGGTGTCGGTGTGTCGGTGACCAATGCGCTGTCGACGCGGCTCGAGGTCGAGGTCAAGCGTGAGGGCGGGGTGTACCGCATGGCGTTCGCCGGCGGTGACGTGATCGAGCCGCTGGCTCGCGTTGGCGATTGTGGCGCGCGTACCAGCGGCACGCGGGTACGGGTATGGCCGGATGGGAAGTATTTCGAGAGTCCGCGCTATTCGCTGCCCGAGCTGGAGCGGCTGTTGCGTGCTAAGGCGGTGCTGCTGCCCGGGGTGGCAGTGACCTTGACCATCGAGCGCCCGAGCGGCGACGAGGTCAAGGTGTGGCAGTATCCGCAGGGACTGAAGAGTTATCTGGCGGAGCTGTGCAACGGTGACGAACCGGTGGCTCCGCTGTTCTCCGGCGAGGCCTATATCGGCGACGACCACGAGCAGTTCGCCAAGGGCGAGGGGGTACAGTGGGCACTGGCCTGGTTCGAGGATGGTGCCGGCGGCGAGAGCTATGTCAACCTGATCCCAACCCCGTCCGGCGGGACGCACGAGGCGGGCCTGCGCGCCGGGGTATTCGAAGCGGTGAAGAGCTTCGTCGATCACCACAACCTGCTGCCGCGCGGCGTCAAGCTGATGGCCGAGGATGTATGGAGCCGGGTGCGTTTCGTGCTGTCGGCACGCGTGCTCGATCCGCAGTTCCAGGGGCAGACCAAGGAGAAGCTGACCAGCCGCGATGCGCTGAAGCTGATCTCGGGCTTGGCGCGCGACCCGGTGGAATTGTGGCTGAACCAGCACGTCGAAGCCGGCAAGAAGATTGCCGAGCTGGCGATTCGCCAGGCGCAGTCGCGCCTGAAGTCGGTGAAGAAGGTCGAGAAGAAGAAGGGCTCCGGCGTGGCGGTGTTGCCGGGCAAGCTGACCGACTGCGAGAGCGAGGACATCGAGCGCAACGAACTGTTCCTGGTCGAGGGCGATTCGGCCGGCGGTTCGGCCAAGCTGGCGCGCGACAAGGAATACCAGGCCATCCTGCCGTTGCGCGGCAAGGTGCTCAACAGCTGGGAGACCGACCGCGATCAGCTGTTCTCCAACGCCGAGATTCATGACATCTCGGTGGCGATCGGCGTCGACCCGCATGCGCCGGGCGAGAAGGCCGACTTGTCGGGGCTGCGCTACGGCAAGATCGCCATCCTGTCGGACGCCGACGTCGACGGCTCGCACATCCAGGTGCTTTTGCTGACGCTGTTCTATCGTCACTTCTCGGCGCTCTTGGCCAACGGCCATATCTGCATCGCGCAGCCGCCCCTGTTCCGCGTCGACGTGCCGGGGCAGGGCAAGCACCGTCCCCCGAAGAAGCTGTACGCGCTGGACGAGGGCGAGCTGGAGGCCATCCTCGACCGCCTGCGCAGTGAAGGCGTGCGCGAGAACGCCTGGAGCATCAGCCGCTTCAAGGGGTTGGGCGAGATGAACCCGGAGCAGCTCAAGGACACCACCATGCACCCGGACACGCGCCGCCTGACCCAGGTGCGGGTGCGGCCGGAGGCCGAGGCCGACACGCGCCGCATGTTCACCATGCTGATGGGCAAGGGCGAGGCGGCGAGCCGGCGCGGCTGGATGGAGGCCAAGGGCAATGAGGTCGAGGCGGACATCTAAGAGCCGCTAACAAAACCCTCTTGGCGTTGTTGCGCGGCCTTGCCGTACTACTTGTACTGTCTGCGGCCGCGCGCCTAGCCAAGACTGTTGCACTGGGTTTTGTGAGTGGCTCTAAGCCCTGTTGCTCGAGGCGGAACAGCAAGACGAGAGTTGGCCGCAAGCCCGGAGACGGGCTTGCGGCCAACATCGTTTTGGCGGGGGGATTACCAGACGCGGTAGACCCTGCCGGTCTGCACGCCTTCGACGCTGCGCTGGTAGGCGAGCGCCACGCGGCTCGCCGGTACCGCCTCGAAGCCGGCGAAGTACGGCCCGTATACCGGCCACGACTCCTGCAGCACGTTCGGGCTGACGGCGTTGATGCGCAGGCCGCGTGGTAGTTCCACCGCGGCACCGCGCACGAAGCCCTCGATCGCGGCGTTGACGGCGCTGGCGTTGGCGCCGTAACGGATCGGCTCCTCGCTGACGATGCCGCTGGTCAGGGTGATCGAGCCGCCGTCGTTGAGGTAGTGCTGGCCGATCAGGGCTAGGTCGACTTGGCCCAGCAGCTTGTCATGCAGGCCGATCTTGAACTGTTCGGCGTTCATTTCGGCGAGCGGGCCGAAGTGCAGCCTGCCGGCGGCGGAGACGATGGCGTCGACCTTGCCGATGCGTTCGAACAGCTGGAGGATGCTGTCACTGCGGGTGATGTCGACCTGATGGTCGCCGTGCTGCTTGCCGACCTGGATGATGTCATGCTGGTCTGCCAGCGCGCCGACCACTGCCTTACCGATGGTGCCGCTGGCACCGACGACGACGATTCTCATGTTGTGACTCCTGTGGTGTGGCCAGGCTGGCCAGATGGTGGTGATTATCTGGTTAAATCATCGGGTAATTAATCCGTTATCATTAACAGGATTGAGAACCAGGGGTAATGAATGGATCGCTTGCTCGGCATGGAGGTGTTCGTCGCGGTGGTGGAGCGTGGCAGTTTCACGGCGGCGGCAGAGGCATTCGGCCTGTCGCAGCCGATGGTGGGCAAGCACATCCGGGCGCTGGAGCAGCGTCTGGGGGCTCGCCTGCTGGCGCGCACCACGCGTCGCCAGCACCTGACCGAGATCGGCGAGCAGTACTACCAGCGCTGCCGCCATATCCTGGCGGAGATCCGCGACGCCGAGATCGGTGCCGAACGGCTGCATCAGGCGCCGCGCGGCATGTTGAAGATCAACGCGCCGGTGACGTTCGGCTCGTTGCGGCTGGCTCCGGCGCTGGGCGAGTTCATGGTGCAGTATCCGGAGGTGAGCGTTGAACTGGCGTTGTCCGATCAGGTGGTGGATCTGGTCGAGGAGGGCTGCGACGCGCTGATCCGCATCGGCACGCTGGTCGAGTCAGGGTTGGTGGCGCGTCCGCTGGCGCCCTACCGGATGATGGTCTGCGCCGCCCCGGCGTACCTGCAGCGCTGGGGGACGCCGCGCACTCCGGGCGAGTTGGCCGGGCACCAATGGCTGGGGCATTCGCTGTGGGAGAAACATGCCGGCTGGCGCCTGCCGACGGGGGCGGATGCGGTCGATCCGCCGGCGGCGCGGTTCCAGTCCAACAACGGCCAGGCGCTGCGCATGGTGGCGCTGCAGGGGGGCGGCATCGTGATGCAGCCCGAGGTCTTGCTGGCGGAGGACGTCGCGGCCGGCCGCCTGGTGGAGATCCTGGCCGATTACCTGCCGTCGTCCAAGCCGATGCACGTGCTGTACCTACCGGATCGCCAGCAGGTGCCCAAGCTGCGCGCCTTCATCGATTTCGTGCTGCAGCGCTTCGGTGCCTGAGCCTGTATCCGGCCTTATTCGCTGTGAGCGGCTTCTTCTTCCAGCCAGGCACAAAAGGCCGACACCAGTTCGTCTCCCACCAGGCTTTGCGGCACGACCCAGCAATAGCCCTTGACCACCACTTCCGGTCCCGGCAGCGGAGCCACCAGCTTGCCGGAGGCGAGTTCTTCCTCGATCACCGGCAGCGGGCCGAGCGTGACGCCGAGACCGTCGATGGCGGCCTGCAGTGCCAGGTAGTAGTGGTCGAAATGCTGGGTGGCGGCGGGCTGCAGGGCCGGTGCCCCGGCGGCGGCGAGCCAGCGTTCCCAGGCGACCGGCCGGGTTTCCGAGTGCAGCAGGGTGTGCTGGGCAAGGTCGGCCACGCTGGCGATGGGGTGGCGTGCGAGCAGCGCCGGGCTGCACACCGGCAGTTCACGCTCGGCAAGAAAGGCATGGGCGACGAAGCCGCGCCAGTGCTCCTGACTGCGGCGGATGGCGATGTCGAAGTCGGCGTTCTGGTTGTTGATGGCGGCGTCGGAGGTGGCCAGGCGCAGTTCGACGCCAGGGTAGCGCAGCTGGAAGCGGGTGAGGCGCGGCAGCAGCCAGTGCATGGCGAGCGTCGGCGTGACGTTGATCTGGAGGCGGCGGCCCTGACGGCGCGCGGTGAGGGCCTCGGTGGCGCCGGCGATGCCGTCGAACGCCGTCTGCAGCGCCGGCAGGTAGGCCTGGCCGGCGGCGTTGAGCATGACGCGGCGGCCGCGCCGCTCGAACAGGGCGAAACCGAGCCAGTCTTCGAGTTGCTGCACCTGGCGGCTGATGGCGCCGTGGGTCACATGCAGGGCTTCGGCGGCGGCGCTGAAGCTGCCGAGACGAGCGGCGGATTCGAAGGCTCTGAGGGCGTTGAGCGGGGGCAGGCGGCGGGACATGCTGTTGAGTTTATCTCACCAGCGTCGCCATAAAAACTCGTTTGTGCCGTGCCGGCCGCAGGGGTAGCCTTGCGCCATGGATACCACTCTGCATACCCCCAGCCGGCAGGAGTTGTTTGCCGGTTTCTTTTCTGTCGGGCTGTCCGGCTTCGGCGGCGTGTTGCCGCTGGCGCATCGCATGCTGGTGATGCAGCGGCGTTGGCTGTCCGATGCCGAATTCACCGAGGTGCTGGGGCTGGGGCAGGTGCTGCCCGGGCCCAATATCGTCAACGTGGCGGTGGCGGTCGGCTCGCGCTTTCATGGTGTCAGCGGTGCGTTGACGGCGGTGGGCGGGCTGATGCTGGCGCCCTTGGTGATCGTGCTGTCGCTCGCCATGCTGTATGGGCATTACCAGTCCGTGCCGGCCTTGCGCGGCGTGCTGGCGGGACTGGCGTCGGCGGGGGCCGGGCTGGTGGTGGCGATGGGGCTGAGGTTGGCCGAAAAGCTGGAGCGCCGCGGCTGGTGCCTGGCGATCGCGCTGCTCACCCTGGTCGCGGTCGGGCTATGGCGCCTGCCGCTCTTGGCGGTGCTGTTGGTGCTGGCACCGCTGGCGATCGCGCTGGCGTGGCGGACAAGGGAGCGGCGGTCATGAGCGTGCTGCTGTCGCTGCTGGGGACGTTTTCGCTGTTTTCGCTGATGGCGGTGGGGGGCGCGAATGCGCTGCTGCCGGAAATCCACCGTTACGTGGTGGAGTCGAACGGCTGGATGACCGGAACGGAGTTCGCCGCCCTGTTCGCCATCGCCCAGGCCGCGCCCGGGCCCAATGTGCTGGTGGTCAGCCTGATCGGCTGGAAGGTGGCGGGCGTCCCGGGGGCGCTGGTGAGCACGCTGGGCATGTGCGGGCCGTCGTCGCTACTGAGTTTCTACGTGGCGCGGTTGTGGCAGCGATTTCGTGCCTCGCCGTGGCGCCGGGTGATCGAACGCGGTCTGGCGCCGGTGACGATCGGCCTGGTGCTGGGCAGCGCCTGGCTGTTGAGTCGTTCCGCCAACGACGGCTGGGCTTCCTGGCTGCTGTGCGGGGCGACCGCCATGGTGGCGTGGAAGAGCCGGCTCAATCCGTTGTGGCTGTTGGGCGCGGGGGCCTTGCTGGGCTGGCTGGGGCTGGTGTGAAATCGGGCTCGACGGCTACGAGCCGGCAGCGATGAAGGCGGGGTATAATGAAAAATGAAACCAATCACTGCCATTCATCATGACCACGCTCAAGAACGATACTTTCCTGCGGGCCCTGCTCAAGGAGCCCGTTGAATACACCCCGATCTGGATGATGCGCCAGGCCGGCCGTTACCTGCCGGAATACCGCGCCACGCGCGCGCGCGCCGGCAGCTTCATGGGCTTGTGCACCAGCCCGGAGTTCGCCACCGAGGTGACGCTGCAGCCACTGGAGCGTTTCCCGCTGGATGCCGCCATCCTGTTCTCCGACATCCTCACCGTGCCGGATGCGATGGGGCTGGGGCTCTACTTCGCCGAGGGCGAGGGGCCCAAGTTCCAGCACCCGCTGCGTGACGAGGCCGCCATCAAGGCGCTTTCCGTGGCGCCGATGGAGAAGTTGCAATACGTGTTCGACGCCGTGGCTAGCATCCGCAAGGCGCTGGACGGCCGCGTGCCGCTGATCGGCTTCTCCGGCAGCCCGTTCACGCTGGCCTGCTACATGATCGAGGGCGGTGGCTCGGACGACTTCCGCAATGTCAAGGCGATGCTGTACAGCCGTCCGGAACTGCTGCATCACATCCTCGATATCAACGCGCGTACCGTTACCGACTACCTCAATGCCCAGATCGACGCCGGGGCGCAGGCGGTGCAGATCTTCGATACCTGGGGCGGGGCGCTGACCCACGCGGCCTACAAGACCTTCTCGCTGGCCTACATGCAGAAGATCATCGCCGGCCTCAAGCGCGAGGCGGACGGACGGCGGGTGCCGGTGATCGTGTTCACCAAGGGCGGCGGTCAGTGGCTGGAAGACATCGCCACGATCGGTGCCGACGCCATCGGGCTCGACTGGACCACCGACATCGCCGATGCCCGTCGCCGTGTCGGCGCCGATGTGGCGCTGCAGGGCAACCTCGACCCCAACGTGCTGTTTGCCAGCCCGGAGGGCATCGAGAAGGAAGTCAGCCGCATCCTGTCCTCCTACGGCCAGGGCAGCGGCCACGTGTTCAACCTTGGCCACGGCATTTCCCAGTTCGTGAACCCCGATCACGCCGCAGTGCTGGTCGAGGCGGTGCATCGGCTGTCGGTTCCCTACCATTACCACGGTTGAGACGTTGTCATAGCCAACCGGGGGTATATATGCCCATGCGGCCATTGGTTTTCCAGTGGCCGTTTTACTTTGCGGGTTTTTGCTGTCAAGGGATTGACAGGGTTTCCAACAGTTGTTCCATGACTTATGCACACCGGCGTGGCCCGCTAATGAGGTGTGAGCCGGGTTTGACCCGGCTTGGGGCGAAGTCGTTAAGTAATTGAATTAATTGATAAATATAATTTGATTAATTTTTGTGCAACCTGACTGCAATGGCCTGTATCAGCCATTCGGCATCGCCGCAAGGCAGTTGTGCACAAAGTTATCCACAGCTTCTGTGGGCAGGTGGCTTAAAGCCTTGCCAGAACAGGGTTTGCGCGGGGGGAGCGAATGATGGCGGAGGAGTACGCGGTTCAGGTGGCCGTGGACGTGCCCCTTTTTGGAACGTTCAGCTACTTGACCCATCTGCCGTTGCGCGCGGGACAGCGGGTCAGGGTGCCGTTCGGTCCGCGCCGGGTGTGTGGCTTCATTACCAACGATATACCTACCGAGGGTATCGAGACCGGACGCCTGAAACGGGTCGAGGAACTGTTCGACGAGTTGCCGCCGCTGCCGGCCACGCTGCTCGCGATGGTGCGTTTCGCCGCCGACTATTACCACCATCCCATCGGCCAGACCCTGTTTACCGCGCTTCCCGGTGCGCTGCGCACCGACCGCGCGGTACGGCTCGAGGACGAGCGCCTGTGGCAGCTGACCGGGGCAGGGTTGGCCGAAGAACCGCCGGCACGGCAAAAGGCGCGCCGGGCGCTGTGGCAGGCCTTGCAGGACGGCCCGCTGACCAACGCGGCGGCGCGTGGTGTCAGCGCCCAGGCCGGGCGTATCCTGGCCGACTGGCTGCAAGAGGGACGGGCTGAGCGCGTGGCGCCGGAAGCGCTGCCGCTGCGCGTCGCCCCGGCGCCGAGCCTGAACGACGAACAGCAGCGGGCGCTGGAGGCCCTGTCGGAAACGCGTGACGACTTCGCCCCCTACGTGCTGCACGGCATTACCGGCAGCGGCAAGACCGAAGTCTACCTGCGCCTGATCGAGCGAGTGCTGGCGGCCGGGCGCCAGGTGCTGTTGCTGGTGCCGGAAATCAACCTGACGCCGCAGCTGATCGAGCGCTTCACTGGGCGCTTTCCCGCCACGCGGGTGGTGATGCTGCACAGCCATCTGGCCGACGGCGAGCGCCTCAAGGGCTGGGTCGACGCCTGGCAAGGGCGCGCCGGCATCGTCATCGGTACCCGGCTGGCGGTGTTCACGCCGCTGCCGCGGTTGGGACTGATCGTGGTCGACGAGGAGCACGACGGCTCGTTCAAGCAGCAGGACGGCCTGCGCTACCACGCCCGCGACCTGGCGGTGTGGCGCGCGCGTCAGGAGCGGGTGCCGATCGTGCTGGGCAGCGCCACGCCCAGCCTGGAAACCATGGCCAACGTCGCGGCCGGACGTTACCGGCGCCTGACCCTGAGCCGGCGCGCCCACGACGCGGCGCGACTGCCGACGATCCGACTGGTGGACACGCGCCGGATCAAGCTGGTGGAGGGGTTGGCCGAACCGGTGATCGCCGCTCTCAAGGCGCGCGTGGCGCGCGGCGAGATGAGTCTGGTGTTCATCAACCGGCGCGGCTTCGCCCCGGTGGTAGCCTGCACCGACTGCGGCTGGCTGTCCGGCTGCCCGCGCTGCTCGGCCAAGCTGGTGGTGCATCTCGCCGAGCGCAAGATGCGCTGCCACCACTGCGGCTGGGAGGAGGCGGTGCCGCCGGTCTGCCCGGACTGCGGCAACGTCGACCTCAAGCCGCTGGGGCAGGGCACGCAGCGCCTGGAGGCGGCGCTGGCGCGCCTGCTGCCGGAAGCGCGCCTGCTGCGCATCGACCGCGACACCACGCGCCACAAGGCGGCCTGGGACGAGGTCTACCGCAAGGTGCACGCCGGCGAGGTGGACGTGTTGGTGGGCACGCAGATGCTCGCCAAGGGGCACGACTTCGGCGCGCTGTCGCTGGTCACGGTGCTGAACGCCGACGGCGGGCTGTACTCCGCCGACTACCGCGCCGCCGAGCGCCTGTTCGCCCAGCTCATGCAGGTGGCTGGCCGCGCCGGCCGCGCCGAGGCCCCGGGCGAGGTGCTGGTGCAGACGCAATGGCCGGAGCACCCGCTGTACCAGGCGCTGCTGCGCCACGACTTCGACGGCTACGCCCAGACCCTGCTCGAGGAGCGGCGTATGGCGGGCTTCCCGCCGGCGGTGTACCAGGCCCTGCTGCGTGCCGACGCCTACGAAATCGCCACGGCCACCGCCTTCCTGACCGCGCTGCGCGCCGAGGCCGAGCCGCACGCCGACGGCGTGCTGGTATCCGGCCCGGCGCCGGCGCTGATGGTGCGTCTCGCCAACCGCGAGCGCGCCCAACTGGTGTTCGAGAGCGGCAGCCGCGCCGCGCTGCACGCCTTGCTCGAACGACTCGTCTCGTTGGCCGAACGGATGGCCAAGGCGCACGGCCGCGCCTTGCGCTGGTCGCTCGACGTCGACCCGCAGGAGATGTGATGAAACGATTACGCGCCGTGGCGCTGCTGATGCTGGCCTGCTGGACGCTGCCGGCCTGCGCGCTGGAACTGTACGGCATCCCGGCCGACGACATCGCACTGTGGGCAGCGCCGGTGGAAGGGAAGGGCGTGTTCGCGGCGTACCGCGCCGAGCAGGCGGTCAATCCGGCGTCCACCATGAAGCTGCTGACCGGCTGGAGCGCGCTGACCCGGCTCACCCCCGACTACCGTTGGCATAGCGAGCTGGTGTCGGCGGCGCCGTTGCGGCACGGCGTGCTGCAGGGCGATCTGTACTGGATCGGCTCAGGCGACCCGCGTTTTGCCAACCGTGACCTGCAGGGCATGCTGCGCACCTTGCGCGCGCGCGGCATCGAGCGCATCCAGGGCCGGCTGCTGCTCGACAAGCGTGCCTTCAGCCGCATCGGCAGCGCCAGCGATTTCGGTGGCGATGTCGGGCGCGTATTCATGGTCGATCCCGACACCCACCTCACCGGGCTCAAGGTGGCCTGGCTGCGCTTCTTCAACGACGGCAACGGCGCCCGCGTCACGCTCGATCCGCCGCTGGCCGGGGTGCGCCTGAGCAGCGCCCTGAGCGACGGTGGCGAGGGCCCTTGCGACGACGTGCGGCGGAGCGTCAGCATTCAGGTCGAGAACGAGCAGGTCAGCGTCAGCGGCGCCTTGCCGAGAAGCTGCGACGGGGCGCAGAGCTACGTCAACGTGCTCGACCACGACCAGTACGCCGCCCAGGCCTTCGCCGCGCTGTGGCGCGAGCTGGGCGGGCGCGGACCGGCGGCCAGCGGCCGTGGCACGGCGCCGCCTGAGGCGCGTGTGCTGGCCAGCCATGACTCCGACCCCTTGCTGGTCGCCTTGGCCGACATCAACAAGTACAGCAACAACACCATGGCACGCGCGCTCTTCCTGACGCTGGGGCGGGTGGCCGGCGGCAGCGGCGACACCGTGGCCGACGCCGAGCGCGCCGTGCGGGAAACGTTGGCCGAAGCCGGCATTTCCGCCGCACCGCTGGCGCTGGAGAACGGCGCCGGGCTGTCGCGCCAGGAACGCGTCTCGGCCAGGCTGCTGGGTGAAGTGCTAAGGAGCGCGGCGCGTGGACCCTACGCCGGCGAGTTCCTGGCCAGCCTGCCGATCGCCGCGGCGGACGGCACGCTGAAGAAGCGCTTTGCCAACCTGGGGCCGCGCCTGCGGTTGAAGACAGGCACGCTCGACGGCGTGCGCGCCCTGGCCGGTTACTGGCAGGCGGCCGACGGCCGCCGGCTTGCCATCGTCGCCATCGTCAACAGCCCGCGCGCCGCCGAACTGGTGCCGGCGCTGGACCGGGTGGTGAGTGACCTGGTGACGCGTTTTGATCCCGCCGCCGGCGTGCCGCCGGAGTATAATTTGCCGGTACCTCCAAGCCTTCCTGTGGAACCCCGATGAAACCCGTAACCATGTACACCACCGCCGTCTGCCCCTACTGCATCCGTGCCAAGCAACTGCTGGCACGCAAGGGCGTGGCCGGCATCACCGAAATCCGCGTCGACCTGGAGCCGGCCGAGCGCGAGAAGATGATGAGCCGCACCGGCCGCCGCACCGTGCCGCAGATCTACATCGGCGACAGCCACGTCGGCGGCTTCGACGATCTGGCGGCGCTCGAGCACGCCGGCAAGCTCGACGTGCTGCTGGCGGACTGACGGTGGCTCCGGCCGCGCTTTCATGCGATGATGCCGGCTGATTTTTCCTTTATTTGATTCCACCCCATGGCGGGTGTCAGGCGAGATTGAACATGAGCGAACAACAAGAAGTGCAACCGGTTTTCTCCATCGAAAAGATCTACGTTAAGGACCTGTCCCTCGAAGTGCCGAACGCCCCGCAGGTGTTCCTCGAGCAGGCCCAGCCGGACATCGACATGCAGCTCGCCTCGGAAGGCAAGCTGATCGAAGACGGCTTCTACGAGTGCACGCTGACCGTCACCGTGACCGCCAAGCTGCCGGAAAAGACCATGTTCCTGGCCGAAGTGGCGCAAGCCGGTATCTTCCAGATTCGCGACGTGCCGGCCGACGACATCGAGCCGATCCTCGGCGTGGCCTGCCCGAACATCCTGTTCCCGTATGCGCGCGAAACCGTGTCCAGCCTGGTGAACCGCGCCGGCTTCCCGCCGGTGCTGCTGTCGCCGATCAACTTCGAGTCGCTGTACATGCAGCAGCGCGCCCAGTTGGCCGAAGCCGGCAACGCCTGATCCGTATGAAGAAGTCCCTCGTCGTCTCGCTGCTGTTGGCCGCCGGGTTCGCCGCCCCGCTGGCCAAGGCACTGGAGTTCCGCTCCGTCAAGGAGACCGGCGTGGCGCTGTACGAAGCGCCGGCGCTGAATGCGAAGAAGCTGTTCGTGGTCAGCCGCTACTACCCGGTCGAAGTGCTGACGAGCCAGAAGGAGTGGTCGCGCGTGCGCGACGCCACCGGCGGCATCGCCTGGATTCCGGTGGCAGCCTTGTCCACGCAGCGCATGCTGCTGGTGGTGGTCGACAAGAGCGAAGTGCGCGCCGAGGCCGACGCCGCCTCGCCGTTGCGCTTCAGCGTGCCGCGCGACGGCGTGCTCGAACTGCTCGAGCCGCCCAAGGCCGGCTGGGTCAAGGTGCGCCATCGCGACGGCAGCGAAGGTTACGCCCGCATCACCGACCTCTGGGGCCTGTAAACGGGAGATCGCATGAAACTGGCTGTGCTGGGAGCGGGTGCCTGGGGCACCGCTTTGGCGATCGCCTACGCGCGCCATCACCATGTCACCCTGTGGGCGCGGGACGCCGACCAGGTGGCCCAGATGGCGGCGGAGCGTCTCAATACCCGCTATTTGCCGGGCTGCCCTCTGCCCGACGAGCTGGCCTTGAGCGCCGAGCTGTCGCATGCCGTTGACGGCGCCGACCTGATCCTGATCGTCACGCCGATGGCCGGGCTGCGCCCGACCCTGCGCGCGCTGACCGCCCTGTCTTCCGGGTTGCCGCCGCTATTGTGGGCCTGCAAGGGCTTCGAGGCGGGCTCCAGCCTGCTGCCGCACCAGGTGGTGGCGGAGGAGCTGCCGCCCGGCGTGCCGTGCGGGGTGCTGTCCGGCCCGAGCTTCGCGCGCGAGGTGGCGATGGGGCTGCCGGCAGCGCTCGCCGTGGCCTCGGACGACTACGCCTTCGCCAAGCGCATGGCGCGGACGCTCAACAGCCCGCGGCTGCGGCTCTACGCCAACGACGACCTGGTCGGCGTCGAGGTAGGGGCGGCGGTGAAGAACGTCATGGCGATTGCCACCGGCGTCGCCGACGGCCTGCAGTTCGGCATGAATGCCCGCGCTGCGCTGATTACCCGTGGCCTGGCCGAGATCACCCGGCTGGCGCTGGCGCTGGGGGGCAGCCAGCAGAGCATGATGGGCCTGGCCGGCATGGGCGATCTGATCCTTACCTGCACCGGCGCGCTGTCGCGCAACCGTCAGGTCGGCCTCAAGCTGGCCGAAGGCAAGTCGTTGGAGCAGATCCTGCAGGAACTGGGCCACGTTGCCGAAGGGGTGCCGACCGCACGCGAGGTGCTGACCATGGCCGAGCGGCTCGAGGTCGACATGCCGATCACCGCCGCGGTGTGCGGCCTGCTCTATCACGGCAGCGATCCGCACAAGGTGGTGGAGGAACTGCTGGGACGCGAGCCGAAGTCGGAATCGGGCGAGCGCCTGGACTGAAAGCTCGCCACGCGGGCAGCAAGCCACCCTAGGGTGGCTTTTTGTTTGTCAGGTGCGACCCGCCTCAGCGCCCTTCGATGGTCTTGGCGATACCGGCGAAGTCAAATAGGTCTTCGGTGCCGCGCAGGCGTTCGGCGTAGATCACCTGATCCCGCGAATCGGTCAGGATCAGCGACGGGGCGGTGTAGCCCGCCAGCGGATAATCGGCGATCAGCACACCGTAGAACTTGTGAAAATCGCGCCCGCGCAGCGTCGAGAGCAGCGTCACCCCGGGCAGGCCGTGCTCGCGGCGCGCGCGACGCAGGGTCGAGGGCGAATCCACCGAGATCACAAACAGCCGCAGGCCGGGCCATTGCTCCAGAAAGCGCCGCGTCTCCTGCAGCAGTTCGATCCCGCCGTATTCCTGCTCGTCGAGCGACAGCAAGGTGATGATCGCCTTGGGCGAGCCATGGAATTGCTCGAGTGAGACGTCGTTCAGGTTTTCGTCGACCAGCATGAAACTGTGCAGCGGATTGCCGACCTGGGGAAAGTCGCCAAGCACCTGCAAGGCGTCGTCACGGTGCTGCAGTGTAAACATGTTCATGTCCTGTTTTCTCCTGCGTTATCTACTCATGGTGGACGAGATCGGGCAGAAAACAAGCGGAAATCAGGGTGGGAAACGAAAAAGCCGCCAGATGGCGGCTTGTCGGAGAGGCATGGAACACAGCACCGATGGCAGTGGGTGAGCGAGCCAAAGCAGCTTGAGTGCCGCCAGCGTTCAGAAACCGGACTGTATACCGAGTACAGGAAAATTCCGCGTCGCGGAGACAATCGGAGATCGGCACGCAGTACTGCCGGGGCTCAAGCTGAGCAGGCGTCGCCACCTGATGAACAGGCTCTCGGGTTCAGGGGTAGAACCAGAGCAGGCTGTAGCCCATCGCGCGGACCTTGCCGACGTCGAAGCGCATGGCGATGCGTATCTCGCTGTTGCCCTTGAACTGCATGGCCTTGTAGTCGTCGGGCTTGAGGTATTCCTGTGGCGAGAACACCTTGCGGATCACCACCTGGTCCTCGGCATCCTTCAGCGTGACCTCCAGCATCGGATAAGCCTGCGGGTACGCGGCGTGGTTCTTCAGCGTGGCAGCCAGCTGGATCAGGTTCTGCTGATCGGGCACGAAGGACAGTTCCGACCATTCGGTACGGATCAGCGCGCTGTCGGTTGGCAGCGGCACGCTGCAGCCGACGCCCTGGCACAGTTTTTCCAGCGTCGGGCGCAGTTCCGGCACCTCGGCGGCAATGCGGGTACGGTTGAGGTAGACCAGCTGCAGCGCCAGGGCCAGCACGCCGATCAACGCCACGCCGGCCATCAGCCAGGTCTGCCAGTTTCCCGCCCGGCGCGCCGCTGGTGGTGGGGGCTCGAAGCCGGGGATATCTGCGCCCGGGTCGAAGACGGGTTCCGCGGAGTCCGCCTCCGGCATCACCATCACCGTGGCCCCCTTTGGCTGGCCACGTTCTTCCCGTGTTTCGGTTTCGTTGTGAGCACCACGCGTGGCGGGGGCGGCGTGTTCCGACAGCGTCTCTTCCAGCAGTGCTTGCAAGGGGTCGGCGGCGGGACGCGGCGGCGTTTCCGACGCCGCGAACGGGTCGCCGATCGGCGCCGTGGCATCGCGGTGCTGCATCGCCTCGGACAGGGCGCGCTGGAACGTGGCCATGTCATTGGCGTCGGTGGCCGGTGCACTGACGGTGGCTGCTACAGCCGTCTCTACCGGTGGCGCCGTCTCGGTGGCCGGGGGGCTGCCCAGCGGGTCGAAGTCGGGCAACTCCAGCTCGAAGTCGTCGCCCGGGTCGGGGCGGCTGGCGGGCACGGCAGGGGCGGGTGGGGGCGGTACCGGCGGCGTCGGCGCGAGCAGCGGGGGCTCCGCCACGATCATGTGTTCGGTGGCGTTGAAGACATGCGCACAGCGCCCGCAGCGGACCAGGCCGTTGGCAACGGCGAGCTGGGCATCGCTAACCTTGAAGCGGGTCTGGCAGCCGGGGCACTGTGTCGTATGCGTCATACCGTGGCGTGTCGGGTTCCAGTGAGTCGGGTCCAGCCTTCGTCGAATACCGGCGGTTCCATGTCGAACCAGGTTGCGTAGATGGCGGACAGCTCTTCCGCCTGCTCCTGCAGGATGCCGGACAGGACGATCTTGCCACCGGCCCTGACGTGGCCGGAAAGGAGTTCACCCAGCAGGCGCAGCGGGTTGGCCAGGATGTTGGCCAGCACCACGTCGTACTGCGCTGGCGGGGTGGCGTCGGGAAGGTAGAAACGGGCGACCACCTGGTTCTGGGCGGCGTTGTCCTGGCTGGCGCGCACCGCTTGCGGGTCGATGTCGATACCGACCGCCGAGGCCGCGCCGAGCTTGAGCGCGGCGATGGCCAGGATGCCCGAGCCGCAGCCGTAATCCAGCACGCTCTCGCCGCCCTTGATGTTGGCGTCGAGCCATTGCAGGCACAGCCGCGTGGTGGGGTGGCTGCCGGTGCCGAAGGCGAGGCCGGGGTCGAGCTGCAGGTTGACGGCGGCGGGGTCCGGGCTCTCGTGCCAGGTCGGCGTGATCCAGAGCCGTTCCGAGATGCGGATCGGCTCGAACTGGGCCTGGGTCAGTCGCACCCAGTCCTGTTCTTCGACCCGCTCCTCGGCATAGTGCGGCAACGCGATCCCGCACTGGGTGCTGGCGGCTGCGATGATCAGCGCGACGTCGGCGGCTTCGTCGAACAGCGCGATGATGCGGCTCTGGCTCCACAGCTTGTCGACCGGTTCGCCCGGTTCGCCGAAAATCGGCTGCTCCAGCTCGGTGCCGGCCAGCGCGTCCTCGATGGCGGCCGACAGCGCGCCGGCGTCCATCAGGGCGTCGGCCAGCTGCTCGGCCACCACGGAGTCGGTGTCAATGGTGGCTTGCAGCCAGGCCATCAGGCGCTCCCCTTCTTCATCTGGGCCAGACGCTCTTCCAGGTAGTGGATGCTGGTGCCGCCCTTCTGGAAGGCGCCGTCCATGAACAGTTCCTGGTGCAGCGGGATGTTGGTCTTGATGCCGGTGATCGCCATTTCGGACAGCGCCACGCGCATGCGCGCCATCGCTTGCTCGCGGGTGTCGCCGAAGGCGATCAGTTTTCCGACCATCGAATCGTAGTGCGACGGAACAGTGTAACCCTGGTAGATGTGCGAGTCGATGCGGATGCCCGGGCCGCCGGCCGGGTGATAGCTTTCGATCTTGCCCGGGCTCGGCACGAAGGTGAACGGGTCTTCGGCGTTGATGCGGCACTCCATGGCGTGCCCCTTGAATACGATATCCTTTTGCTTGTAGCGCAGTTTCTCGCCGGCGGCAATACGGATCTGTTCCTGCACGATGTCGATGCCGGTGATCATTTCCGTCACCGGGTGTTCGACCTGCACGCGGGTATTCATCTCGATGAAGTAGAACTCGCCGTTCTCATAGAGGAATTCGAAGGTGCCGGCGCCGCGGTAGCTGATGCGGCGGCAGGCGTCGGCGCAGGCCTCGCCGATCTTCTTGCGCTGGGCGTCGGTGATACCCGGGGCCGGCGCTTCCTCGATGATCTTCTGGTGGCGGCGCTGCATCGAGCAGTCGCGCTCGCCGAGGTAGATGGCGTTGCCGTACTCGTCGGACAGCACCTGGATCTCGATGTGGCGTGGCTGCTCGAGGAATTTCTCCATGTACACGGTCGGGTTGCCGAAGGCCGCCGCCGCTTCGGTGCGGGTCATGTTGACCGAATTGATCAGCGCCGCCTCGGTGTGCACCACGCGCATGCCGCGTCCGCCGCCGCCGCCAGAGGCCTTGATGATCACCGGGAAGCCGATCTTCTTGGCCATCTTGGTGATTTCGACCGGATCGTCCGGCAGCGCGCCGGCGGAACCGGGCACGGTCGGTACCTTGGCTTCGATCATCGCCTGCTTGGCCGAGACCTTGTCGCCCATCAGGCGGATGGTTTCCGAGCGCGGGCCGATGAAGACAAAACCGGACTGCTCGACGCGTTCGGCGAAGTCGGCGTTTTCCGACAGGAAGCCGTAGCCGGGGTGGATGGCCTGGGCGTCGGTGACTTCGGCGGCGGCGATCAGCGCCGGCACGTTGAGGTAGCTCTGGCCGGACGGGGCGGGGCCGATGCAGACCGACTCGTCGGCCAGCTTGACGTACTTGGCGTCGCGGTCGGCTTCGGAGTGCACGACCACGGTCTTGATGCCCATTTCGCGGCAGGCGCGCTGGATACGCAGGGCGATCTCGCCGCGGTTGGCGATGAGGATTTTTTCAAACATGGGGAACACCCGTGAAAAGCGAAACGTGAAACGCGAAAAGTGCGGGCGGGCCGATCACTTTTCCCATTTCACGTTCCTCGATATTGGGACTTACTCGATGATGAACAGCGGCTCGCCGTATTCGACCGGCTGACCGTCTTCGGCCAGGATGGCCTTGATCACGCCGGAGCGGTCGGCTTCGATCTCGTTCATCAGCTTCATGGCTTCGATGATGCACAGGGTGTCGCCGGCGCTGACGTTCTGACCGACTTCGACGAAAGCCTTGGTGCCCGGGCTCGGCGAGCGGTAGAAGGTGCCGACCATCGGCGACTTCAGTGCGTTCTTGCTGTCGATGGCGGCCGGCGCCGCGTCGACCACGGCGGCAGTGGCCGCGACCGGCGCCGCTGCCGGCATCTGAATGGCGTGCATCGGCTGGGCGTAGGTGATGTTGGCATTGGCCGATACGCGGGTGATGCGGACTTTTTCTTCGCCTTCGGTCACTTCGAGCTCGGCAATGCCGGATTCCTCGACGAGATCGATCAGTTTTTTCAGTTTGCGCAGGTCCATGGCGATCCTTCGAATGGGATGTTCTGTTTGGGGCAGGAACTCAGTTCCGGGCGGCAAGCTGCTTCACAGCATGCGCCAGGGCCAGTTCGTAGCCGTGTGCACCCAGCCCGCAGATGACGCCGACCGCCAGATCGGAAAAATACGAGTGCTGGCGGAAAGGTTCGCGGGCGTGGACGTTGGATAGGTGGATTTCGATGAAAGGGACTTTGACGCCGGCCAGCGCGTCCCGCAAGGCCACGCTGGTGTGCGTGAACGCGGCGGGATTAATCAGAATGAACGCGGTGCCGTCGTGCAGGGTCTGGTGCACGCGTTCGATCAACACGTGCTCGGCATTGCTTTGCAGCGCTTCCAGCGCAAAACCGGCGGCCTGGGCTTGTTCGCTCAGGCGTTGGTTGATGGCGTCGAGCGTTTCGCGGCCGTAATGTGCGGGCTCCCGAACCCCTAGCAGGTTCAGGTTGGGGCCGTGCAAAACAAGGATTTTTAGGGTCAAGACTTACGTCCCGTTCTTCATCATGGGCGCGAGTTTGCCGTAATTCGCTGCAAGATGTCCAGCTTTTGCAGTTTTTAACTCGTGTGTGATCGCGGCGGGAGTGTGGGGAAAATGCCGCGTGGGTGGGTATGGCTGGCGACAACCGGTCAATTGTAGTCGCCTGTGGCGGAATGTCCAGCCGCATGACGAGGCGGTAGCGACGCGGTCGGCGGTTCGCGTCTTCTGCCCGCTGCCAGCGGGGGGCGATGGAGGGTATAATCGGGCGGTTTACCCGCGCGAACGAGCTTATGCAGTTATCCGATTTCGATTACCACCTGCCCGACGAACTGATTGCCCAGCATCCCCCCGAGCACCGCGGTGCCAGCCGCCTGCTGCACGTGGATGGCTTGGCGCTCGCCGACCTGTCGTTCGGCGCGGTGCTGGAGCGCATCCAGCCGGGTGACGTGATGGTGTTCAACGATACCCGGGTGATCAAGGCGCGGTTGTTCGGCGAGAAGGCGTCCGGCGGCAAGGTCGAGGCGCTGGTCGAACGGGTGCTCGATGAGCACACGGTGTGGGCGCACGTGCGCGCCAGCAAGTCGCCGAAGCCGGGCAGCACGATCACCTTTGCCGGCCGCTGGCAGGCCGAAATGGTGGAGCGCGACGATGCGCTGTTCAAGCTGCGCTTTCTCGACGCCGAGAACGTGTTCGACATCCTCGAGGCCTCGGGCAAGCTGCCGTTGCCTCCTTATATCGAGCGCGATACCGACAGCGACGACGACAGTCGCTATCAGACCGTTTACGCCCGCGAGCGCGGGGCGGTCGCGGCGCCGACCGCCGGTCTGCACTTCACCGAGGCGATGCTGGACGCGTTGCGGGCCAAGGGCGTGATCCTGGCCTACGTGACGCTGCACGTCGGTGCCGGCACCTTCCAGCCGGTGCGGGTCGAGAACATCGCCGAGCACAAGATGCACAGCGAAATCTACGAGATTCCGCCGGCCACCGTGGACGCCATCGCCGCGGCGCACGCTGCCGGACGCAAGGTGCTGGCGGTAGGCACCACCAGCATGCGCGCGCTGGAATCGGCGGCGCAGGGCGGGGCGCTGGTGGCCGGGCGCGGTGAGACCGACATCTTCATCACCCCGGGCTACCGCTTCCGGGTGGTGGATCGCCTGCTCACCAACTTCCACCTGCCCAAGTCGACGCTGTTGATGCTGGTGTCGGCCTTCGCCGGGGTGGAACCCATCCGCAACGCCTACCGCCACGCGGTGGAACACCGTTACCGTTTCTTCAGCTATGGCGACGCCATGCTGCTGGAGAAGCAAGCCGACTGACCCGGATCAAGGTTGGCCGAAGACGCTTCGGCCAACCTTGAGGCCCGTTTTTGTACGATGGAGCACAGCATGGCCGCAGCGCACCCGACGCCGCTTCCGACGGAAATCAAACTGCACACCCAGTCGAAACGGCTGGAGATCACCTTCGACGACGGCGCCCGCTTCGAGCTGCCGTGCGAGTACCTGCGCGTCCATTCGCCGTCGGCCGAGGTGCGCGGCCACGGCGTCGGCAACGAGGTGCTGCAGGTCGGCAAGCGTCACGTGGCGATCACCGCGCTGGAGCCGGTCGGCCACTACGCGCTGAAGATCGTGTTCGACGACGGTCACGACAGCGGGCTCTACAGCTGGGCCTATTTATACGAGCTGGGCGTCAAGCACGACCAGTACTGGCAGGATTATCTTGATCGACTCGCCGCCGCTGGCGCGAGCAGGGAGTAAGCATGGACAAGCAGACGCATTTCGGTTTCAAGACGGTCGACGAGAGCGAGAAGGCCGGCAAGGTGGCCGAGGTGTTCCACTCGGTGGCCAAGAAGTACGACGTGATGAACGACCTGATGTCCGGTGGCCTGCACCGGGTGTGGAAGCACTTCACCCTGAACACCGCCGGCGTCAAGCCGGGCGACAAGGTGCTGGACATCGCCGGCGGTACCGGCGACCTGTCGCGCGGCTGGGTGCAGCGCGTCGGCAAGACCGGTGAAGTATGGCTGACCGACATCAACAGCTCGATGCTGACGGTCGGGCGCGACCGCCTGCTCGACGAAGGCATCGTGCTGCCGGTGGCGCTGGCCGACGGCGAGAAGCTGCCGTTCCCGGACAACTACTTCAACCTGGTGTCGGTCGCCTTCGGCCTGCGCAACATGACGCACAAGGACGCGGCGCTGAAGGAGATGCACCGCGTGCTGAAGCCGGGTGGCAAGCTCTTGGTGCTGGAGTTCTCCAAGGTGTGGAAGCCACTGTCGCCGTTCTATGACCTGTACTCGTTCAAGGCGCTGCCGATCATGGGCAAGCTCGTCGCCAACGATGCCGAGAGCTACCAGTACCTGGCCGAGTCGATCCGCATGCATCCGGACCAGGAAACCCTGAAGCAGATGATGCTCGATGCCGGTTTCGGCAAGGTCGACTACCACAACCTGTCGGCTGGTGTGGTCGCCTTGCACAAGGGCTACAAGTTCTGAGCGCCATGGACGGCATTACCAACCTGTGGGCGTTCGTCGCAGCCGGTTTTCTGCTCAACGTCACGCCGGGGCCGGACACCTTCTACATCCTCGGGCGCAGTACCGCGCAGGGCAGGGCGGCCGGGCTGCTGTCGGCGCTGGGCATCGGGCTGGGGAGCGTGGGGCACACGCTGCTGGCGGCGTTCGGGCTGTCGGCGATCCTGGCGACCTCGGCCACGGCCTTCCTGCTGGTGAAACTGCTGGGGGCGGCGTACCTGATGTGGCTGGGGTTGAAAATGCTGAAGAGCGGCGGCGGTGTCGCCGCGCTGCCGGCGCCCGCCGCGGCCGACGGCTGGCGCGTGCTGCGTGAGGCCTGCCTGACCAACTTGTTCAACCCCAAGGTGGCGCTGTTCTTCCTCGCCTTCCTGCCGCAGTTCGTCAAGCCGGGCGCCGGTGCCGCGTCGTTCGTGATCCTGGGCCTCGCCTTCGTGGCCACCGGGCTGGTGTGGTGCTGCGGCCTGGCACTGCTGGCGGCGCGCCTGGGGGCGTGGCTGCGGCGCAGTGGCGTGTCGCGCCGGCTCGACCGGGTCTGTGGCGGGTTGTTCATGGCGCTGGGGGTGAACCTGTTGTTTGCCCGGCTGAAAGCCTGAGTCCGGCCGGCCACAGCGTCGTCCGGCGATGTCGCGGGGCTGTCGTGTCCAAGCGCCGGAGCCTGGCCGACGTCGCGGTGTAAATACAAGGATAGTGAGATGAAGCTCCAGATTGCCGCCTTCAACCATGTGTTGAACCAGCACCCGGCAGTGCGCGACGAACTCGCCCGCTTTTCCGGCCGGCGCGTGTCCATCCAGCTGCCGCCGCTGGCGGTGAGCGGCGTGTTCACCGAGGACGGCTGGCTCGCCGCCTGCGAAGGCGAGCCGGAGGCGGTGATCCGTCTCAAGCACAGCGTGGCGCTGGCCACGCTCAGCGGTCGCCAGCCGGATCTGGCGGACATCACGCTGGAGGGCGATACCGAGCTCGCCACCGCGGTGGCGCGTCTCGTCGGCGGGCTCAAGTGGGACGCCGCCGAGGACCTGTCGCGCGTGGTCGGCGACGTCGCCGCCAGCCGCCTGGAAAAGCTGGCGCGCGGCGTGCTGGGCGTCAAGGGCGAGATCGCCTGGCGCCTGGCGGAAAACTGGATCGAGCACCTGCGCGAGGAAGCGCCGCTGCTGGCCAAGAAACCTCAGGTCGATACCTTCGTCCACGCCGTCGACACCCTGCGCGACGACGCCGCGCGGCTGGAGAAGCGCCTGGCGGCGCTGGAAGCCGCCGTTAACCCCAAGAATTCATAAGGCTCCCTGCCGATCATGCGGATTTCGCGTTTCATCAAGATCGTTTCCACCTTCTACCGTTACGGCCTCGACGACTTCTTCGAGGGCCATTCCCGGCTCGGTTTCGTCCATACCCTGTTCCGCTTCTGCCCGCTGCGGCGCGACACCTCGGCACCGCTGCCGCAACGCGTGCGCGAGGCGCTGGAGAGCCTGGGGCCGATCTTCGTCAAGTTCGGCCAGGTGCTGTCCACCCGGCGCGACCTGCTGCCGCCGGACTACGCCGACGAGCTGGCGCGGCTGCAGGACAAGGTGCCGCCGTTCGACGGAGCATTGGCGCGCCAAGTCATCGAGCAGAGCTTCGGTCGCACGGTCGACAGCCTGTACGCCGACTTCAACGAAGTGCCGGTGGCCAGTGCCTCGGTGGCGCAGGTGCACAAGGCCTGGCTGAAGCTACCGGATGGCAGCAAGGGCAGGGAAGTGGCGGTCAAGGTGCTGCGCCCCGGCATCCAGCTGGTGATCGAGCAGGACCTGGCGCTGATGCGCACGCTGGCGGGCTGGGTCGAGCGCTTCTTCGTCGACGGCAAGCGTCTCAAGCCGCGCGAGGTGGTCGGCGAGTTCGACAAGTACCTGCACGACGAGCTCGACATGATGCACGAGGCCGCCAACGCCTCGCAGCTGCGCCGCAACTTCACCGGTTCCGACCAGCTGATCGTGCCCGAGGTGTTCTACGACTACACCACGCGCGAGGTGCTGACGCTGGAGTGGATGCACGGCACGCCGATCTCGCAGATCGAGCGGCTGCGCGAGCAGGGTATCGATCTCAAGAAGCTGTCCCGTTTCGGTGTCGAGATCTTCTTCACCCAGGTGTTCCGCCACGGCTTCTTCCACGCCGACATGCACCCGGGCAACATCTTCGTGGCGCCGGACGGGCGCTACATCGCACTCGATTTCGGCATCGTCGGCTCGCTCACCGACGTCGACAAGCATTACCTGGCGGTCAACTTCCTCGCCTTCTTCAACCGCGACTACCACCGTGTCGCCACCGCCCACATCGAGTCGGGCTGGGTGCCGAAAGACACCCGCGCCGAGGAACTGGAGGCGGCAGTACGCACCGTGTGCGAACCGATCTTCGAGAAGCCGCTGTCCGAGATTTCGTTCGGTCTGGTGTTGTTGCGCCTGTTCGAGACCAGCCGCCGCTTCAACGTCGAGATCCAGCCGCAGCTGGTGCTGCTGCAGAAGACGCTGCTCAACATCGAAGGGCTGGGGCGCCAGCTCGACCCTTACCTCGACCTGTGGGACACCGCCAAGCCTTTCCTCACCAAGTGGATGAACGAGCAGATCGGCTGGCGTGGCCTGATCAAGACGCTGCGCCACGAGGCGCCGCAGTGGGCCACCACGCTGCCGACGCTGCCGCGCCGCCTCAACGAGGCGCTCTCGGCCAGCCGTGGCGAACTGCTGATCGAGGGTTACATGCACCTGATGCGCGAGCAGAAAAAGCAGAATTTCCGGCTGGCGCTGATCGCGCTGCTGCTGGGGGCGCTCTTGCTGCGCAATTTTCTGTGAGCCTGATGCCTTCAAGGTGGGGAATCGATTCTTGATGGCCTGACCCTGTTTGAACGGTCCTTCTGCCGCCTGCCGTTGGTAGGTTGGCCGAAGGACTTGTTTTTCGTCATTCGTTTAAGTAAATTATATAATGTAATTTACTTAAACGAATGGATGGATCATGAGTCACAATTACCAGGAACTGGCTTCGGCCATCGGCAGCAAGGTGGCGGAACTGCGCCGCGAAATTCCGGAAACCATGAAGGGCTTCGGCCAGATGAGTCGCGCCGCGCATAACGATGGCGCGCTGTCCAACAAGAACAAGGAGCTGATCGCGCTGGCGATCGGCATCGCCAGCCGCTGCCAGGGCTGCCTGGCTTTTCACGCCAAGGCACTGGTCGAGCTGGGCTGCAGCCGTGGCGAGTTTCTGGAAATGCTGCAGGTGGCGGTGTACATGGGAGGGGGACCGTCGCTGATGACGGCGGCCGAGGCGCTGATGGCCTACGAGTCGTTCGGCGGGCAACGCGCCGTGCAGCCGGAGCGGGAAGCCGCCGTGCTGTGACCGCGCCGGCCGCCGCCGGATGACCCCATGGCAAACGCCGCTCCTTTAGACGGGGAGCGGCGTTTTGCCGTGTTGCGGAGCGGGGTGTGCGTCAGCTGAACAGCGCGACGATCACGCGGCGGTCTTCCGCCAGCAGAATGTTGTAGGTGCGGCAGGCGGCCTGGGTATCCATCACCTCGACCCCGATGCCGGCGTTGGTCAGGACTGCGGTCAGGCGCGGGTGGGGGAAGCGCAGGCGCGCGCCGCTGCCGAACAACACTACCTCCGGCGTGAGGTCGAGCAGCAGGGCAAAATGCTCGCTCGCCAGTTCCTCGAAGCTGGCCGGCGCCCACGGCAGCACCTCGTCCGGGGTGACGACGAGGTTGCCGTCGTGGCGGACCTGGTTGATCAGGACATGGCCTTCGCCGTAGCCGGTGAACAGGTTGCGGCCTTGGCCGCTGGCTTGATGCAGTTTCATGGAGAGCTTCCTGGGCGGGGTTTTGCTGCTAGTGCAGTGCACCACGTATTGGGATAGGATTATACCTTGACCCGCCGCCAAGGACGACCGCCGGTATCGCGCCGGTGCCGTCGTGTTTGCCGCACCCAGGGGATGAATCTTGAACGAACACTCACCGCGTCGCCGCAAACGGGCCAAGGGTTCCGGCGGGCGGAATGCCACGGTAAACGACACTGCCATGCAGCCTGTACACAAATCACAAAAACTCGCCAACGTCTGTTACGACATCCGCGGACCGGTCCTCGAGCACGCCAAGAAAATGGAAGACGAAGGCCACCGCATCATCAAGCTCAACATCGGCAACCCGGCGCCGTTCGGCTTCTTCGCTCCGGACGAGATCATCGAGGATGTGATCGCCAACCTGCCGGACGCCTCGGGCTATTCCGACTCCAAGGGCCTGTTCGCCGCGCGCAAGGCGATCATGCACTACGCCCAGCAGAAGCAGCTGCCGAACGTGGCGATGGAAGACATCTACATCGGCAACGGCGCATCCGAGCTGATCGTGATGGTGATGCAGGCGCTGCTCGACACCGGCGACGAAGTGCTGGTGCCGGCGCCCGACTACCCGCTGTGGACCGCTGCGGTCAGCCTGGCCGGCGGCAAGGCGGTGCATTACGTGTGCGACGAGCAAGCCGGCTGGTTCCCCGACATCGAGGACATCCGCGCCAAGATCAACGCCAACACCCGCGCCATCGTCGTCATCAACCCCAACAACCCGACCGGCGCGGTCTACCCGCCCGAGCTGCTGGCCGAAATCGTCGAGCTGGCGCGCCAGCACCAGCTGATCATCTACGCCGACGAAATCTACGACAAGGTGCTGTACGACGAGGTGCAGCACACCTCGATCGCCAGCCTGGCGCCGGACGTGCTGTGCGTCACGCTCAACGGCCTGTCCAAGAACTACCGCGCCTGCGGCTACCGTGCCGGTTGGATGGTGCTGTCGGGCGAGAAGAAGCACGCCCGCGATTACATCGAAGGCCTCAACATGCTGGCCTCGATGCGCTTGTGCGCCAACGTGCCGGCGCAGTTCGCCATCCAGACCGCGCTGGGCGGCTACCAGAGCATCAACGACCTGGTGGCCCCGGGCGGGCGGCTGGCGCGCCAGCGCGATCTGGCGCACGAACTGCTGACCGCCATCCCCGGCGTCAGCTGTGTCAAGCCGCAGGGGGCGCTCTACCTGTTCCCGCGCCTCGACCCCAAGATCTACCCGATCAGCGACGACCAGCAGTTCATCCTTGAACTGTTGCAGGAAGAAAAGGTGCTGCTGGTGCAGGGCTCCGGGTTCAACTGGATCGCCCCGGACCATTTCCGCGTGGTGTTCCTGCCCAACAGCGACGACCTGATCGAGGCCATCGGCCGCATCGCCCGCTTCCTCGAAAACTATCGCAAGCGTCACGGTACCGACTAGGCTCAAGTTTTAGCGTTACAACGGCCACGATCGTGGCACAATGGACCGCGCAGTACGGCAGTAAAGCAGGGGGCCGGCAGGCTCCCTTTTTTTTATCGGCGCAGGACCCAGCGGCAAGCGCGTTACGCCCTTGCCGGTAGGCCTTGAGCCGGGGACACATAAAAAAATCTGACACCATTCAATATCAGGAGATGCCATGCAGCCGATCAACATTGGTCTGATGGGAGTAGGGACAGTCGGTGGCGGTACCGCCACCGTACTCAAACGCAACGCCGAAGAGATCAGCCGCCGCGCCGGTCGCGAGATTCGCCTGTTCATGGCGGCCAACCGCGAGCTGGAACGCGCGCGTGAAGTGGTCGGTCCGGATGTGCCGGTGGTCGACGACGCCATGCAGATCGTCAACCACCCCGACGTCGACATCGTGGTCGAGCTGATCGGCGGTGACACCATCGCCAAGGAGCTGGTGCTCAAGGCCATCGAGAACGGCAAGCACGTGGTCACCGCCAACAAGAAACTGCTGGCCGTGCACGGCAACGAAATCTTCGCCCGAGCCCAGGAAAAGGGCGTGATGGTAGCGTTTGAAGCCGCCGTGGCCGGCGGCATCCCGATCATCAAGGCGCTGCGCGAAGGCCTTTCGGCCAACCGCATCGAGTGGATCGCCGGCATCATCAACGGCACCTCCAACTTCATCCTGACCGAAATGCGCGACAAGGGCTCGAGCTTCGCCGATGTGCTGGCCGAGGCACAGCGGCTGGGCTATGCCGAAGCCGACCCGACCTTCGACATCGAGGGCCACGACGCCGGCCACAAGCTCACCATCATGGCGTCGATCGCCTTCGGCATCCCGATGCAGTTCGACAAGTGCTATCTGGAAGGCATCAGCCAGCTCGACGGCCGCGACATCAAGTACGCCGAGGAGCTGGGCTATCGCGTCAAGCTGCTGGGCCTGACCCGCCGCACCGACGCCGGCATCGAGCTGCGCGTACACCCGACGCTGATCCCGGAAGACCGCCTGATCGCCAACGTCAACGGCGTGATGAACGCGGTGATGGCCAAGGGCGACGCCATCGGCCCGACGCTGTACTACGGTGCCGGCGCCGGTGCGCTGCCGACCGCGTCCGCCGTGGTGGCCGACATCGTCGACGTGGCCCGTCTGCTGACCGCCGATCCCGAGCACCGCGTGCCGCACCTGGCGTTCCAGCCGGACCGCCTGCAGGACACCCCGATCCTGCCGATCGACGAGATTCACAGCTCCTACTACCTGCGCATCGCCGCGGCCGACCGTACCGGCGTGCTGGCCGAGATCACCCGCCTGCTGGCCGACAACGGCATCTCGATTGAGGCACTGATCCAGAAGGGCGCGGATGCCGACGGCTCCGCCGAAGTGGTGATCCTGACTCACCGCGTGCAGGAGAAACAGGTCAACCGTGCCATCGCCTCCATCGAGGCGCTGGATAGCGTGGCAGGCAAGGTGGTGCGCCTGCGCATGGAAGAACTCAACGGCTGAACGGAACCCCTATGCATTACATCAGCACCCGCGGCGGCATGCAGCCGCTGGAATTCTCCGACACCATCCTGATGGGCCTGGCCCCGGATGGCGGTCTCGCGCTGCCGGAGCATTACCCGCAGATTGGTCGTGAACAGCTCGACGCCTGGCGCGGCCTCTCCTACGCCGCGCTGGCGTTCGAGGTGATCCGCCTGTTCGCCACCGACATTCCCGAAGCCGACCTCAAGGATATGCTCGACCGCACCTACACTGCCGACGTGTACGGCTCGGCCGAGATCACCCCGGTCAAGCGCCTCAAGGACGGCCTGGTCATCCTGGAACTGTCCAACGGTCCTACGCTGGCGTTCAAGGACATGGCGATGCAGTTCCTCGGCAACCTGTTCGAGTACGTACTGGCCAAGAAGGGCGAAGAGCTCAACATCGTCGGCGCCACCTCCGGCGACACCGGCTCGGCGGCCGAGTACGCGATGCGCGGCAAGGCCGGCATCAACGTCTTCATGCTGAGCCCGGACGGCCTGATGAGCCCGTTCCAGCGTGCGCAGATGTACAGCCTGCAGGACGAAAACATCCACAACATCGCCATTCGCGGCATGTTCGACGATTGCCAGGACATCGTGAAAGCGGTGCAGAACGACCACGCCTTCAAGGCGCGTCACAAGGTCGGCACCGTCAACTCGATCAACTGGGCGCGCGTGGTGGCGCAGGTGGTGTACTACTTCAAGGGCTACTTCAACGCCACCGCCAGCAACGACGAGCAGGTCAGCTTCTGCGTGCCGTCCGGCAACTTCGGCAACGTCTGCGCCGGCCACATCGCGCGCCAGATGGGCCTGCCGATCGAGCGCCTGATCGTCGCCACCAACGAGAACGACGTGCTCGACGAGTTCTTCCGCACCGGCATCTACCGTCCGCGCGGCACCGCCAACACCTGGGTCACCTCCAGCCCGTCGATGGACATCTCCAAGGCGTCCAACTTCGAGCGCTTCGTGTTCGACCTGGTCGGCCGCGACGCGGCCAAGGTACGCGAGCTGTGGGCCAAGGTGGATTCGGGCGAGGGCTTCGACCTGTCGTCCGAGCTGGCGGCGGTGCGCGAGCGTTTCGGCTTTGTCTCCGGCAAGAGCACCCATGCCGACCGCCTGGCAACGATCCGCCTGGTCGATCGTGAAGACGGTGTGGTGGTGGATACCCACACCGCCGACGGCATCAAGGTGGCGCGCGACGTGCGCCGGCCGGGCGAGACCGTGGTCTGCCTGGAAACCGCCCTGCCGGCCAAGTTTGCCGACACCATCCGCGAGGCGCTGGACCGTGACCCGCCGCGCCCGGCCGGTTTCGACGGCATCGAGAACCTGCCGCAGCGTGTCACCGTGTTCGACGCCGACGCCGCCGCGGTGAAAGGCTTCATCGAAGCCGCATTGGCCTGAGCCAGTACGACTCGAGGAAACGATCAAGGCCCCGTGAGGGGCCTTGATCGTTTCCGGGGTGGTGGTGGGGCCGTCTGCCGAGGCGCCCTCCACCCGGCGATTTCTCGGGTAGAATGAGGCACATGCAAAAACGCCTTATCGCCTTGTCGCTCCTGCTGGGCCTCCTGCTCCACCCGCTCGAGCTCTTGGCCGCCACTCAGAATCTGGCGGCACTGGAGCAGGCTGCGCGCCGCTTCGTCGAGCAGGAGCTGCGCTTTCGGCCGGCGACCTTCACGCTCGGCCGGCTCGATCCGCGTCTGGCGTTGCCAGCCTGCGAGCAGCCCCAGGTGAGTTGGTCGGCAGGGGCCGTGCCCAGTGGCAACTCCTCGCTCGACCTGTCCTGCCCGGCGGCAGGCTGGTCGTTGCGGCTGCCGGTGACGATTGCCGAAAAGAGAATGGGCGTGGTGGCGACCCGTCCGCTCAAGGCCGGAGAGCTGCTGGCCCCGGACGACGTCAGGCTGGCGGAAATGACCTCGCCGGCGCTCAGCCGCAACGTGCTCAACCGGCTCGACCAGGCGATCGGCCAGAGCATGAGGAGCAGCGTGCCGGCCGGTGCCTGGCTGCGCAGTTTCATGCTGCAGCAGCCGGACGTGATCCGGACCAATCAGCGCGTGAAGGTGCTGGCGCAGGGCGATGGTTTTGTCGCGACGGCCGAAGGCACGGCGCGAGGCAATGCCGCCGCCGGCGAGTCGGTGCGGGTGAGGATGGCCAGTGGCCGCGAGGTCAGCGGCGTGGCCCAGGCCGACGGCAGCGTGTTGGTGTCGTACTGAGCAAAAATAAAATCCTCAAGATTGTGTTGTTCCAGTCGATAATAAGTACAAATCCCCAAACTCTCTCGTGGAAGGACGTTAGCCATGAAAATCGACAACACGAGCAAGGCCCTTGGAGCGTACGGCGCCCAGAGCAAGCCCGTGCGACGGGAGAGCACCCCCAGCACCTCGGACAGCGCTTCCGCTTCGGCGTCCGATAACGTCGCCATCAACCCCAAGATCGGGGCCGTCGAGCGCGAGGTGGCCAACGCCCCGGCTTTCGATGCCGCCAAGGTCGACGCCATCAAGCAGGCCATCGCCTCCGGCTCGTTCCAGATCAACCCGGACAAGATTGCCGACCAGCTCATCGCCTCGGCGCAGGACCTGCTGTCCCGTTGAGCCCCGCCAACCTTTCCGACTGAACCATGCCGCAAGCCGAAACCTTTACCGCCTTGTGCCAGGAGGAAACCACCCAGCTCAAGGCGTTGGCGGAACTGATGCAACGCGAGCAGGCGGTGCTGGTGCGCAACGAGGTGGCCGCGCTCGAGCCCCTGGCCGAGGAGAAGGGGCGTCTGCTGGAGCGGCTGGCCGAGTCGTCTCGGCGGCGTGCCGCACTGATGCAGTCGCTCGACCTGATCGATGCCGAACGGGTGCACGCGTGGCTTGCCGACAAGAATGCGGCCCGCCGCGCCTGGGCCGAGCTCGACGCGGCCCTCAAGCAGGTGCAGGCGATCAACCGCCTCAACGGGGAGCTGGTACAGCGCCATCTCGCCCTGACCGAGGAAACGCTCGAGGTTCTGCGCCAAGCCGCTATCTCCACACTCGGCTACGGCAAGGACGGAGCCCCGCCCACCCTGTCCGGCGGCGGCCGTCATCTCGGCTCGGCCTGAGCGGGTCGGGTGGGCGCGACGATGCCTTTGTGGTATCGTGCGTCTGGGCCAGAGACCACCTCAAGACCATAAGCCATGACCCTGCTATCCCTGATCTTCGCACTCGCACTCGAGCAACTTCGCCCGCTGGGTAACCGCAACCGGGTCTGGCTGCTGTTCACCCGCTACGCCAATCACCTGGAGCGCAACCTGAACGCCGGCTACAACCGGCATGGCGTGATGGCCTGGCTGGCGGCGATGCTGCCGCCGTTGCTGATCGCCCTTGGCGGCTACTACCTGCTGGCGGCGGTGAGCCCGGTATTGGGGCTGGCGTGGAACGTCCTGGTGCTGTATCTCACCATGGGGTTCCGCCATTTCTCCAGTTCGTTCTCCGAGATTTCGGTGGCCTTGACGGAAGGGCGCGATTTCGATGCGCGCCAGACGCTGGCACACTGGACCGGCCAGCCGACGGCGGAACTGTCGGTCAACGAGATTTCCCGGCTGTCGATCGAGCAGGGCGTGGTGGACAGTTACCGCCATGTGTTCGGCACCATGTTCTGGTTCCTGATCCTGCCCGGTCCGGCGGGGGCCGTGCTGTATCGGCTGAGCTACATCCTGTCGCAGAAGTGGGGCGAGCGCAGTTCGGGCGACGATCTGTTCGGCCGCTTCGCCGCGCGGGCCATGAGCTGGCTGGACTGGATTCCGGTGCGCCTGACGGCGATCAGCTTCGCCATCATGGGCGACTTCGAGGACGCGCTCTATTGCTGGCGCTCGCAGGCTCGTACCTGGGGCCACTACGCGCACGGCATCCTGCTCGCGTCGGCGGCCGGTGCGCTAGGCGTCAAGCTGGGTGACCCGGTACGGCAGGACTACACCATCAAGTTCCGTCCGGAGCTGGGGCTGGGCGAGGAGTCCGATCCCGACTACCTGAAGAGCGCGGTGGGGCTGGTGTGGCGCTCCGCCTTGCTCTGGCTGTTCGTGATCCTGTTGATCAGCGTTGCCGCCCAACTGAGCTGATCGACCGGCTGGCGCCGCCTTCGGGCGGCGTCGGCCTTTTTATTTGTTACTGAAACCAACATCCGTTTCGAGACAGCCGACCGCCGGCCGGCCGTCTCAGGCTTTACCGCAGGAGTATTGTTCATGTCATTTGCCGAGCTTGGGCTGTCGCCGGAGATTCTCCGCGCCATCGACGAGCAGGGTTATTCCGAACCCACGCCGATCCAGGCCAAAGCCATTCCGCTGGTGCTGTCCGGGCGAGATCTCCTTGCTGCCGCGCAGACCGGCACCGGCAAAACGGCGGCGTTCATGCTGCCGATCCTGGAACGCCTGAAGAAATTTGCCAGTACCAGCGCCTCGCCGGCCATGCACCCGGTGCGCGCGCTGATCCTGTCGCCGACCCGCGAGCTGGCCGACCAGATCGCGGTCAATGCCGCCGCCTATACCAAGTACCTGCCGCTGCGCTCCACCGTGGTGTTTGGCGGCATGAACATGGACCCGCAGACGCAGGAGCTGCGTCGCGGCGTCGAGATCCTGATCGCCACGCCGGGTCGTCTGCTCGACCACGTCGGCCAGAAGACGGTGCAGCTCAACAAGGTCGACGTGCTGGTGCTGGACGAAGCCGACCGCATGCTGGACATGGGCTTCATCAACGACATCCGCAAGATTCTCGGCATGCTGCCGCGTACGCGCCAGACCCTGCTGTTCTCCGCCACCTTCGCGCCGGAGATCAAGCGCCTGGCCGAGGAGTTCATGCACGACCCGCAGACCGTCGAAGTGGCACGGCAAAATTCGACCAACGCCCAGGTCGAGCAGCTGGTGTTCTCGGTGGACAGCCAGCGCAAGCGCTACCTGCTGTCGCACCTGATCCGCGAGCGCCAGATGGGCCAGGTCATCGTGTTCTGCAAGACCAAGCTGTCCGCCGACCAGCTGGCGCGCGATCTTAAGCGCGACGGCCATGCCGCTGAGGCGATCCACGGCGATAAGGCGCAAGGCGCCCGCCTGGAAACCCTGACCGCGTTCAAGAACGGCGAGGTCAAGGTGCTGGTGGCGACCGACGTGGCGGCGCGTGGTCTGGATATCTCCGAACTACCCTACGTGGTCAACTTCGAGCTGCCCAACGCGCCGGAAGACTATGTGCACCGTATCGGCCGTACCGGCCGGGCCGGCGCCTCCGGCGTGGCCATCTCGCTGATGGGGCAGGACGAAGGCAAGCAGCTCGAGGCGATCGAGAAGCTGACGCGGCAGACGCTGAAGCCGCAGCCGGTGTCCGGCTTCTGGCCGTCGTGGCTGGAGCGTCCGGCCGACGAGATCGCGCCGCCGCCGCGCCGCTCGGCGGAGAACGGGCGCGGCAACAGCCGCAGTGCATCGCGTGCCCCGGTGGCAGCAGCCCCCGTTGCCGAGCCGCTGCGCAAGCCGGTGGACAACGGCGAACCGCGCAAGGTATTCAAGGCACGCATAGGCAAGCGCCAGCGCGAGGTTCCGGCGCTGTTGCTGCCGCCGCGCTACAAGTAAGATCGTATGGCCAACCCCGCAGCTTCGGCGGGGTTTTTTGTTGCCGGCAAAAAAAGAGACCCCGCAAGCGGGGTCTGTCAGAGCAACACACCAAAAAAGGGAAAACGGGTTGGCTTGTCAGCAGAAGATCACCAGCGCCGCCATGGCGCCGTGTGCGCCCATCACCAGGCTCTGCTCGATGTCGGCGGTACGCGACGAGCCGGAGATGAAGGCGCCGAAGCCATGCTCGCGGATGGCGATCTGACCGTAGGCGTCGCGCATGGTGTCGACCAGCTTGTCCTTGGGCACCACCATCACCAGCTTTTCCGTGAGGAAATACAGCGAGCGGAAGATGTTGTCGGGGTGGCTGATCCACACCGCGGCGTTTTCCGCCACGGCGAGCTCACCGGGCACGATGGCGACGTCGACGTCGTGCCAATCGTGCGGGGTAAAGGCCTCCTCGTGCGGCATCGTGGTCAGGTCGACGGTGCGCCCGGTCTTCGGCCAACGTTGCGCCACCACGTCGGCCACGCTCTGGCCGTCGGCCAGCCAGATGGCCTCGCCGCCCAGATTGCGGATCAGGCCGGCGAAGGCGGCGAATTTGTCATCGAAGGTGACGAACGGCACGGAGTGGATGTCCGGCAGCGCCGGCCCGCCGGGGCGGTTGCGGTGGATCTTGGCCAAGATGGCGTCGCGGCTGCTGCTCATTGCTTGTCCTCCTGGCGGCGGCGGTAGAGTTCCTTGAAGCTGTGTTCCGGCATCTCGGGCAGCTCGCGTCCCGGCCGGCTCCACGCCGTGCCGTCCTTGATGAATGCCGGCAGGATCGGCACCACCTTGCGCATCGCCTTGCCGCCGGCATCCATCAGTGCCGGGTGCTGGGTCAGGAAGCGCATCGCCAACAACCCCATCTTCTTGGCCGGCTTCAGGGTTCCGGCGTCGAAGGCCCGCTTGCGCTGCAGGATGAGCTGTTCGTGCAGGTTGATCTTCACCGGGCAGACGTTGGAGCAGGAGCCGCAGGTGGTGCAGGCGAAGGCCATGCTGCCGTGCTTCTTGATGTCGCGGCTCGGGCCCAGCGTCGAGCCGATCGGCCCCGGTATGACGTAGCTGTAGCTGTGGCCGGAGCTGCGCCGGTACACCGGGCAGGTGTTCATGCAGGCGCCGCAGCGGATGCAGCGCAAGCTGGCGTAGAAGTCCGGGTTGCCGAGGATGTCGCTGCGGCCGTTGTCGACGATGACGATGTGCATCTCGCCGCCCGGCCGCGCGCGGTGGAAGTGCGAGGTGTAGGTGGTCACCGGCGAACCGATCGCCGAGCGTGCCAACAACCGGGTGAACACGCCCAGGTGCTCCAGCTTGGGGATGATCTTCTCGATGCCCATCGAGGCGATGTGCAGGGGCGGCAGCGCGGTGCCGAGGTCGGCGTTGCCCTCGTTGGTGCACACCACCACGCCGCCGGTCTCGGCGACGGCGAAGTTGACCCCGGTCAGCCCGGCGTCGGCCGTCAGGAAGTGCTGGCGCAGGTTGGCGCGCGCGGCATGGGTCAGGTAGGTCGGGTCGTTGTTGCCGGCCTCGGTGCCGAGCTCTTCATGAAACAGCTCGGAAATCTGCTCTTTCTTGAGGTGGATCGCCGGCATTACGATGTGGCTCGGCGGTTCGTGCCGCAGTTGCACGATGCGCTCGCCCAGGTCGGTGTCGATCACCTCGATGCCGCGCTCCTCCAGGTACGGATTCAGCCCGCACTCCTCGGTCAGCATCGACTTCGACTTCACCAGCTTCTTCACTTGGCGTGCGTCCAGGAGCTGGTGCACGATGCGGTTGTGCTCGGCGGCGTCGGCGGCGAAGTGCACGGTGACGCCGTTGCGGCGCGCGTTCTCCTCGAACTGGACCAGGTAGTCGTCGAGTTTGGACAGCGTGTGCGCCTTGATCTGTTCGGCCAACTTGCGCAGCTCTTCCCACTCTGGCAGCTGTTTGGCCTGGACGTCGCGCTTCTGGCGCACGAACCAGATCGCCTGGTCGTGCCAACTGGCGCGGGCGCGGTCGGCGAGGAACTCGCGCGCGGCGTCCGGGTGATGAATGTTGTCGGCCTTCATGCGGCACCTCCGCGACCGGTGAGGATTTCCACCACGTGCAGCGGGCGGATGGTGCGTCCGTTGTGGCGGATGATGCCGCCCATGTGCATCAGGCAGGACGGGTCGGCGCCGACGATGTACTCAGCCCCGGTGGCCTCGTGCTGGGCCACGCGGTCGCGCCCCATCGCCACCGAGACGTCGGCCTCGTCCACGCTGAAGGTGCCGCCGAAACCGCAGCACTCGTCGCGTCGTTCCGGCAGGCCGATCTCGATGCCGTCCACCAGTTGCAGGATGCGCTCCAGGCGCGACTGGTAGGGGATCATCAGCTCGCTCGGGCTGGCGTGGTGCAGCTCGCGCAGGCCGTGGCAGCTCTGGTGGATCGACACCTTGTGCGGGAAGTGCACCGGCTTGGGCAGTTTCTCCACCTTCAGCACGTCCTGCAGGAATTCGACGATCTCGAAGACCCGTGGCTGCAGGCGCTGGAAGTCGGCGTTGTCGGCGATGTACCAAGGGTAGTGGTGGGTCACGTGCGAGACGCAGCTGCCGGAGGGCGCCACCACGTAGTCGAAGTCCTTGAACACGCCGGTGAAGCGCAGGGCGGCCTCGCAGGCGCCGCTGCTGTCGCCGTTATTGGCCAGTGGCTGACCGCAACAGGACTGTTCCATGGGGTAGGCCACGTCTACGCCGTAGCCTTCCAGCAGTTCCAGCGTGGCCATGGCGACGTGGGGATACAGTTCGTTGACGAAGCAGGGAATGAACAAGCCGACTTTCATGGGGACCTTCCGAGTTGTTTCCCGCGGCGGGCAGGGGTGTCATGCTGCATTAAAGCCCCGCGGCAGGGCTTTGCCAATGCGGAGTAACCCTTGGCGCGGAAAAAGCCGCTGCGGCGCCCCCGGCAAGCAAATACCCGCCGCATGCCATTGATTGGCTGAAAGTGGCGATTTTCCGGGTTTTATTGGTCAAATTGTACATGGCCGGAGCGCCCGTCCCGGCTCGATTTGCTGCGTTGCGGGGGGCGTTCTGGATATCGCCCGAAAACATCCTTGCAATTCGCCCCAAGATATGGTCAGAATCGGGGTTCGAATTTTTAATCTCCCATATGTAAGAGCAAGCATGGCACTCATCGTACAGAAGTACGGCGGCACCTCGGTGGGCACCACCGAGCGTATCAAGAATGTCGCCCGGCGCATCGCCAAATGGAAGGCTCAGGGACATGATCTGGTCATCGTGGTTTCCGCCATGAGCGGCGAAACCAACCGCCTGATCGGTCTGGCCAAGGACATTCAGGAGTATCCGGACGCGCGTGAACTCGACGTGCTCGTGTCGACCGGCGAACAGGTCACCATCGGCCTGCTGGCGATGGCGCTGAAGGAAATCGGCGTTCCGGCCAAGAGCTACTGCGGCTGGCAAGTGCCGGTCGTCACCGACAGCTCACACAGCAAGGCCCGCATTCAGTCGATCGACGACGCTGCCATGCGTGCCGACCTCGACGCCGGTCAGGTCGTCATCGTGGCCGGTTTCCAGGGCGTCGACGAACTGGGCAGCATTACCACGCTGGGCCGTGGTGGTTCCGATACCTCGGCCGTGGCGCTGGCCGCCGCCCTCAAGGCCGACGAGTGCCAGATCTACACCGACGTCGACGGCGTCTACACCACCGACCCGCGCGTGGTGCCGGAAGCCCGCCGCCTCAAGACCATTACCTTCGAGGAAATGATCGAGATGGCGAGCCTGGGCTCCAAGGTGTTGCAGATCCGCTCGGTTGAATTCGCCGGCAAGTACAAGGTTCGGCTGCGTGTACTCTCCAGTTTCGAAGAGGAAGGGGAAGGCACACTGATCACGTTCGAGGAAGACCAAAACATGGAAAAGGCCGTAGTCGCAGGCATCGCATTTGACCGTAACGAAGCGCGCATCAACGTGAAAGGCGTGCCGGACAAGCCGGGCATCGCCTACCAGATCCTGGGCCCGATCGCCGATGCCAACATCGAAGTGGACATGATCATCCAGAACGTGGGCGAGAACGGCACCACCGACTTCTCCTTCACCGTGCCGCGCGGCGAGTTCCAGCGCACCCTGGGCATCCTGCGCGACGTGCAGACCCACATCGGCGCCGCCAAGATCGACGCCGACGACAAGGTCGCCAAGATCTCCATCGTCGGTGTCGGCATGCGTTCGCATTGCGGCATCGCCTCGACCATGTTCCGTACCCTGGCCGAAGAGGGCATCAACATCCAGCTGATCTCCACCTCGGAAATCAAGGTGTCGGTGCTGGTCGACGAGAAATACCTTGAGCTGGGCGTGCGCGTGCTGCACAAGGCCTTCGGCCTCGATCAGACGGTCGAAGCCTGATCACAGGGGGGTTGACAGGGTGAGATGTCATCTTTAATATGGCGTCTCTCTCACGGAGAAATGGCCGAGTGGTCGAAGGCACTTCCCTGCTAAGGAAGCATACGGGCTTAAACCTGTATCGAGGGTTCGAATCCCTCTTTCTCCGCCAGACAGCGCATCCGTAGCTCAGTTGGATAGAGTATCTGGCTACGAACCAGAGGGTCGGGCGTTCGAATCGCTCCGGATGCGCCACTGTCCCCATCGTCTAGAGGCCTAGGACACTGCCCTTTCACGGCGGCGACCGGGGTTCGAATCCCCGTGGGGACGCCAGTTTCAACAAAAAAGCCAACCTTCGGGTTGGCTTTTTTGTTTTTCCCTCGGCCAGCGGCCGGGCGCCTTGCCCGGTATCGAGCGCCGTATCAAGCCAGGGCTCCTGTGGCGCCCCGGCCTTCCTCACGGTTAATGCGCTGCGCGCTGCAGGCAGGTCTGATAGCGTCCGTTCACTCGCTCGGCAAACCACTCGGTGGTCAGCTTGCGGGTGATCTTGGGGCTTTTCAGGTCGATCTGCGGCAACTGTTCGCGCGGTGCCTGGCCGCCGTAGAGCGGGTCGGCCAGGGCATACACTTTGCGGTACAGCTCGGTCTGGCCGAAGGTTGCCAGTTTTTCCTGTTTCAGATCGCGCATGATGGCGTTGTCGCTCATGCCCAGCCGGTTGTCGAGTGCCTGCAGGGCGTTCAAGGTGCTGCCGCCGCTGGCCTGGCCATTTTCATAGCTGAGCAGGTCGCCATCGCGCGCCAGGCGCCGTCCGCTGAGCCGGTTGATGACTGCCTGGAAGGCCGCGTTGCGGCTGCTGTAGCGGCCGGCGTTGAAATCGGCGAAGCGGTACAGCATGTCCTTGTACGGGGCCGGGTATTGCAGCAGGATGGCGCTGCCGAAATACACGCCGCCGCGGCGGCTGAACACTTCATTGCGCAGGCTGGTCTTGCGCGAGTAAGGGTAGGGCCAGGCGCGGACGTGGGCTTCGGCAAACTCCACGCTGACCTGCATCGGTCCGCCGGTGCGGATCGGGTTCTTTTTCATGATGGTGGGAAAGCCGATCTTCTCGGCCTCCGCCGACATGTCTTCGTACAGTTCGTTCATCTGCTTTTCGGTGCGCAGCGTGTCGATGCGCTCCTTGTAGCTGCGGCCGTTGGGCGAGGGCTTGAGCAGGGCGGTCTTCACCAGCGGCAGGGGGATGTGGTAGCCGGCGGCCTTTTCCCCGATCTTGCCCCAGACGATCTTGGGCAGCCCCGGCACCGTCGGGTCGGACTGCCAGCTCGATTCCTGCTCGATGACGGCGGCGGCGGCGCAGAAGTTTTCGGCGGTATAAGGCAACTTCAGGGCGGTGAAGGCGTCGAAGATGTCTTCGGCCCAGCCGGCGCGGTCGCGTATCTTGGCGGGCAGGACCTTGTCCAGGGTGGCGCGGCCTTGCGCTGCGCTGATCGGCGGCACGCGCGGTAGCACCGTGATCGGCTTGCCAATGAGCGGGGGCGTGATGGTCAGCGGGGTTTCCACTGGCGGCAGTTCCACCGGTGCCGATGCCGTGTTGTCCGGCTGCGGGTAGCCATCCGGTGGCACGACGATGGGGGCGGAGGAAGGCTGGCTCACCGGAGTGGTGGGGCTGGCGCAACCGGCCAGGCTGACGGTGAACAGCAGGGACAGGGCGTAGCGGCGTTTCGGCACGATGAGGAACTCGTAAGGCTGGAGAACTGGCGCAAGAGTAGGGTAATGCTCGGGTCAGGGCAAGTGCCGGCCCCACGCCAGACACCGTCGCATCAAGTTTACGCTGTGGCTTGCGGGCGCAGGCCTTATAATGTGTTGTTTTGTTTATGTCTCCGATCGTTCTGTATCCATGAGCAACAAGAATTTGGCCGTCGAGGCTGTTCGAGGCTTGGCGGCGCTGGCAGTGATTTTTTCCCACGCATCCCTGACTTTCTGGCCTTACCTGCACGGTGATTTCGACCAGCTGCGCTCGGGTTTTGAGCGCTGGGTGTTCAATTCGCCTTTCGGCTTCGTGTATTCCGGCTCGGGCGCGGTGTGCGTGTTCTTCGTCCTGAGCGGCTTCGTGCTGGGGCGCAGCGTGCTGGGCCGGGACGGGCTGCTGCAGGCCCTACCCGGCATGGTGGTGCGCCGCTACTTCCGCTTGATGCTGCCGATCCTGATCAGTTGCCTGCTGGCCTGGGCGGTGTTCGCCTTCGCCTTGCCGCGGGTCGACCGGCATGCGCTGGGCGAGTGGATTCGCCTGTTCGGCGCCTTTGATTTCTCGCTGGGGAACGCCGTGGAGCAGGGCTCGGTGGATACCATCCTGTGGGGGGCGGCGGACTACAACTGGGCGTTGTGGACGATGCGCATCGAGTTCTTCGGTTCGCTGCTGGTGTACGCCTTGGCCGCGCTGCTCGATCGCTGGCCGCGTCCGGACTGGCTGTTGCCGGTCGCGGCGCTGGGCTGCCTGTTGCTGGTGCCGGGCAATGGCGTGTACTACGCGCTGTTCGTGTTCGGCCTCTGGCTGGCGGCGAGCGAGTGGACCGTCGATAACCGCCTGCTGGCGCTGTCCGCGCTGCTGGCCGGGCTGTATCTCGTGGGGTATCACGAAGCGAGCAGTTCCTACAATTTCATCGAGCGCAACCTGGATCTGTCCTGGCGCGGCGAGTCGCTGGCCAATTACGATCTGGCAAATGAGCTGGGCGGCATGCTGATCGTCGGCGCGGTGCTGAAGAGCCCGTGGCTGGGGCAGCGTCTTTCCGGGCGCGCCATGGCCTGGCTCGGCCGCATGTCGTTTTCGGCCTACCTGCTGCACATGCTGGTGCTGGCCACGGTGGCGCCGCTGGTGTTCAATGCCCTGAGCCCGACCTTGTCCTACACCGGCGCCTCGCTGTCGAGCCTGGCGGCGTCGGTGGCGGCGATCTATCTGTGCTCGCTGCCCTACGCGCGCTGGGTCGACGATACCAGCATCCACGTCTCGCGCACCGTCAGCCGGCTGGTCTGGCGGCGCTGAGGCCGGCGGGGGCGTCCGCGCCCTGCCGCCGCTTCTTGTCGCGCCCTTCCTTCCTATCGCCAGGTTTCTGCGTGGCGGGAAGGGCACCGTGCTTTTCCCGCCGTGCTCCTGCCGCGGCGTACGCCTGTTAGGCGCATTCTCCTGCGTTCCTTTTCCTCCGGCGGCGGTGTCGACCTGGGTCCGTTCGGGCGTTGTTGGATCGCGCGAGGATGTTTAACATCTTTTAACAAGCACGGCGCGGGGCGACACAGATCCGACAAACTTGCCTCCTACACTGCAAGCACGTTCTCACTACCAAGGAACCCCATCATGAAACGTGCCTTGCTTGTTGCTTTGTCCCTGTTGCCGCTGGCGGCGTTTGCCAAGGATGGCGCGGGGGATCGCTGGACTCAGCCCGATCATGGCTACTACCAGTCTTATCCGTCTTACCGTCCTTACCAGGTACGCATCGAGCGTGGCGTGCAGGATGGCTCGCTGACGCGCTGGGAGGCGCGCCGTCTGCAACGCCAACTGGACGATCTGCGGGCCAAGCGGCGCGATTATCTGGCCGACGGTTATCTGTCGCGCCCCGAGCAGCGCGACCTGGAACGCAGCGAACAGGCGCTGTCGGAGGCGATCCGCTACCAGCGCCACGACGATCAGAACCGCTACTGGCAGCGGTAACCTCGACCGATTTCGGGACGCGGCGCGCAGGCGAGTGTCCCCCGGGTTTTCTCCTCCTCTCTAGACTGGGCCATCCACACGGATGGCCATTTTTTTTGTCGGAGAGGATGGCTGGCGTGGGGAGGTCCAACACCATCGCGGTGGCCAGGAGGGACTGACGCTGGCGAGGCGGCCGCTCACGGCTTGGGAGGGCGGGGGAGGAACCGAGCTGTGCTGGGGGGATGTGGACGTTCTTCGGCCAACCTTGTCGGTCGTGCTCAAGGTTGGCCGAAGAACGGGGGGGCTCAGTAGACGAAACGTTGGCGCAGCTCGTCCAGGTTCAGCTCGTGCAGGATGCTTTCCAGGCGTTGCTCGGCATTCTTGCGCGGTGCGCCGGTGTAGCGGGCGATGATCAGCTCGTTCTTCATCGAATGTTCCCAGCCCACCAGTTCGGTCACCGTCAGTTGGTAGCCGTGCGCCTCCAGCTGCAGGCAGCGCAGCACGTTGGTGAGCTGGCTGCCGAATTCGCGGGTGTGGATCGGGTGGCGCCAGATTTCCGACAGCGGCGTCAGGCCGAAGCTCTGGTTCTTGTTCTTGCGCAGCACCGTGGCCACCTCGGCCTGGCAGCACGGCACCAGCACGATGAAGCGTGCCTGTTTGGCCAGCGCGAACTTGATGGCGTCGTCGGTGGCGGTGTTGCAGGCGTGCAGCGCGGTGACCACGTCGATGCGCTCCGGCAGCAGCGGCGAGGTGATCGACTGCTCCACCGTCAGGTCGAGGAAGCTCATGCGCGGGAAGTCCAGCCGTTCCGCCAGTTCGCGCGAGCGCGCCACCAGCTCGGCGCGGGTCTCGATGCCGTAGACGTGGCCGGCGTTCTTCTCCTTCAGGAACAGGTCGTACAGGATGAAACCGAGGTAGGACTTGCCGGCGCCGTGGTCGGCCAGCGTCAGTTCCCCGCCCTCGGCCAGCACGTCGGCCAGCAGAGGCTCGATGAACTGGTAGAGGTGGTAGACCTGTTTCAGCTTGCGGCGGCTGTCCTGGTTGAGCTTGCCGTCGCGGGTAAGGATGTGCAGTTCCTTGAGCAGTTCGATCGACTGCCCGGGCTTGATGTCGGGGATGGCGCTCACGCTGGGATCCTGAGAAAAGGCGGGTTGGCGCGTATTTTACCAAGCCGGGGCGGTGCAGGGCAGCACAATCATGTGGTGAGGCCCGGGTGTGCTCAGGCGGCGTTCTGCAGCCACTCGACCAAGGGCTGCAGGCGGCGCGAGTGGCGGTCATGCGGGGGACGCACCAGGTAGTAAGCCTTGCCGGTCTGGACGGTGCGCTGCAGCGGCGTCAGCAGGCTGCCGTCGTCCAGCGCATCCTGCACCAGGAAGGGGTCGATCAGCGCCACGCCCAGCCCGCAGCGGGCGGCTTCCACCGCCATCACGTCGGCGTCGAACAGCAATTCCTTCTGTCCCTTGGGCCACTCGCCCGCGGGTAGCCCCAGCCACAGCCGCCAGTCGTGGCGGTCGCGCGTCGAGTGGATCAGCGTCTGCGTGGCCAGATCGTCCGGCGTCAGGGTCTGGCGGCCCTGCAGCAGTGCCGGCGCGGCGACCGGAATCAGCTGCTCGCGGTGCAGCAGCTCGACCGTGACGCCGGGCCAGTCGCCGATGCCGTACTGGATGGCGAGGTCGAACAGGCCCCAGTCGAACGCCGGCTTTTCCTCCCATACCGTGCTGACGCTGATGTCGAGATCGGGAAACTGCTGCTTGAAGGCTTGCAGATGCGGCACCAGCCAGCGCACCGCGATCGACGGCGGCGACTTGATGCGGATGGCGTGGTGGCGCTGGCTGAGCTGGTCGCAGGTCTGGTCGATCTGCAGCAGGGCGTCGTGCACGCTGTGCTGCAGGATCGCGCCTTCCGGCGTCAGGTCGATGCCGCGCTGGCCGCGCACCAGGAGCGGGAAGCCGAAGTGTTCTTCCAGCTTGCGGATCTGGTGGCTGACCGCGCTTTGTGTCAGGTAGAGGGCCTCGGCGGCCTTGGTGAAGCTTTGCAGACGGGCGACCGCTTCAAAGATGCGCAAGGCATTGAGCGGGGGCAGTTTGTTCATCAGGGATGGCGGGCGCGATGGAGTCCGCCACAATCTGCCGGATCGGCACCCGGCTCGTCAATGCGCATTGCAGTTCTTCGCTGATGGTGCCGCAGCGCCAAGCTATCTCGTCGCAGCTCAGCCCCGGCGCGCCCCACAGCGTGACCTCGTCGCCGACCTGCACCTCCGGCAGGGCGGAGAGGTCGATCGCCAGCACGTTCATCGCCACCCGACCCACCAGCGCCGCGCGCCGGCCGTTCACCAGCACCGGGGTGCCGCTGGGGGCTGAACGCGGGTAGCCGTCGCCGTAGCCGGCGCCGACGATGCCGATGCGCATGTCGTGGCGGGCGGTGAAGGCGGCGCCGTAGCCGATGCTGTCGCCGGCCTGGAGCGTGCTGACGTGCACGATGCGCGCGGCGAAGCGCATCACCGGCGCGGCCGCCATCGGCCACAGCCGGGTGTCGGGGTAGAACGGGTTGTTGTTGTAGAGCAGCCCGCCGACGCGGGCCACCGCGCCGTGGGTGCGCGCTTCGCGCAACAGCGCCGCGCTGTTGGCGGCGGTGTAGGGTAGGCCGGTGGCCTCGACCACCTGCAGGAAGCGCCGCCACGGCTCGTCCAGTGGCGTGCCGAGCTGGTCGGCGCAGGCGAAGTGGGTCATCAGCCCGGCGACGCGGCAGAACGGCGTCGCCTGCAACTGGCGCACCACCGCCAGCGCCCGCTCTGGGGTGAAACCGAAGCGGTTCATGCCGGTATTGACCTTGACCCAGACCGTGACCGGCCGCGCCTTCTGGAGCAGCCACTGCAGCTGGTGTTCCGAGCGCAGCACCAGGTCGAGACGGTGCTGCGCGGCGATGTCGACATCGCCTTCCTCCAGCGCCCCTTCCAGCAGCAGGATCTGCGCGCCGATGCCGGCGTGGCGCAGCGTCACGGCGTCGTCCGGCTGGATCAGCGCGAAGCCGTCGGCGTCCGGCAGCGCCAGCGCCACGCGCGTCAGGCCGTGGCCGTAGGCATCCGACTTGAGCACGGCCCAGACCCGCGCCGCGCCGGCCAGCGTCTTGGCCAGGGCGTAATTGCGGCGCAGCGCGGGCAGGTGGATTTCAACGTAAGCGGTCTTGGTCATGGCAGGGCTTTCGGCGGCCGGCGCGGATCAGGCGTCGGCCGCAAGGTCAAGAACGGAACCCGGGATTACTTGAAGGGGTAGATGTCGTAGCTGAAGTACTTGGCCTGGATCTGCTTGTAGGTGCCGTTGCCGAGAATCTGCTTCAGCGCCGCATTCAGCTTGGCACGCAGTTCCTTGTTGCCCTTGCCGACCGCCATCGCCGCGCCCATGTAGTACTTGGGGTCGTTGTAGACCGGGCCGACGAAGGCGAAACCCTTGCCCATCGGCTTTTGCAGGAAGTCCGACTCGCCGATGGTGGCGTCGAGGTAGACGGCGTCGAGGCGCTGGCCGGTCAGGTCGAGGAAGGCGTCGGTGATCTTGCTGTAAACCTTGATCTGGCTGCCCTTCGGCGCCCACTTGGCGTTGGCTTCCTGCATCTGGGTCGAGCTGCGCAGCACGCCGATCTTCTTGCCCTTGAACCAGGCGTCGTTGATCTGGGTGCCTTCCCTGGCCATCAGGCGGCCGGGAATCTTGAAGTACATGTCGCTGAAGTCGACCACCTTGGCGCGCTCCGGGGTGATGCTCATCGAGGCGATGGCGACGTCGAACTTCTTGGCCTGCAGCGCCGGGATGATGCCGTCGAAGTCCATCGCCTTCAGCTCGCACTCGAGCTTGGCCTCGGCGCACAGCGCGCGGGTGATGTCCGGATCGAAGCCGGTGATGCTGCCGTCCGGGTTCATCTTGGAGAACGGCGGGTAACTGGCGTCGGTCACGATGCGCACGGTCTGGGCCTGGGCCAGCCAGGGCAGGGCGCACAGCAGGGTCAGCGTGAGTACTTTTTTGCAGGACATCGTTTTCTCCCTTGGTCGTCGGCGGTGTCAGCCGATGCAGTTAGGCTAAGGGACGCTCGTCCGCGGGAACAAATGATTTATGGCCATTGGGGCATGAGATAAATTCATGCCCATTCGCCCTATGTCCGGCACGCTGGCGGGCGCGATCCGGGCGGTTTTGGGGAAGGGCGGAGGGGGCCCCCGCGCGGGCGCCACGCTGCGGCGGCGCAGCGGGCATGAAAAAAGGCAGCTCGCGGCTGCCTTGGTAGGAGGTGTATCGCCGGCTCAGCTTTCGTGCAGCAGCGAGTGCTGGATTTCGGAGAACGCCTGCGGGACGCGGATGAAGTTGAGCGAGATGCCGAGGCGGCGCGCCATGTGCGAGGTCGAGAACAGGCCGCACACCTCGTAGTGACCGGTCTCCGGGTTGAGCTCCACCACCAGCGCGTGCTGGCGGCCTTGCTGCTTCATGGTGGCGACCATGTGGCCGACCTTGGCCGAGGCGACGTCTTCCAGCTTCAGCGCCTCGAGCTCGACGCGCGGCGTCATCACGTCGCGCACCAGCAAGTCGGCGCGGCGCTTGCCGTGTCCCAGCATGCACTGCATCGGCCGCTCGCCCAGCAGGTCGGTGGCCGTGACCAGGCCGGTGAGGTGGCCGGCGGCGTCGGTGACGAACAGCAGGCGGATGCCGCGGCCGATCATGGCGCGGTGGGCGTCGTCGAGCGGGGTGTCTTCGTGCACGCTGACCGGATCGACCAATTTCAGGTCGGTCATCACCTCGAGCGCGGCGCTGTCCAGCGTGACCGAGCGTCGCGGACGCGCGTCGAGCCGGATGAGGTCGGTGGTGGACGGCAGCGCAATGGTGGGCAGGAATGGGTATTGGTTTTCCATGAGGAAGCTCCTCTGCGTATTGTGGCTGTATCGCGGCCGGGTGCCATGCCAGCGCACCTTGTGGGAACCTGCTCACGAACTGGCGGCGCGTCCCAGACCGGGGTTGAGCACGGCTCGAATCCTGCTGCGCTGATCGGCGCATGGCGGTGTCCGGGCTGCTCTTCACTCCGCTGAGGGCCGCTCGCGTCGGGGCGTGAACGGGTCCTGAGCCTGCACACCTTTCACGGCGGGGGAGGCTCCCCCTTCGCAAAAAGACAACCCATTCTAGGCACGTTTCGCCAGCGCTTTAAAGTCCTTTGGCATGGACAATTGTTACGGTTTGTTCACCTGTAAAAAAACCCCGTTGCGCCGGGGGCGGAACGGGGTTGGCCGAAGAGCGGGGCTCAGCGCGTGATCGGCTTGTAGCGGATACGCTTGGGCTTGGCTCCTTCCTCGCCCAGGCGTTTCTTCTTGTCGGCCTCGTACTCCTGGTAGTTGCCGTCGAAGAAGGTCCATTGCGACTCGCCTTCCGCCGCCAGGATGTGGGTGGCGATACGGTCGAGGAACCAGCGGTCGTGGGAGATCACGAACACGGTGCCGGCGAACTCCAGTAGCGCATCTTCCAGCGCACGCAGGGTTTCCACGTCGAGGTCGTTGGACGGTTCGTCGAGCAGCAGCACGTTGCCGCCCTTGAGCAGGGTCTTGGCCAGGTGCAACCGGCCACGCTCGCCGCCGGACAGCATGCCGACCTTCTTCTGCTGGTCGCCGCCCTTGAAGTTGAAGCGGCCGAGGTAAGCCCGGCTCGACATCTCGAAGCGGCCGACGTTGAGAATGTCCAAGCCGCCGGAGACGTCTTCGAACACCGTCTTGTCGGCGTCCAGGCCTTCACGGCTCTGTTCGACGAAGGCCATCTGCACGGTCTGGCCGATCTTCACCGTACCGGAATCCGGTTGTTCCTTGCCGGCGATCATCTTGAACAGTGTCGATTTACCGGCGCCGTTGGGGCCGATGATGCCGACGATGGCGCCGGCCGGGGCCTTGAAGCTCAGGTTGTCGATCAGCAGGCGGTCGCCGAAGCCCTTGGACACGCCGTCGAACTCGATCACCTCGCTACCCAGGCGCTCGGCCACCGGGATGAAGATTTCCTGGGTCTCGTTGCGCTTCTGGTGCTCGTGGCTCGACAGTTCCTCGAAGCGCGCGATACGGGCCTTGGACTTGGCCTGGCGTCCCTTGGGGTTCTGGCGCACCCATTCCAGTTCCTGCTTCATCGCCTTGATACGCGCGCCTTCCTGCTTGGCCTCGGTCTCCAGGCGCGCTTCCTTCTGTTCCAGCCAGCTGGAATAGTTGCCCTTCCACGGGATGCCCTCGCCGCGGTCCAGTTCCAGGATCCATTCGGCGGCGTTGTCGAGGAAGTAGCGGTCGTGGGTGACGGCCACCACGGTGCCGGGGAAACGCACCAGGAACTGTTCCAGCCATTCCACCGATTCGGCATCGAGGTGGTTGGTCGGCTCGTCGAGCAGCAGCATGTCCGGCTGCGACAGCAGCAGTTTGCACAGCGCCACGCGGCGCTTCTCGCCGCCCGACAGCGGGCCGATCTTGGCGTCCCACGGCGGCAGGCGCAGCGCGTCGGCGGCGATTTCCAGCTGGTGTTCGACGTTGTCGCCGGCACCGGCCGAGATGATCGCCTCCAGGCGCGCCTGCTCTTCGGCCAGGGCGTCGAAGTCGGCATCCGGCTCGGCGTAGGCGGCGTACACCTCTTCCAGGCGCTTCTGCGCGCCCATCACGTCGCCCATGCCGCTTTCCACTTCCTCGCGCACCGTCTTGTCGGCATCGAGTTGCGGTTCCTGCGGCAGGTAGCCGATCTTGACGCCGGCCAGGTGCTGCACCTCGCCGTCGTATTCCTTGTCGACGTCGGCCATGATGCGCAGCACGGTCGACTTGCCGGAGCCGTTCAGGCCCAGCAGGCCGATCTTGGCGCCGGGGAAGAACGACAGCGAGATATCCTTGATGATCTGGCGCTTGGGCGGCACCACCTTGCTCACGCGGAGCATAGACATTACGTATTGGGCCATGACGGTTCCACGCTGATTGATGAATCGTTAACCGGCCGATTCTACCAAAAGCCCGCGCTTCGCGTGGGGCACCCGCAGAAGCGGCGCGTCTGTACGGCGACTTCGGCCAACGTGGAGGGGCCGGAGCGGCCGTTCAGAGCATGAACGCCAGTGCAAAAGTGGCCAGCATGGCGAAGGCGCAGCCGATCTTGGCGACGGTACCGACGACAAAGCCGAGGAAGGTGCCGATGCCGACCTTGCCGGCTTGGTAGATGTCGCGCCGGGCGAGGAATTCACCGATAGCCGCGCCGATGAGCGGGCCCAGGATGACGCCCGGCAGGGCGAAGAACAGGCCGACCAGGCTGCCCGCAAAGGCGCCCCACAAGGCCTTCCGGCTGGCGCCGGTGGCCTTGGCACCGAGCAGGCCGGCGACGAAGTCGATGGCCAGGCCGATTACGGCGAGCAGCCCCAGCACGCCCAGCGTCAGCGCCCCGACGTGCTGGAAATCCTCCGCCCAGCCGGCCAGCGCGAAGCCGCCCAGCATCAGCGGCAGGCCGGGCAGGGCCGGGAACACGGTGCCGGCCAGGCCGGCCAGTACCAGCAGCGCGGACAGCGCATAGAGCAGGATATCCAAGGGTATGTCCGGAAGGAGGGCAGGGAAGGATAAGAAACGGCGGCCGCGGCGAAGTTCCGCCACGGCCGCCGTGTGCCTCGGGGTTGGCCGAAGCCTTAGACGATGTACTCGTCCAGCAGCGTCTGCTGGGCGCAATGCACCTTGCCGCGCGCATGGCGCCGCTTGTAGCTGCCGTCGGGCTGCATGTCCCAGGCGTTGACGTTGTCTTCGAGGTAGATGCGCAGCCCTTCCTTGATCATGCGGCGCTTGATCTTGGGATCGAGCACCGGCACGCAGGTCTCGATGCGGCGGAAGAAGTTGCGCCCCATCCAGTCGGCACTGGAGAAGTACAGGTTTTCCGCCTTGTCGTTGTAGAAGTAGAACACGCGCGGGTGTTCGAGGAAGCGGCCGACGATGGAGCGCACGCTGATGTTGTCGGATAGTCCCTCCACGCCCGGGCGCAGGGCGCACACGCCACGCACGATCAGCTGGATCTTCACCCCGGCCTGGCTGGCGCGGTACAGCGCGTTGATCACCTCCGGCTCCAGCAAGGAATTCATCTTGGCGATGATCTGCGCCGGGCGCCCCTCGCTGGCGTGCTTGGCCTCGCGCTCGATCGCCTCGATGATCATGCTGTGCAGCGTGAACGGCGACTGGTGCAGCAGCTTCAGCTTGCTCGCCTTGCCCAGCCCGGTGAGTTCGATGAACAGGTCGTTGACGTCGCTGGCCAGCTGCTCGTTGCAGGAGATCAGCCCGAAGTCGGTGTAGAGGCGGGCGGTACGCGGATGGTAGTTGCCGGTGCCCAGGTGCACGTAGCGTTTCAGCCCGCTCTCTTCGCGCCGCACCACCATCAGCATCTTGGCGTGCACCTTGTAGCCGAACACGCCGTACACCACGTGCGCGCCGGCGTCTTCCAGGCGCGAGGCCCAGCCGATGTTGGCTTCCTCGTCGAAGCGCGCCATCAGCTCCACCACCACCGTTACCTGCTTGCCAGCGCGGGCGGCGGCGATCAACGACTCCATCAGCACCGAGTCGGTACCGGTGCGGTACACCGTCATCTTGATCGCCACTACCTGCGGGTCGGTGGCGGCCAGGTTCAACAGGTCGATGACCGGCTGGAAGCTCTGGTAAGGATGATGCAGCAGCACGTCGCCCTGGCGGATCACGTCGAACAGGCCGGATTTCTTCTGCAACGCCGCCGGCAGCGTCGGCACGAACGAGGCGAACTTCAGGTCCGGGCGGTCGACCAGGTCTGGCACCTGCATCAGCCGCACCAGGTTGACCGGGCCGTCGACGCGATAGACGTTTTCCGGCTCCAGCCCGAACTGGGTGACCAGGAAGTCCTGCATGTGCTGCGGGCAGGTGTCGGCGATCTCCAGCCGCACGCTGTCGCCGAACTGACGCTGACGTAGTTCGCCCTGCAGCGCGGTGCGCAGGTTCTTCATGTCCTCGTCCTCGACGTTCAGCTCGCTGTCGCGGGTGACGCGGAACTGGTAGCAGCCCTTGACCGACATGCCGAGGAACAGCTCGTGCACGTGGGCGTGCAGGATCGACGACAGGAACACGAACAGGTGCTTGCCGTCGGACAGTTCCTCCGGCAGCTTGATCACGCGCGGCAGGATGCGCGGCGCCTGCACGATGGCGATGCCCGACTGGCGCCCGAAGGCGTCCTTGCCCTCCAGCTCGACGGCGAAGTTGAGCGACTTGTTCAGTACCTTGGGGAAGGGGTGCGAGGGGTCGAGCCCGATCGGCGTCAACAGCGGCATGACTTCGCGGAAGAAGTAACCCTTGACCCATTCGCGCTGCTCGTCGGTCCAGTCGATGCGCCGCAGGAACAGGATGCCTTCCTCGCGCAGGGCCGGGAACAGGATATCGCGCATCACCGCGTATTGTTCGCGGATCAGCACGTGGGTGGCTTCCGAGACCTTGCGCAGCGCCTGGTGCGGCGTCATCCCGTCCGGCAGCGGCGCATCCGGCTGGGTCTCCACCATCTCGTTGAGCCAAGCCATACGGACTTCGAAGAATTCGTCGAGATTGGACGAGACGATACACAGGAAGCGCAGCCGCTCCAGGAGAGGCAGGCGGGGGTCTTCGGCCTGGGCCAGGACCCGTCGGTTGAATTGGATCAGTCCGAGTTCGCGGTTGAGCAGCAGGTCGTTCTGTTGCGACATGGTTGTTGAGTGGGCTCGCGCTGGTTGTAGGGACGAAAAAGCCCTCGCGCGGAGGGCTTTGCCGGGATCAGTTGCTTCCTGGTGGGGTGTAGCCTGCCGGTGCATCGGCGCCGTCGCCGAAGAAGTACGCTTCCAGTTGGGCGGCCAGGTACTGGCGGGCGCGGGCGTCGGCCAGGTTGAGGCGGTTTTCGTTGATCAGCATGGTCTGGTAACGCAGCCAGCCTTGCCAGGCTTCCTTGGAGACATTCTCGAATACCCGCTTGCCCAGTTCACCCGGCAGCGGCGGGAAATCCATGCCTTCCGCTTCGCGGCCCAGCTTGATGCAGTTGACGGTTCTAGCCATTGCGCTTCCTTGCAGCTAATTGGATAACAGATTACTACCGTATTGTGTCATAGAGATGACAGGGCTTCCAGCCAAGAACGGGCTCAGCGCAAGGGTTTGATGAACACCTTGGAGCGGCGCTGGTAATTGTAGAGCCGCTGCTTCCCCAGCGGGAGTTGGCTGATGTCGGCGGCGGCGAAGCCACGCTCGACGAACCAGTGCGCGGTCTGGGTGGTGAGCACGAACAGCGAGGCCAGGCCCTGCGCGCGCGCCAGGTATTCGACGTGCTTGAGCAGCTCCTCGCCAAAGCCGGCGTCGCGTTTCTGCTGGGAGACCGCGAGGCAGGCCAGTTCCGCCATGCCGGCGTCGGGGAAGGGGTGCATGGCGACGCAGCCAAAGATCTTGCCGTCGTGCTCCAGCACCGAATACGACTTGATCTCCATCTCCAGCAACTCGCGGCTGCGCTTGACCAGGATGCCCTGTTCTTCCAGTGGACGGATCAGGTCGATGATGTCGCCGATGTCGTCGATCGACGCGTTGCGCACCTTCACCAGCGGATCGCGCGCCAGCATGGTGCCGTTGCCGCCGTCGGTGAACAGTTCTTCCAGGATGGCGCCGTCGTCGAAGCGGCCGATCATGTGGGCCCGAGCCACGCCCTGGCGCACCGCCTTCACCGCGTACGGCATGTAGGCGGCCACGTCACCCTGCAGGTTGCCGCTGGCGATCAGCGCTTCAGCCTCGTGGGCGGTGAGCGTGCTGGCGAACTCGCCCTGGCTGTTGGTGACGCCTTGGCTGTCCACCATGAACAGCAGTTTTTCCGCTTTCAGGGCGATGGCGATGTGGGTGGCGACTTCTTCCATGGTCAGGTTGAACGCCTCGCCGGTGGGCGAGTAGCCGATGCAGGAGACCAGCACCAGGTCGCCGGCGTCGAGGCGCGCCTGCATCGCCTCGCTGTCGACCCGGCGTACGCTGCCGGTGTACTGCATGTCCATGCCCTCGATCACCCCCATCGGCTGGGCGGTGAGGAAGTTGCCGCTGGCGACGCGCAATTGGCTGCCCTGCACCGGGACATGGCGCATGCTGGACGACAGCGCGGCTTCGATCTCGTGGCGGGTATAGCCCACCGCCTGCTTGACCAGCTCCAGCGTCTGGCTGTCGGTGCTGCGTTTGTCGCCGCGGAAAACCTGGGCATGTCCGGCACGCTGGGCCAGCACGTCGATCTGCCAGCGCGCGCCGTGCACCAGTACGATGCGTACGCCCAGGCTGACCAGCAGGTGGATGTCCTTGGCCAGGCTGGGAAAGCGGCCATCGCGCACGGTTTCGCCGTTGATCGCCATGACGAAAGTCTTGCCGCGGAAGGCGTTGATGTAAGGGGCGGCTTCACGGAAAGAGAGGACAAACTCTCTGGTCAGCATGTCGGTTCTGGCTCCTGCCTGGGTCGGGTTTGAGGTGGCGCCAAGGGTAGCAGGAATGAGGGGGTATTTCATCTGGTCGCAGCCTGAGCTACGCCGCTGCCTGGCGGTCGCCGCGCGATCTCGGCCGGCGAGGCCTCGGCTGATGCGGTGCGGATGATCGGCTGCCGTGGCGCAGACCGGAAGGGTATGTGGATACCGGGGTGCGGCAGCGGTAAGGCGGCGGCACGCCCGGCGTCTTCCTGGCGTGGTCGGGGCAGGGGATGGTACTTGGACGATGCTTCTGCTGGCATGGCAAGGCTCCCTGGCTCAGGAGGCCTTGCCCGCCGGGGCCACACGGTCCTAGCTTCCCTTTTTATTGATCAGTATTTGCTGCACCTTGAGGATATTCAAGGCCTGGCCCAACTGGTAATCGGCTTTTGGGTTCGGCTCACGCGAGGACGATTCGTCGGGCGCGTCCTTGCCATTGTCCGGCGCGGGCTGCGCCGGTGCGGCCGGCTTGATCGTCGGGCGCTTGAGCACCGGCTTGGCCGGGGCCTTGTCGTCACCGTTGGGGTTGGCCAGGTGGTTTTCCAGGTCGGCCTCGCGCACGCGCAACGGTTGCTGATCGTTCGCGTTGAGCGTGCCGTCTTCCACCACCACGTCGGGTTCGATGCCCTTGGCCTGGATCGAGCGGCCGTTCGGCGTGAAGTAGCGCGCGGTGGTGAGCTTGATGCCACCTGCGTTGCCCAGTGGCAGCACCGACTGTACCGAGCCCTTGCCGAAGGTCTGGGTGCCGACCACGACGGCGCGCTTGTGGTCCTGCAGCGCGCCGGCGACGATTTCCGAGGCCGAGGCCGAACCGCCGTTGACCAGCACCACCATCGGGATGTTCTTGATGCCGGCCGGCAGCTTGGCCAGCGGGTCGGCAGCGCCGCGGGCGTAGTTCTGCACCTTGGCGGTCAGGCGCATCTTGGAGTCTTCGGCGCGGCCTTCGGTGTACACCACCAGGGCATCCTTGGGCAGGAAGGCGGCGGAGACGCCGACGGCGCCGTTGAGCAGGCCGCCCGGGTCGTCGCGCAGGTCGAGGATTACCCCCTTGAGCGGGGTCTTGTTGTCTTTGTACAGTGTCTGCAGGGCCTGGGCCAGGTTTTCCACCGTGTGTTCCTGGAACTGGGTGACGCGCACGTAGCCGTAATCCTGTTCCAGCAGCTTGAATTTCACGCTCTTGGTCTTGATCACCGCGCGCACCAGGGTGACCACGCGCGGCTTGGTCTCGCTCTTGCGGGCGATGGTCAGGGTGACCTTGGTGCCGGGCTTGCCGCGCATGCGCTTGACGGCGTCGTTGAGGCTCAGGCCGCGCACCGGGGTGTCGTCGATCTTGATGATGAGGTCGCCGCTCTTGACGCCGGCCTTCTGCGCCGGGGTGTCCTCGATCGGGGCGATGACCTTGACCAGGCCGTCTTCGGCGCCGATCTCGATGCCGAGACCGCCGAATTCGCCCTGGGTGCCTTCGCGCATTTCCTTGAAGGCCTCGGGGTCGAGGTAGTCGGAGTGCGGATCGAGGCCGGTCAGCATGCCCTTGATCGCCTCGTTGATCAGCTTCTTGTCTTCCACCGGCTCGACGTAGTCCTGCTTGATGCGGCCGAATACTTCGGCGAAGGTGCGCAGCTCGTTGAGCGGCAGCGGCGAGCTGGCCTCCTTGTCGGCAAACGCCTGCAGGCTCAAGGTCAAGGCGCCGCCTGCCAGTGCCCCGGCGGTAAGCAGGGCCAGTTTCTTCATGCGTGGACTCGTCATAGTGTCTGTGTATTCCCGTTAAGGTGCCCAGCTTTGCGGGTTGACCGGGCGACCCATGTAGCGGATTTCAAAGTACAGCCCCGCCTCGCCGCTGTCCAGTGTGCCGGTGCTGCCGAGCTGCTCACCGGCCTTCACGCGTTCGCCGCTGCTGCGGCTCATGGCGGACAGCCCGGTGTAGACGGTGAGGTAGTTGCCGCCGTGGTCGACGATCACGGCGTTGCCGAAGCCGCGCAGCGAGTCGGCGTAGACGACCTGGCCGTCGGCGACGACGCGCACCGGCTGGCCCGGCGAGGCGCTGATGAACAGCCCCTTCCAGGTGGTGCCCTCGGCGCGCCGGGTGCCGAAGCGACCGGCGATGCTGCCGGAGACTGGCAGGCGCATGCGACCCTGCAGGCTCCTGAAGGCCTTGCCGGCGCTGCTGGTGTCGGCTATCGCTTCGACCGCGGGTTCCGGCTCCGGTTTCACCGGCTTGGCCGCTTCCTTGGGCGCTGGCTTGCCGTGGCGTCGTGCTTCGGCGGCGAGCTGGCGCTGCCGTTCGGCTGCCTTGCGGGCTTTTTCCTGCTGCGCCTGGCGGGCTTCGGCCAACTTGCGCGCCTGTTCGCGGCGGCGGCGCTCGATTTCGCGGTTGATCTGCTCGATCAGGCTGCTCAGGCGCTGCTGGTCTTCCTGCAGCTTCACCAGCTTGCCCTGGCGCTCGCGGATTTCGCTGGCCAGTGCCGCCAGCTTCTGCTGGTGCGCCTCGCGGTTTTGCTCGATGCGGCCCTTTTCCTGTGCTTTCTGGCTCGACAGGCTGTTGATGCGGGTCAGCTCCTGCTCCAGCTGGAACGACATCGCCTCCAGGTCGCCCTGCCGGGCGATCAGGTCGCCGACCAGCTGCTGCTGGGCGCGGGCGATATAGGTGTAGTAGGTGAGGTCGCGCGAGGTCTGGTTGGGGTCGCCGGCGTTGAGCATCAGGCGCATGGCGTCGTGGCGGCTGGCTTGGTACTGGCGGCTCAGCACGTGGGCCACCCGTTTGCGTACGCCTTTCAGCTGGTTCTGCGACGCTTCGATCTGGGCGCGCAGTTCGGCCAGTTGCTGTGCCGAGCTGCTTTGCTTCTGTTCCAGGGTGGCCAGCGACTTGCTGGTCTGCTGCAGCGCCTGCTCGCTGGCCTGGATGGCGCTCTGCGCCTCCTGCTTCACCGCCTGTTTCTGGGCGATGTCCTTCTTGAGGCTGTCGATTTCCTGGCGGACCTGCTGCAGGTCTTGCTGGTGCGGGGCGACGGACAGGGGCGCGGCGGCAGGGGCCGCCAGCGCGGCCCCTGCCAGCAGGGAGAGCAACAGGAACGGTTTCACTGGAAGTCGATCAGCGATTCGCCGCTCATTTCGGCGGGTTTGCCCAGGCCCATCATCGCCAGCAGCGACGGTGCGATGTCCTTCAGCGCGCCGCCGGCGCGGATGCGGGCGGGGCGGCCGATGTAGAGGAAGGGCACCGGGTTGGTGGTGTGCTGGGTATGCGGCTGGTCGTGCATGTTGTCGAACATGCTCTCGCAGTTGCCGTGGTCGGCGGTGATCAAGACTTCGCCGCCGGCCGTGCGCATCGCCTCGACGCAGCGCGCCATGCACACGTCCAGCGCCTCCACCGCCTTGACCGCGGCGGCGAAATTGCCGGTGTGGCCGACCATGTCGCAGTTGGCGTAGTTGCAGATGATGGCGTGGTACTGGCCGGAGCGGATCGCCTCGACGATCTTGTCGGTGACTTCCGGTGCGTTCATTTCCGGCTGCAGGTCGTAGGTGGCGACCTTGGGCGAGGGCACCAGGATGCGGTCTTCACCGGGGTAGACCTGTTCTTCGCCGCCGTTGAAGAAGTAGGTGACATGCGGGTACTTCTCGGTCTCGGCGATGCGCAGCTGCTTCAGACCGAGGCCGGCCAGGTACTCGCCCAGGCCGTTGCGAATCTTTTGCGGGGCGTAGGCGACCGGGTTGGCATAGGCCTCGCCGTAGGAGGTCAGCGTGGCGAAGTAGCCGAGCTTGGGCTGGCGCGCGGCAAAGCCGTCGAAGGACGGGTCGGTCAGCGCGGTGGTGAGCTGGCGGGCGCGGTCGGCACGGTAGTTCATGAACAGCACCACGTCGCCGTCCTGCATCACGGTTTTGTCGCCGATCGCGGTGGCGGCGACGAATTCGTCGTTCTCGCCACGGGCGTAGGCGGCGGCGAGCGCGGCGAGGCCGCTGTCGGCGTGGTGCAGGCCTTCACCGTCCACCAGCAGACGGTAGGCCGGCTCGACGCGCTCCCAGCGCTTGTCGCGGTCCATCGCCCAGTAGCGGCCAGTGACCGACACCAGGCGCGCGCCGGGGCATTCGGCCAGTACGGCGTCGAGGCGCTTGAGGTAGGTTTCGGCGCTCTTCGGCGGCGTGTCGCGGCCGTCGAGGAAGGCGTGCACGTAAATGTGCGCCACGCCGGCGGCGTGGGCGGCCCGGATCAGGGCGTGGATATGGTTTTCGTGGGCGTGCACGCCGCCGTCGGAGAGCAGGCCCAGCACGTGCAGCGCGCTGCCCTTGGCGTGGGCGAAGGCGTCGGTCAGGACCGGGTTGCTGTCAAAGCGGCCATCCTCGATGTCGCAGTCGATGCGGCTGATATCCTGCTGCACCACGCGTCCGGCACCGATGTTCAGGTGGCCGACTTCGGAGTTGCCGAACTGGCCGCCGGGCAGGCCGACGAAGCCTTCGGAGGCGTCGATGGTGCCATAGGCGTACTGCTGGCGCAGGGCGTCCCAGGTCGGGGTGTGGGCGTGCAGGATGGCGTTGTCGTCGCCGTCCAGGCGATGGCCGAAGCCGTCCATGATCAGGAGGAGTACCGGTTTGAGTGCGTTCATGTGGGCGCGCGATCCAGAATATTAGGGATTCTTGATGGGGTTTGAACAGCTTGGGTAGTATTGTAACGCAATCAGACTGATAACAGATTCACGGAGATCCCCTTGCTGTTCAACGACAACCAGATCGAACAGACCTCGCGCGCGATGAAGGCCATGTCGCATCCGCTGCGCCTCAAGATCATCGCCGTGCTGGGTGACGGCGAAATCAGCGTGCAGGACATTGTCGACCGGGTCGGCACCTCGCAGAGCAATATCTCGCAGCACCTGGCCATCATGCGTGACAAGGGGGTGCTGCGCACGCGCAAGGACGCCAACCGGGTGTACTACCGTGTCGGCGACCTGCGAACGCTGGAGGTGCTGAGCCGGATGCGCGAGGTGTTCGGCGGCTTCGGCGACTGAGGTCCGCAGCCAGCACCGCCGATTCTCCTGCCCCGGCGCCGGTCTCATCTCGAGCGTAGCGAGGCGCCCTTGCCGGGCAAGGGCGGACTGCGTGCCAATCCATCGCTGAGCAAATCAGCGATTTGAACGCAGAGATGGGCTCAGCGAAGGATCGGGAATAGATGGGCAGGCTGCGGAATCAACCCCTGGGGTGTAGAGGCCCGGCTCGGCCGGGGCCTGTAGCAACCTGTCAGAGTGCTTTAGTTTGCAGTCTGAGACCGTCAGCGACGGTCTTTTTTACGCCTGACGTACAGCGTCTTGTGTACCCGGGCCACGACCTCGCCGGCGTGATCGACGACGTCCACCGTCATTTCGGGCAGGTATTTCTCGCCGCCGGCGGTGTGATGGCGGATCTCGGCCAGTTGGGTTTCGTCCAGGCGGAAGCGCGCGTTGACCCGCCCGCGCCCCGGCTTGAGGTAGTCGATGCGGCCGGCACGGTCCCACACGTAGTAATCGCGCCCGAGGCAGTTCATCAGCATCAGCATGAAGAACGGGTCGGTCATGGCGTACAGGCTGCCGCCGAAGTGCACGCCGACGTAGTTGCGGTTGGTGAGCCCGAGGCGCAGGCTGACGTCGACTTCGCGCCAGTCGGTGGCGATGCGGCTGACGCGGATACCGGCGCCGAGAAACGGCGGCCACAGGTTGATGAGGGTCTTGACCAGGCGGGGGGAGGGGGTCATGTCGATCTCAAACGTTTGTTTGAACGACGGCATGCTCCTCTCCCCGTGGCCTCTCTGTCAAGTTCCGATCCTGTCCAGGCTTTGTCGCGCGCCGCCAGCGGCGGGGAGAGAGCCGTACGTGGCGTGTTTGCTCCCGGCGCCGGGGCATGCAGCAAGACCCGGCGCCGGTGCTCAGAACGGCAGTTCCGGCTGGGCGCCGGCGGGGTGGTCGATGATGGCTTCGGTGCGACCTTCGGCCAACTGCAGCGTCACGCGCTCGTGGTTGAGCAGCTCCAGCGGCGAGCGCACGGCGCGCCCGTCGGCCTTCTGCACGATGGCGTAGCCCCGCTCCAGCACCGCCTGCGGGTTCATCGCCTCCAGCGTGCCGGCCAGTCGCACCAGCGTCAGCCGATGCCTGCCCACCCAGCCGTCGCCGGCGCGGTGCAGCGCTTCGCTCAGGCGGTCGAGTTGCTGGACGTGCTGCGCCAGGTCCGGACGGTGACGTCGAAGCCGGCTCTCGGCCAACTGCAGGCGCCAGCGGCGTTGCTCGAGCAGTCCCTGCACGTGCCGCCGCAGCCGGTCTTCGGCCAACCTTAGCGATTCGCGCTGACGGCGCAGGTGCTCGCCGGGGTGCTTGAGCCGGCGCGACAGGAAGTCGAGCCGCTGCGCCTTGTCGGTGAGCAGCCGGCCGAGCGCCCGCGCCAGGTGGCGCCGCGCCAGTTCGACCTGGCCCTGCAGGTGTTCGCGGCTGGGCGAGACCAGCTCGGCGGCCGCGGTCGGGGTCGGCGCGCGGCGGTCGGCGACGAAGTCGCTGATGGTGAAGTCGGTTTCATGGCCGACGCCGCTGACCACCGGGATCGGGCAGGCGGCGATGGCACGCGCCACCCCTTCCTCGTTGAACGACCACAGGTCCTCGATGCTGCCGCCGCCGCGGCAGACGATCAGCACGTCCACCTCGCGCCGCTCGCCGGCCCGCTGGATCGCGGCGGCCAGTTGCTCGGCCGAGCCCTGGCCCTGCACCTGGGACGGGTAGAGGATGACTGGGATGCTCGGCATGCGCCGGCGCAGCGTGGTCACCACGTCGCGCAGCGCGGCCGCGGCCGGCGAGGTGACGATGCCGATGGCGGCCGGGTGCGCCGGGATCGGCCGCTTGCGGGCGGCGTCGAACAGGCCTTCCGCAGTCAGCTTCTGCTTCAGTTTCTCGTAGGCCTCAAACAGGCGGCCGAGGCCGGCCGAGCGCATGCTGTCGACGTTGATCTGGTATTCGCCGCGCGCCTCGTACAGCGTCACCAGGCCCTTGAGCTCGACCTGCATGCCCTCGCCGGGGCGGAAGCCGAGTCCGGCCAGCTTGTGGCGGAACATCACGCAGCGGATCTGCGCGCTGCCGTCTTTCAACAGAAAGTAGGCGTGACCCGAGGCGGCCAGCGTCAGGTTGGAAATCTCGCCGCCGATCCATAGCGCCGGCAGACCACTTTCCAGCAGGTCGCGCGCCATGCGGTTGAGTGCCGAGACGCTGATGACGTCGTTATGGGTTTGGTCGAAAATCATGGTTGTCAAGTCATCCACAGCAAAAAAAGTCCCGCGTCGCGGTGTCGGGCCCAGCGGGCAAGACGACGGGTCGTGCCGCATTGTGCGTAGTGCGTATTCAATGTAATCAACGGCTTAGTCGTTGTGCTCAATGTGTGGGCGAGAACGTGGGGAGCCTTGTCTGGCAATCCTTCCGGGTATTTTTCCCAGGCTTGTCCACAATTTTATCCACAGCTTTTGTGGATGATCCGGAATTCCCCTTATAAATTCATGGTTTAGCCATCTCTCTTGCAGCCGCATGGCAGCTGCCGCCGAGCGGTTGCCGAACCCCGGGCAAACCGGCTACAGTCTACCGTTTGTGATACGTCTTGGAGAATGCCTGTGGGGTCCATCATCGAAGCGGCAGGCTGGCCCATCTGGGCCATTATCGTCGCCTCCGTCATCTCGCTGACCATCATTTTCGAGCGTTTTTTCAGCTTGCGTCAGTCGCTGGTGGCGCCGCAGGGGCTGCTGGGGCAGACCTTGCAGGAATATCGCCGCGCCGGCGCAACGCAGGAACTGCTGCAGTTGCTGGGCCAGCATTCGCCGCTGGGGCGGCTGTTCGCCGCCGGGCTGCGCAACGCCGATGCCAGCCGCGAGGTCATGAAAGAGTCGATCGAGGACGAGGGCCGCTTGGTGGCGCACCAACTGGAACGTTACCTCACCACGCTCGGCACCATCGCCGCCATGGCGCCGCTGCTGGGGCTGCTGGGCACGGTGATCGGCATGATCGAGATCTTCGGTTCGCAGGCACCGTCCGGCACCAACCCTACCGAACTGGCGCACGGCATTTCCGTGGCGCTCTACAACACCGCGTTCGGCCTGATCGTGGCGATCCCCAGCATGATGTTCTACCGCCATTTCCGCGCCCAGGTCGACGCCCTGCTGGTCGACATGGAGTCGCAGGCGGTGAAGCTGGTGGAAGTGCTGCATGGCGAGCGCAAGAACGGCAACGGCAACCACTGAGGCGCGGCATGAACTTTCGACGTGGCCGGCACCGGGAAGAACCGGAAATCAACTTCATCCCTCTGATCGACCTGCTGCTGGTGATCCTGATCTTCCTGATGGTCACCACCACCTATTCGCGCTATTCCGAGCTGAAGATCAACCTGCCGGCGGCGCAGGGCGCGGCACAGGCGGAAAAGAGCAACGAGATCGACGTGGCGGTGTCGCCCGCCGGCGACATGATGGTGGGCGAGGTCAAGCTGCCGGCCGGCGATCGCGACGGTCTGGTGGCGCGCCTGAAGGACCTGGCCGCCGGCAAGCACGCCGTGGTGGTGGTGATCAACGCCGACGCCAAGGCCAGCCACCAGTCGGTGGTGGGGGTGATGGAGGCGGCGCGGCTGGCCGGGCTGACCCAACTGACCTTCGCTACGCAACTCCCTTCCGACGCTCGGCCGTGAAGGCGATCGAGCGCCACTGGTACCATCCCCGCGCCTGGCTGACCGTGCTGCTCGCCCCGCTGGAGGGGCTGTTCGCCGCCGTGTCGACGCTGCGTCGCACCCTCTACCGTCGCGGCGTGTTCCGCTGCGAGCGCCTGCCCGTCCCGGTCGTCGTGATCGGCAACATCAACGTCGGCGGGGTGGGCAAGACGCCACTGACGCTGGCGCTGATCGAGGCGTTCCGGGTGCGTGGCGTGGCGGTCGGGGTGATCAGCCGCGGCTATGGCGGCCAGCACGAGGCTCCAACCGAAGTCGGGCTCCACTCCACGGCGGCCGAGGTCGGCGATGAGCCGCTGCTGATGGCCGCCGGGGGCGCCCCGGTGGTGGTCGGGCGTGACCGCGTCGCGGCGGGGCGCCTGTTGCTCGACCGCCATCCCGAGGTGCAGCTGATTCTCAGCGACGACGGCCTGCAGCATTACCGGCTGGGGCGCGACCTGGAACTGGTGGTGCTGGATGGCGCACGCGGCATCGGCAACGGCCGCCTGCTGCCCAACGGGCCACTGCGCGAGGCGGCCGGGCGGCTGCGTTCGGTCGACGCGATCGTGCTCAACGGCGCGTTGGCTGGTGAGGCGCGCTGGCTGCCCGCCGCGGTGCCGCGCTTTGCCATGACGCTGGAGCCGGGCGCCTTCGTCTCGCTGGCCGAGCCGGGGCGGACGCGCCGTGCCGCCGATTTCGCCGGCGAACGGCTGGTGGCGCTCGCCGGCATCGGCCATCCCGAACGCTTTTTCCGCACCCTCGAACAACTGGGCCTCGATCCCGGCCGGCGGCTCGCTTTTCCCGACCACCACGCTTTCCAGCCGCAGGACATTCCGGCCGATGCCGATGCAGTACTGGTGACGGCCAAGGACGCCGTCAAGTTGCACTGCGTCAATCGTGCTAGACTATGGGTCCTGCCGGTCCGGGCGCGGCTCGCCCCGGACCTAGCCGACTGGATTCTTGCCCGATTGAAGATACGACATGGACGCTAAATTTCTCGACATTCTGGTGTGCCCGCTGTGCAAGGGCCCGCTGGTGTACCGCAAGGCCGAACAGGAGCTGGTGTGCAAGGGCGACCGGCTGGCGTTTCCCATCCGCGACGGCATCCCGATGATGCTGGAGAGCGAGGCGCGCGAGCTGCCGGCCGAGGAAGAGGTGGAATGAACCGCGGCTTCACCGTGGTGGTTCCGGCACGCATGGCGTCGAGCCGGCTGCCCGGCAAGCCGCTGGCCGACATCGCCGGCAAGCCGATGGTGGTGCGGGTGGCCGAGCAGGCTGCCAGGTCGGCCGCGCGCGCGGTGATCGTCGCCACCGATCATCCCGACATCGTCGCCGCCTGTGCCGAGCACGGTGTACGCGCGGTGATGACCCGGGCAGACCATGCCAGCGGCACCGACCGCCTGGCCGAGGTCGCCGCCACGCTCAGCCTGGCCGCCGACGAGATCATCGTCAACGTGCAGGGCGACGAACCGCTGATCGATCCGGCGCTGATCGACCGCCTGGCCGGCCTGATGGCCGAATCCGGCGTGCCGATGGCGACGCTGGCGCACCCCATCCACTGTGCTGCCGACGTGTTTAATCCCAGCGTCGTGAAAGTGGTGCTTGACCGGACCGGCCGTGCTCTTTATTTTAGTCGGGCACCCATCCCCTATGCCCGAGATGCGTTCGCTCAGGATGTGAACGTTTTGCCGCCCGAGCTACCGGTTCTGCGGCACATCGGCATGTACGCCTACCAGGCGGGTTTTCTCTCTACCTACACTTCGCTGACGCCCGCGCCGCTGGAAACGTTCGAGGCGCTGGAGCAGTTGCGCGTGCTGTGGCACGGCTACCCCATCATGGTGGCCACCGTCGCCGACGCGCCGCCAGCCGGAGTCGATACGCCAGATGATCTCGAGCGGGTGCGTGCTCTGTTCGCCGCCCGCTCGAAAAACGATTAGCACAAAAGACGAAACGCAAACTTTGACGGGAGAGTAATTCATGAGAATGATTCTGTTGGGCGCTCCGGGCGCCGGCAAGGGCACCCAGGCCAACTACATCAAGGAAAAGTTCGGCATTCCGCAAATCTCCACCGGCGACATGCTGCGCGCCGCGGTGAAGGCGGGTACCCCGCTGGGCCTGGAAGCCAAGAAGATCATGGACGAGGGCGGCCTCGTGCGTGACGACATCATCATCGGTCTCGTCAAGGAGCGCATCGCCGAAGCCGACTGCGCCAACGGTTTCCTGTTCGATGGTTTCCCGCGCACCATTCCGCAAGCCGAAGCGATGAAGGAAGCCGGCGTTGCCATCGACTACGTGGTGGAAATCGACGTGCCGGACGCGCTGATCGTCGACCGCATGTCCGGCCGCCGCGTGCACGTGGCTTCCGGCCGCACCTACCATGTCAAGTACAACCCGCCCAAGGCGGAAGGTCGTGACGACGTCACCGGCGAAGAGCTGATCCAGCGCGACGACGACAAGGAAGAAACCGTGCTCAAGCGTCTGGCGGTCTACCACGAGCAGACCGAAGTGCTGGTTGGCTACTACTCGCAACAGGCTGCTGCTGGCGACGCTACGGCGCCGAAATACGTCAAGATCGACGGCACCCAGGCGGTAGAAGCGGTACGCGACCAGGTGTTTGCCGCTTTGGGTTGATCGAGACGGCAAGACGATGAAAAAGGACGGTCAGGCCGTCCTTTTTTTGCGCCTGGGGGGCTGCGCAGGCCCTCCAGGCTACGCCCTGGCTCAGAAAGGCGCCTGGCAGGGGATGTCCAGGGTGAAGACCGAGCCCTGGCCCGGCTGGCTTGTCACCGTCAGGGTGCCGCCCAGCGGCTGGCGTGCCTTGCTGTTGGCGAGGTAGAGCCCGAGCCCGCGGTGTTCCTGTCCGCCGCGGGTGGTGAAAAACGGCTCGAACACCCGGTCCAGGTTTTCCGGAGCGATGCCGCAACCGCTGTCACTGATGCTGATGCGGACGTGCCGCTCGTCCCGCAAGGCGCTCTCCAGCCGTATCCGGCCACGTTGTCCCGCTTGGAAGGCGTGGAGCGTGGCATTCTCCAGCAACTGGCTCACCACCTGGAACAGTGCACCCGGATAGCTGTCCATCAGCACGTCGAGTTCCCCGTGCAGTTCGATGTCCAGGTTGGCGCTCTCGCGCTGTGGCTTCAGGTTGCGGACGATTTCTTCCAGGTAGGCCGTCAGCGGGAATTGGCGCCGCGTCTCGCCGGTCTGGTCCTGCGCGATCTGGCGGAAGCTGTGGACTAGGTCCGCCGCGCGTTCCGCACTGGAGAGCAGTAGCTGGCAGCTCTCTTCGGTATGCGCCAGATAGTCCAGGAATTCGCTCTTCTTGATGGTCCCGGCGTTAAGGCTCTCCGTCAGGTAATGGGTGGTGTTGGCGAGGCTGGAGGCGGTGCTCAGCGTGACCCCGATCGGGGTGTTGATTTCATGGGCGACGTCGGCCCCAAGCCGCCCCAGCGTGGCTAGGTTCTCGCTTTCCTCCAGGGTCTGTTGTGCCAGCTCGAGCTGCTGGAAGGCCTGTTGGGCACGCTGCTTCTCTTCCTGTGCTCGGGCATCGGCACGCTGCAGGGTGACGAGGTCGAGGCGCCGTTGCTCGCCGAGGCGCCGCGCGCTGTCGAGAAGGGGGGCGAACTCCTGGCTGATGGCGCCGGTGTTGTCGGCGGCGGGTTCTGGTGCGCTCTGGACTAGCGCCTTCTCCAGCTGTTGTTGCAGCTGGTCCAGAGATTGCCGCAGGTGGCGCTGCAGGGCGTAGCGCAGCAGAAGCCACAGCCCCCCGTCCAGCAGCAGCACCTGCAGCAGCAGGTCGAGACGGCGTTGCTGCTCCTTGAGCCGCAGTGATTCGCGGCTCAGGTAGACCGTGGCCTGGGCGAGCTGTTCCTGCTTCAGGTAGGTGATGGCAAAGCTGAGCCGGTCGTCCGCCGGCGGCTGGTCGGCCGGCGTCATGTCGCGCACGGCGCGCCCATCGCGGATACGGCCGAGATTGAGCCCGGCATCGCCCTGGATGCGGATGGCCTCCACCGCCGACCAGGCCAGCTCGGCGTCGAGCAGCTGCCGCAGGTAGGGTTCGTCGAGCTGCCAGACGCCATGCGGCAAGGTGAGCTCCAGGCGATGGGTCAGCGACTTTCTGAGCGCCATGTACTCGCTTTGATCCTGTCGCCGGCTGTAATCGTTGCAGACCACGCCCAGCCCTGTGAGCAGCAGGGTGGCGCCGCCGAGCAGCCAGATTGCCAGTTTTCCTGTGAACGTACGCATAGCCCCTTTCTGCACTAGCCGTGTCTTTTATCCTATATGTTGACCATGTAAAAGCAAAAAAACACAAATCGGGTAGGGTAAATACGATCGCTGCTGGTTCAGGCACCGTGTTGCGAGGGACTTGTCATGAGAACGAGAACATTTCTGGCCGGGCTGATGCTGCTGCTGTCAGGCGTTCCGGCCCGGGCCCTGGAATGGCAGGGGACGACGGCAGGGGCCACGGCCACGAGTGGCATCCTCGCTGCTACTGCCGGGAGGCTGCCGGGTTGCGGCGACGGGCCGGGTGATGTCGCCTGTCGCGAGCGCAGGCGGGACGCCGCACCGACAAGGCGCGTGGCGGTGTCCTCGAGCGCCCCGCCAGAGGCCCGGAGGACGGCACCGTATCGGGCGAGGGTGTTCAGCGCCCGCGGCCGCCGGATGGTCCCGCGCACGGTGCGGCTCGACGACGCAGTCTCCGGCATGGCCAGGGGTGAGGTGGCCGCTATGACCGGGACGGTGGCCATGGCGCAGCTGGGAAGGGAGTGACGGGAGGGGTGGGCCAGGCAGCCTGCCCGGTCCATTTCAGCTGGCGTGCGCCGCCGCGGCGTTTCTGGTCGGCAGCTTCTGCAGCAACAGGCCGGAGAGGATCAGGCCGAGTCCGATCAGGGTCGAGCCGAGGATGGGCTCGCCGATCACCAGCCAGATCAGCACCAGCGACAGCAGCGGCGACAGGAAGATCAGGTTGGCGATCTTGGCGGTGCTGCTGGTCAGTTTCATCGCCGTGAGCCACATGACGAAGGTGAAGCCCATCTCGAGCGCGCCGACGTAGGCGGCACCCGCGATCCCTTGCCAGGCCACCGGACGCAGTTCGCCGCTGAGCGCGCACCAGATCACGATGAGGGGCAAGGCCAGCAGGAAGTTGAGCGTGAGCCCCAACACCGGTTCACGCTGGTCGCGCGTGTTGAAGATCCAGTAGCCGGCCCACAGCAGCGTGGAGAGCAGGGCGTAGCCGACCCCGGCCAGACTGGAAAAATGCAGCGTCAGCAGCTCGCCGCGAGTGCCGATCACCAGCACGCCGAGATAGCAGATCAGCGCCGCCAGCGCATCGCGTCCTTTCAGCGGCTGTTTCAACAGCGGCACCGCCAGCAGCGTCATGGTCAGCGCCCAGGTGTAGTTGATCGCCTGGGCTTCCTGTGCCGGCAGCAGCGAGTAAGCCTGGAACAGGATCAGGTAGTAGAGGAAGGGGTTGATCGCGCCCAGGATCAGCGAGCGTCGCCAATGTTGGCCGAAGGCGGTTTTCAATTCGCCGAGGCGGCCCTGGCACAACAGGATGAGCAGCAGCGACAGCAGCGAGAACGCGGTGCTGTAGAGTACCAGCTGCGCCGGGCTGAGGTGCGCCAGGCTGATCTTGAAGGCGGTGGCCACGGTCGACCACGCCAGCACGGCGGACAGGCCGTAAGCGTAGGCTTGCTTTTGGCGACTCAAAGGGGACTCCTGGATGGGGTGGGGTTGCCCGATTGTAGCGGCTGACCTTAGGACTGGCCATCATTGGAGACTGGATACAATGACCGTCCGACTCAGCCGTGTACGCCTGTGCGCGCCTGGTTGATCATGCGCGACAGCAGCGGCACGGTGGCCGAGGCGCTCAGGCCGACCGGGCCTTGCTCGGCGCGGGTATAGGCATCGCCCGCCAGGCCGTGCAGGTGCACCCCCAGCGCGGCGGCGTCGAACGCGGCCAGTCCCTGCGCCAGCAAGGCGGCCACCAGCCCGCTCAGCACGTCGCCCTGGCCGGCCACCGCCAGCGCCGGGCCGCCGCTGGTGTTGAGCCGGTAATAGCCGTCGGGGCGCACGATCAGGCTGCCGGCCCCCTTGAGCACCACGACGCTGTCGAGGCGCTGCGCCAGCGCGCGGGCGGCAGCGAGCCGGTCGGCCTGCACCTCGGCCGTGCTGCACGCCAGCAGGCGCGCAGCCTCGGCCGGATGGGGGGTGAGGACGGTCTCCCCCTGGCGCCGGCTCAGCACCTGTTGCAGCGCACTGTCGCCGGCCAGCAGGTTGAGTGCATCGGCATCCAGCAGCAGCGGGACGTCGGTGTCGAGCAACCTGGCCAGCCACTGGCGGGCGTTGCTGCCTTGCCCCAGCCCGGGGCCGATGGCGACGGTGTCGGCACGGGGCAGCGTGGTGCTCGGCTCGAGCGCCTGGATCATCAGCTCGGGAGCCGCCGGATCGACGGCCAAGCGGTCATCCAGTGTCGCCAGATGCACCTTGCCGGCGCCGCCCGCGTAGGCGGCGCGTCCGGCGAGCAGGGCGGCGCCGAGCAAGCCATGTGCGCCGCCGATCACCAGCACGCAGCCGAAGCGTCCCTTGTGGCTGTTGTTGGCGCGTGCCGGCAGCAGGGCCAGCGGGCGGTTCAACTCGCCCTCTGCAGCGGGGCAGAGTTCGCTGGGGTAGTCCAGCGGCGCCAGCTCGACCTGCCCTGCCAGGTCGGCGCCAGCCGCCATGTAAAGCCCCGGCTTGTGGCTGAGGAAGGTGAGGGTGTGGCTGGCACGGATGGCAACGTTGGCGACGGTGCCGCGGTACGGGTCGAGGCCAGAAGGGGTGTCCAGCGCCAGGATCGGAATGGCCAATGCGTTGAGCTGGCGGATGGTGCCCAGCCACGGAGCGGCGAAGTCGCGCGCGAGGCCGATGCCGAACAGCCCGTCGATGATCAGGGCCGGTGGAGGGGTGTCTTCGGCCAACGTGGGGCGCGGCTGCAGGCCGGCCGCCAGCAGCGCCTGCAAGGCGGCTTGGGTGGCGGGGGAGGTCGGCGTTGCGGGCAGCAGCAGGTCGACGTGGTAGCCGCGCTGGTGCAGCAGCAGTGCAGCCTGCAGCGCGTCGCCACCGTTGTTGCCCGGGCCGGCGGCGACCAGCACGCGCGCCCCCGGGGGCTGGTGCCCCCCCACCCAGTCGGCGGTGGCGCGGGCGGCCTGCGCCATCAGGTCGAGACCGTGGTGGGCGGCGTCCTGTTCCAGCTGGCGCAGCGCGGCCAGACTCAGTATCGCGTCAGTTCGCATCGGCCGGCTCTCCGCCTTGTTCTCCCCAGCGCGGCAGCAGCGTGTGCGCGACGCCGAGTTGATCCAGTATCCGCGCCACGATGAAATCGACCATGTCATCCACGCTTTGCGGGTGGGTGTAGAAGCCGGGCGCCGGGGGCAGGATCACCGTGCCGAGCCGGGCCAGTTTCAGCATGTTTTCCAGGTGGATGACCGACAGCGGCGTTTCGCGCGGCACCAGGATCAGACGGCGGCCTTCCTTGATGGTGACGTCGGCGGCGCGCTCGATCAGGTTGTCCGACATGCCGTGGGCGATGGCGGCGAGCGTGCCCATCGAGCAGGGGCACACCACCATGGCATCGGCCGGGTTGGAGCCCGAGGCCACCGGCGCGAACCACTCCTCGCGGCCGAAGGCCTCGAGCTGGCCAGGGGCGGCGCCGCTGCGCCCGGCCAGCCAGTCGCGCAGTTCGGCCGGGCGCGACGGCAGGCTGAGCTGCATCTCCTGGCGCGCCACGACCTGGGCGGCCTGCGATGACAGCACCCAGACCCGCTTGCCGGCCTGGATCAGGCACTCGATCAGGCGCAGGCCGTAGGGCAGGCCGGAGGCGCCGGTCAGGGCGACGGTGACGGTGTGGACGGGGCGCATGAGGATCCTTCCAGAAGCTTGCCGGCGAAGATGCCGTTGACCAGCCCGCTGAGCAGGGCCGCCAGGGCGAACGCCGGGACGAAATACAGGATGTTGTCGGACGGGATCAGCCAGGCGCGCGCCAGCAGCAGCTGACCGCCGATATGGCAGAACGCTGCCACCAGGCTGGCGCTGACCGGGCCGAACCAGCGCTTCGGCCAGGCCCGTGTCAGACCGAGTCCGGCCAGGCTGGCGACGCCGCCGGCGAGGCCGAGAAAGAAGCCGGGGGTGAGCAGGCTGCCCAACAACAGGCCGGCACCGAGGATGCGCAGCAGGCTGACCCACACCGCGGCGCGCCAGCCGAGCGTCTCCAGCGCCAGCAGCGTGACGATGTTGGCCAGCCCCGGCTTGACGCCGGGCAGCGGCGAGGGGATGCCGGCATCTACCACGGCCAGCACGATGGCTAGCGCGGCGAGCCGCGCAATGCGGTGGTCGTGCGGCTGGGCGTAGAGCCAGCGGGTGTCAGAAGTTGAGGCTGTCATAAGGCTGATCGGGCCCGGTCAGTTCGATGCTGGTGGCGTTGGGCAGGCAGATCGCCACCTGTCCCGCTCGCGACAGCCAGCCCTGATGCACGCAGTACTGGCGCGGACTGGGGTCCTGCTTGATGCGCGCCTTGCCGCCCGCGATCTCGACCACGGTCACCCCCAGGGGGCCCTGCACCGGCACCAGCCGGTTGTGCAGCAGGCTCAGGCTGGCGACCCGTTGTCCTCCGGCGCGTATCGTCACGTTGCGCGCCTGTCCCTGCCCCCACAGCTGCCAGGCGAGCCAGCCGGTCAGCACGGCTCCGCCAAGCAGGACCAGCCAGTCGCCGGGCCGGATCAGACGGCTCATGCGTCCCGGGAGAGCTGGCGATGGCGCAGCAGGACCTGCTCGTTGGCAAAACTCCTGGCCAGCGCTTCTGCGATGAAGACCGAGCGGTGCTGCCCGCCGGTGCAGCCGATCGCCACCGTCAGGTAACTGCGGTTGTCCTGGCGAAACGCCGGCAGCCACTTGGCGACGAACTGGCGGATGTCGCCGAGCAGCTCGTCCACCATCGGGTATTGGGCGAAGTAGGCCGCGATCGGCGCGTCCTGCCCGGTGAGCGGACGCAAGGTGTTGTCGTAGTAGGGGTTGGGCAGGCAGCGCACGTCGAACACGAAATCGGCGTCGAGCGGTACGCCGTGCTTGAAACCGAACGACTCGAAGATGATGGTCAGACGGTTGTCGTCGGCCTCGACTAGGTCGTTGACCCAACTGCGCAAGGTGTTGGCCGACAGCTCGCTGGTGTCGAGACGCGCCCCCAGTTCGCGGATGCTCTCGAGCAGTTCCTGCTCCTTGCGGATGCACTCTTCCACGGTCAGGCCGGAGCCGGACAGCGGGTGGCGGCGGCGGGTTTCGGAGAAGCGCTTGACCAGGGTGTCGGTCTTGGATTCGAGAAACAAGAGGCGCACGTCGATGCCGCGTTCGCGCAGTTTCTGCATTTCCACCGGCAAGGCCCCGAGCGAGGGGCTTGAGCGGGTATCGACGCTGATGGCGATGCGCTCGTAGCCGTAGGTGGCGTAGATCGCGACCGCCTCGCGCAACATGGTGGCCGGGAGGTTGTCGACACAGTAGTAGCCGGCGTCTTCCAGGGCACGCAACGCCACCGATTTGCCCGAGCCGGACAGGCCGCTAATCAGTATCAGGCGCATGCTCTTGTTCCCTGAGGAAGTTGGTATGCCGTTCGATGAACTCGCGGGTGCTGTCGATACCGCGTAATTGAAGAATATAGTTTCGCACGGCGGCTTCAACCAGAACCGCCAGGTTGCGGCCGGCGGCGACCGGTAGCACCACCTTGCGCACCATCACGCCGATGATGTCCTGCGTCTCCGACTGGATGTTGAGGCGGTCGAGCGCCTGCATCGCCTGGTCGTTGGCCTTGACCAGGTGGATGATCAGCTTGAGCACCTTCTTCGGCCGCACCGCGGTCTCGCCGAAGATGGTGCGGATGTTCAGGATGCCCAGGCCGCGTACTTCGAGGAAGTCGCGCAACAGCGGCGGGCAGCGCCCTTCCAGGGTTTCCGGCCCGATGCGGTAGAGCTCCACGGCGTCGTCGGCCACCAGGCCGTGACCGCGCGAGATCAATTCCAGCGCCAGTTCGCTCTTGCCCATGGCCGAATCGCCCATGATCAGCACACCGATTTCCAGCACGTCGAGGAATACCCCGTGCAGCACGGTCGAGACCGCCAGCGCGCGCGCCAGATAGATGCGCAGCACATCCATCAGGTAGGGGCTCTCCAGCGGCGTGGTCATTAGCGGCACGTTGTGGGTGTGGCAGTAGTCGCGCAGCAGCTTGGGTACCGGCTGGCCGTTGGCCACCATCACCACCGACATGCTCTTGTGGAACAGCTGGTCGAGCGCGGTCTTGGCGGCCGACTGTTCCAGGCGGTCGAGGTACTCGACTTCGGCCAGGCCCAGCACCTGCACCCGGTTGGGGTGGATGAAGTTGAGGTGGCCCACCAGCGCCAGCAGCGGACGCTGCTCGTCGTTGCCGATCAGGTTGTCGGCTCCGCCGGTTCCGGCAACCCAGCTCAGGTTCAGTTTGTGCTGATTGTCGTGGTAGAGCTTGCGAACGCTTATGCTAGGCATTGGGAGACCATTCGGTCAGCAGGGTGTAGAGCTCGTCGGCATTCTGGGCAGCGAGCAGTTTCTCGCGCAGCGGCCGGCTGGAGAAAAGTTGGGCCAGTTCCGACAGCACCTGCAGGTGCAGGTCGGTGGCCTGTTCCGGCACCAGCAGCACGAACAGGATCTGTACCGGCTTGCCGTCCGGGGCGTCGAAGGGGATCGCCGATTTGAGGCGGATCAGTACGCCGGCCGCCTCTTTCAGACCACGGGCGCGGCCGTGCGGAATGGCCACACCTTGCCCGAGCCCGGTGGAGCCGAGCTTCTCGCGGGCGAACAGGCACTCGAACACTTCACTGCGCGCGATGCCGCGGGTGTTCTCGATCAGGAGGCCTACCTGCTCGAAGACGCGCTTCTTGCTGGCCACGTCGAGGTCGAGCAGGACGTTGTCCCGAGTTAGGATTTTGCCGATCAGGCTCATAGGGGTCTGTTGAGAGCTGCCAAAAACCCGACGATTCTAGTTGCTTTGGTGTGACAGAGAAAGGACTGTGCAAAGCAAAGCGGGAACCTGATGGTTCCCGCTTTATCAATCAAGGGCTTAGAGTGTGGCTTCTGGTGCCGGGGCCGGTGTCGGAATGGCCCGGTGTTCGCTCAGCTTTTCCTTGTGCTTGAGAACCTGTCGATCCAGCTTGTCCATCAGGAGGTCGATGGCGGCGTACATGTCCGACTCGGTGGCTTCGACGTGGATGTCTTTGCCGGAGAGATGGACGTTGACCTCGGCCTTCTGGACCAGCTTGTCCACGGACAGGGTCACCGCCACGTCGATCACGTGGTCGACATGACGGGTAATGCGTTCGAGCTTGCTTTCGATGTAATCACGCAGCGGTTGGGTAACGTCGAGGTGGAGACCGGTTACTTTGAGGTTCATACCTTACTCCTTCTTGTGTTGGCTGCCCGGCGGATGCTGCCGGGCATGCTGATGATTCAATCCAAGGTCAGAGGACCTTGCGCAGATTGACCGGTGGAATCTGCATGGCTTCACGATACTTCGCTACGGTGCGTCTTGCAACCTGTATGCCCTGTTTTGCGAGTTCGTCGGCCAAGGCGCTGTCGGAGAGGGGTTTGGCGCGGTTTTCGGCGTCGATCATCTGGCGGATGTGCGCCTTGATGGCGGTGGCCGAGCACTCGCCGCCGCTGTCCGTTTCCAGTGCGCTGCCGAAGAAATACTTCAGCTCGAACAGGCCGCGCGGGCACAGCAGGTATTTCTGCGTCGTCACACGGGAGACCGTGGATTCGTGTAGTTCCAGCTCATCCGCAATGTCGCGCAGGATGAGTGGACGCATGGCTACTTCACCGTGTTCAAAGAACGCTTGCTGTCTTTCGACTATAGATTCCGCCACTTTCAGGATGGTGTCAAATCGTTGCTGAATATTCTTCACCAGCCATTTCGCCTCCTGTAGACGCGAGCTCATTTCACCGCCGCCGCCGCGGTTTTCGCTGAGCATCTGGGCGTACATCTGGTTGACGCGCAGGCGCGGCACGGCGGCGTTGTTGAGCTCGGCGCGCCAGCGCCCCTTGACGCGGCGCACGGCGATATCCGGGATGATGTAGCGGGTGTCGTCGACGCCGAAACCGGAGGCCGGGCGCGGGTTGAGGCGGGCGATCAGGGACTGGGCCTGCTTCAGTTCGGCGTCGCTGACGTCGAAGAGACGCTTGAGCCGGGTGTAGTCGCGATTGCCGAGCAGGGTCAGGTGCTCGCGGACGATGGCATGCGCCAGGGCCTTACCCGGGGTGCTGTCGGGCAGCTGGGCCAGCTGCAGCGCCAGCGACTCGGACAGCGAGCGGGCGCCGACCCCCTGCGGTTCGAACTGCTGCAGCAGTTTCAAACCGAACGCCAGTTCGTCTTCCTCGATGCCCAGTTCCAGTGGCAGCGAGGCGGCCAGTTCCTGCAGGTCGATCGTGAGGTAGCCGTCTTCGTCCAGTTCCTCGATCAAGAGCTGCACGATGGCGCAGTCGCGCTCGGGCAGGGCGATTTCGCCCAGCTGCGCCAGCAGGTGTTCGCGCAGCGTGACCGGGCGCGGCACGTTGGCCATCGGGTCGTAATCGTCGCCGTCTTCACCGCGCCGGCTGCCGCTGCCCCAGTCGGTGAGTTCGCCGCTGCTGTCCTCGCGTTCCGGTTCCTGGCGCTCGGGCTCGGCCTCGCTGCCGGCGGCCTCGGCCGGGGCGCTGTCGGCGACGGGCTCGTCGCCCCGTTCCAGCAGCGGGTTGTCCTGCAGGAAGCGCTCGACTTCGGTTTGCAGGTCGACGGTGGACAGTTGCAGCAGCCGGATCGACTGCTGCAGTTGCGGGGTCAGCGTGAGCTGCTGCGAGACCTTGAGCTGTAGCGACTGCTTCATGGCGGTTACAGGTGGAAATGTTCGCCCAGGTAGACCTGGCGAACTTTTTCATTGTCGACGAGGGCCTGCGGTTTGCCGGAGGCCAGCACGGCGCCGTCGCTGATGATGTAGGCGCGGTCGCAGATGCGCAGCGTTTCGCGTACGTTGTGGTCGGTGATCAGTACGCCGATGCCGCGCTCCTTGAGGAAGGAGATGATCTTCTGGATGTCGATCACGGCGATCGGGTCGACCCCGGCGAAAGGTTCGTCGAGCAGGATGAAGCGCGGGCGGGTGGCCAGCACGCGGGCGATCTCGACGCGGCGGCGCTCGCCGCCGGACAGGGCCAGCGCGTTGCTTTCCCGGAGGTGGGCGATGTTGAGGTCGTCCAGCAGCAGCGTCAGTTCCTGTTCCAGCTCCTCGCCCTTGAGGCCGGCGATCTCGAGGATGGCGCGGACGTTTTCGTCCACCGTCATCTTGCGGAAGATCGATGCTTCCTGCGGCAGGTAGCCGAGCCCGAGGCGGGCGCGCTGGTGCATCGGGAAGTGGGTGATGTCCTGCTGGTCGAGCTGGATGCGGCCGTCGTCGGCGCTGACCAGGCCGACGATCATGTAGAAGCTGGTGGTCTTGCCGGCGCCGTTGGGCCCCAGGAGGCCGATCACCTCGCCGCTTTCGATGTTGAGCGAGACGTCCTTGACCACGGTGCGCTTCTTGAAGCGCTTCTTCAGCCCGGTGACGTTCAGTACGCTGGCGTTCATGGCTGCTGTCCGGTGGTTTGCGGTTGCAGGATGACGGTGATGCGGCCCTTGTTGGGACCGGTGGCGGCGCCGCCCTTGACCTGGTAGGTCTGGCTCTGGGTGTTGTAGGTGATGACGTCGCCGATCACCAGGTCTTCGCCGCGCTTGACGCGGGCGTTGCCGGTGAGCACGGCGGTGTTGGTGATGCCGGTGTAGTCGAGGCGGCTGGCCTGGCCTTCGATGTATTCGTCCTTGCCGTCCATTTTCTGGCGGAAGGTGACCACCTTGCCGGTGGCCTGCACCGTCTGGTTGCCCTTGTCGTCACGGGTGACGACGACGCGGTCGGCGTTGACGCGCAGCGTGCCCTGCGTCACCACGACGTTGCCTTCCCACACGGTGTGGCCTTTGAGCTGGTCGAGGGTGCCGCTGTTGGCGTTGATTTCGATCGGTTTGCTCTGGTCGGCTTTTTCCGCCAGAGCGGCCGTGGCGCTGCACAGTCCGGCCAGCACGGCCAGCGTCAGGGTGAATTTATTTCGCATAGACAACCCTTGCATTCGAGAGCAGTTTCAGCAGGCCGGCGCGCTGGTCGTAGGTGAAGCCGACCGAACGGGCTACCGACGTGCCGTAATGGATGGTGACCGGGGCCGCGGAGCGGGCCAGACGCTTGTCGAGGTCGACGTACATCACCGAGGTGTCGACGCGGGTTTCCGGGCGCTGCGCGTCGGCCGGCTTGAACAGCGTCACCTGGCGGTCGAAGAAGGCCTGGCGGGTCTTGTTGTTGTAACGACCGGTCTGGCCGCGCACATCGTACTGCAGCACGCCGGCGGCGAAGACCTGCAGCGTGGGGGCGTCGAAGAACAGGTCGTCCTTGCCCGGGTACTGCCACATGCGCTGGGCGCTGAGCTGGTCTTGTACCTTGCCGGTGGTGTCGTAGCGCAGGGCGGTGAAGTGCTCGGCGACGAATTCGGGCTTGTTCGGGTCGAGCGCGCGCGTCTCCGGCGTCCAGCGCGAGATCTGGTCGAGCCAGAACGTCAAGAGGCCGGTCAGGGCCAGGAGGACGATGGGAAACAGCCGCTGGGCGCGCAGGATCATGCCAGGTACCTGTTCATCACCTCATCGAAGCTGCCCTGGGCCTGCATGATGAGCTCGGAGAGTTCGCGCACCGCGCCCTGGCCGCCGCCGAAGCCGGTGACGTAGTGGGCGTTCTGGCGCACCAGGCTGGGGGCGTCGGGTACCGCCACGGCGAGGCCGACGCGGCGCATCACCGGCAGGTCGACCACATCGTCGCCGATGTAGGCGCAGGCGTCGGCGTCGACGCCGGCCTGGGCGAGCAGGGTCTGAAACGCGCCGACCTTGTTCTCGACGCCCTGGAAGTAGTAGTCGATGCCCAGCCCGCGCGCGCGGTGCTCGACGCAGCGCGCGGCGCGGCCGGTGATGATGGCGAGCTTGACGCCGGTGCTCTGCAGCATCTTCAGGCCGTGGCCGTCGAGGGTGTTGAAGGCCTTGATTTCTTCGCCGTCCGGGGTGAAGAAGATGCGGCCGTCGGTGAGGACGCCGTCGACGTCCATGATCAGGAGTTGCACCTTGCGGGCGAGTTCGTGAATCGTTTGCATGCGTGTCCTTATACGATCCGGGCCTGGAGCAGGTCGTGCATGTTGAGCGCGCCGACCAGGTGGCCGGCGTCGTCGACGACCAGCAGGCCGTTGACCTTGTGGGTTTCCATCAGCTTGACCGCTTCCGAGGCCAGCCGTTCGGCGCTGATGGTGCGCGGCTGGCGGAACATCACGTCGTCGATGGCGAGGCCGGAGAGGTCGAGGGTCTTGTCCAGGGTGCGGCGCAGGTCGCCGTCGGTGAAGATGCCGACCAGGTTGGCCGAAGCGTCGACCACCGCGGTCATGCCGAGCCCCTTGCGGGTCATTTCCAGCAGGGCGTCCTTGAGCGTGGTGCCGCTTTGCACCACCGGCAGGGTGTCGCCGGCGTGCATCAGGTCGCGCACGTGCACCAAGAGACGCCGCCCCAGGCTGCCGCCGGGGTGAGACAGCGCGAAGTCTTCTTCGCGGAACGAGCGCGCCTCCAGCAGCGTGACCGCCAGCGCATCGCCCAGCGCCAGAGCCGCGGTGGTGCTGGAGGTGGGCGCCAGGCCGAGCGGGCAGGCCTCCATCTCGACCGCGGCGTCGAGGTGGATGTCGGCTTCGCGCGCCAGCGTGGAGTCGGGGCGGCCGGTCATGGCGATCAGCGTGATGTCCTTGCGCTTGAGCGCGGGCAGGAGCGCGATGACCTCGTCGCTCTCGCCGGAGTTGGACAGCGCCAGCAGCACGTCGCCGTCGGTGATCATGCCGAGGTCGCCGTGGGCGGCCTCGGCGGGGTGCACGAAGAACGCCGGGGTGCCGGTGCTGGCTAGGGTGGCGGCAATCTTGCGGCCGATGTGGCCGGACTTGCCGATGCCGGTGACAACCAGGCGGCCGGCGCAGGCGAGGATGGCGTCGATGGCCGCGAGGAAGGCGCCGTCGAGCCGGGCGCGGAGCGCGAGGATGGCGTCGGCCTCGATCTCGAGTACCCGTTGCGCCTGTTCCAGGCGCTCATGCTGTACTGTCTTGTTCATAAGGTGAAAGTATATCAAGGTTATAATCCGAATAGTCGCGGCCTGGTGCATCTTTTGCTTGGGCGCGTTTGGCCAACCCCTTCTCTGTCCCGGAAAGTCCATCCTCGATGCATTCGCTTGCGCCCATTGTCCTCGTGTTGTTGAGCGCCGTCCTCGCCGTCACCCTGTGCCGAACCCTCAAGGTGCCGCCGATGCTGGGCTATCTGGTGGTGGGCTTTCTGGCGGGGCCGGGGGTGATGCAGCTGATTCCGGACGGCGAGGAGACGGCCTTCCTGGGTGAGATCGGCATCGTGTTCATGATGTTCTCGATCGGGCTGGAATTTTCCCTGCCGAAGCTCAGGGCGATGCGCCAGCTGGTGTTCGGCGTGGGCCTGGCGCAGGTGCTGGCGACCCTGCTGTTGATCGCCGGCGTGATCGGCGCGCTGTTCGATTCCGTGCTGGCGGGCTTTGCCGTGGGCGGGGCGCTGGCGATGTCGTCCACCGCGATCGTCAGCAAGCTGCTGACCGAGCGCCTGGAGCTCAACCAGCCGCACGGCCAGCTGGCGATCGGCGTGCTGCTGTTCCAGGACCTGGCGGTGGTGCCGCTGCTGATCCTGCTACCGGCCTTCGCCGGCGGCAGCGCCACGCTGGGCATGGATCTCGGCCTGGCGGCGCTGAAGGTGGTGGCGGTGATGGCGCTGTTGCTGTCCTTCGGCCAACGTCTGATGCGGCCGTGGTTCCACCTGGTGGCGCGGCAGCGTTCGGGCGAGCTGTTCATGATCAACGTGCTGTTGGTGACGCTGGGGGTGGCCTACCTCACCGAGCTGTCCGGGCTGAGCCTGGCGTTGGGGGCCTTCGTCGCCGGCATGTTGATCTCGGAGACCGAATACCGCTACCAGGTGGAAGAGGATATCAAGCCCTTCCGCGACATCCTGTTGGGTTTCTTCTTCATCACTGTCGGCATGCGCGTGCAGTTGCCGGTGCTGTACACCCACGCCGGCGAAGTGCTGCTGCTGGTGGCGCTGCTGGTACCGGTCAAGCTCGGCATCGTGTTCGGGCTGGCGCGCGCCTTCGGCCACAAGGCCAACGACGCCATGCGCGGCGCGCTGGCGCTGGCACAGGGCGGCGAATTCGGCTTCGTGCTGCTGGCGCTGTCGGGCAAGCTCGGGCTGATCGGGGCGCAGACCGAGCAGGCCGCCATCGCCGCCATCCTGCTGTCGATGCTGGTGGCGCCGTTCCTGATCCTGCACGGCGACAAGATCACCCGCCGCCTGATCAAGCAGGACTGGATGATGCAGGCGCTGAACCTGCACCAGATGCTGGTGGAGAGCATGTCGAAGAGCGATCACGTGCTGATCTGCGGCTACGGCCGCAGCGGCCAGGTGCTGGCGCGCCTGCTGGAAACCGAATCGATTCCGTTCTTCGCGCTCGACCTCGACCCGGACCGGGTGCGCGAGGCGGGCGAGGCGGGCGACCCGGTGGTGTTCGGCGACGCCGGCAAGAAGGAGGTGCTGATCGCCGCCGGCCTGATGCGCGCCAAGGCGGTGGTGGTGACCTTCGCCGATACCCACGCCGCCTTGCGCATCCTCAACATGGTGCAGTCCTTGCGCAGCGACCTGCCGGTGATCGTGCGCACCGTCGACGACAGCGACATGGACGTGCTGCGCCGCGCCGGCGCCGACGAGGTGGTGGCCGAGGTGATGGAGGGCAGCCTGATGCTGGCGACCCAGGCACTGATGGTGACCGGGGTGCCGCTGAGCCGCGTGTTGCGCCGCATCCGCGCGGTGCGCGAGGAGCGCTACAGCCTGTTCAAGGGTTTCTTCCGCGGCGCCAGCGACGACGCCGAGGGGCTGGACGAGGCGCAGTTGCCGCGCCTCTTGAGCATCCAGGTGTGCGCCGGGGCGGCGGCCATCGGCCATTCGCTGGGCGAGATCAGGCTGGACGATCTGGGGGTGGAGCTGAAGGCGGTGCGCCGTCACCACATCCGCCGCAGCGAGGTCGAGCCGGAGTTCGAGGTGATGCAGGACGACGTGCTGGTGGTGCTGGGCACGCCGGAGCAGCTGGCGCTGGCGGAGACGCGCGTGCTGCAGGGCTGAGCGCTGGCGGATAAAGCGACGGCACCGCCTCGGCCAGGTCCTGTGCCGTGCCGCGTGCCATGGGGGCGGCTGCGCCTGGTCGAATCAGTCCGGCTGGAACCGGCCGGGCGGCGTTGGCGACGACGGCTCTGACGCGCGCCGAGGCTGTCGGCCCGGCTTCGGCCAACCTTTGCGGTGAATGGAAGGCGGGGTACGGGGGCAAAAAGGCCGCAACGGTTTATCCGGTGCCGCCTTTGTCTTGCCATCGTTACGGCAGGATGGTGGTGATCTGCTTCTTCAACTGCTGCTTCAGCGCGTCCTGCTTCTCGCTCTCGGTCTTCTTGCCCTTGACCATGGCGTTGAAGTCGAGCGCGTACACCGGCGAGTTGATCGGCCCGGTGATCTTGAGCGGCACGTTGACGCCCTTGAGCCGGCTGAACTCGTGCGGGTTGGCCTGCACGTCGAGGGTGTAGTCGATGATGCTCTGGATCAGGTCGAGCTTGCCACCGCCGCTGACGTTGACCAGCTGCGACGCCAGCTTCAGGTCCTGGTTGCGCGCCACGCCCTGTTCCAGCTGCAGGCTGGCCGACAGCGTGGAGAAGGTGGTCTTCTGGTTGGGGTTGGCCGCCCCGTTCCACTGCTTGAGCTCTGAGGGCAGGTTCTTCAGCGCCGCCACCAGGTCGATGCCGCTCAGCGCCCCCTTGTTGAGACTCATCGCCACCGTACCGCTCATGGTGTTGCGCAGCTCGGCGAACGAGGTGCCCTGCGCCCGGACGTCCACCTCGCCGCTGCCGACGCCGTCCAGCCTGCTGAAGTTGAACAGGTCGAGCAACAGCGGACGGATGTGCATGGCGTTGAGCTTCTGCTTCAGTTCCAGCTTCGGCTTCTGTTCGCGCTGCAGCCGCACGCTGCCTTCCAGGCGCCCCTGGTAGATGCTGGCGCTCAGCTGGTCCAGCGCCAGCTGCTGCGGCGTGGCCAGCACGCTGGCGGTGACGTCGTTGACGCGGAAGCGGCCGAAGGCCAGTTCGCCGATGGTGACCTTGCCGCTCAGGTCGACGTAGTCGAGCCAGTCGAGCGGGATCGGCCGGGTGTCCTGGAACAGCGCCACCGCGGCGTTGTCCTTGCTCTCCGGCAGGTAGCGGTTGAGGTCGAGCTTGCCGATGGTGACGGTGGCCTCGTGGCGCGGTTTGAGGAAGCCGTACTGGCTCACCGTGATCGCCATGTCCGAGCCGTCCAGCGTGCCGGCCACGCGCAGATTGAGCTGGTCGTCGTCGAGGGTGCCGTCGAGCGCGCCGTCCATCTTGGCGACCAGCTGGCCGCGCGGCAGCAGCGGAGTGACCACCTGCGCCATCAGCGACAAGGGCTGCATGCGGATCTGGTTCATGCCCAGCAGGGTGAACGGGGCGTTCAGCTTGAGGTTGATGCGCTGGCGGCCGACGCTCCAGCTGAAGTCGCCCGCCATGTGGTCGGCGTTGAGACCGGCCTCGTCGAGCTTGACGTTGTCGAAGCGGGCCACGGCTTCGTAGTGGGTCTGGCCGTAGGTCAGCTGGCCGTCGAGGGTGGCCAACGGCGTGGTGATTTCCTTGAAGCTGGCGCTGAACGCCGGCACGCGCAGGGTGAAGCCGCTCTTGGGGTTGTCGCTGCTCAGGGTCAGCGCCAGCTGCTCGCCGGTGGCCTGCAGGGCGGCGAAGTTGAGGCGCAGCAGGCCGTTGGCGTTGAGCTTGCTTTCGCCCAGCCCTTCCACTTCGGACATCACCACCGCCTGCAGCTGGCTCAGCGTGACCTGGTCGTCCTGGATCGTCAGCGGCGTCTCCAGCGCCAGCCGCAGCGGACGCCTGCCGCCGCTGAGCAGGGCGCCGACGCTGAGGTGGGCGTCGCCGCGCAGGCCGTCGGCATCCAGGCTGAGCGTGTTCAGGGTCTGGTGGTGCTGGGTCGATTCGTCGAGATAATCGAGTTCGCTCTCGCGCAGGCGTAGCGTGTCGAGCTTGACGCGGAAGCGGCCGGTATCGCGGCGCTGGAACAGGTCGGCGATGGACAGGCTGCTGTCGGGGTGGCGCACCACCTGTACCTTGAGGCCGTCGACGCGCAGCTTGCTTACCTCGAGTTCGCCAAACAGCAGCGGCAGCCAGGCTAGGCGCGCTTCCAGATGGTCGACGGTGATGGCGGGGGTGGCGTTGCCGGGTTGGCTGATGTCGATGCGGTCGATGTCGAGGCCGGGGAAGGGCAGCACGTGCGGCTTGATCGCGCCGCGGACGGTGACGTTGCGGTGTTGTTCCTGCAGCACGCGGCCCAGCGTTTCGCGCACGGCGTGTTCGTCGAACTTCCAGAGGATCAGCGATTGCACCACGACCAGCAAGGTCAGCAGCGTGAGGAGACTATAGACGGTAATACGGAGCCAAAGCCGGCCGGAGTTCCATTTCATGCGTTCTGCTCGGTGGGGGCCTGGGCGTCATCGAGTGACTGGGCGGCAAAGGACGTGTCGTGGAGCGGGTGAAGGGAATCGAACCCTCGTCGTAAGCTTGGGAAGCTTCTGCTCTACCATTGAGCTACACCCGCGCACTTGCTTTGAGCGTGCGAATGTAGCCGGTTTTGCCGGGCTTGGCAAGCTGAATCAGGACGCAGGGGAGTGCGGATTCCCGTTCAAACGGTCAGCCCTCGTGGCATGGACATGGGCAGGTTGCGCGCCGGCACCGGCGCCAACAGCTCCATCTGTTGTCGATCGAGTATGTGTATGTGCTTTCCCGATACCGATATCACGCCGGTATCCGAAAGCTCTCGCAGCACCCGGGAGAAGGTTTCCGGCGTCAAGCTGAGCCGTGAGGCGATCAAGTTCTTGTTGGTCAGCAGTTCCACGGTGTCGGCATCATTCTGCCGGCTGCTCTGTCTTATCAGAAATTGGACCATCCTCTGCTTGGCCGAGAAGAGGCTGTAACTTTCGATATCGGCCATCAGGGTGTAGAACTGCCTTCCCATGCAGGTCATGATCTCGCGCGCAAAGGAAAAATTTTCCTGTGCAATTTGCATAATCGGTTCTGGCCGGGTCAGCAGTAGCATGGCGTCATCGGTTGTCAGCGCGTTGGTCAGGAAAGGCTTGTTCAACAGCATTTCACCAATGCCGAAACACTTGTTGCTATCCAGGAGCGCGACGACCTTTTCCCCTCCGTTCAGAAACAGGCAGGTCAGGGATACTTGGCCATAGACAATCCAGTACACGCCGTGGGAAACATCTCCGCGCTGAACGACCGTCGTGTCTTTCTTGAGCCTGATGCATTTTGTGGCGGCCGCCACCCGCTCGAGCTGTGCGTTATCCAAGGCTTGATAAAGCGAGGCGTGGGTCAGGATGCCCTTCAAGTTGTGCTCAGAATATGACATGCAATCACCCCCCCTTGCCGATGCAAAATTTCCCATTTGCAACTCTGACACCGACTCGCCGGTAGGCTGTTGATCACGATCAAATCGGGTGGATTTCTGGCAACAGACAGAATGATCAAGGTCTTTCCGTGTGGAAAGTGCTACTCCGGCCGCGCCGGCGCGTGCGGCCGTTTCTCGCGCGCCAGGGCGACAAAATGCGCCAAGGCCACCGAGTGCTGGTCCTGCCGGTAGGCAATGCCGATCGGCGCGGCGGGAACGGGGGCCGTGATCGGCACGTAGCGGACGCCTTCGGTGCGGATTTGGCTCACGGAACGGGGCACGAGCGATATGCCGAAACCGGCGTCGATCATCGGGACGATCGAGGCAATCTGCGGCGCCTCCTGCCCGAGCCGGGGGCTGAAGCCGGCCTGGTGAAACGCCGAGATCAGGTTGTCGTAGAGCCCCGGGCTGATCGCGCGCGGAAACAGGATGAAGGTTTCCTCCGCCAGCGCGGACAGCGGCAGCGCTGCCTGCCGACTCAAGCGGTGCGCCGCGGGCAGCGCCACCAGCATGTCCTCTTCCACCAGCAACTGGGTGTTCAGGCCGTCCGCGCCGCCGATCGGCGGGCGCACGAAGGCGACATCGATCTCGCCGCTGCGCAGTCCTTCCACCAGCAGCGCCGTGTTGCTTTGCTCCGGCAACAGCTGCACCCCTGGGTAGTGGGCGCGGTAATCGCGGATCAGCGCCGTCACCTCCGGCTGGAAATAGGTGGCGCCGGCAAAGCCGATGCGGATGCGGCCGGCTTCTCCCCGCGAGAAGCGCTGGACGCTGTTTTTGGCGCGCTCGACCTGCTCCAGGATGGCACGGGCATCGCTCAGGAACGACGCCCCGGCTTCGGTCAGTTCCACCTTGCGCGTGAGACGCCGGAACAATGGCGTGCCGAGTTCCTGTTCGAGCTGGCGGATCTGCTGGCTCAGAGGGGGTTGCTGGATGCCAAGGCGCTCGGCGGCGCGGGTGAAATTCTGTTCCTCGGCGATGGCGATGAAATAGCGCAGATGACGGAGTTCCATGAGGGGCGGGGTCCTGGGCTGGGCGGGTCGGGTCACAGCGTTAACCATATATTTTAAATATGGAAATGGCAATTTCAATATATTGGATGTGTGCGATCCGGATGGCTACACTGCTCCGCAGACAGTTGGCGCACACGGCCTGGTGCACGGCGCTGCCGGTGGGGCCAGGGGCCCATCCGGCGCCTTGGCCGGCATGCGCCGGTGCCGGTGCCGTGGGCGCCGTGCGACTGTCTGGCCGCGGGCTTCGCCATAACAACACTTCATGCGATGCCGCGCGGCGCATCGGCGCCACGACCCGGGGTGGGGCGGGCGCCGGCAACACAGCCCATGAGGAGACAGCAAGGAATGTATCAAGACCGTATTCGTATGCGCGCGCTCAAGGATCGCGTCATGAGCGCCGACGAGGCCGCCACGCTGGTGCAGGATGGCATGGTGGTCGGCATGAGCGGGTTCACCCGCGCCGGCGACGCCAAGGACATGCCGGTGGCCCTGGCCAAGCGGGCCCGGGAACAGCCGATGAAGATCACCCTGATCACCGGCGCCTCGCTCGGACACGATTCGGACAAGGCGCTCACCGAGGCCGGTCTGCTGGCGCGGCGGCTGCCGTTCCAGGTGGACGCCACGTTGCGTTCGGCCATCAATCGCGGCGAGGTGATGTTCGTCGACCAGCACCTGTCCGAGACTGTGGAGTTCCTGCGCGCCGGGCAGTTCGGCCGGCTCGACGTCGCGGTGATCGAGGCGGTGGCGATCAGCGAGGACGGCAGCATCGTGCCGAGCTCGTCGGTCGGCAACTCCGCGAGCTTCGCGATCCTGGCGGACAAGGTCATCGTCGAGATCAACCTGGCGCAGCCGGTCGAATTCGAGGGCATGCACGACATCTGGATTCCGGGTCATCGTCCGCACCGCGAGCCGCTGCCCATCGTCAACGTCTCGGACCGCGTGGGACGCCCCACGGTCAAGATTCCGCCGGAGAAGATCGCCGCCATCATCATCACCGACACGCCGGACAGCGCCTCCACGGTGCAGCCGGCTGACGCGGAAACCCAGGCCATCGCCAATCACCTGATCGAGTTTTTCACGCACGAGGTCAAGCGCGGGCGGATGCCGGCGCGCCTGCCGGCGATCCAGTCCGGCATTGGCACCATCGCCAACGCGGTGCTGAAGGGTTTTTTGCAGTCGCCGTTCGAGCACCTGACGATGTATTCCGAGGTGCTGCAGGATTCCACCTTCGAACTGATGGACGCGGGCAAGATGGATTTTGCCTCCGGTTCGTCCATTACCGTGTCGCGGCCGATGCAGCAGCAGGTGTTCCAGAACCTGGCGCGCTACCGCGACAAGCTGGTGCTGCGGCCGCAGGAGGTGAGCAACCATCCCGAGGTGATCCGTCGCCTGGGGCTGATCGCGCTCAACACCGCGCTGGAGGCGGACATCTACGGCAACGTCAACTCCACCCACGTCTACGGCACGCACATGATGAACGGCATCGGCGGCTCGGGCGATTTCGCGCGCAACGCCTCCCTGGCGATTTTCGCCACCAAGTCGGTGGCCAAGGGCGGCAAGGTGTCGAGCATCGTGCCGATGGTGCCGCACGTGGATCACAACGAGCACGACGTCGACCTCATCGTCACGGAACAAGGACTGGCCGACCTGCGCACGCTGGCGCCGCGTGAACGGGTCAAGCTGATCGTGGAGAACTGCGCGCATCCGGCCTACCGCGACCTGCTGCGCGACTACTACCGGGACGCCCTGAAATACGGCGGCCAGACCCCGCACGCGCTGGAGCGCGCCTACGAGATGCATATCCGCTTGCGCGACAGCGGTTCGATGCTGCCCCGGTGAGGACGACGGCGCGTTGACCATCGCGCGGGGCGCGGCGCTTTCCTGTTGTGTCAGTGTCCTGCGCTCGGTGGCGGGGCGGTCTCGGCCGCGGCGCCTTCCGTCGGCTGCCAGGCGCTCAGCCGCCGTTGCAGGCGCTCGAACAGCTGGTCGCAGCAGATGGCCAGCAGTGCCACCAGCACCGCGCCCTGGATGACGTAGGCGGTATTGAAGCCGCTCAGGCCGACGATGATGGGCGAGCCCAGGGTCTTGGCGCCCACCGTCGAGGCGATGGTGGCGGTGCCGATGTTGATCACCACCGAGGTGCGCACGCCGGCCAGGATTACCGGGGCGGCCAGCGGCAACTCCACCCGCCACAGCGCCTGCCAGGGGGCGAACCCCAGCCCCTGCGCCACTTCGCGCGTCGCAGCCGGCACCGCGTCGAGCCCGGCCAGGGTGCCCTGGGCGATCGGCAGCACGCCGTACAGCACCAGGGCGATCAGTGCCGGCGCTTCGCCGAAGCCGATCAGCGGCGCTGCCACCGCCAGCACCGCGACCGGCGGGAAAGACTGGCTCATCGCCAGCAGCGATTCCAACAGCGGCCGGAACGCCCGGCCGGCGGGGCGGCAGACCGCGAGGCCGAGCACGCTCCCCGCCACGATGGCGACGGCGCTGGACGCCGCCACCAGCGAGACGTGGGCCAGCACCAGCGCGGCAAAACTGTCTTGCTGGTAGATGGGGCGGTCCAGTTCGGGAAACAGCGCGGCGAACAGCGGGCGCAAGGCCGGCATGCCCAGGGTCAGCGCCAGCAGCGCGGCGAGGCTGCACGACAGCGGCGTGCATGCCCACCGTCGCAGGGTCTTCGGCCAACCTTGAGGTCGCCTGCTCATGGCGCCGGCGGCAGCAGGTCGGCAAAGTGCAGGGTGCCCACCGGGCGCCCCTGCGCGTCGATCACCGGCAGCCGCTCCACGCCGCGCGTGACGAAGGCTGACAGCGCCTCGCGCAGCGTGGCCCCGGCCGCGATCGGATCGCCCGTCGCCGCTTCGCCCGGCCGGGCGCGTGCCGCCACGCGTTCCAGCGCCAACAGCTTGATGCCGATGTCGCTGCGGCCGATGAAGTCGCGCACCGCGTCGCTGGCCGGTCGGGTCAGTAGCTCCAGCGGGCTGCCCTGCTGCACGATGCGGCCTCGTTCCAGCAGCACGATGCGTTGCGCCAGGCCGAGTGCCTCGTCGATGTCGTGGGTCACCAGCACGATGGTCTTGCCCGACAGCGCGTGGATGCGCCGCAGTTCGTCCTGCAGCGCGGCACGCGTCACCGGGTCGAGCGCGCCGAACGGCTCGTCCATCAGCAGCACGTCGGGGTCGGCGGCGAGCGCCCGCGCCACGCCGACGCGCTGCTGCTGGCCGCCCGACAACTGGTGCGGAAAGCGCCGGCGATACTGCTCGGGCTCCAGGTGCAGCAGCGTCAGCAGCTCGGTGACGCGGTCGCGGATGCGCGGCTTCGGCCAGTTCAAGAGCTGCGGCACCGTGGCGATGTTCTGCTCCACCGTCCAGTGCGGGAACAGCCCGATCGACTGAATGGCGTAGCCCATGCGCCGGCGTAGGGTTTCCGGGCGGAAGCGCCGCACGTCCTCGCCGGCGAAACGCAGCGTGCCGCTGTCGTACTCCACCAGGCGGTTGATCATCTTCAGCGTGGTGGACTTGCCCGACCCCGAGGTGCCGATCAGCACGGCGAGTTCCCCCTGTGGAATCACCAGGTCCAGCGCGTCCACCGCGCGCTGGCCATCGAAGGACTTGCTCACCTGGGCAAACTCGATCATCGCGGGCCGACCTCCAGCAGCGACAGCAGCAGCTTGAACAACGCGTCCACGGCGACCGCCAGCACCACCACCGGGATCACCCCCAGCAACACCAGGTCGAGCGCGCTGCCCGACAGGCCCTGGAACATGATGGCGCCGAAACCGCCGGCGCCGATCAGGGCGGCGAGCTGGGCCAGCCCCACCGCCTGGATCGCGGTCACGCGCAGGCCGGAGATCAGCACCGGCAGGGCCAGCGGCAGCTCGACGCGCCGCCAGCGCTGCCCGGCGCTGAGTCCCATGCCGCGCGCGGCCTCCAGCACACCGTCCGGAATCTGCTGCAGCCCCGCCAGCGTGCTGCGCGCCATCGGCAGCAAGCCGTACAGGGTCAGCGCCAGCAAGGCCGGCGGCAAGCCGATGCCGGCCAGGCCCGAACCGGGCAGCAGCCGGCCCAGCGCGGCGAGCGGTGCGATCAACAGGCCGAACAGGGCGAGTGAGGGGACGGTCTGGATGATGTTGAGCGCGGCGAACAACACGCCCCGGGCGCGTGGCCGGCGGAATGCCCACAGCCCCAGCGCCGCACCGCCCACCCCGGCCGGCAGCAGCGTCAGTCCCACCAGCTGCAGATGGCGCCCCAGCGCTTCGTCGAAGCTGTCGCGGTGATTGGCGTATTCCTTGAGCAGCGACAGCGCCTCCAGCCGGCCCGACAGCAACAGCGCCAGCAGCGGAAGGTAGAACGCGAGCTGTACCAGCGCCAGGCGGCCGCCGGCGCCGCCGAGACGGCGCAAGGCGTCGTTGGCGAGCAGGGCGCCCAGGATGAACAAGGCCCAGTAGCCGCCGCCGAGCGAGGTACGCGCCAGCGTGTCGGCCCCGCCGGCGAGCCGGGCCGCCTCGACGCCGGCCAGCGCGGTGAGGGCGGCGAGCCACAGGCTGGCGGCGCTAGCCAGCAGTACGCTGCAGCCGCGCCGGGGCGGCAGCCACGGCGCCGCCAGCAGGGGCAAGGCGGGCAGCAACAGCAGCAGGCGGGGGCCGTGGAGCAGCGTCGCGAGCAGGATGCCGTGGCCGCTGAGCAGCCGGTTGGGGGCGTGGCTGAGCAGCGGCAGGGTGCAGGCCGCGAGCAGCATCAGGCCGACCAGCAGCAGCGGCACGGGGTTACGGACGGTCATGCCGGATCCCGGTTTGCCCCGGACCTATTATCCCGCTTGGCGGACGAGTCAACGCCGCGCGGGTGGCACCCAGGCTCGCGTGCTGCAGGCGTCGCCACCGGATGACAGGAGCGCTTATTTTACGAATCCCTTGCTCTTGAGATAGCTGGCGGCCACCTTGCGCGCATCCTGCCCCTCGATGGCGATCTGGCCGTTGAGCTTCTGCAGCGTCGCGCCGTCGAGCGACAGGAACACCGGCTTGAGCAGCTCACGCACCTTGGGGTACTTGCCCAGAGCTTCGCTGCGGATGATCGGGGTGGGGGCGTAGATCGGCTGCACCCCGCGCACGTCGTCCAGCGTCACCAGGCCGAGTGCGGCGACCGGGCCGTCGGTGCCGTAGGCCATGGCGGCGTTCACCCCCGAGGTCTTTTCCGCCGCCGCCTTGATGGTGACCGAGGTGTCGCCGCCGGCCAGGGTCAGCAACTGGTCCTGCTTCAGCTTGAAGCCGTAGGCCTGCTCGAAGGCGGGCAGGGCGTCGGGCCGTTCGATGAATTCGGCCGAGGCCGCGAGCTTGAAGTTGCCGCCCTTGCTGATCCATTGTCCCAGGTCAGCCAGGGTCTTGAGCTTGTTGGCGCTGGCGACGTCCTTGCGGATGGCGATGGCCCAGGTGTTGTTGGCCGGCGACGGCGTCAGCCAGACGATGCGGTTCTTCTCGAAATCCAGCGCCTTGACCCGCTCGTAGCCGGCCTTGGCGTTTTTCCACACCGGATTCTTTTCGTCGCTGAAGAAGAAGGCGCCGTTGCCGGTGTACTCGGGGTAGATGTCCACCTCGCCCGAGGTGATGGCCTCGCGGATCACCTTGGTGTTGCCCAGTTGCAGGCGGTTGACCGTCTTGATGCCGTGGGCCTCGAGCGTCTGCAGGATGAGGTTGCCCAGCAGCGAGCCTTCGGTATCGATCTTGGAGCCGACGCGCAGCCCTTCCGCGGCCTGGCCGTGAGCCGACCAGAGCATGCCCGCCAGGGCGAGGGCGGCGCAGCGGCGCAGCGTGGTGCGAGATGACATGGTGTTCCCCTTGGATGGACGATGGTTATTCGGTGTTGCGCATTCCCGGCGGGCACGTTCGGCTGCCGGCATCTTTGCGAGCGGGCCCACCGGGATGGCGTCGGTGATGCTATTAAGAGTAAGAAACGGAATCCGCCATTGCCAGGAAGGCGCATGACTTGGGCAATGACGATGGGGCGTCGCCATTGCCTCCGGTAAGGATTTGACGTGCGGCCTATACTCGTAGGGGCCGCCGGCCAAGGCCGGCGGGTTGCCGTTTGTCTGGCCGATCGGCCACAGCAAAAGGAGGAACGGTGATGATCGGCTACCAGTTGTCATTCTTTACCGTGCAAGACCGTCTGCATGGCCGCCGCGCACTGGCGCAGTGGCTGCTCGACGAGGCCCGTCACCTCGGTATCCGCGGCGCCACCCTGCTGTCCGCAGCGGAGGGCTTCGGCCACGCCCGGCGTCTGCACTCGTCGCGTTTCTTCGAACTGGCCGACCAGCCGCTGGAGATCACCATGGCGGTGACGGCGGAAGAGGCGGACTGTTTCTTTGCCCGGCTGCGCGAAGAAAACCTGCGCATCTTCTACATCAAGACCCCGATCGAGTTCGGCGTGACCGGCGAGGAGTGAGGCCGCGCCGGCGACGGCCTCTCAGCCGCGTCCCGGCAGCGTCCGCCCCATGCCGCTCACCAGCGCCTGCTGCAGCGCTGCCGGCACCGGGGCGTAGTGGTGGAACTCCATGCTGTAGGTGGCGCGGCCCTGGGTCAGCGAGCGCAGCGCGGTGGAGTAGCCGAACATCTCCGCGAGCGGCACCTCGGCGCGGATGCTCTTGCCGCTGCCGCCGGGCAGGTCGTCCATGCCCTGGATCACGCCGCGCCGGCCGGTGAGGTCGCCCATGACGTCCCCCATTTTCTCCTCCGGGGTTTCCACGTCCACCGCCATCACCGGTTCCAGCAGCTCCGGCCCGGCCTGGCGCAGGCCGTCGCGCAGGGCCTGGGCGGCGGCGATCTTGAAGGCGTTCTCGCTGGAGTCGACGTCGTGGTAGGAGCCGAACACCAACGACGCCCTTGACGTCGACCACCGGGTAGCCCGGCCAGCACGCCGTTGGCCAGCGCCTCGACGATGCCTTTCTGCACCGCCGGGATGAACTCGCGCGGGATCACCCCGCCCTTGATGGCGTCGACGAACTCGAAGCCGGCGCCGCGCGGGCGCGGCTCCAGCTTCAGCACCACGTGGCCGTACTGGCCGTGGCCGCCGGACTGGCGGATGAACTTGCCCTCGACCTCGGGGCTGGCGCGGGCGATGGTCTCGCGATACGCCACCTGCGGCTGGCCGACGCTGGCGCTGACGCCGAACTCGCGGCGCAGCCGGTCGACCAGGATTTCCAGGTGCAGCTCGCCCATGCCGGAGATGATGGTCTGGCCCGATTCCTCGTCGCTGTAGACGTGGAACGAGGGGTCTTCCTGCGCCAGCCGCTGCAGTGCCAGCGCCATCTTCTCCTGGTCGGCCTTGGTCTTGGGCTCCACCGCCTGGGCGATGACCGGTTCGGGAAACACGATGCGCTCCAGCGCGACGACGGCGTCCGGGCTCGACAGCGTGTCGCCGGTGGTGACTTCCTTGAGGCCGACCGCGGCGACGATGTCGCCGGCCATCACCTCCTTCACCTCCTCGCGGTGGTTGGCGTGCATCTGCAGCAGCCGGCCGATGCGTTCCTTCTTGTCGCGCGCCAGGTTGTAGACGCTGTCGCCGGAGCGCAGCAGGCCGGAATAGACGCGCAGGAAGGTGAGCTGGCCGACGTAGGGGTCGGTCATGATCTTGAAGGCGAGCGCGGCGAACGGCTCGTCGTCGCGGGCGTGGCGCGTCACCGCCTGGCCCTGGGCGTCGATGCCGCTCACCGGCGGAATCTCGAGGGGGGAGGGCAGGTAGTCGATCACGGCGTCGAGCAGCGCCTGCACGCCGCGGTTCTTGAACGCCGAGCCGCACAGCAGCGGCACGATCTCGCCGCGGATGGTGAGCTGGCGCAGCCCCTGGCGGATCTCGTCTTCGGCCAACGTGCCGCGCTCGAGATAGCGGTTGGTGAGCTCCTCGCTGGCTTCGGCGGCGGCCTCGATCATCTTGTCGCGCCAGCTCTCGGCCTCGGCGCGCAGCTCCGGCGGAATCCCGCGCTCGTCGAATTTCACCCCCTGGCTGGCGTCGTCCCAGACGATGAGGCGCATCTTCACCAGGTCGATCACGCCGTGGAAGGCGTCTTCGCTGCCGAACGGCAGCTGGATCGGCACGGCGCGCCCGTTCAGGCGTTCGCGGATCTGGCGCTGCACGCGGAAGAAGTCGGCACCGACGCGGTCCATCTTGTTGACAAAGGCCAGGCGCGGCACGTGGTACTTGTTGGCCTGGCGCCACACCGTCTCGGACTGCGGCTGCACCCCGCCCACCGCGTCGTACAGCATCACCGCCCCGTCCAGCACGCGCAGCGAGCGCTCCACCTCGATGGTGAAGTCGACGTGGCCCGGGGTGTCGATGATGTTGATGCGGTGCTGCGGGTACTGCCCGGCCATGCCCTTCCAGAAGCAGGTGGTGGCGGCCGAGGTGATGGTGATGCCGCGCTCCTGCTCCTGCGCCATCCAGTCCATCACCGCCGCGCCTTCATGCACTTCGCCCATCTTGTGGCTGACCCCGGTGTAGAACAGGATGCGCTCGGTGGTGGTGGTCTTGCCGGCGTCGATGTGGGCGCTGATGCCGATGTTGCGATAGCGTTCGAGGGGCGTTTGCCGCGACATGGTGCGTTCCTCGCTGGGGTTGGCGGATAGGGGCCCGACGGGCGCGTGGCGCGGGCGGACGGCGCACCAGGGGAACCATGACGCCGCTGCCGGCGACTAAGCGGTTCGTAGGTGCGTGTGGTGACCGACGCGGTCTTGCCGCCGGATGCGCTTGTATTGAGTGTAGTTTCCCTGTCCGGGGCTGGCGGGCCGTTTGTGTTCAACTGCCATAGGAGAAACAAATCATGACGAACAGGCAGAAAAGCGTACTGGCGGTGGTGGTGATGGCCTGGCTGGGCAGCGCTCCGGCCTGGGCCGACACGACGGCCCTGCCCAAGGTGCAGACCCAGGGCGAGGTGAGCTTCGTCAGCGGCGGCATCGGCGACGACGAGCTGGCGGCGATGCACGAGGCGCGCCGCGACTACAATCTGCAACTGCTGTTTGCCGCCAAGGGCAGCGGCGAGTACCTGTCGTCGGTCGCGGTGGTGGTCAAGAATGCCCACGGCGACACCGTGCTCGACACCGTCGCGGACGGGCCGCTGCTCTACGCCAAGCTGCCCCGTGGCCAGTATCAGGTCAGCGCCCGCTACCAGGAGCAGGCGCAGAGCCGCAAGGTACGGCTGGGCGGCGGCGCCACCAGCCTGTCGTTCTACTGGTAGTGCCACGGGCGTGACGCGGGGGGCGGCCTTGCCGTCCTCCGGCGGATACCGCCTCCTTCCTGTTTCCGGCCACTTGGATCCGTCGGGGCTCGCCTGAACCCCGGCGTGGCGCCAGGGGTGCCTTTTCATTGTCGACTGTATATCATGGCCGTCTTCTTTTTCACGACCCGCGCGGCCCGTCGTCGCGGCCGCGCGCGCCTCAGGAGACGCGCAATGACTCGACGCCTGCTCGTGCTGTATACCGGCGGCACCATCGGCATGGACCACACCCCGGACGGCCTGGCGCCGGTGCCCGGCCTGCTGCCGCGCCTGCTGGAACGTTTCCACAGCGCCGAGCTCGCCTTCGACGTGGTGGAATACCCCGAACTGATCGATTCGTCGGCGATCACGCCGGCGCACTGGAACCGCATCATCGGCGATATCGCCGACCGTTACGACGCCTACGATGGCTTCGTGGTGATCCACGGCACCGACACCATGGCCTACACCGCGTCGGTGCTGGCCTTCGCCTTGCAAGGCCTGGGCAAGCCGGTGGTGGTGACCGGCTCGCAACTGCCGCTGGTGCATCCGCGTTCGGACGGCTGGAGCAACCTGGCCGACGCGCTGGAAGCCGCCAGCCAACCCGACCTGTGCGAAGTGGCCATCGCCTTCGACCGCCTGCTGCTGCGGGGCTGTCGCGCGCGCAAGCTCGACGCCGCCAGCTTTGCCGGGTTCGATTCGCCCAACGCGCCGCCGCTGGCGCACTTCGGCATCAAGGCCGACTGGCAGCGCCAGCACTGGCTGCTGCCGCAGGGCGCATTCAAGCCGGTCACGCTGCGTGAAGACGTCCGGGTGGCGGCGTTCTTCCTGACCCCCGGCGCCGGTACCGCGCTGATCGGCCAGACCCTGGCCAACGGCGGGCTAGACGGCGCGGTGTTGATGAGCTACGGCAACGGCAATGCTCCGGCCGATGCCACACTGCTGGCCGGCGTGGCGGCGGCGAGTGCCGGCGGCGCACTGGTCGTCAACATCAGCCAGGTGGTACACGGTGCGGTGGAAGTGGGGGCCTACGCCGCCAGTCAGCCGCTGGCGCGGGCCGGTGCCATGGCCGGGGCCGACCTGACGCCGGAAGCCGCCGTCGCCAAGCTGACCGTGTTGTGCTCGCAGGCGCTGTCGCCGGAACAACGGCGTGCGGCGATGCAGTGCGCGCTGGCGGGCGAGATGAGCGTGCAGCCGGGCTGACACTAAAAGGAGCCGGCGAAAAAAGGCGCGCAAGTCCGCGCCTTTTTTCTTGGGGCGAGAGCGCCATATCGTGGCCGTTGGCGAATCGTTGCGGGTGCCGGCCGGAACGGTGCGAGCACCTCCGGAGTGCGAAGATCCTCTCGTAGGGTTGATTAAAAAATGATCAGGTGCGGCAAAATCCTTCCCCGTCATGGGCTTAGCCCGCTTGTCCACAGCTCGCCCACAGCGCTGTCCCCGCAGCCTGTGAGAATTTCCGGATTATCCCCAAGCCGCCGTATAATGGTCATTTAGCCCACTCTATTATGACGGCATACCCTCCGCCTCCCTTGCGTCTGGCCATCGTCGGCCCCGAGTCCTGCGGCAAGAGCCCCACGCTGGCGCAGGCGCTGACGGCGAGCCTGAACGGGGCCGGCGTGGCGGCATGCTGCGTGGACGAATACGCCCGCGACTATTACGCGGCGCGCCCTTACGCGCCGACGCCGCACGACGTGCTGGCCATCGCGCGCGGCCAGCTGGCGCGCGAGGCCGAAGCGGCACGCCACGCCGAGGTGCTGGTGTGTGACAGCACGGCGCTGACCTGCGTGATCTGGGCCGAGGTGGCATTTGGCCGCGCTGCGCCCGAACTCGCGGCGCTCAACCGCCCGCGGGATTACGCGCTGACGCTGCTGGCCTGTCCCGACCTGCCGTGGCAGCCCGACCCGCTGCGCAGCCACCCGGATCAGCGCGACTGGCTATGGGGCCTGTACCGCGCGGGGCTGGAGGCGGCCGGCGTGGTGCCACGGCCGATTCGCGGGCAGGGGACGGGCCGGCTCGCTGCGGCGCTGACGGCGATTCGCCAGGCTGGATTGCTTAAAATTTAAGCGGATCAAAAAATCCCCTTGTCGGCCAGCATCTTAGCGAAGCTATCCACAGTTCGCTCACAAGGCTGTCCCGGACGGCCGTGGATAGAGTTGGAAACTTGATTAAAAAATGGGCAGTCCAAAAAAGGGCTGTCCGATGAAGGGCTTGCGTCACCTATCCACAGCTGGCTCACAGCCCTGTCCCTATCGAATGTGAAAAAATGAACGAAACCTTCTCATTGCGTGGTGAATACATCGCCCTGTGCGACCTGCTCAAGGCCTGTGCCGTGGCCCATAGCGGCGGCGCGGCCAAGCACATGATTGCCGAAGGGCTGGTGTCGGTGGACGGCCAGATCGAGCTGCGCAAGACCTGCAAGATCCGCCCCGGCCAAGTGGTCAGCGGCGACGGCTTCACGCTGCGCGTGGAGGCTGCCGATGCCTGACGACGACGTGTTCGATCCGATGCCGGAGGCGCCCATCGAACCGAGCGACGACATGTGCTGCGGCAGCGGCTGCGAGCCGTGCGTGTGGGACACCTACACCACCGAGCTGAACGACTACCGCCGCAAACTGGCCGAATGGCAGGTGCGCGAAGCGGCGCGCCAGGCCTGCGGCGACGGAGCCTGACATGGCCGACATCGATCTGCATTTCCACTCGTTGTTCTCCGACGGCGCGCTGTCGCCGGCCGAGGTGATCCGGCGCGGTGCCGAGCGCGGCGCCACCTTGTTGGCGCTGACCGACCACGACTGCACCGCCGGGCTGGCCGAAGCCGCCGCTACCGCGCGCAACTGCGGTGTCAGCTTTCTCAACGGCGTGGAAATCTCGGTCAGCTGGGGCAAGCACACCGTGCATATCGTCGGCCTCGGCATCGACCCGGACCACGACGCCCTGGCCGCCGGGCTGCAGGGCATCCGCGACGGGCGCATCAACCGCGCCCGCGCCATGGCCGAGTCGCTGGCCAAGGTCGGCATCGAGGGCGCCTTCGAGGGGGCCTCGGCGCTGTGCGACAACCTGGAGATGATCGGCCGCACCCACGTGGCGCGCTACCTGGTCAGCAGCGGCCACGTCAAGGATGTGCGCAGCGTGTTCCGCAAGTACCTGACCCCGGGCAAGCCGGGCTACGTGCCGCACGAGTGGGCGAGCCTGGCCGATGCCGTGGGCTGGATCTGCAGCGCCGGCGGCATCGCGGTGATTGCCCACCCCGGCCGCTACGACATGGGGCGCACCCTGACCGAGCGGCTGATCTTCGACTTCAAGGATGCCGGCGGCGAAGCGATCGAGGTCGCCAGCGGCAGCCACAGCCTGGACGATCTGCACAAGTACGCCCTGATCGCCCAGCGCTACGACCTCCTGGCGAGTGCCGGCAGCGATTTCCATGCCCCCGGCGAGGGCGGCCGCGACGTCGGCCGCACCGACGATCTGCCGCCGATCTGCCGGCCGGTGTGGCAACGCCTGCTGGAAAACGGCCGCGTACTCGCCTGAACCCGACCCAACCGGAAACCTCATGGCCCAGTTCTTCGTGATCCACCCCGACAACCCGCAAGCCCGTCTGATCCGCGAGGCGGTGAAGATCCTGCGCGCGGGCGGGGTGATCGTCTACCCCACCGACTCCTGTTACGCGCTCGGCTGCCTGCTGGGCGACAAGGCGGCGATGGAGCGTATCCTCGACATCCGCCAGCTCGACCTCAAGCATCACCTGACACTGGTGTGCGCCGACCTCTCCGAGCTGTCCAACTACGCTCGCGTCGACAACAGCCAGTTCCGTCAGCTCAAGGCCGCCACGCCGGGCAGCTACACCTTCATCCTGCAGGCCTCCAAGGAAGTGCCGCGCCGCACGCTGCACCCCAAGCGCGCCACCATCGGCCTCAGGGTGCCGGAGCACCCGGTGGCGCTGGCGCTGCTGGCCGAGCTGGGCGAGCCCATCCTGTCCTGTACCCTGTCCTTGCCGGGCGACAGCGAGGCGCTCACCGATCCTTATGAAATCCGTGAGCGGATGGAGCGTCAGGTCGACCTGGTGATCGACGGCGGCTGGTGCGGCACCGAGCCCACCACGGTGATCGATCTGACCGACGGTGTCGAGCTGGTGCGCCGCGGCAAGGGTGATCCGGCGTTGTTCGGCTTCTGAGGGCGGGGATGTTTTTCACGCCCCCCGAGGCTTCGGCCAACCTGGCGGCCGGAACGAAAGGGGTGGCCGCTACTCTCACTCATCAATCCCTCTTCGCGAGAAGGACCTCCTTTTAACACCATGGATTCCTACAACCTCATCCAGAAAATCGCCATCTACGCCCTGCCGGTGCTGCTGGCCATCACCCTGCACGAAGCGGCACACGCCTACATGGCGCGGCGCTTCGGCGACAACACCGCCTACATGATGGGGCGCATGACGCTCAATCCCCTGAAGCACATCGACCCGGTCGGCACGGTGCTGCTGCCGCTGCTGGGGCTGGTCATCGGCGGCGTGCTGTTCGGCTGGGCCAAGCCGGTGCCGGTCAACTTCGGCGCGCTGAAGAACCGCCGCGTCGGCACGCGCTGGGTGGCGGCCGCCGGCCCGCTGGCCAATCTGGGCATGGCGCTGATGTGGGCGCTGCTGTTCAAGCTCGCGCTGAACGTCGACAGCTATTTCAGCGAGCCCCTGGCGCTGATGAGCCAGGTCGGCATCCAGATCAACATCGTGCTGATGGTGCTCAACCTGCTGCCGATCCTGCCGCTCGACGGCGGGCGCATCTTCGAGAGCCTGCTGCCGCCCGGCATGGCGTGGAAGTACGCGCGCCTGGAACCCTACGGCCTGTGGATCCTGCTGGCGCTGGTGTTCTCCGGTCTGCTGTCGCCGATCCTGCGGCCCTTCATCAACCTGATGTACTCGCTGCTGGGCGTGCTTCTGTAAGGCTTTGCTGGCAAAATCACGCCGAAGCGGCCGCGATCATTAGCCGATCACGGCCGGCACCGACTCCTTCCGGGGGCGCGCTGCGGCACGCCCCCCAACCCTAAACATCTGGAATGACGACCATGTTCGCAGACCGCGTTCTCTCCGGCATGCGCCCCACCGGCAAGCTGCACCTCGGCCATTACCATGGCGTGATCAAGAACTGGACCTCGCTGCAGAACGAGCACGAGTGCCTGTTCATGGTGGCCGATTGGCACGCGCTGACCACCAATTACGACGAAGTCGGCATCATCGAGAAGAGCATCTGGGACATGGTGATCGACTGGCTGGCCGCCGGCGTCGACCCGGAGAAGGCCACCATCTTCATCCAGTCCAAGGTGCCGCAGCACGCCGAACTGCACCTGGCGCTGTCCATGGTCACTCCGCTGGGCTGGCTCGAGCGCGTGCCGACCTACAAGGACCAGATCGACAAGCTGAGCCACAAGGATCTGACCACCTACGGCTTCCTCGGCTACCCGCTGCTGCAGGCCGCCGACATCCTGATCTACAAGGCCGGCCGCGTGCCGGTGGGCGAAGACCAGGTGCCGCACATCGAGCTGACGCGCGAAGTGGCACGCCGCTTCAACCACCTCTACGGCCGCGAGCCCAACTTCGAGGAACTGGCCAAGGCCGCCGTGAAGAAGATGGGCAAGTCCGGCAAGGAGTTCGAGCAGCTGCGCGTGCGCTACCTGCAGGACGGCGACGGCGAAGCGCTGCTGACGGCGCGCGCGCTGCTCGGCGCCAGCCAGAACCTCGGCGCGGTCGACGGCGAGCGCCTGCTCGGCTACCTGGAAAACAAGGGCAAGATCATTCTGCCGGAAGCGGAAGCGCTGCTGACCGAGGCTTCCAAGATGCCGGGGCTGGACGGCCAGAAGATGTCCAAGTCCTACGGCAACACCATCACCATGCGCGAAGAGCCTGCTGCAGTCAGCAAGAAGATCCGCGCCATGCCGACCGACCCGGCGCGTGTGCGCCGCACCGACCCGGGCGACCCGGCCAAGTGCCCGGTGTGGCAGCTGCACCAGGTCTACACCGACAGCGCCACGCGCGAGTGGGTGCAGGCCGGCTGTACCAGCGCCGGTATCGGCTGCCTGGAGTGCAAGCAGCCGGTGATCGAGGGCGTGCTGAAGGAGCAGCAGCCGATGTTCGAGCGCGCCCAGCAGTACCTCGACAACCCGCAGCTGGTGAAGGACATCGTCGCCGACGGCTGCGCCCGTGCCGGCAAGATCGCCCAGGACACCATGCGCGAGGTGCGGGAAGCGATGGGGCTGGGCTACTGAAACAGGCTCTAAGCTATAGCCTGTTGGCCGAAATAATCAGGCAAGGGCGGGGGACTCCTCGCCCTTTTTATCTGTCCCCGCTAGGTAACCATGGACGTCCGCACGCCGAACGATACCCCTGCCGCTGACGGCGCCTCCGCGTTCGAGCTCACCGCGCCCGACCTGCCGTCCGGCATGCCGATCGCCCACGTCTTCGGCCAGCCGGTGCTGGAAGTGCCGCAGGACCTGTTCATCCCGCCCGATGCCTTGCAGGTGATCCTGGAGAGCTTCGAGGGTCCGCTCGATCTGCTGCTCTACCTGATCCGCAAGCAGAACCTCAACGTGCTCGACATCCCGATGGCGCCGATCACCGCGCAGTACATGGCCTACATCGACGCCATGCGGCGCGAGCAGTTCGAGCTGGCGGCCGAGTACCTGTTGATGGCGGCGCTGCTGATCGAGATCAAGTCGCGCCTGCTGCTGCCGCGTCCGCCCAGGGACGAGGAGGGCGAGCCGGACGACCCGCGCGCCGAGCTGGTGCGACGGCTGCTGGAATACGAGCAGATGAAGCTCGCCGCGCTGGAACTCGACAAGATGCCGCAGGCCGACCGCGACTTCGCCTGGCTCGCGGTGCTGATCGAGCAGGTGGCCGAGGAGCGCCTGCCCGAGGTGTGCGCGGTCGACCTGCGCCAGGCCTGGCTCGCCATCCTGTCGCGCGCGCGGAACACGCGCCACCACAAGGTGGAGAAGGACGAGCTGTCGGTACGCGCGCAGATGACCTGGATCCTGCGCTACCTGGAAGGGCGCGAGTACGTGGCGTTCGAGGAGCTGTTCGACCTGGCCCTGGGCGTGCCGCACCTGGTGGTCAACTTCATCGCGGTGCTGGAGCTGATCAAGGAAGGGCTGGTCAAGGTCAGCCAGGACGCCGCCTACCAGCCCATCTACGTGCGGCTGGCGCTGGTGTAACGGCCCACATTGTCATAGCGGTTATCTTTTTGTCAAAAAACCGTGTAAAATCCGCACCTTCCCGCGTTTTACCCTCTGGACTACACTGATTCATGTCCACCATTACCGACCTGAAGTACCTGAAGATCGTGCTCGAGACGGCGTTGTTGACGTCGGCCGAAGCGCTCTCGGTATCAGCCCTGAAAAAGCTGTTCACCGAAGACGTCAAGGCGGCACTGATCAACGATCTCCTGGCGGAGATCCAGCAGGACTGGCGGGGACGCGGGATCGAGCTGGTCAAGCTCGCTTCCGGCTGGCGCTTCCGCGCCCGGGCCGAGTTCACGCCGTACCTGGCGCGGCTTACCCCGGAAAAGCCGCCGCGCTACTCGCGCGCGGTGATGGAGACGCTGGCCATCGTCGCCTACCGCCAGCCGGTGACGCGTGGCGACATCGAAGCCATCCGCGGCGTCTCGGTGTCCACCAGCGTGATGCAGACGCTGCTGGAGCGCGGCTGGGTGGAGGTGATCGGGCACAAGGACGTGCCCGGCCGGCCGGGGCTGTACGCCACGACGCACAAGTTCCTCGATGATTTGGGACTGGTGTCGTTGCGCGATCTGCCGCCGCTGGCCGATCTTGGCACGCTGGTGTTGCCGGAAGTCCAGCCTGATAGCGTCGGCGAAGCCGACGCGGTGCCCCTCGACGACGAGGCGGACAACGTAATTGAACAGGAACGATGATGTCTAAAGGACAGCGTAATCACGCCCGCCAGCCGGTGGCGCGTGTCAAAGGCCGTGAAACCTCGCAACCGCGCCAGCCGGCGCCGGATCGTGGCGGTTTCGGTCAATCGAGAAGCGGCAAGCCGGGAGGCTCTTCGCTGATCAAAGCCGTCGGTGCTCCGGCATCCGGCAAGGCGCCCCAAGCCCGGGAGGGTCAGGGTCGCAGCAAACCCGGCTTCGGCCAGCGTGACCGCACGCCGCCGGGGCAGGCGCCGTTCGGCCGTCGCGACGAGCGCGGTCAGCAGGGCTTCGGCCGCGACGAGCGGCAGGAAGGCAAGCAGGGCTTCGGCCAGCGCGACCGCAACGCCGGCCGCGACGAGCGTCAGCCGTCCTTCGGCCGCGACGGTCAGGGCCAACAGGGCAAGCAGGGCTTCGGCCAGCGCGACCGCAACGCCGGCCGCGACGAGCGTCAGCCGTCCTTCGGCCGTGACGGTCAGGGTCAGCAGGGCAAGCAGGGCTTCGGCCAGCGTGACCGCAACGCCGGCCGCGACGAGCGTCAGCCGGCCATGGGGCAGGCCGGCCAGGGCGAGCCGCGCCGCGATTGGAACGAAGAGCGTCAGCCGACGTCCCGCCAGCAGGACAAGCGCGCCCCCAAGGTCGAGCGCGCCAAGAAGCTGCGCGTGCGCGACCCCAACCAGCAGATCCTCGACCGTGCCCAGCGCCTGCGCGACACCCGCGTCGACATGGAACAGATCGAGCCGGTGCGCCTGCAGAAGGCGCTGGCGGCGTCTGGCGTCGGCTCGCGCCGCGAGATGGAAGAGTGGATCGAGGCCGGGCTGATCCTGGTCAACGGCAAGAAAGCCACGCTGGGCGACCGCGTCGGCCCGCAGGACCGCGTCACCGCCAAGGGCAACCCGATCCGCCTGAAGTGGCCGGACCGCCTGCCGCGCGTGATCCTGTACCACAAGCAGGAAGGCGAGCTGGTCACTCGCGACGACCCGGAAGGCCGCGTCACCATCTTCGACCGTCTGCCGCAGGCCAAGAGCAGCCGCTGGGTGGCGGTGGGGCGTCTGGACGTCAATACCAGCGGTCTGCTGATCGTCACCACCAGTGGTGAACTGGCCAACCGCCTGATGCACCCGAGCTTCGAAGCCGAGCGCGAGTACGCGGTGCGCGTACTGGGTCAGCTCGAGCCGGAACAGATGAAGGAAATGACGCGCGGCATCGAGCTGGAAGACGGCCCGGCGCATTTCCAGCGCATCGTCGAACAGGGCGGTGAAGGCGTCAACCACTGGTACCGCGTGGTGATCAAGGAAGGCCGCAACCGCGAAGTGCGCCGCATATTCGAACACTTCGGCCTCACCGTGAGCCGCCTGATCCGCGTGCGTTTCGGCAACATCGGCCTGCCGGCCCGCCTCAAGCGTGGCCAGTTCTACGAGCTCAACTCGGCCGAGGTGGCGGCGGTGATGAAGTGGTCGGACCTGACGGTGACCGGCCGCGCCAAATCCCGCTAAGAGCGGGGGCATAAATCTGCTGCGCATCCCCATCCCGGCCCTGTGATGCTCGCCGTACCATCTGTACGGCTGTGCTTCTCGAACCGGCCTGGGGTTGCTCGCGACGATTTCTTCCTCCCGCTCCGATTTCGTCGATTAGTCCAAGCTGCGACTTGAAAGCCCGCCTCCAAGGCCCTATCGTTGGGTGTTGGAGGTTTTTTATTGCCTCCGTTGCACCCATCGAATCAGGAAAGACCCCACGGCATGAGCAAGGCGTTTACCAAGGAAGACGACGGCGAGCACGATGACGACCTGCCACCAGAACAGCGTCTGCCGGCGGCGACCAAGAACTACCTGACGCCGCAAGGCTGGCAGCGGCTGAAGAACGAGCTCTACCACCTGGTGCACCGCGAGCGGCCGGAGATGGTCAACGTGGTGAACTGGGCCGCCAGCAACGGCGACCGCTCGGAGAACGGCGATTATCTTTACGGCAAGCGCCGCCTGCGCGAGATCGACCGGCGCATCCGCTTTCTCACCAAGCGCCTGGAAATCGCCGAAGTGGTGGACCCGGAAACGCGCGAGACGACCGACCAGATTTTCTTCAGCGCCACCGTGCTGATCCTGCGTGGCGATGGTTCGGAGCAACTGCTGCGTATCGTCGGCGTCGACGAAATCGATCTGCCGCGCGGCCACATCAGCTGGATTTCGCCCATCGCGCGCTGCCTGATCAAGGCGCGCGAAGGCGACGAAGTGGTGTTTCGCGGTCCGGACGGGGAGGAAACCATCGAGGTGCTGGAAGTGCGCTACGAGCGCATCGACTGAGCGCGGGCAACCCCGTATCACCGCTTCGGCCAACCTTGTCAGGTTGGCCGAAGCGCTTTTGCGGCACGGCTCAGGCGGCTGGGCGCAGGTAGACGCGGGTGGCGACGATGTCCGCCTCCGCCGCCAGCGCGGCCTGCAAGGCCGGCAGGGCCGCGCTGTCGGCGGCCGGCAGCAGCAGCACGGCATGGATGCCGTCCGGCGCGTAGTGCAATTGCAGCGTCTCGCTGTCGAGCAGCGGGCGCCCCAGGGCGCGGTTCAGGCGCGCTTCCAGCTCCGGGCGCATCGGCAGCTCGTAACGCACCGGGGCGTGGCTCAGGTCGGAGTCGACGTGCACCGTGACGTTAAGCACCGGGTGCGCCGCCAGCACGCGCTGGCGCGCCAGCGCCGCGATCTGGTGGCCCTCCGACACGCTGATGCTGGGCGGCACCACGATGTGCACGTCCACCAGCGCCAAGTCGCCCATGCGTCGCATGCGCATGTCGTGGACTTCCACCACCCCTGGCACGGTGGCGATCTCGGCGCGGATCGCCTGTTGTTCATCGGCCGACACCGCGCGGTCGGTGAGGTCGCCGAACGCCTCGCTGCTGAACTCCCAGCCGGTGCGGCTGATCATGAAGCCCACCAGTGCCGCCGCCAGCGGGTCGAGGAAGGTCCAGCCCGCCATGTTGCCGATGATGCCCACCGCCACCACCAGCGACGAGGCGGCGTCGGAACGGGCGTGCCAGGCGTTGGCGATGAGCAGGCTGGAGCCGACGCGCTTGGCGATCGCCAGCATGTAACGGAACAGCAACTCCTTGGCCAACAGGCTGCCCAGCGCCACGTACAGCGCCAGCGGCTTGACCTGCGGCAGGGCGTGGGGGTCGAGGAACTTGCCGGCGGCGTTCCACAGCATGCCGAGCCCGACCGCCAGCAGCAGCACGCCCAGCACCAGCGAGGCGGCGTTCTCGTAGCGGCGATGGCCATAGTGATGGTCCTCGTCCTCCGGCTTGGCGCTGTGGTGGTTGGCGAGCAGCACCACGAAGTCCGCCAGCAGGTCCGACAGCGAGTGCATGGCATCGGCCACCAGCGCCGAGGAATGGGCGAACAGGCCGGCCGCGAGCTGGGCCAGCGTCAGCAGCAGGTTGACACCCACGCTGACCCAGGTGCTGCGCTGGATGGCCTGGTTGCGGGCGCCGGCATCGCCGGCTTCATGAGATTCCTGATAGTGCATGAGAAATGGCTAAACCCACGGGTATGTCGTTGGCAGGAGGATACCGCAAAAAAACAGCCACACGCTTCCTTGGCGCATGGCTGCCTGCTGCGAGCCCGGCTTCAGCGCGGAATGCGCACCTGATGCTCGTCGAAGTTGCCCTGTTCCGCGCCGCGATGGCACGCCATGCAGTTAGCCGCGCTGCCCACCGATTGGCGCCGGAACACGTCCGCCCGCACTTCCTCGTGCCAGTCGGCAAAGCGCGCGGTGTCGGTGATGCGGGTGACAATGCGCTCGCCCGGCGCGGCCTTGGCCGGCCGGGTGTCGCGGTCGCTCGAGGCATACAGCAGAAACTGGCGGATTTCCGCCTCGGTGCCCTTGTCGAGCGAGGCGTTGCTGCCGAAATGGTGTGACAGGTTGTTCATCAGGGCATTCCACGAGCGGCCGGGCAGCAAGCCCGGCGGGTAGGCCATATGGCAGCTGCCGCACTCGGTTTTCCACGCCGCGTTGACCTTGGCCGGCATGGCCAGACGGCGTCCTTCATGTTCCTCGGCGTGGGTTATGCCGGCCAGCAGCAGGGAAGCGGCAATGAGGGAAGCGAGATAGCGCATGTTCGTCTCCTAGCGCAGGGTAGTCAGGAAGGTGAGGAAGTCGCCCTTTTCCAGCGGGGTGCAGGCGCGCGACAGCACGTCGTCGCAGTTGCGGCGGAACCATTTTTCCACCTTGGCCGGGTCACGGAAGCGCTCCGGATTGACTGCGCTGGCCATCGGCCCGATCTTGCGGAAGCTCGGCGTCATGCCGCTGCGGCGCGGGTCGTCCGAGTGGCAGCTGGCGCAGCTGATCGCCTTGCCATCCTTGGTGTTGCGGCGATAGTAGAGTTCCTTGCCGCGTTCGGCGGAAAAGCCGCTGAACCCCGGCGCGGCCTGGCGCGCTTCCGCGGCGTAGCCCTGCAACAGCTCGGCAGGAGAGGAGGCGGCCTGGGCCAGGGGGGCGAGGCTGGCGGCCAGCAACAGCAGGAAGAGACGGGACATGGGCAGACTCCGGCAAGCAGGAAGAGCTTCCAGCCTAGGCGCGGAGCATTAAGTTGCGCTTAAAACCCTGTCGATTCAATGGTTAATGTCGACTTAAGCGTTCCGCCTTAGCGTATCAGGGTCACATGGCGGAGAAGCATCATGAATCCCTTCAATCGTTTGCGCTTGTTGCACTGGCTGGTCGCGGCCTTCTTCCTGTTCGGCTACCTGAGCGGCGACGACGGTGGCTTGCTGCACGTCTGGCTGGGTTACGGTCTGATCGCGGTGCTGCTGCTGCGCTTGCTGGCCCACCTCTCGAAAATCCGCGGCTTCCCGCCGTTGCTGCCGACCGCCGGCCAGTGGCAGGCGCGAGGTGTCCCGTTGCTGGGCAAGCTCTTGACGGTGCTGCTGTTGAGTGGCGCCGTGCTGACCGGGGGATCGGGCCTGATGATGGTCGACAACGCCCGGGTGCTGGGGCTGCCTGCGGCGCAGACGGCTGACGCCGCCATGGCGAGTGCGGATGGTGAGGAAGGCGAGGCGAGCGATGTCGCCAAGGAGGTGCACGAGGCTTCGGCCAACCTCACCCTGCTGTTGGCGGGTCTGCACATCGCCTACCTGCTGTGTTATCGCCGCCACATGGTGCTGACGATGATCCGGGGACAGGCGCGCCGTTCGCGTGCCTGAGAAAGCCGGCCGCCGTATGTCGCCGGCCGTCCTGGCCGGCTGCCGCGTGGGGAGGGCGCGCGACGCCCGGCCGGCCGCTCCCGCCGCGCGGTGTGTGCTACTTGGCGTGGCTCGCCAGGAGCAGGTTGACGTCGAGCCAGCCCTGGTGGGCATCCTTGCCGGCACCGGCAAACGCCGTCAGCAGCAGCTTCGCCTGCTCGCGGTATAGCGACTCTTCCAGCTTGCGCCCCTCTGCCGTCAGCGTCAGCTCCTTCACCCGCTTGTCGTGCTCCGCGGCACGCGCTTCCACCAGCCCCATCTCCATGAGCTGGCGCAGCGGAATGTTGATCGCCTGCTTGGTCACGCCCAGCGCCGCCAGCAGCGCCTTGACGCTCAGCCCCGGCGTGTGCGCCACGAAGAACAGGATACGGTGGTGCACCCGCGCCAGGCCGCGCCGCGCCAGCATCTCGTCGGGTTTGGCGGTGAACGCCATATAGGCATGGAAGAAGGCCTCCATCGAGGCGCGCAGGTCGGGAGAAACGGGCGTGTCGGGCATGTTGACGAGGGCCTGGTGCAGGCGTAAATTGGGTCAAAAAAATTGACATTTATAAGTCCAGCCACTACGAGGGTAGCATGTTTTCTGAACGCATCGAACGACTCAGCGGCTCGCTGATCCGCGAAATCCTCGCCGCCGCCCAGCGCCACGAGGTGATTTCCTTCGCCGGCGGCCTGCCGGCTTCCAGCTGCCTGCCGGCGCTGGACTTTCCCGACGTGCCGCCGTCGCTGGCCCAATACGGCACCAGCGAGGGCGAACCGGAGCTGCGCGAGCAGATTGCCAAGGACGTGGCGCGCATCGGTCTGAGCTGCGACGCGTCGCAGGTGCTGGTGCTGTCCGGCTCGCAGCAGGCGCTCGACCTCGCCGCCAAGCTGTTCGTCGATCCGGGCACCCCGGTGATCACCGAAGGTCCGACCTACCTCGCCGCGCTGCAGGTGTTCCGTCTGTTCGGCGCGCAGTTCCACACCGTGGAGCAGCAGGACGGCCAGTTGCCGGCCGCCACGCTGCAGGCCGCCATCGCCGACAGCAAGGCCAAGCTCGCCTACCTGATCCCCACCTTCCAGAACCCGTCCGGCGCCTGCTACAGCGTCGAGACGCGCCAGGCGCTGGCGCGCGTGCTGGACGACGCCCACCTGCCGGTGATCGAGGACGATCCCTACCGCGCGCTGTCCTACGACGGCGACGCACCGGCTCCGCTGGTCACGCACTTGAAGAGCGCGCCGTGGATCTACTGCGGTTCGTTCTCCAAGACGCTGGCGCCGGGCCTGCGCATTGGCTACCTGATCGCTTCCAAGGAACTGATGCCGCATCTGCTCAAGCTGAAACAGGCGGTCGATCTGCATTCCAACCGTCTGGGCCAGTGGTTCATCGCACAGTGGCTGAAGAGCGGTGATTACCCCGCTCATCTCAAGCGTCTGCAGCAGAACTACAAGGTCGGCCGTGATGCGATGCAAGCCGCACTGGAGCGCCACTTCGCCGATCTGGCCGACTGGCAGGTGCCGCAAGGGGGCCTGTTCTTCTGGCTGACGTTGAAGAACAAGCGCGACACTCGCACCTTCCTCAAGCCGGCGCTGGAACAGCACAACGTCGCCTTCATGCCGGGCGAGGCGTTCTACGCCGATCCGGACACCGGCATCGGCCACCTGCGGCTCAACTTCAGCCATGCCACCCCGGAGCGCATTGAAGAAGGCATCGCGCGTCTGGCCGGCCTGATCCGCGCGGGTTGACGCCGGCGAGACAAGTCAGGGCAGGGGAAGGGGGCAAGCCGCCGTCCTTCCTCGCCCGATGGAAAAGCAAAAAGCCTGACGGGGCATTCCGGTCAGGCTTTTTCGTCTCTGCGGGTCGTCGTTCAGGCCGGCTGCGCGTCTTCTTCCAGCATGGTGACGCCCGGCAGGCCTGAACGGAATACCGCCTGCTGCAGCGTGGTGACCGCCTTGCGGCGGAAGTACTGCTTGCGCGTCACCAGCATCACGCGCCGCTGCGGCGCCGGCTGGCTGAACGGCACCACCGACAGCAGGGCATCGTCGGCCGGGCTGACCGAGGTGGCCGGCAGCACCGTCACCCCCATGCCGCTCGCCACCATGTGGCGGATGGTGTTGAGCGAGCTGCCCTGCAGGGTGCTGGCCAGGCTGCCGGACTGGTGCTGGCGCGTGGCCAGCTCGCTGCACGACTGCAGCACCTGGTCGCGGAAGCAGTTGCCCTGGTTGAGCAGCAACACGCTCTCCTCGGCCAACTGGCTGGGGCGCACCATCGGCTGTTTCTCCCACGGATGCCCCTTCGGCGTGGCCACCACGAACGGCTCGTCGTAGAGCGGGTAGGCCACCGTGCCCGGCTCCTCGAACGGGTCGGCCACGATGATGGCGTCGACTTCGCCGCGCTTGAGCATCTCGGCCAAGCGCGCCGTGTAGTTCTCCTCGAGAATCAGCGGCATGTCCGGGGCCAGGATGCGCAGCGCCGGGATCAGCTTGGGCAGCAGGTAAGGGCTGATGGTGAAGATCACCCCCAGCTTGAGCGGCCCCACCAGCTCGTTCTGGTGTTCGCCGGCCAGTCGCTTCACCGTTTCCGCTTCTTCCAGCACGCGCTGGGCCTGCTCGATCACGCGCTCGCCGATATCGGTCACCGCCACCTCGGGGCCGCCGCGTTCGAACAGGGTGATGCCCAGTTCGTCCTCCAGCTTCTTGATGGCGATCGACAGCGTCGGCTGGCTGACATAGCAGCTCTGGGCCGCGCGGCCGAAGTGGCGCTCGCGCGCCACCGCCACGATGTAACGCAGTTCGGTCAGCGTCATGGCTTAGCGTTCGTGCTCCGGCAACACGATGTTGACCTCCAGCACCTCGAAGTTGTCCTGGCGCTCGAGGTTGACCTTGATGTCGTCCAGGTTGACCGCCACGTAGCGCGAGATCACCTCCATCAGCTCGCGCTGCAATGCCGGCAGGTAGTCCGGGGCGCCGGCACGGCCGTTGCGCTCGTGAGCCAGGATGATCTGCAGGCGCTCACGCGCCACCTCGGCCGATTTCTTACGCTTGCTGCCGAACAAAATGTCCATCAGCGACATGGCTTAGCCTCCGAACAGTCGTTTGAGGAGCCCAACCTTCGGGACGTCGAGGAAACGCATCGGGCGATCCTCGCCGAGGAAGCGCGACACCACGTCGGCGTAGGCCTCGGAGGCATCGGTCCCCTTGAGGTGGATGGCCGGCGTGCCCGAGTTGGAAGCCTGCAGCACCACCTGCGATTCCGGGATCACCCCCAAGAGCGACACGCGCAGGATTTCCTTGACGTCGTCGACCGACAACATCTCGCCCTTTTCCACGCGGCTCGGCGAATAGCGCGTGATCAGCAGGTGTTCCTTGACCGGTTCACGGCCCTCGATGGCACGGCGCGACTTGGACGACAGGATGCCGAGGATGCGGTCGGAGTCGCGCACCGACGACACTTCCGGGTTGGTCACGATCAGCGCCTCGTCGGCGAAGTAGAGCGCCATCAGCGCGCCCTTCTCGATGCCCGCCGGCGAATCGCAGACGATGAAGTCGAAGTTCATCGTGGCCAGGTCGTTCAGCACCTTTTCCACGCCTTCTTCGGTCAGCGCATCCTTGTCGCGGGTCTGCGAGGCCGGCAGCACGTACAGGTTGTCGCAGTTCTTGTCCCTGATCAGCGCCTGGTTCAGCGTGGCCTCGTTGTTGACCACGTTGATCAGGTCGTACACCACGCGCCGCTCGCAGCCCATGATCAGGTCGAGGTTTCTGAGACCGACGTCGAAATCGATGACCACGGTCTTGTGGCCGCGCAGGGCCAGCCCGGAAGCGAAGCTGGCGCTGGTGGTGGTCTTGCCGACGCCGCCCTTGCCGGATGTCACGACGATGATTTTTGCCACGATGATTCCCTTGATTAACCAGTGATGGAGTGTTCGTTATTCGCCGAGCGCGGTGATCACCAGGCGCTCGTTCTCGAGGAAGACCTGAGCCGGCTTGCCGCGGATGCTGTCGGGCAGCGCCTGCTCGATGGTTCGATAGACGCCGGCGATCGACACCAGTTCAGCTTCCATGCATTGGGTGAAGATGCGCGCCGCGGTATTGCCGCGCGCGCCGGCCAGGGCGCGGCCGCGCAGCGGGGCGTAGACGTGGATGTTGCCGTCGGCGATCACTTCGGCGCCGGCGCTGACCATCGCCAGCACCACCAGATCGCCGCCCTTGGCATAGATCTGCTGGCCGGCCCGGACCGGGCGGTCGATGATCATCGTCGGGGCGCTGGCGGGGCCCTCCGGCGCCGCCGGTACCTCGTTGGCCGCCGGCTTGCTGGCGATCACCTGGCCGGTGACATGGGCCAGGCCGAAGCGGTGCGCCAGTTCCTCGAGCGCCGGGTCCGGGTGGCGCAGCGCCACGACGCGGAAGCCGTAGTGGCCGAGCAGGGGCAGCACGCGGTCGAGGGCGAGATCGGCTGGGTTGTCGAGCGCGGCCACGTCGAGCACCACGGCTTCGGCGGCGGAAGGTTTGGCGCGGTTGCCGAAGCGGCTTTCCAGTGCCTGGGTCAGCTCGTCGAGATGGTTGCTGCGCAGTACGAAGGCCAGCACGTCGAGGCTGGCCGATTTGATGTCGTAGGTGTTCGCCGTCTGGCTCATGTCGCTGTAATAATACCTAAAGATAGATTTCTTCTATGAAGGCGAGTGTACTGGCTTGCGGCGGGGCTTTCAATGAAAGTCGCACGCTCTGGCGGGCGTGCTGCCGTCATGGATTTGTAATGCTGACGTGTTGTGATATTGTCATGCCCTCATGCCCCGCTGCCGGGGTTTTTTGCCGTCTGGAGTGTTGCAAAAAACCCAACAGATTAGGGGCTTAGTAGATTGTGCAATGCAACAAACAGGTTGACCGGAAGGCAGGCTTTGGTTAAAGTGCAATTGCTGCATCGCACAATGCGACAGAGGTACAGGGTTTGTTGCTGTTGTCGCTGGGTTACTTCCCAACTATTCAGGAGTCATTATGTTTACTACTACTCAAGAACTGACCGCTCTTGGACAGGCGCAATTCGATAAAGCTGTACGCCTGTCTTCCCTCTTGCTGGGCAGCGCCGAGCGTTTCGCCGCTCTGCAGTTCGACCTGAGCCGCAAGGTGCTGGCCGAAAACGCCCAGCTGTTCAAGACCCTGGTCGACATCAAGGATCCGAAGGCTCTGGTCGAGCTGCCGGCAGGTCTGGCTCAGCCGGCCCTGGACAAGGCCTTCGTTGCCGCCCGTAGCGTGTACGACGCCGCGGTGACCACCCAGGGCGAACTGACCGCCTTCGTCGAAGAGCAGGTTGCCGAGTCCAACAAGGCCGTGCTGTCCACCATCGACAAGCTGGCCAAGAACGCTCCGGCCGGTTCCGACGTTGCCGTCAGCGCGCTGAAAAACTTCGTGACCTCGTCCAACGCCGCCTTCGAAAGCGTGTCGCAGACCGCCAAGAAAGTCGGCAGCGAACTGGCTGAAGCCGGTGTGCAGGCTGCGACCAAGTCCGCCAAGGTCGCTTCCGCTGCTGTTGCCAAGAAGGCCTGATCGGGCTGGCACCGCGCCGAAGCAAGATTTTGACAAACCCCTTTCGCGAAGCGGAAGGGGTTTGTCGTGTAACCGGGAAGGCTGTGGAGGCAATAACGTATCGGGAGCGGTCCGGCTTTGCCGGGTCCGGTAGCGTCTCGACAGGATACGTTGCCAGCAGCCTGGAAACCCGCCGCAAGGCGGGTTTTTTTATGGGCGTGGCTGGCTGAGGGAGTCGAAGATGGCCTGCAGGGCGAGACCCTGGCCCAGTGCCAGCTCGATCAGCTGGGTCAGGATCAGGGCGTAGTGGCTTTGCTGGTAGGCGGGCAGGGCAAAGTGTGCCAGCAATTGCCAGGGATCGTGTGCTTCCTGCTGCGGTGGGTGCTGCGCCAGGTAGAGCCGGGACAGTTGCAACAGGTTGGCGGCCAGCTCCTTTTGCTGGCTGAAGAAATGGTTCCAGTCCGGTGGGCGCGGCGTTTCGCCGGGGGCGGTCCAGCCCGCCTGCAGCAGCAAGCCGAAGGCGTAGCTCAGGGCCTCGAATACCGTTGCCACAAAATGGCCGCTGCCGGCGGGGCCGCAGTGCAGCCAGGCACCCGGCAAGGGCGCCAGCGCATCCAGCACCGGCCTGGCGCCGTCCAGCGCGCGGTCCGAGCCGCCCACGAACAGGGCGAAGCCTTGCTGCACTCCCGGGGCTTGCCAGTTGGCCGCCGCGTCGACGTAGCCCAGCCCGAGCTCCCGGCAGTGCCGCTCCCGGGCGGCACAGCTGTCCGGGGTGGCGCGCTTCAGGTCCAGCAGCACGCCGCCGTACTGCAGCGCCTGCCAGTCGGCGGCAAAAGCGTCGGAAGCCGGCGGGGAAGGAAAGGGCTCGGCCGGCAAGCCGAACCCCTGCGCCGTCAGGCGGCGTCGAATCCATTCGAGGTAGGGCTCGTTACCGAGCGTGATGATTTGCATGCTTCTCAAGACGTCAGGGGCGCGGAGTCGAGGGTCTGCATGAGGCACGGGATGAACCAGCCCAGTGCCCTGTCAGCTTGTGGCTCCTTGCCGTCTTCGACGTGTTTCACGATCAGTTACCCATTATCCACGTAGGGCTGGGCCAGCGAAAGCGGCAAATAGCCGGCGCCGAGTCCCTTTAGCTATAACTGCCACTTGCCGGCGAGAGAGAGGGTGGTGGTGAGCGCATCCTGTCTTTCGCGCCGCGACGAGGAGGGTGCCAGCCGCTGCGCGAAGTATCGCCTGGCGCCGTCATGGCGGATGACGTGCGACGGGGACGGTTCGGGATGCTGCGCCAGCGGGGGTATCGTTGCCGGACGCGCAGCGGTATGGGTGTCGCCGGCATGCTGGCCGAAGCGGCCAGCGGAAACAACAAAGCCGGCGAATCGCCGGCTTGCTGGTCGTTCAGAGGAGGGCTCAGCCTTCCTGCTTGTAACGCTCGATGCCTTCCACCAGTTCCTTGGTGGCGTCTTCGCGGGTGCCCCAGCCCTGGATCTTCACCCACTTGCCCGGCTCCAGGTCCTTGTAGTGCTGGAAGAAGTGCACCATCTGGTTGCGCAGCAGTTCCGGCAGGTCTTCCAGTTGCTGGATCGACTTGTACATCGGGCACAGCTTCTCGACCGGCACGGCCACCAGCTTGGCATCCACGCCGCCGTCGTCTTCCATCTTGATCAGGCCCAGAGCACGGCAGCGCACCAGCACGCCCGGCGGCAGCGGGAACGGGGTCACCACCAGCACGTCCACCGGATCGCCGTCGCCGGCGAGCGTTTGCGGCACGAAACCGTAGTTGGCCGGGTAGAACATCGAGGTGCCCATGAAACGGTCAACGCAGATGGCGCCGGAGTCCTTGTCGAACTCGTACTTGATCGGGGCGCTGTTGGCGGAGATTTCGATCACCACGTTGATGTCGTTGGGCATGTCCTTGCCGGGGGCGATGCGGTCGAGATTCATCTGGGAGGTCCTTTGGTTGAGCGTTGAACACATTTGCCGAATTATCCCGCGATTATAACAGCAAGCCGTCGTCGCTTGCGGGGCGCCAAGGTATAATCCAACGCTTCTTTTTGCTACAAGCGGGACGCCACACCATGCTGGACAAGCTGATCATCGAATTCGACAAGGGGGTGCGTACCCTGTTTGCTCCGGCCGCCAGCGCCCGTCCGCACCCGGATGCCGGCATGCCCGAAACCGAGATGAGCGAGCAGGAAAAGCGCCACGCGCTGGGCCTGATGCGTGTCAACCACTGTGGCGAGGTGTGCGCCCAGGCCTTGTACCAGGGGCAGGCGCTGACCGCGCGTAACGAGGCCGCGCGCGAGGCGCTCAAGCATGCCGCGTTCGAGGAAGTGGAGCACCTGGCCTGGACCGAGAGCCGCATCCGCGAGTTGGGCGGCCATCCCAGCGTGTTCAACCCGCTGTGGTACACCGGCTCGCTGGCCATCGGTGTCGCCGCCGGGCTGTTGGGCGACAAGTGGAACCTGGGCTTTCTGGAAGAGACCGAATACCAGGTCGAGGCGCACCTGAACGGTCACCTGAAAGACCTGCCGGAACAGGACGAGAAGAGTCGGGCCATCGTCAGGCAGATGCGCGACGACGAAGTGCGTCACGCCGAAATGGCGCACGAGCACGGCGCCGCCAAGCTGCCCTTGCCGCTGCGCGGCCTGATGAAGCTGACCTCCAAGGTGATGACCTCGGCCAGTTACCGGCTGTGATCTTGTCGTAACGGCAAGGCAAAACGGGCTGCTCAGGCAGCCCGTTTTGCGTGGCGCTTCGGCCCGGATTCAGAAGAACAGCAGCGTCACCAGCAGGAACACCGGGATCAGGATGGCCAGCGACCAGCCGATGTAACCGAAGAACGACGGCATCGCCACGCCGCGCTCCTCGGCGATGGCCTTGACCATGAAGTTGGGGGCGTTGCCGATATAGCTGTTGGCGCCCATGAACACCGCGCCGGCCGAGATCGCGGTCAGTGTCGGTGCCAGCGAGGTCATCAGCTGACCGGGCTCACCGCCGGCCAGATTGAAGAACACCAGATAGGTCGGTGCGTTGTCGAGGAAGCTCGACAGCGCGCCGGTCAGCCAGAAGTAGGCCGGGTTGAGCGGCGTGCCGCTACCGTCGTTGACCATGGCCACCAGATTGCCGAAGGCCCCGGCCGAGCCGGCCTTGAGCATCGCCAGTACCGGGATCATGGTGACGAAGATGCCGGCGAACAGCTTGGCCACCTCCAGCATCGGCCCCCAGTTGAAGGCGTTGGCGGCGCGGCAGCGACCCGGCGTCAGCGCCAGCGACAGCGCTGCGATCCCCAGCAGCAGCACGTCGCGCACCACGCTCTGCAGCTCGATCTCCAGGCCGCCGATGGTCCAGTTGATACCCGGCTTCCAGGTGCCGGACAACAACACCGCGCCGACGATCGCGCCCAGCAGCAACAGGTTGATGCTGCCTTCCAGGCGCAGCTTCGAATCCGGGGTCGGGTCCGCCAGCGGTGGCAGGTTTTCTTCCTTGTGGTAGTAGTGGCGGTCGAGCAGGTAGAACAGCACCAGCAGGGCCACGCTGGCGAAGGCCATCAGCGGCAGCAGGTGCCGCAGGGTCCAGCCGAAGCTGACGCCCTTGAGGAAGCCCAGGAACAGCGGCGGGTCGCCCAGCGGCGTGAGCGAGCCGCCGATGTTGGCGACCAGGAAGATGAAAAACACCACGACGTGGGTTTTGTGGCGGCGGTTGTCGTTGGCGCGCAAGAGCGGGCGGATCAGCAGCATCGAGGCACCGGTGGTGCCGGTGAAGCTGGCCAGCACGGTGCCAATCCCGAGGAACGTGGTATTGACCAGCGGCGAGCCGTGCAGGTTGCCGCGCAGGTAGATGCCGCCCGCCACGGTGAACAGCGCCACCAGCAGGATGATGAACGGCAGGTATTCCAGCAGCAGCGTGTGCAAGAGTTCATGGCCGGTGGCGCCGCTACCGTGCTGCAGCGCGAACGGCACGATGAACAGCAGCGCCCAGCCGGCGGCGATCTTGCCGAAATGGTGATGCCACAGGCCCGGGGCTAGCAGCGGCAGGATGGCGATCGACAGCAGCAGGCCGGCGAACGGCACGGCCCAGAGCGTGGTGAGCTCGGCGCCGTTGACGCCGGCGTGGGCCACGAGCGGCAGCGTCCCCAGCAGCCAGGCCAGCGCCCCTCTGCGGAAGAGGAGTGAGAGCATGGAGAGTGTCCCCTGTATGGTTATGGCGTTGTTCTGGAAAAAGAGCGCCAGTGTAACAGGGCAAACGGGGGGGATGAAAAGTTGGGGATTTTCCGGAGTGGATGGCGGGAACCCGTCTCGCCAGAGGCGAGTGCGGCATGATTCGGGCGCCGGTTTGGCGGTGCTCGCCGCCGTGACGGGGAGAGAGGGGATAGGTCCGAAGCCGGAAAAGCAAAAAGCACCAGCGCGTGCTGGTGCTTCTTGTGGAATTCTGGCGTCCCCACGGGGAATCGAACCCCGGTTACCGCCGTGAAAGGGCGATGTCCTAACCGCTAGACGATGGAGACAGCTGGCGCACCCGGAGCGATTCGAACGCCCGACCCTCTGGTTCGTAGCCAGATACTCTATCCAACTGAGCTACGGGTGCGTTGTTGGCGTCTCCACGGGGAATCGAACCCCGGTTACCGCCGTGAAAGGGCGATGTCCTAACCGCTAGACGATGGAGACGCTGCTGGCGCACCCGGAGCGATTCGAACGCCCGACCCTCTGGTTCGTAGCCAGATACTCTATCCAACTGAGCTACGGGTGCGCTGTTTCTCTTCAGACGCTGGCGTCTTTCGAGAGAGGCGGATTCTATAGAGGCTGTTTCCGACTGTCAAGCGTCGTTGGGCATTTTGTGTGCGAGCCAGTACAATGAACGCAGCCCCATGCCGCGCCGATTCCCCTATGACCTCCTGTTTCGCGCAAGTCGATTGCAACAATTTCTACGCTGCCTGCGAGCGGGTGTCAACCCGGCGCTGGCTGGAAGAGGAGTGAGAGCATGGAGAGTGTCCCCTGTATGGTTATGGCGTTGTTCTGGAAAAAGAGCGCCAGTGTAACAGGGCAAACGGGGGGGATGAAAAGTTGGGGATTTTCCGGAGTGGATGGCGGGAACCCGTCTCGCCAGAGGCGAGTGCGGCATGATTCGGGCGCCGGTTTGGCGGTGCTCGCCGCCGTGACGGGGAGAGAGGGGATAGGTCCGAAGCCGGAAAAGCAAAAAGCACCAGCGATCGCTGCTTGTGTACGCTTCACTAGTAGGTGCGTTCGTGGCGTCTCCACGGGGAATCGAACCCCGGTTACCGCCGTGAAAGGGCGATGTCCTAACCGCTAGACGATGGAGACGCTGCTGGCGCACCCGGAGCGATTCGAACGCCCGACCCTCTGGTTCGTAGCCAGATACTCTATCCAACTGAGCTACGGGTGCGCTGTTTCTCTTCAGACGCTGGCGTCTTTCGAGAGAGGCGGATTCTATAGAGGCTGTTTCCGACTGTCAAGCGTCGTTGGGCATTTTGTGTGCGAGCCAGTACAATGAACGCAGCCCCATGCCGCGCCGATTCCCCTATGACCTCCTGTTTCGCGCAAGTCGATTGCAACAATTTCTACGCTGCCTGCGAGCGGGTGTTCAACCCGGCGCTGGCTGGCCGGCCCGTGGTCGTGTTGTCCAACAACGACGGTTGCGTGGTGTCGCGTTCGGCCGAGGCCAAGCGGCTTGGCGTGCCGATGGGGGCACCGTACTTCACGCTCAAGGGGCAGCTGGAGCGGCAGGGGGTGGCGGTGTTTTCCTCCAACTACGCCTTGTACGGCGACCTCTCCAACCGCGCGATGCGGCTCCTGGCCGGTTACGCGCGGGCGCAGGAGGTCTATTCGATTGACGAGTGCTTCCTCGACCTGAGCGGCGAAGCCGAGCCGCTGAGGCTGGCTCGGCGCCTGCGCGACGCGCTGTTGCAGGGGCTCGGGCTACCGGCCTGCGTCGGCCTTGGCCCGTCCAAGACCCTGGCCAAGCTCGCCAACCACCTGGCCAAGCAGGAGGCGGCCCTGGAAGGGGTGCTCGACCTGGGCTCGCTCGACGCAACGGCGCTGTTGCAGCGGCTGGAGCCGGTGGCGGTGGAGGAGGTGTGGGGCATCGGCCGTCGTCTCGGTGAGCGGCTGCGCCTGGCGGGGATCGGCAGTGCGCGGCAGTTGGCCGAAACCGAGCGCGACTGGCTGCAGCGGCGCTTCGGGCTGGTGACAGCGCGCATCGCCGACGAACTGCGCGGCGTCTCCTGCCTGGCGCTGGAGTCGCTGCTGGAGCCGCGCCGTTCGGTGATGTCGACGCGCTCGTTCGGGCGCAAGGTGACGGCGCTGGCCGAGTTGCAGGAGGCGGCGGCGATGCATGCCAGCCGGGTCGCCGAGCGTCTGCGCCGCCAGGGTTCGCTGGCGCATTTCCTGCGCGTGGGGATACGCTCCGGCGTACCGGGCTGGGGGCGGGGGGGCGATGCCAGCGAAACCGTGGCGCTGTTGCCGCCGTCCAACGATAGCCGGGTGTTGGCACGCGCGGCGCAGCAGGCCGTGGCACGCTTGTGGCAGCGCGGCGTGCGTTATCACAAGGCCGGGGTGATGGCGTTCGAGCTGGTCGACGCGGGGCAGGTGCAGGCCGATCTCTTTGCCGGCGATCCGCTCGACGCCAAGAGCGCACGCCTGATGCAGGCCATGGACGCCATCAACCAGCGCATGGGGCGCGGCACCGTGCGCTTGTTGGCCGAAGGCACGAAGCAGCCCTGGCGCATGAAGCAAGACCATCTTTCTCCCTGTTACACCACCCGCTGGGACGATATCCCGGTGGTGAAAGCGAATTGAGCATGCTGTTTGAGCAACCCTGCGCCATCGTCGACCTTGAGACGACCGGCGGCCACATCACCCGCGACCGCATCACCGAGATCGGCATCCTGCTGATCGATGGCGAGCGCATCGAGCGTTACGAGACGCTGGTCAATCCGGGCCAGCCGATCCCGCCCTTCATCGAGAACATGACCGGCATTTCCGACGCCATGGTGGCCGAGGCGCCGCCGTTCGCCGCGCTGGTCGAGACGTTGCTGGAAAAGCTGCAGGGCCGCCTGCTGCTGGCGCACAACGCGCGCTTCGACTACGGTTTCCTGAAGAACGAGTTCAAGCGCGCCGGGCACGTCTTCCAGAGCGAGGTGCTGTGCACCGTCAAGCTGTCGCGCCGGCTCTACCCGCAGCATTTCAAGCACAGTCTCGACAGCCTGATCGCGCGCCATGGCATCGTGCTGGCGGATCGCCACCGGGCCATGGCCGACGCCTTGGCGGTGTACCACTTCATCGAGGCGGCGACGGCCGAGCTGGGGCCGGAGGCGGTGCTGGAGGCGGCAACGGCGCTGCTGGCACCGACCGCCTTGCCGCCGGGGCTGGACCCGGAGCTGCTCGACAGCCTGCCGGACGTGCCCGGCGTGTACTTGTTGCTGGGCGACGACGGGCTGCCCCTGTACGTCGGGCGCGGCGCCAACCTGCGCCGCCAGGTGCTGGCGCATTTCTACGCCGACAAAGCGCACGGCAAGACACTGCACATCGCCGAGCCGATCCGCCGTGTGGAGTGGCGAGAGACGCTGGGCGAGTTCGGCGCCATGCTACTGGAGCTGCAATGGATCCGCGCCCATCGCCCGCGCCACAACCGGCGCGGCGGGCCCGGCGACGAATTGTGCTCGATCCAGCTGGGCGAGGGCGCGGACGGCTTCGTGCGGCCGCGCATCGTGCTGGCGCACGAACTCGACTTTAGCCGCACCGCCGATCTGTACGGCCTGTTCCGCCACCCACGCGAGGCGCGCAAGATGTTGCAGGACATGGCGCGCGCCCAGGGTCTGTGCCAGGCCGTGCTGGGGGTGGAGCAGATGACCAGCCGCAAGGGGGCGCCGTGCGGCGGCTTCCAGGCCGGATTGTGCCGCGGCGCCTGCATCGGTCGCGAGCCGGCGATGCAGCACAACACGCGGCTGATGTCGGCGCTGTCGCGGGTGCGGGTGAAGAACTGGCCGTTTCCCGGCGCGGTGGCCGTGGTGGAGTGGGACGAGGTGACCGGCGAGCGCGTCGAGCACGTGTTCGACCGCTGGTGCTACCTGGGGACGCGCCATGCCGCCAGCGAGACGCTGGAGGGGCAGCCGAGCTTCGATCTCGACAGCTACAAGCTGTTCAGTGCTTATCTCAAGAAGCCGACGCCGTCGAGCGAGCTGCGCTTGCTCGACGAGGGCGAGATGGTGTTTTCCGGGGTGATCGGCTGATCCCGGCCTGCCGTGATTGGGGCCGGGCCTCGCGGCGGAGGGGCTGCTGGCCGAGCCTCTTCGGCCAACCTTGACGGCTCAGTCGTGCATCGCGAGGAAGCCGCGCAGGCGGTTCTCGATGATGCGCGGGTTCTCGCCGTGACCGATGGCGACCAAGCCTTCGACGATCAGCTCGCGCATCGCTATCTCGGCCGCCACCAGGTTCTTCAGCTTGTTGGCGATCGGCAGGAACAGCAGGTTGGCCGAACCGACGCCGTAGATGGTGGCAACGAAGGCCACGGCGATGCCGGAGCCCAGCTTGGAGGGGTCGGAGAGGTTCTCCATGACGTGGATCAGCCCCAGCACCGCGCCCAGGATGCCCATGGTCGGGGCGTAGCCGCCGGCCGATTCCCAGATGCGCGTGGACTGACGACGCGCATGCTCGAACATCGAAATCTCCACCTCCATCACCGAGCGCAGCGTCTCCGGCTCGGTGCCGTCCACCAGCATCTGCAGCGCCTTGCGGTGGAACGGGTCCTGCTGCTGGGCGACGTAGCCCTCCAGTGACAGCAGGCCGCCCTTGCGCGCGCTCTGGCTCCAGTGGATGACGTCACGGATGGTCTTCTCGTGGTCGAACTGGGGCGGCTGGAATACCCAGCGTGCCATGCGCAGCCCGGTCATGAACTGCTTCGGGGTGCTTTGCAGCATGACGGCGCTGGCAGTGCCGCCGATGACGATCATGAACGCGGTCAACTGGAACAGCGAGCCGATATGTCCGCCTTCCAGCGCCTGGCCGACGATGATGGCGGCCAGCCCCCCGATGATGGCGATGATACTGATCTTGTCCAAAACGGTGTTCCGTTGTTGTGGTTGTTATGCTGGCGCCGGGTGGGGCTTACAGCCATTCCCTGAGTTTGCTCCGCACGCGGGCGATGGCCTGGCTGTGCAACTGGCTGACGCGTGACTCGGAGACCCCGAGCACCGCGCCGATTTCCTTCAAGTTGAGCTCCTGCTCGTAATACAGCGCCATCACCAGCTGGTCGCGTTCGGGCAGTGCCTTGATGGCGTCCACCAGGGCGCCGCGGAAATCGCCGTCGGCGAGGCTGGCGAACGGGTCGACGGCGTTGTCGTCCGCCACGTTGGCCACGGCCGCTTCGGCGCCGACGCCGTCCTCATCGTCAAAGTCGCTGAAATGCTGCAGCGAAACGCCCTTGCACTCGCCCAGCATGGTCTGGTATTCGGCCAGCGGCAGACCCAGGAAGTCGGCGATTTCCGACTCCTGCGGCGGGCGTCCTTCGCGCTGCTCCAACTGGTGGATGGCGTCCTCGATCTGTTTGGAGTGGCGTCGTGCCTGGCGCGGCAGCCAGTCCTCGCGCCGCAGCTCGTCCAGCATCGCGCCACGGATGCGCTGGCTGGCGAAGGTCTCGAATTGCACTCCCTGAGTTGGGTCGAACTGGCGTGCCGCCTCGATCAGGCCGATGATGCCGACCTGGGCCAGGTCGTCCAGTTCGACCGAGGCCGGCAGCTTGGCAATCAGCAGTTTGGCGATCTTCTTGACCAGCGGGGCGTGAAGCTCGACGTCGATGTCGCCGTGGAGCGCGCGGCTGCTATACGCCCTGCATTTCAACGACGGCAGGGTCATCGTGTCCTTCCTCCCTCGGCCCAATCACGCGAGGCCGCGATCAGTACGTCCATGAAGCCGGCCTCCGGGCGCGTGGCTTCGGGTGAATGCCATTGCGGCAGCATGGCGGCCAGCTGGGAAAAGGCGATGGCCGATTCGCTGTCGGGAAAGGCCTCCATCAGCGGCCGATGCAGGCTGCGGCTGCGCTTCACCGCGCTATCCTGCGGCACGAAGCCGACCCAGCGCAGCGCCACGTTGAGAAATTCGCCGGTCACGCTCGACAACCGCTGGAACAGCTCGCGCGCCTCTTCCAGGTGTCGCACGCGGTTGACCAGCACGTTGAAACGCTGGCGGCCGTACTGCGTTGCCAGGCGCTTGATGATGGCGTAGGCCATGGTCAGCGCTTCCGGCGCCGGCGTCAGCACCAGCACCAGGTTGTCGGCCACGCTGGCCGGCACCGGGTCGTGCGCCGGGTTGGGCACGTCCACCAGCAGCATGTGGCTGTCGCGTTCCAGCGAGCCGAACTCGCTGCCCAGCCGCAGCCACAGCTGGGCGGAAAAGCGTGCGCGGTCTTCCGGACGCGCGTACAGATTGAGCAGGCTCACGCCATGGCGCGACTGCGTCATCATGGTGTCGAGCCCGCCGGGGCCCACGATCTGTGTCTCCAGCGTGGCCGTGGTCGGCACGCCGAGCTGGCGCGCCAGCTGCTGCCCCGCCTGGCAGTCGATCAACAGCGGCCGGCAGCCGGCCCAGGCGAGCCCGGTGCCGAGCCCGGCCACCAGCGTGCTGACCCCGCTGCCTTCGGCGCCGACGAAGGCGAAGCTGGGCGCACGCACCGGCTGGGCGGCAAGACGGCGCAAACTGGCGGCCTGATCCTGCATGTCACAACCAGCCGGCCTGGGCCGCGTTCATGATCGGCAGCTCGTCGCCTTGCAGCGCGAACGGCGAGTTCAGGTGCGGGGAGCGCATGGCACGGTCGATCAGGAAGGCGGCGTTGGCCAGGTGCAGGTCTTCCGGCACGCGCTGGCCGTTGGTGATGTAGAACATCTTCAGGCGGTTGCGGATGATCACGTCCAGGCTCGGTCCCATCGCCACGCTCTCGTCGATCTTGGAGAGGATGCAACCGGCCAGGCCGTGGCCGCGGTAATGCCGCACCACGTCTTCCAGGGTATGGCCGTCGGCGTTGGCCGCCATCAGCAGGATGCGCTGGATCTCGCGTCCGGTGCCGTCGAACATCTGGGTCTGGGCGGCGACGCGGGCGTCGCGCTGGCCCATGCCGACGGTGTCGATGAACACGATGTGGCGCGAGGCCAGGTCGGCCAGCGTCAGCTGCAGCTCGGATTCGTTCTGGATCGAGTACACCGGCACGCCGAGGATCTTGCCGTAGATGCGTAACTGGTCCTGGGCGCCGATCCTGTAGCTGTCGGTGGTGATCAGCGCCACGTGCTGCGCGCCGAATTTCATCGTGGCACGCGCCGCCAGCTTGGCCACCGTGGTGGTCTTGCCGACCCCGGTGGGGCCGACCAGGGCGTAGATGCCGCCGCGTTCCATCACGTCGCGGTCGGCGTCGGCGCACTTGAGATTGTGCATCAGCGCCGAGCGCGCCCATTTCAGTGTCACTTCGCCTTGATACTGCGCCGGCATCTTGTCGATCAGCTGGCGGATCAGGGTGGCGCTCAGGCCCACCGAGAGCAGGTGCTTGAACAGCTCGATGCGGTTGGGCGCGCGCTCTTCCATGTCCGACCAGGCGAAGCTTGCCAGCTGGCTTTGCAGCAGGCTGCGCAGCAGCTTGATCTCTTCGCCGATGTGCTTGAGTTCCTGCGATACCTCTTCGGGTTCCTCGGCTGGAGCGGGAGCCGGCTTCGTCTGGGGAGGTGTCGCCGCGGCGGCTGCCGGCAGCGGCGGCATCGGTGCGGGGGCGGGCGTCGGGGCGGCCGAGGCGGGCGGCGGTGAGGGGGGCAGCGTCTCGCGCCGTGGCGGGAAGGCGGCGCTGGCCGCAAGCTGGCTGGGTGTCGGCGCGGCGGCCGGGGCCGGGGCGTCCAGCGGCTCTACCGGCAGTGCATAAGTGCGTGCTAGCGCGCGGTTGACCGCACCGCCGGCCGGGGCGACCGGCGCGGGTACGTGGCGCGGCGGATGTTTGCTGGTCGAGGTGGACAGGGTGGTCGCCAGGTTGGCAACGTCGGCATCGGCCACGGCCATGATTTCCACCCCCCCGCCCATGGTGGGGCGGTTGGACAGAATGAGCGCGTCGGCGCCCAGCTCCTCACGGACCTGTCTGAGCGCATCGCGCGTGGTTTTGCCGAAGAACTTTTTGACCACCATCTATAGTTAGCCTTTGCTGCCCCCGATGACCGCGATTATACGAATGGATTTATTGTCCGGTATTTCATTATGCGAGATCACACGCAACTGTGGGAGGGCTCGGCGTAAAAAACGCGCCAGCAGGGGGCGTAGCCCCGGCGGCGTAAGCAGGACCGGATTGTAGCCCTGATTCTCCATCTGCTCCGACTGCTGCGCGGCGCTGGCCAGCAGGTTCTCCGCCAGACCCGGCTCCAGCCCGCCGCCGGCCTTGGACTGGACCGCCTGCAGCAGCACGCTTTCCAGCGCCGGATCGAGCGTCATCAGCGGCAGTTCCGCCTCGCCGGGGAAGAGCTGCTGGATGATTACGCGCGATAGCGCCGTGCGTACCGCGGCGGTCAGCTCGTCGATATCCTGCGTCACGCCGACGTGGTCGGCCAGAGTCTCGAGAATGGTGCGGAAGTCGCGGATGTGGATGCCGTCGGTCAGCAGATGCTGCAGTACCTTCTGCAGCGTGGCCACCGACACCACCTTCGGCACCAGGTCCTCGATCAGCTTCGGCGACTCCTTGGCCTGGTGGCTGATCAGCGCCTGCACTTCCTCGCGCCCCAGCAGTTCGGCGGCGTGGGTGTTGAGCAGGTTGGAAAGGTGGGTCGCCACCACGGTGCTGGCGTCGACCACGGTATAGCCCAGCGTCTGCGCCTCGTCGCGCTTGCCACCGTCGATCCATACCGCCGGCAGGCCGAAGGCCGGGTCGGTGGTGGCGAGACCCTTCAGCTCGCCGCTGACGCGTCCAGGGTTGATGGCGAGGAACTGGCCGATATAGGCCTCGCCGCTGCCGATCTCCACCCCCTTCATCAGGATGCGGTAGGCGTTCGGCTTGATCTCCAGGTTGTCGCGGATGTGCACCGCCGGCACCAGGAAGCCCAGCTCCTGGGCGATCTTCTTGCGGATGCCGCGGATGCGGCGCAACAGCTCGCCATCCTGGCTGCGGTCGACCAGCGGGATCAGCCGGTAGCCGACTTCCAGCCCGAGCTGGTCGACGTGCTGTACGTCGTTCCAGCTGACTTCGGCCATCTGCTGTTCGCCCGGCGGCGGCGGTGCTGCCTTGGCCAGCGCTGCCAGCTGTTCGCTTTCGCGCTGGCGCTTTTCCATCAGCCAGCCCAGTCCGCCCAACACACTGGCGATCAGCAGGAAGGCGAAGTGCGGCATGTTGGGAATCATGCCGATGAGGCCGATCACCGCGGCGGTGATGTACAGCACCGAGGGTTTGGTGAACAGCTGGCCGAGGAACTGCTCGGACATGTCCTTTTCGGTGCCGACGCGCGACACCACGATACCGGCGGCGGTGGAGATGATCAGGCCGGGAATCTGTGCCACCAGGCCGTCACCGATGGTCAGCAGGGTGTAGCTCTCGGCCGCCTGTCCCACCGCCAGGTCGTGCTGTACCACGCCGACGATCAGGCCGCCGACGATGTTGATCAGGATGATCATGATGCCGGCCATGGCGTCGCCGCGCACGAACTTCGAGGCACCGTCCATGGCGCCGAAGAAGTTGGCCTCCTCGGCGATGGTGGAACGGCGCTTGCGCGCGTCTTCCTCGCCGATCAGGCCGGCGTTGAGGTCGGCGTCGATCGCCATCTGCTTGCCGGGCATGGCGTCGAGCGTGAAGCGCGCGCTCACTTCGGCGATACGGCCGGCACCCTTGGTGATGACCACGAAGTTGATGATGGTGAGGATCACAAACACCACTACGCCGATCGCGACGTTGCCGCCGACCAGGAAATGCGAGAACGATTCGATCACCTTGCCGGCGGCGTCGGGCCCGGTATGGCCCTGCAGCAGGATCACCCGGCTGGAGGCGACGTTGAGCGACAGCCGCAGCAGCGTGGTGACCAGCAGCACCGATGGGAAGGCAGAAAAATCCAGCGGCTGGCGCACGTTGATGCCGACCAGCAACACGATCACCGACACCGCGATATTGAAGGTGAAGAAGATGTCGAGAATGATCGGCGGCAACGGCAACACCATCATCGTCAGAATGAGGATGATGAGGACCGGGCCCGCCAGGCGGGTCAGGTTGAAGCGTTTCAGTTGCTCGAGAATAGTATCCATGCCCGCTTAAGGGTTAGCCGTCGGCGCCGCATCTTGCTGGCGTTTGCTTTCCGGGTCAAGATCGGCAGGGACCTCGACGTGCTCGGGGTAGACCGGGGCCAGTCCGCCGTTGTATTCGTATAGCTTGAGCTGGTAGACGTAGGCGAGAATCTGCGCCGCCGCGCCGTACAGACGGGAGGGCACCTCTTCGCCCAGCTCGGAGTGGAAATACAGCGCGCGGGCGAAGCTCGGCACGCGCATCACGGTGACACGGTGCTCGCGGCCGGTGTCGATGATCTTTTCGGCCAACTTGAGCCGGCCCTTGGCGATCACCTGCGGCGCGCGCATGCCCTCGGTGTACTTGAGGGCGACGGCGTAGTGGGTCGGGTTGGTCACGATCACGTTGGCCGAAGGAATCTCCTGCATCATGCGCCGCTGCGCGGCTTGGCGCTGCAACTGGCGGATACGCCCCTTCACCTCCGGCGAGCCTTCCTGTTCCTTGTATTCCTGCTTGACCTCTTCCTTGGTCATGCGCAGCTGCTTGTGGTAGTTCCAGATCTGGAAGGGGACATCCACCACGACCAGCAGCAACATGGCGCCGACCACCAGCAGAAAGGTATGGAAGGTCAGCTGCATCATTTTGCCCAGCGCCGTCTCCAGCGGCATGGCGATCAGCCCGATCAGCTCTGCGCGCTCGTTCCAGATCACCCAGGTGGCGACGCCGCCGATCACCACGCTCTTCAGGATGGCCTTGAGCGCCTCGGTCAGCGCGCTGAGCGAGAACATGCGCTGGATGCCGTGGGCCGGATTGAGCTTGGAGAGCTTCGGCTCGATGCCCTTGAAGGTCAGGTTCCAGCCGCCGACCAAGAGCGGGGCGGCCACCGCCACCAGCGCCAGCCCGCCGAAAAGGGGCATGAGCTGCAGCAGGGTATCGGTGAGGGATTCCTTGAAACGCAGCAGCACCGGATCGGTGTGCTGCACCATGTCGTGGTCGAAGGTGAACAGGCGGCGCATCAGCTGCAGCATGAAGTTGCCCAGGCGCTCGCCCATCGCCATCAGCAGGGCCACGCCGGTCATGGTCACGGCAAACGTCGACAGCTCGCGCGAGCGCGGGATGTTGCCTTCCTCGCGCGCCTGTTGCAGGCGCCGTCCGGTCGCGGCTTCTGTTCGTTCGAGGTCGGAATCTTCTGCCATGGTGGCGTTATCGCTGCGTCGTCATTTGGGGTAAGGGCGGCAGCCGCTAGCCTACCATGATTTGGGCATTTCCCTGGCATCGCACAGGGGGCGCAGAAGCCAGAATCCGGGCGCAATTTCCTGTTTTTTTATGTTTTTTCCATGTGGCAGATTCTGATAAAATCGCCCGTTTTCCCGCCTGTTCATTATTTCCGGCACTGACGACATGAAACAGTACCTCGACCTGATGCGTCACGTGCGCGAGCACGGCCACTATAAATCTGACCGTACCGGCACCGGCACCCTGTCCGTGTTCGGCTACCAGATGCGCTTCGATCTGGCCGACGGGTTTCCGCTCCTGACCACCAAGAAGTTGCACCTGAAGTCCATCGTGCACGAGCTGCTGTGGTTCCTCTCCGGGGACACCAACATCCGTTATCTCAAGGAGAACGGCGTGTCGATCTGGGACGAATGGGCGGACGAGAACGGCAATCTGGGCCCGGTGTACGGCTACCAGTGGCGCAGCTGGCCGGCGCCGGATGGCCGTCACGTCGACCAGATCGCCAACGTGGTCGAGATGATCAAGAAGAACCCGGACTCGCGCCGGCTCATCGTGTCGGCCTGGAACCCCGCTCTGGTGGACGAGATGGCGCTGCCGCCCTGCCACGCGCTGTTCCAGTTCTACGTGGCTGACGGCCGGCTCTCTTGCCAGCTCTACCAGCGCTCGGCTGACATCTTCCTTGGCGTGCCGTTCAACATTGCCTCGTATGCGCTGTTGACGATGATGGTGGCGCAGGTGTGCGGCCTGAAGCCGGGCGAGTTCGTGCACACGCTGGGCGACGCCCACCTCTACAGCAACCACCTGGAGCAGGCCGACGAGCAACTGGCGCGCGAACCGCGCCCGCTGCCGGTGATGAAGATCAACCCGGCCGTGACTGATCTGTTCGCCTTCCGCTTCGAAGACTTCGAACTGGAAGGCTATGACCCGATGCCCCACATCAAGGCCAAGGTGGCGGTATGACGACACCCTGCATCACCCTGGTGGCGGCGATGGCGGCCAACCGCGTCATCGGCATCGACAACCGGCTGCCGTGGCATCTGCCCGAGGACCTGAAGCATTTCAAGGCGGTGACGCTGGGCAAGCCGGTGATCATGGGCCGCAAGACCTATGATTCGATCGGCCGCCCGTTGCCGGGCCGGCGCAATATCGTGGTGACGCGCCAGCACGACTGGAGTGCTGCCGGTGTGGAGGTCGCGCACAGCCTGGAGGCGGCCCTGGCACTGGTAGCGGAGGCGGAATCCGCCTGCATCATCGGCGGCGCCGACCTGTATCGTCAGGCCTTGCCCTTGGCACACCGCCTGGAGCTCACTGAAATTGCCGGGAACTATCAGGGCGACGCGCATTTCCCCGACTTCGGCAGCGGTGGCTGGCAGGAAGTGCAGCGCGAGTCGCATCGCAGCGAGCAGGGGCTCGACTATGCCTTCGTGAGCTACCTGCGCGGCTGATCGCCCTGACGAACCGATAGCGCTGCCCGGCACCACTGCCCGGCAGCGCTGTTTACTGCACTCCCTCCAGTGCCTCTGCCGAGGCGGCGGCGAGCCGGCCGTAATCGGCACCGAACTGCCGGATCATCGTCTGGAGCCGGAGCGTGTCACGCGCGATGATGGCCTTCAGCAGTTCTTCCAGAAAGGCGTAGGTGCGCTCCACCTGCGGCGAGCCTGCGCGCAGGATGGCGTACAGGCAGCGCTGCGTCAGCGGCAAGAGGTCACGCAGCGTGCTTTCGATGTAATGGTTGTCGGCAAAGCCGTACAAAGCCTGCAGGAAGGCTACCCCTTGCTGGTAGAAGCCCTGGATGTCGTTGTGCTGGCGGCTGGCTTCGAGTTGCCCCAGCAGTTCGAAGAAGCGGGCAAGATCGTCGTTCTGCCACTGCCATGCCATATTGCCCACCACCGTCTCCAGCAGCAAAAACCACAGGCCGAAAAAGTCGTGCACGTCCCGGGCGCTGATACTCGCCACCACAGCGCCGCGCCGCGGGTAGATGTTGACCAGGTGGCGGCGTTGCAGGATCAGCAACGCTTCGCGTACCGAGCCGCGGCTGACGTCGAGTTCGCTGGCGATGCGAAGCTCCTGGATACGCTCCCCCGGCCGCATCAGTCCGAGGATGATCTGGTTGCCCAAGTGCTGGGCAATCTGCTCGGTAAGGGAGTCGTTAGCCTTGAACCTCATGCATGTTCTCCTGAAAAGAGCGGAGTTTTCTGTCTTATTGTCGTCGGGGAGTCTGGCAGGGTTGTGCCCCCGCCTTGGCCGTCCGCCGGATTTTCGAGGACGTCAGTGTAGCGTGAGCGGGAGTGGAAGTGAGGGGCGCGTGGCGCGAGCGCGGCACCTGCCGTGTGCGGGCAGAGGGGGAGTGCCCCGTTCACTGTCCGGTGAGTTGGCGGAAGGTGCGACGCGCGAACACCAGATCCTGCCAGCTCTTGGCCTTGTCGGGCAGATTGCGCAGCAGGTAGGCCGGATGGAAGCTGACGATCATCGGCACATCCTGGTAGCGATGCACCCGGCCGCGCAGGCGCGCGATGCTGTCGTTGCTGTCGAGCAGGGTCTGCGCGGCGAAGCGTCCCAGCGCCAGGATCAGGGTCGGGCGGATGTGCGCAATCTGCTGACGCAGGTAATCCTGGCAGGCTACGATCTCATCGGCCGAAGGGTTGCGGTTGCCGGGAGGGCGGCACTTGAGCACGTTGGCGATGTAGACATCGTGGTTGCTGTCGAGACCGATGGCGGCCAGCATGTTGTCGAGCAGTTGGCCGGCGCGGCCGACGAATGGCTTGCCCTGTTTGTCCTCTTGTTCACCCGGCGCTTCCCCGATGATCAGCCAGCGCGCCTGTGGATTGCCGCGGCCGAACACCGTCTGGGTGCGCGTCTCGCACAAGCGGCAGTGACTGCAGCGGGCGACGGTCTGCTCCAGTTCGTCCCAGCTCAGCACGGGCTTGGCCGGCGCGGGGAGGGTGGGGGCCGCCTGTTCGGCGAGTACCGCCGGAACCGGGGCGGCAGGGGCGGGTGCCGAGGTGGCCGCCTGGACGGCAGTGGGCACCGGGACGGCTGCGGCGACAGGAACGGGGGCGGTTTCTGCCGTTGCCGCTTCTACCGGGGCGTCGGCCAAGGGCGCGGCCGGCGGCGGCTCACGCCGTGCCGGGTGGTCGTCAAAGCGTGCGTCGCGCGCGCGCCACAGCGGGCCGAGGCCGATGACCTCACCGATCAGATGGCGGCGGCTCATAGCCCAAGCTCCATCAACACGGCATGCTCGCGCCCGGATGAGGTGGGGTAGTAGTGCTTGCGCAGGCCTGTCTCGACGAAGCCGCTCTTGGCATAGAGTGCACGGGCGGGTTGGTTGCTTTCCCTGACTTCCAGGAAGAGCCGCGAGCACCCTTGCTGGCGCAGTTGCTGCAGCAGCTCGCCCAGCAAGGCCTGTCCCAGTCCCTGCCCCTGTCGGTCGGGGGCGATCACGATGGTCAGCAGCTCCGCCTCGTCCAGCACCGTCATGCTGACCGCGTGTCCGTACACTTCGCCATCGATCTCCAGCAGCAGGAAGGCGTGGCCGGCCGCCAGGGAGTCGTGGAACTGCCGCTCGCTCCAGCCATGGGGAGTGGCCGCCGCTTCCAGTGAGGCCAGTTTTTCCAGGTCGGGCGCAGAGGCCGGGCGGAAGGCGATCATCGCTGGCGTGCCTGCTGCTCGCGCGAGGTCAGCGCCACCTTGTTGCGCACGTAGAGCAGATCGGCTTCGCGCGCCGGGAGGCGGGGGTAGCGCCCGCTTTGCGCCAGCCGCAGGTAACTGGCGGCGTGGGGGCGGATGTCGCTGTGAATGGCGTCAAGCTGTGAGCCCCAAGTGCCACTCGCCAGCATGGGGTAGGCGGCAAAGCCGTCGCCGGCACCCACCCAGCCTTCTCCATCCAGCTGCAGTTCGCTGCCGGCCTGCTCCGGGTCGAGCAGCAGGATAGGGGAAAGGCGGCGAGGCGCGGCTAGGTCGTAACTCGCCAGGTAGACTTGCTGCATGCGGGCGTCGTTACAGGCGACAACCCGCGTCGCGCCGGCCTGTTCCGCCACGCTGTCGAGGGTGGGGATGGGGATGACGGGTAGGCCGGCGGCAAACGCCAAGCCCTGGGCCAGACCGCAGCCGATGCGCAGCCCGGTGAACGAGCCCGGACCCTGCCCGTACACGACGCCGTCGAGTTGCTGAAGCGTCAGCCCGGCATCGCACAGCAGGCTCTGTACATGTGGTAGCGCCTGTTCGGCGTGTTTCTGGCCGACGCGCTCATGAAACACGACGGTGTTGTCATCGTTTAAGACGGCAAGCGACAGGAAGTCCGTCGAGGTATCGATGGCAAGCAGTTTCATGGCGTTTCCGGAGGGCTGACGGGGAAAAGCCGTGAATTATAAGCCCAGTTCCTCCACCCAGGCGAGCGCCTCGACGTGAGCCTGATTGAACGGTTCGGGCGACAGACCCAGTTCCCGACACAGTTGCGGGACGTCACGCATCTCCTTGTCTTCGCAGGCCTTGGCCAATTGGAGGAAGGGGGTGAGCCGGTCCGGTTGCTCCAGCAGCACCTGCTTGAACTGGTCGGAGAGGTGGAGGTGTTCCAGCACGGAGGTCATCGGCATGTCGAACAGCACGTCGAGCAAGCTGAACATACCGATCACGAACAGCGATTCGCAAGCATCGTTAGGCAGGTTGAGCGCACCGCCCAGGAGTTCCATGAAGCGTGCCCGGGTAATGGCGGTCTTTTGCAGGGCGGGTGGAGTCTTGCCATCTTCGTTGGCGGTGACCAAGAGCAGGGTCAGCCAGCGATAGAGCCGTTTGTAGCCCAGCACGGTGACCGCGTGGCTGAACGAACTGATGGTGGTGTTGAGTCCCGCCGCGGCCGAGTTCACGAAGCGCAGCAGCTTGTAGGACAGCGCGATGTCACGCTTGAATACCGCCTCGACTTCTTTGATCTCGGCATCCATGCGCAGCAGGTTGAGCAGCTCCAGCGTGTGCGTGAAAGAGGGATGGATGACCTTGGCGGACAGGGTCTCCGGCTTGGCGAAGTAATAGCCCTGAAAACCATCCATACCCAGTTCGCGGCAGAGGTGGAAGTGCTCGTGCGTTTCCACTTTTTCGGCGATGCGGATTACCGGGTAGCTGCGCACTTGGGCGGCCAGCATCTGGAAGTCGCTGGTACCGTGCTTCTGAACGTCCAGTTTGACGTATTTGGCATATTCCAGCAGTTGGGCTGAAGGCGCGTTGAACGAGAAGCCATCCATGGCGATGCCGAAACCCTGGGCATGCAGATACTTGATGCGGGCAATCAGCTCGTTGGAGGGGGTGATCTCGGGCATCAGGTCGAGAATGACCCGACGTGCCGGCAGCAACTCGAGAAACTCGCTGGCCAGCATGGCTTCGCCGACGTTGATGAAGGCCAGCTTGTTGCCGATCAGCCAGCTGGTTCCCATATTGTGCAGGGTGTTGACCAGAACCTGGGTGTCGGCTTGAAGCGCGGCCAGCGGGCCGGCGCCTTCCGCCTCGAGGGAGGGGCGAAACAGCAGCTCATAGCCGATGAGCTGCTGATTTCGGTTCAATACAGGCTGGCGTCCGATGAAGGCACTGCTTGTTGTCATTCTGTACCGTTCAGTGTGGGGTAAGCGTCAGATCGTAATCAGTTCGGAGGTCTTGACCATCCCACTTACGCCGTCCTTCGCCGTCAACAGGTCTTCCATGTCGAGTACCAGCACGACCGAGCCGTCCCCCGACAGCGTGGCACCCGCCACGCCCTTGGGACGGATATTCTGCAGCGGCTTGATCACCACATCATCGCGGCCGACGAAGGAGTCGATGGCCAGGATGAAAGAGCGCTCGGCCGATTGCATCAGCACGCCGAACCCCGGTTTCTGGGTCGGTGCCCAGCCGAGCAGGCCGGCCAGGGTCTTGAGCGGGAGGATTTCGTCGCGCACCACGATAGTCGGATTGCCCGAGACTTCCTGGATGGCTTCCGGATCGATGGTGATGATCTCGCGCACCATCGCCAGCGGCACCGCGAACGGCTGGTTGCAGGCGCGCACCACCAGTACCGGCAGGATCGCCAGCGTCAGCGGCAGCGAGATGCTGATGCGGGTACCTTCGCCCGGAATCGAGTTGATGTCGATGCGGCCGTTGAGCTTCTGGATGTTGGTACGAACCACGTCCATGCCGACACCGCGGCCAGACACACTTGAAATCTGGTCCTTGGTGGAGAAGCCAGGCAGGAAGATCAGCTGCAGGCACTGCTTCTCGTCCAGAGCATTGGCGGCTTCGGTGTCGATCAGGCCCTTTTCCACTGCCTTGCGACGCAGGGCGTCGGCATTCATGCCGCGACCGTCGTCGGTGATCTCGATCAGGATATGGTCGCCGACCTGTTCGGCCGTTAGCTGGATCAGCGACTGCGGTTTCTTGCCGGCGGCGATGCGCTCCGCGGTGGACTCGACACCGTGATCGACGGCGTTGCGCACAAGGTGCACCAGCGGGTCGTTCAGATCCTCGATCATGGTCTTGTCAAGCTCGGTCTCTTCGCCGCTCAGTACCAGTTCGACGTCCTTGCCGAGCTGGCGCGCCAGGTCACGGGCCAGGCGGGGGTACTTCTGGAACAGCCGGCCGATCGGCTGCATGCGGGTCTTCATCACCGCGTTCTGCAGATCCCCGACCAGCAGGTCGAGCTGGCTGATGGCCTCGTCCAGCGAGCGCAGGGTATTGCTGTCGTTGTTGCCCTGCAGAATCTCGGTGCGCAGCGTGGTGAGGCGGTTCTTGGTCAGACCGATTTCGCCGGACAGGTTGAGCACCATGTCGAGGCGGTTGGTATCGATGCGGATAGTGTTTTCATGCCCGCCGCCGCTGGCCGACTTGCTCGCCGTCACGTTCTTGGCCGGCGCCGCGGCCCGGCTGGCTGCCGCTACGGCCGTTACCGGCTCGGTTTCCGGCACCAACGCAGCAGCAGGCACTACTTCCACCGGTGCAGGGGCCGGCGCAGTGGGCGTGGTGGTACGGGCGGCAGGGACAACGGCCTGGTAGAGACTGTTCCAGTCCGGTTCGTCGCTGCGTTGCGGGGCACTGGCCACCGGCGGTGTGGCCGGTGTGGCTTGCGGGACTGGTGCCTGCGGCATGCGGCCGGACAGGACGGCATCCAGGGCGGCGAGCAATGCGCCATCGGCGTCTCTCGGCATCAGCCCCTGGCCCAGGGTGCCGAACATGTCGCGCACGGAGGCCGTGGCGTCAAGGATCACGTCCATTACTTCGGGGTTGAGCTGAAGTTCGGCGTTGCGCAGCTTGTCGAACAGGTTTTCCGTGCGGTGGCAGAGGGTCACCATGGGCGCCACGTTGAGGAAGCCGGCGCCGCCCTTGATGGTATGAAAGCCGCGGAAAATGTCGTTGAGCAAGGCGCGGTCTTCTGGCCTTTTTTCCAGTTCGACCAACTTGTTGTCAACGTCCGAGAGAAGGTCGTTGGACTCCATCAGGAAGTCCTGCAACAACTCTTCCATGCCGCCGAATTCGCTCATTTTTTACCCCGCACCGTTATTTATTGTTTCTTGTTTCTTGTTGCGACCGTGGTCTCAGAAGCCGAGGCTTTCCAGCAGGTCGTCGACTTGTTGTTGGTTGGTGACCACATCGCTGCGTCCTTCCGGGTTGATCACCGGACCATTCAGCAGAGTCGGGTCGATTTCCGTTTTCTTCTCTTCCGGCGAGAATTCGATCAAGAAGGCGACGAGATCGGTTTCGATCGTCTTGACCATGCCCATCATCTTCTTGATGACTTGGCCGGTCAGATCCTGAAAATCCTGCGCCATGACGATGTCGAGCAGTTGCGCGCTGGTGGCCTGGGTCTGCTCCGGCACGCTCTGCAGATAACGGTGCGTGTCCTGGCTCAGCTGGCGGAACTCGTCGACCGACAGCATATTGGCGAACAGCCGGTTCCAGCGCTCGGACAGCTGCTTGGCGTTGCTTTCAAGCTCGTCCTGGATCGGCTTGGCAATGTCGGTGGCATTGAGTACTCGCTCTGCCGCGGATTCGGTCAGCGTGGAGATGTAGGAGAGACGGTCGCGGGCATCGGGGATGGCATTCGCGACCCGTTCCAGCGATTTGTCGTAACCCATGTCGCGCAGCGCGCTGTGTAATTTGCGGGTCAGTTGCCCGATTTGCTCATACATCACCGAGGGGCTGCCCTCGGCGGCGGAGGTGGACGCCGTGGCACTGTCTGCTTCACTGGCGATCTGTGGCGTGCCGGCCTGGTGCTGTTGGGCAATACTGTCAAACAGGGCCTCGAGATCCGGGGTATCCCCGCTTTCCAAAACGTGGTCTGGCACGATAAATCCTCCTGAATACTGGCCCGACAAGCCGTGCAATGGTTCTTATTTGTTTATTGCCTGAAAGATCTTGTTCAGTTTTTCTTCCAGCGTGGCGGCAGTAAACGGCTTGACGATATAGCCACTTGCCCCTGCCATGGCGGCTTCGATGATGTTCTCGCGCTTGGCCTCGGCCGTGATCATCAGGAACGGCAGGGGCTTGAGCTGTTGGTCGGCGCGTACCGCTTTCAGCAGCTCGATTCCGGTCATGTTGGGCATGTTCCAGTCCGACACGACGAAATCGAAGTGCTGCGTCTTGAGCTTGTGGAGGGCAACTTGGCCGTCCTCCGCTTCATCGACGTTGGTAAATCCGAGTTCCTTGAGGAGGTTGCGTACGATCCGTCTCATGGTTGAGAAGTCGTCCACTACAAGGAAGCGAAGATTCTTGTCTGCCATCGAGGGTTATCCTGAATTTGTCAATGATTCCTGGCCGCTATTGTAGCGACTACCTTTGCAGGAATGGAATCAGGGTTTCGGCCAACACGGCAGGGTCGAATTTGGCGACGTAGGCATCGACGCCGACGCTGGAGCCCATGGCGCGGTTGGCGTTGGACGACAGCGAGGAATGCATCACGACGGGAATGCCGTTGAAGCGGTGATCGGACTTGATCAGGCGGGTCAGCACGTAGCCGTCCATTTCCGGCATCTCGGCGTCCACCAGAATGGTCTTGAGGGTGTCGTGCAGCGGGGCGGCATCGCCCTGGTGGCGATTGGCTAACGCTTGCAGCCGTTCCCAGGCCTCGCGGCCATTGCTGGCCTGTTGGAACTTGATGCGCATCTTTTCCAGCACGCCGGTGATCTCCTTGCGCGCCACCACCGAATCGTCGACAAAGAACACGTACTGGTCGGCTTCGAGTTGGGCGGTTGGCAGCTCGGGCAGGCGCGGTTCGCCCACCACGCTGGCCAAGATCTGTTCCACGTCCAGAATCGATACCAACTTGCCATCTTCCAGTTCGGTGATGGCCGTGATCAGGTTCATGCCACTGGCCGAAGCCACTTCGCCAGCCGTCGCGGCACTGCCCGACATCATGTTGTCGGGTGAGCGCACCTTGTCCCAGTCGACGCGGATGATGCGGTCCACCGAATCGACCAGGAAGGCCTGGGTGCTTTTGTTGAATTCGGTGACGATCATAGTTTCATACTTCTTGGCCGGATCGTTGGCACCGATGAAGCGGGCGAGCGAGATGATCGGGATGATGTTGCCGCGCAGCGAGAGGACGCCTTCCACCCCGAACGGCATGTTCGGGGTCTTGGTGATGGTCGGGGTCTGCGATACTTCGCGGACCTTGAAGACGTTGATGCCGAAGGTTTCCCGCGTGCCCAGCGAGAACAGCAGGATCTCCATCTTGTTGGAGCCGACCAGCTTGGTGCGGGCATCGATATTGGCGAGCAGGGTAGCGTCGGTGGCTGGCATGTCAAACCTTTCCCGATTTCTTTTTTGAGTGCGGTCGTCAGTGGTGCGTTACTTGCCGATGTGCAGCATTTCGCGCAGCTTGATCGCCAGTTTTTGGGCTTCGAACTTGGAAACGTAGGAGTCGACACCGACCGATTCGCCGAGCTTCTGGTTGGAGTTTCCGGACAGCGAGGAGTGCATCAGCACCGGAATGCCGGCAAAGCGCGGGTCGCTCTTGATGAGCTTGGTCAGCATGTAGCCGTCCATTTCCGGCATTTCCACGTCGGTCAGCACCAGGTTGACGATGTCACAGAGCTTGCGGCCGGAGAGGTCAGCCTGGGCGGCCATCCGCTGGAGTTCGTCCCAGGCGCGCATGCCGTTGATGGCGTAGGCGTACTTGACGTTCATGGCTTCCAGGGTGCGTTCGATCTGTTTGCGCGCGACGACCGAGTCGTCGGCGAAGAAGATCATGCGCTCTTCCTTGATCGGCTCGATGTTCAGGAAGTGATGGGCGTCGTCGGTGAGCGAGGTCTCGGCCAGGACTTTCTCGACGTCCATCATCATGACCAGGGTGTTGTTGAGCTCGGTCACGGCGGTGACCAGCCCGCCCATGCGGTTGGTGATCATTTCCGGCGGCACGCGCATGGCCGACCAGTCGAGCCGCAGGATGGTGTCGACGGCCTCGACCAGAAAACCCTGGGTGTGACCGTTATATTCGGTCACGATCATGATTTCTGGCTTCTTCTCGGTGACGATGCCGGCGTACTTGGCCAGATCGATGATGGGCACGAGTGCGCCACGTAGGCTGACCATGCCTTCCACGGAAGACGGCATTTCCGGCGCGGAGGTGATTTCAGGTGTGCGCATGACCTCGCGCACCTTGAAGACGTTAATCCCGAAAACTTCCTTGCGCCCGGTTCGTTGATCTTCTCCGAGGGAGAACAACAGGATTTCGAGCTTGTTGGTGCCGGCGAGCTTGGTGCGGGCATCAATTTTTTTAAGAAGTTCTGACACGGAAACCTCCGCTGCATCGTGTTTTTTGGGAGTATCGTTTGGAGTGTCGATACGCCCGTTATTAGGGGTGTCGGGGGCCACTGGCTCCGTCCATTACGGCAAATGTACCCCAGATTGGCTTAACCGGTTTGGATAATTATCATACTGATTAATCAGTTTTTACAAATGTGTTGTGGTGAATGACAAAAACTGTTTCAAACTTGCACGACCAGCAAACACTGGAGCAGGCGTTTGCCCAGTTCAATGCCGTTTCCGGCCAATTGATCGATGCCTACAACCAGCTGCAGGGGCAGGTCAATGTGCTGAATGCGCAACTGGACGAGGCCAATAACGAGCTTAGGCGTCAACTCTCGAATAACGCGGCGTTGGCCGAGCGGCTCGGCATGTTGCTGGAGGCGCTGCCGGCCGGCGTGGTTGAGTTGCTGGTCGATGGCCGGGTGCAGACTGAAAACTCCGCCGCCGAGGCGATGCTGGGGGCGTCGGTGCGGGGACGGTCATGGCCGGAGGTGCTGGCCGGCTTCCAGCCGACCGACATTGATAACACCTTTTTGTTGCCGCGTTGTGGCGAGCAGCCACCGCGCCGCATCACGCTGCAGTACCAGGACCTGCCGGAGTTGGGCGGGCAGATCGTGCTGCTGCACGACGTCACGCACCTGCACCAGCTCTCGAGCGAGCTGGCGCAGCAGCAGAAACTGGCCTCGATGGGCAGTATGGCGGCGTCGTTGGCGCATCAGCTGCGTACGCCGCTGGCGACCGCCATGCTCTACACCGCCAACTTGCGCCAGCCCAGCCTGGGTGAGGCGGAGCGAGAGCGCTTCATCGATAAGAGCCTGGCTCGTTTGAAGGCGCTGGAAGGGCTGATCCAGAACATGCTGAGCTTCGTCAGGGGGCAGGTGAGCGAGCTCGAGCTGCTGGACGTGGCCGGGTTGCTGGAAGAAGTCCGTGCCGTGGTGCAGCCTCATTACGCCGCGCGGGCGGTGCGGCTGGACTGTGACTTTGCACTGGGCGAGCCGGTGCGGGTGGCGGGAGACCGCAAGGCGCTGGTGGGCATCCTGGTCAATCTGCTGGAGAACGCGCTGCACTTTTCCGTAGAAGGCCAGTGCGTGGAGCTGGGCGCCCGGCTGGAGGGCGGTGCAGTGCGACTGTGCGTGGTCGACGAGGGCCCGGGGCTGGGCGACGAGTTGCTGGAGCGGGTGTTCGAACCGTTCTTTACCACGCGCTCCGGGGGAACTGGGCTGGGGCTCGCCATCGTCAAGAAAGTGGTGGAGGAGCTGCACGGCAGCGTGTGTGCGGGCAACCGCGAGGGCGGGGGCGCCTGCTTCGAGGTGCGGCTGCCGCTAGCGTGAGCCGAGCCGCTTGCCGTCCCCGCGATCACGGCTATGGGCACTGGTCTTGGTGTGTGCACAGTACAGGCAGGATGGCAAGGGCTTGCCGGACCAATCTCTGCGTGTAAATTCATCGCTGAGCCAATTCAAAGATTGGCACGCAGGGATTTGTCCGGCGAAGGATTCGCATGCGAGTGCAATAACGCCAGCAGGGTTTTGCCTGATGGCCCCTTAATTATTCTTCCAGATACTGGGTCTTGCCGGTGACCTTGGCCCAGTCTTCGTGATCCGGCAGGGGGTCCTTCTTGGCGGCGATCACCGGCCAGACCTTGGACAGCCGGTCGTTGATCTCGATGAAATGCAACTGGTCGGCCGGCACGTCTTCTTCGGCGTAGATCGCTTCGACCGGGCACTCGGCGACGCACAGGGTGCAATCGATGCATTCGTCCGGGTCGATGGCGAGGAAATTGGGGCCTTCATGGAAGCAGTCGACCGGACAGACATCGACGCAGTCGGTGTATTTGCATTTGATACAAGCTTCGGTTACAACGTAGGCCATTGCATTTTCCTTTGGCGATTTGGGCGCTGACACTCAACAGTCTAGCCAATTTTGCCATCATTTGATTTTCCCGGCTGTTTTCCGATGATGTCTGGCTTCGCTCCCTCCTTGCCCTATCGTGGCCGTTTTGCCCCCAGTCCGACCGGTTTATTGCATGCCGGTTCGTTGACCACCGCCGTCGGCAGCTATCTGGAGGCGCGCACGCGCGGCGGCGTCTGGCTGTTGCGCATGGAGGACCTCGACCCGCCGCGCGAGGTGGCCGGCGCTGCTTCGGCCATCCTGCAGACGCTCGAGGCGCTGGGTTTCGAGTGGGATGGCGCTGTGGAATACCAGAGCCGGCGCCACGAGCTGTACCGCGCCGCGCTGGACCAGTTGGCCCGCGATGGCCTGGCGTACGCCTGTGGCTGTACGCGCAAGGAGATCGCGGCACACGCCCGCCGCGGGGTGGACGGCTACGTCTATCCGGGAACCTGCCGCAACGGCTGCGTGGCGGGGCGCGCCGGCCGTGCCTGGCGGCTACGCGTGGCGCCGGGCGAGACGGTGTTCGTCGATCGCTTGCAGGGCGAGTACCGCCAGGACCTGGAGCGCGACATCGGCGATTTCGTGCTGCTGCGTGCCGACGGCTTCTGGGCCTACCAGCTGGCGGTGGTGGTGGACGATGCCGCGCAGGGCGTCACCGATATCGTGCGCGGCGCCGACCTCTTGGTGTCGACGCCGCGCCAGATCGCCGTGCAGCGGGCGCTGGGAGTGCCTACCCCGAGTTACTGCCACTTGCCGCTGATGGTCAACTCGGCCGGTGAGAAGCTGTCCAAGCAGACGCTGGCGCCGGCGATTGCCCCGGCGGCAGCGGCGGCGGAGCTGCGCCGGGCGTTGCAGCGGCTGGGGCATGTGCCGCCGAACGAATGCGGCAGCCTGGCCGAGTTGTGGGCCTGGGCGCGCGGGCATTGGTCATTGGACAAGGTGCCGGCCGGGCCGGTGAGGGTGTGAGCCGGGCTTCGGCCAACTTGGTCGGGGAAGGGCTGCGGTTGGTTATTGTGTGGGGAAGTAACGTGGCGCTGCGCCTACATAATCGCGGCATGCAGCCGCGTGCGGCTTGCCAGACCGGCGGCCAGCGCCGATAATCTTGCCCCATCTAGCAGGAGAGAGTGGCCGCGCAAGCCGGCCGCCGCCGAAGGCGCAAGTGCACCCGCAATCGCTCAGGCAAAAGGACTGCGAGGATCGGGCCGTCGTTCCATGGGCGGCCCGCCGAATCTGGAGAGCGGCGCCTGGTTCCAGGCGCCCACCGAAGGGGCTAACGGCTGGTGCTGCACCAGTCGGAAAATCTCAGGTGTAGGGACAGAGGGGTGTATAGAAGGATGAACGCACCCTGAAGGACTCCGCATGACGGCCCCGAAACGTACCCCCCTGTTTGACGAACACCTCGCCGCCGGCGCCAAGATGGTCGATTTTGCCGGCTGGGAAATGCCCATCCATTATGGCTCGCAGCTGAAAGAGCACGAGCAGGTGCGCAGCGACGCCGGCATGTTCGATGTCTCCCACATGACCGTGATCGACATCACCGGTGCGGACGCCAAGGCCTGGCTGCAGAAGCTGATCGCCAACGACGTGGCCAAGCTGGGCTTCGAGGGCAAGGCACTGTATTCCGGCATGCTCAACGCCGACGGCGGCGTGGTGGACGACCTGATCGTCTATCTGACTTCCTACGGCTACCGCATGGTGGTCAACGCCGGTACCACCGACAAGGACCTGGCCTGGATGGAGCAGCAGAAAGCCGGTTTCGATGTGACGCTGAAGGTGCGTCGCGATCTGGCTATGCTGGCCGTGCAAGGTCCCAACGCCATTGCCAAAGTGTGCTCGGTGAAGCCGACGCTGGCAGACGCTATTAAATCTCTGAAAATCTTCCAGGGCTTGCCTGCAGGCGACTGGTTCTTTGCGCGAACCGGCTATACCGGCGAAGACGGCCTGGAAATCATGGTGCCGGCCACCGAGGCGCCGGCCTTCTTCCGCGAATTGCTGGCGGCCGGCGTGGCGCCGATCGGTTTGGGCGCGCGCGACACGCTGCGTCTCGAAGCCGGCATGAACCTGTACGGCCACGACATGGACGAGACCGTGTCGCCGCTGGCTGCCGGGATGGGCTGGACCATCGCCTGGGAACCGGCCGAGCGCGACTTCATCGGCCGTCAGGCGCTGGAAGCGCAGAAAGCCGCCGGCGTCGCGATGAAGCAGGTCGGCCTGGTGCTGGAAGGGCGCGGCGTGCTGCGCGAGGGGCAGAAGGTGGTGGTCGAGGGCGCCGGCGAAGGCGTCATCACCAGCGGCACTTTCTCGCCGACGCTGAAGCATTCCATCGCCATCGCCCGCGTGCCGGCCGCGACCGGCGAGACCGCCCAGGTCGATCTGCGCGGCACGCTGACCGAGGTGCGCGTGGTCAAGATGCCGTTTGTTCGCAACGGCAAAAAAGTCTTTAATTAAGCCGAGTATCCGGACTGAGTGGAGGCGGGCCAGGCCCGCTTCCGGACGGGGCGGCAAGGCCTCGTCATCAACCTTTTCTACATTGGAGATGCAGTAATGAGCCAAATCCCCGCCGAATTGAAATACGTATCCAGCCACGAATGGCTGCGCCTGGAAGCAGACGGCACCGTGACCGTGGGCATTACCGAACATGCCCAGGAACTGCTGGGCGACATCGTGTTCGTCGAGCTGCCGAAAGTGGGTGCCGTGCTGGGTGACGGCGAACAGGCTGGCGTGGTGGAGTCGGTGAAGGCCGCTTCCGACGTGTACGCGCCGATCGAAGGCGAAGTGGTGGCCGTGAACGGTGAACTGGAAGCCGCTCCGGAACTGGCCAACAGCGAGCCGTACGGCCAGGGCTGGTTCTTCAAGGTCAAGCCGAGCAACGTCGCCGACCTCGACAAGCTGCTCAACGCCGAACAGTACGCCCAGGAAATCGGCGCCTGATCGAGCCGAACCGGCCTCGCGTCCCAGGGCGCGAGGCTTTTGCTTTTATGGGGCCGGCGGCGCCGGCCCATAGTCCTCTTGCATCCGGATACTTGCAACATGACACTCTCTACCCTGTTTAACCACAACGAATTCATCGAACGCCATATCGGCCCGTGCGAGACCGAGAAGGCCGAGATGCTGGCCTACGTCGGCGCCGGCTCCTTCGAGGACCTGGTGGCCCAGACCGTACCGGCCAACATCCGCTTCAACCGCACGCTGGACCTGCCGCCGGCGCAGCGTGAAGCCGACGCGCTGGCCGACCTGAAAGCGGTCGCCAGCAAGAACGTGGTGAACAAATCCTTCATCGGCCTGGGTTACTACCCGGTGCTCACCCCGGGCGTGATCCTGCGCAACGTGCTGGAAAACCCGGGCTGGTACACCGCCTATACCCCGTACCAGGCCGAAATCGCCCAGGGCCGCCTGGAAGCGCTGTTGAATTTCCAGCAGATGATCATCGATCTCACCGGGCTGGAAATCGCCAACGCCTCGCTGTTGGACGAAGCCACTGCCGCCGCCGAAGCCATGGCTATGGCGCGCCGCGTGTCCAAGTCCAAGTCCGAGCAGTTCTTCGTCGACAGCCGCGTGCTGCCGCAGACGCTGGACGTGATGAAGACCCGTGCCGAGTACTTCGGCTTCGAACTGGTGCTGGGCCATCCGGAAGAGGCCGGCAACGGCGACTACTTCGGCGCGCTGTTCCAGTACCCGGGCGAATCCGGCGAACTGTTGGACCTGACCCCGTACATCGCCGCGGTCAAGGCCAAGGGCGCGCTGGCCATCGTCGCGGCCGACGTGATGGCGCTGGTGGCGCTGAAGTCGCCGGGCGAAATGGGCGCCGACGTGGCGGTGGGCAACACCCAGCGCTTTGGCGTGCCGATGGGCTTCGGCGGCCCGCACGCCGCCTACTTCGCGTTCAAGGACGAGATGAAGCGCTCCGCTCCGGGCCGCATCATCGGCGTGTCGGTCGATGCCAAGGGCAAGACCGCGCTGCGCATGGCGCTGCAGACCCGCGAGCAGCATATCCGCCGCGAGAAGGCCAACTCCAATATTTGTACCTCGCAGGTGCTGCTGGCCAACATCGCCGGCATGTACGCCGTGTACCACGGCGCCGAGGGCGTGAAGCGCATCGCCGCGCGCATCCATCGCCTGGCGGCCATCTTCGCCCACGCGGTGAAGGCGGCTGGTGGCAAGCTGGTGTTCGACCGCTTCTACGACACCGTGCAGGTCGACTTGGGCGCCGATGCGGCCAAGGTGTACGCCGCCGCGCTGGCTGCCGGCATCAACCTGCGCGACGCCGGCAACGGCGTGCTGGGCGTGGCCTTCCACGAAGCCGCCAGCGAAGCCGACCTGGCTCAGCTGATCGAGATTTTCACCGGCAAGCCGGCCGACGTTGCCGCACTGGATGCCGCCGCTGCCGACGCCATTCCGGCTGGGCTCAAGCGCGAATCCGCCATCCTGTCGCACCCGGTGTTCAACACCCACCACAGCGAACACGAGATGCTGCGCTATCTCAAGAAGCTGGAAAACCGCGACCTGGCGATGAACCACTCCATGATCAGCCTCGGCAGCTGCACCATGAAGCTCAACGCCACCAGCGAGATGATCCCGATCACCTGGCCGGAATTCGCCAACATGCACCCGTTCGCCCCGCGCGATCAGGCCGCCGGCTATCTGGAAATGATCGAGGCGCTGCAACAGCAGCTGCTGGCCATCACCGGCTTCGACGCTATCTCAATGCAGCCGAACTCCGGCGCGCAGGGCGAGTACGCCGGTATCCTGGCGATCCGCCGCTTCCACGCCAGCCGTGGCGAAGCGCACCGTAACGTCTGCCTGATCCCGCAATCCGCGCACGGCACCAACCCGGCCACCGCGCAGATGCTGGGCATGCAGGTGGTGGTGGTGAAAACCGACGAGAACGGCAACGTGGACATGGCCGATCTCCGTGCCAAGGCCGAGCAGCATGCGGCCAACCTGGGCGCGCTGATGATCACCTACCCGTCCACCCACGGCGTGTTCGAGGAAGGCATCAAGGAAATCTGCGAGATCGTGCACGCGGCCGGCGGCCAGGTGTACATGGACGGCGCCAACATGAACGCGCAGGTGGGGCTGACCCGCCCGGCCGACATCGGCGCCGACGTGCTGCACATGAACCTGCACAAGACCTTCTGCATCCCGCACGGCGGCGGCGGCCCGGGCATGGGCCCGATCGGCATGAAGTCGCACCTGGCGCCGTTCATGGCCAACCACGTGGTGTCCGAAGTACCGGGCGCCGTGGCCGGCCAGAGCGCGGTTGCCGCGGCACCGTTCGGTTCCGCGTCGATCCTGCCGATCTCCTTCATGTACATCCGCATGATGGGTGCGGAAGGCATGAAGCACGCCACCGAGATGGCGCTGCTGAACGCCAACTACCTGATGAAGAACCTGTCGGCGCACTACCCGGTGCTGTACACCGGCCGCAACGGCCGTGTGGCGCACGAGTGCATCATCGACCTGCGTCCGCTCAAGGCCGCCTCCGGCATCACCGAGGTGGATGTGGCCAAGCGTCTGATGGACTACGGCTTCCACGCCCCGACCATGAGCTTCCCGGTGGCGGGCACGCTGATGATCGAGCCGACCGAGTCGGAGTCCAAGGCCGAGCTGGACCACTTCATCGCCGCGATGGTGGCCATCCGCCAGGAAATCGATAAGGTGCAGAACGGCGTTTGGCCGCTCAACAACAACCCGCTGGTGAACGCGCCGCACAGCAAGGCCGACATTGCCGCCGAGTGGACCCGTCCGTACAGCCGCGACGAGGCCTTCTTCCCGCTGCCGTACGTGCTGGACAACAAGTTCTGGCCGAGCGTGAACCGCATCGACGACGTCTACGGCGACCGCAACCTGGTGTGCAGCTGCCCGTCGGTTGAAGAGTACGAGTAAGCGTCAGGCGATGCCGCAGCCGGTGTGTCGCACCGCTTCGGCCAACCTTTGACGGCAAACGGCTCCCCATCGCGGGGAGCCGTTTTTGTTTGCCGGTCTGCTGCTTGCCGGGGGCGGGTGGCGGGTCTAGGCTGCAAAAGGACATGGTGGCCGGCGCACCCTCGGCCAGCTTGCTCCGCCAGGAGAATCCGCATGCCCCCGTCAGCCCGCGAAGTCTTGAACCAGCCGCCGCCTCTGGTCGACTACAACCTGTTCAGCAGCGATGTCGCCTTGCAGGAAGGGGTGGTGCGCGAGGGCGCGGCGTGGGCGCGCGAGCCGCTGTTCGACTGCGGCGCGCTGCTGGGGCGGCGCGACAGCTTCGAGCTGGGTCGACTCGCCAACCGCTATCCCCCCTTGCTGCACGGCTTCGACGCCCAGGGCTTTCGACTCGACGAGGTGGAGTTCCACCCCGCCTGGCACACGCTGATGCGCGGCATTGTCGAGCGTGGCCTGCATTGCGCGCCGTGGGAGGAGCCCCGGCCTGGCGCCCATGTGGCGCGCGCCGCCGCCTTCCTGCTGCAGGCCCAGGTCGAGGCCGGCACGCTGTGCCCCACCACCATGACCTTCGGCGCCATCCCGGTGCTGTCGCAGCACGCCGGCCTGACGCTGGACTGGCTGCCGACGCTGTGCAGCCACGACTACGACGAACGCGACCTGCCGCTCGCGCAGAAGCACGGCGGCCTGGTCGGTATGGGCATGACCGAGAAGCAGGGCGGCTCCGACGTCCGGACCAATACCACGCGTGCCGAACCGTGTGCGGACGGCAGCTACCGCCTCAGCGGTCACAAGTGGTTCTTCTCGGTGCCGCAGAGCGACGCCCACCTGGTGCTGGCGCAGGCGCCGGGCGGCCTGTCCTGCTTCTTTCTGCCGCGCTGGCTGCCGGACGGCACGCGCAACGCGGTGTGCCTGCTGCGTCTCAAGGACAAGCTCGGCAACCGTTCCAACGCCTCGGCCGAGGCCGAGTTCGACGCCGCCTACGCCGTGCTGCTGGGCGAGGAAGGGAGGGGCGTGCCGCTCATCCTGGAAATGGGCGGGCACACCCGCTTCGACTGCCTGCTGGGCAGCGCCGGCATGATGCGCCAGGTGCTGGCGCAGGCGGTGCACCATTGTCGCCATCGCCGCGCGTTCGGCCACCGCCTGATCGAGCAGCCGCTGATGCTCAACGTGCTGGCCGACATGGCGCTGGAGACCGAGGCCGCCATCGCGCTGGCCCTGCGCCTGGCGCGCGCCGCTGACGCCCCGGACGACGAGGGAGAAATGCTGCTGCGCCGGCTGCTGGTGCCGGCCGGCAAGTACTGGGTGTGCAAGCGCGGTCCGGAACTGGCGGCGGAAGCGATGGAGGTGCTGGGCGGCAACGGCTACATGGCGGAAAGCGTGGCGGCGCGGGCCTACGCCGAAATGCCGGTGAATTCGATCTGGGAGGGCTCGGGCAACGTGATGTGCCTCGACGTGCTGCGCACCCTCGCCAAGCACCCGCGTGCGCGCGACATGCTGCTGGCCGAGCTGGCGCAGGTGCCGGGATGCCACCCGCTCTATCGCCACGCCTTGGGGCGCCTGAGCGACCAGCTGCAGCGCCCCGTGGCGGAGGCCGACGCCCGCCACCTGGTGCGGCGCATGGTGCTGCTGGTGCAGGCAGGTTTGCTGCTGCGCCACGCGCCGGAAGCGCTGGCCGAGGCGTTCTGTGCCTCGCGCCTGGGCGAGGACTGGGGCGGCAGCTTCGGCAGCCTGCCGTCGACGCTGGCGCTGGCGCCGATCGTGCGCCGCGCGCTGTCGGCCTGAGCGGGCGGATGCGCATGGGGGAGGCGCGTAAGCGGAGCGGGACGGGCGCGAGCCAGGGCGTGCGGCCCACGGACGGCCGCGCGTGGCGGCGTCGTGCCGTTTTCGTCATGCCCCTGCTGGCGACGGCGTGCGCCGTCGGTCCGGACTATCGGGCGCCCGCGCTGGCGGTGCCGCCGGCGTGGCACGGCCCGCTGCAGGGCGGTTTGCATACCACGGTGCCGCCGGCGGCCGAGCTGGCGCGCTGGTGGGAGCGCCTGGACGATCCGCTGTTGTCGCGCCTGATCGACGAGGCCGTGGCGAACAATCTCGATGTCAAACTGGCGCAGGCCCGCCTGCGCGAGGCCCGCGCCCGCTACGGGCTGGCCGTGGCCGAGCGCTATCCCGCCCTGAACGCCCGTGCCGCCGTCAACCGCAACCGTTCCAGCGACGAGATGAGCCAGGGCAACGGGCGCGCCGTCGAGACCTGGTCGGCGCAGCTCGATGCCAACTGGGAGCTCGACCTGTTCGGTGGCCTGCGCCGTGCCCAGGAAGCCGCCGCGGCGACGCTCGACGCCGAGCAGGAGGCGCTGCGCGACACCCGGGTCAGCCTGCTGGCGGAAGTGGCGCTCGGCTACGTCGAGGCGCGCGGCTTTCAGGCCCGGCTGGCGCTCGCGCGCGGCAGCCTCGCCACCCAGGACGAGACCTGGCAGATCACGCGCTGGCGGCATCAGGCCGGACTCACCACGCAGCTGGACGAAGATCAGGCCCGTTTCAACCTGGAGCAGACGCGGGCCCAACTGCCGGCATTGCAGCAGGGGCTGGCGCAGTCGAAACAGCGGCTGGCGGTGCTGCTGGGGCGCGCGCCCGGCGAGCTGAGCGAACTGGACCAGCCGGCCGCCATCCCGCACCTGCCCGCCACCGTGGCGGTGGGCATCCCCGCCGACACCCTGCGCCAGCGTCCCGACCTGCGCCGCGCCGAGCGCCAGCTGGCGGCGGCGACGGCGCAGGTCGGGGTGGCCAGCGCCGCCGCCTACCCCGATGTGTCGCTGTCCGGCACGCTCGGCCTGCAAGCCCTGAGCGGCGGCCGGCTGTTGCGTTCCAGCGCCGGCCTGTATGCGCTGGGCGCCAGCGTCGGCCAGGTCGTGTTCGACGCCGGCCGCGTCCGCCACAACATCGAGGTGCAGAATGCCCTGCAGCAGCAGGCGCAGCTCAATTACCAGTCCGCCGTGCTCACGGCCTTGCGCGACGTCGAGGGTGCGCTGGTGGCCTACGCCGAGGAGCAGAACCGCGGCGTGGCGCTGCGTGAGGCGGTCACGGCGGCGCAAGGGGCGGCCGATCTGGCCTCGAGCCAGTACCAGGCCGGCCTGGTCGATTTCCAGGCGGTGCTCGACACCCAGCGCTCGCTGCTGTCGCTGCAGGACCAGCTGAGCCAGAGCGAGGCGGCGGCGGTATCCAACCTGGTACGGCTTTACAAGGCGCTGGGCGGCGGCTGGGACGCGGCTGCGGCGAAAGGAGGATGATGGAGCAACCCGGCGACATGGCCAAAAAGCTCGGTCTCGACCGGCAGTCCCGCGTGGTCTCGCGCCTCCGGCGCTGGCTGCTGCTGGGGGGGATGGTCGTGGCGGCGGGGCTGGCGGCGCTGTACTGGAACAGCCGTCAGGCCACGGGCCAGCCGCGCTACCTGACGCAGGAGGTGCGCCGCGGCAGCCTGACCGTGGCCGTCTCCGCCACCGGCACGCTGCAGCCCACCAACCAGGTGGACGTCGGCAGCGAGATTTCCGGCACCATCAAGAGCGTCGAGGTCGATTACAACGACCGGGTGAAGCGCGGCCAGGTGCTGGCGCGCATCGATACCAGCAAGCTCGAGGCCCAGCTCAAGCAGAGCCTGGCGGCGCTGGCCGCCGCCCGCGCCCGGGTGCAGCAGGCGCAGGCCACCGTCAGCGAGGCCAAGGCCAAGCTGGGACGGCTGCGCCAGGTGCAGCAGGTCAGCGGCGGCAAGGTGCCGTCGCAGTCCGAGATGGAGACCGCCCTGGCCACCTTCGAGCGCGCCGTGGCGGATGCCGCCAACAGCCGGGCCACGGTGACCCAGGGGGAAGCCACGCTGGAGGCGCAGCGCACCGACCTGGCCAAGGCAGTGATCCGCTCTCCGGTGGACGGCGTGGTGTTGAAACGCGCCGCCGAACCCGGCCAGACCGTGGCCGCCTCGTTCCAGACGCCGGTACTGTTCACGTTGGCCGAAGACCTGACGCAGATGGAACTGCACGTCGACGTGGACGAGGCCGACGTTGGCAAGGTGCGGGAAGGGCAGGCCGCCAGCTTCACCGTCGACGCCTACCCCGAGCGCACCTTTCCGGCGCGCCTGTCCCAGGTGCGTTTCGGCGCCAAGACCGTGGCCGGGGTGGTGACGTACGAAACCGTGCTCAAGGTGGACAACGCCGGCCTGCTGCTGCGCCCGGGCATGACCGGCACCGCCAGCATCGTGGTCGAGCAGGCGCGCGACGCGCTGCTGGTGCCCAATGCCGCGCTGCGTTTCGTGCCGCCGCAGGAAACCTCAGCGCCCGCCAGCCGCGGGCTGGTCGCCAATCTGCTGCCGCGCCCGCCGCGCCGGAGTGCCAGCCCGCCCGGCGGCAACGACAAGCAGCCCCATGTCTGGGTGCTGAAGCAGGGCCGGCTGCAAAAGGTCACGCTCAAGACCGGCATGAGCGATGGCAGCCTGACCGAGGTGAAGGGCGGGGCGCTGGCGCCGGGCCGCGCCGTGGTGGTGGACGTGATCGAGGGGAAAAAGCCGTCATGACGCCCGACGGCCGCCCCCTCGTCGAGCTGCGCCGGGTCACCAAGACCTACGGCCGCGGCGCGGCAGCGATGCAGGCACTGGGCGGGATCGACATCGTCATCGCCCAAGGCGAGTTCGTGGCGGTGATGGGGCCGTCCGGCTCGGGCAAGAGCACCTGCATGAACCTGATCGGCTGTCTCGATACCCCGAGTTCCGGCAGTTACCTGTTCCAGGGGGTCGAGGTGGGCGGGCTCACGCGCGACCAGCGCGCGCTGCTGCGGCGCCACTACCTGGGTTTCGTGTTCCAGGGCTTCAACCTGCTCAACCGCACCAGCGCCCTAGAGAACGTCGAGCTGCCGCTGATCTATCGCGGTGATCCCGCCGAACAGCGCCACCAGCGCGCCCGCGAGGCGCTGGCGGAGGTGGGGCTGGCGGGCTGGGAGGACCACACCCCGGGCGAACTGTCCGGCGGGCAGCAGCAGCGCGTGGCGATCGCGCGCGCCATCGTCACCCGTCCCGCGCTGCTGCTGGCGGACGAGCCGACCGGCAACCTCGACAGCGCGCGCAGCCAGGAGATCATGACCATCCTCACGCGCCTGAACCGGGAGCAGGGCATCACCATCGTGATGGTGACGCACGAGCCGGATATGGCGGCGTACGCCGGCCGCACCATCCATTTTCGCGACGGCCTGGTGGTGCCGGCAGCGGAGCGCGCACACCAGGGAGGCGGGTGATGCTCTGGAACGCCTTCGCCCTGGCCCTGCGCGAGATCCGCCGCAACGTGCTGCGCTCCTTCCTCACCATCCTCGGCATCGTCATCGGCGTGGCCGCGGTGATAATCATGGTCACGCTCGGCGGCGGCGCCACGTTGCAGGTCACCCAGCAGATCGCCAGCCTCGGCAGCAACCTGCTCATCATCAGCCCGAGCCGGCGCCTCGGCCCGGGGCAGAACGTCGGGGCGGCGCTATTCAGCGTCGGCGACGCCCAGGCGCTGGTGCGCGAGATACCGGCGCTGGCGGCGGTGGCGCCGATGGCGTCGCGCTCGCTGACGGTGGTGTACGGGCACGCCAACTGGTCGACCCAGGTGATCGGCACCAGCAACGAGTACTTCACCGTGCGCAACCTCACGCTGCGCAGCGGGCGCCGCTTTTCCGACAGCGAGCTGCGCGCCGGCGCGCCGGCCTGCATCATCGGCCAGACCGTGCGCGACAAGCTGTTCGGCCGGCAGGATCCGTTGGGCGAACGCATCCGCGTGCAGGGCATCGCCTGCAGCGTGGTCGGCCTGCTCGAGCCCAAGGGGCAGTCCGCCATGGGCAGCGACCAGGACGACCTGGCGATCATGCCGCTGCGCGCCTACCAGCGCCGCATCGCCGGCAACCAGGACGTCAACCAGCTCCAGGTGTCGGTGCGCGAGGGCACCTCCACCAGCCGCGCCCAGCAGGACATCGAGCACCTGATGCGCGAGCGGCGCCATCTCTCCGCCAACGAGGAAAGCAATTTCAACGTCATGGACATGAAGGAGATCAGCAAGATGCTGACCTCCACCACCGAGGTCCTGACCGCGCTGCTCGGCGCGGTGGCGGCGGTCAGCCTGCTGGTGGGCGGCATCGGCATCATGAATATCATGCTGGTGTCGGTGACCGAGCGCACGCGCGAGATCGGCATCCGGCTCGCCATCGGCGCGCTGGAGCGGGAGGTGTTGCTGCAGTTTCTGGTGGAGGCGGCGGTGCTGTCGTCGCTGGGCGGGCTGATCGGGATCGCGCTGGCCCTGGTGGCCTCGGCGGTGCTGGCCGCGCTGCTGAACGTGCCGTTCGTGTTCAACGCCACCATCGTCGCCGTGGCGTTCGTCTTTTCCGCTACGGTGGGGCTGGTGTTCGGTTATTTCCCGGCGCGCAAGGCGGCACGGCTCGACCCGATCGAGGCGCTGCGCCACGAATGAAGCGGGCGCACCGCGCCGCGAGCCTGGCGTTGCGGGCGGCCGGACGGGCTCAGCCCGTGCGCAGCCACAGCAGCAGGCCGGTGAGCGCGGCGCCCAGGTGCAGCCAGGCGCGCCAGCGGAAGGCGCGGGCGCCGTCATGGGATGACAATGTGGTGACCAGGTAGGGCCGGCCGTCGGCCGGGCGCTGCAGGTGCAGCGTGAGCGGCGTGGCGGCGAACTCCTGCTGCTGTTGCCGCACCTCGCGTTCGGCGGCGGCACGCGCCGCCAGCCACTCGCGCTCGTCGATGCCGCCGCTGCGGTCGAGGTCGAAGCGGCGCAGCAGCGCCGGCTGGTCGCGCTTCCACTCTGCCAGCAGGGCGGCCACGTCGCGCCGCGGGTCGGCGGCGGCCTCGCCGCCGATGGCGACCAGCTCCCCGATCACGTACAGCGGGTCGCCGTCGGCGATCCATTCCTCGCTGCACAGATAGTCCTGATCGTGCCAGCTCGCACGGTGCGCGGGATGGACCTCGGCCTGTTCCGGGTCGACCACCACCTCGCCGTGGCCGTCCTGCAGCAGGAAGGAGGCGTCGCTTTCTTCCTGCTGGGCCGGATCGAGCCGGCCGTCGCGACCGACGTAGCGGCGTTCCCAGCGGAACCAGACGCAACGCCGCCCGCTCAGCGAGCTGTAGAGCGGGGCGCGTTCATGGCTGCGCGCGCAACCGAACAGCTCGACGTAGCCCTGCGCCACTGCGCCGGTGCGCGACGTGGGGGTATCGGCGATCACCCGGTAACGGCGGTAATTGAGCCACCACGCCAGCAGGCCGAAGGTGGTGCAAAGCGGCAAGCCCAGCGTGTAGAGCAGGGCCGGCTGCAGCTTGAAGCCGAGCAGCAGCGCCAAGGGATAGCCGGTGAAGCCCAGCCAGCCATGGCTGGTCAGCCGGTAAATCAGCCGCTTCTTCACTTAACGCTGGAACAGGGCGGTCAGGTCGATGTCGCGCGTTTCGGCGGCGGCAAAGCGCAGCGGCGTGGCCGGGCGGAATCCGCACAGCCGAGCGATGAACACGTCGGGGAACTGTTCGATGCGCACGTTGTTGAGGTTGACCGCTTCGTTGTAGAGTTCGCGCCGGTCGGCGATGTTTTCTTCCAGTTGGCTGATACGCTGCGCCAGGTGCGAAAACTGCTGGTCCGCCTTGAGTTCGGGGTAGGCCTCGGCCACGGCGAAGAGACGGCCGAGCAGGCCGGACAGCCCGCTCTCGAGTTCGCCGAGCCGACCCAGGTTGCCGGCCCGTGCGGCGTCCGAGATCGCGGCGCGCGCTTCCATCACCCGGGTCAACGTGGCCTGTTCGAACTGGGCGTACTGGCGGCATACCTCCACCAGCTTGGGCAATTCGTCGTGGCGCTGCTTGAGCAGCACGTCGATGTTGGCCCAGCACTTGCCGACCTGGTGCTTGAGGCCGACCAGCGCGTTGTAGAGGATGGCGGCGTACAGCAGCGGCAGGGTGAGCAGCAGCAAGAACAGGATCAGTTTCATGTCTTCCATCCAGTCGGGAAAATCAACGATGTCATTGGCAGTATGGCATGACGTTGCGCTGACGCGCAGCGCGGGCGAGGAGGTGTCATGGCGCGTCTGAGCATCATCGGTGCCGGGCGCCTGGGGCGCACGCTGGGACGCCTGGCGCACGACGCCGGCTATACCGTGGTCGACGTGCTATGCCGCGACACGGTGCACGCCGCCGAAGCGCTCGCCTTCATCGGCGCCGGTCGCGCCGTCACCGAGCTGGCACGGCTGGCCCCGGCCGAACTCTACCTGCTGGCGGTACCGGATGCGGCGATTGCCACCACGGCGCAAGACCTGGCCGACGCTGGCGTGGTGCCGCCTGGGGCGCTGGTGTTCCACGCCAGCGGCGCCGGGGAAACGAGCCTGCTGGACCCGCTGACGGCGCGAGGCGTGCGCCTCGGCAGCCTGCACCCGGCCTTTTCCTTCGCCGAGCCGGCGCGTGCCGTGAGGGGCTTCGGCGGCACGCTGTGCGCGCTGGAAGGGGAGGAAAGTGCCTGCACCGAACTGGAAAGGTTGGCCGAAGCCCTCGGTGGACGGCCGTTCCGGCTCGCTCCCGGCGGCAAGGCGGCCTACCACGCCGCGCTGTCGATGGCGTCCAACTACCTGGTGACGTTGAACGCGCTGGCCTTGCAGGTGGCCGCCGGGGCCGGCATCGAGCCACTCGTGGCGTCGCAGCTGGTGGGCGGGCTGATGCGCCAGACGCTCGACAACACCCTGGCACTGGGGCCGGCCGCGGCGCTCACCGGGCCGATCCTGCGCGGCGACGCCGGCACCGTGGCGCGGCATCTCGCGGTGATCGACGACGAGCTGTGCGCCGACGCCTACCGTGCCATGGGGCGGGCGACGCTGCGGCTGGCGGGGGAGCGGCTGGACGAGGCGGCGCAACGTGCGCTGACCGCCCTGCTGGCCTCGCGTCCATCCTGACGCCGGCCGGTTTTACGCCGGCCGGGCCAATTGCACGCAGCGGCGCGCCAGGATGTCGGTCGGGTCGATCAGGGCCACCGTCCTGCCGTCGAGTTCGATCTCATGGCTCTGCGGGAACAGCAGTGGCAGCTCGGTGCAGCCGAGGATGAGGATCTCTGCACCGGCCTGGGCCAAGTGCTCCGCCGCTGCCAGCAAGTCGGTCTTGCTCTCGCCCTCGGTAAAGCCCGCCTTGACCCCGCATTCGCCGTAGATGGCATTCATCACCTTGTCCTGGAAGGGCGGTTCGGGAGCGATCAGCCGGATGCCGGCCTGCTCGGCGGCAGCGTGGTACACCCGGCTCTGCACCGTGCCGGCGGTTGCCAGCAGGCCCACCGGCTTGTCGCCGCTGTAACGCGTCCGGATATGGGCGATCGTTTCAGTCAGCATGTTGACGATGGGAGTCGTCAGATAAGGCTGGATCGCCGCGACGAAGGCGTGGGCTGTATTGCAGGGAATCGCGATGGCCTTGGCTCCGTCGGCCTCCAGCCGTTGACAGGTCGCCAGCAGCGCGACGGTGGGGTCGGTTCCCTCATGCAACAGATTGGCGGTGCGGTCGGGAATCTGCGGATTCTGCTCCACCACCATCTTGATGTGTTCCTGGTCGCAGCCGGCCGGCGTGTTGCAAACCACCTTGTCCATGAAGTCCACGGTCGCCGCCGGACCGACTCCCCCCACGATCCCGAGCTTGAACGGCTGCTCCAGGGCCGGGCTGCTGTAGTGGAGGGCATGCTCGGCATAGATGGCGTTGCTGTCCAGCAGCCCGATACCCCGCCGTTGCAGGCGTTGGGCCACCAGCGACAGCTCGGTAAAGCCCGGCACCAGCAAGTCGGCTCCTTGTTCCTGCAGATGTCGACAGACTTGTGCCACCTGTTCCAGCGCCGCCTCGTCGCCCGCCTGCAGTCCCCGCTCGCCATATACGGCCTGCATCAAGCTGGTTTGCTGATCGGGCGAGGGATACAGCAGGGCGTAGTGATCGTCGAAATAGCGTTCGAACAGCCCGGCTTCGCGGACGAAATCGGACGTCAGTATGCCCAGCCGGCGGCCGGGGTCCGCCTTTTGCCGGACATGGCGCAGCAGCGCCGCCATCATGTCCAGCAGCGGTACCTCGAGTTCGGTCTGGATCTCATCCCGGAACACATGGCTGGCGAAGCAGGGCAGCAGGATCGCGTCGGCACGGCGGGCGACGAACGACTGGCTGGCCTGGAACACGTACAGCTTGCGCGCGGTCATGCTGGTGCCCCGCTCCAGGGCAACGCCGGCACCTGTGAACGGGTGTTGCTCCAGCAGGAAATGGAAGCGTGCTACGTCAGCCCGTGCAGGGGGTGATTTCAGCAACTTGGCAAACAGATCGGCACCGGCCAGTGCGCCCAGCCCGCCGATGATGCCCAGGGTTCTTGTCGTCATGGTGTCAGGATTCGGTGAAGGGGAATGACCGGGGCCGTCTTGAGCGCGGCCCCTCCGTCTGATTTCAGCGTCAGGCCCGGTTCTCGGCCGCGACGGGCAGGCTCTCGGCTTCCGGCCCGGCATTGCCTTCGAACTTGGCGACCACCGCCGTCGCCAAGCTATTGCCCAGCACATTGGTCGCGGTGCGCCCCATGTCGAAGAACTGATCGATACCCATGATCAGCAGCAAGCCGGCTTCCGGTAGGTGGAACATCGGCGGGGTGGCGGCCACCACCACCAGCGAGGCGCGCGCCACGCCGGCCATGCCCTTGCTGGTCACCATCAGCACCAGGAGCAGGATCAGTTGCTGCGAAAAGCTCATGTCGATGTTGTAGGCCTGGGCGATGAACAGCACGGCAAACGCCTGGTACATCATCGAGCCGTCGAGGTTGAATGAGTAGCCGAGCGGCAGCACGAAACTGGAAATACGCTTGGACACGCCGAACTTTTCCAGCGATTCGATGGTTTTCGGGTAGGCCGACTCGCTGCTGGCGGTGGAAAAGGCCAGCATGATCGGCTCGCGGATCAGCCTGAACAGCGCTCCCACCGACTTGCCGAGAAACAGGTAACCAACGCCGAGCAGCAGCCCCCACAGCAGCGCCAGTCCCAGATAGAACTCGCCGATCAGCCTGCCATAGCTCAGCAAGACGCCGAGGCCCTGCACCGTGATGGCGGCGGCCATGGCGGCGAACACGCCGATCGGCGCCAGGCGCATCACGTAGTCGGTGATGCGGAACATGATGCGGGCCAGCTCGTCGATGCATTTGTCCAGCGTGGCGTAACCTTGTCCTTTGACGAACCCCAGGGCGGTGCCGAAGAACAGCGAGAACACCAGGATCTGCAGGATCTCGTTGTTGGCCATGGCTTCGGCAATACTTTTCGGGAACACATGCGTGATGAAGCCCTTGAGGTTCAGGTCGCCGGTTTTCAGCCCGGAACTGGCCGCGACGTCGGGCAGCGCCAGATGCATCTGGACGCCGGGCTCGAACAGGTTTACCAGCGCCATGCCGAGCAGTAACGAGGCGGTGGCGGCGCAGACGAACCACAGCATGGCCTTGAGGCCGATCCGGCCGACGGCGCCCGAATCGCCCATGCTGGCCAGGCCGAAAACCAGCGTGGCGAAAACCAGCGGGGCGATGATCATCTTGATCAGGCGTAGAAAGATATCGGTGACCAGGCTGAAATAGGAGGCGATCTCCTTGGCAGACTGCGCGTCCTGGGCATAACGGTTGCAGAGATAGCCGACCAGGATGCCCAGCAGCATCGCTATCCCGATCTGACGAGTCAGTTTTTGGGTATTCATGATTTTTCGCAGCTCCTTTGTACGCGCCGAAAACGGGGCACGAGAAATTCTAGGGCTGCGCCGGAAGCGCCATGATGAGGATGGGTCATAGCGCCATGCGAAATCGGAATAGCGCTTTGGGGCAAGGAACCGCATGATGGCCAAAGGAAAACCGCTGCGGTCTTCATGCGGTCGAGCAGTACGAGTAGCCAGGGGCGGCAGACAAGGGGAGACTCATGCATCTGAGGTGGATCGGCGACCTGCTGGCGCTGGCGGACACCAAGAATTTCTCGCGCGCGGCGGAGGCTCGCCACATCACGCAATCGGCGTTATCTCGCCGCATCCGTTCGCTGGAAGAATGGGTCGGGGCAGAACTGGTGCATCGTGGCTCCTACCCGCTGGAACTGACCCAGGCCGGGCAGCTGTTTTGCGAGCAGGGTCGCGAGGCGCTGCGGCTGTTGCTGGAGGCGCGTGCCGATATCCGCCAGGAAACGCGCATGCCCGGCAAGGCCATCCAGGTGCGCGCCGGGCACACGCTGTCCATGACCTTCCTGCCCAAATGGATGAAGCAGTTCCAGCGGCGGCATGGCCATTTCAATGCCCGCGTGGTGGCGGAGAACGTGCTGGATGCGGTGATGGCCCTGTCCGAGGGCAGCTGCGACCTGATGTTCTGCTATCACCATCCGCGCGCGCCTATCCTGCTCGACCCCGCCAAATTCGATTACCTGACACTGGGGCAAGAAGCCTTCATTCCGGTCTCGGCCGTTTCGGCCTCCGGCAAGCCGGCATTCAGCCTGCCCGGGCGCAAGAACATTCCCATTCCTTATCTCGCCTACACCTCCACGACGTTTCTCGGGCGCGTGGTCGAGGTCATCCTGAAGCAGGCGCCGACGCCGTACTTTCTCGAACTCTGCTACGAGGCCGACATGGCCATGCTGCTGATGAACATGGCCAAGGAAGGCTACGGCGTGGCCTGGCTGCCGGAAAGCTCGGTGGCCGAGGCGCTGCAGCAGGGCGCTCTGGTGAAGGCGGGGGGAGAAGAGTGGAGCACGCAGCTGGAGATACGCTCCTACCGCGCCAAGCAGAATACCAACGCCACCTTGCAAGACCTGTGGCGTTCGCTGGAGATGGAGAGCGTGGTGCAGCGGAGCGGGGGATAACAAAAACCGGCCGACGATGTCGGCCGGTTTCAGGCTGCTGACAAAGTGCTTTGATACGTTAGCGCTCAGCCGGCGTGGATCACGAACAGCGCCGGGCGCTTGTGGAAGTCCGGCGCCTCCTTTGGCCAGTCCTTGACGCGGCGGCTGACGATGGTCTGGCTGGGCAGCGTCAGGTCGGCCGCCACACACAGCCGGGTCGCCGGGCTCAGCGTCTCGCGCAGCTGTTGCAGCAAGGCGTTGTTGCGGTACGGCGTCTCGATGAAGATCTGCGTCTCGTTGCGCTGGCGCGAACGCTGTTCCAGCTCCTTCACCGCCTTGGCGCGCTCGGCGGCGTCCACCGGCAAATAGCCGTGGAAGGCGAAGCACTGGCCGTTGGCGCCGGACGCCATCAGCGCCAAGAGGATCGACGACGGCCCGATCAACGGCTCCACGCGGTAGCCCTTCTCGTGCGCCAGCGCCACCAGTTGCGCGCCGGGGTCGGCCACCGCCGGGCAGCCGGCCTCCGACACCAGGCCCAGGTCGAGCCCTTCGGCCAACGGCTGCAGCAGCGCCGCCACCTCGGCCGGCTTGGTGTGCTCGTTCAGCGTCGATAGCGTCAGCTCGCGGATCGGCGTGGTCACGCCGAGCGCCTTCAAGTGCTTGCGCGCGGTCTTTTCCGCCTCCACCACGAAATGGGTGAGATGAATCACGCGGGCGCGCTCCGGCTCCGGCAACCAGGGCGTGGCCTCGTCGCCGAGCGGGGTGGGGATCAAGAACAGGGTGCCGGCCATTACAGAATCTCCACGCCTTCGTTGCCGAGCATCGTCACCAACTCGAACAACGGCACGCCGATCAGCGAGTTGGGGTCGTCCGACTCGATGCGCGCGATCAACGCGCCACCCAGTCCCTCGCTCTTGGCCGCGCCGGCGCAGTGCAGCGCATCCGGCTCGCGTGTCAGATAGTGGCGAATCTGCGTCTCGGACAGCGCGCGCAGTGTCACGCGGGTCAGGCCCACCGTCTCCTGCACCCGGCCGGTGGCGCTGTTCACCAGCGCCAGCGCGGAGTGGAACAGCACGGTGCGACCGCTCATCCACGTCAGCATCTCCACGCCGCGCTCGAATTCGAGCGGCTTGCCGATCTGCTGGCCGTCGAGCAGCGCCACCTGGTCGGAGCCGATGATCAGCGCTTCGGGAAAGCGCCCGGCGAGCGATTCGGCCTTAGCGCGCGCCAGCCGGGTGGCGGTCAAGAGCGCGGTCTCATTGGGCAGCGGGGTTTCGTCGCAATGCGGCGCCACGGCCTCGAACGGCAGGCCCAGGCGCGCGATGATCTCGCGGCGGTAGGGAGAGGTGGAAGCGAGGACAATCTGCATGGTGTGAATGCTTGATTCTTTTGACAAATCGGGGAGGCGAATTATATCATGCGAGGTTTATGTCTAAACCGATTTTGATCGATCCGCTGAAGTTTGCCCGCGAGGGCCGCTCGCAGACTGGCACCTTGGCCATCTCGGCGCTGGATCAGCGCATACACGACGACCTGTCCGATACGGACGGCGAGGTAAAGTATACCCTCTCCGGCCACGTCGACCCGTTGCGTCGTGCCGTGCTCCGGCTCACGCTCGACGCCACGATTTCCGTGCGCTGTCAGCGTTGCCTCTCCAGCATGCCGTACGTGCTCAAGACCGACTCCTCGATGACGCTGTTCACCGACGAGGAAAAGCTCGAGGCGGCCTGCGAGGCCGACGAAACGCTCGATGCCATCATGGCCGAGCCGGAGTTGGACGTGGTTCGGCTGGTCGAAGACGAAATCATCATGGGCTTGCCGCTGTCGCCGAAACACGACGATTGCGGTACGGATGCTCTCGCGCGCGCCAAGACCGACAAGCCGAATCCGTTCGCGGTGCTGGCGGCGCTCAAGGGCACCAAGTCCGAGTAAACCGGATTCGTGTAATAGAATCTACTTGAAATTCTTAGGAGTTGACCATGGCCGTTCAACAGAACAAAAAGTCCCCGTCCAAGCGTGGCATGCACCGCGCCCACGATTTCCTGATCGCCCCGGCGCTGGCCGTTGAGCCGACCACCGGCGAAGCCCATCTGCGTCACCACATCAGCCCGAACGGCTTCTACCGTGGCCGCAAGGTCGTCAAGACCAAGGGCGAGTAATCGCTTTTTCTCCGCACAAACTTTACCTGTCAAACAACAGGTAGGTTTCACCACCGTACACGTTGATGACTATCACCGTAGCGGTTGATGCAATGGGCGGTGACGTTGGCCTCAAGGTCACCGTCCCGGCATCGATCCAGTTTCTCCAAGACCATCCCGACGCACGACTCATTCTTGTAGGTGACCAGACCGCCCTTGAGGCGGAATTGGCGCTGCATGGCTCCGTCGCGCGCGACCGTCTGCGCCTCCACCACGCATCCCAGGTGGTGGGCATGGACGAATCGCCGCAGCTGGCCATGAAGAACAAGAAAGATTCGTCGATGCGGGTCGCGATCAACCTCGTCAAAGAAGGCGAGGCGCAGGCGGCTGTGTCGGCCGGCAATACCGGTGCCCTGATGGCCACCGCGCGCTTCGTACTCAAGACCATTCCCGGCATCGACCGCCCGGCCATCGCCAAGCTCTTGCCCACCAGCAAGGGCACCAGCTGCATGCTGGACCTGGGGGCCAACGTCGACTGCACGCCGGCGCAACTGCTGCAATTCGGCATCATGGGCTCCGAACTGGTGTCCAGTCTGTCGGGCAAGGCCAACCCCACGGTGGGCCTGCTCAACATCGGCTCCGAAGACATCAAGGGTAACGAGACCGTCAAGCAAGCCGCCGAACTGTTAAAAGACGCCGCGCTGAACTTTTACGGCAACGTCGAAGGCAACGACATCTACCGTGGCACGGTGGATGTGGTAGTCTGCGACGGATTTACCGGCAACGTGGCGCTCAAGACCTCCGAAGGTCTGGCGCACATGATTGCCTCTTTCCTGCGCGAAGAATTCACCCGAAGCTGGTGGACACGGCTGTGTGCGCTGGCCGCCATGCCGGTCCTGAACCACTTCAAGAAACGGGTGGATGCCCGCCGCTATAACGGCGCGAGCTTGCTGGGCTTGCGCGGCATCGTGGTGAAAAGCCACGGCGGCACCGACGCGCTGGGATTCCGGTACGCGCTGGAACAGGCTTGCGAGGAAGCCGGCTCCAGCGTGATTGCTCACATCGCCGAGCGGGTTGCCGAGCAACTACAACACATCAAGCAATCCGAGGCAGCAGCGAACTGAGACACATGGCCTATTCACGCATTCTCGGCACCGGCAGCTACCTGCCGCCGACCGTGCTTACGAATGCGATGCTGGCTGAGCGCATTGATACCAGTGACGAGTGGATCGTCTCCCGCACCGGTATCCGTGCCCGCCACATCGCCGACGAGCAGGAAACCACCAGCGATCTCGCGCTCAAGGCGGCTCAGGCTGCGCTTGCCGACGCGGGCGTCGCCGCCGACGAAATCGACCTCATCGTGGTGGCGACCACCACCCCCGACATGGTCTTCCCCAGCACCGCCTGCCTGCTGCAGGAAAAGCTGGGCGTGCACGGTTGCGCCGCATTCGACGTGCAGGCGGTGTGCGCCGGCTTCATGTACGCGCTGATCACGGCCAACAACTACATCAAGTCCGGCATGGCCAAGAAGGCGCTGGTGGTCGGGGCCGAGGTGATGTCTCGCATCCTCGACTGGCAAGACCGCCGCACCTGCGTCCTGTTCGGCGACGGCGCCGGCGCCGTGGTGCTGGGCGAGTCGGACGAACCCGGCATCCTGCACGCCAAGCTGGCCGCCGACGGCCGCTACAAGGACATCCTGAACACCCCGGCGCAGATCGCCGATGGCAAGATCCAGGGCATGCCCTACCTGCACATGGACGGGCCGGCGGTCTTCAAGTTTGCCGTCAAGGCGCTGTCGGACATCGCCGAGAAGACGCTGGGCGAGGTCGGCATGAGCAAGGACCAGGTCGACTGGCTGGTGCCGCATCAGGCCAACCTGCGCATCATAGAATCCACCGCCAAGCATCTCGGCCTGCCGATGGAGCGCGTGGTGGTGACGCTGCCCGAGCAAGGCAACACCTCGGCCGCCTCGATCCCGCTGGCGCTCGACGCCGCGGTGCGCGACGGCCGCATCAAGCGTGGCCAGACCGTGATGCTGGAAGGCATCGGCGGCGGTTTCGCCTGGGGCGCGGTACTGCTCACCTTCTGATGACACAAGCACGCCAAGGCGTGCGCCGTCCCGGAATTGACGCGATCGGCGTCGGGACGGCGCCCCTTGGCGTTCATCGTTCCTGACGTTTTCTTGGGAGATTCACCATGTCGTTTGCCTTCGTTTTCCCGGGGCAAGGCTCGCAAAGCCTCAACATGATGGACGGTTTCGCCGACCTGCCGGTCGTGAAGCAGACTTTCGACGAAGCTTCCGCCGTGCTCGGTGACGATCTGTGGACCATGCTCAAGGCCGAGTCGGCCGACGCCATCAACGCCACCGTCAACACCCAGCCGCTGATGTTGGCCGCCGGCGTCGCCACTTGGCGCGCCTGGCTGGCCGTCGGCGGTGCGCTGCCGGTCGCCGTGGCCGGCCACAGCCTGGGCGAATACAGCGCGCTGGTCGCCGCCGGGGCGCTCGGCTTCGCCGATGCCGTCAAGCTGGTGCGCCTGCGTGCCCAGGCGATGCAGGAAGCCGTGCCGGCGGGGGAGGGGGCGATGGCGGCCATTCTCAACCTGTCCGACGACGACATCCGCGCCGCCTGCGCCGAAGCCGCGCAGGGCGAGGTGGTGGAAGCGGTCAACTTCAACTCGCCGGGCCAGGTGGTTATCGCCGGGGCCAAGGCCGCCGTGGAGCGCGCCATGGAGCTGTGCAAGGCCAAGGGCGCCAAGCGCGCGCTGCCGCTGCCGGTATCGGTGCCGTCGCACTGCGCGCTGATGAAGCCGGCCGCCGAGCGTCTCGCCGCGGCCCTGGCCGAGGTGGAGATCAAGGCACCGTCGATTCCGGTGCTGCACAACGCCGACGTGGCGAGCTACAGCGATCCGGCACAGATTCGCGACGCGCTGGTGCGTCAGCTCTACAGCCCGGTGCGCTGGACCGAAACGGTGCAGAAACTGGCTGCCGACGGCGTGCTGCAACTGGCCGAATGCGGCCCGGGCAAGGTGCTGGCCGGGCTTGCCAAGCGCATCGACGGCAACGTCAAGGGCTTGGCACTGACTGATGCCGCAGCGCTGCAAGCGGCTTGCGAAGAGCTGAAATAACGCGATCTGCGGTAAAAAAGAGACACTTCTCCGTCGCCGTGTCATTCCGGCGGTGGGGCATTTCGAGGAGAAAGTTGATGAGTCTGCAGGGTAAAGTGGCGCTGGTGACCGGCGCGTCCCGCGGCATCGGTGCGGCGATTGCCGAAGCACTGGCCGCCGAGGGAGCCAAAGTCATCGGCACCGCCACCTCCGAGGCAGGGGCCGCCGCCATCGGCGAGCGCCTGGCGGCGCAAGGCGGCGTGGGCATGGTGCTCAACGTCGGTGAAGAGGGGGCCATCGAGGCGCTGATCGACACCATCGCCAAGGAATACGGCGACATCGCCATCCTGGTCAACAACGCCGGCATCACCCGCGACGGTCTCTTGATGCGCATGAAGGACGAGGACTGGGACGCCATCATGGACACCAACCTGCGCTCGGTGTTCAAGGCCTCCAAGGCCGTGCTGCGTGGCATGATGAAGGCGCGCTGGGGCCGCATCGTCAACATCGCTTCGGTGGTGGGCGCGATGGGCAACGCCGGCCAGACCAACTACGCGGCCGCCAAGGCCGGCATCATGGGCTTCACCAAGTCGATGGCGCGTGAAGTGGGCAGCCGCAACATCACCGTCAACTGCGTGGCGCCGGGCTTCATCGACACCGACATGACCCGCGCACTGCCGGAAGCGCAGCGCGAGATGCTGGTGCAGCAGATCGCCCTGGGCCGCCTCGGCGACGCCAAGGACATCGCCGATGCCGTGGGCTTTTTGGCATCGGATCGCGCGGCCTACATCACCGGCCAGACATTGCATGTGAATGGTGGCATGCTGATGCCCTAATCCGCCTGTTCGCGGGCGGTTAAAGCATTTAGGTAGGCTACTCTAAATTTTTTTTGTAGAATACTCGGGTTTTGTTATCCCGAATCAGAAAGGTAAAGGGTTAATACAAATGGAAAACATTGAACAGCGCGTCAAGAAGATCGTTGCCGAACAACTGGGTGTGAACGAAGCCGAAGTGAAAATCGAATCTTCCTTCGTCGACGATCTGGGCGCTGACTCCCTGGATACCGTTGAACTGGTGATGGCTCTGGAAGAAGAGTTCGAATGCGAAATTCCGGATGAAGAAGCCGAGAAGATCACCACCGTTCAGCAAGCGATTGACTTCGTCAACGCTCATCTGAACAAGTAATTTTTTTCGCTGTACCCAGGGACCTCTGCCCGATAGCGCCATGCGCTCGCAGCAGAGGTCCTTTTTGTTGGCGACTTCGAAACGGGTGTCATGTGCGCCCCGGTTTTGTCTGATCTGGGTGCGGCCGTTTCGAAACAATCGGGAGAACGCCCTCCCTGCCTTTGCGGAGAAAGCCCCGTGACCAAACGTAGAGTAGTAGTAACCGGCCTTGGCCATGTGTCCCCGATTGGCAACGATGTTGCCTCCGGCTGGGCCAACCTGCTGGCCGGCAAGTCCGGCATCGGCACCATCACCCGTTTCGACGCCAGCGACCTGGCGTGCCAGATCGCCGGTGAGGTGAAAGATTTCAACATCGGCGACTACATCGCGCCGAAGGATGCACGCCGCATGGACGTGTTCATCCATTACGGCATCGCCGCGGCCTTCCAGGCCATCGCCGATGCCGGGCTCGAGGACGTTCCCGATCTCGACAAGACCCGCGTCGGCGTCAACATCGGTTCCGGCATCGGCGGCCTGCCGCTGATCGAGGAAACCGGCGTGGCCCTGATGGAAGGCGGTCCGCGCAAGATCGGCCCGTTCTTCATCCCGGGTTCGCTGGTCAACCTGATTGCCGGCCACGTGTCGATCTTCAAGGGCTACCAGGGGCCGACCTACGGCATCGTTTCCGCCTGCACCACCGGCGCGCACTGCATCGGTGACGCCGCGCGCCTGATCCAGTACGGCGACGTCGACGTGATGGTGGCAGGTGGTGCCGAAGGCGCCATCTCGCGTCTGGGCATCGGCGGGTTTGCCGCGATGAAGGCATTGTCGACGCGCAACGACGATCCGGCCACCGCGTCCCGTCCGTGGGACAAGGGCCGTGACGGTTTCGTGATGGGCGAGGGCGCCGGCGTGCTAGTGCTGGAAGAGTACGAACACGCCAAGAAGCGTGGCGCCCGCATTTATGCCGAACTGATCGGCTTCGGCATGAGTTCGGACGCGCACCACATCACCGCGCCGAACAGCGAAGGCCCGGCCCGTGGCGTGAAGAACGCGCTGCGCGATGCCGGTGTCAACCCGGACGAGGTGGACTACGTCAATGCGCACGGTACTTCCACTCCGCTGGGGGATGCCAACGAGACTACCGCACTGAAGCTGGCTTTCGGCGATCACGCCAAGAAGCTGGTGGTGAACTCGACCAAGTCGATGACCGGTCACCTGCTGGGTGGCGCCGGTGGCGTCGAGGCGCTGTACTCGGTGCTGGCGCTGTACAACCAGGTGTCGCCACCGACCATCAACCTGTTCGAACAGGATGTCGAGGGCGGTTGCGATCTGGACTACGTCGCCAACACCGCCCGCGAGATGCCGATCAATGTGGCGATCTCCAACTCCTTCGGCTTTGGCGGCACCAACGGCACACTGGTCTTCAAGCGCGTCTGAGCGTCCTGAAGCGTCATTGACAGCCGAAACCGCTGCGTTACACTCGCAGCGGTTTTTCTTTTTTCGGCCAACGTCGTCCCGACGCGGGCCCAGGACCGGTCATGTTTACCGAACGACTCGATGTTTCCCCCGATCTGCTGGCGCTGCACGCCGCCGATCGGGCCCGTTTTCCCTACCTGCTGATGTCTTCCGGCGAGCAGGGCTGGGACATGCTGTTCGCCCTGCCGGGCGAGACCCGGCTGTTTTACGACGGCGAGGGCGGCGCGTTTCTCGACGCGGTGCGCGCCATCGTGCCGCAGCCGGTGGACAACCCGCACCGCCTGCCCTTCGTCGGCGGCTGGTTCGTGTTTCTCGGCTACGACCTGCTGTCGGAGTTCGAGCCCAGCGTGCCGGCCGGGGTGCCGGACAGCTTCCCGCTGGCGGCGCTCGCGCGCGTGCCGGCGGCGGTGCTGCTCGACCGCGCGGCCGGCCAAGGCTGGCTGGTGGCGGAAAGCGCCACGGAACTGGCGGAACTGCGCGCCAGGGTGGGGGCCGTGGCGCCGTTCACGCCGCGCCCGGTGGCGCTGCAAAGCCTGACGGAGGACGACCCGAGCTGGTACACCGACGCCGTGGTGCGGCTCAAGCGCTACATCGTCGAAGGCGACGTGTTCCAGGTCAACATCTCGCGCGGCTGGCGCGCCACGCTGGCCGACGCGGTGCGCGCCGCCGACCTGTTCGCCGCGCTGCGCCGCGCCAACCCGGCGCCGTTCTCGGCGCTGGCCGACTTCGGCACGGCGCAGATCGTCAGCTCGTCGCCGGAGCGGCTGGTGCGGGTCCGGGACGGCTGGGCCGAGACGCGGCCGATCGCCGGCACCCATCCGCGCTCGCCCGACCCGGCGGAGGACGCTGCGCTGAAACAGCGCCTGATCTCCAGCACCAAGGAGCGCGCCGAGCACGTCATGCTGATCGACCTCGAGCGCAACGACCTCGGCCGCATCAGCCAGCCCGGCACGGTGGAGGTGAACGAGCTGATGGCGGTGGCCAGCTACGCCTACGTGCACCACATCGAATCCAACGTGCGCGGCCGGCTGCGCCCCGAGGTGACGCCGGCCGAGGTGCTGCGCGCGCTGTTCCCCGGCGGCACCATCACCGGCTGCCCCAAGGTGCGCACCATGCAGATCATCCGCGAGCTGGAAGCCGGCGCACGCCGCGCCTACACCGGCAGCTTGGGCTACCTGAACCGCGACGGCAGCATGGACCTGAACATCCTGATCCGCACCTTCATGCAGGAAGGCCAGCAGCTGCGCTTCCGCGCCGGCGGCGGCATCGTGGCCGACTCCGACCCCGAGCGCGAGCTGCAGGAGACGCGCCACAAGGCGCGCGGCCTGCTGCGCGCGCTGGGCGTGGAGCAGGCCTGATGGCGATGCTGATCGACGGCGTGCCGGACGAGCAGGTCTCGGCGCTCGATCGCGGCCTCGCCTACGGCGACGGCGTGTACCGCACGCTGCAGCTGGTTGGTGGACGGCCCCGGCTGTGGCGCTGGCAATGGCAAAGGTTGGCCGAAGACTGCGCACGGCTTGCCTTGCCGTTGCCGGACGAGCGTCTGGTCCTGGCCGAACTGGCGCAGGCCGCGGTCGGTCTGGAGCGTGCCGTGGCCAAGATCGTGCTGACGCGCGGCGTCGGGCGGCGCGGTTACGCCATGCCGGCCGACGCGGTGCCGACGCGCATCGTGTCGGCATCTCCCTGGACCGGCTACCCGGCCGAACTGGCGGAGCAGGGGGTGACGGTACGGCGGTGCGAGCTGCGCCTCGGCCTGCAGCCACGCCTGGCCGGCATCAAGCATCTCAACCGGCTGGAAAACGTGCTGGCGCGCTCGGAATGGAGCGACCCGACGATCCACGAGGGGCTGCTGCTGGACAGCGAGGGCTATCTGGTCGAGGGCACCATGAGCAATCTGTTCCTGCTGCGCGGTGGCGAACTCGCCACGCCCTTGCTCGACCGCAGCGGCGTGGCCGGTGCGCTGCGCGCCTGGGTGCTGGACAACGCCCCGGCGCTCGGCCTGGCGGTGCGTGAGGCGCGCCTGACGCTGGCCGATCTCGACGCCGCCGAGGCTGTGTTCCTGTGCAACAGCCTGATCGGGATCTGGCCGGTGGTGCGGCTGGGGGAGCGGACCTGGCCGATTCCGCACGCCTTGCGGGCGCTCGCGGCACAGCTCGCTGCGGCGGCCTGAAAAGCACACACGGTCGTGGTGCGGAGCGCGCCAGGCTTCTGCAACGATGCACTTCGCGGTATTCCGCCCCTCCGATCTTTCGCCAACGGCTTGGCGCTGCACGGTTTCACGCGGCGCCGCTCAGGGCGCCGGGCCTGCTTCGTCCAGAGGCTGGAACCATTCGGCGTGGCGGGGGCCGCTCAAGGCCGCGATGCCGTGGCGTTGCTCGGCTTCGGCCAACGTGGCAACAAATGCCGCGTCGTCGGCGATCCCTTCGTAAACCTCCATCCAGGTGTTTGGATCATCGCGCCGGCGCAGCAGCCGCGCGCTCACCCCGCAGCGCGCGCACAGCTCCTGCTGCAGCGCCTGCACCGTCTGGTATAGCCTGGCGTCGGGCACGGCGACCTGGTAGTACAGGTACAGCGAATGCGTCATGGTGTTCTCCCCGGGATGTTGAATCGACCTTTGCTCGGCAGCCGCCCGGCAAAATCGCTTATGATAGACCCTTTACCATAGTTCACACGCCGCGCCGGCCTGCCGGAGCGGTCTTGCCGGGTTGAAGGGGAAAAACGGTGCAGCAAGGCATCAAGACCTTGGTGGTGGTCGGAGTCGGTCTGATCGGCGGCTCGTTTGCGCTGGCGCTCAAGCGCGCCGGCCTGGTGGAGCGCGTGATCGGCGTCGGCCGCACGCTGGAGAATCTGCAGCGCGCCCTGCAACTGGGCGTGGTGGACGAGATCAGCCAGGACATCGCCGACGCGGTGACGCAGGCGGACATGGTGCTGCTCGCCACGCCGGTCGGGCAGATGGGGGCACTGTTGGCGGCCATGGCCGACACCTTGCCGGCGCACACCATCGTCACCGACGCCGGCAGCACCAAGAGCGACGTGGTCGCGCTGTTCCGCCAGCACCTGCCGCGGCAATTGGCGCGCTGCGTGCCGGCCCACCCGATCGCCGGTTCCGACCTGTCCGGCGCCGTCGCCGCCCAGTACGGCCTGTACGAAAACCGCAAGGTGGTGCTGGCGCCGCTGGCCGAAACCGGCGCCGACGCCAGCGAGCTGGTGAGCCGCCTGTGGCAGGCCTGCGGAGCCAAGGTGCACGTGATGAGCGCCGCCGAGCACGACGCGGTGTTCGCCGCCGTCAGCCATCTACCGCATCTCTTGGCCTTTGCCTACGTCGACATGATCGCCGGCAAGGACGACGCCGCGCGCTGCTTCGACTTTGCCGCCACCGGCTTTCGCGACTTCACCCGCATTGCCGGCAGCCACCCGGAAATGTGGCGCGACATCAGCCTGGCCAACCGCGCGGCGCTGCTGAGCGAGCTCGATGACTACCGTGCGGCGCTCGGCCGGCTGCAAGCCCTGCTGGCAGCGGGCGACGGCACCGGTCTGGCCGAGGTGTTCGACACCGCGCGCGCGGCACGCGTGGCGTGGAATCAGCGCTTCATGCGCCAGGGATAGGCCATGCAAGAAAGGGCAAGAACGATGACGATCTGGGTGGATGCCGATGCCTGTCCGGTGGTGATCAAGGACATCCTGTACCGCGCCGCGGAGCGTACCGCCACGGCGCTGGTGCTGGTGGCCAACCGCTTGCTCGCCACGCCACCGTCTGCGCATATCCGCACGGTACAGGTGCCGGCCGGCTTCGACGTCGCCGACAACTACATCGCGCAGCAGGTCGAGGTGGGGGATATCGTGATCACCGCCGACATTCCGCTCGCTGCCCAGGTGGTGGAGCGCGGCGCGCTGGCGCTCAACCCGCGCGGCGAGCTGTACAGCGACGCCAGCATCCGCGAGGCGCTGGCGCTACGCAATTTCTTGACCGAGCTGCGCGACAGCGGCGTCATGACCGGCGGGCCGTCGGCCTTCGGCCAACGTGAGCGCCAGGCCTTCGCCGCCCAGCTCGACCGGCTGCTGGCAAGGCGGCGCTAGCGCTCCTGCGGCAGGGCGGCGCGGATCACCCCTTCCTTGTCGGCCGGCTGCCAGCCGTCCGGCTTCAATATCTTGCCGTCGGCACGCCGCCGCACCTGGCCGTCGACGCATTTGCGCAGGTTGGCGGCGTGGATTTCCCGCGCCATCTCGGCCACCGGCAGGCCCTGCGACAGCAACAGCCCGGTCATCACGTTCATCACGTCCACCCCTTCGGCGGCGAGCTCCGCCATGCGTCGCACGCGCTCGGCCTCGTCCACGCCGGCCAGCGCCTTGTACTCGGCGAGCGCCTGCCAGAATTCGGCCAGTTCCTCGCGCAGCATGGTCTCCCATAAGGTCAGGTCGGTCGGCTGCGGCGTCGGCTGGGCGGGCGGGGTCAGGTCGAAGCGCTGCATGAACTCGCGGCGCAGGGCGAAGAAGTCGGTCATGGCGTTGAAGTCGCGGGTTTTGGTCAATATATTGTTATCGATTTGCCTTGTGATAACAAGATAAGGTGTTTTGGCATGAAAAAAGCGCCCGCTGACGGGCGCTTTGCGGTGCCGACGCGGAGGCGCTCAGCGCGTCAGCGAGGCCAGCACCTCGAAGTAGTCGGGGAAGGTCTTGGCGACGCACTTGGGGTCGTTGATCACCACCGGGGTGCCCATCAGCGCCACCAGCGAGAAGCACATCGCCATGCGGTGGTCGTCGTAGGTGTCGATCTCGGCGTTGGGCGTCAGCGCCGCCGGCGGGGTGATGCGGATGTAGTCGCGGCCTTCCTCCACCGTGGCGCCGACCTTGCGCAGCTCGGTGGCCATCGCCGACAGGCGGTCGGTTTCCTTGACGCGCCAGCTCTCCACGTTGCGGATGGTGGTGGTGCCGTCGGCCGCCAGCGCCGCCACGGCGATGGTCATCGCGGCGTCGGGGATGTGGTTGAGGTCGACGTCGAGCGCCTTGAGGCCGCCGGCCGGGGCGCTGGCCTCGATCCAGTTGTCGCCCATGCTGATGGTCGCGCCCATCTCGCGCAGGGTGTCGGCAAACTTCACGTCGCCCTGGATGCTGTCGCGACCGACGCCTTCCACCCGCACCGGCCCGCCGGCGATGGCGCCGGCGGCAAGGAAGTAGGAGGCGCTGGAGGCGTCGCCCTCGACGTGGATCTCGCCCGGCGAGAGATAGCTCTGGCCGGCGGCAATGGTGAAGCGCTGCCAGCCCTGGCGCTCGACCTTGACGCCGAAGCGCGCCATCAGGTTGAGCGTGATCTCGATGTAGGGTTTGGAAATCAGCTCGCCGACCACCTCGATGGTCACCGCTTCGCTGGTCAGCGGCAGCGCCATCAACAGCGCGGTGAGGAACTGGCTCGACACGTTGCCCTTGACCGGGATCACCCGGCCGGCGTCGATCGTCGCCGGGGCGATCGCCAGCGGCGGGAAGCCCGCGTTGCCGAGGTAACGGATGTCCGCGCCGGCCACGCGCAGCGCGTCGACCAGATCGCCGATCGGCCGCTCGTGCATGCGCGCCACGCCGGACAGCTGGTACTCGCCCTGCATCAGCGCCAGCGCTGCGGTCAGCGGGCGGAAGGCGGTGCCGGCGTTGCCGAGGAACAGTTCGGCCTGTTTCACCGGAAACGCCCCGCCCACGCCTTGCACCACGAAGTCGCGGCTGTCGCCGACCTGCTCGATGGTCACGCCCAGCAGGCGCAGCGCGCCCAGCATGTGGCGGATATCGTCGGAGTCGAGCAACTCGCGCACCAGCGTCTTGCCCTGGGCCAGCGCGGCCAGCAGCAGGGTGCGGTTCGAGATGCTCTTGGAGCCGGGCAGGCGGATGGTGCCCGACAGGCGGGGGGAGGGCGAAAGAAGCAGCTGTTCCATGGGATCGGATTCTTGAACGGTTCGGTCTGAGTCATCGCGGCACGACATCGGATCGTACCGCCTTCGGCACTCCACTGTACCCGTGTGGCCGCCGTCTAGGCAAACCGGGCCTGTCCGCCAGGAAGCGCTCACCGGGACGGCGCGGAAGACCTCACTGACACGGCGAGTGCCCGGCCGGTTCTTCTTCCTGCCCGCTCTTGGCCGGACGGCGCGTGGCTCGCCGCGCTATTCCCGAGCCCCGGGGCCGTGTTGGCTGAGCTAGAATGATCCCTTTTTCCGGTTCGCTTCGGCCAACCTTATTGCTCAGGTTTTTCTCGACATGACCGTACCCGTCATCACCATCGATGGACCCTCCGCCTCCGGCAAGGGCACCGTGGCCGCCCTAGTGGCCGACCAGCTCGGATTCCACTATCTCGATTCCGGCTCGCTCTACCGCTTGGTGGCCTTGCTCGCCATCCGCCGCGGCATCCCCATGGACGACGAGGCCGCGCTGGCCGAGGCGGCGCGCCAACTGCCGGTCGCCTTTGCCGACGGCACGGTTTGGCTCGACGGCGAAGACGCCGGCGGCGCCATCCGCGGCGAAGAAATCGGCATGGGTGCCTCGCGTGTCGGTGCGCTGCCGGCGGTGCGCGAAGCGCTGCTCGAGCGCCAGCGCGCCTTCCGTCAGGCACCCGGCCTGGTCACCGACGGGCGCGATATGGGTTCGGTGGTGTTTCCCACCGCGACGCTCAAGGTTTTCTTGACTGCCAGTGCCGACGAGCGAGCCAGCCGGCGCTATAAGCAGTTGATCGGCAAGGGGGAATCTGCTAACCTTCCAAAGATTAAGCAGGACATAGTCGATCGTGATGCGCGCGATGCCGCCAGAACGGTCGCCCCCCTGCGCCAGGAGCCGGATGCCAAACTGCTTGATACCACCGAACTGACGATCGACCAAGCGGTCGAGGCAGTCGTTCAGTGGTTCAGGGAGCAACAGGCCTCCGGCCTCTAATTTTTTTAGCACCCGTCTTTGCTGCATTGCAAGACGGTATCTCAACCACTAACCCGCGTGCCGCAAGGCATGCACGTGTGAGTAATCTTAATGACTACCCTCGCTATGGAAAACTTCGCCCAGCTGTTCGAAGAAAGCCTCACCCTTCACGACATGCGCGTAGGCGAAGTGATCACGGCCGAAGTTGTTGGCCTTGATTCCAACTTTGTAACCGTGAACGCCGGCCTCAAGTCCGAGTCGCTGATTCCGGTTGAAGAATTCAAGGCCGATAGCGGCGTTATCGAAGTGGCTATTGGCGACTTCGTGACCGTGGCCATCGACGCGCTGGAAAACGGCTTCGGCGAAACCAAGCTGTCGCGCGAAAAAGCCAAGCGTCTGGCCGCCTGGATCGAGCTGGAAGAAGCTCTGGAAGCCGGCACCATCATGTCCGGCCTGATCAGCGGCAAGGTCAAGGGTGGCCTGACCGTCATGGTCAACGGCATCCGCGCCTTCCTGCCGGGCTCCCTGGTTGACGTACGTCCGGTGAAAGACACCACCCCGTACGAAGGCAAGCAAGTCGAGTTCAAGGTCATCAAGCTGGACCGCAAGCGCAACAACGTGGTGGTATCCCGCCGCGCCGTGCTGGAAGAAACCCTGGGCGAAGAGCGCAAAGCTCTGCTGGAAACCCTGTGCGAAGGCGCTGTGGTTAAAGGTATCGTCAAGAACATCACCGACTACGGTGCGTTCGTTGACCTGGGTGGCATCGACGGTCTGCTGCACATCACCGACCTGGCATGGCGCCGCGTCAAGCACCCGTCCGAAGTCCTCGCCGTGGGCGACGAAGTCGAAGCCAAGGTGCTCAAGTTCGACCAGGAAAAGAACCGCGTTTCGCTGGGCCTCAAGCAGCTGGGCGACGACCCGTGGGTTGGTCTGTCCCGTCGCTACCCGTCCGGTACCCGCCTGTTCGGCAAGGTGACCAACCTGACCGACTACGGTGCGTTCGTTGAAATCGAACAAGGTATCGAAGGTCTGGTGCACGTGTCCGAAATGGACTGGACCAACAAGAACGTACACCCGTCCAAGGTGGTTCAGGTTGGCGACGAAGTCGAAGTCATGATCCTCGAGATCGACGAAGACCGCCGCCGTATCAGCCTCGGCATGAAGCAGTGCCTGGCCAACCCGTGGGACGATTTCGCTGCGACCTACAAGAAGGGCGACAAGCTGGTCGGCGCCATCAAGTCGATCACCGACTTCGGCGTGTTCGTGGGCCTGCCGGGCGGCATCGACGGCCTGGTTCACCTGTCCGACCTGTCCTGGAGCGAAACCGGCGAAGACGCCGTGCGCAAGTTCAAGAAGGGCGACGAGGTTGAAGCCGTTGTTCTGTCCATCGACGTGGAAAAAGAGCGTATCTCCCTGGGCATCAAGCAGCTCGAAGGCGATCCGTTCAACAACTACGTTGCCATGAACGACAAGGGCGCCCTGGTCAAGGGTACCGTGAAGTCGCTGGACGCCAAGGGTGCCGTGATTCAGCTGGACGGTGACGTCGAAGGCTACCTGCGCGCTTCGGAAGTGTCCCGCGACCGCGTGGAAGACATCCGCACCCACCTGAAGGAAGGTGACGAAGTTGAGGCCGTGATCATCGCTGTCGATCGCAAGAGCCGCAACATCAGCCTGTCCATCAAGGCCAAGGATGCCCAGGAAGAAGGCGCTGCCCTGCGCTCCCTGGCTGCCAGCGATGCTAACGTCAGCGCTGGTACCACCAGCCTGGGCGCGCTGCTGAAAGCCAAGCTGTCTTCGGGCAACAACGCTGAGTAATGGCATCATGACCAAATCTGAGCTGATTGCCAGGCTGGCGGAACATCTTGCCGAGCGCAATTCTCAGTTGGTCTACAAGGATGCTGAGCTGGCCGTCAAGACCATCCTGGACGCGATGGCCGGCAGCCTGGCCACCGGGCAGCGCATCGAAATCCGCGGCTTCGGTAGTTTCGATCTGAACTACCGGCCGCCGCGGGTCGGGCGCAACCCGAAGTCGGGCAGCAGCGTCTCGGTTCCTGAGAAGTTTGTGCCGCATTTCAAGGCGGGCAAGGAACTGCGCGAACGGGTTGATCTCGCGCTGCTTGCCCAGGAGCAGGTCTGAAAGGCCTGCCCTTGCTGTCTTACCAGCCCAAGCAAAGCGCCGCTCATTGCGGCGCTTTTTCGTTGCCGCCTCCCGCGCGGCTTGGGTTGTGTCAGCCAATCGTTTAAACTTGCACTCCGGCTTACTCCTTACCCCGAGAAAAACCATGCGCTACGTGCTGCGTATCATCGAACTTGTCCTCTTGGTGCTGCTGATCGCCGTGACGGTGCAGAACAGCCATCAGGTCGATTTCAAGCTGTTCTTTGGACAGGTCTGGAGCGCACCGCTGATCGTGTTTCTGCTGGTGTTTTTCATTGCCGGAGCGGCGGTCGGCCTGTTGGCGACCCTGTCCTACTACCTGCGCTTGCGCCGTCAGCTGTCGCTGCTGAAAAAGGAATTGCGCAATCGACCGCCTTCGCCGCGCGTGGTGCACGACCCCAGCGACGCCTTGGCCGATTGATGATGACCGTTGCAAGCTGCCGCCCCTCCGGGCGGCAGCCGTATTTTTGTCGTTGAAGAGAAAGGATGGCCTTGGAGCTCGATCTGTGGTGGTTGCTGCTGTTCCCCGCGTTTTTTGCCCTGGGCTGGCTGGCGGCGCGCGTCGACATGCGTTCGGTGCTGAAGCAGGCAAAGGAAGTCCCGGCGGGTTTCTTCCGTGGCCTCGATGCCCTGGTGGAAGAGGACAGTGGCGCAGCGGTCAAGGCCCTGGCCGAAGTGGCCCGGCAGCAACCGGCGGTGCAGGAACTGCCGCTGACCCTCGGCAAGCTCTACCGCAAGCGTGGCGAGAATGACCGTGCCATCCGCTTGCACCAGCGGATGCTGGAGTCGACCGACTTGCCGTCCGAGCAACGCGACGCCGTGCGTTTCGAACTGGCACAGGACTTCCGCAAGGCCGGCCTGGTCGACCGGGCCGAAGAGATTTTGCTCAAGCTGCTCAGTGGCAACATGGGGCGCTCGGCACGGCGGCAACTGCTCGACATCTACCAGCAGGACCGCGATTGGGAGAAGGCCATCGCCACGGCCAAGGAGTTGCGCAGCGACGCCCACTCCTACCAGCACGAGGTGGCCCAGTACCACTGTGAACTGGCCCAGGGCGAGTTGTACAAGTCCAATTATCCCGAGGCGCGTCGTCACGTCACCGAAGCGCTGGCAGCCAATCGCAAGTGCGTGCGCGCCAGCCTGATCTTGGGGGACATCGAGTTCGCCGAAGGCCGTCTCGAAGAGGCCATCGCGGCCTGGCAGGGCATCGAGAAACAGAATTTCGAATACCTGTCGATGGCCGCCGAGCGGCTGTTCGACGCGTATGAAAAACTTGGCAAGCCGAGCGAGGGGATTGCACTGCTGCGCGGCTATCAGAAAACCTTCCCGCAATTGGAGCTGACCGATCTGTTGTACCAGAAGGTCGCCACCTACGAGGGGGAGGCGCGCGCGCTGGAAGCGGCGCGCGAGGCGGTGCATGCCCGGCCCAGCCTGAATGGGGTGTACCGGCTGATCGAGTCGCAAATGGACGGGCTGACGCCGGAAGGCCGTGCCGACGCCGAGGTCATTCGTACCCTGGTCTCCAAACATGCGCAGCGGCTCACCGTGCATCGCTGCAAATGCTGCAACTTCCGTTCGCGCGCCTTCTTCTGGCACTGCCCGGCCTGCGGCGAATGGGAGAGCTTCACCCCCAACCGCTCGGAGATTCACTAAACGCCCATTTCATCAGGCGGCTACGCCTTGGCAACCCGAGCACCGACGGTGTGTGGCGTCCTCCTGTACGACGTGGTACATGTGGCTCCTGCGTGCTGTCGGCTCTCTCGCTGTCCTGGCGTGCTTGCCGACTGTAGCGGGCTTTAAATCGTTTCAGGAGTCTGCATGAATCCTTTGGTTTCGGCCAACCTGTCCGGAGCGCCTGTGTCTCCGGTCGTCGTCGCGCTGGATTTCGCCGACGCCAACAGCGCGCTCGCTTTTGCCGCTCGCCTCGACCCCGTCGAATGTCGCGTCAAGGTGGGCAAGGAGCTGTTTACCGCGTCCGGCCGCGCGCTGGTGGAAAGCCTGGCCGCACGCGGCTTCCAGGTCTTCCTCGATCTCAAGTTCCACGACATTCCCAACACCGTGGCGCACGCCTGCAAGGCGGCGGCCGAGGCGGGGGTGTGGATGGTTAACGTGCACGCCTCCGGCGGCCGCCGCATGATGACGGCGGCGCGCGAGGCGCTGGAGCAGTACAGCCAGCGTCCGCTGTTGATCGCGGTTACCGTGCTGACCAGTATGGAAGCGGCCGACCTGGCCGAAATCGGCATCACCGTGCCGCCGCAGGAGCAGGTGCTGCGCCTGGCGCGGCTGACCCGCGACAGCGGTCTCGACGGCGTGGTGTGTTCGGCGCAGGAGGCGAGCCTGCTCAAGGCGGAGCTGGGCGCCGAGTTCAAGCTGGTGACGCCGGGCATCCGCCTGCCCGACAGCGCCGCCGACGACCAGCGCCGTGTAATGACGCCGACCGCCGCGCTGGCCGCCGGCGCCGACTATCTGGTGATCGGTCGCCCAATCACCAAGGCCGCTGAGCCGCTGGAGGTGCTATGCAAGATCAACCAGGACATCGCTCACTTCCGGATGACCCAAGCATGAAAATTACCGTTATTGGATCGGGTTACGTCGGCCTGGTCACCGGCACCTGCCTCGCCGAAGTAGGTAACGAGGTGTGCTGCCTCGACGTCGATCCGGCCAAGATCGAACTACTGCAAGCCGGCGGCATCCCGATCTACGAACCGGGCCTGGACGACATGGTGCGCCGCAATGTGGCGGCCGGTCGCCTGCATTTCACCACCGACGTGGCCGAGTCGGTCGCCTTTGGCGACATCCAGTTCATCGCCGTCGGCACCCCGCCGGACGAGGACGGTTCGGCCGACCTGCAGTACGTGCTGGCCGCTGCACGCAACATCGGTCGCTACATGGACGGCTACAAGGTCGTCGTCGACAAGTCCACGGTGCCGGTCGGCACCGCCGACAAGGTCAGGGCGGCGCTCGCCGAGGTGCTGGCCGAGCGCGACGCCCAGCTCGACTACAGCGTGGTGTCCAACCCGGAATTCCTCAAGGAAGGTGCGGCGATCGAGGACTTCATGAAGCCCGACCGCATCGTGGTCGGCGCCGAGGACGAGCGCGCCGTCGAGATGATGCGCCGCCTGTACGCGCCGTTCCAGCGCAATCACGAGCGCATCCTGTTCATGGACGTGCGTAGTGCCGAGCTGACCAAGTACGCTGCCAACGCCATGCTGGCGACGCGCATCTCGTTCATGAACGAACTGGCCAACCTGGCCGAGACGCTGGGTGCCGACATCGAGCTGGTACGCCGCGGCATCGGCTCCGACCCGCGCATCGGCTACCACTTCCTCTACCCCGGCGCCGGTTACGGCGGTTCGTGCTTCCCCAAGGACGTCAAGGCGCTGATCAGCAGCGGCAAGGCCCACGGCCATACCCTGCGCGTGCTGGACGCGGTGGAAGCCGCCAACGACGCGCAGAAGCTGCGCCTGGTGGACAAGGCAGTGGCGCGCTTCGGCGAGGACCTGTCCGGGCGCCGCTTCGCGCTGTGGGGGCTGGCGTTCAAGCCCAACACCGACGACATGCGCGAGGCGCCCTCCCGGGTGATCGTGGCCGAGCTGACGCGCCGTGGCGCCGAGGTGGTGGCGTACGACCCGGTCGCCGCCGAGGAAGCGCGCCGCGTGATGGGCGACAATCCGCGCCTGCGCTTCGCCGAGGACATGATGAGCCCGCTCGACGGGGCCGACGCCCTGCTGATCGTCACCGAGTGGAAGATGTTCCGCGCCCCGGACTTCGAGGCGATCCGCGCCGCGCTCAAGGCGCCGGTGATCATCGACGGGCGCAATATGTACGACCCGGCCTGGCTGCGCGAGCAGGGCTTCGACTACCTGGCGATCGGGAGGTAAGACCATGACGACGGGACTGTTGCAGGCGCTGGCCTTGCAGCCGGCCAGCCTGGCCGAAGCCATGGGGCGCGCGCGCGTGCTGGTGGTGGGGGACGTGATGCTGGACCGCTACTGGTTCGGTGACGTTTCCCGCATCTCGCCGGAGGCGCCGGTGCCGGTGGCCAAGATCGGCCGCATGGAAGAGCGTGCCGGTGGTGCCGCCAACGTGGCGCGCAATATCGCTGGTCTTGGCGGCAAGGCCACCATCCTGTCGGTGGTCGGGGACGACGAGGCCGCCAGCGCGCTGGAACGGCTGATGGATGCCGACGGTATCGCCACCTCGTTCAAGCGCGACGCCGGCATCTCCACCACCATCAAGTTGCGCGTGGTGGCGCGTCAGCAGCAGCTGATCCGGCTCGACTTCGAAGATGCGCCGAGCCATGAGATCCTCGCCGACAAGCTGGACGAGTACGCCGCCATCGTTGCCGACCACGACGTGGTGATCCTGTCCGATTACGGCAAGGGCGGGCTGACCCACGTCTCGCGCATGATCGAGCTGGCGCGCGCGGCCGGCAAGCCGGTGCTGATCGACCCCAAGGGCGACGACTACAGCAAGTATGCCGGGGCCACGCTGCTCACCCCCAACCGCAGCGAATTCAAGCAGGTCGCCGGCAGCTGGCAGAGCGAGGAACAGCTCGTCGCCAAGGCCGAGGCGCTACGTGCCGAACTGAACCTCGACGCCCTGCTGGTGACGCGCAGCGAGGAGGGCATGACGCTGTTCCGTGCCGACGGCGCGTTGCACCAGCCGACCCTGGCGCGCGAGGTGTACGACGTATCGGGCGCCGGGGATACCGTGATCGGCACGCTGGGACTGGCGCTGGCCGCCGGGCTGCCGCTGCCGCTGGCGATGTCGCTGGCCAACGCCGCCGCCGGCATCGTGGTCGGCAAGTTGGGCACCGCGGTGTGCACCCAGCCGGAACTGTTCGCGTTGTAATCGGCTGGCAAAGGGGACACGCCATGCTGTGGCACGACGAGGTGCTGTCATTCTGGTTCGGCGGCGTCGAGGAGGAAAGCCTGGCGCGCGAACGCGGCGCCTGGTTCCGCAAGGATGCCGCATTCGACGACACGATCCGGCAGCGCTTCCTGACGCTGGTCGAGGCGCTGGAGGCGGGGGCCTTGCCGCCCGATCTCGGCGATGCCCGCGCCACGCTGGCCTGGCTGATCGTCGCCGACCAGTTTCCGCGCAACCTGTTTCGAGGCACGGCGCGTGCCTTCGGCTGCGACGCGCGGGCGCGCGAGGTGGCGCGGCAGGCGGTAGCGGCCGGGCTCGACACCCAACTGCCGCCGGTGGCGCGCTGGTTCGTCTACCTACCGTTCGAGCATAGCGAGGCGCTTGCCGACCAGGACGAGGCGGTGCGGCTGTTTGCCGCGCTGGCCGGCTACCCCGGCCAGGACAATGTGATCGATTACGCCCGTCGCCACAGAGCGGTAATCGAACGTTTCGGGCGCTTTCCCCATCGCAATGCCGCGCTGGGCCGGGAAAGCACCGCGGAAGAAGCGGCGTTCCTCGAGGAACCCGGTTCCTCCTTCTGAAGAATCCGTCTGAAAAGGACTACACCATGACCATCGTCGTTACCGGCGCCGCCGGCTTCATCGGCTCCAATATCGTCAAGGCGCTCAACGGCCGCGGCATCACCGACATCATCGCCGTCGACAACCTGAGCTCCGGCGACAAGTTCCGCAATCTGGTCGACTGCGAGATCAGCCACTACCTCGACAAGCACGAATTCCTCGACCTGCTGCTGGACGGCGAGTACGACGGCGAGCTGATGGCCATCGTGCACGAGGGCGCCTGCTCCGACACCATGAACCACGACGGCAAGTACATGATGGACAACAACTATCAGTACACGCTGGCGCTGCTCGACTACTGTCAGAGCGAGGAAATCCAGTTCTTGTACGCCTCCAGTGCAGCGGTGTACGGCGGCGGCAGCACTTTCAAGGAGGAGCGCGAGTTCGAGGGGCCGCTCAACGTCTACGGCTACTCCAAGTTCCTGTTCGACCAAGTGCTGCGCCAGCGCATGAAGGAAGGCCTGACCGCGCAGGTGGCCGGTTTCCGCTACTTCAACGTCTACGGCCCGCGCGAGCAGCACAAGGGGCGCATGGCCTCGGTGGCGTTCCACAATTTCAACCAGTACCGCGAGACTGGCAAGGTCAAGCTGTTCGGCGGCTGGGACGGCTGGGGCGACGGCTGCCAGAGCCGCGACTTCGTCTCGGTGGAGGACGTGGTCAAGGTCAACCTGTTCTTCCTCGACAATCCGGAACTCTCCGGCATCTACAACCTCGGTTCCGGGCGGGCACAGCCGTTCAACGACGTGGCCGTGGCCACCGTCAACGCCTGCCGCCGCCACGAGGGCAAGCCGGCCTTGAGCCATGCCGAGCTGGTGGAGCAGGGCATCCTCGAGTACACGCCGTTCCCGGACGCGCTCAAGGGCAAGTACCAGAGCTTCACCCAGGCCGACATCGGCAAGCTGCGTGACGCCGGCTACGACGAGCCGATGCTGTCGGTGGAGCAAGGCGTTGATAGGTATGTCGATTGGTTGATGAGCCGCTGAGCAGAACTGCGAACAAATCCCCTCTTGGCGTTGTTGCCCTCGCGTGCGAATCTATCACTGGGCAAATTGAAGATTTGCACGCGGAGATTCGCCCAGCAAGCACTTGTCGTACTACTTGTACTGTCTGCGGCCGCGCGCCTAGCCAAGACCGCTGCGCTGGTGCTTGTTAGCAGTTCTAATCCGCGGCACGAGCGCCACATCCCCATCCCGGTTCTGTGATGCTCGCCGTACCACTTGTACGGCTGTGCTTCTCGAGCTGGCCGGGGCCGCGGTGATGACCGCAGGGAATCCCTGTGGGACGATTTCTTCTCCAAGCGCTGCATCGCTTTGGTCCGCGGTGGAATGACAAACAGCCCGCATCGCGGGCTGTTTGTCTTGGGGCCGAAGTGCCTGGAGAGCTAGATCAGTTCTTCGGCATGATATTGTTGAAGACGAACTTCACGCCGTCGACCTTCTCGGCGATGGCGCCGACTTCGGCCATCTGCAGGCCTTCATCGACATTGCCTTCGATGGTGACGTCGTTGTTTTTGCCACTGACCTTCAGGTTGAACGCCTTGAGCGTGGGGTTGGCGTCGATGGCGGTCTTGACCTTGGCGGCCAGCGCGGCATCGGCCGCCTCGTCGGCCAGTGCAAACTGGGCCGGCAGCAGGGTGGCGGCCAGCAAGGCCATTACCAGTTTCGAAGCAAAAACACGTTGTTTCATGGCGGACTCGCTTATGGAAAAAGGCGGGAATGATGGTGCGTCGAAGGGGACATCCCTTGCCGTGATTCCCGGATAGCGCAATCGTACATTTTGAACATTACAGAAATATTGAATTAAACCGTTCGGTAGCCGGCACCTGTGGCAAAGCCCTGTCGAGGCCGTGGATTTTTTTTGGCGCGCAACCGGTATAATGATCGGCTTATAGGGAGAATCCGCATGACCCTGCCCACGTTCAAGTATCTGGAAGATTTCGTCGGCCACACCCCGCTGGTCCAGCTCAAGCGTCTGCCCGGCAATACCAGCAACATCGTGCTGGTCAAGCTGGAGGGCAACAACCCGGCCGGCTCGGTCAAGGACCGTCCTGCCCTGTCGATGATCCGCCGCGCCGAGGCGCGTGGCGACATCAAGCCGGGTGATACGCTGATCGAGCCCACCAGCGGCAACACCGGCATCGCGCTGGCGATGGCGGCGGCGATGATGGGTTACCGCATGATCCTGGTGATGCCGGACAATTCCAGCGCCGAACGCGTGCAGACCATGCGTGCCTACGGCGCCGAGGTGGTGCTGACGCCGGCGGCGCTGTCGATGCCGGGCTCGATCGACGAGGCGCGCCGCATGGAAGCGGCGGGCGGGGGCATCATCCTCGACCAGTTTGCCAACCCGGACAATCCGCTGGCGCATTACGAGGGCACCGGCCCGGAGATCTGGGCCGATACCGCCGGCACCGTGACGCACTTCGTTTCCAGCATGGGCACCACCGGCACCATCATGGGCACCAGCCGTTTCCTGAAGGAAAAGAACCCGGCGATCCAGATCGTCGGCGTGCAGCCGGAGCCGGGCAGCCAGATCACCGGCATCCGCAAGTGGGAAGACGAGTACCTGCCCAAGATTTGCGATTATTCGCGCATCGACGAGCTCCGGCTGGTGTCGCAGCAGCTGGCCGAGCAGACCGCGCGCGACCTGGCCCGCATCGAGGGCATCATGGCGGGGCCGTCGTCCGGCGGGGCGCTGGCCGTGGCGCTGCAACTGTCGCAGCAGCTGGAAAACGCGGTGATCGTCTCCATCGTCTGCGACCGCGGTGACCGTTACCTGTCCACCGGCCTGTTTCCCTGAGCGCGTGTGACTAAATCGGCGGTGCGCCGATATCGCTGTCGTGGCGTTCGCCGCCTTAACCGGTCTCGGGCGTTCGCCACGTTTCTTTCACCCGCTCTGAGCCTGTTTCCGATTTTCTGACACCGTCCGCATGGCACAACACGCTTTTTCTCCCGACAAAGACGGCTCGATGAGCCCGCTGGCCTGGTACCAGGCCGCTTCGCAGAAGGTTGGCTTCATCCACGATCCGGTGCAGGAGACCGCGGTCGGCATGCTCGACACGCTGTGGCAACAGCTGGTCGACTTCAAGGCCAAGCGCAACCGTTTCCTCGGGCGTAGCCTGAGAAGTCCCGAAGTGCCGCAGGGCCTGTACTTCTGGGGCGGGGTGGGGCGCGGCAAGAGCTTCCTGATGGATGCCTTCTTCACCTGCGTGCCATACCGGCGCAAGCGCCGCGTGCACTTCCATCATTTCATGGCCGAGGTGCACAACCAGCTGCGCTCGTTGAGCAAGGAGGCCGACCCGCTGGTGACGGTGGCGGCACGCATCGCCCAGACGACGCGGCTGTTGTGTTTCGACGAGTTCCACGTCAGCGACATCGCCGACGCCATGATCCTGTCTCGCCTGTTGAGCGAGCTGTTCCGCCATGGCGTGATCATGGTGTTGACCTCGAACTATCCCCCCGACCAGCTCTACCCCAACGGTTTGCAGCGCAACAACTTCCTGCCGGCGATCGAGCTCTTGAAGCAGCACCTGGCGGTGTTCAACCTCGACGGCGGCAACGACTACCGGCTGCGTGAGCTGACGCGCGAGCCGCTGTTCATGGTGCCGTCCGGCGCCGACAGCGACGCGCGCATGGAGGCGATGTTCGACCGTCTTACCGCCGGGGCGTCGGAGTCGCCGCGCCAGATCGAAATCCAGGGGCGCAAGCTGATGGTCAAGCGCCACGCGCCGGGGGTGATCTGGTTCGATTTCGCCACGCTGTGCGGCGGCCCGCGTTCGCAGACCGACTACCTCGATATCGCCGCCGGATATCATACCGTGTTCGTTTCGGGTATCCCCAGGCTGTCGGCCAACGACGCTTCGCCGGCGCGCCGGCTGACCTGGCTGGTGGACGTGTTCTACGACCACCGCGTCAAACTGGTGGCCAGCTGCGCGGTGGAGATCGACGATATCTACACCGAGGGGATGCAGGCCAGCGAGTTCTTCCGCACCGCGAGCCGTCTCACCGAGATGCAGTCGAGCAGCTACCTGGAGTTGCCGCACCTGGTCGACAACTTCAAGCTCGAGTCGCTGCAGTCGATCGCGCTGTAATGGTGCCAGGCGAGGCGCCCCCAGGAGGGGCAACCTCGGTGGCAAGACAACAAAAAAGCGGCCATCAGGCCGCTTTTTTGACGAGGAGCGTCGCGATTACACGCGCTTCTTGAATTCGTTGGTGCGGGTATCGATTTCGATTTTCTCGCCGGTGTTGACGAAAGCCGGAACCTGAACTTCGAAGGTGGTACCGACCAGACGGGCGGGTTTCAGCACCTTGCCCGAGGTATCGCCGCGTACGGCCGGCTCGGTGTATTCCACTTCGCGCACCACGCTGGTCGGCAGTTCGACCGAGATGGCCTTGCCGTCGTAGAAGGTGACCTGGCACACGTCTTCCATGCCGTCGACGATGTAGTTGATGGTGTCGCCGAGGTTGTCGGCTTCCACTTCGTACTGGTTGTACTCGGTGTCCATGAACACGTACATCGGGTCGGCGAAGTAGGAGTAGGTGCAGTCCTTGCGGTCCAGAACGATCACGTCGAACTTGTCGTCGGCGCGGTAAACGGTTTCGGAGCCGGCGCCGGTCAGCAGGTTCTTCATCTTCATCTTGACGACGGAGGCGTTACGGCCGGATTTGCTGAATTCGGCCTTCTGCACGACCATCGGCTCGGAGCCGACCATGAATACGTTGCCTGCGCGGAGTTCCTGTGCGGTTTTCATTGCTTCAAAGTCCCAAATCTTGAGTCGGAATCGGAAACGGATTTCCGTAAAAACCAGCTATTGTAGCGTGTTTTCAACCATTTGCACCAGCCGGCTTGCCAAGCCGGCCGATCCCAGCGCCTGCTTCGGCCAACCCTGGGCGTGGCGTCGCAGTTCGTCCAGTTGCGGCGCCAGCCCGGCCCACGCTGCGGCCATCCCCTGGCCACGGTTCCAGGCGTAGGCGGCGGTGACGAGAGCGTGGCGGGTGCTGTCGGACAGACTGGCGCCGTAGTGTGACAAAAACGCATCAAGCTTGACCAGGTGCGCGTCTTCTTCCTGCTGATAGATGTGCCAGAGAAAGGGGCGCGCCGCCCACTGCGCGCGCACGAAGCTGTCTTCGCCGCGCACGATGTTGAAATCGCACGACCACAGCAGCTTGTCGTAGCCGGGCTGGTCGGTGAACGGCAGCACGTGTACGGCGAGGTGGCCCTTCTGCCGCATGTCGCCGGCCTGCAAGGTCTCGTCACCGAACACCGCCGCCACGTCGCCCAGCACCTTGCCCTCTGGCACCAGCACGCGCACCGGCTGGTTTCCGGCGGCCCACGCCCTCAGTAGCTCGCCAGCGGCCGGGGTGGCGTAGCTGAACAGGCTGACGCGCAGTTCGCCTTCTGCCTGCGGCGGTACGCCGAGACCCTTCCAGTAGGCTGCCTGTACCGCCGCATCCGCCTGCCAGCGTGCGCGCTCGACGAGCAGGTCGGCCTCGCAGATCAGGCCGCCGGTGCGTTCGGTGAAGCCGGGAAAGAAGAAATGCTTGGTCAGCGGCAGGCGCGGATGCGGCGAGGGGAGGCCGTGGCAGCCCTCCACCCAGTCCTCGGCGCTGAGGTATTCCAGGTTGAGCCAGGCCGGCTTGACCGGGCGTGCCGCCATGGCGGCCAGGTAGGCATCGGGCAACTGGCAGCCGAAGGCTTCGATCACCACATCGGCGGCGGCGATGCCGTCCGGAAACGTTTTCGGCCAACGTTGCAGGGTAATGCCTTGCCGCTCTTGTACGTCGCATTCCGGGTCGAGTCCGGGACAGAGCCGCGCGAAGCTCGCCAGGTCGTCGACCCAGAGCCGGACACGTTGGCCGAACTCCCGCTGCAGCTGGCGCGCCAGCCGCCAGGTGACGCCGATATCGCCGTAGTTGTCGATGACGGTGCAGAAAATGTCCCAGTGGCGGGCGGCAGGGCGGTGCGGCATGGCGTGCGGGGAAAAGTGGAAACGCTGCCGAGGATACCACCGGCGACGGCGTCCGGCGGGTTTCTCTCCCGTCAAGGCGCGCGGAGGGCGCCGTGGCGGGCCGGTGGACCGGACATGCCGTGCCATGAAAATACGGAGACGGCCTATAAATACGCATGGCATAAGCGAATCGATTAATGCTGGACTACGCTTACTCTCAGGAAGGGCCTGTTTGCGCGCCGCCGTGCGGCCCGGCGGGCCGTGATCGACGAGGGGATAGTGTGGACATCCAGCTGTTGCCGTTCACTTTGCAGGCAGAACGCTTTGCCTTGCCGCTGGCCCAGGTGCGGCGCGTGTTGCCCACGCTGAAGGCGATTCCGTTGCCCGGCGCGCCGGCCGTGGTGGCCGGCGTGGTGGCGCTGCGCGGCCAGCTGGTGACGGTGGTCGATCTGTGTGCCCGGCTGGGCTGGGCGGCACCGCCGCTGCGCCGCTGGTCGCCCTGGATCTGGGCCTGCACCGAGCGGCGCGACCTGCTGCTGCCGGTCGAGAGCGTGATGCCGGTCCGGCGTGTCGGTGCCGCCGACTGGACGCCGGCCGCCAAGCTGGCCAAGGTGCAGGGCAACGTTTCCGGCGTGCTGCGCTCCAGCGACGGCCTGTATCTGTTGTACGACCTGGACGCCTTTCTTTCCGCCGACGAAGAGCGAGCCCTTGAGCGGGCCCTGGCCGATCATGACGCACGCGACGCGGCGGAATGAGGCTCCGCCGTTGCCGACGGGGCCCTTGCTGGAGCGGCTGGCCCTGCGCATCCGCGTGGAACTCGGGCTGGCGTATCCGCCCGCGCGTCATGGCGAACTGGCGCACCAGCTCGCCCAGGCCGCGCACGAGCTGGGTGGCGGGCGGGCAGCGCAGTGGCTGGCCGAGTTGGCGGCGCACCGCTGGAGTTCGGCGCAGGTGCAGCAGCTGGCGCGCTATCTCACCGTGGGGGAAACCTATTTCCTGCGCGATCCGGCCTGCTTCACCGCGTTGCGCGACACCGTGTTGCAGCCGCTGGTCGAGTCCCGTCGTGGGCGGCAGCCGCAGTTGAGGATGTGGAGTGCGGCCTGTTGTACCGGCGAAGAGGCCTATGGCCTGCTGTTCATGGTGGACGAGCTGCTGGGCGACGAGCGCGACGACTGGCGACTCGAGCTGCTGGCGAGCGATGTCAACCCGGACTTTCTTGCCCGGGCGCGGCGCGGCGTGTACGGCGGCTACGCCTTCCGGCAGGCCTGCCCTGCCTGGCGTGCGCGGCATTTCGTGGAGGACGACGGGCAGTGGCGGGTTGCGCCGCCCTGGCGTGACCGCATCCGTTTCTTCAACCTGAACCTGTCCCGCCCGGACTACCCCGATGCCCGGCGTGGCTTGGCCGAACTGGATGTGATCTTGTGCCGCAACGTGCTGATGTACTTCGCGCCGGAACAGGCGGGCCTGGTGCTGGAGCGGCTGCTGGCGTGTCTGGCGCCGGACGGGGTGCTGCTCTTGTCGGCGGTGGAAGCGGGGATCGCGTTGGACGCCGGCCGGGTCGGCACATGGCTGGGAGATGGCTACGCCCTGCGGCAGCCCGTCGCGACGGCGGCGCTCTCAGGGCGGGCGCTATCAGGGCGGGCGTCGGCCCGGATGCCGCCTGGCGTGCGTCACCGCGGCCATCCGGCGCCGTTGTCGCCGCTGGCGGCTCCGGCAGAGGAGAGGACGCCGGGGACGGAGGCAGAGCGGGCGATGGCGGCCGGACGCTACGCGGAGGCGGCCTTGCTGCTGGAGCGCCGTTTCGCCGGCGACGGCCTGTCGGCTCATGAGCGCATGGAAACGTGCCTCCAACTGGTCCACGCCTGCATCAACGGCGGCCAGCCCGAGCAGGCCGAGCAGTGGCTGGCGCATGCCCGCGCGCTCGACCGGCTGGACCCGCGTCCGTACTGGCTGCTGAGCCTGCTGCGCTACCAGCAGGGCCGGCAGGACGAGGCGCTGGCGGGCCTGAAGAGGGTGCGCTACCTCGAGCCGGACTTCGTGCTGGCCCCCTTTCTCGAACTGCAGATCCGTCTGCGGCAGGGGGAGGGGGAGCGTGCCGAACGGGTGCGGCAGTATTGCCTGGCGCTGCTGGCGGGGTACGCCGACGATGCCCTGGTGGCCGAGGGCGACGGGCTGAGCGTCAAACAGCTGCGGCTGCAATGTCTGGCGTTGGGCCGACAGCCGATGGAGAACAGGTCATGAGTGACGATAACGCGGCATCGTCGGCCGGTGACGCCGCTCTGTGGGCGGCGGTGTCCGCGCGGCTGGCCCGCCTGGAAAGCCTGCTGGCGGGCGATGGCGAGGGCGATCCCGCGGCGCTCGCGCAGCAGCTGCGCGAACGCACCGCCTACTGGGCCGAGCCGGAAGCCGTGGCGGCGGCGCAAGCGCCGTTCGAGGTGCTGGGCTTTTCGCTGGGGGACGAGTGCTACGGCATCGTGCCGCACTTCGTGGCGGAAGTCGTCCCGTTGCGTCAGTTCACGCCGCTGCCGGGAACGCCGCCGTTCGTGCTCGGCATCGTCAACTTGCGCGGGCGCATCGTGTCGGTGCTCGACCTGCGCGTGCTGTTCGAGATTCCCCGGCGCGGCTTGTCGGAGCGCAACCACCTGGTGCTGCTACAGCACGATGACATGGAGTTCGGGGTGCTGGCCGACGCCATCCTCGGCATGCAGTGGGTCTCGCCCCAGACCTTGCAGCCCGAGCTGGTCGGCCTGAGCGGCATCCTGCCGTCCTGCCTGCTCGGCATCACCCCGCAGCAATGGGTGATCCTGGATGGCGCCAAGCTGCTGGGCAACGAACAACTGCAGGTGGAGTTCAACACCTAAGGAGAGGCCATGCTGCTAGTGAACCTGCGTACCGGTACCAAGTTGCTGCTGGCCTTCGCCGTGGTGACGGGGAGTTTTGTCGGCCTGCTGTATCTGGCGCAGGACAGCATCCGACAGAGCCACGAACAGGGCCAGGCGATCGCACAGCTCGACCGCGACATTGCCGACGTCAAGGACCTGCGGATCAACGTCAATACCATGCGCGCGGAGACGATGGAGGCGCTGATACGCGGCGACCGCGAACTGGACGGCCTCGAGCGCGATTTCCGGAGTCGCACCGAGGAGGACCGGGCCACGCTGGCGCGCTTGCAGCTCCGTGCCGCCGCCTCTCCGGATCTGGCGCCGCTGATTGCGGAAATCCATCAACAATGGCGGACCTACGTGGGGAGTTTTGACCAGCAGCTCATGCCGCGCATGAAGGACGGCCGGCTGGAGGAGGCGCGCCGGCTGGTCGTCGGGGCGCAGAACGAGCGGGTGGATACGTTCCGCCAGCTGGCGCGGCGCCTCGACATGGTGATCGCGCGCGAACAGCAGCGGCTCGACGACAGGAGTCGCGCGCTGGTGGTGCGTCAGCAGCAGCTGTTCCTGTCGGTGGGAGGCGGGCTGCTATTGTTGACGGCGCTGCTGGCGTGGCTGCTGACTCGCAGCATTGCCCGGCCGTTGCGGCAATTGACCCGCTACGCCGAGCAGATCAGCGTCGGGGAGCTGCCCGGGCAGATCGACTTCACCGCGCGCCACGACGAGGTGGGGCAACTGGGCCAGTCTTTTGCCCGCATGGCCAGCTACCTGCAACAGTTGGCAAACCAGGCGGAACGGCTGGCGGCGGGTGAACTGGGGGGGGAGGTGCAGCCGTGCTCCGAGCACGACCTGCTCGGCCAGTCCTTCGCCCGCATGGTGGCCAATCTGCGCACCCTGGTGCAGGAAATGCACGAGGGCATCGCGGTGCTGGCGGCGGCGAGCGAGGACATTCTCAGCGTGGCGAGCCAGGTGGCGGTAGGGGCTCAGGAAACCGCCACGGCGGTGACCGAGATCGCCACCACGGTGGAGGAAGTGAAACAGACCGCCGTGATGGCCAACAGCCGGGCGCGCCAGGTGACCGAGGCGGCGGCGCATACCCGCGAGGTGGCGCAGCAGGGGAGCGAGGCGGTGCAAGAGAGCCTGGACAGCATGGCGCAGATTCGCCGCCAGGTCAGCGCGGTGGCCGAGAGCATCATGCGCCTTGGCGAGCAGAGCCAGACCATCGGCGAGATCGTCGCCACGGTCAACGACCTGGCGGAGCAATCGAACCTGCTGGGGGTGAACGCCTCGATCGAGGCGGTCAAGGCGGGGGACGTCGGCAAGGGGTTCTCGGTGGTGGCACAGGAGGTCAAGGCGCTGGCCGAGCAGTCCAAGCAGGCCACGGCACAGGTACGGGCCATTCTCGGCGACGTGCAGCGGGCGATGACCAAGGCGGTGCTGGCGGCGGAACAAAGCGGCAAGGCGGTCGAGGCCGGATTCGCGCGTTCGCAGTTCAGCGGCGAGGCGATCCATATCCTGACCGACAGTATCGATACCTCGAACGACGTGGCGCTGCAGATTTCCGCCACCAGTCAGCAGCAGCTGATCGGCATGGACCAGGTGGCCAGCGCCATCGGCAACATCCGTCAGGCGAGCCAGGACAACGTGGCGGGTACCCGCCAGGTGGACCAGGCGGCGCGCAACCTGCATCAACTGGGGCTTCGGCTGCAGCAGCAGGCCAGCCTTTTCAAGTTGTGATGCGCCATGGCCATCGATCGTGAAGCCCTGCGCCAGCGCCTGCTGAGCAGCTTCCGCGAGGAGGCGGCGGAGCGTCTGGGCGTGTTGGAGCACGAACTGCGGCGCTGGCAGCAGGCGCCGCCGCAGCAGGAATCGCTCGAGACGGTATTTCGCGAAGTGCACAGCCTGAAAGGGGCGGCGCGGGCGGTCGGGCTGACCGAGCTGGAGCGCCTGAGCCATGCCTGGGAGACGCTGCTGTCGGCGTTGCAGCGCGGGCAGCTGGCGTTTCAGCCGCTGCTGAGCGACGTCTCGCGCGATGTGCTGCGCCTGTTGCAGCGCGCCCACGCCGGTGAAACGTTGGCCGAAGCGCAGTACGGCGAGCTGTGCCGGGCCCTGGAGGCGGTGGCCGCCGGGGAGCCGCCGCCGCCGCGCTCGCCCCTGCCGCTGATGAGCGTGGCGCCGCCGGCCGAAGCGCCGCGGGGCGTCAGCGACAGCGTGCGGGTGCCGGTGCATTTGCTCGACGCCTTGCTGTACCACGGCGAGGAGCTGACCCAGAGCAAACTCGAGGCGCAGGCCCTGCGCCAGCAGCTGCGGGCGGCGCAGCAGGATTTCCAGGCGCTGAAGCAGCGCCGCACCTCGCTCGCGTCGCTGCTGCGGCTGCTGCGGGAGAACCTGGCCGACGGCGTGGCGCCCGCGGCGGACACGCTGCAGGGCCTGCTCGACTACCTGGATTGGAATCAGGACCAGCTCGACCGCCTGCACTTCAACAGCAACCAGCAGGCGCGTGCCGGCACGCATCTGGCGGCCGGCCTCGCCAGCCTGAGCGACGGTTTCACCCAGGGCCTGCAGGAGGTGTTGCAGCTGCCTTGCCAGACCCTGCTGGACGGCTTGCCACCGCTGGTCGACGACCTGGCGCGCCAGACCGGCAAGCGGGTGCGGCTGGTGTTGCCGGACACCGCCTTGCAGGTGGACAAGCGCATTCTGGATGAGCTGCGCACGCCGCTGCAGCACCTGCTGCGCAACGCCATCGACCACGGCATCGAGGCGCCGGCGGCGCGCCTGTCGGCCGGCAAGGCGGAGAGCGGCACCCTGACGCTGGACATCCGGCAGGAGCCGGGTAGCCGTTTCGTGCTGCGGCTGCAGGACGATGGCGGCGGTATCGACGCCGCGCGGGTGAAGGCCAAGGCGGTGGAGTTGGGCCTGCTCGCGGCCGACGAGGCCCGGCAACTGGACGAGGCGCAGGTCCTGTCCTACATCTTCGAGTCCGGGCTATCGACCAGCCGGCTGCTGACCGATCTGTCCGGGCGCGGGCTGGGGCTCGCCATCGTGCGCGAGGCGGTTGAAAAGCTGGGCGGGCGCATCAGCGTGCACTCCGAGCCCGGCCGCGGCTGCGAGTTCTGCCTGCGCCTGCCACTCAGCCGCTCGTCGTTCCGCGCGGTGCTGGTACGGGTTGGCGAGCGCTTGTTCGGCATGCCGGTGCAGGCGGTGGAGCGCACCCTGCGGATGCCACGTGCGGCACTGCGGCGCGTGGAGAACAAGGTCACGCTCAGTCTCGACGGGCAGGTGCTGCCGCTGTGGTCGCTGGCCGAAGTACTGGGGCTGGAGCCGGCCGGCGAGGGCGGGGCAGAGGTGCCGCTGCTGCTGCTGGGCGCGGAGGGGATGCGCTACCTGCTGCAGGTCGATGAGTTGCTGGGGGACCAGGAAATCACGCTGAAGTCGCTGGGGGCGCAGCTCAAGCGGGTGCGCAACCTGCTCGGCGCCACGGTGTTGGGCGACGGCACGCTGGTGCCGGTGCTGCACCCGCAGGATTTGCAGCGCAGCGCGCTGTCTTGCGCCGGTACGGCCTTCGCCGTCACGCCGCCCGAGCGTCGCGTGGCGCGGCCGCGCATCCTGGTGGCGGAAGACTCGTTCACCTCGCGCGGCCTGCTGAAGGCGCTGCTGGAAAGTGCCGGCTACGAGGTGCAGACCGCCAACGACGGGCTGGATGCCTGGAACGCCCTCAAGCAGGCGCAGTTCGACCTGCTGGTGTCGGATATCGAAATGCCGCGGCTGGACGGTTTCGCCCTGACCAGCAAGATCCGCGCCGACCGCGCCCTGACCGAGCTGCCCGTGGTGCTGGTTACCGCCTTGCAGTCGGCCGAAGACCGGGCGCACGGGCTGGATGTCGGGGCCAACGCCTACCTGGTGAAAAGCGGGCTGGAGCAGGACACGCTGCTCGAGGCGGTGAAGCGCCTGCTCTGAGCGGGGCGCTAAGAGCCTGTTGGGGAGAGTCCCATGCGCGTAATGGTCATCGACGATTCCAGCGTGGCGCGCCAGTTGCTGCGCAGCCTGCTCGAGAGCGAAGGCTACGACGTGGTCGAGGCCGGCTCCGGCCTGCAGGCGCTGGAACTCGTCACCCGGGTGCAGCCGGACCTGGTCACCATGGATGTCCATATGCCCGGCATGGACGGCTTCGACACCACCCGGCGGCTGCTCGAGGTCTATGCGGTGCCGGTGGTCATCGTCACCGCCAGCGCCAATACCAAGGAGGCCGGGACGGTCATCCGGGCGCTCGCCGCCGGGGCGCTGGCCGTGGTGGAAAAGCCGCGCGGGCCGCTGCACCCGCAGTTCGACCCGCACGCCGCGCAACTGATCCAGACGCTGCAGCGGGTGCAGACGCTCACGGTGCGCTCGCCGCCGTCCCGGTCGGGGCCGACCGGGGCCGACCCGGTGCGCTGGGACAAGCCGATCCGGCTCGTCGCCATCGGCGCTTCGGCCGGCGGCCCCGCCGCGCTGAAGGTGTTGCTGGGCGGCCTGGAGCCGCCCTGTCCGTGGCCGATCCTGCTGGTGCAGCACATCACTGGCGGCTTTCTCGACAGCCTGCGCGACTGGCTCAGTCTGCAGTCGACGCTGCCGGTCCACATCGCCCGGCCGGGCGAGCCGCTGCAGCCCGGCCATCTGTACCTGTCGCCGGAGGCACACCATCTGGCGGTGAGCCGCGATTTGCGCTTCAGGCTGGCACGTTGCGAGCCGCAGGATATGGCCTGCCCGTCGATCTCCCATCTGTTCGACGGACTGGCCGACGAACTGCAGGGGGAGGTGCTTGCCATCCTGCTGTCCGGCATGGGGAGCGACGGCGCGGCGGCGCTGGCCCGCCTCAAGGCCAAGGGGGCGCTCACCCTGGTGCAGCAGCCCGACAGCGCGGTGGTGAGCGGCATGCCCGCCGCCGCGATCGAACTATCGGCGGCGTGCCGCGTGCAGTCGCCGGAAACCATGGCATTGACGCTCAACGGCCTGATGCGGCATGCCTGAACCATTGCTGATCGAGAGGCAGTCCATGTTGCAGGGAACCGACATTCTGATCGTCGAAGACAGCGCGACCCAGGCGCTCCAGTTGCAGGCCCTGCTCGAAGGGCACGGCTGCCGGGTGCGGGTGGCGCGCGACGGCTACCAGGCCTTGCGCGAGGTCGCCGGACAGCCCCCCACCATCATGATCAGCGACATCATGATGCCGGGGATGGACGGCTACGAGCTGTGCAGCCAGCTCAAGGCGGACCCGGCCACGGCCATGATCCCCATCATCCTGGTCACCACCTTGTCGGACCCGCGCGACGTCATGCGCGGCCTGAGCTGTGGCGCCGACAACTTCATCCTCAAGCCCTACGACGAAAAATACCTGCTGTCGCGCATCCATTACTTCCTGGCCAACCAGGCCTTGCGCCAGCCCGAGCGCGCGGCCGTCGGCATGGCGGTGATGCTGGAGGGCGAGCGCCACTTCATCACCTCGGCGCGTCAGCAAATCCTCGACCTGCTGATCTCGACCTACGAGCAGAGCATCCAGCTCAACCAGGACCTGCAGGCCAAGCATGCCGAACTGTCGCGCTCGCACGCCCTCTTGGACGGCCTGTTCCGCTTTTCGGCCGCCATGTCCGCGGCGCAGACCGAACATGACGTGATCGGGCGGGCGCTGGAGGAGGTGCTGGCCTTCCCGGACGGCGCCGCCGCCTGGCTGTTGCTGGCCGACACGCAGGCCCTCGCCGAACCGATGCAGCTGGCGGGGTGGAATGGCCGGCTGGACGAGCCCGCCTTGCGCCGAGCCATCGCGGACGGCTGTCCCTGCCTTTACGCCGGCCGCCAGGAGGAGTTGCGTCAGGCGTTCAACATCGCGCAATGCCCGGCCCTGAGCGGCGCCGGGGAAGGGCACTGGCACGCCTGCAGTCCGCTGCTGCTGGGGGACGAGGTAATCGGGGTGCTCAACGTGCTGCGGGCCGGCCGCGTGCCGTGGGACGAGCCGGCGCTGGACGCCTTCACCATGATCGGCCGGCAACTGGCCGTGGCGCTGGCCCGGGCCCGGATGTTCGAGAGCCTGGAGTCGTTGGTAGCCGAGCGCACCCGTGCCCTGCGTAGCGAAATGGGCGAGCGCGCGCGTGCCGAGGCGGCCTTGCGCCAGAGCGAGGCGCTGCTGCACAAGGTGCTGGAGACGCTGCCGGTCGGGGTCTGGGTGACCGACGAGAAGGGGGGAATCCTGCTGCACAACTCCGAAGGGGAGCGCATCTGGGGGGCCAACCCGGGCACCGAGCCGCAACGACGCTGGTATGGCCCGCAGGGCCAGCAGATTGCCACCGACGACCGTGAGCTGCTGCGCACCATCCGTCACGACGGCACCGTGCACAACCTGGTGCGCCAGATCCTGTCGTTCGACGGCGCGGCGCGCACCGTGCTCGACGCCGAGGTGCCGTTGACCGACGACGACGATCAGGTCCGGGGCGGCATTCTGGTCGAGCAGGACATCACGGCGCAGCAGGTGATCGACCTGGAACTGCGCGTTCGCCAGCGCGCCATCGAGGCCAGCGTCAACGCGGTGCTGATCACCGACAACCGCCGTCCGGACAACCCCATCATCTACGTCAACCCGGCCTTCGAGCGCATCACCGGCTACGCGCGCGCGACGGTGATCGGCCGCAACTGCCGCTTCCTGCAGGGCCGTGACACCGCCCAGCCGGAGCTGACGGCGATCCGCCGCGCGCTGGAGAACCGGCACGAAGGCAAGGCGCTGCTGCGCAACTACCGCAAGGACGGCTCGATGTTCTGGAACGAGCTGCGGGTGGCGCCGGTGCGGGACAGCCAGGGCGAGGTCAGCCATTACATCGGCGTGCTCAACGACGTGACCGAGGCCAAGCGCTATCAGGAGGAGCTGGAACGCCAGGCCAACTTCGACACCCTGACCGGCCTGCCCAACCGCAACCTGCTGCAGGACCGGCTGGGCCAGGGCATCGCCGTGGCCAGGAGCAAGGACGAGCGTTTCGCCGTGGCGCTGCTCGACCTGGACAACTTCAAGTACGTCAACGACAGCCTGGGCCATACCCTGGGCGACGCGCTGCTGATCGAGGTGGCGCGGCGCATCGAGAGCAGCGTGCCGGCGCTGGCGACGGTGTCGCGGCTGGGCGGGGACGACTTCGTGCTGCTGCTGCCCGGGGTGAAGACCGCCGAGCAGCTGGATCTCGCACTCAAAAACGTCACCGACCAGCTGAACCAGCCGGTCGAGCTCAGCGGTACCGAGCTGTTTCTCTCCGCCAGCATCGGCTGCTGCTTCTACCCGGACGACGGCAGCAGCGTCGACGAACTCCTGAGCAACGCCGACACCGCCATGTACCAGGCCAAGGCGCTTGGCAAGAGCCAGGTGCGTTGCTTTGCGCTGCACATGAACGACCGGGTGCAGCGGCGGGTGGAACTGGAGGGCGCCTTGCGCCGGGCCATCGCGCAGGACGAGTTGACGATGTACTACCAGCCGCAGCTGGACCTGCAGAGCGACCGGCTGTGCGGCTTCGAGGCGCTGTTGCGCTGGCGCCGGGGGGAGCGGCTGATCTCCCCGCTCGAGTTCATCCCCATCGCCGAGGAAACCGGGCTGATCCGCGAGATCGACCGCTACGTGATCCGCGCGGTGTTCCGCCAGGTCGAGGAATGGCGCGCCGAGGGGCTGGACCCCGGCGAGGTGGCGATCAACATCTCCGCCCTGAGCCTGCAGGAAGCCGGCATCGTGCCCTATATCGCGGCCGAGATGGCCAGCCGCCGCCTGCCCCCTGACGCCATCAAGCTCGAGGTCACCGAGAGCCTGCTGATGAAGAACGTCGATACCGCGCAGCAGGTGATGTCCGAACTCAAGGCGCTGCACCTGAAGTGGTCGATCGACGATTTCGGCACCGGCTACTCGGCCTTGAGCTACCTGCGCCGCTATCCCTTCGACCAGCTCAAGATCGACAAGAGCTTCATCGACGACGTCAACGTCAACCCGGAAAACGCTTCGATGACGCGCGCCATCATCAGCATGGCGCGTTCGCTGCGCATCGCCGTCATCGCCGAGGGGGTGGAGAATCGCGAGCAGCTGGGTTTCCTGGTCGAGGCCGGCTGCGACCAGATCCAGGGCTACTACTATTCGCCGCCGCTGACGGCCGAGGCGTGCCGGCCGTGGCTGATCCACCGCGGGCCGCCCGGCCCGGACGAGGCTTCGGCCAACCCTGCACGCAGCCACGCCGGTAACGACGCGCCCACCGGCTGACGCTGCTGCCGCGGCCGTGGCGTGCGGCTTTGAGGTGCCCGCTCCGCCTTCGCTTCCACACTTTGCCCCGTGTCCGCCGGCGATCCGGTCATGACGCGTTTTCATCCGGCCGGGCAGGGGGGCGCCATCCCCAGGGGGCGCCTGCGGCCTCGCCGGGCACATGACCGCGACGGGAAGGGAACAATCGCGACGCGGGCCAGTCCCGTCATATCGATGCCGTGCCGCCCTCCCGACCAGGCGGGCGCATCACGCCGGCCAGCCACCCTTTCCGAGCGCTTTATCGTCTGGCCGAATGGCGGGTAGGCGCTGAAATCGACCGGGCAGGCTGTCATAATGACAATGAAAACAACAAGGGGTTATGCCGTGAGCGAACGTGAGCAGGACAAGGGCGTGATGAGGCGCCGCCGCTGGCCGTACTGGGTCGGCGGCGGCGCGCTGGCATTGGTGGCGGCGAGCTGGGGGGCGCTGGCCTGGGGGGTGCCCGACGTGGCGCGCCACGCCGCCGCCGACTGGGCGCAGGGCAAGGGCCAGAAGCTCAGCATCGGCACGATGAAGATCGAACCGTGGTCGATGAAGGTGGAGCTGGGCGACGTGCGCCTGGCCGAGGGCAACGGTGCGCCGCTGTTTGCCGCCCGGCGTCTGGTGCTGGATGCCGAGCCGACCGCGCTGTTCATCGGTCGCTGGCGCGCCGCGCTGTTCCAGCTCGACAAGCCGCAGTGGTTCGTCGAGCGCAATGCCCAGGGCGAATGGAACTGGGCGCGCTTCGTCAAGGCGGTGAGCGGTCCGGCCAAGCCCGCCACCGAGAGCAAGGGCGAGCTGCCCAAGCTGGTGTTGGACCTGTTGCAGCTTAATGGCGGCGAAGTGCGCATGGTCGATCACTTCGGCGGCGAGACGCGTGCCTTCGATCTCAAACCGGTCAACCTGACGCTGAAGGAACTGAGCACGCTGCCGGTGGACGGTGGCAGTTACACCTTGACCGCCGAGCTTGGCGACGGCGCGAAGTTGGCCTGGAAGGGTAACGTGGGGCTGCAGCCGCTGCAGTCGTCCGGCGAGGCCCGGCTCGACAAGCTGACGCTTGCCAGCCTCTGGCCCTACGTGCAGCCGTTCTTCCATACCGCCCCGCCACAAGGCGAGCTGGCCGCCAGCGCGCGCTACCAGTTCGACCTGAGCGGCAAGACGCCGCAGCTCAAGGTGGCGCCGTTCAACGCCACACTTAACCGGCTGCACCTCGCCGCCCCCGGCGGCGGCAGCGCGTTGGCACTGAAGCAGCTGGCGCTGGAAGGCGGCCGTTTCGACCTGGCCAGCTCCAGCGTCGACATCACCCGGCTGCGCCTCTCCGACGGCGAACTCTCCGCCCAGCGCAACGGTGCCGGGCAGCTCGACTGGCTCGCCGCGCTACCGCCCGCCAAGGCCGAGACGGCGCCGGCCAAACCGTCGCCATGGCAGGTCAAGGTCGGCGAAATCCGCGCCGAGAACTGGCGCTACCGTTTCGGCGATGCCGGATTCGTCCAGCCGCTCGAGGTGCAGGCCGCCATGCCGCTGCTCAGCACACAGCTGGCCGTCGAGCCCAAGGACGGCGTGGTGCTGAGCAAGCTCGGCACACAGCTCGCGGACATCGGTGTCGGCGCTGCCGGCAGCACGCCCGTCATCCGGCTCGCCACGGCGGCGCTGGCCGACAGCGAGCTGCGGCTGGCCAGGCACGAAGTGCGGCTGGGGGCGCTGACGCTGGGCGGGCTGGAGGCTGACGTCGAGCGTAACCGCCAGGGCGAGATCAACCTGCAGCAAGTGTTCGCCAAGTCTTCGGCCAACCCTGCGGTCAAGCCGGCCGCCGCCACGGGCGACGCTCCCGGCTGGCAGCTGCACTACCCCACGGTGACGCTGGAAAACGGCCGCCTCAACTGGCTCGACCAGACCCTGCCGCGCCCGCTGCGCGCCACGCTGAGCGAGCTCTCCGTCAACGCCGCGCCGCAGGATTCGGGCGCGTTGGCGCTGGACGTGGACAGCCGGCTGGAGTCCGGGCGGCTGGCGGCCAAGCTGACGCTCGCGCCGGATGGCGCCGCGCTGGGCGGCAAGATCACCGCCAGCGCCGTGCCGCTGGCGCCGTTCGCCCCGTACGCGCTGAGCGGCACCGTGCTGAAACTGGCCGGCGGCACCCTTTCGGCCAACCTCGATGTCGACGCCGGCAGCAAGGGCTGGAAGGTGGGCGGGCAGGGGGCGCTCAACCGGTTCTCGCTGCTCGAGCCCAACAACCGCCAGCCGCTGCTGGCCTGGCGCCAGCTGGCGCTCAACGGCCTCAGCGCCAGCAGCGGCACGCCGCTCAAGGTACAGCTGCGCGAGGTGCGCCTGAGCGACCCGGTGGCGCGGCTGATCCTCAACCAGCAGCGCCAGCTCAACGTCAGCAACCTGCTGGCCGGCAAGCCTGCCGCGGCGGCTCCTGCTCCTGCCCCCACTGCCACGCCGGCGGCCCCGCCCGCGCCGGTCAAGGTCGAGGTCAAGGCGAAGAAACCGGCGGCGCCGGGTGCGTCTCAGGTGGAAGTGCGTACGGTGCACGTGCAGGGCGGCGACATCGAGTTCGCCGACCTCGGCATGAAACCCAGCTTCGCCACGCGCATCCACAACCTGCGCGGCTCGATCCAGGGCTTGTCGAGCCAGCCGGGACGGCGCGGCACGGTGACGCTGGACGGCGACGTCGACCAGTACGGCGACGTGCGCGTGCGCGGCGCGCTGGCGCCGCAGGCCGTGACCGACGACGCCGACATCACGCTGGCGTTCCGCAACATCCCGCTCACCAGCCTCAACCCGTATTCGATGAACTTCGCCGGCTGGAAGGTCAACGACGGCCGGCTGTCGGTCGACCTGCGCTACCTGCTTGACAAGCGCCAGCTCAAGGCCGAGAACCGCGTCGTGATCGACTCGATCCAGCTCGGCGAAGAAGTGCAGGAGCCCGGCGTGACGCGCCTGCCGCTGCGCCTGGCCGTGGCCCTGCTGGAAGACAGCGACGGCCGCATCGACCTCGACCTGCCGATCAGCGGCAGCCTCGACGACCCGCAGTTCAGCTACGGCCGCGTGGTGTGGAAGGCCTTCGTCAACGTCATCACCAAGATCGTCACCGCGCCGTTCAGGGCGCTGGGGGCGCTGATGGGCGGCGAGGGCTTCGACGAGGTGCGCTTCGTCGCCGGCGAAGCCAACGTGGCGCCGCCCGAGCGCGAAAAGCTCGACAAGCTCGCCGCGGTGCTGGTGAAGCGCCCGCGCATGACGCTGGTGCTGGCGGGCACCTACGACCCGGCGGTGGAAACGCGCGAGCTGGCGCGCGCGCGCATCGACCGCGCCATCCTGCAGGCGGCCGGCCACAAGCTGGAAGCGGGCGAGCCGCTGCCGCTGCCCGACCTCGACGACCCCGCGGTGCAGTCGGCGGTGAAATCGGTCTTCGCACAGCGCATCGGCCGGCTTAAACTGGTGCAGCGGCTGCTTTCGCTGCCGGACAACGTGGCGCGCTACAAGACGCTGCGCGAGCAGCTGATCGCCGCCGAGCCGGTCTCCGAAACTGAGCTCAAGGCGCTGGCCCAGGCCCGCGTCACGGCGGCGCGCCAGGCCATGCTCAAGACCGACCCGACGTTGGCCGAAAGGCTGACGCTGGGCGAGGCGAAGCGGGTCAAGGCCGACGGCGACGGGGTGGCACTGGCCATCGCGCTCGGCAGCCGCTGAGCGCCGGCGAACGATCGGCGGTACGCCGCGTCGTTGGCGCAGGATGGGTTGTGCCGCACTTCACCCATCCTGCGGAACGCCGTTCCCGCGTCCGACGGGATGGTGCGCTCGCAACGATTTCTTGTCCTCGCTCCAGCCACCGAGGGAGCTTGACCAACATCAACGCCCGGCCGCGCTGGATAGCGTGAAATGCCGGTTTTGCCGCACCGAATGCCAGTTAGGGAGGGGGAGTAGTGAAACAGGAAAACGTGGCCGCCATGAGCGAACAGGCCATCTCGCGTGAAGTGCTGCTGGAGAAATACGCCAAGGGCGACGAACAGAGCGTCGCCGACGTGCGCCGCCGCGTGGCGCGCGCCCTGGCCGGCATCGAGGCCGAACCCGCGCGTTACGAGGCGGCGTTCTTCGACGCGCTGCAGCGCGGCTTCATCCCCGGCGGGCGCATCAACTCCGCCGCCGGCACCGAACTCAAGGCGACGCTGATCAACTGCTTCGTGCAGCCGGTGGGCGACGCCGTCAGCGAGAGCGAGGGCGGCAAGGTCGGCATCTACGAGGCATTGTTGCAGGCGGCGGAAACCATGCGCCGCGGCGGCGGCGTCGGTTACAACTTCAGCCGCATCCGTCCCAAGGGCGCGCGGGTGAAAGGCACCCACAGCCGTGCTTCCGGCCCGGTGTCGTACATGCGCGTGTTCGACCGCAGCTGCGAAACGGTGGAATCGGCCGGCTCGCGGCGCGGCGCGCAGATGGGCGTGCTCAACATCGAACACCCCGACGTCGAGGACTTCATCCACGCCAAGGACCAGGGCGACCTGAAGAACTTCAACATCTCGGTTGGCGTCTCCGACGCCTTCATGCAGGCGGTCGAGGCCGACGGGCCGTGGCAGCTGGTGCACGCCGTCGAGCCGGCCAGCGACGCCTTCCCCGAGGCCTTCCGCCGCGACGACGGTCTGTGGGTGTACCGCACCGTGCGCGCGCGCGAGCTGTGGCGCCAGATCATGGAATCCACCTACGACCACGCCGAGCCGGGGGTGCTGTTCCTCAGCCAGATCAACCGCGACAACAACCTCAGCTACTGCGAGGTCATCGAGTCGACCAACCCCTGCGGCGAACAGCCGCTGCCCGACTACGGCTGCTGCGACCTGGGCTCGATCAACCTCGCCGCCTTCGTCGAGCACCCCTTCACGCGCCGCGCCCGCTTCGACTTCAAGGCCTTCGAGACCGTGGTGCGCAGCGCCATTCGCATGCTCGACAACGTGCTCGACCTCACCGTCTGGCCGCTGCCCGAGCAACAACGCGAGGCGCAGGCCAAGCGTCGTGTCGGCCTCGGCTTCACCGGCCTGGGCGACGCGCTGATCCTGCTGCAGATCGCCTACAACAGCCCGCAGGGGCGGCAGATGGCAGCCAAGTTCGCCGAGACCATGCGCGACGCCGCCTACGACGCCTCGGTCGATCTCGCCATCGAGAAGGGCGCGTTCCCGCTGTTCGACGCCGACAACTACCTGGCCGAACCGCACTGCGCCAGCCGCCTGCCCGAAGCGATCAAGGCGCGCATCCGCCAGCACGGCATCCGCAACTCGCACCTGCTCTCCATCGCCCCCACCGGCACCATCTCGCTGGCCTTCGCCGACAACGCCTCCAACGGCATCGAACCGCCGTTCTCGTGGTATTACACCCGCAAGAAGCGCATGGCCGACGGCTCGCAGCAGGAATACCGCGTCGAAGACCACGCCTACCGCCTGTACCGCCTGAACGGCGGCGACGTCGAGAAACTGCCGCCGTACTTCGTCTCGGCGCTGGAAATGAGCGCGCTCGACCACATGCAAATGGTGGCCGCGGTGGCGCCGTACATCGACACCGCCATCTCCAAGACCGTCAACGTGCCGGCCGACTACCCCTTCGACGAGTTCGAGCACCTCTACCTCGAAGCCTGGAAGGCCGGCCTCAAGGGCATCACCACCTACCGCCCCAACAGCGTGCTGGGCTCGGTGTTGTCGGTCGAACCGGCCCAGGCCGCGCCGCAGGACCTCCTGGCGAGCCAGGAAGGTGACCCGGACCGCCGCATCGCGCTGGTCAGCACCCCGAGCCCGGCGCTCGCCAGCCTGAAGTGGCCGCACCGCCCGCGCCTGAAGGGTGGCAACCCGTCGTGGACCTACATGATCGAGCACGACGACGGCGCCTTCGCCGTGTTCGTCGGCCATGTCGAAAACGGCCACACCCAGCCCTTCGAATGCTGGGTCAACGGCAACGAACAGCCGCGCGGCCTCGGCGCCCTGGCCAAAACGCTGTCGATGGACATGCGCTGCCGCGACAAGGCCTGGCTCGCGCTCAAGCTCGACGCCCTGGCGCACACCATGGGCGACCGGCGCTACACCCTGGAACTGGGCGAGCGCACGCTGCATGCCAGCTCCGCCGCCGCCGTGCTGGGCCAGGTGGTGCGCCACCGCGTCGAGCAGCTCGGCGCGCTCGACATGCACGCCGACGACACCTCCCCGGTGATGGACGCGCTGTTCGCCAAGAAAGAACCCAAGACCGGCACCGACGGCACCATGAGCTGGTCGGTGGACGTCAGCAACCCGCAAACCGGCGATGACTTCGTGCTGTTCCTGAAAGAGCTGGTGCTGCCCGACGGCCAGCGCCGCCCGTTCTCGATGTGGCTCGCCGGCAGCTACCCGCGCGAACTGGACGGCCTGTGCAAGATGCTGAGCCTCGACATGCGCGTGATCGATCCGGCCTGGATCGGCATGAAACTGCGCAAGTTGCTCAACTACGCCGAACCGCAAGGCGACTTCTTCGCCCGCGTGCCCGGCAGCGACAAATCGCAAAGCTGGCCCTCCACCGTCGCCTACGTCGCGCGCCTGCTGATCCACCGCTTCGCCATGCTCGGTCTCCTTACCGAAGACGGCGTGCCGGTGGAGAACATGGGCGTGATGGTGCCGGAGCAGGGCGACCTGTTCGACAGCGTGCAAATGGAAACCGTGGCCCCGGTCGCCGGCAAACCCTGCCCGGAATGCGGCCACCACGCGCTGATCAAGAAGGACGGCTGCGAGTTCTGCACCGCCTGCGGCCATATCGGGGCGTGCGGGTGAGGTTTGGGCCCGCTTGAGGTGTTGGACCAGTAAAACAAAGCCCCAGGCTGTCTGAGCCTGGGGCTTTTTTATTCGGCAAGGTGATGGTGTGCGTAGGGGGCGTGGAGCAGGAGCGGGTCCCGTCTGGCTGAGGCATCCGCTTGGGAAGCCGCTGTCCCCGCCTTATTCGAGTTTGGCCGCCAGGGCGCGCGCCGCTTCTTTGACGGTTTCAAGGCACAACGTCACTCCCGGTAGCGCTTGCCGTTGCCGTTGCCCAGCGAGTTCGTAGTCGATGCCATAGTGGTCGATGCCCAGCACGCGCGCGCGGCCTGGAAGCACGGCCGATACTTCATCTACGAGCAGAGCCTCGTCGGCAGCGGGCAGTCGAGTCAACGCCTTCCACTCCGGCTCTTCCAGCCAGCCCATGCGGCCGATCCCGCCGATGAAGCGTATGCGTTTGGGATTGAGTCTGAAGAACATGAAGTCAAGGTCGAGAAGCTGTTCCGAGCCTGGCTCATAGCGGAAATACCTGGCCAGGAATGCGGGTGTCGCCTCGTGTTTTTCCGCATCGGCCACCCACGTGAGGCGGGCTGTGGCTTGCACATCCGTGGCCCCGGGCTGCACCACCGACAGGCTCACACGCGGGTCGGTCAGCAGATTTTTGGTGTGTTCGGCCAAGGCGCTGATGTAGAGCACCGGGCAGTGGCTCTCATCCAGGACATAGGGAACGACGGTGGCGTATGGATAGCCCGGCAATTGGGACGAGTTGGTCGCCAGCGTCCCATATGTGGACTCATGCAGTAGCGTCAGGGCAGCCTCGATAGGGATTTTCACGAGAATGAATTCCGGCGAAAGAGTCGGCACAGGGTGGGTAAGTCCGATACTAACTTACGCCATCAGGAGCGTTATGGCGAGGCCTGGCCGCCGGTATGCCAGCCGTGCCTCTTCTTGCCTTTGATTTGGGCATGCCGTGGCTCATGCGTGACCGGTGCGAGAAGCGTGGCTGCAACGACGCCTTGCCCCCCGTGTGTCGGCAGGAGGTCCCGGTGTTCCACCAGAGCGGGTGGGCATCGGCTACAGTCAAAGCGGGGGCGCGGCGGCGACAGCCCGGCTGCTGGCAGAAGGCATCGCCGTCATGGCTGGCGCTGCCAACGAGGAGACATCACAACCATGTTGAGACGAGTCATTCTGGCCGTGCTGTTGGGTTCGGCCGTACCGAGCGTGCCCGCGCAGGCCCGGGAGTGCATCGAGGTGGTCTCCGCCGGTGGCGGTTATGCCTTCTGGCAGGCGGTCGGCGAGGGAGCGAATCAGGCCGGGAAGGAGCTGGGCATCGACATCTACTTCCGCGGCCCGGCCAAGGAAGAAGACCGCGACGCCCAGGAAACCATCGCCAACATGATGTGGGATCTGCATTGCCAGGCGCTGGTGATGGCGCCCAACGCGCCGGAGCGGGCGCGACTGGTCGAGCGGCTCAAGGCGCAGGGCATCCCCACCGTGTACATCGACCGCGATACCGGCGGGGCCGATGTCGCGGCGGTGGTGGCAACTAATAACCTCCGGGCCGGCCAGTTGGCCGGGGAGGAAATGGCGCGGGCGTTGGGCAAGAGAAAACGCGTGGCGGTGTTGCGGGAGCGCGCCGACGTGGTGTCGACCGAAGACCGCGCCCGCGGTTTCATCGAGGCGGCCACCCGTGCCGGACTGAAGGTGGTGCGCAGTGCCTACATCGGCACCTCGGTGGGGGATTCACGGGTCGAGGCGGAAAAAGTGCTGGCGGCGCTGCGCGGAAAGATCGATGGCGTGTTTACCCCCAACGAGTCGACCACCCTGGGGGCGGTGATCCAGCTGAAGAAGATGGGACTGGCCGGGAAAGTGCTGCATATCGGCTTCGACAGCAACCAGTATCTCGCCAGCGCGGTGCGTCTGGGCGATCTCTACGGGCTGGTCGTGCAGCGCCCGCGCGAGATGGGCTACCAGGGCGTGTTCCTGGCCTACCGCAAAGCGCAGGGCCAGACGCTCGAGGTGCGCAACGTCGACACCGGGGTGGTGTTCGTGACCAAGGGCAATATCGATCAGCCGGGCATCGCCAAGGCGTTGTACTGAGAATACGGCGGCGCGCTCGCGCCGCCGTGGCCATCAACCAGGCCAGCGCATTCGCAGGGGGAGGACCATGACGGTATTGCTACTGGGTTTGCTGATCTTTCTGGGCGGGCATTCGGTGCGTATCGTCGCCGAGCCTTGGCGTGAAGCGCAGATCGCCCGCTGGGGGCCTCTGGTGTGGAAAGGTGCGTTCACTTTAATGGCGCTGGTGGGGCTGGTGTTGGTCGTCTGGGGCTATGGGCTGGCGCGCGAGCAGACAGCGGTATTGTGGGCGCCGCCGCTCTGGGCGCGCCATCTCGCCGCGTTACTGACCGCCGTGTCCTTCGTGTTGTTCGCAGCGGCGAAGGTGCCGGGCAATCATGTCAAGGCCGTGCTGGGCCATCCAATGGTGCTGGGGGTGCAGCTGTGGGCCGTTGCTCATCTTCTCGCCAACGGAACACTGGCGGCCGTGGTGCTGTTCGGCGCCTTCCTGCTCTGGTCGGTGCTGGACTTCGTCTCGGCGCGCCGCCGCGACCGCGTGGCGGGAACGCGCTATCTGCCCGGGAGGCTGGAGCGTGATGTCGCCGCCGTGGTCGCCGGGCTCGTGCTCTGGGGCTTGTTTGCCTTCCTGCTGCACGGCTGGTTGATCGGCGTGCGGCCGTTCGGCTGAACGGCCGCGCATCAGGCCAGCCAGCGCCCCAGCGTGGCGGTGGCGATGGTCAGGACGCCCAGCCAGAGGTTGATACCCACTGCCTTGCGGATGCGGCCCAGCGCGTCGCCGCCGGCTTTCCATTCTTCCGCGGCGACGGCGCGTTTGAGTTCGGCATAGGGGCCAAAGAACACGTAGAGGTAGATCGCGATCATGGCGAGCCCGACCATCAGCATCAGGTGCCAGTTGAGCGGGGCGGCATCGAAACCGACGCGGGCGATCATGGCGAGCCCGCTCACCGGGATCAAAATGACAGCGCCCCACACCCAGGCGAAGAAGCGCGCGAACACGCGCTGCCACAGCCGCAGCCGGTGCGGCGGGTCGAGCAGCTCGGCCGCGCTCGGACGCAGGCAGACGTAGGCGAAGAACATGCCGCCGACCCACAGGGCGACGCTGGCGAGGTGCAGGAAGCGGAACAGCGGTTCGGGAGTCATGACGTCGGTTCGATCTCGAATGGATGGGGATGCTGTCATTCTATACGGCCCGGCCACCCTCTGCCTCGCCCTGCCAGCGCCGACCGATTCTGGCAGAATGGCGGGTCCATCCTCCTGAGGTTTCTTCGTGGTCAGTTCGTCCCTGCGCGTGCTGTCGCTCATCCCGCCGATGACGCAGCTCAATACCCCGTATCCGTCCACCGCCTACATCACCGGCTTCCTGCGTTCGCGCGGGGTGCCCGCGGTGCAGGAGGACCTGGCGCTGGCGCTGGTGTTGCGGCTGTTTTCCGCGGAAGGGCTGCAGGCGATCCGCGAACGCATCGACGCCATCCCGCCGAAGAAGCGCAGCGCCCAGGTGCATGGTTTCGTCGAGCAGTTCGAGCGCTATCTCGCTACCATCTCGCCCACCATGGCCTTCCTGCAGGGGCGCGACTCCACCGTGAGCCACCGCATCTGCAGCCGCCATTTCCTGCCGGAAGGGGCGCGCTTCGCCTCGCTGGAGGTGTACGTCGATCCGGACGATCCCTACGGCGGCGATCCGCTGGCCTGGGCCTTCGGCGCCTTGGGGCAGCAGGACCGCGCGCGCCATCTCGCCACGCTCTACCTGAACGATATCTCCGACGTGCTGCGCGAGGCGGTCGACGCGCGTTTCGAGTTCGTGCGCTACGCCGAGTCGCTGGCGATGAGCCAACCCACCTTCGAGCCGCTGGCCAAGGCGCTGGCCGCCAAGCCCTCGCTGGTGGACGACACCTTGCAGGCGCTCACGCTCGACGCCATCGAGCGCCACCAGCCCGAGCTGGTGCTGCTGTCGGTGCCGTTCCCAGGCTCGGTGTATGCGGCGTTCCGTATCGCGCAGACCATCAAGGCACGTTGGCCGAACATCAAGACCGCGCTGGGCGGCGGTTTCGTCAACACCGAGCTGCGCGAGCTGAAAGAGCCGCGCGTGTTCGATTACTTCGACTTCGTCACGCTGGACGACGGCGAAAAGCCGATCCTGGCGCTGCTGGAGCACCTGCAGGGCCAGCGTTCCACCTCGCGCCTGGTGCGCACCTTCGTGCGGGAGGAGGGCCAGGTACGTTACGTCAACCTGATGGAAGCCGACATCCCGTTCGAGGAGGTCGGCACGCCGACCTGGGACGGCCTGCCGATCGAGCGCTACCTGTCGCTCTTGGACATGCTCAACCCGATGCACCGGCTGTGGAGCGACGGGCGCTGGAACAAGCTGACGGTGGCGCACGGCTGCTACTGGAAGAAGTGCAGCTTCTGCGACGTCACGCTGGACTACATCTCGCGCTACGAAACCGCCTCGGCCGCAACGCTGGTGGACCGCATCGAGGCGATCATCGCCGAGACCGGTCAGACCGGCTTCCACTTCGTCGACGAGGCCGCGCCGCCCAAGATGCTGCGCGCGCTGGCCGAAGAACTGCTGCGGCGCAACGTGTCGATTTCGTGGTGGGGCAATATCCGCTTCGAGAAATCCTTCACCCCGGAACTGTGCCAGCTGTTGGCCGAATCCGGCTGCATCGCCATCTCGGGCGGGCTGGAGGTGGCGTCGGACCGGCTGCTCAAGCTGATGAAGAAGGGCGTGTCGGTGGAGCAGGTGGCGCGGGTGACGCAGGGCTTCACCGAGGCCGGCATCCTGGTGCACGCCTACCTGATGTACGGCTTCCCGACCCAGACGGTGCAGGACACGGTGGACGCGCTGGAATACGTGCGCCAGCTGTTCGACAACGGCTGCATCCAGTCCGGCTTCTTCCACCGCTTCGCCTGCACGGTGCACTCGCCGGTCGGGCAGAATCCGGAAGAGTACGGTGTGCAGTTGGTCCCGCTGCCCGAGGTGAGCTTCGCCAAGAACGACGTCGGCTTCATCGACCCGACCGGGGTCGATCACGACGCCATGGGCGAGGCCTTGAACAAGGCGTTGTACAACTACATGCACGGCATCGCGCTGGACGAGGACGTGCGGCGCTGGTTCTACGGCCGGGTGCCGCGCCCGCGGGTGCCGCGCAATTTCATCGAGCGGGCGCTGGCCGCGCGCTGACGGCCGGCCTCACGAGGCCTGAGCCGTCTGCAGCCGGCGATGCTGCAGCCGGATGCGGCGGGCGAAGACGGTGCCCAGCACCGGCGTGATGGCGGCGGCGGCGATGAACACCGTGGTGGCGCCGGAGCGCGCCAGCAGGGCCGCGGCCAGTACCACCCCCAGCGACTGGCCGAGGAAGAAGGCCGAGGCGAACAGCGACACCGCGGTGCCGCGCACCTGCGGCGCCATCTGCGTGGCGTTGGTCTGCAGCGTGTTGTGCATCATGTAGTAGCCCAGCCCCACCAGGTAGCTGGCCGGAATGGCCCAGGCCCAGGCATCACCCAGCGCCAGCAGCAGCCAGGCGCCGCCGATCAGCACGCCGCCGCCGGCGGCCAGCCCCACTTCGCCGAAGCGGCGCACGAAATGCCGGGCGAACAGGATGTAGGACAGGCCGCCGACCCCGAAGAACGCCATCAGGGCGCCCGCCATGGTGAGTGACAGGCCGAAGCGCTGATGCAGGTAGGACGGCACGAAGGCCAGCGCGCCGAACACCACGATCCCTTCCAGAAACACCGTGAGCAGGATGACGCGCGCCCAGCCGACGCCGATCACGGTGCGGCCCTGGGCGAGGACGCCGAGCGTGTGCCCGGCCGGTGCCGGGGTGGGGCGCGCCAGCGGGTTGGCGCGCGACTCGGCCAGCACGCGCCATCCCACCAAGAGGTAGACCAGTGCCAGCGCGGCGAAGGCCCAGCGCCAGCCCAGGGTGTCGGTGAACAGGCCGCCGATGAACTGGCCGCCGATCACGCCCATGATCTGGCCGCCGAGAAAGCGCGCCAGCGTGGCCTGGCGCTGTTCGTAGGGCACGGTGTCGCCGATCCAGGCCATGGAGAGCGGGATGATGCCGGCGGCAGTAACGCCGGTGAGCAGGCGCGCCAGCACCAGCCAGCCCAGCGAGTAGGACAGCGCCGCGCCCAGGCTGCCGACGAGGCTGGCCAGCGTGGTCCAGGCGATCATCCGGTACTTGCCGAAGCGGTCGCCCAGCGGGCCGAAGAACAACTGCATCAGGCCGTAGGCTACGGAGAACGACGATACCACCTGGGCGGCATCGGCCGGCGTGGCGAGGAAGGCCTTGGCCAGGTTCGGCAGCATCGGGTCGCAAAGACGCGCCGAGGCGGAGCTGGCAAAGGCGGCGCAGGAGAGCAGGGTGATCGCCCGGCGGTGGTGTGGATCCAGTGAAGACATGAAATAGCAACGTGGGTGACAATTGATCTTGGTATTATACCGTCCAACATCATGTGTTGCCGCCGCGTATGGCGCCCTGGCTCGGGTCCTGGCGCCGAGCGGGCGGCGCTGCCGTTTTTCCCCTCGCCTCTAGCCATTTTGGGTGATTCGAACGCTTGATGTAGCGGCTTTTTTGGCTTTCGGGCCCCGCCTGGGTGATAATGTGGGGTTACGAAATACGGAGAGGCAACTAATGAAGCGCGTGGATGACTTTCGCCTGAGATTGGGCAAGCATGAACTGGTGCCCATCATGGTCGGTGGCATGGGGGTGGATATCTCGACCTCTGCTCTGTCCCTCGAGGCGGCCCGCCTCGGCGGCATCGGCCATATCTCGGACGCCATGGTGCCGACGGTTGCCGATCGCCGCTTCAATACCAAGTACGTTAAGAACAAGCTGCAGCAGTACAAGTTCAACGTCGCCAACACCGACAAGTCGGTGGTGCAGTTCGACCTCGGCCTGTTGGCCGAAGCCACCAAGATGCACGTCGGCAGCACCATGGACGCCAAGCGCGGCGAGGGCCTGATCTTCATCAACTGCATGGAAAAGCTGACGATGAACGCGCCCAAGGACACCTTGCGCGTGCGCATGCGGGCGGCGCTGGATGCCGGCATCGACGGCATCACGCTGGCGGCCGGCCTGCACCTGGGCTCGTTCGCGCTGATCGAGGATCACCCGCGCTTCCGCGACGCCAAGCTCGGCATCATCGTGTCGTCGCTGCGCGCCTTGCAGCTGTTCCTGAAGAAGAATGCCCGTCTCAACCGCCTGCCCGACTACGTGGTGGTGGAAGGCCCGCTCGCCGGCGGCCACCTGGGCTTCGGCATGGACTGGGCCGAGTACGACCTGGCGACCATCGTCGCCGAAATCCGCGACTGGCTGAAAGCCGAGCAGCTGGATATCCCGCTGATTCCGGCCGGCGGCATCTTCACCGGTTCCGACGCCGTGGGCTTCCTGGAAATGGGCGCCGCGGCGGTGCAGGTGGCGACGCGCTTCACCGTGACCCACGAGTGCGGCCTGCCGGAGAAAGTGCAGCAGGAGTACTTCAAGGCCAACGAGGACGACATCGAGGTCAACCAGATTTCCCCGACCGGCTACCCGATGCGCATGATCAAGCACTGCCCGGCCATCGGCGACGGCATCCGCCCGAACTGCGAGGCCTACGGCTACCTGCTCGACGCCAAGGGCAGCTGCGCCTACATCGACGCCTACAACCGCGAGGTGGCGGCGCACCCGGATGCGCGCCGCGTCAAGGTGTGGGACAAGACCTGCCTGTGCACCCACATGCGCAACTTCGATTGCTGGACCTGCGGCCACTACACTTATCGCCTGAAGGACACCACGCGCCGCAACGAGGACGGGACCTACCAGATCCTCAGCGCCGAGCACGTGTTCCGCGACTACCAGTTCAGCACCGACAACACCGTGGCCCTGCCGGAGTAAGCCGGGCGGCGAGCGCCGCTGGCGCCAGCAGACGAAACCCCGAGGAGCAATCCTCGGGGTTTCTGTTTTTCTGCCGCTTGGGCGGACCGCTATCCGTCGGCGGGCTCCCAGGACTGGTCATGGCCGGCCTGCGCCATCAGCCACTGGATGAACACCCCGAGGCGTGGCGACGGCGGCGAGCGCTCGGGCAAGACCAGGTAGTAATGCTGCGCGGCGCGGCTGGAGAGCACTGGGAAGGGGGCGACCAGGCTGCCTTGGCGCAGCGCCTGCTCGACCAGGCGCCGCCGCCCCATGGCCACGCCGACGTGATGCTGCGCCGCCGTCACGGCCAGGTCGGAGCGGTCGAAGATCATCGCCGGTGCGTCGTCGAGGCCGATGATGCCATGCTGCGCGGCCCAGGCCTGCCACTCGGCATCGTGGCCGGCCTGCGGCCAGGCGCGGGCGTCGTGCAGCAGGGTGCAGTGCGCCAGTTGCTCCGGCCGCTCGAACAGCTGCCGGCGGCGGGCGTAGTCGGGCGAGCAGACCGGCGTCAGGGTTTCGTCCATCAACGGCAGCACGCGTTGCCCGGCTGGCGGCAAGGTGCCGTAGTACAGCGCCAGGTCGACCGGCTGGGTGCGGAAATCCACCTCTTCGTTGCCGGTGCGCAGGTCGAGCCGGATGGCGGGGTAACGTTGGCCGAAATCCGCCAGCCGCGGCACCAGCCAGCACTGCGCGAGCGACGGGCGGGCGAATAGCGTCAGCGTGCCGGACAGCTCGTGGCGGCGGATGTCGTCGATCTCCTGGCCGACACGCTGCAGCGAGTCGTTGAGCAGCGCGAACAGGCGCCGCCCCTCGTCGCTCAGCTGCAGTTGCCGGGGCCGGCGCTGGAACAGACGAAAGCCGAGTTGCTGTTCCAGCTTGAGGATGCGGTGACTGACGGCGCTGGGCGTCAGGCATAGCTCGGCCGCCGCCAGGGTGAAGCTCAGGTGGCGTGCGGCGCACTCGAAGGTATGTAGAGCCGCGAGCTGGCCGCTGTCGAGGCGGGTGGGGTGTCCGGGGAGCGTCAAGGGCGTATTGTCCGTGCGAGGTGCGGGATCAGGCTTCCCGGCCGCGCTGCAGGTAGTCGGCCATTTCTTCCGCCGGCACCATGCTGCCGCCGGTGGCCCACACCAGGTGATGCGCCGCCGCCAGGCGCTGCGGGGTGAGCCCCATGCGCTCGCGGTAGCCCTGGTTTTCCGTCAGCACGCGCGCCATGCCCGGCATACCGGCCAGCGCCGACGGCTCCAGCGCGATGCCTTCCTGTTGTTGTAGCAGGGCGAGAAGGCGGTAGAGCTCGTCGTCGCTGACGGTGTAGTAGCCGTCCAGCATCCGTTCCATCGCCCGCCCGACGAAGCCGGAGGGACGCCCCACCGCCAGGCCGTCGGCGGCGGTGACGTTGTCGATGCCGAAGTCCTGCACCGCGACCTCGTCGTGCCGCCCGGTGAGTACGCCCAGCAGCATGCACGGCGCGTGGGTCGGCTCGGCGAAGATGCAGTGCACGTGGTCCTGGAACGCCAGCTTCAGGCCGAACGCCACCCCGCCCGGGCCGCCGCCGACGCCGCAGGGCAGGTAGACGAACAGCGGGTGCTCGGCGTCGACGACGATGCCGGCCTGGTCGAACTGGCACTTGAGCCGTTCGGCCGCGACCGCGTAGCCGAGGAACAGCTGCGGCGAGTTCTCGTCGTCGACGAAATGGCAGCGCGGGTCGCCGGCCGCCTGGCGCCGTCCTTCGGCCACCGCCGCGCTGTAGTCGGAGGGGTATTCCACCACCGTGACGCCGTGCTCGCGCAGGCGGCGTTTCTTCCATTCGCGCGCGTCGGCCGACATGTGCACCGTGGTGCGGAAACCCAGCTTGGCGCCGATCAGGCCGATCGACAGCCCGAGGTTGCCGGTCGAGCCGACGGCGATGGCGTACTGGCCGAAGAAGGCGCGGAAGGCGTCGCTGTCGAGCCGGGCGTAGTCGTCGTCAAGGTGCAGCAGGCCGGCGGAGAGGGCCAGGTCTTCGGCGTACTTGAGCACCTCGTGGATGCCGCCGCGCGCCTTGATCGAACCGGAGATCGGCAGGTGGCTGTCGAGCTTGATCAGCAGGGTGCCGACGGAGTCGATGCCGTAGCGCTGGCACAACGCCTGCTGCATGGCGGGGATGGCCTGCAGCGGGGATTCCAGGATGCCGCCGGCGTCGCGGGTTTCCGGGAAGGCGGCGCGGAAGTAGGCGGCGAAGCGTTGCAGCCGGGCGCTGGCCTCGGCCACGTCGTCCACGCCGAGGCCGACGTGGGGCAGGGCTTCTTCAAATGGCGTAATGGCCGGGTTGAACCAGCTGCATTCCTCCAGCGCGACCAGTTTTTCCAGCAGGGGATGGTCGCGGTACCATTGCTGCAGGGTTTTGCCGTGAATCATGGCGTGCTCCTTGGCGCCCGGGGGGCGAATGGCCGTATTAGGCCAGAGCGGACGCCGACGGACAAACGATGGCTGCTCATGGCATGGATGAAACGGGTTCAGCCATGGCGCGGGCGGTCCCCGCTTACAGCACCGCCCACATGCCGATGATCAGGATCAGGATCACCACGCCGGTCATGATCTGGGCGGTGCTGCGCTCCTTCTGCAGCGCCTGCTGCAGTGTCGTCTGGCGCGACTCCAGGGCGCTCACGCGCTGTTCCAGGTGGGCGCGCGTCTCTTCCTGCTGCGCCATGTTCTGCAGCATGGCTTCGCCGCTGTATTCGGTGATGTGTTCCTTGTCCCATACCCCGAGCAGCTTGTTGACCTTGTCCTTGAAGAACAGGGCGTTCTTCTGGTTGCTGTCCTGCCATTCGAACTCGAAGCCCTGGCGCGCAAAGAAGGCGTTGCGCTGCAGGCGCTCGTCCTCGCTGCAGGTGGCGGGCAGGGTGACCAGCCCGGGGCTGACGGCGTAATCGGGGTAGATGCCCTTGATCCAGCCGATGACCTGGGCCAGCAGGAAGGTGTCGAGCCCGGCGTGACGGAAGGTCTCGCTCGCCATGACGCCGCCCTTGGGGCCGAAGGTGGCGGTGCGGCTGGGGTGGTCGGCCCGCACCCAGGCGCTGTTGTAGACGGTGTGGAATTGCGCGTCGTCGCCGCCGAACGGCTGCCACTGGGTGCCGGCCGCGGCGGCGTAGCCGCGGAACTGCAGCCGGAAATAGTCGGACTGGCCGGTCATGGCGCGGCTGCGGTGCAGTATGCCGTAGATCGCCACGCCATCGCGCGACAGCATCAGCACGGTCTCGCCCAGCGGCATGGCCTGGCTGGCGAGGTAGGCTTCGCTCTCGGGTGCCGGCAGCGCCGGTTTCTCGGCCGCCGCGACGACGGGCTTCTTGGTGTTGGGCAGGCTATCCATGGCGCAATCATAACGCAGGCCACCGGCGCTCGGGTGGCGCACCCCCGTGATGTTGTGGTGCGCCACGGTCTTCTTGTGGTGCATTGCGCAAATCCGGCAGCGGCACAAGCCGGCTCCAGGGCTGGCATGGCGTTTGCAAAGAGTTCACCTGCGGTCTTGTTGTGCGTGGGCCGCGCGAGTCAGTCTCTCGTTTCGTTAGCCTCTTTTACGTGTGTAAGCCTCGCCTGGAGGATTCGTCCTTCAGGCCATTTTTTTGCCCGTCGCCTGCCCGTCTTCCCGGCCTGCCGTGCCGCACGGCTTGGCGCTATACTGCCGTTTTTCGTCACCGGGGGTGCCGCGATTCGTCGCGGCTGAGAGAGACCCCGCAACCTGATCTGGGTCGTGCCAGCGGAGGGAGCGTGACGGTGCCGTCAGGCATCGGCGCCCGGCCGTGGCGGCGGCCCGAGGCCGGGGCCGTGTTTGCCCCGTTTTGCCCTGGCAAGACGGAGGCGGAGGCCCCGCGATCGGCAAGGAGAGTGTTCCTATGTTCAAGAAAGTGCTGTGGCTGGCGTTGTGTACGAGCGCGCTGGGCGCCCAGGCGGCCGAACTGCGCGTGCTGACGCACAGCTCGTTCGCGCTGTCCAAGGAACTGCTGGCGGGGTTCGAGCAGCAGTCCGGCGTCAAGGTGGTGGTGATCAAGGCCGGCGACGCCGGCGAGATGGTCAACAAGCTGATCCTGACCCGCGCCAATCCGATCGCCGACGTAGTCTACGGTATCGACAACACGCTGCTCGGCAAGGCGCAGCAGGCCGGTGTGCTGGAGCCGACCGCGAGCCCGGCCGGCGCCGCCGTGAAGCAGACGCTGCCGGGGATGGTGAGCGTCGACTACGGCTACGTCACGCTCAATTACGACAAGGCCTGGTTCGCCAGGCAGAAGCTGGCGCTGCCCACCTCGCTCGACGAGCTGACGCGCCCGGCCTACAAGAACCTGGTGGTGGTGGAAAACCCGGCGACGTCGAGTCCGGGACTGGCCTTCCTGCTCGCCACCGTCAAGGGCCTGGGCGAGGAGCCGGCCTTCGCCTGGTGGGGCAAGCTGCGCGACAACGGCGTCAAGGTCGCCAAGGGCTGGAGCGAAGCCTATTACACCGATTTCAGCAAGAACGGCGGCAGCCGCCCGATCGTGGTGAGCTACGCCACCAGCCCGGCGGCCGAGGTGTTCTACAGCAAGGAGAAGTTGGCCGAAGCGCCGACCGGCAACCTGCTGCTCAAGGGCGGCGTGTTCCAGCAGGTGGAGGGCGTGGCGCTGGTCAAGGGCGGCGGGCAGAAGCAGGCGGCCCAGCAGTTCGTCGACTTCCTGCGCTCCGGCGCGGTGCAGGCCGACCTGCCGACGCAGATGTGGATGTACCCGGTGCTGCCCGGCGTCAAGCTGAACCCGGTGTTCGCGCTGGCGCAACAGCCGACGGCGCACGATACCCCGGACAGCCGGGCCATCGCCGCCAAGAGCGCCGGCTGGGTGAGCCGCTGGACCCGCGTGGTGTTGAAGTCCGGCTACTGAGAGCTTGGAATAACTCTGCCGCGCACCCCCATCCCGGCTCTGTGATGCTTGCCGTACCACTTGTACGGCTGAGTCAGTCGATTTTCCTCGGGTCGAACCGGCCTGGGGGGGCGATGACCGCAGAGAATCCCTGTGGGACGATTTCTTCACAAGCTCCCGGGCCTTACGTTAGGTGTTTCCAATACGGCAGCCTGTCTGCCGTTGGTCTTTGTCGAGGGCCGCGATGCGTGCCGTGTTTTCCCGCCAGGCCCTGGCCTTGCTGCCGCTGGCGTTTCTCACCCTGATGGCGCTGGCGCCGTTGGCGCGGCTGCTGTACGAGGGCGGCAGCGGCTTTTCGGCCAACCTTTTCCAGGACGACTACCTGCGCTGGCGCCTGCTCTGGTCGCTGACGCAGGCCGTCGTCACCTGTGTGCTGGCGCTCGCCATCGGCCTGCCGCTGGCCTGGGTGCTGACGCGTTTCGCCTTTCCCGGGCGGGCGCTGATCCTGCGCCTGTTGCTGCTGCCGTTCGTGATGCCGACGCTGGTGGCCGCGCTCGGCGTGCTGGCGCTGTTCGGCCCGCATGGCGTCACCGGCCTCAACCTGCAGGACACGCCGTGGCTGCTGCTGTACGGCAACCTGTTCTACAACCTGCCGCTGGTGATCCGCGCCGCCAGCGAGGCGCTGGCCTCGGTGCCGGCCTCGCGCCTGGCGGCGGCGCGCACGCTCGGTTGCACCGCCTGGCGCGCCTTCTGGCGCGTGGAGTGGCCGGTGGCGCGACCGTGGCTGGCGTCGGCGCTGTGTCTGGTGTTCCTGTATTGCTTCTCCGGCTTCGGGCTGGCGCTGCTCTTGGGCGGGCAGCGCTACGCCACGGTGGAGGTGGAGATCTACTCGCTGGTGGCGTACGAGCTGAACCTGGCCGACGCCGGCGCGCTGGCGCTGCTGCTGCTGTGCCTGAGCGGCGGGGTGGCGTTCGGCTACGCCTGGCTGGAGCGGCGTCTGGCCACGCCGGGCAAGGTCGAGCCGCTGCCGCCGCGTCCGGCGGTAACCCTGGCGGAACGGACGCTGCTGGCGGGGGCGTTGGCCTTGCTGGCGCTGTTCGCCGCGGCGCCGCTGTTGGCCGTGGCCGGGCGTGCGCTGTCGGCCGGGGTCGAGGCGTGGGCGGTGCTGGGCGAGGGCGACACGCTGGCGGCGCTGGCCAACACCCTGCGCTTCTCGGCGCTGGCGCTGACGCTGGCTGCGGTACTGGGGTTGGCGCACGCGCTGGCGGCGCAACGCTGGCTGTGGCTGCGCGCCGCCGCCTTCCTGCCCTTCGTGCTGTCGCCGGTGTGCGTGGCGTTCGGCCTGTTGCTGCTGTACCCGGGGTGGAGTGCCAGCCTGACGCTGCTGCTCGGTGCCTATGCCCTGCTGGCCTATCCCTTCGTCACCAAGAGCGTGGCGGCGGCGCTGGACGGCGTGCCGCCGCAATGGCCACAGGCGGCGCGCACGTTGGGCGCCAGCGCGCCGCGAGCCTTCGTCCGCGTGGTGTGGCCGCTGCTGCAGCCGGCGTTCCGGCGCGGGCTGGCGTTCGCCGCCGCCACCGCGCTGGGCGAATTCGCCGTCACGCTGTTCCTGTCGCGCCCGGAGTGGACCACGCTGACCACGCTGATCTACCAGCGCCTGGGCCGTCCCGGTGCCGCCAACCTCGATGCCGCGCTGGTGTTGTCCAGCGTGCTGATGCTGTTTGCCGTGAGCGCCTTCGTCATCATCGAATGGCCCGGGCGCCCGGCCAAGGATTCCGACCATGCTTGAGCTCGTCAACCTGTGCAAGGCCTTCGGCCAACGTGTGGTGGCCGACCACCTGTCGCTCACCGTCGCCGACGGCGAAACGCTGGCGCTGCTCGGGCCGTCCGGCTGCGGCAAGAGCACGCTGCTGAAGATGATCGCCGGGCTGGAGCGGCCCGACGCCGGGCAGATCCGGCTCGGCGGAGTCGATCTCACCGCCCTGGCGCCGGAGGCGCGCCAGGTGGCGCTGATGTTCCAGGACTTCGCGCTGTTCCCGCATCTGGACGTGCGCGACAACGTCGCCTTCGGCCTGATCGAGCGGCGCCTGCCCCGGCGCGAGGCCTACGCCCGGGCCGAGCGTGCGCTGGCCGAACTCGGGCTCGCCGGCTACGGCGCGCGCCGGGTGTGGACGCTGTCCGGCGGCGAACAGCAGCGCGTGGCGCTGGCACGCGCGCTGGTGACGTCGCCGCGCCTGCTGCTGCTGGACGAACCGTTCTCCAGCCTCGACGCCCACCTGCGCCAGAGCCTGCAGGCCGAGTTCCGCCGCCGGCTGGCCGCCGCGCATATCCCGGCGATCCTGGTCACGCATGACCGCGCCGAGGCCTTTGCGCTGGCCGATCGCGTGGCGGTGCTGCAGCAGGGCAAGGTGGTGCAGTGCGGCCGGCCGCAGGAGCTGCTGGCGGCGCCGCGCAACGCCTGGGTGGCCTCGTTCATCGGCTACCACAACGTGCTGGACGACGGCGTGCTGCCGGAGCAGGCCTTCCTGCTCGGGCCGGCGCATCCCCCGGCGCGCGTGGAGCGGGTTGACAGCCTCAGCGAGGGCATCCGCGTCGAGCTGACACAGCAGGCGGCGCGTTTCACGCTGACGCTGTCGGCGCGCGAGGCGGCGCAGTTTCCCGAGGGCCTGCGCGCCGGGCAGAACATCGGGCTCGGCATCGACCGCAGCCGGCTGATCCGCTTTGCCGGGGCGTGAGAAGGAGAGGGGGCGGGCAAACAAAAACGGCACCCGGTTTCCCGGATGCCGTTCTGATCTGACGTGCGTCGACGCTTACTGCGCGGCGGAGGCGTTGCCCGCCGGCGCAGTACCGCCACCCAGTACCTTGGCTACTTCCCACTGGCCGTTCTTGACCTGGTAGATGGTCACGGTCGGGTTGAGGCGGTCGCCCTTGGCGTCGAACTTCACCGGGCCGGTGACGCCGGCGAATTCCACCTTGGACAGTGCCGGCAGGTACTTGGCCGGCTCGGCCGAGTCGGCCTTCTGCATCGCCGCTACCAGGGTGCGTACGGCGTCGTAGCTGTACGGCGAGAACACCGCCACGTCCTGCTTGAACTTGGCCTTGTACTTCTCGCTGAAGCTGGTGAAGCCCGGCATCTTGTCGTTCGGCTGGCCGGCGGTGGAGGCGTAGTTGCCTTCGGCGTCGGCGCCGGCGAGCTTCAGGTAATCCGGGGTGCGGGTGCCGTCGCCCGAGAGCAGCTTGGCGGTCAGGCCAAGGCGCTTCATCTGCTTGGTGAGCGGGCCGGACTGGGCTTCCATGCCGCCGAAGAAGATCACTTCCGGCTTCAGCGCCTTGAGGGTGGTCAGGATGGCGGCGAAGTCGGTGGACTTGTCGTTGGTGAACTCGCGCTTGACGATCTCGGCGCCGCCGGCCTTGGCGGCCTTCTCGAACTCGTCGGCCAGGCCCTGGCCGTAGGCGGTGCGGTCGTCGATGATGGCGATCTTCTTGGCCTTCAGCTCGTTCACGGCGAAGGCGCCCAGCGCCTGGCCCTGGGCGGCGTCATCGGCGATCACGCGGAACGCGGTCTTGTAGCCCTGCTGGGTGTAGCTGGGCGAGGTGGCCGACGGCGAAATCTGCGGAATGCCGGCGTCGGAGTAGATCTTGGACGCCGGGATGGTGGCGCCGGAGGTGACGTGGCCGATGACGCCGGCCACTTGCGCGTCCACCAGGCGCTGCGCGACCTGGGTGGCGGCTTTCGGGTCGGCCTGGTCGTCTTCCGACACCAGCTCGAATTTCACTTTCTTGCCGCCGAGCGAGATGCCTTCGGCGTTCAGTTCGTCCACGGCAACCTGCGCGCCGTTCTCGCTGTCCTTGCCGTAGTTGGCGGCCGGACCGGTGATCGGGCCGGCGTGGCCGATCTTCACCACCAGCTCGTCGGCGGCGGGGGCGCTCTTGGCGGCGTCGGCGCTGGTTTCGGCCTTCTGGCCGCAGGCGGCGAGGCCGGCGACGGCCACGGCGATGCAACTCATCTTGATGAGGGTCATGGGATCTCCAAACGATCGATCTTGAAACGATAAGGCCCGGACTGTGCCGGGCTTGCTTGTTATCGGACCGTCCACGGCGTGTGCCCTGGCCGCGAGCGGTCTATGAGATAAATTCTACCGCGTAACGACGCTGCAGTGCAGCATAAAAGCCATGATTTTTGGCCGAAAAGCAGACAAATTCACTGTCCGTGTGGTATCGAGGCGGTGCTGCTTGGGGCGTTAGCCGGGCGGGGTAGCGGCTGCCATGCCGCCATGCCGAACGCTTGGCGCCGGGGCGTACTCACGCCGTCAGGAACGGGCGCAGGGCTTCGGCCAACCTTTCCGGCTGCTCCCACTGGATCATGTGCCCGGCCTCGGGGACGGTGACTTCGCTGAGCCTGGCAAAGCAGGCGCGCCGCTCGTCCAGCGTGGCGAACACGCCCTTGGCCATCGGGTGGTCCCACATGTCGCCGCCGATCACCCACAGCACCGGGCAGGCGATGCGCCGCCAGCAGGCCTTGGCTTCTTCCAGCCGGTACAGCACCGGGTTGACCATCTTGTGGCGCGGGTCGGCGCGGTAGCGGAGCGTGCCGTCGATCTCGTGGGTCAGCGCCGCCGCCAGAAAGCGGGCGCGGGCGCTGTCCAGGCGCGGATTGCGCTCGGCCAGGCGCGCCGCGACGTCGTCCAGCGTGCCGAGCGGCTGGTAGCCCGGCATGGTGTGCTGTTCGCGTAGCCAGCGCGCGTAGCGGCCGGGCGCCTCTTCCGGACGCGTTGCCGCCAGCCCGAAGCCCTCGACGCAGACCAGCCGCGTCAGCCGCTCCGGCCGCACCCCGGCGTAGAGGCCGGCGATCATCGCCCCCATGCTGTGGCCGATCAGCGTCACCGGGGTGTCGGGCGAATAGTGCTGCAGCAGCGCATCGAGGTCGGCCAGGTAGTCCGGGAAGTAATAGCTGCCGCGGTTCCATTCGCTGTCGCCGAAGCCGCGCCAGTCCGGCGCGATGACGTGCCAGCCGTCGCCCAGCGCGTCGACCAGGAACTGGAAGGTGGCGGACGAATCCATCCAGCCATGCAGCATGAACAAGCGTGGCGCGCCGTCCGCTCCCCAGTGGCGCACGTGGTAACGGTGCTGGCGCAGGATCACGGTTTCGGAGCGGGAGGTGAGCAGAGGTTGAGACATGGCGCGGGCGATCGGTCAAAGACGTGGGCGTAGTGTAGCGTCATCGCCCGCCCCGACGACAGGGTTGGCCGAAGCCATGAAAAAACCCGCTTCCGGAGAAGCGGGTTTCTTGCCGAACGGAAACGCCTGTCGACTTAGCGGTCGACGTTGTAGTTCGGCGCTTCCTTGGTGATCTGCACGTCGTGCACGTGCGACTCGCGCATGCCGGCGGAGGTGATCTCCACGAAGCCGGCCTTGGCGTGCATCTCTTCGATGGTGCGGCAACCAAGGTAGCCCATCGAGGAACGCAGGCCGCCGGTCAGCTGGTGGATCACCTGGGCGATCGGGCCCTTGTACGGCACGCGGCCTTCGATGCCTTCCGGCACGAACTTGTCGACGTTGGCTTCGTTGTCCTGGAAGTAGCGGTCGCTCGAGCCCTGGGTCATGGCGCCCAGCGAGCCCATGCCACGGTAGGACTTGTACGAACGGCCCTGATACAGCTCGACCTCGCCCGGCGCCTCTTCGGTGCCGGCGAACATGCCGCCCAGCATCACGCAGTTGGCGCCGGCCGCCAGGGCCTTGGCGATGTCGCCGGAGAAGCGGATGCCGCCGTCGGCGATCATCGGCACGCCGGTGCCCTTGAGCGCTTCCGACACGTTGTGGATCGCGGTCAGCTGCGGCACGCCGACGCCGGCCACGATACGCGTGGTGCAGATCGAGCCCGGGCCGATGCCCACCTTCACCGCGTCGGCGCCCATGTCCAGCAGGGCCAGGGCGGCGTCGGCGGTGGCGATGTTGCCGCCGATCACGTCGATCTGCGGGAAGTTCTTCTTGGTCCACTGCACGCGGTCGAGCACGCCCTGGCTGTGGCCGTGGGCGGTATCCACCACCACCACGTCGACGCCGGCGGCGGCCAGCGCGGCGATGCGCTCTTCGGTGCCGGCCCCGACGCCGACGGCGGCGCCGGCGCGCAGGCGACCCTGGCTATCCTTGCAGGCGAACGGGTGTTCGCTGGTCTTGATGATGTCCTTGACGGTGATCAGGCCCTTGAGCTCCCACGCGTCGTTGATCACCAGCACGCGCTCCAGGCGGTGCTTGTGCATCAGCTCGCGCGCCTCGTCGATGCTGGCGCCTTCCTTGACCGTCACCAGACGCTCGCGCGGGGTCATGATCGAGGATACCGGCTGTTCCAGGCGGGTCTCGAAGCGCAGGTCGCGGTTGGTGACGATGCCGACCACCTTGCCGTCCTGCACCACCGGCAGGCCGGAGATGCGGTGCTGGCGGGTCAGGTTGATCAGGTCGCACACCAGCATGTCCGGGGCGATGGTGATCGGGTCTTTGACGACACCGCTCTCGTAGCGCTTCACCTTGGATACTTCCTGGGCCTGGCGCTCGATCGACATGTTCTTGTGGATGATGCCGATGCCGCCTTCCTGGGCCATGGCGATGGCCAGTCGGGCTTCCGTTACCGTGTCCATGGCTGCGGACAGCATGGGCAGATTCAGGCGGATGTTGCGGGAGAGTTGGGTGTGAAGCTGAACGTCGCGCGGCAGTACCGAAGAGTGGGCCGGGACGAGGAGAACGTCGTCGAAAGTATAGGCTTTCTCGATGATACGCATCTGGCGTTTCCTTTGCGGCAAATAAACATTATATCGAAAGACGGGGGCGCTTGGCAAAAGCGGCGTGCAGCTCTTTGCCGCGGCCGTGGACGTGACCGTACAATGCCCGGCATTGTCGCGGTATTTTAAGAGGGGGAGGGTGACATGAAACATCGCTGGTGGCTGTGCACTTTTATCCTGCTGTCCTTGCCGGCCTGGGCCGAGGTCTACACCTGGAAGGACGCCACCGGGCGCACCGTGTATTCCGATCAGCCGCCGCCGGGGCAAAAGGCCAACCAGCTGAACATCAAGGTGACGCCGCCGCCCAAGGCAGAGGCGTCGGCTCCCGCCGCCAAGGCCGTGGACAAGGGTAACGATAAGGCCGACCTGGCCCGGCAGGCCGAGGATCTCAACCGCAAGATCCGCGCCGAAAACTGCCTGCGCGCCAAGAGCAACCTGTCCAGCCTGCAGCTCAACGGCCGCATCCGCCTGCCGGGCAGCAACGCGCTGGCCAGCGATGCCCAGCGCAACGACATGATCCGCCAGTCCGAACAAGACGTGGCGACCTGGTGCAAGTGAGCGCGGGTAAATAAAGCGGCGGCGTCCGCCGTCCCGGTCCAGCGGGGCTCGCCGTGCTTTATGTACGGCCGCGCTTCTCCAACCAGCCTGGCGGCGCGGCGGTGAGCGCAGCAAATCCCCGTGGGGCGATGTCTTTCCCCCCGCTCCAAGACGAGAGTTTCAGTGACTAGCAGCACGACGTTCGACCCCAAAGCCATCCTGACCCACCTGCCCAACCTGCCCGGTGTCTACCGCATGCTCGACGCGGCCGGCAAGGTGCTCTACGTGGGCAAGGCCATCGACCTCAAGAAGCGCGTCAGCTCCTATTTCCAGAAAAACGACCTGAGCCCGCGCATCCAGCTCATGGTGCGCCAGATCGCCGCCATCGAGACCACCGTGACGCGCTCCGAGGCCGAGGCGCTGATCCTGGAAAACAACCTGATCAAGGCGCTGGCGCCGCGTTACAACATCCTGTTCCGCGACGACAAGTCCTATCCCTACCTGATGCTGTCGGCGCACGCCTACCCGCAGCTGGCTTATTTCCGCGGCGATCCGAAAAAACCGCACCAGTATTTCGGGCCGTATCCCAACAGCTACGCGGTGCGCGAGAGCATCCAGATCCTGCAGAAGGTGTTCCGCCTGCGCACCTGTGAAGACGCGGTGTTCGCCAACCGTTCGCGCCCCTGCCTGCTGTACCAGATCAAGCGCTGCTCGGGACCGTGCGTCGAACACATCGACGAGGCGGCGTACCGCGCCGACGTGGCCAACGCCGTCGCCTTCCTGCAGGGCAAGCAGAACGAGCTGATCGATAGCCTGACCGAACGCATGCTGGCCGCTTCCGAGGCGATGGAGTTCGAGCAGGCCGCCGCGCTGCGCGACCAGATCCAGGCGCTGTCGCGGGTGCAGGAGAAGCAGTTCGTGTCGAGCAACGTCAGCCATGACGCCGACGTGGTGGCGGTGGCCGAACAGCAGGGCGTGGTGTGCGTCAACCTGGTGATGGTGCGCGGCGGCCGCCATCTGGGCGACAAGAGCTTCTTCCCGCTCAACAGCGAGGGCAGCGACGCTTCGGCCAACCTCGAGGCCTTCCTGGCGCAACATTATCTGGGGGCGCCGCTGCCGCCGGTGATCATCGTCAACGGCGCGATCTCGCCCACGCTGCGCGACTACCTCGAGCAGCAGGCCGAGCGCCGCCTGGCCATCGTGGGCAACCCCATCGGCGAGCGCCGCGTCTGGCTGGAAATGGCCGAGAAGAACGCCCAACTCGCCATCCAGCAGAAACTCGCCAGCCACGCCACGCAGAGCCAGCGCCTGGCCCGGCTCAACGAGGTGCTGGAACTGGAAGGGGTGGAGCGGCTGGAGTGCTTCGACATCAGCCACACCCTGGGCGAGGCCACCGTCGCCTCCTGCGTGGTGTACGACCGCGGCGACATGCAGCCCTCCGAATACCGCCGCTACAACATCACCACCGCCAAGGCCGGCGACGATTACGGCGCCATGCGCGAGGTGCTGACGCGCCGCTACAGCAAGTTGGCCGAAGGCGAAGGCAAGCTGCCCGACGTGGTGCTGATCGACGGCGGCAAGGGCCAGGTTGGTGTGGCGCTGGAGGTGTTTGCCGACATCGGCCTCAACCTCCCCATCGTCGGCGTGGCCAAGGGCGAAGAGCGCAAGCCGGGGCTGGAAACACTGATCCTCCCGTACCGGGAAAAGACGCTACAATTGCCGCACGACCATCCCGCGCTGCACCTGATCCAGACCGTGCGCGACGAGGCGCACCGCTTTGCCATCACCGGCCACCGCGCCCGGCGCGGCAAGGCGCGCACCGCCTCCTCGCTGGAAGAGATCAACGGCGTGGGAGCCAAGCGTCGCCAACGGCTGCTGACCCGGTTTGGCGGATTGCGCGGGGTCATGGCGGCCAGCATCGACGACCTCGCCCAAGTGGAAGGCATCAGTCAGACGCTGGCCGAAAAGATCTACAACGCCCTGCACTGAACACAACAAGACCAGAACGATGCCGTTTAACCTGCCGATATTCCTGACCTGGCTCCGGGTGGCCCTGATCCCGATCTTCGTCGCCATCTTCTTTCTGCCCGACTCGCTGCTGTTGGCCGACATGCGCAACATCACCGGCGCCGTCATCTTCGCGCTGGCCGCGGTGACCGACTGGCTCGACGGCTACCTGGCGCGCAAGCTGGGGCAGACCTCGGCCTTCGGCGCCTTCCTCGATCCGGTGGCCGACAAGCTCATCGTCGCCGCCTCGCTGATCCTGCTGGTGCAGCTGACGCGCACCCCCGGCTGGATGGCGATGATCATCATCGGGCGCGAGATCGCCATCTCCGCCCTGCGCGAGTGGATGGCCGAGATGGGCACGCGCAAGAGCGTGGCGGTGGCCTATATCGGCAAGCTCAAGACCGCCGCGCAGATGGTGGCGATCCTGCTCCTGCTCTACGCCGGCCCGATCGTGCCCGGATTGAGTACCCTGGTGCTGGGTAACGTGTTCATGGTGCTGGCGGTGATTTTGACTTTGTGGTCAATGGTTTACTACCTGCGCATGGCGGCGCGCGAGTTTGCCGGTAAAAAAATCGATCTCTGAGCTGTTGACAGGGGGCGATAAATCCTTATAATTCGCAGTCTCTCGACGCAGCAATGCAGCGAGACAGTGAAAGACAAAGCGGGAATAGCTCAGTTGGTAGAGCGCAACCTTGCCAAGGTTGAGGTCGCGAGTTCGAGCCTCGTTTCCCGCTCCAGTTTTTCATGGCATATCCGGCGATGCGGGAATAGCTCAGTTGGTAGAGCGCAACCTTGCCAAGGTTGAGGTCGCGAGTTCGAGCCTCGTTTCCCGCTCCAAACACCGGAAAAACAGATTCGTTTCACAGACGCGGGAATAGCTCAGTTGGTAGAGCGCAACCTTGCCAAGGTTGAGGTCGCGAGTTCGAGCCTCGTTTCCCGCTCCAGCGCCTGTCAAATGTAATCGCACCATGCGGGAATAGCTCAGTTGGTAGAGCGCAACCTTGCCAAGGTTGAGGTCGCGAGTTCGAGCCTCGTTTCCCGCTCCAGTTTCATCGATTCGCCTAGCGCGTCGATACGCCAGTCAATGGCGGGGTGGCAGAGTGGTTATGCAGCGGCCTGCAAAGCCGTGGACGCCGGTTCGATTCCGACCCCCGCCTCCAGATAAAAAGCCCTGATTTTTCAGGGCTTTTTTCTTTTCTCCGGCATGAGCTGATGGCGCGCGGGCCGTGGGCCTGTCCATCGAGATGGGGTGTCTCCGAGCGAAGGAGATGCCAACGGAAAGCACGATCGCCGGCCTTGGCCGGGAGGCCCGGACTGACGCAAACACCCGTCAGGGCCTGATCGGGCCTGAGTCTGATTGCCTGTGGGGGCGCTCTGGGCTAGAATCTCGCCTCCATGCCCGGGTGGTGAAATTGGTAGACACAAGGGACTTAAAATCCCTCGCCGCAAGGTGTACCGGTTCGACCCCGGTCCCGGGCACCATACTGAACTGAGTGACAGACGAGACCGTAGCGCCAGCTGCGGCTTTTTTGTATCCGGGGTGCCGTGGCGAGACTGTCTCGCCGTGGGCGCCTGCAACGTGATGTTTTCCTGCCCACGAAGATGGGCGCCGGACGAGCTGGGGTTTCACTTTTGCCGGAGTTCTGGCATAAGATACGCCTTCTGTGGGCGTTACCGGTCCTGTAGCCGGCGGTAGCGTTTGGAAAATGAGGCGTGCATCAGCAAGCCTCGGTCGGGTGGAGGATGTTCCGCCGGCCATCAACCGACTAGATTGAAGTTCATGAAGCCAAATACCGAAACGGCACTGGGTGCTGCTCTCAAGAACGCTGTGCAGAGTCTGAGCAAGAAAAAGCAGACTGAAATGATCGCCGAGCATGTGTACAGCAAGTTCGAAGTGTTCCGCCAGTTCCGTCCTCTGGCCATCGGCATCCACGAAAGCCTGATCGCCGCCTTGCCGCAGTTCGACGCCGTGCTGATCGCCCGCGTGGTCGCCAATCATTGCCGCAAGCCGCGCTACGTCAAGGCGCTGGCACGCGGCGGCAAGCGTTTCGACCTGGCCTGTAAGCCGGCTGGCGAAGTGACGGCGGAAGAAAAGCAGGCCGCCGAGGGCCAGATGGCCGCCAAGGTGGCCGCCGTCGCGGCTCCGGCCGAAACTGCCGCTGCCACGGAGCAGCCGGCCGAATAAGCCAGACGCTGCGGCGCCGGCAAAAAACCCTCCTTGTGCCCTTGTGGCCGGAGGGTTTTTTCATGTCCGGGTCTAAACTGAAACCGGTGCAGGCCGTAACCGCGGTAGGATGCTCTCTCACGATTGTTTCCGAGGACAAGCGCATGCGCTGGCTCATCGCCCCTGACTCCTTCAAAGGTTCGCTCGCCGCCCGTGAGGTGGCCGAAGCCATGGCGCGCGGCATCCGGCGCGCGGAGCCGTCCGCCGACTGCCGCTTGTGCCCGATGGCGGACGGCGGCGAGGGGACGCTCGACGCCCTCCACGCCACGCTCGGGGGCGAATGGCACCGCGCTAGCGTGCATGATGCCGAGGGGCGTCCGTGCGAGGCGGAGTGGCTGCTGCTGCCGCACGGCGTGGCGGTGGTCGAAGTGGCGCGCGTGGTCGGCCTGCCCGACGTCGGCCCCGCCAGCGTGCACGAGCGTGACACGCGCGGTGTCGGCGAGCTGATTCGCGCCTGCCTCGACGCCGGGGCACGCCATATCGCGGTCGGCCTCGGCGGTTCCAGCACCAACGACGGCGGCGCCGGCTGCCTGGTCGGGCTGGGGGTGCGCCTGCTTGACCGCGAGGGGCAGACCCTGGCGCCGCTCCCCGATCAGCTGGGACGCGTGGCGGCGCTCGACTTGTCCGGGCTGGACGCACGGCTGGAGGTGACCAAGCTGGAGCTGTGGTCCGACGTCGACAATCCGCTGCTGGGGCCGCGCGGTGCAACCGCGGTGTTTGGCCCGCAGAAGGGCGTCGCCCCCGATGCCGTGGCGCGGCTTGACGCCGCCATCGCCCGCTTTGCCGCCGCTGCCGATCACGCCTTCGGCCAACCTTGTGCCGAGCTGCCTGGCAGTGGCGCCGCGGGCGGCCTGGGGTACGCCCTGCACCTGCTGGGCGGCCGCTGCCATTCCGGCGCCACGGCGCTGGCGGAACTCTCCGGCCTGAGCGACGCCATCGCCCAGGTCGACTGGGTGCTCACCGGCGAGGGCTGCAGCGACGGCCAGACCCTGGCCGGCAAGGCGCCGGCCAGGGTGGCCGAACTGGCGCGGGCGGCCGGGGTGCCGGTCAGCCTGCTGTCCGGGGCGGTGCTGCCGGATGCCGAAGGACAGCTGGCTGCGCATTTCGACGGATGCTTCTCATTGTGCAGCCGCCCGATGACGCTGGAGGCGGCGATACAGCAGGCCGCACCGTTACTGGAGCAGGCGGCGGAGCAGCTGGCGCGCCTGGTGCTGGCGGGAAGGAGGGGGCCATGAAACGGCAAATGGGGCCGACCGTGCTGGAAGTCTGGCAGGGGGACATCACGCAGCTCGACGTCGATGCCATCGTCAACGCCGCCAACAGCAGCCTGCTCGGCGGCGGCGGCGTGGACGGGGCCATCCACCGCGCCGCCGGACCGGAACTGCTGGCCGAGTGCCGCACTCTGGGCGGCTGCCCGACCGGCCAGGCGCGGCTGACACAGGGCTACCGCCTGCCGGCGCGCCACGTCATCCATACCGTCGGGCCGGTCTGGCACGGCGGGGCATCCGGCGAAGCCGAATTGCTCGCCTCGTGTTACCGGACCAGCCTGCAGCTGGCCGCCGAACACGGCTTGCACAGCGTGGCGTTCCCGGCGATCAGCTGCGGCGTCTACGGCTACCCCGTGCCTGCGGCCCTGTCCATCGCCTGCGAGACGGTCGCCACCTGGCTGCAGAGCCACGAACATACCATCACCGAGGTGCGCTTCGTCGCCTATGGCGAGGCGATCCGTCAGCAATGGGAGCAGGCGCTGGCCGTCTTGGCACTCCCGGGGTGAACCGACCGGCCATCGTCTTGTCTGACTCTCTCGCCGCCGTCGCGCGCTGCGGCGGGCTGCGCGTTCCTACGATATAAACAAACGGTCTTGGTCACGGTCGATACCAACTATATGATGACAGGTGATAACGTGTGGCCACTTTTGGGTTAAGGGAGAATAAGCAATGCGCATCGCCAATACTGTTACCGATCTGATCGGCAATACTCCGCTGGTCCGCCTCAACCGCCTCACCGCCGATTGTGGCGCCACCGTGGCGGCCAAGCTGGAGTTCTACAACCCGGCGCACAGCGTCAAGGACCGTATCGCCGTGGCGATGATCGACGCCGCCGAAAAGGCCGGTAAGATCGGTCCGAACACCATCATCGTCGAGCCGACCTCCGGCAACACCGGCATCGGGTTGGCCATGGTGTGCGCCGCGCGCGGCTACAAACTGCTGATCACCATGCCGGAAACCATGAGCCGTGAGCGGCGCATGCTGCTCAAGGCCTACGGCGCCGAGCTGATCCTGACTCCGGGGCCGGATGGCATGGGCGGCGCCATCGCCAAGGCGCGCGAGCTGGTCGAATCCGACCCCGACACCTACTTCATGCCGCAGCAGTTCGAGAACCCGGCCAACCCGGAAATCCATCGCAACACCACCGCCGAGGAAGTCTGGAACGATACCGACGGCCAGGTCGACATCTTCGTCGCCGGCGTGGGTACCGGCGGCACCATCACCGGTGTCGGCGAGGTGCTCAAGGCGCGCAAGCCCGGCGTGAAGATCGTCGCCGTGGAGCCCGAGGGCTCGCCGGTGCTGTCCGGGGGCGCCAAGGGGCCGCATCTGATCCAGGGCCTCGGCGCCGGTTTTGTGCCGCCCATCCTCAATACCTCCGCCTACGACGAGGTCGTCCGCGTCAAGAACGACGACGCGTTCACCACCGCCCGTGCGCTGGCCAGCCAGGAAGGCCTGCTGGTCGGCATCTCTTCCGGTGCGGCGGTCTGGGCGGCGTTGCAACTGGCGCGGCAGCCGGAAAACGCCGGCAAGCTGATCGTGGTGGTGATCCCCTCGTTCGGCGAGCGCTACCTGTCCACCGCGCTGTTCGAAGACCTGGCCTGAGTTCCCCGGCCGGTGCGGGCGGCCCGGTGCCGCCCGCGCTCCTGAGAGACATGAAACGTGACGATGAAGAAGCTTGTCCTTCCCCTTGCGGCCGCTGTGGTGCTGAGCGCCTGCGGCGTGCTCCCGACCCTGCCAGAGTCTGGCGCCCCGCAGCCGCACCGTCGGCCGCCGGTTGCCGCCCCCACCAAGGTGGACCTGCTGCTGAAGGAGGCCAACAGGTTGGCCGAAGAAGTCAAAGCCGGGCGCCTGAGCCGCACCGCCGCCGCCGATCAGCTCAATGCCTACCGCTTGCGTGTCGCCGGCCCCAACCTGGTCGACGACAATACCTTCGCCGCCTACCGATACATTGCCGTGGAGCGCGATGCCGGCCGCATGAACCCGGCCGAGGCGCAGGACAAGATGGAAGTCAAACTGCGCGAATGGCTGCGCGCCTGGCCCAAGCTGCGCCAGAAGCCAGCCGATCCGGCCTTCACCAACTTCCTGCTCAAGGTCTATCGCTTGCCGCCGCTGGGTTATTGATTCGGCGTCCGTCGTTGCCGCGAACCCTGGCCGGTAGCGTGGGGTGATCGGCTCGGTGCGGGAGTGGACCGTCACGCTGCGATCCGTGGCGCTAGCGTGCTCATGCCGCCGTCGACGTGTTCTCGCTTCCTTGCATCTTGCTTCCCATCCCTTCTGGAATGAACCATGGCCAAAACGCCATCCACGACATTGTGCCCCTGCGGCAGTCGCCATCCTTATGCCGACTGTTGCGGCCGCTTCATCGAGCACCCCGAGTGCGGCGCTCCGACGGCGGAAGCGCTGATGCGCTCGCGTTATACCGCTTACACCCTGGGATGCGAAACCTATCTGCTGGCGACCTGGCAGGAGGCCACGCGTCCGGCCGGGCTCGACCTCGCCGACGATGCCGGCAAGGTGAAATGGCTGGGACTGGACATCCGCCGCACCGAGCAGGGCGGGGTGAACGACCAGACCGGCATCGTGGAGTTCGTGGCCCGCTACAAGGTGGGCGGGCGAGCCCATCGCCTGCACGAAACCAGCCGTTTCCAGCGCGATGACGGCCGCTGGTTCTATCTCGACGGCGCACTGCACGAGCACTAAATCAATTCTATTGGCATATACTATCGCCCGGAGGGCACGCCCGTTTTTTTCCTATCCATCGTGGCGTTTCCCTCCTGCTGTCCTATTGTTAGAAGGGACGTTTTAGTAAAGCGTGTGAGAGGGGGAAAATGGGTAACGCCATGGAGCAGTTGTTGTCCGGTTTTTCGCAGTCGACAGGCCAGAACGAGCCGTCCTGCGACCTTTCCAGTTCAGCCATTCGCCTGGTGAAGGCGCCCGTGCGCGCCGACCTGAGTCTGCAGCTCGAGGCGATGGCGCATGTGCTGCACACCACTCCGGAATGTCTGGCAGGCGCCATCCTGAATGCTGCCATCGTCGATCTGGAAGATCATCTCGGCGAAGCGCTGCTCGGTAAGGTGCAGCAGGAGTGCCAGGTCATTCTGGACGCCAGCCGGCCAGAAAATAATCCCAGCGTCGTTTTCAACAGCGGCGGTACTTGAGCTTTTCTTGTCCGCCCCGCATCGGTACCGGTGCCTAACGGACGGCGCTTTCGGCCGTGATGGCTGCCGTATTGGACGTGAAAAGATCTGAATCAATACAGGACAACAGCGCAGAGCGGCCTGTTTTGCGCGGCCCGGGCATTTGTTCGGCATTGCAAAGCATTTTCTTTCAGTTTTAGGAGCGAAGATGATGGCAAAGGCGTTGGATGAACTGGTCACCCGTCTGGAGCACTGTCGCGAGCAGGGGCGTTGTGCCAAGGCCGTACTGGATGTGGTGGCCACGCGGGACCTGTCGGTTCCGATCGATCACGAAACCTGCGGCGAATTGCGGGCGCTGGCGCAGGTATTCAGCTGCGAGCCCGCCGAACTGGCCAGTGCCATCCTGCGGGCAGCCTGTATCGATTTGCAGGAACATCTGGACGACGACCTCGACAAGCTGGCCGCGGCCGCCGAACAACTGGTCAACGACCCGTGCGTCGGGATCGCCAGCGAGGAGCTCTAGCGGTACCCGACCATTTCAGCAGTGAACTGGCCACAAGAAAACCGGCAGGCTTGCCGGTTTTTTTTGTATCGTCCTGACTGCTCCGTCTTGATCAGCGGCTATCCGGTCAGAGCAAGGCTTCGATCTTGCTGGCCAGTGCTTCCGGCTTGGTCAGCGCCGAGTGGCGCGCCACGATGTGGCCCTGGCGGTCGATCAGGAACTTGGTGAAATTCCACTTGATGCGGCGTGTGCCCAGCAGGCCCGGCTTGGCCCGCACCAAGTGATGCCATAATGGGTGCGCGGTGGCGCCGTTGACGTCCACCTTGCTCGCCATGGGGAAACTCACGCCGTAGTTCTTCTGGCAAAAAGCCCCGATTTCGGCATCGCTGCCAGGCTCCTGCCGGCCGAACTGGTTGCAGGGGAAACCGATGACCACCAGCCCGCGATCGCGGTAGCGCCGGTACAGCGCCTCCAGGCCGGCGTATTGTGGGGTGTAGCCGCACTGGCTGGCAGTATTCACCACCAGGATAACCTTGCCGGCGTAGTCCTGAAGCTTGGCCGGAGAGCCATCCAGCAGGGTGAAGTTGAAGGCGTAGAGTGGGGCGGACATGATCGGGTGTCGTGGGTGAACGGCCTTGCATGGTAGCCAGTAATGGCCCCGCTTCCTAGCGTGTGCGGCGGCAGGCCGGCCGTGCGTCTCGGAAACGGCGAACTAGATTTATACCAAATACATGTTTTGGCATAAAAAAAGGGACGAGCGGCAAGGGGGAACCGCAACGCCCCAGTAAGAAAGGTTTGCCCACACATTCTTGCGTGTTTGCCTTCGATAAACCATTGAGAACCTAGTGTTTATCGTAGTTCACCTGCCGGAAATTGCGAGTCACTTTTGCACCCCGAAAGCACAAAAAAAATCCCGCCGGGAGGGCGGGAGGGCTGGGCTGAAAACCGGCGTATTCACGGTTTCGGCAGGGTGACCCCGCTTTGCCCCATGTACTTGCCGTCACGGTCGCGGTAGGACACCGCGCATTCCTCGTCAGACTCGAAAAACAGCACCTGTGCAACGCCTTCGTTGGCGTAAATCTTTGCCGGCAGTGGAGTCGTGTTGGAAAATTCGAGGGTGACATAACCTTCCCATTCCGGTTCGAACGGCGTCACGTTGACGATGATGCCGCAGCGCGCGTAGGTCGATTTGCCGAGACACACGGTCAGCACGCTGCGCGGGATGCGGAAGTACTCCACGGTGCGCGCCAGCGCGAACGAGTTGGGCGGAATGATGCAATAGCCATCGCCCGACACTTCGACGAACGACTTCGGGTCGAAATTCTTCGGGTCGACGATGGTGCTGTTGATGTTGGTGAATACCTTGAATTCGTCGGCACAGCGGATATCGTAGCCGTAGCTCGAGGTGCCGTAGGAGATGATCTTCTGGCCGTCGCTGATCTTGATCTGGTTCGGTTCGAACGGATCGATCATGCCGTCCTGCTCAGCCATGCGGCGGATCCACTTGTCGGATTTGATGCTCATTGTCGGAAGGGCGCTCGGGAAGGCGCTGGGGAGAGTGACGATCGGCAGATTTTACCCTTCCGTCCGCCATCTAGGCCAGTGTACCGACGAGCTAGTCCGGATGGGGCGGTGTTTTGCTGACAATACGCCTTCGTCATCCTACAATCCGCCCTGATTTTATTCACTTTGGCAAGCGCCGGCTCGCCCCCCGGCTCTGCCTGTCAGAGGACGTCTACACATGCAAGGTCACCCCAAAACCATCGAGTTGCTGAACGCTCTGCTGGCCGAGGAACTGTCGGCCGCCGACCAGTACTTCATCCACGCCGAAATGTACAAGGATCAGGGGCTGCAGCAGCTATTCCAACGCATCGACCATGAGCGCGAGGACGAACTGGGACATGCCCGCATCCTCATTGCCCGCATCCTGTTCCTCGGCGGTGTCCCAAACGTGGCGAAGCGCGTACCCATCGTGGTCGGCCAGGACGTGCCGGCCATGCTGCGAAGTGATCTCGAGGTCGAGTACCGAGTGGGCGACTTGCTCAAGTCGGTGATCGCACACTGCGAGAGCGTGCAGGATTTCGTCACGCGCAACGAACTGATGCTGCTGCTGGAGGAGACTGAAAACGATCACGCGCACTGGCTGGAACAGCAGCTCAAGCTGATCGAGCTGACCGGCCTGGAAAACTATCAGCAGTCGCGCATGTAATGCCAAGGTGGGCAGAAAGGGGCAGGGGAGCCCACGCCCCCCCGTCTGTTTCTGGCCATGGCAGCGCTAACCCTTAGGGGGATCTCGCCCGTGCGTGATCTGTTCGGCAAGGCGTGGCCGCAGCGAATGCGCCGACCCGTCCTGGGGCAGGCACAAGCGGGTCGGAGCTTCCTTCACCTCGTCCACGGCACCGTGCCTATTGCTCCATGTCTCCGTTACGGCGTGCCCTGCGTCACATGGGAGGGGCGCGGCAATACCCCGGTGAGCTGTCCAGGGGGGGGCTATCAGTAAAAAAGAGCCGGATTTCCGGCTCTTTTCGGTCGAGGGCTATAACGCGCTCATTCCTCCCACGGCACATCCACCGCTTCCGTGCGGGTTGCCGCGCTCGCGGGGGCAGCCGGGGGAGGCGCCGCGGCCGAGCTGGCCTGCTGTGCTTCTTCCAGCCCACCCAAGGCCTCGACCAGCTCGTCCACCAGTTCACCCAGCTCTTCTACCATCAGTGTGAAGGTGGCCTCGAACAGGCTGTCGCGATCGTCCCCGGCCTGGCTCGCTTCTTCCTGCAGGACATCGAGGAACTGCAGGCGTTTCAGCTGCAGCATGTCGGTCAACACGAAACGGATACGTTCGCGCCAGATCAGGCCGACCCGCGTCACCTGCTTGCCGGTGGCGATGTGCTGGCGGATTTCATCGGCGGTCAGGTCCATGCGCGTGCAGCGGATCACCGCGCCGTTCTCGCTGCTGTCCTTCAGCTCGCATTCGGCGTCCAGTTCGAAACCGGCCGGTGCCTCGCATTCGGCCAACCAGGCCGTCATCGCGGTATGGGGGGCGATCTGGGTGCGCGGCAAGGCGGCGGGGAAGGGCGGCAGCGCTTCGCGCAACTTGCTGACCAGGGCCTCCGACTTGCTGGCCGTGGCGGAATTCACCATCAGCCATTGTCGGCGTCCATCCAGGTAAGCGTTGAGGCGGTGGCTGCGCACGAAGGCGCGTGGCAGCAGGTCGTCGGTCACCTGTTCCTTGAGGGCCAGCTTTTCCTTGCGGCCGACCTTGCGCAGTTCCTTGTCCTCGATCTCCGCTACCTTGGCGTCGACAAACTCGCGGATTACCGATGCCGGAAGAACCTTGTCTTCGCGCTTCAGGGCGACCAGCTGGCAGCCGCGGGCGCTGTACACCGGCGACTCCTGGTGGCCGGCAGCGGTCACCCAGCCCTCGCTGAACCAGTCCAGGCCGCTGCAGTGAAGAAACGGTTTTTTCTCCAGTGCATCAGTCAGTTGCGCCACTTCGGGGATGGCATCCCCGTTCAAACGATAAAAAGATAGTTGCTTAAACCACATATTTGCCCGATAATGCGCGTCCTCTGAGGCCGAACATTGTATCGCAGAAGCGGTGCCTGACGGTGAATAACTTGGAGTCGCAAAAATTCGGAATCGGGGTGTAGCTTAGCCTGGTAGAGCGCTACGTTCGGGACGTAGAGGCCGGAGGTTCGAATCCTCTCACCCCGACCACAAATTTGATAAAACGCTTGCGGATATCAAATGATTTTTGTAAAATGTGTTTCCTCTGAATTTTATTCAGAAATCGGGGTGTAGCTTAGCCTGGTAGAGCGCTACGTTCGGGACGTAGAGGCCGGAGGTTCGAATCCTCTCACCCCGACCAGATAGGGCCAGCTTTTCCTTGCGGCCGACCTTGCGCAGTTCCTTGTCCTCGATCTCCGCTACCTTGGCGTCGACAAACTCGCGGATTACCGATGCCGGAAGAACCTTGTCTTCGCGCTTCAGGGCGACCAGCTGGCAGCCGCGGGCGCTGTACACCGGCGACTCCTGGTGGCCGGCAGCGGTCACCCAGCCCTCGCTGAACCAGTCCAGGCCGCTGCAGTGAAGAAACGGTTTTTTCTCCAGTGCATCAGTCAGTTGCGCCACTTCGGGGATGGCATCCCCGTTCAAACGATAAAAAGATAGTTGCTTAAACCACATATTTGCCCGATAATGCGCGTCCTCTGAGGCCGAACATTGTATCGCAGAAGCGGTGCCTGACGGTGAATAACTTGGAGTCGCAAAAATTCGGAATCGGGGTGTAGCTTAGCCTGGTAGAGCGCTACGTTCGGGACGTAGAGGCCGGAGGTTCGAATCCTCTCACCCCGACCAGATTCAAAAAAGCCTTGATGCGCAGCATACGTCAAGGCTTTTTTACCAAGTTTGGTTTGCCGGTATAGCTCAGTTGGTAGAGCAGCGCATTCGTAATGCGAAGGTCGGGGGTTCGACTCCTCTTACCGGCACCATATAGAAAAAAGCCTGGCGGCAATGCCAGGCTTTTTTTATTTCCGGTTGTCTCGCCTGAGCCCGCTGCCGTGGGGCGTGCTGTGCGTGTTGTCGCGGCGGTGCCTGGGCGGTGTTTGTCGGCCGCGGGTCGTGTCTTCCCGGTGATTCTTGGCGGCGGGGGTTATTGTGTCAGCGGCGCTAGCAAGGGGCTATAGCCCAGTTGGCGCAGCTTGCTCATGGTTTCCTCGGCTTCGGCGCGGGTGCGGAATGGTCCGACGTGTACTTTCGTCTCGGTATGGGCTTCGATGCCGTTTGCCTTGAGCGTCTCGATCAGTTTCTGCGCATTGCCAAGGCTGGTGAACAAGCCGAGCTGCACCTTGTAGCCCAGCGAGGAGCCTGCCAAAATTCGGAATCGGGGTGTAGCTTAGCCTGGTAGAGCGCTACGTTCGGGACGTAGAGGCCGGAGGTTCGAATCCTCTCACCCCGACCACAAATTTGATAAAACGCTTGCGGATATCAAATGATTTTTGTAAAATGTGTTTCCTCTGAATTTTATTCAGAAATCGGGGTGTAGCTTAGCCTGGTAGAGCGCTACGTTCGGGACGTAGAGGCCGGAGGTTCGAATCCTCTCACCCCGACCAGATTCAAAAAAGCCTTGATGCGCAGCATACGTCAAGGCTTTTTTACCAAGTTTGGGTGGCCGGTATAGCTCAGTTGGTAGAGCAGCGCATTCGTAATGCGAAGGTCGGGGGTTCGACTCCTCTTACCGGCACCATATAGAAAAAAGCCTGGCGGCAATGCCAGGCTTTTTTTATTTCCGGTTGTCTCGCCTGAGCCCGCTGCCGTGGGGCGTGCTGTGCGTGTTGTCGCGGCGGTGCCTGGGCGGTGTTTGTCGGCCGCGGGTCGTGTCTTCCCGGTGATTCTTGGCGGCGGGGGTTATTGTGTCAGCGGCGCTAGCAAGGGGCTATAGCCCAGTTGGCGCAGCTTGCTCATGGTTTCCTCGGCTTCGGCGCGGGTGCGGAATGGTCCGACGTGTACTTTCGTCTCGGTATGGGCTTCGATGCCGTTTGCCTTGAGCGTCTCGATCAGTTTCTGCGCATTGCCAAGGCTGGTGAACAAGCCGAGCTGCACCTTGTAGCCCAGCGAGGAGCCTGCCGGTCTGGCCTTGCTGACGGGTGCAGGAGCAGGGAGAGGTTCGTTCTGGGGCTGCGGCTTGAAGGCTTGGGGGGGTACGCTGCTCTCCTCCTTGCTCTCTTCTTTTGCCTCCGGGGCCGTTTTCGCCGTTGGGGCGGGAGTGATGGTCGGTGCCTTGGCTTGGGGCGGAATGGTCGGCACTTTCGCATGGATGGCCGCGACACCCGGGGTCTTGCTGGTGTCCGGAGCGGGCGGGGCGATATGGCCCGATGGAGTCGGGCTGGCCGGGGCCGCTTGCGGCGTGGGCTGGCTCGCTTCCATCGCGGCCGGTGCGCTGCTTTCAATCGCGGCGGGAGGCTCTGTCGCAGGGGCTGACGCGACATTGGCGATCTTGCCCGAACTGCCTTGCGGTTCGGTGGCCGTCATGGCGACTTCGTCGCGTTTGCCGAAATGGTCCAGAACCGGGATGGCGGCCAGCGCCAGCACCACCAAGCCGCCGGCGATGAGCAAGCGCTTCTTCAGTTTTCGACTGATGTCTTTTTCATCGCCGCCATTGGGCGGAGGGGGTGTCTGGGTGTCTGGGCTCATTGTGCTTAAATTTTGTGCAGCAAAGGCTTGAAAAGGCTGGTAAAGTACCGGGTTCCTCAGAATTGGGTAGCCCGAATGGCTAGGCTGCAAACTAGTTTAGCCATTTGTCTTGGAATTAGGGAGATTTTTTATGGCAATTGAACGCACTCTGTCCATCATCAAACCGGACGCCGTAGCGAAAAACGTTATCGGCAAGATCTACGATCGTTTCGAGTCGGCCGGCCTGAAAGTTGTCGCCGCCAAAATGAAGCAACTGTCGCGCGCCGAAGCCGAAGGCTTCTACGCTGTGCACAAAGAGCGTCCTTTCTTCAACGACCTGGTGAGCTTCATGATCTCCGGCCCGGTCATGATCCAGGCGCTGGAAGGCGAGAATGCCGTCCTGAAGAACCGCGAACTGATGGGCGCGACCGATCCGAAGAAAGCCGACGCCGGCACCATCCGCGCCGATTTCGCCGAGTCGATCGATGCCAACGCCGTACACGGTTCCGACAGCGTTGAAAACGCTGCTATCGAAGTGGCCTACTTCTTCGCCGCTTCCGAAGTTTGCTCGCGTTAATTAGCCGTATCGCTGTACCGGGGTGGCCGCCATGGCGGCTGCCCTGTCAATGAGGATTGCATGAAAACCAACCTGCTCGACTTCAATCTGGCCCAGTTGACCGATCACTTTGCCGCGATGGGCGAAAAGCCGTTCCGCGCCAAGCAGGTGATGCGCTGGATGCACCAGATGGGCGAGGCCGATTTCGACGCCATGACCGACATTGCCAAGAGCTTGCGTTGCAAGCTGCACGAGTCGGCCGAGGTGCGCGTGCCCGACCTGATGGTCGAACAGGCTTCCAGTGATGGTACCCGCAAGTGGCTGCTCGACGTCGGCACCGGCAACGGTGTCGAAACCGTGTTCATCCCCGAGGATGATCGCGGCACCTTGTGCATATCATCCCAGGTGGGGTGCGCCCTCGAATGCACCTTCTGCTCCACCGGTCGCCAGGGTTTCAACCGTAACCTGTCGACCGCCGAGATCATCGGCCAGCTGTGGTGGGCCAACAAGGCGATGGGAGTGACGCCGAAGAATGAACGCGTCATCTCCAACGTGGTCATGATGGGTATGGGCGAGCCGCTGGCCAACTTCGACAACGTGGTGTCGGCTCTGCAGATCATGCTGGACGACCACGGCTACGGTTTGAGCCGTCGCCGCGTCACGGTGTCGACCTCTGGCATGGTGCCGCAGATGGACCGTCTGCGCGAAGCCTGCCCGGTGGCGCTGGCCGTCAGTCTGCATGCACCGAACGATGCCATTCGCGATGTGATTGTGCCCATCAACAAGAAATACCCGCTGCGCGAACTCATGGCAGCCTGCCAGCGCTACCTGGAAAAGGCCCCGCGGGACTTCGTGACGTTCGAGTACGTGATGCTTGACGATGTCAACGATAGACCTGAACATGCTCGCCAGTTGATTGAGCTGGTGAAAGATGTGCCGTGCAAGTTCAACCTGATCCCGTTTAATCCGTTCCCGAACTCGGGTTACGAGCGTTCCAGCAACAACGCCATTCATCGCTTCCGGGAGATACTGCAAGAGGCGGGGTATGTGGTGACGGTGCGCAAGACGCGCGGCGACGATATCGACGCCGCTTGCGGCCAGCTGGCGGGGCAGGTGCAGGACAAGACGCGACGCAAGACAAAGTGGATCCGAATCGAGGAGGATGGTGCGGCATGAAGAAAGGGCAAATGTGGCTTGCTGGATGCTTGATGGCTTTTGGCATGACTGTATTTTGCTGCCGCACCGACCAACGAACTGGCTCAGATCCGCACCCAACTGGCCGTGGAGTATTCCCGGGTCGGTAATTACAAGGCGGCGCTGCTGTCCGCCGATCAGGCCATCGCCGCCGATCAGCGCTACGTGCCGGCTTACCTAGCCAAGGCCTATGTGCTGACCTTGCTGAAGGTGGATGGCGACGCCGAGCAGAATTACCAGAAGGCCTTGGCGATGGAGCCCGCTAATCCGGAAGCCAATAACAATTACGGCGAATTCCTGTGCGACCACGGGCGTGCTCAGGACGGCATGGGCTATTTTGCCAAGGCCCTGGCCAATCCGCTGTACGACACCCCGCAGACCGCCTACCTGAACCTGGGGCGGTGCAGTGCCTTGCTGGGGCAGAAAGCCCAGGCCAACGACTATCTGTTGTCGGCCCTGCGCGTTTCTCCTAATTATCCGCCCGCGCTCAAGGAACTGGCGGCGCTGCACTTTGGTCAAGGTAACGCCAAACTGGCCGCGTTCTATTTCGATCGCCTGGCCGACAACGTTGGCGAGATGCCGGCCGACGTGTTGCTGTTGGGGGTGAAAATCGCCCGCAAGACCAATGAGCAGGGCAAGGCCGATCTCTATGCCGCAAGGCTCAAGAGCCGATATCCCGATTCGAAAGAAACGCAAGAGTTGTTGAGTGGTCTTTGATGGAATCTCAAACCGAACAGAATAGTACCCTGCCGCCAGACCGCGATAGCGTCGGGGCAGCGCTCAAGGCGGCCCGTGAGGCCGCCGGTCTTAGCCTGGGTGAGGTGGCGGACCGGCTCAAGCTGTCGCTCAAGCAACTGGAGGCGATTGAGGCCGATCGTTTCGAGGCGTTGCCTGGTGCCGCCTTCGTTCGTGGCTTCGTGCGTAATTACGCCCGGTTTCTGGGCCTGGATGCCGTACCCTTGATGGCTCGGCTGGAGGAACGGTTCCCCTCTTCCGTCAAGGAAGTGGCGAATCTCTCCAAGGAGGTCGAGGCGGCTTCCGTGGTCAGCGAACCGGAGGAAACGTCCGGACTGCTGGGAAAGCGGGCGATCCTGCTGGTGCTGGTGGTCGTCTTGGCCGCCGGCGCCTTCTGGTTTGCCCGCCCCGGGTCCGAGCCGGCCAAGGACGAAGCCAAACAGGACCTGGCCCCGATGCTGACCGAGCAGTCGACGGCTTCGGCCCCGGTCGAGGCCGAGCCTGTCAAGGGCGCATCGGCTGCGGTGACGGCTCCCGAACCCGCACCCGTTCCCGCCCCAGCTGCTAAGCCGGCTCCCGCCGTGGCGGCTGCGCCGGCATCCGCTCCCGTCTCCGCGCCGCCCACGGCAGGGGGCGGCACGGTCAAGCTGATCGCCAAGCAGGATGCCTGGGTGTCGGTGATCGATGGCAGCGGCAAGAAACTGGTGTTTGAGACGCTCAAGGCCGGAGCCGCCAAGGAAGTGGTCGGCCAGTCCCCGTTCAAGCTCACGGTCGGCAACGCCACACAGGTCGAGGTGTCCTTCAACGGCCAACCGGTGGTGATGACCGGCAAGATTCGCGGTACCACCGCCAGACTAGAACTCAAGTAGGTAATCTGTCACATGGATAGCGTGCTGATCGCGCGACGCCCCACCCGTCAGGTACGAGTGGGGCATGTTATTGTCGGCTCCGAGGCGCCGGTGGTGGTGCAGTCGATGACCAATACCGATACCGCCGATGCGGCTGCGACCGCCCAGCAGGTATTCGAGTTGGCCGAAGCCGGCTCGGAACTGGTGCGCATCACGGTGAACTCCCCCGAGGCAGCAGCGGCGGTCGCCGAGGTGCGTCAACGCCTCGACGACATGGGCTGCAACGTGCCGCTGGTGGGCGACTTCCACTTCAACGGCGAGCGTCTGCTGCGCGACTATCCCGATTGCGCGCGTGCCCTGGCGAAGTACCGCATCAACCCTGGCAACGTCGGCAAGGGCGCCAAGGGCGACGACAAGTTCGCCTACATGATCCGTGCCGCCATCGAGTACGACAAGCCGGTGCGTATCGGCGTCAACTGGGGCAGTTTGGACCAGACCTTGGCGGTACGGTTGATGGACGAGAACAGCCGCCGTGCCGAGCCGCTGGCACCGGACGCGGTAATGCGCGAGGCGCTGATCGTGTCGGCGCTGGAGAGCGCGGGCAAGGCGATGGAACTGGGGCTGCCGGCTGACAAGATCATCCTGTCGTGCAAGGTCAGTCATGTGCAGGACCTGATTTCGGTGTACCGCGATCTTGGCCGGCGCTGCGATTTTCCGCTGCACCTGGGGCTGACCGAGGCCGGCATGGGCTCGAAGGGCATCGTCGCCTCGACCGCGGCGCTGTCGGTGCTGCTGCAGGAAGGCATTGGCGACACCATCCGCATCTCGCTGACCCCGGCGCCGGGCGAGTCGCGCAACCGGGAAGTGGTGGTGGCGCAGGAAATCCTGCAGACCATGGGGCTGCGTTCGTTTACCCCGCTGGTGACGGCCTGCCCCGGCTGCGGCCGCACTTCCAGCACCTTTTTCCAGGAGCTGGCTGACAGCATCCAGGGCTATCTGCGCGAGCAGATGCCGGTATGGCGCCTGCAATACCCGGGCGTCGAAGACATGAAAGTGGCCGTGATGGGCTGCGTGGTGAACGGCCCGGGCGAGAGCAAGTTGGCCGACATTGGCATTTCCCTGCCGGGCACCGGCGAAGTGCCGGTGGCGCCGGTCTATGTCGACGGCGAGAAGAACGTGACCCTGAAGGGCGATACCATCGCCGCCGATTTCAAGGCGCTGGTCGACGATTACGTGCGCTCCCGCTACGGGGAAGGGGGCGCCAAGCGGCGCGACTCCGTTGTGCGCACGATACCGATCAAGACGGTCGGCTGAACCGAATAAAGACTGAGAAGAAGCGAGCAATGACGCAAAAGATCCAGGCCATTCGCGGCATGAACGACGTGCTGCCGGCCGATTCGCACCAGTGGGAGTATTTCGAGAACATCCTGCGCGGCTGGCTGGCCGATTACGGCTACCAGAACATCCGCACGCCGATCGTCGAGGAAACCCGGCTGTTCGTGCGTTCCATCGGCGAAGTGACCGATATCGTCGAGAAGGAAATGTATTCCTTCACCGACAGCCTGAACGGTGACAGCCTGACGCTGCGCCCGGAAGGCACCGCCGGCACCCTGCGTGCCGTGGTCGAGCACAACCTGCTGTACAACGCCACGCAGCGTCTGTGGTACATGGGCCCGATGTTCCGTCACGAGCGTCCGCAGAAGGGGCGCTATCGTCAGTTCCACCAGATCGGCATCGAGGCGCTGGGCTTTGCCGGGCCGGATATCGACGCCGAAATCATCCTGATGACGGCCGACCTGTGGAAGCGCCTGGGCCTGGCCGACAGCGTGGAATTGCAGCTCAACACCCTGGGCAACAAGGATGAGCGTGCGGCGCATCGCGAGGCGCTGATCGCCTATCTCGAGCGCCATCACGACATGCTGGACGAGGACGGCAAGCGCCGCCTCTACAGCAATCCGCTGCGCGTGCTGGATACCAAGAACCCGGCATTGCAGGAGATCTGCAACGCCGCGCCGCGTCTAACCGACTATCTGGGCGATGAGTCGCGTGCCCATTACGAGGGCTGGAAGGCGATGATCGACGGCCTCGGCATACGCTACGTGGAGAATCCGCGGCTGGTGCGCGGGCTCGACTACTACAACCAGTCGGTGTTCGAATGGGTGACCACCGAGCTGGGGGCGCAGGGTACGGTGTGTGCCGGTGGTCGTTACGACGGCCTGGTCGAGCAACTCGGCGGCAAGCCGGCTCCCGGCATCGGCTTCGGCATGGGCCTGGAGCGGGTGATGCTGCTGTTGCAGGAAAAAAACCGCCTGCCGGCATCGCGCGGGGTGGACGTCTACCTGGTGCAGCAGGGTGCTGGCGCGCCGCTGTACGCCATGCAGCTGGCGGCCAGCCTGCGTGCCGCCGGCCTGTCGGTGATTCAGCACTGCGGCGAAGGCAGTTTCAAGTCGCAAATGAAAAAGGCCGACGGCTGTGGCGCGCAGTTTGCCGTGATCGTCGGTGAAAACGAAGTGGCCAACGCCACGGCGGTGGTCAAGCCGTTGCGCCTCGAGGCCGCTCAGGAAACCGTCGCGCTGGCGGCGGTGGCCGAAACCATCACCCGAATCAAGGCTTGAAAACATAAGGGGGAACGCGATGGCGTTCGACTTGCAAGAACAAGAACAGATCGACGAGCTGAAGGCCTTCTGGGCGCAGTGGGGCAAGTGGATCTCGGCGGCGGTGTTGGCGGCGGCGCTGGGCTACCTGGGTACCAAGGGCTGGACCTACTACCAGCAGTCGCAGGCCGAGAAGGCCTCGGCCGTCTACGACGAGGTGGCGGGCGCGGCGCAGGCGGGCGACCTGGCCAAGATGAAGAGCTCGATGGCAGTGTTGCAGAGCGATTACGGGCGCACCGCCTACGCCAGCCGTGCCGCCTTGCTGGCGGCCAAGACCGCCTTCGACAAGCAGGATCTGGCCTTGGCCAAGTCGCAGCTGACTTGGGCCGCGGAGCATGCCAAGGAGCCTGCCTTGCAGGCGGTAGCTCGCCTGCGTCTGGCGGCGGTGCTGCTCGATGAAAAGCGCTACGACGCCGCCATTGCCGAGCTGAACCAGGAGCATGTCAGTGCCTACGATGCCCTGTTTCTCGACCTGAAAGGCGATGTTTACGCCGCCAAGGGCGACAGCAAAGCCGCGCGTGACCAGTACCGCTCGGCCTTGGCCAAGCTGGCGGGGGATTCGCCCAACCGCCAGTATATTCAGACCAAACTTGATGCCCTGGGAGGCTGAGCGATGCGCTGTCGTGTACTGGTTTCTGCCCTGATTTCCGCCAGCGTGCTGTCTGGCTGCGCCAGCTGGTTTACCAGCTCCACACGTGTCGAGCCGACGCCATTGCAGGCGGTGCGCGTGGAGCAGCCGCTCAAGCTCAAATGGTCCGACTCGGTCGGCGATGTTGCCCATGGCGGTTTCCTGCCGGTCTACCAGAACGGCAACGTGGTGGTGGCCGAGGCCCGTGGCCACATCGAGGTATTCGACGCCCTGAGCGGGCGCAAGGTCAGCGAATTGGCTCTCAAGCGCGAGCTGAGTGCTGGCCCCGGCGTGACCGACACGCTGGTGCTGGTGACGACCACCGATGGCCGCTTGCTGGCGGTCGATCGTTCCAGCGGCGCGGTCCGCTGGGAGCAGACGCTGACCAGCCTGGCACTGGAAGCGCCGCAGGCCGGCAGCGAGGTGGTCACGGTGCGCACCAACGACGGCCGGGTAACCGGCTTCGCTTTGGCCGACGGCAAGCAGCTGTGGTCGGTGTCCCGTGTCTTGCCGCAGCTGACGGTGGAAAACAATGGCTCGCTGCAGCGTGCCGGGGACGAGGCCATCCTGGCCGGCCAGGCCGGTGGCCGTCTGGTGGTATTGAGCCCGAAGAACGGCAACGTGCTGTGGGAGGCCAGCGTGGCCAGTCCGCGCGGGGCCACCGAACTGGAACGCGTCACCGACGTGGTGTCACGCCCGGTATTCGACGCCGGCCAGGTGTGCGCCGTGGCGTTCCAGGGGCGGGTGGCCTGCTTCGAGGCGCGCGGCGGCAACCTGCTGTGGGCGCGTGACGTGTCGTCTAGCCACGGGCTGGCGGTCGATGCGCGCAATGTGTATGTCACCGGCGACGATGGCAGTCTGTGGGCGTTCGACCGCAGTACCGGCCGCAACATCTGGAAGCTGGATGATCTGAAGTATCGCAACGTGTCGGGTCCGGCCATGCTGGGCCGCTACGTGCTGGTGACGGATGGCGAAGGATATGCCCATCTGGTCGCCGCTGACAGCGGCCGCATTGTGGGTCGCACCAAGGTCGGGACCGAACGTCTGACCGGACAACCGGTATCGCTGGGCGATACGGCGCTGGTATTAGGCCGTAACGGTCGCCTGGCCATGCTGTCACTGGAATAAAGCAGTCTCTTGATGAAACCAACTGTAGCCCTGGTCGGCCGACCCAACGTCGGCAAATCGACCCTCTTCAACCGCCTGACCCGCAGCCGGGATGCCCTGGTGGCGGATCAGCCGGGTCTGACCCGTGATCGTCATTACGGTCATGGCCGCGTCGGCGACAAGCCTTATCTAGTGGTCGACACCGGTGGCTTCGAGCCGGTCGTGGACGAAGGCATCCTGTTCGAAATGGCCCGCCAGACCCTGCAGGCGGTCGACGAGGCCGATGCCATCGTGTTTCTGGTCGACGGCCGCACCGGCATCACGCCGCAGGACAAGATCATTGCCAATCGCCTGCGCCAGAACGATCGCCCGGTATTCCTGGTGGTCAACAAGGCCGAGGGCATCAGCCAGTCGATCGCCGGGGCCGAGTTCCACGAGCTGGCGCTGGGCGAGCCCTTGGCGATCTCGGCTGCACACGGCGACGGCGTGCGCGAGCTGATGGAGATGGTGCTCGAGCCGTTCCCGGCCGCCACCGACGAGAAGGAGGTGCGCCATCCCAAGTTCGCCGTGATCGGCCGCCCCAACGTCGGCAAGTCGACGCTGGTGAACGCCATCTTGGGCGAAGAGCGGGTGATCGCGTTCGACCAGGCTGGGACCACGCGCGACAGCATCTACATCGATTTCGAGCGCGACGACCACACCTATACCATCATCGATACGGCCGGGGTGCGCCGCCGCGGCAAGGTCAATGAGACCATCGAGAAGTTTTCGGTGATCAAGACCATGAAGGCCATCGAGGATGCCAATGTGGCCGTTCTGGTGCTGGATGCCCAACTCGATATCTCGGAGCAGGATGCCACCATCGCCGGCTTTGCGCTGGAGGCGGGGCGGGCGCTGGTGGTGGCGGTCAACAAGTGGGACAACATCGATACCGAGCAGAAGGAACTGGTCAAGCACGAGATCGCGCGCAAGCTGGGTTTCCTCGACTTTGCCAAGTTCCATTTCATCTCGGCCATCGAGGGGCGCGGCATCGCCGACCTATTCAAGTCGATCGACGAAGCCTACCGCGCCGCCATGGTCAAGCTGGCAACGCCCAAGCTGACTCGGGTGCTGGAGGTGGCGGTTGAGCGCCAGGCACCGCCGCGGGTCGGGCAGGTACGGCCGAAAATGCGTTATGCTCACCAAGGCGGCATGAATCCGCCGATTATCGTGATCCATGGCAACGCGTTGGCCAAGGTGCCGGATAGTTACACCCGTTACCTGGAACATACCTTCCGCAAAGTGTTCAAATTGCAAGGAACACCGTTGCGGGTGCAGTTCAAGTCGGCGGAAAACCCGTTCGACAGCGAGAAGGAAAGCAAGGGCGGCAAGCCCGGCAAGCTGGTGACGCTGGGCAAGAAGGGCAAGCTGCGCAACAAGCCTTGAGGCGCGTCCTTGGCCGTATCGGACCGGGTTGTCGCGGTGTTGGCCGCAGAGTGGCCGGGAATCTCCGGCCTGAGAGGTGCCGAATAGTTTCCGGGCTGCGGCGGTGTTCACACCGCCGCGGCTCGCCTGTCTGTTGAAACTGGTTCGTAGTACGCCCGCCGCTTTTCTGCTAGAAAGATAGCTGGTTCTAGTGGTCGGGCTGATACAAGATTTTCAATACAACAATCATCGATTCGGAGAAAACGAATGAGCTCTAAAGGGCAAATGTTACAAGACCCGTTCCTGAACACCCTGCGCAAGGAACATGTGCCGGTGTCCATTTATCTGGTTAACGGTATCAAACTGCAAGGCCAGGTCGAGTCTTTTGACCAGTATGTGGTCCTCTTGAAAAACACGGTAACCCAGATGGTTTACAAGCATGCCATCTCCACCGTCGTGCCGGCCCGCCCGGTATCCATTCCGCACGAGCAGCCTGCTACTCAGAAGTCCGAGCAGCAAGACGCTTGATTGCTTACGCAAACCCCGAAAGGTTGGCCGGGTTCCCCATGAACGGGGGCCTTCCAGCCTTTCTTTTTGTGAGTCCGGTTATCTCAGGTGTTTGACCGTCCCGATTTAGGTGATCAGGCCATCATCGTGTGCCTGGATTTCGGTGACCCCGATTTCCAGGAAAACGTTGATGAGTGCGTCGATCTCGTCAAGAGTGCTGGCGTCGAAGTCATGGGTCTGATCCATGGCAAGCGCCAGCGTCCCGATGCGGCCCTCTTTGCAGGCAAGGGCAAGGTCGAGGAAATCGCGGCGCTGGTGCGCGCGACTTCGGCCAACGTGGTGATCTTCAACCATCAGCTCTCGCCCGGTCAGGAGCGCAACATCGAGCGCGTGCTGCAATGCCGGGTGATCGACCGCTCCAGTCTGATTCTGGACATCTTCGCCCAGCGCGCGCGCAGCCATGAGGGCAAACTGCAGGTCGAACTGGCGCAATTGTCGCATCTGGCGACACGACTGGTGCGCGGCTGGACCCACCTGGAGCGGCAGAAGGGCGGTATCGGCCTGCGCGGTCCGGGTGAAACCCAGCTGGAAACCGACCGCCGCTTGCTCGGCAACCGCGTGAAGCTGCTTAAAACACGGCTGGAGCAGGTGCAGAAGCAGCGCAAGACGCAGCGCCGCGGGCGCCTTCGCAACGGCATCGCCTCGGTGTCGATCGTGGGCTATACCAACGCTGGCAAGTCGACGCTGTTCAACGCGCTGACCAAGGCCAAGAGCTACGCCGCCGACCAGCTGTTCGCCACGCTGGACACCACCAGCCGCAAGCTGTACCTGAACGAGCAGGCCTCGATCGTGGTGTCCGACACGGTGGGCTTCATCCGCGATCTGCCGCATACGCTGGTGGCAGCGTTCCGCGCCACGCTGGAAGAAACCGTGCAGGCCGATCTGTTGCTGCACGTGGTCGATTCGGCCAACCCGATGCGCGACATGCAGATCGAAGAGGTTAACCGCGTGCTGGAGGAAATCGGCGCCGACGAGATTCCGCAGCTGATCGTCTGGAACAAGGGCGATCTGCGAGGACTGGAGCCGCTCATCGAGCGCGACGCCGACGGCGTGCCGCAGGCGGTGCGGGTTTCGGCGCTGACCGGGGACGGCCTGGAACTCCTGCGCGAGGCTCTTGCTGAACGGGTGCAGCTGCTTGCCCCCCCTCACCCTAGCGAAGATAGAAACAATAATGTCGCAGCATGATCCCAAGTGGGGACGGCGTCCGAACGACGGACCGCCGGACCTTGACGAACTGTTCCGTAAACTCAACCAGAAACTGGCCCGCCTGCTGGGTGCCAAGCCGTCCGGCAAGGCCCCGGAGCCGCGCGCCGCGTTCAAGGGGGGCGTCGGCGCCGCGCTGGGCGTGGTGGTGGCGCTGTGGCTGGCCAGCGGCTTTTACGTGGTGGATGCGCGCGAGGAGGGCGTGGTGCTGCGGCTGGGGCGTTATCACCACACCGCTGAAGCGGGTCTGCAGTGGCACCTGCCGTACCCGTTCGAGAAGGTGGAGATCGTCAATCTGACCGAGGTGCGCAGCATCGAGGTGGGCTATCGCAACAGCGCCAAGAACCGGGTGCCGGAAGAGTCGCTGATGCTGACCGAGGACCAGAACATCATCGATGTGCAGCTCTCGGTACAGTACGACGTGCGCGACGCCAGGGCGTTCCTGTTCAACAATGCCACAGGCGATCGCGACGCCAAGGACATCGTCAAGCAGGCCGCCGAGACCGCGATCCGCGAGATTGTCGGCCGCAACAAGGTCGACTTCGTGCTCAACGAGGGGCGCGCCCAGATCGCGGCGGAAACGCAGCGACTGATCCAGAGCGTGGTCGACCGCTACGCCCTGGGCGTGCACATCGCCAAGGTGAACATCAACGACGTGCAGCCGCCGGGTGAGGTGCAGGCGGCGTTCGAGGACGCGGTCAAGGCGGGCCAGGACAAGGACAAGCTGCGCAACGAGGGGCTGGCCTACGCCAACGACGTGGTGCCCAAGGCCGAGGGCCTGGCCGCTCGTCTCACCGAGGAGGCCGAAGCCTACAAGCAGCGCGTCGTGGCGCGCGCCGAGGGCGATGCCGCCCGCTTCAAGCAGGTGTTGTCCGAGTACAACAAGGCGCCCAAGGTCATGCGCGACCGGCTCTACTTCGACATGATGCAGCAGATCATGACCAGCAGCAGCAAGGTGCTGGTGGACCAGAAGGGGGGCAGCAACCTGCTCTACCTGCCGCTCGACAAGCTGATCCAGTCGACCGGACCGGGCAACGGTGCCGCGGCCGCTCCGGCCAGCCCGGCCCCCGCGGCGCCGGCGCCTTCCCGTGCCGAACCGAGCGCACCGTCCGCTGCGGCCACTCCGCCGCGGGAAGGACGGGATGTGACCCGGGGACGTGACATGTTCGGAGCGGAGCGCTAAGCCATGGAAAGAATGGTATCTGTAGTCGTGGCGATCGGCGGCCTGCTGTTGCTGGCCAGCCTGTCGCTGTTTACCGTTGACCAGCGCCAGTTCGCCCTGCTGTTCCAGTTTGGCGAAGTGGTGAAGATCGTTACGCAGCCGGGCATCCACTTCAAGGTGCCGCTGATGCAGGATGTGCGCTATTTCGACCGTCGGGTGCAGACCATCGACGCCGAGACGCCGGAACTGTTCAACACGCGCGAGAAGAAGAACGTGCTGGTCGACAGTTTCGTGAAGTGGCGCGTGATCAACGTCGAGCAGTTCTACAAGAGCGTCGGCGGCAACGAGGCGGCGGCCGTGGCGCGTCTGCGACAGACCATCAACGACGGCCTGCGCGCCGAATTCGGCCAGAAGACCGTTGCGGACGTCATTTCCGGGCAGCGCGATCAAGTCATGGAGGTTGTTCGCAAGCGTGCCGACGCGGATGCGCGTAAAATCGGGGTAGAAATTCTCGATGTGCGCTTAAAGCGCGTCGATTTTCCGGATAAAATCAGCAGTTCGGTCTACGACCGCATGCAGTCCGAGCGCCGCACCGTGGCGAGCCAGCTGCGTAGCGAGGGCGCCGCCGAGGCCGAGCGCATCCGTGCCGAAGCCGACCGCAAGCGCGAGGTGACCCTGGCGGAAGCCTATAACAAGGCGCAGCAGGTCAAGGGCGAGGGGGATGCCAAGGCGGCGGCGATCTACGCCGAAGCCTACGGCAAGAACCCCGAGTTCTACGCCTTCTGGCGCAGCATGGACTCCTACAAGGAGTCGTTCAGGAACAAGAGCGACGTGCTGGTGCTGGATCCGTCCAGCGAGTTCTTCCGTTACCTGAAGAGCCCGCAGGTGGCCGGCAAGGCCAAATAACAATCTGACGATAATCGTGACCGGCCGAGACGTTTTCGGCCGGTTTGCTGACGGCAAGGCGGGGCAACCACCCCCGCCTTTTATTCTGTACTGAGTACTTATGCGCAACTGGCTGCTCCCCGAACATATTGCAGATATCCTGCCCGCCACCGCTCGCCAGGTCGAATCGGCCAAGGCTGCCATGCTGGAGCTGTTCCGCACGGCCGGCTACGAGCTGGTGTTGCCACCGCTGATCGAATACGCCGATGCCCTGGTGTCGGAAGGCGACAGCGCGCTGGATATCAAGACCTTCAAGCTGGACGATCATCTGTCCGGCCGCCAGCTCGGCCTGCGCGCCGACATTACCCCGCAGGTGGCGCGTATCGATGCCCATCTGCTGTCCAACCGCACCGGCGTGACCCGGCTGTGCTATGCCGGCAGCGTGGTGCACGCCCGCCCGAGCGGCCTGATGAGTTCGCGCGAGCCCTTGCAGGTCGGGGCCGAGCTGTACGGCTACGCCGGCATCGAGGCCGACCTCGAGATCATCGAGCTGATGCTGGCCACGCTGCGTCAGGTCGGGGTCGACAAGCTGCGCCTGGACGTCGGTCACATCGCCATCTTCCGCGGCCTGGCCGCGGCGGCAGGCCTCGCAGCCGAAGAAACGCGCGAGCTGTTCGGTGCCTTGCAGTCCAAGGACATCGCCACGGTGCGCGAATTGGTGGCCGAGGTCGCCGAGCCGTACAAGAGCGCCTTCCTCGCCTTGCCGGAGCTGTATGGCCCGCGCCAGGTGCTCGACAAGGCCCGCACCCGGCTGCCGTCGCTGCCGGAGGTGGAGCTGGGGCTGATGCAGCTCACCGCGATCGCCAACGCGCTGGACGGGCAGGTGGAGCTGAGCTTCGATCTGGCCGAGCTGCGCGGCGATTTCTACCATACCGGCCTGATGTTTGCCGCCTACGCTCCCGGCTGGTCCGAGGCGCTGGCGCGCGGTGGACGTTACGACAACGTCGGCCGTAAGTTCGGCCGGGCTCGCCCGGCAACTGGCTTCAGTCTCGACCTGCGCGATCTGGTGCGCATCCTGCCCGAGCGCGACGCCGCGCAGGGCATCCGCGTGCAGGCACGCGACCTGGCCGCCGCGCGTGACGCCGTGGCCGCGCTGCGTGCCGGCGGCGAGCGGGTCATCATCGATTACCTGGGGGAATCGGCCGTGGCGCTGGATTGCGACCGCGAGCTGGTCTTGGCCGCCGATGGCTGGCAGGTGGTTCCGTTTAACTGAGTTTTAGTGTTTGACAGAGAAGAGGTTCTTTCCAATGTCCAAGAACGTTGTCGTGATCGGTACCCAGTGGGGTGACGAAGGCAAGGGCAAGATCGTTGACTGGTTGACCGATCACGCCCGTGGCGTGGTGCGTTTCCAAGGTGGTCACAACGCCGGCCACACCCTGGTGGTGGGTGGCAAGAAGACCGTGCTGCGCCTGATCCCGTCCGGCATCCTGCGCGAAGGCGTGGACTGCTTCATCGGCAACGGCGTGGTGCTGTCGCCGGAGGCGCTGCTGAAGGAGATCGACGAGCTGGAAAGCGCCGGCATCGACGTGGCTTCGCGCCTGAAGATCGCCGAGAACTGCACGCTGATCATGCCGTACCACGTGGCACTGGACCAGGCGCGTGAAGCGGCCAAGGGCGCCGGCAAGATCGGCACCACCGGTCGCGGCATCGGCCCGGCCTACGAAGACAAGGTGGCGCGCCGCGCGCTGCGCGTGATCGACCTGTTCGATGCCGAGCTCTTCGCCGCCAAGCTGAAGGAAAACCTCGACTACTACAACTTCCAGCTGACCCAGTACTTCAAGTCCGAGCCGGTGGACTTCACGTCCACGCTGGAAACCACCATGCAGCTGGCCGAGCGCATCAAGCCGATGGTGGCCGACGTGTCGCGCACGCTGTACGAGCTGAACAAGGCCGACGTGCCGCTGCTGTTCGAGGGTGCCCAGGGCACGTTGCTCGACATCGACCACGGCACCTACCCGTTCGTGACCTCGTCCAACTGCGTGGCCGGTGCGGCCGCTCCGGGTGCCGGCGTGGCGCCGCAGATGCTCAACTACGTGCTGGGCATCGTCAAGGGCTACACCACCCGCGTCGGTTCCGGCCCGTTCCCGACCGAGCAGGAAAACGACATCGGCGCCTTCCTGGCCAAGCGCGGCAACGAGTTCGGCTCGGTGACCGGCCGTCCGCGTCGCTGCGGCTGGTTCGATGCCGCCGCGCTGAAGCGCTCGATCCAGATCAACGGCGTGTCCGGCCTGTGCGTGACCAAGCTCGACGTGATGGACGGCCTGGAAGAGATCCTGCTGTGCGTGGGCTACAAGATCGACGGCAAGGAAGTGGACATCTTGCCGTTCGGCTCGGAAGCCGTGGCCAAGTGCGAGCCGATCTACGAAACCATGCCGGGCTGGAGCGACTCCACCTTCGGCGTGAAGAAGTGGGATGACCTGCCGGAAAACGCGCGTGCCTACCTGACCCGCATCGCCGAAATCTGCGAGGCGCCGGTCGATATCATCTCCACCGGCCCGGACCGCGAAGAGACCATCGTGATGCGTCACCCGTTCGGTCTGTAAGACTGTTGCGAGGTTGACCGAAGAACGGACCCCACGGGGTCCGTTCTTGTATTGGCGACAAACCTCTTTTGCGAAGCGGAAGGGGTTTGTCGTGTAAACAGGAAGGCGGCGGATTGAATAACTGATCAGGAGCGGCCCGGCTTTGCCGGGTCCGGCAGAATCTGAACAAGGTACTTTGTCAGCCGCTTAAACGGACCCCATGGGGTCCGTTTTTTTTACCCTTGTGTCGCCTTCCGGGCCGGCATTCGTCCCCGGTTGCGTTCCCGGGCCGGTTATTGTCGCCCCTGGCGGAGGCGGCGCACGGCTGAATCGGGTGGCGGCAGGGGCACGGCACTTTCTGTCAAATGAGTAAGGGCTATCCAACGTCATTTCTTTAAAAATGATTTAAATCACAATTCATCTATAGAAAAAAGTGAGGGGGGCACCTATAACGAGATCAATGTGGTTTCTGTCGTTAGTGTAGTAATAAATTGTGAAAACTTGGAGTGTCAGCAGCGAGGGGCGCTGAAAGATGCCCCAGGCTCCAAGACGGCTGGAAGGAGCGAGGGCGTGGAGGCAGAGCGGGTGTCCTGTGTCATGAAACACCGCCTGGAGCGAGGCTTTACCTTGCTGGAGCTGCTGGTGGTGATGGTGATCATCGGCCTGCTGGCGGGCTATGTCGCCCCGCGTTACTTCGCCCAGGTGGGCAAGGCGGAGGTCAAGACGGCGCGTGCGCAGATCGATGCGCTGGAGAAGGCCCTGGACCAATACCGCCTCGACACGGGCCATTATCCCTCTTCTGAACAGGGCCTGAATGCGCTCTATACCCGGCCCTCCGACGAGCCCAAATGGGAGGGGCCGTACTTGAAGAAGGGGGTTCCGCTGGATCCGTGGGGCACCGCCTATCAGTACCGCAAGCCGGGTGAGCACGGTGAATACGATCTGTTCAGCTACGGCAAGGATGGGCAAGCCGGTGGCAGCGGCGAGGATGCTGACATCGGCAACTGGTAGGACGACAGCTCATGCGCTTCGAGATAAAAGCGGTCAAGAACAGTGGCGAGGTGACCTTACTGGCGCTGGAAGCCCTCAACGACGGCGAGGCCGTCAACCAGGTCAAGAGCCAGGGCTACACGGTGCTGGCGATCAAGCAGAAGTCGTCGTCTCTCGCCCTGCCGACGCTGAAACATAGCCGCTTCCAGCTATTGCTGTTTACCCAGGAACTGCTGTCGCTGCTGGAGGCCGGGCTGGCGCTGGTCGAGGCGATCGAAGCACTCAACGAGAAGGAGCCGCGGCCGGAGTCACGCCGGGTGCTGGAGCGTCTGATCCAGCGCCTGTACGAAGGCCAGACCTTGTCGGTGGCGTTGCAGCAGTTCCCCGACATCTTTCCGCCGCTCTATCTGGCTACGGTGCGAGCCAGTGAAAAGACCGGCGATCTGGAAGACGCGCTGGGTCGTTACGTGGCGTACCAGACGCAGGCCGACCTGGTGCGCAAGAAAATGATCAACGCGTCCATCTACCCCGGCTTGCTGGTCACCGTCGGCTGCCTGGTGCTGGTGTTCCTGCTGTCCTATGTGGTGCCGCGCTTCGCTCACGTCTACGAGGCGATGGGTACCGAACTGCCGCTGTTCTCCCGCTTGCTGCTGGCCTGGGGGCAACTGATCGAAGCCCATGCCATCACCCTGTTGCTGGCGCTGCTCGCCGTGCTGGGGGGGAGCGTGTACCTGTTCTCGCTGGCGGGGGTGAAGCGCTGGATCGGCACGACGCTGTGGAAGATTCCCGCCGTCGGCCAGCGCATGCGGATTTACCAGTTGGCCCGCTTCTACCGCATGCTGGGCATGCTGCTGACCGGCGGGACGCCGGTGGTGCAGGCGCTGGGGATGGTGTCCGGCCTGCTGCAGGCCTCGCTGCGCGAACAGTTGCTGCAGGCCGCCCGCGACATCCGCGAGGGACGCTCGATTTCCCTCGCCATGAGCAGCAACGGCCTGACCACCTCGGTTGCGCTGCGCATGCTGCGGGTGGGCGAACGCACCGGTCAGATGGGCGGCATGATGGAGCGCATCGCCAGTTTCTACGAAGAGGAAATGGCTCAGGCGGTGGAACGCTTCACGCGCCTGTTCGAGCCGGCGCTGATGGCCTTTATCGGGCTGGTGATCGGCGGAGTCGTCATCCTGATGTACCTGCCGATATTCGAGCTGGCCGGGAGTATCCAATGAGCAGCGATCTGTCCCCCATGCCGGAGGCGCCGGCCCGCTTCACGCCCGAACAGCTGCAGCAGGCCCGCGAGGAGGCGCGCCGTCGCGAGCGTTCCGCGCTGGACGTGCTGGAAGAGCACTCCGGCCTGACCCATGAACACTTCGTGCTGAGTCTGGCCGAGACCTTCCATTATCCGGCCCTGGCCATGGCCGATCTCGATGCCCTGCAGCCGGCGTTCGACGTCATTCCCTACGCCGAGGCGGTGCGTCACGAGTGCCTGGCGTGTCGCGACGGCGAGGACGAGTTGCTGGTGCTGTTCGCCGATCCGCTCAACGCCGATCTGCAGGCCTGGGCCGACCACGTCGTCGCTCGTCCGGCGCGCTGGTGTCTGGTGCATCGGACCGATCTGAGCGCCTTCCTGACGCGCCAGGAGGCGTCGTGGCGGGCGGTGGACGTGTTGCTGGCCGGCGGAGCCGACCAGGCCGCCGCGACCTCCCTGGTGGAGGACATTTCCTACAAGTCGATCAGTGAAGACACCAGCCAGGTGGTCAAGCTGGTGCACTCCATCATCTACGACGCCCTGAAGGTGGGGGCCAGCGATATCCACCTCGAGAGCGACGGCGCGGGGCTGGTGATGAAGTACCGCATCGACGGCGTGCTGGACGCCGTCGGCAGCCTGAACGGCATCGATCTGGCCGAGCAGGTGGTGTCGCGCGTCAAGGTGATGTCCGATCTCGATATCGCCGAGCGGCGCGTGCCGCAAGACGGCCGCTTCAAGATCGCCATCCAGGGACGCGAAGTGGATTTCCGCGTCTCGATCATGCCCAGCATCTTCGGCGAGGACGCCGTGCTGCGCATCCTGGACCGGCGCGCTCTGACCACCCAACTGCAAGGGCTGCGGCTCGACAACCTGGGCTTCGACGCCGCGTCCATCGAGGAAGTCCGCCGCTACATCCAGGACCCCTACGGCATGGTGCTGGTGACCGGACCGACCGGGAGCGGCAAGACCACCACGCTGTACGCGGCGGTGACCGAAATCAACACCGGGCACGACAAGATCGTCACCATCGAGGACCCGGTCGAGTACCAGCTGTCCGGGGTGCTGCAGATCCAGGTCAACGAGAAGAAGGGGCTGACATTTGCCCGTGGCCTGCGTTCCATCCTGCGGCACGACCCGGACAAGATACTGGTGGGCGAAATCCGCGATACCGAGACGGCGCAGATCGCGGTACAGGCGGCGCTGACCGGCCACCTGGTGTTCACCACGGTGCACGCCAACAACGTGTTCGACGTGATCGGGCGCTTCGTCCATATGGGGGTCGATCCCTACAGTTTTGTCTCGGCGCTGAACTGCATCTTCGCCCAGCGCCTGGTACGGCTGAACTGCCCGTACTGTTCCCAGGCGGATCAACCCGACGCCCAGCTGGTGGCGGTTTCCGGCCTGTCGCCCGAGTTGGCGGCGACGATCGAGTTCCGCCGCGGCCGCGGTTGCGGCCACTGCCGCGGCTCCGGCTACAAGGGCCGCAAGGCGATCGGCGAGATGCTGCGCCTGACCGACGAGATCCGCGAGCTGATCGTGGCACGCGAGCCGATACGGCACATCAAGGAGGTGGCGCGCCGCAACGGCACGCGCTTTCTGCGTCAGGCCGCGGTCGAGCTGGTGAAGCGCGGGGAAACCACTTTACAGGAAATCAACCGTGTTACTTTCGTTGAATGACCGGGTCAAGATGGCGCTGTGTCCGGACCGGGTGATCCTGATGCGGTTTTCCCATGGACTGCGTCCGCACCTGCTCGACAAGTGCATCGTGCCTTGTCCGGAGGCGGAGGCCGCGTCGGGCTGGCAAGCGGCGGTCGCGGTGTTGCGCGAGGCGCTGAAGGCGCCGGAGTGGCAGAAGGCGACGGCGACGCTGGTGATCTCCAACCACTTTGTGCGTTATCTGCTGATTCCCTGGAACGACCAGCTGAGCTCGGACGAAGAGTGGCGGGCGATGGTGCACCATTGTTTCCGCCAGGTCTACGGCGACGAGGCGGAGCGCTGGGAGTGCCGCTGGAGCGGCGGCGGCTTCGGCACGCCGCTGATCGCCAGCGCCATCGACCCGGAGCTGCTGCTGGCCCTGCATCAGGTGGCGCAGGAGAGCGGGGTGAAGCTGGACTCGGTGCAGCCCTACCTGATGGCCGCCTTCAATCACTGGCGCCGCCGCATGGTCAGCGACAGCGGCTGCTTCCTGCTGACCGAGCCGGGGCGCATCGGGCTGGCCTGTTTCCACGATGGCCAGTGGGGCGGGCTGGTGTTCGAGCCCCTGCCGCCCACCGACGCCGCCACCGTGCTTCCCGAGTTGCTGCAGCGCATGTTGCTGCGCCTCGAGACGGGGGAGGCACCACACGACATCTTCGCCTTCGCGGCCGAGGTGCCCGAGTCGGCGTGGCCGCAGACGGACGGGACGACCATCCGCTTGCTGCCACTGGAACCCCTGCCCGGACTGCCGCCGGAGGCCGGCGCCGAGTACGCCATGGCGCTGATGGGAGAGTGAAATGCACACGATCGAGCTGGACTATGTGCGCAAGCATGAAAAGCTCGCCGGCAAGGCCCTGCTGATGGTGCTGGCGGCGCTGTTGGTGCTGCTGCTGAGCGCCTGGTATTACCTCTCCGTCTCGCACGAGGTGGAGCGCCGGGCACAGCGAGTGGCCGACAACCGGCACACCCTGCAGCGGCTGCAGCCGGCGCGCGAGCGCCCGCGCGACAAGGGCCTTGATCAGGCGATCAACCAGGCCAACGCGGTCTGGCAGAGCCTGAACCAGCCTTGGCCGGCGTTGTTTTCCGCGCTGGAGCAGAGCAAGACCGACGACGTGGCGTTGCTGGCGGTCGAGCCCGATCCGCTCAAGCACAGCGTGCGCATTACCGCCGAGGTGAAGAAGCGCGAGGCGATGCTGAGCTACATCGAACGGCTGGAACAGCAGCCGGGGCTGGGCAGCGTGGTGCTGCTGGAGCATCACATCAATCAGCAGGATAACGAGAAGCCGTTCCGCTTCTCGGTGCTGGCGGCGTGGAAGCCCGAGCCATGAACACCCTGCTGCCACGCTTGCGTTACACCTTGCGGCAGCTGGGCTGGCCGGGGGCGCTATTGCTGGCCACCGTGCTGGGGGCGGGGCTGTTTCACCTCACCGTGACGCTGCCGCTGCAGCAGCGCGAGGCCGCCTTGCTGCAGCAAGACCGGGAGCAGGAGCGCGACATCGCCCGCCTGCGCCAGGCGGCGCGCAAGCCCGAGCTTGGCCCGGAGCTGCGCCTGGCCCGTTTCTACCAGTCGTTCCCGCCGCGTGATAGCGCGCCGGTCTGGCTGGAGAAGATCTATGCCGCCGCCGAGGCGCAGTCGCTGGTGTTGCCCAAGGGCGAGTACAAGATCTCCCCGGACAAGAGCGGCCGCTTGTGGCGCTACGAGATCAGCCTGCCGGTGAGCGGTTCGTACACCCACTTGCGGGCGTTCCTGGCCCAGGTGCTAGAGGACAATCCGGCGGCGATGCTGGCCGATCTGCGCCTGAGGCGCGAGAACATCGGCCAGGAGCAGCTGGACGCCACGGTCCGCCTGGTGGTGCTGCTACGGGGGGCATGAGCATGCTGTCGCAACGACAACGCTGGGCATTGCTGGGCGGGGCGCTGGCGCTCACCCTGCTGCTGGCCGTGTGGCCGGATGGCGGCGAGGAGGGCTCCTCCCGCGCGGTGGTCGGGGTCGAGCCGCGCAGTCATGCCGGCGCCAAGCCGCAGGATCAGGCGCCGGTGCTGCTGGCCATGAGCATCGACACGCTGCCGCGCGGCGCGGGCGCGGAGGGCGAGGACAAGGAGGTGAAGAATATCTTTGCCCGCCAGACCTGGTTCGTGCCGCCGCCGCCGCCCAAACCGGCACCGCCCGCGCCACCGCCCTTGCCGTTCAGCTATCTGGGCAAGGTGATCGACGGCAATCAGGTCACGGTGTTCGTGACGCAGGGGGATCGTAACCTGGCACTGAAAACGGGGGACGTCGTCGACGGGGTTTACCGGGTGGACAACATCGCGCCACCGACGATGACGTTCACTTTCCTGCCGCTGAGCATGCAGCAATCCCTGGAAATAGGGGGAGCAAATTGAAACGCTTACTCTTTCTCATGCTGGTCGCCCTGTCTGTCCTGGCCGGGTGCGCCAGCAACAAGTCCTTCGTCGAAGGCAAGCGGATGTTGGCCGAAGGCAAGGCGGAAGAAGGTTTCGCCCAGCTGGAGCAGGCGGTCAAGGAATCCCCCACCAATGCCGAATACAAGGCCTACCTGTTCAGCCAGCGCGAGCGTACCGTCAACCAGTGGCTGGCGCAGGCGGTGACGGCGCAGCTGAACGGCAACTTCGACGAGGCCGAGGCCGGCTATCGCCGCATCCTCAAGATCGACCCGTATAACCAGCGCGCCAATTCCGGGCTGGACAGCCTGGCCATGGACCGTCGCCACAGCAAGCTGCTGGACGACGCCCGGGCCCTGCAGCAGAAGGGGTCGGTGGACCAGGCCATGGCGCTGGTGGGGCAGGTGCTGGCCGACAATCCGCGCCACCGCGAGGCCCGGATTCTGCAGCGCAAGCTCAACGAGGCGAAGCCGCGTGACACGCTGGCCAGCCCGCAGCTCAAGTCGGCGCTGTCGCGGCCGATCACGCTGGAGTTCCGCGATGCGGCGCTGAAGGCGGTGTTCGAGGTGATTTCGCGCACCTCGGGCATCAACTTCGTGTTCGACAAGGACGTGCGGCCCGATCTCAAGGCCACCATCTTCGTGCGCAACAGCACCATCGAGGACGCCATCCAGCTGCTCTTGGTGACCAATCAGCTCGACCGGCGCGTCCTCAACGACAACACCATCATGGTGTACCCCAACAATCCGGCGAAGCAGAAGGATTACCAGGAGCTGGTGATCAAGAATTTCTATCTCGCCAACGCCGAGGCCAAGGACACCGCCAACCTGATTCGCGCCCTGCTCAAGACGCGCGACGTGTTCGTCGACGACAAGCGCAACCTGGTGGTGATGCGCGACACGCCGGAGGCGGTCAAGGTGGCCGAACGGCTGATCGCCTCGCAGGACCTGGCCGAGCCGGAGGCGATCCTGGATGTCGAGGTGGTCGAGGTCAATCGGGCGCGTCTGCAGAGCCTGGGGATCGATTGGCCGAGCCAGGTGGGGTATGGCCTGTTGACCGGCGGCACCAGCACGCAGACCGGGACGGTGACCAACCCGACGACCGGCGCCGTCACGCCGGTCGTCACGCCGGGGGTGGCGGCTACGGTGGCCAGCGGGGTGATCAACCTGCGCAACAATCCACTCGGCCTGACCACGTTCATCGCCAACCCGGCCCTGGTGCTCCACTTGCAGGCCCAGGATACCGACGCCAACGTGCTGGCCAACCCGCGCATCCGCGTCAAGAACCATGAAAAGGCCAAGATCCACATTGGCGACAAGGTCCCGGTGTTCACCAGTACCGCCGTGGTCAACGCCGGTATCGCGCAGTCGGTGTCTTATCTCGACGTCGGGGTCAAACTGGAGGTGAAGCCGAGCATCGGCCTGGACGACGACGTGACCATCGACGTAGGGCTGGAAGTCAGCAGCATCGTCAAGCAGGTGGACTTTGGCACCAGCACCGCCTATCAGATCGGCTCGCGTGCCGCCGATACCACGTTGCGCCTGCGCGATGGCGAGACCCAGGTGCTGGCCGGGCTGATCCAGGACGAAGACCGCCGCTCCATCACCAAGATTCCCGGGTTGGGCGATCTCCCCATCGTGGGGCGCCTGTTCTCCAGCAACAACGACAGCCGTTCCAAGTCCGAAATCGTGCTGCTGATCACCCCGCATATCGTGCATAACCTGGACCTGCCCGACCGGCAGATCTCGGAATTCCGCGCCGGCACCGAAAGCAGCATCGGCGGCATGGGGGCGGTGGTGGGGGGCGTCTCGGCTCAGAGCGCTTCGTCCCCCGTGGCCCCGGCCGCGCCGGCTGAACCCCCGGCGGCCCCGGCTCCGGCCGCGCCGAGCGCGCCGGCCATGGTGCCGATACCCGGCATCGTGCCGTATCAGTCGGCGCCGCCCAGTCAGCCTGCGGCACCGGCCGCACCGGCCAAGTGAGCGTGGCGGGCGGAGGAGGGCGATGAGGTGACACCGTTCCAGCCATCGCGCCGCGCTCGTCTTGGGCGCGCAGGGTTCACACTGATCGAGATGATGGTGACGGTCGCCATCGTCGCCCTGCTGGCCAGCATCGCCCTGCCAATGGCCGAGCTCGCGGTGCAGCGCGAGAAGGAGCAGGAACTGCGTCTGGCTCTGACCCAGATACGGGAGGCTATCGACGCCTACAAGAAGGCGGTGGACGAGGGGCGTATCCCCAAGGCGGCCGATGCCTCCGGCTACCCGACCTCGCTGGAGATCCTGGTGGAGGGGGTGCCCGACCCCAAGGATCCGGACAAGAAGAAAATGTTCTACTTCCTGCGCCGCATTCCGCGCGACCCGATGGCCCGCGACGATGCCCTGGTCGCCGCCGCCGATACCTGGGGCAAGCGCAGTTACGCCAGCCCCGCCGACGCGCCGGAAGAGGGCGACGATGTCTACGATGTCTACTCGAAGACGGAGGCGCGCGGGCTGAACGGCATTCCCTACCGGCAATGGTGACGCGACCCCTCCGCGTCGTCGCCGCTCGGGCAAGGACGTCGGGCCGGTGCGCGGGGAGCGACCGGGTGGGCGACAAACTCTGCGGCGCGGCGCCAGCCCTGGCTGACGCCACGCCATCGACAAGCTGGGTGCATGGGATGAAACAGGACAAGCGATGCGGTGGGCGCCGACGTTATCGACGCGGCTTCACCCTGATCGAACTGATGGTGGTGATGAGCATCATCGCCCTGCTGCTGACCATTGCCGTGCCGCGCTACCTGAGCAGCCTGGAGCGCTCCAAGGAGGCGGTGCTGCACAGCGACCTGACCACCCTGCGCGAAGCCATCGACAAGTACTACGGCGACCGCGCCAAGTATCCCGATACCCTCGACGAGCTGGTGTCCAGCAAATACCTGCGCAACCTGCCCAAAGACCCGTTCACCGACAGCCCGACGACCTGGGTGGTGGTGCCCCCGGACGATCCGTCCAAGGGCGCGGTGTACGACGTGAAGAGTGGAGCCACCGGCAAGGGGCAGGATGGCACGGCGTATAGCGAGTGGTAGTCATGGCGAGGCGCAACAGCATGGCGCAAGGTTGGCCGAAGAACGGTTCCCGGGCCTGGGGAAGGGGGACGGCAGGCCGGCACCAGTCGGGTTTCACCTACCTGGGCGTGCTGATGCTGGTCGCCATCATGGGGGCCTTGCTGGCCGCTACCGGCGAGGTCTGGTCCACCGTGATCCGGCGCCAGAAAGAGCAGCAGTTGCTGTTCGTCGGCCACCAGTTCCGCGACGCCATCCGCCAGTATTACGAGCGCTCTCCCGGCGGGGTGAAGCGTTACCCGCGCACCCTCGACGACCTGCTGCTGGACAAGCGCTATCCCACCACCCAACGCTATCTGCGCAAGATCTACTTCGACCCGATGACCGGCAAGCAGGAATGGGGGCTGCTCAAGGCGCCGGACGAAGGCATCGCCGGGGTCTACAGCCTGGCGCGCGGCACCCCGATCAAGGTGGACAACTTCGCGGCGCCGGATGCCGCCTTCAAGGGCGCCCCGCGCTATTCCCGCTGGCAATTCAGCTATCAGCTGGTGCAGCCGGGTAGTGCCAACGGCAGCCAAAATACCCCGTCGACATCCGACGCGCAGGACAGCGAGGATACGGCGGACGATCAGACCCAGGCGCCCGCCGTGCAGTGAATTCAAGGCTTCCAGACCGTATTGCCGCGCACCGCCGCCCCCGCGCCAGCTATTCATCGGCCTAGCTCATCATCATCTTCCCTCCGGTTTCGAAGCATTTGGCGAGCGTTGTAAATACCCCATAGTTTTGCCGTAACTGGCCGTGTTTTATCTTGTTTTGTTAATGACATATTCTTAATTAAAACAAAGGCATAGTGAGTCTGTTTTATCTGGTGCCGAGGCCGGGAAACGGCCTCGGTAATCCCGTTTTGGTGTGTATAGTGAGGGCCTGATCTATTAGAAATCAGGGAAAAATCACTGGCGATGTCCGGTTCCAGGGCATTCGCAATGACTTGACTGATAGCGTTTTGGCGCACACCAGGCTCTCTTTATAAAAACAGGAGCCAAGGCAATAAATAAGGTGTGGCCGCAGCAAGAAGCGATCGCTGCTCAGTCATTTCCTCAGGGGGGGCCAAAGGGGGTCACGTTCCTGTACAGGAAAGGGCGGGTTCGTCTTGTTCGCATTCGGGTCGGGTTGGCAGGTGAGTTTCCCAGACAATGAGAAAGGAACCTCATGTTTGGAACTGCCGCCGCGAACTGCGGCCAAAGGGGCTTGTTTACCCGTGTCATGCCGGGATTGCTGTTGGGCCTGGCGCTGCTGGCTTCTGGCCCAAGCCTTGCCCAATCAACCAAGACCACCTCTCAAAATCAGGCTGCTGCAACAACCGGTTCCGCCGTCGAACGCGAAGGTGTGCTCGAAGTCATCCACTGGGATAACCTCGACAAAACCAGCTCCTTCAAACGTTACCTGCGCACCAACGACGGCAAGCGTTTTGAGCTGAAATTCAAGAAGCATGCCCCGTCCCATCTGACCGGCACCAGAATCAAGGTGAGAGGGATGCAAAGTGGCAACGTACTGGCGCTTGATTCCAGCACCAGTTCCTATCAGGTCTTGGCGATGCCCGCGCCCAACGCGGTTGGTGCACAGAACACGGCAGTGCTGCTGGTCAATTTCACTGACAATACCACTCAGCCGTTTACCACGACCCAGGTCAACAGCACGGTATTCGGCTCGGCCAACAACTATTTCAAAGAAAACTCCAGCCAACAGACTTGGCTGACGGGGAGCGTGTACGGTTGGCTCACCCTCCCGATGACGCAAACCTGCAGTTACTACAATATTGCCACTGCGGCTAATACCGCCGCGGCCAATGCGGGGATCGATCTCTCCCCGTACACCCGCTTCGTTTACATCTTCCCCTACAACAGTACCTGTGGCTGGAGCGGCATGGGGACGGTCGGTGGCTCTCCTTCCGATGCGTGGTTGAATGGCCGTTTGGCCACAACGGCGGTAACCCACGAAATGGGCCACAATCTTGGCCTGTATCATTCCCACTCTATGGAGTGTGGCGCGACCAGTATCGGCAGCAGTTGCACTAGCAGTGAATATGGAGACCCGTTCGATGTGATGGGGGCTCCGGCCGGGACCGCCCACTACAATGCCTTTCAGAAGGAACGGCTTGGCTGGTTGAACTACGGCACCTCGCCGACAATCACGACGGTGAGCAGCTCCGGCACCTATGCGATTGAACCATATGAAACCAGTACCACCGGCGCCAAGGCGCTGAAGATTCTGAAGAGCACCGATCCGACTACGGGAAACAAGACATGGTATTACGTCGAACTCAGACAGGCGCTGGGGCAAGATACCTATCTCTCCAGCTATCCCAATGTGGTCAGCGGTGTGCTGGTCCATACGGGGGCCGATGGCGATGGCAACAGCAGTTACCTGCTCGACATGACGCCGAACAGTTCGACCAACGACTGGATTGACCCGGCCTTGACGGCGGGCCAAAGCTTTACCGACAGCACGGCCGGCATCACCGTCACCGTCCAGTCGGTGAGTTCCACTGGCACCAGTGTGAGTGTGAGCCTGGCAGGCCAAACGGCATCGACGTCGACCTGTACCCACGCCAACCCGACTGTCAGCCTGTCTCCCGGGCAAAGTCCCACGGTAACTCCGGGCACGGCGGTAACGTATACCTTGAGCGTCACCAATACGGACTCAAGCGCCTGCTCCAGTTCTCAGTTCAACTTGAACACGGTGGTTCCGTCCGGCTGGTCGGTAAGTTCCGCTAGCTCGGTATTGAGCTTGGCTCCCGGGGGCAGCGGCAGCACCTCGGTCGTGGTGACGTCGCCCACGACCGCCACGACCGGTTACTACGGGGTGAGCTCGACGGCCACCAATGGCTCCGCCACCAGCTATAAGGCATCGGCTTCAGCGACCTACGCCCTCGCGACAAGCTCGACTACTACCACCCAGCCGCCGGTGGCTGTGAATGACAGCGCGACAACCAAAGTAGCCTCGCCGGTGAATATTCCCGTGCTGGCCAATGATTCAGATCCGGCCGGTAAGAAACTGACGGTCATCGCCGTCGGTGCTGCCGCACATGGGAAAGCAGTCATCAATGCCGACGGCACCGTGACGTACTCACCCAACGGCAAATACAAGGGCAGCGACAGCTTCAGCTATACCATCAGCGACAGCAGCAGCACCGCCTCTGCCATGGTATCGATCCAGATCAGCCGCTAGACGAACAAGGGGGCAACCTGCCAAGCCGATCATGGGCAAAGCAAGGTTGATTCGAAGGCCCGGCGCAAGCCGGGCTTTTTTCTTTCGGTCGCTGTCCCCAGTGTGCCGCTCATGCTCGGCAAGCCGGATGTGATGTCGGGTGATGGGGGCAAGAAAACGGCTAGTCGTGAAAAAGCCCGGCCGAAGCCGGGCTTTCGTAAGGTGCCAAAGCTGCCATCCCTTATTGGCAAGCACTTGGCAGGTTGTTGTTGTAAGCGTCCAGCTTGGAGGCCAGATTGTTGGCGGTGGTTGCATCCGCCTTGGTCAGGTTGCTGTACGAGCCGGTGCCATTAAAGCCGTACTTCACTAGCAGGGCGTTCGCCTGAGTAATGGCAGAGCTGACTGCCGGGCAAATCGCCGCACCTGCCGTGACGTTCAGTTCAGCGGCCAGAAGCTGGGCTGCCAAACCGTACAGCGGATTGCTTGCCATCTTCTTGCCCGTCAAGATGTCGGACTTGTTGAGTAGCAAGACTGCATAGCAAACATCAGTGCTGGAACCATCCAGGTACAGGGTACCAACCTGTTCGCCCGGAGGCGTTGCCAAGGCCAGGGTCTGGTCAAGTACCGGAGCTTGTTTCCCGTTGCTTTGCTTGCAAGAGGAGGCTGTCCAGTTTTTCCAGAAGCCGATGGTCCGAGCGTTACCTCCCGGAGGCGGCGTGTTGTCTACCGCGAACGACTTGGTTTCACCTGCTGCTACCGTAAAGTCGGTGCACAGCACGCTGTTATCACCACCCGGGTTGAACACCGTGAAGGCGCTGCTCAGCGAAGTCTGCCATCCCGGCAGTACCACTTCGCAAAGCTGGTAGTGCGTACCCGGAACCAGCAGGGTGCTGAAGGTGAACGTGCCATTATTGGCGGCATTGGCGGTGGCCGTTTCCAGCGTAGTCCCGGCTTGCGTCGTGCTGGCTCCCTGTCTCAACTGGAAGTCAAACGACTCCGTGCCTGTCAGTGCCGCGCCACTCTGCGTCTTGACAACGGTTGCTTTGCCAAGCTTGGTGTTGTGGAACGAGCACTGGAACAGCTTGCCTGCGTCAGCTGGGTAATTCACCGCGAAGCTGCAGATGGTGGTGGTGGCACCGTCATTCGGTGTCGCACTATCCAACTGCCAACCGCTCTTCAGCGTTTCCGTCATGGTGAACGTGCCTTCTTGCAGGGCACCACCAATGTCCACATAGCCCGCGCCGGCATTGGCCGTAGCTTGGATTCCGGCTGGCGGAAGTCCCGGCCCTTGCAGGGTGAAGGTCCAGGTGAAATCCGGATCGCCAGACTGCAATAGCGGATCGGTTATTTTCTGAACCTGTGCGGATGCCGGGCCAGCCAGTAGCTGATCATTGTACTTAACTGTACCCGAGCAGTTGGGCAATGTGAGGTCCTGGGTCTTCGTCGTGCCCGATGGATCCGATAGGCCGATGACTTGACCGGTATTGGAGCCAGCCGGCGTGAACGTCGCCGATTGTTCCACCACGGTGTAGTTATCCGGCACCAGACCTGTCAGGGTCGACGTCAGTTCGGTCGCACCTCCTCCAGTGAACGAGATGGTTACGTCTTCTCCATACGTGCTGTCATTGGCTCGCGAGACATGGAACAGAATGTCAAGTTTGTCACCCGCAAACAGGAACGTTGGGTTGGAGTTATCGATCACCTTGTCAATTGTCAGCGCAACAGAAGCCGACGAGGAAATATTGACATTGAGCGGACCGGCGCTCGCCAAGGTGACATTATTGTCACCCGTCAGAGTGGCCGAGTCACTCAATACGCCACTGGTGACCTGCAGGCTTGCCAGGTAGATCGTCTTGTTGAAGCTCACCGAACCGCTATCCGTCTGGGCTCCCGAACTCCACCCTACCGGACCGACCGTGTGAGTTCCGGCAATATATCCACCTGTGAAGCTGCCAACCGATGGTGTCGCAACCGAGAACGTCAGACCCGTGCCCGTAATGGACTCGGTATCGGTAATGCTGACCGTCGAGTTGTTGATGGTCCCTGCCGTGATCTGTGCCTTGGCCGTCGCACTGGTATTTCCCGGTACGGTAATGCCCGTATCTTTGTCGGTATACGTGGCCGTGGCTACATCGTTGAGGAAGTCACCGATATTGCCGTCCGAGGATGGCAACGTGACCGTGTGGGTGAACACATGCGAGGAGTTCGCGGGCACGTCAAACGATCCGAGGTTGGCGGTGTCCAGTGGTACCGACGGTGTCGTACCCTGGTAGATCGTGTCGCTTACTGCCACGGTAATGGTGCGCGATGCGGGGTTGGTGGCCGTAATGTTGGCTGTCACCGAGATCGTTCCCGGAATGATGCTGACTTTAGTCCAGGTCACGGTAATCGTGACCGGTTTTTCAAGCGGCGCATCTTTCACGCACACATCGCCGAACGAGACTTCCGCCGGGTTGGCTTCTTTTTTCAGGCTCCACGCCTGGTCGCCACCCTGTGCCGCACTCATGTTCTTGTCCAGCTTCTGCGGCAGGATTTCCTTCACCGGGATGGAAACATCGCGGCAACCAAGCCCTGAGCAATCAACAGTGGATGCTCCAGTCGAGAGTGCGAGGTTCGAGTGAAGCGACGATCCCGGGAACAAATGGGAACCCAGTGCCAGGCGCTCATGGTAGTCATACACGCAGGTCGTGTTCTGGGCCTGATTGATGGTGAGCAGGCGATAGATCGACGCGGTAAGTCCACCCAGTCCCGGGGACATTTGCGTTTGAGGACCGACGGTGGGGGCGGTGCACGAGGCGCTAGACAACGCGGTGTTCAGCACGGGGACTGAAATGACGTCATAGCCCAAGGCGGTTCCGCTCAGGTTGTCGGCCACTACGGCAATGGTATAGGTCTGGTTTGATGGTGCTGCATTGCCCGCCGCCGCTGTCACGCGGTGCGGAACCAGATCCAGCTCATTCCAGCCCTTGCCAAGGTTGCCCGTGGTATAGGCCGCATCAGGGCAAACAAAGGGGCCTCCAGGTGGGAAGGTGATGGAGCCGTCATTGCGGCAGCCTTCCAGTGTGAAATTGACATGGCTCGGATCAGTCGCGAACGCAGGGCTCGCACCGAGTACCAGAAGCAAGGTAGTGAGTAGCAGTCTGAAAAACGTTAGAAAAGGTCGTTTGTCGCCACCCGGCGTCATCGCCGTGGCGGATGAGTGCGTTCTGGGAGCTTTCCGACGTCTCCCGAAACAATTGGAGTCCATTTTTCTACCTCCTCTGATTGCTCAAAGGCGGTTCCTGCCAAGGAATCGCACGCTTGATTCCCCTATGACCAGCGACAATATCGCCAGGATGTTTTATTGATGTTACTTCTTATCGGGTTATTCCCTCATTCGGCACTGAACAAGTTGTCCTGCTCAATGGACCGATGGGGCATAGGCTTATTGGCGGGTGCAGCGGTACATACCGATAGGCTTGCCTCCAGCGTAAGAGAAAGACACACAGTAAATATTAGGATGTGGTTTCGAAAGATTCAACGTCATGTTTAAAATATAATGATGTCAACTATTGGAAATAAATATCCCTGACGATGAATATCGACGCTGCTGATCGGAAATATTTTGTTGACGAGTAATACAAAATTGCGAAAGCAACTGCGGGGGCGTGGATGCAACGTGATCTACGGTTATGTCAAAGGCAATGCCGCTTAGTAATCCTCACTCATTTGTTTCCCGTTTGTCCCAATGAACTGGGCTATCAGCACGATGAATCCTCAGCATCGTTTCCCTCCCTGAACTATATCTAATTTTACTTGTTCCGCATTTTCTGTCTGCAAAAAGGGAAGAGAGTCATGAAGAAAAACTTATTGCTGGGATCGGTGATTGCGTTGGTATGGCTGGCAAATGGCGCCTGGGCCGATGAAAAATCGGTCAGGTCTTTATTCGAACAGCGCTTCCCCGGCGCCAAGGCCGAGTCGGTAACGAAAGAACCGCTATCGGGGCTGTACGAGATTTTTATGGGTGGGCAGGTACTCTACGCCGATGAAGGGGTCAATTACGTCATCCAGGGCAGCCTGGTCAACGCCAAGACCCGCCAGAACCTGACCGCAGAGCGGCTGAAGAAACTCACCGAAATGCCCTTCGACAAACTGCCTTTCGATCAAGCCATCAAGATCGTGAAGGGCAACGGTTCACGCAAGCTGGCTGTCTTCGAAGACCCGGATTGCCCATTCTGCAAACAACTCGAGACCGAGCTGCGCAAGGTCGACGACGTGACGCTCTACGTTTTCCTCTACCCACTGGAACAGCTGCACCCTGGCTCCACCACCAAATCCATGAAGATATGGTGCGCGCCGGATCGGGCCAAAGCCTGGCTGGGCGCCATGCAGGATGGGACTATCCCTGAAGGAAAGGGGGAGTGTGACAATCCCGTCGCTAAACTGGCCGAATTCGGACGCTCCCGTCGTATTACCGGTACACCGACGATGATTTTTGAAAACGGCACCCGTGTCGCCGGTGCTGTTCCTGCCGGAAGGATCGAGCAATTGCTGGGTGAGAACGTCGCCAAGCAATAATCCTGCTCAGATTTTCCACGTGAAAGCCCCTTGGTTCGCCAAGGGGTATTTTTATTTAATGTCCAATGGTTTTTGCCGGTAGTGTTTTTGTTTGATAAATTGTTATTCCAATAACATATTAATTGATGTATAAATACATCATTTGGATTACCGGTTTTTGTGGGTGTGACGAGTTTACGTGATAAAAATATGATTTTTTGTTCTTTTTGTGATTTGTTCCATTCAAATGTCTTGTTTTTGTCGGCTCCATGATAGTCGATTGCCATTTGTGCCTGACGGTGTATAGTGAGCCTGCCAATGTTAAGCAAACATAGGAAACATTCACCGCTGACGGCGCCGAAAAAAAAGAGCGCCTTGTCGTGGCAGGTTATTGGCTACCAAAAACAATAAATGGTTATCACGATAATAAAAATGGCAAAACAAAAAAGGGTTTATTGTTATTGCGATAGGGGCATTTTTTTATCCTGATAGCCTTGGCGAAATGACCGGTCAGGTTGCGGTGGGGTTTCCTTTAATGAAGAAAGGAATCTCATGCTTCGCCATTCAGGGGGATTATCCGGCCAGCGCGTCGGCCTGCACTACATCCTGATGTGTTGCTGGCTGACGCTGCTTTTTTTTGCCTCCCCCAGCTTTGCCCAATCTACGGCTGGCTTGAAAAACAGCCCTCAGGCCTCCTCCTCCGCGCAGTCAGTCCAACTCCAGGGTACCCTGGAGGTTCTGCACTCAGATGATCTCAAGAACAAGAAGAGCCATAACCGCTACTTCCTGAAAACAGATGCGGGCGTACGCTACGAGATTCAGTTCAAGAAGGGCCATCCTCGAAATGCCCCGGGCAGCAAGGTTCGGGTCACGGGCACACAGAGCGGCAACACCATTATGCTGGAGTCGACGGGCACGACCAGCTACCAGGTGCTCGCTGCCCCCGCATCCGGTTTGAACGCGCTGGGCGAACAAAAGACCGCGGTACTTCTGGTCAATTTCCAGGACCAGCCCACCAATAAGCCTTGGACGCTCGCCGACTGGAACAGCTTTGTCTTCGGTACCGCCAGTGGCACGGTAAACAACTTCTATCTGGAAAACTCGTACCAGCAGACCTGGTTTGCCGGCAACGTTTTCGGCTGGTACACGCTGCCGATCAACAGCACGGATGCCTGCAACACCGACAACATCGCGGCAGCGGCCAGAACGGCGGCCAGCGCCGCCGGGGTCGATCTTTCCGGCTACGCTCACTTGGTCTATGTCTTTCCCAATACCAGTAGTTGTTCCTGGGGGGGCTTGTCGTCGGTCGGCACTGTTCCGTCCCAATCCTTCATCAATGGCTTCATGAAGCTGGATGTGGTTGGCCACGAACTCGGTCATGCGCTCGGCTTGTGGCACTCGCACGGGCTCGATTGCGATGTAAGCCCCACGGGAAACAGTTGCAGCTACATCGAGTATGGCGACCATGTCGATCTCATGGGATGGCAAACCGGGCACTTCAACGCCTTCCAAAAAGAAAGACTGGGCTGGCTGAACTACAACGTGTCGCCCCCTATTGCTACGGTGCAAAGCAGCGGCAGTTACGTGATCGAGCCTATGGAGAGTGCGGGTGGGGGCAACCCCAAGGGGCTGAAGATTCTCAAGAGCACCGATCCCACTACCGGTGCCAAGACCTGGTATTACCTGGAATACCGCCAGCCGATCGGGGTCGATTATTACTTCAGCACCAACAGCATTTATCAGCCGGCCAATATTTTCGGTGGTGTTCTGGTGCGTACCGGAACGGATGGCGATGCCTCGAGCAGTTTCTCCCTCGACATGACTCCCGGCAGCCTTTCCTCCTCTACCGGGGCCGATCTGGCGGATCCTGCATTGGTGGTGGGACAAAGCTATACGGATGCCTCTGCCGGGGTGACCATCACCCCCACTTGGGCCAATAGCACCGGTATCGGCATCGATGTGACGTTTGCCAAGACGGCATGTACCCGAGCCAATCCCTCGGTGGCGATATCCCCCGCTCAGAGCTCCTCTGTCCTCGCGGGGACGGCGGTAACCTACACCGTGGCGGTCACCAACAACGACAGCAGCGGCTGTAGCGCCTCCACCTTCAGCCTGCAGGGGACCGTGCCCAGCGGCTGGAGTGGCACCTGGGCCGCCGCCAGTCTGAACATCGGCCCGGGCAGTGTGTCCTCGACCACCTATACCGTCACCTCGTCCTCCTCGGCAGCAGCGGGTACCTACAGTATCAGCGGGAAGGCAACCAACACGGCGGCGACGGCCTACAGCGGCAGCGGCTCGGCCAGCTACGTCATCGGTACCTCGTCGACCAGCACGACCACGACCAAAGGCAAGGGCCGTACCAAGTAAGGCAGGAGATTCGGGCTGCCGCCTCTCCTCTGCACGGCTGGTCGATTTGCTGTAGGTATGAAAAAGGGCGATGAGTCTTGCGACTCATCGCCCTCGTTTTCCCTGGTTGTCAGGAAGAGGTGCTTACTGTGGTGTCTTGCCACACTGAGAGTCGGTCAGGCAGTCGATGACATCCGGGATGCCATCAACATCTGCGTCGCAGAGGTAGCAGGTAGCTTGTGCCGGGCCGGCGGTGAATGTCCCTTTTATGCTGCCCGTACCGGTGACGCTTGCTCCATCGGAGAAGGCGGCAGTGGACGGCGGGTTCGCCAGATCGGTGTTGGTCGGGTTGTAGCTACCGGTGAAGCAGGCCGTCTCGTTCGGCGACAGCACCAGGTCAGGGGTCTGCAGCGCGGTCAGTGTCGAGCAGTCGACCTGGGTAAAGCTGCTGACCTTGGTGTCCGTCGGCGTGTTGATGGTGACCAGTTGATTGGAGGTGCTTGGGTTGGTCACAGTAACCTCAACGTTAGCCTTCAGCGCTATCAGCGAGTTGGAACCAGCAACCAGTTGCATGCCTTTGCAGACCTTGGTGATTTCTAGGTCAGCCTGGACTGTGGCTTGGCAGGCGGCAGCGCTGGCGCTGCTCACGACGGCATCTTTCTGGATATCGCTCAAGCCTGCCGACGAACCGGCCACGGCATGGATCGAATCCTGGAAGCTGTTCAGCGCACCCGTGCACGAAACCCCGACAATCACGCTGTCGTTCGGGCCCAGCGAACTGGCCACTTTGACCAGGTTGCCCGATTCGAGCTGCGTATTGACCACAGACGCATCCACCACTGCCGTACCCGTGCCAGTGACACTGCTGATCTTGCAAGTCTCGCCGGTCTGCCCAAAGGTGAAGGTTTCCTTGAAGCTGGCGTCGTAGACCGTGCCGGCAGCACTGTCGTTGGTGATGGTGACCGTGAACGGGCTGGTGAAGGTGGTGAAGTCGCTGTTTACCGAAGCCGCAGAGCAAGTCTTGGTGGCACCGATGCTGCAGTTCGAGAAGTTGCCCAGCGTAAAGTCGAAGATGGTCGCGCCGAGCGACGTCGAGGAACGGGTATCGGCCAGGTAACGGTTGAAGCACCCGGAGATGCCTGCCGAGGTCAGGTCAATGCCGCCTTCGAAGAACTCGCCGATGTCCAGGTCCTTGGAGCTGGTGTAGTCCGTGCTGCTCGGGTTGGACTGTTTGGTTTTCACCAGCCAGGGCACGTCCGGGGTGTTGCCGTCGCCGTTGAGCACGGCCCCGTTGACCTTGGCGCAAACATCAAAAGCCGTGCCGTCGCATTCACCCCCCGAAGCAACCGGGTTCGGGCCCAGTGAGCCATCGGCCCCGCCGTTCCACCTGTAGGCATTGATCGTGCTTACGCGGCCACCGTTGGTGAATTCGGAAACGATCAGGATGTCGCCGTCCGTGTGAGTGCCCGTGAAGCTGGTCGTGCCGTTGCCTGCGGGGCAGCTGACGGTCGGATCCTTGAGGAACCAGAAGCCGACATCCTTGGTACCGTCATTGGACGCCACATCCAGGCCAAAGTAGACAAACAGGTGCGGCTTCCCATCCGACGTCCCGACTGTTTTGGTGTACGCAACCGCGTAAGCGTTGTTGATATCCACCTTGTCGTTGACGTTGTTGGTCTTCTTGCACTGCCAGCCCGGGGTGATGTTCAGCGTGTCCTTACTCCCGGTGGCGTAGAGGCTGTTGTCGGCAGTGGTTGCCGGAAAGAAATCGACAAGGAAGCTGGCCGAAGTGAAGCCAGCCGGCAAGGGCGACTTGGCCGTGGCTCCCGCGCTGGGAGCAAGCCCCGTGAAAATATCCGACCAGTCGGGTTTTCCGGCGGGGCCGCCGGTGCTGGAAAGGATGTCGCCATCAAGCTGGAAGTTGTCGGCCGGGTTGTCAGCCAACGCTGGCGCCGTGCCCGCTAGTGAGAAGGCTGTGCCCATCAACAGCGTTCCCAACAGCTTTTTGAAACAATGTGTACCCACGATACACCTCCTTTGAAACACTCAAAGGCGGTTCCTCCCTAAAGGAATCGCACGCAAGATCCCCTTTTTTTGCCAAATTTCCACCAAAGCTATCTATCTTCGTTATTTTTGTTCGCACGAGAAACCGTCAAACGACACGCGGGATTTTCTGCTTTGCTCGCGAGCATGGTGCTATTCCGGGATGACGGCGGGGAGGTCTAACTTTGTCTTCTCCCTATGCCATGAGGGCAAGCCACATGCTTAATGCTAGTATTCTCTAATAAGTAATTCAAAAAAATATTTAAAATATGAGCGTGGCAATACGGTGGCGGAATACTGTTCATGCTGGCATTTTCGGGGTGGGAATGTCGGTTAAAGCGTGTCAGGGTTGCTGTTGATTGCGAGCCAAGCCGCTCATGACGCGAGGGACATAATTCAGGGTTTCCTTATACGGTGGAATAGTATTGCCATAGCGGGCGACGGCCTGCTCGCCGGCATTGTAGGCCGCCAGCGTCAGCTTCAGGTCGTTGTCGAAGCGGCTCATCAGATCGCGCAGGTACTGCGCTCCGCCGCGGATGTTCTGCGCCGGGTCGTAGGGGTCGGCCACGCCATAACGTCGTGCCGTCGCCGGCATCAGCTGCATCAGGCCGATGGCGCCCTTGGGGGACACCGCGCTCGGATTGTAGCCCGACTCGACGGCGATGACGGCGTGCAGCAGCGCGGCGTCCATGTTCAGGGCGCGGGCGGTGTCATCGATCAGGCCGGCGACGCGGGCACGCAGCTGCGGGTCGATGGCCGGTGCGGGGCGGGCGGAACGTTCACCTGCCGGCGCCGAGCTGTCGGCCGGGGCCTCCTTCGGTGTGCGCATGAGCAGAGCGTAACGCTTGTCCTGTGGCACGTTGCTGAAGTGCAGTGTGCCGTCGGCATCCTTGAAGGCATAGATGTCGGCCCACGCCCCGTTTGTCAGGAGGAGCGCCGGCAACAGCACGGCTAGGCGAGTCGCCAAGCGCGGTGAAAGAGTAAAACAGGCGTTCATGGTGATTCCTCTGCTGCATCGGAGACTGATCAAGAAGCTCAGTCGGGTGTGCAGCTTGTTGCTGTCAATACATACCGGTGCGGAAACGATATCCCTTGTAATTCAATATGATGCCGTCTGGCAAGATACTTTCCAGCTTGATGCCGGCGGCGACTTCATCGCCGGCCCGGCGCGCCCGGTCATTGATGATGGCCATGCGCTCATTGTTATCGGCCGAATACGAGGCCCCGGAGACCGTCACATTCTTCTCTACCTCCTTGCGCAGTTCCGCCGGCAGCTCGCCGAAGTCGATGACCCGGTTGCTGCGCTTGAGGTTGGCAGAAGGAGCGGGGTCGGCTGCTGCGGGGGCGGGCGTCGCGGTGGCCGCCTCCGTGGCTGCGGGTTGCGCTGGAGCTGGGGTCTCGGCATGGTGCCGCGCTTCAGTGGAGGGCTTTTCGCGCCGGATCTTGGCCACGGAGGGGAGGGGGGGAGGGCTTGGCTGGACGGCTGTTGGAGGGGCGATTTTTTCCTCCGCTGTCGTGGCGGGCAGAGGGGGCGTCTGGCTGGTCGGGGCCGCCCGGTCCAATTCCTGCCGTGGCGGGATGGCGCGGCCGTCCTGATTTCCCCGCCAGGCCTGGCTTTTCGGTAAGGTCGGCGCATCGGCCTGGGGGCGTGGCGCCTGGGCCAACTGCTTTGCCGCCGGGGGGCGCATCACGAACAGGGCGCCACCGGCCAGCAGGCCTCCGCCCAGCAGCGCCAGCAGCGCCAGATTGGGCCAGCGCCTGTGCGGGCCGGTGGAAGTAATGGTTCTGGTCACGTGGACCGAATGGAGGGTGGGCGCCGCGGAGCGCTGACGTTCCTGGTCGGCCTTCAGCAAGGCGTCGAGAATGTATGACATCGTGACTACCCCTTCATCCCTGGGTTTTTCGTGGTCATGCCAAGCAGGCGCGGAGAGGTCGTATCGCTGTTGCGGGTCAGGCGGATCAGCGTGTGCGGCCCGACGATGCCGTCGCTCGGCAAACCATCTGCGCGCTGGAAGCGCATCACCTGTTCCTCCAGTCGGGCATCGAACACCGGGTTCTTGGCCGTGGCCGCCAAAGGTTCCAGAGGTTGGCCGAACTGATGGTTCAACCAGGACACCATCAATCCCCGGCTGCCGCGCGCCAGCGGTGCCCGGTAGTTGGGCGGCGCCTTCCATAACAGCGTGTAGCGCCCACTCCAGAGTTGGTTCAGGGCAGAGACCGGCAGCGTGAACGTCTGCGTGCCGGACATCAGGACGGCGTGGTCGTTCTGCAAGGTGGAAAGCAAGAGGTACCCCGTTCGCCCATCCGGCAGGCGCAGCTGCAGCACGGCCGGCCTGTCGAGGCGGCGCAATTGCGCCAGGTCGCCGGACTCGCTCAGACAGTGCAACCCGAACGCCTCCGCCTGCAGACAGGTGCTGGCCTCGTCGTCGACGGGCAAGCGGATGCCCCAGCGTACCAGCAGAGCCCGGTAAGCCAGGCTCACTCCGTCCGGGCCTGCGCTCTGCGCGATAACGGCCGGGGTCGATACGGCTGACGTGTCCGTGCCCATGGCGCGGGCCGACGAGGTGGCCGGAGCGGCGTGTTTGGTGAGGGACGGTTTCAGGCCCGGACGCGATGGAACAGGGCGGTTTGGGGCAAAGGGCTCGGCGTAATAAAACAAGGCCGTCGCCAGGGTTGTGGCACTGAGCAAGGCCCCCAGGCCAATCACCAGTTTCTGCCACGACCGGGGCGCGCTCTGGCCGTACACCTCCTTGGCCGCCTGGCGCAGTATCTCGCGGTCGACTTCGTCCTTGCCCTGCACGTAGGCACCGAGCAGGGCGCGGTCGCACAGAATGTTCAGCTTGCGCGGTATCCCGCCACTCAGGCGAAACAGCAGGCGGCTGAGTGAGGGGGAAAACAAGGCGCGACGGCTCCCCGCGACATCCAGCCGATGGTGGACGTAAGCGCTGATTTCCTCGGGCTGCAGTGGTCCGAGGTGGTAGCGGGCGACGATGCGTTGCGAGAGCTGCTGCAATTCCGGCCGCGCCAGTTTGTCGCGCAACTCGGGCTGGCCCAGCAGGATGATGTGCAGCAGCTTGCGCTGGTTGGTTTCAAGATTGGTCAGCAGCCTGATCTGTTCCAGCACGTCGCTGTCCAGGTTCTGTGCCTCGTCGATGATGAGGAGGGTGGTCCGCCCCTGGGCATGGGCCGCCAACAGATGGTCGTTGATGCAGTCGGTAAAGGCCTTGTTGCTGGTGTGGTCGGGCGGGGCGGGAATGTGGAGCTCTTCGCAGATCGTCGACAGCAACTCGAGCACGTTCAGCTTCGGGTTGAAGATGAAGGCGACGTCGCAATTGTCAGGCAATTGCTGCAGGAAGCAGCGGCAGATGGTGGTCTTGCCGGTCCCGATCTCGCCGGTCAGCAGCACAAACCCGCCGTCCCCTCCGATGCCGTACATCAGATGGGCGAGCGCTTCGCGATGCCGCTGGCTCATGAAGAGGAAGCGCGGATCCGGCGCGATCGAGAACGGCGGATCGGCCAAGCCATAGTGGTTCGTGTACATGGCGCTGCCTATAATGGCGTTGTACTCAACTACTTGCTTGAAAAAATTATAGTAAGAGCTTTAGAGTGTGCTAGTCGGAACGACTGTTTTTTTTGTTTGGAATAGGCGCTGAGCAACAGCGATCGCGGCGCGGGGGCTTGGACCAGCCGCTAGGGGAGAGGGGCGGAAAAACAAAAAGCCGTTGAGTTGAACTCAACGGCTTTTGTCTGGTGCCCAGGAGAAGACTCGAACTTCCACAGTGTTGCCACCGCTAGGACCTGAACCTAGTGCGTCTACCAATTCCGCCACCTGGGCATAAAACTTTAAATTGTAACTACAGACCGGCTATGCTTAGCCCATCTTCAAACTATTCCGTGGTGCCCAGGAGAAGACTCGAACTTCCACAGTGTTGCCACCGCTAGGACCTGAACCTAGTGCGTCTACCAATTCCGCCACCTGGGCACGGAGTATAAATTGTATTACATCACATCACTTGCTACGGCATCAGCGTTTGCTGGTGCCCAGGAGAAGACTCGAACTTCCACAGTGTTGCCACCGCTAGGACCTGAACCTAGTGCGTCTACCAATTCCGCCACCTGGGCATCGCTTTGCTGTATCATCTGCGCCACAGCAGTGCTGCGATGAGATGCGAATTATAAGGAGCCTCCAGAAATTGTCAATGCCTTCGAAACAAAAAAAACAGAAAAATGCTTCCCTGCGTTTGCAGGATCCCCATCTTGAGCGGGAAAAACTCAAGTATGACAATCCCTTGCCGAGCCGGGAGTTCGTCATTCAGCTGCTCACCGAACAGGGTGTGCCTCTATGGCCGGACGAGCTCGCCCAGATGCTCGACATCAAAAAGGATGAGTTTCGCTACTTCGAACGTCGCCTGCAGGCCATGGAGCGTTCCGGCGAGATCATCATCAATCGCAAGGGCGCCATCTGCGTTGCCGAAAAACTGGAACTGATCAAGTGCAAGGTATCCGGCCATCGTGACGGTTACGGCTTCGCCATTCCTGAAGAAGCCGGCGTCGAAGACATCTTTCTGTCCGAGCGCGAAATGCACAAGGTGCTGCATGGCGACCGAGTCATGGTCAGCATCACCGGTACCGACAAGCGTGGCCGTAACGAAGGCCGCATCGTCGAAGTGCTGGAGCGGGCGGTACAGAAGCTGGTCGGGCGCATCTACCTGTCGCGCGGCGTGTGGCTGATGGTGGCGGAAGACAAGCGTATCAATCAGGACATCCTCATCGAACCCGGTGGCGAAGGCGGCGCGCAGCACGGCCAGGTGGTGATCGTCGAAATTTCATCGCAGCCGGACAGCTACCGTCAGCCCATCGGCCGGGTGGTGGACATCCTCGGCAACTACGCCGACCCCGGCATGGAAATCGAGATCGCGCTGCGTCAGCACGATCTGCCTCACGTCTTCTCGGACGCGGCGGTCGAGCAGGCCCAGGAAACGCCGAAGAAGGTTCGCAAGAGCGATCACAAGGGTCGGGAAGACCTGCGCGAGCTGCCGCTGGTCACCATCGACAGCGAAACCGCGCGTGACTTCGACGACGCCGTCTTCGCCGAGCGGGTCGACAACGGCTACCGTCTGGTGGTGGCGATCGCCGACGTCAGTCATTACGTCAAGCCGGGGGACGCACTGGATCAAGATGCCGTAGAGCGAGGGACCTCAGTCTATTTCCCGCGGCGCGTCATTCCGATGCTACCGGAAGCCCTCTCTAATGGTATCTGTTCGCTCAACCCCGACGTCGAGCGTCTTTGCATGGTCTGCGACATGCAGATCAGCGCCAAAGGCGAGGTCAAACAATATCGTTTCTACCCGGCGGTGATGCAGTCCAAGGCGCGTCTCACCTATAACGCCGTGTGGGATTGGTTGCAGCATGGCTCCGATCACCCGATGTTGCCCAACCTGCAAACTCTGTACAGCCTCTTCAAAGTACTGCTGGCAGCTAGGGAAGAGCGCGGCGCCATCGAGTTCGACAGCACCGAAACCCAGATGGTGTTCAATGAGAGTGGCAAGATCGACAAGATCGTGCCGGTGGTGCGCAACGACGCCCATCGCCTGATCGAAGAGTGCATGCTCGCTGCCAACGTCTGCGCGGCCGATTTCCTGCTCAAGCACGAGCACCCCTGCCTGTTCCGCGTGCACGAAGGCCCGACGCCGGAAAAACTGGAAAACCTCAACACCTATCTCAAGCTGGTAGGGTTGGCGTTGGGCGGGGGCGAAACCCCGACCGCCAAGGATTACGCCAAGTTGGCCGAACAGATCCACGGCCGTCCGGATGCCCCGGTATTGCAGACCATGCTGCTGCGCTCCATGCAGCAGGCTCTCTATAGTCCGGACAATATCGGTCACTTCGGTCTGGCCTATGACGCCTATACCCACTTCACCTCGCCGATCCGCCGCTATCCCGATCTGCTGGTGCATCGCTCCATCAAGGCGGTGCTGGCCGGACGTCACTACAAGGCGGGTAAATGGTCGCAACTGGGTGAGCACTGTTCCATGACCGAACGTCGTGCCGACGATGCCAGTCGCGACGTGGAGTCCTGGCTCAAGACCTACTACATGCGCGACAAGATCGGTGAGGTGTTCACCGGGGAAATCAGTGCGGTCACCAGCTTTGGCGTATTTGTGTTGCTCGACGGTATCTATGTAGAGGGCCTGCTGCACATCTCCGAACTCGGCAAGGACTATTTCCACTACCGTAAAGACATCCAGGCCATCATTGGCGAGAAGAGCGGGGCTCGCTACCAGTTGGGCAGCCGCTTGACCGTCAAGGTGGTGCGGGCCGACCTGGAAAGCAGTCGCATCGATTTCGTGCTGGTGCCGGAGTTCGAAGCGGCTGCCGAAGCCAAGCCGGCGGCAAAGAAAAAGCGCAAGGTCAGCTAAACGCAGCCCGGCCGCGATTTTTGAGGGCGCATATAAAGGGTTGGCTTCGGCCAACCCTTTTTGTTTTCGGATGGGGTTTGCTTGTGCATCAATGGCTTGTGGTGTTCGCGTCGA
>NZ_ACIS01000007.1 GCF_000174355.1 Pseudogulbenkiania ferrooxidans 2002
CAAGCGGCGTGACGCGGCCGCAGCTGGAGCACGCCATCGCCGTGCTGTTGAGCCGCCCGCCGGCCAGCTTCACGCTGGCCGAAGCGCAAGCAGCGCCGGCGCTGCCGCTGCTGCCGGCCGGGCTGCCGTCGCAGCTGTTGGAGCGGCGCCCGACATCGCCGCCGCCGAGCGCCGCGTCGCGCCGCCAACGCCGCCATCGGCGTCGCCAAGGCCGGCTACTTCCCGAGCCTGACGCTGGCCGCCAGCGGCGGCTACGCCGGCGCCAGCCTGGCCGACTGGTTCAGCCTGCCGGCGCGCTTCTGGTCGCTCGGGCCGCAACTGGCGGCGACATTGTTCGACGGCGGCCTGACCCGCGCCAAGACCGCCGAGGCCACCGCCGCCTACGACGCCAGCGTCGCCAACTACCGCCAGACCGTGCTGCAGGGCTTCCAGGAAGTGGAGGACTCGCTCACCGCGATCCGCCTGCTCGATCAGCAGGCGGCGTTGCAGGTGGAAACGCTGGCCGCCGCGCGCGAGGCCGAGACCATCGCCCGCAACCAGTACCAGGCCGGCCTGGTGAGTTATCTGGACGTGGTCACGGTGCAGAGCACGCGCCTGTCCGCCGAGCAGAACGGACTCGCCATCCTCGCCAGCCAGCTCGCGGCGCGGGTGGCGCTGATCAAGGCGCTGGGAGGAGGGTGGCAGGCGTCGCCGCCTGCGGCAGGGTGATGCGCACGCGGAAGCCGCCCTCCGGGGCGTCTTCCAGGAACAGCGCGCCGCCGTGCTGCTTGACGATGCGCGCCACGATGGCGAGGCCCAGGCCGCTGCCGCCGTCGGTGCCGCGGTGTTCGGCCAACCTTTCGAACGGCGCCAGCGCGTTCTCGCGCTGCGCCGGGGCGATGCCGCTGCCCCGGTCGCTCACCGTCAGCGTCACCGTGGTCATGTCGGCGTCCACCCCCACCCGTACCGGCGGGCGGCCGTAGCGCCGCGCGTTCTCGATCAGGTTGGTGAGCAGGCGCTCCAGCGCCAGCGCGTCGGCCTCGATTTCCGGCTCGGCGCCGCGCCGCAGCCCCACCTCCATGCCCTCGCGGCGGAAGCGCGCCACCACGCTGGCGGCCAGTTCCGCCAGCGCCACCGGTTCGCGCCGGCTGGTCTCCTCGCTGCGCGCGAAGTCGACGAACTGGCGCACGATGCGCGACAGCTCGTCGATGTCGGCCAGCATGTCGTCCTTGTCCTGGCTGTTCTGCTGCAGCTCCACTGTCAACTTGAGCCGGGTCAGCGGCGTGCGCAGGTCGTGCGACAGCCCGGCCAGCATCAGCCGCCGCTCGCGCGCCGCGTCGTCCAGCGCCTCGGCCATGCGGTTGAAGCGCTTGGCCAGCACGCGCACCTCGCTCGGGCCGGACGGCGGCACCGGCTCCGGCTTGTAGCCGCTCTCCAGCTGGCGTGCCGCGTGCGCCAGATCGGTGAGCGGGCGCGTCACGCGCCACGCCAGCACCGAGGCGGCCAGGATCGCCAAGAGCGAGAACAGCAGGCCGCCCAGCAGCACCGGCGACACCGACGGCGGGATGTAGCGTCCCACCGGCATCACCAGCCAGTAGCGCTGGCCGATCACCTGCACGTCGAGCCAGATCTCCTGGCGCTCGGTCTGTTGTGCCCACAGTACCGTCACCGGCTCGTTCATGCCGAGCGACAAGCGTTCTTGCAGCGATTGCCCCAGCGAGGGAAGGCTGGTCAGGAAGCGCTGGTCCTGGCGCGAGGCGGCCGGCAGCAGACGCGGGAAGCCGGGGCGGTTGTAGGCGATGAGGAAGTCCACCCGTTGCAGCGGGGTGAGATTGTCGAGCGCCCCCTCCAGGTCGGCCAGGGTATCGATCACCTGGGCGTAGAGCTGGTCGGCCAGCAGATGCTCGCGCTGGCGCGCGCTCATCCACAGCGTGAAGGCCTGGCTGGCCAGCACCACCAGCACCACCAGCAAGGCGAGACGGAAGAACAGCGAGCCGAGCAGACGGCGCAACGCGTGCTCCTTATTCTCGTGGCGCGCCGTCGGGCACGAACACGTAACCGTAGCCCCACACCGTCTGGATGTAGCGCGGGCCACCTTCATCGGTGTCGAGCGCGCGGCGCAGGCGCGAGATGTGCACGTCGATGCTGCGGTCGAGCGATTCGCCGTTGCCCTTGCCCAGTGCCATCTCCATCAGCTGCTCGCGCGTCATCGGTCGGCGCGGGTGGCTCGCCAGCACCGCCAGCACCGCGTACTCGGCGCTGGTCAGCGTCACCACCTTGTCCTGGTGGGTCAGCTCGCGCCGCCCGAGGTGCAGCGTGAACGGCCCGAACTCGATGGCGTCGCCCTCCTCGTGGCGTGCCGCCAGCGCCGGCGTGGCGTTGTGGCGGCGCAGCACCGACTGGATGCGCGCCACCAGCTCGCGCGGGTTGAACGGCTTGGGCAGGTAGTCGTCGGCGCCCATCTCGAGGCCGAGGATGCGGTCGATGTCCTCGCCGCGCGCGGTGAGCATGATCACCGGCACCATCTCGCCCTGCGCGCGCAGCCGGCGCACCACCGCCAGCCCGTCCTCGCCCGGCATCATCACGTCGAGCACCATCAGGTCGGGGCGGTTGCGCGCCAGCTTGCGCTGCAGTTCGCGCGCGTCCGGCAGCGTGTCCACGGTGTAGCCCTGCTGGCCGAGGTAGCGCACCAGGAGGTCGCGTAGTTTGGCGTCGTCGTCGACGACCAGGATTTTGCTGTTTTCCATAATGCCAAGAGTAGCGTGTCGCGGTAGCGGGTGTCAGCCCGGAAAGTAAACAGATTTTACATCGTGCCGCCGGCTTCAAACTCGTTAACACTTGGCGCGGATTTGCACACGGTTCGGCAACACCCGCCCCCTACACTGGCAGCATCCCCTCGCTGTCAGGAGTTCCCCATGATCCGCACTACCGTTCCGCTCGTGCTGCTGGCCATGCTCGGCGGTGGCGCCCTGGGCCTCTGGGTCGGTGCCCCGCAGCCGTCAGCGGCTACCCCGTTCTCCCCCGCCGCGCTGTCCCGCACGCCGGTGCAGCAGCAGCGCCCCGCGCTCGCCCCCCCGAGCCGGGAGCGCTACCCGGAACTCGGCTGGCGCGCCAATCAGCGGCCGTTCGAGGCCGACGTCTGAACCCTGCCGATATCATGCATGCGACGGATGGCAGGTCCGCTTGGCACAGGATAGAATGAAAGCATGAAACATCGCGTCTTCGCCGGTTTGGCGGCTTGTCTCGTTCTGGTTCTGGCGCCGCCGGCGTTGGCCGGCCGGCATGGGCCTCCCGGTGGCGGGATGGACGGCGGCGGTTTCTCGCCGCCGGGCTGGATGCAGGCCGGCCGGGGCCAGGATGGCCAAGGCCAGGACGGCGACATGCGGCGGCTGCGCGAGCTGCGCCTCAAGGAAGCCATTCGCAATGGCGACCTGAGCCGCGAAGAAGCCCGCCAGCAGCGCCCGTCGCCGCGCGAATACTGGCCGTTTGCGCCAGGCAACTCGGCCGGGGAAGGCCCGGGTGCTCCGGATAACAAGAGACGCTACTGGCGCGACAAGCGGCGACAAGCCAACGAACGCGACCGTGGCGATTGACAGCCTGCAACCGCAGGGCAAGGGGGCAACGCAGCGTGAAGGCCGTGGAGGCCTGCGCTGTACATGACCACCGCCTGAAGGAAGTCGGCTTCACAAGGGGGATGGATGCTGCGGCGACAGATGCTGGCCATGGGGGTGATGGCGCTGTTGTCAGGCTGGCCGATGACGGGCTGGTCGGCGGAGCCGTTGGCGCTTTCCTGTAGCCAGAGCATCGCCCCGCAGCGCTGCGAGCTGATGCGCTTGGGCCAGTTGTCGTGTTCCGACCTGCCGCTCGAGCACCAGCGCGAATGCGAGCAGCTGTTCACCCCGCCCCTCAACTGCTTCCGCAGCCGCGACCCCCGTGCCTGCCAGGCCCTGCAGCAGGCGCAGCAGGCTTGCGATTCACAGCGCGGCGAGGCGCGCCGGGTGTGCATCCGCGAGCGCCTGCCGGCACCGGACTGCACCCGTGCCGCCGCGCCCGAGCGCTGCCGCCAGCGGGCGGAGGCGGAACAGGCCTGCAGCGAACGCTACGGCGCGGACTACCGCGAGTGCGTCGCCAAGGCGATGCGTTGACCCATCCCGCGATAAATACAAAAAAGTGGCCGACCCCGTGCGGGCGTCGGCCACTTTTTTTGCCCAAGAGCCTGAACAGGCGCTAAAGCAAACGGCGCGCGGTTTTACGGCAGCAGGATCAGCGAACCGGTGGTGCGGCGCCCTTCCAGGTCGCGGTGCGCCTGGGCCGCGTCGGCCAGGGCGTAGCGGTGCGACGGGGCAACCTGCACCGCGCCGGCCCGCACCCGCTCGAACAGCGCGTTGGCCGATTCCTCCAGCTCGGCGCGGCTGGCGGTGTAGTCGCCCAGGCGGGGGCGGGTGAAGTACAGCGAGCCCTTCTGCGCCAACAGCAGCGGGGCGAATGACGGCACCGCGCCGGAGGCGTTGCCGAAGCTGACAAACATGCCGCGCGGTGCCAGGCAGTTCAGCGAGATTTCGAAGGTATCCTTGCCCACCGAGTCGTACACCACCGGCACGCCCTGTCCGGCGGTGATCTCGCGCACCCGCTCCACCACGTTCTCGGTACTGTAGTTGATGACGTGGGCGCAGCCCAGCTCGCGGGCCCGCTGCGCTTTGGCGTCCGAGCCCACCGTGCCGATCACGTTGACGCCGAGCGAACTCAGCCACTGCACCGCGATCTGCCCGACGCCGCCGGCGGCGGCGTGCCACAGTACGGTCTGGCCCGGCTGCACCGGGTAGGTGCGACGAATCAGGTACTCCACGGTCATGCCCTGCAGCATCATGCAGGCCGCCTGTTCGTCGCCGATCTCGTCCGGCAGCTTCACCAGCACCGCCGCCGGGATCAGGCGCTCGCCGCTGTAGGCACCGAGCGGGCCGCCGCAGTAGGCGACCCGGTCGCCCACCCGCACCTGCTCGACGCCGGCGCCCACCGCCTCGACCACCCCGGCCGCCTCGGTGCCGAGCCCGGACGGCAGGCTGGCCGGGTAGAGCCCGCTGCGCACGTAGGTGTCGATGAAGTTGACGCCGATGGCGCTATGGCGCAGCCGCACTTCGCCCGGTCCGGGCGCGCCCACTTCCACGGTTTCGGTCTGCAGCACCTCGGGTCCACCGGTCTGGTAAAAGCGGATGGCAAGCGTCATGTCGGGTCTCCTCAAGCGATGTCGATCTAGGTCGGCATAGTGTCGCGGCGGCGCCGGCCGCGCAATGGCCGTGGCAGAACAGGCTGTTTCGCGCAGCGAACAGCGGGCGGCGTTACGTCTCGTCCACCCGTTCCCTGCGCTCGTCGCCCGCCCACGCCAGCACCCCCGGCAGGCATTCCGGCCAGCGGGCCAGGCGGTGATCGTCGCCAAAGAACACGGTCTGGCGCGCACCGCGGTAGTGGCGCACCGCCTCGCGCCAGTCCAGCACCTCGTCGGCGGTGCCCAGCACCAGCCAGTAGCGCTCCGCGTTGGGCCGCTCCACGGCGAGCCGGCGCAGCGCCGTCAGGTCGGCCTCGCCGAGCGTGTACTGCTCGCCGGTATAGGGGTTGGTCTGTGGCCCGATATAGGCGGCCAGCGAGCGGTCGGGGCGTACCGCCGGGTTGATCAGCACCGCGCGCAGCCCCAGCGCCTCGGCCAGCCAGCTGGCGTAGAACCCCCCCAGCGAACTGCCGATCAGCAGCGTGTCCGCCGGCAGCCTCTGCAGCAGCGCCGTGGCGGCGGCGATGGCATCGGCCGGGTGTGGCGGCAGGCGCGGGCAGTGAAACGTTTCGGCCAACCCGCACTGGTCGAGAAAGGCCGCGGTTTCTCGCGCCTTGGCCGAGTGTTCGCTGGAATTGAAACCGTGCAGATAGACGATGTGTGGCATGGCTGACCTGAGAACGTGTTTACGATCTTGCTGCGCATCCCTGATCGGGGCTCATGTGCTGCTCGGAATCCTCATGTACTCTAGTACATTCCGGTTCTTGCGCTGCTCTTCACCCCGCTGAGGGCTGCTCGCGACAGATCGTGAACAGGTTCTGTAAGCGAGGTTGGTGAAAGGGACGGGGCCGGCATGGAAGGCGGATGAGCGCATCGCCTTGTGCATGACATGCGGACCACTATACTTTTTTTAACTGGCCTTTGTCCGTCACCGGTCTGCCGTCAAAGGATGCCGATAATGAAAACAAGTACCATCGTCGCCGGCTTGCTGTTCACCGTTGCCCTGATGCCTGCCGCCCAGGCGCTCGATCTGTCGCTGTCGCTGGGGAAAAGCGGGGAGGGGTCCGATTATTACCGCCTAGGCCTGCAGCAGGACTTCACCCAGAGCTGGTGGAACAGCCCCACCGGCCGCCTCACCGGCTACTGGGACGTCGGCCTGACCCACTGGGCCGGCGACCAGGCCGCCAGCAACCAGACGCTGTCGTTCTCGCCGGTGCTGGTCTACGAATTCAGCAACAGCGACATCCGTCCCTTCGTCGAGGCCGGCATCGGGCTCGCCGCGTTCCGCCATACCCAGGTCGAGGATCACCAGCTGGGCAGCGCGCTGCAGCTCGAGGACCGCATCGGCATCGGCCTGCGTTTCGGCACCCGCCACGCCCTCGGCCTGCGCGCCATCCATTACTCCAACGCCGGACTCAAGCAGCCCAACGACGGCATCGAGGCCTATTCGCTGTACTACCAGCTGCGTTACTGATGGCGTGGCCGCGCTGTGCTCAATTGGCCTGCCACTGATAGGCCTTGAGAATGGTCTTGAGCTTGCCGCTCTTGTGCAGCCGGGCGATGGCCTGGTTCAGCTCGGTCACGCTGTAGCGGCTGGCCGGGGCCACCGCGCACATGGTCGGCATGGTGGACACCACCACCGGCAGCATCTCCAGCTTGCGCGCCTCGAACGGGTAGCTGCGCGCCCAGTAGGCGAATTCCAGTTCGGAATGGATGGCGACGTCGATCAGTTTCTTCTGCAGCGATTTCATCAACAGCTCGATGCGCGCTTCGTCCACGCGCGTGGCCTGGCCGCTGGCCCACAGCGCCTCCACCGCCGGATAGTGGTAACCGCGCGTGGTGCCGATGCGCTTGCCCGCCAGTTCTTCCAGGTGCCGCAGCGGGTGGTTCGACCTGAGCGCGATCAGCCGTTCCACCTGCGGGTACAGCTCCTGGGTCCAGCCCAGGCGGCTGGCGTTGCCGTACCACAAGGGGTTGGCGTTGCAGTGGATGTCGACCTTGTTGGCCTCGATGTTCTGCTCCACCCGCTTGCGCGACACCACGATGAATTGCGCCGTGGTGCCCAGCTCTTCTGCCAGTGCCGTCCCCAGTTCCTTGTACAGGCCGCCCACCAGCCCCTGCTGCGGATCGCTGGCCAGCTCCACGATGGGCGGGCCGTCCGAATCCGACACGCCGATGCGTAATACCGCTGCCGCCTGCGCGGACAGTCCCCCCCCTAAGGCCAGCACCATCGCCAGCACTGGTTTATGCGCCCTGAACATAAGCTTCTGCTCTCTTCTTCTTAAAGGTTGGCGGGTTCGGTACGGACAGCATGGTAAGATGCCAGACCGATGACGCCACCTTCCCGTTTTAGACGATAACCACTTGTTTGCCATGACGATCGCCACCAACCCCACCCTATACGATCACCTGTCGCGCCGTATCCTGATACTGGACGGTGGCATGGGCACCATGATCCAGCGCCACCAGCTCACCGAACAGGACTACCGCGGCGAACGTTTTGCGGACTGGCGTTGCGACGTCAAGGGCAACAACGACCTCTTGGTGCTGACCCAGCCCGGCATCATCGGCGGCATTCACCAGGCCTACCTCGATGCCGGCGCCGACATCGTCGAGACCAACACCTTCAACGCCACCTCGATCGCCATGGCCGACTACGAGATGGAAGCGCTGGTGTGGGAGATCAACCACGCCGCGGCGCGTCTGGTGAAGGAGCTGTGCGTCGCCGAGACCGCGAAGAACCCCGCCAAGCCGCGCTACTGCGCCGGCGTGCTGGGGCCGACCAACCGCACCTGTTCCATCAGCCCGGACGTCAACGACCCGGGCTACCGCAACGTCACCTTCGATGCCCTGGTCGAGAGCTACACCGAGGCGATCGACGGCCTGGTCAAGGGCGGCGCCGACCTGCTGCTGGTCGAGACCATCTTCGACACGCTCAACGCCAAGGCGGCGGTGTTCGCCATCCACAAGTATTTCGACGAGCGCCCGGAGGCGATCCGGCTGCCGATCATGGTGTCCGGCACCATCACCGACCAGTCCGGCCGTACCCTGACCGGTCAGACGACAGAGGCATTTTACAACTCACTTTCGCATGCCGATGCAATTTCTTTTGGCCTGAATTGTGCGCTGGGGCCGGACCTGTTGCGTCCCTACGTCGAGGAAATGGCGCGCATCTCGTCCACCTTCGTTTCGGTGCACGCCAACGCCGGCCTGCCCAACGCCTTCGGCGGCTATGACCTGTCGCCGGCGGACATGGCGGTCAACGTCAGGGAGTGGGCCGAATCGGGCCTGATCAATATCGTCGGCGGCTGCTGCGGCACCACACCGGAGCACATCGGGGCGATTTATCAGGCGGTGCAGGACCTGCCGCCGCGCGCGCTGCCGGCGCTCGAACCCAAGTGCCGCCTGTCCGGCCTCGAGCCGTTCAACATCGGCGACAACGACCTGTTCGTGAACGTCGGCGAGCGCACCAACGTGACCGGTTCGAAGGCGTTCGCGCGCCTGATCCTCAACGGCGACTACGCCACCGCGCTCGACGTGGCGCGCCAGCAGGTGGAAAACGGCGCGCAGATCATCGACATCAACATGGACGAGGGCATGCTGGACGCCCACGCCGCGATGGTGCGCTTCCTCAACCTGATCGCCGCCGAACCGGACATCGCGCGCGTGCCGATCATGATCGACTCGTCGAAGTGGGAGGTGATCGAGGCCGGCCTGAAGTGCATCCAGGGCAAGGGCATCGTCAACTCGATCTCGATGAAGGAAGGCGTCGACAAGTTCGTCGAGCAGGCGCGCCTGATCCGCCGCTACGGCGCGGCGGTGATCGTGATGGCGTTCGACGAAGCCGGCCAGGCCGACACCTACGCGCGCAAGGTCGAGATCTGCGAGAAGAGCTACCGCATCCTGGTGGACGAGGTGGGTTTCCCGCCGGAAGACATCATCTTCGACCCCAACATCTTCGCCGTCGCCACCGGCATCGAGGAACACGCGCGCTACGGCCTCGACTTCATCGAGGCCACCGGCTGGATCAAGCAGAACCTGCCGCACGCCAAGATTTCCGGCGGCGTGTCCAACGTGTCGTTCTCGTTCCGCGGCAACAACAAGGTGCGCGAGGCGATCCACGCCGTGTTCCTGTACCACGCCATCAAGCGCGGCATGACCATGGGCATCGTCAACGCCGGCGCGCTGGAGGTGTACGACGAAGTCGACCCGGTGCTGCGCGAGCGCATCGAGGATGTGGTGCTGATGCAGGGCGACGACAGCATGGCCGCCACCGAGGCGCTGATCACGTTGGCCGAAAGCTTCCGCGGCGACGCCAAGGAGGCCAAGGGCGAAGATCTGGCGTGGCGCAGCCTGCCGGTGGAGAAGCGCCTGGAACACGCGCTGATCAAGGGCATTACCACCTATATCGTCGAAGATACCGAAGAAGTCCGCCTCAAGTGCGAGCGCCCGATCCACGTCATCGAAGGCCCGCTGATGGACGGCATGAACGTGGTCGGCGACCTGTTCGGCGCCGGCAAGATGTTCCTGCCGCAGGTGGTGAAATCCGCGCGCGTGATGAAGGCCGCCGTGGCGCACCTCGAGCCGTTCATCGAGGAAGAGAAGATCGCCATGGGCCTGCAGGACGCGCCGGCCAAGGGCGTGATCATCATGGCCACGGTCAAGGGCGACGTGCACGACATCGGCAAGAACATCGTCGGCGTGGTGCTGCGCTGTAACAACTACAAGGTGATCGACCTGGGCGTGATGGTGCCGTGCCAGAAGATTCTGGACGCGGCGATCGAGCACAAGGCCGACATCATCGGCCTGTCCGGCCTGATCACCCCGTCGCTGGAAGAAATGAGCCACGTGGCCAAAGAGATGCAGCGCCAGGGCTTTACCATTCCGCTGCTGATCGGCGGCGCCACCACCAGCCGCGTGCACACCGCGGTGAAGATCGCCCCCAACTACCACGGCCCGGTGATCTACGTGCCGGACGCCAGCCGCGCCGTCGGCGTGTGCTCCAACCTGCTGTCCGACACCCTGCGCGACGTGTTCGTCGAGGAGGTCGCCGCCGACTACGCCAAGGCGCGCGCCATCTTCGAGGGCCGCGGCGAGGCCAAGCTGCTGCCGATCGCCGAAGCCCGCGAACAGCGCCACCAGATCGACTGGGCGAACTACACCCCGCCCAAGCCGTCCTGGCTCGGCGTGCGCCGCTTCGAGCACTACGACCTGGCCGAGATCGCCCGCTGCATCGACTGGACGCCGTTCTTCCAGAGCTGGGAGCTGGCCGGCCGCTACCCGGCCATCCTGTCCGACGAGGTGGTGGGCGAATCGGCGCGCGCGCTGTGGGCCGACGCCCAGGCCATGCTGAAGCAGATCATCGACGAGAAATGGCTCACCGCCAACGCCGTGATCGGGCTGTTCCCGGCCGCCAGCGTCGGCCACGACGACATCGAGATCTACCACCCCGACAGCGGCGAGCGGCTGATGACCTGGGTCGGCCTGCGCCAGCAGATCGTCAAGACCGACAAGGACGGCAACAGGAACCCGGACTGGTGCCTGGCCGACTTCATCGCGCCCAAGGACAGCGGCGTTGAGGACTACATCGGCGCCTTCGCCGTCACCGGCGGCCTCGGCATCGACCCGCACGTGGCGCGCTTCGAAGCCGCCAACGACGATATTCGGCGATCCTGCTCAAGGCGCTGGCCGACCGTTTCGCCGAGGCCTTCGCCGAGCTGATGCACCAGCGTGTGCGCACCGAGTTCTGGGGCTACGCGCCGCACGAGCAGCTCGACAACGAGGCGTTGATCGACGAGAAGTACCAGGGCATCCGCCCGGCGCCGGGCTACCCGGCCTGCCCGGACCATACCGTGAAGAAGGAGCTGTTCGAGCTCTTGGACGCCCCGGCCATCGGCATGACGCTGACCGAAGGCTACGCCATGCTGCCCACCGCGGCGGTGTCGGGCTTCTACTTCAGCCACCCCGATTCGCGCTACTTCGGCGTTGGCAAGGTGAGCCGCGATCAGGTGGAGAGCTACGCCCAGCGCCGTGGCGTCAGCGTGGAGCAGGCCCAGCGCGATCTGGCGTCGAATTTGGGGTACAACGCCTGAACCTTACCGCTCGCACCGGGCGATGCGCCGCCGTGATGCCAAGCCGGGACGTGTCCGGCTCAACAGAAACCGCCCGTCAAGGGCGGTTTTTTGCTTGATGGCGAGACGGGCCGCTCATGTCGCCGCGATCGCCTGGTCGATGTCCTCGATCAGGTCTTCGACGTCTTCCAGCCCCACCGACAGCCGTACCAGCGCGTCGGGCAGGCCGGCCTTGTGGCGCTGCTCGGGCGGGATGGCGGCGTGGGTCATGGCGGTGGGCAGGCTGACCAGCGACTCGACGCCGCCCAGGCTTTCGGCCAACGTGAACAGCCGGGTGCGGCTGGTGAAGCGGGCGCTGCGCTCGGCGCCGCCCTTGAGTTCCAGCGAGATCATGCCGCCGAAGGCGTACATCTGGCGCCGCGCCAGCTCGTGCCAGGGGCTGTCGGGCAGGCCGGGGTAGTGCACGCGCAGCACCTCGGGGTGCTCGGCCAGGTGCTGCGCCAGTTCCAGCGCGTTGGCGCAGTGCTGGCGCATGCGCAGCGCCAGCGTCTTGATACCGCGCAGCACCAGGAAGCAGTCCATCGGCCCCGGCACCGCGCCGACCGCGTTCTGCAGGAACTTGAGCGTCTGGTACAGCGCTTCGTCGTTGGTCACCAGCGCGCCGCCCACCACGTCGGAATGGCCTCCCAGGTACTTGGTGGTGCTGTGCAGCACCAGGTCGGCGCCGAGTGTCAGCGGCTGCTGCAGGTAGGGCGAGGCGAAGGTGTTGTCCACCACCACCGTGACGCCGTGCGCGTGCGCCAGCCGGGCCAGCGCGGCGATGTCGCACACCGTCAGCAGCGGGTTGCTCGGCGTCTCCAGCCACAGCAGCTTGGTGGCGGGGGTGAAGGCGGCGGCAACCGCCGCCGGGTCGGTGGCGTCGACGAAGCTGGAGGCGACGCCGAAGCGGGCGAACACCTGGGTCATCAGGCGGTAGGTGCCGCCGTACAGGTCCTGCCCGCACAGCACGTGGTCGCCGCTCGACAGCGTTTGCAGCACGGCCGTTGCCGCCGCCAGGCCGCTGGCGAACGCCAGGCCGTAGGCGCCTTCCTCCAGTGCTGCCAGGTTGGCTTCCAGCGCGCTGCGCGTGGGGTTGGCGGTGCGCGCGTAGTCGTAGCCCTGGTGTACGCCGGGGGCTTGTTGCGCGAAGGTGGAGGTCAGGTAGACCGGGGTCATGACAGCGCCGGTGGAGGGGTCCGGCGCCAGCCCGGCGTGGATGGCCTTGGTGGAGAAACGCATGGTGTGCCTCTCTTTCGGTGTAGCGACTCTTCCTGCCCGGCCGCTCGGTAGGATGGGGGGCGTAGCGCACCCCGTCACCGCGCCGGATGCGTGGCTCGATGGGTTGCGGCACTGACTGAGTGGGCAAGCGTCACGTCGCGAAGGAATAGCGCCTTCACCCATCCTGCGCAGTCCGGCGGCGGCCATCGCGCTTCAGTCGTCGGCGGCCAGCGCCCGCAGCAGATCGCTCTTGGTGATGATGTCGTAGCCGGCACTGGTGTGCACCAGCAGCGCCGGCACCTGGCTCGGCACGCGCCGCGCGATCTCGTCGAACGGGGCATCGGCTTCGAGTACCGGTAGCGGTTCGCGCAGCAGCTCGCGCACGATCAGCGCGTCCAGCGCCTTGCCGGCGAGCAGGGCATTGATCAGGTCCTGGCGGTACAGCATGCCCAGCAGCTCATCGCCGTCGAATACCGGCAGTTGCGCGCACGACAGGTCGCGCATGCGTTGCAGCGCGTCGCGCAGCGCATCGCCCGGGGCGGCGGTGGCGAGTGCGCGCGGCGGTTTGGCGCGCAGCACGTCGGCGACGGTGAGACCGGGCCGTGCCTCGAGGTAGCCGTTGGCGCGCATCCAGTCGTCGTTGTAGATCTTGCCCAGGTACTGCCGGCCGCCGTCTGGCAGCAGCACCACCATCAGGTCTCCCGGGCCCAGCCGTTCTGCCACCTGCAGCGCGGCCAGTATCGCCGCGCCGCTGGAGCCGCCGGCGAAGATGCCCTCGCTGTGCGCCAGGTGGCGCGTCATCAGGAAGCTGTCCTTGTCGCCCACCTGGATCACGTCGTCGATCACGCTCCAATCCAGCGCCCCCGGCACGAAGTCCTCGCCGATGCCTTCCAGCTTGTACACGTGTGGCTCTACCTCGCGCCCGCTGTGGAACAGGTCGTACAGGATGGAGCCTTCCGGGTCGACGCCGATCACCTGCACCGCCGGGTTCTGCTCCTTCAGGTAGCGGCCGATGCCACTGATGGTGCCGCAGGTGCCCATGCAGCAGACAAAGTGGGTGATCTTGCCTTCGGTGTCGTGCCAGATTTCCGGGCCGGTGCTGACGTAGTGCGCCCGGGTGTTGTCCGGGTTGTGGTACTGGTTGCACAGGAAGGCGCCGGGAATCTCGACCGCCAGCCGGCGCGCCACCTCGATGTACTGGCGCGGGTGGTCCGGCGGCAGGTCGGTGGGGCAGACGATCACTTCCGCCCCCATGGCGCGCAGCATGTCGATTTTTTCGCGCGATTGCTTGTCTGCGATGGTGAACACGGTGCGGTAGCCGCGTGCCGCGGCGAACATGGCGAGCCCCATGCCGGTGTTGCCCGAGGTGCATTCGACAATGGTGCCGCCCGGCGCGATCTCGCCGCGGCGCTCGGCTTCGCCGACCATGAACTGGCCGATGCGGTCCTTGACCGAGCCGCCGGGGTTCATGAATTCGAGCTTGGCGTAGACCGCGCAGTCGAACTGGCGGGTGAGGCGGTTCAGCCGCACCAGCGGGGTGTGGCCGATGGCGTCCAGAATGCTCTCGTACTTCATGGCGTTCCTCCATGCCGTGAGCCGGGGTGGAGTTCAGGGGACTGCAGCCGGTGCCGGGGCCCGTCGCCGCAGTGCTCCACCGCGCCTGCGATCCGCGCGTGGCAGATCGTGGACCGGTTCTTCGGTTCACTATAGCCGGTGGATGGGGCCGGCTGCTGCCCCGGCGTATCCGTTTTACAATGCCGACGTCGCTACGCTCAGAACTGCTGGATTGCCATGAACATCACCGTGCTGTTTCCCACCGCCACCGAGGCGAGCCTGTTTTCCCACCCCGGCGTCACCACCGTGGTTTCCGGCGTCGGGCTGACCGCCACCGCCTACGCCACGCTGAAGGCGATCCAGCAGCATAAGCCCGACGTCATCATCCTGGCCGGCGTGGCCGGGGTGTACCCGCACGCCGGCCTGCGGATCGGCGACGTGGTGCTGGTGGCGTCGGAGGTGGAAGGCGATCTGGGCTTCTTCACGCCCGAGGGCTTCACCCACTTGGCGCATCTGCCGCTCGACATGGCGTTCGAGCGCCGCCATACCCTGGCGTGCCCGGCGTTGCCGGCCGGGTTCGCGCAGGCGAAGAGCGTGTCGCTGAACGCGGCGCTGGCGCCCTTTATCGATAGCCGCGAGGTGGAGATCGAGAACATGGAGGGGGCGGCGTTCTTCCACGTCTGCTTGCAGGAAGGGCAGCGTTTCGTCGAGATCCGCGCCATTTCCAACGTGGTGAAGCCGGGGCACGACGACTGGGACCTGGAAGGCTCGGTGCGGGCGCTGACCGACGGCCTGCACCGCCTGATCGACGTGTTGCAGCGGGAGGACGCCGGCACGGCGCCGGCCTGAGCGCGGGGTCCGAACCGGTCGCGCGCGGTGCGGAGGGGGCGGCTCGGTACCCGTTGCTCCGTACCGTGCGGCTGCCTTCGTCGCCCCGCCACGAGCCGGGCGCACCCGATGTCGGCGGGGCGAGGCGCGCAGGCGGTTCTCTGCGTTAAATCAAGAACGGCGGTCAGGGGGGCGTCTACCATGACATGAAACCCCTGCCGCCGCCGCGCGGCCCGCCACCTTTGGAGGATGTCATGTTTCCCGAATTTCGCGACCGTATCAGCCAGCTCAAGACCGAAGACGCCCATTTCGCGCGCCTGTTCGACAAGCACAATGCGCTGGACCAGCAGATCAAGAACATCGAGGCACACCTCGAGGCGGGCAGCGCCGAAGACGTGGAGAACCTGAAGAAGGAAAAGCTCAAGCTCAAGGACGAGCTGTACCAGATCCTGAAAAACGCCGCGGCCTGATCGGGAGCGCGCCGCGCACTGCCGACGCGGTGGCGCGGTTGGGCTACAATGCCCGGCGCTGATCGCCCGGGCGGCAAAAGGTTGGCCGAAGCTTCGCAGGGGGCTTCGGCCAACCTTTTGTCTATGCGGCAGGCGGCGGGGGTTGATCTGGCTCATGGCTCCCCGGCCGCCGCGATGCACAATGCCATGCCATGTAAATGCCATGCTGCCGGCGCCGTCGGCGCGCTCGTCCTTGGGATGTAAGGTCATGAAGGGTATCCACACCAGGCACCGTAGCCGCCGCTGGGCGGCCTTGCTGTGCGCGTTGCTGCCGGCGCTGGCCGCTGCCGTGCCGGACGGCACGCCGTTGCGCGTGGCCATCGGCGAGACCAAGGCGCCGTACGTGATGGCGGAGGAGCGGCGCGGGCTGGAGTACGAGCTGGTGACCGCCGCGCTGCGCGCCGCCGGCTACCAGCCGCAGGTGTCGTTCGCCCCCAACAAGCGCGCCCAGCAGTGGCTCGCCGCCGGGCGGGTGGACGCGGCCATCGCCAACGACGGCGGCTACCTGTCCGATCCCTACATCACCTACCAGAATGCCGCGATCACGCTGTGCCGCCGCCAGCTCCGCCTCGATGCCGTGCCGGAGCTCGGTCGTTACCGGGTGGCGGCGTTTCAGAACGCGCGGCGCTTTCTCGGCCCAGATTATGCGGCGATGGCGGCGGGCAATCCCGACTACGTCGAGCAGTCGCCGCAGATCACCCTCAACCGCCTGCTGTACAGCGGCCGCGCCGACGTCGCGGTGAGCGACATCAACGTCTTCCTGCAGCTCAACGACGAACTCGGCCCCGGCCTCGACACGGCGCCCTCGCTGTGCCCGTTCGCGCTGTTCCCGCCCACGCCGTACCGGCTGGCCTTCCACGATGCCACGGCGCGCGACCGTTTCAACCAGGCGCTGCGCCGGCTCGGCCAGCAGGGCTTCTACGAGGCGCTGGCGAAGCGCTACCGCCTGCCGGCGCCGCAGGGCCGGCCGTGGTTCAAGCCGGCGCTGCGCTGAGTTCCCTCACCCCCCGATTACCCCGGCCAGCGTGGCGAAGTGACGCGCGATGTCGTCCTCGTCGACGTGGGCGTAGCCCAGCAGCAGGCCGGGCTGGTGCGGGCCGTCGCCACGGTAGTAGGCGCTCAGCGGCCGGGTCAGGATGCCGCGCGCGAGCGCCGCGGCGGTGACGGCGCGGTCGTCGCTGCCTTCCGGCAGGCCCAGCACCAGGTGCAGCCCGGCGGCACCGTCGTGGATGGCAAATTCGTCGCCGAAATGCTGGCGGATGGCCGACAGCAGCGCCTCGCGCCGCGCCGCGTAGAGGTGGCGCATGCGGCGGATGTGCGAGACGAAGTGGCCCTCGACGATGAAATCGGCCAGCACCGCCTGGGTCAGGTACTGGCCGCCGCGGAACAGCTCGGACAGGCCGGTCTGGAAGCTTTCCACCAGGGCCTCCGGCACCACCATGTAGCCCAGCCGCAGACCGGGGTAGATCACCTTGGAGAAGGTGGCGAGGTAGATCACCCGGCCGTGGCCGTCCAGCCCCTGCAGCGACGGCAGCGGCGGGCGGCCGTAGCGGAATTCGCTGTCGTAATCATCCTCGACGATCCAGCTGTCGTGGCGGCGCGCGTAGGCCAAGAGGCGACGGCGCCGCGCCAGGCTCATCACCGCGCCCAGCGGGTACTGGTGCGAGGGCGAGGCGTAGATCAGCCTCGGCACCCCGAGCCGGGCGCCTTCGTCCACCTGCAGTCCCTCGCCGTCGACCGGTACCGGCAGCGTGTCGAGCCCGGCGCTGCGCCACACGCTGTGTACCCCCCAGTAACCCGGATTTTCCACCCAGGCGCGGTCGCCGGCGTCGCCCAGCAACAGCCCGATCAGCTGCAGCGCCGAGTGCGAACCGTTGGTGACAATGATCTGCTCCGGCGTGCAGCGCACCCCGCGCGAGCTGTGCAGGTAGTCGGCCAGCGCGCTGCGCAAGGCCGGCAGGCCGGGGCCGACGGCGTAGGTCAGGAGGTCCGGCTGCGGCTTGCGCCACTGGCGGTTGTGCAGCCGCATCCAGGTGCGCGACGGGAAGGTGCGCACCTCCGGCACCCCCGGCATGAAGGCGCCCCATTGCTTCTCACCGGCGCCGGCCTGTTCCACCAGTTCGGCGCCGCGGCGCGAGATCACCACCTCCGGGGTGGCCGGCACCGGCCGCGCCGGGCCGGCCGCGTCGCGGCTGGCGAGCTTGTCCGGGCGCGTGTCGAGCACGAAGGTGCCCTGGCCGACCCCGGCCGCGACGTAGCCCTCGGCCCCCAGCCGTTCGTAGACGTGGATCACGGTGTTGCGGGCGAGGCTGAGCTCGGCGGCGAGCTGGCGCGACGAGGGCAGGCGCAGCCCCGGCGGCAGCGTTTCGTGCAGGATGGCGTCGCGCAGCAGGCGGTAGAGCTGCTGGTTGTTGGGCTCGCTGCTGGCCGGGTCGAAATGCAGCTGCAGCAGGTCGGTGAGCAGCGAGGGCGTGGCGGAGGAAGCGGGGCTGGGACGTGGCGACATGGGCGTGCGGGCCAAAATGGCTCCATCAAAAAAACCGGATTGGGTCTAATTGTATCGCCAATCCGCGCTTACACTCGCACGCTGCATTTCCCCATGCATAAAAAAAACCGATAACACGCCGGCCGCTGCCCCCTTGCCGCAGCCGAGCACAGGCCCCGGCGCATTCTGCACACGGAGGCCGGGTAGTCAGGAGAATCTATTCATGAGTGTTTCATCCCAAGGCCTGAGTCACGGCCTCAAGCAACGTCACGTCACCATGCTGTCGATCGCCGGGGTGATCGGCGCCGGCCTGTTCGTCGGCTCCGGCCACGCTATCGCCGAGGCCGGCCCGGCGGTACTGATCGCCTACGCCATCGCCGGCCTGCTGGTGGTGCTCGTCATGCGCATGCTGGGCGAGATGGCCGTCGCCGCGCCCGATACCGGTTCCTTCTCCACCTACGCCGACCGCGCCATCGGCCACTGGGCCGGCTACATCATCGGCTGGCTGTACTGGTGGTTCTGGGTGCTGGTGATCCCGCTCGAGGCCAACGCCGCCGCCACCATCCTGCACACCTGGTTTGCCGGCGTGCCGATGTGGCTGTTCGCGCTCGGCATCACCGTGCTGCTGACCATCACCAACCTGTTCAGCGTCAAGAACTACGGCGAGTTCGAGTTCTGGTTCGCGCTGGTCAAGGTGGTGGCGATCGTCGCCTTCCTCGCCATCACCGGCGCCGCCATCATGGGCTTCATCCCGGGCAGCCAGGTGAGCGGGGTATCACAGCTGGTCGCCCACGGCGGCTTCATGCCCAACGGCTTCGGCGCCGTGCTGGGCGCGATGCTGACCACCATGTTCACCTTCCTCGGCACCGAGATCGTCACCATCGCCGCCGCCGAATCGGACAACCCGCAGCAGCAGATCACCAAGGCCACCAACTCGGTGGTGTGGCGTATCAGCCTGTTCTACCTGGGCTCGATCTTCGTGGTGACCGCGCTGGTGGCGTGGAACGACCCGCTCCTGGCCTCGTCCGGCTCCTACCAGCGCACGCTGGAGTTGATCGGCATCCCCAACGCCAAGGCCATCGTCGACGTGGTGGTGCTGATCTCGGTGGCGAGCTGCCTCAACTCGGCGCTCTACACCGCCTCGCGCATGCTGTACTCGCTGTCCTCCCGTGGCGATGCGCTGAAGATGTTCGGCGAAACCGCCGCCAACGGCACGCCGCAGAAGGCGGTGCTGGGCTCGATGGTGGTGGGCTTCCTCACCGTGATCGCCAACTACCTGATGCCGAAGGCGGTGTTCGACATCCTGCTGGCCACCTCCGGCACCATCGCCTTGCTGGTGTACCTGGTGATCGCCATCTCGCAGCTGCGCATGCGCCAGCGCATGATCGCCAAGGGCGAGACCCCGGCGTTCAAGATGTGGCTGTTCCCGTGGCTGACCTGGGCGGTGATCGTATTCATCTGCGCCGTGGTGGCGATGATGGCGATCCGTCCGGAGCACCAGATCGAGGTGATCGGCACCGGCGTGCTGGCGCTGGCGCTGCTGGTGGTGGGCTGGGCCCGCTCGCGCCTGTTCGGCACGCCGTGGAGCAAGAGCCGTCCGGCCGTGGCCGCCGCGGCCGCCCGCTCGTAACTGCGTCATTGACCCAGCGCGACGGCGTGACCGTCGCGCGGCAACACAAAGCCCATCGTGCCTCGCGGCCGATGGGCTTTGTCGTTGGTGTCGGGGGGACTTCGGCCAACATGTGGGGGAGGGACCCGTAACCTGATCGACCCGCCCCCTGGCCGCGCTTGGTCGAGCCGCTACGACCAAGCCCCACCGTGTTCAGCTAAAGCAACGGCAGCATCCTCTTCGGCCAACCCTTCATGTACCAGATCATGCGCAAACGCCTGTCGGCGCGGCAGACCGGGGCCGTTCCACTGAACGGCGGCTAAGTCCTACCCACCTAGCAGGGCTGGGTCAGGATGCGGTCGTGGCGTGGCCCCGCCATGCCGCGGGCGGGCGCCACTGGCTGACCCAGACCGGGAAGTCCGCCGCCGGCATCGGCCGGGCGATGGCGTAGCCCTGGCCGAAGCGCACCCCGAGCGCCAGCAGGTCCTGGCCGATGGCCTCGGTTTCCACGCCCTCGGCGATCACGGTGCGGCCGGAGAGCTGGGAGAAGGTGCTGACGCTCTTGATGATGGCGATGTTTTCCGGCTGCTCGCGCATCGAGCGCACGAAGCGCTGGTCGATCTTGATCACGTCGGGCTGGATGCGCTGCAGGTGCAGCAGCGAGGAGGCGCCGGTGCCGAAGTCGTCGAGCGCCAGCGACACGCCGATGTCCTTGCACGCCTGCAGGCAGTCGATGATGTACTGCAGGCTGTCCTGGCTGACCGATTCCAGCACCTCCAGCTGCAGCGCCTGGTGCGGCAGGGCGGCCTCGGCGAGCAGCGCGCGCAGTTCGCCGAAGAACGCCGGCCGGCGCAGCGAGATGGCGGAGACGTTGACCGAAATCTGCAGCGGCAGGCCGTGGCGGTGCCAGTGCCCGGCCTGGGCGATGGCATGGCGGATCGCCCAGCTGTCGATCTGCCCCAGCAGTTCGGTGCCTTCCAGCGCCGGCAGGAAGCGGCCGGGGGCGCGCACCTCGCCGTCGACCAGCCAGCGGATCAGCGCCTCGGCACCGATCACCGCGCCGCTTTGCAGGTCGACCTTGGGCTGGTAGTAGAGCGCCAGCTCGTCGCCGTCGAGCGCGGCTCGGATGGCGTGGCGCGTGGTCTGCTGCTGCTTGAGCTGGCGTTCCAGCTCGTCGTCGAACAGGCAGTACTGGTCGCGTCCGAGCGACTTGGCGCGGTACAGCGCGATGTCGGCCTGGCGCAGCAGGGTATCGGCGCTGACGCCGGCGCTGCCGGTCACCATGCCGATGCTGGTGCTGACGCTGACCTCGCCGTCCGGCAGCGGCACCGGGCGCCGCACGGCGCTGATGATCTGCTCCACCGCGTTGCGCGCGGTGTGCGGGTCGGGCAGCTGTTCCAGCAGCACCACGAACTCGTCGCCGCCCATGCGCGCCACCACGTCGGCGGGGCGGCACAGCGCGCGCAGGCGCTCGGCGATGCGGCACAGCAGGGTGTCGCCGGCGCTGTGGCCGAACAGGTCGTTGATGTCCTTGAAGCCGTCCAGGTCGAGCATCAGCACCGTCAGCCGGTCGGCGGCGTCCGCCTGCAGCGCCTGCTCCAGGCGGTGGAACAGGCGGGTGCGGTTGGGCAGGCCGGTGAGCGGGTCGTGGGTGGCCTGGTGCAGCAGCCGGGCCTCGGCCTGGCGCTGCCGTTCCAGGTCGTCGAGGTGGCCCAGCGCGAGGTCGATCTTGTCGGCGATGGCCTTGGCCAGGCGCTGTTCTTCCGCGCCGAAAAAGCCGGGCGCGGCGGCGTACAGGTTGAGCACGCCGATCACCGCGCCGTCGCGCCACAACGGCGTCGCCACGCTGCTGCGGAAGCCCTGGCGCAGCGCGTGCTGGCTCCAGGCGTGATAGCTCGGGGCGTTGAGCGAGTCCTCGAGCAGTTGCAGCTGCCCGCTGCGTACCGCGCGGCCGGAGGGGCCCTGGCCTTCCGGCCGCGCCGGGTCGGTGGACACCGTGATGCCGACCAGGTAGCGCGCGGCGTCGGCGCCGGCCCAGGCGAACGGGTCGATGCGCTGCGACGCCGGATCGATGAAGCCGACCCAGGCCATGTGGATGCCGCCGTGCTCGACCACGGTTTCGCACACCTCGCGCAGCAGGGTCTGCGCCGCCAGCTCGCGCGAGCCGAGGTGGCGCACGTTGCGCGCGGCGATGTGGCTGACCTGGCTCAGGGTGATGTAGAGGCGGTTGAGGCGCGCCAGCCGCTGCGCCTCGCCCTGGCTCACCGCTTCCGCCCCGGCGTGGTAGCCGCTCAGTTGCAGCAGCAGGTCGTAGAACACCAGTTTGCGCAGCGCCGCGGTCAGGCCGGCGCGGTCGTCCGCCGCCAGGGCGAGGCCGCCCACGCGCTGCTCCAGGTGGTCGAGATACACCCGGTGCGCGCTGCTTAGCCAGGCGGTGGAGAGTCCGTACTCATGCTGTTGCCGTCCCAGCGCCAGCCCGGCGTCGAGCGACTCCCCGGCCCAGGGGCGCGTCAGCAGGGCGGCGAAGTGGCTTACCTTGTGCTCGACCAGCTGGCGCAGCGCGGCGTCGGCCGCGTCGCCGAAGCGCTCGCCGGTCTCCGGCTGGCGCTGCAGGAAGTCGTGCAGCGCGGCGCCGAGGAGGGCGGTGTCGGCCAGCGCCGGGTGCTGCTCGAGGTCGTACCGTGCCAGCTCGGCCGGATCGAGATCGACCCGTTGCGCCAGCAGCGCGGCAAGGTCGGGAAGAGGGGCAGCGGATGACATGCGGTTTCGGCCTTGCCAAAAGGGTGTGTGAGGAGGCGTAGAGGTGTTTTTAACACATTTGACGCGGCGGCATCATGACGTCGCTGAGGATCGGCGCCGCGCTGTGGCGGGCGTGCCGGGTCGGCGGGGAGGGGGCAGGGCGGGAAGTGGGGGCGGGAAAAAGCCGACGGGCCGGCGTCGGCCGGCCCGTCGCGGGCGGCAGGCGGGTCGACGCGACCGCCCTGCCGCCACCGGGGAAGGCCGCGCTTACGCGGCGGCGTCTTCCACCTGGCGCGGCGCCATGAAGTAGAGCCAGGCCAGCGCGATGAAGTAGACCACCGGGATCATGGTGAACAGCACGGCGTAGTTGTTGTGGGTGACGGTCAGCACGTAGCCCACCAGCTGGGTCATGAACATGCCGCCGATGGCGCTGATCATGCCGCCGAAGCCGAACACCGAACTCACCACGTGCTTGGGCGAGGTGTCCATCACCACGCTCCAGATATTGGCGGTCCAGGCCTGGTGCGCACCGACCGCCAGCGAGATGAACAGCACCGCCATCCACAGGCTGCTGGCGCCGGCGGCGAACACGATCGACGAGATGCACAGCGCGAAGGCCAGCATCGACACCAGGCGCGAGCGTACCGGCGCCATGCCGCGCGAGATCAGGTAGGAGGACACGGCGCCGCCGAACACGCTGCCGAAGTCGGCCATCAGGTAGATCACCATCAAGGGCAGGCCCATCTGGGTCACGCTGATGCCGAGGTGGTACTGCTGGTTGAGGAACGGCGGCAGCCAGTACAGGTAGAACCAGAACACCGGCGAGGTGATGGCGTAGGCCACGGTGAAGGCCCAGGTGCCGCGCATCTTCAGGATGCGCGAGTAGGGCACCTTGGCCGGCGCCGGCTCGACGCCCTGCTGCACGTAGGCCAGTTCCTGCTGGCTGACGCGCGGATGCTCTTCCGGGTTGTAGTAGTTGCGCAGCCAGAACACGAGCCACACGAAGCCCAGTGCGCCGATGGTGAAGAACGCCGCCTGCCAGCCCCAGACCTGCAGGATGAACGGCAGCATCAGCGGGGTCAGCATGGCGCCGACGTTGGTGCCGGCGTTGAAGATGCCGGTGGCCATGGCGCGCTCGCCGGCCGGGAACCACAGCCGCGTGGTCTTGACGCAGGACGGGTAGTTGGCGGCTTCGGCCAGCCCGAGGAAGAAGCGGCACACCATGAAGCCGGCGGCGCTGGCGGCAAAGCCGTGCGCGGCGGCGGCGATGCTCCACAGCACCACGGCGATGGCGAAGGCGCGTTTGACGCCGACCTTGTCGATGAAGCGGCCCTGCGCGGCGAAGCCGGCGGCGTAGCCGACCTGGAACCAGAAGTTGATGTTGGCGTAGTCCTGCGCGGTCCAGGCCATGGCCTTGGCCAGCACCGGCTGCATCACGCCCAGCGCGGCGCGGTCGATGTAGTTGATGGTGGTGGCGAAGAAGACCAGCGCCAGCATGCCCCAGCGCATCTTGCCGATGGCGAAGGCGCTGCGGATCTTGTCGCCGACGCTGCCGGAGGGGGCGGCCGCCGTCAGGGGGGTGGGGGTAGTCGACATCCTGTTGTTCTCCATTCGTTTATGGCGACGGCGTCTGAATCTCGTCGTCGCTGTTTTATCGCGTTGTTACAAAGTGTTGTTTTTATTGGGCGTGAAGCGGTGCGCTGGCCTGGCGTCCCGGTGCCGCGGTGCGCGCGGCCGAGGGTCTGGTCAGGGACGGCGTGCGGGGCGGTGATGTCGCGGCGCGACCGTCGGGTCTTGCTCTGCCCCCGGTGGAGGGCGGCGCGTCGTCCTGCGGGTGTGGGGACGGGTGGCGCTCAAAATGTAGCAACAGGGCTAGGGGACGACAATTCCGATTATCGAAAATATGTTCGTTAATCGGTCGTTGCGGAAGGGGACGCCGTTACAGCGGCATTCAGGGGGTGGTTCTGTTGGTTTGTTGCCATGCAGCACGTGTGTCGGTATGGCCGGTGCCCGCTGTGAGGCCCGGCGGCCGAGCCGGCGCGCCTGGTGGAAAAACCCGGCGTCGGCCCGGCTTCGGCCAACCCAGGCCTCAGGCTGGCACGGTGGTGCCGGGCATGGCTAGCCCGCCGCCACGGTCTCGTCGTCCTCGGTCTCCTCGCCGAGGAAGCCGCCGCTCTGGTGCGCCCACAGCCGCGCGTACAGCCCACCCTGCGCCAACAGCGCGGCGTGCGTGCCTTCCTCGACGATCTGGCCGCGGTCGAGCACGACCAGCCGGTCCATCGCGGCGATGGTGGAGAGGCGGTGCGCGATCGCCACCACGGTCTTGCCCTGCATCAGGCGGTACAGGCTGCCCTGGATCGCCGCTTCCACTTCCGAATCGAGCGCGCTGGTGGCTTCGTCCAGCAGCAGGATCGGGGCGTCCTTCAGCATCACGCGGGCGATGGCGATGCGCTGGCGCTGGCCGCCGGAGAGCTTGACGCCACGCTCGCCGACGTGGGCCTCGTAGCCGTGGCGGCCCTTGGGGTCGGTCAGGGTCTGGATGAACTCGTGCGCCTCGGCGCGGCGCGCGGCGGCGACCATCTGCTCGTCGCTGGCGTCGGGGCGGCCGTACAGCAGGTTGTCGCGCACCGACCGGTGCAGCAGCGAGGTGTCCTGCGTCACCATGCCGACCTGGGCGCGCAGGCTGTCCTGCGTGACGTGGGCGATGTCCTGGCCGTCGATCAGGATGCGCCCGCCCTCCACGTCGTAGAAGCGCAAGAGCAGGTTGACGATGGTGGACTTGCCGGCGCCGCTGCGCCCCACCAGGCCGATCTTCTCGCCCGGCCGCACCGTCAGCGTGAGCTGGTCGATCACCTTGCGTTCGCCGCCGTAGCCGAAGTCGACCGCCTCGAAGCGGACCTCGCCGCGCGTCACCGCGAGCGGCTTGGCGTCCGGGCGGTCGGTGACGGCGATGCTGCGCGACAGCGTGGCGATGCCGTCCTGCACCGTGCCGATGTGCTCGAACAGGCTCGACATCTCCCACATGATCCAGTGCGAGATGCCGTTGAGGCGCAGCGCCATCGCGGTGGCGGCGGCCACCGCGCCGACCCCGACCTGGCCCTGGCTCCACAGCCACAGCGTGGCGCCGGCGGTGCTGGCGATGAGCACCATGCTGAGGGCGTGGTTGGTGACCTCGAAACCGCTCACCAGCCGCATCTGGCGGTAGGCGGTGAGCATGAACTCCTGCATCGCGCTCCTGGCGAAGCCGGCCTCGCGCTGGCCGTACGAGAACAGCTTGACGGTGGCGATGTTGGTGTAGGCGTCGGTGATGCGCCCGGTCATCAGGCTGCGCGCGTCGGCCTGGGCGCTGGCGGCACGCCCCAGGCGCGGCACGAAGAAGGCGAGCGTGGCGACGTAGAGCGCCAGCCAGCCGAGGAAGGGCAGCATCAGCACCAGGTCGAAACGGCCCACCACCGCCACCATGGTGACGAAGTAGATCACCACGAACACCAGGATGTCGGTGACGATGACCACCGTCTCGCGCACCGCCAGCGCGGTCTGCATCACCTTGGCCGAGACCCGGCCGGCGAATTCGTCCTGGTAGAAGCTCATGCTCTGGCCGAGCAGGTGGCGGTGGAAGTTCCAGCGCAGCAGCATCGGGAAATTGCCGGCCAGGCCCTGGTACTTGCACAGCGACTGCAACGCGATCAGCAGCGGGCTCGCCAGCAGGATGCCGGCCAACAGCAGCAGGTTGTGCTGCTGCGTCTGCCATAGCTGCGCCGGCGGCACCTTGCTCAGCCAGTCCACCACCGACCCCAGCATCGAGAACAGCAGCGCCTCGAAGGCGCCGATCAGCGCGGTGAGCGAGGTCATCGCCGCGATCAAGGGCCGCAGGCCGCGGGTGCAGGACCAGACGAAGGGGAAGAAGCCCTGGGGGGGCTGGGCCGGTGGCGTATCGGGGTAGGGGTGCAGCCGTTTTTCGAACCAGGCGAACATGGGGGAGTGTCCTAAGTCCTGTGTAGTCAGGAACAACTCAGAACCTGTTCAGGATCTGTCGCGAGCGGCCCTCAGCGGAGCGAAGAGCCGCACAGAAACCGGAATGTACTGGAGTACATGAGGATTTCTGAGCGCTGAGCGAATCACTGCGTGCAAATCTTCGATTTGCTCAGTGATAGATTCGCACGCAGTGCGCATGAGCCCCGATCAGGGACGCGCAGCAGGATCATGAACAGGGTATCAGCGCGTGCTGTTCCAGTTATGTATCGCTTCTTTCTTGTTGTCGGCCTGGGCGCCGATGGCGTTGCAGTTGCCGTTGCCGGCGTAGCGCGTGCATTGCACCCAGTAGCGGCGCGAGCCGCTCTTGATCAGCTCGGCGCGCGAACCGCACTTGTTGCAGGGTTTGAGGGTTTCGGGGACGGTCTGGTTCATGGCGGTCTCGTGATGGTGCGATGGGGCGGCGCGGCCGCCCGATAATGGCCGATGATACCGCAAAGCCGGCCGTGGCACGGCGGGCGCTGGCCGGGGCGGCCGCGCAAGATAATGCCACCCGCCGCGCGCGAACGGCCTATCATCTGTTTATGCGGCGCCACCGTCGGCGCCGCTGCAGGGAGATACCTGCAACCGCCTTACCGTGGTGCCGGGGCATGGCACGATGCCGGCACCGCCAGGAGATATCCGATGGCTAAGGGTCAAGTGCGCAGCAACAAGGAAGTCAAGAAGCCGAAGCAGGCCAAGCAGAAGGTGGTGGAGCCGGGCTCGATCATTCCGCCGGGCAGGGGCCGCGAACCGGCCAAGAAGTAAGAACCAGTTCATGATCTTACTGCGCGATCCCTGATCGGGGCTCATGCGCTGCGCGAAATCCTCATGTACTGGAGTACATGAGGATTTCTGTGCGGCTCTTCGCCCCGCTGAGGGCCGCTCGCAACAGATCCTGAACCGGTTCCAAGCCGCCGGTCAAAACAAAACCCCGTCATGCTGACGGGGTTTTTTGTCGCGGCTCACGGCGCCTGGTGGCGGCGGGCTCAGGCCAGTTTCAGGATGCTGTGCGCCACCGCCTCGGCCACCTTGATGCCGTCGACCCCGGCCGACAGGATGCCGCCGGCGTAGCCGGCGCCTTCGCCGGCGGGGAACAGGCCGCGCACGTTCAGGCTCTGGCAGTCCTCGCCGCGGGTGATGCGCAGCGGCGACGAGGTGCGGGTTTCCACGCCGGTCAGCACCGCGTCGTTCATGGCGAAGCCGCGGATCTTCTTGTCGAAGGCCGGGATCGCCTCGCGCATGGCGGCGATGGCGTAGTCGGGCAGCGCGCTGGACAAGTCGCCCAGCTTGACGCCCGGCTGGTAGGACGGCGTGACCGAGCCGAGACGGCTGGACGGCCGGCCGGCGAGGAAGTCGCCCACCAGCTGGCCCGGCGCCTCGTAGGTGCCGCCGCCCAGCACGAAGGCGCGCGATTCCAGCTCGCGCTGCAGCACGATGCCGGCCAGCGGGCCGCTGCCGGGGAAGTCGGCCGGGGTGATGCCGACCACGATGCCGGCGTTGGCGTTGCGCTCGGCGCGCGAGTACTGGCTCATGCCGTTGGTGACGACGCGGTAGGGTTCCGACGTGGCCGCCACCACCTGGCCGCCCGGGCACATGCAGAAGCTGTACACCGAACGGCCGTTGCTGGCGTGGTGCACCAGCTTGTAGTCGGCCGCACCCAGAAGGGGGTGGCCGGCGTACTTGCCGAGGCGCGCCTTGTCGATCAGCGTTTGCGGGTGCTCGATGCGGAAGCCCACCGAGAACGGCTTGGCCTCCATGAACACCTCGCGCGCGTGCAGCATCTCGAAGGTGTCGCGCGCGCTATGGCCGAGCGCGATGACCACGTGGTCGGACAGGATCTGTTCGCCGTTGGCCAGCACCAGGCCGCGCATCTGCTTGCCGGTGGGGCCGTCTTCGATCAGCACGTCGGTCACCTTGTGCTCGAAACGGATCTCGCCGCCCAGCGCCTCGATGTTGGCGCGCATCTTTTCCACCATGCTGACCAGGCGGAAGGTGCCGATGTGCGGCTTGTTGACGTAGATGATTTCCTCGGGCGCGCCGGCCTTGACGAACTCTTCCAGCACCTTGCGGCCCAGGTAGCGCGGGTCCTTGATCTGGCTGTACAGCTTGCCGTCGGAGAAGGTGCCGGCGCCGCCTTCGCCGAACTGCACGTTGGATTCCGGGTTGAGCACGTTCTTGCGCCACAGCCCCCAGGTGTCCTTGGTGCGCTCGCGCACTTTCTTGCCGCGTTCCAGGACGATCGGCCGGAAGCCCATCTGTGCCAGGATCAGCCCGGCAAACAGGCCGCACGGGCCGAAGCCCACCACCACCGGTCGGCTGGCCAGGGTGCTGGGCGCCTGGCCGACGAAGTGGTAGCTCATGTCCGGGGTCGGCACGACGTGGATGTCTTTGGCGAATTTCTTCAGCAAGGCGGCCTCGTCGGCGACCTCGACGTCGACGATGTAAATCAGCTGCATCGTCGATTTGCGCGCGTCGTAGCTGCGCTTGAACACGGTGAAGCTGCCCACCTCGGCGTCGGGCACGCCCAGGTAAGCCACGATGGCTTGGCGCAGCGCCGCTTCCGGGTGGTCGAGCGGCAGTTTGATTTCAGACAATCGCAACATGGGTAATCCAGATCCTTGGCTTCGGCGCGCGGCAGAAGCCTTTACCAATCAACAAGGTGGCTATTGTATAGAGAGCCGGGCCCGGCGAGGTAGCTTATTCACCGTGCAGCGGGACGGCGCGTTCGGTTTTCCGTGCACCATGCCTCGTCAAGTGACGGTTTTCCGAACGCGCGCCGGTTTCATTAAAAATCTTACGTCATAGAATGAAGAGGTTAGCACCGCCGATGGTGATGTCATGGCGGGCATGAATCATGCAGCGTCGGCGGGGTTGAAATACCAGCAGGCCGCAGAGCCTGCCGCTTCACCGGGCACGTCCGCGCCGCCGCTAGCAGCGCTACGACGCGCCCGCCACCCCAGACCGGGGCGCACCGACGCCCTGGCCGATGCCGTCAACAAAGGAGAGTCATTCATGCTGTCTTCCCGTATCCGTCGTCCCTTCGCGCTCGGCGCCATGGCCCTGGGCCTGGCGCTGGCCTTTGCCCCGGTCGCCTCGCAGGCCGAAGCCCCGGTTGCCGCCCCGGTGGTCAAGTACGACTACGATCAGGACATCTTCCACCCCGTCTACGCCAGGCATGGCATGGTCGCCGCCGAGCAGGAGCTGGCCAGCCGCATCGGCCTGGACGTGTTGAAGCGCGGCGGCAACGCCGTCGACGCCGCGGTGGCGGTGGGCTTCGCGCTGGCGGTGGTGCTGCCCAACGCCGGCAACCTCGGCGGCGGCGGCTTCATGGTGCTGCACGACGCCAAGAGCGGCCAGGACGTGGCGCTCGACTTCCGCGAGATCGCCCCGGCCAAGGCCAGCCGCGACATGTACCTGGACGAGAAGGGCAACGTCGCCGAGGGCCGCTCGACCTACACCCACCTCGCCGTCGGCGTGCCGGGCACGGTGGCCGGCATGGAGCACGCGCTCAAGCGCTGGGGCACGATGAAGCTGGCGGACCTGATCGCGCCGTCGATCAAGTTGGCCGAAGGCGGCATCGTGGTCAGCCCGACCATGGCCAAGATGCTGGAAGTGGAGAAGGACAACCTCGGCAAGTGGGACAGCACGCGCGCCATCTTCTTCAAGAACGGCCGTCCACTGCAGCTGGGCGACAAGCTGGTGCAGAAGGACCTGGCCAAGTCGCTCAGGCTGATCGCCAAGCACAGCAGCAAGGTCTTTTATAACGGCGAGATCGGCGACAAGATCGTGGCCGAGATGGCGCAGCACGGCGGCCTGATCGGCAAGGACGACCTCAGGAACTACAAGGTGGAAGAGCGCGCGCCGGTGCGCGGCGAGTACCGTGGCTACCAGGTGGTGTCGATGCCGCCGCCGAGCTCGGGCGGCACCCACATCATCCAGATCCTCAACATGCTGGAGCACTACCCGCTGGCGCAGTACGGCGTGAACAGCGCGCAGACCATCCACCATATGGCGGAGGCCATGAAACTGGCTTATGCCGACCGCGCCGAGTACCTGGGCGACCCGGGCTTCGTCAAGGTGCCGGTGAAGGGGCTGACCTCGAAGAAGTATGCCGACGAGCTGGCGCAGAAGATCGATCCGGTCAAGGTGCTGCCGGCCTCCGCCATCAAGCCGGGCAAGCCGCAGCCGTATGAAAGCGACCAGACCACGCACTACTCGATCGTCGACGCCAAGGGCAACGCGGTGGCGGTGACCTACACGCTGAACCTGAACTTCGGCAGCGGCATCGTCGCCCGTGGCACCGGCATCCTGCTCAACGACGAGATGGACGATTTCTCCGCCAAGCCGGGCGTGCCCAACGCCTACGGCCTGATCGGCGGCGACGCCAACGCCATCCAGCCGGGCAAACGTCCGCTGTCGTCGATGTCGCCGACGCTGGTGCTGAAGAACGGCAAGCCGTGGCTGGTGACCGGCAGCCCGGGCGGCGCACGCATCATCACCACCACGCTGCAGACCATCGTCAACGCCATCGACTTCGGCATGAACCCGGCCGAGGCGGCGTCGACGCCGCGCGTGCACCACCAGTGGCTGCCGGACGTGCTGCGCGTCGAGAAGGGCCTGAGCCCGGACACCATGGCGATCCTGCAGAAGCAGGGCTACAAGGTGTCGGTGCAGCCGACCATGGGCCGCACCCAGACCATCCAGCTGCGTGACGACGGCCTGTACGGCTACTCCGACCCGCGCAACCCGGACGGCGCCACGCTCGGCTACTGAGCCGGGACCTGTTGGCGGCCAGCCGCGTTCCTGCGGGACGCGGCTTTCCGGCGGCTGACAAGGTGCCCTGTTCCGACGCTGCCGGACCCGGCACAGCCGGGCCGCTCCGGGTCAGTGACGGAATCCGCCGTCTTGCCGTTTGCACGCCAAGCCGCGCTCCCTCGGGACGCGGCTTTTTGCATGCCCGCGCCTCAGCGCGCCAGCAGCACGTTCTTGGTGAAGCGCACCGGCACGGCGCCGGGGTTGAGGTAGGCGTAGCGCTCGTCGGAGGCGAAGACCAGCGAGTCGCCGGGGCCGAGGCGCTGGCGCGTGCCGGCGCGTTCCAGCTCCAGCTCGCCGGCGATGACGTACAGCATCTCGTGGCTGCCGGCGGGGTCGGCTTCGGCGTCGTAGCGTTCGCCGGCGGCGAGCTGCCAGAGCCATAGCTCGACGGTGCGGCCGGCACTGCCCAGGCTTTGCAGCAGGCTGGCATGGCTGTCGGGGTGCCGGCCCTGCCACACCGTCACCGGGGCCGCCGGCTGGCGCGGGTTGGCCGCAGGCGGGCGCACCAGTTCGGCGAACGACAGGCCGAGCGCGGCGGCGAGGCGGTCGAGCGTGGCCAGGCTGACGTTGCTGTCGCCGGCCTCGATGTTGACCAGCATGCGGCGGCTGACGCCGGCGGCGGTGGCCAGCTTGTCCTGGCTCCAGCCCAGCGCTTGGCGCGCCTGGCGCAGGTTGGCCGAAACATCGAGCAGCACTTGCGGGGGAGTGTCGGGCATGGTGTGAGCACTATATTGCACATTGAGTGATATGTGCAGTATAGTGCACTGAGCCGTTTCGCCGCAATCGAACCTCGCTTTCCTTCCCGTGGAGTTCCGTCATGACCTCATCCAGCGCCACCTTGCCCTTGCCTTCCGGGGCGCGTCCCTCGCGCCTGCCGGACCTGGTCTTGCTGCTGATCACGGTGGTCTGGGGCGGCACCTTCCTCGCGGTGCAGACCGCGCTGCAATGGGCCGGGCCGTTCGGCTTCGTCGCGCTGCGCTTCGGCGTGGCCGGGGCGCTGGCCTTGCTGCTGTCGTGGCGCCAGCTACGCGGCCTGACCCGTGCCGAACTGCGCGCCGGGGTGCTGATGGGGGCGGTGCTGTGCGGCAGTTACGGTTTGCAGACCATGGGGCTCGGCCTGATCGCCAGCAGCAAGTCGGCCTTCCTCACCGCGCTCTACGTGCCGCTGGTGCCGCTGATCATGCTGCTGCTGTTCCGCCGTCCGCCGCCGCTGGCGGCCTGGCTCGGCATCGCCGTGGCGTTCGGCGGGCTGGTGCTGCTGTCCGACCCGCGCGGCCTGGAGTGGTCGTTCGGCCTCGGCGAGGCGCTGACCCTGGCCGGGGCGGCGATGATCGCGCTGGAAATCTGCCTGCTCGGCCGCTACGCCGGAGGCTGCGAGCCGCGCCGCATGGCCGTGGTGCAACTGCTGACGGTGGCGCTGCTGGCGACGCTGTTGATGCTGGCGACCGGCGAGGCCGCGCCGCAGCCGACGCCGGGGCTGATCGGCTGCGTGCTCGGGCTGGGGCTGGCCACCACGCTGATCCAGGTGGCGATGAACTGGGCGCAGCAGACGGTGCCGGCCACGCGCGCCACGCTGATCTACGCCATGGAACCGGTGTGGGGCGGGCTGGTGGGCTGGCTCGCCGGCGAGCCGCTCACCGTGCCGGCGCTGTGCGGCGCGGCGCTGATCGTGGCCAGCGTGCTGGTGGCCGAGCTGGGCAAGCGGCGGGCTTAACATCCGTTAACAACTATTTACAAGGCATACATATCGCCTCCTTATACTGGCCGTCACCGCCGCCTCTGAAGGCGGATTGCCGACTCTGGAGAATCCCGATAATGAAAAGAATGCTGATCGCCACGCTGCTCGTCGCCGCCGGCAGCGCCCAAGCGATGACCTTTACCGACTACGCCACGGTGCTGAAGAGCGAGCCGCGTTACCAGACCGTCAAGGACGATAACTGCGAGCAGGTCAACGAACCGGTCGCGGCGCCGGCCCCGAGCGGCGGCCTGGAGGGCATGGTGACGGCGGAGAACGGCGGGGCGCTCTTGGGCGGCCTGGTCGGCGGGGTGCTGGGCCACCAGGTCGGCGGCGGCAAGGGCAAGACCGCGGCCACCATCGTCGGCGCCATCGGCGGCGCCATGGCCGGGCAGCAGATCGCGCGCAACACTCAGGGCGCGCGTCCGACCACGGCGTCGCGCACCGTGTGCCACCCGTCGCAGCGCGAGGAACTGACCGGTTACGAGGTGACCTACGAATACCACGGCCAGCGCAACACCGTGACGCTGCCCAGCGATCCGGGCCGGCGCCTGAAGATGACGGTCAACGCCCAGCCGGCGGCCAGTGCGCCGGCGGCGAACACCACCAACTACTGAGTCGTCAGAACCTGTTCATGCGCTTAGGGCGGCAGCGGCCGAGTACGACCGGCCCCGTGCCGCTCGTCAAAGAATCGTGAGCCGGTTCTGACCAGGGTTGGCCGAAGGCCCGGGTCTTCGGCCAACCTTTTCCCCGTCGCGCCGCGCGCTCAGCCGGGTTGCATCAGGTTCAGCTCGCGCGCGGTGAGCCACAGCCGCAGGTCGAATTCCAGCTGGTGGTAGTCCGGCTCCATATGGCAGCACAACTGGTAGAACGCCTTGTTGTGCTCCTTCTCCTTCAGGTGCGAAAGCTCGTGCACCGCGATCATCTTCAGGAACTGCGGCGGCGCCTCGCGGAACAGCGTGGCGATGCGGATCTCGTTCTTGCTCTTCAACTTGCCGCCCTGCACCCGCGCCACGAAGGTATTGGTGCCGAGGGTGCCGTGCACCGGGTGCTGGCGGTTGTCGTACAGCACCTTGGCCAGCGGCGTGGCGTTCTTCAGGTAGCGCTGGCGCAGCTCGGCCAGGTACTGGTACAGCGCGCGGTCGGTCTGCACCGCGTGGCGCTCCGGGTAGCGCTCGGCCAGCCAGGTGCCCAGGCGCCGGTCGGCGACCAGCGCACGCACGCGCTCGAGCAGCGCCGGCGGGTAGCCGGCGAGGTAGGGGAAATCGGACATGCGTCATTGTAGCGCGGCGCCGCCCATACCCGACCAAAGATGAATGGTGAGGCGGCGCGCTCCCTTGTACAAAGCAGGAGAGACCGGGCGTCTTTCGCGGAAGACGGCGAGCCCGGCGACAGGGAGAGACTGCATGGCTTATCTGCAACATCACGCGCCGGTCGCGGCGCCGCCCGCGGCGGAGACCGGACGTTCGGCCTTCGGCGGCGGCCGGCCGCGCACGCTGGACGACTTCCTCGCCGGCGATCCTGGGCTCGCGGCGGTGGCGCGCCGCGCGCTGCGCCTGGTCGGCAAGGACATTCCGCTGCTGATCGAAGGCGAGACCGGCACCGGCAAGGAGCTGTTCGCGCGCGCCTTCCACCGCAGCGGGTCGCGCTTCGACCGGCCCTTCGTGGCGGTCAACTGCGCCGCGATCCCGGAAGGGCTGATCGAATCGGAGCTGTTCGGCTACGAGGAGGGCGCCTTCAGCGGCGCGCGCCGGCGCGGCCACGTCGGCAAGCTGCTGCAGGCCAACGGCGGAACGCTGTTTCTCGACGAGATCGGCGACATGCCGCTCGCCTTGCAGGCGCGCCTGCTGCGCGTGCTGCAGGAACGCGAGGTGACGCCGCTCGGCTCCAGTCGTGTCCTGCCGGTCGACTTCTCGCTGCTGTGCGCCACCCACCGCGCCCTGCCCGAGGCGGTGGCGGCGGGCCGCTTCCGCGCCGACCTCTACTACCGCATCAACGGCGTGCGTCTGGCGCTGCCGCCGCTGCGCGAGCGCAGCGACCTGGTGCCGCTGGTGGCGCAGCTGCTGGCGGACGAGTGCGGGGGGCGGCCGGTGGCGGTGGCGCCGGCGGTGTGGCAGGCGTTCGCCCGCTACCCCTGGCCCGGCAACCTGCGCCAGCTGCACGGCGTGCTGCGCACCCTGTGCGCGCTGCTGGAACCGGGCGAGACCCTGCTGCCGAGCCACCTGCCGGAGGAGTTGCTGGAGGCCGTGCCGGCGGCCGGGGTCGAAGAGGCCGAGGCGCCGTCCGCCGCGCCGCCCCGTGCCAGCGCCCCCCACGGCGAGCGCCTGGCCGAGGTCGAGCTGCAGCTGATGCGCCGCGTGCTGGCCGACTGCAACGGCAACGTCAGCGCCGCGGCGCGCCGCCTCGGGGTCAGCCGCAACACCCTGTACCGCCGCCTCAAGCCGGCGCCGCGCTGACGGCGCGCTTCGCCCCCCCAACACGGCACAAGCCCGACGCTCCGGAGAGGAACGTCGGGCTTGCGGCGTTGGCGCCCCGCCCGCCGCGCGGCGGGCGGGTCATCCGCCTCAGAAGAACAGGATGGCGCCGAGCGACACGCTGTCGGTGTCGATGTCGGTGACCTTGTTGCGGCGGCGGTTCAGCTCGCCCACCAGGGTCAGGTTCGGCGTCAGGCTGTAGTAGGCGCCGAGCGTGGTGCCGGCGACGCGGTTGATGTAGCCGCTGCCTTCTTCGCTGGTGGCCTTGGTGCGGCTCTCGCCGTAGCTCACGCCCAGCTTCAGGTCGTCGATCTTGTAGGTGGCCTGCGCCAGGTAGCCGTTGGAGCGGCGGTTGTTGCCGTCGGCGTCGGTGCCGCCGGAGAACAGGATGGTGTCGCCGATGCCCTTGCCGCTGAAGCCCTGCGCCATCAGCCCGACGTTGCCGATGTCGGCCTTGGCGCCCAGTTCGAAGCCGGTGGCGTTGTTGTCGCGGATGCGGGTGAACTGCTGGTTGACGAAGCCGAGCCAGGCCTTGCCCGAGGCCGCGTTGCTCTTGAAGCCGTACTCGGCCAGCCCCTGGTAGCCGGGATGGCTGCCGGTGGTGCCGGTGCTGTCCACGTCCTTGTTGTCGAACACGCCGAGGCTGGCGTGGAAGCCGTTGTAGTCCGGCGTGGTGTAGGTGATCTGCGGCTGGAACTCGGCGTAGATGTAGCCGGCGCCGATGCCGCCCAGCGTGGTGTTGATGTTGCGTGCCGTGCCGGCGCCGCCGCCGACGCCGATCAGCGTCATGTCGTTGAGGATGGCATTGGACTGGAACAGGCCGATGTCGCGGCCGAACTTGAAGGTACCGATCTTGTCGTTGCCGAAGCTCAGATAGTTGGTACGCGCGTCCGCGGTGGACTTGCCGACGCCGGCGGTGGCGGATTGCAGGGCCGGCGAGTCGGAGTCGAGGCCCGGCCACATGCCGATCACGCCCTTGATGTCGAGGCCCTTCTGCTTGGTGGCGGCGGTGATGTTGAAGTAACCCGGCAACAGGCCGTTCTCGATCTGGCTGCTGCGTTCGGCGTTGTCGGTCTTGCTGGTGGTGTAGAAGGCGTTGACCGAGCCGCTGATGTCGAGCGTCCAGCCCTTGTCGTTGTAGACCTCCAGGGCCATGGCCTGGCCGGCGAACAGGGCGGCGACGAGGCTGGCGAGCAGGGTGGTTTGAGTTCTGGTTTTCATGGTTTCTCCATTCCGGTGGCAAACGAGGCGACTGCCGGGCGCCAGGTGCAAGCGCCATTCCCACGCCGGGAAAAACCGTCTACGACTTTGGTATGTGATGCGCTATCTCGTTGAAACCAATGGGGTTTGTGGCGCTCCGACGGCGCCGGGGGCGTTCCTGGCCCGGCCGCGCCGGGCCAGGCGGGGCGCGGCCGCTGTGGCGAAGTGCAACACTGTGTCAGCCTGGTACAGTGCTTTGCGCCGGCCGTTGCGCCAGTCTGCAACGCCGTCCCGGGCTGGCGCTCGGGGCGGGGCAAGGGTACGCTGTGGCCTCCCCCGTCATTTCCTTGCCCACCCATGAACCCTGCCTCGCCGGCCGTGCCGGTTTCGTTGCGTCGTTTCCGTCCGTTCTGGCTGTACTGGCTGACCCGCGTCTGCCTCACCAGCGGTTTCCAGATCCTCACCGTGGCCATCGGCTGGCAGGTGTACTCGCTCACCGGCAGCGCGCTCGACCTCGGCCTGGTGGGCTTGCTGCAGTTCCTGCCGCGGGTGCTGTTGGTGCTGGTGGTGGGCTCGGTGGTGGACCGCTTCGACCGCCAGCGCATCGTCACGGTGAGCCTGCTGGTGCAGGCCGCGGTGGCGGCGCTGCTGGGCCTGGGCAGCGCGCACGCCGGTTTTGCGGTGAGCCGCGAGCTGATCTTCGCGCTGTCGGTGCTGATCGGCACCTGCCGCTCCTTCGACATGCCGGCGATGCAGGCGCTGCTGCCCAACGTGGTGCCGCCCGCGCTGCTGCCGCCGGCGGTGGCGGCGGCCGCTTCGGCCAACGAGGCGGCCACCATTCTGGCGCCGGCGCTGGGCGGCTTCCTCTACGCGCTGGGCGCCGAGTTCACCTACGGCCTCGACCTGACGCTCTACCTCGGCGGCGCGCTGCTGCTGTCGCGGCTGGCGGTGCGTCCGTCGGAGCCCTCGCAGCAGCGCATGACGCTCGATTCGCTGCTGGTGGGGGTGCGCTTCATCAAGAGCCGGCCCGACATCCTCGGCGCCATCTCGCTCGACCTGTTCGCGGTGCTGCTGGGCGGGGCCACCGCGCTGCTGCCGATCTACGCGCGCGACATCCTGCACACCGGGCCGTGGGGGCTGGGGCTGCTGCGCTCGGCGCCAGCGGTGGGCGCGCTGCTGATGTCGGCCTACCTGATGCGCTTCCCGATCGCACAGCGGGTGGGGCGGGTGATGTTCGCGGCGGTGGCGGTGTTCGGGCTCGCCACCATCGCCTTCGGCCTGTCGACCTCGTTCGGGCTGTCGCTGGCGGCGCTGGCGGTATTGGGGGCGTCGGACATGATCAGCGTGGTGATCCGCACCACCTTCGTGCAGCTGGAGACCCCGGACGAGATGCGCGGCCGGGTCAGCGCGGTCAATTCGCTGTTCATCGGCGCCTCCAACCAGCTGGGCGAGTTCGAGTCCGGCGCCACCGCGGCGCTGTTGGGCACGGTGCCGGCGGTGGTGGCGGGCGGGGTGGGGACGCTGTTGGTGGCGGCGCTGTGGATGCGGCTGTTTCCGACGCTGGCGCAGCGTCACCGCCTGGTGCAGGGGCCCGCCGCCGACACCGCCGGCTGAGGCCCCGTCTTGCTTCGCGCCGCGTGGCGGGCGTGACAGGGGAAAGGCGGGCCGCGCCGCGGCGGCTCAGTGTGGTGCGCTCACACCGGCCACAGCGGCGCTTCGTCCATCAGCGCGATCTGCTCGCGCAGCGCCAGGATCTGGTCCTGCCAGTAGCGCGGGTTGTCGAACCAGGGGAAAGCCGCCGGAAACGCCGGGTCGTGCCAGCGTCGCGCCAGCCAGGCGCTGTAGTGGATCAGCCGCAGCGTGCGCAGCGCCTCGACCAGGTACAGCTCGCGCGTGTCGAACTCGCAAAAATCCTCGTACCCCGCCAGCAGGTCGGCCAGCTGGGCGCTCTGCTCGCTGCGCTCCCCCGACAGCAGCATCCACAGATCCTGCACCGCCGGCCCCATGCGGCAGTCGTCGAAATCGACGAAGTGCGGCCCGGCCTCGGTCCACAGCACGTTGCCGGCGTGGCAATCGCCATGCAGGCGGCGCAGCGTGATGGCGCCGGCGCGGTCGTAGCCGCGCGCCACGCCGTCCAGCGCCTGGCGCGCCACACCCAGGTACACCGCGCGCAACTCGTCCGGGATGAACGGGCAGTCGGCCAGGAAGGCCAGCGGCTCTTCGCCGAAGCTCGCCGCGTCCAGCGTCGGCCGCAGCGCGAACGGCGTCACCGCGCCGACGGCGTGGATGCGGCCGAGAAAGCGCCCCAGCCATTGCAGCGTGTCCGGGCGGTCGAGCTCCGGGGCGCGTCCGCCGCGGCGCGGGAACAGCGCGAAGCGGAAGCCGGCGTGCTGATGCAGTGTGCGGCCGGCGATGCCGAGCGCGCCGACCACCGGAATCTCGTGGCCGGCCAGTTCCGCCACGAAGGCGTGCTCTTCCAGGATCTGCGCATCGCTCCAGCGCTCGGGGCGGTAGAACTTGGCCACCAGCGGCGGCGCGTCGTCCAGGCCGACCTGGTAGACGCGGTTTTCGTAGCTGTTGAGCGCCAGGAGCTGGCCGTTCACCGGCAGGCCGAGGCCTTCCAGCGCGTTCAGCAGGCAGTCCGGGGTGAGCCCGGCAAAGGGAGGTGATGTGGTCATGGCTGCATTATACGACCTCCGCCACACCGAGCGCGGACGCGTCGCGTGGTGGCCGGGCGGGCCTGGCTGGGGCACGCCCCTTCCGGCCGGGACGGGGGATTCTCCGCTACACTGCGGGTCTTTCCCGTTGTCTTGAAGTGGGCCGATGTCCAAGTACGCCACGCTGGTCGATTTTTTCGTTGCCGCCATCGAGCACGGCAGCTACCGCGCCGGCGACGCGCTGCCGTCGCTGCGCCGCCTGTGCGAGACCCACGGCGTCGGCATGAACACCGCCAAGCGCGCCTACTACGAGCTGGAGCGGCAGGGCTACGTCGAGGCGCTGCCGCGTGCCGGGTTCCGCGTGGCGCCGGGCGGCGCGGCACCGGCTTCGGCCAACCTGGCCGCGCTGTTGCCGTGGGGGTCGCCGTTCATCAATCCGGCCTTGTTTGACGGCCGTGCGCTGGCGCAGGCCTTCGTGCGCGTGCAGCGGCGCTACCCCGAACTGCTGGCGCGGCACGAACTGCTCGGGCTGGACGCGCTGCGGCGCCAACTGGCGCGCCGCTGCCACGCCGAGGGCATGGCGCTCGACTGGGACCAGCTCGTGATCACCTGCGGCGGCATGGAAGCGCTGGCGCTGGCGGTGCAGGTGGTGACGCACGCGCTGGCGGCGCCGTGCCTGGCGGTGACCACGCCGGCCTTCCCCGGTCTGTTGGGGGTGCTGGCGCAGCACGGCATCGCCACCCTGGCGCTGCCGGTCGGGCTCGACGGCGCGCTCGACCTGGCGCCCTTGGCGCAAGGGTTGGCCGAAGGCCGGGTGCACGGCATCGCGGTGATGGCCAACTTCCAGCATCCCACCGGGCATTGCCTGAGCGACGCCGCGCGCGATGCCTTGTGGCAGCTCGCCGAGCGCTACGACGTGCCGCTCATCGAGGACGACGCCTATCGCCAGCTGGCGTTCACGGCACCGGCCCCGGCGCCGTTCAAGGCGCGCGACACCGCCGGGCGGGTGCTGTACTGCGCCACCTTCTCCAAGTCGTTGGCACCCGGCTACCGTGTCGGCTGGATCGCGCCGGGGCGCTACCTCGACGCGGTGTGCCGGCTCAAGGTCAGCACCACGCTGGCCTCGCCGCTGCCCAACCAGATGGCGATCGCCGAACTGCTGGCCGACGGTGGCGACCCGCCCGGCCTGCGCCGGCTGTGCCAGCAGCTGGCCGACCGCGCCGCCGCGCTGCGCCAGGCGCTGGCGGATCGGCTGCCGCCGACGGTACGGCTGTCGCGCCCGCAAGGCGGCTACTTCCTGTGGCTGGAGCAGGACGAGGGGCCGGACAGCCAGACGCTGCTGGCCGAGGCGCAGGGGCACGGCCTGCACTTCGCGCCCGGCGCGCTGTTCCACCCCGACGGCGCCGGTCGCCGCGCCCTGCGCCTCAACCTGAGCTACGTCGAGCCCGGCCGGCAGCTCGCCGCACTGGACTGGCTGGCAGCGGCGCTCACTCGCCGATGAAGCTGCTGTCAGCGCTGACGTAGCGGTGCGGTGCGTCGACGGCGCGCAGCACGAAGCGCAACGGCTGGCTGCCGCGCTGTACCGCACCCGGATCGACTGCCACCCGCACCCCGACCGTGGCGACGGTGAGCGCCGGCACCAGCACCGGGGCGTCGTCGCGCAGGCGGGCGCCGGGCAGCCCCACCACCTCGACACGGAAGCGGTGCGCCTGCTCGTCGCCGTTCATCACCCTGAGGCTGTAGCTGTTTTCCAGCCAGCCGTCGTCGCCCTCCCGCACCAGCGAGGCGCGGTCGCGCAGCACGTCGAGCTTGTACGGCGTGTGGTTCAGCAGGCCGGCCGCCGTCAGCGCCAGCAGCATCGCCAGCAGCCCGCCGTAGACCAGCACGCGCGGGCGCTGCCAGAGGCGGCGCGGCCGCCCATCGCCGCCGTCCTCGGCGCGCTGGGTGGTGAAGCGGATCAGCCCGTGCGGCGCGCCGATCTTGTCCATCACCGCGTCGCAGGCGTCGATGCAGGCGGCGCAGCCGATGCACTCGTACTGCAGGCCGGCGCGGATGTCGATGCCGGTGGGGCAGACCTGCACGCACAGCCCGCAGTCGACGCAGTCGCCGCGCGCCACGCCGGGCTGGGCGTCCTTGCGCAAGGCGCCACGCGGTTCGCCGCGCGGCACGTCGTAGGCCACCAGCCGGGTGTCCGGGTCGAACATGGCGCCCTGGAAGCGTGCGTACGGACACATGTGCAGGCACACCTTCTCGCGCAGCACGCCGGCCAGCAGGTAGGTGAAGCCGCCGTAGAACAGCGCCCAGAACGCCTCCCACGGACCGATGGCGAGCGTGGGCAGGCCGGCCGCCAGTTCGCGCATCGGGCTGAAGTAGCCGACCAGGGTGAGCCCGGTCCACAGCGAGAACGCCGCCATCAGCACGTGCTTGCCGCCCTTGCGCATCACCTTGTTCAGACGCCACGGCGCGGCGTCGAGGGCGCGGCGCGCCGCCGGCTTGCCCTCGGTCCAGCGCTCGATCCACAGCATGATCTCGGTGTACACCGTCTGCGGACAGGAAAAACCGCACCACAGCCGGCCGGACAGCGTGGTCCACAGGAACAGCCCGAAGGCGCTCGCCATCAACAGCGCGGCGAGGTAGACCATGTCCTGCGGCAGCAGCGTCAGGCCGAACAGGTGGAAGCGCCCGCCCGCCAGGTCGAGCCAGACCGCCTGGCGACCGTGCCATGGCAGCCAGGGCAGGCCGAAGTAGAGCAGCTGGGTGACGACGACGAAGGCGACGCGCCAGGTGTTGAAGCGCCCGCGCGTCAGGCGCGGGTAGAGCTTGATCGGTAGGGCTGGGACTGTGGACATGGCAACACCATCATGAAACGGGATGGCGTCAGGGTAGGCGGGGCGGGGCCGGCGCATAAGGCACAGCGCGCGGGAAAATGACGGGCACAGGGCCGAGTGGGGGCTGCGGCGGGGTGTTGCCGGGGTTGGCGGCGGCGCCGGCCTGGTAGCTGCACGGCCGGCGGGGCGAGGGGCGGGCGTCGCCAGGCCCCCCGCGGCGTGCCAGGCGGCCGCTAGCCGTCCATCTCGCTGAAGATCTTCTTGAAATCGGGCTCGCTGTCTTCCTCCGGCGACATGTCGAGCGCCGACTCCACTTCCTTCAGATGCTGCGACATCCACGCCTTGGCCTGGGCCGCGTCGCCGGCCTCGAGCAGGGCGATCAGCGCGTCGTGGCTGTCGCATTTGCAGTCGGCGCTCCACGACGAACCGTACACCGCGATGATCAGCGACGAGCGCGACACCAAGCGCACCAGGAAGTCGGTCAGGTCGTCGTTGCCGGCGATGCTCAGCAGGCGCACGTGGAACTGGCCGGACAGCTTGATGGCCTGGCGGTGGTCGCGTACGCGCTGCGCCTCGTGTTCCTGGCGGGCGATCTCCCTGAGCTCAGCGATATCGCTGGGGCGGATGTTCGCGATCACCTGGTCGAGCGTGCCCACTTCGATCAGCTGGCGCGCCGCAAAAATATTCTTCGCCTCGGCGATGGTGGGCTTGGCCACCGTCGCGCCGCGCTTGGGCAGGATCGTCACCAGGCGCTCCAGCGCCAGGCGCTGCAGTGCCTTGCGGATGACGGTGCGGCTGACCTCGAAGCTCTCGGTCAGCGCGTCTTCCGGCAGTTTCATGCCCGGCTGCAGGCGGTGCTCGATGATCGCGGTGAACAGCCGCGCGTATACCAGTTCGTCCTTGGTGCCTTCCTCACCCCGTTGGGGATGAGCGGGTGATAGTCCCCGAAGCATGGTTGCTCACTCCTTGATGTCGTCTATAGGACCCTGGCCACTATCTTAACCCGCAAACGGCGCCGAACCCATGGCGCCGGCAAATTTGTTTGTGTACCAAATTCTATTGAATGGTATACAACTATTTCGACAATGGCTGTGCGGAATGTCGCTGCCCATGCCCGAGCCGCCCGAGGTGTGTCAGAAAAACCTCAGTAAAAACAGTGCGCTAGCTTGGTTATTACTGCGTATACGAAAATGTTATTGTTGCGTGTACGAAATCTGCTAACAATGAAGAGCAACAAGGCCAGCAAGAGCCTCTAAGACTAGCAAAACTGCAAAGGAGAATTTCGATGCACCAACCGCATTCCCCCGGCCACGCCGGCCAGTGTCCGCAAGGCTACAGCGAGCGGCTCTACAACGAAGACCTCGGTCCGCTCAAGGACCAGCATTGGAACTGGTACAACATCTTCGCCTTCTGGATGTCGGATGTGCACAGCGTCGGCGGCTACGTCTTCGCCGGCAGCCTGTTCGCGCTGGGCCTGGCGAGCTGGCAGGTGCTGGTGTGCCTGCTCATCGGCATCGGCATCGTGCAGTACGTGGCCAACAAGATCGGGCGGCCGAGCCAGCAGGGCGGCATTCCCTACCCGGTGGTGTGCCGCATGTCGTTCGGCGTGTTCGGCGCCAACATTCCGGCGGTGATCCGGGGGCTGATCGCGGTGGCCTGGTACGGCATCCAGACCTACCTCGCCTCCTCGGCGCTGGTGATCGTGGTGCTGCGCTTCTTCCCGGAACTGGCGTACCTCGGCCATATCAAGTTCGCCGGGCTGTCGGCGCTGGGCTGGATGGGGTTCATGACGATGTGGGCGCTGCAGGCGCTGGTGTTCTGGCACGGCATGGAGGCGATCAAGAAGTTCATCGACTGGGCCGGCCCGGCGGTTTACGCCGTGATGCTCCTGCTGATGGCGTACATCGTGTACAAGGCCGGCTGGCACAACATCAACTTCGACCTCAGCACCAAGCGCCTGACCGGGCTCGACGCCGCGTGGCAGATGGTGCTCGCCGTGGTGCTGGTGGTGTCCTACTTCTCCGGGCCGACGCTGAACTTCGGCGACTTCACGCGCTACGCCAAGAGCATGGACGAAGTGAAGCGGGGCAACTTCTGGGGGCTGCCGGTCAACTTCCTGCTGTTCTCCATCGTCACCGTGGTGGTGATCTCGGGCACGCTGCCGGTGTTCGGCAAGCTGATCGAGGACCCGATCGAGACCGTCGGCCTGATCGACAACACCACGGCCGCCGTGCTGGGCGCGCTGACCTTCATCACCGCCACCATCGGCATCAACATCGTGGCCAACTTCGTGTCGCCGGCGTTCGACTTCGCCAACGTCAACCCGCAGAAGATCAGCTGGCGCATGGGCGGCATGATCGCCGCGGTCGGTTCGATCTTCATCACGCCGTGGAACCTGTTCAACTCGCCGGAAGTGATCCACTACACGCTCGACTCGCTCGCCGCCTTCATCGGCCCGCTGTACGGCATCGTGCTGGTGGACTACTACCTGGTGCAGAAGCGCCGCATCGACGTCGACGCGCTGTACAGCGACAAGCCGGGCAATACCTACTGGTACGAGAACGGCTACAACAAGGCCGCGATCAAGGCGCTGGTGCCGGCGGCCGTGCTCGCCCTGATCTGCTCGCACACCCCGGGTCTGAGAGAGTACCTCGGCCACTTCGCGCTGTTCATCGGCGGTTTTGCCGGGGCGCTGCTCTACCGGAAGCTGGGACGTTGTCCCGAGGCGATCAGCAAGATGGTGTTAAGCCGTTCCTGAGTCTTCTCCTTGGTACCTATCTCGAACGGTGGTTTACGCGGCAGCTCTGGCTGCCGCTTTTTTTTACCGGTCGGCGGAGGCGCCCCGGGCGGGCTCAGCGCGCGTCTTTCAGCGCGACGAACTCCACCAGCACGTTGTGCACGTTGTCCGACAGCCAGATCTGGCCGTCCTGGATCGTCACCTGCAGTTGCATGCTGCGTTCGGCCAGTGCCGTCAGCGCGGTCAGCGTGTCCGGGCTGATGCCGGCGACGTGCAGATGCTCGAAGCGGCTGGCCTTGCCCTCCATGCCTTGCCACCAGATGTCGGCGGCGCGTCCGCCGTAGCTGTAGATCCACACCGCGTCGGCGCGGCCGCAGGCCTTGCGCAGGCGCTTCTCGTCCGGCTCGCCCAGCTCGATCCACAGTTCGATCTCGTCCGAATAGTTCTTCTGCCACAGGTCCGGCTCGTCATCCTCGCTGATGCCCTTGGTGAACGTCAGCGTGTCGCTGGCGTGGCGCGCAAACGCCACCAGCCGCAGCATCATGCGTTCGATGGTTTCCGACGGGTGCAGGGCGAGGGTGAGGTTGTGACTGGCGTAGTAGCTGCGGTCCAGGTCGGTGATGTTGAGTTCGGCTTTGTAGATGGTGGCTTTGAGTGCCATGGTCGGGTCCGGTTGCGGGCAGTTGATGGAGGAAGCGCGCTAGTGTAGCGGTTCTGAAGGTCAAGAACCTACCCCCATCGCAGAACGAGCCAAGGCGCAAAGGCGCTGCCGACTCATGGCACAGGTGCTCAGTAGGCGTCCCAGTCGGGCTCCCCGGCGAAATGATCGGCCAGGAAATCGACCAGCGCGCGCACCTTGCGCGGCAGGTACTGGCGGTGCGGGTAGAGCGCGTAGAGGCGGAATTCGGGCAGCGGGTAGCCCTCCAGCAGCGGCACCAGCCGGCCGCTCTTGAGGTCGTCGCCGAGCAGGAAGGTCGGCTCGCAGATGATGCCCATGCCGTGGCGCGCCGCGTCCACCAGCAGGTCGCCGTTGTTGGCGGCGAGCGGGCCGGAGACCTTGACCCGTTCGCTGCCGAAACGCCATTCGTCCACCGGCTCGCTCAGGGTGTAGCGCAGGCACCGGTGACGGGCGAGTTCGGCGGGCGTGGCCGGGGTGCCGTGGCGCGCCAGGTAGGCCGGCGCGGCGCACACCACCACCCGTACCGGCGCCAGCGCGCGCGCCACCAGCTGGCTCTGGCCGAGGTCGGTGGTGATGCGCAGGGTCAGGTCGACACCGTCCTCCAGCATGTCGCGCTGGCGGTCTTCCAGCAGCAAGTCCACCGTCAGGCGCGGGTAATGGGCGTTGAACTCGGCCAGGATCGGCCCCAGCCGGCGCACGCCGAACGCCAGCGGCGCGCTGACGCGCAGCGTGCCGACCGGCTCGCGGCTGGTTTCGGCGGCCTGCGCCTCGGCTTCGTCGACCTGGGCCAGGATGCTGGCCACCCGCGCCAGATAGTCCGCGCCGCTCTCGGTCAGCGCCAGCCGGCGCGTGGTGCGGTTGAGCAGGCGCGTGCCCAGGTGCTCTTCGAGCCAGCTCACGTACTTGCTGGCCATGCCGCGCGACAGGCCGAGCTTGTCCGAGGCCAGGGTGAAGCTGCCGCCGTCGGCCACGGCGTGGAACACGCGCATGGCGGTCATCAGGTCCATGATTGTTTCTTGTAAAGAATCAATATTATGAAATATGGCGGGTTTATCGGTTGAATGGCAAGCGTTTTAATGGTGACCATAAACCACCCACCGGAGAACCACCATGATCGACACCCGCACCGCTCCCTACGCCGCCTTCCTGCTGCGCCTGAGCCTCGGCCTGATGTTCCTGGCCCACGGCCTGACCAAGCTGTTCGTGTTTACCCCGGCCGGCACTGCCCAGTTCTTTGCCTCGCTCGGCCTGCCCGGCTTCGTCGGCCCGCTCACCATGGTGGCCGAGATCGGCGGCGGCGTGTTGCTGATCCTTGGCGTGGGCGGGCGCCAGGTGGCGCTGCTGCTGAGCCCGGTGCTGCTGGGCGCCACCCTGCTGGTGCATCTGGCCAACGGCTGGGCCTTCACCAACCCGGGCGGCGGCTGGGAATACACCGCCTTCCTGAGCGCGGTGGCGCTGAGTGTGGCCCTGCTTGGCGACGGCGCCTTCGCCCTCAAGCCGCTCGGCCGTCGCACCTGACGCGGCGTATCATCGACTAAAGACCCAAGGAGAACACCATGTCCCGTCTGCCCAGCCTGTTCATCTCGCACGGCGCCCCGACCGTACTGATCGACGGCTCGCCCGCGCCGGCCGCCTGGCGGCGCTGGGCCGACGCCCACGACCGCCCGCGCGCCATCGTCAGCCTGTCGGCGCACCGCCCGGCACGGCAGCCGGGTGCCGGCAGCGCGGCGCACTGGCGCACCGTGCACGATTTCGGCGGCTTCCCGGAACAGCTCTACCGGCTGCAGTACCCGGCACAGGGCGAACGCGCCCTGGCGGACGACATCGACCGCCGTCTCGCCGCCGCCGGCTTCGCGGTGCAGCCGGACGAGCGCCCCGGTCTCGACCACGGTGCCTGGGTGCCGCTGCTGGCGATGTACCCCGACGCCGACATCCCGGTGGTGACCCTGCCGGTGCTGCCGGCGGCGGACGCCGCCACCCATTACCGGCTCGGTCAGGCGCTGGCGGGGCTGGGCGAGGAGGGCGTGCTGCTGGTGGGCTCGGGCAGCCTCACCCACAACCTGTACGAAGTGGCGTGGAACGCCGGCCCCGAAGCGTGGGCGCTGGAATTCCAGAGCTGGATGCTCGAGCGCTTGGCCGAAGGCGACGTCGACGCGGTGCTGGACTGGGAACGGCAGGCGCCGCAGGCGCGGCGCAACCATCCCACCGCCGAGCACCTGTTGCCGCTGTTCTTCGCGCTCGGCGCCGGCGGCACGCCGCGCAGCGTGCTGCATAGCGGCATGGAGCACGGCAGCATCGCCATGGACGCGCTGGCGTTTGGTGAGAACCTATCCCATTAAGCGACTGCGCCTTCGTATCTTGAGTGCCGGCAGTACTGCGTGCGAATTCATCGCTGAGCCAATCTCTGCGTGCAAATCTTTGATTTGCCCAGCGATAGATTGGCACGCAGGAATTCGCTTAGCGATACGGAGTCCTCATGTACACCGTGTCCATTCCGGTTCCTGTGCGCTGGCGGCACTCAACCTGCTTTGGTTCGCTCGCCTACTGGGATAGGTTCTGAGCGTTTACTGTCGGCAGCGGGTTCCACTGTCGCGCCAACCCCTGTACACTGTCGCCTTCCCGCGTCGTGCCAATCGGCGCGCGGTCTAGCTTCAACGCCGAAGCCCCCGCATTTTCCATCATCGACGTCTGCCTGGATTGGTGTCGCACAACCTGCGATTGGGCCGTCGCTGGAGTTTTCATGTTCGAAATCAAATTTACCGACCTCGGCCTGTCCGAGCCCCTGTTGCGTGCCGTGGCCGAAACCGGCTACACCACGCCCACCCCGATCCAGGCGCAGGCCATTCCGCAGGTGATCAAGGGGGGCGACCTCTTGGCCGCAGCCCAGACCGGCACCGGCAAGACCGCAGGCTTCACCCTGCCGCTGCTGCACCGCCTCGGCCCGGCGCCGACCCACCTCAAGGGCCGTCCGCGCGCCCTGGTGCTGACGCCGACGCGCGAACTGGCGGCGCAGGTGGAAGAATCGGTGCGCACCTACGGCAAGTACCTGCCGCACAAGTCGATGGTGATGTTCGGCGGGGTCGGGATCAATCCGCAGATCGCCGCGCTCAGGAAGCCGCTGGACATCCTGGTGGCCACGCCGGGCCGTCTGCTCGACCACGCCGGTCAGAAGACCGTCGATCTGTCCGGGGTCGAGATCCTGGTGCTGGACGAAGCCGACCGCATGCTCGACATGGGGTTCATCCACGACATCAAGAAGGTGCTGGCGCTGCTGCCGGCCAAGCGTCAGAACCTGCTGTTCTCGGCGACCTTCTCCGACGAGATCAAGGTGCTCGCCGACCGCCTGCTGAACAACCCGCAGCTGGTCGAAGTGGCGCGCCGCAACACCGCCAACGAGTTGGTCGAGCAGAAGGTGCACCTGGTCGACCGCGACAAGAAGACCGAGCTGCTGACCCACCTGATCAGCCAGGGCGACTGGCACCAGGTGCTGGTGTTCACCCGCACCAAGCACGGCGCCAACCGCCTGGCCGAGAAGCTCGACAAGAGCGGCATCACCGCTGCGGCGATTCACGGCAACAAGAGCCAGAACGCGCGTACCAAGGCGCTGGCCGACTTCAAGGCCAACACGCTGCAGGTGCTGGTGGCCACCGACATCGCCGCGCGCGGGCTGGACATCGACCAGCTGCCGCACGTGGTCAACTTCGAGCTGCCCAACGTGCCGGAAGACTACGTGCACCGCATCGGCCGCACCGGCCGCGCCGGTAACGAGGGCGAGGCGGTGTCGCTGGTGTGCGTGGACGAGTTCAAGTTCCTCAAGGACATCGAGAAGCTGATCAAGAAAGACATCCCGCAGTTCACCGTTCCCGGCTACGAGGCCGATCTGACGGTGACGCCGGAGCCGATCCTGATGGGTGGCCAGCGTCGTGGCCAAGGCCAAGGTCAGGGGCAGCGTCAGGGCCAGGGAGCGCGTCAAGGCCAGGGAGCCGCGCGTCAGGGCCAGTCCCAGCCGCGTCAGGGTCAAGGCCAGGGCCAGGGCCAAGGCCAAGGCCAGCGCCGTGGCGGCGACGGCCAGGCCGGCAACGCACGTAGTAGCGCCGGCGCCAGCGGCGGCCAGAATGGGCGTCGCCACGAGCATGCCGACGGCGCGCGCCAGCCGGGTGCCCGTCCGCCCAAGAGCAACACCGGTTCCCAGCAGCCCAAGGGGCGCCATACCGCGCCGGCCAACGGCCAGCGTGGCGAGCCCAACGGCAACGTGATGCCGCCGCCGCCGAAAGAGGTGAACGGCAACGTGATGCCGCCGCGCGGCAAGCCCAACAACGGCAACCAGCGTCCGGGCAGCAGCCGCCCGGGCGAGGCGCGCCGCAGCAAGCCGGCGGGCGGTCGCCAGACCGCCGCGCTGTTCGCGCCCAAGCGCGACAGCAACCGCTGACGCTCCGCCCGCGTCCGCGCCAGACCGCTACCCGCTTGCCGGGGGCGGTTTTTTTTCGCCCGGCCCAACTGGTCCCGCTTCCTATGCATTTTGACCGTGCCGCCGGTGCGCTTCTGCTATCCTTAAGCAGCTTTCGGTGTGCCCCGGTCCGGATCGGCCCGGGGCTTGAGGTTTCCCGCCGTCTGGGGAACTTCAACGGGAAGACGGTGTGCCGATCGGCAAATCCGTCGCTGCCCCCGCAACGGTAATCGAGTCAGCGTCGGCAACACGCCACTGGGGTCGCACCCGGGAAGGCGCCGGCGTGGGAGCGCGCTCCCGGCTCGTGAGCCCGGAGACCGGCCGAAGGCGACGACGCTATGCACCGCGGAGGGCGGTGCGCTTAACGTTTCTTCCAGTGTGCCCCTCCCTTACCCTGCCGCGCCATCGTCGGTCCATCGCTGTGCGGCGGCTTGCCGCCAACCGACACCGCGAGACAGGGGGGGCCATGGAAAGACCCAGGAGATAGACATGCAGTTGCACAAATCCGCCGCTCGACCGATCGGCCAGCTCGACCCCGCCAGCGCCGCGCGCTGGAAAGCCCGTTCCGCCGCGCTGTGCGCCGCGCTGCTGGGCGCGGTGATCCTCTACGGCGTCGGCTTCGCGCCGGGCATCGCCCACGGCGAGAGCCACGATACGCGCCATACCATGGGCTTCGTCTGCCACTGACCGGCGAAGGGTTGTCATGTTTGCACGTATTGTTGCCCTGTCGCTGCTGGCCGGGCTGCTGGCCGGCGTGGTGGCGACGCCGGTCCAGCTGGCGCTGGTCCAGCCGCTGATCGAGCAGGCCGAAGGCTACGAGCAGCAGCTCGAGGCCGCCACGGCGCACGTTCACGCGGCGCACGACGCCGTGGCGGCCGAGGGACACTCGCACGAGGCGATGGCGAGCGAGGAGCCGTCCGACGACAAGACGCACCGCGCCGTCGCCACCGCGGTCTCGATCACGCTGGCGGCGATGGGCTACGCCCTGCTGCTGGGTGCGGTGCTGTCGCAGTTCGGCCACATCGACTGGCGGCGCGGCCTGTTGTTCGGCGCGTTGGGCTTCGTGGTGTTCCAGCTGGCGCCGGCGCTGGGCCTGCCGCCGGAGCCGCCGGGCGTGCCCGCGGCCGACCTGCAGCAGCGCCAGCTGTGGTGGCTGCTCACCGTCGCCTGCACCGCCGGCGCGCTGTTCGGGCTCCATCGCGCCTGGAGCCAGCGCCGCCTGCGGTGGGCGGCGGGTGCGCTGGCGCTGGCGGCGCTGCCGCACCTGGTCGGCGCGCCGGTACTGGCCGAGGTGCACACGCTGGTGCCCGCGCGCCTGATGAGCGACTTCATGCTGGCGGCGCTGGCCTCCGCGGCGGTGCTGTGGCTGGCACTGGGCGGCGTGCTGGGGGGGCTGTTGCAGCGCTTCCCGGTGGAATCGCGCTAACCGCTTGGTCGTCTCGCAAAGAAAAAGCCCCGGAAGCGATTCCGGGGCTTTTTTGTTTCTCAAGGTTGGCCGAAGCCGGCCTGCGCTCACACCGTGCTGTCTTCCTCGACCGGCACGTCCTCGTGGCCGACCTTGCCGGCGTAGCGCAGCTCGATCTCCTGCGTCAGCTCGTCGATGCGGATCACCGCCAGGCGTACCTTGTCGCCGCTCGCCAGTTCCGGCAGGCCGGGCACGCGCAGGCGCAGCGGCAGGCCGTCGATGCGCACCAGGTCTTCCTTGATCAGCGTCGCGGTCGGCTCGGTGACGCCCTCCTGGCTGAACCAGCGCAGGCACCAGAAGTGCTCCATGCGGTCCTGGAAGGCGAGGTAGGCGCTGTAGGTGGCGTCGAAGTCGCGCAGGATGGCGAACAGCATGGCGTTGCCCTGCTCGAACTCGGGCTTGTCGCCGCGGATCATCGCGGTGAGCTGGCGCTGGTTGACGAAGTCGGTGGCGCGGCGCAGCGGCGAGGTGGACCAGGCGTACTGCGCCACGCCCAGGCCGATGTGCGGCTCGGGACGGGTGGTCATGCGCACCTTGCCCATGCTTTGCGCGCGGTACATCGCCGGGATGTCGGCTTCGGCCAACATGCGGCCCCACTCGCTGTTGGCGAGGATCATCAGCTCGGACACCAGTTTGTCCATCGGCGCACCGCGCTTGCGCAGCGTGATCTGCACCTTGCCGTCGACCACGTTGAAGTTGTAGTCCATCTGCACCGGACGCGTCGGGTCGTACTTGCCGCGGCGCTTCTCCAGCGCGTTGGCGAACTGCCACAGCCAGGTCAGCTCATGCTTGAACGCGTAGTCCGGCCCGCCGTCCGGGCGCGCCAGGGTGTCTTCGTTGAACACCTGTTCCAGCTGGTCATGGCGCAGGTTGGCGGCGATGGTCACGCGCTCGATGCGGCTCTCGTAGCCGACCGGCTCGAACTCCGGCGTCACCTCGACGTACAGGCTCACCGCCGGGCAGGCCTGGCCTTCCTTCAGCGTGAACTGTTCGACCAGCTCGTCCGGCAGCATGGTGATCTTGTCGCCGGGGAAGTACACCGTGGAGAGGCGCTGGAACACCAGTTTCTCGATGTCCGAACCGGGCGCCACGCCCAGCGTCGGCGCGGCGATATGGATGCCGACGCGCTGGTTGCCGTTGGGCAGCACGACCAGCGACAGCGCGTCGTCGATCTCGGTGGTGGCGGCGTCGTCGATCGAGAACGCGGCCACCTCGGCGAGCGGCAGCTCGTCGTCGCCCGGCAGCGTCGGCGCGGCGTACTGGCCGAAACCGGTGCCCTTGGGGAAGTACTCGAGCAGGAAGCCCGCCATCAGGTAGTCCGGCACCGAGGGGATGCCGCCGACCGCGGCCGCCAGCCGCACCGGGGGCAGGTTGCGCTCGCGGCAGGCCTGGTCGAAGGCCTTGAACTCCAGCGTGTTCTTGTCCGGGCGGAACAGCAGCGTCATCAGCTGGGCACGGATGGCGTCCGGCAGGCGGCCGGATTTCAGCTCGGTCACCCAGGCGTCGATCTGCTCCTGCTCGCGCTTCTTCTTCTCGATGCCGGCCAGCGCCGCCTTCAGCGACTCTTCCGGTGCCGCCTTGAAGCGCCCCTTGCCCTTCTTGTAGAAGTACATCGGCGCCTCGAACAGGCGCTGGATGATGGCGGCGGCTTCGGCCGCGCTCGGGGTGTGGCCCCAGTAGTCGGCGGCCAGCGCCTCGAAGCCGAATTCATCCTGGCCGCTCACTTCCCACAGGAAGTCGACGTCGATCTCGGCGGCCAGCTTCTCGACCGCCGGCAGGAACTCGGCCAGCGTCGAGTTGAATTCCAGCATCACGTTGGCCGACTTGATCTTGGCGCGTTTGCCGTGGAGGGTGTCGACCTGCAGGCTGGCGTCATTGCGGGACACCACGGCGCCCACCTTGAAGCTGCCGCTTTCTTCGTAAAAAACGTTCATGGCGCGTCAGGCTTGTTGTTGCTTGCAAACGCTGCAGTATACCAGCAGGGGCCGGGGCGCCGCGGCGCCGGCGTAAAAAAGCCCGCGCGCGGCGGGCTTTGGCCGGGAGCCGGTTGCCGCCTATTCTGCAAGGTACAGGCGCACGTTGTGTTCGGACATCATCTTGGCCAGCGGCTCGGGCGGGGTTTCGTCGGTGAACACGGCGTGGAATTCGCTGATGTGGCCCATGCGCACCAGCGCGTTGCGGCCGAACTTGCTGTGGTCGGCGGCGAGGTAGCGATGGCGCGCGTTGTTCATCATCGCCTGCGCCACGCGCACTTCGCGGTAGTCGAAGTCGAGCAGCGAGCCGTCCGGCTCGATGCCGGAGACGCCGAGGATGGCGTAGTCGACCTTGAACTGGTTGATGAAGTCGAGCGTGGCGACCCCGGTGATGCCGCCGTCCGAAGCGCGCACCACGCCGGAGGTGATCAGCACGTTGAAGTCCGGGTTGGTCGACATGATCGATGCCACGTGAATATTATTGGTGATCACGCGCAAGCCCTTGTGGCTGGCGGTGAGCGCCTGGGCCACGGCCTCGATGGTGGTGCCGATGCTCATGAACAGCGAGGCGTGGTCCGGGATGTTCTCGGCGATCATGTCGGCGATGTACGCCTTCTCGCTCTGCAGCTTGCCCTTGCGCGCCACGTAGTCTTCGTTCTCGACGCTGCTGCCGAGCGCGGCGCCGCCGTGGTAGCGGCGCAGCAGGTTTTCCTCGCACAGCTGGTTGATGTCGCGGCGGATGGTCTGCGGCGTGACGTCGAGCAGGCGGGCCAGTTCCTCGATCGGCATGAAGCCGTTTTCGCGGACCAGTTGCAGAATCTTTTCGTGGCGGGGGGAGCGGCTCATGTTGGTTCGATTCCGAAAATCTGTCGTCTGTTAATTAACATATTTCGCCGCCCGCGGGCAAATCGGGGCGCGATTTTGTCGGCGCCGCGCGCCAATCGCAAGGAGTTCGGCCTATGACGGCAACACTGCTGGTAATCGACCAGGGCACCACCAGCACCCGCGCCATGCTGTTCGACGCCGGGGGCCGGGTGCTGGCCCGCGCCCAGCGCGAGCTGCCGCAGCACTTTCCTCAGCCGGGCTGGGTGGAGCACGAGCCGGAGGACATCTGGCGCGACACGCTGGCGCTGGCGCGCGAGGTGCTGGCGCACGGGGCCACCCCGGTGGCGCTGGGGCTCACCAACCAGCGCGAGACCACGCTGTTGTGGGAGCGCGCCAGCGGCCGGGTGCTGCATCGCGCCATCGTGTGGCAGGACCGGCGCACCGCCGAGCACTGCGCGGCGCTCGCCACGCCGGACAACGCCGCGCTGGTGAGCGCCCGAACCGGCCTGGTGCTCGACCCCTACTTCTCCGCCAGCAAGCTCGCCTGGCTGCTCGACCAGGTCCCCGGCGCGCGCGAACGCGCCGAGCGCGGCGAGCTGGCGTTCGGCACCGTCGATAGCTTCCTGCTGTGGCGCCTGACCGAAGGTCGGGTGCACGCCACCGACGCCAGCAACGCCGCGCGCACCTTGCTGTTCAACATCCACACCCAAGAGTGGGATGACGAGCTGTTGGCGCTGTTCGCCATCCCGCGCGCGCTGCTGCCGGAGGTGCGCGACAACGTCGCCGACTACGGCGTCACCACCTTGTTCGGCCAACCCCTGAAGATCACCGCGCTGGCCGGCGACCAGCAGGCCGCCACCGTCGGCCAGGCCTGCTTCGAGCCGGGCATGATCAAGTCCACCTACGGCACCGGCTGCTTCCTGGTGCAGAACACCGGTAGCGAGGTGCTGGCGTCGCGCCACCGCCTGCTGTCGACGGTGTGCTACCGGCTGGAAGGACGCACCACCTACGCGCTGGAAGGCAGCATCTTCGTCGCCGGCGCCGCGCTGCAATGGCTGCGCGACGCGGTACGGCTGATCCACTCGGCCGGCGAGAGCGAAACGCTGGCGCGCCAGCTGGCCGACACCGGCGGCGTCTATCTGGTGCCGGCGTTCACCGGGCTCGGCGCGCCGTACTGGGACCCGCTGGCGCGCGGCGCCATCATCGGCCTGACGCGCGACTCCGGCATCGCCCACATCGTGCGCGCCGCGCTGGAGTCGGTGTGCTACCAGACGCGCGACCTGATGGAGGCGATGCAGGCCGACGGCGCGGCGCGCCCCGCCAGCCTGCGCGTCGACGGCGGCATGGTCGGCAACGATTGGCTGATGCAGTTCCTGGCCGACATGCTGGCGGTGCCGGTGGAGCGCGCGACGGTGAGCGAAACCACCGCGCTCGGGGCGGCGTTCCTGGCGGGGCTGGGGGCGGGGGTGTACGGCTCGCTCGACGAGCTGGCGGCGCTGTGGCGGCGCCAGCAGCGTTTCGAGCCGGGCATGAGCGAGGAGCGGCGCGCGGTGCTGTATCAGGGCTGGCGGGTGGCGGTGGCGCGCACCCTGAGCCAGCCGGAAAGCCTGGCCCGTTAGGCGGTAGCGCCGGCGTCTCGTGAGGCTGGCATCCGGGCGATGGCACCATCGCCACACGATGCGCTGCTTTCCTCGCCACGTCAGTGCCGAACCCCATCGACCATCGTCCGACGGGGGTCGCCTTGCTCTTCCCATCCTACGCTTCAGGCGACGTCCGGCCGGCTTTGGTGCGCGCCGACTGGCATCGGCGCTGGGGGGTAAGCGGGCGGGCCGGCAGAACGTCGGCCCGCGGGGCAGGGTCAGCGGCCGGCCGGCGCCTGCTCGGACAGCATGCGGGTGAGGCCGCTCATCACCGCGGCGTTGGCCTGTTCCATCGCCGCCAGTTCGGTCAGCGCCTGCTCGAAGCGCCCGGCGTAGAACAGCTCCACGGCGCGGCGGGCGTGCTCGTGCACGTTGCGGTGCGGCGCTTCCAGCGCGGCGTAGCCGGGCAGGCGAGAGAAGCTTTCCTTGCCCTCGCCGCCGTAGTACCACTGGCCGAGGCGGCACTGCGTTTCGTCCGGCAGCGCTTCCGGGCGCGTCTTGGCGATGCCCATGAACACCTTGTACACCTCGAGCTTCACGGTCAGTTCGTCGAGGTTGGCGAGTTCGACGCCGGACAGCTGCGCCGCCGCGGCGATCGCCTTTTCCATCTGCTGCGACAGCGCGAACAGGCGCTGCATGCTGCCCACCGCCTCCTGGCTCTCCGCCGAGAAGCGGCTGGCGTCGTCGGCGCCCAGCTGCATGGTCTGCTTGGCGCTCTGCGTTTCGCCCTGGATGGTGCCGACCAGCCCGGCGATCTCGGTGGTGGCCTTGGCGGTGCGTTCCGCCAGCTTGCGCACCTCGTCCGCCACCACGGCGAAGCCGCGGCCCGATTCACCGGCGCGGGCGGCTTCGATCGCGGCGTTCAGCGCCAAGAGGTTGGTCTGGTCCGCGATGTCCTTGATCAGGCGCACGATGCCGCCGATCTCCTCGGCCTGCTGGTAGAGCGCCTCGACGTTGGCCGAAGCCTGCTGGATGCGCTCGAACATGCTTTTCAGGTTGGTGGCGATGCGTTCGAACCCCTGGCGGTTGGCGTCCGATTGCGCCGCCACGTCGCGCGCCGAGCGCTTTTCCTGGCTCAGCGAGTCGGCCAGCTCGAGGAAGGACTGGCGCACGCCGTCGAGGGTGTCGCCGAAGCGCCCGACGTTGGTGAACACTCCTTGCAGCATGGTGCGCTCGCGCTGCAGCCGGGCCAGTTCCTCGGCCTGCTCGGCGTGGGCGCTTTCCATCTGGGCCAGCCGCTGCTTCAGCAGGGCGTTCTCCTGCTGCAGGCTGGCGTTGGTGGTTTCGGATTGCTGCAGGGCGGTGCGAGTTTTGCTGAATAACACGGTGTCTCCCGGGTGCAAGGCGCGGTGGTGACGCGTCGAATAGGCATTCATCTTACCGAGTTATGCGGCGGAAGAAATTGACCCGGATAAAATAATCCCGGACCGTTGCGGTTTCGCGACCGGCGCGCAAGAAAAAGGCCGGGAGACGACTCCCGGCCTGTGTCCTTGTCCTGCTCGTATCGCAGCGCTTCAGCCGGCCAGGCGCGCGCGGTGGCGGGCGATCTGTGCGCGCACCTGGTTCGGCGCGGTGCCGCCGACGTGGTCGCGCTGCGCCAGCGAGCCTTCCGGCGTCAGTACCGTGAACACGTCCGCCTCGATCAGCGGCGAGAACTCGCGCAGCTTGTCCAGGCTCAAGTCGGCCAGATCGACGCCTTGGCCTTCGGCAAAGCGTACCGCCAGCGCCACCACTTCGTGGCTGTCGCGGAACGGCAGGCCCTTCTTCACCAGGTAATCGGCGAGGTCGGTGGCGGTGGCGAAGCCCTGCAGCACGGCGGCGCGCATCGCCTCTTTCTTCACCGTGATGCCGCGCATCATGTCGGCGTAGATGCGCAGCGTGTCGATCAGCGTGTCGGCGGTGTCGAACAGCGGCTCCTTGTCCTCCTGGTTGTCCTTGTTGTAGGCCAGGGGCTGCGCCTTCATCAGCGTCACCAGCGCGATCAGGTGGCCCACCACGCGGCCGGATTTGCCGCGCACCAGTTCCGGCACGTCCGGGTTCTTCTTCTGCGGCATGATCGACGAACCGGTGCAGAAGCGGTCGGCGATGTCGATGAAGCCGACGCGCGGGCTCATCCAAAGGATCAGCTCTTCCGACAGGCGGGACAGGTGCACCATCACCAGCGAGGCGGCGGCGGTGAATTCGATGGCGAAGTCGCGGTCGGACACGGCGTCGAGCGAGTTGTGGCAGACGTCGTCGAAGCCCAACAGCTGCGCGGTGTAGTGGCGGTCGATCGGGAAGGTGGTGCCGGCCAGCGCGGCGGCGCCCAGCGGCAGGCGGTTGACGCGCTTGCGGCAGTCGGTCATGCGCTCGGCGTCGCGGGAGAGCATCTCGACGTAGGCCAGCATGTGGTGGCCGAAGGTCACCGGCTGCGCCACCTGCAGGTGGGTGAAGCCCGGCATCACGGTGTCGGCGTTGGCTTCGGCCAGGTCCAAGAGGCTCTGTTGCAGCTCGGCGATCAGCACCACGATGGCGTCGATCTGGGCGCGCAGCCACAGGCGGATATCGGTGGCGACCTGGTCGTTGCGCGAGCGGCCGGTGTGCAGGCGCTTGCCGGCGTCGCCGATCTTGTCGGTCAGGCGGCGCTCCACGTTCATGTGCACGTCTTCTAGGTCCACGCTCCATTCCAGGCGGCCGGCACGAATGTCGTCCAGGATCTCGGCCATGCCCTGGCGGATCGCCGCCACGTCGTCGTCGGACAGTACCCCGGCCTTGTTCAGCATGGTGGCGTGGGCCAGCGAGCCCTCGATGTCGAACTCGGCCAGACGTTTGTCGAAGTCGACCGAGGCGGTGTATTTCTTGACGAGTTCGGAGACCGGCTCGGAGAAGCGGCCGGACCAGGCGTGGCTGTCTTGCATGGCGGTGGATACCTGAGGAGTTAGGCAAAGGGGAAGCGGTAATTATAGGGGAAAAGCGGGCTATAGCGGGTAGCCCGGATCGGCTACCCGCCCACAATGCGACGGCAGGGGGACTCGTGACTTAGAAAGAATGGCTAAGGGAGCCGCAGCTGGCCGCGCTGGACCAACTGGCCGCGCTGTTGCCCGAGCCCTTGCTGTCGGTGATGGTGATGGTCGTGTCCTTGGCGGCGGACGACGTGCAGGTCCAGGACTTGCCGCTGGTATTGCTGCACGTGCCGGAGCTGGCGGTGATGCTGGAGGCACCGGTCTGGGCGGTGATGCTGAAGGTCGTGGAGCACTGGAACGTCACCGCGTTGCTGGCGCAGTTGGCCGCCGGAATCGACGCGGTGGCATAGCCCTTGTCGTCGCTGATGGTGACGCTGGTGCCGGAGCTCGCGGTGGTGCTGCAGGTCCACGATTGCCCGCTGCTGTGGCTGCAGGAAACCGGACTGCCGCTGATGGTGGACGAGCTCGAGGTGGCGGTGACGCTGTAGCTGGTGCTGCAGGTCGTGACGGGGGTGCCGGTATCGGTTCCTGTCCCCGTTCCGGTATCGGTTTCTGTGCCGGTACCACTGTTGGTCCCCGTTCCCGTGCCGCTATCGCTGCCTGTGCCGCTGCTGCCGGTCCCGGTATTGCTCCCGGAGCCGCTGCTCACCGTGGCGATCACGGCCGCCGAGCGCGCCGGATCGATGCTGCTGATGCGGCTGGTGAGCACGGCGCTCTGGCTCTGGTTGCGGCTGTCGGTCCAGCTGACCGTGACGGCCACGTCCTTGTAGGCCGGGCTGGTCGAAGCGGTGATCGTCCAGCGACGGCTGTAGTTGGCGCTGCTGCCGCTGCCGGTCGCGGCGTTGACGCTGTCCGAGCCGCTGGCGATGCTGGCGTAGGCGGTGTAGCGCAACTCGTCGAGCTTCTTCTCCGCCTGTACCACGGCCTCGCTGCGCTCCTTGGCGGCGGCGCTGCCGTTCATCACCTTGCCGTAGAGGTTGCCGACGGCCAGGAGACCCCCCCCCAGCACCACCAGAGTGATCAGGATTTCGAGCAGGCTGAAGCCGCGCTGGCGCCGTTGGCTCGCGATGCGCATCAGAAGTCCCTCCATGAGGCCACCACCTTGGCCACGTTCACGACCTGGTAGTTGCTGGACGTGGTGGCTCCGCTCCACGGGTAGAAGTCGGTGTTGGCGCTCAGCTTGGTGATGCTGCCTTCCGAGACAATGCTGCCATGGAGGGTGGTATTGCCCCAACCCTGGTTGCTGCCGCATTCGGCGGCGTAATAGACGATGCCCCAGATGGTGACGTTGCCGTTGATCTTGGGGCAGCCGGCGCCGGTGTCGAAGATCAGGATGGCGGGGCTGGTGGATGTGCCGAGATCGTCGTGCCAGTTGCCGGAGTAGGGGTTGCTGCTGTCGTAGTAGAGGATGTTCACTCCGTCGGCCAGCGCCTTCATGTCGGCCTTGGAGGTGGCGAACACGTAATCCCAGGCGCTGCTGGAGAAGGCGGTCTGCTGCATAACGCCGCCATTGAGGCCGAGGTGGCCATTATCGAGGCAGCTGGTGGCCTGCGACGACTGGATCACGACGTCGCCGTTATTGACCGGGTGCATGTCCGGGTTGCCGGTGACGCCGCTCAGGCAGCCATTGATCACCAAGGGCGGGATGCTCACGCTGTTGAACTGCACGCGGTTGAGATAGACCTTTTCGCGCACCGTGGCAGTGGCGTCGCCGTTGCTGGTTTCGGTGGCGATGGCCTGCACTTCGATGATGCTCGGCGTGGCCGAGTTGCGCCACATGCTGATGGTGACGCTATGGCCGCCGATGGTTTGCGGGTTGGCGAGCGACAGCGTGGCCTTCTGGTTGTTGCCGGAGGGGCCGGTGGCATCGGCCGTCCAGCTGGTGGCGCTGTTGCTCGGGGTGTTCAGCCAGGAAATGCCGTACTCGGCCCCGCCGCGCGCCGCCTCCAGCGCCTTGGCCTGGAAGTAGTGGTTGTTGCCGGTCTTGAGCTCGAGCAGCATGCCCGAGCTGGTGTTGAAGACCAGCAGGCTCACCATGAACAGCATGATCAGGGCGACGGCCAGGGTGGCGAGGCCGTGCTGGCGCGAGGGCGGGTAGGGGCGGGATCTCATCGGGCGTGCCTCAACTGGCCTGGAACAGGTCGTTTTCCAGCTTGACGGTTTCGCTCAGCGTCTGTCTGACGCTGCTGTCGCTCTTCAACTGGCCGGCCAGGGTGATGGTGACGGTGCGCGACAGCACGTTGGGACCGGACGAGCCGCTCTGATAGTAGGGCGTCAAGGCCAGGCTGAAGGTGAGCGTGGTGACGCTGGTGACGTTGCTGTCGGACAGCGCCTCCCAGCTGTTGTTGGCGCCCGGGGTGCAGTTGTAGCTCGTGCCGCCGCTGCGCAGCATGACCGTGCCGCTGCTGAGCAGCACGCCGTACTTCTCGTCGTTGCCCTGGCTGCCGTCGCCGTTGCGGTCGTAGCTGTACAGGATGCAGCCGGCGGTCGCGGTGTTCACCGTGCCGAACGGGTTGCTGTACGCGGCCGCACCGACACCGACGCCGCTGCTGGCGTTGCCCCAGTAGCCGGCGCGGCGCACGTCGCGGCTGATCAGCAGCAGGATGGCGCGCAGCTCCTGGTCGAGGCGGGCGGCCTTCATGGTGCTGGTGTTGCTTTTCAGGCTGGTGGTGAGAAAGCTGGTCATGCCTAGCAGCAGCACCAGGCCGAGGCCGACCGAGACCATCAGCTCGATCAGCGAGACGCCGTGTTGTCGGGAGCGGGTCAGCATGACGGGTAGGCACTGGTGAAGCCGCTGCCGGCGGGGGAGCACAGGCTGACGCGGCCGAGCAGCGCCAGGCTGACCCTGGCCTCTTTGCCCTGCGTCGATTGCAGGGTGACGGCGCCGGCGCTCGTGGCGACGCCGCGCACCGGGTCGAAGCCGGTCTGGCTGGCGGCAAAGGTGATGCTGGCGGCGTCGGGGATCGACACCTTGCTGAAGTCGCTGGCGCTGACCCGCTTCAGCGCGCAGTAGTTGGCGGCGGCGCTGTTGGTCACGCTGCAGTCGCAGGCGCTGCTGCCCCGCACCAGGCCGTAGCACCAGGCACTGCCGCTCTGGAAGCTGACGGTGACATTCTGGTTGTTGCGGATGGCTTCCGAGCGGCCGAACTGCAGGTCGGCGTACAGCGTGTCGGCGGCCGAGGTAAGCCGGCCGCGGTCGATGAGGTCGTTGAACGACGGCACCGCCAGCGACAGCACGATGGCGAGCACCGCCAGCGTCACCAGCAGTTCGATCAGGGTGAAGCCGTGGCCGCGCATCGTCACTTGCTCCAGCACGCGCTCGGGGTGGTGGTCAGCATGGCGCCGGATTGTTGCAGCGTGAGCGTGGTGCAGCCGTTGTCCGAGGCTTGCGAGGTGCCGCTCACCGCGGTGGCGGTGACGGCGTAGCCGGTGCCCGAGACGCTGCTTACCGCCAGCGTGTAGTAGCCGCTGTCGCTGGCGGAGCTCATGCCCAGCTGCGCCAGTGTGCCGTAACTGCTGTTGTTGGCGCGGTATTTTTCCTCGGCAAGCTGGATGGCGCGCATGGCGGTCGTGGCGTCGCTGCGGCGGCCTTTCTGCACCGAGCTCTGGTAGGCCGGTACGGCGATCGCCGCAAGGATGCCGACGATGACGAGCACGATCAGCAGTTCGATCAGGGTGAAACCGGCACAGCGGCCGAGCGGGGAGGGCGGTTTTGTCTCAGTGTTCATTTTTTCTTATTAATCATGGCTTGATTTGCTTTGTTTTATTAATTATTTCAATGATTTAAGCGTAATGCTAAATGGTTTTTATGGCGGGTACCATATTCCCATATGACTATTTGATTTGAAGTTGATCTGGCGCAGAAGGCGTGTGGCAGGGGGCGCTACGTTGACCGTGGCCAAGCTCGGATCGGCGTCGGGCCAGCGCCGGCCCTGTGTCGCGACGGCAAGAAAAAACGGCAGCCCGCGGGCTGCCGTCGTGTGTGCAGGTTGGCCGAAGAGCTCAGCCGCTGTTCCTCAGCCCGGCCGAGATGCCGTTGATGGTGAGGTGGATGGCATACAGCGCCTCGGCGTCCTCGGGCTGCTCGCGCAGGCGGCGCAACAGCTCGGTCTGCAGCAGGTTGAGCGCGTCGAGGTAAGGCAGGCGGATATCCAGGCTGCGCCCCAGCGTCGGGTTCTTTTCCAGCAGCTTCTGCTGGCCGCTGATGGCGAAGAACGCCTGCTGGGTCTTGTGCCACTCCTCGCTGATGCGGCCGAACAGGTTGTCGGCCAGGCGGCGGTCCGACACCAGGTCGGCGAAGCCCTTGGCGATGTTGAGGTCGCCCTTGGCCATCACCTGCTCCATGTTGGACAGCACCACCTGGAAGAACGGCGAGGAGGCATAGGCCTGCTGCAGGCGCGCCAGCCCTTCGTCGCCGTGGCGGCCGAGGTAGGCCGACACCGCCGAGCCGAAGCCGTACCAGCCCGGCAGCATCACGCGCGACTGCGCCCAGGAGAACACCCACGGGATCGCGCGCAGGTCGCGGATCGAGTTCAGGCTCTTGCGCGAGGCCGGGCGGCTGCCGATGTTGAGCTTGGCGATGGCGCTGATCGGCGTGGCCTCGAGGAAGTACTGCATGAAGCCCGGGGTCTCGACCAGTTCGCGGTAGGCGGTGAAGGCGTGGCCGGAGAGTTCGTTGAACACCTCCTCGTCCACCGCGTGGCAGGCGTGCGGCGACAGGCTGGCTTCCAGCGTGGCGGCCACCAGCGCCTCGAGGTTGCGCGCGCCGATGTCCGGGTCGGAGTACTTGGAGGCGATCACCTCGCCCTGTTCGGTGATGCGGATGCGCCCGGCCACGCTGCCGGCCGGCTGCGCCATGATGGCCTCGTAGGACGGGCCGCCGCCGCGCCCGACCGAACCGCCGCGGCCGTGGAACAGCTTGAGCTTGACGCCGGCGGCGGCAAAGCTCTGCACCAGGCGCTGCTCGGCCAGGTAGAGCTCCCACTGGCTGGTGAGGTAGCCGCCGTCCTTGTTGCTGTCGGAGTAGCCCAGCATCACCTCCTGGATCATGCCGCGGCTCTTCAAGAGCTGCTGGTACCACGGCAGCGCGAACAGCGCGTCCATCACCAAGGTGGCGTTCTGCAGGTCGGCGATGGTCTCGAACAGCGGCACCAGGTTGATGCTGGCCTGCGGGATGCCGTTGTCGAGGCGGATCAGCCCGGCTTCCTTCAACAGCAGCGCCAGCGCCAGGATGTCGCTCACCGTGGCGCAGTTGGAAATGATGCTCTGGGCGATGGCATCCACGCCGAATTCACGCTGGATGCGCGCCGCCTCGCGGAAGATCGCCAGTTCCTTCTCGGCCTCGGCGCTGTAGGTCAGGTAGGGCGAGTAGAGCAGGCGCGGCGTGGCCAGCTCGCGCAGCAGCACGCGCACCCGCGCCGCCTCGTCGAGCGCCACGTACTCTTCCAGCCCGGCGCGCGCGAACAGTTCACCCACCACCGCCTCGTGGATGGCGGCGTGCTGGCGCATGTCGAGCGGCATCAGGAAGAAGCCGAACACGTCGAGGCTGCGCAGCAGGCGGCCCAGGCGGCCTTCGGCCAACAGGCCGCTGCCGTGTTCCCTGAGCGAATCGACCAGCGCCTGCAGGTCGGCCACCAGCGCGGCGCAGTCGGCGTAGGGCTCGCCCAGCGTCCAGCGCCCGCGCGACTCGACGCCGAGGCGTGCGGCGCTGGCCGAGAGCCGGCCTTCGATGGTGGCGAGCGCGCGGCGGTACGGTTCCTCGCGGCGGCTCTCGGCCAGGTCCGGCGAGGCCGCCGACAGTGCTTGCACCGCGGCGCTGACGCTGACGTGGCGCTCGGACAGCGACAGCTCGCGATACAGTCCGGCCAGTTCGTAGAAATAGTGGCGGAACGCTTCCTCGGCCTGACGCGTGATGGCATGACGCATCACGCCGGCGTCGACGTTGGGGTTGCCGTCGCGGTCGCCGCCGATCCAGCTGCCGACGCGCAGGAAGGACGGCAGTTCGACCTGTTGCTCCCAGTGGTCGGCGATGAGACGGCCGAGGCGCTCGTACAGCTTGGGCATGGCGCTGAAGAAGGTCAGCGGATGGTAGGCCACGCCGTTTTCGATTTCGTCGCGGATCGACAGCTTGAACGGACGGATCTCCGAGGTCTGCCACAGCGTCAGCATGACGCGCTTGAGCTTGGCTTCCAGCTCGCTCTCTTCTTCCGGGGTCAGCTCCGGCGAGTTGAGCTGGGAGAGGAACTTGCGCACCGCGCGGTGGCCGTCGAGCACGCTCTGGCGCTGCACTTCGGTCGGGTGCGCGGTCAGCACCGCCACCACCGAGGCGTCGGCCAGGGTGGCCGCCAGTTGGCCGAAGTCGACGCCGTCCTGCTTGAGGCGCGCCAGGGCGCCGGCCAGGCTGCCCTGTTGCGGCGCCGAGCCGGCGATCTGGTGGGCGCGGCGGCGGCGCGTGTGGTGCAGGTCCTCGGCGATGTTGAAGAGCTGGGAATACAGGCCGCAAGCGCGTACCAGCGCGGTGGTGGCGCCGGGCGACAGGCGCTCCAGCACCGAGCGGCTACGCTCGCCGCCGGTCAGCGCGTCGGCCGGAATGGCGCGCACCTCTTCGTATACCTGCTCGCCTTCCTGTTCGAGCAAGACCTCGCCGAGCAAGCGCTCCAGCCGCGCGATGCTCGCTCGTAGGGGGAGGTCCTTGTCCTGGTCCGTCATTCGATTACTCCGTCTGTAGTGTGAAGTGTGAAGTTATTTTTGTCGCTTGCGGCTTGCTGTCCGGGCGCCGTCGCCCGACGGTCGTGCGGCGTCACTCTAATTATGTCAAGAATAGTGCCATGTCCCCCGCGCTCCTGCTACTCCCGCGTCGCCCGCGTGGCCGGCTCACCCTTTTGGGCTAGGGTTGGCGGCCGAGCGGCCGTGCTAGAATCATTGGCAATCGTTTCCCTCTACAGGACCGCGTCCATGGACAAAATCGTCATCGCCAGCCGCGAGAGCAAGCTCGCCATGTGGCAGGCCGAGCACATCAAGGCCCGGCTCGAGCAACTCTATCCGCAGCTCGCCGTCGAGATTCTCGGCATGACCACGCAGGGCGACCAGATTCTCGACAAGACGCTGTCGAAAATCGGCGGCAAGGGCCTGTTCGTCAAGGAGCTGGAGCTGGCCCTGCAGGAGGGCCGCGCCGACCTCGCGGTGCACTCCATCAAGGACGTGCCGATGAACCTGCCGGAAGGCTTCGCGCTGGCCGCCATCTGCGAGCGCGAGGACCCGCGCGACGCCTTCGTGTCCAACACCTACGCCAGCCTCTCCGAGCTGCCGGACGGCGCCGTGGTAGGCACCTCCAGCCTGCGCCGCGAGTCGCAGCTGCGCGCGCGCTTCCCGCGCCTCACGATCAAGCCGCTGCGCGGCAACGTGCAGACCCGCCTGCGCAAGCTGGACGACGGTGAGTTCGACGCCATCATCCTCGCCGCGGCCGGCCTCAAGCGGCTGGAACTGAGTGCGCGCATCCGCTGCGAGCTGGCGCCGTCGGAAAGCCTGCCGGCGGTCGGCCAGGGCGCGCTGGGCATCGAGATTCGCGCCGACCGCGCCGACCTGATGCAACTGCTGGCGCCGCTCGACCATGCCGACACCCACGCCTGCGTCAGCGCCGAGCGTGCGCTGTCGCGCGTGCTGGGCGGCAGCTGCCAGATTCCGCTGGGCGGTTTTGCCACGCTGAGCGACGACGTCATCACGCTGGGCGGCTTCGTGGCGCATCCGGACGGCTCGGTGATGCTCACCGCCTCGGCCTCCGCGCCGCGCGAGTACGCCGACGCGCTCGGCCGCGCCGTGGCGCAGAAGCTGCTCGACGCCGGCGCCGCGCCGCTGATCCAGGCCGTCATCGACGAAGGCCAGGGCCGGTGAGCCTGGCCGGGCGGCGCATCCTCGTCACCCGGCCGCCGGCGCAGAGCGCGCGCCTGATGGCGCTGCTCTCTGACGCCGGCGCCGAGCCGTTGCCGCTGCCGGTGCTCGACATCGTGCCCGACGAACGCGCGCTGGCGGCGCTGCCCACCCTGGCCGAGGCGGCCGACTGGCTGATCTTCGTCAGCCCCAGCGCCATCGACGCCGCCTGGCCGGTGCTGGCGCGGCGCAAGCTCAAGGCCCGGCTCGCCTGCGTCGGCGCCGCCAGTGCCGCCAAGCTGGCGGCCCTGTCCGGCCGCGCCGTGCTGCATCCGCGCGACGGCAGCGACAGCGCCGCGCTGTTGGCGCTGCCGGAACTGCAGCGCCTGACCGGGCAACGCGTGCTCATTGTGCGCGGCGTCGGCGGCCGGGCGGAACTGGGGGAGACCCTCGCCGCGCGGGGTGCCCGTCTCACCCTGGCCGAGGTTTACCGCCGCGTCGACGGGGAGCCCGACTGGTCCTTGCTGGAGCAGCCGGTGGACGCCCTGGTGCTGACCTCCAGCGATACCGCCGAACGATTATTCCGTCTGGCTGGCCGCTCCCGTAGCCTGACGTTACAATGCCTGCTGTACTGCGTTCCGCATCCGCGCATTGCCGCCACGCTGGCGGCGCACGGCGTGACACGCATCGTGACAACCCAGGCCGACGACGCCGCACTGGTCGCCGGCCTCAGCGAATGGTTCACCCGTCACCCATGAACGAAATCCAGACTGCCGAGATCGGCAAACCGGCCGTGAAGAAGTCCTTCCCGCTGGCGCTGCTGGTGGCGCTGGCGGCGCTGGGCCTGTCCGGCTGGCAGCTTTACTCCACCCAGCAGGAGCTGGCCGCCACGCGCCAGGAACTGGCACGCCGTCTGGCCGAGTCCGGCGGCAGCGCCAAGGAAACCCGTGTGCTGGTCGATCAGGCCCTGGCCACCGTGCGCGCCAGCGACGGCAAGCTGGCCCTGCTCGAGGCGCGCGTCAACGAGTCTGCCGGCCAGTACGCCACGCTCAACGGCATGTACCAGGAGCTGACCAAGAACCGCTCCGACTGGCTCTTGTCCGAGGTCGAGCACACGCTCGCCATCGCCAGCCAGCAGCTGCAGCTGGCCGGCAACGTGCCGGCGGCGCTGCAGGCGCTGGAAATGGTCGACGCCCGCCTGGCGCGCTTCGACCAGCCGCAGCTGATCACGGTGAAGAAGGCCGTGGCCACCGACCTGGAAAAACTCAAGGCGTTGCCTTATCTCGACACCGTCGGCCTGACGGTGAAAATCGATCGCCTGCTGCTGGGCGCCGACACCCTGCCCCTGGTGGTGGGGCACCATCGCCTGGGCAGCGCCAAGGACGGCCTGATCCAGCCGGCCCGGCCGGCCGCCGACGCGCCGTTCTGGGAGCGCCTGCTGGCCGACATCACCGGCAGCCTGGGCGAGCTGGTGCGCATCCGCCGCATGGACAAGCCGGAGGCGCTGCTGCTGTCGCCGGAACAGTCGTTCTTCCTGCGCGAGAACCTCAAGCTGCGCCTGCTGGACGCCCGCCTGGCGCTGACCCAGCGTGACGGCCAGACCTTCAATTCCGATGTCGAAGCCGCCAAGAGCTACGTCGAGCGCTATTACGACGGCGACGCCGCGGTCACCAAGTCGTGGCTGTCGCTGCTCGCCGAACTCAAGGGCGCGCCGCTGGACGTGGCGCTGCCGGACCTCTCCGCCAGCCTCAAGGTGGTGCGCGAGGCGCAGGGCAGCGCAGGGGGTACGCCGTGAAATTCGTGCTGTGGATTACCGGCCTGTTCGCGCTCGCCGTGCTGGTGGGGCTCGCCTCCACGCTGAATACCGGCTACGCCATCCTGTTCCTGCCGCCGTACCGGCTCGAGGTGTCGTTCAACCTGCTGATCGTGGCGGTGATCCTGCTGATCGTGGTGGCGCACCTGGTGTTGCGCCTGATCGGCCTGGCCACCGGCCTGCCCGAGGAAGTGCGGCGCTTCCAGCGCCAGAAGAAGCTGAAGGCGGCGCGCCATGCCCTGCGCGAGGCCGGCATCGCCTTCTTCGAGGGGCGTTTCCAGCGCGCCGAACGTGAGGCGGTGCGGGCGCTGGCCGACGAGTCGGCACCGGAAAACAAGGCGCTGGCCCTGTTGATGGCGGCACGCTCGGCAGCCGCGATGCAGGACCTGGACAAGCGCGACGGCTACCTGTCCCAGCTCGACGCCCTGCCGGAGCGGCTGCAGCTGGCGCGCCACATGCTCGACGCCGAACTGAAACTGGACGCCAAGGATACCTTGGGCGCGCTGTCCGCCATCGAGCGCGCGCGCGCCATCTCGCCCAACCTGACCAACGCCCTCAAGCTGGAACTCAAGGTGCGCCTACTGCAGAAACAGCCGGAAGCGGTGCTGGCGCTGACCGAGAAACTGCTCAAGGCCGAGGCGCTGGAGCCCGACCGCGCGCGGCGTTACCGTCTGGCGGCCTACACCCAGCAGCTGGACGGTTTTGTCCAGGGGCAGGAGATTCGCGACTGGCTGCGTCGCGTGCCGGAAGTGGAGCGCAACAATCCGACGCTGGTCAGCCGTATCGTGGAGCGCCTGATCGTGCTGGGCGAGGCGGATTACGCCGCCACTCTGATCGCCAGCGCCCTGGGCAACGACGATCAGGCTACTCCGGAACTCGCGCGCGAGCTGGGCCAGCTGGCCGAGCACCTCACCGCCGAGAAGCGCCTGGAGCTCTTGAAGGACGCCGAGAGCTGGCTCAAGCTGCGTCCGCGCGACCACCTGTTGCTGCTGGCGCTGGGCCGTCTCGCCCTGGCGCAGCAGTTGTGGGGCAAGGCGCAGAGCTATCTGGAGGCCAGCGCCTCGATCGAGCCGACGCTGTGCGCGCACGCCGAGCTGTCGCGCCTGTTCACCGCCATCGACAAGCCCGAGCTGGCCGAACGGCATTACCAGCAAAGTCTGGAGTTGGCGTTGCAGCAGGGCTGTTAAGCGTTGTCCAGAAGCAAGAAAGGTCGCCTCGGCGACCTTTTTTCATCTCTGGCATGTGCTGCCTCAGCACCAGTTCACAATCTGTCGCGAGCCGCCCTCCGCGGGGTGAAGAGCCGCGCAGGAACCGGAATGTACCGGAGTACCTGAGGATTCCTGATCGCTGAGCCAATCACTACGTGCCAATCTTCGATTGGCTCAGTGATAGATTGGCACGCGGTGCCCATGAGCCCCGATCAGGGATGCGCCGCAAGATCGGAAACAGGTTCTCAGCGGGTGAAACCCAGCTCCGCCAGCTCGGCAGCATCGAGGTGGCGCCACTCGCCTTCGTCCAGTTCGCCCAATTGCAGCGTGCCCAGCGCGACGCGGTGCAGTTCCTGCACGCGGTTGCCGGCGGCGGCGATCATGCGTTTGACCTGGTGGTACTTGCCCTGGGTGATGGTCATCCGGATGGTGATCTCGTCCACCACCTCGACCTGGTCCGCCACCACCTTCTCGTTGTCGTCTTTCAGAAACACGCCGGCCTTGAGGTGCTTGACCAGCGCCTCGCTCACCGGGTGCTTGAGTGTGACCTCGTAGCATTTCGGCACGTGCTTCTTGGGCGAGGTCAGGGCGTGCACGAACTGGCCGTCGGTGGTCAGCAGCAAGAGTCCGGTGGTGTCGACGTCGAGCCGGCCCACGGCGGCGATGCCGAGCTGCGAGAACTGCCACGGCAGCAGCGTGAACACGCTCGGGTTGTGCATCGGCTTGTGCGAGGTTTCGTAGCCGGCCGGCTTGTGGAGCAGGATGTAGAGCGGCAGCATCAGGATTTCCCACGGCTCGCCGTCGATCACCAGTTCGTCGATGGCCGCGGGATCGATCTCGAGGCGGTAATCGTCCACCACCGCGCCATCGAGTTCGACCAGGCCGTGCTCTACCAGCTTGCGGCACTCCTTGCGGCTGCCGAAGCCTTGTTGTTGCATCAGTCGGTAAAGTTCCATGGCCGCGATGGTAGCACGGCGGCAGGGTGCCGGCTCAGCTCGACAGGCTGGCGGGGTGGGGGCTCACCCCTGCCGGCGGCTCGGCCACGCAGAGGCGGTCGCGGCCGCTGCTCTTGGCGACATAGAGCGCGGTGTCGGCGGCGTGCACCAGGCTTTCGGCGTCCTCGGCGTGCAGCGGGCTGCAGGCCACGCCGATCGAGACGGTGACGTTGAGGGTGTGGTCGAGCGCCTCGATCGGCCATTGCTGCACCACCTTGCGCAACTGCTCGGCCTTGGCGATGGCGTGCTCCAGGCTCATGCCGGGCAGCACGATCAGGAACTCCTCGCCGCCGTAGCGGCACACCATGTCGTTGCTGCGCAGGCTGTCGCGCAGGCGCGCGCCCAGCGTGCTCAGCACGCAGTCGCCGGCCTTGTGGCCGTAGGTGTCGTTGATGCGCTTGAAGTGGTCGGCGTCGAGCATCAGGAGTGCCACCGGCTTGCCCAGCGCCAGGGTGTGCGCCAGCACGCGCGGCAGGGCATCGTCGAGGTAACGCCGGTTGAACACTCCGGTGAGCGGGTCTCGCACCAGCTGTTCCTTGAGCCCCGACTGCAGCGACTCGATCTCGTTGAGGTGCTGGCGCAGCGCCTCGTTGGCGGTCTTCAGGCTGTGCTCCAGGCGCTTGCGCTCGCTGATGTCGTTGATGCCGGTGATGACGTGCAGCGTGCCAGCGGAGCGCACCAGGGTGCAGGAAATCAGCGCCCAGAATACCCGGCCGCCGGTGTCCTGCAGGCGCACCTCGTGATCACGCAACTGACCCTTGTCGCGCATCAGCGCGGCGACCTCGTCACGGGTCTGGGTGCTGACGTAGAAGTCGTCCACGGTGAGGCCCTGCGTGCTGCGCAGGCGCCCCTTGAACATGCGCTCGGCGCGCTCGTTGGCGTAGGTGATGACGCCGTCGGAGAGCCGGCTCAGCACCAGCGGGAACGGCGCGGCGTCGACCAACTGCTTCTGGCGCGCCTCGCTCTCCGCGAGCTGGGCGGTGCGCTCCGCGACTTTCTCCTCCAGGCCGTGGTTGGCGCGCCGCAGGCGCTCTTCGGCGCTGCCGCGCTCGGCGATCAGCGCGCCCATGATCAGCAGCGTCACCGACTGGCTCAGCACCATCATGCCGGCGTTGAGCAAGGCGAGACCGGGGGTGTCTCCGAAAAACACGCCACGGCCGCTGGCCGCGCCGGCCAGCGCCAGCAGCAGGATGCCGAACGCCAGCCAGTGCGCCGAGCGCAGCGAGATCCGTGCCGCGGTCCACATCAGCGGGATGATCAGCAGGTAGGGCAGCGCGGTGTAGAGGCCGTGGGGGTCGTTCAGGCCGAGGAACAGCAGGGCCGCCGCCAGCAGGGTGGCGGTGCTGCCCGACGCCAGCTCCAGCGGCGAGGCGCGCGCCGGCAGCGGGTCGATATCACCGCGCCGTCGCAGGAACAATAGCGGCGGGGCGAAGAACAATGTGCCGGCGGCGTCGGCGAGCCAGCCGGCGCACAGCATCTGCAAGGCGGCGCTGGCGCCGGGGTAGTGCCACCAGGCCTGCGCCAGCAGGCTGCCGCTGGCGGAGACCAGCGCGGACAGGCCGACGCCGGCCCAGAGGAAACGGAACACGTCGCCGAGGCGGTAGAACGGCAGTCGGCCCGAGCAGTGACGGCGGATCTGCATGCCGCCCAGCAGCGGCCCCACGGCGGCGCCCAGTGCGGCCAGCAGCGCGCCGGGCAGCGTGGTGCCGAGGATCAGGGTCTGCAGTGCCAGCGCCCCCAGCAGCAGGGCGGGCCAGACGCGGTGGCCCCAGCGGATAACGGCGGCCACGGCGAGGCCGGCGGGGAGCCACACGGTGAACGGAAAGGGATTGTCGGGCGTGAAGAAGTGGTCGATCAGCCAGCCGCAGGCGCCATACAGCAGTCCGAGGGACAGCAGTACCAGGGCGTAGCGGACCTTCTGTCTGGATGTGTGCGGCGAAGCGAGCATGCGCTTATCCCGGTTGCTCCTCCGTGGCGGCGGGGGCAACCATGTTGTCATAATCCGCCGAGCATATTGGGGTTGCGGACAGAAAGCGAGACTCGGCAGCAAAGAAAGTGCGGCTCTGCGGTTTCTACGGTGCCCCGGGTGTGGCGGAAAAAACACAGCGGCGGCAGCGGTCCCTCGTGCTGGCGTGGCGACGGCGTGTAGTCCAGTGCGGGGCGCATCGTGGGCGCTTGCGATATCTGTTTGATATAGCGCAAGCTTTTTAGCATGATGGCCATCATGCTAAGGGGCATTTGAAAGGACGGCGATGCGTTATTCCCCCCTCCACAAGGCCGACGTCCGGCAGCGAATCATCCGTACGGCGTCCTACCGCTTCCGCTCCGAGGGCATGGACGCGGTCGGCATCGCCAACCTGATGGCTGACCTCGGTCTGACCCATGGCGGCTTCTACAGCCACTTCCGCGACAAGGAGGCGCTGGTCGCCGAAGCCTGCCGGCACGGCTTCGACGAGCTGCAGCAACGGCTCGCCGGGGTGCTGGACGCGGTACCGCCCGAGCAGCGCCTGGCGGCGCTGGTGCAGCATTACCTGAGCCTGGCGCACCGCGACCGACCCGACGACGGCTGCGTGGCGGCGGCGCTGGGGGGCGAGATGGCGCGGCGCGACCAGCCGTCGCGGCAGGCCTTCACCGCGGGAATCGAGGCGCAACTGGCGCTGCTGCAGGAGTGCGTGCCGCCGGGCGAAAAAGGGAGCGCGCCGACGCCCTGCGTGGCGCTGGCGCTGATGGTGGGGGCGCTGCTGCTGTCGCGCGCGGTGAGCGATCCGGCGCTGTCGCAGCGCTTTCTGGAGGAGGCAACGCGGGCGTTGGCGCCGCCGGGTCAGGCATAGCCGGCGCGGCCGTGCGGCGCTGCGCCGGCCGCCGGGCTCAATGGCCCTTTTGCGGGATCAGGCCGTCGGCGCGGAACATGGTCTTGATGCCGCGTACCGCCTGGCGGATGCGCGCTTCGTTCTCGATCAGCGCGAAGCGCACGTAGTCGTCGCCGTAATCGCCGAAGCCGACGCCGGGCGACACCGACACCTTGGCCTTGTCGAGCAGCTGTTTGGCGAATTCCAGCGAGCCCAGCGCGCGGTAGGGCTCGGGGATGCGCGCCCAGATGTACATCGAGGCCTTGGGCAGGTCGACCTCCCAGCCCGCCTCGCACAGCCCCTTGTAGAGCACGTCGCGGCGCTTCTGGTAGGTGGCGGCGATGTCCTTGACGCACTGCTGGTCGCCTTCCAGCGCGGCGATGGCGGCGATCTGAAGCGGGGTGAAGGTGCCGTAGTCGTGGTAGCTCTTGATGCGCGCCAGCGCCGCCACCAAGTCCGGGTTGCCGACCATGAAGCCGATGCGCCAGCCCGCCATGTTGTAGCTCTTCGACAGCGTGAAGAACTCCACCGCGATGTCCTTGGCGCCCGGCACCTGCATGATCGACGGCGCCTTCCAGCCGTCGAACACGATGTCGGCGTAGGCCAGGTCGTGCACCACGAAGATGTCGTGCTTCTTCGCCAGCGCGATGACGCGCTCGAAGAAGTCGAGCTCGACGCACTGCGCGGTGGGGTTGGACGGGAAGCCGATCACGATCATCTTGGGCTTGGGGTAGCTGCCGCGGATGGTGCGTTCCAGCTCGGCGAAGAAGTCGACGCCGGGGATCAGCGGCACCGAGCGGATGTCGGCCCCGGCGATTACCGCGCCGTAGATGTGGATCGGGTAGCTGGGGTCGGGCACCAGCACGGTGTCGCCGCGGTCGAGCGTGGCCAGCATCAGGTGCGCCAGGCCTTCCTTGGAGCCGATGGTGACGATGGCCTCGCTGTCCGGGTCGATCTCCACCTGGTAGCGCTCCTGGTACCAGTGCGCGATGGCGCGACGCAGGCGCGGGATACCCTTGGAGGCCGAATAACCATGCGTGTCGGGGCGCTGCGCGGCTTCGACCAGCTTGGCGACGATGTGCGGCGGGGTGGCGCCGTCGGGGTTGCCCATGCTCATGTCGATGATGTCCTCGCCACGGCGGCGGGCGGCCATCTTGCGTTCGGCAGTGATGTTGAAGACGTAGGGGGGGAGGCGGTCGATGCGCGCAAAGCGGCGCTTGCCCGATGCAGACATGATTTTTCCTTGAACGTAAGCGCCCGGAACCGTCCGAGCGACGTCCTCCCGACACAGGAGGTGGATCGATACTAAGCGTCCGGCATGGCGGCGTCCAGCGGGGGTGCGCGGTACTGTGGCGCCGCTGCCGCAGCGGCGGGCCGGGTCCCGCGCACGGGGTGGCGGAAGGGCCGGGCAAAAAAACGGGACGACCAAGGCGATCGTCCCGGGTGGAGCGAAGAACAGCGGGGTCAGGGTACGGCGTGGCCCTGCGCCGCTTCGAGCAGCGCGAACCAGTGCTGGCGTTCGAGCGGCAGCGCGGCGGCGCGCGCGGCGTCGTCGAGCGAGGCGAGCCGGCGCGAGCCGACGATGGGCAGCGGCCGCGCCGGGTGGCGCAGCAGCCAGGCCAGCGCCAGCGTGGCGGGCGTGACGCCGAGCTGTTCGGCCAGGGTGGCGAGCGTCCGCTGCAGTACGGGGTTGGCCGAAGCGTCGAACAGCCGGCCGCCGGCCAGCGGCGACCAGATCATCGGCCGCACGCGGCGCTCCAGGCACTGGTCGAAGGTCCCGTCGAACAGCGGCGCCAGGTGCAATAGCGAGGCCTCGACCTGGTTGGTGACGAGCGGGGTGCGGCTGGCCAGCAGCGCGAACTGGCTCGGGCTGAAGTTGGAGACGCCGAAGTGGCGCACCTTGCCGGCAGCCTTCAGCGCGGCGAAGGCCTCCGCCACCTCGTCCGGGTCCATCAGCGGGTCCGGGCGGTGGATCAGCAGCAGGTCGAGGTAGTCCGTGCCCAGCTGGCGCAGCGAGTTGTCGACCGAGGCCAGGATGTGGGCGCGGCCGGTGTCGTAGTGCTTCACCGTCCAGCCACGCGCCGCGTCCTCCGGCTTGATGCCGCATTTCGTCACCAGCTGGATCTCGCCGCGCCTCGCCGGATTGGCCTTGAGCCAGCGCCCGAACAGTGCCTCGCAGGTGAAGCCGCCGTAGAGGTCGGCGTGGTCGAAGGTGGTGAGGCCCTGCGCGATGGCGTGCTCGATCCACGCCGCCAGCGCGGCGTCGTCGAAGTCCCACGCGTCGAGCCGCCACGCCCCGACCGCCAGCGCCGACAGCTGCGGGCCGTGTTCGGCCAACGTTGTGGTGCCGACCGCCGCGCTCATGCGATGCGCACCTCGGTTTTGGGGTCGAACAACACCGCCTTGGAGACGTCGAACACCAGTTGCATGGCGTCGCCCGGGCGCTTGGCCTCGGTGGGGTGGGCGCGGCAGCACACCTTGGTGTCGTTGAGCGTGACGAAGATCAGCGTGTCCGGGCCGGTGGGCTCGATCACCTTGACGTGGCAATCCATCTGCGGCAGCCCCTCGCGGTGCGCGGTGCGCGCGTCGGTGATCTGTTCCGGGCGGATGCCGAAGATCACCTCCTTGCCGATCCAGGCCGAGAGCTTGGCGCGGTCGTGCGGCAGCGGCAGCACCACGCAGCCGTGGTCGTCGCACACCTTGACGCCGAGCCCGCCGGGCGCTTCCACCACGGTGGCCGGGATGAAGTTCATCGACGGCGAGCCGATGAAGCCGGCGACGAACAGGTTGGCCGGGTTGTCGTAGATCTCCTGCGGGCTGCCGAACTGCTGCACGATGCCGTCCTTCATTACCGCGATGCGGTCGCCCAGCGTCATCGCCTCGATCTGGTCATGGGTGACGTAGACGATGGTCGACTTCAGGCGCTGGTGCATCAGCTTGATCTCGGTGCGCATCTCCACGCGCAGCTTGGCGTCGAGGTTGGAGAGCGGCTCGTCGAACAGGAAGATCGATGGGTTGCGCGCCAGGGCCCGGCCCATCGCCACGCGCTGGCGCTGGCCGCCGGAGAGCTGCGAGGGCTTGCGGTCGAGCAGGTGGGTGATCTGCAGCATCTCGGCCACGCGGTTCACCGTGGCGTCGATCTCGGCCTTGGGCTGCTTGCGAATCTCCAGCCCGAACGAGATGTTCTGGCGCACGCTCATCGAGGGGTAGAGCGCGTAGCTCTGGAACACCATGGCGATGTCGCGGTCCTTGGGCGAGAGGTCGTTGACGCGGCGCGCACCGATGCGGATGTCGCCCGAGCTGATGTCGTCCAGCCCGGCGATCATGTTGAGCAGGGTGGACTTGCCGCAGCCGGAGGGGCCGACCAGGATCAGGAACTGGCCGTCGTCGATGGCGATGTCGATGCCCTTGAGCACGTCGGTGCCGTTGTTGTAGGTCTTGCAAACGTTGTCGATGGAGAGCGAGGCCATTGTCTTAACCTTTCACGGCGCCGGCCGTCAGTCCGCGCACGAAGTAGCGGCCGGCGACCATGTAAACGAACAGGGTGGGCAGGGCGGCGATGATGGCGGAAGCCATGTCGACGTTGTATTCCTTGACCCCGGTGGAGGTGTTGACCAGATTGTTCAGCGCCACCGTGATGGGCTGCGCTTCGCCGGCGGCGAACACCACGCCGAACAGGAAGTCGTTCCAGATCTGGGTGAACTGCCAGATGACGCAGACCACGAAGATCGGCCCGGACACCGGCAGCAGGATGCGGAAGAAGATGGTCCAGAAGCCGGCGCCGTCGATGCGGCCCGCCTTAACCAACTCGTCCGGCACCGTGACGTAGAAGTTGCGGAAGAACAGCGTGGTGAAGGCGGTGCCGTAGATCACGTGCACCAGCACCAGGCCGGCGGTGGTGTTGGCGAGGCCGAGCCAGCCCAAGAGCTGCGCCATCGGCAGCAGCACCACCTGGAACGGGATGAAGCAGCCCACCAGCAACAGCGTGAACAGCGCGTCGGAGCCCTTGAAGCGCCACATCGAGACGACGTAGCCGTTGACCGCGCCGATCATGGTCGAGATCAGCACCGCCGGCACGGTCATCTTCACCGAGTTCCAGAAGAAGCCCTTCATGCCGCCGCATTCGATGCCGGTGCAGGCGGAGGCCCAGGCCTTGGCCCAGGCGCCGCCGTCCCAGGCGTGCGGCAGCGACAAGAGGTTGCCCTGACGGATGTCGTCCAGCGTCTTGAACGAGGTGGTGAGCATCACGTAGAGCGGCAGCAGGTAATAGAGCGCCACCAGCGCCAGCGCGGCGTAGACCAGCAGCCGGCCGATTGAGAGCTTGTTAGCCACGTTTCGCACTCCTCGTTTCAAGGTACATCAGCGGCACCAGCACCGCCACGATGGTCATCAGCATCATCATCGCCGAGGCCGCGCCGAGGCCGAGCTGGCCGCGCGTGAAGGCGAACTGGTACATGAAGATGGCCGGCACGTCGGACGAGGTGCCCGGGCCGCCGCCGGTGAGCGCCATCACCAGGTCGAAGCTCTTGATGGCGATGTGCGACAGGATCAGCAGCACGCTGAAGAACACCGGGCGCAGCGACGGGATCACGATGCGGCGGTAGATGGTGGGGAGGCTTGCGCCGTCCACCTGCGCCGCCTTGATGATGGAGTCGTCCACGCCGCGCAGGCCGGCGAGGAACAGCGCCATGACGAAGCCGGACGACTGCCACACCCCGGCGATCACCACGGTGTAGATGGCGCGGTCCGGGTCGACCAGCCAGTCGAAGGTGAAGTTGGCGAAGCCCCAGTCGTTGAGCACCTTCTGCAGCCCCATGTCGGGGTTGAGCATCCATTTCCAGGCGGTGCCGGTGACGATGAAGGACAGCGCCATCGGGTAAAGGTAGATGGCGCGCAGCGCGCCTTCGGCACGGATTTTCTGGTCGAGCAGCACCGCCAGCAGCAGGCCCACCACCAGCGTGCACAGGATGAACAGGCCGCCGAACACGCCGAGGTTGGCAACGGCGGTCCACCAGCGTTCGTTGTCGAACAGCGCCAGGTACTGGGTCAGGCCGGCCCAGTCGTAGCGCGGCAGCAGGCGCGATTCGGTGAAGGAGAGCCAGGCGGTCCAGGCGATGAAGCCGTAGACGAACACCAGGCTCATGATGATCGTCGGGCTCAGCACCAGCCGGGGCAGCCAGCGGTCGGCCAGGCGCTGACGACTGGCGGCCGCGGGCGCGGCGTCGGCCAGGGCACGGACTCCGGCCGGAGACGAAGAATGGGACATGGGAATTCCTTAGCGTAGCGAGAGCGGGGAACACGGCGGGGAGGGGCTCCCCGCTTCCGTCATCGGCTGAGAGGCTTTCAGCAGGCGGGCGAGCCAGAGCAGGTTGAGTGCCGCCGCCGCACAGGAACCGGAATGGACATGAGGTCCATGAGGATTCCGAGCAGCGCCGGCGCTCAAGATGCAAAGGCGCAGCCGCCTGATGCCGCTCTTACTTGACCTTGCCGGCCTTGGCCAGTCGTTCGGCGGCAGCCTTGGGCGTCATGCTGGAGTTCATGAACTGCGAGATGACGTCCACCATGGCGCCTTCGGTGGCCGACGGCATCGCCATCTTGTGCGCGAAGCTCGGCACCAGCGCGCCGCTCTTGGAGGCGGTGGTCAGGTCGGCCTTGGATTTCTTGGCGCAGTCGTCGAACTTGTCCATCGGCGTGTCGAGTCGCGCCGGGATCGAGCCCTTGTTGAGGTTGAAGGTTTCCTGGAACGCCGGGCTCATCACCGTGGCGGCGAGGTCGGCCTGCGCCTTGACCGAGGCCGGGTCCTTCTGCTGGAACATCGCCAGGCTGTCGATGTTGAAGGTGAACATGCCGGCGGTGCCCGGGGCGTCGACGCACAGGTAGTCCTTGCCCGGCTGCTTGCTGGCGGCGGTGAATTCACCCTTGGCCCAGTCGCCCATGAACTGCATGCCGGCCTTGCCGGTGATGACCATGTTGGTGGCCAGGTTCCAGTCGCGGCCGGCCGCGCCCTTGTCGATGTAGCCCTTCACGCGCTGCAGGGTCTCGAACACCTTGACCGTGGTCGGGCCGGCCAGCGTGGCCTGGTCGAGCTGGACGAAGGCCTTCTTGTAATAGCCGGCGCCGCCGACGCCGAGCGCGACGGATTCAAACAGGGTGGCGTCCTGCCACGGCTGGCCGCCGTGGGCGATCGGCTGGATGCCGGCCTTCTGCAGCTTGTCGGCGGCGGCGAAGAATTCCGGCCAGGTCTTGGGCACGGTGGCGCCGGCCTTCTTGAACGCTTCCGGGTTGACCCACAGCCAGTTGACGCGGTGCACGTTGACCGGGGCGGCGACGTACTGGCCCTTGTACTTCATGACCTGGCTCACCACCGGCGGCAGCAGCTTGTCCCAGTTGCCGGCCTTGGCCACCGGGTCGATGTTGGCGAGCACGCCTTCGGCGCCCCATTCCTGGATCGCCGGGCCCTTGATCTGGGCGGCGGTGGGCGGGTTGCCGGAGACCACGCGCGTCTTCAGCGCGGTCATGGCGTTGTCGCCGCCGCCGCCAGCCACGGCGAAGTCGCGCCAGGTATGGCCCTTGGCGGTCATCATCTTCTTCAGTTCGAGAGCCGACTTGGCTTCGCCGCCGGAGGTCCACCAGTGCAGCACTTCGACGTTGCCGGCCATCACGGTGGCGGGCAGCAGGCTGGCGGCCAGCAGGGCCGCGCTCAGGCGCTTCAGTTTCATGCTCTATCTCCTCGGTATTGTTGTCAGTCCGTCGCGTGGCGTGTGGGGCGGCCTGCCGTGACGGCTTGCGAAAACTATAGCGAGTTGCTGTAAGTTTTGCGTAAGTTTTGCGTCTAGATGGCGTAAGAACTTGAACGGTTTTGGGTGCAATGCAGCATGAATAAACGGCGAAGCCGGCCGATGCTGGGGGATACGGATGATGCGATGCAGCACGAGGGGGCGCCGTAGTGTACCAACTACACGACGGCCGGCCCGGGCACGGGCCGGCGCCGTGCCGGCAAAGCAGCATCGGGACGGAGAACAGGGGTCAGCGGGCGGGGCCGGGGGGCCCGCTCAGGGCAAAGCGCAACGACACGGTGAGACCATGCGGCGGGTGCTCGGACAGCGTGACCGTGGTGCGGTGGCGCCGCGCGATCTCCTGCACGATGGCGAGCCCGAGGCCGCAGCCCTTGCCCTTGCCCTCGGCGCTGCCGCGGTAGAAGCGCTCGAACACGCGCTCGCGCTCCGCGGGCGGGATGCCGGGACCGCTGTCGCTGACGCGCAGCCACACCTCGCCCGGCCCCGGCTGCAGCGCGACGGTGACCTCGCCGCCGGCTGGGGTGTACTGGATGGCGTTGTCGAGCAGGTTGGCCACGAGTTCGCGCAGCAGGCCGGCGTGGCCATCGATGGTCAGCGGCGCGGCGCCGCCCTCCACCCCGAGGTCGATGTCGCGCGCCAGCGCGCGCGGCACCGCCTCGGCGCTCACCTCGCGCACCAGCTGCGCCAGGTCGAGCGGCGCCAGCTGCAGCCCGGCCTCGGGCTCGGCGCGCGCCAGCGCCAGCAGCTGGTTGACCAGGCGGATGGAGCGCTCGACGCTGGTGTGCACCTGCTCCAGCTGGCGGCAGGCGCGCGCCACGTCCGGCTGCGCCTGGCGCAGTTCGTCCTGCGCCAGCTCGCTTTGCGACTTGAGCCCCGCCAGCGGGGTGCGCAGCTGGTGCGCGGCGTCGGCGATGAAGCGGCGCTGCTGCGCCACCTGGCCGTGCACCTCGGCCAGCAGGGTGTTGATGGCGGTGGCCAGGGCGCGCACCTCGGACGGGGCGTTTTCCGCCTCGATCGGCGCCAGGTCGCGCGCCGAGCGGTGTTCCACGCTGCGGCGCAGGTTCCTGAGCGGCGACAGGCCGCGGCTGATGCCGGCCCAGACCAGCACGCTGGTGAGCAGCATCAGGCCCAACAGCGGCAGCCCCATGTCGAACAGGATCTTGTGCGCCAGCTCGGCGCTCAGCGCGCGGCTCTTGGCCACCTGCACCAGCATCAGCTGCGGCTGGTCCGGGGTGCCGGCGTTGAGGTAGAGCGCCGCCACGCGCACCTCGAGCTTGTTCCCCTGTTTCGCCATGGCGGCGTTGTAGAAGTAGCTGGCGCCGGCCCGCACCGGCAGCCCGGCGGGCGGGCGCGGCATGGCCGGGTCGCCCAGCAGGAAGGCCTCCGGCGGCGAGCTGACCATGTAGTAGACGCGGTCGTTGGGGTCTTCCTCGAGGATTTCGCGCGCCGCCTGCGGGAAGTCGACGTAGAAGCCGTTGCCGAACGGCTTGACCTGGCGCGCCAGCGCGCGCGAGGACTTGGCCAGGCTGCGGTCGATCACCTCGTTGCTGTAGCCCAGCGCCATGGCGTACGCGAGGTAGGCGGCGGCGAGCCACAGCACCAGCTGCGGCAGCAGCAGCCACAGCAGCAGCTGGCGGCGCAGCGACAACTGGCGGGGAGGGGACATCGGGGCTCCTTGTCGTCGGGCTTCGGCCAACCTTTAGCGGGGCGCGTCGGTGCTGGCCAGCAGATAGCCCAGGCCGCGCACCGCGCGCACGCCGACGCCACTGCCGTCGAGCTTCTTGCGCAGGCGGTGCACGTAGACCTCGACCGCGTTGGCGCCCACTTCCTCGCCGGTGCCGGACAGTTCGGTGGCGATCTGTTCCTTGGTGACGACGCGCTCGGCGTGGCTCATCAAGATGTCGAGCAGCTGCAGCTCGCGTGCCGACAGTTCCAGCGCTACGTTGTCGGCCCAGGCGCGTTGACCGATGCGGTCCAGGCGCAGGCGGCCGAAGCGCGGCTCGTCACGCGGGCTGTCGGCGACGCGCTGGCGGCGCAGCAGGGCGCGCAGGCGCGCTTCCAGCTCGGGGAAGTCGAACGGCTTGACCAGGTAGTCGTCGGCGCCGGCGTCGAGCCCGGCGACGCGGTCTTCCATGCTGTCGAGCGCGGTCAAGAGCAGGATCGGCAGCGCCGGCTTGTGCACGCGCACGTTGCGCAGCACGGCCAGGCCGTCCTGCCCGGGCAGCCCGATGTCGAGCACCACGGCGTCGAAGTCCTCGGCGAGCAGGCGCTGCTGCGCGTCGAGGCCGTCGGCGGCGTGCGCGGTGTCGAAGCCGAGCTGGGTGAGGCGGGTGAGCAGGGCGTCCGCCAGGACGGCGTCGTCTTCGGCCAGAAACAGTTTCATGGGGAGTCAAGGCCTCGCGGGCTGGCTACGGATCATGCTGCGATGTTAGAAGCTGCGGCGCAGTTTGGCGAGGGGGTGGACGGCGCGTTCAGCGCGCCAGCTGGCGCAATTGCTCGTAGAGCCGGCGCTCGGCCGCGGAGAGCCGTTCGGGAATCTGCACCTGCAGCCGCAGCAGCAAGTCGCCGCGCTCGTCGCGCCCGAAGTAGGGCAGGCCCTTGTGGCGCAGCCGCAGCACGGTGTCGGGCTGGGTGCCGGGCGGGACCGTGACGCGCGCCTCGCCATCCAGCGTCGCCACGGCGAGTTCGGTGCCGAGCACGGCGTCGGTGAGAGGCAGCGGCTGGCGGCACCACAGGTCGGCGCCGTCGCGCTCGAAGCGGGCGTCGGGCAGGGTGCGCACCACCACCAGCAGGTCGCCGGGCGGCACGCCCGCCGGCGTGGCGGCCTGGCCGTGGCCGGGGATGCGCAGCACCATGCCTTCCTCGACGCCGGGCGGAATTTTCACCGTGAGGGTTTCGCTGCGCGTGGTCTGTCCCTCTCCGTGGCACTCGGCACAGGGCTCGTCGATGATGCGGCCGCGCCCGGCGCAGGCGGGGCAGGGCGTGACCTGCTGGAACACGATGCCGCGCTTCTGGCTCTTTTTCACTTCCTGGCCGCTGCCGTGGCACATGGCGCAGACGCGCGGCGCGGTGCCCGGCTTGGCGCCGCTGCCGTGGCAGGTCGGGCAGGGCTCGCGGCGGGCGATCGGCACCGGCTCCTCGCCGCCGTGCAGCGCCCGCTCCAGGGGGACGCGCAGCAGCACCTCGATGTCGTCGCCGTGCGCCGGCGCGGCGCGGCGGCGCCCGCCGAAGAAACGCTCGAACAGTCCGCCGCCGAGATCGAAGCCCAGCCCGCCGAACAGGGTGTCGAAGTCGACGCCGCCGAACAGGTCCTCGGGGGGCATGCCTTCCAGCCCGGCGAAGCCGCCGGCGTCGTAGTCGGCGCGCTTCTTCGGGTCGGACAGCACGGCGTAGGCCTCGGCGATCTCCTTGAAGCGCTGCTCGGCTTCCGGCGCCTTGTTGCGGTCGGGGTGGTACTTCAGCGCGAGGGAGCGGAAGGCGTCCTTGATCGCCTTGGCGTCGGCGTCGCGCGCCACGCCGAGCACCTCGTAGTAATCGCGTTTGGCCGTGGTGTTGGCGGTATCGATGGTGGCCCCCGTTCAGCGGCTGTCCGGTGGCAGGGCTCAGTGGTAATCGGCGTCCACCACGCGTCCGCGCGGTCCGGCGCCGCTCGGGCGCGGCTCGCCGCCGGTCGAGACCTCGGGCTGGGCGTCGGGGCCGTAGCGTACTTCCTGGTAGGGTCCGGCACCGGAGGGCTGGCTCTGGGCGTAGATCGAGCTGCCGGCCTCCTTGAGCAGCTTGCGCAGCTCGTCGGCCTGGCTCTTGGCGCGCGCCGCGTCATGCTGGGTACAGGCCTCCTTGGTGGCGCGCCGCGCCTGTTCCAGGCGCTGCTTGAGGTCGGCGGTGAGCTTGTCGCCGAAGTCGGCCAGCAGCTTTTCGGCCTGGTAACACAGCCCGTCGGCCTCGTTCAGGGTTTCCGCCTCCTCGCGCCGTTTCTTGTCGGCCTCGGCGTAGTGTTCGGCCTCCTCGACCATGCGCTGCTTGACGTCGTGCGCCAGCCTGGTCGAGCCGCTGATGCGCACCGACTGGCTCTTGCCGCTGGCGACGTCGCGGGCCGCGACGTTGAGCATGCCGTTGGCGTCGATGTCGAAGCTGACTTCGATCTTGGGCACGCCGCGCGGCGCCGGCGGGATGCCGTCGAGGTTGAATTCGCCGAGGCTGACGTTGTCCGCGGCCATGGCGCGCTCGCCCTGGTAGACGTGGATGGTGACGGCGGTCTGCAGATCGGAGGCGGTGGTGAAGGTCTCGGTCTTCTGCACCGGCACCGGGGTGTTGCGTGCGATCAGCGGGGTGGCCACGCCGCCCAGGGTTTCCACGCCGAGGGTGAGCGGGGTGACGTCGACCAGCACGATGTCGCTGACCTCGCCCGACAGCACGCCGGCCTGGATCGCGGCGCCGCTGGCGACGCATTCCATCGGGTCGACCCCCATCTCGGCCGGCTTGCCGAACAGCTCCTCGAAGAAGGCGCGCACCGCCGGCATGCGCGTCGGCCCGCCGACGAACACCACGCGGTCGACCGCCTGGGGCGTGATGCCGGCGTCGTGCAGCGCCTGCTCCACCGGGCGCCGGCAGCGCTCGATCACCGGGCGCACCAGCCGTTCCAGTTCGGCGCGCCCCAGGTCCATCTCGAGGTGGCGCGGCTCGCCGCCGGCCACGCCGATATAGGGCAGGCTCAAGTGGGTGGTGACGCTGCTGGACAGTTCCACCTTGGCGATCTCGGCGGCCTCCAGGAGTCGCGCCGCCGCCTTGGTGTCGCGCCGCACGTCGATGCCGCTCTGTTCGTAGAAGCGCTGCGCCAGCGCCTCGAAGATCGCCTGGTTCATGTCGGTGCCGCCCAGCCGGGTGTCGCCGCTGGTGGCTTTGACCTCGAACACGCCCTGGCCGAATTCCATGATGGTGACGTCGAGGGTGCCGCCGCCCAGGTCGATCACCGCGATGCGCAGCTCCTGGCCGGCGCGGTCGAGGCCGTAGGCGAGCGAGGCGGCTGTGGGCTCGTTGACCAGGCGCACCACGTCCAGCCCGGCGATGGCGGCGGCGTCCTTGGTGGCGCTGCGCTGGTTGTCGTCGAAATAGGCCGGCACGGTGACCACCGCCTTGCTCACCGGTTCGCCGAGAAAGGCTTCGGCGTCGCGCTTGATCTTCTGCAGCAGGAAGGCGGAGAGCTGCTCCGGCGAAAACTCGCGGTCGCGCAGCCGCAGGCGCTGGCGCGTGCCCATCTGGCGCTTGAAGGCGGTGGCGGTGCCTTCCGGGTTGGCCGCCATCTGGCGCCGTGCCGCTTCGCCCACCAGCATCTGGCCGTCGGCGGTGATCGCGACGTAGCTGGGAAACGCCTTGCCGCCGAGGCTGACGCCTTCCGCGCTGGGAATCAGCACCGGGCGGCCGCCACGCAGCACGGCGGCGGCCGAGTTGGATGTGCCCAGATCAATACCGATGATGGCCATGTTGATACCTTCCTGTCGGATCGTGCCCGATGGTGTTGTTGTCGCGGCACGGGGCCGTGCATGGCTGAAGTATAGGCAGCCGGCCTGGTCGTGGCGCCCGCGTCCCGGCGGACGGCACGTCGCCTCAGCTGACCAGGATCACCGGGCAGTCGATGTCGTTGAGCAGGGCGGCGAAGCCCGTGCCGCTGCGCAGCGAGCGGCTGCCGTCGAGCACCAGGCTGCTGGCGTTTTCCTCGCGCACCGCGGCGGCCAGCGCGCGGGTGTCGCCGGGGAGCAGCCGGCGGCAGCTGCCGGCGCTGGCCGGCGCCAGCGCCATGGCGGCGTTGGCGTGGCGTAGGAAGTCGGCTTCGTTGTCGGCCGGGATCAGTACGCGCAGCTCGCCGTCCTGGCTTTGCGCCAGGTCCCGGGCCAACGCCAGGGCGCGTGCGGCGCCCGGCGAGCCGTCGAACAGCACCAGCAGCCGCGGTCGGGTGACGTGCTGCCGCGGCGGGGGCGGCGGCGCCTCGCACAGCAGCGTCCACAGCGGCATGGTGCCCATGCGCGCGCTCTTGCCCAGCACCACCAGATCGGGTTCGTCGGCGCGCGCGAACAGTTCGGTGGCGATCTGCCCGCGCGCCAGCTGGAACGACCAGCGCAGTTGCAGCCGGGTGGCGGTGTCGGCGAGCAGGTGGCGCGCCTGCTCCGCCTCGCAGCGCAGGGCGTGCTCCAGCTGTGGCGTGGCGAGCGGTGAGGCGCGGGAAAACTGGCCGATCTCGCGCGTGAAGGGCAGCGCGGCCAGGTGCAGCAGGTTGATGTCCTCGATGAACAATCCCGCCAGTTCGACATCGCGCGCGGCGGCCAGCGCCGCCGCCAGTTCCAGCGCGGCGCGGCTGCGTGGCGAGACGTCGAGCGCCAGCAGCACCTTGCCGGGGCTAGGCTTGTCCATGGCCGTGCCTTGCTTTGGGAGCGGGGGGCGGCGCGCTGCCGGCCTGGTCGCCCTTGTCCGGCTGGCTGTAGGCGCGGGCGATGTCGGCCAGGCCATGCAGGCGGTCCGCCACGCGGCGGTTGACGCTGCCCTCCGGGAAGAGGCCGCTCGCGTCCGCGGCGCCGGCCTCCACGCCGGTGAGCAAGGCGATGGCTTGGTCCACGGTTTCCACCGCGTAGACGTGGAACAGTCCGGCCGTCGCGGCCTCGATCACGTCGCGGCGCAGCATCAGGTGCAGCACGTTGGCGGCGGGGATGAGCACGCCGTGCTCGCCGTTCAGGCCGCGCTGGCGGCAGATGTCGAAGAAGCCCTCGATCTTTTCGTTGACGGCGCCGATCGCCTGTACCCGGCCGAACTGGTCGACCGAACCCGTCACCGCCAGCGCCTGGCGCAGCGGCAGGCCGGAGAGCGAGGAGAGCAGCGCGCACAATTCCGCCAGCGAGGCGCTGTCGCCCTCGACCATGCCGTAGGTCTGCTCGAACACCAGGCTCGCCGACAGCGACAGCGGCTGCTCGGCGGCGTAGCGCGTCGCCAAGAGCGAGGACAGGATCAGCACGCCCTTGGAGTGGATCGCGCCGCCCAGCTTGGCCTCGCGCTGGATGTCGACCACGTCGCCGTCGCCCAGGCGCGTGGTGGCGGTGATGCGCGAAGGTTGGCCGAAGGCGAACTGGCCCAGCTCGAACACCGACAGGCCGTTGATCTGGCCGACCTGAGCGCCGCTGCTGTCGATGCGCAGGATGTCGCGCAGGATGGCCTCGTGCGCGCGTTCCTTGAGGCGGTCGGCGCGGTGGATCTGCGCTGCGATGGCGCGTTCGACGTGCTCGGCGCCGACGTTGGCAAGGCCGTCCTGCTGCGCCCAGTAATCGGCCTCGCGCACCAGCCCGGCCAGGCTTTCCATGTGCAGCGAGAGCCGTTCGGCGTCCTCGGCGCGGCGCGCGCCGTACTCGATGACGCGTGCCACGGCGCCGCGCTCGAAGGGGCGCAGCCCGTCGCGCCGCGTCAGGGTGGCGATCAGGCGGGCGTATAGCAGGGCGTTGTCGCCGGTGCGCGCCACCTCGTCCTCGAAATCGGCCGCCACCTTGAACAGCTCGCCGAACTCCGGGTCGTATTCCGCCAGCAGGTAGTACAGCATGCGGTCGCCCAGCAACAGCACCTTGACCTCGAGCGGGATCGGCTCCGGCTCCAGCGACACCGTGCTGATCAGGCTGTACATCTGGCCCAGCGACTCGATGCGGATCTCGCGCGTGGCCAGCGCGCGCTTGAGCGCCTCCCACGAGAACGGCTGGCTCAGCAGCTTGATGGCGTCCAAGAGCAGGTAGCCGCCGTTGGCCTGGTGCAGCGCGCCGGGCTTGATCTGCAGGAAGTTGGTGATCAGCGTGCCCATCTGCGACAGGTGCTCGACGCGGCCGATCAGGTTCTGCCAGGTGGGGTGTTCCTCGTCGATCACCGGCGGTGCCGGGTGGCCGCCGTGATCGACCAGCAGGTTGACGCGGAAGCGGTTGAAGTCGGCGCCGTCGCCCAGGCCCTGCAAGCCGGACTGGGAGGGCGCGCCGTCGCGTGGCTGGCGGAAGTCGTCGATGCTGGCGATGATGTTCTGCTGCACCTCGTCGAGGTAGAGCCGCACCGGTTCGAAATCGGCGTAGTCCTCGCGCAGCGAGTCGATCATCTGGCCCACCGCGAACAGCACCGCCTCTTCGTTCAGCTGGCGCACCCGCTCGATACGCTCGCGGCGCCAGCGCGGCACCTGGCGGATGGCCTTTTCCAGCTGCACGCGCAGGGTGTCGGTGTCGCGCTCGATGCGTTCCTGCTCTTCGCGCGGCAGCTTGGCGAACTCCTCCGGGCTGATCACCTCGCCGTCCTTGGCGGGGGCGAAGGAGAAGCCGTTGGGGGTGCGCAGCAGGGCGATGCCGTGCTGGATCGCGGCGTCGCCGACCTCCTCGAACGCCTTGGTCTGCTGCTGGGTGAATTCCTCGTTGATCTGGTCGAGGCGGCGACGGTATTCCTCGCCCTCGAAGATGGCGGGGATGGTGGCGCGCAGCTCGTCCACCAGCTGCTGCATGTCGTCGCGCAGCGTCGCCCCCCGGCCGGCAGGCAGGCGGATGGCGCGCGGCTTGTGCGGCTGGGCGAAATTGTTGACGTAGCACCAGTCGCACGGCGGCGCCGCGCCGGCCGCCTGCTGCGCCAGCAACTGCCGCACCATGGTGCGCTTGCCGCTGCCGCTGGGGCCCATGACGTAGACGTTGTAGCCGTGGTGGCGCATGCCGAGGCCGAAGCGGGTGGCGCCGACGGCGCGCAGCTGGCCGATGATGTCGGTCAGGTCTTCCAGCTCGGCGGTGGTGTCGAAGGCAAACAGCTCGGGGTCGCAGCGCCGGTACAGCTGCACCACGGGCAGGGGGGCGAGGTGGCTCATGGCGCCACGTTCCTTTGTGATGGGGCGGTGAGGGCGCCGATGCCGCGCCCGGCGGGCCGGGCATCGCGCGATTGCCACAACTATAGACAGCGCGGGAGCGGGTTTCAGGCGATCGGGTGGAGCGGCGCGCCTGGCGCTATGCTGACGCGGCGACGGGGCGTGGCGGGACGGGAAGAAAAAAAGGGCCTGTCCGGGAGAGTCGGCAGGCCCTGCAAGGAAGCAACAAGCAACAAAAACGGGGGTCAGCGTACCGCCAACGCACTGGCCTCGCGGGCGAGCTGGGTGATGCGTTCCCAATCCTGGGCGGCGAGGGCGTCGGCCGGGGTCAGCCACGAGCCGCCCACCGCCAGCACGTTGGGCTGGGCCAGGTAGGCCGGCGCGTTGCTGGCGTCGATGCCGCCGGTCGGGCAGAAGCGCAGCTCCGGCAGCGGGCCGGCCAGCGCCTTGAGCAGCTTGATGCCGCCCACCGCCTCGGCCGGGAACAGCTTGAGGATGTTGAAGCCTTCGTCCTGGGCGTGCATCGCCTCGGACGGCGTGGCCACGCCGGGGATGAACGGCACGCCGGAGGCGCGCGCGGCGGCGGCCAGCTCCGGGGTCAGGCCCGGGCTGAGGCCGAACTGGGCGCCGGCGTCGAGCGCGGCTTCCAGGTGGGCGCGGGTGCGCACGGTGCCGGCGCCGACCAGGGCGTCAGGCACTTCGTCGCGGATGCGGCGCATCGCGGCCAGCGCGGCCTTGGTGCGCAGGGTGATTTCCAGGGTGCGAATCCCGCCGGCGACCAGCGCGCGGGCGAGGTCGACCGCCACCGCGGCGTCGTTGACCACGATCACCGGCATCACCGGGCTTTGGCGTAACAGAGTCAGTGCATCCATTGCTTTCAATCTCTCCACAGGGGGTGGTGGAAGGTCATCGCGCCGTGTTCGGCGACGTCGGCCAAGGTGCGCATGCCGGCGAACAGTTCGCGGCCGACGCCGAAATCATTACCTGCAAGGTTGGCCGAAACCACCTCGCGCGCGGCCCATTCGGCCTCCGCCACCAGCGCGGTCAGCTCGCCGCTGTTGGCGTCGACGCGCACCAGGTCGCCGTCGCGCAGCTTGGCGATCGGGCCGCCGGACACGGCCTCGGGCGAGACGTGGATCGCCGCCGGCACCTTGCCGGAGGCGCCGGACATGCGGCCGTCGGTGACCAGCGCCACCTTGAAGCCACGCTCCTGCAACACCGCCAGCGTCGGCGTCAGCTTGTGCAGCTCCGGCATGCCGTTGGCGCGCGGGCCCTGGAAGCGGATCACCGCGACGAAGTCGCGCTCCAGCTCGCCGCGCTTGAACGCGGCCAGGAGTTCGTCCTGGTCGTGGTAGATCACCGCCGGTGCTTCTACCACGCGGTGTTCCGCCTTGACCGCCGAGACCTTGATCACCGAGCGGCCGATATTGCCCTTGAGCACGCGCAGGCCGCCGTCGGCCGAGAACGGCTCCGCCGCCGGACGCAGCACGCCGCTGTCGTGGCTCGTGGCCGCCGCCGGACGCCATTTCAGCTCGCCGTCGTCGAGCCACGGTTCCGTGGTGTAGGCGCGCAGGCCCGGGCCCATGATGGTGGTGACGTCCTCGTGCAGCAGGCCGGCGTCGAGCAGCTCGCGAATCAGGAAACCCATGCCGCCGGCGGCGTGGAAGTGGTTCACGTCGGCCTTGCCGTTGGGGTAGACGCGCGCCAGGAGCGGAATCACCGCCGACAGCTCGTCGAAGTCGTCCCAGTTGATGTCGATGCCGGCGGCGCGGGCGATCGCCACCAGGTGCAGGGTGTGGTTGGTCGAGCCGCCGGTGGCCAACAGGCCGATGATGCCGTTGACCACCGCCTTCTCGTCGACGAGGCGGCCCACCGGGGTGTAGTGCTCGCGGCCCGGGCTGATCGCCACGGCACGGTGCGCGGCGGCGCGCGTCAGCGCTTCGCGCAGCGGCGTGCCCGGAGTGACGAAGGCGGTGCCCGGCAGGTGCAGGCCCATGATCTCCATCAGCATCTGGTTGGAGTTGGCGGTGCCGTAGAAGGTGCAGGTGCCGGGGCCGTGGTAGCTTTGCGCCTCCGATTCCAGCAGCACGTCGCGGCCGACCTTGCCCTCGGCGTAGAGCTGGCGGATGTGCGCCTTCTCGTCGTTGGACATGCCCGTGGTCATCGGCCCGGCCGGCACGAACACCGCCGGCAGGTGGCCGAAGGTCAGCGCGCCGATCAGCAGGCCCGGCACGATCTTGTCGCACACGCCCAGGTAGAGCGCGGCGTCGAACATCTGGTGCGACAGCGCCACGGCGGTGCTCATGGCGATCACGTCGCGCGAGAACAGCGAGAGTTCCATGCCGGCCTGGCCCTGCGTCACGCCGTCGCACATCGCCGGCACGCCGCCGGCGAACTGCGCGGTGGCGCCGGCCTTGAGCGCCTCGTCCTTGATCCAGGCCGGGAACGCCTCCAGCGGTTGGTGCGCCGACAACATGTCGTTGTAGGCCGAGACGATGGCGAGGTTGGGCCGGCTGGCTTCCTTCAGATGGATCTTGACCGTGTCCGGCATGGCGGCGAAGGCGTGCGCCAGGTTGGTACAGGACAGCTGGGTGCGCTCCACGCGGCCGCGTTTGGCGGCGGCGTCGAGATGCTGCAGGTAAGCCGCGCGGCGCGGCTGGCTGCGGGCAACGATACGGGCGGTGACGTCGGCGATGACGGGATGTAAGGCCATGGTGTAATCCCGGTGGGTAATGTGCGATGAATGGTAGTTTTACTACAGTCAAAATGCAATACGTTGCAGCGGGTTTCTCGCTGCGGCTGTGGTGCAAATGCTGAAAACCATTGCTTATAAAGGATTTTCGTTGATTTCCATGTTGCTTTGCAGCATCGAAATTGTTGTCTTTGGCCGTGTAATTGCCATAGACAGCGGCACGTCGAATGGTAATATAACTACATCACAACCCACTGTGCGAGAGAACACTCAGGATGGACAACGCTAATCTGCACACCCCGGCCTTCGACATGGTGCTGTTCGGGGGCACCGGCGACCTGGTCATGCGCAAACTGCTGCCGTCGCTGTACCAGGCTCATGCCGCCGGCCTCTTGAACGAAGAAGGCCGCATCCTGGCGCTGGGTCGCCGCGACATGGCGCGCGAAGACTACCTGGCGATGGTGGAGAAGAGCGCGCGCATCCACATCAAGGAATACTTTTCCGACACCGCCTGGCAGGGTTTTCTCGCGCGCGTGGACTACCTCAAGGTAGACGCCGCCACGCCGAAGCACTACCCGGCGCTGGCCGAGGTGCTGAACCAGCACAGCGAGCGTGTCGCCGTCTGTTACCTCGCCACCGCGCCGGACCTGTTCGAGGGCATCTGCGACAACCTGGCGGCGGTCGGCCTGAACCACGACAAGGTACGCGTGGTGCTGGAAAAACCGCTCGGCCACGACCTGGAATCGTCCAACGAGATCAACGAAGCGGTGGCGCGTCACTTCAAGGAAGAACAGCTCTACCGCATCGACCACTACCTCGGCAAGGAATCGGTGCAGAACCTGCTGTCGATCCGCTTCGCCAACGCGCTGTTCGAGCCGCTGTGGCGCCGCGAGTGGATCCACGACGTGCAGATCACCATCGCCGAAGAGCTCGGCGTCGGCACGCGCGGCGACTTCTACGATAATACCGGTGCGCTGCGCGACATGGTGCAGAACCACCTGCTGCAGCTGTTGTGCATCGTGGCGATGGAGCCGCCGGCCAACCTCGGCGCCGATGCGGTGCGCGACGAGAAACTCAAGGTATTGAAAGCGCTGCGCCCGTTCAGCGAGCAGGATGTCGCCGCCAAGACCGTGCGCGCTCAGTACAAGGCCGGCGCCGCCAACGGCCAGCCGGTGGTGGGTTACCTGCAGGAGCAGGGCATCCCCGCCAGCAGCCAGACCGAGACCTTCGTCGCCATCAAGGCCGAGATCGACAACTGGCGCTGGGCCGGCGTGCCGTTCTACCTGCGCACCGGCAAGCGCATGCAGGAACGCCTGGCCGAGATCGTGATCAACTTCCGTGACGTGCCGCACCACCTGTTCCCCAGCCCGATGGGCCTGAACACCGCCAACCGCCTGGTGATCCGCCTGCAGCCGGAAGAAAGCATCCGCCTCTACTTCCTGTCCAAGGAGCCGGGCGACACCCAGCGCCTGCAGCCGGTGCACCTCAACCTCGACTTCCACGAATCGTTCAAGGTGCGCCGCGCCGACGCCTACGAGCGCCTGCTGCTCGACGTCATCCGCGGCAAGCTGGCGCTGTTCATGCGCCGCGACGAGCTGGTGGAAGCCTGGCGCTGGGTGGAGCCGATCATGGACCACTGGCAGCACAGCACCACGCCGCCCAAGCAGTACACCGCCGGCAGCTGGGGCCCGGCCGCCTCCAGCGCGCTGCTGTCGCGGGATGGGGTGTCGTGGCACGAGGAGAGTTGAGAACTTGTGAATAAATCTGCTGCGCGTCCCTGATCGGGGTTCATGTGCTGCTCGGAATCCTCATGGACCCTGTGTCCACTCCGGTTCCTGTGCTGCTCTTCACCCCGCTGAGGGCCGCTCGCGACGATTTCTTTCACAAGTTTGCAGAAGCCTGCCTCAACGTTGCTGTGTGGTCGTTCACTACACATTGAGGGCGACTTCTGAGGTACGGGCAGGATGGGTGGAGGCGCCTTGTGTCGGAGCCCATCGGCGCCGGGGATAACCCGGCGCAATCCTGGCGCCGGCCTTGGCACGGGCCGGTCGGCAACACCACAAAGAGATAGAAGAGACAGAGACAACACCATGCAATGGTTTGAATTCGATACGCCTGCCGACGCCGCCGCGGCGCTGGCCGAGGCGGTGAGCGGCGCGCTCGCGACGGCGATCCGCGAACGCGGCGAGGCGGTGCTGGCGGTGTCCGGCGGGCGCTCGCCGGTGGCCTTCCTGCAAAGGTTGGCCGAAAGCGGCCTCGACTGGGCGCACGTGACGGTGACGTTGGTGGACGAGCGCCTGGTGCCGGAACACCACCCGGACAGCAACGCCGCGCTGGTGCGCGAGCACCTGCTCACCGGCGCCGCCGCCGCGGCGCGCTTCCTGCCGCTGGCGCTCCACCCCGACGACGCCGCCGCCAGCCTGGCCGCCGCGCGCGCCGCCTGGCGCCAGCCCGACGTCGCCGTGCTCGGCATGGGCGACGACGGCCACACTGCCTCGCTGTTCCCGGCTGCGCCGGAACTCGCCGCCGGGCTCGCGCTGCCGTCGGCCGAACGGCTGCTCACGGTCACCCCGCCGGCGGCGTCGCACACGCGCCTCAGCATGACGCTGGCCGCGCTGCTGGCCTGCGGCCGGCTGTTCCTGGCGATCCAGGGGCCGGCCAAGCGCCGGGTATTCGAACAAGCGCGGCAGGCCGTCGACGACGCGCTGCCGATCAGTCATGTCCTGCACCACACGGAGGTACCGCTCGATGTTTACTGGGCGTCCTGATAGCTTTCCCTGGCTGGTGGCCGATATCGGCGGCACCAATGCCCGTTTCGCGCTCTATACCGGCGGCACCGAACCGGAACAGATCAAGGTCCTGGCCTGCGCCGACTACCCGACGCTGGAAGCGGCGGTGCGCGCCTACCTCGCCGACGTCGGCGCCACGGTGCGGCATGCCTCCATCGGCATCGCCAACCCGGTCACCGGCGACTGGGTGCAGATGACCAACCACCACTGGGCGTTCTCGATCGAAGCCACGCGCCAGGCGCTGGCGCTGGAGTCGTTCCTGGTGATCAACGACTGGGCGGCGATGGCGCTGGCCTTGCCGCACCTGCCGGCCGACGCGCTGATCAAGGTCGGCGGCGGCGAGGCCGTAGCCGGCGCACCGTGCGCGCTGATCGGCCCCGGCACCGGGCTCGGCGTCTCGGCGCTGGTGCCGCACACCCACGGCGCCACCCCGGTGCCGGGCGAGGGCGGCCACGTCAGCTTCGCCCCGTTCGACGAGCGCGAGGCGCAGATCTGGCACTTCGCGCGCGAGCGCTACGGCCACGTCTCGGCCGAGCGCCTGCTGTCCGGCCCCGGCCTGGTGCTGATCTACCAGGCGCTCGCCGCGCTGGCCGGCGAGGAGGCCGAAGACCTGCGCGCCGCCGACATCTCCACCCGCGCCCTGTCCGGCGAATGCCCGCGCTGCCGCGAGACGCTGGACGCATTCTGTGCCATGCTCGGCACCGCGGCGGCCAACCTGACGTTGACGCTGGGCGCCCGCGGCGGGGTCTACCTCGGCGGCGGCATCGTGCTGCGCCTGCTCGATTATTTCCAGAGCTCGCCGTTCCGTGCCCGTTTCGAAGACAAGGGGCGCTTTTCCGGCTACCTCGCGGCGGTGCCGGTGTACATCATGACGCACGCCATGCCGGCGCTGTTGGGCGCCACCGCCGCGCTGGCCGCGCACCTGGAGGAGCAGCATGCTTGAACGAATCCGCAATCAGCTGGGCAGCCTGTCGGCGGCCGAACGCAAGGTCGCCGACCTGGTCCTGGAACAGCCCTACACCATGATGCAGGCGGCGGTGGCCGACATCGCCGCCAGCGCCGGGGTGAGCCAGCCCACGGTGATCCGCTTCTGCCGCTCGATGGGCTGTACCGGCTTGCCGGATTTCAAGCTCAAGCTGGCGGGCAGCCTGGTCACCGGGGTGCCGTACGTGCACTCCAGCGTGCGCCCGGAAGACCCGACCTCCGAGATCGCCGCCAAGGTATTCGACAACACCGTGTCGGCGCTGCTCAAGTGCCGTAACGACGTCAACCCGGCGGCGGTCAACGCCGCGCTGGAGCTGTTGGCCAACGCCAACCGCATCGAGTTCTACGGACTGGGCAACTCCGGCATCATCGCCGCCGACGCCCAGCACAAATTCTTCCGCTTCGGCATTCCCACCGTCGCCTACGCCGACACCCACACCCAGATCATGGCGGCCTCGGTGCTGGGCGAGGGCGACGTGCTGGTGGCCATCTCCAACTCCGGCCGTACCGTCGAGCTGCTCGACGCGGTCGAGGTGGCGCTGCACGCCGGCGCCAAGGTGGTGGCGATCACCGCCAGCGGCTCGCCGCTGGCGAAGCAGGCCACGGTGACGCTGGTGGCCGACGCCCCGGAAGACACCGAGACCTACAGCCCGATGATCTCGCGCATCGTGCACCTGGTGCTGATCGACATCCTCGCCGTCGGCGTGGCGTTGCGGCGCGGGCCGGGCGTGATCGGCCAACTGGAAAAAACCAAGCTGAGCCTGCGCCCGAAACGCCAGGGCAGCCGGCACGACGACTACTGAGGGGATGGCATGAGCGAACTGACCCGACTGCCCGCCTGGCAACAGCTGTGGGAACACTTTGCCGACGCGAAACAGCTGCACATGCGCGAGCTGTTCGAGAGCGACCCGGAACGCGCCGAACGTTACGCGCTGGAAGTGGGCGGGCTGTTGCTCGACTACTCCAAGAACCGCCTCACCGACGACACCCTGAAACTGTTGGTGCAGCTGGCGCGCGAAGCCGGCCTGCCGGCGCGCATCAAGGCCATGTTCAAGGGCGAGAAGCTCAACGTCACCGAGAGCCGCGCCGTGCTGCACGTGGCGCTGCGCAACCGCACCAATTCGCCGATCCTGGTCGACGGCGAAGACGTCATGCCCAAGGTCAACCGCGTGCTGGAACGCATGGGGCGCTTCGCCCACGCCGTGCGCTCGGGCGAGTGGCTGGGCTACACCAACCAGCCGATCACCGACATCGTCAACATCGGTATCGGCGGCTCCGACCTGGGCCCGCTCATGGTGTGCAGCGCGCTGCGCCCGTACGCCCACCCGCGCATGAACATGCACTTCGTCTCCAACGTCGACGGCGCCCAGCTCAAGGAAACGCTCAAGCGCGTGCACCCCGAGACCACGCTGTTCGTGATCGAGTCGAAGACCTTCACCACGCAGGAAACCCTGACCAACGCGCTCACCGCGCGCGACTGGTTCGTCCAGCGTGCGCGCGACGAAAAGGCAGTCGCCAAGCACTTCGTCGCGGTGTCGACCAACCAGCAGGCGGTGGCCGACTTCGGCATCGACCCGGCCAATATGTTCGAATTCTGGGACTGGGTCGGCGGGCGCTACAGCCTGTGGTCGGCGATCGGCCTGCCGATCATGCTCTACCTCGGCGAAGAGAACTTCGTCGAGCTCCTGAACGGCGCGCACCTGATGGACCAGCACTTCCGCAACGCGCCGCTGGAAGCCAACATGCCGGTGCTGTTGGCGATGATCGGGGTGTGGTACATCAACTTCTACGGCGGCGGCTCGCACGTCATCGCCCCGTACGACCAGTACTTGCACCGCCTGCCGGCCTTCATCCAGCAGCTCGACATGGAGTCCAACGGCAAGCAGGTGATGCTCGACGGCAACCCGGTCGATTTCGAAACGGCGCCGATCATCTGGGGCGAGACCGGCATCAACGGCCAGCACGCCTTCTTCCAGCTGCTGCACCAGGGCACGCACATCTCGCCGATCGACCTGATCGCCTCGCTGGAGAATCGCAGCTCGCTGCCCGGCCACCACGAGATCCTGCTCGCCAACGTGTTCGCCCAGGCCGAAGCCTTCATGCGCGGCAAGACCGCCGACGAAGTGCGCGCCGAGCTGACGGCGCAGGGCGTGACGGGCGAGGCGCTGGAGAAGCTGGTGCCGCACAAGGTGTTCGGCGGCAACCGCCCCACCAACACCCTGCTGATGTCGCGCCTCGATCCGCGCAACCTGGGCTCGCTGATCGCGCTCTACGAGCACAAGATCTTCGTGCAGGGCGTGATCTGGCACATCAACAGCTTCGACCAGTGGGGAGTGGAGCTGGGCAAGCAGCTCGCCAAGACCATCCACGCCGAACTGGCCGGCAAGAGCGGCCCGGCGCCGCACGACAGCTCCACGGCGCGGCTGATCGCGGCCTACAAGCAGGCCAACGGGCGCGGTTGACCGTATGTTTTGCTCGCAAAAACGCCACCGGCTTGCCGGTGGCGTTTTTTATTTCGCACGGTTGGCCGAAGCCGGGATCAGACATCTTCCGCCGCCGCCGGCCAGCCGTAGCGCTTGAGGTCGACGCGGCCGCTGGCGCTTAGCACCACGCCCTCGTGTTCCAGCAGCAGGCGCTGGTAGTCGGCGCCGGGCGTGCCGGGGCGGGCGATGCGGCCGCCGGCGCCCACCACACGCTGCCACGGCACGCTGACGCCGTCCGGCAGATGGCCAAGCAGGTGCCCGACATGGCGGGAATGGCGCGGCCAGCCGGCCAGTTCGGCGAGCCGGCCGTAGGTGCTGACGCGGCCTGGCGGGATGCGCGCCACCAGCCCCAGCACCGCGCGCGCGAACTCCGGCGGCATCAGCGGTAGCGCGCGTCGGCGACGAAGGGGTTGTGGCGCTTCTCGTCGCCGATGGTGGTGTAGGGGCCGTGGCCCGGCACCACCACGGTCTCCTCCGGCAGCACGAACAGCTTGCCGCGGATGGCGTCGATCAACTGCTGGTGGTTGCCGCGCGGAAAGTCGGTACGCCCGATCGACCCCTGGAACAGCACGTCGCCGGCGATCAACAGGCCGGCCGCCGCGCTGTAGAACACCACGTGGCCGGGGGTGTGGCCCGGGCAGTGCAGCACCGCCAGCGTTTCCTCGCCGAGCGTCACGGTGTCGCCTTCCTCCAGCCAGCGGTCGGGCGTCACCGCCTCGGCCGGCGGAAAGCCGAACATCTGTCCCTGGTTCGGCAACTGATCGAGCCAGAAACTCTCCTCGCGCTGCGGGCCTTCCACCGGTACGCCGAGGCGGCGCGCCAGCGGCATGGTGGCGCCGGCGTGGTCGATGTGGCCGTGGGTCAGCAGGATCTTGACCACCGTGAGGTCGCGCGCCGCCACCTCGGCCAGGATGCGTTCGATATCGCCGCCCGGATCGACGATGGCGGCGTTCAGGGTAACGTCGCACCACAACAGCGAGCAGTTCTGGGCGAACGGGGTGACGGGAACGGTGTGCAGTTTCAGGCTCATGGCGGGGGCGGGGCTGGGAATGGCAAAAGTGCATTGTGCCACGCCGTCAAGGGAGCGGGTATCGCCGGGGGTGACATGATGAACGGATTCTGCATGACGGCGGACAGGGCTCTGGCGTAACATGCGGCATTGGCCGTCGACGTCGCTGGAACGGCAATCTGCGGAGTAGTGTCACTTGAGCTTGAGATGGAAATCGGCGCTGGCGCTGGCCGCGTTGTTCGCCGTGCTGTTGGTGCTGGCGCTGTTTGCCGGCAACCTGGCGGTGCATTCGATCCGCCAGCATTACGGCGCCGCCTTCGCGCGCGATCATGCCCTGCTGCAAAAGCAGACCCTGGTGACCCAGCTGTCGCGCGAACTGGCGCTGTCGCAGCGCCTGGCCGGGCTCGAGGTCACGCGCGACTGGCTGCGCGACGAGCAGGACCCGGCCAAGCGCCGGGCGTTCTTCCGCGAAGCCGAAAACTTCCGCCAGGCCTTTGCCGATCATTCCTTCTCCGTCGTCGCCGATCGCTCGCTCAGCTACTATTTCAGCGACGACAAGCTGGCGGCCAACGCCGCCGTGCCGCGCTACCGCCTCAAGCCGAACGACGCCGAGGACGGCTGGTACTTCGCCACGCGCCAGAACGTGCGCGACTACGCGCTCAACGTCAACGTGGACGGCAAGGTGCGCGTCACCAAGGTGTGGTTCAACGTGATGATCCACGACGGCGACGAGGTGCTCGGCATGGCCGGCACCGGCCTCGACCTGTCGCACTTCCTGCGCGATCTGGTGGCCTCGCACCAGCGCGGCGTCAGCAACATCATCGTCAACGGCCAGGGGGTGATCCAGGCCCACCCGGACGCCCGCCTGATCCAGTACGCTTCCGTCTCCTCCCTGAATTCCGCCAAGACCGTGTACCGGCTGATCCGCACCGAGGAGCAGCCCGGCCTGGCCGGCGCCCTGGCCGCGCTCAAGGCCACGCCGGAGGGCACCCAGACCGCCAGCGTCACGCTGCAAGGCCAGCCGCGGCTGCTGGGCATTTCGTACATCCCCCAGCTCGACTGGTACGTGATCAGCGCGGTCGACCTCTCCACCGCCGCGGTGCTGGACGAACGCCTGCTGGCCACGCTGGCGGCGGGCGGCCTGGTGGTGCTGCTGGCGCTGGGGCTGCTGGTCATCTTCGGCCTCGACCGCCTGGTGCTGAACCCGCTGGCGCGGCTGCACCGCTCGGTGGCCCAGCTCTCCGCCGGCGACTACCGCATCGAACTGCGTTCGCGCCGCGACGACGAACTGGGCGACCTGACGCGCGCCTTCAACCACATGGCGGGCGAGATTCGCGTCCACACCGAGAAGCTGGAGCAGCGCATCGAGGAGCGCACGCGCGACCTGGCCCAGGCCAACGAGCAGGTGCTGCAGGCGCACCGCGCGATGCAGGACAGCATCCGCTACGCCAGCCTGATCCAGAACGCCATCCTGCCGCACGGCCCGCTCAGCGAACTGTTGGGCGAGCAGCACTTCCTGTTGTGGAAGCCGCGCGACGTGGTCGGCGGCGACTTCTTCGTGTGCCGTACCGGCCCCGGCCGCTGCCTCCTGGGCGTGGTCGATTGCGCCGGTCACGGCGTGCCAGGTGCGTTCATGACCATGATCGCGCAGACCGCCTTCGACGTCGCCGTGAGCGAACTGGGCCTCGCCGACCCGGCGGCGCTGCTGGAGCGCATGGACCAGGTGGTGCGCGCCATGCTGCGCCACGAAACCGGGGCGCGCCATCTTGCCACCAGCATGGACGCCGGGTTGTGCGCGGTCGACCTGATCAACAACACGCTGACCTTTGCCGGGGCGCGGCTGTCGCTACACTGGAGCGACGGCGCGCAGGTCGGCGAAGTGGCCGGCGAGCGCGGCGGCATCGCCGACCGCAAGCCGACGTCGTTCCGCAACCACGTCATGACGCTGCGCCCGGAGGTCAGTTATTACCTCACCACCGACGGCTTCCTCGACCAGTCCGGCGGCGACAAGGGCTACGGTTTCGGCCGGCGACGCTTCGCCGAGCTGCTGCGCCACCACGCCCAGCTGCCGGTGGCCGAGCAGCGCGAGGCGTTCCAGCAGTGCCTGGCCGAGTACCAGGGCGAGCGCGCCCAGCGCGACGACATCACGGTGCTGGGGTTCCGTTTCGGTCGGCAGGACGAGGCCGATCAGCCCGCGTTGCCGGGTGATCACGACAGATAAGGAGAGTCCATGGAGCAGGTCGATGTACTATCGCTGAGGGCAGCCTTCATCCAGCAGGGCATCATGCTGTGTTTCAACGGTCCGTTCTCGGCAACGCTGATCGAAGAGATTGGCCAGGCGCTGCGCAAGCATATGCAGGGCTTGCAGGAATCGCAGTCGGCGGTGACCGACGTGTTCTCGGTGTACATCGAGCTGACCCAGAATATCCGCCATTACACCGCCCTGCACGGCCTGGAGGGGGCCGACGCGCACGCCACGCTGATCGTGTCGCGCTCGGAGGACGGCCGCTACGTGGTCAGCGCCGGTAACGTGGTGCTGCCGGCCGATGGCGACGCGCTGGTGGAGCGCATCGCGGCGCTGGCGCGGCTCGACAAGGCCGGGCTCAAGGCCGAGTACAAGAACCAGCTGCGCCAGCCGCGCGATCCGTCCGCCAAGACCGGCGCCGGGCTCGGCCTGATCGACCTGGCGCGCCGCGCCTACGAGCCGCTGCAGTGCTCGCTCACCGCGCTGGATGGCGGTGTGGCGTTTTTCAGTTTACGCGTAGTGATTTGACGAGGTTGACATGCAAGATCTGATCGTCGAGGGGACCGGTTCGATTCCGGCCATCCGGGCAGACTGGGAAGCAGGATGTGTGGTGATGAAGGGCGATTCCTACCCGGAAAACGCCTTCGAACTGTACCAGCCGGTCATCGACTGGATCGAGGCCTTCCTGGCACGCGAGGACCGCCCGCTGCGGCTGCAGCTGCAACTGCTCTACCTCAATACCAGCAGCATTCGCGCCATGATGGACATGCTCGACCAATTGCAGGGCGCCTTCGACGACGGCCGCACGGTCGGCGTCGAATGGCGCTACGAGCGCGAGAACGAACGGGTGGCCGAACTGGCCGAGGAGTTCCGCGAGGACTACACCTTCCCGTTCGATATCCTCGCCCACGACTGAACCCGCGGAGCCGCGATGAAACAGCACGAGGAGCTGGAAAGCCGCATCGAAACCCTGCTGGCAGACCCGGCCTACGCCGACCATCCGCTGCACGAGGCGCTCGCCTCGCTCTTCGAGCGCTATCGCGAGCAGACCCGGCAGATCGAGCGGGTGAGCCGCATCGCCGACCGCTACCAGGATGCCGAGCGTGACCGAGGCCTGAGCTACGCCGCGCGCTATCAGCGCCAGCTGCGCCAGGTCGAGAAGATCGTGCGCATCAGCGACCGCTACCAGAACATGCTGCGCGACATGAACCAGCGCCTGCACTGGCTGTCGAGCCGCGATGAACTCACCGGCCTGCCCAACCGCCGCCACGCGCTGGTTCGCCTGCGCGAGGAATTGCAGCGGCTGGGCCGCAGCGGCGGCCAGTTCTGCCTGACGCTGGCCGACGTCGACCACTTCAAGAGCATCAACGATGGCTACGGCCACGACGTGGGCGACCGCGTGCTGGGGGCCATTGCCCATGGTTTGTCCGAAGGGGTGCGCGACTACGATGTCTGCGCGCGCTGGGGTGGCGAGGAGTTCCTGCTGCTGTTCCCGCACTCCAGCATCGAGGAAGTGCAGAGCGTGCTGGTGCGGTTGCGGCGCCAGGTAGGGGTGCTCAGCGGCGAGCTGTTGCCGGCCGGTGCCGCCGGGCTGACGCTGTCGTTCGGGCTCACCCTCTGCCGGGACGCTGCCGAACCGCTCGACGCCATCCTGCAGCGCGCCGACCAGGCGCTGTACCAGGCCAAGGGGCAAGGGCGGGATTGCGTCGTCATCGGCTAAGCGCCCCGCTTCACGCGGCGGCGCCGGCCCGTCTTGGGTGCCAGCGCACGGCGCACCCTCTTTAATCCGCGTCCACCACGTCCGATGTGGCGCGTCATCGCTTGCCAGGCCGGGGTAGGTATGAGCCGGCGATGCGCCATCCCCATGTGCGCCGTATCCATTCCGGTGCCGGCGTCCCGGCCGTCCCCAGCCTTTTCAAGGCCCGCTTGCCGGGCGGTTCCAGTAGTCCGCCCCGGCTCCGGCATTTACCCTAGCGCACGCCAGGTTTGGCCGCCTTCTTCTCGATTTCCTGCAAGGTGGCGCGTGCCGTCTCCTGCCACGGCCCGCCCAGCGCCAGCGCCCGTTCGGCGTGGCTCCGCGCCTGTTCCAGCTCGCCCAGATCGGCCAGCACCACGGCCAGATTGTTGTGCGCGGCGGCGTTGTCGGGCTGAGCCACCAGCGCCTGTTCCAGCGCGTGGCGTGCGGCTGGCAGGTCATGCATGGCGTAGGCGGTGTTGCCCAGGCCGATCGCCAGCGTCGGGTTGTTCGGCCAACGTTTGATCGCCGTGGCATAGCCGCTGCGCGCGTCGGCGCGCGTGGCGAGGCGGTCGAACGCCACCAGCGCCGCCGTCGTGCCGGCCTCGTCGGCGCTCACCGGTAGCGTGCCCGGCGGCAACACGGCCACCGCCCAGTGCTCGCTGCGCGCCCAGGTGTTCTCGAAGGCGGTCAGGCTCATCAGCTGGCGCCGGAAGGTGCCGGAGCGCAGCACCATCTCGTCACGCTCCAGGTTGTAGCCCACCACCACGGCGTAGTGCCACGACGGCCACCACGACAGCCCCAGATTCTGCATCACCAGCACCGGGTGGCCGGCGCGCACCTCGTCGAGCAGCGCGTCCAGCCGCGGCGGCAGCACGGTCGCCACCCGGCCGTGGCGGCGCGCCGCCGCCAGCATCTCGATCTGCAGGCTGCCCTGACGTGCCGGCACGTAGACCTGGCTGATCAGCTCGTCCGGCGCCACCGTCTTGCCGGACGCCGTCAGCACCGTGGCCAGCGCCGCCGGGCCGCACTGGTACTCCTCCTGCGGGAAGAATGGGGTGTCGGTGAGCTCGACCTGGCGCGGCAGGTCGGTGCGTGCCAGTTGCTGCCGCACCACCGGCGTCGCGCAGGCGGAGAGTAGCAGCACGGCCGCCAGGAGCAGGCCGCGCCACAGCGGTATCGACCAGGAGCGCGCCATCGTTCAGCGGATGGAGCGGGTGAACGGGAAGATCTTGGTGAGGCCGAGGATGTCGGTCAGGAGCAGCACGAAGAACACCAACAGCACGGCGCCGACGATGTCGCCGCCGGCCGGGGCCTTGGCGGCTTTCTCCGCCAGCAGCGCGGCGTCCTTGTCGCTCAGGGCGGCGATGCGTTCGCGTGCCTGCTCCGGCGACACGCCCTGGCGTTCCAGCTCGGCGACGACGTCGGCGCGGCTGAGGGTTTCCAGGATGCGGGCGCGGTTGGCGTCGCCGGCGCTGGTGGCGCCCTGGTTGAGCTGTTCCACGCCGATCATCGCCGCCTGGGCGGATTGGGTGATGCCGACGAAACCGATCGACAAGGCCAGCGAGGTGGCGATAAAGGTTTTGCGTGCGAGCATGGTTCGTCCTTCTTCTCAGGTGGGGGTAGTGTCGAAGAGTGGATAAGAGCGCGGCGCGCCGGATAAGTTCTTTAACAGATATGCAAGCGGGGAGAGGAAGTCAACCCGGGCACTTTGCCGGCCTGTTCGATCCGTCAAATGAAAACCGCCCCGGGGCACGAGGCATCCCGGGGCGGTTGGCGCGGCGTCAGGCCGGCTGGCGGCTTACCACCAGCTTTCCACTTGCAGGCCGACGGTGGAGCCGTGGCGGCGCGAACCGAACACGCCGCTGCTCGACAGCGGGTCGTTGGCATTGTCGCCGGCGGCGTCCTGGGCGGCCTGGTTCCACTGCGCGTAGGTGTAGAACAGGCGCAGCTCCGGGCGGCTCCAGAACGACTTGCCCATGGCCAGGGTCGGCGCGATGGTGAACTTGGTCAGGGTGCGGGTCGGGCCGCTGGCCGGCTGTACCCGGTCGTGACCCAGTTCGGTCACCAGCTTGAAGTGCTCGGTGAAGGCGTAGCTCGGGCGGATGCCGAACGACATCCACTTCTGCGTGCCGCCGTCGACGCGGTCCCGCTGGTACAGACCCACCAGCTGGCCGCCGAAATTCGGCGTGGCTTGCCAGTCGAAGGCGTCCAGCACGCGCCAGCTCTTGTCGCTGCTGTCGTTGGTGATCGGGCCGACGGTGCCGGACAGGCTGGTGCCGCTGCCGGTGCCGTACTGCAGCGCGAGCTTGTTCTTGCCGCCCAGCACGCCGCTCTGGATGTGCTGCACGGTGTACGCCCAGCCACTGTGCGGATCGACCTTCTGGCCGTTGACGTCCACCTTGCCGGACGGGTCCATGTAGCTCACGCCCAGTTGCAGTTCGCCGCCGGGGTTGACGTCGATGCCCGACAGTTGCAGGTCGTGGCGGTTGGAGTCGTATTCCTGGAAGATGCCGTCGTTGCGGAAGAAGGCGTAGCTCAGCTTGAGCTTGTCGCCGATGGCGAAGTTCTCCAGACCGGCGCCGAGACCGCTCGGGTTCCAGTAGAAGAAGTCGTTGATGTGCACGTCGTTACGACGGTAGTAGATGCGGCCGGCCCACAGGCGCGCACCCGGCAGGCCGGGAATGTTGGTCAGCTGCAGGTAGGACTGCGGCAGGCGCAGGCTGCCGCTGTTGCCGTCGCTGTTGTGGAAGGTCGGGGTGCGGTCGTTTTCGTTGTACAGGCTGGCCATGGCCAGGCCCGACAGTTTCATGCCGTTGTCGAACTGGACCAGGTCCTGCTCGCCGGTCAGTTCGCTGTAGATTTCGCATTCGTTGCCCAGACGGTACTTGCTCTGGGCGCCGGCCAGCTTGAAGCAGGCCTGGCTGTCGCCATCGCTGCTGCCGACGCCGGCGCGTACGTAGCCGTGGAAGTCGAAGGCCTGGGCCGGGGCGAGGGCGCCGGCCAGCAGGGCTGCGCCCAGCAGGCTTGCCGAGATGTGCTTCATGATGTCTCCTGATTGTAGTTTTGCTACTTATTGTGTGGTGCTTCACCCCTCCCTGCTCTGGTGGCCGGTGCGTTGCCGTGGGGTGGTCCGTCATCGCGGCGGGGTGATGCGTCCCCGTGGCGCCATGAAATCCGCTATTTATGCCGATTTCAGCGCGCTCCGTCCCCAGGTGGCTGGCCTTTGCCACGGCACAGAATAGCGCCGTCGCAATCGCGCCACGGCGGGGGCGCCGAGGTGTGTTGGATCATGACAAAACTTTATGTTGTCGCAAAATTACATTGTAAGGAACTGTAAGAAAATGTCGTTTTTCTTCCACGGCCGCCAACGGCGGGGTGTGTGGCGAGGGGAGGGCTCAGAGGGGGTGGTGGTCCGGTGTGGTGTCGTCCGGGGCGCCGTGAGCCGCGCATAAGGCGCGTTTTTGTGTCGCAGAGAGCTGCTTGACGGCGTATTCGGCCTTGAGCGCGGCCGACTTGTCGTCGAACGCCAGCACCAGGGCGATGCGTTCGGGAGGATGCAGACGGGTGTAGCGCGCACCCTTGCCGGCGGCGTGTGCGGCGTAGCGTCGCGCCACGTCGGTGGTGATGCCGGTGTAGAGACTGCCGCCACGGCATTGCAGCATGTAGAGAAACCAGCTCATTCGGGGTTGCCAGGACAAGACCCCGCTACGCTAGCGCAGCGCGGCGTTTTGGCCAAGCGCTTGGACCGCCCATCGCTCACACGACAACGCCCGGCACGGGGCCGGGCGTCGGGGGTGGGAGTGGCCGCGGCGGGAGGGCTTCGGCCAACCTTCAACTATTACAGCGTGCCGTAGGAGTGCAGGCCGGACAGGAACATGTTGACGCCGAGGAAGGCGAAGCTGGTGACGAACACCCCGATCACCGCCCACCACGCCAGCGGCGTGCCGCGCCAGCCTTTGACCAGGCGTACGTGCAGCCAGGCGGCGTAGTTGAGCCAGACGATCAGCGCCCAGGTCTCCTTGGGGTCCCAGCTCCAGTAGCCGCCCCAGGCATCGGCCGCCCACATCGCACCCAGGATGGTGGCGATGGTGAAGAACAAAAAGCCGACCGCGATCGCCTTGTACATCACCTCGTCCAGCAACTCGGCCGACGGCAGCTTGTCTTTGAGCCAGCCATGGCTGACCAAGAGTTGGGCGATGCCGAGCATGGCGGCGATCGAGAACGAGCCGTAGCCGACGAAGTTGGCCGGCACGTGGATCTTCATCCACCACGACTGCAAGGCCGGGATCAAGGGCTGGATCTCGTGCGCCTGGCGATCGAAGGTGTACCACAGGATGAAGCCGACCGCGGCCGAGATCACCAGCAGCACGAAGGCGCCCATCTGGCGCGCCGCAAACTTGGCCTCGTAGTACAGGTACATCAGCGCGGTGATCAGGCAGAACAGCACGAACACTTCGTACAGGTTGGAGACCGGGATGTGGCCGATGTCGCTGCCGATCAGGTAGCTCTCGTACCAGCGCGTCAGCATGCCGGCAAAGCCCAGCACCGCCGCGCTCCAGGTCAGCCCTGTGCCCATGCGGCCGAGCAGCGCCGAGCGTGTCAGGAGGCCCATCCAGTACACCGCGGTGGCGAGGAAGAACAGCGTGCACATCCACATGATGGCGGACTGGCTCGACAGCACGAAGCGCAGCCAGAACGCGCTCTGGCCGCGCGCCAGGTCGCCCTGGTAGAGCTGGATCGCCACGAGTGCGATGGCGCCGGCCAGCGGCAGGAACAGGCGCCAGGCCTTCCAGAACCAGCCCAGCGCGATCAGGCCGACGGTGCTGCCGGCCAGGATGCCCTGCTCGTAGACGTCCATGTAGGCGCCGTAACGGTAATAGGTGACCCCGGCGGCCACCACCAGCAGCGCGGCGAACAGCCAGTCGGCCAGGTTCAGCCGCTGCCACAGCGGCCGTTCGTCAAAGGAATAAGCGAGTTCCATCAGGCACCCCGTACAAGCTGTTGAATGGCGTCGCGGTGACGCCGGAAATCCTCGTCCAGATCGCGGTTGTGACGATTGGAGGTCATCGCCAGCCGCACCCGGCCATTGCCCAGCCTAATCCACAGTCGCACTTCGCGGATATAGAACATCAGTACGATACCGATCACCAGCATCAGCGAGCCCAGGTAGACCAGCGTCTTGCCGGGCGAGCGCGTCATCTGCAGACCGGAAGCTTGGACCTGGGTAAAGCCGTCGAGTTGCAGGAACACCGGCACACCGTAGTCGTTGAGGCTGCTCGCCGCCACCAGGCTGTCGAGCAGGAAGCGGTAGTGACGGCCATCCTGCGTCAGCGGCTTGGCGCCGGCGCGTTCGTTGGCCACCGCCATCACGTCCACCACCGCCCCCTGCAGAATCTTGATATAGGTCTGCGCCACCGCCTGGCGCTTGTCCGCCGGCACGCGCTGATCGAGGAACTGCTCGAGCGCGCTGAAGCCGCCTTCGCCGAAGCGCGCCAGAATCCACTTCACGCTCTCCTCGAACTGCTGACGCATCGCCGGGCTGATCGCCGAACCCTGCATCGCCTTGGCGGTGCTGCGCCGCGCGATCTCGTCGTACAGCGCCTGGTTCTTCAGCGCCGCCCTGAGACGCATGAAGGTGTCGATCTTCATCTCGTCGTCGAGCGGGAGGCGCAGATACTGGAACGGCTCCGACACCGTCTTGCGCATGCCGGCGATCAGGTAGCTGGCACCATCCTGCTCGATCGGGGACATGTAGTGGTGGTACTCGCGCGCCTGGCCCTGCTCGTCGCGCAGCTTGAAGGTGATCGACGGGCCGACGTTCTTCAGGTTCTTGTCGCGTTTCACCTCGCGTGCGTCGTGCATGCGTTCGGACAGCGATTTGGCGCCTTCGGCCTTGCTGCGCTCCATGTTCTCGATGTTGAACTGACGGAACTCGCCGAACTCCAGGCTGTACTGGTGGCCGTTGGCGCGCAGCGGCTGCGAACTCAGCGACACGCCCGTGATCGGCGCCGGCGGCATCTCGGGCGACGCCAGGTTCCAGGCCTTGAAGTTCAGCGGCGAGCCGCCGTCGCCGAAGCTCGCCTGGTAGATCGCCACACCGTCGACGATCAGCGGGTGGTTGACGCGCACCGTGGCCGGCGTTTCCTTGCCGGTGGCCTTGTCGGTCACGACGATGTCGCTGGCGAACAGCTTGGGCATGCCGTTGCTGTAGTAGTCGACGTGGAACTTCTTCAGCGTGACGATGAACGGCAGCTCCTGCACCAGGTAGCCGTTGCCGGAGTTGAGGAACACCACGTCGGCGCTCTTGTTCTCGGCCACCGTGACGTTGCCGCGGAACGATAGGTTGCGGGTGGAGAGCCGGCTCTGCTCCGGAATCTGCGACTGCGGCAGGTCGCGCGTTTCCGCCACCACCCGGCCGAACAGCTCGCCTAGTTTCAGCGGCAGGTTGCCGTCCAAGAGGCCGCCCAGGCAGATCACCACCATGGCGATATGGGCGAAGAAGTAGCCCAGCTTGTTGGCGGCGCCCTTCTTGGCGGCCAGCACCAGGGTGCCGTCGTCGCGGCGGTGCTGGCGCAGGCGGAAGCCCTTGGCCGCGAGGTAGCCCTGCAGCTGCTCAGGCGAGGCGTTGGCCGCCTCGAACTCCTCGCTGTGCTGCATCGCAGCCAGCGAGCTGTCAGTGGCCTTCTCGCGGAACGCCTTCATGTCCTTGATGAAGCCGGGGCCGTTGCGCAGGATGCACAGGCTGGTGGAGATCACCAGGAAGGCCAGAATGGTCAGGAACCAGGCCGAATGGTAGACGTCGTAAAGGCCCAGCCAGTCGAAGGCGACGAACCAGAACTGGCCGAATTCGAAGGCGTAGTTGGGGTAGGGTTCGTTCTGCTTGAGCACGGTGCCGATCACCGAGGCGATGGCAATGATGGTCAACAGCCCGATGGCGAAACGCATCGAGCTCAACAGCTCGTACAGGGAATAACTGAAGCTGGCGTGGCGGCTTGGTTTTTTCATGGGTTTCACATACAAAAAGGGAAGCCGTCAAGGCTTCCCTTTTGAGTAAGGCATGAGGCGGAAGTTGCGCTTAGCGCAGGCCGGAGATGTAGTCGGCCACTGCCTTCATTTCGGCATCGCTCATACGGGAAGCCACGTCCGACATGGTCGGATGCTGGCGGTCGGTGCCGGCCTTGAAATCGTTCAGCTGCTTGAGGATGTAGCCGGCGTGCTGGCTGCCCACGCGCGGGAACTGGTCCGGCATGCCGGCGCCGTTCGGGGCGTGACAGGCCATACAGGCCGGAACGCCGGTGACCGGGTTGCCGACACGGTACACTTTCTTGCCCAGCTCCATCAGGGTCTTGTCCGCGGCTTCGCGCGGCTTCGCCTTCTGCTGGCTGAAGTAGGCGGTCACGTTCCACATGTCATCGTCGGACAGCGGCGCGGCCATGCCCATCATGATGGGGTTCTTGCGGGTGCCGGCCTTGAACGCCTTGAGCTGACTGTACAGATACTTCTGGTGCTGACCGGCCAGCGTCGGGTTGGCGGCAGCCACGCTGTTGCCGTCCGCGCCGTGGCAGGCGGCACATACCTGATCGACGATCTGCTTGCCCTTGACCGGGTCGCCCTTGTCTACCGGGGCGGCGGCGGCCAGTGCACTACCGGCCAGGGTCATGGCAGCCAGCGCCAACAGCATCTTGCGTTTCATGGTCGCTCCTCAGAGAGAGATTTCGTAAATATCTGTAAAAGTGGCAATTTCAAACCTGTTATTCTATACCAACTGCTTACACCGTTACTACTATGACGATTTTCCAGAACGCGCGCTTTTATACAACCGTCAACCACCTGAAGGATTTGCCGCCCACTCGCGCCGAGGTGGCCTTCGTGGGGCGCTCCAACGCCGGCAAGTCGAGCGCCATCAATACCCTGGCCAATCGTACCCGTCTGGCATTTGTTTCCAAGACCCCGGGGCGGACCCAGCACATCAACTTCTTCGACCTGGGCGAAGAGCGCTATCTCGTCGACCTGCCGGGCTACGGCTACGCCGAAGTGCCGGAGGCGGTGCGCACGCATTGGGTCGCCTTGCTGGGGCGTTACCTGCAGACCCGGCAGAACCTGGTCGGCCTGATCATGATCATGGACAGCCGTCACCCGCTGAAGGAGCTCGACTGGAAGATGCTGGAGTTCTTCCGCGAGACCGGGCGGCCGGTGCACATCCTGCTGTCGAAAAGCGACAAATTATCACGGATGGAACAGCAGAAAACCTTGGCCTCGGTCAAAAAAGCGTTGGCCGACTACCCGGCGGTGAGCATCCAGCTGTTCTCCAGCCTGAAGAAGACCGGCGGCGAGACGGTGGAAGAGGTGGTGGAGCGCTGGTTCGACGCCTACCTGGCGCAGGGCCAGGACGAGATGCCGTCGGCGTGACGGAACTTTGCCAGGGGTGGCAAGCCTAATCGGCAGGTGATCTCACCTCCCGCTTGCCTCCCTGAGCGGGTGCCTTTTGCTGACACTAAAGGCTGTTTACCCCGGCACCCAGGTGCCGGGGTTTTTTATTGCCGGCACCCGGCGGGGACGCCAGGCAAACAAAAAGGCAGGGCGGGCGCCCTGCCTTCGGATCGGTTTCCCGCGCGGCGTCAGATACCGCCGCTGATCACCGTGCTCTCCACGTTCAGCGCTTCGGCCACGGTGCGCGCCGCCTGGCGTGACCGGAACGGTCCCAGCTGCACGGTGTAACGACCGTTGCGGTTGACGATGCCGAGCTTGGCATCGTTCTTGGCGTCCAGTTCCTTCTCGATCTTGCTCATGCGGGCCTCGGCCTGGGCCAGGCGGCTGTAGCTGCCCAGCTTCAGGTAGCTGTCGTCGCCGCTGGCCTTGAGCGCACGGCTCGGCGCGGTGGCGGCAACGCTGTCGTCGTTGCCGTCCGGCCAGACGCGTTCCACCTTGATCGGTGCGCTGCCCTGATGCACGAAGCCCAGCTTGTAGGCGGCGGCGTAGGACAGGTCCATCAGGCGCCCCCTGTGGAACGGGCCGCGATCGTTGATGCGCACGATCACCGCCTTGCCGTTTTTCAGGTTGGTGACCCGGGCGTAGCTCGGGATCGGCAGCGTCGGATGGGCCGCGGTCATGGCGTACATGTCGTAGGGCTCGCCCGACGTGGTATGGCGGCCGTGGAACTGCTTGCCGTACCAGGAGGCACGCCCCTTGGCTTCGTAGGGCTTGTCGCTGGTATCCGGGTGGAAGCTCATGCCCAGCGCCGAGTAGGGCAGGTTGGCCGCCTTGATCAGCGGCTCATCCTGCGGCACGGCATCGGGTACCAGAGCCAGGTTGGCCGGGATGTGGTCGGCCGGACCATCTTGTTGGAAGTACTTGCCGGTGTTGCTGGCAAGCGGCTTTTTGGTCGAGCGGATCGACGCTTGTTGACTGGTTGCGCTGGCGTTTCTGACGGTGGAGCAGGCCACCAGCGCGAGACTATAAATACTAGCCACAGCCATCGGAATACAGGCTTCATTACACCTCCCTGTGCTGTTGGGCCAACAGGTGAACGCTCAGCTTCCTCCCGCAAAATCGTTCTGCCGCCACGCTTCGAACACCATGACGGCGACCGCGTTGGACAGGTTCATGCTGCGTGACTCGGGTTGCATTGGCAGGCGGACACGACGGTCGGCTGGAAATGAATCCAGGACTTCCTGCGGCAGGCCACGCGATTCGGGGCCGAACAACAATACATCTCCGGGTCGGAAAGCTGTCTGGTCATGCCGCGTCGCTCCCTTGGTGGTGGCCGCGAAGATGCGGCGGCCGGAGAGGGCGGTGCGGCAGGCTTCCCAGTTCTCGTGGACGACCAGGCGAGCGTACTCGTGGTAGTCGAGACCGGCACGACGCAACTTGGCGTCGTCCAGAGGGAAACCCAACGGTTTGACCAGGTGCAGTTCACAGCCGGTGTTGGCACATAATCGAATCACATTGCCCGTGTTGGGCGGTATTTCCGGCTGAAAGAGAACAACTGTGAACATCGTTGGCAGGCGGATTGTTCCAAGGAATCAAAAAGTTGGTCAAGTTTTTAGGCTAATTGCCCGTGCCAGCACCCAGGCCTCGACCCGTTTCGCCCCCTGTTTTTTGAGGGTGGCGGCGAGCGCGGAGAGGGTGGCGCCGGAGGTCGCCACGTCGTCGACGATGGCGATGCAAAGCCCGTCCAAGCAGCGTTTTACGCCAAATGCATGTTTCGTGTTGCGGTGCCGTTCGGCACGGTCAAGCGTGGTCTGACTGCGAGTGTTGTATTTTCGCCAACACAGGTCGGCGTCAAACCGGACTTGCATTGTAGCAGCGAGTGCGTGTGCCAGCTCGTGACTTTGGTTGAAACCGCGTGCGGCAAGTCGTTCTTTTGCCAGTGGAACGGGTACGATCAGGTCGATGGCAGGGGCGGAAAGCGGGGCGTGTTCCGCCAGCAGCCGGCCCAGCGCACCGGCCATTTCCAGGCGTTTTCCGTACTTGAAGGCGTGAATCAGGCCGTCCAGGGGGTAGTCAAAACGGTAGGAAACGTGTAGCGCGTCGAAGGCAGGCGGATGGCGCTGACACGCCCCGCACAGGCTGCCGGCGGCGACTGGTTCGGCGCAGTGCGGGCAGCGTTCCGCCGGCAGGCGCGGCAGGCAGGCGTGACACGGCGGGCACAAGCCGTGGCGTGTTCCGGAAGTGCCGCATAGTAGGCAGGGTTGATTAAAAAATAATCTGTTGTCAATTAATCGTCCAAAAAGGTTTGACAGCATGGCGACCCCGCGACAAGATGCGTTCAACAAAAATCTAGGGCGTGTCACCCATTGTTTCCCCTCCGCGTTACTGCCGCGAAAACGGTCAGGCAAGGCGCCGGGCGAAGGCAATGGCCGCCCCCTTGCCAAGACCGGCAACGCCGCCTGACCGTTTTCGCGGCGCAACCCTTCGGGCCGAGTCTGCTTTTGCGCGCCACGGCGTTACTTGGCGCTCGTTTGGAATCACCAAACGTCGCGTGCAAAAACAGATCCCGGCGCGGGGTGGGAAACAATGGATGACACGCCTTGGTGATCTTCACCCTATGTCAGCCGCCGCCGGGCGGGAAGAGAGCGCGGTCGAGCGCGCTTCCCCGCCGGCGACGTGCCGGCGCTACGGATAGAGCCCATGCAACCGTCTACCATCGCATTCCAACGCCCAGCCACCCCGCATCCCGAGTCCGCTGCCTGGACCGTCGACGAAATCGAGGCGCTGCTGGCGCTGCCGTTCATGGAACTGGTGTTTCGTGCCGCCGAAATCCACCGCCAGTTCTTCGATCCGACCAAGGTCCAGCTCTCCACCCTGGTATCGATCAAGACCGGCGGCTGTCCCGAGGACTGCGGCTACTGCCCGCAGTCGGTGCATCACGATACCCCGGTGGAAAACCAGCCGATGATGACGGTGGACGAGGTGGTCGAGGCCGCGCGCCTGGCCAAGCAGAACGGCGCTGGCCGTTTCTGCATGGGGGCCGCCTGGCGCGGTCCGAAGGACGCCGATCTGGACAAGACGCTGGATATGGTGAAACGGGTCAAGGCGCTGGGTCTGGAGACCTGTGCCACCTTCGGCCTGTTGAAGGATGGCCAGGCGGAAAAGCTCAAGGATGCCGGCCTCGACTATTACAACCATAATCTGGACACCGCGCCGGAGAAGTACGCCGACATCATTCAGACGCGCGAGTACGAAGATCGTCTGGACACGTTGGGCAAGGTGCGCGGCGCCGGCTTGTCGGTATGCTGCGGCGGCATCGTCGGCATGAACGAAACCCGCACCGACCGCGCCGGGCTGATCGCCCAGCTGGCCAACCTCGATCCGCAACCGGAATCGGTGCCGGTGAACAACCTGGTGAAGGTGACCGGCACGCCGCTCGACGGCGCCGAGCCGCTGGACTGGACCGAGTTCGTGCGCACCATCGCGGTGGCGCGCATCACCATGCCGAAGAGCTACGTGCGGCTGTCGGCCGGCCGGCGCGAGATGCCGGAGGCGATGCAGGCGCTGTGCTTCATGGCGGGCGCCAACTCCATCTTCTATGGCGACAAGCTGTTGACCACCGGCAACCCCGACGTCGACGCCGACCGGGCGTTGATGGAGAAGCTGGATCTGGCCCCCTTATAAGGGTCTCTTCACGCTACAACGTTGGCCGAAGCCGTGCGGGTCGGATCCCGCCGCCTTCGGCCATGCCTTTATATGGAGTTGCCATGCAGCCACAGCAACTGTCCGCCGCCCTGGCGGAACTGGACGCCAGTCACAGCCGGCGGACCCGGCTCACGCTGGAGAGCCCGCAGGGGCCGCTGATCCATGTCGGCGGGCGCGATTACCTGGCGTTCGCCAGCAACGACTACCTGGGGCTGGCCAACCACCCGGCGCTGATCGAGGCGACCCGTGAGGGTCTCGCGCGCTGGGGGCTGGGCGGCGGCGCCTCGCACCTGGTGGCCGGGCATTTCGGCGTGCACCAGCAGGCCGAGGACGAACTCGCCGCCTTTGTCGGCACCGCGGCCGCGTTGCTGTTCGGCTCCGGTTACGCCGCCAACCTGGCGGTGATCACCAGCCTCATGGGGCGCGACGACGCGGTGTTCGCCGACCGGCTCAACCACGCCTCGCTGAACGATGCCTGCCTGTTGTCCCGCGCCGCCTTCAAACGCTTCCGCCACAACGATCTCGACCATCTGGAAAGCCTGCTCAAGAGCACGCCGGCCAAGAGCCGGCTGATCGCGGTCGACGCGGTGTACAGCATGGACGGCGACGAGGCGCCGCTCGCCGAGCTGCTGGCGTTGGCCGAGCGCTACGACGCCTGGCTGTATCTGGACGATGCGCACGGCTTCGGTGTGTTCGGCGACGGCCGCGGCAGCATGGCGGAGCAGGGCATCGCCGGCGAGCGGGTGATCTACATGGCCACGCTGGGCAAGGCCGCAGGCGTCGCGGGCGCCTTCGTTGCCGGCTCGGCCGAGCTGATCGACTGGCTGGTCAACAAGGCGCGTACCTATATCTTCACCACCGCCCAGCCGCCGGCCTTGGCCGAGGCGGTACGGGCCAGTCTGGGGCTGATTGCCGGCGAGCCGTGGCGACGCGAGCGACTCGTACAGCATATAGAAATGCTACGGCATACCCTTTCTGACGTTAAATATCCATTACACGCTTCCCGCAGTCCGATCCAGCCGCTTATGATAGGCGGCAACGAGCAGGTCATGACATTATCCGCCCGCTTGCGCGAGGCGGGTCTGTGGGTGCCGGCGATCCGCCCGCCCACCGTGCCGGAAGGGAGCGCCCGATTGCGGATTTCGCTGTCGGCCGCACACGAGGCCGGACAGGTGCAACGTCTGGCTGAGGCCATCGTCGCCATGTCATGAGGTTTTAGGGGGCGCCTGCCGTGTTTTGCCGGATATCCCGGCCGATACCTACTACGATAATGACATGAATAGCACGGTAGACTATCTCTATGCGCCGCAGGCCGCCGCCGAGGCGGCCCTGGCCCTGTTAGGCGTGCACCAGCGCCCGCTGCAGGTGGCGGTCTGGGCCAAGGTCGGCACGGTGTGGCAATGCCTGGCTTGGCGCGGTGCCGTCGACGGGTTGGTGTCCCCCGATGAGCTGCAGCGGGGACGGCTGCCTGGGCCCGATGGCGGGGCCGAGCCGCTGAAGAGCGGCGGCGAGCTGTTGGGCTGGCTGATCTGGCGCGGTCCGCGCCCGGACAACTGGTCTCCCGTGGCGCTGCTGCTCACCGGCCACTTGCTGGCCGCGCGCTTGCACTCGGATCAGGCCATCTCCCGCATCACCCACGAGACCATGCTCGAGATGAGCCGGCTGGCCAGCGAATGCGCCAGTCTGGAGGCTTTCCTGCCGGGCCTGCACCGTCTTCTCGGGCGCCTGCTGGATGCCCGCAACTTCTATATTGCGCTGTTGGACGAACAGGCCAACGCGCTCAGTTTTCCGCTCTATGCCGATCTGCGCGAGCCGGCCAGCGAGTGGCCGCAGCCGGAGCAGCGCTTCCCGATGGGCGGCCAGCCGCCGTCGCTCACCGCTTACCTGATGGCCGGCGGCAAACCGCTGGTGCTGTCGCGGCGCATGCTGGAAACCCTGCAGCAGAATGGTGATCTCCAGATTCACGGGCCGGTGCCGGAGAGCTGGATGGGGGTGCCGCTGAACAATATCGCCGGCCAGCCGATCGGCGCGGCGGCGCTGCAAAGCTACCAGGCGGGGCACAGCTACAGCCCGACCGAGCAGTCGCTGTTCCAGTTCGTCGCGCTGCATATCGGCCACGTGCTGGCGCGCGTGATGGTACGCAACCAGCTGGAGCAGCAGGTGTGGTTGCGCACCTGCGAGCTGGAAGGGGCCAACACCCGGCTGCGCAACGAAGTCGCCGAACGCCAGCTGGCCGAGAAGCGTCAGGGCGTGCTGTTCCTGATCGCCGAGCTGTCCAATACCAGCCTGTCGCTGGAGGCCTTCCTGGGCGGCGTGCACCGCCTGCTGGGAGAGTTGCTGCCGGCGCGCAATTGCCTTGTGGCGCTGTACGACAAAGATCACGACCTGATTTCCTTCCCCTACTACCAGGATGAGCGCTGCCCGTCGCACAAGGCGCGCAAGCCCGGCAAGGGCTACATCGAGCAGGTGCTGTACAGCGGCCAGGCGCTGCAGGTGAACTCCTCGCGCGCCAGCGGCGATGACGCCACGCTGCCGCGCAGCTGGCTGGGGGTGCCGCTCTACCACGGCCACGAACTGCTCGGCGTGCTGGCGGTGCAGAGCTACGACGAACAGGTCCAGTATGGTTTCCGCGAGCAGGAGCTGCTGGAGTTCGTCGCCAACAACATTGGTGCCGCGCTGGCGCGCATCCATGCCATGGAAGCGCTGCAGGCGGCCTACCTGGAGCTGGAAGAGCGGGTGCGCGAGCGCACCAGCGAGCTCGACGCCGCCAATGCCCAGCTCGAGTTCGACAGCCTGCACGACCCGCTCACCAAGCTGCCCAACCGCACCTACTTCGCGCGCGCGCTGCGCCGCAGCTGGGATGCCTACGTCAACGGCAGCGGCGAGCGCTTCGCGGTGCTGTTCATCGACCTCGACCGCTTCAAGCTGGTCAACGATACGCTGGGCCACCTCGCCGGCGACCACCTGCTGTTCGAGGCCGGCGCGCGCATCCGCAGCTGCCTGCGCCACAGCGATTTCGTGGCGCGGCTGGGGGGCGACGAGTTCGCCGCGCTGCTGTTCGGCATCGAGGCGCCCGGCTGTGAGCAGACCGCGCGCATGATCGTGGGCGAGTTCGATCGCCCGGTGGTGCTGATGGGGCGGGAGGTGTTCACCACCGCCAGCGTCGGCGTGGTGATCGCCGACAAGTCCTACTATCAGCGCTCGGAAGACGTGCTGCGCGACGCCGACCACGCCATGTACCGCACCAAGCAGCAGGGGCGCCACGGCTACACCCTGTTCAACCACGAGCTGCGCCTCAACCAGGCCGACCAGCTGGCGCTGGAGTCGGAGCTGCGCCGCGCGCTGGAGGTGGACGACCAGCTCACGCCGTTCTTCCAGCCCTTCATCGACGCCCGCAGCGGTGCGCTGCAGGGCTTCGAGGCCCTGGTGCGCTGGCAGCACCCGACGCGCGGCCTGATTTCCCCGGCCATCTTCCTGCCCATGGCCGAGGAGAGCGGCCTGATCATGCGCGTCGACCGCTACATGATCGAGGCCGCGGCGCGCCAGTTGCGCCAGTGGATGGACGAAGGGCGGCTGACCGACGAGGTGTCGCTGCACATCAACCTGTCTTCGGCCAACTTCCACGACCCTGAACTCTTGAACTGGATGCAGGCGCTGATCCGGCGTTACGCGTTGCCGGCCGGCATGCTGCATCTGGAAGTGACGGAAAGCGCGCTGATCGACGTACCGGACGTGGCGGCCGAGGTGATCCAGGGGCTGCACGACATGGGCGTACGGCTGGCTCTGGACGATTTCGGCACAGGCTATTCGGCGCTGTCCTATCTGCATCGCTACCATTTCGACGTGCTCAAGATCGACCAGTCCTTCGTCGCCGACCTCGACCAGAAACAGGAGTCGGCCGCCATCGTACGCGCCATCCTGGCGTTGGCCGAAGCGCTCGACCTGGACGTGGTGGCCGAGGGGGTGGAAACCGGCATGCAGCTGCGCACGCTGCGCGACATGGGCTGCAGCAAGCTGCAGGGGTTCTACTTCGCCACCCCGGCACCTGCCGCGCGCATCGACTGGGACCGCCTGGCCGGCTTCGCCAGCAGCTTCCGCCAGGTTGCCTGAGTCCGGATGATGATCCGCCGTGAGCGTGCAACCGTTCCTCGATCCGCCGTGCAGATGGCCGGGGCGGGACGCTGCGCCTCGGGATGTCGAGCCAGCCATGAGCGGTGAGCAGGAACGCGCCCCCCGGCCGGAGGGCGGCTCCGGGTTTGCCACCCGTTACAACCGCTGGCGCTACAACCTGTACGCCCCGGTCTACGACGGCGTTGTCGCCGCGTTCTTTGCGCCGCGCCGGCGCCGCGCCATTGCGCTGTTGGCACCCAACCCGGACGAGCGCATCCTGCTGCTCGGGGCCGGCACCGGGCTCGACCTCGACTACCTCCAGGGTTGCCGCCAGCTGACCGCCATCGACGTCTCCGACGGCATGCTGGCGCGGCTGCGCCGACGGGCCGCCCGGCTCGGGCTCGAGGTGGAGGCGAGCGTGATGGATGGCCAGCGGCTGGCGTTCCCCGACGCCTGCTTCGACGCCGTGATCCTGCACCTGATCCTGGCGGTGATTCCCGACCCGGTGGCCTGCCTGCGCGAGGTCGAGCGCGTGCTCAAGCCCGGTGGGCGCGCCGTGGTGTTCGACAAGTTCCTGGCCGACCGCCAGCGACCCGTCTGGTGGCGCGTGGCGGCCAACCAGCTGACCCGGATCATCGCCACCGACATCAACCGTCAGCTCGGCGTCATCGTCAATCAGACCACTTTGCACATCGAGCATGACGAATCGGCCGGGGTGGGTGGTTTCTTTCGCATCGCACTCTTGCGAAAATAGCGTTTTCCCTCATCTGGCTTCGCATGAGTCTGTATATCGAATCGCTCGGACGCGGCCCGGACGTCGTCATGCTGCACGGCTGGGGCCTGCACGGCGGCGTGTTCAGCCGCGTCGCCGAGCGCCTGGACGGGCGCTATTGCCTGCACCTGGTCGACCTTCCCGGGCACGGCGCCTCCGCCAGCCGTCATCCCTTCGACGCCGACGACATCGCCGACCTGTTGGCGGCGCAGCTCCCCTGGCCGGTGCACGTGGTCGGCTGGTCGCTCGGCGGGCTGCTGGCCCAGCACTGGGCGGCGCGCCACCCCGAGCAGGTGAAGAGCCTGGCGCTGATCGCCAGCAGCCCGCGTTTCGTCAAGCAGGATGGCTGGCCGCACGCCCAGGAGAAGAAAGCCATCGAGGGCGTCGGCGCCAGCCTCGACAGCGCCTTCGAGCTGACTCTGGAGCGTTTTCTGGCGCTGCAGATGCTGGGCGCGCCGGGCGCCCGCGACACGCTCAAGGCGCTGCGCGAGGAACTGTTCGCGCACGGTCGGCCGCAGGGCCTGCTGCCGGCGCTGGAACTGCTGCTGATGGCCGACGCGCGCGCGCTGGCGCCGCGCATCCACTGCCCGGTCGGGCTGTTCTTCGGCGCCAAGGATGCCATCACCCCGATCGGTGCCGGGCGCTGGTTGGCCGAGACGCTGGCCGATGCCACCCTTTACGAATTCCCGCAGGCCTCGCACGCCCCCTTCCTGTCGCACGAGGAAGAGTTCGTGGCGCGGCTTGCCGCCCACCTGGACCAACACGCATGAGTGAAGCGTTTTATACCGACAAGTCCCGCGTGCGCGCCGCCTTCGAGCGCGCCGCGCCGAGTTACGACTCGGCCGCGGTGCTGCAGCGCGAGGTGTCGGACCGCATGGCGGCCCGCCTCGACTACATCAAGTTCAGTCCCAAGGTGATCCTCGACGCCGGCAGCGGCACCGGCTACGGTGCGGCCGAGCTGCGTCGCCGCTATCCCGAGGCGCGCGTGATCGAACTCGATCTCGCCACCACCATGCTGCAAGCCTCGCGCGAGAAGCAACAGGCGGGCGGCGGCCTGCTGGGTAAGCTGTTCAAGCGTGCCCAACCGTGGCAGTTGTGCGCCGACGTCGAATGCCTGCCGCTGGCCGACGCCAGCGTCGACATGATCTGGTCCAACCTGGCGATCCAGTGGGTCAACATTCCGGACGGCGTGTTCGCCGAATTCCAGCGCGTGCTCAAGCCGGAAGGCATGCTGATGTTCTCGACGCTGGGGCCGGACACGCTGTTCGAGCTGCGCCAGTCCTTCGCCGGCGTGGACGGCGCCACCCACGTCAACCAGTTCATCGACATGCACGATCTGGGTGATGCACTGCTCAAGAGCGGTTTTGCCGAGCCGGTGATGGACATGGACAAGATCGTGCTGACCTACCCGCGGGTACGCGACGTGATGCAGGACCTGAAGGCCATCGGCGCACACAACGCCACCGCCGGGCGCGGGCGCGGCCTGATGGGCAAGCACAGCTGGCAGAAGGTCGAGGCGGCGTACGAACTGCGTCGCCAGGACGGCGCCTTGCCGGCTACCTACGAAGTGGTATACGGCCACGCCTGGAAGGGTGAGCCGAAGAAAAAGGCCAATCAGCTGCCGGATGGCCGCCAGGTGATCGAGTTCATGAAACCCGGCGCGCGTCCGGGCGTCAAATAGGGCGGTCTCTGTGTTTGTCGGGCGGCGTGGCCGCCCGTTTGTTTTGGATATGAGGTAAAGGATGATTGCACGTCGAACCCTGTTCCGGCTCGTGCCACTGCTGGCGCTGGTCTCTCTGAGCGCCTGCTCCGTGATGGGACCGGCCAAGCCCGAGGTCGCCGTGCCGGCCAAGCCGCTGCCCAGGCCGAAAATCGCCCTGGCACTCGGCGGTGGCGCAGCCAAGGGCTTTGCCCATATCGGTGTGATCAAGGTGCTCGAATCGCACGGCATCGTGCCCGACATCGTCACCGGCACCAGTGCCGGGAGCGTGGTGGGCAGCCTGTACGCCGCCGGTTACAACGGCCTGCAGCTGCAGAGCATGGCGATCAAGCTGGACGAGAGCAATCTGACTGATTTCACCCTGTCCACCAGCGGTTTCATCAAGGGCGACAAGCTGGCCGCCTTCGTCAACCAGGCCGTGGGCAATCGGCCGCTGGAAAAACTGGGCAAGCCGTTCGGCGCGGTGGCCACCGAGCTCGACAGCGGCCAGCGCGTGGTGTTCCGTCAGGGCAACACCGGCCAGGCGGTGCGCGCCTCGGCCAGTATTCCCAACGTGTTCCTGCCGGCCCTGATCGCCGGCAAGCGCTACGTCGACGGCGGTCTGGTCAGCCCGGTGCCGGTCAGCGCGGCGCGCGAGATGGGGGCCGACTTTGTCATCGCGGTGGACATTTCCGCCCGGCCACGCGCCGGTTCGGCCACCGGCTTCCTGTCGATCTTCGACCAGAGCATCAACATCATGAACGTCACCGCGCTGGCGCAGGAGCTGAAGCAGGCCGACGTGGTGATCCGGCCACAGGTGCAAAACATGGGTTCGACCTCGTTCGAAGATCGCCACCAGGCGATCCTGGAGGGCGAAAAGGTAGCGTTGCAGGCCTTGCCGCTGATCCAGAAGCTGGTGCAGCAGAAGTCGGTGGCGATGGCGGCCGCCCGCTGAGGTCGGTAGGGTGGCGCACTCGGCTCGCCCGCCTGGGCAAATGGCTTCATAATGACTTCTGCATGGCCGCGGTCGCGGCCATGGGCATCACTGCCGCTTCCACGCGCCCGCCCGACGACAGGAGAATCCGATGATCACGCTCTACGGTGTCGCCCTCTCTCCATATTACAACAAGGTAAAGATCGCCCTGATCGAAAAAGGGGTGAACTTTCGCGAGCAGCCCGCCGCGCCGACGCAGGCCCCCGAGGTGCTGGCGTTGAGCCCGATGGGCAAGATTCCCTACGTCGATATCAACGGCCACGCCCTGGCCGAATCCGGCGCCATCCTGGAGTGGCTGGAAGACGCCTACCCGACCGCCGCGCTGTTGCCGCCGACGCCCAATGGCCGGGCTCACGCGCGCGAGCTGGCGCTGTTGCTGGAGCATTACGTGCTGACGCCGGCCAAGCCCTTGTTCGACCATGTGCTGTTCGGCTCCGCACTGGGCGAGGCCGAGCGCGAGCTCGCCGGTGGCGCCATCGAGTCCGGCATTGCCGCCGTGATGCGTCGCGCGCGGCTGACCCCGTGGCTCAGCGGGGCCGAGTTCAGTCATGCCGACATCAGCGCCGCCGCGCTGCTGCCGTCGGTGTCGCAGGCGTGTCGCCGCACGCTCCAGCGCGATCCGGTGCAGGCGGTGCCGGAGCTGGCGGCCTACCTGAAGGCGCTGGCGCAGCGCCCGAGCGTGGCACGCACCTGGCAGGAGCGTGACGTCGCCGTCGCCGCGTTCCAGGACGCGCGGCAGGCCGGCTGAGCCCATACCCTCCTCCTTCCCGCTGGGCCGCCGTGTCCGGGCGGCTCGGCCCTTGGGGTCCGGTTTCGGCCAACCCTGGCCTGCTCAGCCGGTCTGCTCGTCGCCGTGAAACAGCGCCAGCTGGCGCGGTTCGGTTTCGTCCGCGGCGAGCCGCACGCCCACCCCCAGCAATCTGACCGGCTGCGCCCCGCGGGCGTGGCCGACCTGCAGCAATGCCGCCAGCGTGTCGCGACTCAGTTGCTGGCCCGCCTGTTCCACCGTGGTCTGGCTGAAGTCGGCAAACTTGAGCTTGACGCTCAGGCCGCGGAACGCGGGCTGGCCAGCACGCTCCAGGCGGTGCGCCAAGCGCTCCAGCAGTTCCGGCAATTTGGCCAGGCAGGCATCGAGGTCGGGCAGGTCCACCGCGTAGGTTTCCTCCACGCTGATCGATTTGCGCAAACGCTCGATGCTGACCGGGCGGGGGTCGATGCCGCGTGCCAGGGCGTGCAGGCGCTCGCCGAAGCGGCCGAAGTGACGCACCAGTTCCGCCAGTTCCCAGCCGCGCACGTCTTCGCAATGCCGCACCCCGAGCGCGTGCAGGCGTGACGCGGTGACGGCACCGACACCGGGAATCTTCCCCACCGGCAGGGCGCGGACGAAGGCGTCGACGTCCTCGGGCCGGATCACGAACTGGCCGTCAGGCTTGTTCCAGTCGCTGGCCACCTTGGCCAGGAATTTGTTGGGAGCGATGCCGGCCGAGGCGGTGATGCCGATCTCGTCACGGATGCGACTGCGGATCGCTTCGGCCATCAGCGAGGCGCTGCCCTGGCAGTGCGGCCGGCCGCTGACGTCGAGGTAGGCCTCGTCCAGCGACAACGGTTCGATCAGTTCGGTGAAATCCTGATAGATCGCCAGGATCTGCTGGCTGGCCGTCTTGTAGCGTGCGAAGTCGGGGGGGATGATCAACAGCCGTGGGCACAGATGCAGCGCGCGCGCCGACGACATCGCCGAGCGCACGCCGTAGCGCCGCGCCAGGTAATTGCAGGTGGCGATCACGCCGCGGCTGTCGGGCTGTCCCCCCACTGCCAGCGGGATGTCGCGCCAGGCGGGCTGGTCGCGCATCTCCACTGCGGCGAAGAAGCAGTCGCAGTCGACGTGGATGATCTTGCGTTGCGGCAGGGCCATGCTGCGGCCAACCTCGCTTTCAGAGCGGCGGGGTCGGTACGGCGTCGCTGTGGCCGAGCGATTTGTCCGGGGCGACACGGTCGCGTACCCGCTGCTTCAGTTCCTTGATGTCGGGAAAGCCGCCGTCGGCCTTGCGGTCCCACAGTTGCTCGCCGTCGAGGGTGATGCGGAACACGCCGCCCGAGCCCGGCTGGAGCGCCACTTCGGCCAGTTCCTTCTCGAAGGTGGTCAGCAGTTCCTGAGCCATCCACGCGGCGCGCAGCAGCCAGCGGCAGCCGGTACAGTACTGGATGGCAAGGCGGGGGAGTCGATCCGGGGTCGTCATGGTGGGCGTATCGGGGTGATGGAATACGCCGTACAGCATAGCGGAAAGTGCTGTCTTCAAGGAGGGGAAGCCGCCGGTCCCGCGAGTCGCTTTATTGTATGACGGGCCCTTGGGGCCCGCTCCTCCATCTTAGACTTCTGTCGGGTGCAAACTTGACGCTGCGGTATATGCGGGGACCGGCGGTTTTGATTCCCTCGGCGAGTGTGCCCATTAATGGGGCATCGGTAAAGCGAAATGGCCTTTCGACATTTTTTGTTGCACTGCAATGTGTCACATAACTACAACGTTGTCGGCGTTTGCTGGCCGTTCGACACTACTACCGCGTTGTGCGACAGGTAACGGCTCATGGCGTGCTGCTCCAGCGGCTTGCTCAGGTGGAAGCCTTGCGCGTAGTCGCAGCCGATCTCGGCGAGGAAAGCCAGTTGCCGTTCGTTCTCGATGCCTTCGCCGGTGACCATGGCGCCGAGCGAATGCCCCATTGCCACGATCATGCGCACGATGGCGGCGTCCTGGTGGTTGTCCGGTACCTGGTCGAGGAACTGCTTGTCGATCTTGATCTTTTCCGCGGGGAAGCGGCGCAGGTAGCTGAACGAGGCGTAGCCGGTGCCGAAGTCGTCGATCGCTAGGCTCACCCCCAGCGCCTTGAGGCGGCGGATATTGTCTTCGATGCTGCCCGACTGGCGCAGCGCCAGGGTTTCGGTGACTTCCAGCTCCAGCGCCGAGGGGGGGAGGTGGGCGGTGGCCAGGATGCCCGCGACCAGGTCGGCGAAGTGCGGGTCTTCCAGTTGCAGCAGCGAGACGTTGACCGAGATGGTGAACTCCGGCTGCCCACCCTGCCGCCACTTGGCGGTCTGCTGACAGGCTTCGCGCAGCGCCCACTCGCCGAGCGGCACGATCACGCCGCTGTCTTCGGCCAGCGGGATGAACTCGCCGGGGGAGATGAAGCCGTGCTCGGGGTGGTGCCAGCGCAGCAGCGCCTCGGCGCCGCGCGTGCGGCGGGTTTTCAGGTCGTGGTAGGGCTGGTAGCAGAGGAACAGCTGGTGCGTGCCGATGGCCTGGCGCAGTTCGTTGATTAGCAGGTGGCGGCGGTGCCAGTCGGTGCTCATGTCTTCGTGGAAGCGCACCCAGCCACCCTGGATCGAACTGCGCGAGATTTGCATCGCCAGCTCGGCGTGTTCCAGCAGGCGCAACGGTTCCTTGCTGTCCTGCGGCGACAGCGCCAGTCCGGCACTGACGCGCACGCCGATCAGCTGGGCGTTGACGTCGAGCGGCAGGTTGAGCGTTTCGTTGATGGCGGTGACGCGGCGGTTGATGCTGCTTTCGTCCTTGCCCAGCAGGATCAGGCAGAAGCGGTTTTCCGCCACCCGTGCCACCAGCTCGCCCGGCTCGGCCAGGCGCGCCAGGCGCTCGCACAGCAGCAGGATGACCTGGTCGCCGGTGTCGTGGCCGTACAGCTCGTTGAGGTTGGGCAGGGCGTCCAGCGCCAGGATCAGGCAGCCGAACACCGGGCTCTCGCTGCGGCTCTGCGCCAGTTCGTCGAGCTGCATCAAGAGCCGGGCCCGGTTGGGCAAGCCGGTGAAGCGGTCGTAGTAGGCGTGGCGATGCAGTTCGCCCTCGGCCTGCAGCCGTGCGCCCGATTCCATCATCAGCGCCACCACGTCGGCGCTGGAGCAGACGAAGTTGATCTCGTCGGGGTGCCAGGCCTCGCGCTTGTTGCGGTCTTCCACGCAGATCACCCCGTAGTGGGTGCCGGCCAGCGTAACGGCCGCGTCCAGCATCGAGCAGACGGTGTGTTCCAGCAGGTAGTCGCGCATGCTGGCCAGGCGCGGGTCGCTGGTGGCGTGGCTGGCACTGAGGTAGCGCTCCCGGTGCAGCGCGGAGAAATAGTCGGGGTGGGCGGCGAAGTGCAGCAAGGCGCCGGCGAAGTGGTGATCGGCGTCGCGGTCGATGCCGATCAGACACTCCAGCTCCTGGTGATCGGGCTGGTAGCGCCAGACGCTGACGCGGGAGACGTCCAGGGTGGCGGCCAGTTTCTGGCACAGCAACTTCAGGTAGACGTCGAGCGGGTCGCTCTTGTTCTCGCGTTCGGCAACCAGTTCGCGCAGCACTTGCCCCTGGCTGATCAGGCGCGCGGTGGTGCGCTGGTGGCGCAGTGTCAGCTGGCGCGATACCCGCAGCAGCAGCAGCGCGATGGCGATCAGCACCACCAGCAACAGCAGCGCGCGTGGCAGCAGTGCCGTTTGCAGACGGTTGCCGGGCAGCTCCTGCTGCCAGGTGAGGTAAGCCAGTGTTTGCCCTTCCGTACCTGGTACCGCGAGCGCCCCGGGGCGCTTGGCGGCGGCGGAGAAGTCGACCTGCAATTGCTCCAGGCGCAGATCGCCGGCGATGTCTTCCAGCTGCGCGGGGCCGATGTCCTTGGCGAACAGCAGGTAGCGTGCCGGGAGGGCGGCGTCCGGTTCCGTGGTTTCCGGCACGATGCGCTGCAGCGCCAGCATCAGCAGACGCGGTTCAGTCTGGTGGGTGAGCGGGTTGGGGGCGGTGTCGCGGAAAAAGGTGGTGGGGTAACCTTCGTTGCCGAGTGGCTCGAAGCGGGCGGCCATCTGTACCAGGTGCTGCCATTGCCGGGCGCTGAACGGCAGCGCCAGGTTCGGCGTTTCCTCGATGGCGCCGTTGCGCACGGCGTACAGCGGCTTGCCCTGGGCATCGGTGATGACGCCGAGCTGGATATCGAGGGTGCGGTAGATCGATCCGGTGAGGTTGGTGCGCAGCCAGGCGATATTGAGAGAGGGGCCGCTGACCGCGTGGTACATGTCGTCCCAGGCGTTGTATTCGGTCAGGTTGTGGCCCAGCGTGTTGCGTTGTTTAAGCAGGTTGCGCTCGAGCAGTTCGCCGGTCAGCTGGAGATAGCCCCGATCGCTTTGCGCGATGGTGCTGTCCAGCAGGCGCCAGGTGCCGACCAGCCCCAGTACCATGAGCAACGTCATGAGTAGGGTCGGGTTGCCTAAAGCGTGTGCTAGTCGCATCAGCAGGCGTCGCAGCATGAATATCCACTCTTGATGTGTAAGCACATGTGAATAATAAGACGCTTTTATTTAACAGTAAAAGCGGTTTTTACCCGATTTGGCTTCATGGCCAGCGCAATGTCATTTTTTTGACACGTTGACTGTAGCAGGGCGACCCGGGAGGGGCGAACGAAGGTGGCGGGCGGGCAGCGGGCGATGGGGGGAGGAGGGGGCCATGTCGGGACACGGCCGGGGCGTCGGACGCCGTGCGGGCGTCGCGACGCGGTGGGATGCTGTTCAGGGGGTGGGCATCATGCCTTCTTCGATCTTGACCTCGACCGCGATCGTGCCGGCGCGGGCGAAGCGTAGCGTCAGAGGGAAGCGTTCGCCGGCCTTGAGCGGCGCGGTGAGCCCCATCAGCATGATGTGCGTCCCGCCCGGGGCCAGCGCGATGCCACGGCCGGGGGGCAGTTCTATCCCTTCGGGCAGCGCGCGCATGCGCATGACGCCGTGATCGTTGAGGTTCTGGTGCAATTCGGCACTGGCGGCGCGCGGGGTGCTGACCGCGAGCAGGCGGTCGGCGGTCTTGCCCTGGTTGTCGAGCTTCAGGTAGACCGCACCGCTGCTCATCATGGCCGGCATGGCGCGGCTCCACGGGTGGCCGATATGCAGTGTGCCGAGCACGTAGTGGTGGGCCAGTGCCGGCAGGGCGAGCAGGCCGAGAAGGAGGGCGGTCAGGATGCGGAGGTGTTTCATGACGGGTATGGGTGCGGTCTCGAAAAACGAACCGTAGCATAGCGCCGACCGGGCGTGGCTGCGACAGATTGCCGCAGTGGCGTGCCACGTTGCGCTGGCAAGCCGACCGCAAGCGGGTAGAATGGCGACCCCCGATATTCCCGGCTGTTTTCCATGCTGAAAGACCTGTATCTGCAGTTTCTGTTTGGCGGCCTGATCAGTCTGATCACCATCACCAACCCGCTGTCGAAGATTCCGTTGTTCATCACGCTGACGCGCGACATGAGCGACGAGGGGCGGGCGCATCAGGCGCGGCGCGCCTGCCTGTTCGCCGCCGGCATCATGCTGGTGTCGCTACTGGCCGGCAACCTGATCCTGGCGCTGTTCGGCATTTCCTACGGCGCCCTGCGTATCGCCGGCGGTCTGGTGGTGGCGGTGCTAGGGTACCGCATGCTGTTCCTGTCGCAGGACCCGGGCATGGCGCCCAAGACCTCGGACGGCAAGGAGGATTACGCTTTCTTCCCGCTGGCCATGCCCGGCATCAGTGGGCCGGGGACCATCGCCGTGGTGATCGGCATCGCCACCGAGATCGCCGAATTGCACGGCGTGCCGGCCAAGGCGCTGGCGATGGCGATGACGGTGCTGGCCATCGTCCTGACCTGCCTCGGCACCTGGCTGGTGTTGCGCTCCTCGACGCTGATCGCGGAGAAGCTGGGCCGTTCCGGGCGCGAGGTGATGACGCGGCTGATGGGCTTCTTGCTGATCTGCGTCGGCGTGCAGTTCATCGGCTCGGGGGTGCGCACCTTCCTCGCCGGTTCCTGAGCCGGCGCGCCGGGCATCACGACCACCCCGTCCGCCGGCGGGGTTTTTTGTCGCCGCCCGTCGCGGTTTCGGCCTGTCGCGTTGGCGCGCTTGCCGTCATAATCGACGTATCGTTCCCGACGCCCCCGCCATGAGTCATTCCGCCGCCGAGTACGCCCGTTTTTTCCGCGCCGACGACATCGCGCCGCTGGAGTGCCTGGACGCGCGCTACGTCGAGCATGTGTTTGCACCGCATTTCCACGAGGAATACGTGGTCAACACCCTGATCCAGGGCTCCCAGCGCTATCACTACCACGGCAGCGCGCATCAGGCCGGGCGCGGTCAGCTGATCGTGATCAATCCGGGCGAGGTGCACACCGGCGAGGCGGGCGAGGAGAATGGTTGGGCCTATCGCGGTTTCTATCCGTCGGCGGCCTTCATGCGCCGGCTGGCGCAGGAAATCAGCGGCCGTGCCGATGCGGTGCCGTATTTCCGGGCCACCGTGCTGCACGACGCCGATCTGGCAGAGCGGCTCAATCAGCTGCATCTGCTGCTGAGCGCGAGCCAGGACCGGCTGCAGCGCGAGTCGGCGCTGTACGCGGTGTTCTCGACGGTGCTGCGGCGGCACATGAGCGTTGCCAGCCAGCCCTTGGCATCGCACCCGGTCGCGGTGGAGCGGGTACGGGCGCTGCTGGCCGACCGCCTGGCGGACAACCTGTCGCTGCAGCAGCTGGCGGACGCCGTCGAGCTGTCGCCCTATCATCTGAATCGTCTGTTCCGGCAGCACCTCGGCCTGCCGCCGGTGGCGTGGCGCAACCAGCTCAGGGTGGCGCGGGCGCGCACGCTGCTGGGGCGCGGCTGGCGACCGTCCGATGCCGCCGCCGAGTTGGGCTTCGCCGACCAGGCGCATCTGACGCGGGCTTTCCGCCATGCGCTGGGCGTGACCCCGGCAGCCTACCAGCGTGCCGTCGGCGCAAGATCGTTCAAGACCGGCAACGACGCCTGAGCCAGACTGGGCACGTCACCCACTTTTCTCGCGGCCCCCTCCGATGAAACCTTTCGCTCTGCTCCTGGCCGGCGCCCGCGACAGCCTGCCGATGCTGGTCGGCGCCGCGCCGTTCGGCGTCATCTTCGGCACGCTGGCGGTCGGTGCCGGGCTGTCGGCCGGCGCCACGCTGGCGATGTCGGCCTTCGTCTTCGCCGGCTCCTCGCAGTTCGTCGCGGTCAGCCTGATCGGCGCCGGCGCGGCGCTGCCGGTGATCTGGCTCACCACCTTCGTCGTCAACCTGCGCCACGCGCTCTACAGCGCCACGCTGCTGCCCTACGCGCGCGACTGGAGCGCCCGCTGGCGCTGGCCGCTGGCGTTCTGGCTCACCGACGAGACCTTTGCCGTGGTGGAACACCGCTTCCGTTCGCAGGGGGCGGCGGGCGGGCAGTGGTACCAGCTCGGCTCCTCGCTGGCGATGTACCTCAACTGGTTCCTGTGGAGCGTGGTGGGGGTGTGGCTCGGCAAGGCGGTGCCGGGTCTGGCCGGCTGGGGGCTGGACTTCGCCATGGTGGCGACCTTTACCGCCATCGTCGCGCCGCAGCTGAAAAAGCGCCCGGCGCTGGCGGCGGCAGCGGCGGCTGGCGCGGTGGCGCTGCTGGCGCGCGGCCTGCCCTACAAGCTCGACCTGATGCTGGCGGCGCTGGTCGGCGTGCTGGCCGGGGTGGCGTGTGAAAGGTTGGCCGAAAGGAGGGCGGCAGCATGACGATCTGGCTGACGATTGCCGGCATGGCGCTGCTGACGGTGCTGATCCGTGCCAGTTTCCTGGTGTTCGGCCAACGGTTGAGCTTTCCGGCCTGGCTCAACCGCGCGCTGCACTATGTGCCGGCGGCGGTGTTGACCGCACTGGTGGTGCCGATGGCGCTGGCGCCGCAGGGCACGCTCGACCTGTCGCCGGCCAATCCCTACCTGGTCGGCACGCTGGTGGCCGGCGCGGTGGCGTTGCTGACGCGGCGCACGCTGCTCGCCATCGTGGTCAGCTTCGCGCTGTACGGCGCGCTGCGCTGGCTGGGCTGAGGGCTCGACGCTCGCCGCCGTACGCGGCCTCCCCGCTGGGGAGGCCGCTTTGCTTTGCCTCCCGCGCCGGGAGGGTCGCCTCATTCGATTCCGTGATGAGCAATGGAAAAATTCTAACTTGATGGAATATCACGGGCGCGGCTACCCTGTTCGATCGTCCCGCCTTGAACCGGCGGGGGCATGGCGAGGAGGCGAGCAAGGCGGGGTCGGCCGTGACCGGGATGCCGAGTTGGTCGGGGCGCGCGGGATGGACTGGTCCAAGCTCTCTACGGGGCAACGAGGAAGACGGGCATGAGCAAACTACTGACTTTTTTCACCGAGCGGGTGCACAGCCTGTATTTCAGCGGCTTCCCGATTCATCTCTCCGAACAGGGCGAGTTTTTCGGCACCTTCATCAAGCACCGCCTGGCAAGCCGCTTCCAGCCGCAGCAGGATGGCAGCGCCGTGGCCATGACGCAGTGCCTGAGCCCGGCCGGGCACACCATCGAGATCGAGCGCTTGCTGGGCCTGTGCCAGGCCAGCCAGTCGCCGCTGGTGCTGGACCGTTTCGTGCGCGTCATCCACCTGCTCAATTACCTGCGGCTGGATTGCCCATGGCACACGCTGTACCTGCCGGTGTCGCTGACCCTGGTGGCCGGGGTGGAAGCCGAGCACGGCAAGGTGTTCCGCGACATCCTCAACCGTCTGGGGCTGGAACACCGTTTCGGCATCCTGCTGCCGGAGGCGCTGCAACAGCAGCCGGAGCGACTGGCGGCCATTGGCGGCAACTACCGTCGTCACGGCTTCGCCACGGCGCTGGCCGGCGTGGATGGTCAACTACTGCCGCTGGGGGGCTGAGGGGAGATGGCTGGCAAATTCTCTCGAGCGTAGCGAGGCTCCCTGGCTGGGCAAGGGCGGGCCGCGTGCGAATCCATCGCTGGGCCAATCTCTGCGTGCAAATCTTCGATTTGCTCAGCGATGGATTGGCACGCAGGAATGCGCTCAGCGAAGGATGGGGAATGAATGGGCAGGCTGCGGGAACAAATACCTGAGGGGAGAGGCCCGGCTTCGCCGGGGCCTGTAAAACCCCCCCCCCAGAGCACGTTGCCCGCTGTCTAGCGCCGCGTGTTGCCGATGCTCATCAGCATGCCGAGCCCCAGCATCAGCGTCAGGGTGGCGGTGCCGCCGTAGGAAACCAGCGGCAGCGGGACGCCGACCACCGGCAGGATGCCGGCCACCATGCCCATGTTGACGAAGGCGTAGACGAAGAACGACATGGTGATGGTGCCGCCCATCAGGCGGCCGTACAGGGTCTGGGCGCGCGCCGTGATCATCAGGCCGCGGCTGACGATCAGCAGGTAAAGCACCACCAGGATGATGTTGCCGATCAGGCCGAACTCCTCCGAGTACACCGCGAAGATGAAGTCGGTGGTGCGCTCCGGGATGTAGTCGAGGTGGGTCTGGGTGCCGTTGAGCCAGCCCTTGCCGAACGGTCCGCCCGAGCCGATGGCGATCATCGACTGGATGATGTGGTAGCCGGCGCCGAGCGGGTCTTCCATCGGGTCGATCAGCGTCAGCACGCGCTTCTTCTGGTAGTCGTGCATCAGGTTCCATACCACCGGGAGGCTGGCGGCAAACGCCACCGCGCCGCCGATCAGCACCTTCCACGACAATCCGGCGAAGTACAGCACGAAGAAGCCGGCCGCCATGATCAGCGTGGCGGTGCCTAGGTCGGGCTGCTTGAGCACCAGTCCGCCGGGAATCACGATCAGCACCATGGCGGCCAGGTAATGCCACCAGCGCAGGCTCAGCTCGAAACGCTGGAAGAACCACGCCACCATCATCGGCAGCGCGATCTTCATGATCTCCGATGGCTGGATGCGGGTGATGCCGAGTTCCAGCCAGCGCGTCGAGCCGTTCACCGTCACCCCCTTGAAATGCACCGCCAGCAGCAGCAGCACCCCGAGCGCGTAGAGCGGCGGCGCGAAGTTCATGATCGACTGCGGACGCATGCGCGCCGCGCCCCACATCACCACCAGGCCCAGCACGGTGTAGACCAGCTTGTTGTCGATCTTGTCGAAGCTCTGGTTCGAGGCCGAGTACAGCACCAGCATGCTGAGCACGAACACCAGGCCGAGGAACAGCATCAGCCAGCCGTCCAGCGGTTCGCGCACGAACTGCCAGAGGCGTTTAAGGAGCGGGGTTTGCATCGTGGCCCTCCTGCTCTTCGGCGGCGCGCTCGGCTTGGGCCCGGGCAATCTCCGCCGCGCTGCGGGTTTCCGTCTTCACCGTCTGCAGCTGGCCGGACAGGTCGGCCGGCACCTTGCCGGTGAGGTAAAAATCGGTCAGGGCGCGCGCGATCGGGGCCGCCGCGGCAGCACCGAAGCCGGCGTTCTCGACGATCACCGCCAACGCGATCTTGGGCGCCTCGACCGGGGCGAAGGCGACGAACCAGGAGTGGTCGCGGTAGCGTTCGGCCAGCGCGCCGGCGTTGTACTTGGCACCCTGCTTGATCTGCACCACCTGCGCCGTGCCGGTCTTGCCGGCCATGGTGTAGGGCAGGTTGACGCCGATGCGCGCCGCGGTGCCGCCGGGCTGCAGCACGGCCTGCATGCCGCGCTTCACGTACTCGAAATGGGCCGGCTTGAACGCCAGGCGCCGCACCGGGTTGGTATTGATCGGGGTGGCCTTGGCGTGCCGATCGTCCACCACCTGCTGCACCAGGTGCGGCTTGAACATCGCGCCGTCGTTGGCCAGGGTGGCGACGCCGTTGGCCATTTGCAGCGGGGTGTAGGCGTTGAAGCCCTGGCCGATGCCGATGCTGACCACGTCGGCGGGGTACCAGCGCCCCACCTCCGGGCGGTACTTGGCGAAGCGCTTGGCCTTCCATTCCTTGGAGGGCAGCACCCCGGCGGCCTCGCCGTCGAGGTCGATGCCGGTCTTGCTACCCAGTCCGAACTGCGCCACCACCGGATGGATGCGGTCGATGCCCATATCCCACGCCAGCTTGTAGAAGAAGGTGTCGCTCGATACCTGGATCGCCTTGGCCAGGTTGACCATGCCGTTGCCGGAGGGTTTGGAGTCGCGGAACTGGTGGCTGCTGCCGGGCAGGGTGAAGTAGCCCGGCGCTGGGCGGATGTCGTTGGGGCCGATGGCGCCGGTCTCCAGCGCCGCCATCGCCATGAACGGCTTGAAGGTGGAGCCGGGCGGGTACAGGCCGCGCAGCGCGCGGTTGACCAGCGGCTTCTCCCAGTCCTCGTTCAGCTCCTTCCAGGTCTGGCTGTCGATGCCGTCGATGAACAGCGAAGGGTCGAAGCCGGGCTTGGACAGGAAGGCCAGCACGCCGCCGTCGCGCGGGTCGATCGCCACCAGCGCGCCGCGGCGTTTGCCGAACAGCTTGTCGGCGAGCTCCTGCAGGCGGATGTCGAGCGCCAGGTGCAGGCTCTGGCCGTTGATCGGCGGGGTGCGGCGCAGGGTGCGGATGGCACGCCCGCCGGCGTCGGTTTCCATTTCCTCGAAGCCGACGGTGCCGTGCAGCTGGGTCTCGTAGGTGTATTCCAGCCCGGTCTTGCCGATATAGGTGGTGCCGCGGTAGTTGGTGGTCTGATCGTCCTCTTCCAGCCGCTCCACGTCCTTGGTGTTGATGCGGCCGATATAGCCCAGCACGTGGCTGGTCAGCTCCTTGAACGGATAGTCGCGGAACAGCCGCGCCTTGACCTCCACCCCGGGGAAGCGCCAGGCGTGCGCCGCCATGCGGGCGGCCTCCTCCTCGCTCAACTTGGCCTTGAGCGGGATCGCCTCGAAGTTGCGCGATTCCGCGCGCAGCTTCTTGAACAGCTTGAGGTCGCGCGGGGTAACGTTGACCAGCTTGGAGAGCTCGGCCACGGTGGCATCGAGGTCGGCCATCTTGCTCGGGGTGAGTTCCAGCGTATAGGCCGAGTAGTTCTGCGCCAGGATCACGCCGTTGCGGTCGACGATGAGGCCGCGGTTGGGCAGGATCGGCACCAGCGAGATGCGGTTGTTCTGGGCTAGCGTGGAGAAATGCTCGTGCTGCATCACCTGCAGCCAGACGAAGCGGCTGACCAGGAGCAGGAACAGCAGCACCATGATGGCGTAGGCCACCACCAGGCGCAGCTGGAACTGGCCTTCTTCCGCCTGGGTGTTCTTGAAACGGGTGGGACGGGACATGCCGGGCGCTACCACTAGACCGAATGCTGCCGGTACGGCAGCAACAGCAGCTTGGTCAGCAGCGGCCACAGCAGCGCGCCGACCAGCGGCGGCAGGAAATAGCTCCAGCCGACGAAGGCGGCACCGGTGATCATGCGCGCCACCACCATGATGGCCTGGTTGGCCAGCATCAGCGCGAGCACGGCCAGCGCCTGCTGGCCGAGGTTGAACATCACCAGCTGCCGCTGCTGGCGCAAGGCCAGGTAGCTGGTGATCGAATAGGCCAGCGCATGTTGGCCGAACAACCCGGCGGTGGCGGCATCCGCCACCAGCCCCAGCAGGAAGGCGCTGCCGATATTGACGCGGCGCGGCTGGTTGATCACCCAGTACAGCAGCAGCAGCCCGATCAGGTCGGGCAGCCAGCGCGTGGAGCCAGCCGGCAGCGGGATCAGTTCGACCAGCACGGCGATGACGAAGGTCAGGAAGATGAAGCGGCGCTTGACCGGCTTCAGCAGTTCTTTGGGGCGCTCAAACGGCATGGTTACTCCGTGCGGCGGGGCGGGGCGGCGTCAGGTGGCGGCGGTGGCGCGGCCGGCACGTGCTGCTTCGGGTTCAGCACCAGCACGAAACGACTCTCCTGCACCCCGGCCACCACGCTGGTGGACAGCCGGGCGAAGGCGGCGCCGGTGTTGCGCTCGATCTTGCCGACGCGCGCCACCGGCAGCCCGGCCGGGTACAGGTCGTCGATGCCCGAGGTCACCAGCAAGTCCTTCTCCTGCACGTCGGCGTGGTTCGGCAGGTAACGCACTTCGACGCCGCCGCCGTAGCCATACAGGATGGCGCGCGCACCGGTGCGCTCGATCATCACCGGCACCATGTGGTTCTTGTCGATGATCAGCGTCACCTCGGCGGTCAGCGGCTGCACCCGCGTCACCTGGCCGATCAGCCCCTGACTGTCGATCACCGGCTGGCCCGGACTGATTTGGGCGTCCGCGCCCTTGTCGATGATCAGCTTGTAGGAAAACGGGTCGCGCCCGGTATAGAGCACCTCGGCCAGCTGGCCGCCCTCGGCGCGCGACGACTTGAGCTCGTTGAGCTGGCGCAGTTCGCGGTATTCGCGCTCCACGGTGGCGAGCCGTGCGAGCTGCGCCGACATCTGCAGGCGCTGGCTCTTCAGCGCGTCGTTCTCGGCCTTCAGCTCCGCCTGCGCGGTGAAGAAGTCGATGACGTGGCGCGCGCCGGCAAACGGCACGTTGACCGCGCGCTGTACCGGGTACAGCGCCACCGAGAGCGCTTCGCGCACGTGCTCCATCAGGCCGTAGCGGCTGTCGCCGATCAACAGCGCGATCGACAGCAGCACGCACAACGCGAGACGCACCGCCGGGTGCGGGCCCTGGCGGATGAAGCTGGGATTGTTGGCAAAGTCCATCTGGCAGGACGTCCGGCCGGTTCAGGCCGGACGCGAATCCGGTTCAGGGTACGTTGGTGAAGATGGTGCCGATCTTGTCCATCTTTTCCAGCGCCTTGCCCGAGCCGCGCACCACGCAGGTCAGCGGCTCTTCGGCGACGATCACTGGCAGACCGGTTTCCTCGGCCAGCAGGCGGTCGATGTCCTTCAGCAGCGCGCCGCCGCCGGTCAGCACCATGCCCTTGTCGGCGATGTCGGCGCCCAGTTCCGGCGGGGTCTGCTCCAGCGCGATCTTCACCGCGGAGACGATCTGGTTCAACGGCTCGGTGAGCGCCTCGAGGATCTCGTTGGACGACACGGTGAAGGCGCGCGGGATGCCCTCGGCCAGGTTGCGGCCCTTGACTTCCATTTCCTTCACTTCGGCGCCCGGGAAGGCCGAGCCGATGGTCTTCTTGATTTCTTCGGCGGTGGTCTCGCCGATCAGCATGCCGTAGTTGCGGCGGATGTAATTGATGATGGCCTCGTCGAACTTGTCGCCGCCGACGCGCACCGAGTTGGAGTACACCACGCCACCCAGCGAGATGACGCCCACTTCGGTGGTGCCGCCGCCGATGTCCACCACCATCGAGCCGGTCGGCTCTTCCACCGGCAGGCCGGCACCGATCGCGGCGGCCATCGGCTCCTCGATCAGCTCGACGCGGCGCGCGCCGGCGGCCAGGGCCGAGTCCTTGATGGCGCGGCGTTCCACCTGGGTCGAACCGCACGGCACGCAGATCACGATGCGCGGGCTGGCGGAGAAGAAGCGGCTCGGCGTCACCTTCTTGATGAACTGCTTGAGCATCTGCTCGGTCACGGTGAAGTCGGCGATCACGCCGTCCTTCATCGGGCGGATCGCCTGGATCGAGCCCGGGGTGCGGCCCAGCATGCGCTTGGCTTCCAGACCGACGGCCAGGATCGACTTCTTGTTGGTCGGGAAGTCGCTGTGAATCGCCACCACCGACGGTTCGTCCAGCACGATGCCCTTGCTGCGCATGTAGATCAGGGTGTTGGCGGTGCCGAGGTCGATGGCGAGGTCGTTCGAGAAGTATCCGGTGAGGGAACGAAACATGGGGTGGTCCTGGTTCAGTGTTCGTGTTGTCGGGACGAGCCCGCAATGGCGCTAATGGTCGTGGTCTAGCGGCTTCCCCTGGTCGCCGGAAGGACGGCATAAACCGTCAAATGACCCCCGGCGGAACGGTGTGGCGAAGCGTCGAATCTTGGGTGAATCAAACAGTCTATGATACCCTATCAGCCTTGAATTATTAAAGGTTTTAACGAGGACACCATGTCGCTGACGCATCAGGATGTCGCGCGGATCGCCAAGCTGGCCCGCATCGCCGTAACCGACGAAGAAATCGTGGCGGTGGGCGCGCAACTCAACAATATTTTCGGCCTGATCGAGCAGATGCAGGCCGTCGATACCGATGGCATCGAACCGATGGCCCATCCGCAGGACGTGAGCCTGCGCCTGCGCGATGACGTGGTGACCGAATCGGACCGCCGCGCTGCCTTCCAGGCCATCGCCCCGCAGGTCGAGAACGGCCTGTTCCTCGTCCCCAAAGTCATCGAATAACCAGAGATTGATTCCGGCACGGTTGGTTCCCGGCGCGCGCGCGTTTCGGTCAATCTGCCGAGCTTATCGAGATTTTACGACACCATGATTAACGCCACCCTCAAGGCGCTGTCGCAGCAACTGGCGGCAAAAGCCGTGTCCAGCGAGGAACTCGCGGGGCTCTACCTCGACCGCATCGCGGCGCTCAACCCGACGCTCAACGCCTTCATCAGCGTCGACCGCGACAAGACCCTGGCCGAAGCGCGCGCCGCCGACGCGCTGCGCGCCGCCGGCCAGGCCGGCCCGCTGACCGGTGTGCCGATCGCGCACAAGGACATTTTCTGCCAGCAGGGCTGGAAGACCAGCTGCGGCTCGAAGATGCTCGACAACTTCGTCTCGCCCTACGACGCCCACGTCATCGAGCAGTGCCGCGCCGCCGGCCTGGTGACGCTCGGCCGCACCAATATGGACGAGTTCGCCATGGGCTCGTCCAACGAGAACAGCTTCTACGGCCCGGTGAAGAATCCGTGGGACCTGGCGGCGATTCCCGGCGGCTCGTCCGGCGGCTCTGCCGCGGCAGTGGCGGCGCGCCTCGCCCCGATCGCCACCGGCACCGATACCGGCGGTTCGATCCGCCAGCCGGCCTCGCATTGCGGCGTGACCGGCATCAAGCCGACCTACGGCGTGGTGTCGCGCTACGGCATGGTGGCCTACGCCTCCTCGCTCGACCAGGGCGGCCCGCTGGCGCAGACCGCCGAGGACTGCGCGCTGCTGCTCAACGTCATGGCCGGTTTCGATCAGCGCGATTCGACCAGCCTCGAGCGCGCCAAGGAAGACTACAGCCGTGACCTGAACGCACCACTGAGCGGCCTGAAGATCGGCCTGCCGCGCGAATACTTCGCCGAGGGCCTGTCCGCGGACGTCGCTGGCGTGGTCGACGGCGCCATCGCCGAGCTGAAGAAGCTGGGCGCCGAGGTGGTCGAGATCAGCCTGCCCAACACCCAGCTCTCCATTCCGGCCTACTACGTGATCGCCCCGGCCGAGGCCTCGACCAACCTCAGCCGCTACGACGGCGTGCGCTACGGCCACCGTGCCGCCGAGTACAAGGACCTGGTCGACATGTACGAGAAGACCCGTGCCGAGGGCTTCGGCGCCGAGGTCAAGCGCCGCATCATGGTCGGCACCTACGTGCTGTCGCACGGCTACTACGACGCCTACTACCTCAAGGCCCAGAAGATCCGCCGCCTCATCGCCAACGACTTCAAGGCCGCGTTCGAACAGTGCGACGTGATCCTCGGGCCGGTGGCGCCGACCGCGGCGTTCAATATCGGCGAGAAGTCGGACGATCCGGTGCAGATGTACCTGTCGGACATCTACACGCTGTCGGTCAACCTGGCCGGCCTGCCCGGCATGAGCGTGCCGGCGGGCTTCGCCGCCAACGGCCGCCCGGTGGGGCTGCAGATCATCGGCAACTATTTCGGCGAAGCCAAGATGCTGAACGTGGCGCACCAGTTCCAGCAGGCCACCGACTGGCACCAGAAGGCGCCGGCCCTGTAAGCCTGCGGCGGCACAACCCGAATACGGCGTTGGGCGCGCCGGCTGTACCAGTACGTACTGTCTGCGCGCCCGCCTTGTCTTCGGGCCGTTCGCACGCAGGCGGGAAGTTTACGTTTTCGAAGGGCGGTGCTTTGCTCCGTTCTTTCATGTAGAAGGATTTTCCGACCATGAAATGGGAAGTCGTGATCGGCATTGAGGTGCACGTGCAGCTCAATACCGCATCGAAAATTTTCTCCGGCGCCTCCACCGCCTTCGGCGCCGCACCCAACACCCAGGCCTCGGCAGTCGAGCTGGCCTTCCCTGGCGTGCTGCCGGTGTTGAACCGCGCGGTAGTGGATAAGGCCATCCGCCTCGGTCTGGCGCTCGACGCCACGATCAACCAGAAGAACGTGTTCGCGCGCAAGAACTACTTCTATCCCGACCTCCCCAAGGGCTACCAGATCAGCCAGATGGAGCTGCCGATCGTCGAGCACGGCAAGCTCAAGATCCTGGTCGGCGAAGAGGAGAAGGTGATCGGCGTCACGCGCGCCCACATGGAAGAGGATGCCGGCAAGAGCCTGCACGAAGACTTCCAGGGCCTGTCGGGCATCGACCTCAACCGCGCCGGCACGCCGCTCTTGGAGGTGGTGTCCGAGCCCGACATGCGCTCGGTGGATGAGGCGCTGGCCTACGTAAAGGCGCTGTACACGCTGGTGACCTGGTTGGGCATCTGTGACGGCAACATGCAGGAAGGCAGCTTCCGCATGGACGTCAACGTGTCGGTGCGCCCGGAGGGTCAGAAGGAATTCGGCACCCGCCGCGAGATCAAGAACCTCAACTCGTTCCGCTTCCTCGAGCAGGCCGCCAAGTACGAGATCCAGTGGCAGATCGACACGCTGGAAGATGGCGGCAAGGTGCAGCAGGCCACCGTGCTGTTCGACCCGGACAGCGGCGAGACGCGCATGATGCGCAGCAAGGAAGATGCGCACGACTACCGCTACTTCCCCGATCCGGACCTGTTGCCGGTGTGCATCGACAGCGCCCAGATCGAGGCCATCCGCGCCGAGATGCCCGAGCTGCCGGGCGCGATGCAGGCCCGTTTCGTCGCCGAGTTCGGCGTATCCGGCTACGATGCCGGCCTTCTGACCGGCTCGCGCGCCCTGGCGGCGTACTTCGAGACCGTGGCCAAGGTTTCCGGCCAGGGCAAACTCGCCGCCAACTGGGTCAACGGCGAGATCGCCGCGCGCTTGAACCGCGACGGCAAGGAGATCGGCGACTGCCCGATCGACGCGGCGCGTCTATCCGGGCTGATCGCGCGCATCGCCGACGGCACGCTGTCGTCCAAGCTCGCCAAGCAGGTGTTCGAGGCGATGTGGGACAGCGAACTGTCCGCCGACGCCATCATCGAGCGCGACGGCCTGAAGCAGGTGTCCGACGTCGGCGCCATCGAGAAGATGGTCGACGAGGCCATCGCCGCCAACCCCAAGGCGGTGGAAGAGTTCCGCGCCGGCAAGGAAAAGGCGCTCAACGCGCTGGCGGGCCAGGTGATGAAGGCCTCCAAGGGCAAGGCCAACCCGGCCCAGGTGCAGGAAATCCTCAAGCATAAACTGGCCTGACGGCCGGTGCGGCAGAGGCCGGGCCCCGACCCGGCGACAGGCGGCATGCCACGGCATGTCGCCTGTATTTTTTTGGCCGTTCTGCGCTGTTGTATTCCCCCTTTTCACAGCCTACTTTCAACGCTTTTTTTAAGCTGCTGATTTAATAGGACTAATCTTGGCGTGGTCTTTCTAAGCCCTTGTCTTAAAAGGAGGTTGTGTTCCGGCTCAGGTTGACCCTATGACGCTTCTTTCTTATAGTGGCGAAAAGTGGGGTGAAGTGGGTAAAAGTGGGGTGTGATCTCCAAACCAGAGGCTTAATGTCCGAATCATGATTGGTGGCGTCAACGTCGTGTCTCTCGATAGCAAGGGGCGTCTGGCCATTCCGGCCCGGCACCGCGAGACGCTGCTGTCCACGTTCGGCTCCAAGCTGGTGGTGACGCTGGAGGCGCGCGACCACCTGCTGCTCTACCCCGAGCCCAATTGGCGCCCGGTCGAGGCCCGGCTCCTGGCGCTGCCCTCCGGCAATCCCATGCTCAAACGCTACCAGAAGCTGGTGCTGGGCCATGCCGAACTGCTCGACATGGACAGTGCCGGCCGCATTCTGCTGTCGCCGCGCCTGCGCGGTCTGGTCAACCTCGACAAGGACGTCGCGCTGGTGGGCATGGGCAACCGTTTCGAACTGTGGGATGCCGCCGACTGGGATGACCAGACCAGCGACGCCCTGGATATCGACCCCGCCGAACTGTCTCAGCATCTCGGAGATTTCACGTTGTGAGTGCCCCCGTTTTTTCGCACCTTACGGTGCTGCTCAGCGAAGCTGTAGCCGCGCTCGCCGTTCGTCCGGACGGCGTGTACGTCGACTGCACCTTCGGCCGCGGTGGGCACAGCCGCCTCATCCTGTCGCAACTGGGGCCGGCCGGCAGGCTGGTCGCCTTCGACAAGGATCCCGAGGCGATTGCCGCCGGTGAGCGTCTGGCCGCGGAAGACCCGCGTTTCACGCTGGTGCACGAAGGTTTCGAAACACTCGCGCGCGAGCTCGACCGGCTCGGCATCGCTCGCGTCGACGGTGTGCTGATGGATCTGGGCGTGTCGTCGCCGCAGATCGACGACGCCCGGCGCGGCTTCAGCTTCCGTTTCGACGCGCCGCTCGACATGCGCATGGATACCAGCCGCGGCCTGACCGCGGCGGAATGGCTGGCCACGGCCGCCGAAGAAGACATCAGGGAGGTCATCAAGACTTATGGTGAAGAGCGGTTTGCTCGCAAGATCGCAGCAGCCATTGTTGCGCAACGGGAGCTCGCTCCCCTCGAAACCACGCGTCAGCTCGCCCAGCTCGTTGGGCAGAACGTCCGTACTCGCGAACCGGGTCAAGACCCCGCGACGCGCACGTTCCAGGCCATCCGCATCTACATCAACCGTGAACTGGAAGAGCTGAAAGCCGTGCTGCCGCAAGCGGCGCAAAGGTTGGCCGAAGGCGGCCGCCTGGCCGTGATCAGCTTCCATTCGCTGGAAGACCGCATCGTCAAGAACTTCATGCGCGATGCCAGCAGCGACGCCAAGCTGCCCTCCTGGGTCATGGTGCGCAGCGCCGACCTGCCCGAGCCGCCGCTACGCACCGTCGGCAAGCCGGTGCGCGCCAGTGACGACGAGGTGAATGGCAACCCGCGTTCGCGCAGTGCCATCATGCGCATCGCCGAGCGCACCGCCGGTGCCTGGCGCGAGGAGGCGGTGTGAACAAGCTCAATGCCATTTTGCTGGCCCTCCTGGTGCTGTGCGCGTGGTCCGTGGTGACCTCGCAGCACGTGTCGCGCCAGCTCTACAGCAATCTGGAACGCGAGCAGAAGTCGGCCCAGCAGCTGCAGGTCGAGTACGGCCAGCTGCTGCTGGAGCAGAGCACCTGGGGCGCGCATGCGCTGATTGAAAAGACCGCCGCCTTGCGGCTCGGCATGAAAACGCCCGAGCAACGCCAGGTCCAGGTAGTCGCCCCCTCGGGAGGGACCTGATGCGCGTCTACTCAATGAATACGCGTTCCCCCAAAGCCAGCCCCGCCCTGCGCATGACGCCAGGGCGTGTGCGTTTGGTGCTGCTGGCTCTGGCGCTGTTGTTCCTGGCCCTGATCGGGCGCGCCCTCTACCTGCAGGTGGCGCAGCAGGATTTCCTGCAGAATCAGGGCGAGGCCCGGTTCCGCCGCGCCCTGGTGCTGGAGGCCAACCGTGGCGTGATCACCGATCGCAACGGCGAGCCGCTGGCGATCAGCTCGCCGGTGCAGACCATCTGGGCCAGTCCCGCCAGCATGGAGCCGGTGCCGCCGGCCAAGCTGCGCGAACTGGCGCGGCTGCTGGAGCTCGGCCCGGCCGAACTGGATGCCAAGCTGTCCGATCGCAAGCGCGAATTCGTCTACCTCAAGCGCCAGATCAGTCCGGAGCTGGCCGACAAGGTGATGGCGCTGGGCATTCCCGGCATCGCCAAACAGCAGGAATTCCGCCGTTTCTACCCGGCCGGCGAAAGCATGGCGCAGCTGATCGGCTTCACCGGCGTCGATGGCCGCGGCCAGGAAGGCCTGGAACTGGCGCGCGAGAAGATGCTGGCCGGCAAGAACGGCCGGCGCGTGGTGCTGAAGGACCGGCGCGGCCACATCATCGAAGACGTGGCGGCCATCGAATACCCGAAAGACGGCCAGACGCTGAATCTCGCGATCGACCAGCGCATCCAGTATCTGGCCTACCGCGAACTGGCGGCGGCCGTGGAGGTCAATAAGGCCAAGGCTGGCAGCATCGTGGTCTTGGATGGCAAGAGCGGCGAGCTGCTGGCGCTGGCCAACGTGCCGTCGTTCAACCCCAACAGCCGCAAGGAGCTGGACCCTGAACGCCGCCGCAACCGCGCCGTGATCGACATGTTCGAACCGGGTTCGACCATGAAGCCGTTCCCGATCGCGATGGCGCTCAACGCCGGCAAGGTCAATCCGAACATGGTGTTCGACACCAACCCGTACTCGATCGGCCCGGCGCGGGTACGCGACTCGCACCCGAAGCCGGCGATGACGCTGACCGAGGTGATCCAGAAGTCGTCCAACGTCGGTGCCTCCAAGGTGGCGCTGCTGTTCTCGCCGGAGCAGATGTGGACGTTCTACGACGAGGTCGGTTTCGGCCGCAGCGTGCACGCCGGTTTCCCGGGTGAAATCGCCGGCCGCCTGCGCCACTGGCAGAGCTGGCGCCCGATCGAGCAGGCCACCATGTCGTTCGGCTACGGTGTGTCGGTGAGCCTGCTGCAGCTGGCGCGTGCCTACACCATCTTCACCAACAACGGCTCCTTGCTGCCGGTGTCGCTGACCCGGCTGAGCTCGCCGTTGCCGGCCAAGCCGATCATTTCCCCGGACGCGGCGCGCCAGATGCGCGAAATGCTGATGACGGTGACCCAGGCCGGGGGTACCGGGACGCGGGCCCAGGTGCTGGGCTACAACGTCGGCGGCAAGAGCGGTACCGCGCGCAAGCTGGTCAACGGCGGCTACCAGGCCGACAAGCACCGCGGCCTGTTCATCGGCTTCGCGCCGGCGACCAATCCGCGCCTGATCGTGGCGGTGATGATCGACGAACCCGGCGCCGGCAGTTACTACGGTGGCTCGGTGGCCGGTCCGGCCTTCTCCAACACCATGGCCGGGGCGTTGCGCATCATGGGGGTCGAGCCCGACGCTCCCTCCAACAATTCATTGCTTCCGGTCAATCAGGTACCGGAGATACGAGAAGATACATGAAGAGTCTGTTGACCCCGCTGCCGGACTGGGATCCGGCCGAGCTCGATACCCTGGGGCTGCCGCTCAAGCGTGTCGAGACGGACAGCCGCCGCGTGCTGCCGGGCGACGTGTTCCTGGCGTGCCGCGGCGAGTACGCCGATGGCCGCCAGTTCATTCCGATGGCGCTCGCCAACGGTGCCGCCTGCGTGCTGTGGGACCCGGCCGACGGCTTTAACTGGAACCCGGCCTGGAACGTTCCCAACCTGGCGGTGCCGCAGCTGCGCGCGCGCGCCGGCATCGTCGCCAGCCACGCCTATGGCGAGCCGAGCCGCGCCATGACGGTGATCGGCATCACCGGCACCAACGGCAAGACCTCGATCTCGCACTGGCTGGCGCAGGCGTTCTCGCTGCTGGCGCACAAGGCGGCGCTGATCGGCACCGTCGGCAACGGTTTCTACGGCGCCCTGACCGAGACCACCCATACCACGCCGGACCCGGTGACGGTGCAGCAGAAGCTGGCCGAGTACAAGCGCCAGGGCGCCGACGTGGTGACCATGGAAGTGTCCTCGCACGGTCTCGACCAGTTCCGCGTCAACGGCGTCAGCTTCGCCACCGCGGTGTTCACCAACCTGACGCGCGACCACCTCGACTATCACGGCTCGATGGAAGAGTACGGCGCCTCCAAGGCGCGGCTGTTCCATTGGGAAGGGCTGCGCCATGCCATCATCAACGCCGACGACGCCTTCGGCCGCGAACTGGCCGCCGGTATCGATCGCCAGCGCACCCAGACGGTGACTTACGGGCTGGAGCAGGGTGACGTGCGCGCGCAGAACCTCTCCGCCACCCTCGATGGCCTGCAGATGACGGTGACCACGCCGTGGGGCGAGGTCGAGCTGCGCAGCCCGCTCTTGGGCCGTTTCAACGCCGCCAACCTGCTCGCCTGCCTCGCCACGCTGTGCGTCAACGGCGTGGCGCTGAAGGACGCGGCGGCGGTGTTGTCGCGCATCCAGCCGGCGCGCGGGCGCATGCAGCGCCTGGGCGGCGGCCACGAGCCGCTGGTGGTGATCGACTACGCCCACACCCCGGACGCGCTGGAGAAGGCGCTGGCCACGCTGGCCGAAATCCGCCCCGCCGGCAACCGGCTCTACTGCGTGTTCGGCTGCGGTGGCGACCGCGACAAGGGCAAGCGCCCGATGATGGGAGCTATCGCCACCCGCATCGCCGACGTCGCGGTGGTGACCAGCGACAACCCGCGCAGCGAAGAGCCGCAGGCCATCATCGCCGACATCCGTGCCGGCATGGGTGAGACCGGCCACGTCGAGGCCGACCGTGCCGCCGCCATCCGCTGGGCGATCGCCGCGGCCCGCGCCGGCGACATCGTGCTGGTGGCCGGCAAGGGGCACGAGGAATACCAGGACATCCGCGGCGTGAAGCAGCCGTTCTCCGACTTCCGCATCGCCGAAGAGGCGCTCACGGCCTGGAGCGAGGTGCACGATGCTGATGCTGTCTGACGTGGCGCAACTGGCCGGCGGCCGCCTGGCCGGTGCCGATGCCGAGGTGACCCGGGTGGTCACGGACAGCCGTGCCGCCGGGCCGGGCGATCTGTTCGTGGCGCTCAAGGGCGAGCATTTCGATGCGCACGATTTCGTCGCCGACGTGCTGGCGCAGGGCGCGGCCGGGGCCCTGGTGCGCCAGGACTTCGCGCTGCCCGGCGTGGCGCTGGTCCAGGTGGACGACACCCGGCTGGCGCTGGGCCGGCTTGCCGCCGGCTGGCGCGCCCGTTTCGAGCTGCCGCTGGTCGGCATCACCGGTTCCAACGGCAAGACCACGGTCAAGGAGATGCTGACGGCGATCCTCGCTGCCCATGCCGGGCGCGACACGGTGCTCGCCACCGCCGGCAACTTCAACAACGACATCGGTCTGCCGCTGACGCTGCTCGGCCTGAATGCCGGTCATCGCTACGCGGTGATCGAGATGGGCATGAACCATTTCGGCGAAATCCGCTATCTGACCGGGCTGGCCCGGCCGCGCGTGGCGCTGGTCAACAACGCGCTGCGCGCCCACCTGGGCGGCGGCTTCTCCGGCACGGCCGACATCGCCCGTGCCAAGAGCGAAATCTTCGAAGGGTTGGCCGAAGACGGCGTGGCGGTGATCAATGCCGACGATCCCCACGCCGCCATCTTCCGCGCCGCCGCCGCCGGCCGTCGCCTGCTCAGTTTCGGTTTGGGCGAGGCCGATGTGAACGCTCGCGACGTGACGCTGTCCGATACCGCTGCCCATTTCGTCCTGTGCTCGCCGCAGGGAGACGTGGCGGTCGCGCTGCCGGCGCCGGGGGAACACAACGTGCGCAACGCGCTCGCCGCCGCCGCCGCCGCGCTGGCGCTGGAGGTGCCGCTGGCGGCCATCGCCGCCGGTCTGGCCGGCTTCGCCGGGGTCAGGGGCCGGCTGCAGCGCAAACACGCCGGCAACGGCGCGACGCTGATCGACGACACCTACAACGCCAACCCGGACTCGATGAAGGCGGGCATCGACGTGCTGCTGCAGGCGCTGGCGCCGCGCTGGTTCGTGATGGGCGACATCGGCGAATTGGGCGAGAACGCCGCCGCACTGCACGCCGAGGTCGGCGCCTACGCCCGGGAACGCGGGCTCGACGCCCTGCTGACGCTGGGCGATTTGAGCCGTCACGCCGCCGCCGCCTTCGGCGCCACGGCAAACCATTTTGATACGCTGGATGCGCTGCTCTCCTATCTCGACAGCCATCTGCCGGCAGATGCCACCGTGCTCGTAAAGGGGTCGCGTTTCATGCGCATGGAGCGGGTGGTCGAGCATCTGACCGGGCAACGACAAGAACATTAAGGGAGTGTAGCCGTGCTGCTTTGGCTGGCCGATTGGCTGAAAGATTACGTCCGGGCGTTTTCCGTCCTCAACTACGTCACCCTGCGCGCGGTGATGGCGGCGCTGACCTCGCTCGGCATCTCGCTGCTGATGGGGCCGTGGGTGATCCGGCGCCTGACCGAATTGAAAGTGGGGCAGGCGGTGCGTTCCGACGGCCCGCAGAGCCATCTGGTCAAGACCGGCACCCCGACTATGGGCGGCACGCTGATCCTGCTGGCGATCGGCGTCACCACGCTGCTGTGGGCGGACTGGACCAACAAATACGTCTGGCTGCTGCTGGCGGTGCTGTTCGGCACCGGCGCCATCGGTTTCTACGACGACTGGCGCAAGGTGGTGTACCGCGACCCGAAAGGCATTTCGGCGCGCGCCAAGATGTTCTGGCAGTCTGCCATCGCCATCGGTGCCGGGGTGTTCCTGATCACCACCGCCAAGCTGCCGGCGTCGACTGAATTCATCGTGCCGTTCTTCAAGAACGTGGTCTATCCGCTGGGGGCGATCGGTTTTTGCATCCTGACCTATTTCGTCATCGTCGGCACCTCCAACGCGGTCAACCTCACCGACGGCCTGGACGGCCTGGCGGCGCTGCCGACGGTGCTGGTCTCCGGCGCCCTGGCGATCTTCGCCTACGTCGCCGGCAACATCGTGTTCGCGCGCTACCTCGGCCTGCCGCACATCCCCGGCGCGCACGAAGTGGTGGTGTTCTGCGCCGCCATCTGCGGTGCCTGCCTCGGATTCCTGTGGTTCAACGCCTACCCGGCGCAGGTGTTCATGGGCGACGTCGGCGCCCTGGCGCTGGGCGCGGCGCTCGGCACCGTGGCGGTGATCGTACGCCAGGAAATCGTGCTGTTCATCATGGGCGGCCTGTTCGTGATGGAGGCGCTGTCGGTGATGATCCAGGTGGCCTCGTTCAAGCTCACCGGCAAGCGCGTGTTTCGCATGGCGCCGCTGCATCACCACTACGAGCTCAAGGGCTGGAAGGAAACGCAGGTGGTGGTGCGTTTCTGGATAATCACCATGATGCTGGTGCTGGCCGGCCTGACCACCCTGAAACTGCGCTGAGGACCGAAGATGCGCTTCGCCAACCGTCACATCGTCGTCGTCGGGCTCGGAGACACCGGGTTGTCCGCCGCGCGCTGGCTTGCCGCGCACGGCGCGACGGTCACCGTAGCCGACAGCCGTGACAACCCGCCCAACGCCGCGACCCTGGCCGAAAGCCTGCCCGGCGTGGCGCTGAAGACCGGCGCCTTCGACGCGACGACGTTTGCCGGCGCCGAGATGCTGGTGGTGAGCCCAGGCGTGGCGGTGGCTACCCCGGCGATCGCCGCGTTCCGCCGTGCCGGTGGCGAGGTGGTGGGGGACGTGGAACTGTTCGCGCGCGCCATCGCCGGCTCGGGCAGCAAGGTCATCGCCATCACCGGTTCCAACGGCAAGAGCACCGTCACCAGCCTGGTCGGCCACCTGTGCCGTCAGGCCGGGCTCGACACCGTGCTGGCCGGCAACATCGGCCTGCCGGTGCTGGATGCCCTGGGCGAGCGCGAGGCCAGCGGCAAGCGCCCGGACGTGTGGGTGCTGGAACTGTCGAGTTTCCAGCTGGAAACCACCACCAGCCTGAATGCCGACGCCGCCACCGTGCTCAACATCTCCGAGGACCACCTCGACCGCTACGCCGACCTGCTCGACTACGCCCATAGCAAGACCGCGGTGTTCAACGGCCGCGGCGTGCAGGTGCTGAACCGCGACGACGCGCTGGTGCGCGCCATGGTGCGTCCCGGCCATGCCCAACGCTGGTTCTCGCTGAAAGAGACGGCCGACTACGCGCTGCGCCAGGACGCCGGGCGTTACTGGCTGACCGTCGCCGGCGAGGCGGTGTTCGACTGCGCCGAGATGAGCCTGCAGGGCCTGCACAACGCTGCCAACGCGCTCGCCGCGCTGGCGCTCACCGAGGCCATCGGCCTGCCGCGCGCGGCGCTGCTGGAGGGACTCAAGACGTTCACGGGCCTGGCGCACCGCGTCGAGTTTGTCGCCGAGGTGCACGGCGTGCGCTACATCGATGACTCCAAGGGCACCAACGTCGGCGCCACCGAGGCCGCGCTCAACGGCATGACCCGGCCGGTGGTGCTGATCGCCGGCGGCGACGGCAAGGGCCAGGATTTTTCGCCGCTGAAGCCGGCGTGCGCGCGCATCGCCCGCGCCGTGCTGCTGATCGGCCGTGACGCCGGCAAGATTCGCGCCGTGCTGGAAGGGCTGCCGCTGCCGATAGTCGACTGCGCCACGCTGGAAGAGGCCACGCGCGAAGCCGCCAGGTTGGCCGAAGCCGGTGACGTGGTGCTGCTGTCGCCGGCCTGCGCCAGCCTCGACATGTTCAAGAACTACGCCCACCGCGCCCAGGTGTTCATCGACGGCGTGCGCGCGCTGCAAGCGGGGAACGCCGCATGATCGGCAACAGCGCCCGCCGTTACGCCCCCATCACGCCGTTCGACGAGGCGTTGGGGTGGGCGATCGCGTTGCTGCTGTCGATCAGCCTGGTGATGGTGTACTCGGCGTCGATCGCCTACGCCGAGGCGGATGCGGCGACGCAGAACCGCTATTTCTACCTGATCCGCCACATGATCTTCATGGGCATCGGGCTGACCGGCGCCTACGCGGTGTTCCAGTTCCCGACCGCGTTCTGGCAGAAGTACGCCGGCAAGGTGTTCATCATCGGCGTGGTGCTGCTGGTGCTGGTGCTGATTCCCGGCATCGGCCGCGTGGTGAACGGGGCGCGGCGCTGGATCGGGCTGTTCGTCATCAATCTGCAGCCGTCCGAGGTGATGAAGCTCGCCACCGTGCTGTACGTGGCCGACTACACGGTGCGCAAGTCGCACAAGCTGCACAGCCTGAAGGAAGGCTTCGCCCCGGTGTTCGGCGCCATGGTGGTGGTGGCCTTCCTGCTGTTGCGCGAGCCGGACTTCGGCGCGCTGATGGTGGTGATGAGCATCGCCATGGGGCTGTTGTTCCTGGGCGGCATCAATATGCGCATCTTCACCGGCCTGGCCGCCATGGCGGTGGTGGCGGTGGCGACGCTGATCATCACCTCGCCGTACCGGCTCAAGCGCGTGCTGGGTTTTCTCGACCCGTGGGACGATCCCTACGGCAAGGGCTACCAGTTGTCGCACTCGCTGATCGCCTTCGGCCGCGGCGAATGGTTCGGGGTGGGGCTGGGCGGCAGCGTGGAGAAGCTGTTCTACCTGCCCGAGGCGCATACCGACTTCATCATGGCGGTGATCGCCGAGGAATTCGGTTTTGCCGGCCTGCTGGTGGTGCTCGGGCTCTACGCCTGGATCGTGCGGCGCGCTTTCCACATCGGCGTGGAGTCGAAGAAGCTGGAGCGCTATTACCAGGCGCTGGTGGCGCAGGGCATCGGCATCTGGCTCGGCATCCAGACCTTTTTCAACATCGGCGTGAACATGGGGCTGTTGCCGACCAAGGGCCTGACCCTGCCGCTGATGTCGTTCGGCGGTTCGGCGATGCTGCTCAACATGGCGGCACTGGCGATCCTGCTGCGCGTGGATTGGGAAAACAGGCGAATCATGAGGGGCTATAAGGTTTAGTCCTTCATGAAGCCACGCCAGAGGCGTGGCCAGGTACGAAGCACCGTGTTCGCCTGTTTCTGCGGAGCCCCGTAAGGGGCACAGCTAAAACCGCCGGATTAGGTGGGGCTAGAAGGTTAGTCCTGCCTGCATGACGAAATGACGAAAGGTTGGCCGAAGGCCGGCCGGAAACAAGAAAGACGATGACGAAGCGAACGGTAATGGTGATGGCCGGCGGCACCGGGGGGCATATCTTCCCGGGCTTGGCCGTGGCGCACGAACTGCAGGCGCGCGGCTGGACGGTGTTCTGGCTCGGCGCCAGCGGCGGCATGGAAAGCCGCCTGGTGCCGCAGCACGGCTTCGCCATCGAGACGGTGAAGATTGGCGGCGTGCGCGGCAACGGCCTCAAGCGCTGGCTGCTGCTGCCGTTCACGTTGACGGCGGCGCTGGCCAAGACGCTGGCGGTGATCTTCCGCCGCCGGCCGGACATCGCGGTGGGCTTCGGCGGCTACACCGGCTTCCCCGGCGGGCTGATGAGCCGCTTCCTGTGGAAGCCGCTGGTGATCCACGAGCAGAACTCGGTGGCCGGCCTGACCAACAAACTGCTGGCGCGCATCGCCAACCGTACCTTGTTCGCCTTCCCCGGCGCGTTTCCCGGGCCGGACGGGCTGGTCGGCAACCCGGTGCGAGCCGAGATCGCCAAGGTGCCGGCGCCGGAGCCACGCTTTGCCGGCCGCAGCGGTCCGCTGCGCGTGCTGGTGGTCGGCGGCAGCCTCGGCGCCAAGGTGTTCAACGACACCCTGCCGCAGGCGCTGGCGCTGATCCCGGCCGAACGGCGGCCGCAGGTGGTGCACCAGGCCGGCGCCAAGCAGATCGAGGCGCTGAAGGACAACTATGCCAAGGCCGGGGTGAGCGCCGATTGCCGCGCCTTCATCGACGACATGGCGGCCGAGTACGCCGCCGCCGACCTGGTGATCTGCCGTGCCGGCGCGCTGACCGTGGCCGAGCTGGCCGCGGTCGGGGTGGGCAGCGTGCTGGTGCCGTATCCGCACGCGGTGGACGACCACCAGACCGGCAATGCGCGTTACCTGGCCGACGCGGGCGCGGCGCGGCTGCTGCCGCAAAGCGAACTCAGCGTCGCCGGCCTGGCGGAACTGTTGACGCAACTGACGCGCGAGGACTGTCTGGCGATGGCCAGGAAGGCGCGCCAACTGGCCATCGTCGATGCGGCACAGCGCGTCGCCGACGTGTGCGAAGCCCTGGTACAAGAATGACCGGCCGTTTTCTGGTGAAAGCGGCCCTGACAAGCGAGCAGCAATGAAACACAGAGTCAAACACATTCATTTCGTCGGCATCGGTGGTGTCGGCATGTGCGGCATCGCCGAGGTGCTGCTGAACCTCGGCTACACCGTGTCCGGCTCCGACATGGCGGAGAGCGCCGCCACCAAGCGCCTGGTGGCGCAGGGCGCCGTGGTGCATTTCGGCCATGACGCCGCCTACATGCAGGGCGCCGACGTGGTGGTGACCTCGACCGCGGTCAAGGCCGACAACCCGGAAGTGGTCGAAGCCAAGGCACGCCATATCCCGGTGATTCCGCGCGCCATGATGCTGGCCGAGCTGATGCGCTTCAAGCAGGGCATCGCCATCGCCGGCACCCACGGCAAGACCACCACCACCAGCCTCACCGCCTCGGTGCTGGCGGCGGCCGGGCTCGACCCGACCTTCGTCATCGGCGGCAAGCTGACCGCCGCCGGTACCAACGCCAAGCTGGGCTCGGGCGAATTTCTGGTGGCCGAGGCCGACGAGTCGGACGCCTCGTTCCTGCACCTGGCCCCGGTGATGGCGGTGGTGACCAACATCGACGCCGACCACATGGACACCTACGAGCACAGCTTCGACAAGCTGAAGCAGGCCTTCGTCGACTTCCTGCACCGCCTGCCGTTTTATGGCCGCGCCGTGCTGTGCCTCGACGACGCCAACGTGCGCGAGATCCTGCCGCGCGTCACCAAGCCGGTGACCACCTACGGGTTCTCCGACGATGCCGACGTGCAGGCCGCCAACGTGCGCGCCGTGGGCGGCCAGATGCACTTCGACGTGGTGGCCAGGAACGGCAATCAGCTGCATTTCCCGGTGGTGCTCAACCTGCCGGGGCGGCACAACGTGCTGAACGCGCTGTCGGCCATCGCCATCGGCCTGGAATGCGGCGCCGACGTGGCATCGATCCAGCAGGGGCTGGCTGAATTCGCCGGCGTCGGCCGGCGCTTCCAGCGCTACGGCGAGGTGGCCTGTCCGTCCGGCGGCCACTTCACCCTGGTCGACGACTATGGCCACCACCCGGTGGAAATGGCCGCCACGCTGGCGGCGGTGCGCGGCGCCTTCCCGGCCCAGCGCCTGGTGCTGGCGTTCCAGCCGCACCGTTACACCCGCACCCGCGACCTGTTCGAGGATTTCGTCAAGGTGCTGTCGACGGTGGACGTGCTGCTGCTGTCGGAGGTCTATGCCGCCGGCGAGACCCCCATCGTCGCCGCCGACGGCCGCGCGCTGGCCCGTGCCGTGCGCGTCACCGGCAAGGTCGAGCCCTTGTTCATCGAGGCCATCGCCGACCTGCCGCAGGTCATCCTCGACACGGTGCAAGACGGCGACGTGGTGATCACCATGGGAGCCGGCTCGATCGGCGCGGTACCGGGCAAGCTCGCGGCTCAGGCTTGATCGGACCAAGGTATAAAGATGCCCGCCGAGCAGCGGGCGCAGAAGGATAGACGATGAAGCAGTACGGAAAAGTGGCAGTGATGATGGGTGGCACCTCGGCCGAGCGCGAGGTGTCGCTGATGAGCGGCGGCGGGGTGCTCAAGGCGCTGCAGAGCCAGGGCGTGGACGCGCACGCCTTCGACCCGGCCGAGAAGCCGCTCGCCGCGCTGAAGGACGAGGGATTCGAGCGCGTGTTCATCGCGCTGCATGGCCCGTTCGGCGAGGACGGCACGCTGCAGGGCGCGCTCGAGACCATGGGCATGCCGTACACCGGCTGTGGCGTGATGGCGTCGGCCATCGGCATGGACAAGTGGCGCACCAAGCTGCTGTGGCAGGGTGCCGGGCTGCCGATTCCGGCCTTCGTGCTGCTCGCCGACGACAGCAATTTCGCCGCGGTGGAAGCCCAGCTCGGCCTGCCGCTGTTCGTCAAGCCGGCCACCGAGGGTTCCAGCATCGGCGTCACCAAGGTGAAGCATCCGGGCGAATTGCGTGCCGCCTACGAAGAGGCGCGCCGCTACGACAAGCTGGTGATCGCCGAGGCCTTCGTCGGCGGCGGCGAGTACACCTGCGCCATCATCGGCGACAAGGCGCTGCCGACCATCAAGATCGAACCGGCTACCGAGTTCTACGACTACCAGGCCAAGTATTTCCGCGACGACACGGTGTACCGCTGCCCGTCCGGCCTGAGTGCGGAGGTGGAGCTGCGCGCGCGCGAACTGGCGCTGACCGCGTTCAAGGTGCTGGGCGGGCGCGGCTGGGGCCGGGTGGATTTCCTGATGGACGAGGCGGGCGGCATCTACCTGCTCGAGGTGAACACCTCGCCCGGCATGACCAGCCACAGCCTGGTGCCGATGGCGGCGCGGGTGGAAGGCTTGAGTTACGAGGAGCTGTGTCTGGCAATTCTGGACATGGCCCATGTGGGATAACCACCGGGCACTCAGGACCCTGGCGAATCTGCTGCTGGGGAGCTCGGTGATGATGGTGCTGTACGCCGCCGGATTCTGGCTCACCCATTCACCGGTGTTTCCGGTGAAGAAGATCCAGATCCAGGGCCAGATGAAGAGGGTGACGCCGGAGCAGTTGCGTTATATCGCCGAGCACGAGTTGCTGGGCACGTTCTTCACACTGAACATCGACAAGACCCGTGCCGCCTTCGGCAAGCTGCCGTGGGTGCGCGAGGCGCAGGTGCGGCGGCAGTGGCCGGACACGCTGCAGATCGAGGTCGAGGAACATGTGGCGATCGCGCGCTGGGGCGAGAACGGCCTGGTGAACAGCCGCGGCGAGTGGTTCGACGCCGCCAGCGACCAGCCGTTGCCGGTGTTGTACGGCCCCGCCGGGGCGCAGAAGGACATGGTCGCCATGCTGGCGGCGCTCAAGCCGGTGTTGCAGCCGGCCGGCCTCAAGCCGCAGCGGCTGTGGCTGTCGCCGCGCCGGGCATGGCGGGTGGAGTTGGATAACGGGGTGCAGGTGGAACTGGGACGCGGCGACGTGGAAAAGCGCGCCGGCCTGTTCGCCACCCACTGGAAGGGAACGCTGGCCGCGCTGCCGTACCACATCGAGAGCGTGGACATGCGTTATCCCAATGGATTCGCCGTGCGGATGCCCGATTACAAGGCACCGCCGGCTCACGGACAGAAGCAATAGCAGTTGGAGCGACAGGTGAGCAAACCGAAAGAAAGCAAGAACATGCTGGTTGGCCTCGACATCGGCACGTCGAAGATCGTGGCGATCGTCGCGGAAGTCCTTGAGGACGGACAGCTCAACATCATCGGCATGGGGCAGACGCCGTCGCGCGGTCTGAAGCGCGGCATGGTGGTCAACATCGAATCCACCGTGCAGGCCATCCAGCGCGCGCTGGAAGAGGCCGAGCTGATGGCCGACTGCAAGATCCACGAGGTGTTTACCGGCATCGCCGGCAGCCACATCAAGAGCGTCAACTCGCACGGCATGGTGGCGATCAAGGACCGCGAGGTGATGCAGATGGACATCGACCGCGTGATCGAAACCGCACGCGCGGTGACCATCCCGCCGGACCATCAGGTGCTGCACATCCTGACCCAGGAATACAGCATCGACGGCCAGGAAGGCGTGCGCGAGCCCTTGGGCATGAGCGGCGTGCGCCTGGAAGCCAAGGTGCACATCGTCACCGGCGCGGTGTCGGCGGCGCAGAACGTCACCAAGTGCGTGCGGCGCTGCGGCCTGGAAACCTCCGACCTGGTGCTGCAGCCGATGGCCTCGGCGCTGGCGGTGCTGTCCGAGGACGAGAAGGACCTGGGTGTGTGCCTGATCGACATCGGCGGCGGCACCACCGACATCGCGGTGTACGCCAACGGCGCCATCCGGCACACCGCGGTGATCCCGATCGCTGGCGACCAGATCACCAACGACATCGCCATGGCCTTGCGCACCCCGACCAAGGAGGCCGAGGACATCAAGATCCAGCACGGCGTGGCGCTGGTCAGCCTGGCCGATCCGGGCCAGATGATCGAGGTGCCGGGAGTGGGCGAGCGCGGACCGCGCCAGATGTCGCGCTCGACCCTGGCCGAAGTGATTGAGCCGCGCGTCGAGGAACTCTTTCAATTGGTGCAGCAGGAACTGCGCCGCAGCGGTTTCGAGGAAATGCTGTCGTCCGGCATGGTGCTGACCGGCGGCGCCAGCCTGATGCCGGGCATGGTCGAGTTGGCCGAAGAGGTATTCCACCTGCCGGTGCGCATCGGCGTGCCGAAGTACGTCGGCGGCCTGGCCGAGGTGGTGAAGACGCCGCGCTTCTCCACCGGGGTCGGCCTGCTGCTGCACGGCAAGGAGCAGATTCACAGCAGTTACGTGGGAAGCAAGACCGAGTCCGCCGGGCTGGGTCAGATGATCTCGCGCATGAAGGCATGGTTTGCCGGCAACTTCTAAGGGCCTGGCCACGTGTGCCGACTGCGGGTCGGCGCGTGGCGGGGCGGGCCGGTGCAGTACGGGCAAGCAGTAAATCGTTTGGGTTAGCTCATCTTTATTGAGGAGAGGGAAATGAGCACGATGGTATTCGAAGTAATGCAGGAGACCGCCCAAGAGGCTGTCATCAAAGTCATCGGGGTCGGCGGCGGCGGATGCAACGCCATCGACAACATGATCGACAACAACGTGCGCGGCGTCGAGTTCATCTGCGCCAACACCGACGCGCAGGCGCTCAAGCGCAACCGCGCTTCGCAGAAGCTGCAGCTGGGCAACAACCTGACCAAGGGTCTGGGCGCTGGCGCCAATCCGGAAGTGGGCCGCAGCGCCGCACTGGAAGACCGCGAGCGCATCGCCGAGATGCTGCGTGGGTCCAACATGGTGTTCGTCACCGCCGGCATGGGCGGCGGCACCGGCACCGGCGCGGCACCGGTGGTGGCCGAAGTGGCGCGCGAGCTGGGCATCCTCACCGTGGGCGTGGTGACGCGTCCGTTCGACCACGAGGGCAAGCGTCAGAAAGTGGCGCAGAACGGCATCGAGGACCTGAAGAAGCACGTCGACTCGCTGATCGTCATCCCCAACGAGAAGCTGATGGAAGTGCTGGGCGAAGACGTCACCATGCGCGAAGCGTTCCGCGCCGCCGACGACGTGCTCAAGGGTGCCGTGGCCGGCATCGCCGAAGTGATCACCTGCCCGGGCCTGATCAACGTCGACTTCGCCGACGTGCGTACTGTAATGGGCGAGATGGGCCTGGCGATGATGGGCTCCGCTTACGCCTCCGGCATCGACCGTGCCCGCGTCGCCGCGGAACAGGCCGTGGCCAGCCCGCTGCTCGACAACATCACGCTGGAAGGTGCGCGCGGCGTGCTGGTGAACATCTCCACCGCCCCGGGCTGCCTGAAGATGAGCGAATACCGCGAGATCATGGGCATCGTGCGTCATTACGCCGACGACGAGGCGCAGATCAAGTTCGGTACCGCCGAAGTGGAAGACATGCCGGAAGACACCATCCGCGTGACCCTGATCGCGACCGGCCTGGGCAGCGCCAAGAAGGCCGCCCCGCGCGAGGAGCGTCCGGAGTACATCAAGATCGTCAAGACCGGCACCGACGACCGCGTCGGCGACTCGCTGAACTACGACGACTTCGATACCCCGGCCATCATGCGCCAGCGCGGCCGTCGCACGCCGACCTCGACCGACTTCTCCAACCCGGAAGTGAGCGAGTCGTATGACATCCCGGCCTTCCTGCGCAAGCAGGCCGACTGATTGTCATAAGCTATCGATGTGGTCCGGGTAATCAATAAAGCTCAGCTTTTCGCTGTGCTAGAATGCTTGCGTCCGGATAGCAGGTAGGAAGTCACTGATGATATTGCAGCGCACGCTACGACAAGCGATTAGCGCCACGGGCGTCGGTTTGCATTCCGGCGAGCGGGTGAAGCTCAGCCTGCTGCCTGCCGCGCCCGACAGCGGGATCGTATTCCGTCGCACCGACTTGCCCGGGTCGGAAGACGTGAAGGTGGATCCCTCGCTGGTGAACGACACGCGCCTCTCCTCTACGCTGGTCACCCCGACCGGCGTGCGTGTCGGCACCATCGAACACCTGATGTCGGCCTTTGCCGGGCTCGGCATCGACAACCTGGTGGTGGAGGTGACCGCTGCGGAAATGCCCATCATGGACGGCTCCGCGGCCCCCTTCATCTACCTCTTGCAGTCCGCCGGCATCGTCGAGCAGGCGGTGCCCAAGCGCTTCATCCGGGTGCTGAAGCCGGTCGAAGTGCGCGACGGCGACAAGTGGGTGCGCCTCGAGCCGTACGACGGCTTCAAGGTCGAGCTCGCCATCGAGTTCAACCATCCGGCGTTCAACCGCGCGCCGCAGACGGTGGAGATCGATTTTTCCCGGCGCTCCTACATCGACGAAATCAGCCGTGCCCGCACCTTCGGCTTCATGCACGAGGTCGAGTACATGCGCCAGCACGGCCTGGGCCTGGGCGGCAGCCTCGACAACGCCATCGTCATCGACGACGAATACGTACTGAACCCGGAGGGCCTGCGCTTCCCGGACGAGTTCGTGCGCCACAAGATTCTCGACGCCATCGGCGACCTCTACATCGTCGGTCATCCGCTGATTGCGGCGTTCTCCGGGCGCAAGTCCGGCCACGCCCTCAACAACCAGCTGCTGCGTAGCCTGCTCGCCACCCCCGGCGCCTGGGAGTACGTCAGCTTCAGCGACCCCGCCGAGGTGCCGTCGAGCTTCCACCGCCTGCCCGAGGTGGTGTGATGGCGGCCCCGGCCTTGCGGAGCGGGCGCGGCTGATGCTGTGGGTGCTGCGCTTGTGGCTGTACGGCGCCATCCTGGTGCTGGGCTGGGCATTGATCAGCTACGCGCTGACGCGCAACCGCGACTACCTGCACCGCGCCGGCCGGCTGATCCGCTGGTCCGGCCTGTTGGCGGGGGCGATCACCTTCTTCTGGCTGATTGCGCGTTTCTTGCGCTAGCGCCACACTCTCGGCTCCAAGAGCCTGTTTACGATCTCGCGAGCTAGCGCGAGACAAGGCAAAAACGGCTGAGGAAGCGGCGTTTACCCGTGGTCAATGAGCCTTCCGAAGACGTTTTTAACGTCGTATCGCCGACGCGCAGCAGATCGTAAACAGGTTCTAACCGGCTGCGCCAAGCCTTCGGCCAACCTGGCCGCGCGCTGGCCAGCCCTTTCCATTCCCAGGAGACCCCCGTGTCCGAACTGACCCATTTCGACTCCCAGGGCCAGGCCCATATGGTGGACGTCGGCGCCAAGAGCGAGAGCCGCCGTCGTGCCGTGGCCGAGGGCGTGATTCGCATGCTGCCCGCCACCTTCGCGCTGATCCGCGACGGCGGCCACCAGAAGGGCGACGTGCTGGGCATCGCCCGTATCGCCGCCATCATGGCGTCCAAGCGCACCGCCGACCTGATTCCGCTGTGCCATCCCATCGCGCTGACCCGGGTCGGCACCGAGTTCACCCTGCTCGACGCGGAGTCGGCGGTGCGCCTCGAGGTGACCGCCGAAACCGTCGGCCGCACCGGCGTCGAGATGGAGGCGCTGACCGCGGTCAACGTCGGCCTCCTGACCATTTACGACATGTGCAAGGCGGTGGACCGCGGCATGGAAATCACCGGCGTGCGCCTGCTGGAAAAAGAGGGCGGCAAGTCGGGTCACTGGAAGGCGTGAGATGCGGCTGAAGATTCTGTTGCTGTGGCTGGCGCTGCTGGTCGCGGCACCGCTGGCCGCGGCGGAAGACGCCTGTACCCCCGACACGCCGGTAGGCACGGTGTGCCAGCTGGCGATCGCCGCGCTGCACCCGACCCAGCCCGGCATCGGCCTGCTGCAGGTGGAGCAGGACCTGGCCCATCTCGGCAAGAAGCCGCGCGCCAAGCTGCACAAGTACATGCTCAAGAAGCGCATTCCGGTGGTGATCGGGCCGGATGCCGGCTATTACCTGGTGGACGGCCATCACCTGACGCGCGAGCTGTGGACGCTGGGCCAGCGCGAGGTGCCGGTGGTGATCGAGGGGCGCTTAGAGAACCCGGCGACGTTCTGGCCCGAGATGCAGGCGCATCACTGGGCCTGGCTGGCCGACCAGCAGGGGAGGCCGGTGCTCCCCGAGACGCTGCCGCGTCGCATCCAGGACCTGCCCGATTATCCCTACCGTTCGCTGGCGGGGTTTGCCCAGCGTGCCGGGCTGTTCGACAAGCGCGACGAAGTCTATTTCGTCGAGTTCGCCTGGGCGCGTTACCTCGGCGAGCGGCTGCACTGGGCGCCGGTGACGCGCGCCACGCTGGCGCAGCGCCTGCGCGAAGCCAGCCGACTGGCGTGCCAGTCGGACGCCGCCGGCTTGCCGGGTTACCCCGGGCGGGCCTGTTCCCAGCCATGAGCAGGCCTGCCGCCCGGCTGCCGCGGCAGGCGGGCGGGGGCCGCCTCAGTCGTGCAGTTCGGTCAGTTCGGTGCGCTTGGGGTCGGCCTCGCGGCTGACCAGCAGCACCGCGCCCAGGATCAGCAGCCCGCCCAGCGCCTGCGACAGCCCGATCGGCTCGCCCAGCAGCCCCCAGGCCAGCAACAGGGTGACGACCGGCTCCACCGTGGAGACCAGCGAGGCGCGCGTCGCGCCGATTTTTTCCAGTCCGTTGAGAAACAAGGCCACCGCCGCCACGGTGCAGATCAGCGCCATCATCCCGATCGCCAGCCAGCCGCGCGCCGAGTGCGGCGGCCCCCAGCCCTGCCAGGTGCTCTGCAGCGCATAGCTGGCGGCGGCGGACAGGATCACCACGCAGGTCGCGGCGAGCGGGTGGGTGCCGGCGGTGAAGCGGCTGCCGATCAGGATGTAGCACGAATAGATCAGCGCCGCCCCCACGCCCAGCACCAGCCCGAGCGGGCGCGCCGAGAACTCCAGGCCGATGGTCACCGCGAGGCCGGACAGCGCCAGCAGCAGGGCGATCAGGCGCAGGGTGGTGAGGCGCTCGCCCAGCAGCATCGACAGCAGCAGCACCAGTACCGGGTAGAGGTAGAGCAGCAGCGCCACGGTGCCGGCCGAGGCATGGTTGAGCGCGTTGAAGTAGCACGCCGACATGCCGGCGTAGCCCACCGCGCCCATCACGATCAGCGCCAGCAGCGGACGGCCGGTCGGCCAAGGCAGGCGTTGCAGCGCCACCCAGGGCAGCAGCACCAGGCCGGCGATGACGAAGCGCAGCAGCAGCAGGGTGGTGGTGGAGGTACCGTCGGCGTAGGCGAAACGGGCCAGGATGGCCATGGTGCCGAAGGCGACGGCGGAAAGCAGGACCTGGATCAGGCCGATCAGCGAGGGAGGCATCGGGGCAGCACGGGGGAAACAACGATCCCGCCATGCTGCCGGTTTTTCAGCGTGCTGTCATGTGGCCGGCCGGCTCAGCGCCACGGCGCCTTGCGCATCAGCACCACCGCTTCCTCGGCCGTTTTGGGCGCCCAGTTGTCCTGACACAGGTTTTCGCGCAGGCGGCGATGCAGCAGATCGTCGTATTCGATGTTGCGCCATGCGGGTTTCATCGATTCGATCCAGCGCCGGTTCACGGTGTCGCCGAAGGCGTAGCTGCGAATCTGCTTCTGCCGGCACTGCAGGCCTTCCGCGCTGAGGTTGACCGCACCGGACGGGCTTACCACCTTGACGACGTAGCGCACCAGTTGCTCATCCGCCACGTTGACGCTCTTGGCATCGATGAAGTACTGGTTTTGCAGCGTATGGTGCACGAAGAAGCCTACCCAGTCGGCGTCGACCGGGTAGGCGGGCAGGGCGTACGCGCCTTCTTCCCATGCCGGCAGGTCGTCCAGGGCGTAGTTCGTGTTCGGGCGCTTGATTTCTCCCGCGCTGGCGCCGGCGGCAAGCGTGCCGGCGCTCAGCGCCAGCAACGTGATCAGTCGTTTCAAAGGGGTCTCCTGGGGGACTGGAGCGGGCGCAGGCTGTAGTGCCGGCGTCCGGCCTCGCGGCCGGCCATGCTCCAGGTCAATTCCGAAAAGTGTACATCGCCGCGCCCGGCCACGGTCAACAGCATGGAGCTGCGCGTGCCGTAGTCGCGGTCATTAATGAAGATCGGGGCGAGCCGCTTTTCCATGGCCAGCCCGACCCCGCTGTTGGGCAGCTGCTCCACCGGCGGCATGTGGTCGTCGGCCAGCCAGCGGAAGGCCTCGGCCTCGGAGGGCGGGCGGGGCAGGCCGCGCAGGGCTTCGGCCAACCTTTGCGCCTTGGGCCAGGGCGTGTCCAGCGTGGCGTTGGACAGGGTGTGGATGCCGGGGGTGAGACGGGTGAGGCGTGCGCCGCGGCTGTGGAAGTGGTAGAGGTCGTCGAGTTGGCCGAACAGCAGGTTGAACGGGGCGTAGCGGCCGTGCTCGGCCTTGAGCCAGGCGGCGAACGCCAGCGCGCTGTCCTCGCCGGTGACGAAGCGTGCCACCAGTTCGCCGCGCGTGCGCTCGCCGCGGCGCGCCAGGCCCTCGCGGATATTGGTGATGGCGGCGAAGCGGCCGCGCTTGTCGAGCGCCAGCCAGCTGCCGCCCGCCTGCAGATCGCGTCCGCCCAGCGTGTCCGGGTGTTCCGGCGCCCACCAGTCGAGCGGCGCCGACGGGCGCGCGTAGTATTCGTCACGGTTGGCGAGCAGCACCAGCGGGCCGAGGGCGGGGGTCTTGTAGGCGAAGGCGATCAGGCACATGGCGGGAATCCGTAGCGGCGGGCACGGTGCCGAAGCGCTGGGTCCGGCGGAACCAGGCTTGGGGCCGTGCCCAACACGGCGTAAAATAAGCGGATTATTGTAACGTGAATGGCGCGGAGAAGCCGCTATGCAGCCAGACAGACTGATCGACCTTTCCGGACTGAATTGTCCGCTCCCCATCCTGCGCTCGAAGAAAGCCCTGGCCGAGATGGACAGCGGCACGGTGCTGGAAGTGATCGCCACCGATCCCGGGGCGCCCAAGGACTTCGAGGCGTTCTGTCGCCAGACCGGCAACGCGCTGCTGGCTTCGGAAACCACGGCGGAAGGCAAGTTCCGCATGGTGATCCGCCGCAAGTGAGCGTGCCGGGCGCAGGGGTTCTGCCCTGACGCCCCGTCGCTACCCTGAACCCCCCGCGTCCGGCGCCAGAGAAGGCCGGACCCGACCGAGAAAGACCTGCCCGTGAAGCTGACCCTGACCCGCCCCGATGACTGGCACCTGCACGTACGCGACGACGTCGCGCTGGCGGCGGTGCTGCCCGATACCTGTCGCCAGATGGGCCGCGCCATCATCATGCCCAACCTCAAGCCGCCGGTGACCACGGTGGAGGCCGCCGCCGCCTACCGCGAGCGCGTGCTCGCCGCGCGTCCCGCCGGCAGCGCCTTCGAGCCGCTGATGACGCTGTACCTGACCGACAACACCTCGGCCGAGGAAGTGCGCAAGGCCAAGGCCAGCGGCTTCGTGCACGGCGTCAAGCTGTACCCGGCCGGCGCCACCACCAACTCCGACGCCGGCGTCACCAGCATCGACAAGGCCATGCCGGCGCTCGAGGCGATGGCCGAGATCGGCCTGCCGCTCTTGGTGCACGGCGAAGTCACCGACCCGGCGGTGGACGTGTTCGACCGCGAGGCGGTGTTCATCGAGCGCGTGTTCCAGCCGCTGCTGGCGCGCCTGCCGCAGCTGAAGGTGGTGTTTGAGCACATCACCACCAAGGACGCCGCCGAGTACGTCGCCGCCGCGCCGGCCAATGTCGCCGCCACCATCACCGCGCATCACCTGCTGATGAACCGCAACGCCCTCTTCGTTGGCGGCATCCGTCCGCATCACTACTGCCTGCCGGTACTGAAGCGCGAACTGCATCGCCAGGCGCTGGTGAAGGCCGCCACCTCGGGCAGCGCCAAGTTCTTCCTCGGCACCGACAGTGCGCCGCACGCCCGCCACACCAAGGAGAGCAGCTGCGGCTGCGCCGGCATGTACACCGCCAACGCCGCCATCGAACTCTACGCCGAGGCGTTCGAGGCCGCCGATGCGCTGGACCAGCTGGAGGGTTTCGCCAGCTTCCACGGCCCGGCGTTCTACGGCCTGCCGCGCAACGCCGACACCATCACGCTGGTGAAGGAGAGCTGGACCGTGCCCGCCAGCCTGCCTTACGGCGACCAGGAACTGGTGCCGCTGCGTGCCGGCGAGAGCATCGGCTGGAAGCTGATCTAAGTTCTTTTCCCTCTTGATAACCCTTCTCGAGCGTAGCGAGGCTCCCTTGCAGGGCAAGGGCGGGGGGATTGGGAATGGATCGGGAGGCTGCGGAATCAACAACCTTAGTGGAGAGGCCCGGCTTTGCCGGGTCCTGTAAGAACGCATCAAAGCACTTTGCCAGCAGCCTGAAACCCGGACGTGTCCGGGTTTTTTTATGCCTGTCACGAGTGCAGCCGAAATGAACCATACTGTGCTTATCAATACCGGCAACTCACGTGGGGTGAGCATTCACGATGCGCGTTCGGGTTTATATGGCGCTGGCCTTGCTGCTGGCCGCTGCATGCGGCCGCGAGCCGGCGGGCAAGGCGGCGGGCGACGGCGACAAACCGGCGCTCAACATCAGCACGCTGACGGTGGTGCCGCGCGAGCTGGACGAGACGCTGCGCGTGTATGCGGAAGTCGAGGCCGCGGTGGCGCCGGAGGTGGCGGCCGAGGTCAGCGGGCAGGTCACCGCGGTGCTGGTGGAGGAAGGGCAGGCGGTGACGGCCGGCCAGCCGCTGGCGCGGCTGGATGCCGCCAATCTCGTCGATGCCCGGCGCATGGCCAATGCCGAGGTCGAACGCCTGCAGGCGCTGGTGATGCAGCAGATGTCGCAGGTCAAGCGCGACAGCATGCTGGTCGAGCGCGGCTTCATCTCGCCCTCGGCGATGGAGTCGTCGTCGTCGGCGCTGGCGGCGCTGCAGCAGCAGCTGGCCGCGGCCGAGGCGGCCGCCGCGATCAAGGCGCGCGACGCCGGCAAGGCGGTGATCGTGGCGCCGCTCTCCGGGCAACTGGAGGCGCGCCTGGTCAACGTCGGCGATTTCGTCGGCGTCGGCAAGGTCTTGTTCCGCATCAACGCCAGCGGCGCGCGCCGCGTCCGGCTGGCGGTCGGCGGCGAAGCCGGTCAGCGCCTGCAGCCCGGGCAGGCGCTGCGCCTGAGCGATGGCACGCGCCAGCGCGAGGTCAGGTTGAGCGAGGTGCGCGCCGGCTTCGACGTCGCCAGCCGCGCCCGCGTCGCCTACGCGCCGTTGCCGGGCGACACCGCGTGGCGTGTCGGCGATGCCCTCGACGGAGAGCTGACGTTGGCCGAAAAGACCGCGCTGGCGGTACCGCTGCCGGCGCTGGTCGAGCGGCCCAAGGGGGTGGTGGTGTACGTGGTGCAGAAGGGGAAGGCGCGCGAACGGGCCGTCGCCACCGGGCTGCAAGCCGGCGACTGGGTCGAGATCGTCTCCGGCCTCAAAGCGGGGGAGACGGTGGCGGTGGACGGCGCCGGATTCCTGAGCGACCAGGCCCGCGTCAAGCCGACGGGCACGGCTGACGCTCCGGCGCCAGCCTCGGGCGGAGGGTAAGCCAGGTGCGCCTGATCGAACTGTTCGTGCGGCGCCATGTGCTGGCCTTCGTGCTGTCGGCGGTGGTGGTGCTGTTCGGCGTGGTGGCCTACCAGCGCATCGGGGTGGACCGCTACCCGGCGATCGAGCAGCCGGTGCTGACCGTGAGCACCCGCCTGCCCGGCGCCTCGCCCGAGGTGATCGATCAGAGCGTGACCCAGGTCATCGAGGCCGCGGTCAACGGCATACCGGGTGTCGATATCCTGGATTCCACCTCCTACACCGGGCGTTCCTCGGTGACCATCCTGTTTGATCTCGACAAGGACATCAACGTCGCCTTCGCCGAGGTGCAGAGCAAGATCGAGCAGGTGCGGCGCAGCCTGCCCGAACAGGCGGAATCGCCGGTGATCAGCAAGACCGACGACAACGCCTCGCCGATCCTGTTCCTGGCGCTGACCGGCGACCGCACCGAGCGCGAGCTCTACCTGTTCGCCAACAACGTGCTGAAGAAGCAGCTGGAAACCATCGACGGCGTCGGCGAGGTCGGCATCCGCGGGCGGGGCGAGCGGGTGATCCGGGTCGAGCTCGACCCGGTGCAGCTGGCCGCCTACAAGCTGACCGCCAAGGAAGTGCAGACCGCCTTCGCGCGCGAACACCGCCAGGAAGCCGGCGGCTACCTCACCGACGGCCCGCGCGAATACCTGGTCGACCTCGACCAGGAATTCCACAGCGTGTCGGCGCTCAAGGGGCTGGTGATCGGCTGGTACGGCCAGGCGCCGGTCAAGCTGGGCGACGTGGCGCGGGTGATCGACGGCGAGGCCGACGTGCGCGCCCTGAGCCGTTTCAACCATCAGCCCTGCGTCACCATCGGCATCGTGCGCATCCCCAACACCAATACCGTGGCCATCGTCGATGCGGTGCTGAAGCGGCTCGACACCCAGATCCGGCCGACGCTGCCGCCCGGGCTGCGGCTCGACATCGCCGGCAACTCGGCCGACTTCATCCGCGAGATGGTGCGCGCGCTGCAGGAGCACCTGCTGGAAGGCACGCTGCTGGCGGCGCTGGTGGTGTGGGTGTTCCTGCGCAACTGGCGCGCCACGCTGATCGTGGCGCTGGCGATCCCGGTGTCGCTGCTGGGCGCCGTCGCGGTGATGTATTTCCTCGGCTATACCTTCAACGCCATTTCGCTGCTGGCGCTGCTGCTGCTGATCGGGGTGGTGGTGGACGACGCCATCGTGGTGCTGGAGGCGATCCACCGCCGCGAGGAAAACGGCGAGGACCCGGTGCCGGCGGCGATCCATGGCGCGCGCGAGGTGGTGTTCGCGGTGGTGGCCGCCACCCTGGCGCTGGTGGCGATCTTCCTGCCGGTGGTGTTCCTGTCGAGCACCGTCGGCCGCCTGTTCAACACCTTCGCCGTGGTGGTGTCGTGCGGGGTGCTGGTGTCGCTGCTGGTGGCGGTGACGCTGACGCCGATGTTGTGTTCGCGCTTTCTCAAGGCCCAGCCGCGCCACGGCCGGGTGTTCCGCGGTTTCGAGCAGGTGTTCGAGGGCCTGGAGCGGGTCTACAAGGTGATGTTGTCGTGGGCGCTCCATCACCCCTGGAGCGTGCTCGTCGCGGCCCTGCTGCTGGTGGTGGCCGGGCTGACCTCGCTGAGCCAGATCAAGGTCGAGTTCTATCCCAAGGAGGACGAGGGGCGCTTCCAGATGTCGGTGAAGGTCCCGGTCGGCGCGAGCCTGGCGTACAACGACGACCGTACCCGTCTGATCGAGAAAAAACTGGCCCAGATCCCCGAAGTGGACGCGGTGCTGGCGGTGGTCGGCGGCTTCAGCGGGCGCAACGCCTACGATACGCGCCTGGTGGTCAGGCTCAAGCCGCGCGCCGAACGGCGGCACAGCCAGGACGCGGTGATGAAGGAGGCGCGCAAGAAGGCGCGCAGCGTGCCGGGGGTCAAGGTCACCGCCTATCCCTACCCGCGCGCCGGGGAGAGCAGCGGCGGCCAGTTCAAGTTCAACGTGGTGGGGCCGAACCTGGACGAGGTCGGGCGGCTGGCGGACGATTTCGCCAACCACCTGGCGCGCTATCCGGCGCTCGGCAGCTTCGACCGCCGTGCCGAAAACCGCCTGCCGAAGCTGACGCTGGCGATACGGCACGAAGCGGCGGCGCGCGCCGGACTGTCCACGGCCGACCTGCTGGATGCGCTCAACCTGCTCACCAGCAGTGCCAAGATCGGCAATTTCTCCGACGGGGACGGCGAGCGCTACGAGGTGCGGCTGCAGGCCGCGGACTATGCCTTGAGCCGGCCGCAGGATCTGGAGGCGGTGTATCTGCGCAACGCCAGCGGCACGCTGGTGCCGCTCTCCAGCGTGGCGCAGGTGCAGCACCGTCTCGGCCCGACCCAGATCAGCCGCATGGGACAGATGTACTCGGTGGGGCTGGCCAGCTCGCCCGATCTGCCGCTGGCCGACGCCATGCAACTGGTGCGCCGCGAGGCGGCAACGTTCCTGCCGCCGGGCTACCGCATCGAGTTCCTCGACGAGGCGCGCGAGCTCGACCGCACCGGCGGCGAGCTGGTGTCGGTGTTCGTGCTGGCGTCGCTGATGCTCTACCTGATCCTCGCCGCCCAGTTCAACAGCTTCCGCCAGCCGGCCCTGATCATGTTGGCCGAACCGCTGGCGCTGGTGGGCGGCCTCTTGGCGCTGTGGCTGACGGGGCAGACCCTCAACGTCTACTCGGTGATCGGGCTGGTGTTGCTGATCGGGCTGGTGGCCAAGAACGGCATCCTGCTGGTGGACATCACCAACCAGTACCACGTGCAGGGGCTGACCGTGGACGAGGCCCTGCGCGTGAGCTGCCCGATCCGGCTGCGCCCGGTGCTGATGACCACGCTGACCGTGATCCTGGCGATGCTGCCCGCCGCGCTCGGCCTCTCCGCGGGAGCGGAAACCAACGGCCCGCTGGCGGTGGCGGTGATCGGTGGGCTGATCTTCTCCACGGTCCTGACGCTGTTGATCATTCCCTGCGGCTACCTGTTGCTGGAGCGGCATGGGCTGCGCCGCTGAGGCATGCCGGAGGGGGCGCCCCGGCTTTTGTATGCCGGACGCCACGTATTGCAGTTTGAAATGTGAAGCGTTCCCAAACACTGGCATGATGGCGGTGTCCAGGGTGTGGCGGAGAAACGTCGGGCATGAAAGCGAGTTGGTGCGTTTGGGTACTGCTGTGCGGGCTGTTTGCCGGACAGGCCGCGACCGCGGCCGAGTTGCACGTCGCGGTCGGTCTGGCCAAGCCGCCGTATGTGGAAGAGGGCGGGCAGAGCGGGATGGAAGTGGAGATCGTGCGCGCGGCCTTGCAACAGGCCGGTTTCAAGCCGGTGTTCGAGGTCTATCCGCAGGCGCGCGGGCTGATGCTGCTGCAAAGCGGCCGCGTCGACGCCATGCTGACGCTGGCGCCGGATACCCCGGTCGAGGCCTTTCGCTCGGCGCCGGTGTTGTATTACCGTAACCGCGCCATCGTGCTCAAGTCATCCGGCATCCGGCTGGAGCACCTCACCGACCTGGCGCGCTACAGCGTGGCGGGGTTTCAGAACGCCCGACTGCTGCTGGGTCCGGAGTTCACCGCGGTGATGGCCCGCCATCCGCGCTACGTCGAGCTTGCCGATCAGCAAATCCAGAACCGCCTGCTCTACCTGCACCGGGTCGAGGTGGTGGTGGGCGACAGCCTGGTGTTTCATCAGAATAATCGCGCGCTGGGGACGCGTCTCGACACCTCGGCGGAGCTGGCCGAGTTCGATCTCTTTCCGCCGTCGCCGCGCTCGGTCGGCTTCCTGCGCGAGGAGCAGCGCGACGCCTTCGATCGTGCACTGAAGGCGCTGCAGCGCAGTGGCGAGGTGGCGCGCATCGTGGCGCGCTACCGTGCCGCCTACGGTTTCGATTGAACGGTTTTGGGGTCAGCGCCGCGCTGGCTTGGCCAGCGCCTTCAGCGCGTGGGCGGCGGCGGCCAGGCCGAAGCTGGCGGTGACCGCCATGCTGGCGCCGAAGCCGGCACACGACAGCCCTTGCGGGCCGCGCTCGCCGAGGTCGCAGCTGGGCGCGTCGGGGTAGACCAGCTGTTCGGTGGAGAACACGCAGGGCACGTGCAGCTTCTTGCCCGGCTCGCGCGCGAAGCCGTGGCTGCGGCGCAGGTTGTAGCGCAGCTTGGCGAGCAGCGGGTCGTAGGTGACCTCGCCCAGGTCGGCGACGCGGATCTGCGTCGGGTCCATCTGGCCGCCGGCGCCGCCGGAGACGATGAAGGGCTGGCGCCGTTTCACGCACCACGCCGCCATGGCGGTCTTCACGCGCAGGTTGTCGATGGCGTCGATGACGAAGTCGTAGCCGCGCCCCAGCATGTCTTCCAGATTGCCTTCCTCGACGAACTCCTCGATCTCGACGACCTCGCACGCCGGGTTGATGGCGCGCACCCGTTCCGCCAGCACGGTGACCTTGGCGCGGCCGTAGTGCGGGTCGAGCGCCGGCAGCTGGCGGTTGGTGTTGGATTCGGCGACGTTGTCGAGATCGATCAGGGTCAGCTTGCCGACGGCGCTTCTGGCCAGCGCCTCGACGGCCCACGAGCCGACGCCGCCGACGCCGATCACGCAGACGTGGGCGTGGCGGAAGCGTTCCAGCGCCGCCGCGCCATAGAGGCGGGCGATGCCGCCAAAGCGGCGGTCGAGATCGGCATCGGACGGGTTCATCAACATCTCCGGCAAGGCGTCAAAGCGGCGAAGGATACTGCATGTGGAGTTGGTGGGCCAGCAGCTGGAGCCTGGTTCATTAGGCGGCTGCGGCTTTACATCTTGAGTGCCGGCAGACTGCGTGCGCATCTCTGATGCGCCCAGCGATGCGGAATCCTCATGTACTCCATGTACATTCCGGTTCCTGTGCGCTGGCGGCACTCAACCTGTCTTGGCTCGCTCGCCTACTGAACCAGGCTCTTGGCGTGGCGCTGCTCCGACAGTTCAGGACGGTGCATCGGCGTCTTCGATCAGGTAGTCGGCGAAGCGCATGATCACCGCACGCGGCTGGCTGCGTTTCCACACCAACAGCGTGGGGGCGCGTGCTGTTCCGGGAGGGAGGCGGTGGCGTGCCAGCGCGGCCTGGCCGGCGTACTGGTCGAGCAGTTTTTCCGGCACCAGCGCCACGCCCATGCCGGCGGCGGCGCAGCCGAGCATGGCGTGGTAGGAGGACAGCTCGACCTGGCGCTGCGGCAGGCGGCCGGCGCCGGCGAACCAGTCTTCCAGGCGCTGGCGGTAGCCGCAGCCGGGCTGGAACGCCAGCAGCGTGTCGTGGGCGACGTCGCGGGCGTCGCGCACCGGCGGGTGGTCGAGCGCGGTGACCAGCACCAGCTCCTCCACGCCGATAAGGCGGCTGTCCAGCCGCGCATCCAGCGCGCCGCCCACCGGTTCGGCCACCAGCGCCGCGTCCACCTCGCCGCGCAGCACGCGCTGGCACATCGGCAGCGAGGGGCCGGTGGAGAGTTCCAGCTCGACCTCGGGGTAGTCGCGGTGGAAGCGGCTGAGCGGCAGCGGCAGCCGGGTGGCGGCGGTGTTTTCCATCGAGCCCAGACGGAAGCGGCCGCCCAGGCGCTGCCCGGCCAGGTCGTCGCGCGCGGCGGCGGCCAGCCCGAGCAGCTGGCGGGCGTAGCCCAGCAGGCGTTCGCCGTCGGCGGTGAGCACCAGCTGGCGCCCCTCGCGCTCGAACAGGTCGACACCCAGGTCCTGTTCCAGCTTGCGGATGCGGGTGGTGATATTGGACTGCACGCGGTGCAGCCGCTCGGCGGCGCGGGTGACGCCGCCGGCTTCCACCACGGTGCAGAACACGGTGAGGTCGGAGAGATCCATCTCGATACGAGAACGGTTAATAAGTAATTATTCATTTTACCGCATGGCTGCCGTCGCGCTACCTTGTCGTGCATGAACAGGGTGCAGGAGGGGGAGATGCGTCGCGGAATGCTGTTTGCCATGTTGGCCGTGCTGATCTGGAGCGGTTTCATCGTGGTGTCGCGGCTGGGCGGCCGGAGCGCGCTGACGCCGTACGACATGGTGGCGCTGCGCTTCGGCGTCGGCGCCGTGCTGCTGCTGCCGCTGTGGGCATGGCGCCGCACCCGGCTGCTGGACGGGCGGCTGCTGCGTCTCGGGCTTATCGGCGCGCTGGGCTACGCGCTGCTGGCGTACTGGGGCTTCCGGCTGTCGTCGGCGCTGCACGCGGCGGTGCTGTTGCCGGGCCTGCTGCCGTTCCTGGTGCCGCTGTGGCTGTGGCGGCTGCAGGGCGAACTGCCGGAGCGGGCCAAGTTGGTCGGGCTCGGCCTGATTGCCGCCGGCGTCGGCTGCGTGGCGGTGGAGAACTTCGCCGGCGCGGCGAGCGGCTGGGGCGATCTGCTCCTGGTCGGTTCGGCGCTGTGCTGGGCCTGGTACAGCGTGACGGTGCGGCGCTACGCCATCCACCCGATCGACGCCACCATCGGCAGCGCGCTGTGGGCGGCGCTGTGCTTCATGCCGGTCTACTGGCTGGTGCTGCCGTCCGGCCTCGCCATCGCCCCGGTCGGGGCCATCCTGCTGCAGGCGTTCTACCAGGGTGCGCTGGCGGTGGTGGTAACCATGCTGCTCTACCTGTACGCTGTCGAGCACATCGGCGCGGCGCGCATGGGGGCGATGATGGCGCTGGTGCCGGCCTTGTCCGGCGTGCTGGCGCTGTGGCTGCTGGCGGAACCGTTGTCGGGCTGGCTGCTGGCCGGACTGGTGCTGAGCAGCGCCGGCGCCTGGCTGGCGGTCCGTCCCCCGTCGTTTTTATCCACAAGGAGCTTTGCATGCCTTACGTCAACATCAAGATTACCCGCGAGGGAGCCACGGCCGAGCAGAAGGCCGAACTGATCCGCGGCGCCACCCAGCTGCTGGTCGACGTGCTGGGCAAGAACCCGGCCACCACGGTGGTGGTGATCGACGAGGTCGACACCGACAACTGGGGCATCGGCGGCGAGACGGTGACGCAGCGGCGCGCGGCCGGGCAGTAGGGATTGCGGCTGGCGCTCGCCGGCTCGGCTGCTATCCTTCTAGGTGAGCCTGTCAAGAACGGCACCGACGTTCCGCTGGCGGCTCGTCCCTCCGTTCCCAACGTGGAGACAGACCCATGAAGCAGCAGCCGAGTTTCGACATCGACCTCGACAAACACTACAACCCCACCGTGGTCATCGCCTGCACCCAGTGTGGCCATGAAACGCGCCAGCATCTCGATACCCTGGCTCCGGACCAGGCCGCCGCCTTGCGTTGCGACTGTGGTGCCGACATTTCGCTGGACAGCACCGCGCTGGACAAGGCGCACCGCCTGGCGGCCGACATCAAGCAATCCTACCGTATCCATTAGAAGGACCAGCCAACCCTGTAAGCAGCGAGAACCTTCCGGTTCTGACAGCCGGCATGCGATGCTGGCACAATCAGGCAAGAGCCTGACTGAGAATTCGTTTCGACGGCGGCCACGAGTCGCCGTCGGTCATTTCACGAGCCGATTCCAGTAGCGAGCGAGCCCCTGCAGGAGGCGCGCCGTCGACGCTGTTTGGATGGGGGGCGCAACGCGCAACCCGTCGCTCGATGGCGATGGGTGCCGGCACCGACTGAGCAAGGGTGCCTTCACCCATCCTGTGCGCCCTCACGATGCGAGGGGCGGCCGTCTCATGGCATCGGCTCAGAGGGGATACCATGCAGTGGATTGATGTACGCAGCGACACCGTGACCCAGCCGACGCCGGCGATGCGCCAGGCGATGTTCGACGCCGTGGTGGGCGACGACGTCTACGGCGACGACCCGACGGTGCAGGAACTGGAACGCGCGGCCGCCGAGCGGCTGGGCAAGGAGGCGGCGCTATTCGTGCCCAGCGGCAACTTCGGCAACCAGCTGGCGCTATTGACGCACTGTCGGCGCGGCGACGAGGTGATCCTGGGCGACGACTGCCACATCGTCTGGCACGAGACCGGCGGGGCGGCGGTGATCGCCGGGGTGCAGTTGCGCACCATCGCCAGCCCGGACGGGGTGCTCAGCGCCGCCGAGGTGGCGAAGCGCATCCGTATCGGCGACGACATCCACCATCCGCACACCGGGCTGATCTGCCTGGAGAACGCCCACAGCAACGGCCGGGTGATTCCGCTCGCGGCGATGCAGGCGGTGGCCGAGGTGGCCGCTGCGCACGGCGTGCCGGTGCACCTGGACGGCGCGCGGGTGTTCAACGCGGCGACCTATCTCCAATGCGACGTGCGCGACATCACGCTTCACGCCGACACCGTGATGGTGTGCCTGTCCAAGGGGCTGGCGGCGCCGGTGGGCTCGATCCTGGCCGGTCCCGCCGGGTTCATCGCCCGTGCACGGAAGAACCGCAAGCTGATGGGCGGCGGCTGGCGCCAGGCCGGCGTGCTGGCCGCACCCGGGCTGATCGCGCTCACCGAGATGAGCCAGAGGTTGGCCGAAGACCACGCCAATGCGCGCTACCTGGCCGAACGGCTGGCAACGCTGCCGGGGGTGACAGTCGACCTCGCCAGCGTCGAGATCAACATGGTGTGGTTCCGCCTGGCCGACTCGGTCGACGTGGCGCGCCTGATGGCGACGCTCACGGAGGCCGGCATCAAGGCCAACCCGCCCGAGGCCGGCATGATGCGCATCGTGACGCACTGGCAGGTCGGCCGCGCCGAGATCGAGCGCGTGCTGGCGGCGCTGCAGCAGGCCCTGGTGGGCTGAGTGGTCCGCCGCTCCTCGCCGGCCGGGAGGCACTGGCGAGGAGCCAGCGCCGCTATACATCCTCAGGAAGGCCGCTTTGCCGCCTGCCCGAACCTTTTCCGGAGTGTGCCATGCGCCCTGTTCTTGTCGGTCTTGTCCTGATGGCGAGCGCCTCGCTGGCCGCTGCGGCCGAGACCTTGGAAAGCGTTTCGCCCCGTGACGGGGTCTCCCAGCGTTTCCTGCTGCTCAAGCCGGAAGGGCCGCCGCTGGCCAGCCTGATTCTGTTCACCGGGGGCGATGGCAATCTCAAGCTGTCCGACGATGGCCGGCTCGGCAGCGGCGCCGGCAACTTCCTGGTGCGCACCCGTGCCCGCTGGGTGGCGCAGGGCTTCACGGTGGCGGTGGTGGATGCCCCGTCCGATCATGCCGCAGAGGGCCTGGCGGGGGATTTCCGCGGCACGCCGGCGCACGCCCAGGATATGGCGGCCGTGATCGACTTCCTGCGTCGGCAGGCCGACGTGCCGGTCTGGCTGGTCGGCACCAGTCGCGGCACCACCTCGGCCGCCTCGGTCGCGATCAAGCAACGGGACAAGGTGGACGGCCTGGTACTGACCTCCAGCATCGACCATGGCCGCGGCAATCTGGCGGATTTCAATTTGCAGCGGGTGACCCAGCCGGTCTTGCTGGTCCAGCACCAGCGCGACGAATGCCAGGAAAGCCGGCTGGACAACCTGCAGCCGGTGGTGGACAAGCTGACGGCGGCCCAGGCCAAGGAACTGATCGTGGTGGACGGCGGCAATAACCGAGGCGACCCGTGCCAGCCCTGGGCCTGGCACGGTTACAACGGCATTGAGGACCAGGTGGTGTCGCGGGCCAGCGCCTGGATCAAGGGACATCTGTCCCGGTAGCGGCATTTGGCGGCAAGGGCGCGTGGTGCTACCCTCGGCCCCATTGCAACCTTCGGCCAACCCGACATGCCTGACCACGACCCCCACCGCTGGCTGGAAAGCCTCGACAGCCCCGACGTCACCCGCTGGGTGGAGGCGCAGAACGAACGCACCCGCGCGCAGCTCGACGCCGACCCGCGCTTTGTCCCGCTCGCCGCCGACATCCTCGCCACCCTGCGCGACACGCGCCAGATTCCGTTCTTCGCCGAGCACGCCGGCTGGCTCTACAACTTCCACCAGGACGAAGCCCACCCGCGCGGCGTCTACCGCCGCACCACGCTGGCCGCCTACCGTGCCAACGCGCAGGACTGGCACACCGTGCTCGACCTCGACGCGCTGGCCGCGGCGGAGGAAGTCGACTGGTATCTCGACGGCGTGTCGCACTACACGCTGCAGCCGACGCGCGTGCTGCTGAGCCTGACCCCGGGCGGCTCCGACGCCACCGTAACGCGCGAGTACGACCTCGAGGCGCAGGCCTTCGTCGCCGGCGGCTTCGCCTTCCCCTACGGCAAGAACCATATCGCCTGGCGCGACCTCGACAGCGTGTTCGTCTGCCCGGCCTGGGAAGACGAGCAGCTGAGCCGTGCCGGCTACCCGCGCGAGGTGTGGCTGCTCGAGCGCGGCCAGGGCTGGGACGCCGCCGTGCCGCTGCTCAAGCTGCCCGAAGACGCCATGATGGCGGCCGCCTGGCGCTTCCTCGACGCGGATGCGACGCCGTTCGACATCGTCGAGGCTTCCGACTCGTTCTACAGCAAGACCTACTACCATGTCGCCGCCGACCGCGCGCTGACCGCCTTGCCCTTGCCGCCGAAAAGTGAGATCGAGGCCTACAGCCACGGCGACCTGATCGTCAAGCTGGCCGACGACTGGAACGTGCACGGTCAGCAGTACGTCGCCGGCAGCCTGCTGGCGGTGGCCTGCGACGCGGCGACCGGGCAAGTGGGGCGCATCGCCGCGCTGTTCGAGCCGGGCGCGCGCCAGTCAGTGGAAATGGTCGAGGCCACGCTGAACCTGCTCGCGGTGATCGTGCTCGACAACGTCAAGAGCCGGCTCGTCACGCTGCGCCATGCCGGCGACGAGTGGCAGCAATGCGCCAACCCGCTGCCGCAGGACGGCGTGATCGAGTTTGCCGACCAGCCGTGGCAGAGCGACGTGCTCTACTACAGCTACAGCGATTTCCTCACCCCGGCCGGGCTGTACCGCATCGACCTCGGCCGCGATACGGCACCCGAGGTGCTGCGCCAGCAGCCGGCAGCGTTCGACGCCAGCGCCTTCATCGCCGAGCAGTGGCACGCCGCCGCGCCCGACGGCACCGCCATTCCCTACTTCGTGGTGCGCCCGCGCGAGCTGCCGTTCGACGGCCAGGCGCCGACGCTGCTGTACGGCTACGGCGGCTTCGAAGTGCCGATGATGCCGTACTACATGGACAACTTCGGCCCGCAGTGGCTGGAGAAGGGCGGCGTGTTCGCGGTGGCCAACATCCGCGGCGGCGGCGAGTTCGGCCCGGCCTGGCACCAGGCGGCGCAGGGCGTGAAGCGCGCGGTCAGCTTCGACGACTTCGCCGCGGTGGCGGAAGACCTGATCGCGCGCGGCGTCACCTGCCCGCGCCGGCTCGGCATCGAGGGCGGCAGCAACGGCGGCCTCCTGGTCGGCGCCTGCATGGTGCGCCGTCCCGAGCTGTTCCACGCCGTGGTGTGCGAGGTGCCGCTGCTCGACATGCTGCGCTACACCGAGCTGTTGGCCGGCGCCAGCTGGATCGACGAGTACGGCGATCCGGAAGATCCGGAAACGCGCGCGCAGCTCGCCGCCTACTCGCCCTACCATCAGGTGAGCCCCGAGGCGCGCTACCCGCTGGCGCTGTTCACCACCAGCGCCAAGGACGACCGCGTGCACCCGGCGCACGCGCGCAAGATGGTGGCCAGGTTGGCCGAACACGGCCACGACGCGCTGTTCATCGAGACCGACGCCGGCGGCCACAGCGGCAACACCGGCCAGCAGCAGACCGCGGCCGAACTGGCGCGCGTGCTGGTGTACCTGTACCGCCAGCTGATGGATTGAGGAAAGGTCCCGGGCGGCACCGGACCGCGCGGCAGCGGAGGAGACCGAACACCCCGGCGGCGGCCGGGGTGTTGTTTTTTGCGGTGCATCACGGGGAAAGATATATGCGGAATGGATTTAACAATATCCAAAAGGCATAATCGTTGGTTTTGACACAACCTCATCATCACGCCATGTCCACATCGCTTCGTCCCCTGTTGGCCGTTCTCGCCCTGGCTCCGGCCAGCAGTGCCTTCGCCGCCCCGCAGCCGGAATTCACCCTCGGTACCGAGCTCTACCACGAGAAGTACGAGGAGGAGATCGGCGGCGCCAAATTCATGCAGGAAGAAGCCTGGATGGCCGGCCTCAACGGTTCGGCCCGCTTCTTCCTGGCCGACAATCACGCCGTCAAGTTCAAGGGCCGCTACGCCCAGGGTGAATCCGACTATACCGGCGGCTATAACGGCGGTCCGGGCTACGGTTCGCTGCGTATCGACGGGCTCGATCGTTCCGTCTACGAACTGCACGGCGCCTACGAATACACCTCGCCGTGGGAAGACCACCCGGTGATCTCGTCGCTCGGCCTCGGCTACCGCAACCTGACCGACCGCCTGGACCAAGGCGGGCCTGGCGGCTACAAGCGCGTATCGGAGTACTGGTACGCCACGCTGGCGTTCGAGTCGTCGTTCTTCCTCGGCACCTCCTACTGGCAGGCGACGCCGCGCGTAGCCTACAACTACCTGCTGCAGGGCAAGCAGCATAGCTACCTGTCGAGCGGAGAGCTGCAGAACGATCAGAACAAGGGGCACGGTTTCGAGCTGGCGATGAGCTTCAGCCGCCCGATCAATCTCGGCGCGCGCAGCACCCTGTCGGTGACGCCGTTCTTCCGTTACTGGGACATCAAGAAGAGCGAGAGCATCTATACCCTGAATGGCGGCCTGATCTACGAGAACTACGAGCCCAACAACACCACCAAGGAATTCGGCCTGAACCTGTCGCTGGGCTTCTGAGACCACGGACGGACAGCAAAACGCCCCGGCAAGCCGGGGCGCTTTTCATGCTGACGGGGTGGTCTGCGCTCAGAACTGCAGCCCGACGCCGAGGTAGGGGCCGTCGGCCAGCTTGCGGTTGCGCTGCGCGTCTTCGCGCTTGACGTCGAAGTAGCGGTAGCCGGTTTCCACGGTGAACAGCGGCACCGGGTTCCAGCGCAGGCCGGCGTTGACGTCGTTGACTTCGCGGATGCTGCCGCTGGAGGCGCCGGACGGGGCGAAATAGCCCTGGCCGAACAGGCTGAAGTTGGAACCGAGGTCGAGCGCGGCGCGGCCGCCGAGCGCCGCGGCGGAGCCATAGCCGTCGGCATCGACGTAGATCGCCTTGGCGCCGGCGGCGACGGTCAGCGGGCCGGCCGGAACGGCGAACTCCAGGCCGACGCTGGCGCTGTCGTCGCCGTGCTTGTTGTTCAGGTAGTCGGCGGTGAAGCCGAGGCCAAGGCCGTTCGGGGTGCGCGACAGCGTCACGAAGTCGTCGCCGGCGCCGAGCGACAGGTTGCCGGCCTGTGCCAGCCCGCTGATGGCCACGAGGCCAAGGAGGAGGGTGGTCTTTTTCATGTGCTCTCCGAAAGGGAAGTTGCTGCGGGGAAGGGAGTAGACCACGCTCGCTCCCCCGGGTTCAACCGCCGAGCAAATCCAGCAGTTCGGACAGCCGCGTTTTCAGCGCCGCCACTTCGGCTTCCAGTGCCGCGACACGGCCGGTCAGGCCGACCTCGATCGGCGCTGCGGCCCCGGCCGGGACGAGTTCCGGCTCGCCGCTCAACAGGTGCGCCCAGCGCGCCTCGCGCTCGCCCGGCTGGCGCTCCAGCTTGACCACCAGCGGCGGGTACTTGTCGGCCAGCGTCGCCAGCGCGGTGTCGACTTCGTCGACGCCGGAGAAGGCGTAGATGCGGCCGGCCTTGCTGCGGATCTCGGCCGCGGTCTGCGGGCCGCGCAGCAGCAGCACGCACAGCGCCGCCACGCGGGCGCCGTCGATGTTCCAGGCGTAGGGCAGGCGGTGCTCGTACTTGGCGACGCGGCTGCCGGCAGGCAGCCGCTCCCCGACCAGCTTCTGCTCCATCAGGCTCGCCAGCGCCTGGCTCAATTCGGCTTCGGACAACTGCATCACCGGTTCGCGGCTGGTCAGCTGGTTGCAGGCGGTCACAGTCCGTTGAGCGTCATCGGGTAGGCGTCCGGGGTGAGCGCCTGCTTTTCGATCAGCGCGCCCAGCACGCGCACTTCTGCCGGCTCGAGTTGGTGAGTGTCCATGGCGGTGCTCCCTTGTTGTCGTTTATGCCAAGGATGATCGCACCAAGCCGTCTCTCAGCCAACCCTCAGCTCGGGCGAACGGAAGGCGATTTGTTTGAGCGGGCGCAAGGAAGCGCAACGTCGCAGGGAGCAACATCGGTCGGAATCCGGCGGCTTGACAGCCGGCGGCAGCGACGCCACCCTGTGCTCTTTTTTTCAGCGTCCATAAGCACATCATGATTCGAGCCGACCTTCTCCTGGTGGAACAGGGCCTTGCCGCCTCGCGCACCGCTGCCCAGAACCTGATCGCGGCCGGGCGGGTGAGCGTCGACGACGACGGACGCTGCGTCGTCGTTGCCAAGCCGAGCCTGAAGCTCGCGCCCACGGCGCGCCTACTGGTGACGCCGGACGAGGCCGACCGTTTCGTCTCGCGCGGCGGGCTCAAGATGCAGGGCGCGCTGGCGGCGGCCGGGCTCGACGTGAGCGGCATGAGCGCGCTCGACGTCGGCCAATCCACCGGCGGCTTCACCGACTGCCTGTTGCAGTCCGGGGCGAGCCGCGTGGTGGGGGTGGACGTGGGACACGGCCAGCTCGCCGCCAGGTTGGCCGAAGACCCGCGCGTCACCTTCTTCGAGGGCGTCAACGCGCGCGCCCTGGACCACGCCGCGCTGTTGGCGGCCAACCAGGGGGGGCCGTTCGAACTGATGGTGTGCGACGTGTCGTTCATCTCGCTGACCCTGGTGCTGCCCTCGGCGCTGCCCCTGATAGCCCCCGGCGGCTACCTGCTGTCGCTGGTCAAGCCGCAGTTCGAAGTGGGGCGCTCCGGCATCGGCCGCGGCGGCATCGTCAAGGACGAAGGGCTGTACGACGGGGTGCGCCAGACCATCACCACGCTGGTCGAGCAGCTCGGCTGCGAGGTGCTGAAGTGGTTCGACAGCCCGATCAAGGGCGGCGACGGCAACCGCGAGTTCTTCGTCTTTGCGCGCCGGCCGCTCCACCCCGTGCGCTGAGCCCCGTGGCGGCGCTGATTCGCGCCCGGTTTAAGCTTATGGCATAATGGCAAACGATTGTTCGAAAGGAGACGCCGACTGATGGCCGAATTTCTGTCGATTATGGCGGTCGTGATGCTGGCCCTGGTCGCCTGGGTGGTCCGTTCCCGTCGTCCGCCGGCGCGGCGCGTGCCGGCCGATGAGCCGTCCTACGCGCGCCACACCCAGACCCGCGCCATCGACGTGCCGTCGCAGATGACCGGGCGCGACTACGGCATCCTGCTGCGTGCCGCGCACGGCGACCGCAGCCGCCTGGAAACCTGGGTGTTGGCCGAGCAGCAGCGCGCCACGCCGCCGCTCAGCCGCGACGAGGCGATGGAGCGCCTGGCCGAAAGGCTGCGCCTGTCGCGCAGCTGAGCCCGTTACGCGAAAACCAAACAGCCCCGGCGTGCCGGGGCTGTTTTGCTGGGGGCCGCTTCAGGCCAAGAGCCCGAGGTGGCGCCGCTCCCACGGCGTGATCTGGTGCTGGAAGTCGAGCAGTTCCAGCTCCTTCACCGCCAGGTAGGCCGGCACGAACTCGCTGCCGAACAGCCGCTCCGCGCAGGGGGAGGCGCGCATGGCGGCGAGCGCGGCGTCCAGCGTGGCGGGCAGGCTGGTGTCGCCCTGCCGGAACACGTTGCCGCTCACCGGCGGATCCGGCGTCAGGTGCTCGGCGATGCCCGCCAGCCCGGCGCCCAGGCTCGCCGCCAGCGCCAGGTAGGGGTTGGCGTCGGCGCCGGGCAGGCGGTTCTCGACCCGGCGCGCCTCCGCGCCGCAGCGCGGCACGCGCAGCCCGACCGAGCGGTTGTCCTCGCCCCAGGCCAGGTTGACCGGCGCCGCCAGGCCCTTGACGAAACGGCGGTAGGAGTTGGGGTTGGGGCAGAACAGCGGCAGCAGCAGCGGCAGGTAACGCTGCAGGCCGGCGATGAAGTGCAGCAACAACGCGCTGTTGCTGCCGTCGGCGCGACCGAACAGGTTATGGCCGTGCCTGTCGACCAGGCTCTGGTGCAGATGCATCGAGCTGCCCGGCTCACCCTCCAGCGGCTTGGCCATGCACACCGCCGACAGGCCGTGGCGGTGCGCGGTTTCCTTCAGCAGGTACTTGAACAAGAACATCTGGTCGGCCAGGCGCAGCGCGTCGCCGTGGCGCAGGTTGATCTCGAACTGGCTCGGTCCCATCTCGTGCAGGAAGGTGTCGCTGGCGATGCCGAGCCGCTCGCAGCCGCGGTAGACCTCGTCGAAGAACGGCGCGAGGTCGTTGCGCGCCGACAGGCTGAAGGCATCGCCGCCGGCCTCGCGCCGCCCGCCGCGCAGCGCCGGCGACTGGAACGGGGCGGCGTCGCCGTCGTGCGCGGCGAACAGGTAGAACTCCAGCTCCGGCGCCACTACCGGGCTGAGGCCGTGCGCGGCGTAGTCGGCCAGCACGCGCTGCAGCGCGCTGCGTGGCGCCAGTGGCGACAAGCTGCCGCCGTGGTCGACGTTGTCGCAGATCACCACGGCGCGCGGGGTGTCGCTCCAGGGGGCGCGGCGCAGCGTGGCCAGATCCGGGCGCAGCACGACGTCCGGGTCCTGCTCGCCGTAGAAGCGGTAGTCGGGATAGGCGCCGGTGCAGGCCTGCACCGCCACGGCGCGGGGAATGCGGACTTCCTGGCCGTGGGCGAAGGCGAGGGCGGGGAGGGTCTTGCCGCGCGGGAAGCCAGTGAGGTCGGCGAACACCAGTTCGACCTCGCACACGCCTTCGGCGCGCAGCCATTCGGCCTGGGCGGCCGGCAGGGCGGTAGCGGACATGATTCGTCCCTTGTGGGGCGGTGGCCGGGTTTCCGTCGCCACCGCGTCGCGCCGCTAGCGGGCGGCGCGCACCGGGGTCACAGCACCCACTGCGGCTTGCCGAGCTTCTCCACCAGGATGCGCCAGGCCTGCAGCAGTTTCTGGAACTTGTTGTTGGCCGGGGCCAGCTCGCGCGCCTTCTTCAGCAGCTCGTGGGCGCGGCGCATGTGGCTCTCGTGCCAGCCGTTGCGGTGCACATAGGCCAGCGTGGCGTTGACCAGGTTGAGCATCACCTGCAGGTTGCCCGGCATGTCTTCGTGCGCCTTGGCGAAGCGCTCGATGGCCTGCTCGAACTGGCCGGCCTGGGCGGCGCGCACCGCCTCGTTGTTGAGTTCGATCACCGACTGCACGTTGCTGGCGATGAGCTGGTGGCCGGCGTCGCGGCGGCCGACGTCCTCGAACAGGTCGCCGATCTGGCCCAGCAGGGTCTCGTCGTCGTGGTGGTTGCGCACCAGCGCCTGCATCGCGGCGTCGCCGGCGTCCTGCTGCCCCTGGGCGTAGCAGGCGCGGGCGAACTCCATCTGCGCCTCGGGCGGCAGCCCGGCACCGAGCGTGGCGAAGCGCGCCTGCGCCTCGTTCAGCAGCTGGGCGGCGCGCTGGCGGTTGCCGCTCTTGAGCTGCAGCTGGCTGTCGCAGACGTCCGCCATCCATTCGCCCACCTCGTTGTAGCGGTAGTCACGGCGCAGGCTGGCGACGGTGCGTGCGGCGGCGCCGTGCTCGCCCTGCGCCATCTGGACGCGCGCCAGCATGGCGTAGTGGGTGGGGTGGCGGTGCCAGGTGTACTTGGCGATTTCCAGCGTCTCGCGGCTGGCGGCCTCGGCGGTGGCGAGGTCGTGGTTCTTCAGCGCCACTTCGGCCAGCTGTTTCTGGCGCCGGATTACCACCGGCGACAGCCGGGTGGCGCTGGCCAGCATCTGCTGCGCCTTGTCCAGTTCGTGGTTGGTCTGGTGCAGCCGGGCGAGCCAGTCGTAGGCTTCCATCACCCGGTCGTTCTCGCGCAGCACCTCTTCGAACAGCAGGCGCGCTTCGTCGTAGGCCTTCTGCCCGGTCAGCGCCTTGGCCAGGCCCAGCTTGGCCCACGGCACGGTCTTGATGCGCAGCACGTCCATGTAGAGCGCGCGGGCGGTGTCGTAGTCGCCGATCTTGAGCGACAGCGAGCCCTTCAGCTTCATGAAGTCGAGCGCGAATTCGCTCCGCTCGCCGATCTTGCGGCTGCAGGCGTCGATGGCGGAGAGGTATTCGTGGCGCATCACCGCCTCGTCGACGATGCGGAACGCCTCGCGCCGGCGCATGGCGCGCTCCAGCCGCTGCGCCAGCACCTCGCCGGTGAAGGGCTTGAGCAGGTAGTCGTCGGGGGCCTGTTCGGCGGCCGAGATCACGCGCTGGGCGCGGCGCTCGCCGGTGACGATCATGAACACGCACGACTGCTTGATCAGGTTGCGCTCCTTGACCTCTTCAAACAGGTACAAGCCGTCGTAGCCGTTGCCGAGGTCGTAGTCGCACAGCACCACGTCGAACTCGTACTTGGCGAGCTTGGCCAGCGCGTCGCTCGCCTTGCTGGCGTATTCGACCTTCTCGGCGCCGAACGAGGACAGCGTCATCGCCAGCGCGCGCTGCATTTCCGGCACGCTGTCGATGATCAGGAACAGCCGCTTGGCGTAGGGGTCGGCCATGGGCTGCTCGGCCGGACGCGCGCCCTTGTACGCCGAGGCGATGCTGTGAAACGAGGTGGACTGCGGCTTGAGATCGCTCATCGGGGTATCTTCCGGCAACGGTGCACGGCGGCCGTCAGGCCGCGCTGAGCTTGGCGTAACGCAGGTCCAGCCATTTCAGGCCGTGTTCGGCGAAGTTGATGTGCAGGCGCACGTCGTCGCCGCCGCCTTCGGCGTCGATCACCACCCCCAGCCCGAACTTGGCGTGCGTCACCGACTGGCCGATGGCGAAGCCCTTGAGGTTGGCCGAAGGGCGGCTCGGCGGCGGCTGCTCCAGCCAGGGCGCACGCGCGTTATGCGAGACCGGTAACGGTTTCACTGTAGCAGACAGCACGTGCAGCAGCTGGCCCGGCACCTCGTCGACGAAGCGCGAGCGGATCGGGTAGCGGCTCAGGCCGTGCAGCATGCGGCTCTGCGCCGAGCTGAGGTAGAGCCGTTTGCGCGCGCGCGTCACCGCGACGTACATCAGGCGCCGCTCCTCCTCCAGCCCCTTGGGATCGTTGAAGCTGTTCTCGTGCGGGAACAGCCCTTCCTCCAACCCGGACACGAACACCGCGTCGAACTCCAGCCCCTTGGCGGCGTGTACCGTCATCAGCTGCAGCGCGTCCTGGCCGGCCTCGGCCTGGTGCTCGCCGGCTTCCAGGCTGGCGGCGCTGAGAAATTCCACCACCGCCTGCTCCGGGTCCTGCGGGAAGAAGCCGGCGGCGGCGTTGATCAGTTCGTCGAGGTTGGCGAGGCGCTCCTCGCTCTCCTTCTTGTCGGCCTCGTACATCGCCTTGAGGCCGGAATCGTCGAGCAGCAGGCTGACGGTCTCGGCCAGGTTCAGCGTGGAGGTGCGCGCGCGCAGCTGGTCGATCAAGAGCACGAACTTGCCCAGACTGGCGGCGGCGCGGCCGCTGCCGGAGGCGCAGGCGGCCTGCCACAGGCTGATGCCCTGCTCGCGACTGGCGGCCTGCAGGCCTTCCACGGTGCGCGCGCCGATGCCGCGCGCCGGGATGTTGATCACGCGCAAGAGCGCGTTGTCGTCGTCCGGGTTGGCGATCAGGCGCAGGTAGGCCAGCGCGTGCTTGATCTCCTGGCGCTCGAAGAAGCGCAGCCCGCCGTACACGCGGTACGGCAGCTTGGCGTTGACCAGGGCGTGCTCGAGCGCGCGGCTCTGGGCGTTGGAACGGTACAGCACGGCGATGTCGGAGAGGCGCCAGCCGTCGCGCTGGAGCGCCTTGACCTCGTCGCAGATGAACTCGGCCTCGTCGCCATCGGAATAGGCGTCGTAGAGGCGGATCGGTTCGCCCTCGCCGGCCTCGGTCCACAGGTTCTTGCCGAGCCGGCCGTCGTTCTTCTCGATCAGCGCGTTGGCGGCGGTCAGGATGTTGCCGGCCGAGCGGTAGTTCTGCTCCAGCCGCACCGGGCCGTCGATGCCGAAGTCGACCAGCAGCGAGCGCATGTTGCCGACCTCGGCGCCGCGGAAGGCGTAGATGCTCTGGTCGTCGTCGCCCACCGCGAACAGCGCGTTGTCGCGCCCGGCCAAGAGCTTGAGCCAGGCGTACTGCAGGCGGTTGGTGTCCTGGAACTCGTCCACCAGGATGAAGCGGAAGCGGCTCTTGTAGTGCTCGGCCAGCGCGGCGTTGCGCGACAGCACCTCGTAGCTGCGCAGCAGCAGCTCGGCGAAATCCACCACGCCCTCGCGCTGGCACTGCGCGTCGTAGGCGGCGTAGAGCTCGATCAGCTTCTTGGTGTAGGCGTCGTGCGCCGACAGCGCGTCGGCGCGCACGCCGGATTCCTTGTTGCCGTTGATGAAGTTCTGCACCGCGCGCGGCGGGAATTTTTCGTCGGAGACGTCGAGGCTCTTCAGCAGGCGCTTGATCGCCGCCTGCTGGTCGGCCGAGTCGAGGATCTGGAAGGTGCTGGGCAGCCCGGCGTCGCGGTAGTGGGCGCGCAGGAAGCGGTTGCACAGGCCGTGGAAGGTGCCGATCCACATGGTCTTGACGTTGACCGGGATCATCGCGCCGAGCCGCGTCTGCATCTCGCGCGCCGCCTTGTTGGTGAAGGTCACGGCGAGGATGCCGGCCGGGCTGACCTGGCCAGTCTGGATCAGCCAGGCGATGCGCGTGGTCAGCACCCGCGTCTTGCCGCTGCCGGCGCCGGCCAGCACCAGCGCGCTCTTGGCGGGCCAGGTGACGGCGGAGAGTTGTTCGGGGTTGAGGCCGGAGAGCAGATCGGACATGGCGGGGCAGCAATCGTCAAAACGCCGATTTTACCCCAGCGCGCCGCCGCCCGTACGGACGGATCGAAGCGCCTCGCCACGGCGGCCGTTGCGTAGACAAAAGGTTGGCCGAAGCGGGGCTTTGGCCAACCTTGGGGCATCGTGAGGCCCTAGCCCTTCACCCCCAGCTCGCGCAGCCGCTCGGCGAGATAGCTGCCGGCGCTGTAGCGTTGCGACAGCACCACCTCGTCGCGCGGGTGCAGGAACAGGGGCAGCGCGACGCGGCTCCTGGCGGCGGCTTCGCCCACCGGGTTGACCACGCGGTGCAGCGTGGACGGGTAGTAGCCGCGCGAGGCTTCGGCCAACATGTCGCCGGTGTTGATCACCAGCGTGCCGAAGTCGCACGGCACGTCCTGCCACTGGCCGTCGCGCCCCTGCACCTGCAGCCCCGGCTCGCTGGCGGCGGGCAGGATGGTCAACAGGTTGATGTCGCCGTGCGCGGCGGCGCGCAGGGCGCCGGCCGGCTCGTCGCCGCTCAGCGGGGGGTAGCGCAGCACGCGCAGCAGCGTGCTGCGGCTGTCCGCGATCATCGACGACAGCGGCTGGCTGTAGTGCGCGGCGATGTCGGGCGGGGTATGGCGCTCCACCCAGCCGAGCAGTTCGGCCGCGAGCGCGCTGGCCACGGCGTAGTAGCGCAGGGTGTCGTCGTGCAGCTCGGGCGGAATGCGCCCCCAGGGGTAGACGTGGTAGTACTCCTTGAGGTCCTTCTGGGTGTGGCCCTTGGCGGTCTCGGACACCGCGGTGGAGAACCAGCCGTCCTGGGTCTCGGGAGAGAAGGCGTAGGCGTGCTTGGCGTCGCCGTCGAAAAAGGCCAGCCAGCGCCGGTACAGGTCCGTCACCAGCGTCTCCGGGATCGGGTGATGGCTGAGCACGGCGAAGCCGGTCTCGTGCAGCGAGCGGGCGAAGCGTTCGGCGGCGTCGGCGGCGCGGTAGTCGACTTGCTGGACGTTCATCTCATGCTCCTATGGGGCATCAAGTCAGGTTGCAGCAAGGGGGCACGGGCGGCGCTGGCACCGCCCCAGGCTGCTGACAAAGTACCCTGTCCAGATTCTACCGGACCCGGCAAAGCCGGGCCGCTTCTGACAAGCTATTGAATCCGCAGCCTTCCTTATTTACACGACAAACCCCTTCCGCTTCGCAAAAGGGGTTTGTCAACAATCTCGCGCGGTGCCTGCACCGCCCGTGGCATGGCAGCTTACACCCGCTGGTCCATGTCCAGCCCCGGCGTGCCCGGTCCGGGCGAGCCCACCACCTTGGCCGGCACCCCGGCCACGGTGCTGTGCGGTGGCACGTCGTCCAGCACCACGCTGCCGGCGCCGACCTTGGCGCACTCGCCGACGTGGATGTTGCCGAGGATCGCCGCGCCGGTGCCGATCAGCACGCCGTCGCCGATCTTGGGATGGCGGTCGCCGCGCTCCTTGCCGGAGCCGCCCAGCGTCACGCCGTGCAGGATCGAGACGTTGTCGCCGATCACCGCGGTTTCGCCCACCACCACGCCGGTGCCGTGGTCCAGCATCACGCCCTGGCCGATGCGCGCCGCCGGGTGGATGTCGGCGCCGGTCACCTCGGAGATGCGGTTCTGCAGGAACAGCGCCAGCGTCTGCCGCCCCTGCTGCCACAGCCAGTGCGTCACGCGCTGGCTCTGGATGGCGTGAAAGCCCTTGAAGTACAGCAACGGGATGGAGTAGCCCTCGCAGGCCGGGTCGCGGTCGTAGCAGGCCACGATGTCGGCGCGCATCTTCTGGCCGATGACGGGGTCGGCCGCGAGCGCCTCGCGGAACAGCTCCATCAAGGCGCGCGCGTCCATCACCGGGCTCGAGAGCTTGCTCGACAGGTGGAAGGCCAGCACGTCTTCCAGCGTGTCGTGGCGCAGCACCGTCATGTGCAGGAAGCTCGCCAGCAGAGGCTCGGCCTGCGCGGCGGCTTCGGCCTCCTTGAAGACGGCAAGCCAGATCGGGTCGTCGTAGTTTTCGCTCATGCTTGTCTCGTTACAGTGTTTGCGGCGGCATTCCAAAAAGCATTAGGAACGAGAACGCGAAGGCAAGTGAGCGGGGCCGCAGACAGTACAGCTAGTACGGCAAGGGCTCGCTGAGCGAATCTTAAGATTCGCACGCGGTCCGCGGCCACGCGGCCGACAACGTTATCGTTTCTAAGGCGCATTTGGAATCACAGCAGCACCACGTCGAACTGCTCCTGTGGATAGGTGGTTTCCACCGACAGCGAGATCGGCTTGCCGATGAAGTCCACCAGCATCGCCAGGCTCTGCGATTCCTCGTCGAGGAACATGTCGATCACCGGCTGCGCGGCCAGGATGCGGAAGCCCTTGGCGTCGAACTGGCGCGCCTCACGCACGATCTCGCGCTGGATTTCGTAGCACACCGTCTGCGCCGTCTTGATCTCGCCGCGCCCCTGGCAGGTCGGGCACGGTTCGCACAGCACGTGCGCCAGGCTCTCGCGCGTGCGCTTGCGGGTGATCTCGACCAGCCCCAGGCTGGTGAAGCCGTTCAGCGTCACCCGGGTGCGGTCGCGCGCCATCGCCTTGGCCAGCTCGTTCAGCACCTGGCTGCGGTGCTCCTCGTTATCCATGTCGATGAAGTCGACGATGATGATGCCGCCCAGGTTGCGCAGGCGCAATTGGCGTGCGATGGCGTGGGTGGCCTCGAGGTTGGTCTTGAAGATGGTCTCGTCGAAATTGCGGTTGCCGACGAAGCCGCCGGTGTTGACGTCGATGGTGGTCATCGCCTCGGTCTGGTCGATGATCAGGTAGCCGCCGAACTTCAGGTTGACGCGGCGCGCCAGGGCGCGGTCGATCTCGGCCTCGATGCCGTGCAGCTCGAACAGCGGGCGCTCGCCGCTGTAGCGCGCGATCTTGTCCACCGCGTTGGTGACGTACTGCTCGGCGAACTCCACCATGCGGCTGTAGTTCTCGGTGGAGTCGACGATGACGTGCTCGGTCGATTCGCTCACCATGTCGCGCAGCACGCGCACCGCCAGCGGCAGGTCTTCGTAGAGCAGGCTCTGCGGCGGTTCGGTGAGCGAGCGCTGGCGGATGTCGGTCCACAGCTTGCCGAGGTAGCCGATGTCGGCGGCGAGTTCCTGGTCGCTGGCGGTCTCGGCGCTGGTGCGGATGATGTAGCCCTTGGGTGTGCCGTCGGGCAGCAGCTTCTCCAGCCGCGCCTTGAGGCTCAGGCGGTCCTCCTCGTTCTCGATCTTCTGCGAGATGCCAATGTGCTCTTCCTGCGGCAGGTGCACCAGGAAGCGCCCTGCCAGCGAGATCTGCGTCGACAGGCGCGCGCCTTTCGTGCCGATCGGGTCCTTGATCACCTGGACCAGCACGGTCTGGCCCTCGAACAGCATCTTCTCGATGCGCTGCGGCTCGGAAGGATGCTGGCGCTGTTCCAGCACGTCGGCGATGTGCAGGAAGGCGGCGCGCTCCAGACCGATCTCGATGAAGGCGCTCTGCATGCCGGGCAGCACGCGCTTGACCTGGCCGAGGTAGATGTTGCCGACGATGCCGCGGCTGGCGGCGCGCTCCACGTGCAATTCCTGCACGATGGCGTCTTCCAGCACCGCGACGCGGGTTTCCTGCGGCGTGATGTTGACCAGGATCTGCTCGTTGGGGCGCGGCAGGTCGCGTGGCAGCGGAATGGATTGATGCAGCATGCGACGCTCCTCAGGGGAAGACCAGGCCGAATTCGGACAACAGCGCGGCGGTCTCGAACACCGGCAGTCCGACCACGCCGGTGTAGCTGCCTTCGATGCGCTCGATGAACACCGCGGCGCGGCCCTGGATGCCGTAGGCGCCGGCCTTGTCGAACGGCTCGCCGGTGTCGATGTAGCGGGCGATGTCGAGTGCGGTGAGCGGGCGGAAGGCGACGTCGGTGACCGAGGTCTTGAGCAGGGTGCGCTCGCCCTCGCGCACCGCCACCGAGGTCACCACCTGGTGGCTGCGGCCGGAGAAGGCCTCGAGCATGCGGCGCGCGTCGGCGGCGTCGGCCGGCTTGCCGAAAATCTCGCCGTCCAGCACCACCGTGGTGTCGGCGGCCAAGAGCGGACGCGACGGCAGGCCGCAGCTTTCCACCAGGTGCCAGCCGGCGGCGGCCTTGTCGCGCGCCAGGCGCTCGGTGTAGGCCACGGCGTTTTCGCCGGGCAGGACCGCCTCGTCGATTTCGGCGTGGATGCGTTCGGTGCGCACGCCGAGCTGCTGCAGCAGCTCGCGCCGGCGCGGACTGGCCGAGGCCAGGTAGATCAGGGTGTCGTTGGTGCTCATGGGGTTGCCGTCAGGGTTTTATTCTTGGACTGCCTGCAAGGGTACCAGAGGCCCTCTCTCCGTACTATCGGCAGCATGGGGGACTTCGGCCAACCCTGAGGGAGCGGGACCCGGCGCGGCCCCCTGTCCTCGCGACGACCCGCGCCGCAATGAAAAAACCCGGTCTATGAGGGCCGGGCTCGGGGGAGATACAACATGGTGATCAGCGGTCGCTGCGCAGCGGGCCGTACTCGACCGGCACCCAGGCGTAGCGGCTGCGCTCGGCGCGCACGTGCCCCAGCCCCGGGAACGGCAGGTGGGCGCCACCCACCCACAACTTGTCGCGTGCGGCGTCGGCGAGCAGCTTCTTGCGCGTGGCCACCGCCTGCTGGCGGTCGACATCGAACTCGATCGCGATGTCGGGGCGGGCGAACTGCGTGGCGTAGCTGTGCACGATGTCGCCCCACAGCAGCAGGCTCTGCCCCTTGGAGCTGAACAGGTAGCCGCTGTGTCCCGGCGTGTGGCCCGGCGCCGGCACGGTGGTGACGCCCGGCAGCAGCGTCTCGCCTTTGCCGTAGATCTTGAGCCGGTTGGCGGCCAGGTAGGGGGCGACCGACTCGCGCGCCATCTTGAAGAAGGGCTGGCTGTCCGGCGGCGCCTTGGCCGCGGTGGCCTCGTCGAGCCAGTAGCGCGCTTCGGCCCGCGCCACGTAGACGTCGGCGTTGGGGAACGCCGCCTTGCCCTCTGCCGTCACCAGGCCGCAGGCATGGTCCGGGTGCAGGTGGGTCAGCAGCACGGCGTCGACGTCGGCCGGTTCGTAGCCGGCGGCGCGCAGGTTGTTGATCAGGTTGCCCAGGGTCGGGCCGAAGCAGCGCGCCGAACCGGTATCGACCAGCACCAGGCGCGTGCCGGTGTGCACCAGGTAGCCGTTGACCGCGGTCTGCACGCCGCGCGTGGTGTCGATGAACATGCGCGCCAGCAGGCTCTGCACGTCCCTGGCGCGGGCATTCTTCAGCAGCTTCTGGTCGAGGTCGACGTAGCCGTCGTAGAGCGCGGTCACCTGGAACTCGCCCAGCGCCATGCGGTAGTAGCCCGGCACCTGGGTCTTCAGTTGGGGCGGCGGCGCGGCGTGGGCAAGGCCCGGCGCCAGCGGCAGCAGGCTGGTGCCGGCGAGTGCGAGGCAGGACAGCAGGCGGCGGGCGAGGCGAGGCGACGTCGTGGGCATGACAGGCTCCGTAATGACAATGAACTATCACTTTAGCATCAAGCGGAGGCCATGCGGTGCCAGCGCGGCGGGCCGGCCGTGCGGGCGGACCGTCATTCCCGGGTGACGGCCCAGTGCAGGAAGGCGTCGACCACCGGGGAGGGGTGTGCTGTCGCCGGGCGCGCCAGCACCACGCGCTGCGGCGGCGGATCGTCGCGCAGCGGGCGGCAGGCGATGGGCGTGCCGTCGTAGCTCAGGTCGCCGGCCGGGCGCGTGCACGACAGCGCCACGCCGGCGCCGTGCGCCACCAGGCCGCGCTGCATTTCGAAGCTCTGCACCGTCTGCGCGATGCGCGGCGTCAGCCCCAGGTTCCAGAACAGCGACAGCAGGTAGTCGCGGGTGTGCGGAATATCCTCCAGCACCAGCGGCTGCGCGGCCAGCTCGGCCAGCGACACGGCGGGCTGCGCCGCCAGCGGATGGTCGCCCGGCAGCAGCGCGTAGGGCGCCAGTTCCGCCAGCGTGCGGCATGCCATCTGCGCGTCGGTGGCGAGTTCGTAGGTCAGCGCCAGCTCGGCCTTGCCGGCGCGCAGCGCGCGCTGCACCGTCGCCAGGTCGCCCTCCAGCAGCGTCACCGCGACCTGCGGGTGGCGTGCGCGAAACCCCGCCAGCAGGCGCGGGGCGAAATAGGGCCCCAGATCCTGGAAACAGATCAGCGACAGCTGGCCGCGCAGTTCGCCCGGTTCCTCGCCGCTGCCGAGGCCTGCCGCCAGCGCCAGGATGTCGCGCGCCTGGCCCAGCACGCGCAGCCCGGCCGGTGTCAGCTCGACGCCGCGGCTGGCCTGACGGCGGAACAGCGCGGTACCGAGCGCGGCCTCGAGCTGAGCGATGGCGAGCGATACCGAGGGCTGAGACACGTGGCGCGCGCGCGCCGCGGCACTGACGCCGCCGTGCTCGGCGGTGGCGACGAAGTATTCGAGCTGACGCAACGAGAAGTCGATCATGTTTTTCAATAATGAAAAATAGGAAATATATATTTTTATTATCATAAAGCGCCCCGCGATACTGTCGCCAGAAGCCGTCTTACCCACCACCACCCGAGGAGAGGCCGATGCAGGCGACGACAGTAGGACAGGATCAAATCGAGGCATTCCAGCGCGACGGCGCGATCGTGCTGCGCGGGGCGTTTCGCGACTGGGTCGAACCGCTGCGCGAGGGATTCGAGCAGGTGCTGGCCGCGCCCGGCCCGTACGCCATCGAGAACGTTCGGCCGGGCGAAACCGGGCGTTTCTTCGAGGATTACTGCAACTGGCAGCGCATCGAACCGTTTGCGCGCTTCATCCGCCATTCGCCGGCGGCCGCGCTGGCGGGGCGGCTGATGGGCGCGCAGCGGGTGCAGATCTTCCACGAGCACATCCTGGTCAAGGAGCCCGGCACCGCCAAGCCCACGCCCTGGCACCAGGACATCCCCTATTACTGCGTCAGCGGCCTGCAGACCGCCAGCTACTGGATCCCGCTCGACCCGGTGACGCGCGACAACACGCTGCGCGTGGTGCTGGGCTCGCACCGCTGGCCCAAACTGGTGCGCCCCAAGCGCTGGGCCACCAACGAGAACTTCTTCGCCGGCGCCGACGACTTCATGGAAATGCCCGACGTCGAGGACGGCAGCTACACCCTGCTGGCGCCGGAGCTGGAACCGGGCGACGCGGTGCTGTTCGACTTCCACACCGTGCATGGCGCGGCCGGCAACCCGGGCGGCAACCGCCGCCGCGCCTTCTCGGCACGCTTCCTCGGCGACGACGTGCGCTACGTCGCGCGCCCCGGCCGCACCTCGCCGCCGTTCCCCGGCATCGACCAGCAAGACGGCGAGCGCCTGCGCGAGGACTGGTTCCCGGTGGTGTGGGCGGCGGACGGTGGGACCTGAGTTGGCGCGCCGCCGGGCTGTCATGAGTGCCCCAGCAGCGGTGGCAAACCCTCGCCAGCCGGGGGGGGGGCGATTGCCCGGAAATGCCGACTGGGGCGAATTGAAAAGCGGCTCCGGCTACCCTATAAAGGCTTATAACAATTTAAACGATATCCCCTTGCGATTCGGCGAGTCGGGCAGCATGGCGATTCTGTTCGGAGTGGGCCTCGTTTAGATGACGAGTTATGCAAGCTGGAACAGGGCGCCGCGCTGCCGTTGACCTCCCGTGCAGGGAGCTGCCGGCCCGGCGCGGAGGAATTGCCATGCGTCGCGCCATCGCCATCGGGTCGTTGACCCTGCTCCTGTTGTCGCCCCTCTGCGCCGCCGTCACCCCCGGTGCCGCGGCATCCCAGCCAGTAGCGCCTGCCGCCGTAGTTCACGGCCAACTGACCGACCGTGACGGCGACGGCGTCGCCGATAACCTGCAGCAGCGCCTCGCCACGGCGCAGCCGGAAGACCGCTTCGATGTGGTGGTGACCTTCCGCGAGCAGGGCCATGCCGCCGCCGCGCGCCAGGCACTCGGCCCGTTCGTGCCGCGCCGCGAGTTCAAGCTCATCCCCGGCTTTGCCGGCAGCCTGAGCGCGGCGCAGATCCGTGCGCTGTCGCATGCCGCCGGCCTGGTGCGCATCGAGGAGGATGTCAAGGTTCACACCCAGCTCAACGCCGCGCGCGCCGACTTCGGTGTTGAGTCGGCACGGGGGTTGGCAGTCTCCGGCCTGACCGGCCGCGGGGTGGGCATCTGCACCGTCGATACCGGCGTCGATCCCAACCACGAGCAATTGGCCGGCAAGGTGGCGGGTTTCGTCGATCTGGTGGCGAATAAAACTGTGGCCTACGACGACAACGGCCACGGCACCCATGTGCTGTCCATCGCCGCCGGCGATGGCAGCGGCGGCGCGGATGCCGCGCGCTACCAGGGCGTGGCACCGGGGGCGCCAGTCTACGCCGCCAAGGTGCTCGACAGCAGCGGCTCCGGCGCCGAGAGCGCGGTGGTGAGTGGCATCGACTGGTGTGCCGCGCAGGCCGCAGTGCGTGTCATCTCGCTCAGCCTCGCCGCGTTGCCACCGGCCGACGGTAACGACGCCATGAGTCAGGCGGTGAATGCCGCGGTAGACAGTGGCAAGGTCGTGGTGGTGGCGGCCGGCAACGACGGTGACGAACCGGGCACGGTCGGCTCGCCAGGGGCGGCGGAAAAGGCCATCACCGTCGGCGCCTGCGCCGAATGGTCGGCTCCGGTGAGTGCCGACAACCATTCCGAAGGCGTGTATCTCACCGCCTTCTCCAGTCGCGGGCCGATTACCGTCAACGCCAGCACCGAGCGCATCAAGCCCGATATCTGCGGGCCCGGCCACACCATCACCGCCGCCCAGGCCGGCACCGTCAGCGGCTACGTCACCTACAGCGGCACCTCGATGGCGACACCGTTCGTCGCCGGCACCGTGGCGCTGGCGCTGGAGGCCAACCCGGCGCTGACCCCGGCGCAGGTGCGCAGCCTGATGGAGGCCACGGCGCAGGACCGCGGCAGCGCCGGCAAGGACAACGAATGGGGCACCGGCCTGATCGATGCCTATGCCTTCGTGGCGCGCGCGCAGAATCCGTCGTCGACTGTCACCACGGCGTTCCCGCACGCCACGCACCTGTCGGCCAGCGTGGGCAACAATAGCACCTGGAGCTATGGCTTCGACGTCAGCGATACCGGCAAGCCGATTGCCGCCATCGTCACCATCATCGGCCAGCCGATCTGCACCCTGCGCCTGTTCGGTTCCTGCTTCGCCTACCAGTGGGACCCGGACCTCGATGCGCGCTTGCTGGCGCCGGACGGCACGGTCCTGTCCTACAGCGGCTGCATGGGCGAGGGCACGGAATGCGCCTCGCCGCGCGCACCGCTGGTGGCGCTGGGGCGCCAGGAAACCCTGCACGCCATGCCGACCACCACCGGCCAGTACCGCGTCGAGGTGTGGGGCTCGACGGACAGCGTCAACCAGGGCAAGGGTGGCAGCTTCGCGATCGACCTGTCGCAGGGGCCGCTCGCCAATGTGATCGCCACGCCCGATTTCACCCTGGCCGCCTCGCCACTGAGCCAGAGTGTGGTGAGCGGCAGCTCGGTCGGCTACGACGTCACCGTGACGCCATCGGGCGGCTTCAGCAGCAACGTGGCGCTGAGCCTGAGCAACTTGCCGGCGGGGGCCAGCGCCAGTTTCAACCCGGCCTCACTGGCAGGCTCAGGCACCGCCAGGCTCACCGTGAGCACCAGCAGTTCCACCCCGAGCGGCAGCTACCCGCTGAACATCAGCGGCAGCGGCGGCGGCCTCACACGTAACGCCACGGTGACGCTGGCAGTCAACCCGCCTGGCGATTTCGCCCTGTCGGTGGCGCCGGGCAGCCAGACCATCAAGCGCGGCGGCAGCGGCAGCTACACCATTACGCTGACTACCTCGAGTGGTTTCAGCGGCAGTGTTGCTTTCAGTGCGAGCGGCTTACCCAAGGAGGTCAGCACCAGCTTCAGCCCGGGGACCTTGAACACGGCCGGAACCTCGCTCCTGACCGTGAACGTAGGCAGCCGTGCCAAGCGTGGCAGTTACACTTTCAGCATCAACGGCAATAGCGGCAGCCTGTCGCGCAGCGTCACGGCCGGCCTGAAAGTGCAGTAGCGTGCAAGGTACCGGCTTCGGCCAAGCTGGGAATCAGCCGTACGCGTGAGCCGCCATGCCCTGCTGGCGTCGCGTCCCGCCGACTGCGGTCGTTTCCCGAGTTGTCATGACGATGGTATGATTTTGGCATCTCATGTGTGTACGTGGTCGCGCCAGTCGCGACATCTGGTTCCCCTTGCTGTCATGACCTACCGTTTGGCCATATTCGATTTCGACGGCACCCTCGTCGATTCCTTCCCCGTATTCACCGGCATGTTGAACCAACTGGCCGATCTGCATGGTTTCAAGAAGATCGAGCCGCACGATATTCCGCTGTTCCGGCACTACAGTGCCAGACAGATCATGAGCCACGTTGGCCTGCCTAACTGGAAGCTGCCTCTGGTAGCGCGTAGCGGCATTGCGTTGATGCGCCGCCAGGCCGATGCCATCGTGCTGTTCGACGGCGTGGAGGAGAGCCTGCGCTACCTCGCGCAGCAGGGGGTGACGTTGTCCCTCATTACCGGCAATTCCGCTGACAACGTGCGCCGCATCCTCGGCGCAGAGCGCCTGTCGCTGTTCCGCCACGTCGAGTGCGGCATGTCGATCTTCGGTAAGCGTTCCCGGATCAAGAAGGTTCTGGCACGGGCGGCGGTAGCGGGCAACGAGGCGATCTACATCGGCGACCAGATCACCGACGGCGAGGCGGCACACCGTGCCGGGGTGGCGTTCGGCGCGGTGGCGTGGGGTTACGGCAGCATCGAATCGCTGCGGCACTGTGCCCCGGAGGAGGAGTTCGAGTCGGTGGCGGCGATCCGCCGTATTGCCTGAGGGGGTATTAATGAAGGTAGGTGTTGCCCCCAAGTCCATCATCATTGAGTTGCGGATGTTTGCGTACTGACTCCGACTGCTGATGGTTACAGATAGGGTTGCCGGTCCCGCCCGGCAGGCGGGTGACTTTCTTTTGTCTCGCCAAAAGAAAGTCACCAAAGAAAAGGCGAGCCCGCTGCCGCTCTATCCGTCTGGCCGAGTCGGCCGGCGAGGCGCGGTGGGAACTCGCGCCGCGCTAACGTCGCGGCACTCAAACAGCCCGCCGCTTAAGACCTCGCCGCCAGTCAGCCAGACGGCGCGGCAGAAGGGCGGAGGGGATTCTTGTTGGGGTGAGTGGCAGTGAATACAGCAAGAGGTTGGCCGAAGATATGATTTCCTTCGCTTGGGCTAGGCAGCATCGCATCTGTTATATGATGATTGAGTTCTTGCATTGAGGATTTCCTCATGAAAAAACTGATCATCGTGTTGCTGATAGGTTTTCTCGGCTGGAAGGGATATGGCAAGTACCAAGCGTATACCCTTGCCGCCAATGGGACCGTTGCCGAAGCGGGTGAGTCTGGGCCGGGCGGTGGCTTGTGGAAAAAACCATCGGCAGCAGCGCCTACGTTCACCTGCGATGGCCGAATCTATTGCTCGCAGATGACCTCCTGTGAAGAAGCCACGTATTTCTTGAAGAACTGCCCTGGCGTGAAGATGGATGGTAACCACGACGGCGTGCCCTGCGAGCAGCAATGGTGTCATTGAAGGAATGAGCGTCATTGTTTAGCCGCGGTCGGCGGCGACAACAAAAAAGCGGGCCGCAGCCCGCTTTCTCCTTTTCGTGCTAGCCCACCCTCAGCTGCGCACCTGGCCGTCACCCAGCACCACCCACTTCTGGCTGGTCAGCCCGTGCAGGCCGACCGGGCCGCGTGCGTGGATCTTGTCGGTGGAGATGCCGATCTCGGCGCCCAGGCCGTACTCGAAGCCGTCGGCGAAGCGCGTGCTGGCGTTGACCATCACGCTGGCCGAGTCCACCTCGCGCAGGAAGCGGCGGGTGCGGCTGTAGTCCTCGCTGACGATGGCGTCGGTGTGGTGGCTGCCGTAGTCGTTGATGTGCTGGATCGCCTCGTCGAGGTCCTTCACCACCTTCACCGCCAGGATCGGCGCCGAGTATTCGGCGTACCAGTCGTCCTCGGCCGCCGGCACCACCTGGTCGCCGAGGATGATGCGGGTGCGTTCGCAGCCGCGCAGTTCCACACCTTTTTCCCACAGCGGGGCAGCCAGCTTCGGCAGCATGAATTCGGCGGAGGCTTCGTGCACCAGCAGCGTTTCCATGGTGTTGCACGGCGCGTAGCGCTGGGTCTTGGCGTTGACCACGATGGCCACGGCCTTGTCCGGGTTGGCGGTGTCGTCGACATAGACGTGGCAGTTGCCGTCCAGGTGCTTGATCACCGGCACGCGCGCGTCCTGGCTGATGCGCGCGATCAGCCCCTTGCCGCCGCGCGGCACGATCACGTCGACGTACTCGGGCATGGTGATGAGCTCGCCCACCGCGGCGCGGTCGGTGGTTTCGATCACCTGTACCGCTTCGGCCGGCAGGCCGGCCAGGCGCAGCCCTTCGTGCACGCAGCGGGCGATGGCCTGGTTGCTGTGGAAGGCTTCCGAGCCGCCGCGCAGGATGGTGGCGTTGCCCGATTTCAGGCACAGCCCGGCGGCGTCGGCGGTGACGTTGGGACGGGCCTCGTAGATGATGCCGATGACACCCAGCGGCACGCGCATCTTGCCCAGCTGGATGCCGGACGGACGGTAGGTGAAGTCGTCCATCTCGCCCACCGGGTCGGGCAGCGCGGCGATCTGGCGCAGGCCCTCGGCCATGCCGTGGATGGTCTTGTCCGACAGCGTCAGGCGGTCGATGAAGGCTTCTTCCAGGCCGTTCTGGCGCGCGGCTTCCAGATCGAGCATGTTGGCGGCGATGAGTTGCTCGCTGTCGCGCTCGACGGCGTCGGCCATGGCCAGCAAGGCCTGGTTTTTCTGGAGGGTGTCGGCGCGGGCGATGGCGCGGCTGGCGGCGCGGGCGGCGCGGCCGACGCGCTGCATGTAGTCCTTGACGTCCATGTTCGGGGTCCTGCGAAATCTTGATGGGAATGCGTTGAGATTACCGCAAAGCGGCAAGGCCGTGCCAGTGCGGCAGGGGCGAGGGCGGCTGTTGCGGCGGAAAAACAGCGCCTTGCGGAATCGTTTGACCCTGCTGCGAGTGTGGGGTAAGGTGGGATTCGAGCAACCGCTTGGTTGAATTGTCGTCATTACGCACAACGGCGCGCCAGACGCCGGCACGGAGGAGAGACCGCATGACCGCATACCGCGATTTTCATCGCCAGTCCATTGATCAGCCCGAGGTTTTCTGGGGGCGCGAGGCGGCTCGCATCGACTGGTACCGTCCCTACGACAAGGTGCTGGCCTACGACAAGCCGCCGTTTCGGCGCTGGTTCGTCGGCGGCGAGACCAACCTCTGTCACAACGCGGTGGACCGGCACGTGGCCGGGCGGGGCGATCAGGCGGCCTTGATCTACGTCTCGAGCGAGACCGGAGAGGAACGGGTTTACAGCTTTGCCGAACTGCAACAGGAAGTGGCGCGCTTTGCCGCCATCCTGCAGGCGCAGGGGGTGGGCAAGGGCGACCGCGTGCTGATCTACATGCCGATGATCGCCGAGGCGGTGTTCGCCATGCTGGCCACGGTGCGGCTGGGGGCGGTGCATTCGGTGGTGTTCGGCGGCTTCGCCTCGGCCAGCCTGGCGGCGCGCATCGAGGACGCCCAGCCCAAGGTGATGGTGACCGCCGACGCCGGGCTGCGCGGCGGCAAGGTGATCGCCTACAAGCCGCTGGTGGACGAGGCGCTGGAGCTGGCCGGGGCGGCGGCGCCGGGCAAGGTGATCCTGGTCAACCGCGGCCTGGCCGAAGCGCCGATGATGAAGCCGGGGCGCGACCTCGACTACGCCACGCTGCGCGCGCAGCACCTGGACGACCGCGCCGAGGTGACCTGGGTGGAATCGAGCCATCCCAGCTACATCCTCTATACCTCCGGCACCACCGGCAAGCCCAAGGGGGTCGAGCGCGACACCGGCGGCTACGCCGTGGCGCTGGCGGCGAGCATGGACTACATCTACGGCGGCGCGGCCGGCGAGACCTTCTTCTCCACCTCGGACATCGGCTGGGTGGTGGGGCATTCCTACATCGTCTACGGCCCGCTCATCGCCGGCATGGCGACGCTGGTGTACGAGGGCCTGCCGACCAACCCGGACCCGGCGGTGTGGTGGCAGCTCGTGGAAAAGTACCGCGTCTCGGTGATGTTCTCGGCGCCGACCGCGATCCGCGTGCTGAAGAAGCAGGACCCGGCCTACCTGCACCGCCACGACCTCTCCAGCCTCAAGGCGCTGTTCCTCGCCGGCGAGCCGCTGGACGAGCCGACCGCCAACTGGATCGCCGGCGAACTGAAGGTACCGGTGATTGACAACTACTGGCAGACCGAGACCGGCTGGCCGATGCTCACCGTGTGCAACGGCGTGGCGCCGCAGCCGGTCAAGGTCGGCAGCCCCGGCCTGCCGGTGTACGGCTACAACCTCAAGTTGGTCGACGAGGCCAGCGGCGAGGAGGTCGGGGTCGGCGAGAAGGGCGTGATCGCCATCGTGCCGCCGCTGCCGCCGGGCTGCCTGAGCACGGTGTGGGGGCAGGACGAGCGCTTCCTCAACACCTATTTCGGCGGCTTCGCCGATCGGCTGCTGTATTCCTCGTTCGACTGGGGGGTGCGCGACGCCGACGGCTACATCACCATCCTCGGCCGCACCGACGACGTGATCAACGTCGCCGGCCATCGCCTCGGCACGCGCGAGATCGAGGAGGCGGTTTCCGGCCACGGCGCCATCGCCGAGGTGGCGGTGGTGGGGGTGGCCGACGCGCTCAAGGGGCAGGTGCCGCAGGCCTTCGCCGTGGTGCGCGACCCGAGCATGCTGGCCGACCCGGTGCGCCGCGCCGCGCTGGAGAAGGAAGTGATCGCCCGCGTCGCGCACGAGCTGGGCGCGATCGCCAACCCGGCGCGGGTGTTCTTCGTCAACCAGTTGCCCAAGACCCGCTCCGGCAAGGTGCTGCGCCGTTCCATCCAGGCCATTGCCGAAGGGCGCGATCCGGGCGATCTCACCACGCTGGACGATCCGGCGAGTCTGGAACAAGTGCGTCAGGCCATTACCAGAGCCTGAGCCCTTTCGAGGGTGGCGTGTGCGTCACCACTGGGCCGTCTGCCTCCGGGCCGACGGCCGTTTTTTATGCCTACGCTACCTGCGCCAGCGGCGCAGCCAGCAGGCCGGGAAACTCGTGTGCCAGCACGCGGTGGAACGCCTGCAGCCGGGCGTCGTCCTCGTCGTGAAACACGTGGCAGTGCACGCGGCTGCCCTTGGCCTGGGCGTTGTTGAGCAGGTCGGCCAGGGTCAGGAGCTGGTTGGCGCTGTCGGCGTCGAGCCGGGTCAGCGCCAGCGTCAGGGCCACCTCGCCGTGGTCGAGGCCGGCCAGGTACGGGGTCAGCGGCCGGAACAGCCGGTCGTAGAAGGCGGCGGCGTCCTCCGGGCAGCTCACCCCGCGCAGCAGCAGGCGGCCGCTGTGGAAGCGGAAATCCACTTCCGGCGTGGCGCCGCCGGGGGCTAGGTAGAAGTCGGGACGGGCGACGGGCAGGGCGGGTGACAGCATCGGACGGTCTCGCGGCAGGGTGGTGAAGCCGGCGAGTGTAGAGCGCCGCTGTTGCAGCACGATGACGGCGGCCGGGGCCAACCTCGGGGTCTGCTTCAGCAGCGGAACGCAGCCACGGCGAAGTTGAGGCCGTGCGCGCTCTGGGCCAGCTGGTCGGCGGCGCTGGCGGTGGCGTCCACCGTCTGCTGGTTGGCTTCGGTCATGCTGGCCACCACCTCGATGCGCTGCGCGATATCGCGCATCGCCTGCTGCTGCTCCGTCAGCGACAGCGTGATGCCGTCGATGTGCTCGGCGATGCGCCCGGTGTTGTCACGGATGCCGCTGATGGCCTGGCTCGCCGAGCGCGTCTGCGCCACGCCTTCGGCGGACGCCGCGACGCTGGCCCGCATCAGCGTCACCACGTCCTGCATGCCGGCGTGGATGGTGCCGATCTGTTGCGATATTTCCACCGTCGCCAGGCCGGTGCGTTCCGCCAGCTTGCGCACCTCGTCGGCCACCACGGCGAAACCCCGCCCCTGTTCGCCGGCGCGCGCCGCCTCGATGGCGGCGTTGAGCGCCAGCAGGTTGGTCTGGTCGGCGATGTCGTGGATGGTGCGGGTAATGGTGGCGATGGCGTCGGTCTGCTGCTGCAGCGCCTCGATCGCCTGCGCGGTGCCGCCGATGCGTTCGGCCACCGCGCCGATCTCGTCGGCGGCGGCGTGGATCAGGTGCTCGCACTCGCCGACCACCTGGCCGGCGTCCAGCGCCTCGGTGCCGACGTCGCGGCTCTGCTGGCCGAGCTGCGAGATGCTTTGCAGCACCTCCTCCACCGCCACCGCCATGGTGCGCGTGGCCTCGTTCTGGGTGTGCGAGCTGTGCTGCACATCGTGTGCCGATCGGGTCAGCAAGCCGACGCTGCCCTTCACTTCGCCCGCCATGCGGTGAATCTGTCCGGTGGTGTCGCGTAGCTGCTGCTGCATCTCGGCCAGGGCCGCCAGCAGGCTGCCCTGCCGGGTCGCGGGGAGCGGCTGGGACAGGTCGCCGCCGGCGATGCGCTGCGTCAGGGCGACGGCCAGGGCCGGCTCGCCGCCCAAGAGGCCGAACACACGGCGATACAGCCAGATCCCGCCGCCCACCACCAGCAGCACCAGCAGCGTGCCCAGCACGATGGCGAGCTGGCGTGCCTGCAGCAGCTGCCGTTCGTCGTCGCCGATGGTGGCGGCCCGAGCCTGCTCCAGCTGCTTCTCCAGGTCGTCCAGGGCGTGGGTGAGGGCCTCGGCACGGTCGTCGAAGCCGCTGCCCTTGGCCTTCATGATCAGGTTGCCGGCCTCGCGGCCGTCGCGCACGTAGACCTCGGCCATCTGCTTGCCGACCAGGTAGAACTGTTCCACCAGCGGCTTGATCTGCTGCGCCGCCGGGGCCTGTTCCTGGCTCAGTGCCGCGATCTGGTCGAGATCGCGGTTCACCGCGCGGAAGTGGGTCGCGGCGTCGGCAAAGCCGTCGCGCTCGCCGGTGGCGCAGACGTCGGTGAGAAACTGCTGGATCTGCACCACGTGATAGCGCGCTTCCTTCATGGCCCCGGCCAGCACGTTGGTCACCTGGTGTTCGGTGCGGCTGGCCTGGTACAGCCGGTTCAGGGAGGCGACCATCGCCACGCCTTGCGCCAGCAGCAGGGCGATGGTGACGGCGATGAAGCTGATCAGGATCGGGCGCAGGCGGCGGGAGGAAGCAGGACGCATGATGGATGCTCATTATAAATAACGAGCATATTGTGTTTTAAATCAATTTGCGCATGCAATAAGTAAATGATTTATTCATTTGATATGCGTTAAGGAAAGTGCAAGTCGCGCCGCACCGAGCGGCGTGGCGCTGGGCCTCCCCGCCAGGCTCGGGCAGGCAGGGGCCCCTTCCTCCAGCGGCCCGCTACGCGGCCGCCGCCCCCGCGCGCCAACGGCGTCTCAGTGCCCCAGTCCGTCGCGCACCTTGCGCACGCCGTACCACACCGCCGTCGCCACGATCGGGATGGCGATGCCGGTGGCGAGTTCGGTGTTGAGGTGCACGCCGGCGGCCTTGACGGCCTTGAGCAGGTAGGACAGCAGGCTCACGATGTAGTAGGTCAGCACCCCCACCGACAGCCCTTCCACCGTCTCCTGCAGGCGCAGCTGCATCGCGGCGCGGCGGTCCATGCTGGCCAGTAAGGCGCGGTTCTGTTCCTCGTGCAGCACCTCGACGCGGGTGCGCAGCAGCGCGGTGCTGCGCTGCAGGCGGTCGGTGAGGCGGTCCTGGCGCTTCACCACGGTGTCGCAGGTGCTCATCGCCGGTGCCATGCGCCGTTCCATGAATTCGTGGAACGGCTGCATGCCGGGCAGGCGGCTCTCGCGCAGCTCGCCGATGCGGCGCTCCACCAGCGAGTAGTAGGCGCGCGTGGCGGAAATGCGGTACTGGCTCTCCGAGATCAGCTGTTCGGCGCGCGTGGAGAGGTCTTCCAGCTCGGTGAGCAGCTGGGCGTCGCCGCTGTCCGGCTTGCCCATGCGCTCGGTCAGCGAGCGCAGCACCACGTCGAGCCGGTCGAGCTCGCGCATCTGCTCCTTGGCGATGGGCAGCGCCAACAGCGCCAGCATGCGGTAGGTCTCGATCTCGAACAGGCGCTGCAGCATGCGCCCGGACTGGTTCGGTCCCATCTCCTCGTCCAGCACCACGTAGCGCGAGAAGCCCTCCGGCAGGCGCGGGTCGGGGTGCAGCTGCAGGTCGGTGTAGGCGATGCCGTTGCCGTCGCCGATGCGCGAACCGATAAGCTCGCCGCCGCCGAACCAGCGCGCCGCGATCTCGTCCGGAGTGCTGGCCGAGCCGCCCTTGAGCAGCACCGCGTGCAGCGCCACCAGCACCGTGCCGGGCAGGCGGTCGAGCCAGCTCGAGGGCAGGCGGTCGAGCGCGGTGCGGTCGAAGGGCTCGGAAAAATCGCCGGAGAGGATGAAGGTGTAGCGCGCGAACTCCGCGTGTAGCGACCAGCGTACCGTCAGGTCGCCGGCATTCGCGGTGTAGTGCGCGGCGTGGCCGAACGGGGCCGGCAGGGCCAGCATCTGGGCCAGCTCGGCCAGTGCCTCGCGCTGGCTGGCGTCGTCGTAGTCGTAGTACAGGGTCAGCGAGGTCAGCCGTGCCGGCGACGGAATCGAGGCGTACGGGCGGGCGTGCGCCTCGTCGTTGAGCACGCGGCGCAGCGGGTGCGGGGTGAGGGTGAGCATGGTGGGTCCAATAGGCAAACGGTTTTAAAGATGCGTGGCGCATGTTTAAAACCGCTTGCCGTACAGCATACCTCAAGCGCGCGCCCGGCTGTCCACCACTTCCGTATTACTCCGCCGTCGCGGCCGGGTGTCGGGGGGGCGCGTACCGCAGGGGCGCGAAAGCGCCGCCCACGCCGCCCTGCCGATCTGATGGCCAGGCCGAACTGCGCCTGTCTAGGCCGAGGCATGCGAGAGGGGCCTGATAATCCTCCGCGTCGTAAAGGAAACAGCCCCGCAAGCATCGCCTGCGGGGCTGTTGGATTCAGTGGACCTCCACCTTGACGCCCCGGCGGGGCCGGGGGCGTTCAGACGCGGAAGCGCCGTACGCTGTGGCCGAGCTGGTGCGCCAGTTCGACCAGCTGCGTGACGCCGCCGGCGAGGCTTTCCGCCACCGCCGCGCTCTGCTCGGCGGCACCGGCCACGCACTCCATGCTGCCGGCGATGTCGCGGCTGGCGACGTGCTGTTGCTGCATCGCGCTGGCGATGCCCTGCGCCTGGTCGCGCGAGGCCTGCGCCGCGGTCTCGTTGCGCTTGAGGCCGTCGCCCACGCTCTCGACGTAGCGGCGGCTGCTCGCCAGCGCCGCCAGGCCTTCGGCGATGGACGCTTCCAGGGTGTGCGACTGGCTGTCGAGCAGCAGCGTGACGCGGTCGATCTCGTTGGCCGAAGCCGCCGACTTTTCCGCCAGCTTGCGCACCTCGTCGGCCACCACGGCGAAGCCGCGCCCCTGCTCGCCGGCGCGCGCCGCCTCGATCGCGGCGTTGAGCGCCAAGAGGTTGGTCTGGTCGGCGATGTCGCGCACCTCGCTGGTCATGCCGGCGATGTCGCGGCTCTTGGCGAGGAAGGCGCCGACCAGCTCGGCGGTGCGGCCCACCACCGCTTCCACCCGCCCCACCTCGTCCACCAGGGTGGCGAGCTGCGCCGTGCCCTGGCGGCTGCTCGCCAGCGCATGGTCCGCCGCCTGGTGCATGGCGTCGCTGACGTCGGCCACCGAAGCTACGCTGACCGACAGCTCCTCGATGGAACCGGCCGATTCGGCCGAGGCCCGCGACTGCTCGCGCGCCGCGCCCAGGAGCTGCGCCGACATCTGCGCCAGCGTCTCGGCCAGCCGCTCCAGTTCGCCAGCGCTGTGTTGCACCGTCGCCACGCTGCTGGCGAGGTTGCCGCTCATCTGCTGCATGGCGCCCAGCACCTGGCCGGTCTCGTCGCGTCCTGCGGGCGGCAGCGTGACACTGAGGTCGCCGCCGGCGATGGCGCGTACCGCGCCGACCATGCGCCGCATCGGCACCGTGATGCCGCGGGTGATCAGCCAGCCGGCCAGCAGGCTCAGCAGGATGATGCCGCCGCCGGCGCCAAGGCCGATCCATTTGGCCTGGGCGTAGGCCCGCGCGGCGTCGTCCAGCGCGGCGCGCGTCCTGGCCTGTTCCGCGGCGATCAGCGCTTCCAGCGCCTCGCGCCAGGGGCGCACGGCGGGGATCAACTGCGCGTTCATCACCGCGATGGCGCCGGGCACGTCGTTGGCGAGCCCGAGCTGCATCATGCGGTCGATCACCGGTTCGGCCTGGCGGCGCTGGCGGGCCGCCTGCTCCAGCAGCGCCCGCTCCGCGGCGCCGGGGGTGTAGCGCTGCCAGTGTTGCTCCAGTTCGTGCAGCGTGGCGTCGTAGTCGAGGCGTGCCGTGGCCATCTTGGCGACGGCCTGACGCTTGCTGGGCTCATCCGGAAACATCACCGCGTCGCGGTAGACGGTGCGCTGGCTTTGCAGATTGTAGGTAAGGCGGGTGGTCAGCTCGACGGTGCGGTTGTGGTCGAGCGCCACCTCGTCGAGATGATCGCGCAGCCGGCTAAGACCGGTGAGCTGGACCGCCAGCAGCAGCGCCACCAGCAGGGTCATGCCGCCGAAGCCGAGTGCCAGCCGCTGGCCGATACGGAGATGGTTCATTTTCTTGAAGAGAGCCTGAAGCAAACAAAGAAAATGATTCTGGCATGCGCGGGCGCTGCGCCGGTTGACGCAGGTCAAGGGGGCGGTCTGGTCGGCGGGAGTGCGGCGGAAGGACTCAGCCGCGGCGGTGGTGCGCCAGCAGTCGCGACAGCGCCGCGCTCACCAGCGGGTTGCTGACGCTGGCGGCGGCTTCCTCGATGCGCTCGAGCGCCGCCGGGCTGATCGCCAGCGCCTTGGGCGGCTTGACCGGCGGCTTGAAGCGGATGTCGACCTTGACGCGGATCTTGCTCGCCGGGTAGCCGCGGTCGGTCAGCGCCGGCAGCAGGCCCGGGCCGATCATCTTCAGCCGCGCCGCCACCACGCCGTTGTCGGCGTACACCACCAGCTCGCCGTCGCGGATGCGCACCGCGCGGCAGTAGTCGGAGAGGGGCGCCGGCAGCAGGCGGCGAAAGGCCGTGTCCAGCGCCATCAGCGCCTTGGCCTCGCTGGCCAGGCGCGACAGGCGGCTGTCCTGGCGGGCGATGTCGCGGAAAGAAAGACTGCTCATGGCGCGAATTCTAGCCGATTGCCGCCATGATGGGCGATTCGCGGCGCGTGCGACCGGTTTTTCCGGGGTTCCCTTGACGCGCCACAACTTTGCCCCCATTACGTGGTCAGTGCTTGTGCTACACTTTTCCCCATTTTTCCGGCCCGCTTGGCCTCTGGATTCGAAAACCGATGATTTCCACGCTTCTCAAGAAAGTGTTCGGTAGCCGTAACGACCGGCTGCTGAAGCAATACCGCCAGGTAGTGGCCCGTATCAACGCGCTGGAAGACGGCCTGCGCGCGCTGTCGGACGAAGACCTCGCCGGCAAGACCCCGCACTTCCGCCAGCGCCTCGCCAGCGGGGAAAGCCTCGACGCGCTGCTGCCGGAAGCCTTCGCGGTGTGCCGCGAGGCCTCGCGCCGGGTGCTCGGCATGCGCCACTTCGACGTGCAGCTGATCGGCGGCATGGTGCTCAACGACGGCAAGATCGCCGAGATGCGCACCGGCGAGGGCAAGACCCTGGTCGCCACGCTGCCGTCCTACCTCAACGCGCTCACCGGCAACGGCGTGCACGTGGTGACGGTCAACGACTACCTGGCCAGCCGCGACGCCGGCATCATGGCCAAGCTGTACAACTTCCTCGGCCTGACCGTGGGCGTGAACCTGTCGCAGATGCCGCACCACCTGAAGCAGGAAGCCTACGCCGCCGACATCACCTACGGCACCAACAACGAATTCGGCTTCGACTACCTGCGCGACAACATGGTGTTCAGCACCGAGGAGAAGGTGCAGAAGAAGCTGGCCTTCGCCGTGGTCGACGAGGTCGACTCGATCCTGATCGACGAGGCGAGAACGCCCTTGATCATCTCCGGCCCGGCCGAAGACAACGTCGAGATGTACCAGCGCATGAACGTGGTGCCGCCGCTCCTGGAGCGTCAGCAGGAAGAAGAGGGCGAGGGCGACTACTGGGTGGACGAGAAGGCGCACTCGGTGCTGCTGTCCGAGCGCGGTCACGAGCGTGCCGAAGAGATCCTGACCCAGATGGGCCTGCTGAAGGAAGGCGACAGCCTGTACTCGGCCACCAACATCACGCTGATGCACCACCTGATGGCCGCGCTGCGCGCCCACGCGCTGTACCACCGCGACCAGCACTACGTGGTGCAGGACGGCGAGATCATCATCGTCGACGAATTCACCGGCCGCCTGATGCCGGGCCGCCGCTGGTCCGAGGGCCTGCACCAGGCCGTCGAAGCCAAGGAAGGCGTGACGGTGAACCGCGAGAACCAGACGCTGGCCTCGATCACCTTCCAGAATTACTTCCGCCTGTACGGCAAGCTGTCCGGCATGACCGGCACCGCCGACACCGAGGCGTTCGAGTTCCAGAGCATCTACAACCTGGAAACCGTGGTGATTCCGACCAACAAGCCGATGATCCGCAAGGACGCGCACGACAAGGTCTACCGCACCGCGCAGGAGAAGTACGACGCCATCCTGGCCGACATCAAGGACTGCCACGAGCGCGGCCAGCCGGTGCTGGTCGGCACCACCTCGATCGAGAACTCGGAGCTGATCGCCGCCCTGCTGAGCCAGGCCAAGCTGCCGCACAACGTGCTGAACGCCAAGGAACACGCGCGCGAAGCCGACATCGTGGTGCAGGCCGGCCGTCCCGGCGTGATCACCGTCGCCACCAACATGGCCGGTCGCGGTACCGACATCGTGCTGGGCGGCAATCCGGAGCCGGAAATCCGCGCGGTCGAGAACGACGAGAGCCTGGCCGAACAGGACAAGACCGCACGCATCGCCGCCATCCGCAGCGAGTGGTCGCTGCGCCACGAGCAGGTGCTGGGCGCCGGCGGCCTGCACATCGTCGGCACCGAACGCCACGAGTCGCGCCGCATCGACAACCAGCTGCGCGGCCGTTCCGGCCGCCAGGGCGACCCGGGTTCCTCGCGCTTCTACCTCAGCCTGGAAGACCCGTTGCTGCGCATTTTCGCCTCCGACCGCGTGTCGGCGATCATGGAGCGCCTGAAGATGCCGGTGGGCGAAGCCATCGAGCACCCCTGGGTGAGCCGTTCCATCGAGAACGCCCAGCGCAAGGTGGAAGGCCGCAACTTCGACATCCGCAAGCAGTTGCTGGAGTACGACGACGTCGCCAACGACCAGCGCAAGGTGATCTACCAGCAGCGCAACGAAATCCTCGACGAGGAAGACGTCAGCGCCATCGTCACCAATATGCGCGAGGGCGTGCTGTCCGACCTGGTCGACCTGCACCTGCCGCCGGAATCGATGGAAGAGCAGTGGGACCTGCCGGGGCTGGAGAAGACCCTGGAGAGCGAGTACCAGCTCGAGGCCCCGGTGGCGGACTGGCTCAAGGCCGCGCCCAACCTCGACATCCCGGAAATCCGCGAACGCATCATCAAGCAGGCCGAGGCGATCTACCAGGCCAAGGTCGAGCTGGCCGGCGAGCCGGCGATGCGTCAGTTCGAGCGCTCGCTGGTGCTGCAGATGCTGGACAACCACTGGCGCGAGCACCTGTCGTCGATGGACCACCTGCGCCAGGGCATCCACCTGCGCGGCTACGCCCAGAAGAACCCCAAGCAGGAGTACAAGCGCGAGGCCTTCGAACTGTTTGCCGACATGCTCGAGCGCATCAAGAAGAGCGTGGTCAGCGTGCTGATGACGGTGCAAATCCGCAGCCAGGAAGACATGGACGCGGTCGAGCCGCACGAGCTGCCGGAGGTCGAACTGCAGCACGCCGAGCCGGGTTCGGCACTGGCCGCGGCGGACGACGAGAACAATCCGTACGCGCCGGCGGCACTGGCGGCGCAGGGCCTGCGCATCGGCCGCAACGACCCGTGCCCGTGCGGCAGCGGCCAGAAGTACAAGCAGTGCCATGGCCGCCTGGCCTGAGAGGTCGATCACCGCTGAGTCAGCGGGCTCGACCTGAGCGCAACAACAACGCGCCCGATGCTGCATCGGGCGCGTTTTTTCTTGCCTTGGCCGGCGCCGCCCTCGCTTAGCCACTGGCGCGATAGCGGCTAAGCTTGAGCCATCGCCACGAGAGGAGATCGTCCATGACCCGCACCGCCTTCATCACCGGTTCCACTTCCGGCATCGGCCTGGCCGTCGCCTGCCGTCTCGCCGCCAACGGCTGGGCCATCGGCCTGCATGGCCTGGCGACTCCCGCGCAGCGCGACGAGGCGCTGGGCATGGTGCGCCAGGCCGGCGCCGCCGACGCCGCGTTCTTCGACGGCGACCTGCGCGACCCCGCCGCGGTGCAGGGGTTGGCCGAAGCGGTGCAGCGCTGGCGTCCTGTCGACGTGCTGGTCAACAACGCCGGCATGCAGCACACCGCGAGCGTGGCGGCGATGCCGGCCGAGCTGTGGCAGGCCATCCTCGCCGTCAACCTGTCGGCCGCGTTCTTGCTGATGCAGGCGCTGCTGCCCGGCATGGCGGGGCGCGGCTGGGGGCGCGTGGTCAACATCGCCTCGGTGCACGGGCTGGTGGCATCGGTCAACAAGGCGCCGTACGTGGCGAGCAAGTTCGGGCTGGTCGGGCTGACCAAGGTGGCGGCGTTGGAATACGCGCAGAGCGGGGTGACGGTGAACGCGATCTGCCCGGGCTGGGTGGAAACCGCGCTGATCGAGCCGCAGATCCAGGCGCGCGCGGCCGCCTTCGGCGGCGACCGTGACGCCGGCCTGAAGGCGCTGGTGCTGGACAAGCAGCCGTCCGGACGCATGAGCCAGCCGTCCGACATCGGCGAGGCGGTGGCGATGCTCTGCGGCGACTGGGCGCACAACCTGACCGGGGTGGCGCTGCCGATCGACGGTGGCTGGAGCGCGCAGTAGCGGCCATCGCGCTACGTTGGCCGAAGCGCGTTGCCCTGCGTCTTCGGCCAACCTGACTGCCCCGGCCGCAAGGCTGTGGACAACTCTGTGGATGGCCTGAGGGTAAGCTGTGGAGCGGCGGTGGATGGTCAATGCGACCAATGTTGCAGTGCACGAAAAGGCGATCCGGGGCTAGAATGGCGCTTTGCCCGCTGAACCCGCCATGATCGTCCGTCCTGCCTCGCCCTCCACTTTCTCCCTGTTATTTTCGATGCGCGGCTCGGTGGTGCCGGTGGTGTGGCGCCGCGTGCTGTTCACCGTCGGTGTCGCGGTGCTGGTGACGGTGGTGCACGGCACGCTGGGGCCGCTCAAGATCACCCTGACGCCGACGCCGTTTTCGCTGATCGGCCTGACCCTGGCGATCTTCCTCGGCTTTCGCAACAGCGTCAGCTACGACCGCTTCTGGGAAGCGCGCAAGCTGTGGGGCGAAGTGCTGGTGGTGACGCGCAACCTCGGCCGGCAGACCCTGACGCTGGTCGACCATCTCGAGGCGGAAGAGAAGAAAGTCCTGCTGTACCGGCTGGCGGCGTTCGCCCATGTCCTGCGCCACCAGCTGCGCGGCAGCGACCCGTCCGCCGACCTGGCCCGGCTGCTGCCGGCCGGCGAGTGCGCCGCGGTGCTGGCGCAGCCCAACCGCCCCAACATGCTGCTCGAGCGCATCGGCGCCGCCTACGCCGCGCTGGGCCGCGCGGGACGGGTGTCGCCGCAGCTGCTGGCCAACATCGACGAGCAGATCTCGCTGCTGTCGCACGCCTACGGCGGCTGCGAGCGCATCCGCCACACCCCGATCCCCTACGCCTACATCCTGCTGCTGCACCGTACCGTGCACCTCTACTGCTACCTGCTGCCGTTCGGCCTGGTGGACAGCGTCGGGGTGATGACGCCGCTGGTGGTGGGCATCGTGTCCTACACCTTCTTCGGGCTCGATACCCTGGGCGACCAGATCGAGGACCCGTTCGATACCCTGCCCAACGACCTGCCGCTCAACGCGCTGTGCCACACCATCGAAAGCAACCTGCTGATGCTGCTGAACGAGCCGCTGACCACCGGACCACAGCCGGACGCCAGCGGCGTGCTGTTGTAAGACCTGCCCACCCGATCAGGGCCGGCGCGCTGCCTGACATCCTCCAAACAAAAAAAGGGTTGCCCCGGAGGGCAACCCTGCAAGTTCTGCCATGGAGGCAGGTCGCTTCACACTCCATCCAAGGAGATGTCGGTTACAGCGTGACCCAACGCGGTTGGGTCAGCGCGGCCGGGTTGAGCACGGCGTCGAGCTGGTCGCGGCTCATCAGGCCGCGTTTCAGCACGATGTCGTAGACGCCGCCGCCGCTGGCGTGCGCTTCGGCCGCCACTTCGGTGGCCGCGGCGTAGCCGATGTAGGGGTTGAGCGCGGTGACCAGGCCGATCGAGTTTTCCACCTGGCTGCGCAGGAAGTCGCGGTTGGCGGTGATGCCCTTGACGCAGTTGTCGGACAGCGTGCGGCAGGCCTGGGTCAGGTGGTTCACGCTGCGGAACAGGCTGTAGGCGATGACCGGCTCGAAGGCGTTCAATTGCAGCTGGCCGGCTTCCGCCGCCATGGTCACGGTGAGGTCGTTGCCGATCACTTCGTAGGCGACCTGGGTCACCACTTCCGGGATCACCGGGTTGACCTTGCCCGGCATGATCGACGAGCCGGCCTGGCGTGCCGGCAGGTTGATTTCACCCAGGCCGGCGCGCGGGCCGGACGACAGCAGGCGCAGGTCGTTGCAGGTCTTGGAGAGCTTGACCGCGACGCGCTTGAGCACGCCCGAGAGCTGCACGAAGGCGCCGCAATCCTGGGTGGCTTCGATCAGGTTGGGCGAGGTGATCAGCTCCAGGCCGGTCAGCGCCGACAGCTGGCGGCACACCAGGGGGACGTATTCCGGGTGGGCGCAGATGCCGGTGCCGATGGCGGTGGCGCCGAGGTTGATTTCCAGCATCAGGCGCGAGGCTTCCTGCAGGCGCTGCTCGTCCTCGCCCAGCATCACCGCGTAGGTCTGGAATTCCTGGCCCAGCGTCATCGGTACCGCGTCCTGCAGCTGGGTGCGGCCCATCTTCAGCACGTCGCCGAATTCCTCGGCCTTGGCGGCGAACGATTCACGCAGCTCGGCCATCGCGGCCAGCAGCTGCTGCACGCCCCAGTAGGTGGCCAGACGCAGCGAGGTCGGGTAGACGTCGTTGGTGCTCTGGCACAGGTTGACGTGCTCGTTGGGGTGCAGGTGGCGGTACTCGCCCTTGGCGTGGCCCATCAGCTCCAGCGCGCGGTTGGCGATCACCTCGTTGGCGTTCATGTTGGTCGAGGTGCCGGCGCCGCCCTGGATCACGTCCACCACGAACTGCTCGTGCAGCTTGCCGGCGCGGATTTCCTCGCAGGCGGCGACGATGGCGTCGGCGCGCGGGGCGTCCAAGAGGCCCAGCTCGCGGTTGCTCAGCGCGGCGGCCTGCTTGATGGCGGCCAGCGCCGCGATCAGGTTGGCGTAGCCGGCGATGGTCTGGCCGGTGATCGGGAAGTTCTCGATGGCGCGCAGGGTATGCACGCCCCAGTAAGCATCGGCCGGTACGTCGCGGTCGCCGAGCAGGTCGTGTTCGCTACGAGTAGTCATGGGTTTTGTCGTTGTCGTGTTGTGGTAAGGGACAGGGCGCACTGTAGGTGAGGGCGGTGCCGGCTGGCCAATTCCGAATGCCGATCGCGTCATGCTTTTTTTGCATAACCTGGGCGGCGGCGGCCCGGATACTGGCGCTGGGGGATAAAGGCGCAGGGCAGGGGGCGGCCTGCCCGGGGCTTGTCGGTGAGGCGGCGGCAGTGCGCAGGATGGGGGGAGACACCATGGCCTTGTGAGCGCTGTGCTGCCTTGCTCCGCCAGTGGCGGAGCTCGCCGGCGATAGGGGCGCCGTGCTTCACTCTTGCGACGCGAATCCCTGCGGACAGGCGCCGTTTGGGCAAGGTGTTGGGTTGTGGCGGGTGCGCCCGTTCTCAGATCGCCGGGTATTCGGTGGCGAGGTACTGCCAGAACGCTTCCAGCACCGGCCGGTTGCGCTTCTTGCTGCGATAGAGGCGCAGCTCCATGTCCACCCCCCAGCGCTCGTCGGCGGCCGGGGCGAGCTGGCCGTAGCGCACTTCGCGCGCCACCGCGCTTTGTGGCAGGAACGCCACGCCGTGCCCCTCCAGCACCATGTTCTTCAACCCCTCGGCCATGTCGGTCTCGTAGCGCAGGTGCAGATGGCAGGGTTCCGGCGCGTCGGCCAGGATCTGCTCGGTCATCAGCCGGAAGTAGGCGCTGGCGGCGTAGCCGAGGAAGGGCACGGGGGCGGCCGCGCTGCCGGGCAGGGCGAAGCGCGGCTGGCGCTGGCGGTCGGCGCGGGCGTAGGGGCGCAGCCGTTCCACGCCGAGCCGGAGCCCGAGGTAGCGGCCGTCTTCCAGTTCCACCGGTTGCTTGGGATGGTGGTAGCACATCAGGAGGTCGCTGCCGCCTTCGACGAAGGCCAGCAGGGCGTCGTGCACGTTGCTCGCCTGCAGCCGGCACGACAGTTGGCCGAAGCCCTGTTCCACTCGGCTCAGCCACTTGGGGAAGAACGAGAACGACAGCGTGTGGGGGACGGCGAACTCCAGCGTGTCTTCCGGCAGCGGACGCATGCCCTGCAGCAGTGCCCGGGTGGCGTGGATCTGGTTGAGCATGGCGGCGGCGTGTTCGCGGAACACCTCGCCGGCCGGCGTGAGCCGCGTCGGGTACGAGGTGCGGTCGATCAGCTCGGTGCCGATCCAGCCTTCCAGGGCGCGGATGCGGCGCGAGAACGCCGGCTGGGTCAGGTGGCGCGCCTGTGCCGAACGGGTGAAGCTGGCGGTTTCCGCCAGCACCAGAAAATCCTCCAGCCATCGTGTTTCCATGCTCGTGCTCCAGCGTCCGGGGCGGTGGGAAAGAACGGGGTGCATGGTAGCACCGTGATGAACGATTGGTGCGCGTGGCGGTCTGTTGCCTGTTGTCCGCTTGCGCGGAGCAAGATCGTGAACCGGTTCCACAGGAGTGCGCAATGAATCCACCCCACTTGACCCGTCTCTGCGCCGTCGTGCTGGCGCTGACGCTCGCCGCCTGCGCCACGCCCCAGACGGCGGGCGGCAGGCGTGCCGCCAGTCCGGCCCCGGCGCCCTCCGCCCAGGCCGCCGCCGTGCCGCCGGCACCGAGTACCGCCCCCGCGCCGCGCCTTGCCGCGGCGGCCGACTGCATCCAGGGCGGGGCGCAGAAATGGGGTATTCCCGCCAATTACCTGACGCGGCAGACCCGCGCCGATGGCGGCATCGTGCTGACCCTGGTCAATCCGTATTCCGGCAAGCGCGGCCTGAGCATCGAGTTGACGCCGGATGGCCGCCACACCGAGGCCAATCTGGATGAGAACGGCACCGTGGTTTCGGCAAAGTGGCGCGGGCTGGTGAGCCGCTGTACCGACGGCGCCTGACCCGGCCGGGCGCGTTTTCATGACGTGCAGGCAATGTGCCTGCCTGATCATGTCGTTGTCTTTAACGGTGCCGTTTGCGTGTTGGAAGCCGTGACGGCGCCCGGGGAGTCCGGTAGCATGTCGGCGCTCGCGGGACGGTCCGCGGCGTTCTGAACAGGGCTTCCCACGGGGGAGCCCTATGGTTTTTCTGCCTGCCGTTCCCCTGTTTTCCGATTCCGCCCCGTTCTCTTGTTGGCAACACGATGAAGATGAAATGGTTGTATCCGGCTGCCTTGCTACTCTGGTTGGTGCTGTGCGCACTGATCGGGGTGGCGTTCGCCAGCCGTGCCGTTCATCAGGCCGAAAGCGAATTGGAGCGCGTCACCGGACGGCTCGCCGAGGATATCGCGCAGCGCCTGAACGCCACCGAGGCGCAGCTCGACAGTTACGCCGGCTTCTCGACCTTTGGCCAGCATCACGGGGAGCTGACCGAGCACAGCCTGCTGCTGCGCCAGTTCAAGCGCCATCGCGCGATTGTGCTGGGGCTGCGCGTGCGGCGCGTGAACGAGGACGAACGCGCCGCCTTCGAGCGCGAGTTGAGCGCCCGCCGCGGGCGCCCCGTCGCCATCCACGGCTACGACCCGGGACGCCAGCCGCCGCGCTTCACGCTGGAGGGCGGCGGCTATTACCCGGTGGTATCGATGATGCCGGCCGGCGAGTTGCCGCCACCGTTCTCGCCGGCCTTGGGCATGGACGTCAGCCGCGTCGATTTTCTCTACGACGCCCTGCGCCAGTCGCAGCGGCGCGAGCTGCCGGCGTTGTCGCGTCCGTTCGCGCTGGGCGACGGCCGTCTGGGCTACCTGATCATCCGCCCCGCCGACGAGTTCGTGCTGCAGCCGGCGCCGGCGCTGTTGCCCGATCGCCAGTTCGTGGCGCTGGTGCTGCGCGTCGACGACCTGTTGCCGCGGCCCCTGAATCTCCCCCCCGGGATGCGGGTGCAACTGTGGCATCAGCGCTACGGCCAGCAGGACCCGCAAGGGCGCTTCCTCGATACCGGCCGCGTGGCGCGGGGGCCATTCGAGACGCTGCTGTTTCCGAGCCTGGAGTTGAGCCGCAGCACCGGAGGTTCGACCCCGAGCCTGATGCTCAAGGTCAGCTGGCAGCTGGGCTGGGCGCAGATCGGGCTGTTCGAGTGGCTGGTCATGGCGCTGTTGGCGCTGGTGCTGCTGGCGGTGCTGTTGTTCGGCGTCAACAACCTGCTGCGCTGCCATGTCGACCGGGTCGCGCGTGAGCAGGAGCTGTTCCATCTCGCCAACCACGACGCCCTGACCGGGCTGGCCAACCGCAACCTGTTCGAGGACCGGTTGCAGCATGCCATCCGCCGGGTACGGCGCAACGGCAAGCGCCTGGCGCTGCTGCTGCTCGACATGGACCGCTTCAAGCCGGTCAACGATACCTACGGCCACGCTGCCGGCGACCGTGTGCTGCAGCTGATCGCGGCGCGTCTCAACGAGGTGTTGCGCGGCGAGGACACCGTGGCGCGGCTGGGCGGGGACGAGTTCGTGGTGCTGCTCGAGGACGTCGACGCCGATGCCGACGTGGCGCAGGTGCTCGAACGGCTGCAGCTGGCCCTGCAGGAACCGTACGACATCGACGGCGGCACGGTGACACTGGGCGTCAGCATCGGCACCGCGTTTTATCCGCACGATGGCGACTCGATCGAGGAGCTGCTCGCGGTGGCCGACCGCACCATGTACAGCGCCAAGCAACGGGCGGCAGAGCGTTAGCGCTGCCAACGAGCGGCGCCGGCGCCCGCTCCCGCAGGCTGACGAGCTCAGGCCGGCTGCATGCCGCCGGCGCACAGAGCCGGCATGGGTGCCTGAGGATGTCGCTTCGCTGCGCCGCGCGCTCCGCCGCCGTCTGTCGGCGCTCACGATGGGAAGGCGTAGCCGCCTATATGGAACAGACACTTATCCACAGGCCGGTTTTTGCAGTACAATGCCCGCCAACGATCCGAGGAAAGCCCGCATGTACCAGTCCGAATTCACCGATTTCATGACCCAATTTCTCGATAAGAACCCGCAAGTGGACAGCGAGCGCCGCGAGCTGCGCCTGACCTGGTGGGACCGCAAGGTCGATCTCGACGACCAGCGCCGCTGGAAAGAGGCGCGCGTGCCGCAGAAGCCCTACGTCTACCAGCCGGAGTGAGCCTGTCCCGGTCGTTCCCCGCTACGCCCGTGTTCACGGGCGTTTTGCCGTCTAGATGCCGTTCCTGACATGACCAGCCGCACCGTACCACTCGATACGCCCCTGCACGACTACCTGATGGACATCGGCGTCACCGAACACCCGGTGATGGCCGAGCTGCGCGCCTTCACCGCCGGCCATCGCCTGGCCAAGATGCAGATCGCCCCGGAGCAGGGCCAGTTCATGGCCTGGCTGGCGCAGCTGATCGGCGCGCGGCGCTACCTGGAAATCGGGGTGTTCACCGGCTACAGCGCGCTGGCGGTGGCCTTGGCCATGCCGGAGGACAGTGAGGTGGTGGCCTGCGACGTCAGCGACACCTTCACCGCCATCGCCCGCGAGTACTGGCAGAAGGCCGGCGTGGCCGGGCGCATCCGGCTGGTGCTGCAGCCGGCGCTGGCGACGCTGGAGGCGCTGTTGGCCGAAGGCCGCGCCGGCAGCTTCGACCTGGCCTTCATCGACGCCGACAAGCCGGCCTACCCGGACTACTTCGAGGCGTGCCTGAAGCTGGTGCGGCCGGGCGGGGTGATCGCCATCGACAACATCTTCCTCAGCGGCCGCGTGGTTTCACCGCGCCCGGAAGACCCGCCCGGGGTGCACATCATGCACGCCTTCAACGCCGGCCTGAAGCACGACCCCCGCATCCGGCTCGCGGTACTGCCGGTGGGCGACGGCCTGACGCTGGCCACCCGCTTGTAATGCCGATCGGCTCCCCGGCTGAACTTTCCGCCGTGCGGGCCGGTCTTTACCGTTTCTGTCATCAAACCCCTGCGGCCGCGATGGTATCATCCGGCCTGACGCCGTTATTCGCTACGCTGCCATGCTCAATCGACGCCCCCGCCGCCAGATGAACCAGATGAACGTCGTGCCTTACATCGACGTGATGCTGGTATTGCTGGTGATTTTCATGGTCACCACGCCGCTGTTCACCCCCGGCGTGATCGACGTGCCGAGCGTGTCGCACGCCGCCGCGCTCAACGAGCAGCCGCTGGAGGTGATCGTCGAGGCCGACAAAACGATGCAGCTCAAGGCCGACGGCAAGGAAACGCCGTTGGCCGGCAAGGACGAGCTGATCGCGCGCTTGCACGAACTCAACGCCACCGAGCGCCCGGTCGCCATCACCGCCGACCGCGACCTGAAGTACGCCGAGGTGGTGGAGATCGCCGACGACCTGCACAAGGCCGGCATCAAGCGTGTGGCGCTGACGGTGAAACAGGGCAAATGATCGCCGTGGCCGAACAACGCAATTCACCGTGGCCGGTCGTCCTGTCGCTGCTGCTGCACGCCACGGTGGTGCTGCTGCTGGTGCTGGGCGGACTGAGCTCGACCGACAAGCCGCAGGACGCCCCGGTCGCCGTCGAACTGTGGAGCAGCGCGCCGCCGCCTCCGCCGCAGGCGCCGAGCGTGACCGTGCCGCAGCCGGTGGCACGCCCGCAGCCGGAAGTGCCCAAGGCCGCGCCGGCGCCGGTCGAGCCGCCGCGCGCCGAGGTCAACCTCGGCGAGAAACGCAAGCCGCTGCCGCCGGTGAAGAAGCCGGAACCCAAGCCGGAACCCAAGCCGGAGCCGAAACCCGAACCGAAACCCGAACCGAAACCCGAACCGAAGCGCGAAGCCAAGCCGGAGGTGGTGAAGCAGGCCAAGCCGCAGCCGGCACCCAAGCCGGTCGAGAAGGCCCCACCGGTGAAAACCGCCAAGGCCGACAGCGTGCCCGACAAGCATGCCGAGAAGAAGGCGGCGGCGCTGCCGCCGGGCAAGGGCAGCAAGGCGGCGCCGCGCTACAACCCGGAAGCCGACGACCTGCTGGCCGATCTTGGCAGCAGCAACACCACCAAGAAGGGCAACGCCCGCAGCGACCAGGCCGGCCAGAAAACCGGCGTGGTCGGCGGTTCGGCCAACGGCACGTCGCTCAACCTAGACGGCTACGCCAGCAAGGTCCAGGCCAAGGTGAAGCCGCTGGTGCAGGTTCCGCCCGAGCTGTCGGGCAACCCCAAGGCGGTGGTGCAGGTGACGCTGCTGCCGTCGCTGGAAGTCCGCGCGGTGCGCCTGCTGGCGTCGAGCGGCAATACGGCCTACGACGAGGCGGTGCAGCGCGCGATCTGGGAGGCGAAGGTCTTCCCGTCGCTGCCGGCCGGCGCCAGCTTTACCGATTTCCGCCAGCTCAAGCTGGAATTCCGCCCCCATTGAGACCCCCATCGCACCACTGAGGAAGCCGATGCCCATCGTCAAAACGCTGATCCGAGCAATGTTGCTGCTGTGCCTGGCTGCCGCCGGCGCCGCCCGCGCCGACATGACCATCGAGATCGTCGGCGGCGGCGCCAACCGCCACGCCATCGCCGTGCTGCCGTTCCAGAACGAAACCACGCAGGTGCGCGAGGCGCTGACCCCGATCATCCGCAACGATCTCTTGCTCACCGGCGCGTTCCGCATGGTCGACCCGGCCAGCGCCGCCAACCCGGCCTTCGAGCCGGCGCAGATCAACTACCCGGCGTGGCGCGGCGCCGGTGCCCAGTCGCTCGCCATCGGCAAGGTCGAGGCGGCGGGCGGCCAGGTGAAGATCAGCTTCCGCCTGTTCGACGCCGCCCAGCAGAAGCAGCTGACCTCGGGCGAATTCACCGTGACGCCGGAGCGCTCGCGCGAAGTGGCGCACACCATCGCCGACATGATCTACGAGGCGATCACCGGGCAGAAGGGCATCTTCAACACCCGCATCAGCTACGTGCTCAAGTCCGGCCGCGACTACCTGCTGCAGGTGGCCGACATGGACGGCCGCGGCGCCCAGACCATCCTGCGCTCCAAGGAACCGATCATCTCGCCGGCGTGGAGCCCGGACGGCGGCAAGATCGCCTACGTCTCGTTCGAGGCCAAGAAACCGGTGGTGTGGGTGCAGAACCTCGTCACCGGCCAGCGCCGCATCGTCGCCAACTTCAAGGGCAGCAACTCCGCGCCGGCGTGGAGTCCGGACGGGCGCCAGCTCGCCGTGGTGCTCACCACCAGCGGCACCTCGCAGATTTACGTGATCGACGCCAACGGCGGCGGCGCGCGCCGCGTCACGCACAGCAACGCCATCGATACCGAGCCGGCATGGAGCCCGGACGGCAGCCAGCTCTACTTCGTCTCCGACCGCGCCGGCGGCCCGCAGATCTACGTGCAGCCGGTGGCCGGCGGCAGCGCGCGCCGCCTGAGCTGGGACGGCAGCTACAACGTCTCGCCCAAGGTGTCGCCGGACGGCCGCACCCTGAGCTACATCCGCCGCCAGGGCGGCCAGTTCCGCGTGGTGGTGCAGGACCTCGCCAGCGGCGACAACCGCGTGCTGTCGAGCGGCGCCTACAACGAGCGGCCGAGCTTCGCCCCGAACAGCCGCATGGTGCTGTTCGCCAGCGACGAGGGGGGCCGGAGCGTGCTGTACGCCGCCACCCCGGATGGCAGCAGCAAGGTGCGCCTCGCCGTGATCAACGGCGACGTGCAGGACCCGGCGTGGGGGCCGTTCAACCACCCCTGAGAATTTTTCCGGATATCGCGATGACGGGGGGAACCCTGAACGGTTTTCCCTGTCCGCTATCAGTTAGCGGATTGCCTTTTGCGCAGTCGCTTGCCCACTTTGACCAATACCTTAGGAGTCATTGCATGAACCTGAAACACCTGCTGATCGGTACCGCCACCGTCGCCCTGCTGGCCGCCTGCTCCAGCACCAAGCCTCTGGAGACTGCCGCCCCGACCGTGAACGGCAGCGCCGGCGCCGGTCAGAGCGCCACCCTGCCGGCCGACACCGGTGCCGCCGGCCAGGGCTCCGTGGCTGTCGACCCGCTGAAGGATCCGAACAGCCCGCTGTCCAAGCGCAGCGTGTACTTCGACTTCGACTCCTCCGCCGTCAAGCAGAGTGAACAGCAGACCGTGGCCAACCACGCCGAGTACCTGAAGTCGCACCCGACCCGCAAGGTGGTGATCCAGGGCAACACCGACGCGCGCGGCAGCCGCGAGTACAACCTGGGCCTGGGCCAGCGTCGTGCCGAGAGCGTGAAGAACGCCATGCAGGTTATCGGCGTCAAGGAAAACCAGCTGGAAGCGGTCAGCTTCGGCAAGGAAAAACCGAAGGCGACCGGCAACACCGAGGCCGATTACGCGCAGAACCGTCGCGCCGACATCGCCTACGACGGCGAGTAACCGCCTATATTCAGCTGGCGGGCGAGCCTTGGCGTCCTGAGTGTCGCCGCGGCGCGCAACAGGCGATGGCCTGGCCGTCATACTGGAATGGGTGCCACGTTGCTCCCCCCGGGCCGTTCCGGATGACGTATCCTGAGCGGCCCGATTGCCTTCAAGGAACACGATCATGAAACGGCTTGCCCTCGGTGCGCTGTTGCTGACCCTGCTGGCTGGCTGCGCCACCACCACCGAGCTGGACGACACCCGCAGCCGCCTGGAAGATACCCGGCGCCAGCTCGACCAGATCAATCGCCAGGCCAACACCCGCCTGACCGACGTCGAAACCAAGCTGTCCAACGACAAGCTGCTGGCGATGATCAGCGAGCTGGAAAGCCTCAAGGCCGAGCAGGCGCGCCTGCGCGGCGAGCTGGAAGTGCAGGGCTACAACCTGCAGAACACGCAGAAGCGCCAGAACGATCTCTACGCCGACCTGGACGCCCGCCTCGCCAAGCTGGAAGGCGGCACCCCGGCCTCGTCGGCTCCGTCGGGCTCTACCGACAGCAGCGCGCCGAGCTCGGCGGCGCCAGCGGCGACACCCGCCAGCGCCGACTACGACAAGGCCATCGCCCTGCTGCGTAACCGCGATTTCCCGCACGCCACCGAGGCCTTGAAGCGCTTCATCGACCAGAACCCCGGCGCGGTGGAGGCGGTCGACGCCATGTACTGGCTCGGCGTAGCGCACGCCGCGCAGCGCCAGTACGATGCCGCCATCGACATCCATCGCCGTTTCGTCGAGCGCAATCCGAATCATCCCAAGGCCCCCGACGCCTTGCGCAACATCGCCAACTGCCAGCGCGACCTGGGCCAGGTCGACGTGGCCAAGGCGACCCTGCACCGCCTGATCAAGCTTTATCCGAAGAGCGCCGCGGCGGTGAAGGCCAAGGAGCAACTTAAGCAGATGTGAGGCCAGGGCGAGTCAATCCGCATTTTCAGGGGCTGCGGCCCCTTTTTCTCGCCCGCACTCAAAACCGGGGTTTCTGACGAAAACGAGAAAACGGTTCCGGCCTGACGCGGCATTCGGGTAAAATCCCGTTTTTTCCATACCTTACAGGCTCTTCCGCCATGATCGAAGTCGGTATCGTGATGGGTAGCAACAGCGACTGGGACGTCATGCAGAACGCCGCCCGCGTTCTCAAGGACTTTGGCGTCGCGTTCGAAACCCGCGTCGTCTCCGCCCACCGCACTCCTGACCTGCTGTTCGACTACGCCGCCAGCGCCGAAGCGCGCGGGCTCAAGGCGATCATCGCCGGCGCCGGCGGCGCCGCCCACCTGCCGGGCATGCTGGCCGCCAAGACCCACGTCCCGGTGCTGGGCGTGCCGGTGCCGTCCAAGTACCTGCGCGGCGAGGATTCGCTGCTGTCCATCGTGCAGATGCCCAAGGGCATCCCGGTGGCCACTTTCGCCATCGGCGAAGCCGGGGCCGCCAACGCCGCGCTGTTCGCGGTGGCGATGCTGGCCAATGCCGTGCCGGAACTGGCCGCGAAGCTGAAGGCCTTCCGCAAGAAGCAGGAAGACACCGTGCTGGCGATGACGCTGCCGGAGGTCGAATAATGGCGGCAATTCTCCCCCCGGCGATGCTGGGCATTCTCGGCGGCGGCCAGCTGGGCAGCATGTTCACCGTGGCAGCCAAGACCATGGGCTACCGCGTGACGGTGCTCGACCCTGACGCCAGCGCCCCGGCGGCGCGCTTCGCCGACGTGCATTTGTGCGCGCCGTACAACGATCCGGACGCGCTGAAGACCTTGGGCGAAACCTGCTCTGCCGTCACCACCGAGTTCGAGAACGTCAACGCCGAGGCGATGCGCGCGCTGGCCGAACGCACCCGCGTGTCGCCGTCCGGCGACTGCGTGGCGATCGCGCAGGACCGCATCGTCGAGAAGGGCTGGATCAACAAGGCCGGGCTGCCGACCGCGCCGTATCTCGCGATCGAGTCGGTCGAGGAGATCCAGGTCGATCTGACCCCGTACCTGCCGGGCATCCTCAAGACCGCGCGTCTGGGCTACGACGGCAAGGGCCAGGTGCGCGTGCAGACCGCCGACGAGGCGCGCGCCGCCTACGCCGACCTGGGCGGCCAGGCCTGCGTGCTGGAAAAGATGCTCGACCTCCAGCTCGAGGTCTCGGCCATCGTCACCCGCACCTCGCCGGCGCAGGTGGCGGTGTTTCCGGTAGCGGAGAACCTTCACACCGGGGGCATCCTCGACGTCTCCATCGTGCCGGCGCGCATCGCGCCGGAACTGGCGGCGCAGGCGCAGGACATGGCCAAGAAGTTGGCCGAAGCGCTCGATTACGTCGGTGTGCTGGCGGTGGAGTTCTTCGTGCTCGCCGACGACACGCTGGTGGTCAACGAGATCGCGCCGCGCCCGCACAACTCCGGCCACTACACGCTGGATGCCTGCCTCACCGACCAGTTCCAGCAGCAGGTGCGCGCCATGTGCGATCTGCTGCCGGGCCGCACCGACCTGCTGAGTCCGGCGGTGATGGTCAACCTGCTGGGCGACAGCTGGCGCGAGGACGGCGGCGAGCCCAACTGGGCGGTGCTGGCCGAGGCGCCCAACGTCCACCTACACCTCTATGGCAAGCAGCAGGCGCGCACCGGCCGCAAGATGGGCCACTACACCGTGCTGTCGGCCAGCGCCGACGCCGCGCTGGAGCAGGCCGAGGCGCTCAAGGACACGCTGTAATCATCGGATTTCGGGCGCCCCGCCACGGGCGCCCGGCTTGTTTTCAAGGAAGCAACATGACCGGCATCACCACCACCAACCTCACCAGCCTGAAGAAGATCTACTCGGGCAAGGTGCGCGACCTGTACCAGATCGACGACAAGCGCATGCTGATGATCGCCACCGATCGCCTGTCGGCGTTCGACGTGATTCTCGACGACCCGATCCCGGGCAAGGGCCAGATCCTCACCGCCATCTCCAACTTCTGGTTCGAACGCCTCAAGGACCTGGTGCCCAACCACCTCACCGGCGACAAGCCGGAGGACGTGGTGAGCGCGGAAGACCTGCCGCAGGTGGAAGGCCGCGCCGTGGTGGCCAAGCGCCTGAAGGCGGTGCCGATCGAGGCGGTGGTGCGCGGTTACCTGGCCGGCTCCGGCTGGAAGGAATACCAGCAGTCCGGCACCGTGTGCGGCATCAAGCTGCCGGAAGGCCTCAAGGAAGCCAGCCAGCTGCCGGAACCGATCTTCACCCCGTCGACCAAGGCCGCCGTCGGCGACCACGACGAGAACATCAGCTACGAGCGCTGCGTCGAGATCATCGGCGCCGAGCTGGCCGAGAAGGTGCGCGACACCGCAATCACGCTGTACAAGGCGGCCGCGTTCTACGCCGCCACCCGTGGCATCATCATCTGCGACACCAAGTTCGAGTTCGGCCTGGACGAGGACGGCACGCTGACGCTGATGGACGAGGCGCTGACGCCGGATTCCAGCCGCTTCTGGCCGGCCGACAGCTACGTCGCCGGCAGCAACCCGCCGTCGTTCGACAAGCAGTTCGTGCGCGACTGGCTGGAAGCCTCGGGCTGGAACAAGCAGGCCCCGGCCCCGGCGGTGCCGCTGGACGTGCGCGAGAAGACCGCGGACAAGTACCGCGAGGCGCTGGAACGCCTGACGCGCTGAATCTACTGCAAGGCGGCTGCGCCTGCGCCTCCTGAGCACCGGTGGACTGCCTGCGATACGGAATCTCATGGACGACGTGTCCATTCCGGTCCCCGTGTTCCGGCGGCACTCAAGCTGCTTGGGCGCGCCGGCCTGCTGCCGCGGGTCTCCCTCTCGCCGCCAAACACCCCATGCACACCAACCCGCCGTCAGGCGGGTTTTTCATGATGGGGTACCGGCTGCCGCCGGCGCCGGGCCTCTGTCATACTGGACGGCGTGCCGCTTTCCGACGGAAACCCGATGACCGTGCCGCAACCCACCCTGTCCACCGCCCGCCTCTTGCTGATCCCGGCCGACCCTTCGTGGGCGCTGGCGCTGCTCGACTACCAGCACCGCAACCGCGAGCATCTGGCGCGCTGGGAGCCGCGTGGCGGAGACATGTTCTACAGCGAACTGTACTGGACCATGCGCCTGCGCCAGCGCTGCCGTGACTGGCAGGACGGGCGCGGCGCGGCGTTCCTGCTGGTGCGCGAAGGCACGCCGGGGCGGGTGGCCGGCACCGTAACCCTGTCCAATATCGTGCGCGGCAGCTTCCAGGCTTGCCATCTCGGGTACAACCTGGACCAGGCTGAGCAGGGGCGCGGGCTGATGCACGAGGCGCTGCGGGCGGTCATCGCCTGTGCTTTCGAGACGCTGCAGCTGCACCGCATCCAGGCCAATTACCAGCCGGAGAATGTGCGCAGCGCGGCGGTGCTGCGCCGCCTCGGCTTCGTCGTCGAGGGCCACGCCAAGGACTACCTGTTTCTCGACGGCGCCTGGCGCGATCACGTGCTGACGGCGCTGACCAACCCCGATTTCGACCCGGCGCGCATGCTGGCCTGAGCCGGCGGCGCGCCTTTGCCGTTCTGGAGCCCGGACGATGCAAGCCTTTACCCTCGACGCCGCCGACGGCGAAACGATCCGTGGCTGGTGTTGGCTGCCCGCCACGGCGCCGCGTGCGGTGGTGCTGATCGTGCACGGCATGGGAGAGCACGCGGCCCGTTACCGGCGCTTTGCCGACAGCTTGGCCGAAGCCGGTTACGCGGTGTACGCGCACGATCAGCGCGGCCATGGCGAGCGGCCGCGGCGGCGCGGCTGGTTCGCCGCCGAACAGGGCTGGAACAAGGTGGTGGACGACGTCGATACGGTGCGCGCCCACGCCGCGGCGCGGCACCCCGTGGTGCCGCTGCTGCTGTTCGGCCACAGCATGGGCAGTTTCGTGTCGCGCGCCTACCTGCTGCGTCACGGCCAGGGCTTGGCCGGGCTGGTGCTGTCGGCCACCGGCTACCGCCAGGCCTGGCTGGCGCGGCTGATGCGCCGCGTCGCCGGCCTGGCGGGCCGGCTGGGGGGACGGCTGCAGCCGAACGCCTTCATGAGCCGGCTGGTGTTCGGCAGTTTCAACCTGTCGTTTCTGCCGGCGCGTACCGCGGTGGACTGGTTGAGCCGCGATGCGGCCGAGGTCGATCGCTACCTGGCCGATCCCTTGTGCGGCTTTCACTTTACCCCGGCGCTGTGGCAGGACCTGTTCGGCGGCATCATCGCGCTGATGCCAGGCCAAATTCCCAGCCCGGAGAATGTGCGGCAGCGCGGCGGTGCTGCGCCCCCCTCGGCTTCGTCGTCGAAGGCCACCCCAAGGACTCCTGTTTCCCGACGGCCCTGGGCGATCACGTGCTGACGGCCCTGCCCAACCCCCATTTCGCCCCGCGCGCATGCTGCCTGAACCGGCGGCGGGCCCTCCTGTCCCGGAGCCGGCGAAGCAAGTTTTCCCTCGCGCGCGAGCCAAACGATCCGTGGCTGGTGTTGGCTGCCCGCACGGCCCGCTGCGGGGTGCTGATCGTGCACGGCATGGGAGAGCACGCGCCCGTTACCGGCGCTTTGCCGACAGCTTGGCCGAAGCCGGTTACGCGGTGTACGCGCACGATCAGCGCGGCCATGGCGAGCGGCCGCGGCGGCGCGGCTGGTTCGCCGCCGAACAGGGCTGGAACAAGGTGGTGGACGACGTCGATACGGTGCGCGCCCACGCCGCGGCGCGGCACCCCGTGGTGCCGCTGCTGCTGTTCGGCCACAGCATGGGCAGTTTCGTGTCGCGCGCCTACCTGCTGCGTCACGGCCAGGGCTTGGCCGGGCTGGTGCTGTCGGCCACCGGCTACCGCCAGGCCTGGCTGGCGCGGCTGATGCGCCGCGTCGCCGGCCTGGCGGGCCGGCTGGGGGGACGGCTGCAGCCGAACGCCTTCATGAGCCGGCTGGTGTTCGGCAGTTTCAACCTGTCGTTTCTGCCGGCGCGTACCGCGGTGGACTGGTTGAGCCGCGATGCGGCCGAGGTCGATCGCTACCTGGCCGATCCCTTGTGCGGCTTTCACTTTACCCCGGCGCTGTGGCAGGACCTGTTCGGCGGCATCATCGCGCTGGAGGCCGGCGAGCAGCGCGGCCGCAACCTGCCGCGTTGCCCGGTGCTGCTGATGACCGGCAGCCGCGATCCGGTCAGCCTGGGGCACTGGGCGCTGCGGCAGCTGGCGCGCCGCTACCGGCGCGCCGGGCTCGACGACATCACGCTGCGGGTCTACCCCGGCGGGCGTCACGAGATGCTCAACGAAACCAATCGCGAGGCGGTGACCGCCGACATCCTGGCCTGGATGGAGCGTGTCGGCGTGGCCGGACGGACCGGCTAGCGCGCCCGCGGGGCGGCTTGGTGTTCTCGTTCCGTCTCATCTATTCTTCATAATAGCTGCCGGGTATGCCGGTATTCATCATCACGCCCACCCTGGCACCGCCTGCTCCCGGCCGTGCGGGTTCGCGTGCGCCGGGAGAGTCGACTTGTCTACGCTGTCGCCACCCTCCGTTTCCACCTTTGTTCCGCTCCCGCGCCGGGGCATGGGGCTGTGTGCGCTGGCGATGGGGCTGGCCAGCCTGGCCCTGGCCTGGCTCGGCATCTGGCTGCTGCGCGGGCCGGGCGACGTGGCCGCGATCTGGCTGGTCAACGGTTTTGCCATGGCGGTGCTGGCGCGGGCTCCGGCGACCGCGCGTCTGCCCTTGGCGCTGGCCTTTCTCGTCGGGGTGGGGCTGGCCAATGTGCTGGCCGACAACACGCCGCTGCTGGCGTTCGGGCTGGGCCTCGCCAACCTGGCCGAGGTGGCGCTGGGGGCGCTGTTGCTGCGGCTCATCCATCATGGCGAACCCTTCCTGTCGTCGCTGCGGCTGACGGCGCTGAGCCTGCTGGCGGTCGGTCCGTGCGCCGCCGTGGTGGGGGCCAGTGCCGGCGCGCTGGTGGTGGCGCTGGAGCTGGGCGTGCCGTTTGGCACCATCTGGCCGAGCTGGTGGTTCGCCGACGGCATGGGCGCACTGGTGCTGGTGCCCTTGCTGCTGCTGAGCGACCGCTCGCGCTGGCGCCAACTGCTGGCTCCGACGAAATGGCTGCGCGTGCTGCCGCTGGCGCTGCTGGTGGCGCTGACCTGCTACGTGGGCGTGCGCTACCTGCCGTACCCGTTCATCTTCGCCGAGATTCCGCTGATCGCCAGCGCCATGCTGCTGGGCCTGTTCCCCGCGACCCTCCTGACCCTGCTCGCGGCGGCGCTGATCGTGGCCGCCACGCTGGATGCCCCGGAGATGGTGCTGGCCGGCTTGCAACGCTGGGGCCCGGCCGGGTTCAACCTGCCGCTGGCGGTGACGGTGTCGCTGCCGGTGATGGTGGGGGCGCTGATGGATGCGCTGGAGCGTCAGCAGACGGCGCTGGAGCTCAGCCGCAAGGAACTCAGCGACACCATGCAGGCGGCGGCGATCGGCATGGCGCTGGTGTCGACCAGCGGCCACTGGATCAAGGTCAACCCGGCGTTGTGCCAGCTGTTGGGCTACCGCGAGGAGGAGCTGCTGCCGCTGACGTTTCAGGATGTCACCCATCCCGACGACCTGGAGCTGGACCTGGCCAACGTCCACGCGCTGCTGGAGGGGCGTGCCGACACCTATCGCATGGAAAAGCGCTACCTGCGCCAGGATGGCCGGGAGTTGTGGGCGCAACTGGCGGTGTCGATCGTGCGCGACCGCGATGGGCGGCCGCTTTACTTCGTGGCCCAGGTGGAGGACATCGACCAGCTGAAGCGGGCCCAGGAAGCGCTGCGCGAGAGCGAGGCGCGCTGGAACTTCGCGCTGTCCGGCAGCGGCCAGGGGGTGTGGGACTGGGATCTGGCGAGCGGCACGGTGTTCTTTTCCGAGACCTGGAAGGGCATGCTGGGCTATGCCCCGGGCGAGATCGGCCAGGACATCGAGGAGTGGTGGTCGCGCATCCACCCGCAGGACGAGGAATGGGTGCGGGTGGTGCTGCAGCGCATCGCGCAGGGGCGCGATAGCCGTTACGCCATCGAGTACCGCCTGCTCGACAAGCGTCACAACGCCCTGTGGATTCACGACCGCGGCGTGGTGATCGAGCGCGACGCCGCCGGCCAGCCGCGGCGGCTGATCGGCACCCACACCGACATCAGCGCCAGGAAGCGCGACGAGGCCGAGCGCCGGCGCCAGAGCGAGCGCATGGCGTTGGCGGTGGCGGCGGCGCGGGTGGGGATCTGGGAGTGGCACATCGGCAGCAACACCCTGATCTGGGACGAGCGCATGTACGAGTTGTATGGGCGCCAGCCCGGCGACGGCGATCCGCCGCTGGAGTACTGGTACAACAGCCTGCACCCGGACGACAGCGAGCGGGCGCTGCAGGAAGTGGTGTTGGCGCAACAAGGCAAGAAGCCGCTCGATACCGAGTTTCGCGCGCTGTGGCCGGACGGGCAGGTGCGCCACATCCGCGCCCTGGCGACGGTGCGCTGCGACGAGTACGGCGTGCCGGTGGCGATGACCGGCACCAACTGGGACATCACCGAGCAGCGCCGGCTGGCCGATGCCCTGGCCGAGGAGAAGGAGCTGTGGCGCGTCACGCTGCACTCCATTGGCGACGCCGTGATCGCCACCGATACCGCGCTCGTGATCAATTACATGAACCCGGTGGCGGAGCGCCTGACCGGCTGGCGCCAGGCCGAGGCGCGGGGATGGCCGCTGAGCACGGTGCTGGTGCTGCGCGATCAGGCCAGCGGCCAGCCGCTGGCCGACCCGGTGGAAGCCTGCCTGCGCCAGGGCCAGCCGGTGTTTCTCCAGCCCGGCGCGGTCCTGATCGGCCGCGATGGCCGTGCGGTGCCGGTGCTCGATTCGGCCGCCCCGGTGCGTGCCGGCAACGGCAGCGTCATCGGCGCCGTGCTGGTGTTGCAAGACCTGCGCGACCTGCCGCCTTCGCGGCCCGGCGCCATGCCCCCGTCGCCGCCCGCCCGCTGAGACGCCCCCCGCCGTCGCGCTATCCCTCTCGGTCACTTCCCCTTGGCGCAGCGCGCCCGGTCGGGGGCTGGTTTGACAACTTACTTACTAGTAAGTATTGTCGTGGCACAGGCTAACACGATAAAAAACCGCCACACCAACACGAGGAATTTCCCATGACGGCTTACCCGCAGCTCTTGGCCCCGCTCGATCTCGGCTTCACCACGCTGAAGAACCGCGTGCTGATGGGCTCGATGCACACCGGACTGGAAGAGGCGCCGCAAGGCTTCGAGAAGATGGCCGCGTTCTACGCCGAACGGGCGCGCGGCGGGGTCGGGCTGATTGTCACCGGCGGCGTCGGCCCCAATCCGGAAGGCTGCGTGGCCGAAGGGGCGGCGATGTTGGCGCATGAAACCGAGGTGCCGCAGCACCGCCTGGTGACCGAGGCGGTGCACGCCGAGGGTGGCAAGATCTGCCTGCAGATCCTGCATTCCGGCCGCTACAGCTTCCAGGAGCAGTGCGTGTCGGCCTCGCCGCTGATCGCGCCGATCAATTTCTACAAGCCGCGCGAGCTCTCAGAAGACGACATCTGGCGCACCATCGCCGACTTCGCACGCTGTGCCCGTCTGGCGCAGCAGGCCGGCTACGACGGCGTCGAGGTGATGGGCTCGGAGGGCTATCTGATCAACCAGTTCATCGCCCGTGCCACCAACCAGCGCAGCGATGGCTGGGGCGGCAGCTTCGACAACCGCATCCGCTTCGCCATCGAGACCGTCAAGGCGGTGCGCGCCGCCACCGGCCCCAACTTCATCATCATTTACCGCCTGTCGATGCTGGACCTGGTGCAGGACGGCAGCACCTGGGACGAGGTGGTGCAGCTTGCCAAGGCGATCGAAAAAGCGGGGGCCACCCTCATCAACACCGGCATCGGCTGGCACGAGGCGCGTGTGCCGACCATCGCCACCATGGTGCCGCGCGGCGGCTTCGCCTGGGTGACCAAAAAGCTGATGGGGCAGGTCGGCATTCCGCTGATCACCACCAACCGCATCAACACCCCGGAGGTGGCGGAAGAGATCCTCGCCAGCGGCTGCGCCGACATGGTGTCGATGGCGCGGCCGTTCCTGGCCGACCCGGAGTTCGTCAACAAGGCGGCGGCGGGGCGCGGCGACGAGATCAACACCTGTATCGGCTGCAACCAGGCCTGCCTCGACCACATCTTCCAGGGCAAGCCCACCAGCTGCCTGGTCAACCCGCGCGCCTGCCGCGAGACCGAGCTGAACCTGGCGCCGGCGGCGACGCCGAAGCGGCTGGCGGTGGTCGGCGCCGGTCCGGCCGGGCTCGCCTGCGCCACCGCGGCGGCCGAGCGCGGCCACGCCGTGACGCTGTTCGACGCGGCCGGCGAGATCGGCGGCCAGTTCAACGTCGCCAAGAAGATCCCGGGCAAGGAGGAGTTCCACGAGACGCTGCGCTACTTCGCGCGCCGCCTCGAGACGACCGAGGTGACCGTGCGCCTCAACACCCGCGTGCAGGCGGACGACCTCAAGGATTTCGACGAGGTGATCCTCGCCACCGGCATCGCGCCGCGCCTGCCCGCCATCCCCGGCATCGAGCACCCGAAGGTGTTGAGCTACCTCGACGTGCTGAAACAGGGCAAACCGGTTGGCCGAAGCGTGGCGATCATCGGCGCCGGCGGCATCGGCTTCGACACCGCCGAGTTCCTCACCCACGAGGGCACGTCGAGCTCGCTCGATGCCGCGGCGTTCATGCGCGAGTGGGGCGTCGACATGTCGGGCGAGACGGCCGGCGGCCTCGCGCCGCAGGGACCGCAGCCGCATCCCAGCCCGCGCCAGGTCTACCTGTTGCAGCGCAAGACCAGCAAGGTGGGCGAGGGGCTGGGCAAGACCACCGGCTGGATTCACCGCGAGAGCCTGAAGATGAAGCGGGTGCAGATGGTGTCCGGGGTGAGCTACGACAGGATCGACGACGCCGGGCTGCACGTGACGATCAAGGGCGAGGCCCAGCTGCTGCCGGTCGACAACGTGGTGGTGTGCGCCGGGCAGGAGCCGCTGCGCGAACTCGTGGCGCCGCTCCAGGCCATCGGCAAGACCGTGCACCTGATCGGCGGCGCCGACGTGGCGGCCGAGCTCGACGCCAAGCGGGCGATCGATCAGGGGGTGAGGTTGGCGGCGGTGATTTGAGATGGTTTCGGCCAAGGCGCGCTTCGGTAGGGTGGGTGGAGCGCAGCGCAACCCATCGGGCGGCTTGGGATCATGGGCGATGAGTTACGGCGCAAGCGCCTCCACCCATCCTACGCAGCTATAGCCCATCTGGTTTTTTCATGTATCGTCGCACGCGGAGAAAGAGGCGCCACCATACGTGCAAGATAAAAATGAACCCGCCAATAACGCCAAGGACCGTGATGGCAAATGCAATTAAACCGAGCCAGCGAAGTGATAGTGCTGAAGCGATGAAGCCAAGTGTTACTCCCACGCCGCTTATACAGAAAGCAACAAACCCTGGAAACATCATGCGGTTTGTCTCGTTCGGGAGGAATTTCTCAAGGCCACGCACTGGATTGTTCTCCAAGCGTTAGGGTTACGGTGCCGCCGCCTTCACCCGTCCTACGGAATCGGTGGACTGCGTACTGTCGCGCCAGCGCAGTAGCTGCGCCGCCACCGCGATGGCGATCGAGGGCGGATCCTTGGCGCTGATGCCGGGCAGGCCGATCGGGCAGACCATGGCGCCGAGCCGTTCCGGCGCGATGCCGCGCGCGGCGAGGCGGTGTTCGAAGCGGGCGCGCTTGCTCTGCGAGCCGATTAGGCCGAAGAAGCCCACGTCGTCGCGGCGCAGGATGTGCCAGGCCAGTTCCAGGTCGAGGTCGTGGCGGTGCGTCATCACCAGGTAGGCGCTGCCGGGTGCGGCGCGCGCCACTTCCTCCGTTGGCTCGTCGCTGACGATCGCGTCTACGTTGTCCGGCAGCGGGGCGGCGAAGGCGTCTTCGCGCTGATCGATCCAGCGGGTATGCAGGTCGCTGCCCGCCAGCACCCGCACCAGCGCCTGGCCGACATGGCCGGCGCCGAACAGCGCCAGCTCCCGGCGCCAGGCGCGGTAGCGCTGCTGCCAGTGCCCGTCGTCCGCGCCGCCGGACAGCCGCGTGGTGCTGTCGCCTTCCGTTTCCACCGTCCAGTCCGAACCCGCTGCGCCGGCGGCCAGCGCGCGCGCCAGCGTGGCGCCCTGGCGTAGCGCCTCGGCACGCCGGCGCCAGGCGTCGCGTTCACGTGCCGCAACGCGTTCGAACAGCAGCCACACCACGCCGCCGCAGCACTGCCCCAGGCTCGGCCCGAGGGCAAAGCGCAGGACCTCCGGCGCTTGTGGCGCGCTGAGCAGCCGGGCGCGGGCGTGGGCGATGGCTTCCCACTCCAGATGGCCGCCGCCCAGGGTGTCGGCGCTGTCCGTCAGGTTCAGCGCCAGCGTGGCGCCGGCTTCGCGCGGCGCCGAGCCGGCCACCTTGAGCACGCTCACCAGTTCGGCGTCGCCGTCGGCGAGCAGGGCGGGCAGGGCGGCGAGCCAGGGCGGCATGTCAGGCTCCCGGGCGGTAGCCGATGGCGTCGAGCGCGTCGAGCACCGCCTGCGGCGTGGCCGGGGCGGCGAGCGGCACGCGCTGGCCCGGCGCGGCGCAGTAGCCCAGGGCGTCGCGGATGGCGAAGAACACCGACAGCGCCAGCATCAGCGGCGGCTCGCCCACCGCCTTGGAGTGGTGCAGGCCTTCCTCGATGTTGGCGTTGTCGAACAGCGTGACCGTGAAGTGCTCCGGCACGTCGTAGGCGGTGGGAATCTTGTAGGTGGACGGCGCGTGCGTGGCGAGCCGCCCGTCCGGCTGCCAGCAGAGCTCCTCGCTGGTGAGCCAGCCCATGCCCTGCACGAAGCCGCCCTCGATCTGGCCGCGGTCGATGGCCGGGTTCAGCGAGCGCCCGACGTCGTGCAGGATGTCCACCGCCAACAGCCGCGTCGCCCCCGACAGCGTGTCCACCGCCACCTCGCTCACCGCCGCGCCGTAGGCGAAGTAGTAGAACGGCCGGCCCTGGCGCGTGTCGGCATCGTAGTGGATCTTGGGCGTGCGGTAGAAGCCGGCCTCCCACAACGGCAGGCGGCGGCGGTAGGCCAGCGTCACCAGTTCGCTGAAGTCGAGCCGGTGTTCGCCGGAGCAGACCTGTCCCCCTTTGAATTCGACCGTGGCGGCGTGGCAGCCGTAGAGCACGGCGAACAGGGCGGCCAGCCGGGTGCGGATCGCCCCGGCGGCCTGGCGCGCGGCCTGGCCGTTGAGGTCGGCGCTGGAGGAGGCGGCGCTGGCCGAGGTATTGGGCACCTTGGCGGTGTCGGTGGCGCCGATGCGCACCCGCTCCAGCGGCAGTCCGAGTTCCTCGGCCACCACCTGCTGCACCTTGATGTGCAGGCCCTGGCCCATCTCGATGCCGCCGTGGCTGACCAGCACGCTGCCGTCGAGGTAGACGTGCGCCAGCGCGCCGGCCTGGTTGTAGTGGGTGGCGGTGAAGGCGATGCCGAACTTGACCGGGGTCAGCGCCAGGCCGCGCTTGAGCACGGGGCTGGCGGCATTGAAGGCGGCGATGGCGTGGCGGCGTTCCGGGTAGTGGCTGTCGCGTTCCAGCTGGTCCACCAGCTCCGGCAGCACGTTGTCCGCCACGGTCATGCCGTAGTGCGTGGTGTCGCGCGGCGCGGCGCCGTAGAAGTTGGCGCGCCGCACCACCAGCGGGTCGCATTGCAGGGTGCGCGCGATGTCGTCGAGCACGCTCTCGATGGCGAACATGCCCTGCGGCCCGCCGAAGCCGCGGAAGGCGGTATTCGACACCGTGTGAGTCCTGAGGCGCAGGTTGTGCAGCGTCACCGCGTCCAGGTAGTAGGCGTTGTCGACGTGGAACAGCGCACGATCGTTGACCGGGCCGGACAGGTCGGCGGAATGGCCGCAGCGCGCCGCCAGGGTCAGCTCGAGGCCGTGCAGGCGGCCGCTGTCGTCGAAGCCGGCGTCGTAGTCGTAGGCGAAGTCGTGGCGCTTGCCGGTGACGGCGATGTCGACGTCGCGGTCCAGGCGCAGCTTGACCGGGCGGCCGGTGCGCTGCGCCAACAGCGCCGCCAGGCAGGCCCACTGCGCCGACTGCGTTTCCTTGCCGCCGAAGCCGCCGCCGATGCGGCGGCACTCGACCGTCACCGCGTGCGCCGGCAGCCCGAGCGCCTCCGCCACCAGTTGCTGCATCTCGCTCGGGTGCTGGGTGGAGCAGTAGAGCTGCAGGCCGCCGTCGTCGCGCGGCACGGCGTAGCTGACCTGCCCCTCGAGGTAGAAGTGCTCCTGGCCGCCCACGCTCAGCTGCCCCTGCAGGCGGTGCGGCGCCTGTTGCAGGGCGGCCGCGGCGTCGCCGCGTTGCATCTCCACCGGCGGCAGCACGTAGTCGGCGGCGGCGCGCGCGCTGGCGATGTCGAGGTGCGCCGGCTGCGTCTCGTATTCGGCCCACGCCAGCCGTACCGCGCGCCGCGCGATCTCGACGCTGTCGGCGGCGACGGCGAACAAAGGTTGGCCGAAGAAGCTCACCTCGCCCGCGCACAGGATCGGGTCGTCCGGCTCGATCGGGCCGCAGCTGGTGCCGTGGCACAGGTCGGCCGCGGTGAGCACGGCGCGCACGCCCGGCAACTGCCGCACCGTGTCGAGATCGAGCGCGCTGAGCCGGCCGTGGGCGACCTCGGCGCAGCCGAGCGCGGCGTGGAGCGTGCCGGGCAGTTCCGGCAGGTCGTCGGTGTAGCGGGCACGGCCGGTGACGTGCAGCCGGGCGCTGTCGTGCGCATAGGGCAGGCCGACGTGGTCGTGCGCTGGCGGTGGTGGCGTGCTCATAGGGTTTCCTCCGGCGCGGGCAGCGCGATCGGCTCCAGCTCGTCGAGCTGCAGCGGCGTCATCCCCTGGCTGTCGAGCCAGGCCCGCCACAGCAGCCGGCGTGCCAGGCGCTGGCGGTGGTCGGCGCGGCCGCGCAGGTCCGACAGCGGCGAAAAGTCGTGCTGCAGTTCGTTCATCGCCGCCTCCACCGCCACTGCATTCCACGGCCGCCCGATCAGCGCCGCCTCGGCCTGGGGCGCGCGTGACGGCACCGCCGCCATGCCGCCCAGGGCCAGCCGGGCGTCCTGCACCACGTCGCTGTCGTCGCGCGTGATGGCCAGCGCCAGGAACACCGTGGCGATGTCCTGTTCGTAGCGTTTGGACGCCTTGTAGGCGCGGATGAACGGGGCAGCGTTGGATGGCCTACGGCGCGGCACCAGCACGGCGCGCACGAACTCGCCCGACGCCAGGGCGTTGTGCTGGTAGCCGAGGTAGAAGTCTTCCAGCGCCAGCTCGCGTTCGGCGCCGAGCCGGTGCAGCCGCAGCCGTGCCCCCAGCGCGATCAGCGCCGGCATCGAATCGCCGATCGGCGAGCCGTTGGCGACGTTGCCGGCCAGGGTGGCGGCGTTGCGGATCGGCGGCGAGGCGAAGCGCCGCGCCAGTTCGGCCAGCTCCGGGTACTCGGCCACCAGCGCGGCGAAGGCGTCGGTCAGCGTCACCGCGGCGCCGATGCGCAGCCACTCGGGATCGTGCTCGATGGTTTTCAGCTCGTCCACGTGCGCCAGCGCAATCAGCTCGGGCAGCTCGTGCAGCTGTTTGGTGACCCACAGCCCGAGATCGGTGCCGCCCGCCAGCAGCCGCGCCTCGGGGACGGCGGCGTACAGTTCCGCCAGCTCGGCCAGGGTGCGGGGGCTGCGCAAGCGGGCGCCGCCGGCGCGGTAATCGAGCGCCGGGGCCTCGGACATCGTATGCAAGGCGGCGGCGATCGGCTCCGGGTCGGGCAGGCAGGGCGGCGCCGCGCAGGCGGCGACGCCGGCGTCGATGATGGGGCGGTAGCCGGTGCAGCGGCACAGGTTGCCGGACAGCGCGTCGATCACCTCGGCGCGTCCGGCGCCGGGGTGCTGGCTGGCGAGCGCGAACAGCGACATCACGAAGCCCGGGGTGCAGAAGCCGCATTGCGAGCCGTGCTGCTCGACCAGCGCCCGCTGCACCGGGTGCAGCCCGTGCGGCGCCAGCGCGGCCACGTCCTCCACCGTCAGCAGCGCCTTGCCGTCGAGCGCTGGCAGCAGCATCAGGCAGGCGTTGACGTTGCGCCAGACCAGCTTGCCGTGGCGCAGCTCGCCCACCGCCACGGTGCAGGCGCCGCAGTCGCCCTCGGCGCAGCCTTCCTTGCTGCCGGTGGCGTGCCGCTCGTCGCGCAGGAATTGCAGGACGGTGCGGGTGGGGGGCTGCTGCTGCACCCGCACGATGTCGCCCTGGTAGTAGAACTGGATCGGCCGTTGTTCCATGCTGTGCTGTCCGCTGGGCTGCCGGGCGGCGGCCCGGTTTCTATAAAGATAGTCGGGCAGGCGAGGCTTGCCAGCTTGGGGCGCCGCCGGCCCGGCTGCCGGGCGGCGGGTCAGTGGGGGACAGCGCCTCGGTAAACGTCGTGCGCCGTACCCGGCAAAAGATGAGCAACACCACCAGCACGGGACAAGCAACAGCGCCAGCGCCATGGCCAGCGTCGCCGGCGCGACGCCATGGACGTAGAGCACGCCGCCCGCCACCGCGACCGAGAGCGCGGCGCAGCCCAGGTAAGTCAGCCGTTTCATCGCCATGCCCTCCTGCGCTAAGAACCTGTTCCCGCTCTTGCTGCGCATCCCTGATCGGGGCTCATGTGCTGCTCGGAATCCTCATGTACTGCAGTACATTCCGGTTCCTGCGCTGCTCTTCACCCCGCTGAGGGCTGCTCGCGACAGATCGTGAACAGGTTCTCAGAGCCCGATACGCGCCCGCTTGAGCAGCGCCGAGTTGACGATCACCGACAGCGAACTGAGCGCCATCGCCGCCGCGGCCAGGATGGGGTTGAGCAGGCCCAGCGCCGCGACGGGAATCCCGATGCTGTTGTAGATGAAGGCCCAGAACAGGTTCTGCTTGATCTTGCCCATGGTGGCGCGCGACAGCTGGATGGACGCCACCACGTCGCGCACGTCGTTCCGGATCAGGATGATGCCGCCGGTCTCCTTGGCCACGTCGGAACCGGAACCGATGGCGATGCCGATGTCGGCGGTCGCCAGGGCCGGCGCATCGTTGACGCCGTCGCCCACCATCGCCACCACCTCGCCCGCGTCGCGCAGCTGGCGGATCACCTTGGCCTTGTCCTCCGGCAGCACCTCGGCGATCACCTGCTCGATGCCGATCTGCCGGGCGATCGCCTCGGCGGTGCGCCGGTTATCGCCGGTCAGCAGCACGACCTTGATCCGCCGCGCCGCGAGGGCGGCCACGGCCTGCGCGGCCTCCGGCTTCAGCGTGTCCGCCACGGCGATCACGCCGATCAGGCGGCCGTTGTCCCCCACCAGCATGGCGGTCTTGCCGTCCGCCTCCAGGCGCGCCAGGGTCTCTGCCGCGGCGTCGATCGCGATGTTTTCCCGGGCGAACAGGCGGCGGTTGCCGAGCAGCACCGTGCGCCCCTCCACCACGCCCTGGATGCCGTGGCCGGCGATGCCGGTGATGGCGCCGGCCGGCGGCAGCGGCAGGCCGCGCTGCCGTGCCGCCCTTACCATGGCCTGCCCCAGCGGGTGTTCCGAGCCGGTTTCCACTGCGGCGGCCAGCCCCAGCACCTGCGCCGCGTCGTGAGTGTCGAACGGCACGATATCGGTGACGTTCGGCTCGCCGCGCGTCAGGGTGCCGGTCTTGTCGAACACGATGGTGGTGAGCTTTTCCGCCCGCTCCAGCACCTCGCCGCCGCGGATCAGGATGCCGCCGTCCGCCCCCTTGCCGACGCCAACCATCAGCGCCGCCGGCGTGGCGATGCCCAGCGCGCACGGGCAGGAAATGATCAGCACCGCGATGAAGGCCAGCAGCCCTTGCGGGAAGTGGCCGGCCAGCCACCAGCCCAGGAAGGCGAGCACGGCGACGCCGACCACCGCCGGCACGAAATAGCCGGTGACGGTGTCGGCCAGGCGCTGGATCTGCGCGGTGCTGGCCTGGGCCTCTTCCACCATGCGGATGATCTGCGCCAGCGCGGTGTCGGCGCCGATGCGGGTGGCGCGGAAGGCGAACACGCCGGCGCCGTTCAGGGTGCCGCCGATCACCGGTGCGCCGGGGCGCTTCGCCACCGGCATCGATTCGCCGGTGAGCATCGACTCGTCCACGTTGGACTGTCCTTCGATCACCTCGCCGTCGGTCGGCACCTTCTCGCCGGGCTTCACCAGCACCGTTTCGCCCACCATGATGCTCTCGGCCGGGATGTCGGTTTCCACGCCGTCGCGCCGCACGTGCGCCGTGGCCGGTTTGAGGTCGAGCAGATGGCGCACCGCCGCCGACGACTTCTTCTTGATGATCTCCTCCATGTAGCGCCCGAGCAGCACGAAGGCGATGATCACCGCCGACACTTCGAAATAGACGTCGCGCTCGGCCACCTTGACCGGCAGGATGGCCGGGAAGAACAGCACCGCCACGCTGTAGAAGTAGGCCACCGAGGTGCCCAGCGCGATCAGGAAATCCATGTTGATGTTGCGGGTGCGGATGGCGTTCCAGGCGCCCTTGTAGAAGCTCCAGCCGCCGATGAACTGCACCGGCGTGACCAGCAGGAACAGCCACATGCCCCAGGTCAGCCAGGGCAGGGCCGGAATCGGCGCCCATGACAGCAGCGTGGCGCCGGCGGCGAGCGCCAGGAAGGCGCCGGCGCGCAGCATCGCGAGCGCCAGCACGCCGGTCAGCGCGATGGTGACCCGCGTCTTCATCGCCTTCAGTTCGTGCTCGGGCGACTCGAAGGTGCGCAGGCAGCTGTCGCTGCAGAAGTAATAGGTACGGCCGCCGCGCTGGGTGCTGAGCGCGCTGGCCTTGTCCACCAGCATGCCGCAGATCGGGTCCTTGGCACGGCCGCTGGCACCGCTTGCTGCGGCCGGCGGCATCGCCGCGGCCGCGGGCGGGGGCGTGCTGGCGCCACCGGTGGCGCTAACGGGGGCGTAGCGCTCCGGCGCGGCGGCGAACTGCTGCTGGCAGTGCGCCGAGCAGAACCAGTAGCGTTGCCCGCGGTACTCCTGGCTGGACTGGGCCGTGGCCGGGTCGATCTGCATGCCGCAGACCGGGTCGCTGACGCGTGCCATCGTCATTCTCCTTTCATTGCGCCGCTAGCGGCAGCCGTGCAGCCGCGTGTGCAGCCACGCGAACACCGTGCCGACCACGAAGCCCCATACCGTCAGCACGACCAGCGGGTAGAGGAAGACGGCGAGCGTGAACGGGGCCGGGCTGGCCAGCTTGTGAAAATCGAGGCCGTGGAACAGGGCGTTGAGGAAGTCGATGCCCTGCGCGGGCCACTGCCGGTAGAGGAGGGCGCACACGATGTAGCTGAACGCCATGGTGAGGGCCAGGGCGAGGCCGGTTTTCCAAGGGGGGAACAGGGCCATGGCAGACTCCTTGGCTGGTGAGGGTGGCAACAGGCCGGCCGGCGCCACGCATCGTCGCGGCATGAGCTTGCCGCCGACGGCGACACGGCGCGCGCTCCGGTCATCCGGAGGGCGCGGACGCTACTGGTTGAAACGCTGGAACAGCAGGAGCAGGAAGGAAGGGGGCGAGGTGGCCGGCCATGCCGCCTGGCGCGGCCGGGAGGCCCGGCCGTGGCGGCAGAGGGGCGGGAGGATCATGGGCAGCAGCAGCCACAGCAGCAGCACGGGGGTCGCCAAGGGAGCGGCCGGCGCCGGCTGGGAGGCGCTGGTCGCGCTGCCCAGGCTGGCGCACCAGGACTGGCAGGCGGCGTGGTGCGAGGCCGGCGCCGGAGCGGGCGCGTCCGACGGGTCGGCGTTCAGGACGGCCGGGCCCGCCGCCAACGGTTGCTCGGCCAGGCAGCCCTCGAGAGCGCCCGCCGCGCAGGCAAATACCCACAGCGCCAGCAGCAGGCGGCAGAGGAGCTGCAGGGGGCGGCGGGAGAGGGGCATGGCGGGGACATCCGCAGAGGGGTTTCCCTCACTATAGACACCGCGGCGGCGTGCATCGCGCCGTCTATCGTTCCCAATAGCCGGGGGTGTTGTAGGTCTTTTTCAGGTAGTCGATGAAGAAGCGCACCTTGGCAGGCAGGTGGCGCTGTTGCGGGTAGACCGCCTGGATGTCGTAGGCCGGCACCGCGAACGCGTCGAGCACGGTGACCAGTTCGCCGCGCTTCAGCTCGCCCTCGATCTCCCAGGTGGAGCGCCAGCCGATGCCCAGCCCCTGCTTCACCCAGTTGTACAGCAGCTCGCCGTCGTTGCAGTCCAGGTTACCGCCGACCTTCACCGCCACCAGCCGGCCGTCCTTCAGGAAGGACCAGCCGCGCGGCTGGCCGCCCTGCAGGTTGAAGGCCAGGCAGTTGTGCTGGGCCAGGTCTTCCAGGCTGTGCGGTACGCCGTGCTGCGCGAAGTACGCCGGCGTGCCGCACACCACGCGGCGGTTGCTGGCCAGCTTCACCGCGACGTAGTTGGGGTCGGTGACCTCGCCGATGCGGATCGCCATGTCGTAGCCCTCGCGCACCAGGTCGACTACGCTGTCGGTGAGGTTGAACGAGAGCTTCAGGTCGGGGTAGAGGGTCTGGAAGGTCTGGCCGAGCGGCGCCACGTGGCGCCGCCCGAACGCCGCCGGCGCCGACACCACCAGGTGGCCGCGCACCAGGTTGCGTCCGGCCAGCAGCGAGGATTCGATGTCGTCAAAGTCCTTGAGCAGCTGGCGCGCTTGATCGAGGAACTGCTCGCCCAGGTCGGTGAGGTGCAGGCCGCGTGTGGAGCGGTGCATCAGCTTGACGCCCAGGCGATCCTCCAGGCTGTCGAGGCGGCGCCCCATCACCACCGGCGTCACCCGCTCGGCCTGCGCCGCGGCGGCGAAACTGCCTTTTTCGGCCACCAGCACGAAGCTCTTGAGTTCCGTGTATCGGTCCATCCTCACCTCTCCTCGGGGGCTAGCGGCTTCGGCCAACCGCGATCAGGCCGTCGCCGGGCGAACTGGGCGAGGCCGCGTAATGCTTCATCGGCATGCGTCCCGCCTCGTGGGCGAGCCGTCCCGACGCCACGGCCAGGCGCATCGCCTGTGCCATGGCGACCGGGTCGCGGGCCTGGGCGATGGCGGTGTTCATCAGCACGCCGTCGCAGCCCAGTTCCATGGCGATGGCGGCGTCGGAGGCGGTGCCCACCCCGGCATCCACGAGCACCGGGATGGAGACGGCGTCGATCACGAGGCGCACGTTCCAGGGGTTGAGGATGCCCATGCCGGAACCGATCAGGCTGGCCAGCGGCATCACCGCCACGCAGCCGATATCTTGCAGGCGGCGCGCCTGGATCGGGTCGTCGGCACAATACACCATCACCTGAAAGCCGTCACGGACCAGCACCTCGGCGGCCCGCAAGGTTTCCGGCATGTTGGGGTAGAGGGTGCGCTCGTCGCCCAGCACCTCCAGCTTCACCAGCGCGTGGCCGTCCAGCAGCTCGCGCGCCAGGCGCAGGGTGCGCACCGCATCTTCTGCGGTATAGCAGCCGGCGCTGTTGGGCAGGTAGGTGTAGCGCTCTGGCGGCAGCACTTCCAGCAGGCTGGGCTCCCCCGGCGTCTGGCCGAGGTTGGTGCGACGCACGGCCACGGTGACGATTTCCGCCCCCGAGGCTTCCACTGCCTGCCGCGTTTCCTCCAGGCTGCGGTACTTGCCGGTGCCCACCAGCAGGCGCGAGGCGTAGGCCCGGCCGGCGATGACGAGCGGCTGCGGGGTGTTGTCCTGCGGTGCCATGTCAGCCTTCCCCTGCCACGCCGTCGGGCAGGTGCACCACGTGCAGCAGGTTGGTGCTGCCACGTTGGCCGAAGGGAATGCCGGCGATCACCACCACGGTATCGCCGGGCGCGGCGACCTGTTCGCGCAGCGCGGCGTCGCTGGCGTGGGCGATCATCTCGCCCACGTCCTGCACCTCGTCGAACGGCACCGGATGGACCCCCCAGACCAGGGCCAGGCGGCGCGCGGTGGCGAGCTGAGGGGTGAGCGCCAGGATCGGCGCCACCGGGCGCTCGCGGCTGGCGCGCAGCGCGCTGAAACCGGAGGAGGTGAAGGCCACCGTGGCGGCGGGCTGCAGCAGTTCGGCGACGCGGCGCAGGGCGCAGCAGATGGCGTCCGGGGTGTTGGGCCGGGCCGGGGTGTGGCCGGCCGCCAGTTCGTGGCGCCATGCCGGGTCGTGCTCCACCTCGGCGATGATGCGGTCCATGATGGCGACCGCCTCCACCGGGTACTGGCCGGAGGCGGATTCGGCCGACAGCATCACCGCGTCGGCGCCCTCGTACACCGCGGTGGCGACGTCGGAGGCTTCGGCGCGGGTCGGCACCGGGGCCACGATCATCGATTCCAGCATCTGGGTGGCCACCACCACCGGCCGGCCGGCGGCGCGGGCGGCGCGCACGATGCGCCGCTGCAGCACCGGCACCTGCTGCGGTGGCAGTTCCACCCCGAGGTCACCGCGCGCCACCATGACGCCGTCGGCCAGCGCCACGATTTCCTCCAGATGCTCGATGGCGGCCGGCTTTTCCAGCTTGGCCATGATCCAGGCCTGGTCGCCGATCAGCGCGCGCGCCTCGGCGATGTCCTCGGGGCGCTGCACGAACGACAGCGCCACCCAGTCGACCCCCAGTTCCAGGCCGAAGGCGAGATCGGCGCGGTCCTTCGCCGTCAGCGGCGAGATCGGCAGCACCACGCCGGGCACGTTCACCCCCTTGCGGTCGGACAGCGTGCCGCCCACCAGCACCGTGGTGTCGGCGAAGTCGGGGCCGAAGGCCTCGACGCGCAGGCGCAGCTTGCCGTCGTCGAGCAGCAGCTCGGTGCCGACCTCGAGCGCGGCGAAGATTTCCGGGTGCGGCAGGGTGGCGCGGCCGGCGTCGCCCTCGGCGGGGTCGAGGTCGAGGCGGAAGCGGGCGCCGGGTTCGAGCAGCGCCTTGCCGCCGGCCATGCGGCCGATGCGCAGCTTGGGGCCTTGCAGGTCGAGCAGCACGCCGATCGGGCGGCCCAGTTCCTGCTCGACCTCGCGGATCAGGCGCAGGCGTGCGGCGTGGTCCTCGTGGCTGCCGTGGCTGAAATTGAGCCGGAACACGTCGGCGCCGGCTTCGGCCAACGTGCGGATGCGTTCAAGCGTGGAACTCGCCGGCCCGAGCGTGGCGAGGATGCGGGCACGACGCTGGCGTCTCATGCGACCTCCCACTGGCCGATGACGGCGGCCACCCCGGCGCGGGCGACCTGGGCGTCCTCGCCGGCCTTGACGCCGGAAACCCCGACCGCGCCGATCACCTGGCCGCCGACGACGATCGGCTCGCCGCCTTCCAGCGGCACCACCGGCATCGCCAGCGCGGCGAAGCGGCCGTTGTTCACCATCTCCTCGAACGCCTTGCTCGGCTTGCCGCTGAGCACGCAGGTGCGCGCCTTTTCCGGCGCCACGGCGGCGCTCATCAGCGGCGCGCCGTCCATGCGCTGCAGCCACAGGGCGTGGCCGCCAGCGTCGCACACCGCGATGCTGACCGCCCAGCCTTGTGCCGTCGCCTCGGTTTCGGCGGCGGCGGCGATACGCTTGACCTCGTCCAGGGTCAGTGCCTTGGTGTCTCTCATCATCAGTCTCCTCTTCGAGTCCATCCCATTAGGCGGCTGCGCCTTCGCAGTTTGAGCGTCGGCGCTGCTCGGAATCCTCATGTACTCCGTGTACATTCCGGTTCCTGCGCTCCGGCGACACTCAACCTGCCTTGGCTCGCTCACCTACTGGAATAGACTTTGTAGTTAATAATGGCTTGCCGCTCAGGTGAGCAGGATGGCGCGGAAGTCGTTCACATTGGTCAGCGTCGGGCCGGTGATCAGGGCGTCGCCCAGCGCTTCGAAGAAGCCGTGGCCGTCGTTGTCGTCGAGGCGGTCGCGCGGGCGGATGCCGGCGGCCCAGGCGCGCGCGAGGGTGTCGGGGGTGATGAAGGCGCCGGCGATCTCCTCCTGCCCGTCGACGCCGTCGGTATCGCCCGCCACGGCGTGGATGCCTGGCGTGCCGTTCAGCGCCACCGCCAGCGACAGCAGGAACTCCACGTTGCGGCCGCCGCGTCCCTGGCCGCGCACCGTCACCGTGGTCTCGCCGCCGGACAGCAGCACGCACGGCACCGCCGCCGGCTGGCCGCGGTGCTTCACCTGCAGCGCGATGCCGGCCATGACCTTGCCGACGTCGCGCGCCTCGCCCTCGATGCTGTCGCCCAGGATCAGCGCCGGCAGCCCGGCTTCGGCGGCGACCGTGGCGGCGGCCTCCAGCGCCATCTGCGGCGTCGCCACCAGGTGGGTGGTGACGCGCGCCAGGCGGTCGTCGTCCGGCTTGACGGTCTCGCCGTCGCCGGACTCCAGCAGCGGCGCGCGCCGGCGGGCAGGGCGATGCCGTAGCGGCGCACGATCTCCAGCGCGTCGGCGCAGGTGGTGGGATCGGCCACCGTCGGGCCGGAGGCGATGTCCATCGGGTTGTCGCCGGGCACGTCCGAGATCAGCAGGTTCACCACGCGCGCCGGATGGCAGGCGGCGGCGAGCCGTCCGCCCTTGATCGCCGAGAGGTGGCGGCGCACGCAGTTCATTTCGGCGATCGTCGCGCCGGAGGTCAGCAAGGCGCGGTTAATGGCCTGCTTGTCCTCCAGGCTGACGCCGTGGCCCGGCAGCGGCAGCAGCGATGAGCCGCCGCCCGAGATCAGGCAGATCACCAGGTCGTCGGGCGTCAGGCCGCGCACCGTGTCCAGCAGGCGGCCCGCCGCGGCCAGCCCGGCGGCGTCCGGCACCGGGTGGGCAGCTTCGACGATCTCGATGCGCTGGCACGGCACGGCGTAGCCGTAGCGCGTCACCACCAGGCCGGCAAGCTCACCCGGCCAGTGCCGCTCCAGCGCTTGGGCCATGGCGGCGGAAGCCTTGCCGGCGCCGATGACGATGGTGCGGCCGTGCGGCGGCTCGGGCAGGAACGGCGGGAGGCAGTGCTCGGGCTGGGCGGCGTTGACGGCGGCGGCGAACATCTTCGCCAGCAGGTCGCGGGGAGGCGTGTTCATCGGCGGGGGTCCTTTGCTCTCAGAGCTCACCGAGGTCGGTGAAACGGATCGGCTGCGCGCCTTTCCACAGCACGGTGCGGCCCATGTCCATCAACTGATCGGCGCCTTCGACCACGGTCAGGAAGTGGTTGCCGGCCAATTGGCCCATCTTGCTGGCGAACTGGCTGCTGCCGTAGGCGAACAGGATCTCGGTTTCGGAAAAGCCGCCCGGGTAGAGCAGCAGGTCGCCGCGCGAAGGGTGGCTGGTGTGGTTCTCGAAGCCGAGCCCGGTGTCGAAATCGCCGAGCGGCACCCACACCGCCTCGCCGCTCCAGCGCGAATGGATCACCTGGTTGGAGAAGGGCAGCAGCTTCAGGAAGGCGGCGCAGGTGCGCGGCGCGGCCTCCTCTTCCAGCCGCGCGACGAAACGGTAGGAACCGACATCGATGGACAGGTAACGCATGGGGTCTCCTGGGGGCTATGGGGCCGGTCGATGCCGGCCCTTCTTGGAACACTTATTGGCCGATCTCGAAGTTGGCCATCTTCTCCAGCGCGCGCACCATCGCCGAGTGATCCCAGCCGGCGCCGCCGTGCGCCGCGCAGGCGTTGAACAGTTCCTGCGCGGTGGCGGTGTTGGGCAGCGACACGCCGAGCTGGCGGCCGGTGGTCAGCGCCAGGTTGAGGTCTTTCTGGTGCAGCTCGATGCGGAAGCCCGGATCGAAGGTGCGCTTGACCATGCGCTCGCCGTGCACCTCCAGGATGCGCGAGTTGGCGAAGCCGCCCATCAGCGCCTGGCGCACCTTGGCCGGGTCGGCGCCGGCCTTGGCGGCGAGCAGCAGCGCCTCGCCCACCGCCTCGATGGTGAGGGCGACGATGATCTGGTTGGCCACCTTGGTGATCTGGCCGTCGCCGTTGCCGCCGACCAGGGTGATGTTCTTGCCCATCAGCTCGAACAGCGGCTGGACCGTGGCGAAGGCGGCCTCGCTGCCGCCCACCATGATGGTCAGCGTCGCCGCCTTGGCGCCGACTTCTCCGCCCGACACCGGCGCGTCGAGGTACTCGCAGCCGAGCTCGTTGATGCGGCGCGCGAACTCCTTGGTGGCCACCGGCGAGATGGAACTCATGTCCACCACGATCTTGCCGGCGCTGAGACCGGCGGCGACGCCGTTGGCGCCGAACAGCACGTCTTCCACGTGCGGGGTGTCGGGCACCATGGTGATGACGATGTCCGCCTGGCGCGCCACCTCGGCGCCGCTGGCGCAGACCCTGGCGCCGGCCTCGAGGATGGCTCCCGGGGTGTGGCTGCGGGTGTAGGTGAAGACGGTGTGCCCGCCGGTGATGAGGTGGCCGGCCATGGGGGCGCCCATGATGCCGAGGCCGATGAAGCCGATGTTTGCCATGATGTTTCTCCTGTTATCGGGATATTCCGGTTCTCTGCTGGGGGGTCAGGCGGCAAGGGCCTTGATCCAGCCCAGCCCGTCGCGGGTGCTGCTGGCGGGCTTGTACTCGCAGCCGATCCAGCCGTCGTAGCCGAGCTGGTCGATGTGACGCAGCAGCCACGGGTAGTTGATCTCGCCGCTGCCCGGCTCGTGACGGCCAGGGTTGTCGGCGAGCTGGATGTGGGCGATGCGCGGCAGGTATTTCGCGATGGTGCCCGCCAGTTCGCCCTCCATGCGCTGGGCGTGGTAGATGTCGTACTGGATGAACAGGTTGTCCGAGCCCACCGCGTCGAGGATCGCCGCCGCCTGGGCGGTGCGGTTGAGGTAGAAGCCGGGGATGTCCCAGGTGTTGATCGGTTCGATCAGCAGGCGCAGGCCCGCCCGCTGCAGCTGGGCGGCGGCGAAGCGCAGGTTGGCGACGAAGGTCTCGTGCAGCGTGTCCTGCGGCACCCCGGCCGGGGCGATGCCCGCCAGGCAGTTGAGCTGGGTGCAGCCCAGGGCGCGGGCGTAGTCGATGGCACGGCCGACGCCGTCGCGGAACTCGTCGACCCGGTCCGGATGGCAGGCGATGCCGCGCTCGCCGGCTTCCCAGTCGCCGGCGGGCAGGTTGTGCAGCACCTGCACCAGGCCGTGGCGCGCCAGCTGCTCGGCCAGGACCTCCTTGGCGAAGGCGTAGGGAAAGAGGTACTCGACCCCCTGGAAACCGGCCTCGGCGGCGGCCTGGAAGCGCTCGAGAAAAGGCAGCTCGGTGAAGAGCATGGTCAGGTTGGCGGCGAATTTAGGCATGGTGTCCTCCTGATGTCTGGGCGCGGCTCAGTCGAGCAGCGCGATGGCGGTCGGGGCGTCGGCGCCGCGGGCGGCCAGTTCCTCGAACTCGTTGACGGCGTTGATCTCGGTGCCCATCGAGATGTTGGTGACGCGTTCCAGGATGATCTCCACCACCACCGGCACGCGGAACTCTTCCATCCAGGCGCGGGCCTGGGCGAAGGCGGGCTGGATTTCCTCCGGCCGGCGCACGCGGATCGCCTTGCAGCCGAGGCCTTCCACCACCGCCACGTGGTCCACGCCGTAACCTTCGGTCTCGGGAGCGTTGATGTTCTCGAAGGCGAGCTGCACGCAGAAGTCCATGTCGAAGCCGCGCTGCGCCTGGCGGATCAGCCCCAGGTAGGCGTTGTTCACCACCACGTGCAGGTAGGGCAGCTTGAACTGGGCACCGACGGCCAGTTCCTCGATCATGAACTGGAAGTCGTAGTCGCCGGAGATCGCCACCACCTTGCGCTCGGGGTCGGCGGCGCACACGCCCAGCGCGGCCGGGATGGTCCAGCCCAGCGGGCCGGCCTGGCCGCAGTTGATCCAGTGGCGCGGCCGGTAGACGTGGAGGAACTGGGCGGCGGCGATCTGCGACAGACCGATGGTGCTGACGTAGCAGGTGTCGCGGCCGAAGGCGCGGTTCATCTCCTCGTATACCCGTTGCGGCTTCATCGGCACGGCGTCGAAGTGGGTCTTGCGCTGCAGGGTGCGCTTGCGTTCCTGGCACTCGGCGACCCAGGCGCTGCGGTCGGGGAGCCAGCCGGCCAGCTTCATCCCCCGCGCCACTTCCAGCAATTGGTCGAGCGCCGCGCCGGCGTCCGAGACGATGCCGTAGTCGGGGCCGAACACCCGGCCGATCTGGGTCGGCTCGATGTCGATGTGCACGAAGGTGCGGCCTTCGGTATAGACCTCCACCGAGCCGGTGTGGCGGTTGGCCCAGCGGTTGCCGATGCCGATCACGAAGTCCGACGCCAGCAGCGTCGCGTTGCCGTAGCGGTGCGAGGTCTGCAGGCCGACCATGCCGGCCATCAGCGGATGGTCGTCGGGGATGGTGCCCCAGCCCATCAGGGTGGGGATCACCGGCACCCCGGTGAGTTCGGCGAATTCCTGCAGCCGGGCCGCGGCGTCGGCGTTGATCACGCCGCCGCCGGCGACGATCAGCGGGCGTTGGGCGGCGTTGAGCATGGCCATCGCCTTCTCGGCCTGGGCGCGCGTGGCGGCCGGCTTGTGCAAGGGCAGGGGCTCGTAGGTTTCGATGTCGAATTCGATCTCGGCCATCTGCACGTCGAAGGGCAGGTCGATCAGCACCGGGCCGGGACGGCCGGAGCGCATGATGTGGAAGGCCTGCTGGAACACGCGCGGCACCAGCGCCGGCTCGCGCACCGTCACCGCCCACTTGGTGACCGGCTTGGCGATAGATTCGATGTCCACCGCCTGGAAGTCCTCTTTGTACAGGCGGGCGCGCGGCGCCTGGCCGGTAATGCACAGGATAGGTATCGAATCCGCCGACGCCGAATACAGGCCGGTGATCATGTCGGTGCCGGCCGGGCCGGAGGTGCCGATGCACACCCCGATGTTGCCGGCGCGCGCGCGGGTGTAGCCCTCCGCCATGTGCGAGGCACCCTCCACGTGGCGCGCCAGCACGTGCTGGAAGCGGCCATCCTTCTTCATGGCCGAATAAAGGGGATTGATGGCGGCGCCGGGCACGCCGAACACGGTACTCACACCTTCCTTGCGCAATACCGCCGCGGCGGCATCCACTGCTCTCATTCGGGCCATTTGTCTTCCTCCTGGGGTGGGTTTGCTTGACTGATGGTCACAGCATAGGGAGAAAGACTAAGTGGTTGAATTGCCGGGGGTCTCGGTTCTGTCGATACTTTTAGTATCTACTCGCCCGGTCGCGCCTCCCCTGGCCGGTGAAAACGCCGGTGCTGCTGTCGCGCACCGTGAACGCCGTGCGGCCGCCTTGCCGCCGCAGGCGTTGTCCCGCGCTGCGGGGTGCCCGTCCTTGCTGGCGATACCGCTCCAGCGCGTGCTGTCGGCTCGAGCGTTGCCATCGTCGGGGAAGTGGGTGCGTGAAAAATTGTATACGTATAGGACTGAAATTGTTTTTTGCCTGCGCTGAGCAGGCGGCTTGCGGCGTGTCCATTGCGGGCTGGCATCGAGCACGGCACGAGGCAGGGGGTGCACACTGGCAACGCGTATCGTGGGTAACTAGTGTGTGTACACAAAAAATCATTGAATTGTGTACAAGGCAATTCTAGACTGTTGGCAACGATGGGCCGTCCGAGCTTGTCCCACTGGGAGGCGGAAGATGGGAAAACCGGCTTTCGCCGACCGAGGACGGGCTCCCGCCTACATACCAAGGAGACAACCATGCTGATACGCGTCATCAACCCCAACACCACCCGCAGCATGACCGAAAAGATCGGCGCGTCTGCCCAGCGCGTGGCCGCGCCCGGCACGCGCATCATCGCGGTGAACCCGGACAGCGGTCCGGTCTCGATCGAGAGCCATTTCGACGAGGCGATCAGCGCGGTCGGCGTCGCCGAGGAGGTGCGCAAGGGCGAGCGCGACGGGACCGACGCCTACGTCATCGCCTGTTTCGGCGATCCGGGCCTGCTCGCCGCGCGCGAGCTGACGCGCGCCCCGGTGATCGGCATCGCCGAGGCCGCCTTTCACCTGGCGACGATGATCGCGACGCGCTTCTCGGTGGTCACCACGCTCGGGCGCACCGGCATCATCGCCGAGCACCTGCTGCAGTCCTACGGTTTCGCCCACCACTGCCGGCGCGTGCGCGCGGCCGAGATTCCGGTACTCGATCTCGAGGACGACGGCGCCTGCGCGCTCGAGCGCATCGTCGCGGAATGCCGCCGCGCCAAGGCCGAGGACGGCATCGGCGCGATCGTGCTGGGCTGCGGCGGCATGGCCGATCTCGCCGACGAGATCCGCGAGGCGGTCGGCCTGCCGATCGTCGAAGGCGTCACCGCCGCGGTGAAGCTTGCCGAGACGCTGGTGAGCCTCCGGCTCGGCACCAGCAAGCACGGCGATCTGGCCTTCCCGCCCGCGAAGCGCTTCACCGGGCAGTTCGAACACCTGAGCGCCCAGCCGGGTTCCTGAGCCTCTCCCGCCGAGGCTGTCGTCAACGGGGCCAGCATTTACCGTCTCCGCCGTCTATTAACAACGGTATGAGCCTGCACGCGTCAGCGTGCCGGCCCCGGCCCCATCGGCACCACGACGACGCATCGCGAGGAGGAACCCTTCATGACCACCACCGCCCACAGCGCCACCCGCAGCACTCCGCAACCGGTCATCGCCGGCGCCGACCCACGCCTCTACAACGACGACCTCGCGCCGGTGCCGCAGAGCGCGCGCACCTGGAACGGTTACAGCATCTTCGCGATGTGGATGTCCGACGTGCATAGCGTGGGCGGCTATACCTTTGCCGCGAGCCTGTTCCTGCTCGGGTTGTCGGGCTGGCAGGTGCTGGCGGCGCTGACGCTCGGCATCCTGCTGGTCAACCTGCTGATGAACTGGGTCGGCAAGCCCAGCCTGGTGCACGGCATCCCCTTCCCGGTGATGGCGCGCGTGAGCATGGGCGTGATGGGCGCCAACCTCGCGGCGGTCATCCGCGGCGTGGTCGGCATCGTGTGGTACGGCGTGCAGACCTACTTCGCCTCCAAGGCGGTGGCGACGCTGGTGCTGCTGTTCTTCCCCGGCGCCGTGGCGCTGCGCGACACAAGCTTTCTGCGGCTCGACCTGCTCGGCTGGGCCTGCTTCATGTTCATGTGGTTCTTCCAGCTGGTGATCTTCCAGCGCGGCATGGAAACGATCCGCCGATTCGTCGATTTCTGCGGCCCGGCGGTGTATGTCGTGATGTTCGTGCTGATGGGCTGGATCCTGTCGCAGGCCGGCCTCGGTGCGCTCGACCTGACGCTCGGCGACAAGGTGCTCAGCGGCAGCGAATCGGTCACTGCGATGGGCAGCGCGGTCTTGCTGGTGGTCAGCTACTTCGCCGCGCTGCTGCTCAACTTCGGCGACTTCTCGCGCTTCGGCAAGAACGAGCGCCAGATGAAGATCGGCAATTTCCTCGGCCTGCCGGTGAATTTCATCGTGTTCTCGATCATCACCGTGATCGTGACCGCCGGCAGCTCGACGGTGTTCGGCGCGATGATCATGGACCCGGTCGACATCGTCTCGCGCATCGACAACAAGGTGGCCGTGGTCATCGGCAGCCTGACCTTCGTCGTCGCCACGATGGGGATCAACATCGTCGCCAACTTCGTCTCGCCGGCCTACGACATCGCCAACCTGTTCCCCAAGCACGTCGACTTCAAGCGCGGCGGGCTGATCGCGTCGATCCTCGCGGTGCTGGTGTGCCCGTGGATCTTCGTCGATAGCCCGAAGGCGATCACGGTCTTCGTCAGCGTGTTCGGCTCCATCCTCGCCCCGTTGTACGGCGTGATGATGGCCGACTTCTACCTCGTCAAGAAGCAGATCGTGCAGGAGGCCGAGCTGTACACGATGGCGCCCACCGGGCGCTATCACTACGACGGCGGCTGGAACAAGGTCGGCCTGGCGGCGCTCGCGCTGTCCGGCACGCTGTCGGTCGGCTGGGAGCTGGCGACGCAATTTTTCCATCTGTTGCCCGAGAACAACTTCGGCTGGGTGATCGGCGCGCTGGCCGGCGCACTGATCTACCTGGCGGCGATGCGCGCCGCGCGGCGCACCTGAGGCAACGGCAATCATGACGCCGGGCACCGCACGGTGCCGGGCGCGCAACAATGCAGGAGAAACACATGGCCATCACCAAGGATTACCCCCGCGACCTGGTCGGCTACGGCCGCAACCCGCCGTACGCCAACTGGCCCGGCCGCGCCCGCGTCGCCGTCCAGTTCGTGCTGAACTACGAGGAGGGCGGCGAGAACTGCGTGCTGCACGGCGACCCGGGGAGCGAGCAGTTCCTGTCCGAGCTCTTCAGCCCGCCGGCCTTCCCGGACCGCCACATGTCGATGGAAGGCGTCTACGAATACGGCTCGCGCGTCGGGGTATGGCGCTTCCTGCGCGAATTCGAGCGGCGCGGCCTGCCCCTGACCGTGTTCGGGGTCGCCATGGCGCTGGAACGTCACCCCGAGGTCACCGCGGCCTTCCGCGAGCTGGGGCACGAGATCGCCGGCCACGGCTGGCGCTGGATCCACTACCAGAACGTCGACGAGGCGACCGAGCGCGAGCACCTGCGCATCGGCATGGAGATCATCGAACGCCTCACCGGCGAGCGCGCGCTGGGCTGGTACACCGGGCGCGATTCCCCCAACACCCGCCGCCTGGTGGCCGACTACGGCGGCTTCCTGTACGACTCGGACTACTACGGCGACGACCTGCCGTTCTGGATGGAGGTGCAGAAGACCGACGGCGCGACGGTGCCGCAACTGATCGTGCCCTACACCCTCGACACCAACGACATGCGCTTCTCCCTGCCGCAGGGCTTCTCGCACGGCGACGAGTTCTTCGACTACCTGCGCGACGCCTTCGACGTGATGTACGCCGAGGGCGACGAGCGTCCGGCGATGATGTCGGTCGGCATGCATTGCCGGCTGCTCGGCCGTCCGGGGCGCTTCCGCGCCCTGCAGCGCTTCCTCGACCACATCGAGAAGCACGACCGGGTGTGGGTGTGTCGCCGCGTCGACATCGCCCGCCACTGGCACCAGCATCATCCCTACGCGCCGCAGGGCTGAGTTCCCGCCGTCGAAAGGAAAAAGCCGGCCGTCGCGAGACGGGCCGGCTTTGTTTTGGCCTGCGGGCGGCGTCGGGTGCCGTTGTCCTTAGAACCTGTTCACGATCAGTCGCGAGCAGCCCTCAGCGGGGTGAAAAGCAGCGCAGGAACCGGAATGTACTGGAGTACATGAGGATTCCGAGCAGCACATGAGCCCCGATCAGGGATGCGCAGCAAGATCGTGAACAGGTTCTTAGCGCATCGCCCCGGTCAGGAGCAGGTAGCCCGGCAGCCAGCCGGTCAGCACGCCCTGGACGATGGCCATGCCGGCGGTGAGCCTGGCCACCGGTTTCTGCAGCGCCAGCAGCAGGAAGAACAGCAGCCACAGCACGGCCCACGCCAGCCAGGACAGGCCGAACCACCAGTCCCAGGTGGACGCGGCGAGGCGCAGGGTATCCACCGCCACCGGCAGCGCGGTGATCGCCACGAACAGGCTGAACCAGCCCAGTCCGCGGCCGTCGGCGCCGTTGTGGCGGTTGATGGCGACCCACAGGTAGGTGAAGGAAAACAGCAGGGAGAGGGCGCCCGCCTTGATCGACGCGGCGTTAGCCCCCTCGCCGAAGGCGAGCTTGAGGGCCACCAGCAGGGTGAGGCCGCCGGCGAACAGGTTGATCACGGATATCTCCCTGTCGCCGATGCGACCCAGCATCCACAGGCCGTTGAGAATCAGCACGGCTCCTACGTAGAGGAGCGCCAGACCGAGCAACATGGCGCGCTACCTTTCGCGGTTCGGCCAACCTGCGCCCGGAGCGCCCCCGCCTTGGCGGGTGGAGCTGGCGCGGGCGCCGTCGGCAACGATATCAGGCATGATCGGTGCTCCCGCTGCTCAGGCCACGCCGGGAATCACCCCGACGGCGTCGAGCTGGACTTCGTCGCAGTTGTGGCCGGGGCCGCTGCGGTCCACCACCAGGAAGTCGCATACCGCGTCGAGCGCCAGCAGCGGGTGGTGCCACACCCCGGTGCGGTAGTTGACGCCCTGGTCGGCGCGGGCCAGGAAGACCCGCAGGTGTTCCGCCGCCGGAGGCGCCCCCGCCGGCGCCACCACCACCAGGTAGGGGCGGCCGGACAGGGGAATGAAGGCCTGGCTGCCCAGCGGGTGGCGCTCCATCATCTCCACCCGGAACGGCAGCGCGCGTGGCTGGCCGCGGAAGATGGACACGATGGCCCGGCCCTCGGGCCCCGGCTCGACGCTGGCCAGATCGTGGTAGCGCTCGGTGTTGCCGCCGTTGATGGGGAAGTGGCGCACCGCCTCCGACGCCTCGATGACGTCGCCGAAGGGGGCGAAGGCTTCCCGGCTGAGCGGCTCCACCGTGAGGGCGAGGGTCTTCATTTGGCCACCCGGCCCCACAGGCGCAGGCGCGAGACGCCGCCGTCGGGGAAGATGTTGAGGCGCACGTGCGTCACCGGGCCGAGGCTGGCCAGATCGGTGAAGGTGTGCACCGCGTCCATCGACAGTTTCTGCTCCGGCAGCAGCACCGGCCAGAACATGCTCTGGGTGGTGGCGGACTGGTCGGTACCGCCGCTGACGAAGGCCGCCTGCAGCGAGCAGGCGTCGGGATAATTGCCTTTGTAGAAGGCGGTATCCAGCTCGATCTTCTCGATGATGCCGGGCGCGCCCAGTTCCAGCACGCACCAGTCGTTGCCCGGTTCGCGGCGGCGGCGGGTCTCCCAGCCGTCGCCCATGTTCAGGCCGCGGCCGGGCAGCAGCATATTGCTGGCGGAGGAGCCGAAGCTGGCGTCGTTCCAGGCCACCGGGCGGCCGCCGTTTTCCAGCGCGACGAGGTCGACCAGCTGGTCCGGGCCGGCGCTCTCCAGGCCGCCTACCGGCTGGCCGTACACGCGCAGGCGGGCGATGCCGCCGTCCGGGTAGATGTTGACGCGCAGGTGGGTCCAGACATCGCCGCTGGCGCATTGCAGCAGGTGATGGCTATTGGGGCCCAGCGCGGTAGCGGGCAGGATCTCGGTCCAGGCGGCGGCCTTCAGGGCCTCGACGTCGTCGCTGGCGGACACGGCGGCCTCGATCGACACCGCCGGCGGGTAGTTGCCGGTGAAGTGGCTGGTGTCGACGTCGAAACCGCGGATCACGCCCTTCACGCCGAGCTTCACCAGCGCCCAGTCATAGCCGGCCACGCGCTTGCGGCGCGACTCCCAGCCGTCCATCCACTTGCCGTTCTCGTCGAACTTGCCGGGCACGAACTGGGCCGGTTCCGGGTTGAGCATGCGCGAGACGTCGGCGAAGAAATCGTCGGACGCGTACAGGGCCTGGGCGCCCAGGCGCGGGTTGGCGAGGTCCACCGAGCGGCGCGCCCAATCGGGCAGCTCGGCGGGCGGGGCGATGACGGTGGGTCCGGTGGCGTGGGCCATGATGGGTTCTCCTTGCAGTGTTCAGTGAAAGTTCGTGAGGGACGCGCCGGCTTGGCGCGTCCCTCGGGGTGTCGAGCGTTCGATCAGATGCGTGTCTGGGGCGCGGCTTCGGCCAACATTTCGGCACGGGCCGGGGCGCGCAGATCGACCTTGATTTCGCCGTTGAGCACCTGGGTGGCGCGTTTGCGGTCGATATCCTTTTCCCACACGCCGACCACCACGGTCGCCACGCAGTTGCCGATCATGTTGGTCAGCGCGCGCGCCATGCCCATGAACCAGTCCACCGACAGTACCAGCACCAGGCCGATGGCGGGGATGGCCGGGATGGCGCTCAAGGTGGCGGCCAGGATCACGATGGCCGAGCCCGGCACGCCGTGGGCGCCCTTCGAGGTCACCAGCGAAATGGCGAGGATGGTGAGGAGGTCGGTCAGCGACAGCGGCGTGTTGGTGGCCTGGGCGATGAACACCGCGGCCAGGGTCAGGTAGATCGAGAAGCCGTCGAGGTTGAAGGAGTAGCCGGTGGGGATCACCAGGCCCACGGTCGAATCCTTCACCCCCATCAGTTCGAGCTTGCGCATCACCTGGGGCAGCACGGCGTCGGACGAGGCGGTGCCCAGCACGATCAGCAGTTCCTCGCGCAGGTAGCCCAGCAGCTTGAAGATGTTGAAGCCGGCCAGGCGCAGGATGATGCCCAGGATGCCGACCACGAAGATGCTGCAGGTCAGGTAGAACAGCGCCACCAAGAGGCCGAGCTGCTTGAGCGAGCCGATGCCGTACTTGCCCACGGTGAAGGCGATGGCGCCCATCACGCCCAAGGGGGCGAGCTTGACGATGAAGCCGATCAGCTTGAAGAACACCTGGCCGAGGTGGTCGATGGCGACGGTCACCGGGCGGCCGCGCTCGCCGAGCGCCGCGACGGCGCAACCGAACAGGATGGCGATCAGCAGCACCTGCAGGATGTCGCCCTTGGCGAAGGCGTCGCCGAAGGTGGCGGGGATGAGCTTCATGATGAAGTCCACCGCCGTCAGGTGGCCCACCTGGGACACCCGCTCGCTATAGTCGGCCAGCGCCGAGGCATCGAGGGTGTGGGGGTCGATGTTCATGCCCGCGCCCGGCCGCAGGGTTTCGGCCAGCAGCACGCCCAGCGCCAGGGCGAAGGTGGTGACGATCTCGAAGTAGAGCAGGGCCTTGACGCCGACGCGGCCGACCTTCTTCAGGTCGCCGGTGCTGCAGATGCCGTGCACCACGACGCAGAACACCAGGGGTGCGACCAGCATCTTGATGAGCTTGATGAAGCCGTCGCCCATCGGTTTGAGCTTGGTGGCGAAATCGGGCCAGACGATGCCGACGATCACGCCGAGAATCAGGGCGATGACGACTTGCCCGAACAGGGTCTTATGGAAGCGTTTGTACATGGTTCACCTCGCAAACCGGATCGAAAGGGGGTTGCCGTGCGCAACCGGGGTCTTGTCGAAGGGATGACGGGAGGGGGTGAGTTCCATGCTCACGGGGTTGTTGCGCAACGCCACGGTGGCGGCATGCGCTGCTCTTGTTCGGGCCATCTGCTTCTCCTTGGTGTAAATAATTATTAGCTTGGTTGGAACAGCTTAGGGATAAAGCGCAAGCGCTTGAATTCCCTCCGGCATCGGTTCTGTCGATAGTTTTGCTATCGACTCCCGGCCGGTAGGCCTCTCCTCCCGAGCCGGCCGGGAGGGGGTGCTGAGCCACCTGGTGCTTGCCGAAGCGGGACGGATTCCGCGTCGGACGACTCACCGTTACCCGCCGGCCGGAGTACAGCGGCACCGGGGACGTGGTGTTATATTCTTTCTGACATGTTAGTTTGAATTTTTCGAGTTTTGCAACAAAAATGTCTTTATGGGTTTGCTTGGTGTGGCAGGTGGAATTTGCTGCCGGCGAAGCCTGATGTGACAATTGCCGCTCGACGAAATGGATGGGGACGAGAAACATGCAGGAGCCTGAAGGTTTGCTCTTGGCCGACAAGGCCTTCCTGGCGCTGCGGGAGCTGCTGACCGGCGGTGGCCTGCGGGCCGGGCAGTTCGTCTCGATGTCGGACCTGGTCGGGGTGATCGGGCTGCCGCTGGCGCCGGTGCGCGAAGCGGTCAAGCGCGCCGAGTCGGCCGGTTACGTCCGCGTCCTGCCCAAGCGCGGCGTGGCGGTGATGGAGGCGACGCCGGAGCTGGTGCGCGAGTGCTTCCACCTGCGCACCGTCTTCGACCAGGAGGGCGCCCGGCTGCTGGTGCGCCGGCACGCCGCGGACACGCTCGGCGAACTGCGGCAAAAGCATCAGCAGGTGCTCGACGCCGCGCGCGCCGGCATCACGCCCTCGCTGCAGCGCGAGGCGATGGCGGTGGATTGGGCCTTGCACAGCGCCCTGTCCAATGTCCTCGACAACGCCAGCATCCGGGAGATCTACGCGCGCAACCGCGACCGCATCCTGGTGATGCAGCATTCCCGCCCGCTGCTTCCCGACCGCATCGTGCCGGCGATGCAGGAGCACCTGGCGATCATGGATGCGATCGCCGGCGGCGACGAGCAGGAGGCCGCCGGCCAGGTGCGCAACCATTTCCGCCAGACGCTGCGCTGGTGGGGCATCATCGACGCGGCCGAGGCGTCCTGAGTGTGAGCAGCGCGCCGGCACCCGCTTCGGCGGACGGCCCGCTTGCCGCTGGTGCCGCCACTCCCCCGTCCCTCCTTACCCACTTCCCCCGCGCCGCGGTTGCCAAGGCGTAGCCTTCACTCCGGCCATGCCGGGCCGCTCGTCGGTCCAGCTGACCCAGGTTGGCCGAAGCCGCTGCGGCCGGGTTCTCCGTGGCCCGGGGTGCCGGGCCGGCGCTCAGTCCGGCGCTCCGGCGGCGGCCCATTCGATGACCAGGCGGCGTTCGGCGTCGGTCATGTGCGTCAGGTTGCCGAGCGGCATGGTCCTGCTTTGCACTTGCGCGGCCAGGCGCGCGGCGTTGCGCTTGATCTCGGCCGGTTCGTCCAGCCGCACCCCGGCCGGCGGTGCCGAAAATCCGGCAAAGCTCGGCCGTGCCGCATGGCAGGCGACGCAGCGCTGCGCCAGGATGGCGCGCACCTGCTCCAGGTTGGCCGAAGACCGTGTTTCCCCGGCCGACAGCACGCCGGACGGCGCGCCGGCCAGCGCCACCAGCAGCAACAGCGCCACGCCGGCGGCGGGAAAGCGCCAGTCGACGATGCCACGGTGGCGCAGGTTGAAGAAGTGGCGGATCAGCACCCCGGCGGCGCCGATGCCGGCCAGCAGCGCCCAGCCGTAGCGGTGGCCGTAGGTGAAGGCGAAGTGCGGGCTGATCATGATGAACAGCACCGGCAGCGTGAAGTAGTTGTTGTGCACCGAGCGCTGCTTGCCGCGCCGTCCCGGCTCCGGGTCCGGCGTCTCGCCGCGTGTCAGGGCTGCCACCATGACGCGCTGGCCCGGGATGATGACGAAGAACACGTTGCCGGCCATCAGCGTGCCGATCACCGCGCCGCAGAGCAGATACACCGCGCGCGCCGCGAACAGCTGCGACAGCCCCCAGGCCAGCGCCACCAGCAGCAGGTAAACGCTCAGACCGAGCCAGCCGTCACGCCGTCCGAGCGGGCTGCGACACAGGCCGTGGTAGACCAGCCAGGCCCCGCCCAGCGTCAGCAACGCCGCGGCCACCGCCAGCGCCGGGCTCAAGCGCGCCACGGCGCTATCGACCAGCATCACCTCGGCGCGCGCCAAATACAGCAGCGCCAGCAGCGCGAAGCCCGACAGCCAGGTGGTGTAGGCCTCCCACTTGAACCAGTGCAGCCTGGACGGCAACACGGCTGGGGCGACCAGGTACTTCTGCGGGTTGTAGAAGCCGCCGCCGTGCACCGCCCACAGCTCACCGCCGACGCCGCGCCGCTGCAGTTCCGGGTCGGTGGGCGGAGTCAGGTGGTTGTCGAGCCAGACGAAGTAGAACGACGCCCCGATCCACGCCACCCCGGCCACGAAGTGCAGCCAGCGCAGCAGCAGCGCCAGCCAGTCGAGCAGGTAGGCAACCACGCTCAGCTCCCGCGGTAGCTGCTGTAGCCGTACGGCGCCAGCAGCAGCGGGATGTGGTAGTGCGCCGTGGTATCGCTGATGCCGAAGCGGATCGGCACCACGTCGAGGAAGGGTGGGTCGCCCAGGGCATGGCCCTGCGCGCGCAGGTAGTCGCCGGCGGCGAAGTGCAGCTCGTACACCCCCGGCTGCAGCGCCGCGCCTTCCAGCAGCGGGGCATTGCAGCGGCCGTCGGCGTTGGTGCGGGTAACCAGCAGCCGGCGTGGTTGCAGGCCGTCGATGCGGTACAGGCTCACGACCAGCCCGGCGGCGGGGCAGCCGCGCGCGGTATCGAGCACATGCGTGGTGAGACGGCCCATGGCGTGGCCTTTCTGTCGGTCATGACGATGCTGTCGGGAAAGCAGCGCAGTGGCCAGCTTCTATTATGGTTATAACCGCATGGTGATGATTCGCCGCGTTGGCGGCAGGAAGGACGCCATGGATAGCCCTGACAACCGGCGCTGGACGCCGGCGGACTTGTCGGCCCTGGAGCGCGACGCTTTCGTCGCCGCGCTCGACGGCGTGTTCGAACAGACGGCGTGGGTGGCCGAGCGCGCCTGGGAACAACGCCCGTTCAGCACGCGCTTTGCGCTGTGGCAGGCGCTGGTGTCCGCCATGCTGTCAGCCTCCCACGAGGAACAGCTGGCGCTGATCCGCGCCCACCCCGAACTGGGTACACGTGCCCCGCTGAGCGCGGCCTCGGGCGGCGAGCAGCAGGCCGCCGGCCTGCGCCAGGAGAGCGCCGACACCGCGCGGCTGGCCGAACTCAACGCCCACTATCGCGCGCGCTTCGGCCATCCCTTCATCGTCGCCGTGGCCGGGCTCGGCCGGGACGACATCCTCGCCCAGCTCGAGCAGCGCCTGCACGACCCCCCGCAACAGGAATTCGCCCGCTGTCTCGGCGAGATCGGCCGCATCGCCGCGCTGCGGCTGGCGCAGCGGGTGAGTAGTGCTTAGGCGTGCCGCCTCCGCCCCGCGGAGGCGTCCTTTCCCCCGGTGAGGGGGCCGTCTGCAGGCAGCGGCTGCGCGGGTGGGCGTGCGGCCGGCTAGGCCGGCGTTTTCGGCGGCGAGGCGTCGCCGGTGGAAATGTCCCGGCCCACCCGACGCAGATGCTGCTCGACGTAGAAGGCCGCCGCCTGCTCGTCGCCGCTGACGATCGCCTCGTAGATCAGCTGGTGTTCCGCCACGTACAGGCTGATGCGTTCCTCGTCGTAGATCCCGTCGTCACGCAGCCGCTGCCACAGCGGCTGCTCCATGGCTTTCGCGATTTCGTCGGCGATGCGCACCATCAGCGCATCGCCGGTCATCACGGCCAGCTGGCGATGGAACAGCCGGTCGCTCTCGCTCCACAACGCCTGCTGTGCCTGGATGTCGATGTTCTTGACGTTCTTCATCAGCGCCAGGTAGTGCTCGGCCTTGTCGTCGCGCTGTCCGCGTCGCGCGGCCAGCCGCGCGATGGCGGGCTCCAGCAGCAGCCGCACCTCCAGCGTTGACAGCGGGCTGTCGTCGGCGCGTCGGTCCGTGTCGGCGAGCTGGGCCTGCTGCAGCCGCTGCAAGGCATCGGCACAGACGTAGGTGCCCGAGCCGCGGCGCGTCATCACCAGCTGCTGGTTCTGCAGCGACCCGATGGCCTCGCGCACGGCGGGGCGGCTGACGCGGAAGCGTGCCGCCAGCTCGCGCTCCGACGGCAGGCGGGATTCCGGCAGGAATTCGCCGTTGGTGATGCTGTGCTGGATTTGCTCGGCCACCTGCTGGTAGATCGGGCGCGGCTGGAAGTGGTTGGTCTCTTGCATGGTGGTCACTCAAATTGGTCTAAAAGCGGACATGAGTGTTGCGTATTGGTGACAAAGTTTACCAAATTCCCTGGCGATGACGCGATAGGGTTGTGCCTTGCGTGGCTAATTGGTAATTTTTTTGACATGAACAGTGTGGTTGCTGTCCTGCATCTGGCCAGTTTTGGATGGTTGATGTGGAAGCAACCAAAATCTGGTCGAAATTCTACCAATTCAGAGGTCTGACGCCCCATGAGCATGCCGACACCGCTACCGGTTCTCTCCGCCCGCCAAACCGCCGAGCTGCTGCCCTTCGATTCCCTGTGCCAAGGGCTGGCGTACGCCGCCGAAGAGTACCAGGCCGGTCGCATCAGCAGCCCGGAACGCCAGGTGCTGCCGTTACAGGAGGAGGGCGTGCTGCTCTCGATGCCGGCCTCCGCCCACGATGTCGCCATGCACAAGCTGGTCAACGTCTGCCCGCACAACAGCCGCCGCGGCCTGCCCACCATCCACGGCGTGGTCAGCGTCTACGACGCCGCCAGCGGCGTGCCGCTGCTGATCCTGGACGGGCCGACCGTCACCGCACGGCGCACCGCGGCGGTTTCGATGCTGGCGATGCGCTCGCTGCAAGCGGCGCCTACGCGCCACGTTGCGCTGATCGGCACCGGCAAGCAGGCGGCCGGCCATGCCGAGGCGCTGGCGGCGCTGTATCCGGGACTGCGCGTCGACGTGCATGGCCACCAGAGGGCGGCCGCCGAGGCGTTCTGCCGCGAGCACGGCACGCTCGGCCTGGATCTGCAGCCGGCCACGGGGGACGTGGCCGAGGCGGCGCAAGTAGTGATCATGCTGACCACCAGCAAGGTTCCGGTGTACGACCAGCCGGCGCGTCCCGATCGTCTGCTGATCGGGGTCGGCGCCTTCCGTCCCGACATGGCCGAGCTGGGGCCGCACGCCATCGCCGGCAGCCAGCTGTTTTCCGACGACCCGGTCGGCGCGCGCCACGAGGCTGGGGATCTGATCCAGGCCGGGATCGACTGGTCCACCGTGGCGTCGCTGGCCGACGCCGTGGCCGGACGCTTCGACGCGGCCCGCCCGCGCCTGTTCAAGAGCGTCGGTACCGCCGCCTGGGATCTGGCGGCGGCGCGATGCGCGCTGGCCAACTGGCGCCTCGGCGTAGGCGAGGGGGCATGAGCCGCGCCGACGTCATCGTGGTCGGCGCCGGCGTGGTCGGCATCGCCAGCGCGCTGCAACTGCGCCTGGCCGGGCTCGACGTGCTGTTGCTCGACCGCGATCCGCCGGCGTCCGGCACCTCGTCCGGCAACGCCGGGGCGCTGGCGGTGAGCGAGGTGTTCCCGCTCGCCGAGCCTGGCGTGCTGCGCCAGGTGCCACGTTGGCTGCTCAATCCGCTCGGCCCGCTGGCGGTACGCTGGCGCCATCTGCCCGGTCTGATGCCGTGGCTCGGCCGCTTCGTGCTGGCGAGCCGGCCAGCGCGGGTGGCGGCGCTGAGCCGGCAGCTGGGACAGCTGCTGGCCCGGGTGAACCAGGACTACGCCCCGCTCATCGCCCGCTGCGGTCTGGAAGGGAGCTGGCGTCGCCACGGCGCACTGGCGCTCTATCCCGATCAGGGCGCCCTGCAGGCCGACCTGGCGCGCTGGCAGCGGCGCGGCGAGCAGGGCGTGCGCTGGCGGCGCTGCGACAAAGACCAACTGACACGGCTGGAGCCGGCCTTGCGTGCGCCGTGGCAGCAGGGGGTGCTGATTCCCGACTGGTCGCACGTGGACGATCCCTACCTGTTCAGCCTCGGCCTGTTCCAGCAGTTCCTGCGCGAAGGCGGCCGGTTCCTGCAGCAGCCGGTGACGGCGCTGCGTCAGCAGCACGGCACCGTCAGCGGCATCACCCTGGCCGACGGCCGCGCGCTGAGCGCGGGGCAGGTCGTGGTGGCGAGCGGCGTGTGGAGCGACCGTTTCGCACGCCAGGCTGGCCAGGCGCTGCCGCTGGAGAGTGAGCGCGGCTACCACCTGACCCTGCCCAGGGCCGGTCGTCCGCTGCGGCATTTCCTGCTCAACGCCAGTGAAAGCTTCGTCATCCTGCCGATGGCCGACGGTGGCCTGCGCCTCGCCGGCACGGTGGAACTGGCGCACCGCGACGCGCCGCCGGACTACCGTCGCGCCCACCTGCTGCTGGACAAGGCGCAGGCCATGCTGGGCGAGCTCGGTACCGAGGGCATGAGCGCCTGGATGGGCAACCGCCCGTCGGTGCCGGATACCGTGCCGGTGATCGGCCCGTCCTCGCACCTGCGGCAACTGTTCTTCGCCTGCGGTCATGGCCATCTCGGCCTGACCCTCGCCGCCACCACCGGCGCGCTGCTGCGCGACCACCTCACCGGGGTGGCGGCCATTCCGCCAGAGTTCTGGCCCGGCCGGTTCCGTTAGCGTTCCGGTCGGTGCCAACGCTGTCGCAATCAAGCTGTTGCTGTGCCCTTGTCGATTCAACAACCTCATCAGGATGCAAAACATGAAACACACCCTGCTCGTTACCCTGCTGGCCCTGGGGGGCATCAGCGCCGCTTCTGCCGCCGAGGTGGTGAAAATCGGCTTCATCGGCCCCTTGACCGGGCCGGACGCCCACTGGGGCAAGGACAACCAGAACTGTGCCCAGCTCGCCGTCGACACCCTCAACCGCAGTGCGCTGAGGATCAACGGCCAGCCGGTGCAGTTCGAACTGGTATCGCAGGACGACCAGGAAGACCCCAAGCAGTCCACCCTGGCCGCGCAAAAACTGCTGGATGAAGAAGTGAAGGCGGTGGTCGGCCCGTTCACGTCGGGCACCACCATTCCCGCCGCGCGCATCATCAACCAGGCTGGTCTGCCGCAGTTCTCGGTGGCGGTCAACGCCACCTACACCAACCAGGGCTACGGCAACGCCTTCCGCCTGAGCGCGGTGGACACCCGCATGGGACCGGCTATCGCCCAATACGCGCTGAGCGAATTGAAGGCCAAGCGCATCGCCATGATCGACGACCGCACCGCCTATAGCCAGGGCCTGGCCGACAAGTTCGAGGCCGAGGCCAAGCGTCTGGGGGCGCAGGTGATTCGCCGCGAATACACCACGCCGGGACAGAACAACTTCAGTCCGATCCTGACCACGATCCGTGCCGCCAAGCCGGACCTGCTGTTCGTCGCCATGTCCGACAGCCAGGCGGCCCCCCTGGCGCTGCAGATGAAACAGCTCGGCCTGTCCACCAAGGTGCTCAGTGGCGACATGATCCAGACCGATAACTTCATCAAGCTCTCCGGCAGCAACAGCGAAGGCTTCATGGCGGCGGTGGCCGGCAACGTGCTGGAAAAGCGCAGCCAGGGGCAGGACTTCATCAAGCGCTATCATGCCAAGTACGGCAAGCCGCCCTTGTCCTACGGCCCGCAGCACTACGACGCGGTGATGCTGGTGGCGAAGGCCATGCAGCAGGCCAACAGCACCGAGCCCGGCAAGGTCACGGCGGCGCTGAAGAAGATCAGTTACGAGGGAGTGAACGCCAGCTACCGCTTCGATAGCCGTGGCGACCTGATCCAGGCGCCGATCACCGTCTATCAGGTGCGCCAGGCCAAGTGGGCGCCGGTCAAGGTGACCTTCTGAGATTTTCCCTGTTGTTGTCAGCTTGCGCCCGGCCTAGGCCGGGCTTTTTTCGCTGTGGCGGCTGCCGGACGACGAGGCCCGGCACGGGTGCCAGGGGATCGTGAACAGGTTTCTAGAGATGCGGCTCTACCGCCTGCAGCAGGGTCTGTTCCGACAGCTTGCCGATCAGCGTGGCGACCTGCTTGCCGGAGCGGTCCAGCACCACGGTGTAGGGCAGGCCGCCGGCCGGGTTGCCGATGGCGCGCATCAGGTCGAGCGTGTTGCCGTCGCCCAGCACGATGGGATAGCTCACCCGGGTCGTGCGCAGGTAATTGCCGACCGACACCTTGTCGTCGAGCGCCACGCCGACCACCTCGACGCCGCGCGGCGCCAGGCGGGTGCGCACGGCGTTGAGCATCGGCATCTCCTCGCGGCAGGGCGAACACCAGGTGGCCCAGAAATTCACCACGGTGACCTTGCCCTTGTACTGGGTGAGCGCGGCGTTCCTGCCGGCCAGGTCGGTGAAGCGGGCGCGTTCCAGCGCCGGGCTGGCGGCGGCCGGCAGCGCCGTCAACAGCGCGGCGCACAGCAGCGGCAGCACGCCGCGGCGCAGAGTGGTGGGGGTCATCGGATCATCCTGTAAAAACGTGGCAACAGCTTGGAGCGGGCGGCGCAGCCAGGGTTCGCCACGGGGGAGGGCGGTGTTTCGTGCTACACTTAAACGCTTGATTTCATAGCGGAGCCGGCATGTCCATCCTCGTCTGCGGATCGCTCGCCTACGATACCCTGCTGACCTTCGAAGACCGTTTCGACCAGCATATCCTGGCAGACCAGCTGCACAAGATCTCCACCACCTTCCGCGTGCCGACGATGCGCCGCGAGTTCGGCGGCTGCGCCGGCAACATCGCCTACAACCTCGCCTTGCTGGGCGAGCGGCCGCTGGTGATGGCCACGGTGGGCGAGGACTTCGACCCCTACCGCGAGCATCTGGCGCGCCTCGGCGTGGCGGACCGCCATATCCGCACCGTTCCCGGCCAGTATACCGCGCAATGTTTCATCATCAGCGATAGCGGCGGCAACCAGCTGATGGCGTTCCATCCCGGCGCGATGGAGCACGCCACCGACAACCACCTGAGCGAGGTCGAGAGCCCGGTGGAACTCGCCATCGTGGCGCCGTCGGGCTACCTCGGCTGCCTGCAGCACTGCCGCGAGCTGGCCGAGGCCGGCATCCCGTTGGTGTTCGACCCCGGCCAGGAGCTGCCGCTGTTCTCGCGCACCGAGCTGCGCGCGCTGGTCGAAATGGCCAGCTACGTCACGCTCAACGACTACGAAGCCGAACTGATGCGCGAGCGCGCCGGGCTCACGCTGGACGACATGCGCCGCCAGGTGCGCGCGCTGATCATCACGCGCGGGGCGCAGGGGGCGGAGATCCACGTCGACGACACGCTGCTCCACATCCCGGCGGTGCCGCTGGACGGCCCCGCACTCGACCCCTCCGGTTGCGGCGACGCCTTCCGCGCCGGCCTGCTGTACGGCATCCGGCACGGCCTCGACTGGCACCTCACCGGCCGCCTGGCCAATCTGCTGGGCGCCATCAAGGTGGTCAGCCGCGGCGCGCAGAACCATGTCTTCGATTGGGCCCAACTGAAAGAGCGCTACCAGGCGGCCTATAACGAAGCATGGCCGGACTGAGCCCGCGCCGCTCCGCCACCCAGGGTTGAATAAGGCGCCTGTCATCCCCACCATTGTGCAATTCGACCCAAGATCATCCCAAAGGGGAAGACATGACCGTTCCTTACCTGTCCACCGCCCTGAAGGGCCCGTTGCTGGAGCTGGAAAGCCGCATCCTCGGCGCCCAGCCCCATATCGAGCACTGGTTCCGCAGCCAGTGGCACGCCCACCAGGTGCCGTTCTACGGCTCGGTCGACCTGCGCAACAGCGGCTTCAAGCTGGCCCCGGTGGACATGAACCTGTTCCCCGGCGGTTTCAACAACCTCAACCCGGAATTCACCCCGCTCGCGGTCCAGGCCGCCACCAGCGCGGTGGAGAAGGTGTGTCCCGAAGCCAAGAACATCCTGCTGATCCCGGAGAACCATACCCGCAACACCTTCTATCTGCAGAACGTGGCGGCGCTGGTGCACATCTTCGAGCAGGCCGGCCTCAAGGTACGGTTGGGCTCGCTCAATCCAGAGATCACCGAGCCGACCGAACTGACCGCCGCCAACGGCGCCACGGTGCGGCTGGAGCCGATCGAGCGCCGCGGCAACCGCCTGGTGTTGGCCGACGGCTTCAGCCCGTGCGTGGTGCTGCTCAACAACGACCTGTCGGGCGGCGTGCCGGACATCCTGCAGAACCTGGAGCAGACCCTGCTGCCGCCGCTGCACGCCGGTTGGGCGGTGCGGCGCAAGACACACCATTTCAAGGCCTACGACCAGGTCGCCGACGATTTCGCGCGGCTGATCTCGATCGATCCGTGGCTGATCAATCCCTATTTCAACGCCACCAAGGGGCTGGATTTCCAGTCGCGCCAGGGCGAAGAAGCGCTGGCCGACAGCGTCTCCGGCCTGCTCGACAAGATCCGCATCAAGTACCGCGAGTACGGCATCACCCATGACCCATTCGTGATCGTCAAGGCCGACGCCGGCACCTACGGTATGGGCGTGATGAGCGTGAAGTCGCCGGACGAGGTGATCGGCCTCAACCGCAAGGCGCGCAACAAGATGGCGGTGGTGAAGGAAGGGCTGGAAGTGTCCGAGGTGATCGTGCAGGAAGGCGTGTACACCTTCGAGACGGTCAACGCCGCGGTGGCCGAGCCGGTGGTGTACATGATGGACCGCTTCGTCATCGGCGGCTTCTACCGCGTCCATACCGGGCGCGGCGTCGACGAGAACCTCAACGCGCCAGGCATGCACTTCGTGCCGCTGTCGTTCGAATCGGCCTGCCTGCCGGACAAGAGCGGCACCCCGGACTGCCCGCCCAACCGTTTCTATTCCTACGGCGTGATCGCCCGCCTGGCGCTGTTGGCCGCCTCGCTGGAGCTGGAAGCCACCGACCCCGACAACGCCTGAGCGCACTGGATCCCGCCTATGAAAATCCTGTTCATCGCCGACCCGCTGGACCACTTCAAGATCTACAAGGACACCACCTTCGCCATGATGGAGGAGGCGGCGCGACGCGGCCATGCCCTGGCGGTGGCCGAAGCGCGTCAGCTGTCGGTGGAAGGCGGACGGCTGCTGGTGGACGCGCGCGACCTGACCCTGACCGGCGACAAGCACGACTGGTTCCGCCTCGCCGAGGTGCAGCGCCAGCCGCTCACCGCGTTCAGCGCGGCGATCATGCGCAAGGACCCGCCGTTCGACATGGAGTACCTGTACGCCTCGCAGCTGTTCACGTTGGCCGAAGCCCAGGGCGTCAAGGTGTTCAGCAGCGGCCAGGCGCTCAGGGACTACAACGAGAAGCTGGCGATCCTGAATTTCCCCGACTGCATCGCGCCGACCCTGATCTCCGGCGAGTCGGCCCGCCTGCGCGCCTTCGTGCGCCAGCACCAGGACGTCATCCTCAAGCCGCTCGACAGCATGGGCGGCGACAGCATCTTCCGGGTCACCCCGGACGACCCCAACCTGTCGGTGATCCTGGAAACCATCACCCAGCGCGAGACCCGCACCGTGATGGCGCAGCGCTTCATCCCGGAAATCCGCGACGGCGACAAGCGCATCCTGGTGATCGACGGCGTGCCGGTGGACTACTGCCTGGCGCGCATCCCGATGGCCGGCGAGACGCGCGGCAACCTCGCCGCCGGCGGCCGCGGCGAGGCGCGCCCACTCACCGCGCGCGACCGCGAGATCGTGGCGGCGGTGGGGCCGGAACTGCAGCGGCGCGGCATCCTGTTCGCCGGTCTCGACGTCATCGGCGACTACCTCACCGAAGTCAACGTCACCAGTCCCACCTGCTTCCGCGAGATCATGGATCAGACCGGCATCAACGTCGCCGGGCTGTACATCGATGCGCTGGAGCGGCGGTGCGCGCACTGATCTCGTGGCTTCGGCCAACCTGTCTGGCCCTGTGTCTGCTGATCGGGCTCGCGGCGTGCAGCCGCGAGCCCGAACCGTTCCGCCAGGAAAGCTACGTGTTCGGCACGCGCGTCGAGGTCACCGTGCTGGGCGAGCCGGAGGTCCGCGCCCAGGCCGCGGTGGCGCAGGCCATGGCCGAACTCGACCGCCTGCACCTGCGCCTGCACGCCTGGAAGGGCAACGGCGAGCTGGTCGCCATCAACCGCGCCCTGGCGCGCGGCGAATCGGCGCCGCTGGCGCCCGATCTGGCCGAGCTACTGCGCGCCGCGCAGCGCGACGAGGCGCTCTCCGACGGCCTGTTCACGCCGGCGCTGGGCGGGCTGGTGGCGCTGTGGGGCTTTCACGCCGACAGCTTCGCCCCGGTCACGCCCGACCCGGCGGCGCTCCGGCAACTGGTCGAGGCCCGCCCGCGTATGGCCGACCTGAGCCTCGCCGACGGCCGCATCGCCAGCCGCAACCCGGCGGTGCAGCTTGATCTGGGCGGCATCGCCAAGGGCTGGGCGCTCGACCGGGTGCGCAACCAGCTCAAGGCCGCCGGTGTCCGTGCCGCGCTGATCAACATCGGTGGCAACGTCATCGCGCTGGGCAAAAAGCCGGACGGCACGCCGTGGAAGGTCGGCATCCAGCACCCGCGCCGCAACGAGGCGATGGCAGTGGTGGAGCTGGCCGACGGCGAGGCGGTGGGCACCTCGGGCGATTACCAGCGCTACTTCGAGCTGAACGGACGGCGCCACTGCCACCTGATCGACCCGCGCGACGGCAGCAGCGACTGCCGCGCCCAGGCCGCCACCGTGGTGGTGGCGCCGGCCGCCGACGCCGGGCTGCGCTCCGATGTCGCCACCAAGCCGATTTATCTTGCCGACACCGCGCGCGCTTCTTACTATGCCAGCCGCTTCGGCATCCGCGACGTGCTGCTGGTCGACGGCCACGGCGAGGTCTGGCTGTCGCGCTCGATGCAGGCACGCCTGCACTGGCTGGGCGAAGCGCCACGTATCCATCTTCTGGGAGCCGCATGAAACTGCAGGAAAGCCCGTTCAAGGGCAAGACCGGGATCACCCGGCTGATCAACGCCTTCGGGTACTCGCTGGACGGTCTCAAGGCCGCCTTCCGCCACGAGGACGCGTTTCGCATGCTGCTGCTGCTGGCCGTGATCCTGATCCCGCTGGCCTTCGTCATCCACGCCAGCGCGCTCGAGCGCGCCCTGCTGGTGGCGAGCTCGCTCGCCACGCTGATCATCGAGCTGCTCAATTCGGCGGTGGAGGCGGCGGTCGACCACACTTCGCTGGAGCGCCATCCGCTCGCCAAGCGCGCCAAGGACATGGGCAGCGCGGCGCAGCTGATCGGTCTGGTCAACCTGGCCGTGGTGTGGGGGCTGGTGCTGTTCGGCTGACAAGGTTGGCCGAAGCACGGGACAAAACGGCAGCATGCCTGATGGCGCGCTGCCGTTTTTGCATTGGGCGGGACGGGAGCCTGTTTCAGTAGGAGAGCAAGCCAAAGCAGGTTGAGTGCCGCCAACGCACAGGAACCGGAATGTACACGGAGCACATGAGGATCATGGCTGAGCGAATCAGAGATTCGCACGCTCAGAGCATTGCCGGTGCTCAAGATGCAAAGGCGCAGCCGCCTAATGAATCAGGCTATCAGTCGTCGAGGCGGCGGTACAGGTAGCCCGGCGTCACCCGGATCATGCCCGGGCCTTCCTTGACCTCGCCCTGCTTGCCGACCAGCAGCCAGCGCGAGTCGCGCGCGATCAGGTAGCGGTACACCGGCTGGCCGGCGCAGTAGAACAGCAGCTCGCGGCCACGGAAGGCATCCAGCGGCAGCAGCGGGCGTTCGTGCTGCATCAGGAACATCGCCAGCGCGTGGCTGTCGAGCGCCGCCAGCTGCTCGCGGTCCGCCACCATCATGCCGCAGAACGTGACGAGCAAGGAGACGGCCAGCAGCGGCCAGGTCGTGGAGGCGAAAGCCAGCAAGGTCAGCACGGCGCTGCCGGTGAAGTAGAAGCTGCTGTCGGCTTTCATGATCCGCCCTTTACCTCCAGCCCGCCTTGCAGGCACTGCGGCACAACACCCACCCCGGACAAACCGGGGAACGGGTACCCCGCCCTGTCTGCGCCGTGCCCGAAGCGTCGCCAGCGCCGCCGCAACCGCATTCCAGGGCGGCTTGCGGACATCTGCTCGAGGCGCTGCGGCTGTCAGTTGGAATGCGCGCGGCGTTCTGGCCCAATGGAAACGCCGCCTGGGGGCAGGCGGCGTTTTGCCCCGGAGGGCATTCCGGTCCGTCGCAGGTACCGTACTCGCCAGAACGAATCTGGCCGTGAAATCGGGCTGACTTCGCCCTTGACTCGAAGTATAAGCATTGCGCCGGGAAATGCTGAATAAAAGCCGGTGCTAGGTTATGACGAACGGGCGATATCGCGGGCCGACCGGGAATGAAAAACGCCACCTGGCGGTGGCGTCGGGGGTGAGGGCGGATGCGGCTCAGGCTTCCTTGGCTTCCGGCGGGGCGATCACCTCGCTGTAGCCACACTCCTTCTGCGGGCAGACCTTCTCGGTGCCGCGCCGCTTGGTGGTCTTGATGGTCAGGATCGGCCAGTGGCACTTCGGGCAGGGCTCGGCCACCGGCGGGTTCCAGGTGGCGTACTTGCACTTGGGATAGGTATTGCAGCTGTAGAACAGCTTGCCGTAGCGGCTCTTGCGCTCGATCAGGCTGCCCGTCTTGCATTCCGGGCAGGTCACGCCGGTGTCGCGCGGCTTCTCCAGCGGTTCGATGTGCTTGCATTTGGGGTAGTTGGCACAGCCGATGAACTTGCCGTAGCGGCCCTTCTTGATGTGCAGCGCGCCGCCGCATTCCGGGCAGGTGCGCCCCTCGATCACCGTCGGCTCTTCCGCCGCCGCCGCCGCGCTCTCGGCGGTCTCGCCGATGTCGCGGGTGTAGTCGCACTCGGGGTAGCCGGTGCAGGCGATGAAGCGGCCGCGCTTGCCGAACTTGATCTGCAGCGGCTTGCTGCACTTCGGGCAGGCCTCGTCCAGGCTCTCGGTGGTGACCTCGGCGCGCGACAGGCTTTCCTTCTCGCTCAGCTGCTTGGCCAGCCCCTTCCAGAACGTCTCCATCACCGGCACCCACTCGCGCCGGCCGTTGGCGATCTCGTCGAGCTGGTCTTCCAGCTTGGCGGTGAAGTTGTAGTCGACGTACTGGCCGAAGTGCTCGGTGAGGAACTTGTTGACGATCTCTCCGGTGTCGGTCGGCAGGAAGCGCTTCTTGTCCAGCACCACGTACTCGCGGTCCTTCAGCGTCGAGATGATGCTGGCGTAGGTGGACGGGCGGCCGATGCCGAATTCTTCCAGCGCCTTGACCAGGCTGGCCTCGGAGAAGCGCGGCGGCGGCTGGGTGAAGTGCTGTTCGCCGTAGAGCTTGTCCACCGGCAGCACGTCGCCCACCTCCAGCACCGGCAGCTTGGCGTTGTCCTCGTCCTCGGCGTCGTCGACGTCTTCCTCGTACACCGCGAGGAAGCCGGCGAAGGTCTGCACCTGGCCGGTGGCGCGGAACACGCCCTCGCCGACGGTGATGTCGACGCTGGTGGTGTCGAACTTGGCCGGCGCCATCTGGCAGGCCAGGGTGCGCTTCCAGATCATCTCGTAGAGCTTGAACTGGTCGGTGGTCAAGAACGGCTTCATCGCCGCCGGGGTGCGCTCGATCGAGGTCGGGCGGATCGCCTCGTGGGCTTCCTGGGCGTTCTTCGACTTGTTCTTGAAGGTGACAGGGGCCTTGGGCAGGAAGGCCGGCTCGAACTGGCTCTCGATGTAGCCGCGGATTTCGGTCAGGGCCTCGTTCGACAGTACCACGGCGTCGGTACGCATGTAGGTGATCAGACCGACCGTGCCCTGGCCGATGTCGACGCCCTCGTACAGCTGCTGCGCCGTGCGCATGGTGCGGTCGGTGGTCATGCCGAGCTTGCGCACCGCCTCCTGCTGCAGCGTCGAGGTGGTGAACGGCGCGGCCGGGTTGCGGGTTTTCTTCTTCTTGTCGACGTTGCTGACGGTCGCCGGCTGCTCGGCCAGCCGCGCCAGGGTGTCGGCCTGGATCGCCTCGCTCGGGATGTCGAACTGGTCGAGCTTGTTGCCGCCGAGCTCGAACAGCTTGGCGCCGAACTTCTGCCGGCCCTTGTGGCTGTCGAGGTGGATCGACCAGTATTCCTGCTCGGTGAAGGCGCGGATCTCGTTCTCGCGCTCGCAGATCAGGCGCAGCGCCGGGCTCTGCACGCGGCCGGCGGACAGCCCGCGGCGGATCTTCTTCCACAGCATCGGCGACAGGTTGAAGCCGACCAGGTAGTCGAGCGCGCGGCGCGCCTGCTGCGCGTCGACCAGCTCCTGCGAGATGTCGCGCGGGTTGGCGATGGCGTCGAGCACCGCGTTCTTGGTGATCTCGTGGAACACCACGCGCTGCGCGGTCTTGCCCTTCAGCAGCTTCTTGTTGTTGAGGATCTGCACCAGGTGCCAGGAAATGGCCTCGCCTTCGCGGTCCGGGTCAGTTGCCAGATAGATGTGATCGGCCTCGGCCACCGCCTGGGTGATGGCGTCCACGTGCTTGGCGTTGCGCGGGATCAGCTGGTACTTCATGGCGAAGTTCTTGTCCGGGTCGACCGCGCCGCTTTTCGGCACCAGGTCGCGGACGTGGCCGTAGGAGGCGAGGACTTCGAAGTCCTGACCCAGGTATTTTTTCAGCGTTTTGGCCTTGGACGGCGACTCAACGATCAATAGGCTCGAGGGCATGTTTTGTTCAATCGTGAACCCGGCAGTCCCGGGCTGACATCTTGTGTATCTATCAAATAAAACAAGAGCGCAAGGGGGCGCTCTTGTCGGACGTGTCGTTAAGGCGTCGGAAGGGCGCGATGGTAAGCCTGTCGCAACGCCGTGACAAGCTCATTGCATGGTCGGTTCGCCGTTCACCACGTCGAGCAGCTCTTCGCCGAGCAGGATCGGCAGCTCGGCCTTCTGCACCCACAGCACCAGCAAGGTGACCAGTTTGGCCGAGGCGACGTTGACCTCGTCGTCGGGCATCGCCAGCAGGCGGTCGATCACCATCTCGCGCTGCGCCGGGGAGAGGGCGCCGTGGTGCTCGAGGAACTGCAGCAGGCCGCGCACTTCGGTCGGCAGGCGTTTCTGTTCGCTGTCGCTGTAGACGCGCAGGCCGTAGGACTCGTCCATCGCGGCGAAGGCACCCTCGTTGATGTTGCAGAGGATGTCGAGCCAGTCGAGGGCGTCGTTGATGTCGGCGTCCTCGAAGCCGGCGGCGGCGAGCGTGCGCATCACGCCTTCGCGGTCGTTGCAGGCTTCGGGGTCCTGGTATTCTTCAAACAGATAGGCAAGAACGTCAAACATGGTGCAGAGACTTTTAAGGATGCTGGCAGGGCGCGTCCCGCTTCAGGACAGGCGCTGGAAACGACCGCCCGGCAGGCTTGCCACCCGGCCTTCCAGTTCCAGCTCGAGAAGCATCGCGTAAACCTCCCCCGCCGTCAACTCGAGCCGCGCCGCCAGGCTGTCGACGTCGACCGGATCGTAGCCCAGCTGGACCAGCAGCGGCGTCTCTGCCTCCGCCGTTGCCGTGCCGTCCGCCACGGCCGCGTTGGCTCTGGCCGCCCCTGGTGCGTCGGGGGCGGGGCGGCCGATTTCGTCCAGCACGTCGTCCACCGTTTCCACCAACTTGGCGCCGTCCTTGATCAGGCGGTGGCAGCCGCGCGCCTGTGGGTTGTGGATCGAGCCGGGAATCGCCAGCACCTCGCGCCCGACCTCGGCGGCGAGGCGCGCGGTGATCAGCGAGCCGGAGTTGACGTTGGCCTCGACTACCAGGCAGCCGCGGCTGAGCCCGGCGATGATGCGGTTGCGGCGCGGGAAGTTGTGCGCCAGCGGTGCCGTCCCGAGCGGGAATTCCGACAGGATCAGGCCGTCTTCGGCCAACTGGTGGGCGAGCTGGCGATGGCTGGCCGGGTAGACCCGGTCGATGCCGGTGCCGATCACCGCGATGGTCGATGCCGCCGTGCCCAGCGCGCCACGGTGGGCGGCGCCGTCGATGCCGCTGGCGAGCCCGCTGACGATGGTGTAGCCGGCCTGTGCCAGGCCGTGCGCGAACTCCTCGGCGGTCTGCCGGCCCTGCGGTGTGGCGTGGCGGCTGCCGACCATGGCCAGCATCGGGCGCACCAGCAATTCGCGCCGGCCCCGGCCGAACAGCAGCGGCGGGGCGTGGCCGGCCTCGGCCAGCGCGGTGGGGTAGTCGTGATCGGCCAGGGTCAGCAGGAAACAGCCCGGCGCGTCGGCCCAGGCCAGCGCCGCCTCCACCTCGGCGGTCGCCACGCGTCCCGCCAGGGCGCGCGCCGCCTCGTCGCCGAGGCAACGCTGCAGCTGCGAAAGGTTGGCCGAAGCCGCGGCGGCGGCGCTGCCGAAGGTGTCGATCAGGCGCAGCACGCCGACCGGGCCGATGCCCGGCGTCAGCGCCAGCAGCGCCCAGTCGGCGCGCTCGCTGCTCATTCCTCGTCCGGCGTGCGCACCACGTCGCCCACGCCGATCGGCACCGCGCTCTCCATCACCAGGCCGTAGGCGACGCGGTTGAACACGCGGTAGACGAACAGCGAGCCGGCTTTCTCGGTCGGCAGCAGCACCTTGGTCTCGCGGTTGTCCGGCGTCGTGACCTTGACCAGGCTGCCGTTCTTGAGGATGTCGAGCACGTGGCCGGTTTCCAGGCCGTCACGTTGTCCCAGGTTGATCGCCACGTTGTAGTACTGGGCCGCGCCGGCGACGCCGTTGGGGGTGGAGATGATCTTGCCCTGCACCATCTTTTCGGGCGGATGCGGCACGTAGCTGACGAAATAGTCACGCGGCGCCTTGACCAGGCGGTCGCCGACCAGGATTTCCTCGGCCACCTTGCGCACCCGCAACGACTGTACCTCGTCGCCCATCTTCTCGACCGCCAGATCGCCGCCGTAGGTCACCTCGTAGCCCAGCGTCTCGCCGCTGTCCGGGTCGCGCAGCGGCTTGTTGGGGCGGTACGACTGCCAGCTGCCGCCCTGGTCGAGCCCCATGGCGTAGGCGCGGTCGCCGCTGCTCATCGCGACGTGCTCGTCGCTGCCGGCGACCAGGCGCGGTGCGCGCGAGAAGCTGTCGATATCGACGATCAGCGGGCGCGACAGGAAGGGCTCGATGGCCTTGGCCGGGATGCTCGGCAGGGCACGGTCCTGGTCCTCGATGCGCACCTGCGGCGACAGCTTCACCTCGCGGCGGTTGCGCTCCAGGCCGAGGCGCGGCTGGCCGTTGACCCAGGTCAGCACCAGCACGTCGCCGGGGTAGATCAGGTGCGGGTTTTTCACTTCGTCGCGGTTCATCTGCCACAGGCGGGGCCAGTTCCACGGCTTTTTCAGGTAGCGGCCGGAGATGCCCCACAGCGTGTCGCCTTTGACCACCACGTAGCGCGCCGGGGCGTCAGGGCGCAGCGTCAGCGTGTCGGAAAAGGCCGGTGCCGCAAGGCCCAGAGCCAAGACTAGCGATATAATGCTTTTGCGCATGGAAAATGCCCCAATATTCATGGACGGGCGCGCCATTCCCGGCGCCCTCGAAGTAACGATATCTGCGTCAGACAGGTCTATTATCGACATGCTGATGGCAAAACTACAATCTGGAGTAACGGAATTAGATGGCGCTGCTAACTATTCTGCATTACCCGGACGAGCGTCTGCACAAAGTCGCGCGTCCGGTCGGCGCGGTGGACGAGCGCATCCGCCAACTGATCGACGACATGGCCGAGACCATGTACGAATGCAACGGCATCGGCCTGGCGGCCACCCAGGTCAACGTGCATGAGCGCGTGGTGGTGATCGACGTCAGCGAAGAGAAGTCGGCCCTGACCGCCTTCGTCAACCCGGAAATCGTCGAGCGTCGTGGCGATACCGTGTACGAAGAAGGCTGCCTGTCGGTGCCCGGCATCTACGACAAGGTGCACCGCTCGGAGTGGGTGCGGGTGCGCGCGCTCAACCGCAACGGCGAGCCGTTCGAGATCGAGACCGACGGCCTGTTGGCGATCTGCATCCAGCACGAGATCGACCATCTCGACGGCAAGGTGTTCGTCGACTACCTGTCCCAGCTCAAGCAGAGCCGCATCAAGGCCAAGATGAAGAAGCGCGAGAAGCACACGCTGTAAGAATCTGTCCCGATCTTGCTGCGCGTCCCTGATCGGGGCTCAGGTGCACTGCGTGCGAATCTATCGCTGAGCCAATCGAAGATTGGCACGCAGGGATTCGCTCAGCGATCGGAAATCCTCATGGACTTCAGGTCCATTCCGGTTTCTGTGCTGCTCTTCACCCCGCTGAGGGCCGCTCGCGACAGATCGTGAACAGATTCCAGGCCCGACCCGCGTTGGCCGAACCCCGGGGACACGCACGCCGTGTCCCCTCGTTTTTGCAGGAATGCCATGAAACTGATTTTTGCCGGCACCCCGGAATTCGCCGCCGCCGCCTTGCAGGCCCTGCTCGACGCCGGGCACGACATCCCGCTGGTGCTGACCCAGCCCGACCGCCCCGCCGGGCGCGGCATGAAACTCAAGCCGAGCCCGGTCAAGGTGCTGGCGTTGCAGCACGGTCTGCGCGTCGAGCAGCCCTTGACGCTGAAGACCCCGGAAGCGCAGGCGCTGATCGCCGAGGTCGGCGCCGAGGTGATGGTGGTGGCCGCCTACGGTCTGCTGCTGCCGCAGGCGGTGCTCGAGCTGCCGGCGCAAGGCTGCCTCAACATCCACGCCTCGCTGCTGCCGCGCTGGCGCGGCGCGGCGCCGATCCAGCGCGCGCTGCTGGCGGGCGACAGCGAAACCGGCATTACCATCATGCAGATGGATGTCGGCCTCGATACCGGTGCCATGCTGTCGGTGCATCCGCTGTCGATCGCCGCGGATGAAACCGCCGCCACGCTGCACGACAGGTTGGCCGAAGCCGGCGCCCGCGCCATCGTCGACACCCTGGCGCGGCTCGACGCCATCACCCCGGTGGCGCAGCCGGAAGAAGGTGTGACCTACGCCCAGAAGCTCTCCAAGGCCGAGGCCGAGGTCGACTGGAGCCAGCCGGCGACTGACATCGCCCGTGCCATCCGCGCCTATAACCCGGTGCCCGGCGCCTTCACCCGTCTCGCCGGCGAACCCCTCAAGCTGTGGCTGGCCTCCGCCGAGGAAGGCCGCGGTGAGCCGGGCACGGTCCTGTCGGCCGACGCAGACGGCGTGCGCGTGGCGGCGGGTAGCGGCGTGGTGCGGCTCACCCAGCTGCAGGCTGCCGGCGGCAAGCGCCTGGCGGCACGCGACTTCGTTGCCGGCCGGCCGGATCTGACGGGAACCCGACTCGGGGCTTGATATTCCAAGCCGGTGAACCATATCTAGGGTGGTGGATAACGCAAGGAGGCTGTGGCCATGACATTCAACTGGTTCAAGACGACGCTGCTGATGGCCGCCATCGTGGCGCTGTTCGGCGTCATCGGGGCCATGATCGGCGGCAAGAGCGGCATGCTGCTGGCGCTGCTGTTCGGTGGCGCGATGAACGTCTTCGCCTACTGGAACTCGGACAAGATGGTGTTGCGCATGTACAACGCGCAGGAGGTCGATGCCCAGAGCGCCCCCGAGCTGTACGGCATGGTGGCCGAACTGGCGGGCCGCGCCGGGCTGCCGATGCCGCGCGTGTACGTGATCCACGAGGACCAGCCCAACGCCTTCGCCACCGGGCGCGATCCGGAGCACGCGGCGGTCGCAGCCACCACCGGCATCATGCGCATGCTCGACTACCGCGAACTGCGCGGCGTGATGGCGCACGAGCTGGCGCACGTGCGGCACCGCGACACGCTGATCTCGACCATCTCGGCCACCATGGCCGGCGCCATCTCGGCGCTCGCCAACTTCGCCATGTTCTTCGGCGGGCGCGACGAAGAGGGCCGTGCGGTCAACCCGATCGCCGGCATCCTGGTCGCGCTGCTGGCCCCCCTGGCCGCCAGCCTGATCCAGATGGCGATCTCGCGCGCGCGCGAATTCGAAGCCGACCGCTGCGGCGCCGAGATTTCCGGCGAACCGCTGGCGCTCGCCGCGGCGCTGCGCAAGATCGAGTACTACGCCCAGGGGCTGCCGATGCCCGCCGCCGAGGCGCATCCGGAGACCGCGCAGATGATGATCATCAATCCGCTCTCCGGCGGCGGCATGGACTCGCTGTTCCGCACCCATCCGCATACCGAGGAGCGCATCGCGCGCCTCAACGAGATGGCGCGCGGCGGCGTCTAGCCGTATCATTCCGCGCAAACCGACCTACCCCGGGCCACAGCCGTGATACGCGACTGTGGCCGGTTTTTTTGGAACTGACCGCATGCATCGAATCCAGCTCCTGGCCGCCGGCCTGCTCGAAAAAGTGGAAGGGGGCCGTACCCTGACCGAGGCCCTGGCCGACGCCCAGCGCCAGGCGCCCGATCTCACGCCGGCCGAGCGCGGCGCGCTGCAGGACATCGGCTACGGCGTACTGCGCCACCTGGCCGAGTGGCGTCGCGTGCTGCGCCAGCTGCTGCCTAAGCCCTTGCCCGAGCCGCAGCTGGAGCGTGTGCTGATCGTTGCCCTGCATCAGCTGGAATACACCCGTGCCGCCCAGTACGCCGTGGTCAACGAGGCGGTGACGCTGGCCGGACGGCTGGCGCGTGGGCGTTTCAAGGGGCTGGTCAACGCCGTGCTGCGCAACTACCTGCGCCAGCGCGACGAACTCAAGGCCGCCGTGGCGGCCGACGACGAGGCCCGCTACAACCACCCGCGCTGGTGGATCAAGGCCTTGCGGCGCCACTACCCGCAAGACTGGCAAGCCATTCTCGACATGGACAACCAGCATCCACCGATGACCCTGCGCGTCAACCGCCGCCATGTCGAACCGGCTGCCTACCTGCAGCGCCTGCGTGACGCGGGCATCGAGGCCGAGTGCTTGGGCGAGGAGGCGATCCAACTCGCCCGCCCGGTCGGCGTGCGCGAACTGCCCGGCTTCGCCGACGGCGACGTCTCGGTGCAGGACCAGGGTGCGCAGCAGGCGGCGTACCGGCTCGACCTGCGCGACGGCCTGCGCGTGCTCGACGCCTGCGCCGCGCCGGGCGGCAAGACCTGCCACATGCTGGAACTGGCCGATCTCGACGTCACCGCGCTCGACGTCGACGAAACCCGGCTGGGGCGGGTCGCCGACAACCTTGCCCGCCTTCAGCTCTCGGCTCGCCTCGTCGCCGCCGATGCCGGCGATACGGCGAGCTGGTGGGACGGGGTGCCGTTCGATCGTATCCTGGCCGACGTGCCGTGTTCCGCCAGCGGCGTGGTGCGCCGTCATCCCGACATCAAATGGCTGCGCCGCCCTGGCGATTTCGCCGAGCTGGCGCGGCAGCAATCCGCCCTGGTCGATGCGCTCTGGCCGCTGCTCGCCAGCGGCGGCAAAATGCTATACGCTACCTGCTCGATTTTTCCCGAGGAGAACCGCGAACAGCTCGCGGCCTTCCTCGCGCGACATGCGGATGCGGTATGCCTCGACGACCAACAACTGCTCCCCAGCGAGCAACATGACGGCTTCTATTACGCGCTGCTTGCGAAGCGCTAGCCTTCTTATCTGGCTGATCGCCTGTGCCGTCCTGCCGGCATGGGCCGATTCCATTTCGGCCACCCGCTCCGAGGCCGAACTCCTCGATGGCCAGCTCGCCGTCAGCACCCGCTTCGACATCAAGCTCACCCCCGGCCTCAGCGATGCGCTGACCCAGGGGGTAGCGCTGCCGTTCCGTCTGGAATTCGAGCTGACCCGTCCGCGCAGCACCGCCTACCTGCTTAACGTCCGGGAGTGGTTCGAGCCGCACGCCGAGCTGCACTTCAAGATCGCCTACCAGTCGCTGACCAGCCGTTACCGCGTCAGCATCGGCAGCCTGTCGCGCTATTACGCGACGCAGGCCGAGGCCCTGAGCGCGCTCGGCGCGATCCACGGCTGGCGCGTGCTTGAAGCGGGGACGCTGAGCGGCGTGCCGGCCGACAAGGTCAAGGGGCGGGTGCGGCTGATGCTCGACATCGGCCAGCTGCCCAAGCCGTTCCAGCTCAACGCGCTGGGCAGCGCCGACTGGTCGCTGGGCTCGGGCTGGATCGATCTGAACGTGAAGGAAGGCGGCTGATGCGCTACGCCATGATCGCCATGGCCACCTTCGCCGCCATCCTGCTCTACCTCTTGGCGCTCGCTACCGGTAATACCTCCAAGCTGGCCGAGTACTACTGGTGGGTGTTCGGCATCAACGCGCTGCTCTTGGTGGCGCTGCTGGGCGTGGTCGGGCGCCAGCTGGTGCGCCTGCGGCGCCGGGTCAAGGGCCGCGTCTTCGGCGCCAAGCTGACCCAGCGCCTGGTGATGATGTTCGCCGTGGTGGCGTTGGTGCCGGGCCTGCTGGTGTATACCATCTCGACCCAGTTCCTCTCGCGCAGCATCGAGAGCTGGTTCGATGTACGCGTGGAGTCGGCGCTGGATCGCGGGCTGGAGCTCGGGCGCAACGCGTTGGGCTACGTGCTGCAGGACGTCGGGCGCAAGGCGCGGGTGGTGCAGGACGATATCGACGCACTGCCGGACAGCGGTCTGCCGGCACGGCTGGAGCGGTTGCGCGAGCAGCTTGGCCTCAACGAGGTTGCCATCTTCAACCGTCAGGGGCAGTTGCTGGCGTTCGCCAGCGGCGATCTGGCCGGGCTGCCGCAAACCCCTTCGCGCGAGGCCTTGCGCACGCTGCGGCCGCGCCAGCCGGTGCAGACCATCGAGAATGATCGGCGCAACCAGCTTGCGCTCAAGGTGCTGATGGCCTACCACGACCGGCATGATGAAACCCGCGTGATGCAGGTGATCCAGGCCGCGCCGGAAAGCATCGCCCACGATGCCGAGCTGATCGACACCGCCCGTGCCGACTATCGCCAGCTGCTGCTCTCGCGCGACGGCCTGCGCACCTTCTATACCCTGACCTTGACGCTGGCCTGTCTCTTGGCGCTGACCGCCGCGCTGGCGTTCGCGCTGTGGTTGTCGGAGCGGCTGTCGGCGCCGCTGTCCGAACTAGCGGCGGGGACCCGCGCGGTAGCGCAGGGTGACTTCTCCAAGCGCCACCCGGTGTACCGGCGTGACGAACTGGGCATCCTCACCACCATGTTCAACCGCATGACCCAGCAGCTCGACGAGGCGCGCCAACTGGCCGACGAGAACCGACTCAAGCTGGAGTCGGGCAAGCTCTACCTGGAAAGCATCCTGGTCAACCTGCGTGCCGGGGTGATGGCGTTCGACGACGGCTGGCGCCTGCGTGCCGCCAATACCAGTGCTTCGCGCATCCTCGGGGTGGACTTTGCCGAGTTGGCCGAAGCCCCGTTCCGCGAGTGGACCCGCTTGGTGCCGGCACTGGTGCCGCTGGTCGACAACGTCTGTGAGCATGCCGACAGCGAGCGCCAGCCCGAGTGGCAGACCCAGCTCGATTACACTACCGCGCAAGGGGAGCGTATCCTGCTGGTACGGGGGGCGCGCTTGCCGGAGGGTTCAGGCAGCGGCTACGTGGTGGTGTTCGACGACATCACCGAACTGGCACGGGCGCAGCGCGACGCCGCCTGGGGCGAGGTCGCCAAGCGTCTGGCGCACGAAATCCGCAACCCGCTGACGCCGATCCAGCTCGCCGCCGAGCGCCTGGCGATGAAGCTGGCCGACAAGCTGGAAGGCAGCGATGCCGATCTTCTGCGGCGCGCCACCGACACCATCGTCAAGCAGGTGTCCGCGCTCAAGGGCATGGTCGACGCCTTCCGCGACTACGCCCGCTCGCCGCGCATCAAGCTGGTGGCGCTGGATTTGAACCAGCTGGTACGCGAGGTGATGACGCTGTACGAATCCAATGCCGCTGTTAAGATGACGTTGTCTGAACAACCATTGATGATCATGGGGGATGCCGCCCTGTTGCGCCAAGTGTTGCATAATTTGCTGCAGAATGCGCAGGATGCGGTCCTTGACGTTGACATCCCGATGATTCACATTAGCAGCCGACAAGAAGGAAGAAGCGCGATCGTCTGCGTGCAGGACAACGGGGCCGGCTTCCCAGCCGACATCCTGCCGCGCGCGTTCGAGCCGTATGTGACCAACAAGCCCAAGGGTACAGGCCTTGGGCTGGCAGTGGTGAAGAAAATCATAGAGGAGCACCATGGTCAGATCGCACTGGGAAATGCCGGGCAGCAGGGCGCGCGGATTCTTCTCACCCTGCCATTGCTGGAGGCCTAATGCGTAGCAGCGACATTTTGATTGTGGATGACGAAATCGGCATCCGCGAATTGCTTTCGGAAATACTGCAGGACGAAGGGTACACCGTCGCCTTGGCCGAGAACGCCGAGGTGGCACGGCAATTGCGCAACCAGACCCGTCCGGCGCTGGTGCTGTTGGACATCTGGATGCCCGACTGCGACGGCGTGACCCTGCTCAAGGAGTGGGCCAAGTCCGGCCAGCTCAACATGCCGGTGGTGATGATGTCCGGCCACGCCAGCATCGACACCGCCGTCGAGGCTACCCGCATCGGCGCCTTTGACTTTCTCGAGAAGCCGATCGCCCTGCAGAAACTGTTGACCACGGTGCAGCGCGCCGTCAAGTACGGCGACATGCAGGTCAACACCTCGCTCAACCTCGACAAGCTGGGAAAGAGTGAGCCGATCCAGGAGTTGAAACGTCAGCTCGAGCGGGTGGCCAAGGTCAAGTCGCCGGTGCTGCTGACTGGCGAGCCCGGGTCGGGCTTCGAGCTGGTCGCCCGGTTCTTCCACCAGGGCAATACCCCGTGGGTGACGCCGGCCAAGCCGGAGCAACTCGCCGACGCCCCTCTGGAACTGCTGCAGAAGGCCAACAACGGCGTGTTGTTCCTGCCCGAGATCGGCCAGTACAACCGCCGCATCCAGCAGGGCCTATTGTTCCTGCTGTCCAAGCTCGACCGCTTCAACGTGCGCCTGTTGTGCTCGTGCAGCCGTCCGTTGCAGGAACTCTTGGTCGACCCGGAGTGCGACAACCGCCTGTTGACCACGCTGTCCAGCGTGATCGTGCCGATTCCGCCGCTCAGGGAGCATGCCGAAGACATCATCTTCATCGCCGAACAGATTCTTATCGAGCTGGTGGAATCCAAGCAGGTGTCGACGCACAAGCTCACCACCGCGGCGCTCAACGCACTGCGCCAGTACGACTGGCCGGGCAATCTCGAGCAGCTAAGGAGCATCATCAAGAGCCTGGCGCTGACGGCAGAATCGGTGGATATCGATGCACCCGAAGTCAACAAGGTGCTGGCGCAATTCCGTCACGAGAAGCCGGCGGCGGAGGAAACCGGCTTCGACTTCAACATGCCGTTGCGCGAATTGCGCGAGCAGCTGGAGCGTCGCTACTTCGAGTACCATATCTCGCTGGAAAACGGCAATATGAGCCGGGTAGCGCAGAAGGTCGGCCTCGAGCGTACCCACCTGTATCGCAAGCTCAAGCAGCTCGGTATCAAGTTCGCGCGCAAGACCGCAGAAGAGTAATCCCCGACCGCCGGTGTTCCCGGCGGTTTCCCTGGCAGGATCGACCCCCCCATGACCGAACTGAGTGACCAGGCGCTGTTGCGCTACAGCCGGCATATCCTGTTGCCGGAACTCGATATCGCCGGGCAGCAGGCGCTGCTTGGCGCCCGTGCGCTGATCGTCGGCGCCGGCGGGCTGGGGTCGCCGGTGGCCCTGTATCTGGCCAGTGCCGGGGTCGGGCAGCTCACCATCGCCGACGACGACGTGGTCGAGCTGACCAACTTGCAGCGCCAGATTGCTCACGACAAGGCGAGTCTCGGCCGCAACAAGGCCGAATCCGCGGCAGCCCGGATGCTGGCGATGAATCCGGAGGTGGCCGTGCGTGTCATCGGCGAGCGCCTGGCAGGTCAGAGCCTGGCCGATGAGGTGGCGCGCCACGATGTGGTGCTCGATTGCTCGGACAATTTCGCCACCCGTCACGCCGTCAACCGCGCCTGCGTGGCGGCCGGCGTACCGCTGGTATCGGGTGCGGCGGTACGCTTCGACGGCCAGCTTGCCGTGTTCGATACCCGCCAGCCGGCCTCGCCGTGCTACCACTGCCTGTTCCCGGAAGAGGGCGAGGCCAACGACGGGCCGTGCGCGACCTTTGGCGTGCTCGCGCCGTTGGTCGGTGTGATCGGCAGCCTGCAGGCGGTGGAGGCCATCAAGCTACTAGCGGGGATTCCCGTCGCGTTGGGGCGGCTCACCCTGTACGACGCGCTGGAGAGTTCATTCCGCAGCATGAAGGTGCCGCGGGATCCGGCCTGCCCGGTCTGCTCCGGACGAAGCTCCGGTTCCGAATGAAAAAACCCGCCGGGAGGCGGGTTTTTTCATGGACACAGGCCAGGTGGTTCAGGACTGGAGCTGTTTCTCGATCAGCTGACGCACTTCCTTGAAGTCCATCACGCCGACGTAACGCTTGATGATGTGACCCTGCTTGTCGATCAGCATTGTGGTGGGGGCCAGCTGGATTTCACCAAAGGCCTTGGCGATGCTGCCTTGGGGGTCCAGTGCCACGAAGAACGGTAGCTGGTTCTTCTCGACGTAAGTCTTGACGTAGTTGGGGGGGTCGTAGCTCATCGCCACCGCCACGGTTTCAAAGCCGCGCGGCGCATACTGCTGGTACATCTTCTTGATTTCCGGCATTTCTTCGACGCAGCCGGGGCAACTGGTCGCCCAGAAGTTGACCAGAACCACCTTGCCCTTCAGCGATCTGGTGCTGAGCTGTTGTCCCGTTATCGAGGTGTACTGCACTTCGGGAGCGCGGTCCTTGTTGAACAGCATGGTGTAGGCCAGCAAGCCGGCTACCAGCACCAGTGCCAACGCCATCAAACCTTTTTTCATGCCTTGTCTGTTCCGGTAATAGAAGCGAAAAGCGCTTGTTGGTCTTGCATCGCGGCCAGAAGTTCCTTGAGGTGGCCTTCCAGCGGTACCGCCTTGTCCAGCTTGGCATCGTACACCACGAAGGTGACATCCGCCTCGGCCACGAGGGTTTCGGTGCCGGCCAGTTTCACCGCCTGATGCATCACCGCGCTGCGGTGGCCTATCGTCTTGACCGAAGTCTCGATGGCCAGCTCTTCGCCCATCGTCGCGGCGCGACGATAGTTGATATTGATGTTGACCACGACCAGCGCCAGTCCCGACTGCAGAAACCACGGCAAATCGCCGCACTCTTCGAAGAAGGTCCAGCGCGCTTCCTCGAGGAACTCGAGGTAGCGCGCGTTGTTGACATGGCTGTACAGGTCGAGATGGTAGCCGCGCACCTTGATGCGGGTGATGTGTTTCATCGCTTTGCCTTTATCGTGGAGCGGCCCGGCGGGGCGCTTCAGGCGTCCTGGCCGAGGTCGAAGGGAACGAATTCGGCACGTTCCAGCGGCTCGTCGACGATGTCAGACAGCACCGAGTGGATCTCCAGCTGGAACCACTCCTGGAACAGCTCCAGCGTCAGCGGAGTCGGCCACAGCGACTCGTCGTCGCACCAATCGGCCAGCTCGGCCTGGAACAGCTGCTGATACTGCTCCAGCACGGCCTGTTCGGCCGCGTCGTAATCATCGGCGCAGGGAATCAGCAGGGCGTTGCAATCGCGGGTCAACGACGCCAGCGTGACGTTGTCGTTCAGCTCGCCCGGCAGTTGCTTGAGCCAGTCGAGAAAGGGAGGGCGCGGCCGGATGATGGCGACGCTGCGGTTGACTTCGTACATGACGATCCTTGTTCGGGTTAAGGGCTTGCCAGACGGCTATCCTGGGTGAACGCCCAGCGGCGCACGATTTCCAGCGCGCTGTATTTTTCCGCCAGCGATGGCGGGAAGGGGGCAAACGGGGCGGAGAGTCGGACGATATTCTTGGCGGCGTTGTCGAGCACATCGTGCCCGGAGCTGCGCCGCACGGTGACCGAACGCAGCGTGCCGTCGGCGTTGACCACGACGGTCAGCTCCAGCGAGCCGAAAATCTGCTGACGGCGAGCCTCGTCCGGGTAGTTGAGGTTGCCGATACGCTCCACCTTGAGGCGCCAGTCGTCAACGTAGCGAGCCCATTCCACGCCACGCGCCGTGATGCCGTAGACCCCCTTGGTGCGGCCGCTCTCGTCCGGACGGTTGACGGTGTCGTCATCCCCCTGCTGTCGTGCCACCACGCTCGCCTGGGCCAGCAGGGCCTGGGCGGTGATCGGAGGTGACGGTGGGGAGGATGGGGCCGGCGTGCGCACCGGGGCCTGCTTGTCGTTGGTGGGCGCCGTGAGCCGCTCGTTGGCCGCAGGGGGGTGCGGTGCGGCGACGACGGCCTCTTGCTGATGGCGGGCTGGACCGGCGGTGCCGGGCGTTATGCGCTCGGGAACGTGACTCGCCAGTTTGCCCGGGGCCGGGGTATTGCCGGCGCCGACGGTGTTCTGTTCGGCCAGGCGCAGAGTGGGCGGGGGCGTTTTCTGGGGCGCTTGCGCCAGCTTGACGCTGATGGTGCTGGTTTCCGGCAAGGGAATGGGACGGATCCAGGTGATGTGGCCGGCAGCGAACAGCAGCACATGCACCAGCACCGACACGGCCAGGGTGACGGTGAACAGCCAGGAACTGGCCGGCGGGCTGGGGGGGTGGCGCAGGTTACGGGGCATGGCGGCATTTTCTCACTGCGACCGAGTGTAGCATGCCGATGCGACCGCGCGCCTCGCCTTGCGCGGCGGTGTCGCACGCACCCGACAGGATCAGGCTTCCAGCAGGCTGCGCAGCATCCAGGCCGTCTTCTCGTGTACTTGCAGGCGCTGGGTCAGCAGGTCGGCTGTCGGTTCGTCGCTGGCTCGCTCCACCACGGCGAAAATGCTGCGCGCGGTACGGCACACGGTTTCATGGCCCTCGACCAGCTGGGTGATCATGTCATGGGCTCGCGGTACCCCGCTGGCCTCGGCGATCGAGGTCAGCCGGGCGTATTCGCTGTAACTGCCGGGGGCGTAGTGGCCGAGGGCGCGGATGCGCTCGGCGATCATGTCCACGGCCAGCGACAGCTCGTTGTAGTGCTGCTCGAACATCAGGTGCAGGGTCTGGAACATCGGACCGGTGACGTTCCAGTGAAAATTGTGGGTTTTCAGGTAGAGCGTGTAGGTATCGGCCAAGAGGCGAGAAAGTCCCTGGGCGATGTCCTGGCGGTCTTGTTCGTTGATGCCGATATCCATGCTGATCCTCCTGTATGATGCCCGGTCGTCATGTCCCGAAAGAAGTGATGAAAACCTGGCTGAGCTGTAAAGACAGTGTGATCCGACTCACCCTGCACGTGCAACCCGGCGCGAAAAAGACCGATCTGGCCGGCGAGCATGGCGGGGCGCTTAAACTGCGCTTGGCCGCTCCTCCCGTCGAGGGCAAGGCGAATGCAATGTTGCTGGCCTGGCTGGCGGAGCGTTTCGAGGTACCCAAACGCGACGTCGTGCTGCTGAGCGGTGACAAGAGCCGGCACAAGATCGTCGAGATCAAGCTGGGGCTGGACGAGGCCGCCGTCCTGGCTCGCCTCGGTCTGTAGTCCCGTCGCCGGGGGCGATGGTCGTGGCCCTCAGGGCAGGTGACGCGAACGATCCGTCGGGTCATCCACTCGAGTGTACTCGCCATCGATCACGTTGTCGGCAGCCGACGGCGGCATGGTGGGCCGTTTGATCGAGGGGCCCTTCAGCGGCAGCAGCAGCAGGAGTGCCAGGATGTCGCTGATCACGCCGGGGATCAGGAACAGCACGCCGGCCAGCAGGTAGCGCAAGGGCCACAGCAGGCTATAGAGCGAGACCTGGTCGCCCTGGTGCATCAACGAGCCCAGCGTCAGCAGTGCGCCCAGCTGCTGGTTGCGCAGCATGGCGATACCGATGAGCGCGGAGACGATGATCCACAGCATGGTGACGCCGCCGCCCCAGGCGTCGGTCATGGCCACCAGGGTGGCAATTTCCGCGAAGGGGTATAACAGTAGTAACAGTAAGAGTCCGCGCATCGAGTTCAACTTATGTCAGAAAATAAATGCTTGCTGGTGTTATGTAACACGCCCGACCGTGCCACCGCCAGCCGGATCGCCAGGCAACTGGTGGAGGAGCGACTGGCCGCCTGTGTCAACATTCTGCCTGCGGTGCAGTCGGTGTACCGCTGGCAAGGCCGGATCGAAGAGGCTACCGAGGTGCCGCTGCTCGTCAAGACCACGAAGCGGGCTTACGCCGGGCTGGAACGTCGGCTGGTGGAGCTGCATCCTTACGAGGTACCGGAAATCGTGGCCTGCGACATCGCCAGCGGTCTGCCCGCCTATTTAACATGGGTGGCAGGGGAGGTACTTTCAAGTACAGGACGCGGAACGTAAGTCCGTAACATGGCGGGAGGCGCTTGCCAACAGGATGAAACTGTAGAATCTTTCTGGTAATAGCCAGAAAATCGTTGACAGCGCGTAGCGGGATATTTATAGTGTCGCTCTCTCGGGGGTCGTTAGCTCAGCTGGTAGAGCAGCGGACTTTTAATCCGTTGGTCGCAAGTTCGAATCTTGCACGACCCACCAGATGCCGAAAACAAAAAGCCTAGTCGATCAGACTA
>NZ_ACIS01000006.1:0-240404 GCF_000174355.1 Pseudogulbenkiania ferrooxidans 2002
GGCTGACCCTCCTGAGAAGTCGTCGAGAACCAGACGTTGATAAGTCGGGTGTGGAAGCGCTGTGAGGCGTGAAGCTAACCGATACTAATTGCTCGTGAGGCTTGATCCTATCATTTGAGTGGCTTGGGCCACGCGGTGAATAGAGAGTGCGACGTACGATCGATTACCCAATTCGAAATGGAAGCCAGCTGGCTTCCAGGCTTCTTCTAGTTTGTTGACAGTTTATGTCTGGCGGCCTTAGCGAGGTGGTCCCACCCCTTCCCATCCCGAACAGGACCGTGAAACGCCTTAGCGCCGATGATAGTGCGGCATTGCCGTGTGAAAGTAGGACACCGCCAGACTCCCCATGCAGACCCTCAGTGCCACGCACTGGGGGTTTTTGCGTTTAGTCGGCCGAACGCCCGAACCGCCCGTCGGGGCTCGACGAGCTGGCGCTGGCTCCTCATTCCCCCTCCGCAGACGGCAAGAAAAAAGGCCGAAGAACCGGTCATGACGTCCCGTCAGCGCGGTACCCCAATAAAACTCTGAACGAATGGCTGATCGAAAGTGCAGCCCCGCCTGGCCTCCCTTACGGTGGCGTGTACCATTACCTCGAGGTCGGCGTGGTGGCACAGCATCTCGATCATGGACGACAGCGCCGATCGATTTTTGGCTGTTCGGGCAAGTTTGCTGGTACCGGTAGCTTTGGAGCTACTTCCCATTCCCCGGCTTTTTCCCTTCTTTGTTTTTGTTGCCTTGTTCCCATCCCAATATTTTCGTCTACAACGATAGGGCGTTGTTCGTTGCCTTCATGCAACATTTGACGCGTTGCTCGCTGGGCACTTGCGCTCGTTTTCACCGATTTTCCAGCTTTCCTGACGTGTCGCCGCTATATTTCGCCAAGGTTAAAAAATAATGTATACAATAGGCAAAAATTCATTGTTAGCCAAAGCTGATACATAGAGCAGGAGTTCAAGATGCAATTCGAGGTGTTTGCCCATACCCAGTCGCCTCTCCGGGACGCGATCACCGCGGCGTACCGCCGGGACGAGCGGGAGTGTGTACAGGCTTTGCTGCCGCAGGCGGCGATGAGCGAGGCGGAGGTGCGTACGGCTCAAGATCTGGCGCGTCGTCTGGTATCGCGTGTTCGCAAGGAGCGGACCCGGGCCAGTGGGGTGGACGCCTTGATGCACGAGTTTTCGTTGTCGAGCCAGGAGGGGATCGCCCTGATGTGCCTGGCCGAGGCGCTGCTGCGCATTCCCGACAAGGAGACGGCCGATCGCCTGATCCGCGACAAGATCAGCAAGGGTGACTGGAGTGCTCACCTGGGCAATAGCTCGTCGTTGTTCGTCAACGCGGCGGCATGGGGCTTGCTGGTGACCGGCAAGCTGGTGGCGTCTCACAGTGCGAAAGGGTTGTCGGCGGCGATGACCAAGCTGATCGCCAAGGGTGGCGAGCCGCTGATCCGCAAGGGTGTGGACATGGCGATGCGCATGCTGGGCAAGCAGTTCGTGACCGGCGAGACCATCGGCGAGGCGCTGGACAACGGTGTCGAGCGCGAGTCGCGAGGCTACCGTTTCAGCTACGACATGCTGGGCGAGGCGGCGATGACCGAGGAGGACGCGCAGCGCTATCTCGACGATTACGTGATGGCGATCCACGCCATCGGCAAGGCGTCCAACGGCCGTGGCGTCTACCAGGGGCCGGGTATTTCGGTGAAACTGTCCGCCATCCATCCGCGCTACGCCCGCGCCAAGCATGAGCGCATGATGGGCGAGCTGCTGCCGCGCCTGAAGCAGCTGTTCCTGCAGGCCAAAGAATACAATATCGGTTTGAACATCGATGCCGAGGAGGCTGACCGCCTGGAAATCTCGATGGACCTGGTCGAGGCTTTGGCCAACGATCCGGACCTGGCCGGTTTCGAGGGCATCGGTATCGTGGTGCAGGCCTATCAGAAGCGCTGTCCTTATGTCATCGACTTCCTGATCGATCTGGCGCGCCGCACCAAGCATCGTTTCATGGTCCGTCTGGTGAAGGGCGCCTACTGGGATGCCGAGATCAAGCGCGCTCAGGTGGATGGCCTGCCGGGCTACCCGGTGTACACGCGCAAGGTTTACACCGATGTGTCCTACCTGGCCTGCGCCAAGAAGCTGCTGTCGGCCCAGGATGCCATCTATCCGCAGTTCGCCACGCACAACGCCTACAGCCTGTCGGCCATTCACACGCTGGCCGGTGACAAGGATTACGAGTTCCAGTGCCTGCACGGCATGGGCGAAACGCTGTACGACCAGGTGGTCGGTTCGGCCAACCTGGGCCGAGCCTGCCGTATCTATGCCCCGGTGGGCTCGCATGAAACGCTGCTGGCGTACCTGGTGCGTCGTCTGCTGGAAAACGGCGCCAACTCGTCCTTCGTCAACCGCATTGTCGACGAGTCGGTCTCGATCGACGAATTGGTGGGCGATCCGGTGGCCGAGGCGGCGCGTCATGGTGGCCAGCCGCATGCCAAGATTGCCTTGCCGCTGGAACTGTACGGCAGCGAGCGGGCCAATTCGCGTGGCCTCGATTTGTCCAACGAGCAGCTACTGGCAACCTTGCAGATGGGCCTGATCGACTCCGAAAAACAGAGCTGGCAGGCTTGCCCGTTGCTGGGCGATGGCGAGGTGACCAGCGCCGAGCCGCTGCCGGTGCGCAATCCGGCCGATCGCAACGACGTCGTCGGCCAGGTGCATGAAGCGACCGAGGCCGACGTGGCACATGCGCTGGATCTGGCCGAAACCGCTGCCGCGGCGTGGGCCGGCACGCCGGTGGCCGACCGCGCCGCCTGCCTCGAGCGCATGGCGACGCTGATGGAAGACAATATGCCGGCGCTGATGGGGCTGGCGGTGCGCGAGGCCGGCAAGACGCTGACCAACGCGATTGCCGAGGTGCGTGAGGCGGTCGACTTCTGCCGCTACTACGCCGCCCAGATCCGTGCCGAGTTCAAGAACGACAGCCATGTGCCGCTGGGTCCGGTGGTGTGTATCAGCCCGTGGAACTTCCCACTGGCGATCTTCACCGGCGAGGTGAGCGCCGCGCTGGCCGCCGGCAACCCGGTACTGGCCAAGCCGGCCGAGCAGACCAGCCTGATCGCGGCGTTTGCCGTGCGTCTGTTCCACGAGGCCGGCGTGCCGCGCCAAGTGCTGCAATTGCTGCCGGGCCGAGGCGAGGTGGTCGGTGCGGCGCTGACGCGTGACCCGCGCATTCAAGGGGTGATCTTCACCGGCTCGACCGAAGTGGCGCAGATCATCCACCGCACCCTGGCCCAACGTGGCGGCGAGGTACCGTTGGTGGCGGAGACCGGCGGCCAGAACGCGATGATTGTCGACAGCTCGGCGCTGCCGGAGCAGGTGGTGACCGATGTGCTGTCCTCGGCGTTCGATTCGGCGGGTCAGCGCTGTTCGGCGCTACGCGTGCTCTACCTGCAAAGCGACATCGCCGACAAGGTGATCCGCATGATCAAGGGGGCGATGGACGAGCTGACCGTGGGCAATCCGGCGCACCTCACCACCGATGTGGGGCCGGTGATCGATGCCGAGGCCCAGCAGAACCTGCTGGCGCACATCGAGAAGATGAAGCCGCGCGCGCGCTGGACCTATCAGGCCAAGTTGGCCGAAGATGCCGGACAGGGCACCTTCGTGCCGCCGACGATGTTCGAAATCGACAGCCTGAAAGACCTGACGCGCGAGGTGTTCGGCCCGGTGCTGCATGTGTTGCGCTTCGAGGCATCCGACATCGACCGCGTGGTGGACGAGATCAACAGCACCGGTTACGGTCTGACCCACGGTATCCATAGCCGTATCGACGAGACCATCGACCGCATCGTATCGCGCATCAAGGTCGGCAACGTCTACGTCAACCGCAACATCGTCGGTGCGGTGGTCGGGGTGCAGCCGTTCGGCGGCGAGGGCAAGTCCGGCACCGGTCCGAAGGCGGGCGGGCCGTTCTATCTGTATCGTCTGACCCGCGCCAAGTGGCTGCCGGCGCTGAAGCTGACCCCGCAACCGGCTGAGCTGCCGGCGCTGCAGAAGCTCGACGCCGAGCTGGGTGGATTCGGGTTGGATGCGTCGATCCAGTCCCGCCTGCGTCAGGCGCTGAGCGAGGCGAGCCGGCACACGCCGCTGGCGCACGCGGTGGAGCTGCCAGGGCCGACCGGCGAGAATAACGCGCTGCTGTTCGCTCCGCGCGGTAAGATCGGTTGCGTGGCGTCCTCGACCGAAGGCCTGCTGCAGCAGTTGATCGCGGTGTTTGCCACCGGCAACCGGGCCGTGCTGGAGGATGGCGAGGGTGCACGCAAGCTGGCCGCGAAGCTGAACGGTTACGTCGAGTTGAGCCGCGATGTGGCCGAAGCCGAGGTGGCCGGGGTGCTGTTTGCCGGCGAGACCGCAGCGGCGGATCAGTTGCAGCGCCGCCTGGCAGCGCGTGACGGCGCGCTGATCCAGTTGCTGGCAGTGGAACCGGGCGAGATCAACTTGCACCGGCTGGTGGTGGAACGTGCCGTTAGCGTAAATACCACGGCTGCCGGCGGAAATGCCAGCCTGATGAGCATGGGAGACTGATCGGGCTTGTCATGGGGTGGCGGCGTTGGAATAATGCCGCCACACGTTTTACAAAGCGTTTTCTATTAACTGCAGTGACATCTACGCCACGTTACCCCATGGTGTGGGAAAAAATCCTGACTACAAACAGAGGAAAAACGATGCAAGTGACCAAGCTGACCACGATCTCGTTCGCCGTAGCTGCCGCCCTCGCGGTCTCCGCCTGCGGCAAAAAAGAGGAACCGGCTGCCGAGCAGGCTGCCGGTGGTGCCCCGGCTGCCGAAACGGTCAAGATCGGCTTTGCTGCTCCGCTGACTGGCCCGCAGGCCCACTACGGCGAGGAGTACAAGAACGGCGTAACGCTGGCGATCGAAGACGCCAACGCCGAGAAGCCGACCATCGGTGGCAAACCGGTAACCTTCGAGCTGGATGCCCAGGACGACCAGGCTGACCCGAAGACCGCTACCCAGCTGGCCCAGAAGTTTGTGGACGACAAGGTGGTCGGTATCATTGGCCACTTCAACTCCGGTTGCGCCATCCCGGCCTCCAAAATCTATTCCGATGCCGGTATTCCGATGATCGCCATGGCGACGTCGCCGGTGTTCACCGCCCAGGGCTTCAAGAACACCTTCCGTTCGATGACCTCCGACACCCAGCAGGGTAGCGTGATGGGCAAGTTCGTGGTGGATACCCTGAAGGCTAAGAAGGTCGTTATCGTTGACGATCGCACGGCCTATGGCCAAGGCCTGGCCGACGAGTTCGAAAAGGCGGTCAAGGCAGCCGGTGGTGAAGTCGTTAAGCGCGAATTCACCAACGACAAGGCCACCGACTTTGCCGCCATTCTTACCTCGATCAAGGGGGTGAGTCCGGACGTGGTCTTCTATGGTGGCGCCGACGCCCAGTCCGCCCCGATGGCCAAGCAGATGAAGCGTCTGGGTCTGAAGGCTCCGCTGATCTCGGGCGAGATGACCAAGACCCCGACCTTCCTGCAACTGGCCGGCAAGGAAGCCGAAGGCTCGATCGCCTCCCTGGCTGGTCTGCCGCTGGACCAGATGCCGAAGGGCAAGGACTATGAAGCCCGCTACAAGGCGCGCTTCAAGATGGACGTCGCCACCTATTCCCCGTACGGCTACGATGCGACCCGTGCCCTGATCCAGGCCATGAAAGACGCCAACTCTTCCGATCCGAAGGCGTACATGCCGGTTCTGGCCAAGATCAAGTACTCTGGCGTGACGTCGTCCAACTGGACCTACGATGACAAGGGTGACCTGAAGGATGGTGGCATCACCGTCTACAAGGTGGAAGGCGGCCAGTGGAAGGTCATGCAGACCATCGGTGGTGGGGCGGCCCCGGCTGCTCCGGCCGCCGCTTCGGCTGCTCAGTAATCCTTCCTGGCTCAGGAAACCGCAACGGCGCAGTGTATACTGCGCCGTTTTTTCATTGGAGAACGATCATGGCCCATCAGGATGTCGACGATCTGATCCGCCGTTTGCCCAAGACCGAACTGCACCTGCATATCGAGGGCACGCTGGAGCCTGAAATGATGTTCGCGCTGGCGCAGCGCAACGGCATCAGCCTGCCCTACGCCAGCGTCGAGGCGCTGCGCGCCGCCTACGATTTCAGCAACCTGCAGTCCTTTCTCGACCTTTACTACGCCGGGGCCGGCGTGCTGCAGACGCGGCAGGACTTCTACGAGCTGACCCGCGCCTACCTGCAGCGCGCCCATGCCGACAACGTGGCGCACGTCGAGATTTTTTTCGATCCGCAGACGCACACCGCACGCGGCATTCCTTTCGCCACCGTGCTGGACGGCATCCGCGAGGCGCTGGACGAGGCCGGCCGCGCGTGGGGCATGAGCTCGCGCCTGATCCTGTCCTTCCTGCGTCACCTGTCCGAGGACGAGGGCTTCGCCACCCTGGCCGAGGCCTTGCCGCACCTCGACCGGATCGACGGCTTCGGGCTCGATTCGAGCGAGCTGGGCCATCCGCCGTCCAAGTTCGCCATGCTGTTCGCCCGTTGCCACGAGCTGGGCAAGCCGTGCGTGGCGCACGCCGGCGAGGAGGGGCCGCCCGAGTACGTGTGGGAGGCGCTGGAACTGCTCAAGGTCTGCCGGATCGATCACGGTGTGCGCAGCCTGGAAGACCCGGCACTGGTGAAAAGGTTGGCCGAAGCCGGGATGCCGTTGACGGTGTGCCCCTTGTCCAACGTGCGCCTGAAGGTGGTGGACGAGCTGGCCCGACACAATCTGCGCCAGCTGCTGCAGGCGGGTCTGAAGGCGATGGTGAATTCCGACGACCCGGCCTATTTCGGCGGCTATCTCAACGCCAACCTGCTGGCCTGCCGCCAGGCGCTCGAGCTGAGCGCGGACGAGGTGGTGACGCTGGTCAACAATAGCTTCGAGGCGAGCTGGCTCGCCGAGGATGACAAGCAGCGCTGGCTGGCCGAGGTGAAGCGTATTCACGCGGAGTGGCTGGCGGCCTGATGGGGTCTTGGCATCGCGGGTTGGCCGAAGCGGCTTTCGGCCAACCTTCGTTATTGCCCGAGTGCGGCCAGCAGCGTGGCACAATCGGTGACGGAGCAGTACTCGCCGTCCAGGTTGGCCAGGCTCATCGCATGCACCTCGTCGGCGCTGTGCTCGACGCCGTTCCAGTCGCGGCGGTTGAAGGTGAAGCAGCCATCCGCCGGCAGTTGCACGCGAAAGCCGAGGTTGCCGGCCATGCGCACGGTGGCCTCGATCGAGTTGTTGGTGATGACCCCGAGCACCACCAGCGAGTGCAGGCCGGCGCGACGCAGGCGTTGTTCGAGATTGGTGCCGACGAAGGCGTTGTTGGTGTGCTTGGCGATGACCAATTCGTCCGCTTGCGGCTCGAAGCCAGCCTTGAAGGCGTGCCCCGGCTGACCGGGGCGATAGTGCGAGCCGGCTTCCAGCGAGTCGTGGCGCACGTGGATCACCGGCCAGCCGCGCTGGCGCCAGCGCGTCAGCAGCGCCTGCATGCGGGTTTCGGCGTGCGGGTTGTTGCGCACCCCCCAGTCGGGGTGGTCGATGGCGCGTTGCAGGTCGATCAGCAACAGCGCACTGGGGGCGGGCAGGGCGATCGCGGTCATGGGCAGCTCCGGGATGGGGCGTTCCAGCATAAGCGATGCCCCATGCCCTGTCATGGCAACAGGGCCAGGCCGCCTCGCCCGAGGCGCTGCCTTCTGTCCGCGACCATGTCCAAAATTTCTCCGGAGGATGCCGATGAGCACCAGCAAGCCGATTCCATCGCCGTGCATCCAGCAATGCCGGCTCGACGACGCCGGCCAGAGCTGTCTCGGCTGCCGCCGCACGCTGGATGAGATTGCCGGCTGGTCGGGCTTCGACGAGATGCAGAAGCAGGCGGTATGGGCCCGCCTGCGGGCCTTGCCGCTGCCGGTGGTCGGCAAGCACTGCCAGCGCTGCGGGGCGGCGTTCCGGTGTGGCGAAGGCGGGCCGGATGGGGGCTGCTGGTGCAGCGAGCTGCCGGCGGTGCTGCCGCTCGTGCCGAGCGGCAGCGATTGCCTGTGCCCCTCCTGCCTGCGCGACACCCTGCGCCAAGCCTACGCCGCGCGCGGCTTGTCCGCTCCGTTCTGAGTACCACCGCCGTCGCATGGCTCGATGCGGGCAGGGTCACCGCCGGCTGCCCGTGCGCGTATCATCCGCCGCCCGATATTTCCTGCCGGCACGCCTTGTTCCGGCCGCTGTCGGCGGTGCCATCTGCTAGCTTTAAAGTGAACACCAAAGCGTAGTGCGATGGCGCTAGCCGGACAGGAGGGTGTTGTGATGGACATGATCGAATGGCGCCTGCAGGGCGTCGAGTTTGCCACCTGCAATTGCAACTGGGGTTGCCCCTGCCAGTTCAGTTCGCCGCCGACGCAGGGCAAATGCGAGGCGGTGGTGTCGATGCGTATCGACCAGGGACAGTTTGGCGAGGTCAATCTGGACGGCTTGTGCTGGGTCGGCGTCTTCGCCTGGCCCGGTGCCATCCACCAGGGTAACGGCAGCTGCCAGCTCTATATCGAAGACAAGGCCAATGCGGCGCAGCGCGAGGCGCTGCTGACCATTCTGTCCGGGCAGCATTCCGACCCCGGCGCCAACGTGTTCCAGATTTTCAGTACCACGCTGAGCCAGCTGTACGAGCCGCAGTTCGTGCCGATCTCGTTTGCGGTCGACCCCGATAACCGGCTGGCCACGACGTCGATTGTCGGCGTGCTGGAGGCGAGCGGCGAGCCGATTCGCAATCCGGTGACCGGCATGGCGCAGCGGGCGCGCTTGACGTTGCCGGACGGCTTCGAGTTCACCGAAGCCGAAATGGGCAGCGGCAGCTTTGCCACCCACGGCGCCCTTGCAATTGCTTCCCCGAAAGGACACGCGCACTTCGCGCGCCTGCACATGACGGGTCACGGTGTGGTGCGCTGAACCCGTGTCGATGAACGGCGTGAAGCAGTCAGAACCCGCAGCCGCCGCCGCGCCGCCGCTGCGCGACCGGCTGCGCCCGGAGCAGTGGCCGGTGTTGCTGTGCCTGCTCGGGGTGGCCGGGCTGGCCTGGCTGGCGCTGTGGCGACTGAGCCAGAACATGCCGGCGATGGGCATGGCGGGGATGGCCGGCATGGTGATGACCGGGCCGATGGCGATGCCGTGGCAGCCGGCCGACTTCCTGCTGACCTGGGCCATGTGGGCGACGATGATGGTCGGCATGATGCTGCCCAGCGCCTTGCCGATGATCCTGTTCTACCAGCTGGTGGCGGGCCAGCGCCAGTCGCGCCGTGCCGCCGCCGGGCAGGTGGCGCTGTTCTCCTCCGCCTACCTGCTGGTATGGAGCGGCTTCAGCATCGCCGCCACGGCGCTGCAATGGGCGCTGGACCAGGCCGCCCTGCTGACACCCGAACTCGCCAGTGCCAATGTCTGGCTGGGCGGCGGCATCCTGATGCTGGCAGGTATCTACCAGTGGCTGCCGCTCAAGCAGGCCTGCCTCGGCCACTGCCGCTCTCCGCTGGGCTTCGTCATGGGGCACTGGCGTCCCGGTGCCGCCGGGGCTTTGCGCATGGGGTTGCTGCATGGCCTGTACTGCCTGGGCTGCTGCTGGGCGGTGATGGGGCTGCTGTTCGTGGTCGGGGTGATGAACCTGCTGTGGGTGGCGCTGCTCAGCGTCTTCGTGCTGTTGGAAAAACTGCTGCCGCTCGGCCGTTGGGGAGGGCGCCTGAGCGGTGCCCTGCTGATGGCTTGGGGGGCGGTGCTCTGGCTGCACTGAGTCCGCCACGATGTCCCCGGAGAACCCCCTCGCTGCCGCCAATCACGGACCGGATGGCCTGAGCGACGCCGAGGCCGCCGCGACGCTGGCCCGGGTCGGTCCCAACACCCTGTTTGTCGAACCGCGCCGTACCTTGTGGCGGCTGACGTGCGAAATCCTGCGCGAACCGATGTTCCTGCTGCTCTTGGTGGCGGGGTCGATCTACCTGCTGCTGGGCGATGTTCGCGAGGCGCTGCTGTTGCTGGGGTTCGTGCTGGTCATCGTGCTGATGACGGTGCTGCAGGAGCGCCGCACCGAGCGCGTGCTGGAAACCCTGCGCGACCTGGCGAGCCCGCGCGCCGTGGTGCGCCGTGGCGGGGTGCAGAAAACCGTCGCCGCCTCCGAACTGGTGCCGGGCGATATCGTGTTGATCGGCGAAGGGGACCGGGTGCCGGCCGACGGCGAACTGCTGGTGGCCAACGAGCTGTCGCTCGACGAGTCGCTGCTGAGCGGCGAATCGGTGCCGGTGCGCAAGCTGGCGGGTCTCGCCGGCACGAGCCGGGCCGGTGGCCCGGGGGGTGACGACACCCCGTTTGCCTACGCCGGTTCGCAGGTGGTGCAGGGGCAGGGGGTGATGCGGGTGTGCGCCACCGGCCTCGAGACCGAGCTGGGCAAGATCGGCAAGATGCTGGGCACGATCGAGCAGCCCATCTCCCCGCTGCAGCAGGAAACGCGCCGCTTTGTCCGGGTGCTGGCCATCTACGGGCTGGTATTGAGCCTGGTCGTGCTGGTGTTGTACGGGATCACCCGCGGCGAGTGGCTGGCGGGTCTGCTGGCCGGCATCACGCTGGCGATGGGCCTCTTGCCGCAGGAATTCCCGGTGATCCTGACCGTGTTCATGGCGCTGGGCGCACGCCGTCTGGCCCATGACCGTGTGCTGACACGGCGCCTCAACGCCATCGAGACGCTGGGGCAGACCAGCGTGCTGTGCGTCGACAAGACCGGCACCCTGACCCATAACCGCATGGCGGTGCGCCAGCTCTACGTCGACGGCCGCACGCTGGTGGTCGACGACGCCCTCTCCACGCTCGACGAGCCTTACCACGAACTGCTCGAATACCTGATCCTGGCCAGTGAGATCGATCCGATCGACCCGATGGAGCGGGCCTTCCACCGCTTCGGCCACAGCTACCTGGCCGGCACCGAGCACCTGCGCCCGGACTGGGCGCTGACCCAGGAGTACGAGCTGACGCCGCAGTTGCAGGCGATGAGCCACGGCTGGATCGCGCCGGACCGCGACTACTACCCGGTCGCCAGCAAGGGCGCGCCGGAGGCCGTGTTCGACCTGTGCCACCTGCCCGAGGCGCAGTGCGTGCAACTGCTGCGCGAGGTCGAAACGTTGGCCGAACAAGGCCTGCGCGTGCTGGCGGTGGCCAAGGCCCGCCATGACGGCGTGGAATGGCCCGAGAGGCAGCACGATTTCGATTTCGAATTCCTCGGCCTGGTCGGCCTGGCCGACCCGGTCCGCACCGAGGTGCCCGAGGCCATCGCCCAGTGCCGCGAGGCCGGGGTGCGGCTGGTGATGATCACCGGGGACTATCCCGTCACGGCACAGGCGGTGGCACGCCAGGCCGGCATCGACGATGCCCTGGTGGTCAGCGGCGACATGATGGAGCAACTGGACGACGCGGCGCTGCGCGGCGTGGTGCAGCAGGCCGAGGTCTTTGCCCGCGTGCGGCCGCACCAGAAACTGCGCCTGGTCGAGGCGCTCAAGGCCAACGGCGAGGTGGTGGCGATGACCGGCGACGGCGTCAACGATGCCCCGGCGCTGCGCGCGGCGCATATCGGCATCGCCATGGGGCGGCGCGGTACCCAAGTGGCGCGTGAGGCGGCGGCGCTGATCCTGCTCGACGACAACTTCACCGCCATCGTCGCCGCGATGCGCCAGGGGCGGCGTATCTACGACAATCTGGTGAAGGCGGTCACCTACGTGATTGCCGTTCACGTTCCCCTGATCGGCCTGACCGTGGTGCCGTTGTTGCTGGGCTGGCCGCTGCTGCTGGCACCGGCGCACGTGGTGTTTCTGGAGCTGGTGATCGACCCGGTCGGCTCCATCGTGTTCGAGAACGAAGCCGCCCATCCCCGCGTGATGCGCCGTCCGCCACGGGTGGTGGGCGAGCCGCTGTTCTCGCCGCGCAGACTGGCGCGCAGTCTGTGGCAAGGGGGCGTGCTGTTTGTCGGCGTGCTGGCGCTGTATGCCGCGGCGATGCGCTTGGGCAGCGCAACGGACGCGGCGCGCAGCATGGCGTTCCAGACGCTGGTGATGGGCAACCTGGGCCTGGTCTTCCGCAATCGCCACCCCGGCGCGCTGCGCCAGGAGCAGAACCGCGCCTTGTGGTGGGTGGTCGGCCTTACCCTCGCCATGCTGCTGCTGGTGACCCAGCTGGCCCCGCTGGCCGCCTTGTTCCATTTCGGAGCGGTGACGCCATGGCAGTACCTTTACTGCCTATTCGCAGCCGGTGTCATTTATCTGCTGGCCGGGGTGGTTAGGCAAGCCAAAGACCCGCTGGGGTCCTAGCCTGTCTTAGGCGTTGCCTGGCCTCGTCCCTACCCGAGAAAGCCACACGACTCGATGCTCCGAGAGGGGGGCGGAGTTCTGATTAAGGATTCTGGCCGGATATGGTAAAAAAAGTTTTTTATAGATGGCTTTATTTAAACAAGAACCGTAAAGTGTTTTGCGCCACTAATTGGTTTGATTTGCCTCAATTTTAGATAGATGTACTTTCCATAATATTTATATGGATAACATATTATGGATGGCGGTACATCATGTTTTCGACCATTGGAAAGCGGCTGGTACTACTTATGCTAGTGCCCTTGCTGGTGTTGTCTTGTTTTTCTCTTTTGCTGATCTGGCAAAACTATACCCAGTACCAAAAAGCCAGGACGACACGGCAGCTGATGGAAGTGGCCATCTCGACGGGTAATCTGATCCACACATTACAAATAGAGCGCGGCGCATCGGCTGGTTTTTTGCAGTCACATGGAGCCAAGTTTGCCGACAAGTTACCGACCATCCGGCAAGCCTCCGATCGCAACTTGCAGGCTTATCGAGACGCCATTTCGCAAGACCGGGCGTTGCTTGACCCGTCGATGATCCAGGATGTGCAAGGGCCGTTACAGCAACTGGCGGACTGGCGTTACAAAATTACCCAGAAAAATATACTGCCGGGCGAAAGCTCGACGTATTTCACCCATACTATTGCGCAGCTGCTCAAAAATATTACCGCCTTGGGACTGCAAAACGATCAGGCCGATATCGTGCGTCGTTTACAGGCCTATCAAACGCTGATTTTGGCCAAGGAAAATGCCGGTCTGGAACGGGCATTGTCAGTGCCGGTATTTATCGGCGATCACGTGGCGTGGCCGCAGTACCGTCTGATCCTGTCCAAGATTGATAGCCAGAATATTCTGTTGGAGGTGTTCACTGCGCTGGCCAAACCGGACGAGGTGGCGGGCGTCGCCAAAGTCATGCAAAGCCCGCAAGCACGCCAGGTGCAGCAATTCCGCGATGTGATGGCGCTGCATTTCGCCGAGGGCGGCTTCGGGGTCAATGCGGAGCAGTGGTTCGTTGCCATCACCGCCAAAATCGATGCCCTGTTTACCGTCGAGCAGCAGTTGACGGCCAATATCCAGGCCCAGACGCAGGCCCAGGAGGAACTGGCGTGGCGTCAGCTGTGGTTCGTGGTCGTGGCAGGGGGAATGACCATGCTGTTGACTGCCCTGGTCGGGATGTGGGTCGGGCGCAGTATCGGCCGCCCTCTGTTGAATGTCGCCGATGCGGTCGAGCAAACTGTCGCCAACCGCGACCTGTCCCGCACGGTTTCGGCCAAGGGTGTGCTCGAAGCCCGGCAGATCGCGACCGCCTTCAACCATATGCTGCAGTCTTTCTCGCGCCTGATCCAGGATACGCAGAGTTGCGGCCAGAACATGGGGGCGGTCGCCTCGCAACTGGCAGGGAGCAGCGTGCAGGTGAAGCAATGCGCGCAGCTACAGTTTGAAGCGACCTCTTCGGTGGCTGCCGCGGTGGAGCAGACGTCGGCCAGCATGAGCGGAGTGGCCGGCAGCGCTCGTTCGGTGATGGAACTGGTGTATCAGACCCGGACCGAAACGGGCCAGGCCCTGCACGTGATGCATGAAACCGTACAGCAGGTCCGGCAGATTGCGGCCCAGATTCACGAGTCGAGCGGTAACATCAGCTTGCTCGACGACAGTTCCAAACAAATCGGCGGCATCATCAATGTCATCAAGGAGATTGCGGAGCAGACCAATCTGCTGGCGCTCAATGCGGCCATCGAGGCGGCACGGGCCGGCGATATGGGGCGTGGTTTCGCCGTGGTGGCGGATGAGGTCAGGAGCCTGGCGGTACGCACCGCTACGGCGACCGGCGAGATTGCCGTGCTGATACAGGCGGTGCAGCAGCGCATCGATACCACCGTCAGCGGTATGCAGCGAGCCGACCAACTCTCCCAGATCAGCTTGCAGTCGGTCAGCGCCAGCGAACAGGGCTTGGGGCATATCGACGAGGGGTCGCAACGGATCTCGCAACACATGCTGAATATTGTCGGGGCGATCGACGAGCAGGATCAGGCCTTGCGCGGCATTGCGCAAAACATCGAGCAAATCGCCAGAATGACCGAGGAAAACAGCGTTGTGGCAAACAGCAATAGCAGCCACGCCGAGAGTCTTGACCAGCTATCGGGGCGCCTGGCCCAGGCGGTCAGCCAGTACCGTATCGCCATGGTGTGAGCGCTCGATTCCCTGCCGTTTTCCCGGTGTTCGGCTAGGGGGGATGCGGTCTCCTCCCGCTGGTCGTCCCCCGCTGACGGCTTGGCGAGGCGGCGCTGGTGGTCATTTACCGCTTGGGTCGGGAAGCAATAAAAAGGGGCATCAATCTGGAATTGATGCCCCTATGTGATGGTGCAGATGATCAGAATTTCGGGTGGTCAAAGCTCACTGGGTGCTGCCGGAACAGAATGCCATCGTTGTTAAAACGGTCATGGCATTTTATGAGCAGCGCCCCCCGTTTCTGCACCGCACGTACGCGCCGAGTACTTACTCTTCCGGCACGTTCATCGAGTTGATGTTGAAACCGCCGTCGACGTAGGTGATCTCGCCGGTGATGCCGGAGGCCAGGTCGGACAACAGGAAGGCGGCGGTGTTGCCGACTTCTTCGGTGGTCACGTTGCGGCGCAGGCAGGACTGGTTGGCGGCGATCGACAGCAGCTTGGAGAAGCCCGAGATGCCGGAGGCGGCCAGGGTCTTGATCGGGCCGGCGGAGATGCCGTTGGCGCGGATGCCGTCCTTGCCGACGCTGGCGGCCAGGAATCGCACCGAGGCTTCCAGGCTGGCTTTGGCCAGGCCCATCACGTTGTAGTGCGGGATGGCGCGCACGGCGCCGAGATAGGACAGGGTCAGCAGGGCGCCATTGCGGCCCTTCATCATCGGGCGGGCGGCCTTGGCCAGCGCCGGGAAGCTGTAGGCGGACACGTCGTGGGCGGTGTGGAACGCTTCGCGGCTCAGGGCGTCGAGGAAGTCGCCTTCCAGCGATTCACGCGGGGCGAAGGCGATGGCGTGCACCAGGCCGTCCAGGCCGTCCCAATCCTTGCCCAGATCCACGAACAGTTGCTCGATGTCGGCATCGTTCTGTACGTCGCAGCGGTACACCAGTTTGCTGCCGAAGTCGGCGGCCATTTCCCGCACACGGTCTTCCAACTTGTCCACCACGTAGGTGAACGCCAGTTCCGCGCCTTGACGATGACAGGCCTGGGCAATGCCGTAGGCGATGGAACGGTTGGAGATCATGCCGGTAATAAGAATTTTTTTGCCTTGCAGGAAGCCCATCTTGAGTCCTTCACGGTGTAAACAGGGCCGCATTATAACCAAGGCTGTGCCCTGCCTGACAGTCGGACGAGGCTGCGAGGCCGATTTTTTTGGTTTTCAAGCGCGGTAGCCTAGGGTAAAACAGCGACAGCATGCCGTCATGGCGCCGGGAACTGCGCCGGGCGGCGACGGTTCAGAGCATTCTCGGGCCGGTCCGCCAGGGGGCGGCCGGATCAGAACAAGAAGGTGACATGCGTATTTTGCTGCTGATAGGGGTGGTGGGGGTGTTGCTGGCCCGGCTGGCCGTGGGGGCGCCGGCGCTGGCGCTAGGCTACGCACCGAAATACCCGCCGAACTTCACTCATTTCGATTACGTCAATCCGGCCGCGCCCAAGGGCGGGCGGCTGGTGCTGCCGGCGCTGGGCAGTTTCGACACGCTCAACCCGTTTACCCTGAAGGGCGACAAGGAGGCGGGGGTCGGGACGCTGGTGGTGGAGACGCTGATGACGCAGGGCGAGGAGGAGCCGTTCACCGTGTACGGGCTGCTCGCCGACGACATCCGGCTGGCCGACGATGGACTGTCGGTGAGCTTCCACCTCAATCCGCGCGCGCGCTTCTCCAACGGCGACAAGGTCACGGCCGAGGACGTCAAGTTCTCGTTCGACACGTTGACGCGTGACCCGACCGCCTCGCCGTCGTACCGTTTTTACTGGGCCGACGTGGCGCGCGCCGTGGTGCTGGACGCCGCCAACGTGCGCTTCGACTTCAAGCGCCGCAACGCCGAGTTGCATCTGATCATCGCCCAGCTGCCGGTGTTCTCGCACAAGTGGCTGCCGCCCGGCACCAAGCTGGGCGACCGCGTGCTGCAAGCGCCGATCGGCTCCGGCCCTTACCTGCTGGAACAGTACGACCAGGGCAAGTTCTCCCGCTTCCGGCGCAACCCGGCGTACTGGGCGGCCAACGAGCCGGTGCGGCGCGGCATGTACAACTTCGACACCATTCTCTACCGCTACTACAAGGACGAGACGGCGCGGCTGGAGGCGTTCAAGGCCGGGGAGTTCGACCTGTCGGTGGAAAACGTCGCCAAGCAGTGGGCGCGCGGCTACCTCGGCAGCAAGTTCGAGGATGGCCGTATCGTCAAGAAGACGCTGCCGCACGGCAGTTCGGCCGGCATGCAGGGCTTCGTGTTCAACCTGCGCCGGCCGCTGTTCCGCGACAAGCGCGTGCGCGAGGCGCTGGCGCTGGCGTTCGACTTCGAATGGACCAACCGCCAGCTGTTCTATGGCCAGTACCAGCGCAGCGACAGCTACTTCACCAACAGCGAGTTGGCGGCCAAGGGGTTGCCGGGGCCGGACGAGCTGGCGCTGCTGAATCCCTTGCGCCGCAAGCTCGACCCCGAGGTGTTCGGCCCGGCGGTGGAGCCGCCGCAGGTGACGGGGCGCTACGGCGTGCGCACCAACCTGCGTCAGGCCCGCCAGTTGCTCTACCAGGCCGGCTGGCGCTACCAAGGCGGGCGCCTGGTGGACAAGCAGGGGCAGCCGTTCGAGTTCGAATTCCTGTCCTACTCGCGCACCTACGAGCGCATCGTCGCCTCGTGGCAGAAGCATCTGGCCAAGCTCGGCATCACGCTGACGGTGCGCGTGGTTGACCCGGCCATCTACCAGCGCCGCCTGAACGATTTCGACTACGACACCACCGTGGTGGTGTACGGGGCCAGCCAGAGTCCCGGCAACGAGCAGCTGGGCTATCACGGCAGCGAGGCGGCGCGCACGCCCGGTTCGAGCAACTGGGCCGGCGTGGCCGACCCGGCGGTCGACGCGCTGTTGCAGAACTTCCTGCACTTCAAGACGCGCCGCGACCTGATCGCCGCCAGCCGCGCGCTCGACCGCGTGCTGCGCGTCGGCCGCTACGTGGTGCCGAACTGGCACATTCCCTACCACCGGGCGGCATGGTGGAACCGCTTCGGCCAACCTTCCCGCCTGCCGCGCTATTACGACGCCACCAGCTGGGCGATCGAAACCTGGTGGGCCAAACCGCAGGAGGCACGCTGATGTGGCATTACATTCTCAAGCGCTTGCTGCTGATGATCCCGACCCTGGTGGGCATCCTCGCCATCACCTTCGCCATCATCCAGTTCGTGCCCGGCGGGCCGGTGGAGCAGATGGTGCAGCAGTTGACCCATGCCGGCGTCGCCGGCGAGGCGGCGCAGGGCGGCGGCAACAGTCCGTTCAAGGGCCGTGCCGGGCTGAGCCCGGAGGAGCTGGCCGCGCTCAAGGCGCAGTACGGCTTCGACAAGCCGGCGTTGCAGCGCTTCGGCGACATGCTGTTGAAGTTCTCCCGCTTTGACCTGGGCGAGAGCTTCTTCCACCACGAGTCGGTGTGGGCGTTGATCGTGTCCAAGCTGCCGGTGTCGATGAGCATCGGGCTGTGGAGCTTCTTCATCACCTACTTGGTGTGCATTCCGCTCGGCGTCAGCAAGGCGGTGCGCGACGGCTCGCCGTTCGACCTGTTCACCAGCACGGTGATCCTGGTCGGCTACGCCATTCCCGGTTTCGTGCTGGGGGTGGCACTGTTGGTGCTGTTTGGTGGCGGCAGCTTCTGGCAACTGTTCCCGCTGCGCGGGCTGGTCAGCGAGAACTGGGCCGACCTGGGGCCGCTCGACAAGGTGCTCGACTACCTGTGGCACATCACGCTGCCGGTGACCGCCTCGGTGGTGGGCAACCTGGCGGTGATGACGATCCTGACCAAGAACGTGTTCCTCGAGGAAATCCGCCGCCAGTACGTCTACACCGCGCGCGCCAAGGGGCTGTCCGAGCGGCGCATCCTCTACAAGCACGTGTTCCGCAACGCGCTGATTCCGCTCATCACTGGTTTTCCGGCGGCGTTCATCGGCGCCTTTTTCAGCGGCAGCCTACTGATCGAGACGCTGTTCTCGCTCGACGGGCTGGGGCTGTTGTCGTACGAGTCGGTGATCCGCCGCGACTACCCGGTGGTGATGGGCTCGCTCTACGTGTTCACGCTGATGGGGCTGGTGGCCAAGCTGCTGTCGGACCTGTCCTACGTGCTGGTCGACCCGCGCGTCAGCTTCGAGGAGGGCGGGCAATGAGTCTGACTCCCGGCCAGCGCGCCTGGCGCCGCTTCAAGGCCAACCGTCGCGGCTACGTCAGTCTGTGGCTGTTCGCCATCCTGTTCGTGCTGACGCTGGGTGCCGAGCTGCTGTCCAATGACCGGCCGCTGCTGGTGCGTTACCAGGGCGAGTTCTACTACCCGGTGCTGTTCGAGTACAACGAGACGGTGTTCGGCGGCGATTTCGATACCCCGGCCGACTACCTCGACCCCTACATCCGCGACCGGCTCTCCGCCAACGGCAATTTCGCCGTGTTCGCGCCCAACCCCTACAGCTACAACACGCTCAACTATTTCGCCAAGGCCCCCAACCCGGCGCCGCCGTCTTCGGCCAACCTGTTCGGCACCGACGATCGCGGCCGCGACGTGCTGGCGCGTCTGATCTACGGTTTCCGGCTGTCGGTGCTGTTCGCGCTGGCGCTGACCGTGGTCGGCACGCTGGTCGGCATCGTGCTGGGCGGGCTGCAGGGCTATTTCGGCGGCCGGCTCGACCTCACGCTGCAGCGCGTGATCGAAATCTGGGGCAGCCTGCCGGAGCTCTACCTGCTGATCATCCTGTCGTCGTTCTTCAACCCCAGCCTCACCTTGCTGCTGGTGCTGTTGGCGCTGTTCGGCTGGATGGGGCTCGCCGACTACGTGCGCGCCGAGTTCCTGAAGAACCGCCAGATGGACTACGTGCTGGCGGCGCGCTCGCTCGGGCTTGCCGATCGCCAGATCATGTGGCGCCACGTGCTGCCCAACAGCCTGACGCCGGTGCTGGCCTTCCTGCCGTTCCGCGTCAGCGGCGCCATCCTGGCGCTCACCAGTCTCGACTTCCTCGGCCTCGGGGTGCCGGCCAGCACGCCGAGCCTGGGCGAGATGCTGGCGCAGGGCAAGGACAACCTCGATGCCTGGTGGATCGCACTCTCCACCTTCACCGTGCTCACCGTCACGCTGCTGTTGTTGATCTTCATCGGCGAGGGGCTGCGCTCGGCACTCGACACACGCAAGGGCTGACATGGACCAACTTTTGTCGGTAGAAGACCTGCACGCCGGTTTCGGCTCCCGCGTCGCGGTGCGCGGCGTGAGCTTCACCGTGCGCGCCGGGGAAAAGGTGGCGCTGGTGGGCGAATCCGGTTCCGGCAAGACCGTCACCGCGCAGGCGCTGATGCGCCTCAATCCGGACGTGACGCTGTCCGGCGCGGTCCGTTTCAATGGGGAAGAGCTGCTCGGCGTGCCGGAACGCCGTCTGCGTCAGCTGCGCGGGCGCGAGATGGCGATGATCTTCCAAGAGCCGATGTCAGCCCTCAACCCGGTGTACACCATCGGCAACCAGATCATGGAGACGCTCAACCAGCACTTCGGGCTGGCACCGCGCGAGGCGCGCCGCCAGGCGATTGCCTTGCTGGCCCGCACCGGCATCCCCGACCCGGAAATCAAGGTCGACGCCTATCCCTTCCAGCTCTCTGGAGGCCAGCGCCAGCGTGCCATGATCGCCATGGCACTGGCCTGTCAGCCCAAGCTCCTGATCGCCGACGAGCCCACCACCGCGCTCGACGTCACGGTGCAGGCGCAGATCCTCGCCCTGCTCGACGAACTGCAGCGCGACCTCGGCATGGCGGTGCTGTTCATCACCCACGACCTCAACCTGGTGCGGCGCTTCGCCGACCGCGTGGCGGTGATGAAGGACGGCGAAGTGGTCGAAACGGGCACAGTGGCCGAGGTGTTCGGCCAACCCGCGCACCCCTACACCCGCGAGCTGCTGGCGAGCCGTCCCGACACCCTGGACGACGCCCCCGGCCAGGCCGCGCCACGCTTGCAGGCCGAGTCGATCCGGGTCGCTTTCAGCCGCCGCCGCGGCTGGTTCGGCAAGACCGTCACCCCGGTGCTGCACGGCATCAGTCTCGGCGTCCCCGCCGGACGCACCCTCGGCATCGTCGGCGAGTCCGGCTCCGGCAAAACAACGCTCGGGCTGGCGCTGATGCGGCTGATCCAGGCGGAAGGGCAGGTCACCCTCGACAGCACCCGGCTCGACACGCTCAGCGGGCAGGCCCTGCGCGCCTCGCGTCGCGACTACCAGGTGGTGTTCCAGGACCCGTTCGCCTCGCTGTCGCCGCGCCTGACCGTGGGCCAGATCGTCGGCGAGGGCGTGGCGCTGCATTTTCCCGAACTGGATGAGACGGCGCGACGCCAGCGTGTGCTCGATACCCTGACCGAAGTCGGGCTGGCCGCCGACAGCGTCGACCGCTACCCGCACGAGTTCTCCGGCGGGCAGCGCCAGCGCATCGCCATCGCCCGCGCCCTGGTGCTGCGCCCCAAGCTGATCCTGCTCGACGAGCCGACCAGCGCGCTCGACGCCACGCTGCAAAAACAGGTGCTGCAATTGCTGCGCCGGCTGCAGCACAAGTACGGCCTGAGCTACCTCTTCATCAGCCACGACCTGGCGGTGATCCGCGCCGTGGCGCACGAGGTGCTGGTGCTGAAGGACGGCAAGGTGGTCGAATCCGGGCCGACGCGGCGCGTGTTCGAGGCTCCCAGCCAGCCCTACACCCGCGATTTGCTCGCGGCGGCCCTGCTGGGGACTTGAAAGCACGGTGCCCAGCCTCATTATTATTGGCATGAAGCCGGTAGGGTTGCCCCTGGGGTCCGTGCTTGCTACCATCCCTTGTGCCATGCCGTTTGCCGGCAACAAGACAAAACCATCGAGAGGAAGATATGAGCGATCTGATCCAGCACGTGACCGACGATTCTTTTGAGCAGGACGTACTGAAGGCCCAGGGCCCGGTGCTGGTCGACTACTGGGCCGAGTGGTGCGGTCCGTGCAAGATGATCGCCCCTATCCTGGACGAAGTGTCGAAAGAGTACGACGGCCGCCTGAAAGTGGTGAAGCTGAACATCGACCAGAACGAGCAGACTCCGCCGAAATTCGGCATTCGCGGCATCCCGACGCTGATGATCTTCAAGGACGGCAACGTGGTTGCCACCAAGGTCGGCGCGCTTGCCAAGAGCCAGCTGACGGCGTTTATTGACAGCCACATTTAAACCGCCTATCCTTCTGTCAAATTCTTCACCAGCGGGCGACATCACTGTCGCCCGCTCCGTATCCGCTTCACACTCCTTGTCGAGCACTCCCGCTTAATCCGTATTCGAGTCGACCACGGCTGCCATGCACTTATCTGATCTAAAACACCTTCCTGTTACCGAACTCGTTGAGAAGGCCATTGCCAACGAGATCGACGGCGCCAACCGCCTGCGCAAGCAAGACCTGATTTTTGCCCTGCTGAAGAACCAGGCCAAGAAAGGCGAGAGCATTTTCGGAGACGGTACGCTGGAGGTGCTGCCGGATGGTTTCGGTTTCCTGCGCAGCCCGGATTCCTCGTACCTGGCCGGCCCGGACGACATCTACGTCAGCCCGAGCCAGATCCGCCGCTTCAACCTGCATACCGGCGACTCGATCGAGGGCGAAATCCGCACCCCGAAAGACGGCGAGCGCTACTTTGCATTGGTGAAGGTGGACAAGGTCAACGGCGGCCCGCCGGAGAACGCCAAGCACAAGATCCTGTTCGAGAACCTGACGCCGCTGTTCCCGACCGAGCGTCTGGTGCTGGAGCGCGACATCCGTGCCGAAGAGAACATCACCAGCCGCGTGATCGATCTGATTGCGCCGATCGGCAAGGGCCAGCGTGGTTTGCTGGTGGCTCCGCCGAAGTCCGGCAAAACCGTGATGCTGCAAAACCTGGCGCACGCCATCACTGCCAACCATCCGGAAGTCGAGCTGATCGTGCTGTTGATCGACGAGCGTCCGGAAGAAGTGACCGAGATGACCCGGTCGGTGCGCGGCGAAGTGGTGTCGTCCACCTTCGACGAGCCGGCCACGCGCCACGTGCAGGTTGCCGAGATGGTGATCGAAAAGGCCAAGCGCCTGGTCGAGCACAAGAAGGACGTGGTCATCCTGCTCGACTCGATCACCCGTCTGGCGCGTGCCTACAACACCGTGATCCCGGCCTCCGGCAAGGTGCTGACCGGTGGTGTCGATTCCAACGCGCTGCAGCGCCCGAAGCGTTTCTTCGGCGCCGCGCGCAACGTGGAAGAGGGCGGCTCGCTCACCATCATCGCCACCGCGCTGATCGATACCGGCTCGCGCATGGATGACGTGATCTATGAAGAGTTCAAGGGTACCGGCAACATGGAGATCCACCTCGACCGCCGCATGGCCGAGAAGCGGATCTTCCCGGCGATCAACATCAACCGCTCCGGTACCCGCCGCGAAGAGCTGCTGATTCCGCAGGACCAACTGCAACGCATCTGGGTGCTGCGCAAGCTGCTCTACCCGATGGACGATCTTGAGGCGATGGAATTCCTGCAGGACAAGATGCGCGCGACCAAGAACAATCTCGCGTTCTTCGATTCGATGCGTCGCTGAAGCGGCCGCCATTCACCAGCAGCGCCGGGCTTTCGAGTCCGGCGTTTTGTTATTGAGCAAAGCCATGGAACTGAGTCGTTTTGCTTCCATGCCGTGGTTTGCCGGCATCGGCACCGTGGCCTTCGCCTTTTCCGGCTACCTGGTCGGGGTGCGCAAGCAGCTCGACCTGCTGGGCATCCTGATCGTGGCACTGTTGACCGCCATCGGCGGCGGCATCCTGCGCGACGTGCTGGTCAGCCGCATCCCGCTGGTGTTCTATGATTACACTAACCTGATCGTCATTGCGGCGACGCTGCTGCTGTCCTGGCTTGCGGGCCTGCACCGGCGCGAGAGCGCCACCTTTGGCCGCTTGTTCCTGATCGCCGATTCGATCGGCCTGGTGGCGTTCAGCATGAGCGGTGCCCAAGTGGGACTGAGCCTGAATCTGAATGCCTTCGGCGTCGTGCTGCTGGGGTTCATCACCGCGGTGGGGGGTGGGGTGGTGCGCGACATGATGGTCAACGATATCCCCTTCATCCTGCACCGGGACTTCTACGGCATGGTGGCGATTCTGGTTGCCGCCGCCCTGTTTGCCATGGATGCCCTGGGGACGGTGAACGTTTTGACGCTGCAGCTACTCTTTATCTTGGGGTTGGGTGTGCGTCTGCTGGCACACTGGCGCGAATTGGCCCTGCCCAAGGTTCGTAGCGGCAGGCGCAGGGGGTGAGCGAGATGTTTCCGAGCGATGTGGAGGACGCCAGGCAGTGGATCCGGTCCCGCCTGGAGGGCGACTGGGAAACCGTCGTGGGCGGCGATCTGCCGCAGCGGCCCGCTACCGGCGCGGAGCGCCCGGCCGCGGTGCTGGTGCCCTTGGTGTGGCACGCAGAGGCGCCGGCGGTGCTGTTGACGCGGCGTAACGACGCGCTATCGACGCATGCCGGGCAGGTCAGCTTTCCCGGTGGCAAGATCGATCCGCACGACCCGAGCGCGGTACACGCGGCGCTGCGCGAGGCACGGGAAGAGGTCGGGTTGGCCGAAGCCGGCGTCGACGTGTTGGGCACACTGCCCGACTACATCACCATCACGCGCTTCCGGGTGACGCCGGTAGTCGGCCTGCTGGTGCCGCCCCTGGCGCTGGCGCCCGAGCCGTCCGAAGTGGCCGAGGTCTTCGAGGTGCCACTCAAGCTGGTGCTGGACCCTCGCCAGTACGAACGTCACAGCTACGTGCGCGACGGCATGGCCGGCGTCTACCTGTCCCTGACCTACGGCCCGCATCGTGTCTGGGGTGCCACCGCGGCCATGTTGCGGCAGCTGTCCGCCATCCTCAACCCCGGCGAGGCAGCGCTCTGATCTTAAGCCTGTAGCCCAGACGTCGTTCTCGACGTGGAAGGAGCCGGCGTCAGTACGGGGCGGCCGGAGCGCAGGAGCCGGAATGGACGCAGGGTCCATAAGGACCCTGGTCAGCGAATCTCGATTGGAGAGTTCGCTCGCTCAGAGTGCCACCCGCCCCAAGATCACTCTCGCGTAGCCACGTTGAGTGCGGCGTCTCAGAGCTGGAAGCGCATCGACAGGTCGATTGCCTCGACGTCCTTGGTCAGCTTGCCGACCGAGATGCGATCGACGCCGGTTTCGGCAATCGCCCGCACCGTCGTCAGCTCGACCCCGCCCGAGGCTTCCAGTTGGGCGCGCCCGGCGCTCAGGCGTACCGCTGCGCGCATGTCGTCCAGCGACATATTGTCCAGCAGCACCAGCTTGGCGCCGGCTTCGAGCGCTTCGTTCAGCTCTCCCAGTGTTTCTACTTCCACCTGCACGCTGACGCCGGCCGGCGCCAGGCGGCAGGCCTGCTCCAGTGCCTGGCGGATGCCGCCGGCGGCCATGATGTGGTTCTCCTTGATCAGGATGCCATCGTAGAGGCCGATGCGCTGGTTGTCGCCGCCGCCCACGGTGACGGCGTATTTCTGCGCCAAGCGCAGTCCCGGCAGCGTCTTGCGGGTGTCGAGGATGCGCGCGGCGGTGCCGGCCACCACGTCGACGTAGCGCCGGGTCTGGGTCGCCACCGCCGAGAGCAACTGCAGGAAGTTGAGCGCGGTGCGCTCGGCGGTGAGCAGGGAGCGCGCCGGACCGGCAATCTCGCACAGCACGGTATTGGCCGTGACGCGTGCGCCTTCCTCGACTTTCCAGTCGATGCGGCAGCGTGCGTCGACCTGGCGGAAGGTTTCCTCGAACCAGGCCTGCCCGCAGACGACGGCCTCCTCGCGCGCCAGCACTGTGGCCCGGCCGCTGGCGTGGTCGTCGATCAGCATGGCGGTCCAGTCGCAGCCGCCGATGTCTTCGGCCAAGCTGAGGCCGACTTGTTGGGCGATGAGGTGATGAGGGGGCAGGACTGGCATCGGGCGTTCTCCGCAAAAAGCGTATTGTAGCGGTCCGCCGCGGTGTTGTGGCGGCAGCGGGTCGGCCGCGTCTGGTATGATGAAGTAATTCTCCTCGCCGTCGTCGCCACCTCATGAATCTGCCCGCCGCTTTCTTTCCCCTCTGGGTGCAATGGTCGACCCTGCTGGCGGCCTTGGGACTGCTGGGGTGGGCGGCGAGCCGCGTGCGCTGGCGGGAGCTCGACCACGTCGCGCTCAACGCCTGGCTCGGCGCCTGCGTGCTGACCATGGCGATGTGGATGATGAAAGGCGGCCTCAAGCCCGGGCTGTCCTTCCACCTGCTGGGCGCGGCCATCCTGACCTTGATGATGGGGCACTGGCTGGCGCTCCTGGCGCTCGCCATCGTGCTGGCGGGGGTGACGGCCTACGGTGCCGGTGACTGGCTGGCGCTGGGGTTGAACTTCTGGCTGATGGCGGTGCTGCCGGTAACGCTGGTGAGTACCGTGCTGTGCCTGACACAGCGCCTGTTGCCCCCCAACCTGTTCATCTACGTGTTCGTCGGCGCGTTCCTGGCCGGTGGTGCCAGCCTGTTCGCCACCGGGCTCGCCGGCATCACGGTGCTGGGGATGACGGGCGCCTACCCCTGGGACGAGCTGCTGTCGGAGGCGCTGCCGTTCTACTTCCTGCTGTCCTGGTCCGAGGCCTTCACCTCCGGCCTGATCATGGCGATACTGATTGTGTATCGGCCGCGCTGGGTGGCGACCTTCGACGACAGCCGCTACCTCGACGACAACTCCGACCCGGGAGCCTGAGCATGCTGCCTCGCCTGTCGCTGCGCTTCATTCCGGTCTGGTTGCGCAATTTCCTGGTGTGGAAGAAGCTGGCGGCGCCGTCCATCCTCGGCAACCTGGCCGACCCGATGCTGTACATGCTGGGCCTGGGTTTCGGTATCGGCAGCCTGCTGCCGTCGATCGGCGGCGTGCCGTACATCCAGTTCCTGGCCGCCGGGACAGTGTGCTACAGCACGATGAACAGCGCGACCTTCGAGGCGCTGTACTCGGCATTTTCGCGCATGCACGTGCAGAAGACCTGGTCGGCCATCATCAACGCGCCGTTGACGGTGGACGACGTGGTGCTGGGCGAGTGGCTGTGGGCGGCGTCGAAGAGCGTGCTGTCGGGGCTCGCCATCCTGCTGGTAATGGGGCTCCTGGGGTTGATCAAGAGCCCGCTGGTACTGTGGATCGTGCCATTGATCGCGCTGTCCGGGCTGGCGTTTGCCGGCATGGGGCTGGTGGTGACGGCGCTGAGCCCGAGCTACGACTTCTTCATGTATTACTTCACGCTGGTGGTCAGCCCGATGATGCTGATTTCCGGGGTGTTCTATCCGGCGGAGAACCTGCCCGGCTGGATTCGCGCCGTGGCCGAGGTGCTGCCGCTGACCCACGCCATCCGTCTTGCCCGGCCGCTGGTCAACGCGACCGTGCCGCCGCTCATCTGGCCCAGCCTGCTGATCCTGCTGCTCTATGCTGTCGTGTCGTTCTCGCTGGCGGTGATACTGACGCGGCGGCGCCTGCTCAAATAACACCTGCTAGACGAGTTCACCACCGCGCCGTCGCCGTGCGTAAGGGGGCTCACAGCACCAGCGGTTCCGGCTCCAGCTCCACGCCGTAACGTTCCTTCACCGTGGCCTGCACTTTCTGCGCCAGGGTCCAGACTTCCTTGCCGCTGGCGTGGCCGTAGTTGACCAGCACCAGCGCCTGGCGCGCGTGTACGCCGGCGTCGCCCTCGCGGTAGCCCTTCAGTCCGGCACGGTCGATCAGCCAGCCGGCGGCGAGCTTGGTCTTGCCGGCGCCCGCCGGGTAGTGCGGCAGGTCGGGGTGATGCGCCAGCAGGGCTTCGGCCAACCCCGTGTCGATGATAGGGTTCTTGAAGAAGCTGCCGGCGTTGCCGAGCTGGGCCGGGTCGGGCAGCTTGGCCGTGCGGATGCGGATCACCGCTTCGCTGACGTCGCGCGGCGAGGCGCCGTCCGCCTTGCCCATCGCCGCCAGTTCCTTGCCGATGTCGCCGTAGCCGGTGTGCAGCGTCGACCGCTTGCTCAGGCGGAAGCGCACCGCGGTCACCAGCAGGCGGCCGTTCGCTTCGTGCTTGAACACGCTGTCGCGATAGCCGAAACGGCATTCGGCATTGGAGAGGATGCGCTGGGCGCCGTTGTCGTGCAGGTCGGCGCAGACCACCTCGGCGAGGCAGTCCTTGGCCTCAACGCCGTAGGCGCCGATGTTCTGGATCGGGCTCGCGCCCACGGTGCCGGGAATCAGGCTGAGGTTCTCGAGTCCGGCCCAGCCCTGCGCCAGCGTGTGCTGCACGAAGCCGTGCCAGTTCTCGCCGGCGGCGGCCTCGACCACGACCTCGTCGGCGTTCTCGCTCAGTACCGTGATGCCGCTGAGCGCCACCTTCACCACCAGTCCCGGGTAGTCGCCGGTGAACAGTAGGTTGCTGCCGCCGCCCAGCCACAGCACCGGTCCGCGCCGGTACGGTTCGCTCGCCAGCAGTTCGGGCAGCCGGGCCAGGTCGTCCAGCTCGCAGAACGTCGCGGCGCGCACGTCCATGCCGAAGGTGTTCAGCGTTTTGAGGGGGTGGTCATGAAGAAAAACAAGGCTCACGGCGGTTCAGCTTTCGGTGTGTTGACGGACCAGGCGGCGGCGACTTTCGCGCGACAGGTAGCCTACCAGCAAAAACGCCGCCACGCTCAGGCTGAATACCAGCGCCGCCCAGAAGCCCTCGATGCCCATGGGCAGGGTGAGAAAGGGCAGCGGCCAGTCGGTCAGCCCCAGTACCATGCCGAGACTCAAACCCAACCCCCAGAACGACACCACGTGGATGATCATCGGCGCCGTGGTGATCTTGTAGCCGCGCAAGGCGCCGGAGGAAATGCACTGGGTGGCGTCGGTCAATTGGAATACCGCGGCGAAGACCAGTAGCCCGGCGCCGATGCGGATCACCTCGGGGTCGGTGGTGTAGAGGCGGATGATGTCTTCACGCAACGTCAGCATCAATAGCATGGTCAGCCCGGCCAATACCAGTCCGGTGAGTAGCCCGGTGCCGGCGGTGAAGCGCGCTTGGCGGTAATCACCGGCGCCGACCGCCTGGCCCACCCGCACCGACATCGCGGTGGAGATGCTCTGCGGCATCATATAGATGATGCTGCTGACGCTCAGCACCGCCTGGTGGCTCGCCACCACCGTGGTGCCGAGCTTGGCCACCAGGAAGGCGATGAACGAGAACAGACTGACCTCGAAGAAGAACGACAGCCCGATCGGCAGCCCCAGCTTCAGCATGGCGCGGTAGCGCGCCCAGTCCGGCCAGCTCCAGCGGCGGGTGAAGGCGTAGGGGCGGAAATGGCGGTGGAGGGCGACGTAGCCCAACAGCGCCAGGAAGTTGAACCATAGCGCGGCGGCGGTGGCCCAGCCACAGCCGGCGCCGCCCATCGCGGGCAGGCCGTACAGGCCGTGGATCAGGGCGTAGTTGAGCGGGATGTTGAGCAGCAGCGCCACCACGCCGACCAGCATGATCGGCTTGGGCCGGCTGAGGCCGGAGGCGAAGGCGTGCAGTGCGCGCTGCATCAGGGCGGCGGGCAGCCCCAGCGCCACGCCGTCGAGAAACAGCATCACCTTGTCCTCGACGTCGTTCGACAGCGTCAGGCTGTCGCGCAGCCAGGGTTGGCCGAAGATCATCAGCGCGCTGCCGATCAGGCCCAGGAACAGGCAGAACCACATGCCCTGGCGCACCGTCTCGCCGATGGGCTCGCGCTCGCCGGCGCCGAACTGGTGCGCGATCAGCGGGTTGAGCGCGGTGGCGATGCCGACCAGCGTCACGTACACCGTGATGAAGACGCTGGAGCCCAGGGACACCGCGGCCAGGTCGTTGGTGCTGACGCGGCCGGACATCACGGTATCGACGAAGCCCATGGCGACGTGGGCGATCTGGGCCACCATGATGGGTAGCGCCAGGGCGAGAATCTGTCGGGCTTCCGCGACGATTTTGGTGCGCGGTTCCCGACTCAGTCCGAATAGCATGGCGGGGCCGGAGGGATGAAAACCGGTCAGTATACGGTCATCCCGCCGGGGCGTCGTTACAGCGTTGAGACACCGAGTTACGCGAAACGGGCCGGCGGATGACAGCGCAGGTCGCAGCTGATGACGAGGGCGCTGCCGAAACGGGCGTTGATCGCCAGGGCGTCGGGCAGGGTGACGTCGGCCAGTTCCAGTAGGTGCTCCCGCCTGCGCAAGGGGTAGCCGTGCTGGCGGGCGAATTGCGAAAGCTGCTCGAGGGTGGCCAGGTGATCGCTGTGGGCGGCGCTGGCCACCAGGGTGCCCTTGAGCGTGGATTGGATCGGGGCGGTGTGGCCGGCGTCGTAGGCGAAGTCGCGGCAGCTGTCGTTTTGGCAGTCGTACATGGCGTATTCCTTCAGGTTGGGCGCTGTGGCGTGCCCGGAACCCTTGCCAGGCGACGCTTTAGCAGGATTTTTGAGCGCCCTGCAAGTTGTCATTAACTCGGCGCTAATACGGTATGGCGGATTGCTACGGCGGGCGGGGAGGGGCGGCAGGCAAGAAAAAACCCGCTTGCCAGAGGCCAAAGCGGGTTTTGTCGCACGCTTTAGCTGGAATTTATCGGCGCCCCGCAAGCTGTATCAAATCGGCGCATGCAAAAAGACTACCCGGCGTTCGGGCGGGTGTCAACCCTGGGTCGATGACCATGCGGCGAGGAAGTCGCGCCAGTGCGGCGCGGCCTGTCGTCCGACCCAGCCGCGTGCCTGCGCCACGCTGTCATGGTAGTCGGCGGTGCCGAGCGTGCCCTGTACCAGGCGGTCGCGCAGGAATAGCAGGTAGGTGGCCATGGCTTCGATATCGCAGCGCGCCCGGATCTCGCCGAGACGGCCCGCCCGGTAGGCCTCCCACGGCGTGCCGCCCGCCACCACCGGCAGCGCGGGAAAGCCGCACAGCCTGGCCATGTCGTCGAGCGGGACCGTGGCGTAGGGCAACGGCGCGAGGCCGCTTTGTGTCGTATCCTCGGCGGACCAGTGCGGCGGCAGGGTGAGGCCGTTGATCAGGGCGCGGTAGCGCAGCAGCGGCAGGGCGAACGCCGCGCCGCTCCAGCTGGTGACGCAAGGCGCATGCTGCGCCACCTGGTCGAACAGGGCCTGCAGCAGCGCGGCCTCGTCGGTGTTGGCGTCGCCGCCGGTGTGGCAGGCGATCTCGTCGCCCAGTCGCAAGGTCCAGGAGATGGCAACGATGCGCTGCAGGTGAAGCGGCATGCCATCCTCGCCGCTGCGGGCGCGCTGGCGTTGCAGGGCGAATTCGGCGACGTCACTGTCGGCGATGTCGGCGGCAAAACCGTACAGGGTGCGGATGCCGGCCACGTCCGGAATGGTGGCGAGGGCGAAAGCGAGAATAGGGGTCACGGTGGGGCCGGCCTGCAGCAATGGAAACGGCTGAATTCTAGGTGGGCGGCGCGGTCAGGGCAATCGCCGGCTGGGGCGGCCTTGCCGGGGGCGGTCCGCCGTCATAGTGCGCGGTGTGTTTTCCCCGTCGTTTCAGGCTATAATCGGCGCCTTGAATGCGACGCTTTTCGGCGTAATTCCATACTCTCTCACCATTTCCCCGATGATCCGCAAGCTAATTCGACGAGTACTCGAGCTGCCCGCAGGCGTAGTAGGCAAGCGTCGCGTCAAACCGCGCGTTATTCCTCTTTCCCAACACGGAGTGCGGCGCGACCGGCTCAGCCATGCCGCGCTGAAAGTGACCTCCCGTCTGCAGGAAGCCGGTTTTACCGCGTACGTGGTAGGGGGCGCCGTGCGCGATCTCTTGCTGGACGTCAACCCCAAGGACTTCGACGTGGCCACCAGCGCCACGCCGGAACAAGTGCACCATCTGTTCCGCCGCTCGCGCATCATCGGCCGTCGTTTCAAGATCGTGCACGTGATGGTCGGGCCGGAGACGATCGAGGTCACCACCTTCCGTGGCGGCAGCATCGACGATACCAACGAGACCGGCCGCATCATGGCCGACAACTCCTATGGCAGCCAGGAAGAAGACGCCCACCGCCGCGACTTTACCGTCAATGCGCTGTTCTACGATCCGTCCGACGAGTCCATCGTCGACTATCACCACGGGGTGAAGGATCTGCAGGCACGCAAGCTGGTGATGATCGGCCAGCCGGCGCGCCGCTACCAGGAAGACCCGGTACGCATGCTGCGCGCCGTGCGTCTGGCGGCGAAGCTGAATTTCGAGATCGACGAGAATACCCGCAAGCCGATCCGTGCCCACGCTCACCTCTTGAAGAAGGAGCCACCGGCACGCCTGTTCGACGAAATGCTCAAGCTCCTGATGTCGGGGCAGGCCTACTCCTGTCTGTGCAAGCTGCGCGAGGAGGGGCTGTCGCGTGGGGTGTTCCCGCTGCTCGACGCGGTGCTCGACGAAGAAGGCAAGGACGAGTTCCTGAGGCTGGGCCTGCAAAGCACCGATGTGCGCATCCGCGAGGACAAGCCGGTGTCGGTCGGCTTCCTGCTGGCGACGCTGCTGTGGCGCCAGGTGTCGCAGCAGTGGACGGCGCGGCTCAAGGAAGGTGAACGGCCGGTGCAGGCGTTGTTCGACGCCATCGCCGAGGTCGAGTCGCTGCAGGACAACGAATTTGCCATTCCGCGCCGTTTCAGCGCCACCATGCGCGAAATCTGGCTGCAGCAGCCGCGTTTCGACAGCCGTAGCGGCCAGCGCCCGTTCCGCTTCCTGGAACAGCCGCGCTTCCGCGCCGCTTTCGATTTCCTCTCGTTGCGCGCCCAGGCGGGCGAGGTGCCGATGAGCCTGGTGCAGTGGTGGGACGATTTCCAGCACGCCGATCACGACGAACGCCAGGAACTGATCGCCAACGTGCGCGAAGAGGGCTCGTCCAGTGGCGCCCCGGCCAAGAAGCGCAAGCGCCGCCGTTCCAGCCAGCGTCGCCGCGAGGGCGGCGAGCAGGGCGTCGAATCGTGAGCCGGGCGTACATCGCGCTGGGCAGCAACCTGGAGCAGCCGCAGCAACAGGTCCGCGCCGCCTTCGCGGCGCTGAGCACCATCCCCGGAGTGCGTCTGCGGCGCGCCTCCTCGCTGTATCGGACCGCCCCGGTTGGCTATCTGGACCAGCCCGACTTCATCAACGCGGTCGCCGAGCTGGAAACCGACCTTTCCCCGCTGGCCTTGCTGGACGCCCTGATGGCGCTCGAAGAGCACTTCGGGCGGGTGCGCTCGTTCCGCAACGCTCCGCGCGTACTCGACCTCGACCTGCTGATGATGGAGGATGTCGAGCTGGAGTCCGAGCGTCTGACCTTGCCGCACCCGCGCATGCACGAGCGCACTTTCGTGCTGGCACCGCTGGCCGAGTTGCAGCCCGATCTCGCCGTGGGCCGGCATGGCCGCGCGGACCGGCTGCTGGCCGGGCTGGATGCATCGGGCGTGGAGCGGCTGGAAGGCTAATCAGTAGGGGGGGGTATGAGCCAATTGCGTTATGTGGTGGTGGAAGGGCCGATCGGGGCCGGCAAGTCGGCGCTGGCGCGCCGCCTCGCGGACTACTGGGGGGTGTCGTTGTTGGCCGAAGAGCCCGCCGCCAACCCCTTCCTCGGACGTTTCTACCGCAATCCGCAGCAGCATGGCCTGGCCACCCAGTTGTCGTTCCTGCTGCAGCGCGCCGATCTGGCCGCCGAGATGCAGGATGGCCCGCTGCGTACTGCGCCGCTGGTGTCCGATTTCCTGTTCGAGAAAGACGCGCTGTTTGCCCGCGTCAACCTCGACGAGCCGGAGCACGCCCTCTACCAGCGCCTGACCGACCGGCTGCTGCCGGCGTTCCCGGTTCCCGACCTGGTAATCTACCTGCAGGCGTCGGAAGACGTGCTGCTGTCTCGCGTGGCCAGCCGCGCCAAGGAAACCGAGTCGGCCTTCCCGGAGGGCTACCTCAAGCGCGTGCATGCCGCCTACAGCGAATTTTTCCACGGCTACGACGCCGCCCCGCTGCTGATCGTCAATACCGATCACCTCAACCTGGTTGATGGCAGCGACGATTTCGAGCTATTGTTGCGCTGCATCAGCGAGATGCGCGGTCAGCGCAGCTATTTCAACAAGAGCGTCTGATCGTCTGAAACAGCCGGGCGTGGCGGCCACGAGCAGTCGGCGTCGGCGGCTGTTTTCCCAAGCCACGAGGAAGAAGACAGTGAAAATCAACGTCAATACCCTGTTCAAAATGGCCGCCGAAGGCCAGAAGATCACCATGCTCACCTGCTACGACACGAGCTTCGCCACGCTGCTGGACGATGCCGGGGTCGAAATCCTGCTGGTGGGGGACTCGCTGGGGATGGTGATCCAGGGGGAGGACTCGACGCTGCCGGTGACCATGGAGCAGATGGAGTACCACACCCGCTGCGTGGCGCGCGGCGCGAAAAATGCTCTGGTCTTGTCCGACATGCCGTTCGGCAGCTATCAGGAAAGCCCGCAGCAGGCCTTTGCCAACGCGGCGCGCCTGATGCAGGCCGGCGCTCACATGGTCAAGGTCGAGGGCGGCGCGTTCATGGCGGAAACCACCCGTTTCCTGGTCGAGCGCGGCATCCCGGTATGTTCCCATATCGGCCTGACGCCGCAGTTCGTCAACAGCTTCGGCGGCTACCGGGTGCAGGGCAAGAGCGAGAACGATGCCGAGCGCATCCTGCACGATGCGTCTGCCCTGGCCGACGCAGGTGCCAGCCTGGTGCTGATGGAGTGCGTGCCGGCCGCCCTGGCCAAGCGGGTGAGCGACGGCATCGCGGTGCCGACCATCGGCATTGGCGCCGGGGTCGACGTTTCCGGGCAGGTCCTGGTGCTGCATGATATCCTCGGTGTCTACCCTGGGCGGAAAGCCCGTTTCGTCAAGAATTTCATGGCCGGCGCGGACAGCATCCAGGCGGCGGTGGCGGGCTACGTCACGGCGGTCAAGGCGCGTTCGTTCCCGGCGGAAGAGCATTGCTTCTGAGGCGTACCAGCCTGTTCAGGGTCTGTCGCGAGCGGCCCTCAGCGGGGTGAAGAGCAGCACAGAAACCGGAATGTACAGGGGTACATGAGGATTTCTGATCGCTGAGCGAAAGATTCGCACGCAGTGCGCATGAGCCCCGATCAGGGCCGTGCAGCAAGACTATGGGTAGGTTCTAAGGAAGGAAGATGGAAGTCATTCGTAATATCGCCGAGCTGCGAGCCTGGCGTCGCCAGGCCGGCAAGGTGGCGTTCGTGCCCACCATGGGCAATCTGCACGAGGGCCACCTGGCTCTGGTGAAAGAGGCGCGCCAGCGCGCCGACAAGGTGGTGGTGAGCATTTTCGTCAACCGTCTGCAGTTCGGCCAGGGCGAGGACTTCGACGCCTACCCGCGTACTTTCGATGCCGACAGTGCCAAGTTGCGCGATGCCGGTGTCGACGTGCTGTTCTTCCCGATCGAGCAGGAGTTGTACCCGCGCATCCGCCAGGACTTCAACGTCGAGCCGCCGCATATCCAAAACGAGCTGTGCGGCGCCTTCCGTCCCGGCCACTTCCGCGGCGTGGCCACGGTGGTGACCAAGCTGTTCAACATCGTGCAGCCCGATCTGGCCTGTTTCGGCAAGAAGGATTACCAGCAGCTGCACGTGATCAAGGCCATGGTGGACGATCTCAACCAGCCGGTCGAGGTCGTGCCGGTCGATACCGGCCGTGCCGAAGATGGCCTGGCGCTGTCGTCGCGCAACGGCTACCTGAGCGCCGAGGAGCGTGCCGAGGCGCCGCGCCTGTACCGTCACCTGGCGGCGATTCGTGACCGTCTGCTGGCCGGGGAACAGGATTACGCCAGCCTGGAGGCGGCGGCACGCCAGGATCTGGAAGCACATGGCTGGCGTGTCGACTACGTCGAAGTGCGTCAGGCCGACACCCTGGAGATCGCCCACGCCGGCGAGAAGCGCCTGGTGGTGCTGGCCGCGGCGCGTCTGGGCAAGACCCGCCTGATCGATAATGTGGAAGTGCTGCGCTGAGCGCGGCGTCATTGCTAGCAAGGAACGGAATTATGCAGCGCAGCATGCTGAAATCGAAACTCCACCGCGTGACCACGACCCACGCCGAATTGCACTACATCGGTTCGTGTGCCATCGACGAGAACCTGCTCGAGGCGGCGGATATCCGCGAGTACGAAGAAGTGCAGATCTGGAACGTGACCAATGGCGAGCGTTTCGCTACCTACGCCATCAAGGCCGAGCGGGGGTCGGGGGTGATTTCGGTCAACGGTTCCGCCGCGCGCCGCGCCGCGCCGGGCGACCTGCTGATCATCGCCTCGTTCGCGGTCTACGAGGACGCCGAGCTGAAGGATCATGCACCGAAACTGGTGTTTGTCGACGGCAGCAATCACATTACCGAACTGGCGGGGTCGACCCCGGTCCAGCCGGCCTGAGGATCCTTCGGGACAAGACAAAGCGGACTTCGGTCCGCTTTTTTTATGGGTAAAGCGAAATGGGACAATTTGAAATTCGCCGTCCGGGTGCCATAGTGACAGAGTGGAGTATTGCCGGCTGCGCTCGGGACGGCCTGCCCTGACGCGCGATGCCGAAACGGGAGGGCCTGCATGGCGCATTTGAGAGGCAGTTGCTTGTGTGGAGCCATTTACTACTGCGTGTACGGGGAGCCGAGTTTTGTCACGCATTGCCACTGCTCGGCGTGCCGCAAGGCAAGCGGAGCACTGTTCGTGACCTGGTTCACGGTGCGTGAGTGCGAGGTGGAGTGGCACGGCGAACCGCTGATGCACTATCACTCCTCGTGCCCGGTGGAGCGCGGTTTCTGTCCCCATTGCGGCACGACGCTGACCTATCGGCACGAGGCCGATCCGGACAGCATCGATATTACCCTGGCCTCGCTGGATCAGCCGGAACGCGTTATGCCGGAACACCATACCTGGTGGCAGGAGCATGTGCCGTGGGTCGAGCCGGAGGTGTGGGCCGGGCTGCCGCATTATACCCGGGCCAAGGCGGGCAATTGATGGCGTCAAAACGCTTCGGCCAACCTGCAAAGGTTGGCCGAAGCGTTTGGGGGCAGGGCGTGGGGCCGGGTCAGAGCAGGGCCCGATCGGCCACGATCACGCCGTCTTCATCGGCGTAGAGCCAGTCGCCGGGGCTCAGGCTGACGCCGCCGAAGGTGACGGCGAGGCCGCGCTGGCCTTCGCCGCGCTTCACCGATTTGCGCGGGTGGGTATCCAGCGCCCGGACACCCAGGGGCAGGGCGTTGAGTGCCACCGAATCGCGGATGCAGCCATACACCACGATGCCGGCCCAGCCGTTCTTCACGGCCAGTTCGCCGATCTGGTCGCCAACCAGGGCGCAGCGGCGGGAGCCGCCGCCATCCACGACCAGCACCCGGCCGTTGCCCGGCTCGCTCAGCACCTCGCGCACCAGGGTATTGTCCTCGAACACCTTGAGTGTCTCGATCTGGCCCTGGAAACGTGGGCAGGCGCCAAAACGCTGGAACATCGGCTCGAGCACGCGCACATCGTTTTCGTGTTCGTCGCACAGGTCGGTCGTCAGAAAAGTCATGCTTTCTCCTTGTGGTGTGTTGTGTTGATGGGGCGCCTGCTACCGTGCCCCAGGTTCGGCGAGTAACCGTCTGGCTGGGACTGACGGGGCAAAAAAAACCGCCCCGGAGGGCGGCTTGGTCGATCAGTCGAGGCGCAGCGGCACGAACAGCGTGTTGTCCTGTCGCCGCACCAGAAGGGCAATGCTGCCGCCAGCGTTGGCCAGGGCGCGTTCGAATCCCTTCACATCGAGCACCTGGCTCTGGTTCAGGCCGATGATGATATCGCCGTGCTGCAGGCCGGCGCGTGCCGCCGGCCCCTGGGCTTTCTGGATCAAGAGGCCGCCAGGCAGGCCCAGTTCGGTTTTCTGGGCGGCGGTCAGTTCGGTCAGCGTCAGACCCAGCTTGTTGAACTGGAAGCTTTGCGGAGCCGGTTCTTCCTGCTGGGGCTGCGGCGCGTTGGCCGCTTCGTTGGCGAGTTCACCCAGCACCACCGGGACGTCCTTTTCCGCTCCCTTGCGCCAGACGCCGAGCTTGATCTTGGCGCCCGGCTGCAGGCCGCCGACCAGGATCGGCAGATCCTTGGAGCTTTCCACCAGCTTGCCGTTCATGTGCAGGATGATGTCGCCGACCTGCAACCCGGCCTTGGCGGCCGGACCGTTGGGTTCCACCCGTACCACCAGCGCACCGTTGGGTTGTTTTAGGCCGAAGGACTGCGCCAGTTCCTGGCTGACTTCCTGAATGTGCACGCCGAGCTGGCCCCGGCTGACCTTGCCCTTGGTCTTGATCTGCTCGGCCACGTTGATGGCGATGTCGATCGGGATGGCGAAGGAGATGCCCATGAAGCCGCCGGAGCGGCTGTAGATCTGCGAGTTGATGCCGACGACCTCGCCACGCAGGTTGAACAGCGGCCCGCCGGAGTTGCCCGGATTGATCGCCACGTCGGTCTGGATGAAGGGCACGTAGTTTTCGTCGGGCAGGCTGCGTCCCTTGGCGGAGACGATGCCGGCGGTGACGGTGTTGTCGAAACCGAACGGTGCGCCGATGGCGGCGACCCACTCCCCAACCTTGAGCTTGGCCGGATCGCCGATCTTGGCCACCGGCAGGCCGGCCGCCTCGACCTTGAGCACGGCGACGTCGGTGCGCTTGTCGAGCCCGACCAGCTTGGCTTTCAGTTCGCGTTTGTCGGTCATCACGACCTTGATCTGCGAGCCGCCCGCGACGACGTGGGCGTTGGTCAGGATGTAGCCGTCATCGCTGATGATGAAGCCAGAGCCGAACGACACGCTCTCGCTCGGGGTCTGATCCTGCTGCGGCGGCTGGTTCGGCATGAAGCGACGGAAGAAGTCGTAGAGCGGGTCGTCTTCGGGGATCGGGAAGGGCAGCTCGTTCTGGGCCGCGGCCGCTTCGAGCTTGTTGGCCTGAATGTTTACCACGGCTGGCCCGTCGCGCTCGACCAGCTGGGTGAAGTCGGGCAGCAGCATGGCCACCCGCCCGTCGGACTGGGCAGGAATCGCTACGTTGGGGTTATCGCCTTTGAACAGGCGTTCGATCTTGTCGCAGCCAGCAAGCAGCGTCACTGCCAGGGCGGCGCTGACAATGGTGCGGAAATACGGAGTCACGGAACATCCTTTCTGGTAGTGACAGAGCGGAACTCGGGCCGGAGCGGTCATTTTTCAAGTCCAGATTGCATGACGGAGGCCGCTTGAGTTCACTCTCCCGCTTTCATCATACCGTTTTTGCAGGGTATTCACAGAGATCGACGATAGGACAGCGTTCGCATTCAGGCCGGCGGGCCTTGCAGGTATAGCGGCCGTGCAGGATCAGCCAGTGGTGGGCATCGACCAGGTATTCGGCCGGAATGACCTTCATCAGCTTGTCTTCCACCGCGCGCACGTCCTTGCCGGGGGCCAGGCGGGTGCGGTTGGCGACGCGGAAGATATGGGTGTCCACCGCCATGGTGGCGTGGCCGAAGGCGGTGTTGAGCACCACGTTGGCGGTCTTGCGGCCGACGCCGGGCAGCGCCTCCAGCTCTTCGCGGGTTTGCGGCACTTCGCCGCCGTGCTTTTCCAGCAGCAGGCGGCAGGTGGCGATGACGTTCTTGGCCTTGGTGCGGTAGAGGCCGATGGTCTTGATGTACTCGGAGAGCCCTTCTTCGCCCAGCGAGAGCAGGGCCGCCGGGGTGTTGGCGACCGGGAACAGCAGGCGTGTGGCCTTGTTGACGCCGACGTCGGTGGCTTGCGCCGACAGTACCACGGCGATCAGCAGCTCGAACGGTGTGCGGTATTCGAGTTCGGTGCGCGGCGCGGGGTTGAGTTCTTTGAGACGGCGGAAGATCTCACGGCGTTTGGCGGCGTTCACTGCGAGTCCTTGTCGGCATCTTCCTTGGCGGCGCGCAGGGCGGCGGCGCGTTCCATCGCCTTGCGGATCAGTTCGTTCTTGTCGACGGCGGAAGTTTGTGGTGCCGGGCGGGTCTCATCGGCAGCAGCCGGGGGCGGAACCGGAGTGCTCACCGCGGCGCGCTCGGCCAGGCGCTGCGCTTTTTCGGCCTGATCGCGCGCCTTGCGTGCCTGGTGGTGTTCGTAACGCTTGCGCGCCTGCTGGGCTCGCGCCATGACGTGTTCGCGCTTGCCATCGTCCGGGTCGTCCACCGGCACCAGATCGATGCAGTCCACCGGACAGGGGGCCACGCACAATTCGCAGCCAGTGCATTCGGCCGCGATCACGGTGTGCATCAGCTTGGCCGCGCCGACGATGGCGTCCACCGGACAGGCCTGGATGCACAGGGTACAGCCGATGCAGCTGTCTTCCTGGATCACGGCGAGCGCGCGCGGCTTGGGCTGCGGGCCGTCGGCAGCGAACGGGATGACGGGCTGTTCCAGCAGTTCTGCCAGCGCCCGGATGCCGTCCGCGCCGCCCGGCGGGCAACGGTTGATCGGGTCGCGTCCTTCCGCCAGTGCCTCGGCATAGGGCCGGCAACCGGCGTGGCCGCACTGGCCACACTGGGTCTGGGGCAGGAGGGCGTCGATCCGCTCGACGAGAGTGATCACGGGCATGCTGTCGGAGTCCACATCAAAACCGTTTATTATCCGTCCTCCAGGCGGCAGCTTCAATGCCTGCGCTGTGATGGTCGGCGCGCGGCTCACCCTCCCGCCGGTCAGAACGACAGCTTGGTCTGCAGCACCACCTCGCGCGGTTCGCCGACGTTGACTTGCAGGTTGCTGCCGCTGGTCGAGGTGTAATAGGTCTTGTCGAACAGGTTCTTGACGTTGAGCTGCACGTCGAGCCTGTTGCCACCCAGGCGGGTCTGCCAGGCGACGAAGGCGTCGGCCACGGTGTAGGCGTCGAGCGCGAAGCTGTTGAGTGCGTCGCCCTGGCGCTTGCCGACGTAGCGTGTGCCGCCGCCGACACGCCAGCGGTCGCCGTTGCCGGCCGGTGTGAAGTCGTAGGCGAGGAAGGCCGAGGCGGTGTGGCGGGCGACGTTGAACAGTTGCTTGCCGACGTAGGCGGCCTGGTCGTCCAGCACCTCGGCGTCGGTGTAGGCGTAGCTGCCGATGGCGCTCAACTGGCGCGTGAGCTTGCCGCTGACGTCGAGTTCGACGCCCTGCGAGCGTACCTTGCCGACCGCGCGCGAGACGTCGTTCTCGGTTACCAGCACATTGCGCTTGACGATGTGATAGAGCGCGGCGGTGGCCGAGACGCACTCGGTCTCCAGCTTGACCCCGCCTTCGTGCACCACGCCACGTTCCGGCTCAAAGGGCCCGCCTTCGCTCACCGAGCTGTTCGGTTTGAACGACTCGCTGTAGTTGGCGTACAGCGACACGGCCGTCGTCACACGATAGACCACGCTGGCCTGCGGCAGGGCCACGTTGCCGCTCGCTTCGCCAGTGATGGTGAACGGTCGGCCGGCGCCATCGCTCTGGCGGTAGTGCTGGTAGCGCAGGCCGCCGACGGCGATCCACTGCTCGTTCAGATGCAGTGAATCCTTCACCAGCACGGCCTCGGTCTCGACCTTGCTGCGCACGTCGCTCTTGCTGGCGCTGACCGTGCTCGGGTAGGCGAGCTGGCCATAGTCCGGGTCGAACACGTTGAAGCCGCCGACGGCGCTGCCGCGCAGCGCGTCGCCCTTGCTCTGGCGGTTTTGCTCCAGGTCCACGCCGAACAGCAGTTCGTGGCGCATCCCCAGCCAGTTCACGTCGCCCAACAGGTTGGCCGAAGCCAGCAGATTGGTGTCGTCGAAGGCGCGGTTGCCGTCGGCGCTGCGCCGCAGGATGCCGGGGCTGGCGTTATAGGAGACCGGGCGCGCCTGGTTGTCGCTGTAGCGGTGGTTGTTCCAGCCGGCGTTGAAACGTGCGCGCCAGCTGTCGTCGAGATCGTGCTCGATTTCGGCGGTCACGCTCTGCGCCGTGCCTTGCGCCACGTTCCACGCTTCGTCGAGGCGGCGTTCGCGCGGGATGGCGATGGGCTGGCCGTTGCTGAACACGGTGCCGCGGTCGTAGGGCACCGAATAATCCAGGTATTCGTAAGCGACGCGGGCGCGGGTGCTGCCGTCGCGCCAGGCCAGCGACGGGGCGATCAGCTTGCGCCGGGTGGTGCCGAAGTTGCGCCAGTAGTCGGTTTCCTCCAACTCGCCGATCAGGCGGTAGGCCAAGACGCTGTCGCCGATCGGCCCGGTCAGATCGAGGCTGCCGCTGCCGCCACCGAAGCTGCTGCTGGTCAGCGTCACGCTGCCGGCCTGCTGGTACTGCGGTTTCTTGGTGATGACGTTGATGATGCCGCCCGGTTCCTGGATGCCGTACAGCAGCGAGGCCGGGCCTTTGAGGACCTCGACCTGCTCGGTGGTGGCGCTGAAGTTGCGCGGCAGGGTGGAGCGCACGCCGTCGCGCAGGATGGAGCCGTCGGCACGGCTGCCGAAACCGCGCCGGATGAAGCTGTCCCAGGTGTTGGCTAGGGTGTTGGTCTGGGCCACGCCGCTGACGTTGGCGAGCGCTTCGTCGAGCGAGGTGACCTGCTGGTCTTGCAGCACCTGGTGAGGCACCACGTTAAGTGCCTGCGGGGTCTCGATCAGCGGCGCCGGGCTGCGCGTGGCGCTGCTGCTGATGCGAGGTTGATAGTCGTTGCCGGCGGGGGGGGCGGCGCTGACTTCGACCACGGCAAGTTCGGTGGTGTCGTTCTGGCTGGCGTAGGCGGGGGCGGCAAGGACGAGGCTCAGTGCCAGGAGCGAGGTATCGGTTTTCTTCATTGTTGCGGGGGCTCGGGGCGGAAACGGTCGGCAGGACTTGGCCGAGAATGGTGTGGTTCGGCTAGTTAATGATAAAGATTCTCATTATAATTGTCGTTTTGCCTCACGCCAATAGGCCCGGCCTGGCGCCGGGGCCGACAAGGACACACCATGAAACGAGGAATCATCCTGCTGCACCGCTACCTGGGGCTCGCCTGTGCGCTGGGCGCGCTGATACTGGGCCTGAGCGGTGGCCTGCTGGTGTTCAAGAAAGAGCTGTCGACGCTCAGCGGTGAGCGGCCGGTGGCGGTGAACGGGCCGTTCGTCGGCTACCAGGCGCTGTACCAGGCTGCGGAATCGCGCCATCCAGGTGGCAGCGTCAACCTGCGCTTCGGCGAAACGTTGGCCGAACCAGTGCTGGTGCGCATCCGTGGCGCCGGCGAGGAGCGCTTGCTGTGGCTCGACCCGGTGACGGCCGAGGTGGTGAGCGATAGTGCTCCCGGCGAGGGGCTGTTCAGCTGGCTGCGGGAACTGCACGAAATGCTGCTGATGGACGACGCCGGCGAAACGCTGGTCGGCATCATCGGCATCGGCCTGCTGCTGATGGTGATCAGCGGTCTGATCTACTGGTGGCCCAAGGACTGGAAGCGGGCGTGGCGCGTGCGCACCGACAAGGGGGTGCGCATTCTGGTGGCCGATCTGCACCGCGTCGCCGGTACGGCCTTGTCGGTGGTGCTCTTGATCAGCGCGCTGACCGGCGTGCTGCTGGTGTTCTCCAAGCCCATCAACGGCTGGATCAACGCGCTCTACGGTGCCAAGCCGGCCAGGAGCGCCAAGGTCGTGCCGGGCGAAGCACGGCTGCCGCTCGACCTGCTGGTGGCCAAGGGCAACGCGGCGCTGCCCGGCGGCCGGCTGGTGGACGTGCGTGTCGATGCCAAGGCCGACAAGCCGGTGGTGCTGCGCAAGCGCCTGCCGGGTGAGATTCAGCCCAACGGGCGCAGCATGGTCGAGGTCGACCCGTACCGCGGCGAGGTGTTGACGGTGCGTCCGGTCGACCAGGCCGAGCCGGGGATCCGCCTGACTACCTGGGTGTTCGCCTTTCACGTCGGCTCGGTCGGTGGCCTGCCGCACCGCGTGTTGATGCTGGTGACCGGCCTGGGGTTGGCCCTGCTGGGCGGCTCGGGCGTGTACCAGTGGAGCGCACGCGAGTGGAAGCAGAGGCGGGCTATGCCGAATCGCCTGGCGCCGCGCGCGGGGTGAGCGTGGCGTGATGCCCGCGCGCTCTCGGTGGGCTTCCCGTTCAGCCTTGGGGGCGGAGTGAAGAGGGCGCTTCACCTCATGCTCCCGCCGACGCTTCCGCTGGGGCCGCGACGTCCTGCTTCGAGATTTCCCTTCGGAAACGGCGGCAGGCGCTCGCTCCTGACGCTTGGAATACCGTCTCGGGGTGGTCCTGCGCCCCGAGCTAGCCCTGATGTGAAATATCAGCGGGCGCGGCGAGGCAGGAAAATCTCCGCGACCATGCAGCGCGCGCCGCCGCCGCCCAGCCGCTCGATGGTGTCGATCGGGGCGAGAGCGACCCTGGCGTAAGACGAAATGGCGGTTTGTTGCTCTGGCGTCAGCGAGGACCAGGCCTGGCGCGACAGGGCGAACACCGGTTCGCCGTTGCGGGAGGAGAGTTCGATCATGTTGCCGGCGAAGTGCTCTAGCTGATCGTAGGAAATATCGATGATCTCTTTGCCGCTGTCGGTCAGGGCCTGTATCAGGGCGTCTCGTTCGTTCCAATCCCGGATCGATTCCAGGCATACGACGGCGAGCGTCTTGCCCACGCACATCATCACGTTGGTGTGGTAGATCGGCTTGCCGTGACGGTCGACCGAGTGAAACCAGAACGACTGGTAACCGATGGTTTCCGAAACCGCCTTCATTACGTTCTCGCTGCTGCGCGACGAGAAGCAGACGTAGGTCATTTTCTGGTCGTGGTCGAAAATCATGGTGCCGGTGCCTTCGTGGTACTGCCCGACCCTCTCGAAGCCGCTCAGATCGATGACTTCCTCGACGGCGAATACATGCTTGATCTTTTCCAGGACCTTGTTGTTGCGCTCCAGGCGACGGTTGGGCGCTTCCATCGGGTAGAGCAGCACCTTGCCGTCGGCGTGCAGGCTGATCCAGTTGTTGGGGAAGATCGAATCGGGCGTGTGCGGCTCCACCGTGTCGTCGATGACCAGCACGTCGACGCCGCAGCGGCGCAACTCACCCACGTAGGCATCGAATTCGGCGAGCGCGTTTTGCTGCGCTTCCTGGTGGTCGATGTCCGATTTCTGAAAGGCGTTCGAGGGCGACGTTTGCGGATTGGACAGGAATCGCGCCGGGCGGATCATCAGAATCGTGCTGGTGGTTTGCATGCTGCTTAATCGTCCTTGCTGGAGGGGGGAGTAAGGGGCCATTTTTATGGTCTCGGGTCGACATCGTTGGCGGCTCACGAGCAATGTCGATCTCGGTTTTGCCGCTATTGTGGACCGCTGCCTTGTTGGCAAAAAGTTGGCAAACTTCGCAAATTCTCACTATATTTTGCAAATTGATATATTGAATTGGCGTTTTGACAATGAATGACACGGATCGACAGTTGCTGGCCTTGCTGAGGGACGATGCGCGCATGTCGGTGACGACGCTGGCGGAAAAGCTGAGGGTGTCGCGGGCGACGGTGCAGAGCCGGATCAACAAGCTGGAGGAGACGGGGGTGATCGTGGGTTACACCGTCCGGCTCAAGCCGGAGGCGGAAACCCATCGTATCAGGGCGTGGATGGGCATTGCCGTCGAGGGCAACAAGGCGCCGTCGGTGCTGCAGGCACTGCGCGGCGATCCCAACGTGCAGACCCTGCATTCGACCAACGGGCGTTGGGACATCGTGACCGAACTGCGCGCCGATACCCTGGAGCAGTTCGACCGCGTGCTCGGGCGCATCAGGCTGATTCCCGGCATCGCGTCGACCGAGACCAGCATCCTGCTGTCGACGCACAAGGTGTAGCGTTGCCGTGCGCCAAGGTCGCCGCAACGAGGGCGGATTTCCCCTGTTTGGGCGGCTGACAGTGGCCGAAGAGGGCGCCCGCGTTCGTCGGGCCCGGTGACGCTATGCCGTTGGCCGGGAGGCCAACGGTGAATGACCCGCGCGCGGCCAGGCCGGCACAGGGGTTGGCCGAAGCTCACGCCTGACGTTTAGGGGAAAGGGGGGCGAGCGGGGTGCGCAAAAAAAAGCCCGGCGGGTGCCGGGCAAAGTCCTGTTTCACACAGACAGATACATCAGGAACAGGTAGTTGGTATCAAGACACGGTTTCCTTCAGCTGGCCGAGGATCTGCGGGTTCTCCAGCGTGGAGACGTCCTGCACGATTTCTTCGCCCCGCGCCAGCGAGCGCAGCAGGCGGCGCATTATCTTGCCGGAGCGGGTCTTGGGCAGGTTCTCGCCGAAGCGGATATCGTCCGGCTGGGCGATCTTGCCGATTTCGTGGGCCACCCAGCTCTTCAGTTCGGCGGCGACCTTCTTGGCTTCGTCGCCTTCCGGGCGGGCGCCCTTCAGGACCACGAAGGCCACCACGGCTTCGCCTTTCACCTCGTGCGGCTTGCCGACCACGGCGGCTTCGGCCACCAGCGGGTTGGCAACCAGCGCCGATTCGATTTCCATGGTGCCCAGACGGTGGCCGGAGACGTTCAGCACGTCGTCGATACGGCCCATGATCCAGAAGTAGCCGTTCTCGTCACGGTTGGCGGAGTCGCCGGCGAGGTAGTACTGGCCGTTGAACTCTTCCGGGAAGTAGGTCTTCTTGAAGCGCTCCGGGTCGTTCCAGATGGTGCGCACCAGGCTCGGGAACGGCTTCTTGATGACGAGGAAGCCACCGCGGCCCGGTTCTACCTGGGCGCCGGATTCGTCGACGATGTCAGCCATGATGCCCGGCAGCGGCAGGGTGCACGAGCCCGGCTTGGTCGGTACGGCGCCCGGGGTCGGGGCGATCATCACCGAACCGGTTTCGGTCTGCCACCAGGTATCGACGATCGGGCAGCGGCTGCCGCCGACCACTTCGTAGTACCACATCCAGGCTTCCGGGTTGATCGGCTCGCCCACGGTGCCCAACAGGCGCAGGCTGGAGAGGTCGTGCTGTTTCGGCAGATCGGCACCCAGCTTGATCAGCGAGCGGATGGCGGTCGGCGCGGTGTAGAAAGTGGTGACCTTGTGCTTCTCGATCATGCTCCAGAAGCGGCTGGCATCCGGGTAGGTCGGCACGCCTTCGAACACGACCTGGGTGGCGCCGTTGGCGAGCGGGCCGTAGCAGATGTAGGAGTGGCCGGTGATCCAGCCCACGTCGGCGGTGCACCAGAATACGTCGTTGGGTTTGTAGTCGAACACCCAGCGGAAGCTGTTGGCCGCGCCCAGCAGGTAGCCGGCGGTGCTGTGCTGGATGCCTTTCGGCTTGCCGGTGGAGCCGGAGGTGTAGAGGATGAAGAGCGGGTCTTCCGCGTTCATCCATTCCGGTTCGCAGGCCTCGGATTGGCCTTCGACCAGCTTGTGCCACCAGACGTCGCGGCCTTCGGTCCAGTTGGCGCCGCCGTTGGTGCGCTGGTAGACGATGACGTTCTTGACGCTGGAGGTGCCTTCCATGGCCAGCGCTTCGTCGACGGTGGCCTTGAGCGGAACGGTCTTGCCGCCGCGCAGGCCTTCGTTGGCGGTGATGACGGCCTTGGCGCCGGCATCTTCGATACGGTCCTTCACGGCGCCGGCGGAGAAGCCGCCGAACACCACGGAGTGGATGGCGCCGATGCGGGCGCAGGCCTGCATGGCGACGATGGCTTCGATCACCATCGGCATGTAGATCACCACGCGGTCGCCCTTCTCGATGCCGAGGCTCTTCAGGCCGTTGGCAAACTGGCAGACGCGGCGGTGCAGTTCGGCGTAGGTGACGCGGGTGACTTCGCCGTCATCCGCTTCGAAAATCAGCGCGATCTTGTTGGCATTGAGCGGCAGATGGCGGTCGAGGCAGTTGTAGGAAACGTTCAGCACGCCGTCGTCGAACCATTTGAAGAACGGGGCGTTGCTGTCGTCGAGCACGCGTGAGAACGGCTTCTTCCAGGTGATCTGTTCGCGAGCCAAGTCCCCCCAGAACGACAGGTAATGATCGTCAGCCTGCTCGCACAGCGCGTTGTAGGCTTCCATGCCGGAAATGCCGGCCTTGCGACGGAAGTCGTCGGAGGGCGGGAAGCTGCGGGTTTCTTTCAGGATCGATTCGAGGGTGGACATTGTGTTCTCCTTGTAGCGTGCCGGATGCCGCACCCTGGCGGGTGCGGCGGGCATGAGTTGCAGATTAATGCTTGGACGCACCGGTGGCGCCGATGCCGGTCATGGCACGGACGTACTGGGCGTCGAACTTGGCTTTTTCTTCGCTGGCCTGCTTCGAGTTATCCAGCACCGAGAACAGCCAGGTGAAGGCGAAGGCCAGGGGCATCGAGAAGATGGCCGGGTTCTTGTACGGGAAGATGGCGGCTTCGTGCTTCATCACGTCGACCCACACTGCCGGGCCCAACACGATCAGCAGCACCGCCGAGATCAGACCGATAAAGCCGCCGATCACCGCGCCGCGGGTGGTCAGACCCTTCCAGAACATCGACAGGAACAGGATCGGGAAGTTGGCCGAAGCGGCGATCGAGAACGCCAGGCCGACCATGAAGGCGATGTTCTGCTTCTCGAACAAGAGGCCCAGCACGATGGCGACCACGCCCAGGACCACGGTGGTGATCTTGGAGACGCGGATTTCGTCGGCTTCGTTGGCCTTGCCCTTCTTGATCACCGAGGCGTACAGGTCGTGCGATACCGCCGAGGCACCGGACAGGGCCAGGCCGGCTACCACTGCCAGAATGGTGGCGAAGGCGACCGCCGAGATGAAGCCCAGGAACAGGTCACCGCCCACGGCGTTGGCCAGGTGGATGGCTGCCATGTTGGAGCCGCCCACCAGCTGGGTCACTTCCTTGCCGTTCTTCACGATGGTTTCCATGAAGTGCGGCTGGTTGAGTACCAGCATGATGGCGCCAAAACCGATGATGAAGGTCAGGATGTAGAAGTAGCCGATGAAACCGGTGGCGAAGAACACCGACTTGCGGGCTTCCTTGGCGTCGGACACGGTGAAGAAGCGCATCAGGATGTGCGGCAGGCCAGCGGTACCGAACATCAGGGCGAGACCCAGCGAGATCGAGTCGATCGGGTCGGCCTTACCCGGAGACATGATGGCGATGCCCTTGGCGTGGATTGCCGTGGCTTTCTGGAACAGTGCTTCAGGGCTGAAACCGACCGAGGACATCACCATGAACGCCATGAAGGTGGCGCCGCACAGCAGGATGACGGCCTTGATGATCTGCACCCAGGTGGTGGCCAACATGCCGCCGAAGGTCACGTACAGCACCATCAGCACGCCGACCAGTACTACGGCGGACGAGTAGCTCATGCCGAACAGCAGCTGGATCAGCTTACCGGCACCGACCATCTGCGCGATCAGGTACAGCGCCACCACGACCAGCGTGCCGGTGGCGGCGAAGGTACGTACCGGCATCTGCTGCAGGCGATAGGAGGCGACGTCGGCGAAGGTGAACTTGCCGAGGTTGCGCAGGCGTTCGGCGACCAGGAACAGGATCACCGGCCAGCCCACCAGGAAGCCGATGGAGTAGATCAGGCCATCGAAGCCCTTGTCGAACACCATGGCGGAAATACCGAGGAAGGAGGCGGCGGACATGTAGTCGCCGGCGATCGCCAGGCCGTTCTGGAAGCCGCTGATGCCGCCGCCGGCGGTGTAGAAATCGCTGGCGGAGCGGGTGCGGCGAGCAGCCCAGTAGGTGATCCCCATGGTGAACGCAACGAACAGGAAGAACATGATGATGGCGTGCCAGTTGGTCGCCTGCTTCTGTACGTCGCCTTCGATGGCGCCACTGGCAAACGCTAGTGCCGGCGCCAGCGCGAGGCCGGCCAAGGCCAGGGTGGTCAGGGGTTTTTTCATTGTTTTGCCTCCTCAACGATTTCCTGGTTCAGTTGGTCGAATTCGGTGTTGGCCTTGCGCACGTAGACGCCGGTCAGAACAAATGCCGACAGAATGATCAGTACGCCGATCGGAATGCCCACGGTGGTCACGCTGCCCTCACTGAGCGGCGTACCGAGCACTTTCGGGGCAAACGCCAGCAACAGTATGAATCCGTAGTAGATCACCAGCATGACTGCGCTCAGCGTCCAACCCAGGCTCGTCTTCTTGTGAACGAGCTCTAAAAATTTGGGGTTGGATTGCACGCGCTTCAGAACATCTTCGTTCATTGCATCCTCCTTTGTGATGGCGATCCGTCGACCGCTGTTGCAACCTTACGAGGAGCGCTGGAGAGCGGCTAATCGCTTTTTCTGATCAGGAAAATTTGTTGAGTGGATGTTGCGACGCAAAAATTAAATAAAAACAAATACTTAACCTTGAGCAAATGCTTGGTTTGCCTCGTGGGAGGGGCGTGATCGTTTTTTTTGATGGGGGAAATTAGCCGGAACGGTGTGGCGTAAAAAAGGCCATGGAAAACAAGGGGCTGGGAATGGTTGTCATAGCTTTAAGCCATTTTGCAATCGGGGTTATCCTGGTGTTGCGCCGATGCGCACGGGGGCTTGTCTCGTCTTTCCGATGGATCAACAATAGGTTCCCCGCCGGGTCGGGGCCATAGAAAAACACAGACAGCCCGGTGCTTGCGAACGAGAGCTAAATGGAAATCTATCAGTTGCGTACCTTTGTCACGGTGGCCCAGCAGGGCCATCTGACGCAGGCGGCGGAGTTGCTGCACCTGTCCCAGCCGGCGGTAACGGCCCAGATCAAGGCGCTGGAGGAGGAGGTGGGGATGGCGCTGTTCGAGCGCACCACCGGCGGCGTGATGCTGACGCGGGCGGGGCAGGAGCTGCTGCCGCGCGCGCAGTCGATTCTCGAATCGGCCAAGGACATCCTCAATCACGCCCGCCACCTCAAGGGGCAATTGTCCGGTAAGGCGCTGATCGGGGTGTCGCTGACGCCGGAAATCCTCAAGCTGGGGGCGTGGGTGGCGCGTCTGACCGAGAAATACCCGCTGCTCGACCTGCGCCTGCAGCACGGCGTGACCGGCGGCATTCTCAACCTGGTGCGCAAGAAGGAGCTGGATGCCGGCTTCTATCTGGGCAAGAACCCCTACATCAACGTCAATACGGTACTGCTGACCGAATTACCCTTCGTCATCGTGATGCCCAAGGGCTGGGAGAGCCGGGTCGACATCACGGTGCCCAAGGAGCTGGGCAAACTGCCCTGGGTCGGGATTTCTCAGTTCTCCAGTCTTTGCAAGATCACCTCTGAAGTATGGCGGGAACTGAACATTTCGCCGAAGAAGGTCGCCGAATGCGACCATGTGAACACCATCCTCGACATGGTCTGTGCCGGTGTCGGGCTGGCGCTGGCGCGTGCCGATGAGGCGCAGGCGGCCGCCGACAAGGGGCTGGTGACCATCGTGCCGGGTATCAGCAAGCTGGCCGAGCTGCAGTTCGTCTACCCCGCCGACCGCGTCGGCGATCTGATTCTGGACGTATTGCTGGAAGAACTGGCGGCGGTCTGGCAGCTTGCACCGTCGTCCCCGCATTGATGATTCCCTCCTGGGAGGCTGGCATGACCTATCAGTTGATGGCCGGTACGCTGGCCGCCTATTTCAAGGCTCTGGAAGCCAGCCAGCGGCGCTGGCTGGACGCGCAGCGCGACGTCTACCAGAGCTGGTCGGCGGTGTTGAAACCGGCCTACCCCCTGGCCGAGAACGAGATCCAGCGCCGTCTCGACAGCGCCTTGCTGGCCGGGGTGTCGCTGAGTCAGGTGCCGTTCGATTCGCAGCATCGCCTGATGCAGGTGACCGAGAAATGGGTGGCGGCGTTGAACCGCTCCGTGCTCGACAAGCTGGAGCACGACAGCCTGCACCCTTCCATGGCAGTGGTGCGCCAGGCGCTGCAACTGGGTGATGTCTCGTACGGGGCGTTGTCGAAGGCGTCGCGCCAGGTGGGCCATTTCGCTTCGACCAGCTTTTCGTCGGCGACGGTCAAGGCGGCGCACGATATGCGCCACGCCTGGAAGCTGCGCTGACGCGGGCGCCGCGCCCGGCTCGGGGCGTCAAAAACCCTCTTGCTTGTCAGGTGTTTATCGCGCGCCCCAATGTTTAGAATGGGGCATGAACGCCTTTTCCTCACTCGGCTTCGGCCAACGTTTCCAGACACTTCCGCCGGCGTTCTACCGCCGCGTCGATCCTACCCCCTTGCCCGGCCCTTACCCGGTCGCCGTCAGCCGTCCGCTGGCGGCCGAACTCGGCGTGGTCGGCGAGTCGCTGCTCGGTGCCGACGCCGTCGGCGTGCTGAGCGGTTCGGCACTGCGCCCCGATATGCGACCGGTGGCGGCGATCTATTCCGGCCACCAGTTCGGCGTCTACGTGCCGCAACTGGGCGATGGCCGCGCCTTGCTGCTGGGGGATACCAAGGCGCCGGATGGGCGCCTGATGGAGTGGCAGATCAAGGGCGCCGGCCTGACGCCGTTCTCGCGCATGGGCGACGGGCGCGCGGTGCTGCGCTCCAGCATCCGCGAGTTCCTCTGCTCCGAGGCGATGCACCATCTCGGCATCCCCACCACGCGGGCGCTGGCGATCATGGGCTCGGATGAGCCGGTGTACCGCGAGACCACGGAAACCGCGGCGGTGGTGACGCGGGTGGCGGAAAGCTTCCTGCGTTTCGGCAGCTTCGAGCTGTTCTACCACCGCGGCATGCATGACGAAATCCGCGTGCTCGCCGACTACGTCATCCGCCACCATTACCCGGCCTGCCAAGAGGCCGCCAACCCTTATCTGGCGCTGTTCGCCGAGGTGACGCGGCGTACCGCCGAACTGATCGCGCAGTGGCAGGCGGTGGGCTTCTGTCACGGTGTGATGAACTCGGACAATATGTCGATCCTGGGCCTCACCATCGACTACGGTCCGTTCGGCTTCATCGACGGCTTCAACGCCGCGCATATCTGCAACCACTCCGACCATGCCGGGCGTTACGCCTACAACCAGCAGCCGCAGATCGGGCTGTGGAACCTGCACTGCCTGGCCTCGGCCTTGCTGCCGCTGGTGAGCGAGGAGGAGCTGGTGGCGGTGCTCGGCAGCTACCGCGACACCTTCGAGGCGGCGCACCTGATGCGGCTGCGCGCCAAGCTCGGCCTCACGGCCGAGCACGACGACGATGCCGACCTGATCAACAGCCTGTTCCTGACGCTGCACGCGCACCGCACCGACTTCACTATCTTCTTCCGCCGCCTGGCCGGTTTCCGCCAGGACGACGCCGTGAACGCGCCGGTGCGCGACCTGTTCGTCGAGCGCGAGCAGTTCGACGCCTGGGCCCGGCGCTACCGCGAGCGGCTGGCGTGGGAGGCCAGCGTCGACGCCGAGCGTGCCGTGCGCATGAACCGCGTCAATCCCAAGTACATCCTGCGCAACTACCTGGCCGAGGCGGCGATCGCCAAGGCGCGTGACGAGCGCGACTACAGCGAGATCGAGCGTCTGGGGCGCTGCCTGGAAAAACCGTTCGACGAACAGCCCGAGTTCGAGGCGTACGCCGGTTTTCCGCCGGAGTGGGCCGAGCAGATCAGCGTCAGCTGCTCCAGCTGAGTCGATGGCGTGTCGTGCCGGGCTGGTCCGCCGCGGTGGCGGACGGGCTTCGGCCAACCTTGGCTCGTGTTGACGGTGTCGACGCGAACCATGCCGAAGGCATCGATGTCCAACCGTCTGGGGTCCCTGCGCGAGCGGCGCTGTTGCCGAGCCTCATCGCCAGCGCGGGGCGATGATCTGAATCGAGGAGTCGTGATGCGGCCAAGCCGTTTCATTGTGGTGGCGTCCAGCCTGCTGCTGTTGCTGCACGCCTATATCGGCGTGCGCCTGCTGCCCGACCTGCCGCTCGGCCCGGAGGGGCGGGGGCTGGGGGTGCTGGCGCTGACGTTGTCCTGCGTCTTGATGCCGCTCGGCCTGATGGCGCGCGGCATCGAACGCCAGCCGCTGGCCGACCGCCTGGCGTGGGCCGGCTTGCTGCTGATGGGCGTGTTCTCGTCGTTGCTGGTCCTGACGTTGTTGCGCGACATCGTGCTGGGCATTGCCGCCCTGGCGCTGCCGGCGGCAGAGCTGCCGCCGCTGGTGCGCGACTCGGCGCTGGCAGTGCCGTTGCTGGCGGGGCTGGTCAGCCTGGTCGGCCTGGTCAACGCACGCCGCCGCGCCCGCGTGGTGGAGGTCGAGGTGCCGCTGGCCGGCCTGCCTCCCGCCCTCGACGGCTTCACCATCGCCCAGATCAGCGACATCCACGTCGGCCCCACCATCAAGCGCGGCTACCTGGAGGCGATCGTCACGGCGGTGAACGGGCTCGAGGCCGACATGGTCGCGGTGACGGGCGACCTGGTCGACGGCAGCGTCGAGCAGCTGGCGCCGCATACCGCGCCGCTGAGCCGGCTCACGGCACGGCACGGCGCCTATTTCGTCACCGGCAACCACGAGTACTACTCCGGCGCCGCCGCCTGGGTCGAGGAACTGCGGCGGCTGGGTCTGAGGGTGCTGGAAAACGAGCACGTGGTGCTGTGCCATGGCGAAGCCGAACTGGTGGTGGCGGGCGTCACCGACTACGGCGCGCACCATTTCGACCCGGCGCAGCGCAGCGACCCGCACGCCGCGCTCGAGGGGGCGCCTGAGGCGGCCGGTGCGCGCATCCTGCTCGCCCACCAGCCGCGCAGCGCGCCGGCGGCGGCGGCGGCCGGCTTCGACCTGCAACTCTCCGGCCACACCCACGGTGGGCAGTTCTGGCCGTGGAACCTGTTCGTGCGCCTGCAGCAGCCGTACACCGCCGGGCTGCATCGCCTCGACGCGCTGTGGGTGTATACCAGCCGCGGCACCGGCTACTGGGGGCCGCCGAAACGCTTCGGCGCGCCGTCGGAAATCACGCTGGTGCGGTTGGTGGCGGCGCGGGAAGCCAGCCGTTAACAACGCTGTCCGATAAAACGATGGGGTGTCTCCTCCGCCCCAAATCGGCTTCATGCACGGTTTGGCTTTGCGCAAGTGGCAGCATTGTCACCCGAAAGTAGAGATGGCATTGCGCACGGTGGCGTGGGAGGGGGGAGGCTTGTTCCCATCCCGATTAAGAAACACGGGAAAACAAGGAAGCCTCCACCTGAGCACTTCAGGCCATTTCCTTCACGCAATGGGTATCACAAAGTACGATCAAATGAGATGGGGCATTAGATGCTGAAGCAGAACGAAATAAGCATGGTCTTTAACTATCGCTGGCTGTACGACACAGTACGCAAGCGTTTTGACTCTGACGAGGCCATGGAGGCTTTTCTGCCCAAAGCGCTCACGCCTGAAGAGCTAAAGCATAAGGGCGATGATCGCTATCTTTCTGCCATGAGCCAGCGGGTATTTCAGGCTGGCGTGCAACACTCGGTGGTCGATGCCAAGTGGCCTGAATTTGAAAAAGCCTTCTCTGGCTTTGCCCCCGAGCTAATGGTGTTGCTCAGTCCGGAACATATAGAAAGTCATATGAAAAATGACCGGATTATCCGTGATCGCACCAAGCTAAAAACCATTCCAATCAATGCCCAGCTTATCTTGGATATCCGCCAGGAGCATGGCAGCAGTTTTGGCGAGTTCATTGCCGACTGGCCGAGTGCCAACATCGTTGGCTTATGGCGTTTGCTGGCCAAACGTGGCTCTCGCCTGGGCGGGCGCTCGGCTGCCGGGTTTTTACGTTTGGCCGGGAAGGACACTTTTTTATTGACCAGTGATGTGATTGCACGCCTGCTGGCTGCAGGCATTATCGGCCATGAGCCTACCAGTCAGCGCGATCTGCAAATCGTACAGGATGCTTTCAATGAGTTGCAGCAAAGCTCCGGAAGACAGTTGTGCCAGCTATCGGCTATGTTGTCGTTGAGTATCAATCCGAGGTTTTAGTAAAACCATCACGCTTCGACGTTTTATCGGCGGCTCCTAATCCAGCGTGCGGCGGAAGGTTTTCAGCCCCACCCCCAGCACGACCGCCATGAACGCCAGGATCGGCCACACCTGCGGCCATAGCAGGCTCACGTCGTTGCCCTTGAGCAGGATGCCGCGCACCAGCACCAGGAAATGGGTCAGCGGCAGGCAGTTGCCGATGACCTGGGCCCACTCCGGCATGCCGCGGAACGGGAACATGAAGCCCGATAGCAGGATCGACGGCAGGAAGAAGAAGAACGTCATCTGCATCGCCTGCAGCTGGTTGCGCGCGATCGAGCTGAAGGTGATGCCGAGCGTCAGGTTGGCGCAGATGAACAGCAACACCACGGCATAGAGCAGCACCAGGCTCCCCAGCATCGGCACGTCGAACACCCAGCGCGCCGCCAGCAGCACCAGCGACACCTGGATCAGTCCGATCAGGATGTAGGGCACGATCTTGCCGGTCATCACCTCGAGCGGTGTGGCCGGGGTGGCGAGCAGGTTCTCGAAGGTGCCGCGCTCGCGCTCGCGCGTCATGGCGAGCCCGGTCATCAGCACCATGGTCATGGTCAGGATCACGCCCATCAGCCCCGGCACGATGTTGTACGCGGTGATCCCTTCCGGGTTGTAGCGCTTGTGCAGGCGCAGCTCGATCAGCTGCTTTCCCTGCGGGTGGAAGCCGGGCAGGTCCGGGGTGAACACCTCGTTGCCGAGGTGGTTGAGCACGGAAATGGCGCTGCCTGCCGCCACCGGGTCGGTGGCGTCGGCCTCGACCAGCAGGCTCGGCTGCTCGCCGCGCACCAGCGCGCGCTGGAAGCCTGGCGGGAAGGTGACCACGAACTGCACGTCGCCGCGGTCGAGCAGGCGCGCCGCCTCCGCCTCGCTCTCGACGCTGCCTACCAGGTCGAAATAATCGCTGTTCCGCATCGCGGCGAGGTAGGCGCGTGCGAATGGGCTCGCCTCGGCCATCACCACCGCGGTCGGCAGGTGCTTGGGGTCGGAGTTGATGGCGAAACCGAACAGCAAGAGCTGGATGATCGGGATGCCGATGATCATGCCGAAGGTCAGCCGGTCGCGCTTGAGCTGGATGAATTCCTTGACGACGATGCCGAGCCAGCGCTGCAGCGAGAGGTGGAACACGGTAAAGCGCCTCATGACGCGGCCTCGAACGGGTCGGGGCGGTGGCGCATGAGCTGGATGAAGACGTCTTCCAGCGTCGAGTCGACCTGCGCCAGACGCAGCCCGCGCTCGCGGCAGAAGCGCTCTAGCGCGGGCTGCAGCAGGGCGGCGTCGGAACCGCTGACGTGCAGGCGCGCCCCGAAGCTCGCCACCTGTTCCACACCCGGCAGCTGCCGCAGCGCCTCCCCCAGGCCGGTGACGTCGGGGCCGCTGAGCTCCCAGGTGGCCAGCTGCTGCGCCGCGATCACTTCGCTGGCGGTGCCGGCGGCGAGCAGGTTGCCGTAAGAGAGGTAGGCGAGGCGATGGCAGCGCTCGGCTTCGTCCATGTAGTGGGTCGACACCAGGATGGTGATGCCGCTCGCCGACAGGCGGTGGATTTCCTCCCAGAAGTCGCGCCGCGCCTTGGGGTCGACGCCGGCGGTGGGCTCGTCGAGCAGCAGCAGCCGCGGTTGGTGCAGCAGGCAGGCGGCCAGTGCCAGGCGTTGTTTCCAGCCGCCGGACAGGGTGCCGGCGAGCTGGTGGCGGCGTCCGGCCAGGCCGAGATCGTCCAGGGCGCGGTCCACCGCTTCGCGCCGGCCGCGCATGCCGAACATGCGCGCCACGAAGTCGAGGTTCTCGGCGATGGTGAGGTCGTCCCACAGCGAGAATTTCTGCGTCATGTAGCCGACCTGGCGCTTGATCTCGGCGCTTTGCGTCAGCACGTCGTAGCCCAGGCAGCGCCCGCTGCCGCTGTCCGGCGTCAACAGGCCGCACAGCATGCGGATCGAGGTGGTCTTGCCGCTGCCGTTGGGGCCGAGAAAGCCGTAGATCTCACCCTCGCGCACCTGCAGCGACAGGTCGCGCACCACGTGCTTGTCGCCGAAATGCTTGTTGAGGCCGCTAACGTCGATGGCGAGTTCCATGTCACCTCCCGACCAGGCTGACGTCCACCGGCAGCCCCGGACGCAGCGCGGCGGCCTGCTGCGGCGCCGGGTAGGCCTCGACGCGGAACACCAGTTTCTCGCGGCTGCCGCGGCTGTAGATCACCGGCGGGGTGTACTCGGCCTGCGCGGCGATGAACGCCACGGTGGCGCGGATCGGTGCCGGGCAGCCGTCGCAGCGTGCTTCCACCGCCTGGCCCGGGCGCAGTGTGCCGACCACGCTTTCCGGCACGAAGAAGCGCAGGCGGCGGCGGTTGTCCGGCAACAGGCTCGCCACCGGCTGGCCCGCCGGCACCCATTCGCCGGGGCGGTAGTAGGTTTCGACGATCTCACCCGCGGCCGGGGCGCGCACCGCCTTCTTCTCGACTTGCCAGCGTTTCTGCTCCTGCTGCGCGCGCGCGGCCTCGAGCTCGGCGCGGGCGCCGCGTACCTCGGGCGGGCGGCCGAGGGTGATCTGCGCGCTTTTCAGCTGCTGGCGCAACGCGTCGGCCTGGGCCACGGCCTGGTCGTGGGCGGCGGTGACCTCGTCGAGCTTGGCCTGCGAGATGAAGCCCTGGCGTGCCAGCGCCTGTTGCTGGCGCAGCTGGGTGGCGGTCAGGCGCAGGGCGGCTTCGGCCGACTGCAGCTGGGCCTCGATCGCGGCGATTTCCGGCGGGCGGCGCGGTTCCTGCAGGTTCTGCAGCTTCTGTTCGGCCGACTGCACGCGCGCCTCGGCCTCCTGCAGCCCTTGTTGTTCCGGGTCGGGGGCGATGGCGAACAGCGCGCTGCCGGGCTGCACCCGGCTGCCGCGCGCGGTGTCGAGCGTCTGCAGGTAGCCGGCGGCGGGGGCGGCGAGGTAGAGGTAGTCGCCCTCGATATAGCCCTGGTAGGCGTGGCCGGTGTCCTGGTTGCAGGCGGTCAGCAGCAGGGCGAGTGCCGTCGCCGCCAGGCGCGGCCCGCCCTGCCCAAGCATCCTCATGGTGGTTCCTTCTCTCGATCGGCCAAGGTGGATACCGCCAGTTTATTACTTTGTCGTGCTCCTGATCAGGGGAATCGAGCGGGCCGGGGCGCGGCGTCAGGCTGGCGAGGCGGCGCAGGCCACTTGCTGCGCCAGGAAGTCGAGCCGGTTGTGCTCGCAGCACAGCACGCGGCCGTCACTGAACACCGGGCGCGTCAGCCCGCTCAGCACGTTGCCGCTGGGCATTTCCAGCGCCAGCCGCGCGCCGCGTTCGTAGGCGTGGCGCACGGTGTCGTGCCAGCGCACCTGGCGCGCCATGTTGAAGGCGAGGTCGTCGCGGATGGCGTCCATCTCGAACAGCACGCGGCCGCGGCTGCCGCTGAGGTAGAGCGGGCCCGGGCGGCGCAGCGGGTGTGTGGCCAGCGCTTCGGCCAACTGCGCCGCCGGGGCGTCGAGCAGCGCGCAGTGCGAGGGCACGCTCATCGCCAGCCGGCGCGTCAGCGTGGCGCCGGCGCGGCGGGCGCACTCCATCAGCCGCTCCAGTGCGCTGTCGGCGCCGGCCACTACCAGCTGCGTCGGGGCGTTGAGGTTGGCGAGATGGAGCGGCGCGGCGGGCGTGTGCAGCGCCGCGATCAGCGGCTCGAGCTGCGCCACGCTCAGGCCGACGATGGCCGCCATGCCGTAGCCCGAGGGATAGGCCTGTTCCATCAGCCGGCCGCGCAGCGCCACCAGTTGCAGGGCGGCGTCGAAGTCGATCACCCCGGCCACCACCGCCGCCGGCCAGGCGCCGATCGACAGGCCGGCCACCATGTCGGGGCGGGCGCCCTCGGCGGCCAGCACGCGTGCCATCGCCACGCCGGCGATCAGCAGGCAGAGCTGCACCGCGACGGTGGAGGCGAGCGCGTCGGCATGGTCCAGCTGCAGCGGGTCGCGGCCGAGCACGGCGTGCGCCCGCTCCAGCGTGGCGCTCGCTGCCGGATGATCGGGCAGGGCGTGCAGCATGCCGGGCCGCTGCGAGCCCTGACCGGGAAAGGTGAACAGCACGCTCATGGGGTGGCTCCTTGCAGGGTAGGGTCTTGCCACGGGTTGCGCACCAAGCGGGGTCCGTGGTCGGTTTTGAGCAGCAGGCGCGGGGCTTCGGCCAACCATTCGTTCAGGGCGAAGCCGCCGTGGCCGGTGTCGATCTGGATGTCGAGGCGGCACGCCACCCGGCCTTGCAGTGCGCGCAAGGCCGCGCGTTGCGGCGGCGTCAGCGGGGTGGCGGCGCGCAGCAGCAGGTCGAGGTCGCTGTCCGGGCGCAGCACCGACAGGCCGCTGGCGAGCACGAAACCGACGCCGCCGCTCGGTCCCCAGGGCAGACCGATGGCGTCGAGCTGCGGCGCCAGGGTGCGCAGGGCCGCGATGGCGGGGCAGGGGGCGAGGTGGCTGTCGCGCCACGGCGCCTGCTGCGCCAGCGTTTCCGGGGTGAGCACCCGCGCCACGGCGTGGTGTGGCGCGTGGGTGGCGTGGCGCTGCGCGCGCTCGCGCCCGCGCAGCCCGACCGGCAGCCTGCCGTCGGCGCCGGCCGGGGCGCGCCGCACCACCAGCGGCGCGCGCGCCAGCCAGTCGGCGCCGGCCCAGTCGGGCAGCGGGGTGTCTGTGCACAGCGCGGCCGGATCGGCGAGCCACAGCAGGTCGTGCGGGCGTGGGGTGGGAGTGTGCGTCATGTCGTGTCCTGTGGCGGCGACAGCAGGAAAAACGGCGCCCCGCGGGGCGCCAAACTCGTGCCGCCGTACCGGCCGGGCCGGCGTGACGGCAGGAGGATGCCGGGTCAGCCCACCACCGCCTTGGTGGCGAGGAACAGCACCGAGGGGCCGAGCAGGCAGCCCAGGCCGGTGTGGAAGGTGGCGACCAGCGCGCCGTACGGCACCAGACGGCGGTCGGTGGCGGCAAGCCCGGCCGAGACGCCGCTCACCGTGCCGGCCAGGCCGCCGAACACCATCGCGGCGCGCGGGTTGTTGAGCCCGAGGAAGCCGGCGGCGAACGGCGTGCCGACCATCACGATGATGGCCTTGATCAGGCCGGTGGCGATGCTCAGCGCGATCACGTCCGAGCTGGCGCCGAGCGCCGCGCCGGTCACCGGGCCGACGATGTAGGTCACCGCGCCGGCGCCGATGGTGGCCATGCTGACCGGGTCGGTGTAGCCGAAGGCGTAGGCCAGGCTGGCGCCGACGATGAACGGCAGCACGGTGCCCAGGAGCAGCGAGACGGCGCCGATCAGGCCGGCCTTGCGCGCCTCGGTGACCTGCACTTCGAAGGCGGTGGCGACGATGGCGAAGTCGCGCAGCATGGCACCGCCCATCAGGCCGATGCCGCCCAGCAAGGGCAGGTCGGCGAGGCCTTTCTCTCCGCCGGTGAGCACGCCGCCGTAGTAGGCGAGCACCAGGCCGATCATGATGGCGATGGCGGAACCGTGCACGCGGCCGAAGGTCAGGCGGCGCGACAGCCAGGCCGACAGGCCCATGATGATGCCGACCAGGGCGAAGGCGGCGACCAGTCCGTTGTGATGCAGCATTTTTTCGAGCATGGACAACATGGCGGGACTCTCCTGTTCAGGCAATCTGGTCTTGGGTGGCGGCCGGGAGCGGCTCGTGCTGTCCCAGGCGGTTGATGGCGGCGATGCAGCAGGCGCAGACCAGCACCGCGCCGATGGCGGCGAGCAGCGCCACCGGGCCGCCGCGCAGGGCGGTCACCACGTTCTGCTGGGCGGCCATCGCCACCACCACCGGGATGTACATGGCGCCCCAGAAGCCGACGCCGGCTTCGGTTTCCTTGGGCAGCAGGCCGCGCTTGTGCAGCCAGAGCCGCGAGCTGATCAACAGCAGCATGGCGATGCCGACGCCGCCGACGTTGGCCTTGACGCCAATCGCGCTGCCGAGCAGATCGCCGAAGAACAGGCCTGCCAGGTGGCAGAGTGCAAGTAGGGCGGTACCGTAAATGACCATGGTTGAATCTCCTTATGTAGATGGATGTTGCAACTGCCTGGTTTTTGTTTTGTCTGGGTACGGCTTCAGGGTACGGCGGATACGACATGATGCAATGAATCAACTGGTTGGGGACGATCTCCTCCGGGTGCGGGCGCCGCCGGGGCGCCCTGACTGACGTCAATGGTGGATGTTCCGGTGTCAGGCGACGTTCCACTGCGCGCGCAGGCGCTCGCGCACCGTGAGCGAGGCCTGGCGCGGCGCGGCGCCGAGACGGCCGGCGAGCCCGCGCGACGGCTCGGCGGCGATGTCGGCCAGCGCGGCGGACAGCGCGCTCTCGACCGTATCGAGGTCGGCGCTGCCGGGCGCGGCGGCGTTCTCCACGCGCAGCAGGCGCCACAGCAGGCCGAGCGAGGCGAAGTTGGCGATGTCGTAGGCCATCGGCGGCACGCTTTCGGCCAACCTTTCCAGCTCTTCCACCGAACGCTGCGTCACGCGCGCCGCGGCGGCCTTGCCCATGGCGTGCACCATCACCCCGGCGTCGTCCAGCGCGATCAGCCGGTTGGCCTGGTAGCCGTGGGCCAGAAACGCCCCGGACATGGCCTTGCCGACGATCAACCCGAGCACCGGGTGGCCGGCCAGCCGGGCGCTGGCGTAGGCATCGGCGGCGGCGGCGAGCGCCAGGTGGATGCCGTAGGCTTCCTCGCGCCGGCCGTAGGCCTGGCTCGCGACGTCGATCACCGCGACGATGGCGCGCTTGTCGTCGCGGCCGGCGTCGGCGTCGGCGTCGATCGCCTCGCGCACCGCGCGCGCCAGCTGCCAGCCTTCTTCCAGCCCCACTTCACCGTGGCGCACGCGCGGGAAGCGGTTGTCCGGGTCCGGCACCACGGCGAGATAGCGCGCCGGCCGGCCGGCCAGCTCGGCGTCGACCACCTGCAGCGCCGCCGGGTAGCCGGCGACACGCGGGGCGTTGCGGGTGAGCGCGGCGAGCCAGACGGCGCCGCGGCTCTGGATGGGGTGTTGGTTCATGCTTGGTCTCCCTGGGCGTAGATGGCGCGCACGTCTTCGGCGCTGGCCTGGCGGCTGGCGTCGACTTCGGCCAACCTGGCGAGGTAGTGCGCAACGCGCTGGCTGCGCGGCGTGGCCGGCTGGCCCTGGTGCAGCCAGGCGATGGCCTGGGCGCGCAGCGCCGGGGCGTGGTCGTCGAGGCAGGCATCGGCCAGACCCGTCGCCACGCGCTGCTCGCCGCCGGTCAGGCTCCAGATGAACGGTTTGTCGCGCGAGTCGTATTCCTCCACCCCGGCTTCCTGCTCGATCACCGCCGGGCCGTTCAGCCCCAGCCGCGCCTCGCGGGTGACCAGCAGGTAGCTGCACAGCGCTGCGGCGATGCTCATGCCGCCGAAGCAGCCGACGGTGGCGGCGCTGATGCCGATCACCGGCTGGTAGCGGCGCAGCTCGACGATGGCGGCGTGGATCTCGGCGATGGCGGCCAGGCCCAGGTTGGCTTCCTGCAGCCGCACCCCGCCGGTCTCGAACAGGATCAGCGCGCAGGTCGGGATGCCGTGGCGGTTGTCCTCGGCGGCCAGTTCCAGCGCGCCGGCGATCTTGGCGCCGGACACCTCGCCCATGCTGCCGCCCTGGAACGCGCCTTCGATCGCCAGCACCAGCGCCGGCCGGCCGTCCAGCGTGCCCTTGGCCACCACCACGCCGTCGTCGGCCTGGGGGACGATGCCCTGGCGCGCCAGCCACGGCGAGGTGAGGCGGTCGAACGGGCCCAGCAGCTCGCGGAAGCTGCCGGCGTCGAGCAGGGCGCGGGCGCGCGCTCGGGCGTCGCGCTCGATGAAGCTGTCTCGATGAATCAGGTCGGATATCGTCATGTCGTCCTCACTCGCGCTCGTCCAGGGACTCGAACGCCTGCTCCAGGCGCAGCCGCACCACCGCCGGAGTGGCGCCGAAATCGTTGATCTCGATCGCGGCGGCCGGCCACAAGCGGGCGCCGAACAGCCGGTCGAGCTGGGCCTGCCACACCGGCCCCATGCCGTTCACCGAGGTGGTGACGCTGACCTGCAGGGAGCCCGCCGGGCGCGGTTCGAGCAATACCTCCAGGTCGCCCGAACCGACCACGCCGGCCAGGGCTCGGCCCGCAGCGGGGGTGCCGGCGGGGTAGTCGAATAGGTGTTTTTCCATGATGCTTTCCTTGTCAGGGCCGGCCGTCGGGTGCCGGCGCTGCGTTGTTCAGTCGGTCGAGAAACAGCGCGGCGGCCAACAGGTCGGCCGAGCCGCCGGGCGAGACGTTGAGCGCCAAGAACTCGGCGTCGAGCCGCATCAGTGCACGGCGTCCGGCCGGGGTCGCGCTGCCGCCGGCGTCCAGCACGCGCGCCGCGCCGGCCTGCACCGCGTCGAGCGCGGCCGGCCCGCCGCGCGCCAGCACGCAGGTGTCGTCGAGCAGGCTCATCAGCGCCAGCAGCGCGTCGAGGCGGGCGGCGTCTTCCGCCACGCCGGCGGCGCGGGCCTGCCACAGGGCCGGCAGCGCCACCTCGACCACGTGCGGGAAGCCGGCTTCGGCCTGGCCGCGCGCGCCGCCGACGCCGTAGTCGAGTCGGGCGCGTTCGCCCTTGTGCCCGGTGCGGCGCGGGGCATGGCGGTCCGGCGTATTGGCCAGCACGGCGGCGCGGAGTGCCACCTGCTGTGGTGCGCAATCCGCCGGCGCCTGCGTGGCGGCGGTGACCAGCAGCCCCAGCGCCCAGATCGCGCCGCGGTGGGTGTTGACGCCGCCGGTGGCGGCGAGCATCGCCGCCTCGCCGTCGCGGCCGAGCCGGCCGATGCGTTCGCGCAGCGTCACGGCTTCGGCCAACGTGGCGCCGGCCTCGGCCATGGCCTGGAAGGCCGGGCGCAGCGCGTGCGCCGAGCGGCACATCAGCGCCCAGTCGAGGTCGCGGTGCGCGCCGCGTCCGCGCACGTCGACCAGCCCCGGCTTGGGGGAGAGCGTGACCTCGTCGATCAGCGCCGTCACCACCAGCTCGGCCAGCCGCGCGGCGTGCCCGGCGTGCCAGAGGTGAGTGGCGCGATGTTCGGTGAACAGAACGGCATCCATCACCAGCTCCGGAACTTGGCCGGCGGGTTGTAGAGGCCGCCGGACCACTCCACCAGCTCGGCGATGCTCTTGGCCGCCAACAGCTCGCGGCTCGCGTCGCTGCGGCGGATGCCGAGGTCTTCCGGCAATGCGATCAGGCCGTCGCGGCGCATCTGGTCGGTGTGTTTCGGATCGTGGCGCAGGCCGATGCTGGTGACGCCCGCCACTGCGGCGATCATGGCGCGGCGCTCCTCCAGCGAGCGCGCCTTGTAGAGGTAGGCGATGCCGTCCTCGGTCAACAGGTGGGTGACGTCGTCGCCGTAGATCATCACCGGGGCCAGCGGCATGCCGCTTTTCTTCGCCACCTCGACCGCGTCGAGCTGCTCGACGAAGGTCGGCTTGCCGCCCTCCTGGAAGGTCTCGACCATCTGCACCACCAGCTTCTTGCCGCGCTCCAGCAGCGTCACCGGCTCGGTCATGTCGAGCCAGGCCGGCGTGGCATGGCGTCGGCCGCGCGGGTCGTGGCCCATGTTCGGTGCGCCGCCGAAGCCCGCCAGACGGCCACGGGTGACGGTGGAGGAGTGGCCGTCGCCGTCGACCTGCAAGGTGGCGCCGATGAACAGGTCGACCGCGTACTGGCCGGCCAGCTGGCACAGCATGCGGTTGGAGCGCAGCGAGCCGTCGCGCCCGGTGAAGAACACGTCCGGCCGCGCCGCCACGTAGTTCTCCATGCCCAGTTCGGTGCCGAAGCAGTGCACGCTCTGAACCCAGCCGGTTTCGATCGCCGGGATCAGCGTCGGGTGCGGGTTGAGCGTCCAGTTGCGGCAGATCTTGCCCTTGAGGCCGAGCCTCTCGCCGTAGGTCGGCAGGATCAGCTCGATGGCCGCGGTGTTGAAGCCGATGCCGTGGTTGAGCGACTGCACGTTGTGTTTCTCGTAGATGCCGCGGATCGCCATCATCGCCATCAGCACGTGCACCGGCTTGATCAGGCGTGGGTCGCGCGTGAACAGCGGCTCGATGTAGAACGGCTTGTCGGCCACCACCACGAAGTCCACCCACGAGGCCGGGATGTCGACGCGCGGCAAGTCGGTCACGTCGTCCACCAGCTCGTTGACCTGCACGATGACGATGCCGTCGCTGAAGGCGGTCGGCTCCACCAGAGCCGGGGTGTCCTCGGTGCTGGGGCCGGTGTAGACGTTGCCGTGGCGGTCGGCCATGAAGCCCGCCACCAGCGACACGTTGGGGATCAAATCGACCACCAGCCGCGAATACAGCTCGATGTAGGTGTGGATGGCGCCGACTTCCAGCCGGCCGTCTTCCAGCAGCTGGCTGATGCGCAGGCTCTGCGGCCCGGCGAAGGAGAAATCGAGCTTGCGGGCGATGCCGCGCTCGAACAGGTCGAGGTGCTCGGGGCGGCTCACGCTGGGCATGATCATGTGCAGGTCGTGCAGCCGCTCCGGATCGACGCGGGCCAGCGAGCGCGACAGGAAATCCGCCTGCTTCTGGTTGTTGCCTTCCAGCACCACCCGGTCGCCGGGAGAGAGCAGCGCTTCCAGCGCCGCGACGATGTCGTCGCTTGGCAGCACCACGCCGTCGGTCAGGTGGCGCACGCGCTCCAGGCGGCGGCGCTTTTCTTCGCGCCGACGGTTCCACTGCGCGGGGGGAGAAATCTCGGTTTGCATGGACACTCCGCAAATCGGTTGGACGTGCGGCTACCTTATGCCTCGCCCGAGCACGCTTCAATCAACCAAGATGATCGCTTGTTAACTTCAGGTTAATGAATTAGGGTGGCGGCTGGCATGGCTTGGCCACGGCGTGGCCGGACGGAGGAGGGAATGGAGATCGACGAAGAAATCACGCTGAAGAAGCTGGAGGTGTTCCTGTCCTTCATGAAGCTCGGCAACATGGCGCGCGTGTCCGAGGCGCTGGGGCAGAGCACGGTCAGCGTGCACCGCGCGCTGCACTCGCTGGAGGAGGGGTTGCGCTGCCCGCTGTTCAAGCGCGACGGGCGCAAGCTGATCCCGCTCGCCACCGCCTACACCTTCGCCGAGTACGCCACGCGTGCGCTGCGCGAGTGCGAGGAGGGCGTGCGCAAGACGCGCGAGGCGGCCGGCTTCACCGCCACCCGGCTCAAGATCGGTGGACTCTACTCGCTCACGGTGCGCACCATCCCGCAGCTCCTGGTCGGGCTGAAGACACGCCGCCCGGAACTCGACGTCGACCTGACGCTGGGCTCCAACCGCGAGCTCTTGCACAAGCTCGACGACGGCCAGCTCGACGCCATCGTCATCGCCCTGCACGAGGCGCCGCGCCAGGGCGAGCTGGTGGCGGTGCCGATGTTCGACGACGACATCCTGTTCGCCGCGCCGCTCCACTCCCGCTTTGCCGGGTACGAGCGCATCGACCTGCAGGAGCTGCGTGGCGAAAAATTCGTGTCGCTTGGCGAGGACTTCGCCACCTACCAGGATTTCAGCCACGCCTTCGAGCTGGCGGGCTTCCTGCCCGAGATCGCGATGCGCGTCGGCGACATCTTCTCGCTCACCAACCTGGTCAGCGGCGGCATCGGCTACGCCCTGCTGCCGGGGCGGGTGGCGCATTTCAGCCCGCAGGTGCAGCTGATCCCGCTCGAGGCGCGCTACGCCATCAGCCAGCGCATCATGCTGCTGTTGCCGAAGAACCGCGAGCGCGACCCCAACCTGTTGGCGCTGGCCGCCGAATGCCGCATGGCGGGGCGGCGCTGAAGCGCTCGGCGTTACCCGCAACAAAAAAAAGGCTCCCGACGGGGAGCCTTCCTCAATCGTGAGGCAGCCGGAATTACGGCCACAGCACCAGGTGAGTGAACGGCGGCAGGTAGGCCATGGCGCTCACCACCAGCCCCACCAAGCCGGCCAGCGCCAGCGAGTGCAGGAACACGTAGCGCAGGATCACGCCTTCCTTGCCGTAGTACTGGGTGGCGGTGGAGGCGACCACGATGGACTGCGCGTCGATCATCTTGCCCATCACGCCGCCGGCGGAGTTGGCCGACGCCATCAGCACCGGCGACAGACCGAGCTGCTGCGCCGAGGCCTTCTGCAGGCCGCCGAACAGCACGTTGGCGGCGGTGTCCGAGCCGGTCAGCGCCACGCCCAGCCAGCCCAGCAGGGTACCGAAGAACGGGTAGAACATGCCGGTGTGCGAGAACGCCAGGCCCAGCGTGATGTCCACGCCGGAGAAGCGGGTCAGGAAGCCCAGCGCCAGCATGGCGACGATGGTGACCAGCGAGTAGCGCAGCGACCAGAAGGTCTGGCCGTATACCTTTGCCAGCTCGCTCGGACGGTAACCCATCAGCAGGCCGGACAGCAGCGCGGCGACCAGAATGCCGGTACCGGTGGTGGAGAGCAGGTTGAGCTTGAAGATGGCGGCTTCCAGGTGCGGCTCGGCCACCACCGGCGGCATCTTCTGCACCAGGTTGTGCAGGCCCGGCCACTGGATGTCCAGGGTGAAGATGGCGTCCAGCGCCTTCTTCACCGACGGCGAACCCCAGGCGAACACCATCACCGACAGGATGATCCACGGCAGCCAGGCGCGCAGCACTTCGCCGCCGCTGTAGCCGTGGTTGCCGCGCTTGGCGGTATCGGTGCTGGCGGCCGCGACCTTGGCGCCGCCCATGGTGCCGATGGTCGAGGTGAACACCTCTTCCGGATGCCACACTTTCAGGAACACCACCAGCGCGGCAATCGAGCACACCGAGGCGATCACGGCCACCAGTTCCGGCCCCATCATGTTGGAAACCAGCAGTTGCGGGATGGCGAACGACAGGCCGGCAACCAGCGCCGCCGGCCAGATGCGCAGGGTGTTTCTCCAGCCGCAGAAGGCGATCAGCAGCCAGAACGGCACGATGACGGCGAAGATGGTCATCTGGCGGCCGACCATCGACGAGATCGACATCACGTCGAGCCCGGTCACCTTGGCCAGGGTGTTGATCGGGGTGCCCAGCGCGCCGTACGCCACCGGCGCGGTGTTGGCGATCAGCGACAGGCCAGAGGCGGCCAGCGGCGAGAAGCCCAGGCCGATCAGCATGGCGCCGGTCACGGCCACCGGGGTGCCGAAGCCGCCGGCGCCCTCGAAGAACGCGCCGAAGCAGAAGGCGATCAGCAAGAGCTGCAGGCGGCGGTCGTTGGTGACGCTGGTGATGCTCTCGCGCAGCACCGTGAACTGGCCCTTACGCTCGGTGAGCTGGTACAGGAAGATGACGTTCAGAATGATCCAGCCGATCGGCAGCAGGCCGTTGGCCGCGCCCATCAAGGTGGCGCTCATCGCCATGTCCACCGGCATGCCGAAAATGCCGATCGCCACCAGCAGCGAGGCCACCAGCCCCATCACGGCGGCGATATGCGCCTTGATATGGAAAATGCCGAGAGCGCTGAGCAGCACGATGACCGGCAGCGCAGCGCACAGAGTCGACAGCCAGGGGTTGCCCAGCGGATCGTAAACCTGAGACCACATGATGTTCTCTCCTGATTGTTTTGGTTGAGGGCGGCACCGGTCGTCGCCGGCGTTGGCCCTTTTGAGCGTTGTTATCCAGAAAGACTGGACCGTGCTCGAACTCTAATCAGGACGGAACGCGTCGTCATTTGGGGCTTGCCCTTGCGGGTTTACCCTCGAAAGGTATGAAAAACAGCAAAAAGGTTGGCCGAAGCCGTGTCAGACGGGGCTTCGGCCAACCTTTGGAAGTGAGGCGGAGCGGGTGAGGAGGTCGTCGCGAGCGGCCTCTTGATCCGGGACGCTCCGCGGAGCTAGCCGCCCGCGCCCAGCGGGTGCGCCGACAGGCCGCTCTCGTCGAGGCGCAGGTAGCCGCCGCGCTCGCCGTGCCAGTCCGCGATCACCCAGCGTTCGGCCTGGTGCGTGCCGTCGCCGTGCCGGTGCGTGGCCGGGCGATGGGTGTGACCGTGGATCAGCGTCGGCCAGCCGTGCGCCGCCAGCAGGGCCTCGATGGCGCCGTCGGTGACGTCGGAAATCGCCGACAGGCCGGTGCTGGCCTTGCCCGCCTCGCTCATGCCGCGCGCCTGGCGCGCGATGGCGTGGCGTTCGGCCAGCGGCCGCGCCAGCATCGCCTGCTGCCATTGCGGGTTGCGCACCATGGCGCGGAACTGCTGGTAGGGCGTGTCGTCGCTGCACTCGGCGTCGCCGTGCACCAGCAGGTAAGAGCGGCCGTAGGCCTCGATCAGCGCCGGTTCCTCGAGCAGCGTGGCGCCGCTGGCGCGGGCAAAGCCCTCGCCCAGCAAAAAGTCGCGGTTGCCGCGCAGCACGTAGAGCGGGGTGACGGCGGAAAAGTCGCGCAGCAGCGCCAGCGCCTCGTCGATGAACGGCGAGCGGTCGTCGTCGCCCACCCACACCTCGAACAGGTCGCCGAGAATGTAGAGCGCGTCGATCTTGCCGCGCCAGTCCGCCAGCGTGGCGGCGAACAGCCGGTTGAGCGCGGGGACCTCCTCGCTCAGGTGCAGGTCGGAAATGAAATGGATGGCCATAAGCGAAAAAGGCCGCCCTGCGGCGGCCTGGTAGTAGCTAACTCAGATGATTTCAGCCTTGGTGATCAGCACCGCATCCACCGGCACGTCCTGGTGCATGCCGTGGCGGCCGGTCTTCACGCCCTTGATGCGGTCGACCACGTCGGTGCCCTCGACCACCTTGCCGAACACGGCGTAGCCCCAGCCCTGCGCGCTTTCCGACTTGAAGTCGAGGAAATCGTTGTCAGACACGTTGATGAAGAACTGCGCCGACGCCGAGTGCGGGTCCGGGGTGCGCGCCATGGCCACGGTGTAGGTCTTGTTGGACAGGCCGTTGTTGGCCTCGTTCTTGATGGTGTCGCGCGTCGGCTTCTGCTTGAAGTCGGCGTCGAAGCCGCCGCCTTGGATCATGAAGCCGTTGATCACGCGGTGGAAGATGGTGCCGTCGTAGTGGCCGTCCTTGACATACTGCTCGAAGTTGGCGGCGGTGATCGGCGCCTTCTCGGCGTCCAGTTCCAGCACGATGTCGCCGAAGGTGGTGGTCAGTTTGATCATTAGTCTTGTCCTAATCAGGGTTTCAGGATGGCTTTCTGGATGACGATCGGCTCGAACGGCGCGTCGCCCATGCCGTTCAGGCTGCCGGTGCGGGTCTTGGCGATGCGGTTCACCACATCCATGCCCTTGCTCACTTTGCCGAACACGGCGTAGCCCCAGCCTTGCGGCGTGGGCGATTGATAATTCAGGAAGTCGTTGTTGGCGACGTTGATGAAGAACTGCGCGGTGGCCGAGTTCGGGTCGTTGGTGCGCGCCATGGCGATGGTGCCGATGTCGTTCTTTAGTCCGTTGTTGGCCTCGTTGGCGATCGGCGCGCGCGTCGGCTTCTGCTGCAGCTTGGCGTCGAAGCCGCCGCCCTGGATCATGAAGCCATCAATCACGCGGTGGAACACCGTGCCGTTATAGTGGCCGGCCTTGACGTAGGCCACGAAGTTGTCGACCGTCTTCGGCGCCTTGGCCGAATCCAGCGTGATCTCGATATTGCCCTTGTTGGTGATCAGTTCCACCACCGGCGCCGCCAGCGTGGTGAAGGGCAGGGCCGCGAGGGCCAGACAGGTCAGCAGAGATTTCATGATGTTCCGTTCCGGGAAGAGTCGTGCCATTGCGTGGCGCGCCATGCAGGGGGAGTCGCGCCCTCGATCCTGACAGTTTACCACGTGCCTTATCCGATGCCTGCCCCCGCCGTCCGGCCTAGCCCGCGCCCAGGTGCAGGCGCAGCGCCAGGTAGACGCCGGCAATGGCCAGGGTGGCCACGGTGACCGGCACCCCGACGCGCGCGTAGCCGCGCCAGTCGATGTCGATGTGGCGTCGCGCCGCGGCGTCCACCACGATGATGTTGGCGATGCTGCCGACGATCAGCAGGTTGCCGGCCAGCGTGCTGACCAGGGCGAGCAGCGTGCCGGCCATCGGATGATGGGTCAGCGGCAGCAACAGCATCACGGCGGGGACGTTGGACACGATGTTGGAGAGCAAGAAGGTCACCCCGAACAGCGAGCCCAGCTGATCCAGGTGCACGCCGGCGGCGGCGAGGAAGGCGATGGCGTGCGCCGTGACCCCGGTGCGTTGCAGCGCGTGGTTCACCACGAACAGGCTCATGAACAGGATCAGCAGCTCCCAGTCCACCAGCCCCAGCATCTTGCGCGAATGCAGCTTGCGGCTCATCAGCAGCAGGCCGGCGCCGATCAGCGCCATGTGCTCGCGCGGCCACGGCGCCACCAGGAACGCCACCAGCAGCGCGCCGGCCACCGCCAGCCCCTTGCCTGTCTGCCAGGCGTCGAAGGCAATCGCCTCGGTGCGTGCCTCGTGCAGGGTGTCGGGCGGGATGAGCGCCGCGCCGTCCGTCCAGCGCCCCCGGGTCTGCCACGTGATCAGCCCCCAGCACGCCAGCAGCCCGACACTCACCGGGAGGATGGCGTCGAGGAAGTAGCCGTCGAATGACAACCCCTGGGTCTGGCCGATCAGCATGTTCTGCGGGTTGCCGATCAGCGTCGCGGCGGAGCCGATGTTGGCGGAACAGGCCAGCGCCAGCAGGTAGGGTGTCGGGGCGAGGCGGCGCTTCTGGCAGGCCTCGATCAGCACCGGGGCGACGGCGAGGCAGACGATGTCGTTGCTGAACACCGCCGACAGCGCCGCCACCACCACGACCAGGACCCCCAGCAGCCCGGCCGGACCCAGCGCCAGCCCCGCCAGCTTGTGCGTCACCCAGTCGTAGAAGCCGCCGAGGCGCATCTGCGCCGACACCACCATGAACGAAAACAGCAGGATCACGGTGGGCAGGTGCACGGCGGCGACCGCCTCCTCCAGGCTCAGCGCGCCGACGCCGATCAACGCGATGGCCCCGAGCAGGGCGACCCCGGTGCGGTCCAGTTGCAGGAAGGGCAGCCCGCCGAGAATCATCCCGAGGTAGACGATGAGAAATATGACGACGATGGTGGTGATCATGATGCGTTCGCGGCCTCGGCCGGTACCTCTAGCGGGGGGTGACAGAATTATGGGTGGGGTTTCGGGCCGGTGCCAGCGATTGCCGCCGGCGCGGGTACCTCGGGCGGGAGCCGAGGCGTCGTCTGCCCCGGCCAACGAGCCCGAAGGGGGAGGGCATCGCCCCTCGGCGACGCTAGCCGAAGCCAGTGCCCCGGCCCCGACACGGCGCGCACGTGACGAGTGCTTCGATCCCGCCCACGGCCCTCGTTCCGGAAGCCGGCATCCGCGCCGAGCCGTGAGGCCGCCGTGGCCCCGCGCATTCTAGCGACAAGCGGGTGTCTCTCCAACCGGGCGCCGCAGCAAGACCGATTTCCCCCTGCCGGGCCGTGTTGGCCGAAGACGCCGACGTCCCGGACGACGCCTGGGGCGACGAGGCGTCATCGAGCCCGTCCTGGATAGATTCCGGGCAGGGCGAGAGGCAGGGCCTTTCCGTTGTCACGGTGCCTGCTACGGCGAGGGGGCGCCGGGAAGGCTCGGGCCGCCGTGCCGATGCGCTATAAAATACATGAACACGTATTGATATGTTTGCGTCCCTTCGTCGCGGAGCAGGCCGATGCCCCATTCCCATCACGACCACCAACACGGTCATGACCACCATCACGACCACGCCCATGTGCCGACGGTCGGGGACGACAATCAGCGCAAGGTGCTGATCGCCTTCCTGTTCACCTTCGCCTTCATGGTGGTGGAGGTGGCGGGCGGCCTGCTGTCCGGTTCGCTGGCCCTGCTCGCCGACGCCGGCCACATGCTGACCGACGCCGCCGCGCTGGCGCTCGCCTACGGCGCCTTCCGCTTCGGCAAGCGCGCCGCCGACACCAAGCGCACCTTCGGCTACCTGCGCTTCGAGGTGATCGCCGCCCTGATCAACGCCATCACCCTGTTTGTCATCGTGCTCTGGATCGTCATCGAAGCCATCGACCGCTTCCGCCATCCGGGGGCGGTGCTGGCGGGGCCGATGTTCGGCGTCGCCACCATCGGGCTGCTCGTCAACCTGCTGGTGTTCTGGATTCTGAGCCGTGGCGGCAGCGAGCACGTCAATATCAGGGGCGCGGTGCTGCACGTGCTGGGCGACCTGCTGGGCTCGGTCGCCGCCATCGCCGCCGCCGTCGTCATCTACTTCACCGGCTGGACGCCGATCGACCCCCTCCTGTCGGTGTTCGTCGCGCTGCTGATTCTCTACAGCGCCTGGTCGCTGCTGCGCCACTCGCTGCACATCCTGCTCGAAGGCGCGCCGGAGCACGCCCAGCCGGATGCCATCGCCAGCCATCTGCGCCAGACCGTGCCGGAGCTCGCCAACGTGCGCCACGTCCACGTCTGGTCCATCACCTCGGGCCGGGTACTGGCCACGCTGCACGTCGAGCCGCGCGCCGAGGCCGATCCGCGCCGGCTGGTGCAGGCCGTCGAGGTGGAGCTGGTGGCGCGTTTCGGCATCGCCCATGCCACCGTCGCCATCGACTGGCCCGAGACGGAGGCCGGCCCCTGCCACCTTGGACCCCATGACGACACGGTCCACCCCGCTGGCCACGCCGGGGCCGAGCATGAGCACGAGGGTCCGGCCCATCCCGGGCCTTGCCAGCAAGGACGCCAGCCGTGAGCCGGCTCGCCCGGCCTTCCCCGGCCGACATCGCCGTGCTGGCGGAAACGTTCCGGCTGCTGGGCGACCCGACGCGTCTGCGCATCCTGTTCTTCTGCCTCGACGCACCGCGTTCGGTCGGCGACATCGCACAGAGCCTCGAGCTGTCGCAATCGCTGGTCAGCCACCACCTGCGGCTGCTGCGCGGCGCCCGGCTGGTGCGGGGTCAGCGCCGGGCCAGGCAAGTCTTCTACCAACTGGCCGACCAGCACGTCAGCGACATGCTGGCCGACATGGCGCACCACGTGGCCGAGGAGCACGCCGAGAAATGAGCGGGCCCCGTTCCGCCGAAAACCCTCTTGCATCCGAGGGCATTTCCCTCGTAGGCTGGTATTCATGACAATTCATTGATCGCCCGCCATGCTGAACCTCAGCTTTCGCCCCCGCCTGATCGATGCACTCAAGGGTTATCACCGCGAAGTGTTCCGGCACGATGTGCTGGCCGGGTTGACGGTGGGGATCGTGGCGCTGCCGTTGGCGATGGCGTTCGCCATGGCCAGCGGGGTGACGCCGCAGGCCGGCATCTTCACCGCGGTCATCGCCGGCTTCCTGGCTTCGCTCTTGGGCGGAACACGGTTCTCGGTGACCGGTCCCACCGGCGCCTTCATCGTCGTTATCTACGGCATCGTCGCCAAGTACGGCGTGGCCAACCTGCTGATCTGCACCTTCATGGCCGGCATGATGCTGGTGCTGATGGGGCTGATGCGGCTGGGGCAGGTGATCAAGTTCTTTCCGATGCCGCTGATCACCGGCTTTACCAACGGCATCGCGGTGCTGATCTTCCTCACCCAGCTCAAGGACTTCTTCGGCCTGCCGGTGGCGCAGATGCCGGCCGGTTTCTTCGCCATCGTCGCCACGCTCAGGGCGCGCCTGGCCGAGTTCGACGGCATGACGCTGGCGGTGTCGGGGGCCTCGCTGGCGCTGATCCTGCTGTGGCCCAAGCGGCTCAACAAGTTGCTGCCGTCGCCGTTCGTGGCCTTGCTGCTGGCGACCATCACGGTGGCGCTGTTCCATCTGCCGGTGGCCACCATCGGCAGCAAGTTCGGCGGCATTCCGCAGGGGCTGCCGGCGTTCTCCGGCCTGGCGCTGGACTGGGCGACGCTGTCCGAACTGATGACGCCGGCCTTCACCATCGCGCTGTTGGGCGCCATCGAGTCGCTGCTGTGCGCGGTGGTGGCCGACAGCCTCACCGGCGACAAGCACGACGCCAACCAGGAGCTGATTGCGCAGGGCATCGCCAACATGGTGGTGCCGTTCTTCGGCGGCATCCCGGCCACCGGGGCGCTGGCGCGTACCGCCACCAACATCAGCAACGGCGGGCGCACCCCGGTGGCCGGGATGGTGCACGCCGCATTGCTGCTGCTGGTGATCCTGGTGGCGGCACCGCTGGCGTCCTACATCCCGCTGGCGGTGCTGGCGGCGATTCTGGTGGCGGTGGCGCTGAAGATGGGCGACTGGGATATCCGCAAGGCGGCGCAGTTTCCGCGTCACGACACCGCGGTGCTGGTAGTCACCTTCCTGCTCACCGTCGCCTTCGATCTCACCATCGCGGTGGAGATCGGCCTGCTGATGTCGGCGGTGTTCTTCATCCAGAGCATGGCGCGCAATACCAGCGTGCAGCGGCTGCGGCCGGAGCATGCCCAGCTGTTCGAGCGCCATTCCATCGCCGGCAAAACGGTGCCGCCGGGCTGCGCGGCGTTCCGGGTGGAGGGGGCGCTGTTCTTCGGTGCGGCCGATACGGTGGAGCAGGTGCTGCACGACGCGCCGGACGCGCGCGTGATCATTCTGCAGCTGCACCGGCTGGTGCTGCTCGACACCACCGGGCTGCTGGCGCTGTCGGCGCTACGACAAAGGTTGGCCGAAGAGCGGCGCACGCTGATCCTGTGCGGTGCCGGGGCCGAGGTGATGGGGTTGCTGGTCGGCGCCAGGCTGGCGGCGGAAATGGGCGAGCGCAACATTCAGCCCGATCTCGCCACGGCGCTGATGCGCGCCGAGGAACTGCTGACCAGTGGGGTGGTGTGGGCGTAGAAAAAGCCTTGATTGATCGATTGTTGTTTATTTTTGTGCCGACAATTTTTGATTTGTGGCAATTAATTTAATAAAAATGACGAATCCAGGGCGCTTGTGAGGAGGTGCTGGTGTAGACTTGCGCTGCTGTCGTAGCGGGTAAGGTGCGGCACCGTGCCCCGGTGCCGCCGGCGGGCGACGACGGTGGCCGGCAGGCCGTTCTGCCACTCCCCAGCAAGGATTCATCATGGAGCACCCGCAGCGCGTGGCGCGGCACACCCTGTTCGAAGACGTTCAGGCGATCGTGATCGGCACGCTGTTCATCTCGCTCGGCGTCGCGCTGTTCGCCCAGGCCAAACTGCTGACCGGCGGCACCGCCGGCCTCGCCTTCCTGATCCACTACGCCACGCCGCTGAGCTTCGGCCAGGTGTTCTTCGTCATCAACCTGCCGTTCTACTACCTCGCCATCAAGCGCATGGGCTGGCGCTTCACGGTGAAGACCTTCTGCGCGGTGCTGCTGCTGTCGCTGTTCTCCGAGCTGCAGTCGCACTTCATCCACATCGACGGCCTCAACCCGTTCTACGCCGGCGTGGTCGGCGGCCTCCTGATGGGCGCCGGTTTCCTGATGCTGTTCCGCCACCAGGCCAGCCTGGGCGGCATCAACATCGTCACGCTCTACCTGCAGGACAAGTACGGCATCCGCGCCGGCAAGCTGCAGATGGCGATCGACGTCAGCATCGTCAGCGCGGCGCTGTGGGTGGTGAACCCGCTGGCGGTGCTGGTGTCGGTGTTGGGCGCGGTGGCGCTCAACCTGATCCTCGCCGTCAACCACAAGCCGGGCCGCTACCTCGCCGCCTGATCGCCAGCCGCGCACCGCTGCCCGGCGCTCGCGGGGCCTGTTCGGGGGCGCGACCGAGCACTTGCATCGACCCGATGCCGGCCCGGTTTTCCCTTTCCTTGCCGCTTGGTGGTCCCTCAGCGCGCCAGGCTGGGCAGCAGGCTGAAGCCGTTGCGCGAGCCGGTGGTCACGTAGCCGACCAGCTGGCTGTCGCGATGGGCGAGCGCGGTCAGTCCGTCGTCTCCCTCGCTGATCTGCCAGTCGAGGGCGTTGCCCTGGGTGACCCCGGCCAGCTGGATCGGGTAGCGCGGCGTCTTCACCGCCACCGGCAGGGGGCCGAAGCGGACCGGTGTCGGCGTGCCGGCCAGCGTGCTGGCCAGCGCGTTGGCCGACAGCGTGATCGGCTGCAGGTAGGGCAGGATCTGCCCCTCGATTTCGGCGCAGTCCCCCAGCGCATAGACGTGGGGTTGCGAGGTGCGCAGGTAGGCGTCGACGACGATGCCGCGCCCCGTCTCCAGTCCGGCCGCCAGCTCCAGCCGCGGCTTCAGGCCCGCCGCGCAGACCACGGCGTCCACCGCCAGCGTGTCGCCGTCGCTCAGCGTTACGCGGTAGCCCTGTTCGGCCCGCTCGACCCGTTCCACCCCGGTGCCGAAGCGCAGCGTGACCTGGTCCATGACGTCGTGCAGGCGTTGGCTGACCACCTCGGGCACCAGCCGCTCCAGCAGGCGGCTGCCGATGTCCACCAGCGTGACGCGCTTGTGCTGGGCGATGTCGTGGGCGATTTCGGTGCCGATCAGGCCGCCGCCGATGACCAGCACGTGCTCGCTCCGGTTGAGCCGGTCGAGGTAACGCCGGTAGTGCTCCAGATTGTTCAAGGTCAGGATGTCCTGTGCCGCGTCGCCGCCGACGGGAGGGATGAACGGCTCGGCCCCTACCGCCAGCACCAGGTCGCTGTAGGGAATCTGCACTTCCCCCGCAGTGACCTTCTGCGCGACAACATCGATGGCGCTGACCCGGGTACGCGGCCGCACCATGATCTTCAGCTCGGCCGCCATGCCGGTGGCGTTGTTCAGGGTGAGCCGTTCGGCGCTGGCCTGATGCCCGAAGCCGTGGCTCAGCTGCGGCTTGGGGTAGTGTTCGCCGCCATCCTCGGTGAGGACGACGACCGGCGTGGTGCTGTCGTGCTGGCGGAACGCCCGGGCCAGGGTGTAGCCGGCATGGCCACTGCCGATGATGACGAGGGGCTTTTTCATCGTGTTTTCTCCAGAAGCCGTCGCTTACGCGGGGACAAAGTCGCTCTTACCCATGAAGCACACCGGGCAGAGGAAGGTCTCGGGGACGTCCTGCCAGGCGGTGCCGGCGGCGACCCCCTGGGCCGCTTCCCCCTGTTGCGGGTCATAAATCCACGAGCAGGTCTTGCAGCGCATCTTGCCGCTGCAGCCGCACGCGGCGGCGGCGTCCGCCGTATTCTGTCCGGTGCTGCCCAGTTGCTCGATGAACGCCTCGCCAAAACGCACCCCCTGGGCGAGGGCATCGTCGTTCGGCCGCCATTCGGCGGTGATGCCCGGGTTGAGCACGCGGAAACCAGCGTCGTCCAGGCGCTTGGCGATACGTTCCACCGCACCACCGCTCCAGCCGTGGGTGCCGAAGGAGGCGGCCGCCTTGTTCTTGAAGCGCAGGCCGGTCATTTCCTCGAGCAGGGCGGCAACATGCGGCAACATCACGTTGTTGACGGTCGGGCTGCCGACCAGAATGGCCTTGGACTTGAACACGTGGGTGAGGACGTCGTTCTTGTCAGTGTTGGACAGGTTGAACAGCTTGATCACGACATCCTGGTCCGCCTTGCGGATGCCTTCGGCAATCGCCTCGGCCATCATGCGGGTGCCGTTCCACATGGTGTCGTAGACCAGGGTGATCTGGTTCTCCTGGTAGTCGTCGGCCCACTTCAGGTATTGCTCGACGATCTGGGTCGGCTTGTCGCGCCAGATGATGCCGTGGCTGGTGGCGATCATGTCGATCGGCAGGTTCAGCGCCAGAACTTCATGAATCTTCTGGGTCACCAGCGGGCTGAACGGGGTCAGGATATTGGCGTAATACTTGATGCATTCTTCCTGCAGTTCGACCGGGTCGCACTGGTCGTTGAACATCTGGGCGCTGGCGTAATGTTGGCCGAAGGCATCGTTGCTGAATAGCACGGCGTCGCCGGTCAGATAGGTGGCCATGCTGTCCGGCCAGTGCAGCATCGGCATCTCGACAAACACCAGTTGCTTGCCGTTGCCGAGGTCGAGGCTGTCCCCGGTCTTGACGATCTGGAAATTCCAGTCCTGGTGGTAGTGGCCGCGTAGCGATTTGACGCCGTTGGCAGTGCAGTAGATCGGCGTGTCGGGGATGCGCGCCATCAGTGCCGGCAAGGCGCCGCTGTGGTCGATCTCGTTATGGTTGGCGATGATGTAATCGATGGCGCCGAGGTCCACCTCCTTGGCCAGATTGGCGACGAATTCTTCGGCGTAAGGCGCCCAGACGGTATCGATCAGGGCGATTTTTTCTTCCTTGACCAGGTAGCTGTTGTAGCTGGAACCGCGATGGGTGCTGTATTCGCTGCCGTGAAATTCACGCAGTTCCCAATCCTGTTTACCAACCCAGCGGATGTTGTTTTTGACGGTGAAAGCCATGGCAGAGAGCTCCTTGCGGTATAAGATTCGTGTAAAATGAATCTTATACCTCATAACATTCACAGTAAATGAATCTTATGAGCTATCATGAATTCGCTTGAGGTATATCAAGAGCGGGCTGTTGCCGTGTCCTGTATGCCTATATCGTATGCCAGAATCAAGTCTGGGCCCGCTGTCGCGGCGCCGCAGGCAAGATAGAATGCAGGTTCGACCCCAACCGGGCCTGCCTGATTGAACAACCCCATGGAACGGCACCGATCGTGCGACTGACGGCTTTTACCGATTACTGCCTGCGCGTGATGATGTACAGCGCGCTGGCGGGCGAGCGCCTGGTGACGATCAACGAGATCGCCCAGGCCTACGGCATTTCCGCCAGCCACCTGACCAAGGTGGTGTTTTTCCTCGGCCAGCATGGCTATCTCACCACCGTGCGCGGCAAGGGGGGAGGGATGCGCCTGGCGGACGATCCGCAGCAGGTCAACCTCGGCAAACTAGTGCGTGCCGCCGAGACCGACAACGTGCTGGTCGAGTGTTTCGATCCCCAGCACTCGCAATGCCGCATCGCCTCGGCGTGCCGCCTGATGAACGTGCTGCATGCGGCCCAGGAGGCCTTTTACGGCGAATTGTCGCGCCATACCCTGGCCGATCTGCTGGTCCAGCCGGCGGGGCTGGGGCGGGCCTTGGGCATCGAGATCCGGCTTGTCTCCGATTGAGAAACCCGGCGCGGCGACGCCGCGTCACGCGCTGTTCTTGATCGGCTCCATTTCTTTGCGGTTCTGCAGGCAATCCAGAAAACCCGCCAGCAACGGCGGAACGGGCCCCGGGCGCGTCGCCAGCCCCAGCGACAGGTACGCACCCTCGTCGCTGAGCGGCAGGTAGCGCACCCCCGGCATCTTCACGCACTCCAGCGGCGAGGGCAGCAGCGCTACGCCGAGACCCGCCGCCACCAGCCCGATCTGGGTGGTGGCCTCGCGCGCTTCCTGCACGATCCTCGGTTCGAAGCCGGCCGCCAGGCAGAGCTGGCGCACCTGCACGTTGAGCCCGGTGCCGGCGCCGGCCGGGTAGATGATGAAACTTTCGTCGCGCAACTGCTCCAGCGACGCGTGGGGCTGCGCGGCCAGCGGGTGGCGGGCGTTGATCACCAGCCGCAGCGGGTCGCGGTGGATCTCGCGCAGCTGCAGGTCGGGCGGGTTTTCCTTGCCGTGGAAACGCACGAAGCCGATGTCCAGCCGTTCTGCGCGCAGCGCCTCGAACTGCAGCGCGGTGAACATCTCGCGCAGCGTCAGCTGTACCTGCGGGTAGTGGCGGCGATAGTCGGAGATCAGCCCGGGCAACAGGCTGGTGAACGGCAGCGAGGAGGTGAAGCCGACACGCAACTCGCCCACCTCGCCGCGCGCGGCGCGGCGGGCATCGTCGGCGGCCTGCTCCACCTCGGCCAGGATGCGGCGGACGTGCTGCAGGTAGCGCTCCCCGGCGTCGGTCAGCGCCACGCGGCGCTTGCTGCGCTCGAACAGGGCGACGCCCAGTTGTTCTTCCAGCGCGCGGATCTGCTGGCTCAAGGGCGGCTGGGCGATGTGCAGGCGTTCGGCGGCGCGGGTGAAGTTGAGTTCTTCGGCGACGACGACGAAGTAACGCAGGTGACGCAGTTCCACGTGATATCTTTTACGTATTAATCAACGATTAAATATATATTGGACTGGCGGTTTGTCCAGTCCTAGCATTGGCTTATCCAGCCCCTGACCGGGGCCGCCAGCCGAGTCTTGACCATGTCTTCCGATGCCTTAGCCGTATCCCGCGCCACTGTTTTTCCCGCTCCGCCCACCGCCCCGGTGCACGAACGACTGCGTGCCGGCACCCCCGCCTTCCGCCGCACCAGCTGGGGCATGTTCTTCGGCGGTTTCGCCACCTTTTCCTCGCTGTACGGCATGCAGCCGCTGATGCCGATGTTCTCGCACGACTTCGGCCTGTCGCCGGCGGCGGCCAGCGGCGTGGTGTCGGCCGCAACCGGCGCGCTGGCGGTGGCGCTGATCCCGATGAGCCTGTTGGCCGACCGCTACGGCCGCAAGCCGGTGATGAACCTGTCGCTCGGCCTGGCCGCGTTGTTGACGCTGTTGGCGGCATTTGCCGGCAGTTTCGGCCAACTGCTGCTGCTGCGCACCCTGCTGGGCATCGCGCTGGCCGGCATCCCGGCGGTGGCGATGGCCTATCTGAGCGAGGAGATCGAGCCGGCCTCGCTGGGGCAGTCGATGGGGCTGTATATCGCCGGCAACGCGCTGGGCGGCATGAGCGGACGCTTTTTCCTGTCGCTGATGAGCGAATGGGCCAGCTGGCGCGAGGCGGTGGCGGTGCTGGGCCTGTTCGGGCTGGTGTCGGCCGTGGTGTTCTGGCGCTGCCTGCCGCCGTCGCGGCATTTCCGTCCGGCGCGGCTGGTGCTGGGCGAGGTGCGCGGCAACCTGCGCCTGCATCTGGCCGACGACGGTCTGCCCTGGTTGTTCGCCACGGCCTTTTTGCTGATGGGCTGCTTCGTCAGCCTGTACAACTACCTCGGCTACCACCTGGCGCTGGCGCCGTTCAACCTGTCACCGAGCGCGGTCGGCGCGGTGTTCCTGCTGTACGTGGTGGGGATGTGGAGCTCGGCCTGGGTGGGGCGGCTGGCCGACCGTCTGGGGCGGCGCAACGTGTTGTGGGTCATGGTGAGCCTGATGCTGGCCGGGTTGGCGCTGACGCTGGCCGGCACGCTGTGGCTGGTGGTGCCGGGCATCGCGGTGTTCACCTTCGGTTTCTTCGGCGCGCACTCGGTGGCGAGCAGCTGGATCGGCCGCCGCGCCAGCCGGGCGCGCGGTCTGGCCTCGGCGCTCTACCTGAGCTGCTACTACCTGGGCGGCAGCGGCCTGGGCTCGGCCTCGGGCCTGATGTGGAGCTCGGGTGGCTGGGGCGGGGTGGTGCTGGCGCTGACGGGCGGCCTGCTGTTGTGCCTCGGCATCGCGCTGCGGCTGCGTCGCCTGGCACCGCTGCCGGCTGCAACGAACTGAGTTTTTCTCCTCCTCTTGTTTCCGGTCTCCGGACCCGGCGCGAGTCTTTCGCTGCCGGGTTTTTTTCTGTCCGCTCAATAGGCCCGTTGCCGGTCGACCCACCCTTCCGGCCTTGCCCCGCCCTGCAGCGCGCGCAGGCTGGCGGCGATCTGCTCTACCGCCGGGCCGGGCAGGGTGATGGCGGCGATGTGCGGGGTGACGGTCACGCTCGGGTGTGTCCACAGCGGGTGCTCTACGGCCAGCGGCTCGCGGGCGAACACGTCGAGCTGGGCAAAGCGCAGCTGGCCGGCGTCGAGCAGTTCGAGCAAGGCCTCCTGGTCGAGTTGCTCGCCGCGGCCGGCGTTGATCACGGCCGCGCCACGGGGCAGCCGGGCCAGCCGTTCGCGGTCGAGCAGGCCGCGCGTTTCCGGGGTGGACGGCAGCAGGCTCACCAGCACGTCGGTCTCGGCCAGCAGCGTGTCCAGCGCCGCGCTGCCGTGCCGGCAGTCGACGCCGGGCAGCTGGCGCGGGCTGCGGCTCCAGCCGGACACGGCGTAGCCCCGCCCGGCCAGGGTGGTGGCGACCACCGCGCCGATGGCGCCCAGCCCCAGCACACCGACGCGGACCTCGTGCGCCAGCCGGGGCCGTTGCGGCTGCCAGCGGCGCTCGGCCTGCTGGCGCTGGTAGACGTCGAACTGGCGCTGGTAGCGCAGCACGCCGTACAGCGCGTACTCCGCCATCTGCTGCGCCATGCCGGCGTCGGTCAGGCGGATCACGGGCAGCGTCGGTGGCAGGTCGGCACGGGCGAGCAGGCGGTCCACCCCGGCGCCGAGCGCGAACACCGCCTCGAGCCGGGGAAAGCGGGCGAAAAACCCTTCCGGCGGATTCCACACCACGGTGTAGCGCACGGCCGCGCCGTCGACCTCCTGCGGCCACACCGCCAGGTCGATATCGGGCAGCGCCTGGCGCAGCAGCGGCGCCAGCTGTTCGGCATCCTGCTGGGCGTAGAGATAGAGCATGGCGTTTCCTTCGCTTTCAGGTGGGGCGGCGCGTCTGCAGCCACTCCCACACCCCCAATCCGGCGGCGCGGCCGCTGGCGAAGCAGGCGGTGAGCAGGTAGCCGCCGGTCGGGGCTTCCCAGTCCAGCATCTCGCCGGCGCAGAACACGCCGGGCAGTTGGCGCAGCATCAGGCGCTCGTCGAGCGCGGCAAAGGTGACGCCGCCGCCGCTGCTGATGGCCTCGTCGAGCGGGCGCGGCGCGATGAGCTTGACCGGCAGCGCCTTGATCGCCGCCGCCAGTCGTTGCGGATCGCTCATGGTGTCCTTGTCCAGGCACTCGCGCAGCAAGCCCATCTTGACGCCCTTCAGCCCGACGCGGCTTTGCAGGTGGCTGGACAGGGAGCGCGAGCCGCGCGGGTGGGCCACCTCCGCGGTGACGCGCGCCAGGTCCTTGCCCGGCGCCAGGTCGAGGTGGATGGTGGCGCTGCCGTGCGCGGCGATGGCGTCGCGCAGAGGGGCGGAAAAGGCGTAGATCAGGCTGCCCTCGACGCCGCCCTCGGTGACGACGAACTCGCCCTGCTTGCGCTGCTCGCGGCCGTCCGCGTCGGTGAAGCTCAGCACCACCGATTTCAGCGGCTCACCGGCGAAGCGGCTGCGGAAGTGCTCGCTCCAGCCGACGTCGAAGCCGCAGTTGGACGGCACCAGCGGGCAGACCTCGACGCCGCGTTCGGCCAACCTTGGCAGCCATGCCCCGTCCGAGCCCAGCTTGGCCCAGCTGCCGCCGCCCAGTGCCAGCAGTACGGCGTCGGCGCGTACCCTCTTGTCGCCTTCGGGCGTGCTCAGCAGCAGGGCGCCGTCGTCGCTCCAGCCCTGCCAGCGGTGACGCACGTGGATGCGCACGCCGGCTTCGCGCAGGCGCTGCAGCCAGGCGCGCAACAGCGGCGCGGCTTTCATCGCGGTGGGAAACACCCGCCCGGACGAGCCGACGAAGGTGTCGATGCCCAGCCCGTGCACCCATTCGCGCAGTTCTGCTCCGCCGAAGGCCTGCAGCCAGGGCCGCAACTGCTCGCTGCGGCTGCCGTAGCGAGACAAGAACGGCTCGGCCGGCTCGGAGTGGGTGATGTTCATGCCGCCGACGCCGGCCAGCAGGAACTTGCGCCCGACCGAGGGCATGGCGTCGTAGACGTCGACCTGTGCGCCTTGCCGGCTTAGCACTTCGGCCGCCATCAGTCCGGCCGGGCCGCCGCCGACGATGGCGACGCGGCGGCTCGGGCCTGTTGCTGTCGTGGTCATCGTCGGCGCTCCGTGGCGGCGGGCGGCATGGCGGCGTGTGTCATCGCTTCTGGTCCTGGCTATGGCTGGTGAGTGGCGGGCGGCGACGGCAGCCGCTAACGCCTTGTTTTGGCGGGCAAAGGCAAGCGTCACGTGGCGTCCCTGCCCGAGAGGGGCTGATTGTCACAGAAACGTCGTCAAAACCCAAGCGGGCCGCCGCCGGCCGCCGGCGCCCTGGTGCGGGCGTGGTGTTCGGATTTCCGTGTGCTAATGCTCTGGAAAGTACGGCGTTCCGTCTGTTTGTTGCGACGGTCGGAATTTGTTCGATATAAATCAATGGGTTGTATTCTGGTTTGCTTGGCTGCGGGCTGGCCCGATTCCTGCTCAATAGCGACCCGGGCTAGAACATGGCAGCAGGTCGCAAGAACCTGCGCCGCTTGCCGGGGGCGCCCCGCCTGCCGCCATCGAGGCGGCCGTGGCGACCCCGCCTCTACTGGTCGGGGCGAATCACGCTCTGGCCACGATAATCCTCAAAGGAGAGAACATGTTTGTCGATAAACGCTTTGCTCGCGCTGCCGCCCTGCTGGCTTGCTCCGCCGTCTTTTCCTTCGCCCACGCCGAAGAGGCCGCTCCGGCCAAGCTGCCCAACGTGGTGATCCTGGCCACCGGCGGCACCATCGCCGGCACCGGTGCTTCCACCACCACCACCATCGGCTACACCGCCGCCAAGGTCGGTGTCGACAAGATGATCGAAAGCGTGCCGGAACTGAAGAAGGCCGCCAACGTGCGTGGCGAGCAGGTGGTGCAGATCGCCAGCGAAAGCATGACTAACGACGTCTGGCTGAAGCTCGCCAAGCGCGTCAACGAACTGCTGGCGCAGAAGGACGTCGACGGCGTGGTCATCACCCACGGCACCGATACCATCGAAGAAACCGCCTACTTCCTCGACCTGACGGTGAAGAGCAAGAAGCCGGTGGTGATCGTCGGCTCCATGCGCCCGTCCACCGCGATCAGCGCCGACGGCCCGATCAACCTGTACAACGCCGTGCTGCTGGCCGGCAGCAAGGAAGCCGTCGGCAAGGGCGTGCTGGTGACGCTGAACGACCAGATCAACGCCGGCCGCGATGTCACCAAGACCAACACTTCCACCGCCGACACCTTCAAGACGCCGGAACTGGGCTTCCTCGGCTACATGCAGGACAACAAGCCGCACTTCTACCGTCTGCCGGTACGCAAGCACACCGCCGAGACCGAGTTCGACGTCAGCAAGCTCGACAAGCTGCCGCAAGTCGACATCGTCTACGGCTACGCCAACATGAACCGCGTGGCGCTGGACGCCGACGTCGCCGCTGGTGCCAAGGGCATCGTCCAGGCCGGCGTGGGTGACGGCAGCATGGCCGCTCAGATGCTGCCGGCCTTCCGCGAAGCCCGCCAGAAAGGCGTCATCGTGGTACGCAGCTCGCGCGTGGGTTCCGGCATCGTCGCCCGCAACGGCGAAGTGAACGACGACAAGGAAGACTTCGTCGTATCCGACACGCTGAACGCGCAGAAGGCCCGTATCCTGCTGATGCTGGCCATGACCAAGACCAACGACACCAAGAAGATCCAGCAGATGTTCTACACCTACTGAGCGGCTCTTTGCCCAGTCACAAACAGCAGCCCGCGGGCTGCTGTTTTTTATTGGCGGGAAGCTGGCCTGGCACGGCAAAAGGTTGGCCGAAGATTGCCCGCGCTGGCCCGGGAGCGCGCCGTACGCCGTCTGCAGTAGCGAGACGTGCCGGCCGGGGAGGCAGGGGAAAAGGTATCGACACGCCTCAGGATAGAGGGAGTTGCAGCGCCTCGGTGCTGGCGGGGCGCGCACGCAAGGCGGCGTACCAGCGCTCCAGTTCCGGGCGGGACGTGCGCTCCAGCGGCAGGTTGAGCCAGAGATGCACGCTGCAGCCGAGCACGATGTCGGCCATTGTGAAGCATTTGCCGGTCAGCCACGTGCGTCCGGTCAGGTGCTGCTCGAGCAGGCTGGCCAGCCGGTCGACCTTCACGCGCGCGGTGTCGATCGCGTCCTGGCTGCGCTGCTCCGGGGGTACGCGCAGCAGATTGTAGATCGCCGGCACCAGGGCCGGGTTGAACACCGTGGCCTGCCAGTCCATCCAGCGGTCGGCGTCGGCGCGCTGCTGCAGATCGTCCGGATACAGGCTGCCGTGGCCGTACTTGGCGGCCAGATAGCGCACGATGGCGTTCGATTCCCACAGGGTGAAGCCGTCGTCGTCGATCAGCGGGATGGTGCCGTTCGGGTTGCGCGCCAGGAATTCCGGCGTGTCGAGCCCGCCGAACGGGCCGCCGGCGTCGATGCGCTCGAACGGCAGCCCCAGTTCGGCCGCGCACCACACCACCTTCTTGACGTTGAGCGAGTTGAGCCGTCCCCAGATTTTCAGCATGCCTTTGTCCTTTCGTGGTGGATTCGGCCATTGTAGCCCGAAACCGCTGGACGGCTTCGGGCGAGAGTTCAGGCCTGCGGCTTGCCCTGCGCCGTGATGACCACGTTGCCGTACGTCAGCTTTTTGTCATGGGCCTTGTGTGGCATTCTGAAGAGAATGGGCGCAGCAGCCCGAATTGCCACCTTTCAGGGCGCCTGTTGCTTGGGCCTCGAGCCGAGGAGTTACCGATGGTTGCCGTTCCCGATCTCTTGCTTTTTGCCGGTGCTTCCCTGCTGATGGTGCTGACGCCGGGGCCGAACATGATCTACCTGATTTCGCGTTCGATCTGCCAGGGGCGCCAGGCCGGGGTGATTTCCTTGTTCGGGGTGGTGGCCGGCTTTCTGGTTCACATGCTGGCGGCCGCTCTGGGATTGTCCGCGCTGTTCCTGGCGGTGCCCTTTGCCTACGAGCTGCTCAAGTGGGCCGGGGCGCTTTATCTGCTCTGGCTCGCCTGGCAGGCCGTGAAGCCGGGGGCACGCTCGCCGTTCGAGCCGCGGCAGCTCGCGGCGGACCCTGTGCCCAAGCTCTTCCTGATGGGCTTTCTCACCAATCTGCTCAATCCCAAGGTCGCCGTGTTCTATCTGTCGATCTTCCCGCAATTCGTGTCGCCCGAGCACGGCTCGGTGTTCGGGCAGAGCGTCACGCTGGGGCTCACGCAGATTGCGGTGAGTTTCTCGGTCAATCTGCTGATCGCACTCAGTGCCGCCGGCATGGCGTCATGGTTCGCGCGCAAGCCGTTGTGGCTGGCGGCGCAGCGCTATCTGATGGGCTGCGTGCTGGGGGCGCTGGCACTGCGCCTGGCCCTCGAGCCGCGTCGCAGCGTTTAGTCGTGTGGGTAGGGTGGTGCGTGCCATGGGCAAACACATCCTCGTCATCCAGGGACATCCCGACCCCGCCGGTGACCACTTCTGCCATGCGCTGGCGGAGGCCTACGTCCAAGACGCGCGCGAGGCCGGGCACGAGGTTCGGCTGATCGAGGTGGCCACGCTCGACTTCCCGTTGCTGCGCTCCAAGGAGGAGTTCGATAACGGTACGCCCGTCGAAGTGATCCGGCGGGCGCAGGAGAGCATCAACTGGGCCGAGCACCTGGTCATCGTCTACCCGCTGTGGCTGGGCTCCCTGCCGGCCTTGCTGAAAGCCTTTCTGGAGCAGGTGTTCCGTCCGCAGTTCGCTTTCGACCAGTCCAACGGTAAGGGATGGCGCAAGCGCCTGAGCGGTAAATCGGCCCGCATCGTCGTCACCATGGGCATGCCGGCGCCGATCTACCGCTGGTATTTCGGCGCTCATGGCCTCAAGAGTCTGAAGCGCAGTATCCTCGGCTTTTCCGGCATCGGGCCGATTCGAGACAGCCTGATCGGCATGGTCGAGGCGGAGGATGGCGAGCGACGTGGCCGGTGGCTGGAAACGATGCGCCGGCTGGGGCGGGAGGGGCGTTAGGGCGGAAGCACCCTGGCCATATTCGGACGATAAAAAGCCCCGCGTGTGAACCACGCGGGGCTTTGTTATGGGTGCTCAGCGCCGGCCGCGCGGTTTGGCGCTGCCGCCGCTCGCGGCGGCCTGGCGCGAGGCCGGCTTGGCGGCGGGTTTGCCACCCGGTTTGGCGGAGGCTCCTGCCGGCTTGCCGCGCGTGGCAGCCGGGGCGCGGCCGCGTGGCGGCGCGTCCTGGAAGCGCTGGGTCGGGTGGTGCGCGGTGCGCGCCACGTTGAAGCGCTTGCCCTTGTCCTCGGCGCCCTTGGGCGGCGTCGGCGGGATCAGCTGGTGCTTGCCGTAGCCGATCAGGTCTTGGCGGCCCATGTTGATCAGCGCCTCGTACAGAATGTGCCAGTTGTCCGGGTGGTGGTAGCGCAGGAAGGCCTTGTGCAGCTTGCGGCGGTAGCCGTCGCGCACCACGTCGACCTTTTCCGAGCTGCGCGCCAGGCGCTTGAGCGGATTGCGCCGGGTGTGCCACATGGTGGTGGCCATGGCCATCGGCGTCGGCGTGAAGGTCTGCACCTGGTCGAGGCGGAAGTTGTTCTTTTTCAGCCACAGCGCAAGGTTCATCATGTCCTCGTCGCTGGTGCCGGGGTGGGCGGCGATGAAGTACGGGATCAGGTACTGTTCCTTGCCGGCCTGGCGGCTGAAGCGCTCGAACAGTTCCTTGAACTTGTCGTAGGCGCCCATGCCCGGCTTCATCATCTTCGAAAGCGGGCCTTCCTCGGTGTGCTCCGGGGCGATCTTGAGGTAGCCGCCGACGTGGTGCGTCACCAGTTCCTTGATGTACTCCGGCGAGCGCACCGCCAAGTCGTAGCGCAGGCCGGACTGGATGTTGATCTTCTTGATGCCAGGCAGCGCGCGCGCCTTGCGGTAGAGCTGGATCAGGTGGCTGTGGTCGGTGCCCAGGTTCTCGCAGATGTCCGGGTAGACGCAGGACAGCTTGCGGCACGACGTCTCGATCTTCTTGTCCTTGCAGGCGAGCCGGTACATGTTGGCGGTGGGGCCGCCCAGGTCCGAGATGTGGCCGGTGAAGCCGTCGGTTTTGTCGCGGATTTCCTCCAGCTCCTTCAGGATCGATTCTTCCGAACGGCTCTGGATGATGCGGCCCTCGTGCTCGGTGATCGAGCAGAAGGTGCAGCCGCCAAAGCAGCCGCGCATGATGTTGACCGAGTACTTGATCATCTCCCACGCCGGGATGTGCGCCTTGCCGTAGGACGGGTGCGGGTTGCGCGCGTAGGGCAGGCCGAACACGTGGTCCATTTCCTCGGTGGTGAGCGGAATCGGCGGCGGGTTGAGCCACACGTCGCGCTCGCCGTGCAGTTGCACCAGGGCGCGGGCGTTGCCGGGGTTGGATTCCAGATGCAGGATGCGGCTGGCATGGGCGTACAGCACCGGGTCGTGCGCCACCGCCTCGTAGGCGGGAATCCTGACCACGGTCTTGGCGCGCTGCGCCTTGCGCGCCGCCACGCGCTCCTGCAGCGGCATGAAGGTGATCGGCTGGGCGGCGGCGGGGTCCTTGCCCTGGCCGCTGGCGCAGGCGGCTTCTTCCTTTTCCGGCACCATCTCGTACGGGTTCTGATGCGCCTCGACCTTGCCCGGCTGGTCGAGCGTGGTGGAGTCCATCATCAGCCAGTCGTCGCCCGGCATCCAGCCGTGCGGCGCCAGGAAGGCGGTACCGCGCACGTCGCGGATCTCCGACAGCTTCTCGCCGGCGGCGGCGCGGTGCGCCACTTCCACCAGCGCGCGCTCGGCGTTGCCGAACAGCAGCAGGTCGGCCTTGGAGGTGACCAGCACCGACTGGCGCACCTTGTCGCTCCAGTAGTCGTAGTGGGCGATGCGGCGCAAGGACGCCTCGATGCTGCCGATCATCACGCCGACGCCCGGGTAGGCCTCGCGGCAGCGCTGCGCGTACACCGTCACCGCGCGGTCCGGACGCTTGTTCGCCTCGGCGTGCGGGGTGTAGGCGTCGTCCGAGCGCGGTTTGCGGTCCGCGGTGTAGCGGTTGATCATCGAGTCCATGTTGCCGGCGGTGACGCCGAAGAACAGATTGGGGCGGCCCAGCTCGCGGAACGGGTCGGCCGAGTGCCAGTCAGGCTGGGCGATGATGCCGACGCGGAAGCCCTGCGCCTCCAGCAGGCGCCCGACCAGCGCCATGCCGAAGCTCGGGTGGTCGATGTAGCAGTCGCCGGTGACGATGATGATGTCGCAGGAGTCCCAGCCCAGCTCGTTCATTTCGGCACGGGTCATCGGCAGGAACGGCGCGGTGCCGAAGCGCTGGGCCCAGAATTTGCGGTAGGAGGTGATCGGTTTTACGGGGGCGGAAACGGTGGTCATGGTGCGTGCGATTATTCGGGTGACGCGCATTGTGCCAGATTTTGCCCCCGGAGATCAGTAAATTTGATTGTTTTTCAAGGGCATAACCCCAATTTCAGGCGGGTTTTTGGGGGCGGGATGGGGTTGGCCGAAGGCCGCGGAAAACGGCCTGCAGCCGGCACGGCACGCCCGGTGCATTCGGAATATCGACGCTAAATCGGGTACAATCGGGCCATTGGAATCCACCGAAACACTAGACATTCATCCCATGAGTACGGAAAACAACGCGCCCGTTGTCAGCAACTTCATCCGCAACATCATCGACGAGGACCTGGCCTCGGGCAAGCACGCCTCCATCGTGACGCGCTTCCCGCCCGAGCCGAACGGCTACCTGCACGTCGGCCACGCCAAGTCGATCTGCCTGAACTTCGGTCTGGCCGACGACTACCAGGGCAAATGCAACCTGCGCATGGACGACACCAACCCGGAGAAGGAATCCGACGAATACGTCCAGTCCATCAAGGACAGCGTGTCCTGGCTGGGTTTCAAGTGGGATGGCGAAGTGCGTTACGCCTCCGATTATTTCCAGCCGCTGTACGACTATGCGGTGGAACTGATCAAGGCCGGCAAGGCCTTCGTCTGCGACCTGAACGCCGAGGAAATGCGCGCCTACCGCGGCAGCCTGACCGAACCGGGCAAGAACAGCCCGTACCGCGACCGCAGCATCGAGGAAAACCTCGATCTGTTCACGCGCATGAAGAACGGCGAGTTTCCGGACGGCAGCAAGACGCTGCGCCTGAAGATCGACATGAGCTCGGGCAACGTCAACATGCGCGACCCGGTGATCTACCGCATTCGTCGTGCCCACCACCACCGTACCGGCGACACGTGGTGCATCTACCCGATGTACGACTACACCCACTGCATTTCCGATGCCATCGAAGGCATTACCCATTCGCTGTGCACGCTGGAGTTCGAAGACCACCGCCCGCTGTACGACTGGGTACTCGACAACATCAGCATCGGTTGCCACCCGCGCCAGTACGAGTTCTCGCGCCTGGAACTGCTGTATGCGCTGACCTCCAAGCGCAAGCTGCAGGCTTTGGTGAACGACGGCCTGGTCACGGGCTGGGACGACCCGCGCATGCCGACCATCGCCGGGATGCGCCGCCGCGGCTTCAGTCCGGCCGGTATCCGCCTGTTCGCGCAGCGCATCGGCGTGTCGAGAGGGGAGAACATCATTGATATGAGCGTGCTGGAAGGCGCCGTGCGCGAGACGCTGGAAGCCGAGGCGCCGCGCGTGATGGCCGTGCTCGACCCGATCAAGGTGACGCTGACCAACTTCGAAGAAGGCGTGACCGCCAGCCGTGCTGCGCCGTTCCATCCGCACCACCCTGAATTCGGTGAACGCGAAGTGCCGATCTCGCGCGAGATCTACATCGAGCGCGACGACTTCGCCGAAGTGCCGCCGCCCAAGTGGCAGCGCCTCACCGCCGGCGGCGAGGTGCGGCTGCGTTATTCCTACGTGATCAAGTGCGACGAGGTGATCAAGGACGCCACTGGCCGCGTGGTCGAGCTGAAGTGTTCGATCGACCACGACACGCTGGGTCAGAACCCGGTCGGCCGCAAGGTCAAGGGCGTGATCCACTGGCTGTCGTGCGAGCACGCCATCGAGGCTCAGGTGCGTCTGTACGACCGCCTGTTCACCGAGCCGCGTCCGGACGCCGTGCGCGGCGAGGATGGCGAATACGTCGACTTCCGCCAGTTCCTCAACCCGCACTCGCTCGCGACCGTGACCGCCTGCGTCGAAGACGTGGTACTCAAGGCCGAGCCGGAAACGCGCTACCAGTTCGAGCGCCTCGGCTACTTCGTGACCGACCGTTACGAGCACCAGCCGGGCGTCAAGGCTGTATTCAACCGTACGGTAGGGTTGAAGGATTCCTGGGCCAAGTAAAAACCTATTTCATTGGGCGGCTGTGCCTTTGCATCTTGAGTGCCGGCGCTGCTCTGAGCGGGCGAGTCTCTGCACGGAGACTCGGTCAGCCATGATCCTCATGGGCTACGTGTCCATTCCGGTTCCTGTGCTCCGGCAGCCCTCAACCTGCTTTGGCCAGCTTGCCTACTAAAATCGGTTGTTGGCTGATCCGCATTAGTAAAATGGCGGCCCCGTGGGGCCGCCATTTCTTTTGACGTGCGGCCTCCGCGTCGAATGGCCGGCAAAACGATTCGTTGACGCATGTCAATAGCTTGCGGTTGCTCCAGGCTCACTATGGGAATTGAAGCCATTCACGATCGGAGGTCAAAATGTTCCCACTACTACGCAGAGTTGTTCCCGTGGCCGTGCTGGTGTTTGCCGCCCAAGGCAGTGCATGGGCGGATGCCAAACTGGACGTGGCGATGAAGCAACTGGCTGCGACCAGCGGCTGTGTTGCCTGTCATAGCATCGAGTCGGGCAAGCCGGGTCCGGCTGGCGTGGCGCCGATCGGTCCCGCGTGGCAGGACGTGGCCGCCCGTTACAAGGGTCAGGAAGGCGTCTCGGAAAAGCTGCTGAAAACCGTGATGGAGGGTTCCAATCCCTATGCCAGCCACTGGAAGGGCAAGGTGAGTGGATTGGCGATGCCGCCCAACGCGGTGGCCATCCAGGAGGCGGATGCCAGAAAGCTGGTCCAGTGGATTCTGGACTTGAAGCAATGAACTCCGTCTAGGCCGTCGGGCCCGCGACAAGGTGTTCGGGCTCGCCATATGGCAAAGAAAAGCGGCGTCCTGATGGCGCCGCTTTTTCTATATATACCCGCTTGGCGCCAAGGGTGGGTCCCGGTGTGTGCCGTCAGCCCGTCTGGATCAGGGTGGCGAGCGACGGAACAGACCGAAGACTTCGCTCTTCTCGCGTGGCCGGCTGCCCTGCCAGAGCATCTGCCAGCCGGGTTCGGCCAGACCCTCGGCCGGGGTGCGGCTGACCAGCAGGTAGTGGCAGGGGACCGGACGACCGGGCGTGTACGGGGTCAGCTTCAGTCCGCCGAAGTAGTGCCAGCTCAGTCGTGTCAGCAGATTGTCGCGTTCGGTGGCCACGCAGCGCGCGTCGGCGGGCAGCGCACGCATCATGCTCACCACCACCGGCCGATAGCTCTTGGCGGCGTCCAGCCACGGCAGCCACAGGCTCATCGCCAACCCCCAGAACAGCGTGATGCCGGCAGCCCAGTTCGTCACTGCCTGCCGTCCGCGCAGGTTGCGGCGCGTCACCGCCCACAGCCACACCAGGGTGGCAAACAGCGCGCACAGTGCGGCCAGTGTCGAGACCGAGGGTTCGTAGTAGGGGCTGAAGTACTTGGCGCGTTGCGCCAGCCGTTCTGGCCAGCCAAAGTTCATCGCCGCCCAGCCGGCCCAGATCAACAGCCCGAAAAAGCCGAAGGTCATCAGGCCGAACCAGTTCAGGAACGCCGCGGCACCGCGCTTCAGGGTGTCGAGCTCGACCGCGGCCAGCATGGCCATCGGCAGCAGCATCGGCAGGGCATACTCCGAGCTTTGCCGAGTAGACAAGGTCAGCAGGATCATGACCACGCCGAAGAACATCAGCGGCAATTGCAGTACCGGCTTGTCGAGATGGCGGTGGCGGTACAGCGTCCACGCTGCCAGTGGCCAGGCGGGCCAGGTGTACCACAGCGAAACCAGGGGGTAGTAGCCGAAATCGTGGAAGACACCGACATGGCCGAAGCCGTTGAGCGGTCCCAGCGCGTGTCCTTGCCACCAGGCGGCGAATACCGCCGGCTGCGCCTTGGCCAGCATCATTGGCCAGATCATCATCAGCGGCAGGGCCAGTACCAGGCCCATGAGCAGGGTGATCAGGTAGCGTTGGTTGCGCCAGGCGCTGAACGCCGGCAGCAGGATTGCCACCAGCCAGATCAAGGTTACCTCGAGCAGGCTGGCCGAGAGGAATACCGTCGCGGTGGCGGCTCCCAGGATTGCCCCGGCCAGGCCCGGGGAGCGCAGCGTCAGTACCAGTGCGTAGAAGGCCGCGGCAAAGCCGGCAAAGCCGGCGACCGCGGCATTCATCTGGTGGCCGGTGGCGATCAAGCCGATGCATCCGATCAGGATCAGCACCACGCTGCGGCCGTGGCGCCGGCCTATCAGTTCGCGTCCGGCCAGACCGGCCAGCGTCAGCCCGATCGCCATGAAGAACGGCGTGGCCAATCGGGCCGCGTCGTGCAAGGGCAGGGCCCAGGGGGACAGCAGCCGCGCAAAGCCGGCCGCGACCCAGTAATACAGCGGTGGGGACTCCAGGTACGGCAGACCCTGGATGGAGGGCAACAGCCACTGGTGGTGCCGCAGCATGCCTTCGACCACCGCCAGGACGTAGGGCTCGTCGGGTTTCCATGGGTCGTGGCCCAAGATGCCGGGCCAGAGCCAGACGAAGGTCAGCAGCAGCAGAAGCCAGGGCTTCTCGGTCGGTTGGGCGAGACGGGAGTCGGAGTCCGGGGTGTACGTCAGCATGCGGGAGCGGGAAGGGCGCGGTCAAAGGCAGTAGCTTAGCGCCCATTTCACCGGGCGGCTACGGCTACGCGTCTGGAGTATTGGCGGGATGGTTAAAGGCACGGCGGCCGGCATCGGCTTGTCGTCGGCACGGTGGTGCGTCCTTGCCATGGTTCATGGCGGGATCGCTTCCGGTTTGGCGGCTGTCGGGCAAGGCAATGGAGGGCGGAATGCAAAAAAGGCAGCTCGCGCTGCCTTTTCTCTACCCGAAGGGGCAATCCCGAAGCGCTTAGCGCTTGAAGAAGCTGCCGAACTTCTGGTTGAACTTGTCAACGCGGCCGGCGGTGTCGACGATCTTCTGCTTGCCGGTATAGAACGGGTGGCACTGGGAGCAAACTTCGATCGTGAAGTTTTCTTTGGCCATGGTCGACTTGGTCACGAACTGGTTGCCGCAGGAGCAGGTCACGTTCACTTCGTGATAATTCGGGTGAATATCGGTTTTCATCGTGGTTCCCTTTCAAATCGGGTACAGGGGTTTTGCCTGTACCGCTTGTCGAAACGCCAGATTATCCGCCCTTTGACTTGACTTGACAAGCGCAAGGGGCGGCGTTTCCGTAAATGACGGACTCAGAGCGGGTGAAAGAAACCGCAGGGTGCCCCCGAGGCCGGTCAGGGACGCGCAGCCGTTCAACTGGCATGGTGAGCGTCATAGGTCCGGCATGGGGGTGGCAGTTTTATTTCCAGCCTAATCAGGCGCGGCGCCAGGTGGTGCCTTGGGCACCGTCTTCCAGGATCACGCCTTTGGCGGCCAGTTCGTCGCGGATGCGGTCGCTTTCCGCCCAGTTCTTGGCGGTGCGGGCGTCGCGGCGGGCCTGGATCAGTGCCTCGATGGCGTCGGCCGACAGTTCGGCCGCGGTACTGCCACCTTGCAGGAACTCCTGAGGGGCACGCTGCAGCAGGCCAAGCACTGCGCCCAGGGCCTTCAGCAGGCCGGCCTGCGCGGCGGATTCGCCGCGGTTGACTTCACCGGCCAGATCGAACAGCACGGCCATGGCTTCCACGGTGTTGAAGTCGTCGTCCATCGCCTGCCTGAAGCGGCGGGCGTAGTCGTTTTCTTCCCAGTCGATAGCGATGTCGGTCGCTGTCACGTTCTTCAGCGCGGTATAGAGGCGCGTCAGCGACTGCTTGGCGTCATCCAGGTGTACGTCGGAGTAGTTGAGCGGGCTGCGGTAGTGGGCACGCAGGATGAAGAAGCGCACCACTTCGGCATCGTACTTCTCGAGCACTTCGCGGATGGTGAAGAAGTTGCCGAGGCTCTTCGACATCTTCTCGTTGTCGACGCGGATGAAGCCGTTATGCAGCCAGTAGTTGACGAAGTCGTGGTTGTGCGCGCCTTCCGACTGGGCGATCTCGTTCTCGTGGTGCGGGAACTGCAGGTCGGCGCCGCCGCCGTGGATGTCGAAGTGTTCGCCCAGGTGGTGTTCGCTCATCACCGAGCATTCGATGTGCCAGCCCGGGCGGCCTTCGCCCCAGGGGCTCGGCCAGGAGGGTTCGCCCGGTTTGGCGGCCTTCCACAGCACGAAGTCGAACGGGTCGCGCTTGTTGACGTCCACTTCGACGCGCTCGCCGGCACGCAGATCTTCCAGGCTCTTGCCGGACAGCTTGCCGTAGCCGGGGAACTCGCGTACTGCGTAGTACACGTCTCCGTTCGGCGCGGGGTAGGCGCGGCCGTTGGCGATCAGCGTCTCGATCAGCGCGATCATGCCCGGCACGTGCTCGGTGGCGCGCGGCTCGAAATCGGGGTGGATGACGCCCAGTGCATCGAAATCCTCGTTCATGGCGTCGATGAAGCGGGCGGTCAGCGCCTGGATCGGTTCGCCGTTCTCGGCGGCACGCTTGATGATCTTGTCGTCGATGTCGGTGATGTTGCGCACGTAGGTCAGGTCATAGCCGGTGGCGCGCAACCAGCGTGCCACCATGTCGAACACCACCACCATGCGGGCGTGACCGAGGTGACAGTAGTCGTACACCGTCATGCCGCACACGTACATGCTGGCTTTGCCGGGCGTGATCGGTTTGAAGACTTCTTTCTGTCGGGTCAGGGTGTTGTAGAGGTTCAGCATGGTGGTCATAAACCTGTAGCGTCGAAGGCAAAAAAGGGCATTGTACCAGAGCGGTCAAGTGCCTGTTGTGCCGGGACAACGCCGCATTCAATGCCTGGCGGGCAAACTTGGCTTGAAGCTATTGTCATGAAGGCCTATGCAACAAGCCTTGCAGGGCAAGGTCCGGGCGAGGCAGGCGCTGATGATGTAAGGGCCGGGGTATTGCCTGTTCTCAAAGAGGAATAAAAACGGTTATCATTAACTGGATACTGCACAACTCGGAGTCAACTCACGTCATGCGTACCCTGCTTGCTTCTGCCCTGATGGTCTTCGCTGTTTCCAGCTATGCCGCTGATGCCGACAGCTTCACCCTGAACCTGACCGACAAGGGCTTCGAGCCGGCCTCCCTCGAGGTGCCGGCAGGCAAGCCGTTCAAGGTAATGGTAAACAACCAGACCAAGAAGACGGCCGAATTCGAAAGCAAGCAGCTGCACAAGGAAAAGGTTGTGGCCGCAGGCAAATCGGTCAGCGTCAGCTTTGCCGCGCTGAAGGCCGGCACCTACAACTTCGTTGACGAGTACAACGAAGACAAGGCCAAGGGCACCATCGTCGCCAAATAAGTTTTACCGTCGTCTGAGGCGGCGGATGCTTCGGGTTCGCCGTTTTGCATTGAGAGAAGGAACACATCATGTTCAACGCCCTGTTCATCATCTGGCGTGAAAGCGTCGAGGCTCTGTTGGTGGTCGGCATTCTGCATACCTGGCTGAAAACCAGCGGCTATGTGGCGCAGGGCGGCCGCTATCTGTGGGGCGGCGTTGTCGCCGGTCTCGGCTTGGCCGGGGCGCTGGCTGGGGTGATGCTGGTGCTGGAGAGCAGCCTGCCGGAGGGGGCGCTGGAGTATTTCCAGGTCGCGATGGTGCTGGTGGCGGCGGTGTTGATCGTGCAGATGGTGTTCTGGATGCGCAAGCACGGACGCAAGCTCAAGAGCGAACTGGAAGGCGAGATGGCGAAGACGGCATCGAGCGCCAACTGGTGGGGCATGTTCGTGGTGGTGATGCTGGCGGTGGCGCGTGAGAGCGCCGAAACGGTGGTATTCCTGTACGGCTTGGGCAGTGATATTGCCAATACCGGGCTGGCCAGCTTCCTCGGCGTGACGGCAGCCGGTTTCGGACTGGCCTACCTGACTTTCTGGCTGCTGCAGCAGGGCGGCAAGTATCTGTCGTGGCGGCTGTTCTTCCGCGTCACCGAAATCATGCTGTTGATGCTGGCCGGCGCCTTGCTGGTGACCGGGATCGACAAGATGATCGGCATGGGCTGGTTGCAGGCCTGGTCCGGTTCGGTGTGGGATACCTCGGCGCTGCTGGACGATTCCACCCGCTTTGGCGGTACGGTGGCGGCGCTGACCGGCTATCGCGCGCAGCCGGCGGTGGCGATGCTGGTGGCCTACGCGGGCTACTGGCTGGTGGTGCTGGCCGGGCTGAAACGGCTCAAGCGTTGATGCTTCCTGATCGGCAGGCACGATAATTCGAGGCCGGCCGAGTCAGGAGGTTAGCGAGTACTGACTGGCGCACAAGCCAAGAGAGGCGCCACGGCAAGAGACACGATGCGTCGATGCCGATTCCCGAATGGCCGCAGAGTAATCTGCGGCCATTGTCGTTTCATCGTCCGGGAGGGCCGCGGAAATGGGGGTCGAAGCGGCGATAGTCTTGCTGCGGGTTCGGCCGGAACAGCGGGGCGCCCCGTCCGTGCGGGTAGCGCCGTTCCAGGTCGTTGTGCCATCGGGGCGGCACGCGCACCCAGCGTCGGTCATGATCCCAGTAGCCCCAGCCGAAGCTGGCATCGAAGATGATGGGGTAGGGATAGCCGGCGACGAACTGGACCGGCGCGCCATCGATGTACACCGGGTAGGCGTCGACCTCTGCCGTCGTGGCTTGGACCGGGTAGCCGTAAGGGGCGACCACGCAGCCCTGCAGCAGGGCGAGGGTCAGCAGGGGGATGAGGGCCAGCTTCGTTGCCATGTTTCCGTCCTTCGCATTCCGTTGGGGCAACAACGCTGCCCGTTTGCGGGCATGGCTGCCGCTACCCTGTAACTGTAGCCAGTGGGCGCGACAGTTGCACCCGCGATCGACACCCTGAGCGGGCCATCGGGGCCAGAAATGGGGGCGGCCCGTCCTGACGCTGGCAGGCACCGGCACCGTGATGAAACGAAAATGGCTGCCTCTCGCGGTGAGGGCAGCCATTCAGGAACATCCACCGCCACCAGGCTGTTGCGGCCTGTCACGGTTGACGGGCCGGCTCGCGGCCCGGTGCGAGGAAGATCAGCTCTGCAGTTCCGGCAGGTGCTCGAACAGCTTGAGCGCCTGCGGGTTGGCCAGTGCCGTGACGTTGCTGACCGGCTCGCCGTGGATCACGTTCTTGACCGCCAGCTCGACGATCTTGCCGCTGATGGTGCGCGGAATGTCGGCGACCTGGATGATCTTGGCGGGCACGTGGCGCGGGCTGGCGCCGTGCTTAATCTTGTCGCGCAGCCGGTCGACGAGGTCGGCGTCGAGCGTCAGCCCCTCGCGCAGGCGCACGAACAGGATCACCCGCTCGTCGTCCTGCCAGCGCTGGCCCACCGCCAGGCTTTCCAGAATGTCCTCGAACGCTTCCACCTGACGGTAGATCTCGGCGGTGCCGATGCGCACCCCGCCGGGGTTGAGCACGGTGTCGGAGCGGCCGTAGATGATCAGGCCGTCGTGCTCGGTCAACTCGGCGTAGTCGCCGTGACACCAGGTGTTGGGGAAGCGCGCGAAGTAGGCCTTGCGGTATTTCTCTCGCTCCGGGTCGTGCCAGAAGCCGATCGGCATCGACGGGAAGGGGCGGGTGCAGACCAGTTCGCCTTTCTCACCGCGCACCGGCTGGCCGCGGTCGTTCCAGATGTCCACCGCCATGCCGAGGCCGCGGCACTGCAGTTCGCCACGGTACACCGGCAGGTTGGCCGAACCGAGCGCGAAGCACGACACGATGTCGGTGCCGCCGGAGATCGACGCCAGGTTGAGGTCCTGCTTGATGTGCTGGTACACCCAGTCGTAGCTTTCCGCCACCAGCGGCGAGCCGGTGGAGAAGATGGCGCGCAGCTGGGAGAGGTCGTACTCGGCGCCGGGCTCCACGCCGAACTTCTTCAGCGCGTCGAGGTACTTGGCCGAGGTGCCGAAATGGGTGCAGCGGTAGGCGCTGACGTAGTCCCACAGGACGCGCTGGTTGGCGGCGAACGGCGAGCCGTCGTAGAGCAGCAGCGTGGCGCCGCTGGCAAGCCCGGAGACCAGCCAGTTCCACATCATCCAGCCGCAGGTGGTGAAGTAGAGCAGCACATCGCCCGGGTGCAGGTCGCCGTGCAGCTGGTGTTCCTTGAGGTGCTGCAGCAGCGTGCCGCCGTGGCCGTGCACGATGCATTTGGGCTTGCCGGTGGTGCCGCTGGAATAGAGGATGAACAGCGGGTGGTTGAACGGTACGCGTTCGAAGCTCACCTCGTTGGCGATGTAGGGTTGGATGAAGTCGTCCAGCGTGACGGCCTTCGGGACGGCGGCGGCGAAGGCCGCGGTTTGGCCGAGGTAGGGCAGCACCACGACCTTTTCCACGCTGGGCAGGCCGTCGGCGATGACCTGCATCTTGCCGCGGATGTCGATGGCCTTGCCGCCGTACCAGTAGCCGTCCGGGCAGAACAGCAGCTTGGGTTCGGTCTGGCCGAAGCGGTCGATCGCGCCGTCGGTGCCGAAGTCGGGCGAACACGATGTCCAGATCGCGCCGAGGCTGGTGGCGGCCAGCATCGCCGCCACGGTTTCCGGCATGTTCGGCACGAAGCCGGCGACGCGGTCGCCGGCGCGCACGCCCATCGCCGACATCGCCTGCTGCAGGCGCGACACCAGGTCGTGAAGTTCCCACCAGGTCAGCTCGCGCTTGACCTTGTCCTCGCCCCAGAACACCAGGGCCAGCGCGTCGTCGCGGCGGCGCAGCAGGTTCTCGGCGTAGTTGAGCCGGGCGTCGGGAAAGAAGCGCGCGGCGAGCATGTCGTCGCCGTGAATGAGGGTCGTCTCTCCCTTGCTGCCGATCACGCCGGCGTAGTCCCACAGCAGCGACCAGAAGCGAGCCGGGTCGTCGATGCTGGCCTGCCACAGCGCGTGGTAGTCGTCCAAAGGTTGGCCGAAGGCGGTTTCGGCGAGGCGGGTGAAGGCGGTGAGGTGGCTGCCGGCCAGACGGCTCGGCGAGGGTTGCCAGATCGGGCTCCAGTCTTCCTGCATGGTTTCTCCTCTAGCCCGACGCGCCGGCGGTGCCGGCGGCCGTGGATTGTTATCTTTAAGCAGCAGTGTCAGCGGGGGCGGGCGACAACGCAGACGATTGCTGTCATTCGGGCAAGGCCAAGGCCTTGCCCACGCGCGAACCGACTTCCCTGCCCAATGCGCCGGAAATGAAACGGGCCGTCGCCACCAACTGCGGCAGATCGATGCCGGTCTCGTAGCCGAGGCCGTGCAGCAGGTAGACCACGTCCTCGGTGGCCACGTTGCCCGAGGCTCCCCGAGCATACGGGCAGCCGCCCAAACCTGCAACCGAGGAGTCGAATGTGCCGATGCCGGCGCCTAGTGCGGCATGAATATTGGCGATAGCCATGCCGTAGGTGTCGTGAAAATGCCCGGCAAGCCGTTCTGTTGGCACAAGCTTGCTGACGGCATCCAGCATCTCCAGCACCGTGTTGGGGGTGCCCACGCCGATGGTGTCGCCCAGCGAAATCTCGTAGCAGCCCATGTCGTACAGCGCCTTGGCCACCATGGCGACTTGCTGCGGCGCGATCCTGCCCTCGTAGGGACAGCCCACCACGCACGAGACGTAGCCGCGCACGCGAAGGTTGGCCGAAGCGGCGCGTGCCATCACGCTTTCGAAGCGCTTCAGGCTCTCGGCAATGCTGGCGTTGATGTTCTTGCGGCTGAAGCTCTCGCTGGCGGCGCCGAACACGGCGATTTCCCTGACGCCGCAGGCCAGCGCGGCGTCGAGTCCCTGCTCGTTGGGCACCAGCACCGGGTAGTTGACCGGCCCGGACAGGTCGAGCGCCTTGAGCACCTCGGCCGAATCGGCCATCTGCGGCACCCACTTGGGCGACACGAAGGCCCCGGCTTCGATGGTGGTCAGGCCGGCGTCGCGCAACCTTTTGATCAGTTCCAGCTTGGTCGCCAGCGCGACCGGCTGTTTTTCGTTCTGCAGCCCATCGCGCGGGCCGACCTCGACGATCTTGACTTGTTTCATGACGACGATATCCAGTAGGACGCCCGCCGTTGCGGGCACCGGGTCAAGCGAAGGGCGTCAGCGCGGGACGACCGGAAGGTAAATCTCCATCTGGCGCCCCGTCTGGCCGGGGCCGCTGCGGCCGTCGTAGCGTTCGAACGATTCGCTGCCGGCATGCTGCCAGGGTGCCGTGGGCAGCCAGTCCTGGTAGGCGGCCTGCCAGGTGGCGACGATGGCGCGCGAGAAGGCCTCGTCGTTGTCGGCGGGCGGCGTGGTGAACATGGCGTAGCGCGCCGGGGCGATGGCATGGCGGCATGCGCCCTCGGGCAGTTGCGGCGCGCCCTGGCATTCGATGCCGATCAGGTAGTCGAAGGTGCCGCTGGCCGGATCGAAGCCGCGCACGACGCCGTATTCCACGGCGTGCGGCAGGCCGAGCGACGCCAGCAACGGCGCGCGCAAGCTCTGGGCGTAGCGCTGCCAGAACGCCGGGATGTCGCGCAGGTTGGCCTGCTCCTGCAGGCTGGTGCGGATGGCGAAGCCGGCCAGGGTGAGGCCGGGGTGGTCGACGATCTGGGGTGTCATGTCCATTCTCCGTGAGGGTTGGGTCGATCTTTCATGCTTTTGGCATGGAGTATCATGCCCTCACTCCGCCTCGAAATCCACCAGCTCGTCGCCGTCCTTGACCTGTTCGCCGGCGGCGAAGTAGAACGCCAGCACCTTGCCGTCCGCCGGCGCGGTGATGGTGTGCTCCATCTTCATCGCTTCCAGGATCAGCAGCGGTTCGCCCTTGGCGATCGTTTTCCCCTCTTCGGCCAACAGCGCCACCACGCGGCCCGGCATCGGCGCCTTGAGGTGGGTTTCGCCGTGCATGCCGGCTTCCTGATAGGCGTAGGGGTCGACGTAGTCGAGTGCCAGGCGTTCGCCGGCGGCAAACAGCACGCGCTGCAGACCGTGGCGCACCAGGGTGGCGTCGAGCTGCTTGCCGTCCAGCGTCGCCGCGAGGCGGTTCTGCTCGAGGCGGGCGCTGGCCTGGATTGTGTCGCCGCCGATCTCCAGCGCGAAGCCGTCGCCCAGATAGCTCACCATGACCTCATGGCGGGTCTCGCCGTGCTGGAAGGCCACGCGGCGCTTCAGCGTGCCATTCAGGCGCCAACCGGCGAGCACGCCGAAGGCGTGGCGGTCGTCGGCCTGCGTGGCGAGCACCTCGCCCAGCGCCAGCAAGGCCAGTTGTTCGCTGCCCGGTGCGGCCGGGGGCGGCAGCAGGCTGTCGTGGTAGCGGGCGATCAGGCCGGTATCGACGTCGCCGCTGGCAAACGCCGGGTTGACGACGATGCGGCGCAGGAAACGGATATTGGTGGTGACGCCCGCGACCTGGTACGCCGCCAGCGCGGCGTCGAGCTGTTGCAGCGCGGCCTCGCGCGTTTCGCCCCAGACGATCAGCTTGGCGATCATCGGATCGTAGAACGGGCTGATGGTATCGCCCTGCAGCACGCCGGTATCGACGCGCACCTGGGCGTTCTCCGCCGGCGGCACCAGGTGCAGCAGGGTGCCGGTGGCGGGCAGGAAGCCCTTGTCCGGGTCTTCGGCGTAGATGCGCGCCTCGATGCTGTGGCCATGGATCGCGAGCTTGTCCTGGCTCAGCGGCAAGGGCTGGCCCGAGGCTACCTTGAGCTGCCACGCTACCAGGTCCTGGCCGGTGATCATCTCGGTGACCGGGTGTTCCACTTGCAGGCGGGTGTTCATTTCCATGAAGTAGAACCGGCCGGAGTCCACGTCCATGATGAACTCGACCGTGCCGGCGCCGACGTAGCCTACGGCGCGCGCGGCGGCAACGGCGGCCTCGCCCATGGCCTGACGGGTTTCCGTTGGGAGGTGCGGGGCGGGAGCTTCTTCCAGCACTTTCTGGTGGCGGCGCTGCACCGAGCAGTCGCGCTCGAACAAGTAGACGCAGTCGCCCAGGCTGTCGGCGAACACCTGGATTTCGACGTGGCGCGGGCGGGTCAGGTACTTCTCCACCAGCACCTTGTCGTCGCCGAAGCTGGCGCGCGCTTCGCGTTGGCAGGAGGCGAGGGCGGCGAGGAAGTCGTCGGACTTCTCCACGATGCGCATGCCCTTGCCGCCACCGCCGGCGCTGGCCTTGATCAGTACCGGGTAGCCGATGGCGTCGGCCTGGCGCTTGAGAAAATCCGGCTCCTGGTTGTCGCCGTGGTAGCCCGGCACCAGCGGCACCTTGGCTTTTTCCATCAGCGCCTTGGCGGCGGACTTGCTGCCCATCGCTGCGATGGCGGAAGCCGGCGGGCCGATGAAGGCGATGCCGGCGGCCTCGCAGGCGGCGGCGAAGTCCTCGTTCTCGGACAGGAAGCCATAGCCGGGGTGGACGCCCTGGGCACCGCTCTGCCTGGCGATGTCGAGGATCAGCTCGGCCTTGAGGTAGGACTCGGCGGCCGGCGCCGGACCCAGCCGGTAGGCCTCGTCGGCCAGCTTGACGAAGCGGGCGTTGGCGTCGGCGTCGGAATACACCGCCACGGTGCGGATGCCCATGGCGCGTGCGGTCTTGATCACCCTGCAAGCGATCTCACCGCGGTTGGCAATCAGGATCTTGTTGAACATGGTGGGGCGCTTCCCTGTTTCTGTTTTCGCCGTTTCCGGAGGAATGGCCGGGCGGCAGTCGGCAAGGTTGGCCGAAGGCGGTGCGGCAAAGGCGCTGGGCGTCGGGTAGGCGTGCATCTCAGTCCTTCGCCCACGCCGGTGGGCGCTTGTCGAAGAACGACGCCAGTCCTTCACGCGCCTCGGCGCCGACGCGGATGGCGGCGATGCGCTGGGCGGTGTCGTCCAGCAGCACGTCGTCGAGCGGCGAGCCGTCGCGCAGCAGCCCCAGCAGGTCCTTGGCGGCGGCCAGGGCCTGCGGTCCGCCCTTGGCGAACTCGGCGGCCACTTCGGCCACGCGGGCGTCCAGTTCGTCGGCGGCGACCACTTCATGCACCAGGCCGATCTTCAGCGCGGTGGCGGCATCGATGCGCTCGGCGCTGAGGAAGTAGCGTCGTGCCTGGCGCCAGCCGATGGCGTCGGCGACGTAGGGGCCGATGGTGGCCGGGATCAGCCCCAGCCGTACTTCGGTCAGCGCGAACCTGGCGGCGTCGGTGGCGATCGCCACGTCGCACACCGCGGTCAGCCCGGTGCCGCCGGCCATCGCCGCACCGTGGATGCGCGCGATGACAGGTTTCTTGCTGCGGTAGATGCCCTTGAGCATGGCCGCCAGCCGGTTGGCGTCGTCTAGGTTCTGCGACTCGCTGTAGCCCGCGGCACGGCGCATCCAGTCGAGGTCGGCCCCGGCCGAGAAGCTCTTGCCGCGTCCGGCCAGCACGATCACGCGCACGCCGGCATCTTCGTTCAATTCGACGAAGGCCCGCGTCAGCTCGGCGATCAGCACTTCGTTCATGGCGTTGTGCAGCTCGGGCCGGTTCATCCACACCGTGGCGAGGTGCCCGGTGCGTTCGATTTCCAGGGTGGTGTAGCTCATCTCCATCTCCCTTTGAGCCTATCTCATTAGGCGGCTGCGCCTTCGCATCTTGAGTGCTGGCGGTGCTCGGAATCCTCATGGACTCCGTGTCCATTCCGGTTCCTGTGCTCCGGCGACACTCAACCTGCTTTGGCTCGCTCGCCTACTGGAATAGGCTCTTACATACGGAATACGCCGAAGCGCGTCTTCTCGATCGGTGCCGACAGGGTGGCTTCCAGCGCCAGGCTCAGCACCTCGCGTGTCTGTGCCGGGTCGATCACGCCGTCGTCCCACAGCCGCGCGCTGGCGTAGTAGGGGTGGCCCTGGTGCTCGTACTGCGAGCGGATCGGCGCCTTGAAGGCTTCTTCTTCCTCGGCCGACCAGGCGTCGCCCAACTGGTCGCGTTTGACCTGGGCCAGCACGCCGGCGGCCTGTTCCCCGCCCATCACCGAGATGCGGCTGTTCGGCCACATCCACAGGAAGCGGGGCGAGTAGGCGCGGCCGCACATGCCGTAGTTGCCGGCGCCGAAGCTGCCGCCGATCAGCACGGTGAACTTGGGCACGCTGGCACAGGCCACGGCGGTCACCAGCTTGGCGCCGTCCTTGGCGATGCCGCCGTTCTCGTACTTCTTGCCCACCATGAAGCCGGTGATGTTCTGCAGGAAGATCAGTGGAATGCCGCGCTGGCAGCACAGCTCGACGAAGTGCGCACCCTTGAGCGCGGATTCGCTGAACAGGATGCCGTTGTTGGCGATGATGCCGACGCGGTAGCCGTTGAGGCGAGCAAAGCCGGTCACCAGTGTGGTGCCGTAGTTCTGCTTGAATTCGTCGAAGTCGGAGTCGTCCACCAGCCGCGCGATGATCTCGCGCACGTCGAACGGTTTTTTCGGGTCGGCCGGAATCACGCCGTAGATTTCCTCCGCGGCGTAACGCGGCGCTTTCGGCTCGGCACGATCGAGCTCGCCCTGTTTCTTCCAGTTGAGGTCGGATACGATGCGGCGCGCGATGGAGAGCGCGTGCGCGTCGTTCTGCGCCAGATGGTCGGCCACCCCGGAGATGCGGGTGTGCACGTCGCCGCCGCCCAGTTCCTCGGCATCGACCACCTCGCCGGTGGCCGCCTTCACCAGAGGCGGGCCGCCGAGGAAGATGGTGCCCTGTTCCTTGACGATGATGGTCTCGTCGCTCATCGCCGGCACGTAGGCGCCGCCGGCGGTGCACGAGCCCATCACCACGGCGATCTGCGGGATGCCGGCGGCGGAGAGCTGGGCCTGGTTGTAGAAGATGCGGCCAAAGTGCTCGCGGTCGGGAAACACCTCGTCCTGCAAGGGCAGGAAGGCGCCGCCGGAGTCCACCAGGTAGAGGCAGGGCAGGCGGTTTTCGCGGGCAATTTCCTGGGCGCGCAGGTGCTTCTTCACCGTCATCGGGTAATAAGTGCCGCCCTTCACCGTGGCGTCGTTGGCCACGATCATGCACTCCACCCCGGCCACGCGGCCGATGCCGGCCACCACGCCGGCGCCGGGGGCGCCGTCGTGGTACATGCCGAAGGCGGCGAGCTGCGATAGCTCGAGGAAGGGCGCGCCCGGGTCGAGCAAGAGGTCGATGCGCTCGCGCGGCAGCAGCTTGCCGCGCGCCATGTGCTTGGCGCGGGCGGCGTCACCGCCGCCCAGGGCGTTTCGGCCAACCTTTTCCTTGAGGTCGGCCACCAGCGCGCGCATCTTGTCAGCGTTGGTCTGGAACTCCGCTGCTCGCGGCGACAGCTTGGATTCGAGTGTCGGCATGGCTTACCTCGTTTCGGCCATCAGTTCGCGGCCGATCAGCCAGCGGCGGATTTCGCTGGTGCCGGCGCCGATTTCGTACAGCTTGGCGTCGCGCAACAGGCGGCCGGTGGGGTATTCGTTGATGTAGCCGTTGCCGCCCAGGCACTGGATGGCATCGAGCGCCATCTGCGTGGCGTTCTCGGCGGCGTACAGGATCGCCCCGGCGGCGTCCTTGCGCGTCTGGCGTCCGGATTCGCCACGGTCGAGCGCCTGGCCCACGGCGTAGACGTAGGCGCGGCTGGCCGAGAGCTTGACGTACATGTCGGCAAGCTTGCCCTGCATCAGCTGGAAGTCGCCGATCGCCTGGCCGAACTGCTGGCGGTCGTTCAGGTAGGGCACCACCACGTCCATGCATGCCTGCATGATGCCCAGCGGGCCGGCGGCCAGCACCGCGCGTTCGAAATCCAGCCCGCTCATCAGCACCTTCACGCCTTCGCCTTCCTTGCCGAGGATGTTCTCCGCCGGGACTTCGCAGTCGTCGAAGAAGATCGGATAGGTGTTGGAGCCGCGCATGCCGAGCTTGTCGAGCTTGCTGCCGTGCGTGAAGCCTTTAAAGCCTTTCTCGACGATGAAAGCGGTGATGCCCTTGGGGCCGGCGTTGACGTCGGTCTTGGCGTACACCACCAGGGTGTCGGCGTCGCCACCGTTGGTGATCCACATCTTGCTGCCGTTGAGTACGTAGCGGTCGCCTTTCTTGTCGGCACGCAGCTTCATGCTCACCACGTCGGAACCGGCGTTGGGCTCGGACATCGCCAGTGCACCGACGTGCTCGCCGGAGATCAGCTTGGGCAGGTACTTCGCCTTCTGTGCCGCGCTGCCGTTCTTGCGGATCTGGTTGACGCACAGGTTGGAGTGGGCGCCGTAGGAGAGGGCGACCGAGGCGCTGGCGCGCGAAATTTCCTCCATCGCGATCATGTGCGCCAGGTACCCCATGTTGCTGCCGCCGTATTCCTCTTCTACGGTGATACCAAGCAGGCCCAGATCGCCGAACTTCTTCCACAGGTCGGCCGGAAACAAGTTGTCGCGGTCGATGTCGGCGGCGCGCGGGGCGATCTCGGCGTCGGCGAAGGCCTTTACCGAGTCACGCAACATTTCATAAGTCTCGCCATGGGCAAAACGCAGGCTGGTGAACATGATCGTTTTCTCCTCTGTCATTCTCGGCGCAAGGGCCATGTCGTCGATTTATTTTGGGTTACGTTTACGTAAGCGTCAATATAAAAATGCAAAAAACCAGCTTGGCGGGGTTCGGATTGCCGACAAACTCGATCGAGCGCAGCGAGGCCCCCTTGCAGGGCAAGGGCGGCCTGCGTGCGAATCTTTAAGATTCGCTCAGCGAAGGATTGGGGATAGGTAGAGAGGCTGCGAAATCAAATGCTTAGGTGGAGATGACCCGGCTCTGCCGGGTCCTGTAAACACGTACCAGAGTGCTTTGTCAGCAGCCTAACCCCGCTCGGCGGGGCTGAGGTCAGCCGTTGGCGGAGTCGGACTTGGCGGTCATCTCGTCGATCACGGTGCGGCAGTGCGCTTCCAGCGTGTCGATCTCGGCCAACACCGCATCGATGTCGTCGCGCTGTTCTTCCAACTGCTGGCGGCGCTCGCTCAACAGCCGCAACAGCTTGAGCGACTGGCTCGCCTCATCCTTCGCCAGTTCGTACAAGTCGAGGATTTCGCGGATTTCCTGCAGCGACAACCCGATGCGTTTGCCGCGCAGGATCAGCTTCAGCCGGGCGCGATCGCGTCGGGTGAACACGCGCTGGCGGCCGGCGCGTTCCGGCTCGATCAGACCCTGCTCTTCGTAGAAGCGGATGGTGCGCAGGGTGACGCCGAAGTCGCGGGCCAGGTCGGAGATGGAGAATAGCTCTTGCTGGGTCATGGTGATTCCTGTCCTTATGTCGCGATTGTAGCGTTTTCTCCACGCTTGCAGGTCGGTCTTGTGATTACGTTTACGTAATAGTAACTTATCGCGCAGAAGAAAAGCGCATCAATCACCGCGTTCCGCGACACAGGAGGAGAGAGCATGACCCAAGCCAGTTATGTCCATGGCGCCAGCGAGACCCCGTTGATCGGGCAGACCATTGGCCAGTACTTCGATGCGACCTGCGCTCGCCACGCCGCGCGCGAGGCGCTGGTGGTGCGCCAGCAATCCGTGCGCTGGAGCTACGCCGAACTTCACGAGCAGGTCGAGCGGCTGGCATGTGGCCTGCAACGCTTGGGGTTGAAGCCGGGCGAGCGCATCGGCATCTGGTCGCAGAACAACGTCGAATGGGTGCTGATGCAGTTCGCCAGCGCCAAGGCCGGGCTGGTGCTGGTCAACATCAACCCGGCCTATCGCCGTTCCGAGCTGGAATACGCCCTCAACAAGGTTGGCTGCCGCGCCTTGGTGCTGTCGCCCAGCTTCAAGAGCAGCGACTACCTGGAAATGATCAACGACCTGGCGCCGGAACTGGCCCACTGCGCCCCCGGCGCACTGCGCGCCGCCAGGCTGCCGACGCTGGAGATGGTGATCCGCATGGGCGACGAGGCCAGCCCCGGCATGCTGAACTTCAACCAGTTGCTGGCCGAACCGACCGAAGCCGAGCGCGCCATGCTGGCCGAAACCGGTACGACGCTGCAGTTCGACGACCCCATCAACATCCAGTTCACCTCCGGCACCACCGGCAGCCCCAAGGGCGCCACGCTGAGCCACCACAACATTCTTAACAACGGCTTCTTCGTCGGCGAGGCGATGAAGCTGGTGCCGGGCGACCGCCTCTGCATCCCGGTGCCGCTGTACCACTGCTTCGGCATGGTGCTGGGCAACCTGGCCTGCCTGACGCACGGCACTACCATGATCTTTCCGTCCGAGGCCTTCGAGCCGCTGGCGGTACTGCAAACCGTGGCAGAGGAGAAGTGCACCGCTCTGCACGGTGTGCCGACCATGTTCATCTCCGTGCTCGACCACCCGCGTTTTAGCGAGTTCGACCTCTCCACCCTGCGCACCGGCATCATGGCCGGCAGTCCGTGCCCGATCGAAGTGATGAAGCGCGTGGTTGACACCATGCACATGAAGGAAGTCACCATCGCCTACGGCATGACCGAGACCAGCCCGGTCAGCTTCCAGAGCGCCACCGACACCCCGGTCGAGCGCAAGGTCTCCACCGTCGGCCTGATCCACCCGCATCTGGAAGTGAAGATCGTCGACGGCGAAGGCCGCATCGTGCCGCGCGGCGAAACCGGCGAATTGCTGACGCGCGGCTACTCGGTGATGCTGGGCTACTGGGACGACGAGCCCAAGACGCGCGAGGCCATCGACCCGGCAGGCTGGATGCACACCGGCGACCTGGCGGTGATCGACGAGGCGGGCTACTGCAACATCGTCGGCCGCGCCAAGGACATGGTGATCCGCGGTGGCGAGAACGTCTACCCACGCGAGATCGAGGAATTTCTCTACCGCCACCCCAAGATCCAGGACGTGCAGGTGATCGGCGTGCCGGACGACCGCTTCGGCGAGGAGTTGTGCGCCTGGATCCGCCTGCGCGACGGCGAAACCGCCAGTGCCGACGAAATCCGCGCCTTCTGCCAGGGCCAGATCGCGCACTACAAGATTCCGCGCTATATCGAATTCGTCGACAGCTTCCCGATGACCATCACCGGCAAGATCCAGAAATTCATGATGCGGCAACAGATGAAGGAGAAGCTGGGGCTGAGCGAGCACAAGACCGCCTGAGGCGGTCCGCCTTGGCATGACGGTGCGGTGGAGGTCTCGGGTCGAGTGGACGGCAGTGCACACGGTGCCGAACAGTAAAGAACCGTTGTGCACAGCAAGGCATGCGGCTTGGTGGTGCCGGCACCCGCACCACAGCCGTCACGCCTCGTCCGCCGCTTGTCATGCCTTGACCTGCGCTTACCGTGAAGTGCCCCGCCTTGCGGGGCTTTTCGCTACAATGCCCGGCAAACAACCCGAGGAATCATCATGAGCGACATCGTATTCACCGACGCCGACCTGGCCCGTCTGGAAGAACTGCTGACCCCGCTGTCGCAAAGCGGCAGCACCATGCGTCCGGACGAGGTGCAGGGCTATTTCACGGCACTGGCCAGCGGCCCGGACACGGTCGTGGCCGGCAGCTGGCTCGACGAGGTGCTCGGTGACGCTCCCGAGTTCGAGGATGCCACGACCGAAGCCGAACTCGGCGCGTTGTTGCAGAAGCTGTACGATGCCACCGTAACCGCGCTGGCTGCCGGCGAGGTGCCTGATCTGATCCTGTACGAAGCCGAAGATGCCGAAGAGGCCGACTTCTGGCCGTGGTGCAACGCCTACCTGTACGCGCTCGACAACGTCGATACCGACTGGTTCGAGGCCGCCGATGACGAGGGTTTCGAAGACCTGCTGCTGCCGATCATGGCGCTGGGTGGCATGTTCGAGGACGAGGAAGAGGGCAAGGAGCTGATCACCTTCACCGACGCCGAACTCGACAATTTCAAGGACGAACTGCCCGACGCCGTCCGTGCCGTCTACGTCTACTGGCAGGCCAAGCAACAGGCCCCGAGCACGGTGCGCCGCGAGGGCGACAAGGTCGGCCGCAACGACCCCTGCCCGTGCGGCAGCGGCAAGAAGTACAAGGCCTGCCACGGCAAGAACTGAGTGCTTGTAAATAAATCTGCTGCGCACCCCGATCCCGGTCCTGCGATGCTCGCCGTACCACTTGTACGGCTGCGCTTCTCGAACCAGCCTCGGGCCGCTCGCGACGATTTCTTTCACAAGCTCTGAGAACCTGTTCACGATCTGTCGCGAGCAGCCCTCAGCGGGGTGAAGAGCAGCGCAGGAACCGGAATGAACTGGAGTACATGAGGATCATGGCTGAGCGAATCTCCACAGGAGATTCGCACGCACAGAGCAGCACATGAGCCCCGATCAGGGATGCGCAGCAAGATCGTGAACAGGTTCTGAGCGAATTCGATCCGCCACATAATGACCGCCCCGCCGGCTGCACGCTCGTGGGGCGGTTTTCATGTCAGGAGTGATCCATCCTCCCAAGAAAAAAACGGCCCCGAAGGGCCGCCAAAACACACTCCTGCACAGAGTCGAACAAACCGGTTAGCAGGCGAACTGCTCCTCGCCCAGGCTCATCAGCGGCTTGGCACCGTTCTTGATGGTGGCCTTGAGCGCTTCCACCTCCGGCAACAGCTTGGCGTAGTAGAAGCGGGCGGTGGTGATCTTGGCCTGGTAGAAATCGTCCTCGCCCTGGCCCAGCTTGGCGTAGGCCACTTCGGCCATGCGCGCCCACATCCAGGCGTAGGTCAGGTGGCCGATCAGGCGCAGATAGTCGGTGGCGGCCGCACCGGCCTCGTCCTTGTCCTTGAACGCGGCCATGCCGACGGCCATGGTGATGTCACCGACTTCCTTCAGCAGCTTGGACAGCGGGCCGACGAACTCCGCCAGCTTGTCGTTGCCCTCGTTGGTTTGGCAGAACTTGTGAATCTGCTTGGTGAACTTGCGCAACTTCTGGCCCTGGTCGAGCAGCACCTTGCGGCCCAGCAGGTCGATCGCCTGGATGCCGTTGGTACCCTCGTAGATTTGCGAGATGCGGCAGTCGCGCACCAGCTGCTCCATGCCCCATTCGCGGATGAAACCGTGGCCGCCGAACACCTGCATCCCCATGTTGGCGGCGGTGTAGCCGTTGTCGGTCATGAAGGCCTTGGCCACCGGGGTCAGTAGCGCCACCAGGTCGGCCGCATCTTGGCGGGCCGCCGAGTCCGGATGCTTCTCCTCGATATCCAGCTGCAGCGCCAGCAGCGTGGTCAGGGCACGGCCGGCCTCGGTGTAGGCCTTCTGCGTCAGCAGCATGCGGCGCACGTCCGGGTGCACGATGATCGGGTCGGCCGGCTTGTCCGGGCTGTGCACGCCGTTGAGCGCGCGCATCTGCAGGCGCTCCTTGGCGTACGCCAGCGCACCCTGGAACGACGCCTCGCCGATCCCTAGCCCCTGCATGCCGCAGCCCAGTCGCGCCGCGTTCATCATGGTGAACATGCAGGAGAGCCCCTTGTTCGGCTCGCCGATCAGCCAACCCTTGGCGCCGTCGAGATTGATCACGGCGGTCGCGTTGGCCTTGATGCCCATCTTGTGCTCCAGCGCGCCGCAGTACACGCTGTTGCGGCTGCCGTCGTCGTGGAACTTGGGCACGATGAACAGCGAGATGCCCTTCACGTCCTTCGGCGCGTCTGGCAGGCGTGCCAGCACCAGGTGGATGATGTTGGCGGACATATCGTGCTCGCCGGCCGAGATGAAGATCTTGGTGCCGGTAATGCTGTAGCTACCGTCGCCGTTCGGCTCGGCCTTGCTCTTCAACAGGCCCAGGTCGGTGCCGCAATGCGGCTCGGTCAGGCACATGGTGCCGGTCCATTCTCCCGAAACCAGCTTGGGCAGATAGGTAGCCTTCTGTTCCTCGCTGCCGTGGGCATGAATGGCGGAATAAGCGCCATGGGAGAGCCCGGGGTACATCGACCACGCCACGTTGGCCGAACACTGCATTTCCATCACCGGGAACGCCAGCGACTTGGGCATGCCCTGGCCGCCGTAGGCCGGATCGCAGTCCAGCGCCGGGAAACCCAGTTCGCAGTACTGGGCGTAGGCTTCCTTGAAGCCGGCCGGCGTGGTCACGTTATGGGTGGCGGCGTCGAAGTGGCAGCCTTCCTCGTCGCCCGGGCGGTTGAGTGGGGCCAGCTCGTTCTCGCAGAACTGGGCGGCGGCTTCGAGGTAAGAGGTATAGATATCTTGCGTGGCTTCTTGGTAGCCGGGCAGGGCGGGGATGACGTCCTGGACCTTGATCAGTTCGTTCAGGACGAAATCGAAATCGCGCAGGGGGGCCTTGTAGGCTGGCATGGTGTTGTCTCCTGGGTAGCTCGGCCCGTAGCCGTGCGGTTCGGGCAATCTTTTTCTGATGGTGTCGCACCGATCAGTAAATCAAACGTATGTTTAAATTATAGACGAAGCTTTGGCAAGCTTTTTCGCTAACATGGACTGAGGCATGGTTGCTAATTAACGACAGTCCGTCCGCATGAGCCAAATCCGCCAACACCTGCGCAAGCTGCTGCCAGATCGCCATGTGCTGTTCCAGAACCGCTACCTGAGATGGCTGGCGCCGTATCTGGACCATCCGGCGTTCTGGTCATTGAACCGGCGCAAGGTGGCCCTGGCCTTTGCCATCGGCTTGTTCTCCGGGCTGATGCCGGGGCCGAGCCAGATGATCACCGCCGCCTTGCTGGCGCTCGTGTTCCGCGTCAATCTGCCGGTTGCCATCGTCACCACGCTCTATAGCAACCCGCTGACGTACCTCCCGCTCTATTACCTGGCGTATACCTACGGCAAGCTGCTGCTGGGGCGGGTCAACCACGATACGATGACAGCGGTGCCGGAGTGGTCGATGTCGTCACCCCTGGAATGGCTGCAACAGGTGGCAGACTGGATGGCGGGCTTGGGCTTGCCACTGGCGGTAGGTGTGCCCATGCTGGGCCTCACGTTCGGGCTTGCCGGATATCTGTGCGTTCGGGCAGGATGGCGCTGTTATATCGTGATGGCATGGAAGAAACGGAAGGGATGGCGTGGAACTCGTTGAACAAACCTTGAGCACGGAAACGGTTTACCAGGGGGGCTTTCTCCAGGTGCGGCGGGACACGGTGCAACTGCCGGACGGCAGCACCGCGTTTCGCGAATACATCCTGCATCCCGGTGCGGTCGCTATCCTGGCGCTGACGCCTGATGGCGAACTGGTCATGGAGCGCCAGTACCGCTATCCCGCCGGCCGGGTCTTCCTCGAAATTCCTGCCGGCAAGATCGATCCGGACGAAGCGCGCGACAGCACGGCGCGCCGGGAATTGCGCGAGGAAACGGGCTATCAGGCCGAGCGTTGGATTTACCTGGGCACGGCCCATCCTTGCATCGGCTACGCCAACGAACAGATCAGCTATTACCTCGCCCAGGACCTGACCCTGCACGAACGGCAGCTGGATCACGGCGAATTTCTCGACGTCGTCACCGTGCCGCTGGCCGACGCCTTGGGCATGGCCCTGACCGGCGAAATTTGCGACAGCAAGTCGATCGTCGGCCTGCACTGGCTGTCCGCCCACCTCGACGGGAGGTTGCCGGGTGCCGCCGTTTGATCCGCACCACGAACGACGTGGCGCACGACGTGTACGCATGGGGTGCAACGCCCGCATCAAGTCACGCAATACCGGCGAAACCCATTATGGCGAATGCATCGACCTGTCTATCGACGGGCTTGCACTGCGCACTTCGTTCGTGCCGCAATTCGGCGAAAGGCTGCTGGTCGTGGTGCGCGCGCCAGCGGTAGGTGGCCTGGCCGGCAAACCGTTCGAGGCTGAGGTGGAAGTGCGCCGCTGTAATGAAATCGAGCGTGGACGGCTTTACGAAATCGGCGTTCGCATCATCGAGCTGAAGCCCTGACCTGAGGCGGATTTTCTGACATTCGGCTGACATAGATTACAGCGACGCCTCTGGATTCCTGTGCTATACCCAAAAAAACATAATGAACTAGAACCGGTTCTCAAGCAGTCACTCTAATGGTGCAAGGGGGCATGGCGGATGCGCGTACATTCGCCGCCGCCCCCTGCCGAAACGTCAGGAGGCAGAGCCATGTACCCGGATATCTTCAGCCAATACGCTTCACGTTACGACCGGACGCGCGAGGAGGAGTACACCATCCAGGAATACCTGGATATCTGCAAGCGCGAACCCGCCGCCTACGCCACCGCCGCCGAACGCATGTTGATGGCCATCGGCGAGCCTGAACTGATCGATACCCGCCACAATCCGCGGCAATCGCGAATTTTCAGCAACAAGATGGTCAAGATCTACCCGGCCTTCCGCGATTTCTACGGCACGGAAGAGGTGATCGAGCAGGTCGTGGCCTATTTCCGCCATGCGGCCCAAGGGCTTGAAGAGAAGAAACAGATTCTCTATCTGCTGGGCCCAGTTGGTGGCGGTAAATCGTCCATCGCGGAAAAGCTCAAAGAGTTGATGGAACTAGTGCCTTTCTATTGCCTGAAAGGCTCGCCGGTCAACGAGTCCCCGCTCGGCCTGTTCAACTACGACGAAGACGGCTCCATCCTCGAGGAACAGTATGGCATTCCCCGCCGCTACCTGCGTGCCATCCCCAGCCCGTGGGCAGTGAAGCGTCTGCATGAGTTCAACGGCGACATCAGTCAGTTCCGCGTCGTCAAACGCTACCCTTCGGTACTGAAGCAGATTGCCGTGGCCAAGACCGAGCCGGGTGACGAGAACAACCAGGACATCTCGTCGCTGGTCGGCAAGGTGGATATCCGCAAGCTGGAAAAATACGCCCAGGACGATCCAGATGCCTACAGCTATTCCGGCGGCCTGTGCCTGGCCAACCAGGGTTTGCTGGAGTTCGTGGAAATGTTCAAGGCGCCGATCAAGGTGCTGCACCCGTTGTTGACCGCAACGCAGGAAGGCAACTTCAAGGGTACCGAGGGCTTTGGCGCGATCCCGTTCGAGGGCATCATCCTGGCGCACTCCAACGAGTCCGAATGGAAGCAGTTCAAGAACAACAAGAACAACGAGGCCTTCCTCGACCGTATCTATATCGTCAAGGTGCCATACTGCTTGCGTGTGTCCGAGGAAATGAAGATCTACGACAAGCTGATCCGCAATTCTTCGCTGGCCAATGCCCCGTGCGCACCGGGAACGCTCAAGATGATGGCGCAGTTTGCCGTGCTGTCCCGGCTGAAAGACCCGGAAAACTCCAGCCTGTTCAGCAAGATGCAGGTCTACGACGGCGAAAACCTGAAGGATACCGATCCCAAGGCCAAATCGTTGCAGGAGTACCGCGACTATGCCGGTGTGGACGAAGGCATGAGTGGGCTTTCCACCCGGTTTGCCTACAAGATCCTGTCCAAGGTATTCAACTTCGATCATTCCGAAGTGGCGGCCAACCCGGTGCACCTGTTGTACGTGCTGGAAAAACAGGTGGAGCGCGAGCAGTTCCCGCCTGAGGTCGAACAGAAGTACCTCACCTTCATCAAGGAGTTCCTGGCGCCCAAGTACGTCGAGTTCATCGGCAAGGAAATTCAGACGGCCTACCTGGAAAGCTACTCCGAGTACGGGCAGAACATTTTCGACCGCTACGTGACCTTCGCCGACTACTGGATCCAGGACCAGGAATACCGAGACCCGGATACCGGCGAGAGCTTCGACCGGACTTCGCTCAACGCGGAGCTGGAAAAGATCGAGAAGCCGGCGGGCATTTCCAACCCGAAGGATTTCCGCAACGAAATCGTCAACTTCGTGCTGCGGGCACGAGCCAGCAATGGAGGCAAGAACCCGACCTGGACGAGCTACGAGAAGCTGCGTATGGTGATCGAGAAGAAGATGTTCTCCAACACCGAGGAGTTGCTGCCGGTCATCTCCTTCAACGCCAAGGCGAGTGCCGAGGACGCCAAGAAGCATGAGGACTTCGTCAATCGCATGGTCGACAAGGGGTATACCGCCAAGCAGGTGCGCCTGCTGTGCGAATGGTACCTCCGGGTGCGCAAGTCGTCGTAAGCCCGCTTTTCTGGCCGGGGCTCCGGTCCCGGCCAGGCGTCAGCGGCAAGGTACTCGCCTTGTCGAACCGGGATTGCAGAGGTGGCTATGGCTCACATCATTGATCGTCGTCTGAACGGCAAGAACAAGTCCGCGGTAAACCGCGAACGGTTCCTGCGCCGTTTCAAGGCCCAAATCAAGGAAGCCGTCTCCAAGGCCATCAAGGGGCGGAGCATCACCGATATCGACAGCGGTGAGAAGGTTTCCATTCCAGTAAAGGATGTCTCCGAGCCGGTATTTCATCATGGCAAGGGGGGCGTCACCGAGAATGTTCATCCGGGGAACGAGGAATTCATCAAGGGTGATCGCTTCAACCGGCCGCAGGGCGGGGCCGGAGGAGGGGGAGGCAAGGCCAGCCAGGATGGCGAGGGGGAGGATGACTTTGCCTTCGAACTGTCTCGCGAAGAATTCATGAACGTCTTCTTCGAGGATCTGGCGCTGCCCAACCTGGTCAAGACCCAGCTCATGGGGATTGAGGAAATGAAGTCCGTGCGTGCCGGCTATACCAGCGACGGCACGCCAACCAACATCAGTATCGTCCGTTCGCTGCGCGGTGCCTTGGCGCGTCGTGTGGCACTGTCCGCCCCCACTCTGTCTGAACTCAATGAGGTCGAGGAGGATCTGGATACCCTGCTCGAATCCGATGACGAGCATGACATCGAGGTCCGGGAGAAACGTAAGCGTATCCACATGCTGCGTGAGCGGCTCGCCAGCATTCCCTTCATCGACCCTTTCGATTTGCGCTACAACAACCGCGTCAGGCAGCCGAAACCGACCAGCCAAGCGGTGATGTTCTGCATCATGGACGTATCAGGCTCCATGGACGAAGCCAAGAAGGACATGGCCAAGCGTTTCTTCATCCTGCTCTATCTGTTTTTGCAACGGAATTACGAGAAGATCGAGGTCGTGTTCATCCGGCATCATACCAGTGCCGTCGAGGTCAACGAGCACGATTTCTTCCATTCGCGCGAATCGGGTGGCACCGTGGTGTCGTCAGCACTCCACCTGATGAAGGAGATCGTCTACAAGCGCTACAACAGCAGCGAGTGGAACATCTACGTGGCGCAAGCGTCGGACGGCGACAATTGGGACAGCGATTCGGCGAATTGCGCCCAAATCCTGAGTGAGTCGCTCCTGCCGTTGTGTCAGTACTACGCGTATGTCGAGATCACCGAAAGCGAGCCACAGAACCTCTGGTACGAGTACCTCAAGGTCAAGGAACGCTGCAAGCACTTCGCCATGCAGCGCATCCACTCTACGGCGGACATCTACCCGGTGTTCCGGGAAATTTTCAAGCGTCAGCCCGCTACCCGTGCCTGACTAGGCCAAGCCGACTTTGCGGAGGTGCAGCATGACACCCATTTCGACTGGTTCCGAATGGACCTTCGACCTGCTCGACGAGTACGAGCGTGCGATTCGCGAGATCGCCGTCAAGGAGTATGGGCTGGATGTCTATCCGGTTCAGCTAGAAGTCATTTCCGCCGAACAAATGATGGATGCCTACTCATCAGTCGGCATGCCGGTGAATTACCATCACTGGTCTTTCGGCAAGCATTTCGTTTCCACCGAAAAGAGCTACAAGCGCGGCCACATGGGGCTGGCCTACGAAATCGTGATCAATTCCAACCCCTGTATCGCCTATCTCATGGAGGAGAACTCCATGACCATGCAGGCACTGGTGATTGCGCATGCTGCCTTCGGCCACAATTCGTTCTTCAAGGGCAACTACCTGTTCCGCACCTGGACCGATGCCTCGGCCATTATCGACTACCTGGTGTTCGCCAAGAGCTACATCGCACGTTGCGAGGAGCGCTACGGCATCGACGCCGTGGAGGAGTTGCTCGATTCCTGCCATGCCCTGATGAATTATGGTGTGGATCGCTACAAGCGGCCGCAAAAGCTGTCGCTGGCCAAGGAACAAGCCCGGCAGGAGGAGCGGGAGCAGTACCTGCAGATGCAGGTCAACGATCTGTGGCGCACCATCCCGCGGCCGGCCAAGAGCGGTGGCGAGCATGAACCGGTGCGCTTCCCGTCCGAACCGCAGGAGAACCTGCTGTACTTCATCGAGAAGTCGGCTCCGCTCTTGGAGCCGTGGCAACGCGAAATCGTACGCATCGTACGCAAGGTAGCCCAGTATTTCTATCCGCAGCGCCAGACTCAGGTGATGAACGAAGGCTGGGCCACGTTCTGGCACTACACCATCATGAATCGTCTGTTTGCCAAGGGTCTGGTCACCGATGGCGCCATGATGGAATTCCTGCAGTCGCATACCAACGTTGTCTATCAGCCTCCTGTCACGGCGCGCTGGTACAACGGCATCAATCCGTATGCATTGGGTTTTGCCATGTATCAGGACATCAAGCGTATTTGTGAGGAACCAACCGAAGAAGATCGACTATGGTTCCCCGATATCGCCGGCAGCAACTGGCAGCAGACGCTCGATTTCGCCATGAAGAACTTCAAGGATGAAAGCTTCGTCTCGCAATACCTGTCACCCAAGCTGATCCGCGATTTCCGCTTCTTCTCCATTCGTGACGATGACCGCGACAGCACCTTGCTGGTGTCGGCTATTCACGACGACGAGGGCTATCGTGACGTGCGGCAGAAGTTGTCGGAACAGTACAACCTAGGATCACGTGAACCCAATATACAGGTATGGTCGGTCAACGTACGCGGTGACCGTGGCCTGACGCTACGGCACACGATGCATCGTCGTCGGCCGCTGGAGGCCGGGAGCGCTCACGAGGTGCTGAAGCATGTTGCGCGTCTGTGGGGGTTCGATGTTCGGCTGGAGAGCGTCAACGAAGCCGGGGAGGTGGAGCAGACCTTTGAGGTGAAGCATCTGCCCGAGCAGCTGTCATTGCAGTCGGCTTGATCCGGCGGGGCAGATTGGATGGTGGCGAGGTACGGCCAGGGAATGAAGGTTGGCCGAACAGTATGGAGCCGTGTCCTTGGCGCGGGCGACCGAGGTAGGTGGTCAGGCCAGGTGTGAAGCGATGGAGTGGTGATTCGCCGTTATAAAGAAGAGGAGGGGCCTGCCCCTCCTCTTTTTCGTGTCAGCGCAGGCCCAAGACGTCTTGCATGTCGAACAGGCCGGTCGGCTTGGCGGACAGCCATTTGGCTGCACGCACGGCGCCGTTGGCGAAGGTGGCACGGCTGGATGCCTTGTGGGTGATCTCCACGCGTTCGCCATTGGTGGCAAACAAGGCGGTGTGGTCACCGACTACATCGCCGGCACGCACCGTGGCAAAGCCAATGGTCTTGGCATCGCGTTCGCCGGTGACGCCTTCGCGGCCGTAGACGGCACACTCCTTCAGGTCGCGGCCCAGCGCGTTGGCGATCACTTCGCCCATGCGCAACGCCGTTCCGGATGGGGCATCCACCTTGTGGCGGTGGTGGGCTTCGATGATTTCGATATCGTAGTCCTCTGCCAGAACTCGCGAAGCGATGTCGAGCAGTTTGAACGTCAGGTTTACGCCAACACTGAAGTTCGGCGCGAACACGATGCCGATCTTTTCCGAGGCCTGGCGGATGGCTTCCTTGCCGGCCTCATCGAAGCCGGTGGTGCCGATGATCAGCTTCACGTTGTGCGCGACACAGCTGGCCATGTAGTGAAGTGTGCCTTCCGGCCGGGTGAAGTCGATGACGACGTCGGCGCCTTGCAGCGCGGCATCGAAGTCGGGGGTGACTTTGATGCCAGTGGCCTGGCCGAGGAACAGGCCGGCATCCTGGCCGATGAAATCGGAACCCGGCCGCTCCACGGCGGCGTGCAGCTGCAAGCCCTCGGTCGCCAGTACCGATTCGATCAGCGTACGCCCCATGCGGCCGCTGGCGCCTACGATCACTACATTCATCATGGTTATTGTGCCTTCGATTGCTGAGCGGGGGCCGAGGCATCGGCAGGGAGAATGGCGCGTTCAGCCGGCAGGGCTTCGCCCTCCACGCGCGTCATGGCGTCGCCGTCGAAGAACACCGTCAGCAGCTTGTCCTCTGCCGGTTTGCCCGCTCGTACCAGGCGATATTTGTAATCCCAGCGATTGCTATGGAAGGCATCGGTCAGGAGCGGTGTGCCCAGCAGGAAGCGGACCTGGCTGCGGGTCATGCCGGGCTTGAGTTTTGCGACGGCATCCTGTGTGACGTAATTCCCTTGAGGGATGTCCATTTGGTAAGGGGTGAACCAACTCATCGGGTTCAGAGAACTGCAGCCGGACAGGACGATGGCGGCGGCAATAATCAGGACGCGCATGTGACTCCGCTCAGGTAGAATTTATGGGATGGTAATTAGGCAAAGCCGCGAAAAGGCTTTATCATGGTTTTTGGACCACCTACATTTATATCATGATGAGTAAAGCCAGTCACCTTAAAGATATTGGTCTGAAAGCGACCGGTCCCCGCCTGAAAATTCTGGATTTGTTCGAAACCAGCGAGTCGCGCCACCTGTCGGCAGAAGACGTTTACCGCCGCCTCATCGCCGAGAATATCGATGTTGGCCTCGCCACCATCTATCGTGTCCTGACCCAGTTCGAACAGGCCGGTATTCTGGTGCGCCACCATTTCGAAACCGGCAAGGCGGTGTACGAATTGAACGAGGGCGGCCATCATGACCACATGGTGTGCGTCAAATGCGGCAAGGTCGTGGAGTTCTTCGATCCCGAAATCGAGGCGCTGCAGGATCGTATTGCAGAGCAGCACGGCTTCCACATCGTCGATCATGCCCTCTACATGTATGGCGAATGCCCTGAGTGCGCCGGCACTAAAAAACCCTGATTGACCCATGGTCCCCTGGCTCAACCGTGAGCTGGCTTTCCCCAGCGTCGAGAATGCCCTGATCGAGCCGGATGGTTTGCTGGCTGCGGGAGGGGATCTTTCGCCCGCGCGGCTGGTGCTGGGGTATAGCCAGGGAATCTTCCCCTGGTTTTCACCGGGGGAACCGATTCTCTGGTGGTCTCCTTCCGAGCGCATGGTGCTGTTTCCGTCCGAGTTGCGCATCACCCGGTCCCTGGCCAAAACACTGCGCAACCACCCTTATGAAATCCGGGTCGATACCGCCTTTCGCGAGGTCATGAAAGCCTGTGCGGCACCGCGTGATGGTCAGCCCGGCACCTGGATCGGCCCGGGAATGGTCGATGCCTACTGTCACCTGCATGAGCTGGGGCTGGCCCATTCCTTCGAAACCTGGCAGCAAGGGGTGCTGGTGGGCGGTTTGTATGGTGTGGCGCTGGGGCGGATGTTTTATGGCGAGTCGATGTTCTCCCGCGTCAGCAATGCCTCCAAGCTGGCTTTTGTGCATATGTCCCGGCACCTGCAGAACTGCGGTTTCGCCATGATCGACTGCCAGATGTACACCCCGCATCTGGCCAGCCTGGGTGCCCGGCGTATACCGCGGCACGAGTTTCTTGCTACGCTGAAAGAACTGGTGGGGCTTTCCGCCCCCGAAGGCATGTGGTCATACAGGTATAGCAATGAGTCACCGTGATGCCGGCCCGTTGATGGCCATCCATTTCTACGCCACGGCGCCGTATCCGTGCAGTTACATCCCCGATCTGCAGGCTCGCTCGCAGGTGGCGATACCGGCGGAAGCCATCGATAGCGCCGTCTACAGCCAACTGGTGCGGCTGGGGTTCCGGCGCAGCGGGCATTACACCTACCGGCCTTATTGCGACGGCTGCAAGGCCTGCCAGCCTGTACGTATCCCTGTGGCGGCTTTTACATCCAACCGGACCCAGCGGCGTGCCTGGAAAAGACACGACAGTTTGGCCGTGGAGCTATTGCCGCTGCTGTACCGGGAGGAGCATTACGACTTGTACCGGCGTTATCAGGCGGCACGCCATGCCGGTGGCGGCATGTCCGAGGACGATTCGAGCCAGTACGCCGAGTTCATCCTGAAAAGCAATGTGGAGAGTTTCCTTGCCGAGTTCCGCCAGGACGGGGTATTGAAAATGGTGAGCCTGATCGACCGGCTGAGCGACGGCCTGTCGGCGGTGTATACCTTCTACGAGCCGGACGATGTACGTGCCAGCTATGGGGTCTACAACGTGTTGTGGCAGGTGCAGTTGGCAAGCCGGCTGGGGTTGCCTTACGTCTACCTGGGGTACTGGATCGAGGGGTGCCGCAAGATGGATTACAAGTCGGCGTATCGTCCTTTGGAAAGGCTGCGGGACGGGCGTTGGGAGCCATTCTGCTGAGAGGGAAGCGAAGAAAAGGGGCCGGTCTGGCCCCTTTGTCGTCTGTCCTGTCAGCCGGACGTGGCTTAGAGCGGTGCCACGCGATCATTGCCACCACCGGTCAGCACCTTGACGCGTTGTCCCGGGGCAAAGGGGATGTCGGCTTCCTGAACGATCGACAGCATGCGGCCGGAACGGTCGAGCTTGACGGTGATTTCGAGTGCATTCTTGGTGCCGAGGTTGCGCTGTGCGGCCTGGGTGCCAAAGCCGCCAGCCAGTGCGCCGACGATGGTGCCGGCGGCGGCCCCGCGCCCTTGGCCGATGGTGCTGCCGGCAATGCCGCCCAGCGCCGCGCCACCCAGGGTCAGAAGCTCGTTGTTGTTGCCTTCCATCATCACGTTCTGCACCGAGACCACCGTGCCAAATTCCACGTTCTGGGCCTGGCGCATCTGTCCCTTGGAGTAAACCGCGGCCGAGTCCGACGTGGCGCAGCCAGCCAGGGTGCCAGTGACTAGGGCCGCCGCGACGAGAGTTCGCAGAGCAGATTTCAGCATGTTCATTTCCTTGCGATGGATCATTTGCCAGAGTCCAGTTGGCGGCGTGCTTTCAACGCTTGCAGCACCTCGCCGACCAGGTCCGGGCCACGATAGATCAGGCCACTGTAGAGTTGCACCAGTGTGGCGCCGGCATCCATCTTTTCGGCGGCGCCCTCACCGGAGTCGATGCCTCCCACTCCTATGATGGGCAGGGCGCCGTCGAGTTCCTTGGCCAGTTTGCGGATCAGGGCGGTGGAGCGCTCGCGCACCGGGGCGCCGGACAGGCCGCCTGCTTCGTCCGCCATGGGGTGCCCGGCGATCTCGCTGCGCGACAGCGTGGTGTTGGTGGCGATGACGCCGTCGATCTTGTGCCCGGTGAGCAGGCGGGCGATGGCGACGATCTGCTCGTCATCGAGATCCGGGGCGATTTTCACGGCCAGCGGTACGTAGCGGCCATGCTTGTCGGCCAGTTCCTGCTGGCGCACCTTGAGGCTGGCCAGCAGGGCCGACAGCTCGTCCGCCTGCTGCAGTTGGCGCAGGTTCTTGGTGTTGGGCGAAGAAATGTTGACCGTGATGTAGCTGGAGTAGGCGTAGACCTTGTCGAGGCAAGCGAGGTAGTCGTCGACCGCGGATTCGATAGGGGTGGTGGCATTCTTGCCGATATTGATGCCGAGGATGCCCTTGAAGCGGCAGTTGCGCACATTCTCCAGCAATGCATCGACGCCCAGGTTGTTGAACCCCATGCGATTGATGATGCCCTGGTGCTCGGGAACGCGGAACAGGCGCGGCTTAGGGTTGCCGGCCTGTGGTCGCGGCGTGACGGTGCCGATTTCCAGAAAGCCAAAGCCGAGTCCGGCCAGGGCGTCGATGTGCTCCCCGTTCTTGTCGAGGCCCGCCGCCAGCCCCACCGGATTGGGGAAGGTCAGGCCCATGGCCTGCACCGGCAGCCGTGTGGTGCTCTGGCCCAGAATGCTGTCCAGGTGGAGCTGGTGCGCCTTGTCGAGCAGCTTCAGGGTGGTTTCGTGGGCGGTTTCTGCGTCTAGCTTGAACAGAAGAGGGCGCAGAAGCGAGTAGAGCATGCGGGTCTCCGGGTAGGAAAATGCCCGGATTATAACCGGGCGGGCTGGGTTGGCCGAAGCCTTATGCGATCAAGCAGGCTTCTTCGAAGCGGAAACGCGGGGCTCGGGCGTGCAATTTATTGGCCTCGCCGTAGCCGAGATTGATCAGGAAGTTCGATTTGAAGCGACCGTCCGGGAAGAATTCGGCGTCGACCTTGGCGTTGTCGAAGCCGGACATCGGGCCGCAGTCGAGCCCGAGCGAGCGAGCCGCCATGATCAGGTAGGCTCCTTGCAGGGTGCTGTTGCGGAAGGCGGTGGTCTGGATCAGTGCCTCGTTGCCCTCGAACCAGCTGCGTGCGTCGGTGTGCGGGAACAGCTGTGGCAGGTGCTCGTAGAAACGGGTGTCCATCGCCACGATGACCGTGGCGGGTGCCGCCATGGTCTTGTCGACGTTGCCTTCCGACAGGCAGGGCTTGAGGCGCTGCTTGGCGTCGGCGCTCTTCACGAACACGAAGCGCGCTGGCGAGCAATTGGCGCTGGTCGGCGCCATCTTCAGCAGATCAAACAGCTGATGCAAGGTGTCGTCGCCGACCGGCCGTGGCTGCCAATGCGTGTGGGTGCGCGCATTGTTAAACAGTTGATCCAGGGCGGTATTGCTGATCGGGGTGCTCATGGGCGTTCCTCTTGCATGTCGTCAGTTAGGGTTGGCATGTGGGGTGGCGGCGGCATCGAGCGACTCCACCGCCAAGGGCTTGCTGTCCTCGGCGGTGACGGAGCGCACCGTGATCGACACCCGGCGGTTGCTGGCCCGTCCTTCCTCGCTGGTGTTATCCGCCACGGGCAGGTTCTCGGCACGGCCGACCGCCACCAGGCGGGCCGGTGCGATGCCGTTCTCGACAAACAGCCGCACCACGCTGCCGGCCCGTGCCGCCGACAGTTCCCAGTTGGACGGGTAGAACGTGTTGCGGATCGGGATGTTGTCGGTGAAGCCTTCGACGGTGATCGGGTTGTCGACCTGGGACAGCACTTTCGCCATCTGTGCCAGCACCTGCAGCGACTGTGGCGCGGGCTGTGCCTGGGCGATGGGGAACAAGGCGCTGTCGCGGATCTCGATGGTGACGCCTTTCGGGCTCTGGGTAATCTTGACCTGCCCGCCTTTGACCAGGGGCTCCATCACTTTCTGCAGGTCGCTGGCGAGGCTGCCCAGCCGGGCCTGTTCCTTGAGTTGCTGCTCGCCCTTGACCGCCTTGGCCACCGGCTTGTTCTGCGCCACTTCGATCATGGTATTGGCGCCGCCGGTGGGGGGGGTGGTCTGCAAGCTGATCGTCGTGCCGGTGCGGAAGGCGTCGACGATGGCGCTCGACAGGACCCGGTACTTCCCTTCGTTGACCGAAGAGATGGCGTACATCACCACGAAGAAGGCGAACAGCAGGGTGATGAAATCGGCGTAGGAAACCAGCCACCGTTCATGATTTTCATGTTCGTCTTCGCTGCGTCGCCGGCGTGCCATGGTATCCGTTTGCTCAGAAATCAGAAAAAGCGGGGGTCGAACAGGCCTTTGACCCCGCTGCTGAACTCGACGCCCAGGCGGCGCGCGAAACGGCTGGGGAAGGTGTCCTCCGGGGTGTAGTCGACGGTCTTTTCAGACTTGATGACGTCGCGCGCCACGCTGTGCACCGTGCCGTAGCCGTCGGCCAGGCCCAGCGGGATGCTCTTGGTCCCCAGCCAGATCAGGCCACTGAACAGCTCTGGGTCGTTGTGCAGGCGGGCGCCGCGCCCGTCCTTCACCGCCGAGATGAATTGCTGGTGGATGTCATCCAGCAATTGCTGGCGAATGGCTTCCTGCTTGGGGTTGAGCGGCGAGAACGGGTCGCCCATCGCCTTGTTTTCCCCCGAGGTCTTCAAGCGGCGCTCGACCCCCAGTTTCTCCATCACCCCGGTAAAGCCGAAACCGTCCGACAAAACGCCGATCGAGCCGATGATGCTGGCCTTGTCGACGAAAATCTTGTCCGCGGCGGCGGCGATGTAGTAGCAGCCGGAAGCGCACACTTCCTCGACCACGACGTAGAGCGGGATGGCCGGATGCAGTTTCTTCTGGCGGCGGATTTCGTCGTAGACCATGCCCGACAGCACCGGGCTGCCGCCCGGGCTGTTGGCCTGGATGATGATGCCGCGGGTGTTCTTGTCGCGGTAGGCGTCGTTCAGGCCGGTGATCAGCTTCTCGGCGGTATCGTTGTCGCTGTCGATGACGCCTTTGAGCTGCAGCGTGGCGGTGTGACCGTCACCGATCAGTCGCTCGCCCGGTACCTCGTCCTTGGTGTAGAACAGGCCGAAAACCGCGGCGCCGATGATGACGAGCCAGGCTAGCCGGAAAAAGATTTTCCACTGGCGGGTGCGGCGCTGTTCCACCAGCGAGGCCATGGCCAGCTTTTCCAGCAGCTGGCGTTCCCATTGCGGGTTATCGTTCACCGTTTTTCTCCGTGTCGCCGCGTGCGGCGGCGGTTACACAAAACACCTGGCCGTCTTGCTCGCTGACGTTGATGGGGGTCAGGCGCTGGCCGCGGCAGGGGCCGCCGACACACAGGCCGCTGTCCGGTAGGTAGAGCGCGCCGTGCATGCTGCACACCAGGTAATGCCCGGTCAGGTCGAAGACCTCGCCATCGGTGAGGTCGAGCTCGACCGGAATATGACGACAGCTGTTATGGTAAGCGAAAACCCGGCCCTGGTAGCGAAAGACCAGCGCACTGACCGGCTGGCCGTTGGCGTCGGTGGTCTCGAAGCGCACCGCCTTGCCGCTGTCGGCCAGGTCGGCGGAGGCGCAGATCAGCCGATTTGCGGTTTCAGCCATTGCAGCAGGCTCCGGAAGTCGTCGAACAGGGCCAGCGGCTGGCACTCCAGTAGCGCGGCGACTGGATGGGCGCCGTAGCTCATGCCCACCTTCTGGGCGCCGGCGTTCTGCGCCATCAAGAGGTCGTGCGTGGTGTCGCCCACCATCAGGGTGCGCGCGGGGTCGACGCCGAGCTCGTCAGTCAGTTCCAGCAGCATGGCCGGATGTGGCTTGGAGTGGCACTCGTCCGCCGTGCGGCTGGCATGGAACAGCGTGCCCAGCCCGGTTTCGGTCAGCGCCCGGTCGAGGCCCTTGCGGCTTTTGCCGGTGGCTACTGCAAGGAAGAGGCCACTTTGCTGCAGTTCGGCCAACCCTTCTTGCACGTGTTCGAACAATTCTATCGTAGCGTCCCCGTTCAGATAATGCTGCCGATAGGCGTCCACCATGTCCTCGAAGCGCTCCTCCGGCAGGCTGGGGCAGACGTGACGCAAGGCATCCCCCAGGCCAAGGCCGATGACATGGCTGGCCGCGCTGCGGTCCGGCACCGGCAAGCCCAGATCGGCACAGGCCTTCTGGATCGAGGTGGCGATGTGGGCGGTCGAGTCCATCAGGGTGCCGTCCCAATCGAATACGATTAGATCAAACGTTTTATTCATGCTGCCTCAGACTGTCGAGGAAGTGGGCGAGTTCGGGCGGAAGCGGGGCCTGGAAGCTGAGCGGCTCGCCGGTCAGCGGATGCGGCAAGGATAGCGAGGCGGCATGCAGGAACATGCGGCGCAGGCCGCGCCGGCCCAGCTCTCGGTTGAGGGCCGCGTCGCCGTACTTGTCGTCGCCGGCGATGGGGTGGCCGCTGGCCGCCATGTGCACCCGAATCTGGTGCGTGCGGCCGGTGCGCAGGCGCGCCTCGACCAGGGTGAAGTCGGCAAAGCGTTCCTGCACCTTGAAAATGGTATGGGCGCTCTGGCCGTTGTCGGCGACGCGCACGCGACGCTCGCCCTCGGCGTTGGTGAACTTGAAGAGCGGCAGCTTGACGTGCTTGTCGTCCTGCCAGCGTCCCACGCCCAGCGCCAGGTAGCGCTTGTCCGGCGTGCTCGAGCGCATCATGTCGTGCAGCTTGAGCAGGGCCGAGCGCTTCTTGGCCAGCATCAGGAGGCCCGAAGTCTCGCGGTCGAGCCGGTGCACCAACTCGAGGAAACGGTACTCCGGGTAGGCCTTGCGCAACTGTTCGATGACGCCGAACGAGACGCCGCTGCCGCCGTGCACCGCGATGCCGGCCGGCTTGTCGATGACCAGCAGGGCATTGTCTTCGTAGATCACGGGGAAGGTCGTGGCCGGAGCGTCGTTCTCCTGCCGTTCCGCCACGCGCACCGGGGGGAGGCGGATCTGGTCGTCGGCCTGCAAACGGTAGGCCGCGTCGATGCGGCCCTTGTTCACGCGCACTTCGCCGGAGCGCAGGATGCGGTAAATATGGCTCTTCGGCACGCCCTTGAGCAGGCGAACCAGGAAATTGTCGATGCGCTGGCCGGACTCGGCCTCGCCCACCGTGTAGAAGGTTACAGAGTCTTTGCGAATATCAGTCATATTGCTTATACTTCTTGCGCCTCGACACGTTATTTTGCAACGCATCGCTGGCGAATCCGGAAGCAAGGGTCATGGGTTTAGCGCCTGATGACGCTGCTGCGGGGAAAGAGTTCGGCCGGCAGGGTGTTCCCCTGACCTGACGCCGGATGAACCGGCCGCAGCCAAAGGTTAAGTCGCTCACCGAAAAGTAGCGATGGTAATGCATTTGATCGCATAACGCACTCACGAGCATTCCATTCCCTGATGCAAAGCCAGTCAGGGAATCCCGCAGCAAAGTTTGACCCGGCACGAGCGCCCCTGCCCGGCGACATCCCAGAAGCCAATGCCAAGGATGCCGACCGTACCCACTGTATGACAATGCATGCGCGGGCGTCGTTCGTGTGAGAGAAAATCAGGAAGTCGGCTTGTTAAATCCGTTTTTCATGCTCTTTAGACCACTACTTCTTTCGGAAAGCGCCCATTTCTAGCCACTGGGCCGTCAAATACTGGCTGCGTCCTTGCGTGAGTGCCGCGCAGGGAACGTATACATGAAACGTATGCTGTTTAACGCAACGCAAGCCGAAGAGCTGCGCGTTGCCATTGTCGATGGGCAGAAGCTCATCGATCTGGATATCGAAACGGTCGGAAAAGAACAGCGCAAGGGGAACATCTACAAAGGTGTGATCACCCGCATCGAGCCTTCGCTCGAGGCCTGCTTCGTCGATTACGGCACCGACCGTCACGGTTTCCTGCCCTTCAAGGAAGTTTCCCGTTCCTATTTCCAGAACTACGAAGGTGGCCGTCCGCGCATTCAGGACGTGCTGCGTGAAGGCATGGAAGTGATGGTGCAGGTCGAGAAGGACGAGCGCGGCAACAAGGGCGCGGCCTTGACGACCTACATCAGCCTGGCCGGTCGCTATCTGGTATTGATGCCCAACAACCCGCGCGGCGGCGGCGTTTCGCGCCGCATCGAGGGCGAGGAGCGGCAGGAACTGAAGGATCTACTGGCGCAGCTGGAAGTGCCGCAGGGGATGAGCCTGATCGCGCGCACCGCCGGCATCGGCCGTACCTTCGAAGAGCTGCAGTGGGACCTCAATTACCTGCTGCAACTGTGGCGCGCCATCGAAGGCGCCGCCGGCGCCCAGAGCGGTCCGCTGCTGATCCTGCAGGAGGGCAGCCTGGTGATTCGCGCCATCCGCGACTACTACCAGCCGGACATCGGCGAAATCCTCATCGATACCGAGGAAATCCACGAGCAGGCGCGCCAGTTTATGGCGCACGTGATGCCGAACACCATCAACCGGGTCAAGCTGTACCAGGACCCGGTGCCGCTGTTCTCGCGCTTCCAGATCGAACACCAGATCGAAACCGCCTTCTCGCGCAGCGTGCAGCTGCCGTCCGGCGGCGCCATCGTGATCGACCATACCGAGGCGCTGGTGTCGGTGGACGTCAACTCGGCGCGCGCCACCAAGGGCGCGGACATCGAGGAGACGGCGCTCAAGACCAACCTTGAAGCGGCCGAGGAGATCGCCCGCCAGCTGCGCTTGCGCGACCTGGGTGGTCTGATCGTGATCGACTTCATCGACATGGAGATCCAGAAGAACCAGCGCGAGGTGGAAAACCGCCTGCGCGACGTGCTCAAGCACGACCGCGCCCGCGTGCAGATGGGCAAGCTGTCGCGCTTCGGCCTTCTGGAACTGTCGCGTCAGCGCCTGCAGCCGAGCCTGGGCGAGACCAGCCACGAGCCGTGCCCGCGTTGCCATGGCATCGGCTTCATCCGCGGCACCGAGTCCTCCGCGCTGCACATCCTGCGCATCATCCAGGAAGAGGCGATGAAGGAGAACACCGGTGCGGTGCATGCCCAGGTGCCGGTGGACGTCGCCACCTTCCTGCTCAACGAGAAGCGTGCCGAAATCTATTCGATCGAAGAGCGCCTCGATGTCAGCGTGGTGCTGATTCCGAACATCCATCTGGAAACCCCGCATTACAAGATCGTGCGCGTGCGTCACGACGACATGAGCGAACTGGGCGATCTGCCGAGCTACAGCCGTGTCGAAATCCAGGAAGAAGAAGGCACGGCCAACTTCGGCCAGGCCAAGCCCAAGATCGAACGTCAGGAAGCTGCGGTCAAGGGGATTACCCCGTTGCAGCCGGCTCCGGAAGTGGCCGCACCGGTGGCCCCGGTTGAGCAACCGGTTGCCGCTGCCGCCGCGCCGGTGCAGAGCGCGGGCCTGATCGAACGCCTGGTGGGCTGGTTCAAGTCGGTGCTGGCACCGGCAGAGCCGGCCAAGCCGGCGCCGGTGGAAGTCAAGAAGGAGCCGGTGCGCGAACAGCGCAACCCGCGTTCCCGCCAGGGCGATCGCCGTCATGGCAACCAGGTGCGTCGTGACCGTGACGAGCGCCGTCAGGGTGGTGCGCAGCAGGAAGATCGTCGCCGTCCGGCGGCGCCGGCCGAGGCACGTGGCGAGGCTGGCCAGGAGCCGCAAGCGCGTCAGGAGCGTGCACCGCGCCGCGAGCGTGCCGAGCGAGGCGAACGCGCCGAACGCGGAGAGCGTCGTGAACCGCGCGAACCGCGTGAGGCACGCGAGACCCCGCGTCCGCAGCCGCAGGCTGCCGAGGACAAGGCGCCGCAGTCGCCGCGTCAGCAGGAACCGCGTCGTCGCCCGACCCCGCAGGTCAGCGAAGTGGAGCAGGTCAAGGAGCCGGTCGAGCAGGCTAATCTGGAGGAAGTGAAGTCGGCCGAGATGGTGCCGGCGGTTGCCGAGGAGGGCGGCGAGACCGCGGAGCGCGGCGAGCGTCGTCGCCGTCGTGGCCGTCGCGACCGTAACCGTCGTGAAGGTATCGAGGCACAGCGTGACGGCACCTTGCAGCAACCGACCGAGGCCGAGGGCGAGGTCGTGGCGGAAGCCGTCGTGCCCACCGAGGCGGCCGTGACGGAAGCGGTTCAGGTTGCCGAGGCCCCGCAAGTGGCCGAGCCGGCGGTTGTCGCTGCTGACGAGGTGCCGGTAGCGAAGGCGGCCGAGGTCGTGGTCGCTGCCGAAGCCGCGACCGAGGTGGCGGTGGAAGCGGTTGCCGCAGAGGCGGTTGTCGAGGCGCCCGTGGCGGCGGTCGAACCGACGGTAGCGGAAGCGCCGGTCGCCGAACCGGTACAGCCGGAGGTGGCCGAAGTCGCCGAACCTGAAGTGGCGGCACCGGTCGTCGTCGCGGCGGAGGTGCTGACGCCTGCCGTGGCGGTCGAGCCGGTCCAGGTCGTCGAAGCGCCTGCCGAAGCGGTGGCCGAGGTAGCGGCGGAGCCGATTGCGGCACCGTCGAGCCAGGAGCCGCTGGCCGAGGTTGTTGCCGTCGCGGTGGAGACGGCCGCTCCGGTTATCGCTGCTGCGCCTGCAGCGATCGACCTGGGTGGTCTGGTGATGGTCAGCACCAAGCCGACGGCCGAGGCGCAGCCTCAGCCGCTGGTCGAGCCGGTGGTGACGGGGGTGCGCCGTCGTGAAGCGGTGCGCGAGTCGCTCGAGTCCGGCGCCCCGGTGGAGCTGGTGCAGGTGGAGACCCGGCACTGAGGTAGAAAAAATCGTTCGAGGTGACTCGACGGTGTTGACGAAGAGGGGAGTTTTGTTTATGATCCTTTCCTCTTCAGATGTTCCCTGATAGCTCAGTTGGTAGAGCGACGGACTGTTAATCCGCAGGTCGCAGGTTCGAGCCCTGCTCGGGGAGCCAAAGTATTTCCAAGGACGCCGGCTGCAAAGCCGGCGTCCTTTTGTTTTTGTCCCTTCACTATTGTCTTACGTGCTAACCGTCGCGCCGGCGTCGGTGCCATATGGCGTTGCCATGTACTGCGGGCACGACTCTCTCCTTTCCATCGTTTTGCCAGCGTTGCCCGGCCGTTGCGGTCGATCCGGGGAGGGGGCGCCTGCCCGTTTGGGTTTTCGGATGGCGTCGCCTGGTCGTGACGCTTCTGGGTGAGGATCGCCGTGCCTGGTTCCAGATAGGGCATGGTGGCTTGGGTTTGGGTGGTGGCATCGGGAAGCGGCGCCTCGGCGTGTTGGCGGGGTGTGATTTTTCACACTCACCGAGGTTTAATGTGCCCGCTGGTTTGGTCGCTTTGTACTGGTGACGGCGATGACGCCGGTCCCGATTAGCCCAAAAGGAGCACTAAACCATGCTGAGCCTGCAAACCAACGCCGCCGCCCTGTTCACCAAGAGCAACCTGAACGCCAGCCAGAGCGCCCTGACCACCGCGATGACCCGCCTGGGTACCGGTTTCCGCATCAACTCGGCCATGGACGACGCCGCCGGCCTGCAGATCGCCACCCGTCTGGACGCCCAGAGCCGTGGCATGACCGTGGCGATGAAGAACGCCCAGAACGGCATCAGCATGCTGCAGACCGCCGATGGCGCCCTGGGTGAAGTGTCCAACATCATGCTGCGCATGAAGGACCTCGCCACCGAAGCGGCCAACGGCACCGCCAGCGCCGCCGACCAGACCGCGGCCCAGGCTGAATTCGCTCAGTTGGGCAACGAACTGACCAACATCATGAGCAACACCAAGTTCGGCGGCACCGCCTTGCTGGCTGGCGGCAAGCTGGGCACCGGCCCGGTCACCTTCCAGATCGGTTCCTCCGCCAGCGAAACCTACGCCTTCGATGCCTCCACTCAGATGGGCACCTTCGCCACGTCGATGGCCGCGCTGCAGGCCGGCGACCTGACCACCGGTGCCAACGCCGCGATCACCCTGGCCGAGACCGCGCTGAATGATCTGGGCACGGTGCGTTCGGCCATCGGCGCCGGCGCCAACCGTCTGGACCACGTCTACAACAACCTGTCCAACGTCAACAACAACACCCAGATCGCCAAGGGCCGCATCATGGACACCGACTACGCTGCCGAGACCGCGTCGATGACCACCAAGCAGATGCTGATGCAGGCCGGCACCGGCATGCTGAAGCAGAGCGGCACCATCGGCCAGCTGGCCATGTCGCTGATGCAGTAAGGTACAGGGAGGATGGGGAGGGCCGGAGCGGCCTTGTCCCGTCGGGAGCGTGCGATGGGTTTCGCGACGCTCCCTTCCTACGGTGTCCAGGCCAGCCGCTTTTGTGCGGCTGGCCTTTTTCATTGGGGTTGACCGATGGTGGAACGTATTGCGGCGCTGTCGCCAGTGGCAGCGGTGGGGCGCAGTGCCGCCGCCCAGAGCGGGCGCCCGCCGGTGGCCGGTGAAGAGCTGCGGCTGACTCTCGCCACGCGGCGGAGCGACGGAACGCTGGAGCTGCAGGGCGCGGACGTGACATGGTTGCTGCCGGGGTGGCCGCTGCCCGGAGAGGTTCCGCCGCCGGGCAGCGAGTTGCGCTTGCTGGTGCGCGCGGTGACGCCACGCCTGGAACTGGTGTGGCTGGATGCCCCCCCAGGGGTTGCCGCGACACCGGAGGAGGGCGCTGCGGCTCCGGCCTGGCAGAGGGATCAGGCGAGCTGGCCACGGCTGACCCCCGAGCGCCCGGATGCGGCGAAGTTGGGGGGCGATTGGCGTGAGGCCTTGCTGGGCAAGCTGGCCGTCAGCGCGGCGCGCTTCCGGCAGGAAGGCGGCAGCCATCTGTCCGGCGCCTTGCTGCTGGCCGCGCCGCAACTGGCGCTGGCCGGGTTGCGGGGGCAAACGTTGGCCGAAGCCCCGTTGCCGCTGACCCTGCCGCTGTGGTTGTGGGGCGGGCCGGTGCTGGCCTTGAGTGTGGAAGACGCCGTGCCGGGGCAGGACGAGGCGTCCGATGACGACACGCTGGATCTGCTGCTGGAGGCGACCTTGCCGGAGGTCGGCTGGATGCGGCTGCGGCTGCGTCTACAGCCAGCGGGCGTGGTTCTGGTGTTGGTGGCGTCTGCCGCGGGCTGCCGGTGGCTGGCGGCGTGGCGCGAGCCGATTCGCCAGGCGGTGGAGCGTACCGGGCTGCATCTTGTCGCCTGCCATATCGGCGAACGGGATGTGCTGCCGGGGCTGGCGCTGGGGCGCCACGGCGTCAGCCTGCTCGAGGCGAGGCGGGTGTCGCTGGCGCTGTTTGCCGTGGCGGCGGAACTGATGTTGTTGCTCTGCCCGCCGCCGGAATCGGTGCCGGGCGGTACGCCGGTCGGGCTGGTTTAGGGGGCGATGTGCTGCACCCAGCCTATGTTTCTGTGGGGAAGGCTAGTTCGCTGCTGTCGGCTTGTCGGGAGGCGCGCGTGGGGTTGCGCTGCACTGCACCCCTCTAACGTTTTAGCCCCCATCCTGCGTTTCTTCCCCTCTGTACCGTTCAGCCCAGCGTGCCGATCAGGCTGACTTCGCGGTTTTCCGGCACTTCGTTGTAGGACAGCACGTTGAGGCCGGGAGCGAACAGCCGGCCGTAGCGCGCCAGGAGCGGGCGGATCTGCGGCATCACCAGCAGGATCGGCGCGGTGGCGTGCTGTTTCATCTGGTCGCGGATGATCGGCATGTTGACCTGCAGCTGCTGCAGCACGTTGGGGTCGATCGGGAAGCTGTCGAGCGCCGGCTTGCCGGTCTGCTGCGCCTGCGACAGTGCGCCCAGCAGCAGGTTTTCCAGCTCGGCGGTGAGGTTGAACGCCTTCATCTCGCCGCGCGGGCCGAGGATGCCCTGCACGATCTGGCGCTTGAGCGCGCTGCGCACCTCGGCGGCGAGCATGATCGGGTCCTTGCTGGTGTCGGCGGCTTCGACCAGGGTGGTGGCGATCGGCACGATGTCCTTGAGCGACACGGTGTCGGTCAAGAGGGCGCGGAAGACCTTGAGTTGCTGGCTGGGCCCCAGCGCCTGGGTCAGCGCCTGGGCGAGCTTGGGGGCCAGCGCCGACAGCCGCTCGCCCAGCGCGGCGACGTCGTCGTGGCGGAACAGCTCGGCCAGGTTTTCGCGCATCACCTTGTTGAGGTGGGTGGCGATCACGCTGGGGCAGTCCACCACCTGGTAGCCCAGCCCCAGCGCGCGCGCCTTGTCGTCCGGCGCGATCCAGGTCACCGGCATGGCGTAGGCCGGGTCGATGCCGGGGAGGCCGTCGAGCTGGCCGTACACCTCGGGCGAGGGAATGGCCATCAGGCGGTCGGCGTAGACCTCGGCTTCGGCCAACGTCGCCCCGTTGATGGCGATGGCGTACTGCGAGGGCTTGAGGCGCAGGTCGTCGCGCACCGTCACCGCCGGTAACAGGACGCCCATGCTCTCGCTCAGGGTCTGGCGCACGCCCTTGACGCGCTTGCTGAGCGGCGCGCCCTGCGCCTTGTCGATCAGCCCGACCAGCTTGTAGCCCAGCGTCAGCGACAGCACCTCGACGTAGGGCAGGGCGTTCCATTCCAGCTCGATTTCGCCGTCGGCCAGCAGCGCCTGGTGGACCTTGGCCGGGTCGGCCGCGGCCGGGGCATGCTCGCCCGCGCGGCGCAGGCGCCAGCCGACGAAGGCGAGCAGGGCGGCGAAGGCGAGGAAGGTCGGCCAGGGCATGCCGGGGATGATGGCCAGCACGAACATCATGCCGGCGGCGGACAGCAGCACCGTGGGCGAGGCCAACAGCTGCGAGCCGACCTGCTCCTGCATGTCGCCCGAGTCGCTGACGCGGGTGACGATGATGGCGGCGGCGGACGACAGCAACAGCGCCGGGATCTGCGCCACCAGGCCGTCGCCGATGGTCATCAGCGCGTACTGGCGGAAGGCGTCGGCGAAGCCCATGTCGTGCATCAGGGCGCCGATCGCCACGCCGCCGAACAGGTTGATGATCAGGATCAGGATGCCGGCGATGGCGTCGCCGCGCACGAACTTGGAGGCGCCGTCCATGGCGCCGTAGAAGTCGGCTTCGGTGGCGATGTCGCGGCGGCGCTGCTGCGCGGCTTCCTGGTTGATGACGCCGGCGTTGAGGTCGGCGTCGATCGCCATCTGCTTGCCGGGCAGGGCGTCGAGCGTGAAGCGCGCCGACACCTCCGAGATGCGCTCGGCGCCCTTGGTGACCACCACGAAGTTGATGATCATCAGGATCACGAACACCACCAGGCCGACCACGAAGTTGCCGCCGATCACGACGTGGCCGAAGGCCTCGATCACCCGGCCCGCCGCCGCTGTGCCCTGGTGGCCGTTGAGCAGCACCACGCGCGTCGAGGCGACGTTGAGCGTGAGGCGCATCAGCGTGGTGGCGAGGATGATGGTGGGGAATACCGAGAAGTCCAGCGGCCGCCTGGCCGACACGCTGACCAGGATGACGATGATCGCCAGTACGATGTTGAAGGTGAACAGGGCGTCCAGCATCAACGGCGGCAAGGGCAGGATCACCATCGCCAGGATGGCGAGCAGGTAGAGCGGCGCGGCCACCTTGTGGCGGGCGATTTCGGCGAACAGGCGGGACAGTGACTTCATGCTGGATTTCGGGGTTCGGCCAACTCGTGCGGGACCGGCAGCTCGGCCGGCAATTCCGGCCGGCTATGCCGCGAACCCGCGCGGAACGCCTTCAGTTGCAGAACATAGGTCAGCACCTGCGCCACCGCCCGGTAGAGCGGGGCGGGAATCTGCTGGTTGACCTGGGTGGTGTGGTAGACGGCGCGCGCCAGGGGCGGGATCGGCAAGACCTCCACCGCGTGCTCGGCCGCCACCTGGCGGATGTAGAGCGCCATCTCGTCGATGCCCTTGGCGATGATGAACGGTGCCTCGGCGCGGTCTTCGTCGTATTTGAGCGCCACGGCGTAGTGGCTCGGGTTGACGATCACCACGTCGGCGGTGGGTACCGACTTGCGCACGCCGCGCTGCGCCATCTGCAGTTGCAGCTGACGCACGCGCTGCTTGATCTCGGGGCGGCCTTCGGTGGTTTTGTACTCGTCCTTGATCTCCTGCTTGCTCATGCGCTGCTGGCGCAGGAACAGCAGGGTCTGCAGCGGCAGGTCGATCAGCGCGAAGGCGATGAACACCGCGGTCAGCGCCAGCAGCGCGTCCATCAGCAGGCTGGCGGCGCGGCTCAGCGCCTCGTCGAGCGGCACGCCCTGCAGCGCGAAGAAGTCCTGCGCCGCGCCGCGGCTGACGTGGTACAGCACCGCGCCCAGCACCAGCGCCTTGACGATGGACTTGGCGATGTCGCTGGCGTGCTGCGGCGAGGCGATGCGGCCGAAGTGGGCGAGCGGGTTGAGGCGGTCGAGGCGTGGCTGGAAGTGGCGGGAGGCGAATACCCAGCCCCCCGGAAACAGCGACACCGTCGCCACCAGGAGCGGAATCACCGCGAGCGGCAGGATCATCTTGACCAGCAACGTCAGCGTGCCGGAAAACAGCATCGACCAGGTGTTGCCCAGGGCGCCCTGGCCCGACAGCGTGGCGAACGACAGCGCGAACAGGCGGCGGAAGTCGTCGAGCCAGCCCGGCATCGACAGGAAGGCGAGCTTGAGCGCGACGAGCAGGCCGATGGCGCTCGCCATGTCGCGCGAGCGCGCCACCTGGCCCTGCTGGCGCGCCTGGCGCAGTTTGTGGGGAGTGGCCTTTTCGGTTTTGTCGCCGCCGCGCGTCTCAGCCATGGCCGTGCCCCAGCATGCCGTCGAGCATCTGCAGCAGCTGCCCGGACAGGCGCAGGTACTGCTCCGGCACGAAGCGCACGATCAGCCCCAGGGTGCCGAGGCCGAACAGCGTCACCACCGGGAAGCCCAGCGAGAACAGGTTGAGGGCGGGGGCGACGCGGTTGATCAGGCCGAAGCCGATCTGCACCACGAAGGTGGCGAACACCGCCGGCAGCGCCAGCAGGATGGCCGCCGCCAGCACCCAGCCGACGCTGTTGGCGAGGGTCTGTAGCGACAGCGCGTCGATGCCGCTGCCGACCGGCCAGGCCTTGAAGCTGGTGTACACCACCTGGATCAGCACCAGGTGGCCGTCCACGGCGAAGAACACCATGGCACCCAACAGGTAAAGCAGGGTGGAGACGACGTCGGAGGAGTTGCCGTTGCCGGGATCGTTCATCACCGCCATCGACAGCCCCATCTGCGACGACACCAGGAAGCCCAGCAGCGACAGCACCGCCATCACCAGCTGGAACGCCAGGCCGAAGATCAGGCCGATGATGGCCTGCTCGACGGCGACGGCGATGCCGTAGAGCGAGAACGGGTCGATCGCCGGCATGCCGCGCAGCGCCGGCAGCGATGCCACCGCCAGCGCCAGCGCGGCGCCGATGCGCACGCGCGCCGGCGTCATGCCTTCACCGCTGAGCGGGGCCACGGCGAGCGCGGCGAGGAAGCGGCAGAACGGCCACCATAGGGCCGGCAGCAGCTGGATCAGGTCGGCGAACAGGCCGGTCATGGCGGCGCGCCCGTCATCCCACCAGCGTGGCGGCGCGGTGGAACATGTCGATGCAGAAGTCCATCAAGAGGCCGGTCATCCAGTGCCCGGCGAGCGCGATGGTGCCCAGCGTGATCAACAGGCGCGGCAGGAAGGACAGCGTCTGCTCGTTGATCTGGGTGGCGGCCTGGATCAGGCTGACCACGACGCCGACGATCAGGCTCGGCAGCACCAGCAGCACCACCAGGGTGACCACTACGCGCAGGCTGTCGTTGACGAGGTCGACCGCGATATCGGGGGTGAGCATGTCAGTAGGCCTGGATCGAGGTGACGAGGGTATTGACGGTGAGCGACCAGCCGTCCACCAGTACGAACATCAGGAGCTTGAGCGGCAGCGAGATCACCAGCGGCGACAGCATCATCATGCCCATCGCCATCAGCACGCTGGACACCACCAGGTCGATCACCAGGAAGGGGATGAACAGCATGCAGCCGATCTGGAACGCGGTTTTCAGTTCGGACAGCACGAAGGCGGCGAGCTTGACGGCGAAGGCGTGGTCCTGCGGCCGCGCCACGTTCTCCTCGCCGGACAGCTTGGCCACCTGCGCCAGCGCCGCCTTGCTGGTCTGCGCCAGCATGAAGCGCGAGATCGGCTGCTGCGCCACGTCCAGCGCCTGCTGCATGGTGATCTTGTCCTGGTCGAACGGCAGCATCGCCTTGTTCCACACCTCCAGCCCGACCGGGCGCATCACCAACAGCGTCAGGATCAGCGCCACGCCGGTCACCAGGCGGTTGGGCAGGCCCTGCTGCAGGCCGAGCGCCTGCCTCAGCAGCGACAGCACGATCACGAAGCGGGTGAAGCTGGTCATCATCAGCATCAGCACGGGCAACAGCCCGAGCAGGGTCATGATGATCAGGATCTGGGTCTTGACCGTGAAGTCGACCGGGGTGCCGCCAGCGTTGGCGGACAGCAGCTTGAGCGTGTCGGCGGCCCAGGCCGGCGCCGTCGCCAGCAGCAGGGCGGCGCTCAGCGCGAGGCGTGGCAGGCGGTGTCGCGGGGGTATCATGGCGCCAGGGTGTCGAGGTCGAGATCGTTGAGTTCGACCACGCGCAGGCCGTAGTTGTCGCCCGCCACCACCACTTCGGCGCGGCCGATCACCGAGCCGTTGACCTTGATGTCGAGCGGCTCGCCGGCCAGCTTGTCGAGTTCCAGCACCGAGCCCTGGCCGATGTTCACCAGGTCGGCGAGCGAGATGTCGGCGCTGCCGACTTCCAGTGTCAGCGTGACCGGGATCTTGCGCAGGAAGTGGCTCATGTCGCGTGCCGGGCGGGCCGGCGCCGCGCTGGCGGGGGCGTGCTCCGCTGGCGCGGCATCGATATCCTTCAGCATGCCGTCCAGGTCGAAATCGTCGTTCAGTTCCATTGCTTACTCCGCATCGTCGAATGAGGTCAGGCACAGCTTGCCGTGGCTTTCGGCCACCGCGGCGGTGAATACCCGGGTGCGGCCGATGTAGACGTCGGCCTGCTGCTGCAGGCTGACCGGCAGCACCGAGCCGACCCGGAGGTCGAGGATTTCGCCCAGCGTCAGGCGCTTTTCCATGAGGCGCGCCGACAGCCGGATCGACAGTTGTTCGGCAAACGGCCGCGCCAGCGTCTTGCCCGCTGCCGGGCCCGGCAGCGCCGCCTGCAGCGGCAGCTGGCGCAGCACCTGGGCAAACACCGCCGCGTCCAGCGCCAGGCCGATCTGGCTCGCGCCGCCGCTGCCGGCTTCGCCCAGCGTCAGCTGCATGTGCCAGGCCGGCGCGTCGCCGGGGGGGAAGGGCAGGGTCTCCACCGCCGGGGGGGCCTTGAGCGTGGGCAGCGGGCGGCGTGAGAGGCGCCGTACCGCCTGCACCAGGCGCGCGGTGAGGCGCTCGCCCAGCATGCGCGCCAGGCGCCGTTCGGTTTCGGTTTCGCGCGGCGGCTGGGCGGCGGGCAGCGCCGGGCTGGCGCGTCCGCCGTAGCGGTAGTCGAGGATGCGCAGCAGCAGCGGGCGCGCCACGTTGACGCCGATGCCGGCACCGTCGAGGCGGTGCCAGGTGCGGCGCTCGGGGTCGAGGTCGGCCTGGCCGGCCTGCACGCCCTTGAACTGGAACTGGGCGCGGTAACGGGCGTTGAGCTCGTGCGCGACGAAGTCGGCCAGTTCCTGTTCCACCAGCCGCAGGAACACCGGCAGCAGATGGAAGGGGCGTCCCAGCGTGGTCGGGTCCAGCGCCGCTAAGCGGGCTCCGTCGGCGGGAGGAAGGATTCTGGACTTGGGCATGGCAGGTCTGTTCGGGTTGCGGGGCCGGCCGGCGGCGGGCGCGCCACGGCGGGACAAATGATCGCGCATCTTACTGAATGGCCGTGGCACTGGGAGGTGAAAATTCACATAAGCGGTTGTGAAAATTCACGGCACTTATCAGTAAGCAAAAGTTTAAACTGCCCGGAAATTTGCCAAGGATAGGCTGGGGAAGATACGGATTCGGCTCCGCCAGTTCCGGCCCTGCCAACGGCCCTGTACCGCAAGGAATTCCGCATGACTCCATCCCTGGGCGTGATGATCAACGCCGACCAGACGCAACTGCTCCGTGACATGTCGGGGCTGACCAAGGTGGCGGCCGCCGCCGAGCCGGCCGGACTGGACGCCGCGCCGGCGGCGTCGAGCTTTTCGCAGGCGATGCAGGGGGCGGTGCGCGAGGTCGACGCCCAGACCCGCGCCGCCAACGACAAGATGGCCGAGGTGGACAGCGGCAAGAGCGACGACCTGGTCGGGGCGATGATGCTGAGCCAGGAGGCCAGCCTGTCGTTCTCGATGCTGATGCAGGTCCGTAACAAGGTGGTCGGCGCCGTCGACGACCTGATCAAGATGCCCATCTGAAGCGCAGGTCCGACGTGATAGCTCAACTCCGTTCCGGCCTGGCCTCGTGGCGCGGTCTTGCCGCCCGCCGCCCGGCCATGCCCGCCGCCGCCGTTCGCACCCTGTTGCCGCTGCTGGTGCTGGCCATCGGCCTGACGCTGGCGGTGACGTTCTGGCTGTGGCGCGACGATGCCCGCTACAAGCCGGTGTTCGGCGCCCAGGAAAAGGTGGTCGCCGCCGACATGATGGCGGTGCTCGACGCCGAGAAGATTCCCTACCGCCTTCACCCGCAGACCGGCCAGGTGCTGGTGCCGGACGCCGACCTGGGGCGCGTGCGCATGGCGCTCGCCGCCAAGGGCGTGGTGGCGCAGCTGCCGGCCGGGCTGGAGCTGTTGGACAAGAACGACCCGCTCGGCGTCAGCCAGTTCGTGCAGGACGTGCGTTTCCGCCGCGGCCTGGAGGGCGAACTGACGCAGAGCATCCTGGCGCTGGAGCCGGTGCAGGGGGCGCGCGTGCACCTGTCGCTGCCGCGCTCCTCGTCCTTCGTCACCGCCGGCGAGGACAAGGGCTCGGCCTCGGTGGTGGTGACGCTGAAGCCGGGGCGGCAGCTCTCCAACGAGCAGATCGCCGCCGTGGTCAACCTGGTGGCGGGCAGCGTGTCGACCCTGAACCCGGCCAAGGTGACGCTGGTGGACCAGGCCGGCAACCTGCTGTCGTCGCGCATCGAGTTGGCCGAAGGCGGCCAGCCCGCCGCCGAGAGCGACGCCGCCAAGCGCTACCGCGAGGAGGCGCTGGAGAACGTGCGTGCGCTGCTGACCCCGGTGATCGGCGCCGACAACTTCAAGGTCAGCATCACCGCCGAGGTGGACAACGACCGCGTCGAGGAGACGCGCGAGAAGTACGGCGAGGCGCCCAAGATCACCAACGAGGCGTCGCGCGAGGAAAAATCCAACGACAAGCTGGCGCTGGGCATTCCCGGTTCGCTCAGCAACCGTCCGATCAATACCGATTCCTCGGCGCCGGCGCAGGAGAGCGTCGGCGGCAACAGCAAGAACGCCGTGACGCGCCAGTACGCCTACGACCGCAGCATCATGCAGATCAAGCATGCGCGCGGCCGGCTCTCTCGGCTGTCGGTGGCGGTGGTGCTGAACCAGGCCGCCGCGCCGGCCAAGGGCGGCTGGCAGGCGGAGCAGCTCGCCAACGTCGACAAGGTGCTGCGCAACGGCCTGGGCATCAAGGCCGAGCGCGGCGACGCGCTGGCGGTGACGGCGATGAACTTCCCCGGCCAGGTGGCGCTGGAGCCGTGGTGGCAGCAGCGCGACACCCTGCTCGACGGCGCCAGCTGGCTGGCCTACGGCGTGGCGCTGCTGCTGGGCTACCTGCTGATCGCGCGCCCGCTGTTGAAGATTCTGCGCCAGTGGGCGAGCCGGCCGCAGACCGCCGGAGCGCTGGTGCCGCTGGCGGCCCAGGGGCAGCCGGAGCCGCTGCTGCTGGAGCCGGACGAGCAGCCGGCCGGCACGGCACCGCAGGGCCGTCCGCTGGCGTTGCCGGAGGGGCCGCCCACCGGCGCGAGCCCGGTGATGCCGCTCTTGGAGAACTACGATTTGCCGCCGGCGGGTTCGTCGGTGGACGTGCTGGTCGACCATCTCAAGGGTCTGGCCGCCAAGGAACCGGAGCGTGTGGCCGAGGTGGTGAAACAGTGGGTGCAGAAAGATGGAAGAAACCAGTAAGCCCGGCGCGAGCGCCGCTTCGGCCAACCTGCCGGCCGATCCCGCCGCGATGACCCCGGTGCAGCAGGCCGCCATCCTGCTGCTGTGCATGGGCGAGGAGCCCGCCGCCGGCGTGCTGCGCTGCCTGTCGCGCGAGGAACTGCTGGCGGTCACCCAGGAGATGTCGGGCCTGAGCGGCATCAAGGTGGACTCGGTCAAGGGCGCGATCCAGAAATTCTTCGACGAATACCGCGAGCAGAGCGGGGTGCACGGTGCCAGCCGCTCCTTCCTCAAGCGCTCGCTCGACCTGGCGCTGGGCAGCGACATCGCCAACAGCGTGCTCGACAACATCTACGGCGACGCCATCCGTCCCAAGATGGCGCGCCTGCAGTGGGTCTCGCCGCAGTGGCTGGCCGATCGCATCGGCAGCGAGCACGTGCGCATGCAGGCGGTGTTCCTCGCCTTCCTGCCGCCGGCGCTGGCGGGCCAGGTGGTGGAGGTGCTGCCGGAAGAAAACCGCGACCGCGTGCTGGTCAACATCGCCCGTCTCAAGGACGTCGACCGCGACCTCCTGCTCGAGTTGGAAGAGCTGGTCAACCGCTGCCTGGAAAGCCTGCACACGCAGAGCACCGCGGTGGAGGGCATGCAGCAGACCGCCGACATCATCAACCGCCTGCCGGGCGACCGCTCGCGCATGATCGAGCTGTTGCGCGCGCACGACCCGGACATCGTCGGCGAGATCGAGGCGCGCATGTACGACTTCTTCGTGCTGTCGCGCCAGACCGAGACGGTGCTGATGCGCATCGCCGAGGAGGTGGCGCTGGAGCAGTGGGCGATCGCGCTCAAGGGTGCCGAGCCGGCGGTGCGCGAGGCCATCGTGCAGACCATGCCGCGCCGCCAGGCGCAGAGCTTCGAGGACATGATGCGCCGCTCCGGCCCGGTGCCGAAAAGCCGCGTCGAAGAGGTGCGGCGCGAGATCATGGCGCAGGTCAAGGCGCTAGCCGACGCCGGCGAGATCGACCTGCAGCTGTTCCCCGAGGAAGTGGTCGAGTGAAGCACTGGCGCCCGTTCCGTTTCCCGCCGTTGCTCCAGGCCCCGTCCGCCGCGCCCGGCCCGCACGGTGACGATGCCGCGCAGCTGCAGGTCTCGGTCGCCGACGGTTTCCGCCAGGGCATGGACGCCGGCTACCGCGAGGGCGTCGCCGCCGGCGAGCAGGCCGGGCGCGACGCCGGCCTGGCCCAAGGGTTGGCCGAAGGCCGCGCGCAGGGTTTCGAGGCGGCGCGGCGCGAGGTGCTGGCGCAGCTGGACGGCCTGGCCGCCCCGCTTGCCGCCGCGGCCGAGGCGATGCGCCGCACCTGCGAGGACTACCAGGGCGCGCTGCGCGAGGACGTAGTCGAGCTGGTGGCCAAGGTGGCGCGCCAGGTGATCCGCTGCGAGCTGACGCTGAAGCCGGCGCAGATCCTCGACCTGGTCGAGGAGACGCTGGCCGCGCTGCCGCCGGTGAGCGGCGAGGTCGAGGTGCTGCTCAACGCCGAGGAATGCGCGCGCATCCGCGAACTGGCGCCGGAGCGTGCCGCGCGCTGGCGCCTGGTGCCGGACGCCAAGCTGGCCGCCGGCGAGTGCCGCGTGCGCACCGCCGAGAGCGAGGCCGACGCCGGCTGCCAGCAGCGCCTGGAGGTCTGCCTCGACAAGGTGCGCGAGCAGCTGGGCGCGGCTGCGCCGCTGACCGCGCCCAGTGGCGCGGCCGCGACCGGCGCCGTGGCGGAGGTCTGAGCATGCTGCGTGCCGCGCTGGAAAAGCTGGAACTCGACGACGTGCCGGTGGCGACCGTCACCGGCCGCCTGGTCGGCGCCTCCGGCCTGCTCTTGGAGAGCGTCGGCTGTCCGCTCGAGACCGGCCAGCGCTGTCTGATCGAAACCGCCGCCGGCGAGTGGCTGCAGGCGCAGGTGGTCGGCTTCAAGCGCGAGGTGTCCTACCTGATGCCGTTCAAGAAGCCGGTCGGCCTGACCACCGGCGCGCGCGTGCAGCCGGCGCCGGATGCCGCCGGGCTGTTCATCGGTCCGTCCTGGCTGGGGCGCATCGTCAACGGCCTGGGCGAGCCGCTGGACGGGCTGGGCCGCCTCGGCGGCGAGCACCCGCTGGCGGCGCATCCGCCGCGCGTCAATCCCCTGAGAAAGCGCCCGGTCGACACCCCGCTCGACGTCGGCGTGCGCGCCATCAACGGCCTCTTGACGCTCGGGCGCGGCCAGCGCGTCGGCCTGTTCGCCGGCAGCGGCGTCGGCAAGAGCGTGCTGCTCGGCATGATCACCCGCCACACCGAGGCCGATGTGGTGGTGGTCGGGCTGATCGGCGAACGCGGGCGCGAGGTGCGCGAGTTCGTCGAGCACGCGCTCGGCGCCGAGGGCCTGGCCAAGGCGGTGCTGGTGGTGGCGCCTGCCGACGAGTCGCCGCTGATGCGGCTCAAGGCCACCGAGCTCACCCACACCATCGCCGCGCATTTCCGCGACCAGGGGCGCCACGTGCTGCTCTTGGTCGATTCGCTCACGCGCTACGCCATGGCGCAGCGCGAGGTGGCGCTGGCGCTGGGCGAACCGCCCGCCACGCGCGGCTACCCGCCGTCGGTGTTCGGCCTGTTGCCGACGTTGGCCGAAAGCGCCGGCAACGGCGAGGGCGAGGGCAGCATGAGCGCGATCTACACCGTGCTGGCCGAAGGCGACGACCAGCAGGACCCGGTGGTCGACACCGCGCGCGCCATCCTCGACGGCCACATCGTGCTGTCGCGCGGGCTGGCCGAGCGCGGCCACTACCCCGCCATCGACATTGCCGCCTCGGTCAGCCGCTGCATGGGGCTGGTGGCCGGGGTGAGCCAGCGCGAGGCGGCGCGCACCCTGCGCGGGCTGTGGGCGCGCTACCAGGAGGTGCGCGCGCTGATCCCGCTGGGCGGCTACGTGCCCGGCGCCGACGCCGAGACCGACCGCGCGGTGCAGCGGATGCCGCTCATCGAACGTTTCCTGCGCCAGGACGCCGCCGTCGCGGCGCCCTACGGCGCCACCCTGCAGCAACTCGAGGAACTGTCCGCATCATGAAACAGCAAGAAGCCCTGCACCGCCTGCAGCTGATGGTGCGGCTGCGTGATAACGACGTGGAACGCCTGGAGTCCGAGCTTGTCGCCAAGCGCCGCCTGCAGGAACGCTACCGCCGCAACATCGAGCGCATGGGCGAGCTGTGCGGCCAGAGCGGCGCCAGCGCGGCCACCGCCTCGCCGGCGCTGGCGCTCAACTGCGCCGGCTACAAGGGGGCGCTGCTGCAGCTGATGGCCTCGCAGCAACAGGATCTGAACCTGGCCGAGGCCGACGCCGCGGTGAGCCAGCGCGCGCTGGCGGTGGCCACGCTGCGGCGCGAGGCGCTGGTGCAGGTACGCGACGACGCCGCCGCGCAGATCGCCGGCGAGCGTGCCCGGCGCGAGCAGAAGTACAGCGACGACTTCGCCGGCCAGGCGTGGTGGCGCGGCCGCACCACGGTGTGATTATTCACGCCGCCTGAAGGAAACCGCCGTTCCGGTCGCCTTGAACAGTTATTGAGACCGGATAAGGAGCACACCATGGCCGACATCAACCCGACGCAGATGGCCACGCAGCTGGCCAACCTGTACGTGCAGCAGGCGCAGCAGCGCCTGTCGATGCAGAACAGCAGCGCCAAGGCGCGCAGCGACGGCCTGAGCAAGCTGCAGAGCGCGCTGCAGGACTTCCGCTCGGCGCTGACCTCGCTGTCGGCCAAAAAGAGCATGGTGGCGATGAGCGCCAGCTTCAGCCAGAGCAACGCCGGCACCGTCAGCGCCAGCGGCACGGCCCAGGCCGGCAGCTACTCGCTGTTCGTCGAGCAGCTGGCGAGCGCGCAGCAGCTGGCGTACGACGGGGTATCCGGCGCCAGCGGCGGCACCCTCACCGTCAGCCTCGGCGGCAACCCCTTCAGCGTCGATCTCGCCAGCGCCGACCGCGACGGCGACCACAATCTCACCACCAGCGAAATCGCCCTGGCCATCAACCAGGCTGCGGGCAACGCCGGCAAGGTCAACGCCATGGTGCTGACCGCCAACGGCATCTCGCGCCTGGTGCTGACCTCGGGCAAGACCGGGGCCGCCAACACCATCGGCGTCGACGCCAGCCAGGCCAGCGATCCCGCCCTGCAGACCGCGTTCGCGTCCTCGTCGCAACTGAGCCCCGCGCAGGACGCCAAGGTCTGGCTGGGCGGGCAGGGCAGCGGGGTGCTGATGCAGCAGGCCTCCAACACCTTCACCGCCATCGACGGCGTCACCATGACCTTCGGCGCCATGAGCGCCGGCCAGAGCCTGACGCTGAACGTGGCACGCAGCGACAGCGACACCGGCGGTAACGTGCAGAACTTCGTCGACGCCTACAATACGCTGCTCAAGTCGCTGGGCAGCCTGACCGCATCCGGGGGCGCCGACAAGGATCAGAAGGCCGGGCCGTTCGCCACTGACGCCGGGGTGCGCTCCTTGCGCGACCATCTCAATACCCTGATCCGCCAGAGCTTCGGCGGCGTGCGCCTGGCCGACATGGGCATCACCGCCGCGCGCGACGGCACGCTGTCGCTCGACCGCAGCAAGCTCGACAAGCTGTTGGCCGACCAGCCCACCGCGCTCGACGGCTTCTTCAACGGCAGCAACGCCGACGGCCTGCTCGCCCAAGCCGGCAGCTACCTCGACAAGTGGCTCAACGCCAGCAGCGGCCTGATCACGCAGCGCAAGGACAGCGCGCAGCGCATGCAGAACGACCTCGACGCGCAGCAGACGCGCATCGATAACCAGTACGACCAGGCCTACAAGCGCTACCTGGCGCAGTTCACCCAGCTGCAGACCATGCAGGCGCAGATGAGCCAGACCCTGGATTCGCTCAACAGCTACTTCAGCCAGTAACCCGTAACCGACGACAGGAAGCCACCTTGGATTACGAAGCCTACCGCAGTTACCACTCGGTCAACCTGGAAGCGCAGACCGCCACCGCCTCGCCGGTGCAGCTGGTGCTGGTGCTGTTCGACGGCCTGCTGGAAGAGCTGGCGCGCGCCCGCGGCCACCTGGAGGGCCAGCGTTTCGAGCAGAAGGGCGACAGCATCACCAAGTGCATCAACATCCTCAACGGCCTCTCCAGCGCGCTGGATTTCGAGTCGGGCGGCGAGGTGGTGACCGACCTGGCGCGGCTCTACGACTACTGCGCCTTCCGCCTCTACCACGCCAGCGTGGAGCTCGACGTGGCGGCGCTGGACGAGGTTGTCGGCCTGCTGGGCACGCTCAAGGGCGGCTGGATGGGAGTGCGCGATCAGCATGAAGCCGCCTGAACTCGATCACCTGGAAAGCGCCCTGCGCACCGCCGCCGCCGCGCAGGACTGGGAGCGGCTGACGGCGCTGGACGCACGGCTGTCGGCGTGGCTGGCCGGCGCGCCGGCGGCCATCGAGCCCGCCCGCCTCGCGCGCCTCTGCACGCTCTACCGCGAAATCCTGGCGGCCGGCAGCACGGCCGGTGCCGAACTGGAACAGCGCCTCGCGCTGCTGAGCCGGGAACGCGAAGGCCAGCTCGCCTACGCCCAGGCCCGGCAATGGGAGGGCGCATGACGACCTTGCCCACCCTGTCCACCGTACCGCTGGCGGAAACCCGTTCCGCCGAACCCGTCGCCGTCGCGGCGGTAGCGCCCGCCGCGACCCCCGCCGCGTCCCCCGACTCCGCCGCGCCGGCCGACTTTGCCGCGGCGCTGCTGGCGGTGGTACTGCCGGTGCCCGGCCCGGTATCGCCGGCGCCGGGCACCGCGCCCCCCCCGGCGACCACCGATGCCGGGCCGGACGGCGAGCGCCATCACAGCGAGCAGGAGCAGAGCGCCACGGCGTTGCCGGCCGTGCCGGTCACGCCCTTGTCGCTGCTGCTGCCGCCACTCCCGCTTACCCCGCCGTTGTCTTCGGCCAACCTTTCCACGTTCCAGGGCCTGGCCGGCGTGGCGGCGGGCAGCGTGCCGGCCTCGGCGCGCGACAACCTGGCCTCCGCCGCTGGCACCGTTCCTGCGCTGCCGGCTGACGCTCAATCCCCGCTCCCAGCCGGGCTCCCTCTGCGCCTGGCCACGCAGGATGGCAGCGCCGCACCGCTGGCCGGCAGCCCGGCGCCGAATCCGCTGCCAGGCTGGTTCGTCCACGCCCAGGGCGCCGAGCCGCGCGCGGCCTTGCCGGAATGGGCGCCGCTGGCGCTGCCCGCCGGCCAGCCGGCGCGCTGGGGCGAGTCGCTGCGCGCCGCGCTGGGCGAGCGCCTGGCGGTGCAGAGCACGCACGGCATGGACCGTGCGCTGATCCGCCTCGACCCGCCGTCGTTCGGTTCGCTGGAAATCGCCATCCGCCACGAGGCCGGCGCCCTGACGGTGCAGCTGGTGGCCTCGCACGGCGAGGTGGTGCGCCAGCTGCAGGCGATCGGCGACGCGCTACGCCAGGACCTGTCGGCACGGCAGTACACCCAGGTGGCGGTGGAGGTGCGCGAAGGCGCTCCCGGCGGCCACCAGGGACAGGGGCAGGGCCGTTCCGGGCGCGACGGCGCGCCGGACGGCCGTAGCCCGGGACGCGCGCTGGCCGAGGCGGGCGGCGATGGCTTTGCACCGTTCGCGCTGGCGCAGGGCTGAGGCAGAGAAAGGACAGATCGGATGAACACGAATACGATAATGGGTGCGGCGCTGGGGATGGTGCTGGCCGTGGCGCTCGGTGCCGGCGGCGTCTACTGGTGGCTGGGGCAGGGCAAGGCGGCCGCTCCGCTGGCCTCCGCCGAGAAGGCCGAACCGAGCCGCTACGTCAGCCTGGACAAGGTGATCGTCATGCTGCGCAGCGAGGCGGGCGACCCCGAGCTGCACTACATGGCGCTCGACCTGGTGTTCCGCACCGGCGAGACGCACGAAAAGGAGCTCAAGGAGCAACTGCCCTTCCTCAAGACCGTGGCGGTGCGCGCGCTGTCGCCGCTCGCGCTGGCGCGCGCCTCCGGCATGACCATCGACGACTACCAGAAGCTGCTGGGCAAGGCCTACCGCGCAAGCTACGGTGCCGAACACGGCGCCCAGCCGTTCTCCGACGTCATGGTCGGCAAGCTGATCATCGAGTAAGCGCGCCATGTACGCCGACTACGCCACTCCCGACACGCCGGCCGAACTCGAGGCGCGCTGCCTGAGTGATTTCGCCCCGCTGGTGAAGCGCGTGGCGCGCCAGCTCAACTCGCAAGCCAACGGCGTGATCGAGCGCGAGGACATGGAGCAGATCGGCCTGATGGCGCTGCTCGAGGCGCTGCGCCGCTACGGCGAGCCGGATGCGCGCTTCGCCGGCTACGCCGTGCTGCGCGTGCGCGGCGCCATCCTCGACGAGCTGCGCCGCCTCGACTGGCGGCCGCGCGCGCTGCGCCAGGACGCGCACCGCCTGCGCGATGGCTTGCGCGAACTGACGCGGCGCCTCGGGCGCGAGCCCAGCGAGGCGGAAGCGGTGGCGCAACTGGGGCTCAGCGCCGAGGACTACCGCGCGCTGCTGGTGGCGGAAAACGCCGAGGCCATGGCCAGCTTCGACGAACTGGTCGCCGCCGGCATCGAGCCCATCGACGACAACACCCCCGAGGCCAGCGTGCTGCAGCGGCGCACCCTGGCGGCGGCGCTCTCCGCGCTGGACGAGCGCGAACAGCGCGTGATCCAGCTCTACTACGAATTCGAACTCAGCCTCAAGGAGATCGCCGCCGTGCTCGACCTGACCGAAGCGCGGGTGTGCCAGATCAACAAGAGCGCTCTCAAGAAAATGAAGGTCCGGCTCGACGCCGCCTGAACTCCCTGGAAAGGCAACTATGCAGCAACTACTCGGCATCGGCATCGTTCTCGGATGCGTCTTCGGCGGCTTCATGCTGGGCGGGGGCTCGTTCCACGTCATCTGGCAACCGGTGGAACTGCTCATCATCTGTGGCGCCGCGATCGGCGCCATCGTGCTGGGCAACCCCAAGCACGTGCTGCTGGAAATGGGCGGCCAGATCAAGCGCGTGGTGCTGCGCAAGAAGCACGGCGCCGAATTCCAGCGCCAACTCTTGCTGTTGATGTACGAACTCCTGATCACCGCCAGCCAGGGCCTGAAGGCGCTCGACGAGCACGTCGAGGCGCCGCGCCAGAGCCCGCTGTTCAACCGCTACCCGCTGGTGCTGCAGCAGCCCAAGCTGCTGGCCTTCATCGTCGACAATTTCCGCCTGATGGCGATGGGCAAGATCAGCGCGCACGAGCTGGAAGGCGTGCTCGACCAGGAAATCGACGCCATCCACGAGGAGCTCAACCAGCCCTCCAAGTCGCTGCACAAGATCGGCGAGGCGATGCCGGGCTTCGGCATCCTGGCCGCGGTGCTGGGCATCGTGATGACCATGAACAGCGTCGGCAACGGCGCCACCACCGGCGAGATCGCCGAGAAGGTCGGCGCCGCCATGGTGGGCACCTTCATCGGCATCTTCTTCTGCTACGGCGTGCTCGACCCACTCAGCAACGTGATGCACCAGCAGGTCAAGGAGGAGCTCTCCAACTTCGAATCGGTCAAGGTGGTGATCACCACGCATGCCTCCGGCAAGCCGCCGCTGCTGGCGATCGACGCCGGGCGCCGCCTGGTCCAGCTCAACACCAAGCCGAGCTTTTCGCAGCTGGAAAGCTGGATCAACGCGCTGCAAGGCGTGTGAGGTAGCGCACCGTGAGCCTGGACAAGAAGAAGGAAGGCACCGCCGCCGTCATCAAGAAAGTGTCGCGGCGCCAGGACGATGGCGGCCACAGCGGGGCATGGAAGGTGGCGTTCGCCGACTTCGTGCTGGCGCTGATGTGCCTGTTCCTGGTGATGTGGCTGCTCGCCTCGCGCGAGCAGGAGACCATGGCGCAGCTGTTGCGCAACGGCGGCGGCAGCCCGCTGGCGGAGGGCACCCAGTCGCGCATCGAGCACCAGGGTACGCCGCACGGCAGCCTGATCCCGCGCGAACTGGTGCCCGGTCAGCAGGCCACCGAGTCGCGCCCCAATTCGCAGGTCAAGAGCAGCGCCCAGCCCTCGGCGCTCGACGACGGCAACGGCGCCAAGCTGCGCCGCCGCTACGACAGCGCCGCCGACCTGCAGAAGCTGGCCAAGATGATGTCGGACCTGTCGGTCGAGGCCGGGCTCGCCGGCAACATCCAGACCGTGATCACCCCCTACGGCCTGCGTGTGATGCTGCACGATACCGACAAGCAGGGCATGTTCGAGCGCGGCAGCGCGGTGATCAACGAGCGTTTCAAGCACCTGCTGCAGAAAATGGGGCAGATGTTCGCCCACATCGACAACCAGCTGCTGCTGGTGGGCCATACCGACTCGCTGCAGTACAAGGGGCAGGACTACGCCGCCTTCTCCAACTGGAGCCTGTCCAGCAACCGTGCCATGGCGGCGCGCATGCAGCTGCTGCTGGGGGGAATGGCCAGCAACGGCATCCTGCAAGTGGTCGGCATGGCCGACCGTGCCCCGCTCGATGCGCGCCATCCGGACGCCGCGCTCAACCGCCGCATCGAACTCCTGGTGCTGACCACCGGCCAGGCGCAGACCGTGGCGGCGATGTTCGGCATGCCCGGGGAGGGCGGCCAGCCCGCCGCCGGCGCCGAGAAACCCTCCGCGGCCGAACTGGCCGCGCTTAAGCAGCAACTGCGTCCTTAAGCCCCGCCTTACCTCTTCCTCAACAAAAGCCCGGACAAAAATCCGGGCTTTTGATCGTCTGAATCAAGAAAAGTTCACTAATTGCTTTGCAAAACTTTACAATGAGGCAGTTATTAATAACAATGGCGCCGTTAATCGATTTGGCATGGCCGGACAAACAAAAAAATGCCAATAACCGTTCGCTCCACAACGTTCATTCCATGCCGCGCCACGCGATGGTGTTTGTTTAAATAGCTCGTGCACATATAAAAAAATGACAAAGCAAGATATCAAACAGCTCCTGCTCGCGACCGATTTTTTCGGTAGCCTCAACGATTTCGCTCTCGACGAATTGATCGACCTCGCCGTTCCTCTGAACTTGCGCAAGGGCGACCCGCTGTTTCTGGAAGGGGGAAACAGCGCCGCCATTTATCTGCTGACCGAAGGACGCATCGAGTCCTTCGTCTCGGACGGAATGGGCAAGAAGTTCGTGTTCATGTTCAACGAACCGGGCGAACTCATGGGCGAGGTCTCCTACCTGGACGGCGGGCCGTGCGCCTGGAGCGCCGTGGCCGAGCGCGACTGCCAGCTCTTGATGTTCCGGCGCACCGATCTGGTCAGCGTGTTCGGCGTGGCCGACGGTCTGCCCTGCGAGACCATCCGCAGCAAGATCCTGCTGCGACTGGCGGGCATGGTGCGGCGCATTTCGACCTCGGCCAAGAACCTGGCGCTGCTCGACGTCTACGGCCGCATCCGCATCCTGTTCAACGAGCTGATGGTCGAGGAGGACGGCGTGCTGCAGCTCGACAAGCCGCTGACCCAGCAGGAAATCGCCGACCAGATCGGCTCCTCGCGCGAGATGGTGGCGCGCATCCTCAAGGAGCTGGTCTACGGCCACTACATCCGCATGGAAAACCGCCGCATCGTGTTGCTCAAGATGCTGCCGGAGAACTTTTAAGTTTTTCTGGCAGGCGGTCGTCTTGTCTCTATAAGACAGACGAATTGCATTGACGAGGCTCACCATGCGCATCACTCCCCAACGCCCTGAACGTCGCGACGTCGCCCCGGCCGAGCGCCCGGCCACCTCCCCGACCGCGCCTGCCGTCCGCCCTGCGGCGGCCGCCGAGGCCAGTGGGGCGGCGTTGCTGGAGCCGGCGCAGGCCGCCTTGCGCGCCGCGCCCGAGATCGATCTCGAGCGCGTCGCCGCGGTCAAGGCGGCGCTGGCGCGTGGCGAGGCCCCGTTCGACCCGGAACGGCTGGCGGCGCTGATCGACCGTTATCACGGCGGGCGCGGATGAGCCGCGAGGCCCGTTTCCGCCAGCTGCTGGGCGACATGCGCCTCGACCTGGCCGATTACCAGCAACTGGAACAGCTGCTGGAGCGGCAGTTCAAGGGCGTGATGGGCCATGACGCGGCGACGCTGGCCGAGACCGGCGAGCGGATCGTGACGCTGGTCGACCGGCTCGACGTTCGCCGTCGCGCCCGGCGCGAACTGGCGGCCGAGCTGCTGGGGCGGCCGCGGCGGCTGTCGGTCGAGGAGGTGCTGGCACAGCTGCCCGCCGCCCCGCGTCAGGCCTGCGAAGCGCTGTGGGCGACGCTGCGCGGGCGGGTGGCGCAGTGCAAGACGCTGAACGAGCGCAACGGCCGGCTGCTGATGGCGCAGCACGACAACCTGGAGCGTGTGCTGTTCGGCGAGAAGGATATCTATGTTCCGCTCTGATCCAACCCTCGGTTCACTCCCTTTCGACGCCGCCTGGCGCGCCGTGGCGCTGCCGTTGCCGGCGGCGGGCGAGGGCGGCGGCTTCTCCGCGCTTTATCGCCAGACCCGGCAGGAGGTGGTCGATTCGATCGAGAAGGGGTTCGGCGCGAGCGAGATGACGCTGTCGCCGGAAGGCGCCTGGGCGCGCCAGCGCGGTGCCGAGGCGGTGGCGGCCACGGTGGGTGGCGACGACGCCAGCACGCCGGGCACGGCACAGCAGGCGTTCCTGAGCCAGGTCGAGCCGTACGCGCGCGAGGCCGCGGCGCGGTTGGGGGTGGCGCCGGATCTGATCGCCGCGCACGCCGCGCTGGAGTCCGGCTGGGGCAAGCGCCCGCTGACACAGGCCGACGGCACCAACAGCCACAACCTGTTCGGTATCAAGGCCGGCGCGGGCTGGCAGGGCGAGGTGGTGACGGCGCTCACCACCGAGCACGAGGCGGGCGCCGACGTGAAGCGCAGCGAGCGCTTCCGCGCCTATCCGGATTGGCGCGGCGCCTTCGCCGACTACACCCAGCTTTTGGCCGGCAACCCGCGCTTCCGCGGCGTGCTCGGCGCGGGCAACGACGCCGCGGCATTCGCCCAGGCCTTGGCCAAGGGCGGCTACGCCACCGACCCGGACTACGCCGGCAAGCTGGCGCGGGTGGTAGCGTCGATCCGGGCGGGCAGCTGAGAACCCATTTACGATCTTGCTGTGCACCCCTGATCGGGGCTCATGTGCTGCTCGAAATCCTCATGTACTGCAGTACATTCCGGTTTCTGCGCTGCTCTTCACCCCGCTGAGGGGTGCTCGCGACAGATCGTAAGCGGGTTCTGAGCCGGGGCGCCATGCAAAAGCCCCGTCCGGGACGGGGCTTGTGTGCGTCTGAGGCAGGGCCCTCACTCCGGCACCACCCGCCCGGCCTCGGTGACGCGGGCGCGCAGGATCTTGCCGCTGCCGACGTTGCGCACGCGGATGACGTCGTTGCGGCGTCCGCTTTCCAGTGATTCGCCCGGCGCCGTCACCACGATCGCCTCCTTGCTCGCCACGATCTCCACCGCGTCACCACGCCGCACCAGCACGACGGCCTCCAGCAGCTTCCTGCGCAGCGGCTGGCCGCGTCGCAGCGCGCTGCGGCTGCTCAAGCCGACCGCCTCGGCCGGGCTGTGCAAACCCTCTTCCAGCTCGTACACCGGGCGCTGCGCCCATTCCACGTCGTCGGCGCCGAGCACCTTGCCGGCGTCGAGGTCGCGTGTCGCCACCAGTTGACGCGCATCGAGTTCGGCACGCACGGTGTAGACGGTGCTCCAGCCCTGCGGCTCCGGGCAGCGCACGGTAAAACGCAGGCGCGACAGCGAGGCGGTGTCGAACGCCTCGACCTCCAGCGGCTGGCGGCAGGCCGGCAGCGCCGCCGCCTCGCGCGGCGGGATCGGCGTCAGGCGCGGCCGTGCCTGCTCCAGCCCGACCCGGGCCGCGGCGTCGTCGAGCCAGCGCCGGGCGTGGGTCAGCACCGCGCGGTCGAGTTCGCGCGCGGCCGGGCTGGGGTCCGCAGCGGCCGGCAGCGACAGGGTCAGCAGGGTCAGCAACAGGGGGGTAGGGCGGAGGGTTGTGAATATTGCCATTTGCTCGGGCTTGGTAATTATTACATGTACGTCGGGAGGGCCAGTTATTAGTATCGCCTTTCAAGTAAGGCGGCTATTAGCATAGCTCTGTTTTTCAATGGTATTGAACGGAATCGGGCGTGGCAATGGGCATACATTTCGACAAGGCGCTGGATATCCACCCGGAGGCGCTCAAGCTGCGGGCGGAACGCACCAAGGTCCTGGCATCCAACATCGCCAACGAAACCACGCCGGGCTACCAGGCGCGCGACGTCGATTTCCGTTCGGCGCTGGCCGCCGCTGCCGATGAAGCCGATTTTCCGCTCGACGATTCGTCCGGTGGTCTGCTCTACCGCGTCCCCAACCACCCGTCGCGCGACGGCAATACCGTCGAGCTCGGCGTCGAGCAAGCCGAGTTCTCGCAGAACGTCTCCGAATTTCAGACCAGCCTGACCTTCCTCAACATGCAGTACAAGGGCCTGGCCAAAGTCATCGCAGGGTAATCCACCATGGCATTCAGGGATATTTCCCGCATCGCCGGTTCGGCCATGACGGCCCAGACCGTGCGTCTCAACACCGTCGCCAGCAACCTCGCCAACGCCGAATCGGCCTCCGGCTCGGAGGGCGCGGCGTTTCGCGCGCGCAAGCCGGTGTTCGCCACCGTGTACCGGGGCGCCGACAGCGACGGCGCCTGGCAGGGCGCCAGCGTGCAGGTACTCGACGTGGTGAAGAGCGACAGCCCGCTGCGCAAGGTGCACGAGCCGTCCAACCCGCTCGCCGACGCCGACGGCAACGTGTTCTACCCCAACGTCAATCCGGTCGAGGAGATGACCGACATGATGTCCGCCTCGCGCGCTTTCCAGACCAACGTGGAAGTGCTGGCGCGGGTGAAAACCATGCAGCAGGACCTGCTCAAACTGGGAGAAGGCTGATGACCGTCAGCAATTCGCTGTTGAACGACAGCACCGCATCGAGCCAGGGCGCGACCCCGGTCGCCAGCAACGGCCAGTCGCAGAGCAGTGGCTCGGACATGTTCATGACGCTGCTGATGGCGCAGATCAAGAACCAGAACCCGCTCGACCCGGCCGACCCGTCGCAGTTCGTCAACCAGCTGGTGCAGATGAACCAGATGCAGACCTCGCTCGGCATGCTGTCGCAACTGAAAGACAACGCCGTACTGCTGCGCGAGCTGCAGGGGCTGGGCTTGGGCAACCAGGTCGGCAACAGCGTGCTGGTGCAGAGCAATACCGTGCAGCTCGACGGCACGCCACTCTCCGGCCGCCTCACCCTGTCCGGCGCGGAAAACCAGGTCACGCTGCAGCTCACCGGCGCCGATGGCAAGCAGCACCCGATCGACCTGGGCGCCCAGCCGGCGGGCGAGGTCGCGTTCAGCGTCAACCCGGCCGACTACGGTCTTGCCGCCGGCAGCTATGCACTGTCGGTGACCACCGCCTCGCGCGCCACGCCGATGCTGGAGCTGGCCGCCGTGGTCCAGGGCGTGCGCCTGCCGGTGCAGGGCGGCGAGCCCATGCTCACCCTTTCCGGGCTGGGGGATGTCCCGGCCTCTTCGGTTTCCCGCCTGCTGGGGAACACCTCGTCCAGCGTCTCGTAAGCGGAGTCTTCCATGAGTCTTGAAATCGCCCTGTCCGGCATCAACGCGGTCAACTCCCAGCTCGGCAGCATCAGCAACAACATCGCCAACTCCGGCACCTACGGCTTCAAGTCGAGCCGTGCCAACTTCTCTGCCACCTACGCCGGCACCCAGGCCACCGGGGTCGAGGTCGCCTCCAACACGCAGAGCATCGGTCGCAGCGGCGGCACCGTCACCACCGGGCGCGCGCTGGACGCCGCGATCCAGGGCCGCGGCTTCTTCGTCACCCGTGACAACGCCGGCAGCGTCGCCTACACCCGCGTCGGCATCTTCAACACCGACAAGGATGGCGTGCTGGTCGACAGCTTCGGCCGCCATGTCCAGGGCTACGCCGCCGTCAGCGCCGCCAGCGGCGGCGCCCGCGGCGCGCTGGGCGACATCACGGTGCCCACCGGGCAGATCGCGGCCAAGGCCAGCGACACCCTGCAATACGTCGGCAACCTGTCGTCCGGCTGGACCACGCCGGCGACGGCCTTCGACCCGGCCGACCCGACCACCTTCAACGGCTCCAGCGTTTCCACCGTGTACGACTCGCTGGGCGAGAAGCACACCCTGACCCAGTACTTCGTCAAGAACGGCACCAACGACGTGACGGTGCATTTCGGCCTCGACGGCAGCCTGCTCGCCGACACCGCCGACCTGGCCTTCGACAGCAACGGCGCGCTGACCTCGTCGGCGCTGGCCAGCGGCGCCGCCGCGCTCGCGCTGGGCACCCCGACGGGCGCCGCGGCCTTGGCCGTCAAGCTCGACTACACCGGCACCACCCAGTTCGCCGGCGATACCACCACCACCGTCAACAGCGGCAACGGCTACGCCTCCGGCGCGCTCACCGGGGTCAGCCTGCAGGACAACGGCGACATCCTCGCCACCTACAGCAACGGCCAGAAGCAGGCGGTCGGCACCATCGCGCTGGCCAACTTCCCCAACGAGGACGGCCTGGTCCCGGTGTCCGCCACCAGCTGGGTGGACTCGCCGGCCTCCGGCACCGCGCTGCTCTCGGCGCCCGGCAGCGGTCTCGCCGGCACCCTCAGCGCCGGCTCGCTGGAGCAATCCAACGTCGACATGACCGCCGAGCTGGTCAACCTGATGAGCGCGCAGCGCAACTACCAAGCCAACACCAAGGTGATCTCGACCGAGGGCCAGGTGATCCAGGCGCTGATGCAGGCGGTGTAAGACATGGACGCGCTGATCTACACCATCATGAGCGGGGCCGACCGCACCCTCAAGGCGCAGCAGGTGCACGCCAACAACCTGGCCAACGCCCAGACCAACGGTTTCCGCGCCGATATCGAGGTGGCCAGCAGCCAGGCGGTACGCGGCTACGGTTACGACGCCCGCCACATGACGCGCGCCGAACCGAACGCCGTTGACCATCGCGCCGGCACCGTGGTGGAGACCGGGCGCGACCTCGACGTGGCGCTGCAGGGCGATGGCTTTCTCGCCGTCGCCGTCGGCAGCGGCGAAGCCTACACCCGCGCCGGCAACTTCAGTGTCGACGCCAACGGCGCGCTCACCGTCAACGGCCGGCCGGTGCTGGGCGACGGCGGCCCGATCGTGCTGCCGCCCTACGTGCGCGTCGCGGTGGCCGGTGACGGCACGATTTCGATCCAGCCGCCGGGAGAGACGGCAATGCAGGTTGTCGATCGGCTGAAGCTGGTCAAGCCGGCGCCGGAAGAGCTTTCCAAGGACGAGAACGGCCTGATCGTCAGCCGCCTCGGCAACACGCTGCCGGCGGACGAGACGGTGCGGGTGCAGGGCGAGCACCTGGAGCAGAGCAACGTGTCGGCGGTGGAGGAGATGATCGCCACCATGTCGCTCAATCGCGGTTTCGAGATGCAGATGAAGATGTTCAACGCGGCCAACGACATGGTCGAGGCCGGTAACCGCCTGGTGCGCGGTTAGGCAACCGAGGGGTAGGGCATGAATCCGGCATTGTGGATCAGTAAAACCGGCATCCAGGCGCAAGACGCGCGCCTGGGCGCCATCGCCAACAACCTGGCCAACGTCAACACGGTCGGCTTCAAGCGCGACCGCATGGTGTTCGAGGACCTGTTCTACCAGGTCGAACGCCAGCCCGGCGCCCGCGTCGACGCCAACAACGCCTCGCCGTCCGGGGTGCAGCTGGGCAACGGCACGCGCCTCCTGGGCACGCAGAAGGTGTTCACCAGCGGCAGCATCACCACCACCGGCCAGGCGCTGGACGTGGCCATCGTCGGCCAGGGTTTCCTGCAGGTGCAGATGTCCAACGGCGAAACCGGCTATACCCGCGCCGGCCAGCTGCAGGTCAACTCCGACGGCCAGCTGGTGAACGCGCAGGGCCTGCCCATCGTGCCCGCCATCACCGTGCCGGCCACGGCGACCTCGGTCAGCATCGGCGAAACCGGCACGGTGTCGATCACCCAGTCCGGCTCCACCGCGCAGACCGAGATCGGCCAGCTGACGCTGGCCAACTTCGTCAACCCCACCGGCTTGCTGGCGCTGGGCGACAACCTGTTCCAGGAAACCACCGCCAGCGGCACGCCCACCGTCGGCAATCCCGGCAGCGACGCGCTGGGCAAGCTCAAGCAGGGCGCGCTGGAGGGCTCCAACGTGCAGGTGGTGGAAGAGATGGTGGACATGATCGCGGCGCAGCGCACCTACGAGATGAACACCAAGGTGCTGTCCGCCGCCGACAACATGATGCAGTACCTGGCGCAGTCGGTGCGATGAAGCGGACGGCGCTCGTACTGGCCACGCTGCTGCTGGCCGGCTGCACCCAGACCCTGCCGCCGCCGCGCGCCGAGTTCGAGCCGCCGCTGCCGCCGAAGTCGGCGGCGCGCGGCGTGGGCGGCGGCGTGTACACCGCCGGCGGCGCCTGGTCGCTGGTCACCGACAGCCGCGCCTACCGCGTTGGCGACGCCCTGACCGTGGTGCTGGAAGAAACCACCCAGGCCAGCAAGAAGGCCGGCGCCCTGCTCGACAAGAAGTCGGGCGCCAGCATCCAGCCCACCATCCTCGGCAGCAAGACCATCAACACCAAGGTTGGCATCGACGCCGACCGCACCTTCGACGGCTCGTCATCGTCCACCCAGCAGAATGCCTTGTCCGGCGCGCTCAGCGTGATCGTGCACCAGGTGCTGCCCAACGGCCTGCTGCTGGTGAAGGGCGAGAAGCAGCTCACCCTGAACCAGGGCGAGGAGTACCTGCAGCTGGCGGGCTACGTCCGCGTCGACGACATCGATACCGACAACCGCGTGTCGTCGCAGCGCATCGCCAACGCCCGCATCGCCTACTCCGGCCGGGGCGTCCTGAGCGACGCCAACGCCCCGGGCTGGCTGACGCGCTTCTTCACCAGCCCATGGATGCCGTTCTGAGAGACCTCATGCCCTACCGTTACCTTTCCCGCCTGATGCTGGTGCTGGTGGCCGGCCTGTTGCCGCTCAACGCCGGCGCCCAGCTGCTGCGCAACCTGGTCAGCGTCGAAGGCATCCGCGAAAACCAGCTGATCGGCTACGGCATCGTGGTCGGCCTGGACGGCACCGGCGACAACTCGCAGGTGAAATTCTCCGGCCAGTCGGTGAGTAACCTGCTCAAGCAGTTCGGCATCAAGCAGCCCGAGGGCAGCAGCACCAAGGTCAAGAACGTGGCGGCGGTGATGGTCAGCGCCAGCCTGCCGCCCGGTTACCGGCACGGCCAGACCATCGACGTCACGGTGTCGTCGCTGGGCGACGCCAAGAGCCTGCGCGGCGGCACGCTGCTGCTGACGCCGTTGCGCGCCGCCGACGGCGAGGTGTACGCGCTGGCGCAGGGCAACCTGGTGATCGGCGGCCTGTCGGCGCAGGGCAAGAGCGGCTCCAGCGTCACGGTGAACACCCCGACCTCGGGGCGCATCCCCAACGGCGCCTCGATCGAGCGCGAAATCCCGTCCGACTTCGAGAGCGGGCCGTCGGTGCGCCTGAGCCTCAAGCGCCCCAATTTCGAGACCGCCACCAACATCGTCAACACCATCAACCAGCACTACGGTCGCATCGCCAGCACGCGCGACGCCACCTCGGTCGAGGTGCTGGCGCCGCCGGACCCGACCGCGCGCGTGGCCTTCGTCGCCCGGCTGGAGAAGCTCAACATCGGGGTGGGCGAGGAGACGCCGCGCGTGATATTCAATTCGCGCACCGGCACCGTGGTGATCAGCCAGGGGGTGACGGTACGCCCCGCCGCGGTGTCGCACGGCAACCTGCGCGTGGTGATCGCCGAGAGCTCGCAGGTGAGCCAGCCCAACCCGTTCGGCAAGGGCAACACCGTGGTCACGCCGCAATCGGACGTCAGCGTGCAGCAGGACCAGGGCCGCATGTTCAAGTGGCCGGCGGGCGCCAAGCTGCAAACCATCATCGACACCATCAACAGCACCGGCGCCACGCCGGACGACATCATGGCCATCCTGCAGGCGCTGGATCAGGCCGGTGCGCTGGATGGCGAGCTGGTGGTGATCTGAGGAGGTGCGAGCATGCTGAACACCGACGTGAAGCAGGCCGGCAGCGGCGCCGAGGGTTCTTCGGCCAACCTCGAGACCTCGGTGCAGCCGCCCTCGGCCGAGTACCGCAAGAAGGCAGGCAAGGCCGCCGAAGAATTCGAGGCGCTGTTCGTCCGCGAAATGCTGGGGCAGATGCGCAAGACCACGCGCTCCATGGCCGGCGAGGACAGCATCTTCGCCCAGTCCATCAACAGCGACCTGCTCGACTTCGCCGACACCGCGGTGGCCGGCCAGATCGCCCGGCAACGCGTGTTCGGCATCGCCAACGTCATCCTGGCGCAGCTGCTGCCCGGCGCAACGGTCAATGGCAATAATGCGCTTAAGGAAAACGCCGGCGGGGTCGCCTCTGTTTCCCAGAAGGCGCTCGAGACGGGCGCCGGCCTGGCCGCCTTCGCCACGCCGTTTTTTCCACTGAACCACAGATAGCCAGCCCGCCATGCGCATGATCCAGAACGCGCTGTCCGGCGCGATCGCCGCCCAGGCCGCGCTCAACACGGTCAGCCAGAACCTTTCCAACGAAATGACCCCCGGCTATTCGCGCCAGGGCGTGCTGCTGTCGACCCTGGTGCCGGGCGCGGGCGACCGCCTCGGTGCCGGCATGGGCGTCGACGTCACCGCCATCCGCCGCTTCAGCGACAGCTACAAGAACCTGCAGATGTGGCAGGCGGCGGCGGGGCAGGGCGAGCTGGCGGCGGCGCAGCCGTACTTCGCCCAGCTGGAGCAGGTCATGGGCAGCGATGGCACCAGCCTGTCGGGCGGCCTCGACAAGTTCTACAGCGCGCTCAACGCCGCCAGCGTCGAGCCCAGTTCGGTGCCCTTGCGCCAGCAGGTGATCAGCGAGGCCGACGCGCTGGCGCGTCGCTTCAACAATCTCAACGGTGTGTTCGCCACGCAGCAGGCCTCGCTCAACGAGCAGCGCAGCGCCACGCTGGCGCAGATCAATACCATCACCCAGTCCATCGCCGCACTCAACGGCAAGGTGGCGGAGGCCGACGCGGTCGGCACCAACGCCTCCGGGCTGCTCGACGAGCGCGACCGCCAGATCGACGCGCTGGCCGCGCTGGTCGACGTGCGCGTCAGCCAGCAGCCGGACGGCAGCCTCAGCGTCACGCTGCGCGGCGGGCAGCCGCTGGTGATCGGCAATACCGCCGCCACGCTCGCCGCGCAGGGCAACGTCAACGGCACGCAGACCATGACGCTGCAGTTCGCCAAGGAGCGCTTCACGCTGCCCAACGACAACCTGGGCGGCCAGCTGGGCGGGCTCAACCAGTACCAGAGCGCGGTGCTGCAGCCGATGACCGACGCGGTACGCACCCTGGCCGGCGAACTGGCGACGCGCACCAACGCCCAGCTTGCCAGCGGTTTCGACCTCAACGGCCAAGCCGGCGCGGCGCTGTTCGTCTTCGATGCGGCCAGCACCAGCGGCATGCTCCAGGTCAGCGCCATCCAGGCCGACCAGCTGGGCTTCTCCAGCGATCCCGCCAAGCCCGCCAACAGCGACAACCTGCTGGCGCTGATCGCCATCAAGGACCAGAGCATCGCCATGACCGGGCTCGGCAACGTCACCATCAGCGATGCCTACGCCCAGCTCACCGGCCACCTCGCCATCGACAGCCAGCAGAACAAGGCCGGGCTGGAGACCGCCTCGGTAGTGCGCGGCGAGGCCGAGAAGAACTGGAAGTCGACCAGCGGCGTCAACAGCGATGAAGAAGCGATCAACCTGGTCGAGTTCCAGAAGATGTACCAGGCCAACATGAAAGTCATCGCCGTCGCCAACCAGCTGTTCGACAGCACCCTGGCGATTTTCTGAGGAAGCCACCATGCGCGTAGCCAGTAACCAGTTCCAGGCCTCGATGAGCGCCGCCATGCAGTCGGCCAACAGCCGGCTCGCCGACCTGCAGCAACAGATGTCCTCCGGCGACCGCCTGCTGGTGCCGTCCGACGACCCGGTCGCCAGCGTGCGGCTGCTGCGCCTGCAGCGCGAAGAGGCGGCGCTGACCCAGTACCGCGACAACATCGCCGCGTTGCGCTCGCGGCTGTCGATGAACGAGTCCTACCTCGACGGCATGAGCAAGGACATGATGCAGGCGCGCGACCTGCTGGTGTGGGCCGCCGACGGCGGCAATACCGCGGACGACCTGCGCGCCATGTCGAGCTCGCTCGCCAACCTGCGCGACAGCCTGTTCTACGCCGCCAACACCAAGGACCAGGAAGGCCGCTACCTGTTCTCCGGCACCGCCAGCGCCACCCAGACCATCGCCGTCGACAACACGCAGCCCGCCGGCAGCCGCTACAGCTTCAGCGGCAACACCGACCGCCAGCAGGTGGTGATCGGGCACGGCGTCACCCAGCCCGCCAACGTCACGCTGGAAGACATGGCCGCCTTCCTCAACCAGCTCGACCAGACCATCGACACCCTGCAAAGCCCGACGCTCGACCCGGGCAACCCGAGCGTGGGCCAGACCGTGCGCCAGACCCTCGACGGCACCGATACCGCGCTCAAGGCCATCGGCGTCAAGATCGCCCAGCTGGGCGGGGCGCAGAATACCCTGCAGATGATGGACGACAACCACAGCAACGTCAGCCTGGCCAACCAGCAGAGCATCGCCAACCTCGGCAACCTCGACTACGCCGAGGCGTCGATCAACATGAACAGCTACCTGCTGGCGGTGCAGGCCAGCCAGAAAGCCTACGGCAAGATCAGCGCGCTCAGCCTGTTCGACGTGATCTGAGGCCGCTTTCACCATGAATTCCCTGATTTCCTCGCTGGACTCCACCAGCAGCCGCACGCGTCGCAACAGCCCCGGCGGCGTGCAGCCGGCGCCGGCGGCCACCGATCTGCGCAGCACGCCGCAAGCCCCGGCCGAATCGGCCGTGGCCGGCACCACGGCTGCCAGCGGCTGGCGCTACAGCAGCCAGCTCAACGAGCAGCTCACCGCCGCCCAGCGCGCCCTGGGCTTCGTCGACGGCCTGGCGGGCCAGCTGGAGCAGCTCAAGACCGACCTCAGCCAGCAGCTCGCCCAGCGCCGCATCGACCGGGAAGGGCTGGAGGCCCGCATCGGCCGCTTCGCCACCACCCTGGCGCAGCGCCATGCCCAAAGCGGCGGCAGCGTCGACGGCAAGCTGCGTTTCCATCTGGCGGCCGACGCCCGGCAAGACTTCACCGTACGCGGCATGGACCTCGACAGCCTGCGCCGCGGGCCCGCGGAAACGCTGGCGCTGTTCAGCGGCGAGCGCGGCACCGCCGCGATGTCGTTCAACGTCGGCGGCGACGTCAGCGAAGACGAGATCATGCGCCGCCTCAACCGCGCCCTGGCACCGTCAGGCATCCGCGCGGCCATCAACGACGACGGCCAGCTCGGCTTCTCGGTGGACGAGGCGGCCTGGCCGGCCATCCGCGACCGCCTCGCGGTACGCGGCGGCGGCGTCCGCTTCCCCTCCGGCCAGCCGCAGCGCGTCAAGACCGAGGCCGAACCGGAGCGGCTGGCAACCGGCGAGTGGCAGGTGAACGACCATGCCCACGTGCGCCAGACCCTGCAGCGTGTGGTAAGCGCCCTGTCGCAGCTGCGCCAGGCACACAGTGCCATCGCCAGCGCCATCGACCAGGCGCGTGACGCCATCGACCAGCTGTCGCGCATGGGCGAGCAGAGCTGGGCGCAGGAGTTCGTGGCCGATTTCAACGCGCGCCTGAACCAGGCCGGCGACTACCGCTCCTTCCTCGGCGTCATCCCGGCCCTGCTGGGCGTGAGCCGCTATCGCGTCGTCTCGCTGCTGGCGCTGTAACAACCCGTTCACGATCTTTTTGTAGCGGCGGCCGCACCCGATCACACCGGCGGGGCCGGCAAACGGCCAACGACGTCGTTGGCAGGCTTGGCCTTGCAATGCCAAGGCCGGCGTCGTCCGCCTCCTATTAGGGCTGTTTGCCGGGGCCGCGCCGCTCATAAAAAGATCGTGAGCAGGCTCTACGCGGAGCGCCGCCGCCGGCAAGGCTTGCAGGGTGGCGCGGTGCGTACCGGGATGATCCGCTCCCCAACCCGGGGCCGTTCGGAAGAAGCCAGACTGCTCCTGTCGCTGCCGCCCGGGTGGTTTGAGATAAAAATAATGCGAGATCGCTTGACGGGTGGATTTTCGTTCAATACAATTGCTTTCTCTTTAGATGTTCCCTGATAGCTCAGTTGGTAGAGCGACGGACTGTTAATCCGCAGGTCGCAGGTTCGAGCCCTGCTCGGGGAGCCAGAATTCAGTGCTGTGAACCACAGGTTCACGGCACTTTTCATTTGTGCCAACGATCCGTTCGGGTCGGTATTCCATCTCAACGTCAGCGCTGTTCAGCACGATGCGGTCAATAAACTGGCCCATCAGCAATCTCAGCTTTTTGTTGTCCGTAGTGCCTCTCAAGATGTTGACCATCGTTTCGGTAGCGATCCGAACCTGGTTCTCCGATATGTCGACCTCGGGCATTTCCTCGGACTCGATCACGGCCAGCTCATCCTGCAGGGCCTTGATGTTGGCGTTGATCTCACGCAGCCGCACGGTCAGATCGCCCAGGTTGGGTGCGTCTTTACCGTGCAGCTCGAGGATGTCGAAGAGATTCTGACGGCGCTTGTTGGCTTCCTTGATGTGTCGCATCACGCCGGCGATCCGCCGATCACGATCTTCCTGCCAGTTGTTGGTGAGCTCGCGCACTTCGGCAATGACCTCACGCATGCGCTCAGGGGAGAGGATGCGTTGAATGATGGTGTCCATCATCCAGGAGTCGAATTGTCCAGCCGAGATTCGCCGGGGACGACAGCCACCACCTTTCTGCGACCGGCTGCAGTTGTAGTAGTGATAGATCTTGTTGCGGCCGTTGGCGCTTTCAGTCTGCATGGCGGCGCCACACTCACCACACCGGAGAATGCCGGTAAACACAAAGGTGCTGTGCGGGCTGCCACCTTCGCCAGAAGGCGATCGCATCTTGAGTTCGTGCCGGACCCGCTCCGATTCCGCTTCGCTCACGATCGGCTCATGTGACTTGGTCATGATCCACTCGCTTTCCGGTTTATCCCGTCCGGTTTTTTTGTCCCGACGGTTGAATGCCACATAGCCCGCATACGCCGGGTTTTTCAGCAGGTTGGTGATGTGGCCTTTCGTCCAGGTTCGGCCACGGTAGAGCAGGCCTCGCTCGTTCATGCTCATGGCGATCAGCTTGCAGCCAGATCCGGCAAAGAACATGTCGAACATTTCCCGCACCAGGATGGCCTCGTGCTCAAGGACCTGCAGGCGCCTCCGCTGGCCATCGGATACCACCTGGTATCCGAATGGGACCGTGCCGCCGTTCCAGAAACCGTCCCGGGCATTCTTGAGCATGGAGCGTCGAGTGTCGCGGGACACTTGCCGGCTGTAGTGCTCGTCCATGATCTCGAAGATCGATTCCGAGAACCAACCCTCGTCGGTTTCATTGTCAATGTTGACCGCGACATAAACCACCTTGGTGCCGCCACCCTCGAGCAGCTTTTTATGACTGGCGGCGTCGAGTTTATTCCTGGCAAAGCGGCTGGTATTCCAGACGATGAAATAGTCGATGTCGTATCCCTCGCAGAACTGGATGGCGTTCTGGAAGGCGGGCCGGTTTGCTGTTCGACCGGAGATACCATCGTCGCGGAATACTCGCAAAACAGTGGCGCCCAGCTCGGCGGCTTTCTTCTCGGCCTGCTCGATCTGGCTGTCGATCGAAATGCCCTCATCGGCCTGGCGACTGGTACTGACCCGGGCGTAGATGATCGCGGTCTTTTTCTTATTCATGTTCTGATTTTATTTGTTATTGATGATGTGGCTTATGCGACTTGGTTCGAGTTTTTCACATAGTCCTTCGACCAGGCGGTAATGAATCTCCTTCGGGCTGAGCCCGGCCTTGGCCAGTTGTTTGATGTATAGGTTGCGCTGGAACATCTGGTAAGACTTGTACCGGCGCAGGTTGATCTCGAGGTTCCCCTTCGGGTGCTGAAACTGTTCCTCGGCGTCCAGGATGCGCCACATGGCCAGGAAGGCGTCCATGCCTATCTCGGCGGCGACGCGCTGCCAGGTGGCGTTCATGCCCATCAGGCGCAAATGATCCAAGCGCGGATCGCGCGCGAAATTTTTTTGGGAAGCCCCTACCTGAAGTTGAGAAGAGGTGCAGACATCCAGGTACCCACCCCCCTGCCGGGTGGTGGTCGGATGGCCTTGCCGACCCCCCACCCCTAGCGGGGCGGAGAGGCCGACAGGGACACTCCTTGCAATTCCCATCACACCACTTCGCTTTTCCATACCGTTTACCCCCTTGTGATGCCCGTCCCGTCGTTGGGTGACTTCGCTTTTTGACAGAAGGCGAAGTGGAGACAGGTGCAGTCTGATTTCTGATTTAGCCCGTTCTGAAGGTGACTTTGCGAAACCGCTGCACGTCCCTCTCGACGGCGTGTCTACCCTGCAAGTTAATTCCTGCACTATGGCTTGTAAGAATCAACGACGACCACGGACGTGTCCTGATGGTTGTCTGCTCATCTCCCCCAGCAGCTGGCTGACTGGCGTGGTGACCTTGGCCAGCGGGTTGGCCTGGTCAACGCTCTTGGTCAGCTTGCGGAACGCCAGGTGGGTGTAGATGGCGGTCGACTTCGGGTCCTTGTGGCCCATCAGGTTCTGGCGCTCGAGCAGATCGATATCGCCCTCGGCCAGCTCGGTGCCAAACAGGTGGCGCAGGGCATGGGGGTTCAGCTGCTCCTCGGGGATGCCGGCCGCCTTGCCGTGGCGCTGGATCATGGCGAACACCCCGCGCGTGGAGAAGCGGCGGCGCTCGCCGTAATACTCGTGAGCGGGGCAGCGGCGGTTGCGGGTGGTGATGAACAGCACGCGGTCGCCGCTCGGGGTCGATCGGTCGATTCCCTCCAGATCCGGGTGCTCCATGTACACGCGCAGCAGCAGATCGGCTTCGCGGGGAACCGGGATCAGGCGTTCCTTGCCGCCTTTCTCGATCGGCTTGAGCGCCAGGCGCGGCTCGCCGTCGACAACCTGGGTAGTCAGGTTCCCCTCGTTGAGTGCCGCGAGGCCGCTCACGCGCAGGCCGCAGCCCAGCAGCAGCGCCAGCATGGCCGCATCGCGCACGCCCTCGAAGGTGTTGAAGTCCGGCGCCCACATCAGGCGCTCGGCGGTGTCCAGCGTCGCCACCCGCGGTAATTTGCCCGGCTTGCGTGGGTAGGGCACGGCCTGGGAGGGATCGCGGCCGGTCAGCCCGCGCACGGCCGACAGATAGCGGTAGAGCTCGTGGATGCAGGCCACATAAGGGGTGCGGCTCACCGGCGCCAGTTTCAGCTGCTTGTGCAGGTAGGGGCCGCAGAAGGCCAGCAGCTGGTCGCCGTTGACCTCGAGGGGGTCGCGGCCGTCCAGCCAGGCCTCGTAGCGCACCAGGATGTCGCGGTAGGCCCGCACGCTGCGATCGGCCAGCCCGTCGTTATCAGCTTTGAAGAGAAGGAACTCTTCGAACAAGCGGTTCATTTCGATCTCCGGGGGGACACAGGCAAATTTACCCGTGGACGTGTGGATTTCCGTCGATGGTATCGGAAATACCATTCAAATCAATACTTTGCCACTATTTATGACCCACGGAAAACCTGTGGAACGCCTTCACAATCTGTGGCTTAAAAAATAGGCAGTGGCTCAAACCCGTGGATTCCCTTCACCCCTTCTTTTCTCCGCTTTCTTTCTCTTTCTTCTTGTTTTTTAAAGAAAAAGAGAAAGAGAAGGGGGCGGCGCCGGAAAATGGCCCGGTGGAAAAAAACGGGCAAGCCGTGGAAATTGGAAGTGATTCCGTGGAAATTTTTGGCAAACCGTGGATTGTGTTTTCTCATAAATCAATGACTTAGGTTGGGATTGGGCCGAAATCCACAGGTTTTTTCTGATACTGCGCTACCCGATGGCGGAAGCCTGCCCCGGGCCCAAAAAAACCGCGCCGTTCTCGGGCGCGGTGTCGTCTGGGGCCTGCGGGGCTACAGCTCGCCGTCCCAGTCCTCCAGGAAGTCGCGGGCGGCATCGATGGCGACGGCCGGCGTGGTGTACCAGCCGCCGATCGGGATGCCACGCACCAGGGCGCGGTGCTTGGTGATGACGGCGCCGGCTTCGCCCACGCGCTTGGTGCCGTCCAGGAAGCCCTGGCTCTCGGTGATGATGGGGTAGCCCTTCAGGTGGTCCAGCCGCTCGGCCGGGGTCAGGGCGGCGAACTGCTCAAAGGTAAGCGTGGCGGGGTGTGGCATGGTGATGTTCTTTCAGAAAAGCGAAGTGGCCGGGTTTAGCGCAGGTGCTCAGGAAGGGCTGCCAGCTCATCCTCTACTTCCGAATTGAGTTCATCACAGCATCGGGCTGCAGCTTCATGGCTGGTGAACCATCCGGTAGTTTCAAACTCGCTATCGCTAGAAATAGGAGTCCTCTGGCATGCAAATTTGTCCCCAGTCTCATTCTCGATTACGTCCCAGTATCCAATGCTCATGACTTCCTCCCTTCGGCCAACCTTGGCCATGTTGATCAATATCCACGCTCAAACACCGGCGCCGCATGCAGCCCCAGCTGGGCCAGCTTGCTCACGCTGATGGCCACCATGTGCGCCTGGCGCCGGCGGCCGACTGTTTTCTCGACGTCCTCGTCCACCACCACGCCGCTCTGCAGCAGCTGGCGCTTGAAGATGCGGCCGGTCTTGACGGGGAGGTGGTCGAACTTGGCGCGCAGGTGCGGCGCCGTGCTGATGTGGTCCATGACGTGCGAGGGCAGCACGAACAGGCATTCCTCCTCGCGACCGTCGACCACCAAGGTGTCCCAGCAATAGGGGTGCTCGAAGCGCTGGGCGGCGAGCTCGGACAGCAGGATCTCCATGATCCACACCCACGGCAGGCGGGTGCCGTCGGTGTCGGCGATGTGGGCGTTCATCTCGGCGATGATGTCTTCGATGAAGTCGCCCTGGCCGATGTCGATGCCGGCGAACTCGGTCAGCAGCGCCCAGGCGGTCATGATCGCGGCGTAGTTCTCCATCATCCGCTTGGCGGTGGCGTCGCCTTCACCGGCACGGCCGCGCTGCTGGCAGAACGCCACGTAGCGCTTGTGGGTGTCACGGATGCGGGCGGCATCGATGCCGGCCAGGAACTGCAGCCACTCCCACACAGGGAACTGCGGCAGCTCGTGCGGGATGATGGCGCCCTGTTTGGCGATGGCCAGGGTGGTGCGGCAGATCTTCGACTGCAGGCTCTCCACGTCCACTTCCTCGCCGGCCAACAGCACCGGGGCGCACATCAGGTAGGGCGTCAGGGTGGCGCCAACGCGGGTGAATTCGAAGCGGTAGGTGGACTGCAGCAGGCCGTCGATGTCGGACAGGATGGACTTCGGCAGCTTGGAGAATTCGTCCCAGCCCACTGGGTGGGTGGTGTACGACACCGACGCCCGGCGCCGGTGGTCGGTCTTGAGCATCTGGCCGGACAGCACCTGGAAGGCTAGCGTAGCCTGCATGCTCTCCAGTAGCTTGGATTTGCCCGACCCCTTCTCGGCCTGCATCTGGAAGTGGGGGTAGAAGCCCAGCACGTTCTTCAGGTGCGCGCCCAGGCCCCATACCAGGCCGATGGCAGCGGCGTTTTCCTTGAAGGTGGCCTGATAGGCATTGATTACCGCGCGGGCGTTCTGGGTGGAACCGCGCGGAAAGCTCATGTTGTTGTACAGGCACTGCTTCTGCGGCTCGACGAAAAAGCAATCGTTGCCCTCGAGGGCGGCCAGCTCTTCGCCGCGCCAGGCGAGCCCGACGAAGTTCACCACATCACGAGCCGCCAGATCGGCCGAACGCTCCAGGATGTTCACCATGCGGGCGAACTTGGCCGGGTTCCAGATGTGGCCGAACTTGGCCTTCCACCATTCCAGGTTGTAGAGCTTGTCGCCGGTCACCACCTCGCGCTGCAAGTGGGGGCCGTTGCGCGCCAGCTGGCAGCTGATGCCGAACACGGTTTCCGGCTGGTTGTCCGGCATGCCGTTGATGGTCGACAGGTGCGACTGAATCCGCAGGCGAGACAGACCGGCCACGCGGAAGGAACACAAGTCGCCGTAGACCTCGCTGCGGCTCACCTTGCCGTCGTCGTCCTTGCTGTCCTTGAACTCGTCGACGTGCCGGGTGAAGTCGTCCAGTACCTGGTAGCGCCAGTAGACGGACAGGTCGTGACCCTGCAGGAAGACGCGCTGGCGGCCATTGAGCTGGTGACGGCGATCGGCGTCGACCGACGGCTGCCCCGGGATCAGCCACTGGTCCAGCTTTTTCAGCCGGATTCGCAGCTCCTCGGCACCGTGGTCCTTCAGCACATCGTTGATGTCCTCGCCTTCCTCCCAGTCCAGCATGTCCACCAGGCGATTGGCGATATCGCTGGCGGTCAGTGCGTCAGCCACCTTCCACGCCGCTTCCATGCCGGGGCGGGTACGGGTTTTCTCGTTCAGCTTGTCGGTGTGATCGAGCGCCACGATCACTTTCTTGCCGCGCGCCCAGCTCCAGTCGAGGTTGGTGTTGGCCACGCCGCGGATCGCCACCACGGCGACGCCGGGATAGTTCTGCAGGGCGGTTTCGATCGACAGGGCGTTGATCGGGCTCTCCACCACGTAGACGGTATGCGCCCGCTTCAGGCGGGCGAGGTCGGAGGTCCAGAAAAAGCCGACCTTCTCGCCCTGGCATTGGGTTTTCACGTCGCCGTTCAGCGCCGGGTCGGCGTAGCGCAGATCCACCGCCACCACCTTGGCGCCGGCCAGGCTGCGCACGATGAAGGCGACCGCCGGGCCGCCGTACCCTGGCTCGCCCTCGGCCACCTTGGTCGAGGTCCAGGTGTTCCAGCCGATCGCACGCCGGCGGATGGCATCGTGGACTACCTGCTCGGCGATGCCGCGCCCGGTCAGGTAGGCCACGGCCGGCTCGGTGTCCTTCAGACAGCGCTCGGCGATGTATTCCACCGTGCTCTTGCGCTCCGGTACCGCGCTCTTCTCCCGGCTGGGGCGTGGGATGGTGTACCAGTCCGCCAGCAGATTGGCGGCGTCCATCGGGTCGTTGGCACGGCCGGCGTACATCACCAGGTCGATGCTCGTGCCGCCGATGTCGGCGGTGTGGTCCTTCCAGCCGGTGCCGTGCTTTTCATGGTTGACGTAGATCGACAGCGAGGGGTGCTTTTCCTTGCGGGACGGTGAGAAGTAATTGCCGTCGCGTCCCTGGCGTTCCATGCCCAGCCGATCGGCCAGGTCGTGCAGATCGATCTCGCTTTTGAGGCGAGCGAACCATTCCCCCATGGCGGGGTTGTTGTTTGGTGTCATGCTGCGCTCGCTTACTTCAGTAGGAAGGCGGGGATGGCGGGCTCGTCGGCCGGCGCCGGCAGCGGTATGCCAGTGACCAGGTAGCCGCTGTCGTTTCGCTCGATCGGCAGCGCTACCAGCACGCCGACGTCGACCAGGGCGTCCAGCGCGTCGTGCACGATGTGCGCCGGCACGTGGGCCAGCCTGGGGCGCCGCAGTAGCTCGGAGGCGGTCAGCGCCCGCGGCAGCAGCTCGGCCAGGATGTCGTCTGTGATATCAGACATGGCGGTGGTCCCCCTTGAATACCAAGTCGGCAGCAATGGCCACCTTGAGGCCGCAGTCGTGCCCGAACAGCACGGCCTTCAGTTCTGGCAGAACGCCCAGCGCCCAGCCGGCACGGTCCATCTCGGCCAGCCGCTTGACCGCCGCCGGCGCGAAGTCGATGCCGCCCAGGTCCACTTCGGAGCGAGTGGGGGTGTCGATCACCGCCCAGGCCTCGGTCCAGGGGACCGGGCAGCCGTCCACCATGCCCTGCAGCGAGCCGTCCAGAGACGACAGCGGCGCCACGGCCACCAGCCCAGGCTCGGCGACGATGGCGTGGCCGAACGAGCGGTAGACCCGGCGGTCGCTGGAAAACGGAAGAAGGGACAGGATTTGCAGTGCCATTGCCACACCTTGTTGTTGTTTACGCGCCCAGCAGATCGAGCTGGGCGAATTCCTCGAATGCGCGCAGGAAGGCGGCGCGGGCCGCCTCGGCCGGCATCGGGCGGATGCGTTCCGGCAGGGGAGCCACCCCCACCAGCACCGCCCATTCCGTGCTGTCCGCCGGCATCAGGTCGCGCCGCTCGGTAGCGAGCAGCACGATGTCGGCGCGGGTCACGGTGGCGCGGTCGGCCCCGCTCAGCTTGAGGCCGAAACGGCTGCGCACCGCGTCGTGCACCAGCTCCTCGACGTACTGGTAGCTGGCCAGGTTGCGCTTGAGCGGGCTGATCACGTCGCCTACATAGGCCTCGGCGGCGTCGTGCAGCAGCCCGGCCAGGCGCAGCGCCGGCGGCAGGATCTGGGCCACCCGCAGCGAGTGCTCCGCCACGCTGTAGAACTCGCGCACGGCGCCGCCGAAGCGGCACAGGTGGGCGAGGTGGTGAGCGATGTCACGGATCTCGATGTCGGCCGCGTTGGGGTGCAGCAGATCCACGTAGCGGCCGGAGACGGTCTGGATGTGGGCGGTGGTCATGGGGTGGGGCCTTCCGCCCGGTCGGCGGCATTCTCGGCAATCACCTTGTCGATGGCCGCATCCAGGGCAGCTGTGTCGCACTCCGTCAGGCCGCAGTACATGACCAGGATGGACAGAGCTTGGCCACCATTCTCAGAGGCGAGTTGTTTAATGATCTGCCAGCGAGCGGCGTCTTTGAGGACTGCATCGGGGACATCGAGGCCCAGTTGAGCCTGTTCCGGAGTGGGTGTGGCGGGCTGGACGGCCAGCGTCGCCAGTTCGGTGATCACTGTGCCGGACTGATCATCAGCCAGAGACCAGCCCGAGCGAGCGGGGATACCAACGCTGGGGTCGCCGCTGTCGTGGTAGTAGGCGATGCGGGCAAACAGCTTCTCGCTCCATTCCTCCGGTTGCCCTTCAAAGGCTAAATCGTCGAAGCCAGCCCAGAGTTCTTGAACACCATCACGGGCAGCTTCGAGGCCGCGCTCAAAGCCGTCATTGACTTCGCCCACATGCGCCGCCACCAGGTAGGTCAGATCCTCGGCCAGGATGGAATCAGCGATGGTCGGGCCCATCACGCCGCCGAAATCACGGGCCGTGCGTGCGCAGGCGTTCTGCACTGCGGTGGCCAGCTTGGCAAGGTTGCTCATGCTTTGGTCTCCTCGCCGCAGTTGCAGTGGCCAAACATGGCATAGGTCAGCGCTCCAGGAGCACCTTCCGGAGTGACATCCTGCCGGCGCTGTTTGTAGGTGCCGCCACGCTTGACCTTGATGGTCAGGACGTCGCCGTCGACTTCCATTACCTCGCCGTCTTTGCTGCTGATGCGCATGGTTTGGCTGCTCGGCTGGGTCGTAATGACGAAGTTGACCTTGTCGCCGACGCCGATCTTGCTGACGTCGGCCTTTTTGTACTTGCCGCACGCTTCACATTGGTAGTTGCTCACAGTTCACCCCCATCACTCTCAAACTCGTCAGCCGGGTAGGCCGACGCGATCACGTAGCCGGTGCCACAGCAGGACACGCAGCTCACCATTTCTTCCTGGCTGTTGCTCCAGCGCTGGCCGGTGCCCTGGCAGCGCTGGCACACCGGCCGCTCCACGATGTGGTGGTCGGCATAGGCCATGTAGGGCACTCGGGTCATGCCTCGGCCCCTTGCTGCAGGGTTTCGCTGATCGGCTTCACGGCCTTCTTCAGAGACTGGTACAGATCCGGGTGGGTCTCTTTCAGGTAGTCGACGATCTCCATGTCCTGCTTGTTGATCTTGCTGAGGTCGACGCGCTCGACGTAGACCAGGCGGAACAGTTCCTGGGTCGGTTTGGGCATGGCGCGGCCGCTCTCATAGCGGCTGCCGCCGGACTGGGTGACGCCGATGCGGCTCCAGAATTGCAGCTGGTTGAGACCGGCAAGGCGGCGGATTTCACGCGGGTTTCGGATGGTTTGCATGGTTCGAATCCTTCTGTTTCTTGGCCTCGTAGCGGGCGGCGGCCAGTTGTTTGTGTCGCAGGTTCTTGGCGATGATCTTTGGGTCGTTGCTGTAGCAGTCCTTGCACCAGGAGTGCGGCCGGCCTTTGTGGAAGTAGAAGAAATCCTTCTCTGCCGGCCAGAACTCGCCGCACTTGGCGCACTGGATCTCGGTGCCCAGCTCAGTCTCGACCGAGGGGCGTAGCCGTGGCATGGTCGGCGTCCTCTTGTTGCTCGATCGGCGGCTCGGCAATCGGCGTGGGGGCGGGTTCGGCGTCCTCTGGCTTCAGGCTGTAGATGACCAGGACGATCTTTTCGCCAAGTACCGGTCTGCCGACATAAACGAATCCACAGTCGAAGCCGACAGGTTCGCTCGTGTTCCATGCTGGCAGTAGCTGTCGGGCTTTCTCGGCGGTGGCGTCGCGCAAGATTCGGGTTTCCGGATCGAACCTGATGGCGATCCGGTCGGATTCCGTGTCGATATCGATGGGCCTCGTCTTGAAGGCCTCGCAAATCTTTTGAATATCGTCCGCGGCGGCAGCCAGGGCTGCCTCGGCACGGCGGTGACGGTCACACTGCTCCGCGATGTGCTTGGCCAGCGGGTGATCCGCCGTCAGCAGGCCACTGGGAAGGGTGCCGGGGCGGGATACCGGGACGAATTCCGCCTCGGCCAGGCCGTAGCTCAGCCCGTCGGGTTGCTGGATGTCGAGAAGGAACCATTCGGCATCAGGGTGGACACGGGCCCAGTGCGGGCCGGGTTTGACTTCATGTGCAGTCAGGATCATTTCGTGATTCCTCCTCAATGTTCGCCGCGGCGGGCTTCTTGCCGCGCTTCGAGTTCGCGGCGCATGGCGACGGTGCGGCGCTGCTGGGCCTTCAGCTTCTGCTGGGCCAGCGGGTCGATCGGGCTGGCCAGCGCGGAGAGCGGGCGGCGGTCGGTGTTGTCTGGCTTCAGCAGCCGGGTGTTGGGGTCACGCATGGCGGGCCTCCTTGCCGACGGTGGAGGGCTGGCGGCGTGCCCACACCTGGGCGGCCAGCTGCTCCACCCGATCGGCGTCGCCGGGGTTGAGGTGCAACACGTGGACAGGGTGCTTGGGCAGCTGCAGCGGGCCGGCATCGGCATCGGCCACCACGATCAACATGTCCGGGCTGCTGGTGCGCATCTTGAGCAAGCTGTCGATTTGGCCTGCCTGCTGCACGCCGTCGACCATTTCGGCGGACAGGCCGTGCTGACGGGCGATTTCCAGCAAGGTGGAGCCGAGGCGGGTTTTGCCGGTGGCCATGGCGCCGGTGATGAGCCACACGTCCATGGCGTCGGGCCAGAGGTTGCGGGGCTTAGCCATGGGCTTGCTCCTTCTTCTCTGCCGGCTGGGTCTTCACGGACTTGCCGCAGAAGGGGCAGTAGCTCGCCGTCACCGGGACGGTCTTGCCCTTCACAAAGCCCTTGGCGCTGGCCGTGATCTTGTAGTTCGTGACGTGGGCGAGCTTCATGGTGTTGCCTTCCAGCATGAAGGCCTCGTTCTGGCATTCCGCCTTGGCCGAGACGCCCAGATCCTCGCTGAACTTGGCGGCGAGCCGCTTTTCCAGGTCTTGCAGGCATGTGCAGTTCATCGAGGCATCTCCCGTGCATCAAGGTAGCTGTTGATCCACTGCTGGGTGACGATCCCGATGTTTCTCGGGTCGATTCCAGCTGTATCGAAGGTGCTATCGGCGGCTTGAACCATGGCGGGCGATTGGGCCGCGATGGCAATCAGGTCAGGCAGCGAACGCTGGGGATAGTCGGAGCTGTAGTCGATGACATCCTGCGGGGTTTCGCAGTTGTTCATGACAAGGCAAGCGGTCCCTTGGCAGCTGGCCAGGGTCCCGATCAACTGGACTACCGCGTAGCGATACGGCCCGACCACCACGATCAGTGGAATATCTTTCTGCTCGATCTCCATCACCCCGCCCTCCGTTCAAAGCCCTTGCGCAGCGCGCCCATCGTGGTGCGGCGGCCGCCGTGGCCGTCGATCGCTTCCAGGGTGTTCTCGATGTCCTCGTGGCTCGGCTGGGTGTAGATGCCGGTGCTGGCGATGCTGTTGTGGCCCAGCGCGTTCTGGACGATGCCGCGCGGGTCGTGCGCCTCGCTCGAGCGCATGATGTTCATGGCCCGGGTGTGGCGGAAAAAGTGGGGGGTGACCTTGATCGACAACCCGGCTTCCTTGGCCCAGTGGGCGACGCGCTGCTGGTAGTTGCGCACCGTCAAAGGTTGGCCGAAGCGCCCCGGCACCAGCGGTTCGCTGGCCAGCTGGCTGTCGTTCATGTTGAGCAGGGCCACCAGGTGCAGCCGCAACGGACGGGTCACGAAAACCTTGTGGTCGCGCTTGCCGCCCTTGCGGTTCTCGCGGGGGATGAAGAGGTAGCCGGTTTTCAGGGCGTCCCAGGCATCGCCCAAGGTGATCAGGCTGAATTCGCCGATGCGGCAGCCGCTCAGAGAGAGCGCAGCCATCACGTGGTAGTCGCGCTGCGCCAGCGGGTCGTTGACCCGGCGCGCGGCGTTGAGGAGCTGCTGCAGCTCCGTCGGGGTGAGATAACGTTCCATGTGTCCTCCCAGATCACAGGGGTTAAAAAGCGGTCAGGCGGTGGCGGCAGCCAGCACCATGGCAATGTCGGCGGTACGGTCCTTGCCGGCGTCCACCAGCACGTGGGTGGCGGAGGCGGCGCGCACGACGATCAGCAGCGTCTTGCCGTCCACCTGCAGCTGGATTTCGTCACCCGGCAGCACCACGCGGCGGGTCTCGGTGATGCCCAGCGCCATGTGGTACAGCGCCAGCTCGCCGTTCTCGCGGCGGAACGTAATGCTGGCGATATCGGCGTGGCCGTAGATCAGGGCCGGATCGCCCAGGGCGATGTGGAAACGGGCCAGGCCGCGCTGCGGGCCGGGGGTGATCAGCTCGATCACGTTGTCGGTAGTGCTCATCTGCGTGTCACTCCTCGTTTCAGGGACAAAGCGCTGTTTCTCAGGCAGATCGCCAGCGCCGGGTTGTCCATGGCTTTCTCAAACGGCAGTTGCAGTCCTGCGCGGCGGTGTGCCACGCGCAGTTCTTCCTCGGTCAGCTCACCGGCAGAGGCTTCGAGCGGGAGGCCGAGTTGCTGGCGGTTCCGGGTTTGTCGCATCGCAGGGCCTCCACGAGTTCCGCGCCGAACAGGCGGACCAGTTCCTTGGCGAGCCCGCCTACGGCTTGGCCGGGCTGCAGGTTGTCGCGCACGCCAGTAATGCCGTGCTTGGCCAGACAGGGGGGAATGGGGCTATTGAGCTGCATGGATCACCAGCCCCTTGAAGCGCGAGCGCAGTTCCAGGATGGCGGCGATCCAGTCATGCAGATCGCGCTCAACCGTCTTGAACTCGTCGAGGGTGACGACGCCGTCGTCCAGCGCATCGCCCATGCTGCGGTGGGCTTCGCCGGCTTCGACGTGCACCTGGTTGACCAGGTCGAGCAGTGCCTCGTCGGACACGTTGCTCATATCCGGCAACTGGTAGGTGACGCAGTTGAACAGGCTGTTCAGCGCCTTGAGCGGGCGCAGGTTCCGGCTGTAATCCAGGATCTGGATGAAGTCGGACAGGGTGGGTTTATGGAGTGCGTTGGGTTTTTTCAGCGAGACCTTGTTGTAGAGGGTGCCCTTGTGCACCTTCATCAGGCCTGCCAGCTTGGGCACCCCGAAAGCGTGCGCTGCCTGTTGCAGCTCTTCGAACACGTCGATCGACTGTTCCATGTGATAGCTCCGCAAAAAAATCGTCTTGTACGAATTTCTTCCGGTGCCGATACTGTGGTTGCCACACCGTAGTACCTGCACCACCGTGCCGTGCCCACCTAGCCCGTGGGTGCGGCGCTTCCTAATGCTTCTCGTTCGGGTAAAGGATCTTCACCACGTCCAGCCCCAGCTCGACAGCCAGCCGCTTTGCCAGATCCGGTGAGACTTGTTCCGTCCCGTTTTCCAACTTGCTGATATGTGCTTGTGACGCACCTACAGCTTTAGCCAGATCGTTCTGTGTCAGCCCCAAGCGCTTTCGCGCCTCCTTCATGGGGGTCATGACGGCCTCCTATGCGTTTGTGATGGCTGAAATATAAGCACTGCGAATATTCATGTCAACAGTCTATGCGAATTTTCTAGGATATAAGCACGCTTATAAAATGCCGGGATGATTATTGGATTCCGCATCAAGGAAGCGCGTAAGGCGCGGCGCCGCACTCAGAAATGGTTGGCGGACGAAGTGGGCGTGAAGCAGTCCAGCGTCAGTCAATGGGAGATGGGTGAAACCGAACCCACCACAGCCAATTGCTCTTCTGTGGCCCAGGCACTGCGCATCAGCTTCGAATGGCTGACCACCGGCCGCGGGGAGATGGACGTGACCTATGCGTCGGCCGTGGTGCACGTGGCCGAGCCCGGCCAGGACCTGGACGACGACAAGAAGGAGCTGCTGGCCTTGTTCGATCAACTGCCCAAGAAGAAGCGCCAGATACTGCTGCAGTTCATGCGTGACTGGGCCGCCACCAAATGAAAGCTGTCCTTGCCTTCCTCGCTCTCGTCCTGTCCGCCTTGGCCGTGGCCGCCACGCCGCGCGATGACGCGGTGCAGCTGCTCGCCTGGCTGAATCACTCCCGCGGCGAGATCAACCGCGCCGGCCGGGCCGGCGACACCGTGGCGCTGCAGCGAATCCAGCGCGAGGCGGTGCGTCGATCTGACGCCTGGCCTAATCAGCTGTCACACGCCCCGTTCATGGATTGCCACACCGCGCTGACCGACCAGATCGGCTTCCTGCAGGCCGTCGAACGCAAGGATTCCCATTGGCGTGACCGCAAGGCGCGGCAGTTCCGTGAGGATCTGGCCAGCTGTGACCGCGCCGTTTACCCGCTGAAACCATGATCGACCTCGAGCGCTTCGCCGATCGCCTGGTCCAGCACCTGGGCGCACTGCAGGAGGGCCGGCACACGCTGGCCTCCGCCATCGATGGCAACCGCTTTTTCATCCACGCCGAACTGCCGCACGCCGACCTGTTCCCCTTGCCGGCGAACTACATCGACGGGCTGCGGGCGCGCCAGGAACTGCTGATCGATATCGACGCCGTGCTGCGCCAGTACCGGCGCTTGGGAGTGAAAGACGATGCCCGGCTGCAGAACCTCCCGTTTTTCTGCGAGGCCGTCAGCCGCTGTGTCTGGCTGATTGAGGAGGGGCAGCCCGCCAATTTCCGGCTGGCCTTCAAGTAGGAAAAGCGAAGTCGAAGCCCTGGTGATGGCGGGGCCGATGGGTGGATTGGGTAAGGGGTAGTGAAACATGTATTTGCTCGGCATGATTTATGCAGAACAAATGTAACAATGCCGATGCGTATTGAATATCGCTAAACCGGCAGAAATCACGTGCGTAGTAGTACCTAGCTCACGGCGCCGGAAAATCCAGTCCAAACAGGATCGACATCAGGTGGCAGCGGTTGGTCGCCCCATATAGCAGTTTGATTTTGTTGATCTTGTCGCGCACCGTGCGCGTGGTCAGGCCCACCCGTTCGGCGGTTTCATGGTCGGGCAGGCCGTTGGTCATGCAATGTAAGATGTGACATTCCCGCTTGCTCAACCTCGACAGGTTCGGTCGGGCGCTGACAATCCTCACTGCCACGTCGGCCAGCCTGGGCATCAGGCATTCCAGCAGATCCTGGGCCGCGCGGTCTCGCTCCGCTTCCACGCCTGCCACACTCAGAATCACCCGATAGTCGCCCCGTTCCTCGATCCAGCTGAAACCCCGAGTCAGGCCGTAGCGCGCGCACAGATGGAAAAACCGGTTCTCGTCACGGGTAGGGGGGATGGACGCCATCAGGTCCGGCCAGACGATCGGGACATGCGGCGCGGCCCGTAACACCGGGTCGACCAGGTAGAAGGCTTCCTTGCGGTACAGGCTGAGCCACTGGCCGGGCCAATCCACCCCGGCAAGATGATGCAGGACGAGCGCCGGCAGCGCCGATTGGGTCACCACCAGCAGCAGCCTGCTGTCGGTGGGCAGGTGGCTTTTCATGCTGTTTAGATAACGATTGAGCTGGTCTGGGTGATTCACTGTGACCAGCTCGTCCAATAGGATGATGACGGAATTCGCCAATCTTCCTAAGTATCTGTTTCGCATTAAAAAGGTACTGCGCCGCCGTGTTTCTACTAGGCGACACAATAAACCAAAACCCGCCGTGGGGCGGGTTCGGGTTTGGCTTCAGGCTAGATCGGCGTTCTGCATGACATCGCCACCGAAAAGCGCCGGCCCGAACCGCGCCACCGCCCCGGCGTACAGCCACACCCGCCACGGCGGAGCCCCGGCTAGCTGCAGCAGCTCAGCGAACACCCGCACGGTGGCGCGCTGGCGGATCGGGATCTCGCGCTTCCACTGACACAAGGCGTCATGCACCAGGCTGGCATGGTAGGTCAGCGGCCGGCCATCGATGCCAAGCGGTCCGTCCGGGGTGCCCAGCCACAGCCCGCCCGGCAGGCGCCAAGCGGGGCTGCAGCCGTCCCAGGCGTAGCCGGGTTGGATCATGATCGAGCCGCGGGGGTGGATGTCGATCCAGTCGTTGCGGTACTCCACGCCGACCAGGTGCGGTGATCCGTGGCGGAAGGGGTGGTCAAGACGGTAGCGCCAGGTCATGGGCAGGCTCTTACGTCAGGCTGGGCTCAGGCCACTGGATCGCGGCCAACTGCTCGGCCGCATCCGGCGCCGCCAGATCGACCGCCATCAACGCATCCTCCAGCGCCTGGCGCTGGCCGATGATCTGTCCACTGGCCACAGCATAGGACAACACCTTGGCGCGCACCCGTTCGGCCAACGTGGCGACCGTCAGTCCGCGGGCGGTGGCGATGGCGGTCAGCAGTGGCGTGGAGGCGACGGGATCGGCCACTAACGCCTCGGCCTCGCGGGTTTGCTGGGCCCAGCTTTGCACCTCGCCGTCGGGGTAGCTGGCGGACAGGGTGGCCAGCAGGGAGGCGGCGTGGGTATTGATGTCAACCAGCCTCTGCGTGAGAAGCTCGGCCAATACGATCGGCTCGGGCGGCAGCGCGACCACTTCTCCATCGACGATGTGAAACGCCCCGCCGGAACGAATGCGGATGTAGTCGTCCTCGCCGATCTCAACCAGCCCATCGGGATCGACACCACTGCCCATGAACGCAGCTTCTACAATCCCCTGCTGGTCTACTTTTGCGAAAAACATAATTCCCCCTTAGTAGGCTGCACGAACGATGATTTCGGAGTCAGCCTGCGACCAAACCGACGCATCAGTAGGCCCTGGGTTAAATACGGCAGCTGCTGCAGACTGGTTATTCCAAATTAAGGAAATGGTGTACGACCCGGCGGCCAATACCCCCAGATAGGTAGATCCGTTGAACGGCAGGTTGTACGCGTAACCGGCGCCCGAGCTGCCAACATGAATCCGACTACTTCGGGACTTCTGTGTCGCACCCAGCATCAGACGGGCATCACCATAAACAACCGAACCCGCGTTAGAACCAAACCACGTCCGCCAATCCACAACGACAGGCGTTGCCTGCGCCAGCATGAAGTTGAGCGTCATCACCGTGGTGTCGCCACTAGCGGCAACCACAGCTCGTGTTGCTGTAAAAAGGCTGGCAATGATCTTGCCTGACCCAGAAGAGATACCCGTAGCTGGGTTGAGCAGCACCCACTTATCCAGCGCTTGGTCGTACTGGAGTTCGATCCAGTGACCCACCCCGGCAATATCACCAGCAGCCAACGCCGAGCCAGCCCCTTTGACGATAGTCTTGGCTGCGATGGTTCCGTTGTTCGGTGTGAAGGTCGGCGTGGTCGTCGTATTGGCCGATGCAGCGCGGACGAATAAGGACATACCGTTGGTCAACGCGGTGATGGCCGGGGTGTAGCTGGCGGTGATCGCATCGGCAGCACCACCTGCGCCGGAAGTGATCGCCGCGCTACTTTGTACCGCGTTCTGCAGGGCCGCCATGTTCGCCAGTTGGGTGGTATTGGTGCCAACGGCGGCTGTTGGTGCGGCCGGGGCGCCGGTGAATACCGGAGACGCCAGCGGCGCCTTGTTCGCCAGAGCAGCCAGCAGCAGGGTTTTGATCTGGTCGCGCCGAGCAGGGTCAAGAGCCTCACCAAACCCCTCCACCAGGTTGGCCAACTCCTCCTGGATGGCGTTGTAAAACTCATAGCCCGGCGTAGTAGCTGGCGCCACGCCCGGGCTCCCCGCCTTGAACCCATGTTTGCCGACGCCGAACAGATCCAGCGCGGGATTTCGGGTAGCCAATACACGTTGCATTCTTAATTACCTCCATAGGCGATCAGCGCCGTGCTGATTGCCGGCGCCTCGCGTTGAATGACGCACTCCAGGACGCTATCGCCCCAGGTGCGCAAGGGGTCTTCACAGCTGGATTCGCAGGTGGAGTCCACCACACGGGTGCCAGATGGCAGGGTGAGCGTCCAGGCAAACCGCCAGTCTTCGTCCTGGATCGGGTCCTCACAGGTCTGCTCACAGGTGTGGGAGCGGTACCGGGTCACGGTGGCGCCGGGATAGCCCAGCGCTTCAGCCAGTTTGATGTAACGGGTGACGCGCGCTCCGCCGCGGTCGGTGAGCTTGGCCACCACCGACTTCTGACGATCGATGATGGTCTGCTCACCCACCGTGCAACTGTCTGGCAGTCCGAGCGAGGCCTCCCATTCGTCCAGCAGGTACACCGCCTGGCGCGGATCGGATTCGGCGAGCAGGATGCTGGCGCGGGTGTCAACCTCGGCCAGGAATGTGGCGATGCTGCCCAGCACGATGGCCATGTCGCTGCCGGGCTCGGCCTGCAGGGCCTGCCCGGGAGGCAGCAGCTTGGCCAACTGGTCGGCGTAGCGATCCTGGTTCATAGCCACGTGATCGTCCCCATGGTGGCCAGCTCGCCGATCGCGCACACGATGTCACCGGCCGGCTCCACGATGGCGTGATCCCACTCGCCGGACGAGTTGGACGCAGCGGCGTCAAGGTGGGTTTTCGGGATGGTGACGCCTTCCGCTGGCAGCGCAGTCAGGCCGCTGCTGTCCCGCTTCACCGGGCTGCCTTCCAAGCTGATGACGCCGGCGAGCGCAGCCGTCACGGCCGCGCGGATTTCGGCGGTGTCCGGCGACAGGCTGATGCTGAAGTTGATCGGCTTGTCGGTAGGGGAGACGGCGAAGATCTCACCAAATGTCGTACCGGTGGCCTCCAGGTGCGCCAGCACCGTGGCCTGTTCGTTGGCGTCTGGGAAGATGCTCGCGTCGTCATCCCGCACGAAAAACACCGTCATGCTGCCGGCGCCTACCAGCTTGGGCGCGGCCCAGGCGCGGGTGACACCGGAAATTTCCTTCGCCCACCGCTCCCAGTCTGCGGTATTGCCCACGCCTTCGGACTTGGCGCGGGCCTCCACCACCCGGGCGCGCAGGTCCTCGATGTCCTCGATGTCGGTGCCGCCCGAGAGCCCCGGGCTCTGCACCACCACTTCGCCGTTCACACCGTCCACCGGATTGGAGAAGCGCAGTTTCGCGCCCGGCTCGGTGTTGCCGGCGAGGCTTGGTGTCTGGCACACCACCGAGGCCAGAACGGTGCCGTCGCTGCCGACGGTGGTACCGGCGGTGAAGCTGTAGAGCATGCCGTCACTGCGGGTGAGGGTATCGGACTGATCCACCGGCATGCCGGCGGTGCCGGTGATCAGCACCGTGCCGCTGGCCGAGGTAGCGGAATTCCGGCCGTCAGGCAGTTCGAGCGGCACATGGATGTTCAGTAGCGTGTCTTCGTCGCAGGTCTGCGGGAACAGCTGATCCTTGATGCGGTCTTGGTGGCCGTACAGTCCGTGCACCGCACCAGCCAGCGCGCGCGCCAGCGGGGTGAACAGGTTGCGGCGCAGTGCCTCGCTGGCGGTTTCCAGCGTCAGCTCAGCGTCGGCCCGGCGCGAGAGTTCGGCCAGGGAGGGCCGGTCGATCGTCATGGGCTTACCTCCAGATTGATGGTGATGCCGTCGAGGGTGATGGCGAGCAGCATGGTTTCATTGCCCAGGTCGCTTGCGGCCACGGCCAGCGTGCTGCTCACGCCGTCGGCCACCATCCATTTCAGGGCGTCCCGGGCATAGTCCTCGGCTCGGCGCAGCGTCTCCGGCACGTTCTTGGCGCGGCGGGCCAACAGCCACAGCTGGCCGCCCCAGGTGTCGCCGGCATGCTCCGCCAGGGCATCGCCCCACCATCCGCGCGGATCCGGTAGGGCCTCGCTGTCTGGGGCCCGGGCATCGGAAAACAGCGACAGCACGATGGCGGCGTCGATCGGGTCGGCGAATAGCTCGAGCGGGAGCGGCTGGGAGAGGTCGAGAATCAGGCGGCGTGTGGTCATCGCGGGCCATCCGTGTTGTCACCGCCGCGGGTGACGCCGCCGTGGTTATGGGTGTGCACGGTGACGCCATTCGACGACAGGCTGCCGTCGGTGTGGGTGATGTCGCCGCTGATCTGGGTGCCGGCGCCGCCGCCGGTACCGGACATGCCGGCCTTGTAGCTGAACAGCCCATTCACGGTGGCGGCCTGGCTGAAGGTCGCCAGCGGGGTGTTGACCTGCACGCCTTCGCTCGCGTTGACGGTGAAGTTCTTGCAGGTCAGCGTGGCGTTGCCGTTCTGGTCGAACAAGAACAGCACGCCGTGGGCGTTGTAGGTGGCCGACTCCCCGGGCTGCAGGTTGCGGGGCCGGCTCGCCTCGTCGTCCACCGCCACCGCCACCAGGTGGTCACGGCTGCCGGCCACCGCCACCATCACCGGCACGGATCCGCGCGGAGGGTGGCTGGTCTGGCCGAAGTTCTGCACGCGCTCGACCTCGTCGCCGACCTCATCTTCCAGGGCTCCGACCTGCAGCTGCTGCAGGCCGCCGGCGTCGTTCACCAGGTTGACGATGCCGCGGGCGACCATGAGCCGGAGTTTCTGCATCGGGTTCACAGATCGCTCCAGTCTTCGGTCTTCTTCCCCTTCTTCTTGCCGTCCTTCCGGTCGCGGCCGGTGGCCAGCCCCTTGTCGCCGGTGCGGGTGGACTTGAGCGAGGCGGTGCGGATGCCGGAGAGCAGGTCGAACGCCCTCGGGTCGGCGATTTCCAGGTCGGTCACCGTGCCGTCGTTGGCGTTCTTCAGGTAGGTGACGCTGGCGATCAGCATCTCGGCATCGATGCGCAGCCGCGGCGAGGTCACCGGCACACGCAGCCCCGGCACCCACAGCGGCCCGGTATCGCCAGCCTGGCGCCAGCTCTGCACGCGGATGATGGCGCGGTTGGCCCGCCCCTGGCGCACTGTGCGCTCCCATTCGGCGCGTTGCAGAGCGGTTGGGCTGTGCACCTGGTCTTCGGCCAGGATGATCAGCGGCCGGTGGCGCGTCACCACCTGATCGGTGGCCACGCCCTTGGCGTTGTGCTGGCCACGCGCCTGGCCTTTGACGATGTACTGGCTGTAGCGCTCGCGCCAGCTCAGCGTCACGTCGGCGCGCAGAATGTTCTCGCCCTCCACCAGGGCGGTGACGGCCTTGGTGGAGCCGGGCAGATCGATCACCAGCCGCCCGCGGCCGTCGGTCCACAGCATCACCGCCTTCAGCCTTGCCGCGCGCTCCAGGCAATCGAACACGGTTTCGCCCTCCTCGAGGCGGAAGGAAGGGATGGCCGCGTTTGCCCGTTGCTCGGCACGTGGGCCCACCACCACGTCGATGCCGTAGGCGGCCAGCAGGTCGAGGGCGATGCGCTTCAGGCTCGCCCCTTTCCACTGGCCGCTCTTGAAGATGGCGCTGCAGTCGATCAGGTCGGCGGTCTTGTCGCGGCCGGACACGTTGAACCAGGTGTTCGTGGCGTCGTAGCCGGGGCGGCATTCATCCATCCAGCCGGTGACCACCGGTTCGCCGTCGAGCGTCACCACGCCGGCTTGTCCTGGGCGGATCGGCCGCGGCTCGCTCTGCCCGGGCCAGCGCTCGGTCACCTGCAGTGAGAACTGGCCAGACACCTGTTCCAGCCCACGCTGAATCTCGATGTCGGTCCAGCCGCCGTAAATCATCCCGCCCACCTTGAGCTCGCACACGTCAGGCATTTTTCAGCACCTCGATGTCGCCGGCCGGGACAAAGCCCGGGTGCATCACGCCGTTTCGCGCTACCAGGTCGTCAGCAACCTCGATCGCACCGGTCACCTGGTACGCCACCACCAGCGCCGGCAGCGAAGTTTGCGTCGTCACCGTGGCCACGTCGGCGGTGGCCGGCAGGCGCGCCTGAATCGACGTGGCCACCGTCACGCGCAGCGCCTGCAGGGCGGGGTAGAGCGTGTCGGAAGCGGACTGCATCTCGGTGTTCAGAGCCTGCAGGATCTGGGCGCGAGCGTTCTGCACGTCGGCCTTGGTGGTGAAGGTGGCGGTGGGCAGCGTGCGGGCGGCCTCGATCACCAGCGTGCGGCGCACGTAGGCGGCGAGCGCCGGCGGCATGGAAGGCAGATCGCCCGCGCGGCGGGAAGGGTTCGGCAGGGTCCAGTCCGGTCGCGCGCTCGATGTGCTCGAGGTGGAAAGGATCGTGCTGTAGCTGCCACCCGTGCGCCACGGGTTCAGCACTTCGTCCTTCAGCAGCTTGCGCCAGGCGGTGACCCCGGAAAACGGGGTATCCAGCTTGCCGACCAGCGTCTGGATGCGGCTCTGAATCCGTGAAACCACCAACAGCGGGGCGTTGATGATGGTCTGCACCGAGTGGATGATGCGATCCACCTTGGCCATCGCTGCGTCGTAGGCCTCGAAGTAGCTCTCGAACGTGGCGCAGGCAGCTTCCACCGCCGCGGCAGCCTCGTCGGCATAGCCGGCGATCTCGTCCAGCCAGGACGATGCCAGCTCGCTGTCGGCCGCGGCCTGGGCGCTGTCGGCGGCGGCCTCCAGTTGGGCGTCGGTGTCGGCGCGTGCTGCCGGCTCGCTGTTCTCGCCGGCCTCGCGTAGATCCATCTCGACGACGATGCGCCCGCCCAGCGCCCGGGGGTAGCGCACCCGGGCCGGGCGCTCCAGCTGCACGAACTGGGTGCCACGCCAGGGATGCACCAGCGTGCCGGCGCCTTTCGCTTCGAGCACGTCGATCAGCCGGTCGGAATCGTCCCGGGCGGAGGGGCCGATGAAGATGGCCGACACGGTGAAGCCACGCGCGGCCCGGCCCATGTCCTCGCCGAACGGCACGTCGCGGTAGGGGTATTCGTGTAGCACCGTGCGCCGGCCGACTTCCATGTCGGTCTCGGCGACGCGGAAGCCAACGCCCTTGAACGAGGCGGGGCGGAGTGGGGTCTCGGCCATCAGTTAGGCCCTCGCATGGTGGGGCCCACCGGCAACCTGGTGCGGTTGTTCGCCGGCGTCGCCGTGGTGGTGGCGGTCACGCCCGGGGCGGCGGTGACCTGGATCTGGATAGTGCCGCCGATCTCGGCCTGCTGCAGCTTCTCGGTCATGGCCACGGCGCGCTTGGCATCCTCGTTGCCGAACATCGCCAGGATGCGGGCTACGCCCCCGCCGACCTTGTCGACCAGGAAGTCCCCGGCCTTGGTTCCCTCCATGGCCTTGTAGGCGACGGTGCCGGCGCCGTAGCCAACTGCGCCGGCGGCAGTTGCTGCCGCGGCCGTGGTTCCGATCGCACCGATGCCCAGCTTGAGGAAATCCTTCAGCGGCAGGCCGCCCGCCATGGCCGCGCCCACTTTCCACTTGCTGGCCACCTTGCCAGCCAGGCCAGCAGCTGCGCCGCCGGCGGCACCGTCGATCGCGCCACCACCCGGTCCGCCATTGGGCATGTTGACCACGAACACCGGCGTCACGCCGGCGGTGGCCTCGAGCGCCTTGCCGGTGGCCACGCCGGCGGCAGTTCCTCCAGCCTTGCCGATCAGTGAGCTGACCAGCTTGCCGCCGTATCGCGCCGCCAGTGCGGTGCCGGCCGTCAGCGCTACAGCACCGCCGATCATCTCCTTGCCGCCCAGCGCCAGCCCGCCGTTGGCCTTGCTATCCATACCCCACTTGATCACCTGGGACAGGGTGTCGTTGATCGGCTGGGCGAAGCTGTCGGCGGCCTCGCGCAGGGCGGCCTTGAGGCGACCAGTCTGGTCGACGGCGTTGTCGATCGCGCTGCCCATGTCGCGCTTGAGGGTGCCGCCGGCGCCGCCGATCTCGCCGCTGAACTGGTTGATCTTGTCGAGGGTGTTGCCCGACAGCAGGATCTTCATCCCCTTGATCGTGTCCAGGTCGGCCTTGCCGAAGGCCTTCTGTAGGAAGGTGGCACGGCCCTTGTCGGTGCCGAGTTTGTCGTATTGCTTTTTGATATCCGCGATGACGGCCAAAGCATCTCGTCGGCTGCCGTCGGTGTTGAAGAACTTCACGCCGGTGGCTTTGGCGGCATCCTTCATGTAATGCAGATTGTTGAACAGCCGCAGCGTGGAATCGGCCAGCGTGGCCAAGCGCTCCGGCTGACGTTCCATCATCGACAGGCCTTCGATGAACGCCAGCGTCTTGTCGAAGCCCATGCCGGCACTGGCGGCGCTGGGCCACCCTGGCGAAGATATCCGACAAGTTTTCCAGTTCGGCATTACCCTTGCGGCCGGCCACCGTCATCTTGTCGAGCAGTTGCAGCGCCAGCCCCGGGTTGGCCAGGTCGAAGTGGAAGGCTTCAGACGCCACGCTCAGGCCGCCGGTCAGCTTGTCGGCCTTGGCGTTGGTCACGGCCATGGCTACGTTGGTGGCGTCGATCTCCTCCCGCGCTGCTTTCCAACTCTGGCCGGCCTGCACCAGGTTGTTGAAGCCTTCCTTCAGATCCTCCACGCCGCGGCCGGATTCCTTGGCCATGCGGAACATGTCCTCCCGCAGCGCGTTGGCTTCCTCGCGCGTCGCCTCGGCGGTCAGGCGAATGCCGGTCAGGCTCTTGTCCAGGTTCGCCGAGTCGGCCGCCACCTTGAGGGCCGTGATGCCGCCGGCCAATGTGGTGAGCTGGCCATGCAGCGAGCCCATGAAGCCCTTCACCGACTCCAGCTCGTGCTTCACGCTGGCGGCAAACTTGCTGGTCTCGCGCACGCCCGAAGCCAGGCCTGCCGCATAGCGGGCGGCATCGGCATAGATCCGGACGGACAGGGACAGCTCGTTACTCATCGTCTTTGGGCTCGGTGGCCTTGATCAGGGTGTCGCGGTAGTGCAGAAACTCGTGCACCGGGAGCCGGCCGATCTCGGCCCGGCTCCAGCCGGTTTTGCAGGCGATCAGGAGGATGCCGTCGAGGAATCGCTCTCGGCGGCGGCAGACGCTTCCCCCAGGCGTTCGGCCTCGTTGAGGCCGGCCACCAGCTTTTGCCAGTCGCCGTTGCGCACTTTGAGCATGCCCGGCGTCACAGGGATGGCCTCGCCGTCGAGAGAAACGATCTGGTGAGCCACCAGGGCACGGCGGTAGGCAAGAGGTGAGAACGTCGAGTTCGCTTCAGCCTCGGCCTCGATCATGTCGTCCAGCATCGGTTCACGAAGGACGACCGTTTTGAGATTGCGGCCTTTGAAGGGAATACCGTGTGTCAGGGTGACGGTGACGGTTTTGAGTTCGGACATGCCAGCTCCCGGTAGATAAGGTGGGCGGGCGCTTCGCGCCCATGCTGGCATTCTGGGTGGTGGTGTGGTGCGGAATAAGGGGGGGATTTGGTGCTGGCTAGGTTTGATAGAGCAGCATCAAAGGGAGCGATTTACTTCATACCTACCAAGATACTGGCTTCAGGCATCAATTGAATAGATTGCGTTTTGCCTGATGCGAGTACTACGGTTCGATTGAGGGAGAAATCCTGAGTGATCACGGGCACTCCTTCGGGAATCGTAGTTGTTATTTCGGTGTTAGGGGTCTTGAAAGTACCCGCTTTGCCGATTTTTACTAGTGCATGAAGCGCAATTTTGGCATGTTGGGGAGTCTGCTCAAGCAGTGTCAGTTCGCTAATAATGGTTACCACGCCTTGACGGCAAGAGTCAGGCGTTTCGCATCGGCGAATAATGAATGGTGACTGAAGGACCGTCTTTTCCTCCCCCTTTTCCAAATCAAGAACCCCACCTCCTCCAAGGGGTTGTTTCGCAAAAGGATGCACATGGTAGAGGTGAAAGGTGAATTGATTCCCTGGTGCACCGTTATCTTTATCGGTGGTTGCGCATCCAGCCAACAATGCCAATGCAGAGATGTAGGCTATGTATTTCATCGGGTGCACACCTGCCGCGACTTGCTGATAGTCCCATCCTTGCAGACGAACTTCCCGCCAGAGCAATGTGACACGCCACCCTTCTTTCCCGAGCAGGGCGTGTTACGGGCTTCGGCCAGCGGGGCGAGGAGAGTGAGGGACAGGACTGCCATCAGTAGTGCTTTCATATTGTGTCTCATGGTGATCAATGCAGAGTCTGAGGGGAGGAGGTGGCCGCCTTACTCCATTCCGCTAGATCGCTCTCTGCCCTCGCATGCTCCTCTGCCATCTCCGACAGGGACAACGGTTTATCAACTTCGAAGGTCTCAATGCGGTGAATGTTGGGGCATTTGTCGACCAGCCCTTGGAACATCGTATCGAGCTGCTTGACGGTGAAGGCCAGACGAATCTTGCGTGAGAAGAACAGACGGACCAATGTGTAGTCGTTGCTGTTACAGCTGCTTTGTATGCTCTGCACCTCTTGGCGAAGCCAGCCCCGGAATTTAAGAGGCGTAATATGGTCGGGGAGGTTGAGGATGGAGATGCGGAGCTTGCCTGAAGTGCTCATGGTAATGCCCACGGAAATGACTTTTGCATTTTCCAGAAAAGCGAAGTCACAGGCAAGAAAAACCCCGCGCTAAGCGGGGTTGGTATCACTCTGGAAGGATGGATCTGAACTTATCCAGCACCTCGTTAAGAACATAGTCGGGGACTGATTCTTTCTTTTTTGCTCCTCTTGCCCGCCAGTCGAGAGTTTTGCTCTGGTGCGAGAGGATGATGCCTTGAGTTTCCGTGCCACATCCCATTAGGGAAACGGCGAAGCCCGCCGTTCTGGCATTGTCCTGGCTACCTTGCGTTATGGGGCAGACCAAGGCCATACCTGACTGATTGAAGTCATGCAATGAGATCACCAGTCCAAAGTGGGGACCTTTCATCTCGCGGCCGGCAGCAGGATCAAAATTCAGGTGGATAATGTCACCAGGGTTAAACAAGTAAGTCTCCTTACCAAATTTCTTGGCCCTCCGGCGGCAGGTCGTCCCAGACTGGCATCAGGTATTCAGGAGGAGTCTGAGCAAGCAACTCTTCCACGTTGTAGCGCCTTCTTCTGAGAGCTGAAACAACCATGCTCGGGCCTTCGATATTCACATCCACCATGTCACCGGCAGACAGGTGGTTTTGCTCGGCAAACGCCGAAGGGATCGTCATGATGAGCGACCCGCCCGAGCGGCGAAGCGTTGCAGTAGTCATTTCTCTATCCTTACGCTCAATCAGAGTCGTTGTCAGTGTCGTAGTCGTAGGTCGTAGTCGTAGTCGTAGTCGTAGGTCGTAGTCGTAGTCGTAGTCGTAGGTCGTAGTCGTAGGTCGTAGTCGTAGGTCGTAGTCGTAGTCGTAGGTCGTAGTCGTAGTCGTAGTCGTAGGTCGTAGGTCGTAGTCGTAGTCGTAGTCGTAGGTCGTAGTCGGTGTCGTAGGTCGTAGTCGTAGTCGTAGTCGTAGTCGTAGTCAGTGTCGTCGTCTAGGATAGTGGGCGAATTTATCGCCGAGTTTTATTTTAGTAAAACACCGTGTTTTACACAAGTAAAACAAAAAACCCCGCCGAAGCGGGGTTTGAGGCGGTTGCCACACCGAGGAAGAGGAGGACTCGCAGAACACACGGTCATTCTCTCTTCACCCCCGTCGCGGAAACAGGGGGGGAAATCACACCCGCTCGGCAGCCGCACCCGTCAGGGTGAGCTCCACCTCCTTGCCCTTCAGTTCCACCTCGCCCTCGGTGCCGGCGTCGCGCACCAGGTAGCGCTGGCCGCTGTCGGTCTCGAACACCACAGTGGCGCCCGAGATCTGCTGCAGCGCGACCAGGTCGGTGTCGTCGGCATGCAGCAGCGTGCACTTCACCTCGGCGTGCTTGATCTCTTCCGTGCTGTGCCCGGCAAAGCCGTTCACGTCGCTTTCGGCTTTCTGGATCGGGCCGCCCACCTTCAAGCTGGCGCCGGGCTTGGAGCGCAGCCGCGCCCCGTTCACGTTCACGTACACAATGCCGGTCAGTTTGGCCATGGCCGGTTCTCCTTACAGTCGGTACTGCACGGCGGCAGCGAAGGTTACAAACTGGTTGACCAGGTTCGGCGGCAACACGGCGTTGACGCGGTCGACGTCGGCCGAGCTGCGCACCACCAGCAGGTCTTTCTTGAACTGCTCGGTGTTCTCCACGATGCCGGCGAACTCCAGCTCGCGGTGCAGGCCCACCAGCTCGGCGCGGATGATGGCCGGTGTCACCAGCTTCTGGCCAGGCGCAACGCTGATGCCGTCGTCGGCCAGCTTGTGGCGTGGGAAGCGCAGCGCGATGCGGGTGCGCACGGCGTAGCGGAAGTAATCCGCCGTCCACTTGGTTTCCAGCCGCAGCAGGCTCTCGTCGTCCACACCCATCGGGTTCTTCTGGTAGTTGGTGATCACCCGCTCCAGGAACACCTTGCCGCCGCTGTCCACCTTGGTGGTGCTGATGCCGTCGCGCAGCAGCAGTTCCCGTTCATTGAACGAGAACCGGTCCTTCAGCCGCGGTGCCAGCACACCCGGCACTTCCACGTTGCGCAGCGGCAGGGCCGGGTCGATCGCGCCGTGATACTCGCACACGCCGGCAAAAGCCGCGGCGCGCACCGGCGCCCAGGTCGGGCAGGCCTTGAGCCCCCAGGACGTGCCGTGCGGGCTGTTGCGGCCGGCGCCCCAGGTGGTGAGCTGGGCATGAGTGCCATCCTTGGCGTCGAACACGTGGCCGGTGCGCATGTCCATGCCTCCCCAGCGGCCGTCCAGATCGGCCTCGATCGCGGCCAGGTTGGCCGAGTCGGTATACGGGCTGACCAGGCTGTAGAACCAGTCCTCGGAGATGGCTGCAAGGGCGTCGGCTACGTCCGGATTGCCGGCGCCGTCGGCAAGGTTCACGCACACGGCGGTGATGCCTTCCGGCAGCGCGTCCTCGTCGTAGTAGGCGGTCGACAGTTCCATGCCGTTGCTGGCTTCGCCCTTGTGGCGGGCGGTGATGGTGACCACGCCGGCGTCGGCCGAGGCCGTAACTGGCAAATCGGCGTTGGCGTTGACGGCATCGGCCACCTTGGTGGCGAGCTGGGCGTTGGTGTCGTTCAGGCTGGCCTGGGCGCGCACCCGCACGCCGCCGATGTACAGCGTCATCACGCCGGCCTTGGTGACGGTGCCGGTCAGGGTGATGGTGCCCGTGGCGGCGGCGCCGGCAGGCAGATCATCAAGGGCCACGGCCCACACGTCGATCAAGCCATACAGGGCTTTGACCTTGTCCAGGGCGCCGGCCATGGCGTGCAGCATGGAGCCGCGGCCGAACTGGCCAGCAGCCTGCTCGGCGTTGAGCACTCGCACAGGTGACAATGCCGGCACGGTTCCACCGGTAAGGCGCTGTCCTAGCAGCAACAGCTTGCGCTCCATCTGCGGCAGGCCGTTCACCGCCTGGGTGTGATCGATCTCGACGAAAACCCCGCCGGCACGGATGCCGACAGGGATGGTCATGAAGGTAGTGGTGTCCGGCATGACTTAGCTCTCCTGGCCGGCCGCGGACTTGGCGGTCGTGATGGGTTCGGAAATGACTTCCACATCGCCATCGGCGAGGCGGCGTCGGTAATAGGCGGTAAGCGCCACGGCTTGGCCATCGGTCGGCAGGTAACCGCTGCCGTCCTCCAGCCTTACCCGCAGCTCGCCCACCGGCTTTAGCGTGACCTTGGTCATGGGTTGAGCTCCACATGGGTTTGCATTTCGGGGGTGCTGGTGGAGTAATCGCCATCCAGCCACTTCTGGTGTTCCGCCGCGCTCACATGCGGCGGGATATCGATATCGATGTGAGCCGTCCGCAGCGTGCCGATCGAGGTCGACGGCGGATAAATCTCACCGTCGGTACCGTCGGCCAGATCCAGAGGCCCGGCGGTGACCTCGAGCGCCACCCAGCCGAACGGGAACTCCATCTGCGAGCTGGTGCGGAAGCCCTTCACGTTGAGCCGCGGCACATCGGCGCCTGGGTTGCGGGTGAAGGCCAGCAGTTGCTGCAGCAGCTCTAGCTCGGCGTCACGCACCTGGCGCGTGGTACCACCGCGCTCCGGCACCGCCAGCTGGCCGACCAGCGTCAGCTTGAGCTCGGTCTCCCATTCGCTGGGTAGCTGGCCGGAGGGCAGCAGCAGGCACACCACGCCGCGCTCGAGCTCGTCGCGGTGGCGGCCCGGGTGGTCGACGAACTGGTCGCTCACGATTCGATCGGGCAGGGCAGCAGTGAGGCCAGCTGTGAGGCCGTCCAGGGCGCGGGTGATCGGGTCGCTCATTTCCCACCCCGCGCGTCCAGCTGGCGCTCTACCAGCTTGTCGAGCTTGGCGCTGATGTCCTTCAGCTCACCCTTCACCTCGTTGTTCAGATCCTTCACCCGTTCATCCTGCTGCCGGTCGATCGCCACCTGCTGAGTCTGTTTCTCCTCGAGCACGGTCACGCGCTTGTCGAGTGTGATCATGAACACGGCCAGCGTGCCGACCAGGGCCACCGACGAGAGGATGTCACCCAGGTTGATCCGCTTCTCGAACTGCCACCCGGCAGTAGATGCTCGGCTCTCGGCGCTCATGGCTGGCTCTCTTTCGGTAACAGGTCGATCAGTTCATCCCGCTGCGCCGCTACGGCACGGCACCAGAGGCCGAGGTCGCGGGAGTGGGCGAGGAGGTCCTCGCGTGATACCCCGCTGTCAGCGGCGCCGGCGGCGGGGTCTTCCTGGTCAGGTTGGTCGGTACCGGCGGTGCCGTATCCGGCTTGCAGGCCGAAGGCGGCGTTGTAGAGCTGCAGGCCGTCAACAGACAGCAAGCCAGGAGAAGGTTGGCCGGCCACAGGCTTGGGCGGTTGTGCCGCATGGGGAATCCTCCGGGTGAGTTGTGCGCGGATGTTGTCTAGGTCCTGCTGCAGCTGGTCGAGCCGAGCGCTGGCGGCGGCCAGCTCGTCGACCTTGGCCTGGTAACGGCGGTGGGCGGCACCGGCATCGCGGGTGCGCTGCTCGGCCACCTCCAGCTTGTAGGCGGTGAGCTCGGAACGGCCGGATGCCAGGCCGGCTTCGAAGCGGGCATGGCCGAACCACAGCGCGGCACCGGCGACCAAGCCAGCTAAAACCAGCGTGGTTTTACTCAGCATCGGTGCCTCCCTTCTGGTCCGGCATCACTGCGCCGATGACGCCGGCGACAAACAGCCCGACGGTCACGATGGCTTCACGCTGAGCGGGGGACAGAGAGACGCCCAGCGCCGTGGCCACCAGCACCACGCCGCGCCAGGTCGACGGCTCTTTTGCCTGGGCTACCAGGTAACGCTTCAGGCGATCAAGTTGCATGGAGCCTCCTGCAGGTGATCGGCCAGAGGCCGCATGCCACCCGCCAGCCAGGTTTTCACATCGAAGCCCGGGCAGATCTTCAGCCACTCGTTGCGCTCCACCACGCCGTCGCCGTCCAGGTCCGGGCTGTAGTCGCGGTGGCCCAGCACGCTGGCGGTCGGGTACTGCTGTTTCAGGTTGGCGATCAGGTTGCGCAGCGTGGCCCACTGGTCCAGGGTGAAGCGGTCGGTACCTATCAGGCACACGCCCAGCGTCTTGCTGTTGCTGCCCTGGACGTGGGCGCCGATCTCCTCGGGGTGGCGACCGGGTTTCAGCGAGCCGTCGAGCTCGATCACGTAGTGGTAGCCGATGCTGGGCAGTTCATGACCGAGCACCGTCTTGTATCGGGTGATGGCCGCCGGCTGGCGGTGGAAGCCGCGCTGGCGGTGCATGGCATCGATGTCGGCGCGGGTGAACGGTTTGCCGTTCGGTGTGGCGGCGCAGTGGATCACGACGCCGGTAATGGTTCGGGGCATGGTCAATCTCCGTAAGAGCTGCCGGTCATGGCGTAGTGGTCGCGCACGCCCAGGGCGGTACGCACGCCCTCGGCCGCGCCCTCGCGCAGCATGGCCATCAGGCGGGTTTCGTTTTTCTCGAAGGCGGGTTTGAAATAGGGGTGGGCTTCGGTGCCGTGGTCGCGGATGTAGCGCGCCAGGCCGAAGGCGCGGCGCTTCGCCTCGTGCTCGTCCAGCCCGTGCTTGATGCGCAGCCACTCGGCCAGCGGCCGGGTCGGCGGCAGGCCGCGATAGCCCGCCTGGGTGCCGTCCTCGACGAAGCGGGCGTACTTCACGCCAGCCTTCACGTCCCGGGCCAGCGGGAACGGCCGCTCCGGGCGGATGCTGTTCATCAGCGTGGAGAAGCCCATGCTGCCGTTGTGGCGCAGCTCACGGCGGACTTCGCGTGCCAGGAACTGGCCAGCCTTGCCGACCGCGCGGTCCATGACACGGTTCATCACCGCCGGCGCTCTCTCGAACGCCTTGCGCACCACCTCGTCGCCGATGTGCACGCCGCCGATCACAGCGTCAGCCTCCGCTCGAATTCGTCCATCAGCACCGTGTGCAGGTACGACGGCGTGCCGTTTTTGGGCGTGGCGCTGATGCCGTCACGCACCTGATAGGGCTGCGTCGAGTTCTTCATGGCCAGCTCGCGCATCACCTCGGCCTGGGCGCGCAGCACCACCAGCGGTGCGTCCTGCTCCTGCAGCGTGCTGTCGTTCTCCGTGACCAGGTGCGCGGCGCCGTAGCGGTACGGGCAAGCACTCCCCAGCAGGCCGATCTGGCGCGCCGAAGGGGCCGGGGTCAGACGCAGCACCCGCTCCCCGCCGCGGCGCATGACGCGGATCGAGGGCAGCGTGCCGGGCCAACGGTCGTCCCACGGGTCGAGCGTCAGCTTGGCGTCGCGCCCCCAGTCACAGCCCAGCACCACGGTCAGATCCGCGGGGCAGTCATAAAGGGCCAGCCCGGACTGCAACGTCAGCTCGTCGACCATCTCCAGCGGCCGGCGCCGGCTGTAGTCCTTGAGCGCCGCTTGCACATGGCGCTCGAAGTCCTCGGCGATGAACGACGAGGCGGAATCCAGCAGCGAGGCCTTCAGGTCGGCGATCAGGCTGGCCAGGGTGGTCATTTCTTGGCGGCCTTGGCCGTGGTGGTGGTTTCATCGGCCGGCGCCGGCACGACGACGGTGGTCGTCCCGGTCTGGTCCGCACCCGCTGCCAGATCAACACCAAAGATGACAGGGCCTGCAGACTGTTCCGTACCGGTCTGGGCAGTGCCGGCGCCGCTTTCGCCCGTGCCGCCTTGCTCCGTGGTGTTGTGCTGGGCGGCGGCATGCTCGAGCAGCCGTTCGGACACGGCGGCCAGCACTTCCTTGCGCGCTGCACCTTCCTGCTCGCGTTCGCCCAGCTGCTCCACGTCCTCGATCGCCAGTGAAGGCAGAGCGGCGAGAAGGTGGGAGACAGGGCCGGCCAGCAGCACGTCGACGATGTGCATCGCCGAAGCGGTCTCCTCCATGGCCTCGGCCGCGCGGTACTTCGGATGGTGGGTCGGGTCGATACCGCGCACTTCGCCCGGCGGAATCATCACACCACCGATGAATTCGGTGTGCTTCGAAGTGTTGGGATAAGGGACTTTTTCCATGATGGGCTCCCGCCCCAGCCACCATCAGGCAGCCAGGGCGCTGACGGGTTAGATGGCTGCGCGGGCGGTGGCGCTGTACACCACCACGCTGGTGAAGCGATCGCGCACCGGCTTCGGCACGGTGATGGCGTTGTACTCCTCGCCGTAGGCGACCTTCTTGCCGATGGGTTGGCCGTTGTTGGTCATCTCGATCGGCTCGCCGGTGATGAACGGCTTGGCCACGGTGTAGGCACCGACACCGCGCTGACCCATCAGGATGCGCTCGTCGCCCATGTCCACGCCTGGGGCATTGGTGCCGAAGCTCGGGACACCCTTGATCGTGGCCAGATCTCCGTCGGAGTTGGTATTGCTGCCATCGCGCTTGCGCTCGACAACGAACTGCTCGGCATTGGTGATGGTGTCGTTCAGCGTCGGCGACATCAGCAGGAAGTTAGGCTGAACATAACGCTGGGTGCTCATCATGGCCTTGCGGCTGCCGATCTTTTGTACCAGGCCGTTCAGCCAGATTTCGTTGGTGACGCCGCCCTGGATGTCCAGATCGAACTTCACCACGTTGGTGGCCATGCCATAGCTGATGGTGTTGGTGCCGGTATTGGCCGGGGTCACCGGTACGCCTTCCTGGGTGACGAACTGGATCGTGCCCAGGTTGTACGACAGTACGCGCCAGTAGGTGCCGGCAGCCTGCTTGCCGCTGCCGTCGTATTGGCTGATCACTGCGCTGTTGAGCGTGACGGTGATCGGGTTTTCCGCGGTACCTACGGCGTTGCCGGCCAGATCGCGGGCCTGGAACGGGCGAACGATCGGGAAACCGGTGGTCTTGATGGTGTGCTTGGCGCCGTTCAGCTGGGCAGTGAACGACTCGTTCGCCACCGGCACGGCCAGGTAGCTGTCGGAAGCACGCTGCAGCTCGTTGCAGATACGGCGGTGCACCAGCTCGCGCAGTACGCGGGCGTTGCTCTCGATGTTACGCGCCAGCGCGTCCCAGTTGATCGCCGAGGCGCGGGTGAAGTGCAGCACCTCGTTGGTGACCGACAGCGCCAGCTTCATCGGGGTGATGAAGGTCATGTCCATCGCCTGGGTCACGCCTGCGAGCGGAATCGGCTGGCCCTCGTAGACGACGCCGTCGTTGATCACCTGGCTGGTATCGCGGATCTCATAAGGGATCTGGGTGGTGGCCTGGGCGCCGAAGTCGGTCAGCGTCTGCACCAGCGCCAGCACGTTGAGATCGGACAGGGCCTCGCGGATCACCTCGCGCTGTACCCCAACCGGCAGGCTGGTGCTGCCCATGTCGGTGGCACCTTGCGACAGCACCTTCAGCTCGGCGTCCAGTTGATAACCGTGGATGCGATCGAACTCGGACAGCACCCGGGCGCAGAAGGGGTGCAGCTTGGCTTTCGGATCCAGGTGCAGGGCGTAGGCCATGTCGGTGCGGCCCAGGTGGTCGCGGTACAGATCGGACAGCTTCTTGGTGCCGTCATTGGGTACGACGATGTGCGGGGTTCCGTTCGGGCCGTAGCCGAGGGTGGACAGCTGGCGCGCGGCCACAATGCTATTGCCGGCGTTGATCTGGCTCTGTGCCAGTGTGCGCACCTGGTCTTCGGACCAGTCGGCGTTAATCAGAGTGGCCACGCGCTCGGAAAGCTCCTTTTTCAGGCCGTCGTCCAGGCCTTCGGCGGCGCCGATGGTGTCGGACAGCAGCTTGCGGCGTGCGTCGGTGGTTTCGGCCAACTGCTTGGCGGTCTGGGCCTGCTCGGCCAGAACCTTGCTGACGGCCGCATTGATGGTGTCCGGGCTGAGCGAAGAGCCGACGGACAGCTGGATGACCGGGGCAGCATGGCCGGCCGGCAGTTGGGCCAGCTGCTCGGACAGCTGCACGGCGGCCTGTTCCAGCAGCCCGCAAACGCGCTCGGCCTCGGTCTCGTCGGTAACGTCTTTCAGCTGGGTCTCGCCCAATTGTTTCACGGTGTCCAGGGCCACCTGGGAGAGTTTCTTGGCTGCCAGTTTTTCCAGCAGCGCTTTCAGCACTTTGTTCATGGTTTCTTTCGCCTCGGAGAGAAGGATTCGTGCAAGTTCGGGGTGAATGACTACAGGGGTGTCGCCGCCGGCGTCGCACGACAGCTGAACAGGGTCGAGGTGCTTGATGACCGGACGGTTGGTCAGGCCGGCACCTTGCAGAAGCGGGCCATGGAAGTGGCCCTGCTCGTTATCCAGGAAGTTCTCGTGGAAATCGGCGGAGAGGTATTTGAGACCGCGCGTCTTCACGGCCTCGATGCCGTAGTCCGTCCACTCCACCAGGGCGCGCAGCTTGTTGCCCACCACGGCCAGCTTCTTGATGGTGGCGGCGGCGCCTTTTTCCGGCTCGTGAGCGACGTCCAGAAAGACATCCACCCCCAGCGTGCGGGCATCGAAGTTCTTGACCATGCCCAGCAGCATGTCGCGGGTGATAGCGAACCGGCCGTAGCGTGGATCGGTGAACGATCCGGTGCGTGTCACGGTCACCCAGCTCTGCCGGGTGCCATCGTCAGGAAGCGCGGCCTCGCCGGCCAGCATGCGGATCTGGCGGCGCCCAGAGTCGTCGGAAAGTCGGAAGTGTCGGTGTCGGTTTCGTTGCATCGCCTGCCTGCCAGAAAACCCCGGCGGCTGGGAGGAGACCGCCGGGAGCCGGTTGCCCGGCTGGTAGCAGATTAGGCGTGGTGATGGTGCGGAATAAGGGGGGGAATAGAGGTAGAGCTATCGATCCCTGTAATCGGGGTTGTTTACCGCAATGTGATCAAATATTTTCGCGCAAAGTGTACGCGCTTCGTCACTGAGCTCCCATTCAACTTCATCCATCACCTCAATAACTGATCTGCAGAAGTTCACCTTTGCGGAAATGGTTCCGCTCGCATCAGAGAAATATCTTTCATTTTCTTGCCCTTTTCCTTGTAGCCCTAATGCAACGTCGATGTGATGTCCGATCCCTAGTGTTGAATTTTGCAACAAGGTTTCGTCTAGATTTTCGATGTCTTCGATTTGGATGCTTTCTTTTAGTGGTGATTTTTTGCTTTCGTGAAGTTTGCGAACAGTTTTGACCAATATTTTTTTTGGAAGTAAATTCTCGGTTTCTTTGCACTTTAGAATGTGGACGCTTTCTCCAAGTTGACTGCTGAGGTCGTCTGCCCGCGTGCCTTTTCCTATTATGTCCCCGTCTGCAATAACGAAGGCTGATGCAGTAGTGAAAGCAGCCTTCATCTGCTCGCTTTGTTTTTCATGGTCGCCACTAAAGTTCCAGTGTGTAAGGGTGCTGCCCTGGTATTCGACAAACGAATAGTGATAGTCTTCAATGTAGGCGGGGGGCGCATCGTTTTTCGTTTCTTGTTCTTGTATATATTTTTCAATGAACTTCTTAATGTAGAGTCTGTCTGTAATGCCCTCTACCCAGATGGTGCAGTTTGACAGGAATACAGATGAAGGATGAACTCCCATCTCTATGAGGAAGTCATTGTCTTTCCCACATTTTTCTATTTCTACAAACGTGCCATCAGCGCCTGCTCGTTTTTTGCATTTGTGAATAATTATGTTGGGATCAATTTCAGCAAGCTCAAGAATGTGGTTTGAGTGCGTCGTGACTATAAATTGATGATTGGTTTCATCAATCAAGAATTTTATCAATCTCTTAAGGAGCCCTGGGTGTAGGCCAATTTCAGGCTCTTCTATGAAAAATAGAGATGGGGTCTCGGTAAGAAATGCTGCGGAGCTGATAATTATTACTTGCTGCAGGCCATCTCCTAGATTGTAAATCGGAAATTGTTCTTCGTGCCCAATTTTAACCGCTACGGTATCGCTGTTATGCTCAGGTATGAGCGTTGTCTCCAAGTTTTCGAAAAAAACCTCGCCAATTCTTTTTTCGTATTTGCGTATTAGTTCTCGTTGTTCCGGCTTCCCCAGAAGATGGCTCTTCAAGAGCTCGTACAGCGAGTGCCCAGTGTAAATGCTATTTTTGTCGGAAATTTCAGGGAAGTAGTCTTTTACTGTGCGTCTTGAGTTAACGTCGAGATGTATTTCTCCATCTGCTGTTAGTGGTCTCATTCCACGCAAGATTGGGATGTAAAATGATTTTGGCTTTTCAAAGTGTTGTACAAGATGTGCAACATTGAATTGTTCTCTATCGCCTTGTGAAAGAACCTCGTTTGCCCTTTGTTGCCGGATTTCGCCGTAGGATATGTTTCCTTGTCTTGCTTTGTTGTGGAAATCGATATATTCGTCTAGTCTTTTTTTGTGTTCGTCAGTGGTTGTAAACGTTTCCTTGAGGAAATTTTCAACAGGTGCAACCGAGCCTGCTGTGTGTGGTTTGTATTGTCTTATTTCCGAGATGACGGGCTCAATGATTTCTTTTATTTCATTGCTTGCCGCGATGTTCTCAATGATTGTTTCTGCACTCGGCGATTGGAATATCTTTCTAATGAGCCTGCTTTTTCCGGAGTTGTTTTGACCGATGATTACAGTCATTTTTTTTATTTCCAAGAAGGGAATGGCTTGCCCCCTTGAGTTTTTGTAAAATGATTCGTTCGAAAGTCGTTTGGTCCATATTTTATTGATTGGCATGACGTTCTGGCCTAGTTGTCAATGTGAAGTGCATAGATTATCACGACTCAGGCCAATGTCATTATTATTACTGAGTAAAGATAGCTTCCACATAACTCAAAGTGTTCGGATGTGCCGGCCAAGGGCAACTAGCGCGATCCGGATACACACCCGGCCCCAGCCCATACAGATCAGCCGTGGCATGCGTGTCGCACACGTCGCGCACCCGGTGGTGCGGCGACAGCATGAAGCGCACGCCGACCACGCCGTCGGTTTGGAAGGCCGCCGAGAGATAGGCCTCGCCGTGGGCGCGGTTGATCTCCGTCCGGAATAGCCGCTCCGCCTGGTACACCACCCCCTTGCCGTTGACCGGGTCGGCCTCGCCCGTCATCAGGGCACGCACCCGGCGGCCGAGCTGCCCGGCCTTGGCGCCGTTGTAGGCGCGAGCGATATCGTCGGGCACGCCCTCGCCACGGCCCATGCTGCGCAGCATTGCCTGGTGAGCGCTCTCACCGTTGATCACCGCAAACTGGATGTGGTCGGCCAGCGTCTCGATCGTGCCAGTGTTGATGCGCCACAGCCGGTCCGACAGCTGCAGGCCGTCGGCCGCAACCAGCGCGCGCACGAACGACACCGCCTGATGGTTCACTGCAAACAGCGTAGAAGGGGGCAGCTCACCGGCAAAGGCGCTGGCACCCAGCCCGGCAGCCTCGCCCAGGTGGCGGTACAGCTGGCCGTCGCGTTTCTCCTCCAGTTCCTTCAGCTGCTTGCGGACCTCGCTCAGTACCTGCTGCAGGTGGTCCAGCGTCACGCGGTCGTCGCTGTCGCTGGCACGCTGCAGGTGTTCAGCGATCGCATCGCCGGCGTCGTCGTAGATCGTCACCAGCTGCTCGATCGCATGGTCGCCCAGCTGGTTACGCTGCTGCACCGCCTGCAGCGTGGCCTCGCGGATCTTGGCGGCGCGCTCGGCGTTAGTGGGCATGGCTGACATCCGTCGCGGATTCCCCCTTGCGGCCGTTGCCCGGGGTGATCTTTACCTTCGGGGCACCGGTCTGGTCCGGTTCGGGGTAGGGGTCATAGTGCTTGGCGTCGCTCGTGCGCCGTTCTTCCACCGCGGCGGCGTTATAGCCCATCACCTCCCACACCATCGATTGCGGCAGGCCCAGCGCCTTCAGCTTCAGCGCCCGGTCGGTGGTCTGCGTCATGGTCTCGGTGCGTCGCTCGGCGAAGGTGATGGTGAACGGCATGGCGTCCGGGTTGAGGCCGCGCAGCAAGAGCTGCAGGCGGAAACCGAACTCGTACACCCAGGCCAGCACGTCCTGCAGCTGGTCGACCTCGTCGTAATAGTCCCGCTTCAGGTCCTCGAGGATGTCGCGTGCCAGCCCGTCGGTGTAGCCCATCAGGCCCTTGGGCAGCGGGGTGCCGGCGAAGAAACTGTCGAGCAGGTAGACCACGTCGCCGATCTGGTCCAGGTTGGCGTCGCCCTGCAGCGCCGTCACCGATCCCTTCTTGTTGAGGTAGAAGTCGGTGGTGATCATGTCCTTGTTGGCTTCCACCCGGTCCTGGTAGGCCTGCATTTCCGGTTCGGTCGCCCCTTCCAGCACGTGCGACAGCCGCAACGGCGCGCGGTGCTTGCGGCGGATCACCAGATCGGTGTCGGTCATGCGCAGCTTGCGCCAGATCTCGCGGCTGGCGTCGAGGAAAGGGCGGCCCATGGCCGACAGATCGTCGAAGTTGTCCGGGTCGAGCCGGGCCATGGTCAGTTGCCACAACGGAAAGCTGGCCAGCTCGGCGCCGGCGGTCAGGTCCATCTGGGTATAGGCGGCTCGCAGGTCGGTAAACCGGCCGTTGATGCCGACGTTGGGGCGGATGGTTTCAGCCGGCATGCGCACGCCGGCGACCACGGTGGCCGCGGCGTCCAACACCCACTGCATCGGCAGGTTCCCTTCCATCAGTAGGCCGCGTGCGTCCGATTTCAGTTTCTCCGGCCGGTTCAGCTGCAGGCGCCGCACGAAGGTCTCCCACTCGCGCCGGATGCGCTCGTCGGGGTCGTTCTGCAGCAGCACCAGGCCGCCCCGGGTGACGTCGCGCGCCACCCGGTTGTGGATTCGCTTCACGCGGCCGTCGGCACGATCCATCTGCCGGATGTCCATGATGGTGGCGCGCAGCTCGAAATCCACCGACAGCTGCCGGTAGATCGTCTTGATCTGGTTTTCCGGGGTGGGGCGGCGACCGCCCTCGCTGGTCCGGGCGTCGGATGCCTGGCTGGACTCGCCTGGCAGGGTGGTGTCCGCACCGGCGGGTAACCGCTGCAAGCCCAGGAAGGACAGGACGGAATCAAGCATGGTCATCGGAAGGGTCCTCGGTGATGGGCGTGACGGACTGCACATCCCGCCAGCCATGAATCAGGCCGGCGTCGACCAGCTCGCGGATGAAGCTGTCGTCGCCGAAGTGTTGGCGCCACTGGTCGCGCATTTTCGCCGCCCGCGCGCGCTGCGCCGGCGTCAGGGGAGGCGCCGGCCGCAGCACGGGGCGGTCGGTCTGGTGAACGTGTTTGTATTTGCCGTAGCTCATCGCATCCCCAGCAGCTGCTCGGGCGTGACCGCCCGGCTGCCAATAACCGTCGGGACATGGCTTTGCACGCCCCGGGTAATCAGCGCCCACACACCGGCGCTGGCCGCGTCGAACAAGTCGTCGCCGAACTTCGGGTTCGCCATCTTGTAGCTGTTATAGCTGGCACCCTGCACCGGCTTGGCCTTGAGGTTGCCGAGCTGGCGGATGAATTTGCTCCAGTCGCTGGCATCGGCCTGCACCTGGTCGAGCGACGATGGTCCCCAGTGTGTGTTCGCCTTGTTCTTGGCGCGCAGGGCGTCGCTGCCGTCGTCGACGTAGGGAATCGCCGCCTGGCCGTTGTGGAAGGCGGCGCGCAGTGCGCTGGCCATGCTGTGCTTGGTCATGCCCTCGAAGCGGATCGGGGCGAAGGCCCAGTGCTGCCAGGTGCTGGCGGTGGACTGGCCGTCGCCTATCGCGCGGCGATCGATCTCGGTCAGCCCCAGCGCAAACAGCTTGTCGTTGACACTGGTCAGCATGCCCAGGCCGTAGGCGTCGCCCATGGCGTAGTCGGGCCTGAAGTAGTCCCAGAGACCGATCAGGTCGCGCTCCACCACAGCGTCGTCGGTGCCGGCCGGCCAGGTTTTAACGAAGGGGAAGGTGACGAAGTTACCCACCTGTTCGCACACCACCAGCGCAGAACAAGAGGCATGCGGGCTCTCGCCGTGGCCGGAATGGTCATACCCGAACGACAGCAGCCCGCGCTTGCGGTAGCGCGCCCCGGGCATCGGCCCGGCCGCCTCGAGGTTGGCCGAAAGACCCACCGCCATGGCGCGGCGAATGTGCTTCTCCCAGATCCAGTTCTGCGCCGCGGCGTTGATGCACAGGAACTGCCGGATGTATTCCGCCTCCGGCAGCTGGCTCTGCATCTCCAGCACGAAGGCCTCGTTCAGAATCCCCAGCTCGATGCCCAGGTACACGTCGACCGGCGGCAGGATGTGATAGCCCCCGGTCTCAATCAGGTGCGACAGCACGTCCGCGCCCTTGTGCACCCCGGTGATGCGGATCTGTGGCTTGAAGCTCACGCCCTGGTCGACGCCGAGGCGCCGCGCCGAGCCCAGCATCGGCAGGAAGCGGGAGAAAAGACGATCGGCCGGCATGTCGTCGGTCTCCTCGAGGGAGGCGAACGAAATACCGTCGCCGTCGATCTGCGACATGATGCCGTAGCAGCTGGCTTTGCTGCCGTTGGCGAACTGGTACTTCAGGTCGGCGATCTGGCGCCGGCCGCTCTTGTAGGCGATCCAGCCGGTCAGGATCTCAGAGCGGCGGATGGCGTCGAGGTGATAGGTGATGTTGGTCTGGCTCTGCTGCAGCCGCGGCGCCACGATGCCTTCTTCCTGGAACGGCGTCGTCGCCAGAAATTCCAGCGCGTACATCTCTTTGACGGCCGTTTTTCCCGTCCGCCGGCAGGAGAAATCGACCGAGTTCGGGTGGTCGTCCATCTCCTGCATCTTCAGCACCTGCATCGGGTCAAGATCCACGTTGTGCACGTGCTTGGCCCACAGGGCGTGCGGCTTGATGCCCGTCACCGGGTCCGGCCGCGCATAGCGCATCACCTCATCCTCGGCCCGGTGCTGAATTTTGATGCGCTGCGCGGCGCTGATGCGGTCGGAGCTCACTGCCCGTCACCGTTCTGCTGCTGGTAGTCGATCAGCACAGGGTCGCGTTGCTTGCGGGCGTTGGCGCGCTCGGCCAGCTGCTTCAGGGCGGCCAGAGACTCGGCCTGTTTGGCGGCGAAGTCCTGCAGCGAGAGGGTAGCCTGGGTATCCTCGCCACGCTGCAACTTGCCCATCTGCTGCTCTTCCTGCTCGATCGCCTTCGGCGTCATGCCCATGTCGGACAGAGACAGGTTGTTCCTGGACAGGAATTCCTGCAGCGGTTTGAGCAGCGGGTGGGCTTTCACCTCCATGATGGTGCGCTTCTTGCCGGTCTCGAAATCGTTGTACTCGCCGATCACGATGTCACCCTCACGCGTCACCGCCCAGGCCGGATGCTCCAGCTTCACGCCGTCGGCGATGATAGTTTGCAGGATCTGCTGGATGATCGCGGTGATGCTCGCCTGGATGCTCGAGTAGATCGGCACTAGGTGCTTCGGGTTGCGCTGCTCGAACGCCGCATGGTGGACCATGAACAACTGCGTCTGTTTGACGCAGGCCGGCTGCTGGGCGCAATAGGTGTGGTCGACGTCGCAGCTGCTGCAGGCCGGGTATTTCCCCGGGCGGGACGGGAAATACTGCGCCGTCTCGGCCGCCATGCCGTGCTTCATCGCGTTGAAGCGTGTGCGCAGCGCCTCTTCCGGGGTGGGGTGTCCCTCGATGTTCTTCGTGACAGCCGCTTTGCCCGCCGACGTTTTCGGTCCGGTGGCATTCGCCCAAGCCTTCACCAGCGCCTTGTGGAATGGCGCCTGGCCAGTCTCTCGGCCGCACAGCGGACACGCCGCCGCGTATGCAAACGGGTGGTGTTCGAGCTCCGCCGCATCGTCCACCCGCAACGGCTCGGCGTCGAAGGTATGACGGCACGGGCTACAGCGGAAGGTTACGGTGTCGAGGGGTAAAGAGAGGTCACGCTTCGGGGCCATGATGGCATTGAAAGCCACCATGGCCTGCGGGATAAGGGGGGGATTGAACCTTATTGTAAGATTCGGTCAGCTATTTGTGAGAATGTTTGTGATTATTCTTGGAGCTGCTGCGAGCGCTGCATTGAAAGTTTGCTGCGCAAGTTGCCGGAATGTTTCATTTTTAGCTTCGTTTGCTCCAGAAGAGAGCGCTTCCTTGATCTGATCAATGAGTGGGGTCTTCCCATCAAGAGAATCAGGCGTTGATCCGAGTATCGTAAGACCCCGGAGGGTAAGACGGGCCTGATGCACCTTACTGTTGTCCTTTAAGGCCCCCTTGTGTGTGAGAAATCCCTCTTGAGCAAGAAAATCAATGGCCTGCCCTGCTGCCATGAGCGAGTTCCATGTCAACGTCTCATCCGCATCTTGTGGGATGACTTCCATTGCAATCGCATTGATGTTCAAGTCTATGGGTTGTGGAAATGCCTCATACAGTTTCTTAAAAATAACCAGCGTAATGCGGTTGAAAAAGGTGATGTTGTCCATCTATAGCTCCCTGAACCAACCAACTAGTTGATGACATATGCTGATGATGTATATCTAGTAAAGCAGGGAAGGGCAGATAGTGACCAGGGATTTCAGGCGGCGGCGCGGATGAAACGAGAAGGCAGGTCGAAAGCGGCGACGGTGGTTCGTAGTAAGCCCTGCTCGGGGAGCCAAAGTTTCATGAAAGCCAGCACATCGTGCTGGCTTTTTGCGTTTCCGGCAGATGTCTTGCCTGCCCAACCCCCCCCGCGCCCGCCTGCGAGGCGACACCATCCCCATCGCCAGCTGGTTCTTTCCGGGCGAACGACACGACCGCCTCACCGGCAACCCCACTGTCCGGGACAAACGGCTGGGCGTGCCGCTGGTGCGCCGTCGGCCGTGAGGGATGCCGGGGTGTCATGCAGGCCTGGCTCGGCGGGCCACGGCGCCGCGGTAGTTGTGATGGCGGAGCGCCTGTACAACAATGCTTTATGACACTCCTCTCGCCACACTCGCCCATGACCAAGATTCTCGCCATCTGTGCCGGTGCTTCGAGCGGCGCCTTGTTGCGCTGGATGCTGGGCCTGCGCCTGAACGCGCTGCTGCCGTCGCTGCCGCTCGGCACGCTGTGCGCCAACCTGCTGGGAGGCTACCTGATCGGCTTCATCATCGCCCTCTTGGCGCAGCATGCGACCCTGCCGCCGGAGTGGCGCCTGTTGCTGATAACCGGCTTCCTGGGCGGCCTGACCACCTTTTCGACGTTCTCGGCCGAGGTGGTGGAGTTGTTGCAGCAGGGGCGTTTGGGCTGGGCGGCGGCGGCCATCCTGGCACACGTGATGGGCTCGCTGCTGATGACCCTGCTGGGCCTCTACAGCTACGCGTGGTTGCGCTCGCTAGTCTGACACCGGCTCGCCGTGATCGGCGCTGAGCAGGGCGTCCAGCAACAGCCGCGCCTGTGCCGGCAGGCTGTCGATATCTTTCACGCACAGCTGCAGTTCGCGTATCGCCCACGGGTCGGCCAATTCCACCACGTGCAGCGCATGGCTCTGGGCCAGACTCCGCGCCGAGCGGGCCGGCAGGATGGCCAGCCCGGCGTTGCGTCCCACCAAAGTGGCCACGGCGGCGAAGCTGGAAACGCGCAGCCGCAGGCGTAGCGCCTTGCCCTTGCGCCGCGCCATGCTTTCCACGAAGCCTTGCATGGCGCTGGTTTCGGTCAGGCCGACGAAGGCGTGATCGAGCAAGGCGGCGAACGCGACCGAAGCCGTGCCGTGGAGCGGGTGCGTGGGGCCGCAAATCACCACCAGGCGGTCGCGTGCAAACGGCAGCAAGGGCAGCCGTTCCACCCCCAGGCTGCCGTCCAGGATGCCGATATCGGCCTCGCCGTCTTCGATCGCCGTGACGATGTCGCGGCTCGGGCGCTCGGCCAGCACGACATCCAGCTCGGGCTGCGCCGCCAGAAAGCGGCCCAGCAGGTCCGGCAGGAATTCGTTGCTGGCGACGCTGTTGGCCATCAGCCGGATTTCCCGTCGCACGCCCTGGCTGAGCCGCCCCATGTCGCCGTTCAGCTGCTCGGAGCCGAGCAAGAGACGCCGGGCGTGATGCAGCAGCACGTCGCCGGCGTGGGTGAGGGCGATGCCGCGCGAGTGGCGTTCCACCAGCTGCACCCCGTACAGGTCTTCCAGCTTTTTCAGGCGCTGGCTGGCGGCGGAGAGCGCCATCGGGAAGCGTTCGGCGGCCTCGGTCAGGCTGCCGCTCTCGGCCAGGGCGGTGAACAGTTTCAGGTCGATGAAGTCGAGTCGCATGGTGCGGGGTTTCCACAGAGGGGAGGGGCGCGGATTGACCGGCGCGCCACGGCTGCAGCAGGCAAGCCGGTCCCGGGAAAACGAACCCCGCCATTGAGCCTTCGTGTTTGGAGAAGTTTGGCTACGCCAACAACATAACGGCGTGCCGGCACTTCTCGCCATAATAGGCCGAAAACAAGGAACCTGACATGATCGAAGCACAGAAACCGCTGCCGCTGGCTGGCCGTGTCGCCTTCGCGAAAAACAAAGGTGTGGCCATGGCCCTGTTGGCGGCGCTGGGGTTTTCCGCCAAGGCGGTGTTCGTCAAACTGGGATATCGCTACGGCGCCGGCGCCGAAGCCCTGCTGGTGTTGCGCATGGCCTTCGCCCTGCCGTTCTTCCTGCTGATGGCGTGGCGCAGCGGCGTGGCCGGCGGTGCGCGCCGTCTGGAGCGGCGCGACTGGCGGCAACTGGCGCTGCTGGGCTTGCTGGGCTACTACCTCTCCAGCCTGCTGGATTTCATCGGCCTGCAATACGTCTCGGCGGCGCTGGAGCGGCTCACGCTGTTTCTCTACCCGACGCTGGTGTTGTTCATCTCGGTGCTGTGGCTGGGCAAGCGCTACCCGGCCAAGGTGTGGCTGGGGGTCGGGCTGGCCTATCTCGGCATCGCCCTCGCTTTCGTACAGGATCTGCGCGACGCCGGGCTGGGTAGCCAGGCGCTGATCGGCCTGGCCTGGGTCATTGCCAGCACCGTGAGCTATGCCCTGTACCTGGTCGGCTCGGGGGAGGCGATCGCCCGCATCGGCGCCACCCGTTTCGCCGCGCTGGCGACGCTGGTGGCGTGCCTGACGGTATTCGTCCACTTCGCCGTGACCACGCCGCTGACGGCGCTGCTTCTGCCCGGGCCGGTGTACCTGATCGGACTCGCCATGGGGGTGTTCAGCACGGTGCTGCCGGTGTGGTGCCTCAACGTCGCGATCCGCCAGCTCGGCGCCGGCAAGGCGGCCTCGGTCGGCACGCTGGGGCCGGTATTGACCATGGCGATGGGCTGGCTGGTCCTCGGCGAGAGCCTGACCGGGTTGCAGGTGTTGGGCGCGGCGCTGGTGATCGGCGGGGTGGGGGTGGTCGGGCGCAGCAAGTGAGCGGGCGGTCGTGACGGGAAAAGGTTGGCCGAAGATCGGTAGCTGGACATGAAAAAGCCGCATGGAATTCCATGCGGCTTTGTCCTGGCTGCGCGGGGCGCGTTCGGGGTGGCTTACAGCTTGCCGCTCACCCAGGCGTTGACGCCGGCCAGTGCCTCGGCCAGCTTCTCGGGCTGGGTGCCGCCGGCTTGGGCCATGTCGGGACGCCCGCCACCTTTACCACCCACCTGCTGGGCGACGAAGTTGACCAGTTCGCCGGCCTTGATCTTGCCGGTCAGGTCGGCGGTGACGCCGGCCACCAGCGAGACCTTGCCGTCGCCCTTGGCGGCCAGCACGATGGCGGCCGACTTGAGCTTGTCCTTGAGCTTGTCCAGGGTCTCGCGCAGCGCGGTGTTGTCGGCGCCTTCCAGCTCGGCAGCCAGCACCTTGATGCCACCGATCTCGACCGCGCTGTCGGCCAGGGTGTCGCCGGCCGAGGCGGCCAGCTTGGCCTTGAGACGCGACAGCTCCTTCTCCAGCGCCTTCAGGTTGTCCTGCAGGCTGCCGATCTTGCCGACCACTTCCTCGCTGGTCTGCGCCTTCAGCGCGCCGGCCGCTTCCTTCACCAGGCTTTCCTGCTGCTGGGCGTAGGCCACGGCGCCTTCACCGGTCACCGCCTCGATGCGGCGCACGCCGGCGGCCACGCCGCCTTCCGCCACGATCTTGAAGAAGCCGATGTCGCCGGTGCGCTTGACGTGGGTGCCGCCGCACAGTTCGGTGGAGAATTCGCCCATCTTCAGCACGCGCACCTCGTCGCCGTACTTCTCGCCGAACAGTGCAATGGCACCGGCGCGGATGGCGTCGTCGTAGGCCATCACGTTGGCCGATACCTCGACGTTGTGCAGCACGATGCGGTTCACCACGCGTTCGATCTCGGCGATCTGCGCGACCGACACCGGCTCGCCGTGGGCGAAGTCGAAGCGGGTGCGCTCGGCGTTCACCAGCGACCCCTTCTGCGCCACGTGGCTGCCCAGCACGTGACGCAAGGCCGCGTGCAGCAGGTGGGTGGCGGAGTGGTTGCGCGCGGTGGCGAGGCGCTTGTGCAGGTCGATGGTGGCCTGCACCGTGTCGCCGACGTGCAGCGCACCGCGCACCACGCGGCCGCTGTGGCCGAAGGTGGCGGCCTTGATCTTCTGGGTGTCGGTCACGTCGAACAGCGCGCCGACGCCGCCGCTCACCGAAATCTCGCCGCAATCGCCGACCTGGCCGCCGCCCTCGGCGTAGAACGCGGTGTCGTCCAGCACCACCACGCCTTCTTCGCCTTCGGCCAACTGCTCGACCGGGGTGTTGCCCTTGAACAGCGCCAGCACCTTGGCGTCGACGCTGGCGGTTTCGTAGCCGTGGAAGCGGGTGTCGGCACCAGCGTACTCCAGGTTGCCGGTCATCTTGAAGCTGGAGGCGGCACGCGCGCGTTCACGCTGGGCGTTCATCGCGTGCTCGAAGCCCTCCATGTCCACCTCAATATTACGCTCGCGGCAGATATCGGCGGTCAGGTCGACCGGGAAGCCGAAGGTGTCATACAGCTTGAAGATGGTGTCGCCGTCCATGCGGATCTTGCCACCCTGCAGCGCGGCATCGACCAGCGCCATGCCGTGTTCCAGCGTCTCGGCGAAGCGGACTTCCTCGGCGCGCAGGTTGTCTTCGATGTGGGCCTGCTGCTGGCGTAGTTCCGGGTAGGCTCCGCCCATTTCTTCCACCAGGTCGGCCACGATCTTGTGGAAGAACAGGCCCTTCTGGCCCAGCTTGTAGCCGTGACGGATGGCGCGGCGGGCAATGCGGCGCAGCACGTAGCCGCGGCCTTCGTTGGACGGCAGGATGCCGTCGGCGATCATGAAGCTGCAGGCGCGGATGTGATCGGCGATCACCTTCAGCGACGGCACGTTCTGGCTGTACTCGACGCCGGTTTCACGCGCGGCGGCGCGCACCAGGCAGGCGAGGCCGTCGGTTTCGTAGTTGGACTTCACGTGCTGCAGCACGGTGGAGAGGCGCTCCAGGCCCATGCCGGTATCCACCGACGGCTTCGGCAGCGGGTGCAGCGTGCCGGTCTCGTCGCGGTTGAACTGCATGAACACGTTGTTCCAGATCTCCATGAAGCGGTCGCCGTCCTCGTCCGGGCTGCCCGGAGGGCCGCCGGCAACTTCCTCGCCGTGGTCATAGAAAATCTCGGTGCACGGGCCGCACGGGCCGGTATCGCCCATGGTCCAGAAGTTGTCGGAGGCGTACGCCGCCCCCTTGTTGTCGCCGATGCGCACGATCTTTTCCACCGGCAGGCCGACGGTCTTGTGCCAGATGTCGAAGGCCTCGTCGTCGCTAGCGTACACCGTGACCATCAGCTTTTCCTTCGGCAGGGCCAGCCACTGCTCGCCGGTCAGGAACTCCCAGGCGTAGGTGATGGCGTCGTGCTTGAAGTAGTCGCCGAAGCTGAAGTTGCCCAGCATCTCGAAGAAGGTGTGGTGGCGCGCGGTATAGCCGACGTTCTCCAGATCGTTGTGCTTGCCGCCGGCACGCAGGCATTTCTGGCTGGTGGTGGCGCGGGTGTAGTCGCGCTTCTCGAAGCCGAGGAACACGTCCTTGAACTGGACCATGCCGGCCACGGTGAACATCAGGGTCGGGTCGTTGCCGGGGATCAGGCTGCTGGAAGGCACGACCTGATGGCCCTTGGAGGCAAAAAAGTCCAGAAACTTCTGGCGAATTTCAGAGGTTTTCATAAATATTGTTTCGTCAGGGTCTAAGACGGGCCGCCAACCGGGTTGTTGCGGCGCACTACATCGAGCATGGCTCGATTGTGTCAAGCCGTCCCGGTGCTGGCAAGGGTTTCGGCCCGCTTCTTGACGGCTTCGTTCATGCCGAGGAAGCCGTTTCGGGTGTGGTTGAGCAGGGTTTCGGAAAACAGCGGGGTCAACAGGCCCTGGAAGGTCTCGCGCTGGTACAGCCGGGTGGTGCCGGCATCCAGCACCTCCAGTTCAAAGGCGTGCACGCCGCAAAACAGCGGCTGGGCCAGCAAGGTGCCGCGCCAGACCAGCTTGAGGCCCGGTTCGAGCTCGATCAGGGTGGGGCGGAAGGTCATGCGCCGCGCCTGCGGCGGATGCACCGTGACGCACAGCCGCGCACCGCGCTGCAGCTTGCCGTGCAGGCCGACGATGAACGGGTTCCAGTACGGATAGCTGGGCCAGTCGGTGAGCACCTGCCAGATCTGGTCGGGGCTGGCCTGGATGTCGATACGGCTGTCGATGGTCTTGATTGGCATCGCCCTAATCCTCCGCGTCGGTAAAGTCCTCGTCCACCGTTCCTTGCAGCACCCGGCGGATCACGTCCATCGGGAAGCCACGCGTGGCGAGAAACCGCATTTGCTTCATCTTGTCCTGGGGCGTGGCGGGCGGCGTGCCGAACTTGCGCTGCCACAGCGAGAGCGCCACGGCCGTGTCGTCCTGCTGCGCCAGCGCCGTCTCGATTGCTTCCCGGTCCAGCCCTTTTTCTCGCATCGCCTGGGCGATGCGGCGGCTGCCGTACTTGCGGCCCTTGACGTCGGCAAACTGCTCGGCAAAACGGTGGTCGGATTGCCAGCCGTTGGCCGCCAGCTCGTCGAGCAGGGCGGCCAGCTGTTCTGCGCTCTCGGCAAACGGCGCGAGCCGCCGCTCCAGTTCCCGGCGCGAATATTCGCGCCGGGAGAGGAGGTCGACGGCCCGCGCTTTCAGGCTTTTCGTCATGCGCCGGATCAGAACATGCCGTCAGCCAGCTCTTCCTCTTCCGGCTGGCCTTCGGTGATGGCGACATTGATGCCGACCGCCTCGCGAATCTTGCCTTCGATCTCGCGCGCGATGGCCGGGTTGTCCTTCAGCCACAGACGGGTGTTGTCCTTGCCCTGGCCAATCTTCTGGCCGTTGTAGCTGTACCAGGCGCCGGATTTCTCGACGAAGCCATGCTCCACGCCCAGCTCGACGATTTCGCCCTCGCGCGAGATGCCTTCGCCGTACAGGATGTCGAAGCCGGCCTGACGGAACGGCGGCGATACCTTGTTCTTGACCACTTTGACGCGGGTCTCGTTACCGATGATTTCCTCGCCCTTCTTGATGCCGCCGATACGACGGATGTCGAGGCGCACCGAGGCGTAGAACTTCAGCGCGTTGCCGCCGGTGGTGGTCTCCGGGCTGCCGAACATCACGCCGATCTTCATGCGGATCTGGTTGATGAAGATCACCAGGGTGTTGGTGCGCTTGATGTTGCCGGTCAGCTTGCGCAGCGCCTGGCTCATCAGGCGGGCGTGCAGGCCGACGTGGTTGTCGCCCATTTCGCCTTCGATTTCGGCCTTCGGCACCAGGGCCGCCACCGAGTCGACCACGATCACGTCGACGCCGCTGGAACGCACCAGCATGTCACAGATTTCCAGCGCCTGTTCGCCGGTGTCCGGCTGCGAGATCAGCAGGTCTTCGACGTTGACACCGAGCTTCTGGGCGTAGGTCGGGTCGAGCGCGTTTTCGGCGTCGATGTAGGCGCAGGTGCCGCCCAGTTTCTGTGCCTCGGCGACCACCTGCAGACACAGCGTGGTCTTGCCGGACGACTCCGGGCCGTAGATTTCCACCACGCGACCGCGCGGCAGGCCTCCCACGCCCAGCGCCAGATCGAGGCCGAGCGAGCCGGTCGAGATGACCTGCAGGTTCTCGGTGATCTGGTTGTCGCTCATGCGCATGATCGAACCCTTGCCGAATTGTTTCTCAATCTGGGCCAGGGCAGCCGCCAGTGCGCGGCTCTTGTCTTCGGAACGCTCCGCCATGCTGTCTCCAAAAATCGGGTTTGATAAAACGTACCGCCGGATTATCGCACAAAGCCCATGGCGCTCAAACGCGGGCATGCGCGCGCCGGCCAAGCGCGATCTGCCGGGAGGCGCTTGAAATGCCGGGGAATGCAGCCACTTCTCACTCCACGGGGGACGTGTAAAATGATTGGCATGCTGAACGAACGCGCGCAACGCCTGCTGAAAGCTCTGGTCGAGCGCTACATCGCCGACGGGCAGCCGGTCGGTTCCCGCACGCTGGCCATGGTGGCGGGGCTGGACCTGTCCCCGGCCTCGATTCGCAACGTGCTGGCCGATCTCGAAGAGATGGGGCTGGTTGCCTCGCCGCACACCTCGGCTGGCCGTATACCGACCGCCAAGGGCTACCGCCTGTTCGTCGACCGGATGCTGACCATAAGGCCGCTGGAAGAGGGCACGCTGCACGAGCTGGAACACAGCCTGCAGCCGGACAGCCCGCAGCGCATCGCCCAGTCGGCCTCGTCGCTGCTGTCCGATCTCACCCATTTTGCCGGCGTGGTGATCACCCCGCAGCGCCTCGACGTGGCCTTCCGCCAGGTCGAGTTCCTGCGTCTGTCGGAGCGGCGCATCCTGCTGATCCTGGTGACCATGGACGGCGACGTGCAGAATCACCTGCTCAATCCGTCGCGCGACTACTCGCCGACCGAGCTGATCGAGGCCGCCAACTTCCTCAACCAGCACTACGCCGGTCAGGGCTTGACCAGCATCGCGCAGCGATGGAGAGCGAGCTGCACCAGCTCAAGGGGGATATCACCGAGCTGATGGCGGCGGCGATCCGCTTCGGCCAGAGCGCGATGAGCGACGTGCCGGCCTCGGTGGTGATCGCCGGCGGTACCAACCTGCTGAACGTCAGCGATCTCTCCGACGACCTGACGCGGTTGCGCGAGCTGTTCGAGACCTTCGAGCGCAAGACCGAGCTGCTCGAGCTGCTCAACCAGAGCCGCAACGCGCAGGGGGTCAATATTTTCATCGGCGAGGAGTCGGGGGTGGTGACTCTGGGCGAGTGCTCGATCGTGACCGCGCCCTACTGCATCAACGGCCAGGTGGTGGGCACGCTCGGCGTGGTGGGCCCGACCCGCATGGCCTACGAGCGCGTCATTCCCATCGTGGACATTACCTCGCGCCTGGTGTCGAGCGCGCTGTCCTATCAATAAACCCAGTCGGTCGGCGTGGTGCCGGCGGATGCCTTACCGGAACGCCCTGATGAAACTCCTTACCTGCCTGGCTGCCGCCACGCTCGCCCTGACCAGCTCGCTGGCGCTGGCCGACGCGGCGTTTCTCGCCCGGCCCGACGTGCAACGCTATATCGACGAGCAGGTGGCCAGTGGCCAGTTCGACCGCCCCGAGCTGGAGGCGGTGTTCGCCAACGTCGAAACCAAGCCCAACATCCTGCAGATACTCGACCGCCCGGCCACCTCGCGGCCGTGGTACCAGTTCCGTCCGGCCTTCTTCAACGATCGCCTGATCGACGGCGGCGTGGCGTTCTGGAAGGACAACGCGGCTACCTTGGCGCGGGCCGAGGCGACCTTCGGCGTGGCGCCGGAGGTGGTGGTGGCGATCATCGGCATCGAGACCGGCTACGGCCGCAGCACCGGCAGTTTCCGCGTGGTGGATGCCCTGTCGACCATCGGTTTCGATTACCCGCGCCGCGCCGAGTATTTCCGCGGCGAACTCACCGAGTTCCTGCGCCTGGCCAAGGAAGAGGGCAAGAATCCGCTGCTCTTGAAAGGCTCCTACGCCGGCGCCATGGGCTGGCCGCAGTTCATGCCGTCGAGCTACCGCAAGTGGGCGGTGGACTTCGACGGCGACGGCCATCGCGATATCTGGGGCAGCGTGCCGGACGTGATCGGCAGCGTGGCGCATTACTTCCAGCTGCACGGCTGGCGCCACGGCGACGACGTGATCCTGCCGGCCAGCGTGCAGCCGGGGGCACAGGTCGATCAGCTGGTGGCCGACAAGTTCAACCTGCACTATACCGTGGGCGAGCTGAAGCAGATGGGGGTGCAGCCGGAGGCGCCGGTGGGCGACCAGGTGCCGGCGGTGCTGGTGCCGCTGGAAACCGCGCCCGGCGTGACCGAATACTGGCTCGGTCTGAACAACTTCTACGTCATCACCCGCTACAACAAGAGCACCCTGTACGCCAAAGCGGCGCAGGAGGTGGCAGCCGCCATCCGCGAACGTTATCTGGCGCAGCAGTTCCTCGGCCAGCAGCCGGTTTCGACACCGGCGCCGTGACGCCGGGCGGCGACGAAAAGGGTCGCCTTGCCTGCCAATTGGAATTAGAATCCGCCACCATGACTTATCAAGTGCTTGCCCGCAAATGGCGCCCGAAACGCTTTGCCGACCTGGTCGGTCAGGAGCACGTGGTGCGCGCCCTGACCAACGCCCTGGCCGGTGAGCGGCTGCATCACGCCTACCTGCTGACCGGCACGCGCGGCGTGGGCAAGACCACCATCGCCCGGATTCTGGCCAAGAGCCTCAACTGCGAGGCCGGCGTCGGCGCCGAGCCGTGCGGCGAGTGTTCCGCCTGTCGCCAGATCGACGCCGGCCGCTTCGTCGACCTCCTGGAGATCGACGCCGCCTCCAACACCGGCATCGACAACATCCGCGAAGTGCTGGAAAACGCCCAGTACGCGCCTACCTCGGGGCGCTACAAGGTGTACATCATCGACGAGGTGCACATGCTCTCCAAGAGCGCCTTCAACGCCATGTTGAAGACGCTGGAAGAGCCGCCGGCCCACGTCAAGTTCATCCTCGCCACCACCGACCCGCAGAAGGTGCCGGTGACGGTATTGAGCCGCTGTCTGCAGTTCTCGCTGCGCAACATGACGCCGCAGCAGGTGGCGGGCCACTTGGCACGCGTGCTCGACGTGGAGCAGGTGAGCTACGAGGCGCCGGCGCTGGCGTTGCTGGGCCGTGCCGCCGCCGGTTCGATGCGCGACGCGCTGTCGCTGCTCGACCAGGCCATCGCCTACGGTGTCGGCAAGGTCGAGGAAGGCGGGGTGCGCGCCATGCTCGGTGCGGTCGACCGTGCCTACCTCTATACCCTGCTGGAAGCCCTGGCCGAGGCCGACGGCCCGCGTCTGATCGCCGAGGCCAAGGCCTTGGCCGAGCGCGGCGTCGGTTTCGACAGCGCCCTGGGCGAACTGGCCCTGCTGTTGCAGCAGATCGCGCTGGCGCAGACGGTGCCGGCCGCCATCACCGGTGACGACCCCGACGCCGAGGCGGTGCTGGCACTGGCGCAACTGATCGCGCCGGAAGACGTGCAGCTCTACTACCAGATCGCCATCCATGGCCGCAAGGACCTGGCCCTGGCGCCGGACGAGCACGCCGGGTTCACCATGACGCTGTTGCGCATGCTGGCGTTTCATCCGCTGAATGCGCCGGGGGACAGCACGCCGACACCGCGTGCGGCGGCGAGTCGTCCCGAGCCGGCGAGCCGGCCAGCCGCGCCGAGTGAGCCGTCGGTGGAGGGGGCTTCCGCTGCCAAGGCCTTGCTGGCGCGCTTGTCCGGCCGCAACGGAGCGGCGCGCAGTGCACCCGCCACGCCGGACGAGTCCGCACCGGCCGACCCCGAACCCGAGCCGGCGCGCGTCGAACCCGCGCCGCGGCCGGTGCCGGCGGCCCCGGCTGTCGCCACTCAGCCCGAGCCGGGCACGCCGCCGTCGGTCGAGCTGGCGCCGTGGGAGGATGCTCCCGACGACGCCGGCGACGTCGCCGCCGAAGCCTGGCAGGCGGGTGCGAGCGCCGACGACAGCGCTGCCGAGGCGTGGTCGGAGCCGGCCGCGCCGCCTGCCGCCGCCGAGCCCTACGTTTTCGACGGCGATTGGGCAGCGTTGGTGGCCGAGCTGGGCGCGCGCATGGGGGCCAGCCGCATGCTGGCGCACAACGCGGTGCTCAAATCCTGGGATGGACGGCGCTTGCAGCTGGCGGTGCCGGAGAGCTTCCGTCACCTCGCCACGCGCGATTACCAGGAAAAACTCAAGGCCGCGTTGGCCGAACGCTTCGGCCAGGCGCCGGAGCTGTCGGTCAGCGTGGAGGAGCTGGGGATGGAAACCCCGGCGATGCGCGAGGCGCGTTTCCGCCAGGAACAGCTGGCGGCGGCGCGTGTCAATCTCGAAAACGATCCCGTGGTGCGGCAGCTGGTCGGCGAATTCAACGCCGTGCTGCTCACCGAGACGATTCAACCTGTGCAGGAGTTGTAGCCCATGTTCGGAAAAGGTGGTATCGCCGGCCTGATGAAGCAGGCCCAGCAGATGCAGGAAAACATGAAGAAGGCCCAGGAAGAGCTGGGCAAGGTCGAAGTCGAAGGCCAATCCGGCGCCGGCCTGGTCAAGGTGGTGATGACCTGCCAGCACGACATCAAGCGCGTGTCGATCGACGACAGCCTGCTGGAAGACGCCAAGGACGACAAGGAAATGCTGGAAGACCTGATCGCCGCCGCCGTCAACGACGCGGTGCGCAAGGTGGAAAGCACCACCCAGGACAAGATGTCCGGTTTCACCGCCGGCCTCAACCTGCCGCCGGGCATGAAGCTGCCGTTCTGATTCCCGATGTCTTCCAAAGAACCGGCTCTCGATCTGTAGCGAGCGGCCCTCGGCGGGGTGAATGGCAGCGCAGAAACCGGAATGTACACACAGTACATGAGGATTTCTGATCGCTGAGCGGATCCCTGCGTGCCAATCTTCGATTGGCTCAGCGATAGATTCGCACGCCGTATACTTGAGCCCCGATCAGGGCTGCGCAGCAAGATCGGGTGCTGGTTCTAAGGTTGGCCGAAGCATGGGCTTCGGCCAACCTTTTTCTCTTTCTCCGCCTGCCCGATGAAAAATCCCCCCTCGCTCGACCAGTTGATTTCCGCGCTCAAGGTGCTGCCCGGGGTCGGCCCCAAGTCGGCCCAGCGCATGGCGTTCCACCTGCTGCAGCGCGATCAGGCCGGGGCCGACCGGCTGGCGCGCGCGCTCGACCGGGCGCTGGCCAACCTGACCCACTGCGAGCGCTGCAACACCTTCAGCGAGACGCCGTTGTGCAATCTGTGCGCCGAGCCGGCGCGCAACCAGCACCAGCTGTGCATTGTGGAAATGCCGGCCGACCTCCTGATGCTGGAGCAGGCGCGCTGCTACGACGGGCTGTACTTCGTGCTGATGGGGCGGCTGTCGCCGATCGACGGCATCGGCCCCAAGGACGTCAACCTCGACAAGCTGATGGTGCGCGCGCTCGACGGCGTGGTGGAGGAGGTGATCATCGCCACCAACTTCACCGCCGAAGGCGAGGTGACGGCGCACATGATCGCCGAGTTGCTGAAGGACCGGGGCCTGGCGGTCAGCCGCATCGCGCGCGGCATGCCGGTGGGCGGCGAGTTGGAGTACGTCGACTCAGGCACGCTGGCGCAGGCGCTGTACGAGCGGCGCCAGCTGGGGTGATCCAGGGGCGGTAAGATTCACGCAAGGGACAAAAGGTTGGCCGAAGGCGCTCTGCGCGTGCCTTCGGCCAACCTTTTTTGCCGTGGCGCTCGGCAGGCTAGTGGCTCAGCTGCGGAAACAGCCGGTACAGCCCGTCCACGATGATCTCCACCGACACCGCCGCCAGGATCATGCCCATCACCCGGTTGACGATGTTGATGCCGGTCTGGCCGAGCCAGCGGCTGATCGGCGTGGCCATCGCCATCGCGGCGTAGCAGGACAGCGCGATCAGCAGGCCGCTGACGATCAGGTAGCTGATCTGCACCCAGCTGTGGGCCGTGGTGCTGTAGATGATCACGGTGGAGATGGTGCCCGGCCCGGTCAGCAGCGGCATCGCCATCGGCACCACCGCGATGTTGGTGCGCAACTCGGCTTCCACGCGCTCCTCGTCGCTGGTCTTGGTGGGGTTGGGCTTGGCGTTCATCAGCGCCAGCGCGATCATCATCACCAGCAGGCCGCCGCCGACTTGGAACGAGCCGATGCTGATGCCGAGAAATTTCAGCAGGCTCTCGCCGATCAGCGCCGAGGTGATGATCACCACCGCCACCGAGGTGGACGAAATCTTGGCGATCTTGCGCCGCTCGATCTGGCTCGCGTTGGGCGTCAGGCTGATGAACAGCGGAATCGCGCCGAGCGGGTTGACCAGCACCAGCAGCGAAATGAATATCTTGGCGATTTCCAGTTCTTTCATGAGCCGGATGTCCTTGTTGTTGTTGTCGAAGTCAGTCGGTAAGGGAAACGTTCCGCTACGTTTCTGAAGAGGTCCCGGCTCCGCCCGGGCAAGAAAAATCGGCAGACACCCGGTCTGCCGACGCGCGCTCAGGAGCCGGGGCAGGGGCTCACAGCAGCAGGTTCTTCAGCGCGGCCTCGTAGATGTCCGACAGCCGCTCGATGGCGTGCACTTCGACGCACTCGTTCAGCTTGTGGATCGAGGCATTGACCGGGCCGAACTCGGCCAGTTCGCGCGCGATGCGCTTGATGAAGCGCCCGTCCGAGGTGCCGCCGGTGGTGGACAGTTCGGCATCCACCCCCATCACCTGCTTGATGGAGCGTTCCAGCGCCCGCGTCAGCGTCCCTTCTTCGGTCAGGAACGGGTTGCCGGACAAGGTCCAGTGCAGCTCGTAGGCCAGGCCGTGGGCGTCCAGGATGTGGTGCACGCGGTCCTTCAGCGTCTCGGCGGTGTGCTCGGTGGAGAAGCGGAAGTTGAACTTGACCTCGCAGGAGCCGGGGATGATGTTGGTGGCGCCGGTGCCGGCATTAATATTCGACACCTGCCAGCTGGTCGGCGGGAAGTGGTGGTTGCCCTGGTCCCATTCCTCGGCGGCCAGTTCGGCCAGCGCCGGGGCGATCAGGTGCACCGGGTTCTTCGCCAGGTGCGGGTAGGCGATGTGGCCCTGGATGCCGTGCACGATCAGGTGACCCGACAGCGAGCCGCGCCGGCCGTTCTTGATGGTGTCGCCCAGCACGTGGTTGGAGGTCGGTTCGCCGACGATGCAGTAGTCGATCAGCTCGCCACGCGCTTCCAGCGCATCCACCACGCGCACGGTGCCGTCGATCGCGCTGCCTTCCTCGTCCGAGGTGATCAACAACGCGATCGAACCCGGGTGACCCGGGTGCTGCGCCACGAAGCGCTCGATCGAGGTGATGAAGGCGGCCAGCGAGGCCTTCATGTCCGCCGCGCCGCGTCCGAACAGGTAGCCGTTGCGGATGGTCGGCTCGAACGGGTGGCTGTCCCATTTGTCCAGCGGGCCGGTCGGCACCACGTCGGTATGGCCGGCGAAGCACACCACCGGACCGCTTGTGCCACGGCGGGCCCAGAAGTTGTCGACGTCGCCGTAGCGCATGCGCTCCACGGTGAAACCGACCGCCTCCAGGCGGGCGATCATGCGCTCCTGGCAGCCGGCGTCGTTCGGGGTGACCGAATCGAGGCGGATCAGCTCTTCGGTCAGCATCAGGGTATTGGTCATCGGCCGAATGCCTTTCCGTAGAGGTCTTCCTTGAAGCCGAGTTCGACGGCCTCGCCGCGCTCCAGCACCGGGCGCTTGATCAGCGACGGGTTGGCCTGGATCAGCGCGATGGCCGAGCCGACGTCGTCGGCCCGTGCCTTGTCGGCGTCGGAGAGCTTGCGCCAGGTGGTGCCCTGGCGGTTGATCACCTTGTCAAGGCCGACGGCCTCGATCCAGTGCTGCAGGCGCACCTCGGCGATGCCCTGTTTTTTGAAGTCGTGGAACACGTAGTCGATCTGGTGCTCGGTCAGCCACTGGCGGGCTTTCTTGACCGTGTCGCAGTTGGGTATGCCGTAGAGGGTGGTGGTCATGTCGATGCGGGTTAAACGTCCAGGGTGAAGCCATCAAAGCTGGCGGAGGCATCCTTGCCGGCCGGTTTGGCCGCGGCTGGCTTGCCGGCGGGCTCTTCGCCAGGCTTGTCGTGACCGTGGTTGATCAGCCAGTACAGGTTGGTCGGCGAGTCGGCATTGCGCAGCGCCTCGTCGAGCGTAATCTTGCCATCGCGGTACAGCCGGAACAAGGATTGCTCGAAGGTCTGGGCGCCTTCGCTCATGCTGTGCTCGATCGCCTCCTTGATGCTGGAGATCTCCCCGGTGCGGATCAGTTCGGCGATGTGCGTGGTGTTGAGCAGCAGCTCCACCGCCGGCGTCAGCGTCTTGTCGACCGTCGGCACCAGGCGCTGCGACACCACCGCCTTGAGCGAGACCGACAGGTCCATCAGCAGCGCGGTACGGTTGTCGGGCGGGAAGAAGCTGATCACCCGGTTCAGCATGTGGTAGCTGTTGTTGGCGTGCAGCGTGGTGATGCAGAGGTGGCCCGACTGGGCGTAGTTGATGGCGTACATCAGCGTTTCGGCATCGCGGATTTCGCCGATCATCAGCACTTCCGGCGCCTCGCGCATGGCGTTCTTCAGCGCGGTCTGGTAGCTCTTGGTGTCGATGCCGATTTCGCGCTGGTTGACGATCGACTTCCTGTGCTCGAACAGGAATTCGATCGGGTCCTCCACCGTCAGGATATGCCCGCTCTTGCTCTGATTGCGGTGCTCCAACAGCGCCGCCACGGTCGAGCTCTTGCCGCTGCCGGTGGCGCCCACCACGATGATCAGGCCGCGCTTTTCCATGATCAGCGGCTTGAGCATCGCCGGCAGGTTGAGTTTCTCCAGCGACGGGATGGTCGGGGCGATGCGGCGGATGACCATTGCCGGTTGCCCTTTCTGGCGGAAGATGTTGACGCGGAAATTGCCCAGATCGTCGACCTGGCGCGCGAAGTTCATCTCGAACTCGCGCTCGTACTCGGCAATCTCCTCCTCGTCCATCAGGCTGTAGACCAGTGTCTTCACCTGTTCAGGGGTCAGCGCCTTGTCGTTGACCGGCAGCGTCACCCCCTCGATCTTGATCTGGGCCGGGGCGTGGGCGGTGAAGAAGATATCGCTGGCACTCTTGTCGGCCATCAATTTGAAAAACGGCAACAACAACATGATTTGGCTCCTGCTGGGCATGGCTTTTGTGCAAGTGTAGCCGTAAATGGCATAAAGAAACCCGCCTGAAGCGGGTTTCTTTGCCGGGTGCCGCGAGCTTTTTCACGAGGACTTGGCCAGCTCCTGGTCGCGCAGCGCCCGGCGCAGGATCTTGCCGACATTGGTCTTGGGCAGCTCGCTGCGGAACTCGACATGGCGCGGCACCTTGTAGCCGGTCAGGTTCTTGCGGCAATGCTCGATGATGTCCTTTTCGGTGAGCGCGGGATCCTTGCGCGTCACGAACACCTTGACCACCTCGCCCGACTTCTCGTCCGGCACGCCGATGCACGCCACCTCCAGCACGCCGGGGTGCATCGCCACCACGTCCTCGATCTCGTTGGGGTAGACGTTGAAACCGGACACCAGGATCATGTCCTTCTTGCGGTCCACCAGCTTGACGAAACCTCCCGGCGTCACCATCGCCATGTCCCCGGTGGCGAGGAAACCATCTGCGCCGATCACCTTGGCGGTCTCGTCCGGGCGCTGCCAGTACCCTTTCATCACCTGAGGCCCGCGGATGAACAGCTCGCCGGCTTCGCCAACCGGCAGCTCGCGTCCCTCTGCGTCACGAATCTGGATCTCTGTCGACGACACTGGCAGGCCGATGCTGCCGTTGTATTCCTTCAGATTGAGCGGGTTGATGCAGGCGGCAGGCGAGGTTTCGGTCAGCCCGTAGGCCTCCACCAGCGCCACCCCGGTGACTTCCTTCCATTTGTCCGCCACCGCCTTCTGCACCGCCATGCCGCCGCCCAGCGTCAGGCGCCAGGTCGAAAAATCGATGGTCTTGAAATCGGGGTGATGCAGCAGCGCGTTGAACAGGGTGTTGACCCCGGTGATGGCCGTCACCTTATAGTTCTTCATCTCCTTGATGAAGCCGGTGATGTCGCGCGGATTGGTGATCAGCACGTTCAGCGCGCCCACCTCGGTGAACGTCATCAGGTTCGCGGTCAGCGAGAAGATGTGGTAGAGCGGCAGGGCGGTGACGATGACCTCCTGCCCCTCGTGGATGACCGGCTTGATCCAGGCTCCCGCCTGCAGCATGTTGGCGACGATGTTGCCGTGGCTCAGCATCGCCCCCTTGGCCACCCCGGTGGTGCCTCCGGTGTATTGCAGAAAGGCAATGTCGTCGTGGTTGAGGTCGACCGGTACCGGAGCCTGGCGGCGGCCTTCGGCCAGCGCCGCCGGGAAGCGGATGTGGCCGGGCAGGTTCCACGCCGGCACCATCTTCTTGATCCTGCGGATGACGAAGTTGACGATGGCAGACTTCGGAAAGTCCAGCATGTCGCCGATCGACGCCACGATCACGTGCTTGATCCGGGTGCGCGCGATGACCTCCTCGAGCACGCTGGCGAAGTTTTCCAGGATCACGATCGTCTCGGCGCCGGAGTCGTTCAGCTGGTGTTCCAGCTCGCGCGGCGTGTAGAGCGGGTTGACGTTGACCACGGTCAGGCCGGCACGCAGGGTACCGAACACGCCGATCGGGTATTGCAGCAGGTTGGGCATCATCAGGGCGACGCGGTCGCCTCTCTTGAGGCCAAGGCGATGCTGCAGGAACGAGGCGAACTCGGCGACGTGCTGGTTGAGGTCCCCGTAACTCAGCACCTTCCCCATATTGGCCATGGCGGGGCGGCTGCGAAACTTGGCGACAGAACGCTCGAACACCTCATCGATCGATCTGAAACTATCGATATCGATGTCTTGCTCGACGCCGGGCTGGTAATTCTTGAGCCAGAGTTTATCCATGCTGTGTTTCTCCATCGTGCTTGATTTCGGGACGCCTCGCCTCAAGTCTTTTTGCCGAGCGTCTTTTGTTATTAGGTCAGCGGTCGCTGCTTGTCATAAACAAACGATCGTTTTATTTGCTCGCCAATGTACAGGAAGCACGATCATATCGTAAAGACGCCCGTGCACCGTTCGTGCCACCCGGCGCAGGCTTGTCGCCGGGATTTCCTTTCGGGGAGAAATGTATTACAATCCCGACGGTTAGGGATGGGCGTTTCGCCCATTTTTTATTTGTGGAAAAAGCAATGGATGTACGTTTGCTGCTGGAGAACACGCTGCCAGGTCTGGGTTACGAGCTGGTGGACTTCGAATTGACCCCTGGGGGCGGTTTCAGGGTGTTTCTCGACAAACCCGGTGGAATCACCGTGGAAGACTGCGTGCTGGTGAGCAACCACCTGACGCGCCTCTTCATGGTCGAAAACATAGATTACGAGCGGCTGGAAGTGTCGTCTCCGGGGCTGGACCGTCCGCTCAAGAAAGAGTCGGACTTCGTACGCTTCTCCGGGCAGCGGGCCAAGATCAAGACCCGCATGCCCATTGAACAGCAAAAGAAATTTTCCGGCCGTCTGGCTGGCGTCGTGGATGGCGCTGTACAGCTGGAGTTCGAGGGCCGGACCGTGGCCATTCCGCTCGCCGTTATCGACAAGGCCAGGCTTGATCCTGAGTTCTGATCTGGGCGGGGTCGACCCCACGGGAATGAAAAAAATTCGGAGGATTGCATGAGTCGCGAGATTTTGTTGCTGGTTGATGCCCTGGCGAGCGAGAAGAGCGTCAGCAAGGACGTGGTTTTTACGGCGCTGGAATTGGCGCTGGCGTCTGCTACTAAAAAGAAATTCAATCAGGATGACGTCGATATCCGTGTCGAGATCGATCGTCATACCGGGCAGTACCATACTTTCCGTCGCTGGACCGTGGTCGAAGACGACATGCTCGAATTCGACGACAAGGAAATCGAGCTGGCTGACGCTCGCGAACGTGATCCGTCCATCGAGGTCGGCGCCGTCATCGAGGAACCGATGGAGGCTGTCGAATTCGGCCGTATCGGTGCCCAGGCCGCCAAGCAGGTGATCTTGCAGAAGATTCGCGACGCCGAGCGCGAGCAACTCCTGAGTGAGTTCCTGCAGCGCCGCGAACATCTGGTCAGCGGTACCGTCAAGCGTATCGAGCGCGGCAATGCCATCATCGAGTGCGGCAAGCTGGAGGCCGTGCTGCCGCGCGAGCAGATGATTCCGAAGGAAAACCTGCGCGTGGGCGACCGCGTCAAGGCCTACCTGATGCGCATCGACCGCCTCGGTCGCGGCCCGCAGCTGGTGCTGTCGCGTACTTCCCGCGAGTTCCTGATCAAGCTGTTCGAGCTGGAAGTGCCGGAAATCGAAGAGGGCCTTCTGGAGATCAAGGAAGCCGCCCGCGACCCGGGCCTGCGCGCCAAGATCGCTGTCAAGGCCAACGATCCGCGTATCGATCCGCAGGGTACCTGCATCGGCATGCGCGGTTCGCGTGTGCAGTCGGTGACCCAGGAGCTGGCCGGCGAGCGCGTCGACATCGTGCTGTGGGCACCGGAACCGGCGCAGTTCGTGATCAACGCGCTGTCCCCGGCCGAAGTCAACCGCATCATGATCGATGAGGATAACCACGCCATGGACGTGGTGGTGGAAGAAGACCAGCTGGCGCTGGCGATCGGCCGCAGCGGCCAGAACGTCCGCCTGGCAGCAGAGCTGACCGGCTGGTACCTCAACATCATGACGGTGACCGAGGCCGAAGAAAAACATCAGGAAGAAGACGCCGCGTTGCGTGAAACCTTCATGAAGCACCTCGGTGTGGATGAAGCGACTGCCATGACGCTGGTGCAAGAGGGGTTCGCCACCCTCGAAGAAGTGGCGTATGTGCCAATCGCCGAAATGCTCGAGATCGAAGGCTTTGAAGAGGAGCAAGTCAACGAACTGCGCAGCCGCGCTCGTGACGCTCTCTTGACGCTGGCCATCGCCTCCGAGGAAAAGGTGGAAAGCGTATCCGACGATCTGAAGGGCATCGAAGGCCTGGAAGATGCCGACCTGGTGCGTAAGTTGGCTGAAAATGGCGTGACCACCCGCGACGAACTCGCCGACCTTGCCGTGGATGATCTCGTTGACATGACCGGTATGGAGGCTGAAGCCGCACGTGCAATCATCATGAAGGCGCGCGAACACTGGTTTGCCCAGTAAGGCTTCGGGAAGTTATTGACGGAATTTGGGAAGACGCATGGTATTGACGAATGTAAAACAGTTTGCCAGTGAGCTTGGCTTGACACCGGATCGCCTGCTGGAACAGCTGCGTGCCGCCGGTGTCGGCAAAGGCTCGCTGGATGACACCCTCTCAGAACGGGACAAATCCCAGCTCCTGGACTACCTGAAGCGTTCGCATGGTGCCCGTAACGAGACCCCGATCACGGTGACCCGCAAGCAGACCAGCGAGGTTCGTACGGCGGACGGTTCGACGGTAAGAGTGGAAACCCGCAAGAAGCGTGTGGTGCAGCGTCCGCTGGAGGCACCGGTTGCGGCTGTCGCCGCCGTTGCCAAGCCAGAGGCTGCTCCGGTCGTCGCCGCTCCGGTTGAGCCGGCTAAGGCCGAAGTCAAGGCCGAGCCCGTGGTGGCGAAGGTCGACATCAAGGAAGAACAGAAGCCCGAAGCGCCGAAGCCGGCGGCGGTTGAGACCAAGGTAGAGCCGAAGGTCGAAGCCAAGCCGCAAGAGCCGGCTGCTCCGGAAGTCAAGGCAGCCCCGGTGCGCCCGGCTCCGCTGTCCATTCTGTCTCCGGAAGAAATCGCCGCACGCGAAGCGGAAGAAAAACGCCAGCTGGCGTTCCGCGCTCGTCAGGAAGCCCTGATGCGCGAAAAGATCGAGCGCGAAGAGCGCCGTCAGGCCGCCAAGCTGGCGGCGGAAAATCCGCCTCCGCCTCCGGCGCCGAAGCCGGTCGAGGCCAAACCGGCCGAAGCACGCCCGGCTGCCGGGCGCTCCGTCGATGGCCGTCCGCAGGATGCACGCGGTCCGCGCAGCGGACAGCCGGGTGCCGGTCAGCGTCCTGGCTCGGCCGGGGTGCGTCCGGCCGCGGGGGGGCAGCGTCCGGCTCCGGCCGGTGGCCGTCCTGCTCCGGCTGGGGCCGGTGCCGCGGCGCCTGCCGCGCCGGCACCGGGTTCTGCTGCACCGAAGAAGGGCAAGAAGGGCGGCTCCGAGCGCAGCTGGGACGACGGCAAGAAAGGCCGTGGCCTGCGCGTCAAGGGTGGCGATGCCGGCGGCGACTGGAAGAGCAAGCGCGGCGGCAAGTCGCGCGGCAACAGTCAGCACGCTTTCACCGCACCGACCGAGCCGATCGTGCACGAAGTGCTGGTGCCTGAAACCATTACCGTGGCCGACCTGGCGCACCGCATGGCGGTCAAGGCCGTTGAAGTCATCAAGACCCTGATGAAGATGGGCATGATGGTGACCATCAACCAGGTGCTGGATCAGGAAACCGCGCTGATCGTGGTTGGCGAGATGGGCCACATCGGCAAGGCGGCACAGATGGACGATCCGGATGCTTTCCTCGAGAACGTCGAGGGCGGCGCCGAGGTGGAGCGTCTGCCGCGTCCGCCGGTGGTGACCGTAATGGGTCACGTCGACCACGGCAAGACCTCGCTGCTGGACTACATCCGCCGTGCCAAGGTCGCCGCGGGCGAAGCCGGCGGCATTACCCAGCACATCGGTGCCTACCATGTGGAAACCCCGCGCGGCGTGGTGACCTTCCTCGACACCCCGGGTCACGAGGCGTTTACCGCCATGCGTGCCCGTGGTGCCAAGGCTACCGATATCGTGATCCTGGTGGTGGCTGCCGATGACGGCGTGATGCCGCAGACCATCGAAGCCATTCACCACGCCAAGGCCGCTGGTGTGCCGATCGTGGTGGCGGTGAACAAGATCGACAAGCAGGGCGCCAACCCCGAGCGTATCCGCCAGGAACTGGTGGCGCAGGAAGTTGTGCCGGAAGACTGGGGTGGTGACGCGATGTTCGTCGAGGTTTCCGCCAAGACCGGTCAGGGCATCGACAACCTGCTGGAAGGCGTGCTGCTGCAAGCCGAGGTGCTGGAACTGACCGCTCCGGTCGAGTCGCCGGCCAAGGGCGTGATCGTCGAAGCCCGCCTCGACAAGGGTCGTGGTCCGGTGGCGACGCTGCTGGTGCAGTCCGGCACCCTGAAGAAGGGTGACGTGGTACTGGCCGGCACCGCTTTCGGTCGCGTACGCGCCATGATCGATGAAAACGGCAAGGCGATCGATGAAGCCGGTCCGTCCATTCCGGTGGAAATTCTCGGCTTGTCCGACGTGCCGGCCGCAGGCGAAGACGCCATGGTGCTGATCGACGAGAAGAAGGCGCGCGAAATCGCGCTGTTCCGTCAGGGCAAGTTCCGCGACGTGCGTCTGGCCAAGCAGCAGGCTGCCAAGCTGGAGAACATGTTTGCCCAGATGGCCGAAGGCGAGGTGCAGAACCTCTCCATCATCATCAAGGCCGACGTGCAGGGTTCCTACGAAGCGCTGTCGCAGAGCCTGCAGAAGCTGTCCACCGACGAAGTGCGCGTCAATATCCTGCACTCCGGCGTGGGTGGCATCTCCGAATCCGACATCAACCTGGCGATCGCTTCCAAGGCCATCGTGATCGGCTTCAACACCCGTTCCGATGCTGCGGCCCGCAAGTTGGCCGAAAGCGAAGGTGTCGACATCCGTTACTACAGCATCATTTACGATGCCGTAGACGAGGTGAAGGCGGCTATGTCCGGCATGCTGTCGCCGGAGAAGAAGGAACAGATCACCGGTACCGTGGAAATCCGTCAGGTGATTTCGGTGTCCAAGGTCGGCAATATTGCCGGTTGTATGGTGACCGACGGCGTGGTGAAGCGCGGTTCCATGGTCCGTCTGATCCGCCACAACGTGGTGGTTCACACCGGCGAACTCGAATCGCTCAAGCGCTTCAAGGACGACGTGAAGGAAGTGAAGCAGGGCTACGAGTGTGGCCTGATGCTGAAGAACTTCAACGATATCCAGGAAGGAGACCAGCTGGAAGCGTTCGAAATCGTCGAAGTGGCGCGTACCCTCTAAGCGCGTTGTTCGGGCGAGCGTCCCTCCGGCTGCGGCCGGACGGCGCTCGCTTTTGTGTTTTCAGTGAATCAGGATCAACACCATGGCCAGAGCCAAAAAAGGTTTTTCCCGTGCGGATCGTATCTCCGAGCAGATCCAGCGCGAATTGGCTGAACTCTTGCGCAAGGGTCTGAAGGACCCGCGCGCCGGCTGGATTACCATTACCTCGGTAGAGGTGACGCGCGATTACTCGCACGCCAAGATCTACTACACCGTGATGGACGACAAGACTCGCGAGGTAACGCAGGAGGCGCTGGAGCACGCCGCCGGTTACCTGCGCAGCGAGCTGGGCCGCGCCCTGCAGATCTTCACCACGCCGCAGCTGCATTTCGTCTACGACGAGTCGATCGAGCGCGGTATGCACATGACGCGCCTGATCAACCAGGTATCCGAAGAGTACGCCGAGCCCAAGACCGAGCCGGAAGAGGGCAACGAGGCATGACGCAGATGCGGCGCAAGAAGCGCGCCGTGAGTGGTGTGCTATTGCTGGACAAGCCTTACAACGTGACCAGTAATTCAGCCCTGCTCAAGGCGCGCTGGCTGTTCACGGCGGCCAAGGCGGGGCATACCGGTGTGCTTGACCCGCTGGCGACCGGCCTGTTGCCGGTATGCCTGGGCGAGGCCACCAAGTTCTCGTCCTACCTGCTCGATGCCGACAAGGGCTATCGTGCGACGATCTGCTTCGGCAAGGTGACCACCACCGGCGACCTCGAGGGCGAGGTGTTGCGCGAGCGCCCGGTGACCTTCGACGAGACCGCGCTGCGACGGGTGTTGGCGCAGTTTGTCGGGCCGATCAGCCAGGTGCCGCCGATGTACTCGGCGCTCAAGTTCCAGGGCAAGCCTCTGTACGAATACGCCCGCGCCGGGGTCGACATCGAACGTCAGGCGCGTGATGTCGTCATCCATGGCCTGGAGCTGGTTTCGTTCGACGGCGGCGAGGCCGTGGTCGACGTGCTGTGCAGCAAGGGCACCTACGTGCGTACCTTGGCCGAAGACATCGGCGAGGCGCTCGATTGCGGCGCTTTCCTCACCGGCTTGCGCCGTACCACCACCGGTGGTTTCACGCTGGAACAGTCGATCACCCTGGAGGCCCTGGAGGCTGTGCCGGAGGCCGAGCGTGACGCTCTGTTACTGCCGATGGACGTGCTGGTGGCGCATCTGCCTGAGATCGTCCTGGCACCGGAACAGGCCGGTCGTTTTCGCCAGGGGCAGGCGGTGCGCATCGCGGAAAAATGTGAGACAATGCTGCGCTTCCGGGTTTACCTTACCGAAACGCGGGAATTTGTCGGGCTGGGGGAGGTCAGGGAACCGGGTGTTCTTTCCCCCCTCCGGCTCGTGGCTGCCTCGGCAGCCGAAGTGTGAAGTGTGGATGGGTCTCGGCTCGCTGCACTTGTCGGGCTTGATTGCCCTTACCTGAATTGTGGAGTACATCAAAATGGCTATGACCGCCGCTCAAAAAGCAGAAATCGTTAAAAACTTCCAGCAGAAGGAAGGCGATACCGGTTCGTCGGAAGTGCAAGTTGCCCTGCTGACCGCCCGTATCAACGATCTGACCCCGCACTTCAAGGCCAACACCAAGGATCATCACAGCCGTCGCGGCCTGCTGAAACTGGTGAGCCGTCGTCGCCGTCTGCTTGACTACCTCAAGCGCACCGATGCCGACAGCTACCGTGCCCTGATCACCCGCCTGGGTCTGCGCAAGTAATCGGTTCAGGTTCGAAAAAGTCGCAGCCAGTCTGCGACTTTTTCGTTTCCCGGCCCACTAACTGAATGACACGACGGGAGGAGCCTCTAGACATGCCGGTTGCCGCAGCCAGCCGGTATTTCTAGGGGTTCCCGTTGTGAGTCCACTTGCCTCAAACCAATAGCAAAAGGGATGCCCTGTGTTCAACAAGATTAGCAAAACCTTCCAGTACGGCCGCCACACCGTGACCCTGGAAACCGGCGAAGTGGCCCGTCAGGCCTCCGGCGCCGTTCTCGTCACCATGGAAGACACCGTGGTACTGGTGTCCGTGGTCGGCTCGCAAAACGTCAAGCCGGGCCAGGATTTCTTCCCGCTGACCGTCGACTATCTCGAGCGCACCTACGCCGCCGGCAAGATTCCGGGCGGCTTCTTCAAGCGCGAGGGCAAGCAGTCCGAGAAGGAAATCCTGACCAGCCGCCTGATCGACCGTCCGATCCGCCCGCTGTTCCCGGAAGGCTTCTACCACGATGTGCAGATCGTCGCCACGGTGATGTCGCTGAACCCGGAAATCGACTCCGACATCCCTGCGATGATCGGCGCTTCCGCTGCGCTGGCGATCTCCGGTCTGCCGTTCAACGGCCCGATCGGCGCCGCCCGCGTCGGCTACGCCAACGGTGACTACATCCTCAACCCGACCAAGACCGAACTGGAAACCTCCCAGCTCGACCTGGTTGTTGCCGGTACCCATCGTGCCGTGCTGATGGTCGAATCCGAAGCCAAGGAGCTGCCGGAAGCCGTGATGCTGGGCGCCGTGGTGTTCGGCCACGACCAGCTGCAGGCCGCGATCAAGGCCATCAACGAGCTGGCCGACGAAGTCAACCCGGTAATGTGGGACTGGTCCGCGCCGGCCCAGAACGACGAGCTGATCGCCAAGGTGCGTGAAGTGTCGGGCGAGAAAATCGCCAACGCCTTCCGTATCCGCCAGAAGCAGGCGCGTACGCAGGTGCTGGCTGAAGCCTGGGCCGACGTCAAGGCCGCGCTGATCAATGAAGAAACCGATACTCTGACCGCCAACGAGATCAAAGGCATCTTCAAGAGCCTGGAGGCCGAGATCGTGCGCGGCCAGATCCTGGCCGGCGAGCCGCGCATCGACGGCCGCGACACGCGCACCGTGCGCCCGATCGCCATCCGCACCGGCGTGCTGCCGCGTACCCACGGTTCAGCGTTGTTCACTCGTGGGGAAACCCAGGCCATGGTGGTAACCACGCTGGGCACCCAGCGCGACGAGCAGATCATCGACGCGCTGGCCGGCGAGTACACCGACCGCTTCATGCTGCACTACAACTTCCCGCCGTACTCGACCGGCGAAGCTGGCCGCATGGGCCCGCCGAAGCGTCGCGAAATCGGCCATGGCCGTCTGGCCAAGCGTGCCCTGGCGCAGGTGCTGCCGTCCGCCGATGAGTTCGGTTACTCGATGCGCGTGGTGTCGGAAATCACCGAGTCCAACGGCTCCTCGTCGATGGCGTCGGTGTGCGGTGGCTGCTTGGCGCTGTTGAACGCCGGTGTACCGCTGAAGGCGCACGTGGCCGGTATCGCCATGGGCCTGATCCTGGAAGGCAACCGTTTCGCAGTGCTGACCGACATCCTGGGTGACGAAGATCACCTGGGCGACATGGACTTCAAGGTGGCCGGTACCGCCGAAGGCGTGACCGCGCTGCAGATGGATATCAAGATCCAGGGCATCACCAAGGAAATTATGCAGGTCGCACTCGACCAGGCCAAGGAAGGCCGCCTGCACATCCTCGGCCTGATGAAGGAAGCCGTGGAAGGTCCGCAGCAGCTGTCCACCCACGCTCCGCGCCTGTTCGTGATGAAGATCAACCCGGACAAGATCCGTGAAGTGATCGGCAAGGGTGGCGAGACCATCCGCTCGATCACCAAGGATACCGGTACCGAGATCAACATCGAGGAAGATGGCACCATCACCATCGCTTCGGTGACCCAGG
>NZ_ACIS01000006.1:240415-334317 GCF_000174355.1 Pseudogulbenkiania ferrooxidans 2002
AAGGTGCTGATGCCGCNNCAAGAAGCGCATCGAGGAAATCACCGTCGAAGTCGAAGTAGGCAAGATCTACGAAGGCACCGTGGTGAAGATTCTCGACACAACGTCGGCGCCATCGTATCGATCCTGCCGGGCAAGGATGGCCTGGTACACATCTCGCAGATCGCCAACGAGCGTATCAAGAACGTGTCCGACTACCTGAAAGAAGGCCAAGTGGTGAAGGTCAAGGCGATCGAGATGGACGACCGCGGCCGTATCCGCCTGTCGATCAAGGCCCTGCTGGAAGACGAAGCCAAGACGGCGCGCGAAACCGCCGACTCCTTCGGTCTGAAGGCCGGCAGCTGAGTCTGATCGCTGCCAGTGAAAAGCCCGCGCATGCGCGGGCTTTTTTGTTGCCTTGGGTGTGAGGGCACCGCCGTATCGCGTTTAGTCTTCCGCCGGACGGCGCAGGTGCAGCAGCACACCGCCTTCGCTGCCGGTTTCGAAGCGGTACTCGAGTGCGGCATACTCGTCCAGCATCGGGATCAGCGGGCCGGGAAAGTGCGGTAGGATGAAGGAGGCTTCGCCTCCTGCTTGAAGCTCATCGGCCGCATTGAGGATGATTTCGATCGGCCCGGGCGGGGCCATGTTTCTCAGGTCTTGGGCTGGCATGATGGGTCTCTTGGTCGGGTGGTCGGGTCGGTAGGTGCGCTACGGAGAAAATCGATACTTAGCCGGGCTTGCCGTCCTCGCGCCGCTTCAAGTAGGCCGGGATGAACAGCCTACCCCAGCATAGCAGCGTGAGCAGCCAGCCGCCGGCGGCGACCACATACAGCACGCTGGTCAGCCCAGCGGGGGGGAGGTCGGCGAGCACCCGCGCCAGCGCCATCCAGTGGGCGGCGAGGTAAAGCCGCCATATCCCAGGACTGGCTTCCAGCGGCCGCCCTGAATGGCCGAGACTGACCCGTGTCACGAAGGCGATCATCATGGTCAGGAAGAAGCCGGTGGTGATGGCGTGCAGCGGCGCGAGCCCCAGTAGGGGTTGGCCGAAGAGGGCGGCCCCTTCTTGCAGGACGTACAGGGTGAAACCGATCGCCAGCCAGGCAAAGGCCAGGTGCAGCATGCCCAGCAAGCGCACCGACAGGCTGGCACGCAACTGCCAGCGCCACGAGGTGTAGGCCAGCAGCAGGGCGAACGGCAGGTCGGCGGGCAGGGTGGTGACGCCGGCGATGTGCAGCAGGCCGTGGCCGAACGAGCCGCCCAGCAGGGCATAGAGCAGCCAGTTCGGTCGCCATACGGTATAGCCGGCAAGCACGCTCGAGGAAAAGAACGGTACCATGCGATGGCTGACGGTCAGGAAGACCGGCAGCAAAAAGCCCCATAGCGCCAGGTCACGCATCACTGCCCAGCCGAGGGTGTCACCGCTGAGCAGCCAGCAGAGGGCGGCCATCAGCCCGGCGAGGCCGACGATGAAGGCCAGTTCCACCGCGATGGCGTGGCGCCGGTCGGGTTGCGGGCTGGCCAGGATGATCTGGCCGAAGACCAGCACCAGTCCGGCAAAGCCCAGTGCATAACTCAATAGGCCGGCCACGGCCAGGCCCGGGCCCAGCGCCAGGGCGGCGAGCCACGCTACCAGGCCGCCCGCCATCAGGGCCGGAATGGCCAGGTAGCGGGCGCGAGACGGCGCGTCGACGTTGAGCCAGCGTGGTCCGGCGGTCAGGATGAAGCCGGTCATGAAGAACGGAAAAATGCCGTACAGCATCAGGAAGCCGTGCGCCAGCGTGGCGGGGATGGATAGCGGCAGGGCAAAGCCTGCCAGGCGGTGGCTCATTTCCAGCGACCAGCCTGCCAAGAGCGTGATGGCGAACACCATGCCGGGCAGGAAGGCCACGCGGTGCGGTGCCTGCAAGAAGGCCGGTAGCGTGACTGCCGGCGATGGTTTTGGAGCCAGGCCGGGGCCGGGAGTGGGGGTGGGGGATAGCGGTCGCATCTTCATACAACTCCGGATGGGGTATTAGGGAGTATCGGACGCACGTCGTCCGAGCTGAATGATCAGAGTCAAGAATCGAGGGAGAAAATCATGTCCGGGCCGTCAACGCACGCCTTTCTCAAGCACATTCCATTGTTCAGCGTTTGCCATGAGGATGAACTGTCCAGGTTGGCCGAAAGGGCGATCGAGCAGCGCTACGAAAAGGGGCAGATGCTGTTCCAGCGTGGCGACCCGTGCCAGGGCATGTACGTGCTGGTGTACGGCCGTATCAAGATCGCCATCGTCGCGCGCCAGGGAACCGAGAAAGTGATCGAAATCATTCACCCTTCGCAAAGCTTCGGCGAAGCCGTGATGTTTCTCGAGCAGCCCTATCCGGTGATGGCGCAGGCGGTGGAAGATTCGCTGGTGCTGTTCATCCCGGCCGAAACCCTGTTTACCGCGCTGGATGACGACAGCCGCCTGGCACGACGCATGCTGGCGGGCTTGTCGATGCGGCTGCGAACGCTACTCAAGGATGTCGAGACCTACACGCTGGAGTCGGCCGTGGAGCGCGTGGTGGGCTACCTGCTCAACAGCCTGGAGGACAGCGACGACAACGTGGTCAACCTGCCGGTCAACAAACAGACGCTGGCCTCACGCCTCAACCTGACCCCGGAAACGTTCTCCCGGGTTCTGCAAAAACTCTCCGAACAGGCCGGGATCGTGGTGGAAGGCCGGGAAATCCGCGTTCCTGACCGTAATAAGCTATCCGAAATGCGCAATCTGGCCTGATTTGCGCTGAATTCACGCGCTTTCGGGCTCCGAGGTTTTTGTAATCGCATGTCGCAAACCGGATATGGGGCTGTTTGCGGATTCGATTAGAATGATTCGGACAATTACCCAAAAGTACCCGTTACTGCACGAAGGAACTATCAAGATGAGCAACGCTGTTACCCGCGCTACCTTCGACCAGGTCATGGTCCCCAACTACTCTCCCGTCGAGTTCATTCCGGTGAAAGGGCTGGGTTCCCGTGTATGGGATCAGCAGGGCAATGAGTACATCGATTTCGCTGGCGGCATCGCCGTCAACTCGCTCGGTCACTGCCACCCGGAGCTGGTGGCCGCGCTGACCGAGCAGGGCAACAAGCTGTGGCACCTGTCCAACGTCTTCACCAACGAACCGGCGCTACAACTGGCGACTCGTCTGACCGAGCTGACCTTTGCCGAGCGTGTGTTCCTGTGCAACTCCGGTGCCGAAGCCAACGAAGCGGCTTTCAAACTGGCCCGCAAGTACGCCACCGACCATTTCGGCGCCGACAAGTACGAAATCATTTCCTGCAAGAACTCGTTCCACGGTCGTACCGTGTTCACCGTCAACGTCGGCGGGCAGCCCAAGTATAGCGAGGGTTTCGGCCCCAATCCGGCGGGCATCACCCACGTCGAGTTCAACAGTATCGAGGCCCTCAAGGCCGCCATCTCCGACAAGACCTGCGCCGTGGTGATCGAGCCGGTGCAAGGCGAGGGCGGCGTGCTGCCGGCTGACAAGGCCTACCTGGAGGCGGCCCGCGAGCTGTGTAACCAGCACAACGCGCTGCTGATCTTCGACGAAGTGCAGACCGGTGTCGGCCGTTGCGGCACGCTCTATGCCTACCAGTCTTACGGTGTGACCCCGGACATCCTGTCCTCGGCCAAGGGCTTGGGCGGCGGCTTCCCGGTTGGGGCCATCCTGACGACCGCTGCCATCGCCAAGAGTCTGGGCGTTGGCACCCACGGCACTACCTACGGCGGCAACCCGCTGGCATCCGCCATCGCCGGCAAGGTAGTCGAGATCGTCAGCCGTCCGGAAGTGCTGGAGGGTGTGCGCGTCAAGCACGACCGTTTCGTGGCCGGCCTGAACGCCATCAACGCCAAGTACCACGTGTTCAAGACCGTGCGCGGCATGGGTCTGTTGATCGGCTGCGTGCTGGCCGACGAGTACGCCGGTCGTGCCAAGGACTTCCTCAAGGCCGCCGAGAAAGAACGCCTGATGGTATTGGTCGCAGGGCTGAACGTGGTGCGCCTGGCGCCGTCCCTGGTGGTTGAGGACAAAGACATCGACGAGGGTCTCGCCCGCCTCGATGCCGCCATCGCCAGCTTGGTTAGCATCCGCTAAACCCGCCCCCTTCTCTTAACAATTGACGTTTTTCACCCGCGACCTGCCCGGCTGGGCAGGTCGTAGGGGACGGCTGCGCCTGAAAAACGTCGCGACAATGATTTGACATGCTTGGGAGGGCTTGCCCATGTTAGTCGTCCGTCCAGTCCGGACCTCCGATCTGCCTGCAATCGAGCGCATGGCAGTGGCCAGCGGCATCGGCGTGACCAGTTTGCCCAATGACCGGGACAAGTTGTTCGAGCGTATCCAGCAATCGGCCAGCGCTTTCGAGCACGAGGCGGTGCCGGATACCGGCCGCGAATTCTATATGTTCGTGCTGGAAGAGCACGGCGAGGTGGTGGGGACTGCCTCGATCAGCGCTTCCGCCGGTTTCGATGAACCATTCTACAGCTATCGCAGCGAGACCTTTGTGCACGCCTCGCGTCCGCTCAAGGTCAACAACCGCATCCATGTGCTGAATATCTGCCACGACCTGACCGGGATGGTGCAGTTGTGCGGCTTCTACGCCGACCCGGCCTACCGTGGCCTCGGCAGCGAGCTGCTGTCGCGTGCCCGCCTGCTGTTCATCGCCGGGCAGCGCGAGCGCTTCGGCAAGCGCATTCTGGCCGAGATGCAGGGTATTCACGACGAGCAGGGGCAGTCGCCGTTCTGGAACGCCATCGGCCGGCGCTTCTTCAATATGGATTTCATCCAGGTGGAGCAGGCCTTCGTCTCGCACAGCAAGACCTTCATCGCCGAACTGATGCCGGCCTACCCGATCTACGTGCCCTTGCTGCCGGACGAGGCGCAGAACGCCATCGGCCAGGTCCACCCGGATTTCGAGCGGCCGTTCATGCTGCTGACCAGCGAGGGCTTCGAGGCCGACAACTACCTCGACATCTTCGATGGCGGCGCGGTGCTGACCGCCGACGTCGACCGGCTGTGGACCGTCGAATGCAGCGGTACCTATCCGGTGGAAGTGTCGGTCAGCCTGCCGCCGTCCGCCACCACCATGCTGCTCAGCAATGGCTGCACCGACCGCTTTGCCGCGGTGGCGGCCCGCGTTGCCTTGGTCAACGGGATGGCGCTGATGACCCAGGATGTCGCTCAAGTGCTGGCGCTGTCGAACGGCCAGCCGGTGCGTGTGGTGCCGCTGCACGAGGCCAAGGAGAAACAATCATGATGGTGATCCGTCCCATTACCCGCGATGACCTGCCGGGGCTGATGAAGTTGGCGGCGAGTGCCGGCGTGGGCCTGACGTCGCTGCCGATCAACGAGGAACGTCTGGCCAAGCGCATCCTGCGCTCGGTGCGCTCGTTCAGCGGTGAGGCCGAGTTGGCCGAACAAGGCTACGTGTTTGTGCTGGAAGACGGCAGCAACGGCACCGTCGCTGGCATCTGCGCCCTGGAGGCTGCGGTCGGCCTGCACGAGCCTTGGTACAACTACCGTGTCGGCACCATCGTGCACGCCTCGGAAGAGTTGAACGTCTATTCACGCCACGACACCCTGTTCCTGTCCAACGACCACACCGGCTATTCGGAATTGTGCACGCTGTTCCTGCACCCGGATTACCGCGTCAACCGCAACGGTGGCTTGCTGTCGAAGAGCCGCTTCCTGTTCCTGGCCCAGTTCGCCGACCTGTTCGGCAAGATGGTGGTGGCCGAAATGCGCGGGGTCTCGGACAGCGACGGCAAGTCGCCGTTCTGGGAGGCGCTGGGCCGGCACTTCTTCTCCATGGAGTTCGCCGAAGCCGACTACCTGACCGGGGTCGGGCAGAAGGCCTTCGTTGCCGAACTGATGCCCAAGCACCCGGTGTACATCGATTTCCTGTCGCCAGAAGCCCGGGCCGTGATCGGGAAGACGCACGAGAACACCCGGCCGGCGGTCGCCATGCTGGAGTCCGAGGGCTTCCGTTACGAGGGCTACGTCGACATCTTCGACGCCGGTCCGACGGTGCAGGCCTATACCAGCGAAATTCGCGCCGTGAAGCAGAGCGTCATGGCCAGCGTCCGCGTCGTGACCGCTCCGGTCGAGGGCGAGCGCAAGAACCTGCTGGTGTCGAACACCCAGTTTGAAGGCTTCCGCGTGATTCTGGCGGAAACCACCGTCGTCGATAACGAGATTCTGCTGACGCCCGAAGAGGCGCACGCCCTGCAAGTGGGCGAAGGTGACCCGGTGCGCTGTGTCACGCTCTCGCCCAAGGAGACTATCTAAATGACAACGCTGTGTATCAATGGAACCTGGCTGGCCGGTGACGGCGAGCCGTTGAAAAAGACCAACCCGGCCACGACCGAGCTGATCTGGGAAGGCAAGGGCGCCTCGCCGGCTCAAATCGACGCCGCCGTTGCCGCCGCTCGCGCCGCCTTCAAGAGTTGGTCGCGCACTTCTTTTGACGAGCGGGTAGCCATTGCCCGTCGTTTCGGCGAGCTTCTGGCCGCCAACAAGAATGCTTTGGCCGAGGTGATCGCAAAGGAAACCGGCAAGCCGATGTGGGAAGCGCTGACCGAGGTGACCACCATGGTCAACAAGGTCGACATCTCGGTCAAATCGTACAACGAGCGCACCGGCGAGCGCGCCGCCCCCATGGGCGACGCTCAGGCGGTATTGCGCCACAAGCCCCACGGCGTGGTGGCGGTGTTCGGTCCGTACAACTTCCCGGGCCACCTGCCCAACGGCCATATCGTGCCGGCACTCTTGGCCGGCAACACCGTGATCTTCAAGCCGTCCGAACTGACGCCGTGGACCGCCGAGGAAACCGTCAAGCTGTGGCAGCAAGCCGGCTTGCCGGCGGGCGTGATCAACCTGGCCCAGGGCGCCAAGGAAACCGGCATCGCCTTGGCCAACCATGCCGGCATCGACGGCCTGTTCTTCACCGGCAGTTCCGCCACCGGCAACCTGCTGCACAAGACCTTCGGCGGCCAGCCGGAGAAGATCCTGGCGCTGGAGATGGGCGGCAACAATCCGCTGATCGTGGGTAAGGTGGCCGAGGTCGATGCCGCCGTGCACCACGTGATCCAGTCTGGCTTCATCTCCGCCGGCCAGCGCTGTACCTGCGCACGGCGTCTGCTGGTCCCGGCCGGGGAGTGGGGCGATGCCTTCGTCGGACGTTTGGTCGAGGTCGCCGCGAAGCTCAAGGTGGGGCTCTACAACGAAGAACCGGCTCCGTTCATGGGCTCGGTGATTTCCAACACCGCGGCCGACGCGCTGCTCAAGGCGCAGGCCACGTTGCGTGAGAACGGCGGCAAGGTGCTGCTGGAAATGCGCCGCCTGTCCGAGACCGGTGCCATTCTGTCGCCGGGCATCATCGATACCACCTCGGCACAGCGTCCGGATGACGAATTCTTCGGCCCGCTGCTGCAGGTGATCCGCTACACCTCGTTCGACCAGGCCATCGAGATCGCCAACGACACCCGCTTCGGCCTGGCTGGCGGCGTGCTGTCGGACGACCGCGCCGAATACGAGCGCTATCTGCTGGAAAGCCGTGCCGGCGTGGTGAACTGGAACAAGCCGCTGACGGGTGCCTCCAGCGCCGCTCCGTTCGGTGGCATCGGCGCCTCGGGCAATCATCGCCCCAGCGCCTACTATGCAGCCGATTACTGTGCCTGGCCGGTCGCTTCGCTGGAGTGCGACAGCCTGACCGTTCCGACTCAACTTTCTCCGGGGATCGTACTGTGAGCAACGCTTTTGAAGTGAACTTCGACGGCCTGGTTGGCCCGACGCACAACTACAGCGGCCTGTCCTACGGCAACGTCGCTTCCACCGGCAACCAGAACGCCGTGTCCAACCCGAGGCTGGCCGCCAAGCAGGGGCTGGCCAAGATGAAGGCGCTGCACGACCTGGGCTTCAAGCAAGGCGTGCTGGCGCCGCACGAGCGCCCGGATGTGGCGAGCCTGCGTCTCCTCGGCTTTGGCGGCAGCGATGCGCAAGTGATCGAGCGCGCGGCCAAGGAGGCACCGGCCATCCTGGCGGCCGCCTCGTCCGCCTCCTGCATGTGGACCGCCAACGCGGCCACCGTCAGCCCGTCCGGCGACACCGCCGACGGCCGCGTGCACTTTACCCCGGCCAACCTGAACAACAAGTTCCATCGTTCGATCGAGTACCCGACCACTCGACGCATCCTGCAGGCGATGTTTGCCGACCGCGAGCGCTTCATGGTGCACGAGGCGCTGCCGGCGCAGATGCACTTCGGCGACGAAGGCGCAGCCAACCATACCCGTTTCTGCGACCGTTACGACGGAGCCGGTGTGGAGTTCTTCGTGTTCGGTGCCGCTGCTTTCGACAACCGCTATCCGAAACCGGCCCGGTTCCCGGCACGCCAGACGCTGGAAGCGTGCCAGGCGGTGGCCCGGCTGCACGGCCTGAAGGAGGAGGGCGTGGTCTACGCCCAGCAGGACCCGGACACCATCGATGCCGGCGTGTTCCACAACGACGTGATCTCGGTCGGTAACCGCAACGTGCTGTTCCACCACGAGAAGTCCTTCCTGCATCAGGCCGAGGTGCTGGCCGAGCTGGACCGCAAGCTGGCGGCGGCAGGCGGCGACTTCATCGCCATTGAGGTGCCGCAGGCCGAAGTGTCGGTGGAGGAGGCGGTGAAGAGCTACCTCTTCAATAGTCAGCTGCTGTCCAAGCCGGGCGGCGGCATGATCATCGTGGTGCCGGAAGAGTGCCGCAATATCGAACGTGTCTGGGCCTACCTGGAGAAGCTCAAGGCCTCGGGCGGCCCGATCGACGAGGTGCGCGTGTTCGATCTCAAGCAAAGCATGCAGAACGGCGGCGGGCCGGCCTGCCTGCGTCTGCGCGTGGCCTTGTCCGAGTCGGAAATCGCCGCGGTCAACCCGCGCGTGATGATGTCCGAGCAATTGTTCGGCACGCTGAACGCCTGGGTGGACAAGCATTATCGCGATCGCCTGTCCCCGGAAGACCTCGGTGACCCGCAACTGTTGCTGGAATGCCGCACCGCGCTCGATGAATTGACCCAAATCATGGGACTTGGCGCGGTGTACCCGTTCCAGCTGGTTTGAGTCCGGTTCTGGTGCAAAAAAGGCAGCCCGATGCGGGTTGCCTTTTGTATTTTGTATACAACAAAAATTGCCGTTGCTCGACGCGAGTAGCAACGGAAAGAGCTTGTTTTCACGGCGTTTTCTTGCCAGCCCATCAGAGCTCATGACGGAAAATCGCTATTTGATCGAAAATCTGCAGGAAAATCGTCGGTTCAATCCGGGGCGTGCGATGTTTTGTTCTGGTGCAGTGCAGCGCGTTTCGGTTGTGTTTCGAGATTAATAAAAAAAATCCATAAAAAACAATTACTTGTGTCATGTTTGGGAGTCTATTCTTTAGGGGTTTTTGGGGCTCTTGTTAAGATTGACAGTCGATTGTAGACACACGCATAATCCGCCGAAGTTTCCGGATAGTGACAGCAAAAGTCATCAACCGGACGCTAGATGGACGATAACGAAAAGAGGGCCACCCCCGTCGTGTCGTCGGGTCTTCAATCAAAGGAGAATTCCCACCGTGGACATTTTTTTGCAACAGATACTCAATGGCCTCGTGCTGGGTAGCATCTACGCGCTGATCGCGCTGGGCTACACCATGGTGTACGGGATCATGGGGCTGATCAACTTCGCCCATGGCGAAGTCGTCATGATGGGGGCCATGGTCACCATCACCGTCGTGACCTCGCTGATGGGGGCCGGAGTCAACCTTCCGGGGCCGATACTGGTTCTGATTGGTCTCGTTATCGCCATTCCGGCCTGCGCGCTGTTGGGCTACACCATCGAACGCGTCGCCTACCGTCCGCTGCGCAACGCGCCGCGCCTGGCGCCGCTGATCACCGCGATCGGCCTGTCGATCGTGCTGCAGCAGGTGGCGATCCTGATCTGGGGCCGCAACTACATCCCGTTCCCGTCGATCCTCAGCCATGACACCGTCGAGATCTTCGGCGCCAGCATCACCGTGCTGCAGATCATGATCATCGTGCTGTGCCTGGTGATCATGGCCGGTCTGTTGATCATGGTCGAGAAGACCAAGCTCGGCCGCGCCATGCGCGCCACCAGCCAGAACCCGGGCGTGGCCTCGCTGATGGGCGTCAACGTCAACACCATCATCTCCTCCACCTTCATGCTGGGCTCCGCGCTGGGCGCCATCGCCGGCGTGATGGTCGCCACCAACTACGACCAGGCCCACTACTACATGGGCTTCCTGATCGGCCTGAAGGCGTTCACCGCGGCGGTCCTGGGCGGCATCGGCAACCTCGGCGGCGCCGTGGCGGGCGGTATCCTGCTCGGCATCATCGAGAGCCTGGGCGCCGGCTACATCGGCACCCTGACCGGCGGCTTCCTCGGCAGCCACTACCAGGACATCTTCGCCTTCATGGTGCTGATCCTGGTGCTGATCTTCCGTCCGTCCGGCCTGCTGGGCGAAAAAATGGCCGACCGTGCCTGATCGAAGGGGAGAAACAAACATGACCATGGCACTAGAAATGAACAAGCTCGACACCAACAAGAAGGTCGGCCTGTTCCTCGTGTCGGCCATCGTGCTCGCGGTGCTGCCGTTCGTCGTCGGCGGCCTGCTGGGCAACTCGTGGCTGCGCATCATCGACTTCGCGCTGCTGTACGTGATGCTGGCGCTGGGGCTCAACATCGTGGTCGGCTTCGCCGGCCTGCTGGACCTGGGCTTCATCGCCTTCTACGCCGTCGGCGCCTACACCTTTGCGCTGTTGGGTTCGCCGCACTTCGACATCCACCTGCCGTTCTACATCACCATCCCCCTCGGGGCGCTGGTGGCAGCGTTCTTCGGCATCCTGCTCGGCACCCCGGTGCTGCGCCTGAAGGGCGACTACCTGGCGATCGTGACGCTGGGCTTCGGTGAGATCGTGCGTATCTTCATGAACAACCTGAACGCGCCGATCAACATCACCAACGGCCCGCAGGGGATCAACCTGATCGATCCGGTCAAGATCGGCGGGCTGTCGTTCGGCAAGCCGCTGGAGATCGCCGGCCACAGCTTCAACAGCGTTTACCTGTACTACTACTTCTTCCTGGCGCTGACCGTGCTGGTGGTGATCATGGCCTGGCGCCTGCAGCACTCGCGCATCGGCCGTGCCTGGGTGGCGATGCGTGAAGACTCGATCGCCGCCGCCGCGATGGGGCTCAACATCCGCAACATCAAGCTCTTGGCGTTCTCGCTGGGCGCGCTGTCGGGTGGTGTGGCCGGTGGCCTGTTCGCCTCGTTCCAGGGCTTCATCTCGCCGGAATCGTTCGGTCTGTTGGAGTCGGTAATGATCCTGGCGATGATCGTGCTGGGCGGCATGGGCCACATCCCGGGCGTGATCCTGGGGGCGGTGGTGCTGACCGTGGCGCCGGAAGTGCTGCGCGACGTCATCGGCCCGCTGCAGATGCACACCTTCGGTCGCATGCTGATCGACCCGGAAAACGCCCGCATGCTGATCTTCGGCCTCGCCTTGGTCATCATGATGCTGCTGCGTCCGGAAGGCATGTGGCCGTCCAAGCGCCGCAAGGCCGAGTTCGACGACGCGAAGAAAGGTTAAGCCATGGCACACGCTCTGCTGAAAATCGAAGGCATCAACAAGCGCTTTGGCGGCCTGCATGCCCTGAACAATGTCGGTCTGACCATCAACAAGGGTGAGATCTACGGCCTGATCGGCCCGAACGGCGCCGGCAAGACCACGCTGTTCAACGTGTTGACCGGTCTCTATCAGCCCGACGAAGGTACCTTCACCTTCGACGGCCAGGACCTGTTCCGCGCCAAGCCGCACGTGGTGGTCGGCACCGGCATCGCCCGGACCTTCCAGAACATCCGCCTGTTCGGTGAGATGACCGCGCTGGAGAACGTCATGGTGGGTCGCCACATCCGCTCCAAGGCCAACGCCCTGGGTGCGATCCTGCGCGACAAGAAGACCATGGCCGAAGAGAAGGCGATCGAAGCCAAGGCGTGGGAGCTGCTGGCCTACGTCGGCATCACCGACGTTGCCTTTGAACGCGCCCGCAACCTGTCGTACGGCCACCAGCGCCGCCTGGAGATCGCCCGTGCGCTGGCCACCGAGCCCAAGCTGTTGGCGCTCGACGAACCGGCCGCCGGCATGAACCCGAGCGAAACCGAAGACCTCAAGGTGCTGATGGAAAAGATCCGCAAGGACGGCGTGACCGTGCTGCTGATCGAACACGACGTGAAGCTGATGATGGGCCTGTGCGACCGCATCGCCGTACTCGACTACGGCAAGAAGATCGCCGAAGGCGTGCCGGAAGTGGTGCGCAAGGACCCGAAAGTGATTGAAGCCTACCTGGGAGCGGCCCACGCATGAGTCTCTTGGACGTGAAGAACCTGCAGGTGTCGTACGGCGGCATCCATGCGGTGAAGGGGATCGACCTGCACATCGAGCAGGGCGAACTGGTGACGCTGATCGGTGCCAACGGCGCCGGCAAGACCTCGACGCTGCGCACGCTGGTGGGGATGGAGAAGAAGTCTGGCGGCAGCATCGTCTACGACGGCAAGGAAACCGCCGGGATTCCGGCGCACAACTTCGTGCGCCGCGGTCTGGCCATGGTGCCGGAAGGCCGCGGCATCTTCGCCAAGCTGACGGTGGAAGAGAACCTGCTGATGGGCGCGTTCTACCGCGACGACAAGGCGGCGATCCAGAACGAGCTGGAACACGTCTACGAGCTGTTCCCGCGCCTGAAGGAGCGCTTCAAACAGCTGGCCGGCACGCTGTCGGGCGGCGAGCAGCAGATGGTGGCGATGGGCCGGGCGATCCTGTCCAAGCCCAAGCTCTTGCTGCTGGACGAACCGTCGATGGGCCTGGCGCCGATCATCGTGCAGAAGATCTTCGAGATCATCCAGATGATCTCGGCGCAGGGCGTGACGATGCTGCTGGTTGAGCAGAACGCCAAGCTGGCGCTGGAGATCAGCCAGCGCGGCTACGTGATGGAGAGCGGCCGCATCACCATGAGCGGCCCGGCGCGCGAGCTGCTGGACGACGAGCGCGTGCGCAACGCCTATCTGGGCGGCTGACCCGAGCTGACAATGAATGCGACTCTTGGCCCCGGCGTGCTGGTTCACCAGCTCCTCGGGGCTTTTTTCTTGCCCCCGCTCAACGTCATCCTGCTTGTCCTGCTGGGGCTGTGGCTGAGGCGGCGCCATCCGAGGGCGGGGAGTGTGGTCGTTGCGCTCGCGCTGGGCTTGTCGTATGCCCTGGCGACCCCGCAGATGGCGATGTGGCTGAACCGTTCGCTCGAGCGTTTTCCGCTGGTGGCGCTGTCCCAGGTGCGGGAGACCGGTGCCATCGTGGTATTGGGGGGCGGCAAGAAGCCGGCACCAGAATACGGCCGTAACGAGCCGTCGGCCGACACCCTGATGCGGCTGCGTTATGCCGCCTACCTGGCGCGGCACAGTGGCCGTCCCGTGCTGGTCAGCGGCGGTGCACCGCTGGGGGGCGAGGCGGAAGCGCCGGTGATGGCCCGCACCTTGGTGAGCGATTATGGCGTTCAGCCGCGTTGGGTCGAGCAGGGCTCGGATACCACGTTCGACAACGCACGCCTGTCGGCGCAGCTACTCAAGGCCGACGGCGTGCGTTCCATCACGCTGGTCAGCCAGGGCTGGCACCTGGCACGGGCCGTGCCGCTGTTCGAAGAGCAGGGCCTGAAGGTGCTGCCGGCGCCGACCGGACTCGTACGCTACGATGGTGGTGGCGTGATGTGGTACCTGCCTTCCGGGCGGGCGATGCAGGAGACGCACGCCGCGCTGCGCGAATGGGTGGGGCGGCTGTATTATGCCGTACGCGAGCGGGGTACCGCGTTGCTCCGCTCGGTCTCGCATCTCAAATCCTGAGCGCGTCGGAGAACGGCATTGCCGCCAGTGTCGAAGCACCGTCGTGTCGGTGGGCGACGTGCCTCGCCCGGCCGGATGGGGCGCGCAGCAGATTTATTCACGAACACTCTGACAGGAGCCAGTCATGCAGGTAGCAGCCATCATCATCGGCGACGAATTGTTGTCTGGAAAGCGCCAGGACAAGCATTTGCAGGCGCTGATCCGTATCCTGGCCGCTCGCGGCATGCCACTTGCGGCGGCCGAGTACCTCGGAGACGATCCGCGTCGGATCGAGGCGGCGTTGAAGCATGCCTTCGCCAGTGGCGACCTGGTGTTCAGCTTCGGTGGCATCGGCGCCACCCCGGACGACCATACCCGTGGCTGTGCTGCCCGCGCGCTGGGGGTGGAGCTGGCGGTGCACCCGGAGGCGCGCGCCATTATCGAGGAGCGTTTCGGCGACGAGGCCTATCCGCACCGCATCAACATGGGGGCGTTCCCGCTCGGCGCGCGCCTGATCCCGAACCCGGTCAACCGCATCGCGGGTTTCTCGGTGCAGGACGTGCATTTCGTGCCGGGTTTTCCGGCCATGGCGTGGCCGATGATCGAGTGGGTGCTCGATACGCACTACCCGCACCTCCGGAACGATGTGCCGGATGTCGAACGTAGCGTGATCGCCATCAACGCCCGCGAGGGTGACCTGATCGGGCTGATGGAGGCGTTCAGTGCGCGCTACCCGGCGCTGAAGCTGTCCAGCCTGCCCAACTTCGGCAACGACGCCATCCCGCAGATGCACATCGAGTTCGGTTTCAGCGGCCAGCCGGCGCTGGTCGGCATCGCTTTGTCCGAGCTGGAGAAGGAATTGGTCAAGCGCGGCTACGAGGTGCGAAGCACAGCATGATTTGCAAGTATTTGTTTTGAAATAAACCATCTATTTGGCATTATTTTAAATTGTTTATATTTGTTTCCTGCGCTTGAGTTGTCCTGAGCAGGCGGGCTAGGGTGGCGGTTTTTTGCCTGCCACCCGCCATGAAACGCTTGCTGTTTTTGCTGTTGCCCTTGCTGCTGAGCGCCTGCCTCGGCCATGACCGTCCATCCCCCGTCGCCCGGGACGTTTCCTCGTACACTCCGCCCCCCGCCGAAGCAGTCACGTTGGTATCCGGCAAGCACAGCGTGGGTCACCGCGATTTCAATAACGCCAAGAAAGTGTTGCCGGAGGTCTTTGCCGGCATGGAGGAAGACTTCTACTGTGGCTGCAAGTACAGCGGCAAGGACGTCAATTTCGCTTCCTGTGGGTATCAGCCGCGCAAGAATGCCGCGCGTGCCAGTCGCATCGAGTGGGAGCACGTGGTGCCGGCCTGGGTACTGGGGCATCAGCGGCAATGCTGGCAGCAGGGCGGGCGCAAGAACTGCGTGGCCACCGACGCGGCGTTCCGCATGGCCGAGGGCGATTTGAACAACCTGGTTCCGGCGGTAGGCGAGGTTAACGGCGATCGCGGCAACCTGTCGTACGGCGCCTGGACGCGCACTCCGACCCCGATGTACGGCCAGTGCCGGACCATTGTCGACTTCAAGAACCGGCGCGTGCAGCCGCGCGAAGAGGTGCGCGGACGCGCCGCGCGCATCACCCTCTACATGCACGACCAGTACGGCCTGCGCATGAGCAGCCAGGATCGCCAACTGATGTGCGCCTGGGCCAAGACCTACCCGGTGGACGAATGGGAGCGACAGCGCGAAGCGCGCATCGTGGCGTTGCAGGGCAGCGGCAATCCTTACGTGAGCGACCCGCAGCAGCTGGCCAAGCGCTGCGGCTGAGCGCTTGCGAGGTACGATCTGACAGGAGACAGGGCAGGGCATGACTCTCGTGTGCCGGAGCGGCAGCCCGGCCGTCTCCCTGGATGTACGCAGAGACGGGGGCCGAAAGCGGCCGGGCGGCCTGCCGCTCAGTCGCGGTAGAAGTGCTTGAGGATGCTGGAGAAGTCGAGCTTGCCGTGGCCGTCGGCGACGTGCTCCTCGTATAGGTTGCGCGCCAAGGCACCGAGCGGGTTGGCGGCGTGGCAGGCCAGCGCCGCCTGTTCGGCCAGGCCCAGGTCCTTCAGCATCAGTTCCGCCATGAAGCCGCCGCTGTAGCCGCGGCTGGCCGGCACGTTTTCCATCACCCCTGGCCAGGGGTTGTACAGCTCCAGCGCCCAGTTACGGCCGGAGCTCTTGGCCATGATCTCGGACAGCACCTTGGGGTCGAGCCCGCTCTTGACCCCCAGCGCCAGCGCCTCGGCGGTGCCGGCCATCAGGATGCCGAGCATCATGTTGTTGCAGATCTTGGCGCTCTGGCCGGCGCCGTGGCCACCGGCGAGGAACACGTTCTTACCCATGGCCTCGAACAGCGGGCGTGCCTGTTCCAGGTCAGCCGCCTCGCCGCCGACGATGAAGGTCAGGGTGCCGGCGGCGGCGCCGGCGGTGCCGCCCGATACCGGCGCGTCGAGCATGCGCAGGCCGGCGGCGAGCGCGGCCTCGGCCACCTTGATGGCGCTGGCGGCGGCGATGGTGCTGCAGTCGATCACCAGCGTGCCCTTGGGCAGTTGGGCGAGCAGGCCGTTTTCACCCAGGTACAGGCCCTCGACGTGGTGGCTGGCGGGCAGCATCGACAGAACGATGTCGGCTCCGGCGACGCAATCGGCGGCGCTGGTGGCGACCGTGGCGCCGGCTTCGGCCAACCTTTGCATGGCCTCGGCGGAGAGGTCGAAGACCTTGATGGCAAAGCCTTTGCGGAGGAGATTGAGGGCCATCGGCCCGCCCATGTTGCCGAGGCCGATGAAAGCGGTGTGAGTCATGGTTGTCTCCTGAGGTGCCCATTTCATTTGAGTGTAGGCAGGCTGCGTGCGAATTTTTCGCTGGGCAAATCCCTGCGTGCCAAACTTCGATTGGCTCAGCGAGAGATTTGCACGCAGTCATCCGCTCGGCGATACGGAATCCTCATGGACTGCGTGTCCATTCCGGTTCCTGTGCGCTGGCGGCCCCCAATCTGCTTTGGCTCGCTCGCCTACTGTAACGGGCTCTCCCCTTTAAGTTGGTAACTCAGCCCAGTGCCGCCAGCGGGTGTTCGCCATCCCCCCACGGCGCGGTGAAGTGGCTGTCGACCCAGGCCTGGTCGACTTCGGCCAACGTCTTGCGGCTCCACTGCGGCTGGCGGTCCTTGTCCACCAGCAGCGCGCGCACGCCTTCGCGGAAGTCCGGCTTGCTGCAGAAGTTGACCGACAGGATCAGCTCCATGCGCAACGCCTCGGCCAGCGACAGGTGCTTGGCGCGGCGGTAGATTTCCCAGGTGACCGCGGCCGAGCTCGGGCTGCCGTGGGCGAAGCTGTGCGCCGCCGCCTGCAGCCAGGGGTCGTCGAAATGGCCGTCGGTCAGCGCCTGCGCCACGGCGGCCAGGCTGCCGCGGTTCATCAGGCGGTGGATGGCCACCAGCTGGCGCTCGACGTTGGACATCGGCAAGGAGGCGTGGGTAGCGCATTCCATGTCGTTAAGCAGGGCGGTGACGGCGGCGTGGTTGGCCGAAGCGGTATCGGACCAGGCGGTGTCGGTCAGACGTGCCAGCAGCTCGGGATAGCCGTCCAGCGCGACGACATGGTCGGCCAGGTTGACGATCAGCGCGTCGTGGGCGTTGAGCGGGGCGCCGGTCAGGCCGAGGAACAGCCCGAGCTTGGCCGGCATGCGCTGCAGGAACCAGCTGCCGGCCACGTCCGGGTATAGGCCGATGGTGATTTCGGGCATGGCGATGCGCGTGGCCGGCGTGGCGACACGGTGGCTGGCGCCGACCATCAGGCCGAGCCCGCCGCCCATGACGATGCCGTGACCCCAGACGATGACCGGTTTGGGGAAGGTGTGCAGGCGATGGTCGAGGGTGTATTCCTCGCGGAAGAACGTCACCACCTCGGGAATCGGACCGTCGCCGTGGTGGGCCAGGATGGCGTCGCGCACCGCGCGCACGTCGCCGCCGGCGCAGAACGCCCGTTCGCCGGCCCCGCGCAACAGCACGCAGGCGATGGTGTCGTCGGCGGCCCAGCGCTGAAATTGCGCGTCGAGCAGGCGGATCATGCCCAGCGTCAGCGCGTTGAGCGATTTCTCGGCGTTGAGCGTGGCCACGCCGATGCGCCGGCCGTTGCTGCTGGCCAGTTCTTCAAACAGGACTTCGTCGTTCATGGTGTTCCTTTCGGCCAACTAGTCAGAATCGACTTACGGTCTCGCGGCGCGTTCCCGATCGGGGTTCAGGTGTGCCGCGTGCGAATCTTTGCGGGTCTCCGCGGAAGATCGGCACGCAGCGATACGCTCGCGACGGATCGTGAGCCGGCTCTCAGGCATTCTTCCACTGCGGCGGACGCTTTTCCAGGAAGGCGCCGACGCCTTCCTTCTGATCCTCGGTGTCGAACAGCTTGATGAAGCGCTCGCGCTCGTGGATCAGATTGTACGACGGCGGCTCGACACGGGCGCGCTGCACCAGCGTCTTGCATGCCGCCACCGACGACGGCGACTGGCGTGCCACCTTCTCCGCCAGCGCCAGCGCGGCGGCGCGCGCCTGCCCCTTGCCGACCACTTCTTCCACCAGCCCGATGCGCAGCGCGGTGGCGGCGTCCACGCGCTCGCCGCACAGGATCATGCGCTTGGCCCAGCCTTCGCCCACCAGCCAGGGCAACAGCTGGGTGCCGCCGGCGCAGGGCAGCAGGCCGACGGCCGCTTCCGGCAGCGCCATCTGAGCTTGTTCCTCGGCGATGCGGATGTCGCAGGCCAGGGCGCATTCCAGCCCGCCGCCCATGGCGTAGCCGTTGACGGCGGCGATGCTGACGCCACGGAACGCCGAGAGCGCCTCGAAGGCCTCGCCGAACAGCATGGTCATCTCGGTGGCGACGGTCTTGTTGCCGTCGGCGAACAGCGTCAGGTCGGCGCCGGCCGAGAAGAACTTCTCGCCGTCGCCGGTGATGACCAGGGCGTAGATGTCGCGCTCGGCGTTGAGGTCGGCCACCAGCGCCTTGAGGGCGGAGAGGCTCTCCCGGTTCCAGGTGTTGGCGGGCGGGTTGGCGATGGTTACCAGCGCGGTGTGGCCGTGTTTTTCGACGTTGAGATGGGCGTAGCTTGGCAAAATGTTCTCCTTAGTTATATGGCAATCCTTGCTTAGCTCTTGTGAAAGAAATCGTCCCACGGGGATTCCCTGCGGTCATCGCCGCGCCTCCAGGCTGGTTCGACCCAGAGAAAATCGAAAGGCTCAGCCGTACAAATGGTACGGCGAGCATCACAGGCCCGGGACCGGGGCGCGCAGCAGATTTATTCACAAGAGCTCAGCGCAGTGTGTCGAGCGCGCCGTCCTTCAGCAGGTGGCGCGCCACGATCATGCGCATCACCTCGTTGGTGCCTTCCAGAATCTGGTGCACGCGCAGGTCGCGCACGTGGCGCTCGAGCGGGAAATCCTTCAGGTAGCCGTAGCCGCCAAACAGCTGCAGTGCCTGGTTGGCGACGTTGAAGGCAAGGTCGGTGGCGAGGCGCTTGGCCATGGCGCAGTAGGCGGTGGCGTCGGGGCTGCCGCTGTCGAGCTTCCACGCCGCCAGGCGCACCATCTGGCGCGCGGCGACGAGCTCGGTCAGCATGTCGGCGAGCTTGAACTGCACGGTCTGGAAGTCGGCCAGCGCATGGCCGAATTGCTGGCGCTCCTGCACGTAGCGCTGCGCGGCAGCGAGCGCGGCCTGGGCGGTGCCGACGGCGCAGGTGGCGATGTTGATGCGCCCGCCGTCCAGCCCCTTCATGGCGAAGGTGAAGCCCTGGCCTTCCTCGCCGAGCAGGTTGGCGGCCGGAATCTCGACGTTGTCGAAGGTGACAGCGCGCGTGGGCTGGCTGTTCCAGCCCATCTTCTTCTCCTTCTTGCCGTACTGGATTCCGGGCGCGTCGGCCGGCACCACGAAGGCGGACACCCCCTTCGGGCCGGGGCCGCCGGTGCGCGCCATCACGACCAGCACCTCGGTGCTGCCGGCGCCGGAGATGAACATCTTGGAGCCGTTGAGCAGGTAAACGTCGCCCTTCTTCTCGGCGTGGGTCTTGAGCGAGGCGGCGTCGGAGCCGGCGCCCGGTTCGGTCAGGCAGTAGCTGCCGAGCTTGGCGCCCGTCACCATCTGCGGCACCCAGTGCTCGGCCACCTCGGGCTTGGCGAAGCTGGCGATCATCCAGCTCACCATGTTGTGGATGGTGAGGTAGGCGGCGGTGGAGGTGCAGCCGGCGGCGAGCTCCTCGAACACGATGGCGGCGTCGAGACGGCTGAGCCCCAGCCCGCCGTAGGCTTCCGGGGTGTACAGGCTGAGAAAGCCCATCTCGCCGGCGCGGCGGATGACGTCGAGCGGGAACTCCTCGCGTTCGTCCCATTCCGCGGCATGCGGCGCCAGTTCGTGCGTGGCGAAGGCGCGCGCGGCGTCCTGGAAGGCGATCTGTTGTTCAGTCAGGGCAAAGTCCATGTTTTCAGCCAATCTTGTCAGCCCCGCCGGGTCGGCGGGAGGATGTCGATATGCGGCGCGTCCGGGTTGGATGAGCGCGCCGCGCCTGATGATGCGTCAGTGCAGCGCAATGGTGGTGTTGACCTTGCCGCTCGAGGCGGCGTCGTCGAACCAGCGGCTGGTGACGGTCTTGGTTTGGGTGTAGAACAGGATCACCTGCTTGCCGTACGGTCCCAGGTCGCCCAGTTTGGAACCGCGCGAGCCGGTGAACGAGAACAGCGGCACCGGCACCGGGATCGGCACGTTGATGCCGACCTGGCCGACGTCGATCTCCTCCTGGAACTTGCGCGCCGCGGCGCCGCTCTGGGTGAAGATGGCGGTGCCGTTGCCGTGCGGATTGGCGTTGATGAGTTCGATGGCCTCGTCGAGGCTATCCACCCCCACCAGGCACAGCACCGGCCCGAAGATTTCCTGGTCGTAGATCGCCATGCCGGGCTTCACGCCACTGAAGAGGGTTGGGCCGACGAAGTTGCCGTGCTCATGGCCGGGCACCTGCACGGCGCGGCCGTCCAGCTCCAGCTTGGCGCCTTGTTCGATGCCCTTGGCGATCAGTCCCGCGACGCGCGCCCGCGCCCGGGGGGAAATCAGCGGCCCGAGGTCAGGGTTGTCCCGGCCGGGGCCCACCTTGAGCGCCCGGGCCTTGACCACCAGCTCGGGAATCCAGCCCTGCGCCTCGCCCACCAGCACCGCCACCGAGATCGCCATGCAACGCTGGCCGGCGGCGCCGAATCCGGCGCCGACCAGCTGGTTGAGCGCCTGTTCCTTGTTGGCGTCGGGCAGCACGATGGCGTGGTTCTTGGCGCCCATCATGCACTGCACGCGCTTGCCGGCCTGGCTCGCGCGCTGGTAGACGTGGGTGCCGACCGGCGTGGAGCCGACGAAGGACAAGGCCTTGATGTCGGGGTGGTCGCACAGCGCGTTGACCACCTCGGGCCCGCCGTGCACCACGTTGAGCACGCCGGGCGGAATGCCGGCTTCGATCGCCAGTTCCACCAGGCGCATCGTCACCATCGGGTCCTGCTCGGACGGCTTGAGCACGAAGGTGTTGCCGCAGGCGATGGCCATCGGGAACATCCACAGCGGGATCATGGCCGGGAAGTTGAACGGCGTGATGCCGGCGCACACCCCGAGCGGTTGCTGCACGGTGTAGGTGTCGACGCCGCTGGCGACGTTCTCGGCGTGCTCGCCCAACTGCAGGTTGCCGATGTTGGCGGCGTGTTCGACCACTTCCAGGCCGCGGAACACGTCGCCCTCGGCATCGGCCAGGGTCTTGCCCTGCTCGGCGGTGAGGATCGCCGCCAGCTCCTTCATGTTGTCGCGGATCAGCTGCTGATACTTGAGGAAGAGGCGGGCGCGGGCGCCGATCGGCGTCTTCTTCCAGCTCTTGAAGGCTTCCTTGGCCGCCGATACGGCGGCGTCGACTTCCTCCGGCGTTGCCATCGGTACCCGCGCCAGCACTTGCTGCGTGGCCGGGTTGACGACGTCGCGCCAGTCGCTGGTGTTGGACTCGACGAATTCGCCGTTGATCAGCAGTTTGATGGTGGGGACGGCAGTGCTCATCGTGGTTTCTCCTCCGCGTGGCCGGACAGGAGCCGGTGTTCGATGCTGCCCGGCGCGGGCCGGCAGCGCATGGAAACCCTCTGCGCCGGGCCCGCGATCCGGTATGGCTCCCGCGACGGGTATGAACAGGGGCTTCGGCCAACCTTTATGATGTTCTGTTTAGACCATGCACCGGGTGCGCGTTCTCCCCATGTCGTCAGTCGTAGCGGTAGAAGCCGTGCCCGCTCTTGCGCCCGAGCCGGCCGGCCGCCACCAGCTGCGCCAGCAGCGGGCAGGCGCGGTACTTGCTGTCGCGGAACTCGTCGTGAAGGATGTCCATGATGGCGAGGCAGGTGTCCAGGCCGATCAGGTCGGCCAACGCCAGCGGGCCGATCGGGTGGTTCATGCCGAGCTTCATCACGGTGTCGATGTCCTCGGCGCTGGCCAGGTTCTCGTACAGCGCGAACGCCGCCTCGTTGATCATCGGCATCAGCACGCGGTTGGAGACGAAACCCGGGCCGTCCTTCACCGTTACCGGGGTCTTGCCGATTTCCACCGCCAGCGTGTGCACCGCCTGGTGGGTGGCATCGTCGGTCTGCAGCGCGCGGATGATCTCCACCAGCGGCATCAGCGGCACCGGGTTCATGAAGTGCATGCCGATCACCCGCTCCGGGCACTCCACCCAGGCCGCGATGCGGGTCAGCGAGATCGACGAGGTGTTGGACGCCAGGATGGCGTCGGCGGGCAGGGTGCGCGCCAGCTCGCGGAAAATCTTTTCCTTGATCGCGGGGTTCTCGGTGGCGGCTTCCACCACCAGCTGGCAGCCGGTCAGGGCGGCCAGCGTGTCGGCGGTGGTGATGTTGGAGAGGGTCAGCTCGACGTCGGCGGGGCTCAGCAGCGCCTTCTTTTCCAGCTTGGCGAGGCTCGTCCGGATGGTGGCGAGCCCTTTTTCCAGCGCTGCGGCCGAGGTGTCGACCAGGGTGACCTGAAAGCCGTGGCGGGCGAAGGTCTGGGCGATGCCGTTGCCCATGGTGCCGGCGCCGATAACGCCGATGCGGGTGATTGCCATGATGTCTCCTTGTGCACTGATTCCGTGAACATAAGATAACGTTTACGTAAACGTCAATATGCGACGCCGCAAAACGTTCGAATCCTTCTCTCACATTCCCGTCAATTATAGTCCGGCAGACCACGAAACCCGGCGCGAGCCATCGGCAAGACGGGCCGGGTAGGGGGTGTCGCGGCGTTCCGCCATCAGGCTCCGCCGGCGGACTGTTTCTGGCGGATCGCCAGCAGCGCCTGATTGCGCAGCGCCTTCAGCAGGTTCAGCGTTTCCGCGTCGGGCTTCAGGCTATGGGCATGCCTGCGTTCGCCGTACAGACAGCCGATCGGCTTGTTCTCCAGCACCAGCGGCAGGATCAGGAAGGTCTCCGCCGGCGTGGCGCGGCGCAGCCAGTTGGGGATGCGGCTGGCGATATTCGGCGCGTTGACGTCCTCGATCAGGATGTCGGCGTTGTGCTCCAGCGCCACGCAGAACACGTTGGCGGACTCCTGCAGGCTGAAGCGGAATGCCGGGATCATCGCGCCGATCCGCTCGCCAAAACCGGAACGCGCCACCATCTGTCCCAACCGCGGGTCGCGCGTGCACAGCAGCACGTGCTCGAACGGGGTGGCGCGAAACAACGTTTCCAGCACGGTCTGCAGCAGCTCGTTCAGGTTGAACGGGCCGAGCAGAGCGTGGGTGAGTTCCTGCATGCCGGCGCTCAAGCGGCGCGCGCTGCTGTCGTCGCAGGGCTCTGGTACGGCTGCGAAATCCAGCATCAGGTCGAGCTCCAGCTCTTGCGGCCGGGCTGCCTGGATGGCTTGGGCGAGCGGCGGAGGGCGAACGCCCGGACGCGTCGAGCCGGCGAGCAGCGCTGAGCCGCGCAGCCGCGCCAGGAAGCTGTCGGGACGGGCGCTGACCCCGATCGGCTCGACGTGCTCGTCGAACGCCCGCAGCGCGGCACGCACGTGCTCTATCGCCTGCTCCGCGTTCAGCGGCAACACGCGTTGATAGCGTTCCAGTAGCGTCTCCAGCGGCTGGCGCGGGGTGCTGCCGGGGTCTTGTGTCAGTTGCGTCAGCTCGGCGGCCAGGTTGGCCAGGATGCACAGCCGCGCCGCGGCACTGGCTGGCGGGCGGATCGGCCCGGCCGGCAGCAGCTCCATGCTCTGCACGATGCGTGCCGGGAAGCTCCAGTGCTCGGCCACGCTCATGCCCAGCGCGGCGAAATCCAGCCCCAGGGTATGGATGGTGGCCTGGGTCAGGCTCAGCCCGTTCTCGACCTTGAGGTCGATCAGCCGGCTTTCTTCGCGGAAATAGAAGCGGCACAGGAGTTCGCCCAGGTGGTGGAACATGCCGCAGATCAGCGCTTCCTCGCTGTCCCCGGCGGCACCGTGCTGCGCCAGTTCGCGCGTCAGCAGGCCGCAGAAGAAGGTGCGCAGCGCGGTGTCCTTCAAGGTGGCCGCGTGCGCCTTGTTGTGCATGTGTTCGAACAGCAGCAGCGTGATCGCCAGGTTGCGGATGGTGTCGAAACCGAGGATGACAATGGCGCGCGACACCGTGCTGACCGCGCCGCCGAAGTGGCTGTAATGCACCGAGTTCACCACCCGCAGCAGCTTGTTGGTGAGGGAGAAGTCCTGCAGGATGATTTCCGCCAGCTCTTGCACCCGGCCGGTATGGTCCTCACTCACCTGGTTGATGGCCTGGATCGCCTGCGACAGGGCGGGAAAGTCGGCTGAATAGCGCATGCGCTCCAGCAGGCTGTCCCAGGCGGTCGGGCTGGCGCTGCCCTTGATGAAGCGGTGCTGAGCGGTGAGCCAGGCCTGCAGCGCCGCCAGCAGCGAGGCGGCGTCGGCAAAGCCCTGTCCCGGCGTCGTGTCGAGCGCGCTCGCCATGATGGCGTCCAGTTCGTCATCGATCAGCGGGTTCAATTGCCGCAGCGGCGTGCTGCCGGGCGGCTGGCCGGTCAGCAACTGGTGCAGGATGCCGGCCAGCGCGGCGAGGTCGCGCTGGCGCATGCGGGGCAGGGCATTCGCCGGCGGTGCCGGCAACAGCCCGAGCCCGAGCAGGTGCGGCGTGCGCTCGTCGTCGAGCAGAATGTGGTCCAGGCTCAGCCAGCCGTGCGCCACGCCTTGGGCGTGGGCGTACATCAGCGCGCCCAGCAGGTCGCAGCACAGTCCCACCGCCTCTTTGCCCGGGAGCACCCCCGAGAGCGCCAGCAGGCTGGCCAGCGGATGCCAGGCCGGCAGGTCGTAATGCCAAAGGCAGAGCCCGTCGCGCAGTTCCTGCTCGCTGGGCGGGACGATGCCGGGATGTTTCAGCCGGGTGGCGGGAAAGGTGGCGACGGTCAGTTTCTGCGGCAACGACAGGGTATGGCGGAGCGTGCCGCCGGGGGCGGAAACCGGCAAGCCGGCCAGTAGCTGGGCGGCGTCGTGGCTCAGGATCGGTGCGGCGTGTGTTGTCATTCTTTTTCTCCCCCGCTGACTATATAAGCAATCTCCCGACTCCGGACAACTTTATCCTCGCCGTGGGAGACAGGGCCGCCATCGGGGGCGCCGCTATATGTCCGGTTAGATAGTTTTTTGCTTCCAATAGCGCATATTGATATATCCATTCGGTTTTGCCTGGCTAGGGGGCTTCCGGTAGATTGGCGTCAAATGGCAGGCGGGTGTGCCGCCTGCTGGCAGGAACAGAACTGGCCACGTGCCAATAGCGGGCGGAGCAAGATGACTATCAGTGAAGCAAGACTGACTCACCTCAAACAACTGGAAGCAGAGTCGATCCATATCATTCGCGAAGTGGCGGCGGAGTTCGAGAACCCGGTGATGCTGTACTCCATCGGCAAGGACTCGGCGGTGATGCTGCACCTCGCGCTCAAGGCGTTCTACCCGGGCAAGCCGCCGTTCCCCCTGCTGCATGTCGATACCACCTGGAAGTTCCGCGACATGATCGCGTTCCGAGACCGCATGGCGGCCAAGGTCGGCATGGAACTGCTGGTGCACACCAACGAAGAAGGGCGGGCGGCCAACATCAATCCGTTCGACCACGGCAGCGCCAAGTACACCGACGTGATGAAGACCGACGCCCTCAAGCAGGCGCTGAACAAGTACCAGTTCGACGCCGCCTTCGGCGGGGCGCGCCGCGACGAGGAAAAGTCGCGCGCCAAGGAGCGTGTTTATTCCTTCCGCGACAAGAACCATCGCTGGGACCCGAAAAACCAGCGTCCGGAACTCTGGAACATCTACAACAGCAAGATCAACAAGGGCGAGAGCATCCGCGTGTTCCCGCTGTCCAACTGGACCGAGCTCGACATCTGGCAGTACATCTACCTCGAAAACATCGAGATCGTGCCGCTCTATTTCGCCAAGCCGCGCCCGGTGGTCAACCGCGACGGCATGCTGGTAATGGTCGACGACGAACGCCTGCCGCTCAAGGAAGGCGAAGTGCCGGAAATGCGCAGCGTGCGCTTCCGCACCCTGGGCTGTTACCCGCTGACCGGCGCGGTCGAGTCAGAAGCGGCCACGCTGCCGGAGATCATCCAGGAAATGCTGCTCACCACCACCTCCGAGCGCCAGGGCCGCCTGATCGACCACGACCAGGCCGGCTCGATGGAGAAGAAGAAGATGGAAGGCTATTTCTAAGCCTGTCCTGACGAGCTTGTCGCGAATACCGCGTGCCGACGTGAATGCCCCCGGCCTCACGTTGGCCGAAGATGACGGAATACCACCATGTCTCACCAATCCGAACTGATTGCCAGCGATATCCTGGCCTACCTGAAACAGCACGAAAACAAGGATCTGCTGCGCTTCATCACCTGCGGCAACGTCGACGACGGCAAGTCCACGCTGATCGGCCGGCTGCTGCACGATTCCAAGCTGATCTTCGAAGACCAGCTGGCCGCGATCCAGAAGGACAGCAAGAAGTACAACACCACCGACGAGGACATCGATCTGGCCTTGCTGGTCGACGGCCTGCAGGCCGAGCGCGAGCAGGGCATCACCATCGACGTGGCCTACCGCTACTTCTCCACCGAGAAGCGCAAGTTCATCATCGCCGACTGCCCGGGCCACGAGCAGTACACCCGCAACATGGCCACCGGCGCCTCCACCTCGGACCTGGCGGTGATCCTGATCGACGCTCGCCGCGGTGTGCAGACCCAGACCCGCCGTCACAGCTACATCGTGAGCCAGCTCGGCATCCGCCACGTCATCGTGGCGATCAACAAGATGGACCTGGTCGACTTCAGCCAGGAGGTGTTCGACAAGATCCGCGACGATTACCTCGCCTTCGCCGAACACCTGGCGATTCCGGACATCCGCTTCGTGCCGATCTCGGCGCTGCGCGGCGACAACGTGGTGAAGCCGAGCGAACGCGCGCCGTGGTACGACGGCGCCACCTTCATGCAGCTCTTGGAGTCGGTCGAGCTGTCGCACGACGCCGCGCTCGACGCCTTCCGCCTGCCGGTGCAGTACGTCAACCGCCCGCACCTGGACTTCCGCGGTTTCTGCGGCACCATCGCCTCCGGCCGCGTGCACCCGGGCGACCAGATTATGGTGTTGCCGTCGGGCAAGACCAGCAAGGTCAAGGCCATCGTCACCGCTGACGGCGATCTGGCCAGTGCCCACGTCGGCCAGGCGGTCACGCTGACGCTGGAAGACGAGATCGACTGCTCGCGCGGTGACATGATCGTGCGTAGTGGCGAGGTGGAACCCCAGGTCTCGGCGGCGTTCGATGCCCACATCGTGTGGATGAACGAGGTGCCGTTGCAGGTGGGCAAGGAGTACGCCTTCAAGCTGGCCGGCAAGAACGTGTTCGGCCGTGTCGAGCACATCCTGCACCGCGTCGACGTCAACACCATGGAGCAGTATGCCGCCGACGAGCTCAAGCTCAACGAGTTCGGCCTGTGCCGCGTCGTCGTCAATGCCCCGGTGGTGTTCGACGCCTACCGCCAGTGCCGTGGCAGCGGCAACCTGATCGTGATCGACCGCCTGTCCAACGCCACCGCCGGCGCCGGCATGATCACCGGCGCCGCGCAGAGCGACAGCAGTGCCCAGGATGCCAACGAACTGGCCCGCCTGCGTGCCTTCGAGCTGGAGTTCAACGCGCTGGTGCGCAAGCACTTCCCGCACTGGGAAGCCAAGGACATCAGCCAGCTGCTGAAGTAAGCACGGCCAAAGCCCGCCGGTTCAATGCCAGTCAGTCGATCTGACTGGCATTTTTGTTTTGTCGGGGCGCCGCAAGGAAAGAGTGTGTCGGTCGGGCGGGCATCTGGCGTGGCCCGGTAGCCACGTCGGCAGTACGGCAGCTTTGGCGGGTTGTGCGAAATATGCTATTGTGCTGAATTTTGCGGCGATGGCAGCCGGAATGGCGCTGGCCGCCGGCCCCGGCGGGGCTTCTTCTTCAGCAAATTACAATTAGTAACAAACAGATACCCGTCCCGCTACGGATTGTGGCGTCTTCTTTGTTATGATGTAACGAATCGTAATGTCAGCGGGTCGACCCCACTGGCCAACGTCCAATTCCTGCCTCACCCGCTAGTTGCAACTACCTACCCGATGACAATGAATCGCATCCTGTCCCTTGCCATGGGCCTGCTTATCGCCCTGACATCCACCCTGACCCTGGCGGCGTCCCAGCTGCAGATACTGGGCTATCACGAAATCACCGATAAAGAACAGGCGCTGATTCCGCAGTACGCCATCAGCCCGGCCACCTTTCTGGCCCAGATGCAGTGGTTCAAGAGCAACGGTTATCACTTCGTCAGCGTCGACGACGTGCTGGCGGATCGCGCCGGCAAGAAGCCGCTACCGCCCAAGGCCGTGCTGCTGTCGTTCGACGACGGCTACGAGGACGTCTACAGCCAGGTTTTCCCGATTCTGAAGCAGTTCAACGCGCCGGCCCAGATCGCCCTGGTCGGCAGCTGGCTGGAGCCGCAGGACGGCATGGTCAACTTCGCCGGCCAGGCGGTGCCGCGCAGTCGCTTCCTGTCGCAAAGCCAGATCAGGGAAATGGTGAAAAGCGGGCTGGTGGAAGTCGCCAGTCACACCTACGGTCTGCACGAAGGCGTGGTGGCCAATCCCCAGGGCAACACCCAGCCGGCCGCCACCACCCGCATTTTCCGGGATGGCCGCTATGAAACCGAGAAGGAATACCGCGCCCGGGTGGCGGCCGACCTGCGCCATAACAACGCCTTCCTGCGTCGCTACACCGGCCAGACCCCGCGCATCATGGTGTGGCCGTACGGCAGCTATAACCAGCCGCTGGTCGAGATCGCCGCCAAGCTGGGGCTGGTGGTCGACCTGACGCTGGACGATGGCCCCAATACCGGCCGCATCGCGCTGACCGGGCTGCGCCGCATCCTGCTGGAAAGCGATACCAGCCTCAGCGATCTGGCCACCGATCTGGCCCTGCGTGCCGGGCCTCACGAGATCATCACGCTGCCCGGCAAGATCATGCATGTCGCGATCGACGACATCTACGACCCGGACCCGGATCGCCAGAATCAGAACCTCGGCAATCTGCTCGAGCGCATCGTCGCCAGCGGGGTCAATACCGTTTACCTGAAGGCGTTCGCCGATCATGACGGCAACGGCACCGCCGATGCCGTGTACTTCCCCTCGCGGCGTCTGCCGATGCGGGCCGACCTGCTCAACCGCGTGGTCTGGCAAATCAAGACCCGTACCTCGGTGCAGGCGGTGTACGCCTGGGGGCCGTTGCTGGTCAGCGCGGCCGCCTCGGGCTCGGTCGAGCGTCCGGGCGCCGTCACGGCGCGGCTGTCGCCGTTCAGCGCGCGCGGGCGCCAGCTGCTGCGCCAGCTCTACGAAGAGATGGCGTTGGCCGGGCCGATCGACGGTTTGCTGTTCAGCGAGGAACCGGCGTCTGGCGACGCGCCAAGCGGCCGCCAAGAACCGGGCATGACCGGGCAGTGGGACCGCTTTGCCCTGGAACTGGCCGCCATCGTGCGGCGCGAGCACCCCGACCTCAAGACGGCGCGAACCCTTTACCGCGCCCCGCTGCTGAGCACCCAGGGGGCGAACCAGTACGCCCAGGCGTTCCGGCAGATGCTGTCCAGTTACGATTTCACCGTCGCCGCGGTGGCGCCCGCCGAGGATGGCTGCGTGCCGGAGCGTGCCCTGCACGAGGTGGTGCGCCTGGCGGCCAACCATCCGGGCGGCCTGACCAAGACCGTGTTCGATCTGGCGGCGCCGGGGTGTGACCGTTTTGCCACGCTGCCGGGCGAGCCGATGGCCAAGACGGTGAGCCAGCTCTACAGCCGGGGCGTGCAGCACATCGCCTTCTACCCCGCGCCGCTGGCGGGCGACCAGCAGGCCACGGCGGCGCTGGCGCAGGTATTCGCCATCAAGGGCAACATGATCGGTGCCAAGCCCCGCGCCACCGTGACGCAGTGACCCCTGGCGCACTCGCGTAGCGAGCCGACAGCAAAAAGCCCACGAAAGTGGGCTTTTTGTCGTCGGGCAACAGATAAGGTTGGCCGAAGCCTCAGTTCTCGTGCTGCTCCAGCGTGAAGCCGGCCCCCTTGTCGAGCCCCAGAACCTCGACCAGGTACGGCATCACCTGCTGCAGCGTGGCGTGTAGCGTCCAGGGCGGGTTGAGGATGAACATGCCGCTGCCGTGCATGCCGAAGCCATCCTTGGAGGGGCTTTGCACCGACAGCGTGACGTTGAGCCAGCTCTTCACCGGCAGCTTCTTCAGCTGCTGCGGCAGCTCCGTCGCTTCCTGGCGTTGCAGGCAGGGATACCATACCGCGTAGGTGCCGGTGGCGAAACGCTTCAGCCCTTCCTTGAGCGCCGTCACCACGTGCTGGTAGTCGCGCTTGTCCTCGTACGGCGGATCAATCAGCACCAGGGCGCGGCGCGGCGGCGGCGGCAGGATCGCCTTGATGCCTTCGAAGCCGTTGGCGGCCTGCACCTGCACCCGGCGCCCGGCATTGGCGAAGTTGTTCTGCAGGATCTGGCTGTCGGTGGGGTGCAGTTCGAACAGGCGCAGCTTGTCGCCGGCCGGCATCACCTCGCTCGCCACAAGGGGTGAACCGGGGTAGAGCCGCAGCCGGCCGTCCGGATTGAGACGGCGCACCACCTCGACGTAGCCGGCCAGCGGCTCGGGCAGGTCGTCGCGCTGCCACAGCCGCGCGATGCCGCTCTCGAATTCGGCGTTCTTGGTGGCGTAGCCTTCTTCCAGCGAGTAGCAGCCGGCGCCGGCGTGGGTGTCGACGTACCAGTAGGGCTTGTCCTTCTGCCCGAGGTAGCGCAGCAGTTCGACTTCGACAAAGTGCTTGAGCACGTCGGCGTGGTTGCCGGCGTGAAAGGCGTGACGGTAACTCAGCATGAATCGGTCTTTCTTCGGTCAGGCGCAGATTGTAGCCGATGGCCGGCGACGCCGCTGCCAGAACCTGGCCGCGCCAGGCGGCACATGCCGGTGCACAGCGGCGGCCACACGGCACCCCGCTCGGACGCGGAGCGCCGCGGACGCCTGCTCAAAGGTTGGCCGAAGCCGCGCTTCCCAGCCACGCGGACGGCAGCGCGTCCTCCCAGCCCAGGGCGCGCACCACGCCGGCAAAATCGTCGGCCAGCGGCGCGGTCAGGGTCACGGTTTCGCCGCTGACCGGGTGGGCAAAGCGCATTTCCATGCAGGCCAGCAGCAGGCGCTGGCTGCCGAACAGTTCGCCGAACAGCCGGTTGTGCCGGCCCTTGCCGTAGGTGGCGTCGCCGATGATGGGATGGGCGATGTGCTTGAGGTGGCGGCGCAGCTGGTGGCGCCGGCCGGTTTCCGGCGTCAGCTCGACCAGCGCGTAGCGGCTGTGCGGGTACTTGTCGACGGCGTAGGGCAGCTCCACCGTGGCCAAGCGGCGAAACCGCGTCAGCGCCGCCTGCGGCGCGGTGTCGACCTTCTCGCCCACCCATTCCAGATCGTCCGGGCGGCGCGTCAGCGCGTGCTCGATCTCGCCCTGTTCGTCCGGCCAGCCGCGCACCACCGCCAGGTAGCGCTTGTCGACCTGCTGGCGCTCGAACTGCCAGCTCATCTCGCGTCCCATGTCGCGGTCGAGCGCGAACAACAGCACGCCCGAGGTGCCCTTGTCGAGACGGTGCACCGGGTAGACTCGCTGGCCGATCTGGTCGCGCAACAGCTGGATGGCGAAGCGGGTTTCGTGACGGTCGAGCACGGTGCGGTGCACCAGCAGGCCGGAGGGTTTGTGGATGGCGATCAGGCGTTCGTCGCGGTAAAGAATCGGCAGCATGGGGCGGGCCAGAGGCGAAAGAGCCGGCATTATGCGCGCCGATGTCGTACCGGGAAAGGCCCACCCCGGCGTTGTGCGGCGGCAAAGTGTTCTATGGTGGTAATACGTGAAATGACGTTGGAGAACGCCATGGCCCTGGGTGCAGCGCAGAGTTTCCTGCCTTCCTGGCCTCTGCCGGTCGGTGGTGTGTTCTGGATCGCGGTGACGCTGGTGTTGACCGGCCTGGCCGGCGAGTGGTGTTACCGGCGCCTGGGTTTTCCGCGCATCGTGGCGTATTCCGCCACCGGCATGGCGATCCGCCTGGCCGGAGTGGAGCCCATGCTCAGGGTGGACGATTCCGGGTTGCGCGTGGTGCTGGACCTGGCGTTGGCGCTGCTGCTGTTCGAGCTGGGCGCCCGCGTCGACGTGCGCTGGTTGCGGCGCAACCCCTGGCTCTTGGCCAGCAGTGTCGCCGAGGCGGGCTTGAGCTTCGTCGTGGTGGGCTCCCTGCTGTCCTGGTGGGGCGTTTCGCCGCCGGTGGCGCTGAGTGTGGCCGCCATTGCCATGGCGGCGTCGCCGGCCATCGTCAGCCGGGTGGTCAGCGAGTTCCAGTCAGTAGGGCAGGTCACCGAGCGCCTGCTGCTCATGACCACGCTCAACAGCATCTACGCCATCCTGCTGGTCAAGCTGCTCACCGGCTGGATGCACAGTGCCGCCGGCAACCCGCTGCTGGCGATCAGCGTGCCGCTGTACGTGCTGACCGGGTCGCTGCTGGTGGCCTTGCTGCTGGCGGGGGGCGTGGAGCGGCTGTCGCGCAGCATGGATGTGCAGAGCGAGGCGGCCACCGTGCTGCTGTTCGGCCTGATCCTGCTCGCCACCGCCTTGCTGCAGATGCTGAACCTTTCCACCTTGCTGGCACCGCTGCTGGCCGGAGTGGTGTTCCGCAGCCGGCGGCTGCGGCCCTGGGTCTGCCCCGATCATTTCAGCGCCGCCGGCAGCCTGCTGGTGGTGGTGCTGTTCGTGGTGAGCGGCATGATGCTATCGCCAGGACAGTTGCTGAGCGGAGCCGTGATGGCGGTGGTTCTGCTGTCGGGTCGCTTCGTGGCCAAGCTGGTCGGGGTGCTGGCGTTTGCCCGGCTGAGCGGGCTCAGCCTGCGCCAGGGCGTGACGCTGTCGCTGGCGCTGACGCCGCTATCGATCGTGGCCTTCGTGCTGGCGACGGATCTGGGGCTATCCTTCCCCACGCTGCGCCAGGAGCTGAACTCGGTCTTGCTCGGTGCCGTGGTACTGATGGAGCTGGCCGGGCCGCTGCTGGTGAAATGGGCGCTGGAGCGCAGCGCGGAGATCAAATCATGAGCCTGGAACGTTTTGCCCCGTCCCGCCCTCTGACCATGGGAGTGGAACTGGAACTTCAGGTGGTCAACCGTCACGACTACGACCTTGCTCCCAGCGTGGAAGACCTGCTGCGTCTGATGAAAGGGGTCGATATCCCGGGCGAGGTCAAACCGGAAATCACGGACTGCATGATCGAACTGTCGACCGGCATCTGCAACAGCTACCAGGAGCTGATCGATCAGCTCGAGCTGATCCGCAACGAGTTGCTGCGCGCGGCCGACAAGCTCAACCTCGGCCTGTGCGGCGGCGGCACCCATCCGTTCCAGCAGTGGACCCAGCGCCAGATCTTCGAAACGCCGCGCTTTCTGCATCTGAATGAGCTGTACGGTTATTTGTCCAAGCAGTTCACCGTGTTCGGCCAACATGTGCACATCGGCTGCCCCGGCCCCGACGAGGCGCTGTGCATGCTGCACGCCTTGTCGCGCTACATTCCGCATTTCATCGCGCTGTCGGCCTCCTCGCCGTACGTGCAGGGAGTGGATACCGGTTTCGATTCGGCCCGCATCAATTCGGTAACGGCCTTTCCGCTCTCGGGTCGGGCACCGTTCCTGCTCTGCTGGGACGATTTTTCGTGCTACTTCGAGCACATGACGCGGACCGGCGTGGTCGAAAGCATGAAAGACTTCTATTGGGATATCCGGCCCAAGCCTGAATACGGCACCATCGAGGTGCGCGTGATGGATACGCCGTTGAGCTTGGAGAAGGCGGCCCGCATCGCCGCCTACATTCAGGCCATCGTGCGCCGCCAGCTGGTGGAAAAACCCGACCGGCCGCTCGAGGACGATTACCTGGTGTACAGCTTCAACCGTTTCCAGGCCTGCCGTTTCGGCTTCGACGGCGTGTTTGTCGATCCGCGCACGCTGGAGCACCGCACCATCCGCGACGACATCCTGCTGACGCTCGATATGCTGGAGCCGCACGCCATCGAGCTGGGCAGCAACGGCGCCTGCCGAGAGTTGCGCCTCGATGCCCTGAATCGCGGCAACGATGCCGGCTGGATACGCGCGCTGCAGCGCCAGGAAAACCTGCTGCCCGAGGTGGTGCGGCAGCAGTGCCTGCGTTGGAGCCAGTAAAGCAGACACCTATGGAAAAGAGACCCCTCAAGATAGGGCTATCGGCACGGCTGATGCATACCCCGCCCAAGGAGCTGGGGTTCCGCAACAAGGTGCTCCAGTACATCGAGCAGTCCATCGCGCACTGGGTGATGGCACACGGCGCGCTGGCCTTCATGGTGCCGACCCTCGAGACGGGCGGGGAAGTGCAGCGCTCCAGTCTGTCGATCAAGAGCGTGGTACACGAACTCGACGCCCTGCTGCTGCAGGGCGGGTCCGACGTCTGCCCGCTGAGCTACGGCGAGGAGGCATTGCGGCCGGAGTGGTCGGGTGACCGCATCCGCGACCTCTACGAAATCGAGCTGTTCTGGGAATTCGTGTTCCAGCGCAAGCCGGTGCTGGGCATCTGTCGCGGGGCCCAGCTGATCAACGTCGCCATGGGCGGGACGCTGTATCAGGACATCCTGACCCAGCATCCGGACGCCCATCCGCATGTCGATGCTGACCTCTACGACAAGTATTCCCACCGCATCGAAATCCTGCCGGAGTCTCACCTGGCGCAACTGTATCCCGAGTCCGCCGCGGCCCATGTCAACAGCATTCATCACCAGGCGGTGAAGGACCTGGGGAACGACCTGGCGATCGAGGCGGTGTCGGCGCAGGACCGCATCGTTGAAGCCATCCGTTGGAAGGGAGAGGGTTTTGTCGCCGGTTTTCAGTGGCACCCGGAGTTTCACGGCAGCAATCGCAACCTGCTCGATAGCGCGCCGGCGTTGCTGGATTTCCTGTTTGCTGCCGAACAGCAGCGCGATAGCCGATGATGCATATTAGTTTTTATTTGTTATTTGAGTTTCAATTGGAATTATAAGAATTTTTACGAATATCGCGATGTCGAATCCGCCGCTATAGTGACGACCTATCAAGCACTGAATGTGAACCGGCGCTTTCGCCCCGGCGAATCCGGTTCGGGCGCTGCACGCTTTTTGGGGAGTTTCGGCTGTCTTGACGTCGCGCCTTCTCCGATTTCAGGTTTGCTTCGATATTGGTAATTGGTCCCTTGTCCGGGTCCGCCAACGGCGGGCCCGGTTTTTTTTTGCCGCCTTGAGCGGACCGTCGACGCCCTGCCGCGCGCATGCCGTCATGGCCTCCGCCCGCCTTATCTCCTACAATACGGGCCAGATCAACCGGGCGGCCATGCAGCCGCTTTTTTCTTTCAGGATGTGCCATGGAACCCGTACGCCTTTCTAAACGTCTCGCCGAGCTTGGCATCTGTTCGCGCCGCGAAGCCGACAGCTACATCGAGCAGGGCTGGGTGAAAGTGGACGGCCAGGTGGCGGTGCTCGGCTTCAAGGTGCTGCCGCATCAACACATCGAACTCGACCCGCGCGCGAAGAAGGCGCAGTTGGAGCGCGTCACCATCCTGCTCAACAAACCGGTGGGCTATGTCTCGGGCCAGGCGGAAAAGGGCTACAAGCCCGCCGCCATGCTGGCGGTACCGGCCAATCACTGGGAGGGCGACAAGAGCGGCATCCGCTTCAGCCCCAACCACCTCAAGGGATTGGCGCCGGCCGGCCGGCTTGATATCGATTCGGTCGGCCTCCTGGTGCTGACCCAGGACGGCGTGGTGGCCAAACGGCTGATCGGCGAGAATTCCACCGTGGAAAAGGAGTACCTGGTACGCGTCACCGGCGAGCTGAGCCCCGAAGGCCTGAAACTGCTCAACCATGGCCTGTCGCTCGACGGCCAGCCGCTGCGCCCGGCCAAGGTCAGCTGGCAGAACGAAGACCAGCTGCGTTTCATCCTGCGCGAAGGCAAGAAGCGCCAGATCCGGCGCATGTGCGAGCAGGTCGGCCTGTACGTGGTGGGGCTGAAGCGGGTGCGTATCGGCAACGTCATGCTGGGCGATCTGCCGACCGGCCAATGGCGCTACCTGCGCGAAGACGAGCAGTTCTGACGCGCCATCCAACCCGTCCTCTTTCACTTGGTAATTCCGTATGCTGAAGCGACTGGTCGACCTGTTCCTGAGCCCCCGTCACGGTTCAGCCAAGCCACGGCGGCAGCTGCAGGCCGAACTGGAGAGGGTGGTCGAGATGGTCGAGCCGCGCCTGCGCCTGGTCACCGGCTATCCGCGCGTGTTGCTGCGGGGCATGGCGCGCACGCTGGATTTTGCCGAGCAGCTGACGCAGGATCTGCCGGAGGTGCTGGAACTGTCCTGGCGCGGCTTCACCAGCGACCGTCGCCTGGGTATGTTCTTTTCCTCGCCTGCCAGTCTGCTCGATCTGCTGCAGACCAGTTCCGAACTGGATGCCTTCTTCGCCCGGCCCGGCAACGGTGATGTGGCTTTCTGCCTGCTCATCATGCAGCGCAGCGACAACCAGCGCCTTGGCATGGTCAGCCAGAACGGCGAGGTGGTCGCCGAGGTGCCGCAACTGGTGGTCAGCTTCGACAACCACCGCCTGACCCTGCCCAGCGCCACGCTCGATGAATTTGTCCCGCGCCTGGCCGAGCGGGGGGTAGAGCGCCTCACCGGGGTGATCGCCCGTCGCTTGCGCGACAAGGAGGCACAGCGGGTCGAGCTGGAAAGCGAGCTGCTGCGCGTCGAGCTGAAACTGAAGACCCTGCGCGCTCCCGGCCAGCTCGTGGTGGATGCCATGGCGGACCAGGGGCCGGCCTTGCCCGATTCACCGCAGGCGCTGCAAAGCCGTTTCGAGGCGGTGCGTACCGACCTGGCGGCACTCAAGGCCGAGCTGACCCTGGACGGCAAGCTGCGCGAGGTGCGGCAGATCCTGGAGCATCCGGCCGATTATTTCAGCAGCCGCAGCGTCACGCTCAACCTTGACCGCATGGGGGTGTTGCAGCCGGATGACGAGTCGGGCAATGGCCACCCGATCTGCTTCGAAGAGGTGCTCTTGGGCGAGATACCGCCGGTGCGCCGTGTGGTGGTGCCCGCCAGGGTTACCCAGCAAGCGATCCGCGAGCTGGAAGAGAATTTCGGCACAGGCTGAACCCAGGCGGTTCAGCCTTTTTTTTCGTGGTCCCGGGGCTGGTCGGCAAGGGCTTCCGACTCGGTCTGTATCCGTGGCCACAGCCGTTCGGCCTCGGCGGCGTCGTAATCGTGATGCTTGCGCTTGACCACGCCGAATTCGGACAGCACCACGTGCCGGTCGGCGCTGACCCCGGCGTTGGCGAGACAGGCCTTGACGCAGGCCAGCGGACAGCCGTCCAGTGCCAGCACCGGCCGGCCGGAGCGGGCCATCCGCACCAGCGCCGGCACGCCGCCCCCGACTCCCGAGATGCAGGACATCTCGGCCAAGCCTTCGCGGGTCAGCTTCAGGGCAAAATCGTTGGCCATCTGGGCGGCGCTGGAACAGCCGGAGCAGGCGTAGACGAGAGGGAGGGTAGTCTTCGCTTTCATAGCCTTACGTTACGACGGCGGCCAGCCGGATACCATCCCCCCATTAGGGTAGGGGGGTCTAGTCCATGCGGCCTAGCGGCCGTGGAACACGATCAGCGGCACCGCCATCTCCGCCGCGCTGACGCCGGCGTGCACGCCGGGCAGGTAGTAGGGCTTTTCGCCGGGCACGAGGTCGCGCAGGGTCCAGTCGTCTTTCATGATCAGCACCGCTTCGCCGATGCGTTGCGCCAGTTCCGCATGCTGCGGGCCGGGGCCGAAAACGCCTTGCTCCAGCAGCACCCGGCTTTCCAGGCACCAGGCGGCGTGGCCGAGCCGGTGCCGGGCGTTGGCGAGAAAGGCCTCGCAGCGGCCCGGTCGCACGTGGCAGAACGCCACGCGCCGCTCGCCGGACAAGGGCGCGCGCAGATCGGCCACCAGTTCGGGATAGTCTTCCAGATCGATCTGCCTCTCCAGCGGCGCATCGATAAAGCCGTGATCGGCGGTGACCAGCACGGTGACATCCTGGCCACGCAGTGATTCGGTGAATTGCCGGAACGCCTGATCGATCCGTTCGAACAGCAGACGTACCGGCTCGGCTCGCGTGCCGTGGGCGTGCATCGTGCTGTCGAGCTGCGGTAGGTAGCCGTAGACAAAACTCGGGCCACCGTCGGCCTGCATGATCTGCTGCAGCTGGCCGAACATGTCCTCGATGTTGCGATAGGGTAGGCGCCGGGCCTGCCCCGAGTGCTGGCGGCTGTAGGGTGAGTCGCTGATGTAGGCCGGCTGCAGCACCGTGGCCGGGCGGTCGAAGCGATCGAACAGAGCGGGTGTCTCGAACAGGGTCTCGGCTACGGTGGCGGCATCGCTGGTGTCGTCTTCCGGCCAGCGCACCGTCAGCGGCAGGGCGGCCACAATGCGCTCCGGGTTGTTCTGGTAAACGTGCCAGCCCGTCAGCCCATGCCGCACCGGTGGCTCGCCGGTCATCAGCGTGGTGATGGCGGCGGCCGTGGTGGGCGGGAAGACCGAGGTCAGCGTGCCATGCTGGTGCCGGCGCAGAGCGCTCTCCGGCCCGAGCGCCTGCAGCTGCTGTTCTCCCAGCCCGTCGATAACCAGCAGTACCACGTGGCGGCGTGCCGCCAGCCCGGCCAGGGCGGGGTGTCGCAGCAGAGGGTGGCCGATGGGGCAGCCGAGGGCTTCGGCCAACGTGGCGGTGAGATTGAGCAGGCTGTGGCCGCGGTAGTCGGGCCAGCTGGAGCCGGGGCAATGCTGTTGCATGGTGTCGTCTCGCCGTGAGTGTGGGGGGATAAGCGCTGTTGCGCGTTCCCATACCGGTCTCGCGCCGCTGTCGGTGCGTCGTCAAGCTTCTACCGTTGGCCTGAATTTGCCCACAGTAACGTCATTCGCCCATGCCGAGGGTTGCCGCGGAAAGGGCATGAAGGCATTATCCGCCAGAAAACCGAACCGTATTCCACTTTGCCTTGGAAGCGATAACGTTGCCGGTGGCGTTACCTGGACCGCATGCGAATCTTTGGTTCGCTCGGCGGACCCTTGCCGTGCTGTCTGCGGCCCTGCGCACCGGCCTTCGCGTTCTCATTGCCACTGCTTTTTGGAACTAGCCTGCATCTGGAGCTTCCTTCGTGACGGACCGCCTGCACAATACCTGTCTTTCCTGTGGCGCCTGCTGCGCCGCCTTCCGTGTTACCTTCCACCGCTCCGAGCTCGACTGCGAGCCGGGAGGGCGTGTGCCGGAGCGGCTGGCCGACGAGGAAACCGCCTCCCTGGTGCGGTTGCGTGGCACCGATTACGCCCGGCCGCGCTGCATCGCGCTGGTCGGCAAGATCGGTGAGGAAGTGCGCTGCGGTATCTACGAACATCGGCCGTCACCCTGTCGCGAATTCGCCATGCGTGCCGGTATTGGCGTGTTCGAGGAGGCCTGCAACCGGGCGCGCGCTCAGCATGGCCTGCCGCCGCTGCCTTTGGGATGAGGCCGCTGCAGGGTGATTGATTTTACGTTGACGTTAACGTAATGTAATCGAATCAACGTTCCCTTTATCGAGGTGCAGCATGCAGAACCAGTCTATCGTGATCGTCGGAATGGCCAGGACCCCGATGGGAGGGCTGCAGGGCAGCCTGTCGCCGCTGACGGCGAGCGAACTCGGTGCGGTGGCGATGGCGGCGGCGGTCGAGCGCGCCGGCATCGATGCGGCCAGCGTCGACGAAGTGATCATGGGCTGCGTGCTGCCCGCCGGACAGGGCCAGGCGCCGGCCAGGCAGGCCAGTCTCAAGGCCGGACTGCCGCTGGCGACCGGTTGCACCACCATCAACAAGATGTGCGGCTCGGGCATGAAGGCGGTGATGCTGGCGCACGATCTGCTGCTGGCCGGCTCGGCCAAGGTGATGGTGGCGGGCGGCATGGAAAGCATGTCCAACGCGCCTTACCTGATCCCGAAGGCGCGTGGCGGTCTGCGTCTCGGGCATGGCGAACTCAAGGATCACATGTTCCTCGACGGGCTGGAAGACGCCTACGACAAGGGTAAGCTGATGGGGGTGTTCGCCGAGCTCTGCGCCGAGCGCTTTGGTTTCAGCCGGGTCGCTCAGGACGAGTTCGCGCTGAGCTCGCTGGCGCGCGCGGTGGCGGCGATCGAAAGCGGTGCCTTTGCCGGCGAGATCGCCGCTGTCAAGTTGCCCGGCAAGTCGGGCGAGACGGTGGTCGATACCGACGAGCAGCCGCTCAAGGCCCGCCCGGACAAGATTCCTTCTCTGAAACCCGCCTTCAAGCCGGACGGCACCGTGACGGCGGCCAACGCCAGCTCGATCTCCGACGGCGCCGCGGCGCTGGTGTTGATGAGTGAGGACGAGGCACGCGCACGCGGGCTCACGCCGCTCGCCCGCATTGTCGGCCATAGCACCTTTGCCCAGGAGCCGTCCTGGTTCACCACGGCGCCGGTCGGCGCCATGCGCCAGCTGTTTGCCAAGACCGGCTGGCAGGCTGACGAGGTCGACCTGTTCGAAATCAACGAAGCTTTCGCCGTGGTTACCATGGCCGCGATGCAGGAACTGGGCTTGCCGCACGACAAGGTCAACGTCAACGGCGGCGCCTGCGCGCTGGGACACCCGATCGGCGCTTCCGGGGCGCGTATCCTGGTCACGCTGATCGCAGCGTTGCAGCGCCGGGGCGGCAAGAAGGGCGTGGCCAGCCTGTGTATCGGCGGCGGCGAGGCTACCGCGCTGGCGCTAGAGCTGGTATGAGGTGAGGGATGACAGGCCGGACGGTGTTCCGGCCTGTCGTTTTCAGCGGTGTTCCGGCTTCGCTTCGGCCTCTTCGTCGTTGTTGAGCCAGAACTGGAACAGCGTGAAGCCGATCGCCAGCAGGGTGGGGCCGATGAACAGGCCGATGATGCCCCAGGCCAGCAGGCCGCCGATGACGCCGAGGAAGATCAGAGACAGCGGCAGTTTGGCGCCCTGGCTGATCAGCAGGGGCTTGAGTACGTTGTCGATAGTGTTGACCAGCAGGAAGCCCCACAGCAGCAGGAACACGCCCATGCCGGTTGCGCCGGTATAGAACACCCAGCCGGCCGCCGGCAGCCAGACCAGCAGGGTCGGCAGTTGGGCCACCGCGATCACGAAACACAGGAAACCGAGCGCCAGAGCGCCGGGTACCCCGGCAATCAGCAGCCCGATCACGCACAGGATGGTCTGGGCCAGTGCGGTGCCGACCACGCCGGTGGTGACGCCGCGTATCGTGCGTGCCACCACTTGAGGCAGCTCGCTGGCCGAGGCTCCGCCCAGCTTGTTAATGACGCGCTCGGCGATGCGCCACAGCGCCTCGCCGTTGGCCAGCAGCAGCCCGGCCACGATGATGGCCATGACGATTTCCAGCAGGCTGACCCCCAGCATTGCCCCGCGTCCCAACAGCCACAGGGCCCCCTGGTTGATCCACGGCTTGAGCCGGGCGAGCAGGCCGGGTAGATCGGTCTGCGCCGTGACCCAGTACTGGGTGAGCGCTTCACCCGTCAGCGGAATCTTGCCGAGCCAGGCGGGAGGGGGTGGCAAGGTGAAGTTGGCCAGACCGTGGGCGATGCCGTTCAGGTGGGGCAAGGTATCCGTCAGCGTCAGTACCATCAGCCCCAGGGGGACGGCCAGCGCCAGGCCAAGCAGGAGAACCACCAGCAAGGCCGCGAGATTGCCGCGCCCGCGTAGGCACTGGGTCAGGCGCTGGTACAGCGGCCAGGCGGAAATGGCGATGATCACAGCCCAGGTCAGCGCCCCAAGAAAGGGCAGGATGACCTGCAGGCAGGCCCAGACCAGGAGCGCAACGATGGCGACTCGTAGCACGGCCATGACGCCGATTCCGGCAAAACCCTTGTCCAGCATGAATGAACCCCGTCGGGTAAGAGACAAGCCGTCATTCTAGCCGGGAGGAACAGGCTTGTCCGGCGGGCACTGCAGTCGACGCGGTTTAAGGCGCCAGCTTTTGCAGTTCCGTAGGATGGGTGACGCGCGGCAGAACCCATCCGTTGCGATGGGCTACGGCGCTGACTGAGCGAGGCAAGCGTAGCGTCGCGAAGGAATAGTGCCTACCCCCATCCTATGTTGCGGCATGTGGGGTGAGCAGGGGGCTTAGCGCGCCAGCTTTTGCAGCCGCGCCAGGAACGGCTCGGCTTCCATGAAGCCGATGATACGATCGGCCTCGCGGCCCTGACCGTTGAACAGAATGATGCCGGGAGGACCGAACAGGCCGAAGCGCTTGAGCAGAGCCTGCTGTTCGGCGCTGTTGGCAGTGACGTCGGCACGGATCAGAACGAACTGGTTCAGTTTGTCGGCGACGCGGGCGTTGCCGAAGGTGGACTCGTCCATTTCCTTGCAGGAGACGCACCAATCGGCGTAGAAGTCGAGCAGCAGCGGTTTGCCGTCGCCACTGGCCAGTTTCGCATCGAGTTCGGCCAGGTTGCCGACGCGCTGGAATACCGGGGTGATGCTGCGTGCCTGGGCGTTGCTGCCGCTCAGCCATTTCAGCGGGTAACGTGGATTGGTCTCGCCACCCAGCACGCCGATCAGCTGGGCGGCACCGATCAGGAACAGCGCGAGGCCGATGGCCTTGCCGATCTTCGCCACCGGATGGGCGTTGCCGGGCAGGTTCTCGAAGGTTTTGAGGAAGACTGCCGAGCCGATGCCCAGCGCCGCCCACAGCAGCATGACCAGCGGACCGGGCAGGAACGGGGTGGCAAGCCAGATCGACAGGCCCAGCATGACCACGCCGAAGACGCCCTTGACGCCGCGCATCCAGGCCCCGGCGCGAGGCAGGATATGACCGCCGTAGGTGCCGATCAGGATCAGCGGCAGGCCGAGGCCAAGCGCCATGGCGTACAGCGCCGCGCCGCCCAGCACGGCGTCGCCGGTGGTGCCGATATAGCCCAGCGCCAACGCCAGCGGGGGGGCCACGCAGGGGCCGATGATCAGCGCGGAGAGCGTTCCCATGCCGAATACGGTGGCGACCTTGCCGCCGCTGAGACGGTTGGAGGTTTCGCTCAAGCGAGTCTGCCAGCTGCTGGGCAGCTGGATCGAGAACACGTCGAACATCGACAGCGCGAAGACCACCAGCAGGGTGCTGGCGGTGAGCACCACGGCCGGTTGCTGCAGCCACACCGTGAGCAGCGACCCGGTCAGGCCGGCCACCACGCCGACGGCGGTATAGGTCAGGGCGAGGCCCTGCACGTAGGTCAGCGACAGCTGGAAGCCGCGGCGGCGGGTGAGGGTGTTGCCCTGGCCTGCGATCAGCGAGGACACGATGGGCAGCAGAGGATACATGCAGGCGGTGAACGCCATGCCGAGCCCGGCCAGGAAAAACGTGCCGAGTGTCGTCAGCCAGCCCTGGCCGGCGAGCCGGATGGCATCGCTCTGGCCGCTGACGGTGCCTGCTACCGCGGTACTGGTCAGCCAGGAGGGCAGGGTCGAGGCGGCCTGGCCGCCCACGGTGAGGGTCTGGGTCAGCGGCGGGTAGCAGACGCCGACGTCGGCGCAGCCCTGGGCGGTGACTTTGAGCTTGAGCCCGTCTGCGGCTGCCGTCGTGAGCGGCACGGTGATGGCGATTTGCTTGTGGTAGACGTTCTGCTTGCCGAAGAACGGATCGTTTTTCACGTCGGCAGTGGGGAAGACCGGCTCGCCGATCTGCCCGGCGGGATCCGAGACGATGTGGGTGCGGTCGCGGTAGAGGTAGTAGCCGTCGGCGATCTCGAAGATCACCCGCAGGTCGTTGCCGTTTTGTTCGAGGCGGGCGGGAAAGGCCTTTTCCGGCGGCAGCAGGTCTTCCTGCGCCACCGCCAGGGCGAGCGTCGAGGCGCACAACAAGGCCAGCAGCAGGATCAGGCGCTGCCAGAGGGAAAGCGAAGCAGATCGGGTCACGGTCAACATAACGGCATCGTTCTAGGGGCTAGCTGAAGGACCACGGCACGCGGCCCAGGTTCCGCGACGGACGTTTTGGGAACCCACGTCGCCGGGAAAGCGGAACCGTATGATAGCGCAGCCATCACTCAAATTATCTGACACGAATCAGGGGCAAGGCAAAAACATGAGGGAGATTATTCATTTCGCCCACGCCAACAGTTTTCCGGCGAGCGTGTACCGCAAATTTCTCGCTACCTTGGCCGAACACTACCAGATCGGCTATCTCGATGCGGTGGGGCATGACCCCGCTTATCCGGTGACCGACGGCTGGCCGTATCTGGTGGACGAGTGCATTCGCCACATCGAACAGTATGGCCGGCCGGTGATCGGGGTCGGCCATTCCCTGGGCGGGGTGTTGTTGCTGTATGCCGCCATGCGCCGGCCGGAACTGTTTCGCGCGCTGGTGATCCTGGATTCGCCGCTGTTCGGCCCCTTGCGTTCGCGTACCGTCTGGCTCGCGAAGCGCCTGGGGTTCATCCAGAAGATCACACCGGGCGGCAATCCGCTGCGCCGGCGTGACAGCTGGCCCAGCGTGCAGCGGGTGTGCGAGTATTTTGCCCGCAAACCGGCATTCGCCCGTTTCGATCCGGATTGCTTGGCCGACTACGCCGAACACGGCACCGTGCCCGACGCGCAGGGCGGGCGCCGCCTCAAGTTCCGCCCCCTGGTCGAATACCAGGTATTCGAAGGCTTGCCGCACGATTTGCCACGCTACCGCGGTCGTCTCACGGTGCCGACGCTGTTGGTGGTGGGGCAGCAGTCGGGGGTACTGAAACCGGCCGACCTGGCTTTTGCCCGGCGTCATTTCGGCATGCAGATCACGCAACAGGCCGGCTCGCACCTGTTCCCGCTGGAGCATCCGGTGGAAACCGCGCAGCGCATCATGGAGCGGCTGCCGGCGCTGCTGTCGCCGCCCGCAGCGGCCGGCCCCTAGCCATACCGCCCTGGCGTGGCGCACAAACAAAAGCGGCATCCCTTTGGGATGCCGCCTGGCTTGCTACGTAGCGTTCAGCCCTGGCGCTTGTCGCGCTCGATCAGGGCGTAGGCCGAGTGGTTGTGGATGGATTCGAAGTTTTCCGATTCCACCACGTAGGCGTGGATGCGCTCGTCGCGGTCCATCGCGGCGGCGACGTCGCGCACCATGTCCTCGACGAATTTCGGGTTTTCGTAGGCGCGCTCGGTGACGAATTTTTCGTCGGGGCGCTTGAGCAGGCCATACAGTTCGCACGAGGCCTGGTCTTCGGCGATGTCGATCAGCTCTTCGATCCAGACGTGCTCGTGGGTGCTGGCGGTCAGCGTGACGTGCGAGCGCTGGTTGTGCGCGCCGTACTGCGAGATTTTCTTCGAGCACGGGCACAGGCTGGTCACCGGGACCACCACTTTCATGGTGAAGTGGTACTCGCCGTCGCGCAATTCGCCAACGTAGGTGACTTCGTAATCGAGCAGGCTCTGCACCCCGGAAACCGGAGCGGTCTTGTTGACGAAGTAGGGGAAGCTCATCTCGACGTAGCCGGACACGGCCTCGAGGCGCTGCACCATCTCGCGCACGATCTGCTCGAACGAGGCCACTGAAATTTCGCGCTCGTGCTGGTTGAGAATCTCGACGAAGCGCGACATGTGCGTACCCTTGAAATGGGCCGGCAGGTGCACGTACATGTTGAACAGACCGATGGTGTGCTGCACGCCGTTGTCGCGCTCGGCCACCTTGATTGGGTGGCGGATGGATTTGATACCCACCTTGTTGATGGGAATATTGCGGCTGTCGTGCGAGCTTTGCACGTCAGGAATGGTGGTTTGGTTCATTGCGTTATTGTGTAACACACGAGATGGGTACTTGGCGAGTATAACGCCAGAGTAATAGTTGAGTAAAGAAGTCGGAATTGGCCGCTCGTCAAGCGACGCCGGTGCCGAGCAAGAGGAGCCCGCCCAGCATGCCCGCCCCGGAAAGGATGAAGGTCGGCAGGCAGCGCCAGGCCAGGGTGCGTCCGCCCAGGCTTGCGATCAGCCCGAATTTGAACAGGTTGTTGGCGAACACGGCAAGCACAACGCTGATGATGACCTGATGAATGTCCAGACGGTGCTCGCCGAACAGGTTGAGCACGGTGAGGGTGATGGGGTCGACGTCGTTGACGCCGGAAATCAGCGCCACGGCGTAGATGCCGCGGCTGCCGTAGAGGTCGTGCAGCCAGGCCGAGCACAGCACCACTACGGCGAATATCAGGGCAAAGCCCAGTGCCAGCTTGAGTTCGGTGGGGTTGGACAGCGTCAGTTCCGGATGGCCGTCCTGGTTCTGGTCGTGGCGAAAGCGCAGGAAGACGGTGATCAGCCCCAGCCCCAGCGCCGGCAGCATCACCATCGCCATGGCGCCCAGCGCCTCCGGCACCAGGATGGCGGCGAGCACGATGAGCCGCAGGAAAAGCACGATGTTGGCGAGCAGGATCACGGAGGTGGCGAAACTCAGCGATCCTGGGTTGCTGCGTGCCTCGCGGGCGTAGACCAGGCTGGTGGCGGTGGACGACACCATGCCGCCAAGCAGGCCGAGCCAGGGGCCGCTGGCGCGTCCGCCCAGCAGCCGCACCGCGAGGTAGCCGGTCAGGCTGACGCCGACGATCAGCACCACCATGAGCCAGATCTTGTGCGGGTTGAGTGCAAGATAGGGGCCCATGGCGCGGTTGGGCAGGATGGGCAGGATGATGAAGGTGAGGGTGGCGAACTGCAGCAGCGACAGCAGGTCGCGCCGCTCCAGCTTGCGGGCGATGCCGGTGAGTTCGGGCTTGAGGTAGAGCAGTGCCGTGGCGAGAATGGCGGTGGCGATGGCCAGTTCGCTCTGGTTGTACCACACCAGGGCGCCCAGGCCGTAGGCCAGCATCAGGCTGACCAGGGTAGTGGTGCGCGGCTCCTGCACCTCGGCTTCCTGATGTCCCTCGGGCAGAAAGCCCAGCGCGATCACCCCGGCGAGCCCGACGGCGACCAGTGCCGGGGTGGCGGTCATCTGCCCCAGCATGGTGAGCATGGTGCCCAGCATGGCGGCGAGCGGGAAGGTGCGGATGCCAGCCAGCGGGTGCTGCTTGCGTTCGCGCTCCACCCCCAGCAGTAGGCCGATGGCGAGGCTGGTGACGAAGCGCGGCAGCACTGCGAACGGCGTGCCTTCCAGGTTCAGCCATGCCTCCACGCCGATGCCGCTCATGCCGGCTCCTTAGTCGGTTTATCGCGATGCCAGACGGGCTGCGATGCTCGCTTCGATGCCTTTGGCGTCGAGGCCGCAGTCGGCCAGCAGCAGGGCAGGGTCTCCATGTTCAACATAGTCGTCGGGCAGGCCCAACTGCAAGACAGGGGCGGTGATGCCCTGGGCCTCGATGGCTTCGACGCAGGCCGAGCCGGCACCGCCCATGACGACGTTTTCTTCCACGGTGACGATCAGTTCGTGGCTTTCGGCCAGGCTCTTGATCAGCCCGGTGTCCAGCGGCTTGACGAAGCGCATGTCGGCCACGGTGGCGTCGAAGGCTTCGGCGGCCTGCAAGGCCGGCGTCACCATGCTGCCGAAGGCGAGGATGGCGACACGGCCCTGGCCCTGGCGGCGGATGTGGCCGCGGCCGATCGGCAGCGCGCTCATCTCGTGCTGGATGTGCGCGCCGGGGCCGGTGCCGCGCGGGTAGCGCACGGCGGTCGGGGTGTCGAGCGTGAACGCGGTGTACAGCATCTGGCGGCATTCGTTCTCGTCGGACGGCGCCATCACCGTCATGTTGGGAATGCAGCGCAGGTAGGAGATGTCGAAGGCGCCGGCGTGGGTCGGGCCGTCGGCGCCGACCAGACCGGCGCGGTCGATGGCGAACACCACCGGCAGGTTCTGCAGCGCCACGTCGTGGATCAGCTGGTCGTAGCCGCGCTGCAGGAAGGTGGAGTAGATCGCCACCACCGGCTTCATGCCGTCGCAGGCCAGCCCCGCCGCGAAGGTGACGGCGTGCTGTTCGGCGATGGCGACGTCGAAGTAGCGGTCCGGATGTTCTTTCTCGAAGCGCACCAGGCCGGAGCCTTCGCGCATCGCCGGGGTGATGCCGACCAGGCGCGTGTCGTGCTTGGCCATGTCGCAGATCCAGTCGCCGAAGATCTGCGTGTAGCTCGGCTTGCTGCTGCCCGATTTGCCGCCGGACAGGCCGTTGGCGGGGTCGAACTTGGTGACGCCGTGATACGCCACCGGGTCGTTTTCGGCCAACTTGTAGCCCTGACCCTTCTTGGTGACGATGTGCAGGAACTGCGGCCCTTTCAGGCTCTTGATGTTCTTCAGCGTGTCGACCAGCACGTCGAGGTCGTGGCCGTCGATCGGGCCGATGTAGTTGAAGCCGAATTCCTCGAACAGGGTGCCCGGGGTGAACATGCCCTTGACGTGTTCTTCGACCTTGCTGGCGATCTCGCGCAGCGGCGGGGCGATGCCCAGCACCTTGCTCGAGCCCTGCTTCATGGCGGCGTAGAAGCGGCCGGACATCAGCTTGGCGAGGTAGTTGTTGAGCGCGCCGACGTTGGGCGAGATCGACATGTCGTTGTCGTTGAGGATCACCAGCATGTCGAGGTCCATCGCCCCGGCGTTGTTGAGTGCCTCGAAGGCCTGGCCGGCGGTCATGGCGCCGTCACCGATGATGGCCACGCTCTTGCGCTCGATGCCCTGCGCCTTGGCCGCCGCCGCCATGCCCAGCGCGGCGCTGATCGAGGTGGAGGAGTGGCCGACGCCGAAGGTGTCGTATTCCGATTCCTCGCGCTTGGGGAAGCCCGCCAGGCCGCCTTTCTGGCGCATGGTGTGCATCATGCTGCGGCGCCCGGTGAGGATCTTGTGCGGGTAGGTCTGATGGCCCACGTCCCACACCAGGCGGTCGTGCGGGGTGTCGAAGACGTAGTGGAGCGCGATGGTCAGTTCGATGCTGCCGAGGTTGGAAGCGAAGTGACCGCCGGTCTTGCTCACCGACTCCACCAGGAACTGGCGCAGTTCGCCTGCCAGCTGCGGCAGTTCGTGGCGCGCCAGGCGCTTCAGGTCGGCCGGATAGTTGATCGTGTCGAGCAGCGGGTACATGTGTGCGTGTGTGTGCTGTTTTAGAAGGAGCGGGCGACGATGTAGTCGGCCAGGTCCTTGAGTCGTTGGGCCGCGGGGCCGAATCCGTCCAGTGCGGCGAAGGCTTCGTCGCGCAGTTCGCGGGCGAAGGCGCGCGCTTCGGGCAGGCCCATCAGGCTGACGTAGGTCGGCTTGTCGTTGGCGGCGTCCTTGCCGGCGGTTTTGCCGAGGGTGGCGGTGTCGGCATCGACGTCGAGCACGTCGTCGACCACCTGGAAGGCGAGCCCGATGCGCTTGGCGAAGTGGTCGAGCCGCTCGGTTTCCTCGGCCGACAGCGGGGTGCCGGCGAGCGCGCCCAGCAGCACCGCGGCGCGGATCAGGGCGCCGGTCTTGAGGCAGTGCATGTATTCCAGCTCGGGCAGCGACAGCGTCTGGCCGACACTGGCCAGATCGATGGCCTGGCCGCCGGCCATGCCGCCGTGGCCCGAGGCGCGCGCCAGGGTGCGCACCATCTCCAGCTGGGCGGCGGCAGCGACGCCGTCCAGCGGCGTGGCCAGCACGTCGAAGGCCAGGGTCTGCAGTGCGTCGCCGACCAGGAGCGCGGTGGCGTCGTCGAAGGCGACGTGACAGGTGGGCTTGCCGCGGCGCAGGACGTCGTCGTCCATGCACGGCATGTCGTCGTGCACCAGCGAGTAGGCATGGATCATTTCCACCGCCGCGCCGATGCGTGCCAGGTGCTCGGGGTTGGCCGAAACCAGTTCGCCGGCGGCGTGTACGAGGAGCGGGCGCACGCGCTTGCCGCCGTCCAGCGTGCTGTAGCGCATCGCCTCGTGCAGGCGTTGGGGGGCGGACTCGGGGTTGGGCAGGAGGCGCGCGAGCGCGTCTTCCATGGTTTGCTGGATGCCGGTCATCCAGCCGATGAAGTTGTCATTGGCCATTCGGCAGATCCAGCGTTTTGAGTTCGTTGTTTTCGAGGATTTTCAGCTGCTGCTCGGCGTCGGCCAGCTTGCCCTGGCAGAACTTGATCAGCTCGACCCCCTGCTTGTACGAGGTCAGGGCTGTCTCCAGCGGCATGTCGCCGCTTTCCATCGCCTGGATGATGTCCTCCAGCTGGGCCAGCGAGACTTCGAAACTGGCCGGGGCTTTGGTGGATTTGGCCATGGCGGTCCTTCCATGTTCTTGGAGTAAGACCGCCATTTTACGGGGTTTGCCCCTCGCCTGTCAGCGCGGGGGAGGCGAATTGTTGACGTGGGCGGTCGCGGGGGACGCGGTACAGCTTGCGGACGGAGTCACGACAACCGAACTGGGCGGCCATCCGCTCTGCCGGCACTGGCAATGCGGGGCAAGCCAGGGGCGGGTGCATGATGCGGCCGGGCAGGGGCGCCGGGCGGCGATGCCGTGGGATCAGCCGAAGCGCACGCAATAGATCGGCGGCAGGTGCGCCGACAGGCACTGCCAGTGCTCACCGCCGTTTTCGGACAGCCACAGCCCGCCGGTGGTGGAGCCCATGGCCAGGCGTAGGCCCGTGGCGTCCACCTCCAGGCCGTGGCGGTAGACCAGATCGTAGGCCGGGGGCGGCGGCAGGCCGTCGTCCAGGGGCTCGAAGCTGGCGCCGCCGTCCTGGGTGCGCGTGACGACGAAGCGGGCGTCCACCGGGACACGGCATGCGTCCTTGACGGCCGGGACGAACCAGGCGGTGTCGGGCTCCAGCGGGTGCACGGCGACGGCGAAGCCGAAGCTGGAGGGTTGGGCGAAGAGCCGCTGCCACTGCGCGCCGCCGTCGCGGGAGCGGAAGATGCCGTTGTGATGCTGTACCCACAGCGCCTCGGGCGCGCCCGCGCATTGCACCATGCGGTGCGGGTCCTGGATGTTCGGGTCTTCGCGCCGTTCCGGCGGCATGTAGTCGGCCTCCAGGCCGGCGCTGGTGCAGCTCCAACTGGCGCCGTCGTCATGGCTCTGCCACACGCCGCCGCAGGAGACGGCGAGGGTGAGGTGGCGGCTGTCGCGCGGGTCGACGCAGATGGAGTGGATGCCGGGGGCGTCATAGCCGCCGCCGAACCATTCCGCGCGCTCCGGGCGGTCCCACAGCGGGCGGTTCAGCACCCAGCTGTCGCCGCCGTCGTCGGAGCGGAACAGGCCGCCCGGGATGGTGCCGGCCCACAGGACGCCCGGTTGGTCGGGGCCGCCGGGTTCCAGCGCCCAGATCTGCTGCAGCGACCAGGGTGCGGCGGGCGGGTGATCCGGCAAGGGCTCGGGCAGCGGGGCGGGCTGCGGCGGGTACACCGGCACCGCGCACGGCTCCCAGTCCGTGGCGCCGGCGCGGCGCCGCCACAGCTTGACGCCGAAATGGCCGAGGTTGAGGGCGGCGTACAGCGTACCGTCGCGCGGGTCGGCCAGCGTCATGCTGACCGGTTCGCCGAGGAAATGGGTCTCTGTGGTCTGCCACCGACCATCATGGTGGTGCAGGATGAACAGCCCTTTGCGCGTGGCAACGAGGAGTCGGTCGTTCATGGGGGGAGTCCTGTATCAGCCGCCGGAGAGCGCCTGCACCACGTAGATGCGGCTGTCGGGAGCAACGTGGTCGCCCAGGCGCTGGCGGTCGCGGATGGCGTGGCCGTCGACGAAGATGGCCATGTGGCGGCGCAACTGCCCCTGGTCGTCGAGGAGGTAGCCGCGCAGCTCCGGCTGCAGTGCAAACACCGCCTCCAGCGCCGCCCCGACGGTCGGTGCGACAACCTCCCGTTCCGGGCAGACGATATGACGCTGGATGGCGGCGGCGAAGGTGATGTGGGGCATGGCAAAACGCCGTGGCGACGGACATCTTCACAGTGTAGGCCATGGTGCCGGGCTTGCCCGTCGGCGCGCCCGCCGCGCCCGGGCTCACCCCGCCTGCAGTCGCCAGCGCTTGAGCACGCTGCCGAAGCCGCCCTGGGTCAGGCTCACCCCGAGCAGGATCAGCCCGCCGCCCAGCCAGTGGTGGGCGTGGATGGTTTCGCCGAGCAGGGCGCTGGCGATCAGGGCGGTGAACAGCGGCAGCAGGTTCATGAAGATAGCGGTGCGCTCGCTGCCCAGCCGTTCGATGCCGCGCATCCAGAAGTAGGCCGCGAGTACCGATGAGGCGATGCCGGCGAACAGCACCAGCCCGACGCCTTGCGGCGGAATGGCCAGGCTGTCGGCGGTGAGCGCCAGCGGAGCCAGCATCGCCACTGCCAGCAGTACTTGCACGTACAGGTTGAGCCACGGTCCGAACGGCGGCGCCCAGCGCTTGAGCAGGATGCCGTACAGCGCGTAGGCGGTTGAGCCGACCAGGATCAGCGCGTCGCCACGATTGACGCCGGCGGCGAGCAGGCTGGCCGGATCGCCCCGGCCCAGCAGGTAGAGCACGCCCGCCAGCGACAGGGCCACGCCCAGCATCGCCGCCGGGCCGACACGTTGGCCGAACACCAGGCCGTTCAGCAGCAGGCCCAGCAGCGGGATCAGTGCGCAGATCACTCCCATATTGGTGGCGCTGGTACTGTGCGCAGCGTAATAGGCCAGGCACTGGTACAGCACCATGCCGAGCACGGCCAGCACGGCAAAGCGCGGCAGATGGGGGAGCAGGGCGTGGCGCTGGCGCCACAAGGGGCGCAGGCAGAACGGGCTGAGCACCAGCGCGGCCACCAGCCAGCGGTAAAAGGAGATCGCGGCGGGGTCGAACACCGTGGCGGCGGCCTTGGACACCACGGTATTGGCGGCCCAGATCAGCACCGCCAGCAGGGGAAACAGCACGGGCATGGCCGGCTCCTTGGGATGGAATACCGCCAGTGTAATCTTGTCGTTTTCTCTGCTTATAATGCGAACCAGACAAAGCGATGAGGCAAAGCCGACAATATGGACCTGCCCTATAGGGACGCCGACCTGCAACTGCCGCCACCGTCGCCGCTCTACTTCCGCTACGACCAGTTCGAGCCTCATACCGGCTTCGAGCTGCACCGCCATCCCTGGGGGCAGCTCAACCGCATCAGCCTGGGCCTGATCGAGCTGGAGTTGGAAGGGCGCAAACTGACCGCCCCGGCCGACTACCTGGTGTGGGTACCCGCCGATCTGCCGCACGCCGCCTACGTGCGCCTGGCGATGGAGTACACCTCGGTCTACGTCGACGCCGCGCTGGCGGCGCGCCTGCCTGCCACGGCCTGCCTGATCGCGCAGACACCGGTGGTGCGGGCCTTGCTGGAGGACTTCTGCCAGCGCCGCGTGACGGCCATGGCCGACGACTGGGACGTGCGCCAGGCCGAGTTGCTGGTGGAGCACCTGGTGCGGGCGGGGGCCGAGGACAGCTATCTGCCGGAGAGTGCCGACCGCCAATTGGCGCCAATCCTGCACGCCATCCGGCTCGATCCGGCCGATGCCACCACGCTGGCGCAGTGGGCCGAGCAGGTGCACTGCACCGAGCGCACCCTGGCGCGGCGCTTCCAGAGCGAGCTGGGCATGAGCTTCGTGCAGTGGCGCAACCGCGTGCGTCTGCTGCAGGCGCTGGCGTGGCTGAAGGAGGGCTGGCCGGTGCAGGAGATCGCCGCTCGCCTGAGCTATGGCACCGCCTCGGCGTTCATCGCGATGTTCCGCAAGCAGATGGGGTTCTCGCCGGAGCGCTACCGGCGCCAGCTGCGCGGCGAGATATAGGGGACTGTCGCGGACGGGCTCGGCCATCGCATATCGCTGGTCCTCCCGGCCGATAGGCCGGCTCGCCGGGTACGCATCCCCATCCCCATTGCCGGCTGCACTACCATGAAAGCGTCCCCCTTTGCCGCGATGTGACGCGTGAATCCGCTTCCCTTCTTCCATCCCGCCGTGGCGCGCTGGTTCGTCGCTACCTTCGCCACGCCCACCGCCGCCCAGGCGCAGGCCTGGCCGGTGATACAGTCCGGCCGCCACGTGCTGATCGCCGCGCCGACCGGCTCCGGCAAGACGCTGGCCGCGTTTCTCGCCGCCATCGACGCGCTGGTGCGCGAGGGGCTCTCCGGCGGGCTGCCGGACGAGACGCAGGTGGTCTACGTCTCGCCGCTCAAGGCGCTGTCGAACGATATCCAGAAGAACCTGGAAACGCCGCTGGCCGGCATCCGCGACGCGCTCGCGGCCTGCGGCCTGCCCGAGGTGGACATCCGCACCCTGGTGCGCACCGGCGACACCCCGCAGGCGGAGCGCGAGAAGATGCGCCACCGCCCGCCGCATATCGTGGTCACCACCCCGGAATCGCTCTACGTGCTGTTGGGGTCCGAATCGGGCCGCAGGATGCTCGCCACCACCCGCACCGTGATCGTCGACGAGATCCACGCGCTGGCGCCGAACAAGCGCGGCTCGCACCTGGCGCTGTCGCTGGAGCGGCTGGCGGCGCTGAGCGGAGACAAGCTGGTGCGGGTCGGCCTGTCGGCCACCCAGAAGCCGATCGAGGAGGTGGCGCGCTTCCTGGTCGGGGCCGCAGCGGATGGCGGCCGCGCGCCGGACTGCACCATCATCGATACCGGCCACGCGCGGCGGCGCGACCTGGCGCTGGAGGTGCCGCTCTCGCCGCTCGAGGCGGTGATGTCGGGCGAGGTGTGGCAGCAGGTGTACGACCGGCTCGCCACGCTGATCGACGAGCATCGCACCACGCTGGTGTTCGTCAACACGCGCCGATTGGCCGAACGCGTCACGCGCCATCTGTCGGAGCGCCTGGGCGAGACGTTGGTGGCGGCGCATCACGGCAGCCTGGCGCGCGAGGCGCGGCTGGACGCCGAGCAGCGTCTCAAGCGCGGCGAACTGCGCGCGCTGGTGGCCACCGCCTCGCTGGAACTGGGTATCGACATCGGCGACGTCGACCTGGTGTGCCAGCTCGGCTCGCCGCGCTCGATCTCGGCGTTTCTGCAGCGCGTCGGCCGCTCCGGCCACGCCGTGAGCGGCACGCCGAAGGGGAGGCTGTTCCCGCTGTCGCGCGACGATCTGGTGGAGTGCGCGGCGCTGCTCGACAGCGTGCGGCGCGGTGAACTCGACTATCTCATCATCCCGCCGCAGCCGCTCGACGTGCTGGCGCAGCAGATCGTCGCCGAGGTGGCGGCGCAGGACTGGGGCGAGGACGCGCTGTACCAGCGCCTGCGCCGCGCCTGGCCCTACCGCGCCCTGGCGCCGGAGGATTACGCCGCGGTGCTCGCCATGTTGGCTGAAGGCTACAGCACCCGGCGCGGCCGCCACGGCGCGCTGATCCACCACGACGCGATCAACCGCGTGCTGCGCGGCCGGCGTGGCGCCCGGCTCACCGCGCTGACCAGCGGCGGCACCATCCCGGACACCGCCGACTACCAGGTACTGCTGGAGCCGGAAAACCACATCATCGGCACCGTGAACGAAGACTTCGCGGTGGAAAGCGCAGCCGGCGACGTGTTCCAGCTCGGCAACAATTCCTACCGCATCCTGCGCATCGAGCGCGGCACGGTGAGGGTGGAAGACGCGCACGGCCAGCCGCCCTCGATCCCGTTCTGGTTCGGCGAGGCGCCGGGCCGCAGCGACGCGTTGTCGCAGGCGGTGGCACGGCTGCGTGCCGAAACCGCCGCCTGCTTGCGGCACGACCCGCAGGGCGACACCGCGTTGGGCTGGCTGGCCGACGACCTGGGCATCGGCGCGCCGGCCGCGCGCCAGCTGGTCGATTACCTGGCGGCGGCGCACGCCGCGCTGGGCTGCCTGCCGACGCTGGACACCCTGGTGTTCGAACGCTTCTTCGACGCGGTCGGCGGCATGCAGCTGGTGATCCACTCGCCGTACGGCAGCCGCGTCAACCGCGCCTGGGGGCTCGCCTTGCGCAAGCGTTTCTGCCGCAAGTTCAACTTCGAGCTGCAGGCCGCCGCCACCGAGGACAACATCGTGCTGTCGCTCACCACCGCGCACAGCTTCGATCTGGCCGAGGTGGCGCGCTATCTCCACTCGGCCAGCGCGCGCCTGGTGCTGATCCAGGCGCTGCTCGACGCGCCGATGTTCATCACGCGCTGGCGCTGGGTCGCCTGCATCGCGCTGGCGCTGCCGCGTTTTCGCGGCGGCAAGAAGGTGCCGCCGCAGCTGATGCGCATGAATGCCGAAGACCTGATCACGGCGATCTTCCCGGACCAGCTCGCCTGCGCCGAAAACCTGGTCGGCGAGCGCGAAATCCCCGACCACCCGCTGGTGCGCCAGACCCTGGCCGATTGCCTCACCGACGCCATGGACGTGGACGGCTTCGAGCGCCTGCTGGCCGGCCTGGAGTCGGGTGCCATCCGCGTCGAGGCGCGCGACCTGACCGAGCCCTCGCCGCTGGCGCTCGAGGTGCTCACCGCCAAGCCCTACGCCTTCCTCGACGACGCACCGCTGGAAGAGCGCCGCACCCAGGCGGTGATGAGCCGGCGCTGGCTCGACCCGGACACCGCCGCCGACCTCGGCCGGCTCGACCCTGCCGCCATCGCCCGGGTGCGCGAGGAAGCCTGGCCGGACCCGGCCAACGCCGACGAACTGCACGACGCGCTGGTGTGGCTGAGCTTCGTCACCACGGCGGAAGTGGCGGCGCAGCCGGGCTGGGGCGAGTGGCTGGCGGCACTGGCGAAACAGCGGCGCGTGGCGCGTGTGCAGCACGACGGCGCGGCGCTGTGGATCGCCGCCGAGCGGCTGAGCCAGTTCCGGACGCTGTGGTCCGGACTCAAGACGCAGCCAGCCATCAGCCCCCCGGAGGGCGAGGCCCTGCGCGATTGGACGCCGGACACCGCCTTGATCGCGATCGTGCGCGGCCGGCTCGAAGGTCTGGGGCCGATGACCTGGCCGGCGTGCGCCGCCGCGCTGGGCGAAGACCCGGGTCGGGTGCAAGGCGCGCTGCTGGCGCTGGAAAACGAGGGCTTCGCGCTGCGCGGGCGCTTCACCGCCGAGGCGGCGGACGACGAATGGTGCGAGCGGAGGCTGTTGGCGCGCATCCATCGCTACACCGTCAAGCAGCTGCGCGCCGAGATCGAGCCGGTGGCCGCGCGCGACTTCCTGCGCTTCCTGTTCGACTGGCAGCACGTGGCCGCGGACTCGCGCATGGAAGGACAGGACGCGGTGGCGGCGGTGGCCACCCAGCTGGAAGGCTACGAGGCCCCGGCCGGCGCCTGGGAGACCGAGCTGCTGCCGGCGCGCATCCCGGCCTACGAGCCGGCCTGGCTGGACGACCTGTGCCTGGCCGGGCGCCTGTCGTGGGCGCGCCTGACGCCGCGCAGCGTTCAGCCGGACAAGGCCGGCAAGGGCGTGACGCCGGTGCGCACCACGCCGATCACGCTGTTCGCCCGGCGCAACGCCCAGCTCTGGACGCAGCTCGCCGCCACCCCGGACGCGCCGCCGCTCAGCGGGCGTGCCCAGGCGGTGGCCGACTGCATCCGCCAGCACGGCGCCTCGTTCTTCGATGAACTGCGCGACGGCACGCACTTGCTGGGGGTGCAGGTGGAAGAGGCGCTGGCCGAGCTGGTGGCGGTCGGGCTGGTGAATGCCGACAGCTTCGGCGGCCTGCGCGCGCTGCTGGTGCCGTCCGAGCGGCGCCGCCCCAGCGGCGGCAGCACGCGCCGACGCCACCACCGCACCGTGATGTTTGGCATGGAAGACGCCGGGCGCTGGGCGCTGGCACGGCGCGGCGCGGCTTCGGCCAACCTTGACGAGGCGCTCGAGCACGTCGCGCGTACCTTGCTGCGCCGCTACGGTGTGGTGTTCTGGCGCGTGCTGGAGCGCGAGGCCGACTGGCTGCCGCCGTGGCGCGACCTGCTGCGTGTGTACCGCCGGCTCGAAGCGCGCGGCGAAATCCGCGGCGGCCGCTTCGTCGCCGGTTTCTCCGGCGAGCAGTTCGCCCTGCCCGAGGCGGTGGGGCTGCTGCGCGAGGTGCGGCGCAAGCCGCCCACGGGCGAGTGGCTGTCGCTGTCCGGTGCCGACCCGCTCAACCTGGTCGGCATCCTGACGCCCGGACCCAAGCTCGCGGCGCTCACCGGCAACCGCGTGCTGTTCCGTGACGGCCTGCCGGTCGCCGTGTTCGCCGCCGGCGAGGTGCGTTACCTCGAAACCCTGGACGCGCAGGAGCAATGGAGCGCCCACAACGCGCTGTTGCGCCGCCACGTCCCCCCGATGCTGGCGGATTTTTCCTGACGCGGGAGCCGGCTTGAAAGCGGCGCCGTGAACGCCATTTACCCCCCATGGGAGGCATGAACACCATGAGATCACGCGACCTGATGTCCTGGATGTGGGGCGACGCCCTGTCCCTGCTGGAGCAGGCCGAGCGGCTGCACTGCCAGTTCTTTCGCAGCGGCCCGGCGCGCGCACCCTGCCTCGAGCCGCCGATCGACGTGGTGGAGAGCGAGGACGCCATGATCGTCTACGTCGCCCTGCCGGGGGTGCCCGCGGCGGCCATCGTCGTGGCGTTCGAGCCGGGCGGGGTCACGGTGGCGGCGGAGCGGCGCTTCCCCGCCTCCCGGGCGGCCCATATCCACCGCATCGAAATTCCCTACGGACGCTTCGAGCGCCACATCCCTCTGCCCCTGCACATCCTCGAGCCGGCCCCGCCGGAACTGGCGGATGGTTGCCTGGTATTGACCTTCAGAAAAGTAAGGGAGGTTCCACGATGAAGCACTGGTCCAAGCAGCAGCACATGCGCACCGACGAGACCCCCGGGGCGTCCGCCGGGGCCCAACCGCCGGCCGCGGCGCCGCTTGCCGCCGGCAGCAAGCGTCTGCCGGAGGACGCGATGATCCTCATCCCGCTGCGCAGCGCGGTGCTGTTTCCCGGCGTGCTGTCGCCGGTGACGGTCGGACGCGCTGCCTCCATCGCGGCGGCGCAGGAGGCCGCGAAGAACGAGCTGCAGGTGGGATTCCTGCTGCAGCGCGACCCGCAGAAAACCGAGGTCGGGCCTTCCGATCTGTACTGGGTGGGCACCGCCGGACTGATCGCGCGCTACATCACCGGCAAGGAAGGGGCCGATCACCTCGTGGTGCAGGGGCTGTCGCGCTTCCAGGTACTGGAATTTCTCGATGGCTGGCCCTTCCTCGTGGCGCGGGTGGCGCTGATCGCCCAGCCGGAGATGATGACGCCCGAGATCGAGGCGCGTTTCCTGCAGCTCAAGGAACGCGCGATCGAGGCGATCGGCCTGCTGCCCCATATGCCGGGCGAGCTGAACGACGTGGTGCGCGGCATCGACTCGCCGGCGGCCCTGGCCGACATGGTGGCCAACCTCATCGACGTCAAAGTCGAGGAAAAGCAGGACATCCTGGAAACCTTCGACCTCTTGCGCCGCCTCGACAAGGTGCTGGCGCTGCTGTCGGCGCGGGTCGAGGTGCTCAAGCTCTCGCGCGAGATCGGCGAGAAGACGCGCGCCCAGTTCGACGAGCGCCAGCGCGAGCACATGCTGCGCGAGCAGATGCGGCAGATCCAGAAGGAACTCGGCGAGGACGAGGAGAGTGCGGTCGAAATCGAGGAACTGAAGCAGGCCGTCGCCACGGCCGGCATGCCGCCCGAGGTGCAGAAACATGCCGAGAAGGAACTGAAGCGGCTGCAGCGCGTGGGCGAGGGCGGCACCGAGTACGCCATGCTGCGCACCTACCTCGAGTGGCTGACCGAGCTGCCGTGGAAAGCGGAGGCGCCGCAGCCGATCGACATCGCCGCCGCGCGGCACGTGCTGGACGAGGATCATTTCGGGCTGGACAAGATCAAGCGGCGCATCCTGGAGTACCTCGCAGTGCGCAAGCTCAACCCGGAGGGCAAGAGCCCGATCCTGTGCTTTTCCGGCCCGCCCGGCGTGGGCAAAACCTCGCTCGGCCAGTCCATCGCCCGCGCCACCGGACGCGCCTTCCAGCGCGTCGCCCTGGGCGGGCTGCACGACGAGGCGGAAATCCGCGGGCACCGGCGCACCTACATCGGCGCCTTGCCAGGCAACATCATCCAGGCGCTGCGCCGCGCCGGCACCACCCACACCGTGCTGATGCTCGACGAGATCGACAAGCTCGGCGCCGGCGGCTTCCATGGCGACCCGGGCAGCGCGCTCTTGGAAGTGCTCGATCCGGAGCAGAACCGCACGTTCCGCGACAACTACCTGGGGGTGGATTTCGACCTGTCGCGGGTCATGTTCGTCTGCACCGCGAACGTGCTCGACACCATCCCCGGACCCTTGCGCGACCGCATGGAGATCATCCAGCTCCCCGGTTACACCGAGGAGGAAAAGATCGAGATCGCGCGTCGTTACCTGGTGCGGCGCCAGCTCGAGGCCAACGGCCTGACGACCGAACAGGCTGGGCTGACGGATGCGGCGCTGACCGCGATCGTGCGCGACTATACGCGCGAGGCCGGGGTGCGCAACCTGGAGCGCGAGCTGGGTTCGGTGCTGCGCCGCGTGGCGATGCGCATCGCCGAAGGCCTGGCCGAGCGCGTCACGGTGGATGCCGCGGACCTGGCCGACATCCTCGGCGCGCAGCGTTACGAGAGCGAGGTGGCGCTGCGCACCAGCCTGCCCGGCGTGGCGACGGGGCTCGCCTGGACGCCGGTGGGCGGCGACATCCTGTTCATCGAGGCCAGCAAGGTGCCGGGCAGCGGGCGCCTGATCCTGACCGGGCAGCTGGGCGAGGTCATGAAGGAATCGGCGCAGGCGGCGCTGACCCTGGCCAAGATCTGGACTGGCGATTCGCTCGCCGGCATCGACGTGCACGTGCACGTGCCGGCCGGGGCGACGCCCAAGGACGGGCCCAGCGCCGGGGTGGCGATGTTCCTCGCCCTGGTGTCGCTGTTGACCGACAAGCCGGTACGCTCCGACGTGGCGATGACTGGCGAGGTGAGCCTGCGCGGGCTGGTGCTGCCGATTGGCGGCGTCAAGGAAAAGACGCTGGCCGCCTTGCGCGCCGGCATCCACACCGTGATGCTGCCGCGCCGCAATCAGAAGGATCTGGAGGACGTGCCCGCCGAGGCGCGCGCGAAGCTGCAATTCGTCTTGCTCGACCGGGTCGAGGACGCGGTGCGTTTTGCCATCGGGGACGTCGCGCCGGACCATCAGGACAGCGCGGGTTGATATTGCCCAGCTTGCAGGCGACATGGCCGGGCGTGCTGCGACAGGATTTGCCGGATGCGGCGCCACGTGGCGCCGCATCCGGCGGTTTGGTGCCCAAAGCAGCGGGGCGGGGCGGTGCTTCCCGCCTGGCGCTTACGGCACCATGTCGAAGAACAGCACCTCGGCCGCTGCGCCCTCGCTTAGCAGCAAGCGCGAGTCACCCTGTACCTTGACGCCATCGCCGGCCTGCAAGGGATAGCCGTCCAGTTTCACGCTGCCGCGCGCCACGTGGATATAGCCCAGACGCGGCGCCGTCTGCACCCACTCGACCTGCTCCTCGCCGTCGATCAGCGCGCTGTAGAGCGCCACGTCCTGACGAATGCTCAGCGAGCCGTCGCGGCCGTCCGGCGATACCAGCAGGCGCAGCTTGCCGCGCTTTTCCTCGGTCTCGAAGCGGCGTTGCTGGTAGCTCGGACGCAGGCCGTTTTGCTCCGGCATCACCCAGATCTGTAGGAAATGCACCGGCTCCTGGTGCGAATGGTTGAATTCGCTATGGGCGATGCCGGTGCCGGCACTCATCAGCTGCACGTCGCCCGGCACGATCACCGAGCCGGTGCCCAGGGTGTCCTTGTGCTCCAGCGCACCTTCCAGCACATACGAGATGATCTCCATGTCGCGGTGGCCGTGGGTGGGAAAGCCGCTGCCGCCGGCCACGGTGTCGTCGTTGATGACCCGCAGCGGCCCCCAGCCCATGTGGTTGGGGTCGAAATAGCTGGCAAAGGAGAAGGTATGGTAGCTATTCAGCCAGCCGTGGTCGGCATGTCCCCGTTCGTTCGCTTTCCTGACGTTCAGCATGATCGGCTCCTGTTGGTGGGGCGGTATCGGCCCCGATTCATCATGGCTGTCAGTATGGGCGTTATTTTTTCGATTGAATAACGCAAAAAATACGGCTATTTGATCTGATTTTTAGATGTGTTGCGCCGCGCCCAAGCTGTGGCCCGGCGCTGCGCCTCGTCGCGCGGCAGGCCGGGCAGCGCAACCGTGAGTTCGACTTCGCTGCCGAACCCGTCCGGGAGGGTGCCGCTTTGCGCGTGCCTTGCCAGGCGGCAGCGCCGGCGCGCCGGGAACGTTATGCGCCGATCACAATCTATGCAAGTAGCGATGCCGTCAGCTAAGTCTTAGACTGGGATGGATTGGAGATGTCCGTCACCCGGCGTTTTGCACCACAGCTCAAGGAAAGGACTTTGATGAAAAAGCTCTTGCTAGCCTCGCTATTCGCCGCGGCAACCTCCTCGGCGCTGGCTGCCGATGTCGGGGTATCGATCAGCATCGGCGATCCTAATTTCTACGGCCAGATCGACATCGGCAACTTCCCGCGGCCTGCCGTCATCTATGCGGAACCCGTCATCATCCGGCGCTCGCCCGTGGTGTATGAACCGATCTACCTGCGCGTTCCCCCTGGCCATGCCAAGCACTGGCGCCAGCACTGCGCCGAATACCGCGCCTGCGGCCGGCCGGTGTATTTCGTGCGGGACGAGTGGTACAACGACGTCTACGCGCCACGCTACCGTCGGCACGACTACGACCGCCGCGATGGCCGCCGCGACGAGCGCCGTTACCCCGGTAACGAGCACGGCCACGGCCATGGCAAGGGGAAATGGCAAGAGGACCGCTAACCCCGCCGAAAACACCCGCTCGCTCGCAGCGGGTGTTCTTTAACGCCCCATTTCGCTTTGCTCACGACCACCTCGCGACACGACGTCTCCGCGGCCGCCATCCCGGCACCGCATCCGGACCGCATCGTCAGGTGGCGTTGCCCATGCTTGTCGCCGCCCGTGGGTCACCTCGGGCGCGGCGGCGAGCTTGCAGCCTTCTCCTGACCCGTTGCTGTGGGTGATCCAATCAGGGTATAACCCAACGAACCAAGAACAACCCGGACGAGGGTGTCGCGGCCGCTGCCCGGACGGATGTCCTCCGCCGTCGTACCCGGCGCCAGGGTGGCCGATTGATATTGACCATGCAGATACCCCCCTCATTTTTGCGCCGCCACCAGGCCATCCTGCGCGTTGCGTTCAGCTATTACGTGGCCAACGGCCTGTCGGCGGCGCTGGGCCTGTTGCTGATATCGGGCGTGGTGCATCTGACGCTGGGCGCGTTTGCCGCCTCCGCCGCGTCCGTCGGCGTCATCGTCTGCATTCCGCCCGACCAGGCCGGTCCCAAGCGCGGGAAATTCTTCCATCTGTTGCCGGCGGCGCTGATCGGCGTGCCGCTGTTCTTCGGCGTGCAAGTGCTGCATGCCTCGCCGCTTTACCTGGGGCTGCTGCTGGTGCCGGCCAGCTTCATCGCCTTTCTCGCCGCGGCATGGGGCAAGCGCGGCCTGCCGATCTCGATTTCAGCCATGTTCGCAATGGTGTTCTCGATGGCGGCGCCGGCCCACAGCCACAGCGCCACGGCGCTCAGCAGCACCCTGTATTTCGCCCTGGGAGCCGGGGCGTACGTGGTGTACGCCACGCTTGCCCACGCCTTGCTCAACCCGTTCTACCGCGTGCAGATGTTGGCCGAAACCTTGCTGGCGCTGGGCACGCTGATGCGCACCCAGGCGCAGCAATTCGCCCCGGCGGGCCGTGGCGAGGAGGGCGGCCGCATGCCCCTGATCGGGCGCCTGCTGCGCGAGCAGGCGGCGCTGGCCGACCAGCTGCAAGCGGCGCGCGACATCCTGCTCGAATCGCCGCGCACCGCGCGCCGGCAGCAGTTGGCGGGCATGCTGATGCAGGCACTGGAAATGCGCGACCACCTGCTCGCCTGCGAACTCGATCTCGATACGCTGAAGACGCATCCCGGCCACGCCCTGGTGCTGGACGAGCTGCGCGAGGTGCTCAACGCCCTGGCCGACGAAATCGACGCGCTGGCCGATGCCATGCTCTACCGGCGCCAACCGGCGCTGTTTGCCAGCCATCGCCCGCGGCTGGCGGCCCTGCATTGGGCGGAGGAGGAGGCGGCGTTGCCGGACGCCGTTGCCACGCCGTCGCCGGCGGTGCTGGCACGCGGCCTGGCCAACCGTATCGGCAACATGAACGACGAAACCCTGCGCCTGATCGCGCTGGCGCGCGGCGAGGCCGAGCCCGACCTCGACGTGGTGCGGGCCGCCTGGCGGATGTTCGTGAGCCCGACTGCCTGGTCGTGGCGGCCGTTCACCGCCTTGTGGCGCTGGGATGCGCCGCCGCTGCGCCACGCCATCCGCGCCGCGCTCGCCATCGGCAGCGCCTACGCCCTGTCGCTGGCACTGCCGTGGGGGACGCACGACTACTGGATTTTGCTCACCATCGTGGTGGTGCTGCGCGGCAGCTTCGCCCAGACCCTGGAGCGGCGTGACAGCCGCGTGGCGGGCACCCTGCTCGGGTGCCTGCTGGCCGGGGCCTTGCTGGCGACACATGCGCCGCCGTTGCTGCTGCTGGTGGTCGTGACGCTGGCGCAGGCGGTGGCGCACGCCTTCGCCATCAAGCGCTATCTCATCACCGCCGTGGCCGCCACCGTGCTGGGCCTGGTGCAGGCGCACCTGCTCAATGCCGGCAGCAGCCCGGCGTTTGCCGTGGTCGAGCGCATCGCCGACACGCTGCTGGGGGTCGCCATCGCGTGGTCGTTCAGCTACGTGCTGCCTTCCTGGGAGCGTACCCAGATTCCCAAGCTGGTGGCGCGCACCATGGCGGCCCAGGCGCGCCACGCTCGCGTGGCGCTGGGGCTGGGGCAATTGCAGTCGGTGGACAACGAGCCGGAACTGGAATGGCGGCTGGCCCGGCGCGAGGCCTACGACAGCCTCTCCGCCCTGGTTCAGGCCACCCAGCGCTCGCTCGCCGAACCGCGCGCGGTGCGCCCGGCACTGGAGCCGCTGGGCCGCTTGCTGGCGCACAGCTACCAGTTGCTGGCCCAGCTCACCGCCGTCAAGAGCATGTTGCTGATGCGGCGCGAGCGCCTCAACCTGGAGCAGGTCCGCCCGGCCTTGCAGCAAGCGGCCGCCAGCATCGGCGATGCCCTGGCGGGCAGCCAGGCCATGAGCACCATCCCGGAGGCGCTGCTTCCGGAGCCGGCGGCCTTGCCCGATCCGTTTGTGCATGACCTCAGCCTGTGGCTGCTGCGCCGGCTGGACCTGGCCGTGGGTATCTCGCTGCAATTGCGCGACGACGCTCGCCACGCGCTGCGCCAGCCTCCCGCGTAGCGCCTGCCGGCAGCGGCCGTCCGCTGGGGCAGGACCGTGTCAGCGCCGCCGCTTGGCGGCGTCGGGGCGACGCCAGAAGACCGGGGTGTTTTGCAGCCGTTTCAGCACGCCGGGCAGCTGCTGTTCGGCGTGGTGGGCGCCGTGGGCGAGCCAGCCGGCCACCAGGCCTCCGGCATGTTGAAGTGCGGCATCCTTGGCCAGGGTCTGCGCCAGCAGGGCCTGCGCCGCCACGCTGTCGTTCATGTCGCCGAGGATTTGCTGCAGGGCCTGCAGCCGCTCCAGGTAGCGTGCCACGCGCTTGGGCGGGTAGAGCGGGGAGAAAAACTCGGCGCTGTAACGCAGTTTCTTGGCGCGTTTGCGCAGCTCGTGGCGCTGTTCCTGGCTCAGCGCGGCCCAGTCGCGGGCGAGGCGGGCAAACGGCCGCCAGCGTTGCTGCAAGGCGCGGCGGGCGAAGTCGCGCAGTGGCAGCGTGTTGCCCTTGGGACGGGGCGCCGGCTGATTCAGCCAGGCCAGGAGGCGCAGCTGCAAGCGGCCGTGGCGGGACGAGATCACGGCGGCATGCGCCTCGCGGCGGCACCTTTCGCGTTGGCCTAGCAGGGCGGCTTTGAGGGGGGCGAAATCGGCATCCGGCGCCAGGGCGGCTTCGATGCCGGGCAGCGTCTCGCCCAGGAACACGTCCAGATCCCGCACCCGGCCCAGCTGGGTGGCCAACCACTGCACGTCCGTCATGATGCCCTGCCATTCGTCGCCGGCAGTGAGCGGGGCGAAGGCCTTCCGGGCCGAACGCAGCCGGCGTAAGGCCACGCGCGCTTGATGGACGCACTCCATGTCGTCGTGATCGAGCAGGCCCGGCATGTTGGCCTGTAGGTGGCGCAGGGTTTCCTGCACGACCATCTTGAGGGCGCGATGCGGCGTTTGTTTGCCCCGCAGCGGCGGTAGCCGCGCCTTTGACGCGGCCGGCAACGCGGCGTTGCGGCACAAGGCATAGCCGCGCTCGGCCTTGCTTTGCGGGTCGGGGATCAAGGGCAGGGTGCTGGCCATCTGCAGTGCCAGATCAAACACGGCCTGGACGTGGCCCTGTTTCAGCTCGATCTCGACCTCGTTGAGTTTCATGCTCCGGGCCTGACCCTGGATCGTGCCCTGGTCCAGGCACACTTCCAAAATGTTGCCCCCGGCGTCGCGCAGCATCCAGCGGGTGCGCTTGATGTCGGTGCGGAACAGCGGCGCGAGCGCGCCGGCGACGTCCTCCCGGGTCAACAGCTGCCGGATCGTGCGCTCGGCAATCCGCTCCGGTTCGAGGGCTTCCCCGCTGACCTCCGTTTCCAGTTCCTGGCGCCGGTGCAGACCGCCACCCGCTTGTTCGCCCAGCTTCACTGTCTGCAGCCAGCGGTCGCCGACGCGGCGCAGCCGCAGCCCGATATCGCGTTGCGCCAAGGCCAGGGTGGGCGTGTCGTAGTAGATGCTGAGCAACTGTTCGGTGGCCGGGGCAGCAGCCTCGGCATGTTGCGCCATCCAGCGCCGGAACGCGGCATTCCGGTTGGGGGGGAGCCGAAGCTTGAGTTCGGTTTCTAGCGCCATCGGCAACGGCTTTCTCGTCAATCGGAGTGGGGGCATCCTGAATCTTAGAACCTGTTCACGATCTTGCTGCGCATCCCTGATCGGGGCTCATGTGCACTGCGTGCGAATCTATCGCTGAGCCAATCACTGCGTGCCAATCTTCGATTGGCTCAGCGAGAGATTGGCACGCAGCGATTCGCTCAGCGATCGGGAATCCTCATGTACTCCAGTACATTCCGGTTCCTGCGCTGCTCTTCACCCCGCTGAGGGCTGCTCGCGACAGATCGTGAACAGGTTCTTAGGCGAGGCGCGCGTGGCATGGCGGGCAGAACGTTGCGGAAGAGGGGGGCGGGTCGCGGCTCGGCGCGGGGCGCCTGTACTTCCGGGCGGCGAAGCGTTATAGCTGAAATGCCGTCCCGGCCGAGGGGGCAGGGGCATGGCGGGTTGTAGGCTTGTGCGGCGGGCTCGTCACCCGGCAGGTCGGCCTGTCGCACGCCGAGACGAGCCAACAATGCGGATGGTTTTTCATGACTCAGCGACTACGGCGCCTTGTCTGGCGGTACGGTGTACTCGCCGCACTGGCCGGCCCGGCCATGGCGAGCCAGGCGGAATGGCGTGTGCCGATTCTGGTCTACCACCGTTTCGCCGCCACCGTGACTGATAGCATGACGGTTCGCAGCTCCACCTTCGAGGACCATCTGCGCGTGCTGCGCAGCCAGGGTTACTCGGTGATTCCGCTACACGATCTGATCGACTACCTCTATGGGCGCCGTGCCGGTTTGCCGGCCAAGGCGGTGGTGATGACCGCCGATGACGGCCATCGCTCGGTGTATCAGGTGATGTACCCGCTGGCGCAGCGCTACCGGGTGCCGGTGACGCTGTTCATCTATCCGAGCGCCATTTCCAACGCCCGCTACGCGCTGACCTGGGACGAGTTGCGCCGCATGCAGCAAAGCGGCGGGTTCGATGTCCAGTCGCACAGCTATTGGCATCCGAATTTCCTGCAGGAGCGGCGGCGCCTGAGCCCAGAGGCGTATCGGCAACTGGTGAGGCAGCAACTGCTGCGACCCAGGCAGGTGATAGAAAAGCAGCTGGGGCACAAGGTGGACCTGCTGGCGTGGCCGTTCGGCCTCTACGACGCCGAGTTGATGCAGGAGGCGCAAACCGCCGGCTACCTGGCGGCGTTCTCGCTCGAGGCGCGGCCGGTGACGTGGCGGGACTCCCTGTGGGCGCTGCCTCGTCTGCTGATGGTGGATGCCTACGACGCCAAAACCTTCGCGGCGCTGTTGAAAAAGAACAGCCAGCCCGAGCCGTCCGCCTCTCACGCCGGGTCGCGGCCATGATGCCGCGCCTGTTCGTGCTGCTGGGGCTGCTGCTCTGCCTGGGGGCCGAGCCGGCGCTCGGCCTGGCGGGGGTGGTGGTCGATGCCGTCACCCAGGCGCCGCTGGCGGGGGCGAGCGTGACCACGGCGCAAGGCGTGGTGATGAGCGATGGCGCCGGGCGCTTCCGGCTGGCGCTGCCGGCGGCCTCGCTGTCGCTGCGCGCCGCCGGGTATCGCCGCCGCCAGCTCGCCGTGGCGCCCGGGACGGCGACGTTGAAGGTCGCCCTGCAACCCTTTCGCCCCAAGGCGCTCTATCTGTCGTTTTACGGCGTCGGCAGCACCCGGCTGCGCGGCGCGGCGCTGCGGCTGATCGAGCGCACCGAACTCAACGCGCTGGTTATCGACGTCAAGGGCGACCGCGGCCAGATCGCGTTCCCGAGCCCGATTCCCGAGCGCGCCGGGCTGGGGCCGCAGAAGGTGGTTCCGGTGCGCGACATGGCGGCGCTGGTACGCCAGCTGCAGCAGCGCGGCGTGTACCTGATCGCCCGCATCGTGGTGTTCAAGGACCAGCCGTTCGCCTCGGCGCATCCCGAGCTGGCGGTGCACGATGCGGCGGGCGGCGTGTGGCACGACCGGGAAGGGATGGCCTGGAGCGACCCGTTCTCGCAGGCGGTGTGGCGCTACAACCTCGACATCGCCGAGGCCGCCGCCCGGCTCGGCTTCGACGAAATCCAGTTCGATTACCTGCGTTTCCCCGACACGGCCGGGCTGGTGTTTTCCCGGCCCAACACCCGCGACAACCGGATCGGCGCGATCCAGGGGTTCCTGACGGCGGCGCGCCAGCGCCTGGCGCCCTACAACGTGTTCGTGGCGGCCGATGTGTTCGGCTACGTGTGCTGGAACGAAAACGATACCTTCATCGGCCAGCAGATCGAGCGCCTGGGGGCGGTGGTCGACTACCTCTCCCCGATGCTGTACCCGTCCGGTTTTACCTGGGGCATCCCCGGCTACCGCAACCCGGTGGCCAGCCCCGGCGAGATCGTCGAGCGCTCGCTGCGCCGGGCGATGGCGCGCACCGCCTTGCCGGGCGTGCGCTTCCGTCCCTGGCTGCAGTCTTTCCGCGACTACGCCTTCGACCGGCGCCCCTTCGGGGCCAGGGAGATCCGCGCCCAGATCGACGCCGCCGAGGCGGTGGGCAGCGGGGGCTGGATGCTGTGGAACCCGCGCAACCAGTACAGCGAGGCCGGCTTGAAGCTGCGCGCCGCAGCGCCTCCTGTGCCAGCGGTGCCCGCGCCAGGAGGACGGCCATGAGGTGGTGGCGGTCGTGCCTGCTGGCGCTGTGGCTGGCCCCCGTGCTCGCGGCGATGCCGTCGTCGTGGGCGCCGCTGGAGGCGGCGGTGCGTGCCCAGATTCTGGCCGGGCGCATGCCGGGGGCGGTGGTCATCGTTGGCGATGCCGGCGGCGTGCGCTACCGCCAGGCCTTCGGCTCGCGCGGGCCGGCGGGCGAGCGCATGACCGAAGACAGCCTTTTCGACCTGGCTTCGCTGACCAAGGCCGTCGCCACCACCACCGCGGTGCTGCAGCTGGTGGAGCGGCACTGGCTGGCGCTGGATGCCCCGGCCGCCCGCTACTGGCCGGCGTTCGCCTCGCATGGCAAGGACACCATCACGCTGCGGCAGTTGCTGGCGCACACCTCGGGCCTGCCGGTGGGACTAAACCTGAGCGGCCAGGGGGTGGACCGGGAGGAGATGCTGCGCCGCATCGTGGCGACCCGGCGGGTGGCCGAACCGGGCAGCAAGGTGCTCTACAGCGATATCAATTTCGAGGTGCTGGGGGTGCTGGTGGAGCGCGTCAGCGGCCAGCCGCTGGACGTCTACTGCCAGCGCCATATCTTCCAGCCGCTCGGCATGCGCGACACCGGGTTTCTGCCGGCGGCGGAGCGCTGGCCGCGCATCGCGCCGACCCGGCCGGCTTCGGCCAACCTTGCGCGCGGACGGGTGCACGATCCGGCGGCGCAACACATGGGCGGAGTGTCCGGGCACGCCGGCCTGTTCGCCAGCGCCGACGACCTGGCGCGCTTCGCCCGCGCGCTGCTCAACGACGGCCGCCTGGGCTGGCAGCGCATCCTGCGGCCGCAGAGCGTGGCGCTGCTGTTCCAGCCGCAGTCGCCCACCGAGGCGCCGCACTGGCGCGGCATCGGCTGGGCGCTGGAGGCGCCGCTGGTGGCCAACCGCGACGCCCTGGCCCCGGTCGGGATGATCGGCCAAACCGGCTTCACCGGCACCGGCCTGTGGATCGACCGTGTCACGCAACGCTTCCTGATCGTTCTGAGCAACCGGGTTTACCAGGAGGGCAGCGGCGACGCCCAGCCGCTGCGGCACCAGCTGTTGGCGCTGCTGGCCAGCCTGGAGCCGCCCCGGCCGCCCGCCGCCATCGCCGCCGACCCGGTGCTGGCGACGGCCGCCGCGCTGCCGCCGCCGCTCCTTCCGGCCGACGAGCGCCCCAGGGTGGAAACCGGCATCGACGTGCTCGAAGCGCAGGCGTTCGCGCCGCTGGCGGGCCTGCGTATCGGCCTGATCACCAACCTGAGCGGGGTGGACGGACGGGGCTGGCGCACCCTCGACCGCCTGCGCTGGGCGCCGGGGGTGACGCTGGCGGCGGTCTTCAGCCCGGAGCACGGCGTTTACGGCGACCAGGAAGGGCAGGTCGCGTCGCAGACCGAGCCGTTCTCCGGCCTGCCCGTGTACAGCCTGTACGGTGCGACCCGGCGCCCGACGCCCGCCATGCTGGCGGGACTCGACGCGCTGGTGTTCGACATCCAGGATGCCGGGGTGCGCTTCTACACCTTCGCCAGCACCCTGGGCTACGCCTTGGAGGCGGCCGCGGCGCAGGGCCTGCGCGTTTTCGTGCTGGACAGGCCCAACCCGCTGGGGGCCGATCGGGTCGATGGCCCGCTGCTCGACGACGACCTGACCTCGTTCACCGGCTATTTCCCGCTGCCGGTCCAGCACGGCATGACCCTGGGCGAGCTGGCGCGCCTGTTCAACGCCGAAAAACGGCTGGGGGCCGGGCTCACGGTCGTCGCCATGCAGGGCTACCGCCGCGCCATGCGCTTCGAGGAGACCCGGCTGTCGTGGCTGCCGCCGTCGCCCAACCTGCGCACCCTGGGCCAGGTGCGGCTCTACCCCGGCGTGGCGCTGCTGGAGGGGACCAACGTCAGCGTCGGGCGCGGCACCGAGCGGCCCTTCGAATGGCTGGGCGCACCGTGGATCGACGGCGCGGGGTTGGCCGAAGAACTGAACGCCCGCGCCATCCCCGGGGTGCGTTTCGAGCCGGCCGAATTCGTCCCCGACGACAGCCTCTACCGGGGCGAGCGCTGCCAGGGCGTGCGCCTCATCGTCACCGACCGCCAGGCGCTGCGTGCGCCGCTGCTGGGGGTCGAGCTGATCGCGGCACTGCAGCGGCGCTACCCGCAGCGCTTCGAACTCGCCCAGACGCTGGGCATGGTCGGTTCGCGCCAGGTGCTGGCGGCGCTGCAACGGGACGAGGACCCGCGCCGCATCGAGGCCGACTGGCAGCCCGCGCTGCAGCGTTTCCGCGAGTCGCGCGAGCGCTATCTGCTGTACGACGGGGCGGCGCCATGACGCGGCACAACGGTGCCGTCAGCGCTGCGTCTGGGTGACGGCGCGGCGAAAGCGGGACAGCGCACCGCCGAAGAACACCAGGCCGATCGCGGCGATGGCCAGAAGGTCGGGCCACACCACGTCCAGCCCGGCTCCCCGGTACAGGATGGCCTGGGCCAGCTTGACGAAGTAGGTGGTCGGCGCGCCCAGCATGATGTCCTGCACCGGCAGCGGCATACTCTCGCGCGGGGTGGCGCCGCCCGAGAGCAGTTGCAGCGGGATGATGGTGAGGATGATGAGCAGGCCCAGCTGCGGCATCGAGCGCGCCAGCGTGCCGAGGAAGATGCCGATCGAGGCCGCCGAGAACAGGTACAGTGCGGCGCCGGCCAGGAACAGCGGTACCGACCCGGCGATGGGCACCCGCAGCACCTGCTGCACCACCACCGTCAGCGCGAAGGTGACGCCGATCAGCACCGCCAGCCCGTTGGCCCAGACCTTGGCCGCCATGATCTCGAACGGCGTCAGCGGCATCACCAGCAGATGCTCGAGCGTGCCGTGCTCGCGCTCGCGGAGGAAGGCGGCGCCGACCAGGATGATGGTGAGCATGGTGACGTTGTTGATCGCTTCCATCACGCCGCCGAACCAGACCCCGGTGAGGTTGGGGTTGAAGCGCGCGCGCGTGGTGAGGCGGATGGCGGGCGCGCTCTGCCGGTTGGGCGCCAGGTACGCCGCGATCTCGCCGGCGGCGATGTTGGTGATGTAGCTGGAGCCGATGAAGGCCTGGCTGACGATGGTGGCGTCGACGTTGAGCTGCAGCTCCGGGTGGCGGCCGGCGTTCAGGTCGCGCTGGAAATCGGGCGGGATGACCAGTACGAAGGAATAGCGCCCCTGGTCCAGGACGGGGTCGATCTCGGCTTCGGTGATTATGGCCGGTTTCTTGAAATAGGGCGGATAGAGCGCGTCGACGATGCGCTGCGACAGCGGCGAGCGGTCGCCATCCACCACCGCCACCGGGGCGTTGTGCAGCTCCTGCGAGACCCCGGTGGCGGCCTCGTAGATCGCCCCCGAAAACGACCAGACGATGAGCAGCAGCAGCACCTTGTCCGAGAGCAGGCTGCGCAGTTCCTTGACCCCCAGGCGGTAGATGTTGGCGAGCGTGCGCAGCGACATGGCGGACCCTATTTCTCCTGCTTGCGCAACAGCAGCAGGCTGAGGGTGGTGAGCGCCGGCGGGAACAGCGCCAGAGCGAGGAACTGGCTCGCCAGCTCGGCAAAGCCCAGCGACTTGGTGAAGACGCCGCGGCTGATGGTGAGGAAATAGCTGGCCGGGAAGCACTGGCCGATCCAGTAGCTGGCCCCCTCCAGCGCGCCCACCGGGGTGGTGAAGCCGGAGAACTGCACCGTCGGCAGCATGGTGAGAATGGCGGTGCCGAACAGCGCGGCGATCTGGGTGCGGGTGAAGGTCGAGGTGAGCAGACCGAGCCCGGTGGTGGCGCTGACGAACAGCAGGGCGCCGGCGCTCAAGGCGAGGAAGCTGCCCTTGAGCGGCACGTCGAAGAGGAACACCGCTTCCAGCACCAGCGCGAAGAAACTGCCCATCGCCAGGGCGATGTAGGGCAGCTGCTTGCCCAGCAGGAACTCCAGGCGCGACAAGGGCGTGACGTAGAGGTTGGTGATGGAGCCCAGCTCCTTCTCGCGCACCACGCCCAGCGCCATCAGGATGGAGGGAATCAGCACCAGCAGCAGCGGCATCACCGCCGGCACCATCGCGTACAGGCTCTGGTAATCCTGGTTGTAGCGGTAACGCACCTGGATGTCGGCCGCCGAGGTCACGGTGGTGCCGCTGCTCAGTTGTGCCAGGTCGCGCAGGTAGTGCGCGTGCATCCCTTCCACGTAGCCGCGGATGGTTTCGCCGCGGAAGGGCATGGCGCCGTCGACCCAGGCGGCGATCTCCGGGGCGCGGCCGCTGCGCAGATCCTTGCCGAAGCCGGGGGGGATTTCGAGCGCCAGCGACAGCTCGCCGGAGCGCATGCGCCGCTCGAGGTCGGCGGCATCGAGCACGGCGGGGCGCTCGACGAAGTAGCGCGAGCCGGCGATGTTCTGCACGTAGGCGCGGCTCTCCGGCGTCTGGTCCTGGTCCAGCACGCCGAAACGCAGTCCCTCCACGTCCATCGAGATGCCGTAGCCCAGCACGAACATCAGCAGCAGCGAGCCGAGCAGCGAGAAGGTCAGCCGGATCGGGTCACGGCGCAGCTCCAGCGTCTCGCGCAGGGCGACGCCCAGCATGCGCCGGAGCGAGAAGGCGCCATGGGACGGGGAGGACGCCACCGGGCTGGCCGGTGCCGCCTCGTCCGCCGCCGCCGGCAGGCTCGCCTCCACGCTCTGGCGCGTGGCCTCTTCGAGGTAGGCGATGAAGGCATCTTCCAGCGTGGCGCTGCCCCTGGCTGCGCACAGGGCCGCCGGGGTGTCGCTCGCCAGCACCCGGCCGGCGTGCATCAGCGACACCCGGTCGCAGCGTTCGGCCTCGTTCATGAAGTGGGTCGAGATGAAAATCGTCACGCCGCGTTCGCGCGCGAGTTCGATCAGCAATTGCCAGAATTCGTCGCGCGCGACCGGGTCCACCCCGGAGGTCGGCTCGTCCAGGATCAGCAGCGCGGGCTCGTGCACCACCGCCACCGCCAGCGACAGGCGCTGGCGGATGCCCAGGGGCAGCGCGCCGGCACGCTCGGCGAGGTAGGGGGCGAGGCCGAAGCGCTGGCAGAGGGCGTCGAGGCGCGGCGCAATCGCGCTGGCGGCAAGCTGGAACAGGCGGGCGTGCAGTTCCAGGTTCTGCTGCACGGTGAGCTCGCTGTACAGCGAGAACGACTGCGACATGTAGCCGACCCGGGTGCGCGTGTCCAGGTCGCGCGCATCCAGCGGCTTGCCGAACAGCTGCGCCTCCCCGGCGCTGGGCGGCAGCAGCCCGGTCAGCATCTTCATGGTGGTGGTCTTGCCGCAGCCGTTGGAGCCGAGGAAGCCGAAAATCTCGCCGCGCCGGATGCGGAAGCTGACGTCGTCGACGGCGGTGAAGTCGCCGAAGCGCTGCGTCAGTCCTTCCGCCTCGATGGCGTAGCCGGTGTCCTGCGGCTGCCGCGGCGGGATGACCAGGCTGCGGTGGGTGCGGCGCCGGACCTCCGGCAGCAGCGCGATGAAGGCTTCCTCCAGCGTGTCGCGCCCGGTCCGGGCTTTCAACTCGTCGGGTCGTCCGCTGCCCAGCACCCGCCCGGCGTCCATCGCCGCCAGCCAGTCGAACTGTTCCGCTTCGTCCATGTAGGCGGTGGCGATCAGCACGCTCATGCCGGGACGGCGGCGGCGGATGTGCTCGATGAGGTGCCAGAACTGGCGCCGCGACAGCGGATCGACCCCGGTGGTCGGCTCGTCCAGGATCAGCAGGCTGGGGTCGTGGATCAGCGCGCAGCACAGCCCAAGCTTCTGCTTCATGCCGCCGGAGAGTTTGGCCGCAGGGCGGTCGCGGAACTCGGCCAGCCCGGTGCTGTGCAGCAGCTCGGCGATGCGCGCCTGCCGTTCCGCGCGCGCCTGGCCGAACAGGCGGCCGAAGTAGTCGACGTTCTCGAACACCGACAGGGTGGGGTAGAGGTTCTTGCCGAGCCCCTGCGGCATGTAGGCGATGCGCGGCTGCACCCGGCTGCGCTGGCGCGCGCGCGTCATGTCGGCGGCGTCCAGCACCGCAACCGTGCCGTCCTGGACGCGGCGCGCGCCGGCCAGGATCGCCAGCAGGGTCGATTTGCCGACGCCGTCCGGGCCGATCAGCCCCGCCATGCAGTTGGCGGGAATCGCCAGCGCGACGTCGTCCAGCGCCAGCGTCCTGCCGTAGCGGTGGGTCAGCCCGGCCACCCGGGCGACGCTGGGCAGTGTGTTCATTGCGGCAGCTTGACCTGCAGCCGTTCCGGCCATTGCGCCTCGGGCGAGAGCGGCACGTAGGCCACGCCCGGCAGGCCGGTCTTGACCCGCTCCATGAAGCGCTGCAGCAAGGCCGGGGCGATGCGCACCTTGACGCGGAACATCAGCTTCTCGCGTTCGGTGCGGGTTTCCACCTCGCGCGGGGTGAACTGCGAGCGCGGCGCCACGAACGACACCTTGGCGGGGATGACGTACTGCGGCGCGGCGTCCAGCACGATGCGGGCGTCGCTGCCCACGGTGACGCGGCCGGCCTGTTCTGTGGGCAGGAAGATGGTCATGTAGACGTCGGTCAGGTCGAGCACGGTGAGCACCTTGCCGCCCGCCGCCAGCACCGCGCCCGGCTCCACCAGGCGGTAGAGCACGCGCCCGGCGATGGGGGTGCGCAGGGTGTTCTCGTCGAGGTTGACTTGCATCTGCTCGACCCGCGCCTGGGCGACAGCCACCGCTTGCTGCGCGGAAGTCACACGTGCCCGCGCCGCGGCGATGCCCGCCTCGGCCTCGGTGTGCTGGGCCTGGGTGGCGGCGATGGCGGCCTCGGCTTCGGTGGCGCCGGCGCGGGCCGATTGCAGTGCGGCTTCGGCGCTCTGCAGCGTGGCGCGGTCCTGGTCGAGTTTCTGGCTGGAGACGAAGCCCTTGGCGGCCAGTTCGACCGAGCGCGCCAGGGTCTGGCGCGACAACGCCAGCTCGCTGTCGCGCTGGCTGACGGTGGCCTGCGCGCGCCGCGCCGCTTCCTGCGCCTGGCGCACCTGGGCCTGAATGCGTCGCGCGGCCTGCTCGGCCTGGAGCACCTGCGCCTCGGTCTGCCGCGCGTCCTCGCGCGCCTGCTGCACCAGCGCCTGGGCCTGGCGTAGCTGGGCCTGCAGTTCCTGGGTATCCATGCGCGCCAGCACCTGGTTGGCGCTGACCAGATCGCCTTCCTTGACCAGCACCTCGGTCAGGTGTCCGGGAATCTTGGTGGCGATGTCCACTTCGGTGGCCTCGATGCGGCCGTTGCCCGAGGCCAGGTCGGCCGGCAGCGTGTTGCCGTGCAGCTTCACCCAGCCGTAGCCGGCGGCGAGCGCGGCCGCCAGCAAGGCGAGTGCGATGAAGAGCCGGTTCCTGTTGCCGTACTTCGCCACTCGTGAGCACTCCTGTTGAGCCTGTTGTCCGGTTGCCGCCAGGGGAGGTCGCCGCGTCTTGGCGGCGGCCGCGATGATGCGCTTGGCGGTGTCTTTCATTGTGGTGCTACGCGGCCGGCATGGGGTTGATGCAGCGCAATGCCGGGCGAGAACAGATTGCACCGTGATGGTGTAGGTATAGGTGAGCGCGACGTGGGGCGGACAGGGCGGTCGTGCCGGCTCGGGTTGCTGCCGGGGGAGGGCGCGGGCCAAACCGGCGGCGCGGGCGGGCGTCAGCCGGCGGGCGAATCCGCCGCACACAACTGGCGCAGGTAGCGCCCGGCGCTGCGCAGGTCCTCCGCGATGGCCGCGCGCACGCCCTCGGCGTCGCCCGCCAGCAGCGCCGCAACCAGGGCGCGGTGGGCATCGTTCATGGTCTTCCACACCGCCAGATCCTGGTGCAGCTGGTTGGAAATCGGGCCGACGTAAAGCCACACTGTCTCGATCAGCGACAGCAGCAGCGGCGAGCCGGCGGCACCGTAGAGCAGCCGATGGAAGCGCTCGTTGGCGTCGAGGTAGGCCTTGACGTCGTCGGCGGCGATCGCCGCGTCCATGGCCCGGCACAGCGCCACCAGCTCCCGGCGCGGTTCTTCGGCCAACCTTTGCGCCCCCAGCCACGCCGCCTCGCCTTCCAGCAGGATGCGGTTGTGCAGGATGTCGTCGAATTGCGTCACCGTCAGGCGCGGCACCATGACCCCGCAGTTGGGGACGTTCTGCAGCGCCTTTTCCGCCGCCAGGCGCTGCAGCGCGGCGCGCACCGGCATCGGGCTGACCCCCAGTTCGTCGGCCAGCGGCGCGATCTTCAGCCGCTCGCCCGGCAGCCAGCGCCCCAGCATCAGCCAATGGCGCAGCGTGTCGTAGGTTTCATCTTGCAGGGTGGAGGCAGTGCGGGTCTTCATGTCGGCGGCTGGCGGTCTGTGTCGCGCCAGCATACCAGAGCGTGCGGCACGGAGATCGGAAATTTGATCAAATGTTGACTTTGATATTTGATCAAATCTACGATGGCGGCACCCACGGCATTCTGCCGGGGTTTTCTGTTTGCAAGGACGGGAACCAAAGGACGCGTACCAGAGGAGAACGACCATGAACGAAACACTGGCCAGCTTCATCCGCGAGCACACCATCCACGAGGTGGAGTGCGTGATCCCGGACATGACCGGCGTGGCGCGCGGCAAGATCGTGCCCAAGGCCCTGTTTCTGGCCGAGGACAGCATGAAGATGTCGAAGGCGGTGCTCACCATCACCGTGAACGGCGAATTCGCCGAGTTCGAGCGCTTTGCCGGCGCCAACGACCCGGACATGGTGTGCCGGCCCGACCCGTCCACCATCCGCCTGGTGCCGTGGGCGATCGAGCCGGTGGCGGTGGTGATCCACGACTGCGAGGATTTCGACGGCCGCCCGGTAGGCATCTCGCCGCGCGCGGTGCTGCGCCGCGTGCTGCAGCTGTACGAGAACCGCGGCTGGCGCCCGGTGGTGGCGCCGGAGATGGAGTTCTACCTGATCCGCCAGAACACCAACCCGCACGAGCCGCTGCGCCCGCCGCCGGGGCGCGCCGGCCGTTCCGAGGTGGGGCGCCAGTCGTTCTCCATCGACGCGGTCAACGATTTCGACCCGTTCTTCCAGGAATTGTCGTCGTTCTGCCAGGCGGCCAGGCTCAACGTCGAGACGCTGATCCACGAAGTGGGCGCCTGCCAGATGGAGATCAACTTCAGCCACGGCGACGCCCTGGAGCTGGCCGATCAGGTGTTCCTGTTCAAGCGCGCGGTGCGCGAAACCGCCTATCGCCACAACATCTTCGCCACCTTCATGGCCAAGCCGATGGAGGGCGAGCCGGGCAGCGCCATGCACATCCACCAGAGCATCGTGGACCGCGACAGCGGCGACAACCTCTTCTCCAACCCGGACGGCAGCGCCAGCGCGCTGTTCTTCCAGCACATCGGCGGCATGCAGCACTACCTGCCGCAGGCGATGCCGATGTTCGCCCCCTACGTCAACAGCTACCGCCGCCTGAGCCGCCACACCGCGGCGCCGATCAACGTGCGCTGGGGCTACGACAACCGCACCTGCGGCATCCGCATCCCGCCGTCCGGCCCGGCCGCGCGCCGCCTGGAAAACCGCCTGCCGGGGGTGGACGTCAATCCCTACCTGGCGATGGCGGCGACGCTGGCCTGCGGCTACCTCGGCATGGTGCACCGGCTGGAGCCGTCGGCGCCGATGAGCGACAGCGCCTACGACATGGACTACGAGCTGCCGCGCAGCCTGGAAGACGCGGTGGAACGGATGCAGGACTGCCCAGAGCTGGCCGAGATCCTGGGCGAGGAATTCGTGCAGGCGTTCTGCGCGGTGAAGGAAAAGGAATTCGAAACCTTCAACCGCGCCATCACCGCCTGGGAGCGCGAGCACCTGCAGCTGCACGTGTAAGAACCTGCTGACGGTCTGCTGCGCTTCGGCGCTACGGCGTGAGTTCGATTCAGGGAGGCGCATTGACTTGATGTCCATTCCGCGCCCCTCGGTTTTCGCCTTGGCGCGCTCTCGCTCGCCAGATCGTCAACAGGTTCTCCACGCCTCGTTGAATGAATTTTCGGGTTGCGGCCACGGTTCGCCGCAACCCGCTCAAGACACGACCAAGGAGGCCCCCATGGCTACCCGTCACGGCATCAACTGGGACAAGGCGCTGGCGCTGTACGCCGCCGAGCGCGACGCCTTCATCGGCCGCATGCCACGCTCGCGTGAGCTGTCGGCCGCCGCCGCCAATCATCTGCTGTTCGGCGTGCCGCTGCACTGGATGGACGACTGGTCCACGCCGTTTTCGCTGTACGTGGCGGCGGCGCAGGGCGCGCGCTTCCGCGATGTGGACGGCCACGACTACGTCGATTTCTGCCTGGGTGACACCGGCGCCATGTTCGGCCACAGCCCCAAGCCGGTGGCCGCGGCCATCGCCCGCCAGGCCGAGCGCGGCTACACCGCCATGCTGCCGAGCGAGGACGGGGTGTGGGTGGCCGAGGAGCTGGCGCGCCGCTTCGGCCTGCCGTACTGGCAGTTCGCGCTGTCGGCGTCGGACGCCAACCGCTTCGCCATCCGCTGGGCGCGCGCCATCACCGGCCGCAGCAAGGTGCTGATCTTCAACGGCTGCTACCACGGCACGGTGGACGACGTGTTCGTCGACCTGGTGGACGGCCGGCCGCAGACGCGCGACAGCCTGCTGGGCCAGGTGTACGACATCACCCAGCACACGCGCAGCGTGGAATTCAACGACCTGGCGGCGCTGGAAGCCGCGCTGCAGGACGGCGAGGTGGCCTGCCTGCTGGCCGAGCCGGCCATGACCAACATCGGCATGGTGCTGCCGCAGCCGGGCTTCTGGCCGGCGGCGCAGGAGCTGTGCAAGCGCTACGGCACGCTGCTGCTGATCGACGAAACCCACACCATCAGCAGCGGCCCCGGCGGCTACACCCGCGCTCACGGCCTTGAGCCGGACCTGCTGGTGGTCGGCAAGCCGGTGGCCGGTGGCGTGCCGTGCGCGGTATACGGCTTCAGCGTCGAGCTGGCCCGGCAGGCCGAGGCCGTCAAGCGCAGCGCGCCGCCGGGGCACAGCGGCATCGGCACCACGCTCACTGCCAACCTGCTGGCGATGGCGGCGATGCGCGCCAACCTCGCCGAGGTGATGACCGACGACGCCTACCGTTACATGTTCGGCCTGGCCGAAAGGTTGGCCGAAGGGCTGCGCCGCGTCATCGACGCGCAGCGGCTGCCGTGGTGCGTGACCGGGATCGGCGCCCGCACCGAGTTCCAGTTCGCCGCCGCACCGCCGCGCAACGGCAGCGAGGCGGAGCGGATTCTCGACAGCGAGCTGGAGCACATCGTGCACCTGTTCCTGCTCAACCGCGGCCTGCTGATCACGCCGTTCCACAACATGATGCTGGTGTGCCCGGACACCACGCCCGCCGAGGTCGACCGCCTGGTGGCGGCGTTCGCGGCGTTCGTCGCGGCGGTCAGGTAAGGCCTAAGGTTGGCCGAAGCAGGGCGGTCTGATGGCGGTGACGTGGCGGAGCGCCCGGCGCTGGCCGGCCGTCCCCGTTTCCGGGACCGCTGCAAGGCCTTGCAGCGGTTGACCGGGGCGTTGGCCTGCGCATGCGATGCGGTCTTTGTGCTGGTTGGCTAGGCCGGTAACTTTAGCAAATTTCCGTTAAATTCTGACTTTTACTGCGAAAATCAGTATCGGTAATCCAGTTTAAGTGAATAAATTACCAAAATGCAACAATTCAATAAATAAATGCATTTAACTTTTTTACGGCTTTTCACCACAATCCAGTCACTGATTCAATGCCTGTGGTGGAGCCAATCCATGTTGACCCCGATTCCCTGCCTCCTGATGCGAGGAGGCACTTCCAAAGGCCCGTTCTTCCTGGCCGACGACCTGCCGGCAGATCCGGAAACGCGCAACGCCGTGCTGCTGTCGGTGATGGGCTCGCCCGACCTGCGCCAGATCGACGGCATCGGCGGCGGCGACTCGCTGACCAGCAAGGTGGCCATCGTCAGCCGCTCGCAGCGCCCCGGCATCGACGTCGATTACCTGTTCGCCCAGGTCTCGGTCAGCCAGCGCGCGGTCGATACCAACCCCAACTGCGGCAACATGCTGTCCGGGGTCGGCCCGTTCGCCATCGAGCAGGGGCTGGTGCCGGCGGCCGATCCGGTGACGTCGGTGCGCATCTTCAACGTCAACACCGGCAAGGTGATCGAGGCGCTGGTGCCGACGCCGAGCGGCGAAGTGACCTACGAAGGCGAAGTGCACATCGACGGCGTGCCCGGCGCCGCCGCCGGCATTGTGCTCAACTTCCTGGACGCCGCCGGCGCCAAGACCGGCAAGCTGCTGCCCACCGGGCAGGCGCTCGACATCGTGGACGGCATCGCGGTGTCCTGCGTCGACTTTTCCACCCCCATCGTGCTGGTGGCGGCCGCCGACCTGGGCATCAGCGGCCACGAGAGCAAGGCCGAACTCGATGCCAACGCCGCACTGCTGGCCCGCCTCGAAGCCGTGCGCCAGGCCGCCGCGCTGCGCATGGGGCTGGGCGATGTGAGCGCCAGCGTGTTGCCGAAGATCGCCGTACTGGCCGCCCCGGCCAGGGACGGCAGCATCAGCTCGCGCTATTTCACCCCCTGGGCCTGCCACGCCGCCCACGCCGTGACCGGCGCCCTGTGCGTCGCCGCCGCCTGCCTGATCCCCGGCTCGGTGGCCTCGCGCCTGGTGCGCCGCCGGGCCGATCAGCCCGACCGCATCGCCATCGAACACCCGTCCGGCCAGCTGGAAACGCAGGTCGATCTGCAAGCCGCGCCGGCCGGCGAGCCCCCGGTGATCCGCCGCGTCGGCATCGTCAGAACCGCCCGGCCCCTGTTCAGCGGCCAGGTGCTGATTCCCGGAACGGTCTGGAAAAAAGCCGGCTGAACCGACAAGAAAGAGAGTGAGGAGACATCATGCAAGCCAAAATTTTTAAATCCCTGTACCTGCAGGTGATCATTGCCGTCGTGATCGGCATCGCCTTCGGTCACTTCTTCCCGAGCCAGGGCGCCGCGCTCAAGCCGCTGGGCGACGCCTTCGTCAAGCTGGTGAAGATGATGATCTCGCCGGTGGTGTTCTGCACCATCGCCATCGGCATCGCCTCGCTGGGCGACAAGAGCCAGCTCGGGCGCATCCTGGGCAAGACGCTCGGCCTGTTCCTGGTGCTGACGCTGCTGGCGCTGGGCTTCGGCCTGGCGGCGGTGAACGTGATCCGTCCGGGTGCGGGGATGAACATCGACCCCAGCCAGCTCGATACCAGCGGCATTGCCAAGTACACCCATAGCGCCAAGGGGCTCAACGCCGTCGACTTCTTCATGCACATGATCCCGGACTCGTTCGTCGGCGCCTTCACTCAGGGCGAGGTGCTGCCGGTGCTGCTGCTGGCGGTGCTGACCGGCTTTGCCCTGTCGGCCGCCAGCGGCAAGGGCGGCGACAGACTGCTGGCCTGGCTGGAGGACATGTCGCAAATCCTGTTCCGCGTGTTCAACTTCGTGATGAAGGTGGCCCCGATCGGCGCCTTCGGCGCCATGGCCTTCACCGTCGGCAAGTACGGCGTGCACTCGCTGGCCTCGCTGGGCCAGCTGATCCTGACCTTCTACGTGGCCTGCATCGGCTTTGTGGTGGTCGTGTTGGGCGGCCTGTGCCGCTTGAGCGGGTTCAGCCTGTGGCGCACGCTCAAGTACTTCCGTGAGGAACTGCTGGTGGTGTTGGGGACGTCTTCCACCGAACCGGTGCTGCCGCGCGTGCTGCAGAAGCTGGAGAAACTGGGCTGCAGCAAGGGCGTGGCCGGTTTCGTCCTGCCCACCGGCTACTCCTTCAACCTGGCCGGCACCGCGATCTACCTGTCGCTCGCCAGCCTGTTCATCGCCCAGGCCTGCAATATCGATCTTTCCTGGCAGCAGACGGCGATCATGCTCGGCATCATGCTGCTGTCCTCCAAGGGCGCAGCCGGCGTCACCGGCAGCGGCTTCGTGGCGCTGGCCGCCACCCTGGTGGTGGTGCACGACATTCCCCTGGCCGGTATCGCGCTGCTCTTGGGCATCGATCGCTTCATGTCCGAGGCCCGCGCGCTGACCAGCATCATCAGCAACATCGTGTGCTCGCTGGTGGTCGCGCTGTGGGAGAAGGCCTGCGACCGAGAACAACTGCTGGCGGAACTGTGCGAGCCAAGCCCCTTGGTGGAAGCGGTGGCGGAGGAGGCCGAGCCGCAACTGGAGGGGTTCACGGTGGCGGAAGGGCTGTCGCTGAAGTCCTGAGTGATACGAGGTCTGCGGGCCGGCTCCTGGGAGCCGGCCTTTTTCATTGCCGTGGCCGCGGCGCTGCTACGGCCTCATGCCCGGCTCGCGCCGCCACGATGCCCCCGGCGCGCTCCCGCCCCGGGGGCTCGGCGTGGCCGAGCTATCGCTGGCCTCGGTTTTGCGCCTATGCTTCAGGCGGCCGTCTTCGGCCAACCTTCTTCGGCCAACCTTAGCGATGGGAGAGAGATGGAGCTTCGGCAGTTGCGTTATTTCGTCAGCGTGGTGGAGCAGGGCAGCATGGGCCGCGCCGCGCTGGAACTGGGCGTCGGCACCTCGGCGCTAAGCCAGCAGATCAGCCGGCTCGAGGGCGAACTCGCCACGCGCCTGCTGCAGCGGACGTCGACCGGCGTGATTCCGACCGACGCCGGCCTCGCCTTCTGGCGCCAGGCGCAACTGGCGATCCGCCACGCCGACGACGCCGTGCGTGCCGCGCGCCTGGCGCGGCTGTCCGGCCACGTCAGCATCGGCATGGCGCCCAGCACCTCGGCGCTGCTGGGGCTGCCGTTCATGGCGGCGATGCGCGAGCGTTATCCCGACATCCGCCTGCACCTGGTCGAGAGCCTGTCCGGCAACCTCGCCACCCTGACCGGCGCGCGCCAGCTCGATCTCGCCATCCTGTTCCAGGTCGACCGCACCCAGCGCTGGAGCGTGCAGCCCTTGCTCGAGGAGCGCCTGTTCCTGATCGCCCCGCCCGACATGCCGGGCCTGCCGGCGCCCGGCCCGCTGCGGCTCGACCAGCTGGGCGCGCTGCCGCTGATCCTGCCGAGCGGGCCGCACGGCCTGCGCGCGCTGCTCGACGCCGCGTCCGCCCACGGCCGGCTCGACCTCAACATCGTGGCCGAGATCGACGGCCTGGCGCTGCTGATGGACGCGGTGCGCGCCGGTTACGGCGCCACCCTCCAGCCCGGCGCCGCCATCGCCCGGCTGCGGCACGAAGCGCTGACCCTGATCGAGATCGACGACGCCACGGTGCGCCGCCCCAATCTGCTGGTCAGCCTGTGCGACGACGAGCTGTCGCCGGCCGGCCTCGCCGCGCGCGTGGTGCTGGAGCAGGTCGCGCGCGGCCTGGTCGAGCAGGGGCGCTGGCCGGGCGCCACCCTTCACGAACGCTAAACACCCCTTGCCGCAACCGGTCTGGCGGCCGCTCGCGCCACTCTCTACAGTCTCTCCATCACCAGGGAGACTGTATCGATGTTCGATGTTGTTGTGATCGGCGGCGGTAACGCCGCCCTCTGTGCCGCGCTGATGGCGCGTGAGACGGGCGCCTCGGTGCTGCTGCTCGAAGCCGCCCCGCGCGCATGGCGCGGCGGCAATTCCCAGCACACCCGCAATCTGCGCTGCATGCATGACGCGCCGCAGGACGTGCTGGTCGAAGCCTATCCGGAAGAGGAGTACTGGCAGGATCTGCTGCGCGTCACCGGCGGCCTCACCGATGAGGCGCTGGCGCGGCTGGTGATCCAGGCCTCGTCCCACTGCCGCGACTGGATGCGCCGGCACGGCGTCCACTTTCAGCCGTCCTTGTCCGGCGCGCTGCACACGGCGCGCACCAACGCCTTCTTCATGGGCGGCGGCAAGGCGCTGGTGAACGCCTACTACCGCAGCGCCGAGCGCCTCGGGGTGCAGATCCGCTACGACGCCGCGGTCGATGCGCTGGAGCTTGAGGATGGCCGCTTCGTTGCCGTCCGCCTCGGGGAGGAACGCATCCCGGCCCGCGCCTGCGTGCTCGCCGCCGGCGGCTTCGAATCCAACCGCGAGTGGCTGCGCGAAGCCTGGGGCCAGAACGACAACGGCGAATGGCCGGCCGACAACTTCCTGATCCGCGGCACGCGCTTCAACCAGGGCACGCTGCTCAAGTTCATGATCGACGCCGGCGCCGACACCGTGGGCGAGCCGTCGCAATCGCACTGCGTGGCGATCGACGCGCGCGCGCCGCTCTACGATGGCGGCATCTGCACCCGCGTCGACTGCGTCTCGCTTGGCATCGTGCTCAACCGCCACGCCGAGCGCTTCTACGACGAGGGCGAGGATTTCTGGCCCAAGCGCTACGCCATCTGGGGGCGCCTGGTCGCGCGGCAACCGGGGCAGATCGGCTACTCCATCATCGACGCCAAGGCCATCGGCCGCTTCATGCCGCCGGTGTTCCCCGGCGTCAAGGCCGACACCCTGCCCGAACTGGCGCGCCGGCTCGGGCTCGACGAGGCGGCCTTCGTGCGCACCGTGGCCGACTACAACGCCGCCTGCCGCGTCGGCCGCTTCAACCACACCGTGCTCGACGACTGCCACACCACCGGTCTCACCCCGGCCAAGACCCACTGGGCGCGGCCGCTCGACACCCCGCCGTTCTACGGCTACGCGCTGCGGCCCGGCATCACCTTCACCTACCTCGGCCTCAAGGTCGACGCGCACGCCGCGGTCCATTTCGGCGGCCGGCCCAGCCCGAACCTGTTCGTGGCGGGCGAGATGATGGCCGGCAACGTGCTCGGCCAGGGCTATCTCGCCGGTATCGGCATGTCCATCGGCACCGCCTTCGGCCGCATCGCCGGCACTCATGCGGCACAGGCCGCACGACAAGGGACGCACCATGAAGCAGCTTGATGTCTTGATCCGCGAAGCCGGCCGCTTCGACCTGGCAACGCCGGCCAGCACCACGCTCACCGACAACGAGGCCGAAGTCGGCCGCGTCATGCAGATCTGTAATGCTTGCCGCTATTGCGAAGGGTTTTGTGCTGTGTTCCCGGCCATGACCCACCGGATCGAATTCGAAAAGGCCGACATCCATTACCTCGCCAACCTGTGCCACAACTGCGGCGCCTGCCTGCACGCCTGCCAATACGCGCCGCCGCACGAGTTCGCCGTCAACGTCCCGCAGGCCATGGCCAAGGTGCGCGGCCAGACCTACAGTGACTACGCCTGGCCGCCCGCGCTGGGCGCGCTCTACCGCCGCTCCGGGCTGACCGTGGCGCTGGCGTTGGCAGGGGGGCTGGCGTTGTTCCTGATGCTGCTGCTCGGCACACGCGCCGAGTTGCTGGGCCAGCCCCTGGGCGGAGATTTCTACGCGTTCTTCCCGCACAACACGCTCGCACTGCTGTTCGGTGCCGTGTTCGGTTTTGCGGTACTCGCGCTCGGCGTTGGCGTTAGCCGCTTCTGGCGCAGCATTACGCCGGGAGAGGCCACCGGCCCGGCCGTGGCCGAAGCCACGCACGACGTACTGCGCTTGAAGTATCTCGATGGCGGCCACGGCGAAGGCTGCAACAACGCGGACGATGCCTTCACTTTGTGGCGCCGGCGTTTCCACCACTTCACCTTCTACGGCTTTCTGGCCTGTTTTGCCGCCACCGCCGTCGCCACCCTCTACCACTACCTGCTGGGAATGCCGGCGCCTTACGCCCTGACCAGCCTGCCGGTGTTGCTGGGAAGTATCGGCGGGGTCGGCTTGCTGATCGGTCCGGCCGGCTTGCTGTGGCTGAACTTGCGGCGCCACCCGGCGCAGGGCGATGCCGCGCAAAAACCGATGGACCGTGGCTTCATCGCCTTGCTGCTGCTCACCAGCGCGACCGGCCTCGCCGTGCTGGCCGGGCGCAACAGCGGCGCCATGGGGGTCCTGCTCGCCGCGCACCTCGGGGTCGTCATGGCGCTGTTCGCGACGCTGCCCTACGGTAAGTTCGCGCACGGCATCTACCGTTCGGCGGCCTTGTTGAAGTGGGCGATCGAAAAGCGTCAGCCCAACCGGCTGTCACTGGGGTCGGACTGACCGTCAGCTCATGGCGGCGGGCCCGGTGCGGCCGTGGCGGGGAAGGCAGGGGAGGGGTTCGCTGCTTCGCCGGTACCGGCGGAGCATGCGGGTGATCGAGGTGGAGTCAGGCTGTTTGGGCTGGCGGTGGCCGGCTGTGCCCGCCCGCCGCCTTGCCCGTCGCGGGGCGTTGCTACTGCGCCGGCTTGTCGCTGAGCGCGCTGAGGTTGGCCTTCAGCTGCGCGCCCATCGGCATGTTCAGATTCATGCCTTTGGGGGGGATCGGGGATTCGAACCACTTGCGGTAGAGCCGCGTGAATTCGCCCGATTTCATCAGGCGGGCGAGGGTGCCGTCCACCAGCGCCTTGAACTCGGGATCGTCCTTGCGCAGCATGCAGCCGTAGGGCTCCACCTGCAGCGCGTCCCCCACCACCTCGAGCGAATCCGGGTTCTTGGCGTTCGCTTTCAGGCCAAACAGCAAGATATCGTCGAGCGCCAGCGCCACCGCCTGATCGTTTTCCACCAGTTGCAAAGCGTCGCCGTAGTCCTTGCCCAGGACGAACTGCATGTCGAGGTGGTTGTCGGCGCTGTACTGGCGGATGACCTTCTCGTTGGTGCTGCCCGCCGTCGAGGCCACGGTCTTCTTGGCCAGGTCGGCGTAGCTCGTGATATGGGCGGTCTTCTTCGCCAGCAGGCGCGTGCCGGCATAGAAGTGGCTGATGGCAAACGCCACGTCCTTGCCACGCGCCGCGTTGTTGGTGGTCGAACCGCACTCCAGGTCGTAGGTGCCGTCCACCAGCAAGGGGATGCGGTTCTGCGAGGTGACCGGGATGGCGGCCACTTCGAGGTTCGGTTTTTTCAGCTTCTTGCGCACATCGTCGACGATGGCGTTGGTCAGATCCACGGAGAACCCCACGGCCTTGTCCGAGCCCGGCAAATAACTGAAAGGCACGGCGGCTTCACGGTATGACACGGTGATCTTGTTGCTCGCGGCCACCTTTTCCAGCGTGGACGCCGCAACAGCCGGCAGGGTGCAGGCCAGGCCGGTGGCGATCAAAGCAGTCGTCATGAGTTTCTTGGTCTTCATGTTTTTCCTTTCTGTTGGATGGACTGCTCCAATGGAGGTGCGCTCCTCCTTCTCTGGATGACAGCAACGGTTCCGAATCCGATGCAGTCCAGATCACTATAGAGGTGGGCGTGGCGGCGATGCCTGCTACGGGACAGCTTTGTTTGACGAAGCGCAAGTGTTTGGTTTTAGTGATAGGTCCGAAGCCGCACCAGCTCTTCGTGCAACCATTGCCGGCTTGTCACGGTCGCCCCGCCGTTGCACCGCACCTGGTACGGTTGGCCGCTCAGACTGCTTGCCGTGGCGGCCCGCTCGATAAAGTCCTCGGTGGTCGCGATCAGGTTTCGCGCCACTAAATAGCGGTATTTGTCGCGTATATGCGCCTGCGCCGTTTTGGCGTCGTGCCAGGAGCCATTGCGATAAAACTGGCAGCCGGAGCCTTCGATATAGCCGAGCAGAAAACTCACTTCCATTTGCACCGCGGCGGGGGGCTCCGCACGCGCCGCGGGCGGCCATAGCAGCCCCAGCATCAATACCGCCCCGGCGTATCTCGACTTCATAGTTCCTTGTCCAGTGGCAACAGAGAAAGGGTATGGGCCTTGATTCTTTCCTCGGCGTTGCGGGCCGGCTCTTCGTCGTACTCAACGGCCTTGCCGTTTTCCTCGGTGTGCCACACCAGACCGGGAGCCTTCCCCGTTTCGCTTGGCCGCAGTGTCAGCCGGTAGGAGTTGACCGGCTGTACCATGGCGTCAAAACGCTGGGCAATCTGCCGGGCGAGGGCGGGGCTGTCGATGATCAAGCCTATCTCGGTATTGAGATGCATCGAACGCTGATCGAAATTCATCGAGCCGATGAACACCTTCCGGCGGTCGAAGACAAACAGTTTGGCGTGCAGCGAATAATTGCCGAAACGGGAGATCGCCGCGCTCTGGCCGCTGCCTTTGGCGTTTCCCAGCAACGATCGCACCTCGTACAGCTCCACACCCTGCTCGAGCAGGGGCACCCGGTAATGCATATAGCCGGAATGAGCCAGCAATACGGTGGTCGATTCGAGTGAATTGGTCAGTATCCGCACCCGGACGTTGCGCTGGCGTAGCTGTTTGAACAGGCGCATGCCTTCGTTCCCGGGGATCAGGTAGGGCGTCACCATCAGTAATTCGGATTGCACCGCAAGCGTCGTGTTGGCTACCGGGCGCTGCATCAGCTGCCCTACCATCGCGCCCTGCACCACCTTGCGCTTGTCGGGGCTGTCGTAGACCAGTTGCGCCGGCGCCCAGGTCAGCGGCAAGCGACCGGAGACCATCCCCTCAAAGGGCTCGCCAGTGGCTACCCGCCTGACGTAGTCGACACCACTGGCTTTCAACTCCTGATGCTGCTCGTTCAAGGCGTCGCGATGCTCATTCAATTCGGCATGCGAGGGTTTCTTGCCGACCAGTGCCGCAACCGGGATCGACAGCGGGCTGTTCCAGTACTCATCGAAAGACCTCGAGAGCTGGGGGATGATAGGGCCGGCGGCAAAGACGTCCTCGTCGGCGAACTGGGATGCGGGGTTGATCTGAAAGTATTGATCGCCGATGTTGCGCCCGCCAAGCAGCGCCATGGCGTTGTCCACGACCAGCAGTTTATTGTGCATCCGGTAGTCGAGGCGGGAGGCGTTGAACATGAACTCGATGGATCGGAACAGCTTCGAATGGCCGCGGTACGTGAACGGGTTGAAGAGACGAATCTCGACCGAAGGATGGGCTGCCAGACGGGTAATCTGCTCGTCCCCAGCCTCCGTTTCCGCATCGTCGATCAGCACGCGTACGTGTACCCCGCGATCTGCCGCGCGCAGCACCGCTCCGGTCAGCAGCCGGCCCGTTTCATCCCCACGGAAAATGAAGTATTGAAGGTCGAGAGAGCGTTCGGCGGCGTTGATCATCTGCATGCGGGTCAGAAAGCCGTCGGCGCCGACTGGGATGATGCGAAAACCGGAGTGGCCGGCATGGGCCCGCGCCGCCTGGTCAAACAGCCGGCCAAGCCAGGTCTCCTCGGGGTGAGCCAGCGCCGTGGAGGCGGTTTTGGCAACATCCGACCCCGGTGGCAGCGAACGGCAGCCACTGAGGATGGCGACCATCAGTACGACAAGCACAAGCTGGAGCCGGTGGATCATCACACTACTCCCCGCCGCTCCCGGGAGAGAACCAACCGGTTGGTTGCCAGGTGACGCCATCGTCACCGGCCTGGTTGGAAAACGGACCGTGACGGAACCTCTCCGGCGGGGCGGCTATTGATGTATATGACTCCGGATTCAACCGGTAGATGCAACCGCGGGGTGAAGTTATTTGGCAAGTGTTTTTTAGTGTAGTTTTTCCTTGGTCACGCATGCCCTTTCCGCGCCACCGTATCGAGCCGGGCCGGTGTTTGGCTGACGACGAGTACGCTGCGGTAGCGCGGCGCGAAAGGGCCGCCGAGCGCCTGTGGTCTCCGTTCAAATAAGGCCCAGTCCCTCGGGGCGGGCTGCATCCGCAAGGAGGGCGGAGCCCGCCGCCTCACGGCCAGGTGCGGCTGGCGGCAAACTCGGCGGCCACCTCGCGGATCAGCGCCCATACCGTTTCGGCCAACGGCGACAGCGAGCGATTCTTGCGGCGCACCAGCATCAGCGAGCGCTCGACGGCGGGGAAGAGCGGCCGCACCACCAGATCGCTGGCTTCCGGCAAGGGCAGCGCCAGGATGGGCAGCACGCTGATGCCGATGCCGGCCTCGATCATGCGGTACACGGTGGTGGAATGCCCGAGTTCCTGCGCCACCCGCATGCTCACCTGCTGCTGGGCGAATGCCTTGTCGATGAGCGGCCGGCTGCCCGAGGCGTAGTCGAGCAGCACCAGCGGCTCGGCGGCGAGTTCGCTCCAGGCGACCGACTCGTTTCCGGCGAAGCGATGATCGGCCCGGCAGACCAGGCAGAACGGCTCCTGCAGGATGGTCTCGCAATACAGGTCGTCAGCACCGAGCGGGTCGATGATCACTCCGAAATCGACCTCCCCGCTGCGCACGCTGGCGAGCACCAGCTGCTGCACCTGGTCGCGCAACATCAGCGACAGCTTGGGGTAGCGCTCGGCGCTGCGGGCGATGCACGAGGGCATCAGGTTGGCCGAAATGGTCGGGCTGGCCGCCACCCGCACTCGTCCCTGGCGAGTTTCGCCCAGCTGGCGGGTTTCGGCGAGGCAACCCTCCAGTTCGTCGAGCAGCCGTTCCAGCGTGCCGGCCAGGTTTTGCCCGGCCTCGGTCAGTGCCACGTCGCGGGTGGTGCGGTCGAGCAGCTTCAGGCCCAGCTCGCCCTCCAACTCGCGCAGCGCGTGGCTGACCGCCGGTTGCGACAGGCCGATCGCGTCACCGGCGCGACTGAAACTGCGATGCCGGGCAACGGCAAGGAAGGTACGCAGCTGGCGTAGCGAAATGTTCATGCAGGAATTGAATGAATTGATCAGATAAATCCATTTGAATTCTATATCGGCTGGCAGCAAAAATAACGCCAATGAATGGAGGGCAGCGTTTGCTCTCGCAAGCGATCATCAGGAGCACCCCGTGGCACGACCCCGTTTCCTCCCCGACAACTTCACGCTGGCGCTGGTCATCACCGTGCTGCTCGCCACGTTCCTGCCCTGCGAAGGCCAAACGGCCGTGGTCTTCGGCAAGGTGACCTATGCCGCGATCGCGCTGCTGTTCTTCCTGCATGGAGCGAAGCTGTCGCGCGAAGCGGTGATCGCCGGGGCAACGCACTGGCGGCTGCACCTGCTGGTGTTCGCCAGCACCTTCATCCTGTTCCCGGCGATGGGCTTTGCGCTCAAACCCATCCTGTCCCCGCTGGTGACGCCGGACCTCTACCTGGGCGTGCTGTTCCTGTGCGCGCTGCCGGCCACGGTGCAGTCCTCCATCGCCTTCACCTCGATGGCGCGCGGTAATATCCCCGCGGCGGTGTGCAGCGCATCGGCGTCGAGCCTGATCGGCATCTTCCTGACCCCGCTGCTGGTCAGCGTGCTGGTGGTATCGCACGCCGGCGGCGCCAGCTCGTGGCACTCGATCATCGACATCATGGTGCAACTGCTGCTGCCCTTCCTGGCCGGTCAGGTGGCCCGACGCTGGATCGGCGGCTGGGTGGAGCGCAACAAGGCGATGCTGCGTTTCGTCGATCAGGGCTCGATCCTGCTGGTGGTCTATACGGCGTTCAGCGAGGCCGTCATCCAGGGACTGTGGCACAACACCCCGGTGAAGGCGCTGGCCGGGCTGCTGGTGGTCAACGGCGTGTTGCTGGCGCTGGCGCTGTTCGCGACACGCACCGCGGCGCGCAAGCTCGGTTTCAATAAGGAAGACGAGATCACCATCGTCTTCTGCGGCTCGAAGAAGAGTCTGGCAAGCGGTATCCCGATGGCCAACGTGCTGTTCGCCGGCCATGCCGTAGGCGCAATCGTGCTGCCCCTGATGCTGTTCCATCAGGTCCAGCTGATGGTGTGTGCGGTGCTGGCGCAACGCTACCGGCATCGTCCGGAGAGCCCGGCGGCGGCCAAACAGACCATTTGAACCTCGCGCATCGATGGCAAGCCCTCGCGATCGCACCGTCCGGGAACGGGCTTCCGGGTCAGCCCAGCCAACCCAAGGCCAGGCCAGCGCGACCGTCTGGACCTGCGACTTCTCCTACGACTACGTGCGCATCAACGCCGACTACCGCAGCTGAACCCGATCCCGGGTTGGCCGAAGCCCGGCCCACCCGCCAGAAATGGCACTCACCCTGAAAAAAGCCGGCGATTTCGCCGGCTTTTTGCTTTTTTGCATGGCGCGGACGGGCCGGAAGCGGCGCGGCGGGCGGTATC
>NZ_ACIS01000005.1:0-299265 GCF_000174355.1 Pseudogulbenkiania ferrooxidans 2002
CCGACGCTGCACCGCATGCTGCAGCAACTGGAAAGCGCCGGGATGCTGCAACGCGACGGCGACGGGCGGCACTACAGCACCGGGGTGCGGCTGCGGCGCATGGCCGAGAACCTGCTGCTCAACAACACCGTGCACGGCGCGCGCCACGCGGTGCTGCGCCAGCTGGTGGAAGAAGTGGGGGAAAGCTGCAACATCACCGCGCTGTCGGGCAGCGAAGTGCTGTACCTGGACCGGGTGGAAACCCCGGCGCCGCTGCGCTTCTACCTGCACCCCGGCTCGCGGGTGCCGGCGCACTGCTCGGCGAGCGGCAAGCTGTTTCTGGCACAGATGAGCCCGAGCCAGCGGCGCCGGCTGCTGGAACACGTGCCGCTGGAACGCTACACCGCGAAGACGCTGACCGACCTGGCGGCGCTGGAGCGGGAGATCGAGCGGGTGAAGCGGGACGGCTACGCCTGCGACGACGAGGAATTCCTGCCGGGGCTGTTCTGCCTGGCAGTGCTGGTGCCGACGCCGGGGGGCAAGTCCAACACCGGGATAGCGATTCAGGCGCCGGTGCTGCGGGTGACGCCGGACAAGGCGCTGCAGCTGTTGCCGGCGTTGCAGCGGGCGGCGGCGGCCCTGGCCAAGATCGAGGCCGAGGCCATGCCCGAGGCACGGGAGGGCGAATGATGCTGCATCTTCCGGCCGGCCGGGGGTGTCCCGGCGCGAATGCTCTGGCCCCGCCGCAGGGCGAGACCGGCTGAAGCCGGACCTGCACGGGAGCGCCAGAGGTTGACGATTATTTGACCCACGCCGCGCAGCACGCCGCGGCAACCACTGGAGAGCTTCCGTGACAGACATCAACCAGATTCAGCCCGACCGCAAGGTCTCGGTGCGCGAGGTGTTCGGCATCGATTCCGACCTGAAAGTGCCCGCCTTCAGCGAGCGCGACGACCACGTGCCCGAGGTCGACGAGGCCTATCGTTTCAACCCGGACGTGACGCTGGCGATTCTCGCCGGCTTTACCCGCGACCGCCGCGTGATGGTGCAGGGGCTGCACGGTACCGGCAAGTCCACGCATATCGAGCAGGTTGCGGCGCGCCTCAACTGGCCGTGCGTGCGCGTCAACCTGGACGGCCACATCAGCCGCCTTGACCTGGTCGGGCGCGACACCATCGTGCTGCGCGACGGCCTGCAGGTGACCGAATTCCAGGAAGGCATCGTGCCGTGGGCGCTGCAGCGCCCGGTGGCGCTGATCTTTGACGAGTATGATGCCGGCCGCCCCGACGTGATGTTCGTGATCCAGCGCATTCTCGAGCGCGACGGCAAGTTCACCCTGCTCGATCAGAGCCGGGTGATCCGGCCGCACCCGTATTTCCGCCTGTTCGCCACCTCCAACACGGTGGGGCTCGGCAACCTGTCCGGGCTGTACCACGGCACCCAGGTGCTGAACCACGCCCAGATCGACCGCTGGAACATCGTCGCCACGCTCAACTACCTGTCGCGCGAGGAAGAGATGGCTATCGTGCTGGCGCGCGTGCCAGCCAAGGACCACGAGCAAGGGCGCAAGCTGGTGGCGTCGATGGTGGCGGTGGCGGAGTTGACGCGAAAAGGCTTTGCCGCCGGCGACCTGTCGACGCTGATGTCGCCGCGTACCATCATCAGCTGGGCGGAAAACTGCGAAATTTTCCGCAACCCGGCACTGGCCTTCCGCCTGTCCTTCCTCAACAAGTGCGACGAGGCCGAGCGCCCCATCGTCGCCGAGTACTACCAGCGCTGTTTCGGCGTCGAACTGGACGAATCCTGGATGCTCACGGCGGGAGCGCAGTAATGGCCAGCCAGCAGCAGAACGCCCAGCGGCAGCAGCAGGTCGAGGAGCTGTGCGCGGCGGCGCTCCGCGCGCTGACCGGCGATGCGGCGCTGCACTACCGCGGCGGCCGGCTGCATCGCGCGACGCGGGCGCTGCCGGTGCACGCGCCCCACCTGCGCGTCGACCCCGGCGCCGACGACTTCGTGGCCTGCCGGGCAGCGGCCGACGGCATGGCGCTGCGCCTACAGTATTCCGATGCCGCGCTGCACCGCAGCCTGTGCCCGGAGGAGCCGATCGATCGTCTGGTCTTCGAGCTGCTGGAACAGCTGCGTGTCGAGACCCTGGCGCCGACCGACATGCCGGGCATGGCCGGCAACCTGCGCCGGCGCTTCGAGGACTGGTCGCGCGCGTTTTATCGTTCCGGGCTGACCGAGGGTGAGGCCGGCATCCTGCTCTACACCGTGGCGCAGATGTGCTGGTCGCGCCTCAACGCGCTGCCGGTGCTGCACGAAACCGAGGATTACATCGAGAGCACCCGCTGGTCCCTGGTGTCGGCGCTGGGCAGCGCGCTGGCAGGCATCCGCCGCCAGCGCCACGACCAGGCCGCGTTCGCCCCGCACGCGCTGGAGATCGCCCGCATCGTCGGCGACAAGGTGCGCGCCAAGCGCGCTCAGCCGGGGGAGGGCGAGGCCGGCGAGGAGGCCGAGGGCGACGCCCGTGCCGCTTTCGCGCTGCTGCTCGACTTTGACCAGGACGAGGGGGGCGACGGCATCGCCGCCGCCGTCAGTGGCGCCAGCAAGGTGTTTGTCGAGGCGGAGCAGGCCTACCGCGTCTATACCACCCGCTACGATGTCGAGCTGGCCGCCGGCGCGCAGGTGCGCAAGGCGCTGCTGGAGGAGTACCGCGAGCGCCTCGACCGGCGCGTCGCCGCCCAGGGCGTCAATGTTCCGCGTCTGGCGCGCCTGCTCGGGGCCGTGCTCGCCGAGCCGCGCCGCGACGGCTGGCGCTTCGGCGAGGAGGAAGGTCAGGTGGATGGCCGCCGCCTGTCCCAGCTGATCACCTCGCCGGGCGAGCGCCGCCTGTTCCGCCGCGAGCAGTTCAAGCCGGCGGCGGACTGCCAGGTGAGCGTGCTGGTGGATTGCTCGGGCTCGATGAAGACGCACGTCGAATCGGTGGCGACCCTGGTGGACATCCTGTTGCGCGCGCTCGAGATGGCCGGCGTCAGCACCGAGCTGCTCGGTTTCACCACCGCCGCCTGGAATGGCGGCCGTCCCTACCGCGAGTGGATGAGCCGCGGGCGGCCACGCCATCCGGGGCGGCTCAACGAAGTTTGCCACCTGGTATTCAAGGACGCTGAGCGCAGCTGGCGGCGCGCGCGCCGTGACATCGCGGCGTTGCTCAAGGCCGACCTGTTCCGCGAGGGAATCGACGGCGAGGCGGTCGACTGGGCCTGCAACCGCCTGCTGGCGCGCAGCGCGCAGCGGCGCCTCCTGATCGTGATTTCCGACGGCAGTCCCGCCGACAGCGCCACCGGGCTCGCCAACGATGCCTTCTATCTCGACAACCATCTCAAGGACGTCGTCGCCCGGCGCGAACAGCAGGGGCAGGTGGAGATACTCGGCCTTGGCGTTGGCCTAGACCTGAGCCCGTTCTACCGTCGCTGCCTGGCGACTGACATGAGCCAGGCGCTCGACAACGCACTGTTCTTCGAGATCGTGCAGCTCATCGGCGGGCGACACCGGCGCTGAGTGGTCTTTCCCCGATTCTTCAACCTGACCAGACACTGACCATGACTATCAAGGTAATCGATTTTGACAAGGACGCAGGCCAGCGCTCCGAGCAGCGCCTGGCGAATCTTCCCGACCGCGTGGTCGAGGGCGACCCGCATCATCAGACCGTGTTGCAGTTCGAGAGCGCGAACGGCGAGGTGATCGCCGGCACCTGGCGCAGCACTCCCGGCAAATGGCACGCGTTCACCGACCGCGACGAGTTCTGCTACATCATATCCGGGCACGTGCGCCTGATCGCGGCGGACGGCAGCGCCCAGGCGTTCAAGACCGGCGATGCGTTCCTGATCCCGAACGGCTTTCGCGGCTACTGGGAAGTGCTCGAGCCGACTACCAAACATTTCATGATCCGCCGTTATGCGGCGCAGTGAGCAGAAACGGAACAGGTGAACCATGGCAAAAACCAGAATGGTGGTGGAGTTCGGCATGGGGACGTCAATCCGCAGCCGCAATTACACCGAGGCCGCGGCGCGCGCGATCCGCGATGCGCTGTGGCGCAATTCGCTGAACGTGGCCGAGTTTTTCGGCTTTCCCAAGACGGCGATGATCATCGACGTCGAGATCGGCATCCAGCGGCCGGAGGAGGTCGACTGCGAGGCGCTGGTCGGGCTGTTCCCCTACGGCACGCCGTCGATCACCGTGGTGAGGGGCGGCCTGGACGTGCCCAAGCACGGCAGCGATGGCCTGAGCGTGATCGCTCACGCCGCGATCATCGTGTCCTTTGATATGGAGCCGGCACATGGCTGAGAAGCGCATCATCCTGGAAATGGGGTCCGGTAACGACCTCTATGGCGGCGACTACACCAAGGCCGCCTGCCGCGCGGTGCAGGACGCGCTGCATCATTCGTCGATCATTCTGTTCCGCTCGCTGGGCTATGACCACCGCACCATGCGGGTGCAGGTCACCATCGGCGTGCAGGAGCCGGACCAGGTCGACACCGCCGCTGTCGCCGCCACCTTGCCGCGTGGACGGGCCGAGGTGACGGCGGTGTTCGGCGGCCTCAACGTGCATGACCCGGAGCAGGGCACCACCCATATCATCGCCACCGCTGCGGTGGAAGCGTTTCTGCCTGCCGACAACGACTGGCGTCTGAGCGAGCCGGCCTGAACAGTCGCCCGGTTGCCGTCGGCAACCGGGCTCACTTCCCCTGCATGCCTGCTGCAAGACAGGGGGGCCGGATCACGAGCCTGACGTCAGGCTGCACCCGGCTCCCGGCCTCTTCGCGGCAACACCCCCGTCGCCGGCTCTCGGCTATTACGGCGGCGGGGGATCAGACCTTGAAACGCTCCAGCAACGCATCCTGCTGCCCCACCTGCTCGACCATCACCTGGCAGTGATCCAGCTGCGTCGCCGCCCCCTGTGCCACGGCGTGGCTGATGTCGCGGATGCCGTCGGTGCGCCGGCTCAGTTCGCGCGTGGCCATGCTTTGCTCCTTGGCGACTTTGGCGATGTGCAGGTTCATGTCGTTGATGCGCGTGATCGCGTCACGGATGCGCCCCAGGATGTCGTTGGCGCTGGCGGCGTCGTCGACGGTCTGCTTGGCGGTGTGGCTGCATTGCAGCATGCTGCTCTCGGCGCGTTTCACGCCGTTTTGCAACTGCTCGATGATGTCGCGGATCTCGGCGGTCGAACTCTGGGTCAGCGAGGCGAGGGTGCGCACCTCGTCGGCGACCACGGCAAAGCCGCGTCCGGCCTCGCCCGCCCGTGCCGCCTCGATGGCCGCATTGAGCGCCAGCAGATTGGTCTGGTCGGCGATGCCGGCGATCTTGGTCAGGATCGACTCGATGTGGCGGCTGAGCAGCACCAGCTGGTTGATGGAGAGTCCAGTCTCGCCCAGCTTGTCGGCCAGCAGCTGGATCGTGCTGGTGGTGCGCGATACCACCGCTACGCCGTGCTCGGTTTCAACGTTGGCGGTTTCGACGGCGCGGGCCGCCACCTCGGCGTGCTCCGCCACGGCCTCGGCGGCGCCGTTCATGTCGTTCATGGTATGGGCCAGTTGATCGAGCTCCTGCAGTTGCAGGTACAGCCGCTCGGAGGCGGATTGCGCCTGACTGGAGGTGGCCGTGCTGGTCTGGCGCACCTGCGCGGCGCTGTTCATCACGTTGCCGATCAGGGTTTGCAGGTGCTGCACGAAGCCGTTGAATTCGGCCGAGAGCAGCGCGACTTCGTCCTTGCCCGTGGCCGGCAGGCGGCGCGTCAGGTCGCCCTCGCCACGGTTGATGTCCTGCAGGGCGTGATGCAGCCGCTGCAAGGGCGACAGCAGCCGTCCCATCAGGACGCCCAGCACCAGCAGGCTGAGCGCCACGCCAATGATCGCGCCCACCAGCGCACGCTGGCTGGCGGCGTCGGCCTCGCGCATCAGCGCGGCTTCGTCGAGCACCACACCCAGGTACCAGTGCATGCCGTGCAGGCCGCTGAGCGGCACGAAGGAGACCAGTTGCCGTCGCGCGCCGTTGACCGCGGTCAGTGCCGGCGTCAGTGCGGGGCGTTGTCCGTCGAACAGCCGGCTGTAGGGCTGGCCGTTCAGCTTGGCGTCGGGGTGCGAGATGATCTTGCCGTCCCCTGCCAATAGGAAGGCGTAGCCGGCGTCGTTGAAGTCGAGCGCGTTGACGGCGGCGGCGATGCCTTGCAGGCTCAAGTCGCCGCCGAACGCCCCCATGAAGCGGCCATGGTCGCTGAGTTTCGCCACCGCGGAGATCAGGATCTCGCCGGTGGCGGCGTCGGCGTAGGGTTCGGTGAGCACCGCCCGCTGCGCCTGGCGTGCCACGGCATACCACGGCCGCTGGCGCGCGTCCCAGCCGGGCGGGTTCCATTTCGGGTCGTTGGTGAGGCGCTTTCCGTCGCTGTCCAAGCCGCCGAAGACCAGCAGGAACTGTTCTTTCAGCAAAGGTCGGTCGAAGACCTGCTGAATCTGCTCGGGGCGGAAGTCGGCGTCGATGCTCTGGGCCATCAGGTCGATCAGCTGCAGCTTGGCGTTGAGGCCGTTTTCAATCTGGCGCGCCAGCGCGTTGCCAGCCTGGGCGATGCTGGATTCGGCCTGCGAACGCAGGCTGGTGCGCAGCTGGCTCACTTGCACCAGCGACAGCAGGCTGACGGTGAGAAACAGAACGGCGGCGCCAGCGAGGCCGGCCTTGTGTGAGATCTTCATATCGAGAGCTTCTTGTTGGTTTGGTTGGGGGATGAGGTCACGGCCGGCCGGGTAGGGCAGTTCCGGCGCCTCCTGACCCGAGCAGCGCGGGCAGGGCGCTGAGCATCAGGCTGACCCCGATCAGCAGCAGGATGCAGAAGGCGATGCGGCGCATCGTCGCCGGGGCGACCGGCGGCGGGTAGCGGCGCCCAAGCAGGGTGACGAAGGCAGCCAACAGCATCGATAAGCCGGTCAGCAGCCAGACCGGCGCCGACAGTTCGCCCTGGCTCGCCACGAACAGGGTGCGGGTGCCCGAGGTGAAGGCAAACACCAGGAGCAGCATGCTGCGCACCGCCGCCAACTCCATCGGCTGGCGGTAGAAGTGAAAGATCACCGGCGGCCCGGCCATGCCGAACAGCCCGCCGAACAGCCCGGAAAACAGCCCGCTGACGAAGAAGCTGCGATCGGGCGAGCGCTGTGCCAGCTGCGTGGGACGCAGAGCGAACACGATGCCGCTGTAGGTGATGGCGCCGCCCAGCAGGAATTCCAGCAGGAGTGAGGCGGAACTGCTGAGGTAGTTGAGCAGCACGACCCCGGCCAGGATCGACGGCAGCACCCCCAGCAGCACCGCGCGCGCGGCGCGCCAATCGATCAGGTGCCACTTGCCGCGCAGCGCTACCGCGCTGTTGACCAGCGTCACCATGCTGACCACTGCCGCCGCGACCGGCACCGGGGCCAAGGCGAAGCCGCTGGTGGCGCCCATCACGATCATGCCCAGTCCGAAGCCGGTGACGGTCTGGAAATAGGTGCCGGCGGCGATGGTGGCCAGCAGGGCGAGGAGGGTGTCGAGGTGCATGGGCGTGTCCTGGCGGCGGGTCGACGGGCGGTCTAGCCCGCTGTGGCCGTCTCGCGGGCGGCGTGCGCCTGCACCACCGTCACCGCGATGACGTGGAACACGTCGTCGGCGCTGCAGCCGCGCGACAGGTCGTTGGCCGGTTTGGCCAGGCCTTGCAGCAGCGGCCCGATGGCCACCGCGCCGCCCACTCTTTCGGCCAACTTGTAGCCGATGTTGCCCGCTTCCAGATTGGGGAAGATCAGCACGTTGGCCTTGCCCTTGACCTGCGAGTCCGGCAGCTTGCGGTTGGCGATCTCCGCCACGATGGCCGCATCGAGCTGTACGTCGCCGTCGATGGCGAGCTCGGGGCGCTGCGCCTTGACCTGGGCGGCGGCCTGCGCCACCTTGTCCACCGCCGCATGCTTGGCGCTGCCGTTGGTGGAGAACGACAGCATGGCCACGCGTGGCTCTTCCATCAGCAGCTGGCGCGCGCTGTCGGCTGCGGCCAAGGCGATGTCGGCCAGTTCGCTGGCGCTCGGGTCCACCACCAGGCCGCAATCGGAAAAAATCAGCCCGCCCTTGAGCGAGTGGAACGGCTCGCACAGCATCATCAGGAAAAAGCTGGAAACCAGCTTGAAGGAAGGCTGCACGCCAATGACCTGGATCGCGGTGCGAACTACGTCGGCGGTGGTGCGTACCGCGCCGGAGACCGTGCCGTCGGCCCGCCCGGTTTTCACCAGCAGGTTGGCGCAGACCAGCGGGTCGCGCGCGGCGCTGTCGGCCTGTTCGCGCGTCATGCCCTTGTGCTGGCGCAGCTCGAACAGAGTCTGTGCCAGCTCCGCCTGCAACGGGGCGTCGGCGGGGTCGTGAAAATCGATGCCGCTCAGGTCGAGACCGCGTTGTTGAGCCAGCGCCGCGATGGCGGCGCGGTCGCCGACCAGCACGATACGGGCGATGCCCTCGCGCGTGGCCCGTACCGCGGCATCGAGGACACGAGGGTCCTCACCTTCGGAAAGGGCGATCCGGGCGGGGGCGTGGCGGGCCTGCTCAATGATGCGGGTGAGTGCTCTCATGGTGGGGACTCCTGATAAAACCATTCCCGGCAAGGGAAAAAAGGGCCGGAACCCAGGCGCGAGGGACGCCAGAGCCCCGGCTAACACTCAACATGGATTGAGTAGGAGGATGAAAGGGTCGAAGTCATTGCCATGGGAGGCGCCCCGGCGGTCAGACCAGAGCGCGTCCCGTTTGCTCATACATAATCCTTGTACTTATCGAGGAAGCGGACCGGCTTGGACAGCGCATCGCGACGGAACGGGTCACCCAGCTCGCGGGTGCACATGATCTCGATGATGCAGGTCTTGCCGTGGTTCATCTGCAGGTCGATGGCCTTCTTCAGGGCCGGGCCGACGTCCTCGAGGCGGTCCACGGTGATGCCTTCGGCGCCCATGGCGCGGGCGATCTCGGCGAAGCTCTGGTTGTCGAGTTCGCCGGCAACGAAGCGGCGGTTGTAGAAGTCGACCTGGTTCTTCTTCTCGGCACCCCACTGGCGGTTGTGGAACACCACGGCGGTCACCGGGATGTTGTGACGCACGCAGGTCATCGTCTCCATCAGGCTCATGCCCCAGGCACCGTCACCGGCGTAGGACACCGCCGGGCGATGCGGTGCCGCCACCTTGGCGCCGATGATGGTCGGGAAGGCGTAGCCGCAATTGCCGAAACTCATCGCGGCGAAGAAACTGCGCGGCTTCTCGAAGCGCAGGTAACTGTTGGCCACCGAATTGATGTTGCCGATATCGGTCGATACCATCACATCCTCCGGCATCGCCTTCTCCAGCTCGCGCAACACCTGGCGCGGATGCAGGTAGTGGCCGCCGTTGAAGGTGCGCTCCTGGGCGTTCTGGTCGATCATGTCGAGGCTGAAGGCATCGCGCTCGTGCGTCCACTCGTCCAACTCCTTCTCCCAGGCCGCCTTCTCGGTGGCGATCTTGTCGCCCCGCTCGGCACGGGTCGCATCGCAGGCCAGGGTGCGGTTGGCCAGACGCTGCGTCAGCGCCACCGCCGCCGCCTTGGCATCGCCGCAAATGCCCACCGAAATCTTCTTCACCAGGCCCAGCATCTTGTTGTCGGCGTCGATCTGGATGATCTTCGCGTTCTTCGGCCAGTAATCCATGCCATGCTGCGGCAGCGTGCCGAACGGCCCCAGGCGCGACCCCAGCGCCACCACCACGTCGGCCTGCGCCATCAGCTTCATCGCCGCCTTCGAGCCCTGATAGCCCAGCGGACCGCACCACAGCGGATGGCTGGCCGGGAACGAATCGTTGTGCAGGTAGCTGTTCACCACCGGCGCCCCCAGGCGCTCCGCCAAGGCCTTACACTCCTCGACGGCATCGCCCATCACCACGCCGCCGCCGGAAATGATCACCGGAAACTTGGCCTGCGCCAGCAACTCCGCCGCCTCGTTCAGGCTCTGCTCGCCACCGGCACCGCGATCCAGACGCGCCGGCTGCGGAATCTCGGCGGTGATCTCGCCGTAGAAATAATCGCGCGGGATATTGAGCTGGGTCGGGCCCATCTCGCTCATGGCGCGGTCGAAGCAACGGCCGGTGTACTCGGCCATGCGGGCCGGGTGCGTGACATGTCCCTGGTACTTGGTGAATTCCTGGAACATCGGCAACTGGTTACACTCCTGGAATCCGCCCAGACCCATGGTCATGGTGCCGGTCTCCGGGGTCACGATCACCACCGGGCTGTGTGCCCAGTACGCGGCGGCGATGGCGGTGACGCAGTTGCTGATGCCCGGGCCGTTCTGGCCGATCACCACGCCGTGGCGGCCGGACACGCGGGAAAAGCCATCCGCCATGTGGGCGGCGCCCTGCTCGTGGACCACCGGGATCAAACGGATGCCGGCGGGGGCGAAGATATCCATGGCATCCATGAAGGCCGACCCCATGATGCCGAACATATCGGTCACGCCATTGGCCACCATGGTTTCGACGAAGGCTTCGGAAGGGGTCATCTTGGTGGGGCCGACGGGCACCGTACGGTTGGCTTGCTCGCTCATGCTGACTAGTCTCCTGTGGGTATTATCTCAAAACCGGTACGAAAGATTCCGATATGTGAGACACGACTCAACTCTAGGAGGCTGCTCGCGGCAAGTCAACAAGAAATTACGTAAAACGATACTTGTTGTATCAAAAACAGAAACTGAACTATGATGGAAACGCCATGAACGACACAGCACAGACCCCGAAGAGCGAACCGGGCCGGCTCGACGGCGACACGCCGACGCTGCGGCTGTTCGCGCTGTTGGAAGTGATCGCCGAAAAGGACCAGTTCTTCAGCCTGCAAGGACTGGTGGAAGAAACCGGGCTGCCCAAGCCGACGCTGCACCGCATGCTGCAGCAACTGGAAAGCGCCGGGATGCTGCAACGCGACGGCGACGGGCGGCACTACAGCACCGGGGTGCGGCTGCGGCGCATGGCCGAGAACCTGCTGCTCAACAACACCGTGCACGGCGCGCGCCACGCGGTGCTGCGCCAGCTGGTGGAAGAAGTGGGGGAAAGCTGCAACATCACCGCGCTGTCGGGCAGCGAAGTGCTGTACCTGGACCGGGTGGAAACCCCGGCGCCGCTGCGCTTCTACCTGCACCCCGGCTCGCGGGTGCCGGCGCACTGCTCGGCGAGCGGCAAGCTGTTTCTGGCACAGATGAGCCCGAGCCAGCGGCGCCGGCTGCTGGAACACGTGCCGCTGGAACGCTACACCGCGAAGACGCTGACCGACCTGGCGGCGCTGGAGCGGGAGATCGAGCGGGTGAAGCGGGACGGCTACGCCTGCGACGACGAGGAATTCCTGCCGGGGCTGTTCTGCCTGGCAGTGCTGGTGCCGACGCCGGGGGGCAAGTCCAACACCGGGATAGCGATTCAGGCGCCGGTGCTGCGGGTGACGCCGGACAAGGCGCTGCAGCTGTTGCCGGCGTTGCAGCGGGCGGCGGCGGCCCTGGCCAAGATCGAGGCCGAGGCGCAGGCCGGGGTCGGACGCGCGGAGGGGCCGGCACTGTCGGACCCGGATTGATATAAGGAGCGGGTCATGAAAATTATCGTCCTGGGGGCCGGTGTCGTCGGGGTCACGTCCGCCTGGTACCTGTCCCGGCAGGGCCATGACGTCACCGTGATCGAGCGCCAGCCCGAGCCGGCACTGGAAACCAGTTTTGCCAACGGCGGCCAGATATCGGTCTCGCACGCCGAACCATGGGCCAATCCCCATGCCCCGCTGAAAGCGCTGCGCTGGCTGGGAAAAGAGGATGCGCCGCTGCTGTTCCGTTTGCGCGCCGACCCGGCCTTGCTGGGCTGGACGCTGCGCTTCCTGCGCGAGTGCCGTGCCGACCGCTACAAGCAGAATATGCGGCACGTCGTCGCGCTGGCGCTCTACAGTCGGCAATGCCTGAAACAGCTGGGCAGCGAGCTGGCCGGACTCCAGTACGACCGGCTGGAGCGGGGCATCCTGCACGTCTACACCGACCACGCCGAATACGCCAAAGGGATCCAGGCCGCCCGGCTGCTCGGCGAGTTCGGCTGCGAACGGCGCCCGGTCTCCGCCGAACAATGCCTCGAGCTCGAGCCAGCGCTGGCGCCCCTTGGCGAGCGGCTGGTCGGGGGCGATTTCGCCGCCGACGATGAGTCGGGCGACGCCCGCCAGTTTACTCGGCAACTGGCCGAGCACTGCCGGCGCGCCGGGGTGCAGTTTGCCTTCGGCCAACCTTTGGTTCGCCTCGAAGCGGAGCCGGGGAGGATCGCGGCGGCGGTGACCGCTGACGGGCAGCGCCACGTCGCCGACGCCTACGTCGTGGCGCTGGGGAGCTACGGCCCGGCGCTGCTGCGCCCGCTGGGCATTTCCCTGCCGGTTTACCCGGTCAAGGGCTACTCGGCCACCTTTGCCCTGTCGGAATCGAGTGTCGCCCCCACGGTCAGCCTGATCGACGACGAATACAAGATCGTCTTCTCCCGGCTGGGAAACCGCCTGCGTGTGGCCGGTACCGCCGAGATCGCCGGTTTCAATCACGACCCGAACCCCATCCGTTGTGACCTGCTGGTGCGCCGCACCCGGGAGCTGTTCCCGGAACTCAACGATCAGGGCGAACCCGAATTCTGGAGCGGCCTGCGCCCCGTCACGCCATCCGCGGTCCCCTTCATCGGCCGCTTGCGCTACCCCAACCTCTGGGTCAACACCGGTCACGGCACCCTGGGCTGGACTATGGCGTGCGGCTCGGCCGCCGCACTCAGCAGTCTCGTGGGCGGGCGGCAGCCGCCAGTCGATTTTCCGTTTATGGGGTGAGCGGGTGGCCCAGTGCAGGGCAAGGCCGTTCTCGGGCTAAAACCCGTAGCGGGCGAGAATGCGGTCGACTTCGCCTTCCTGCTGCAACGCCTGCAAGGTGGCATCGAGGCGCTTGATGAAATCGGCCTTGAACGACGGGGAGGCGCGGCGGCTGAAGCCCACGTAGGCTTCTTCCCCCGACAGTTCCGCCACCTCGTGCAGCGTGAGTGCATCCAGCTCCGGAAAGTGGGGGGTATCGTTCTTCATGCGCCTCAGCGTGTAACGGATCGACAGGCTGTCGTTGGCGTAGCAGCCGATACGGTTCAGAGCGAGCTTGCGCAGGTTTACTATGTTGCCGTTCGCCTCGTCAATCCGCACCGTGTGGTTCTGACGGGCGGCCACCAGCACGCCGGAGAGGGCGAAGCCGGCGTTGACGCCGATGGTGACGTCGCCGAAGTCGCGCGGGAAGCGCTGGCGAGGCTTGCTCATGGTCCTGTCGTTGCACACCACCACCACGCGTTCGCGGTAGAGCGGGATCGAGTAGGCGTCGATAAACGTACGCTCCGCCCGACGGTATGGCGGAAACAGCGCGAACGCCTCGCCGCTCTCCAGCATCGACAGTCCTCGCCGCCACGGCGTCGGCACCAGTTCCAGCTGGTAGCGCTCCGCCATCCTGCTGGCGGCCGCCTGCAGCAGCTCGACATAGACGCCTCTGAACTGGCCATCCTCGAGGTAGGCATACGGAGGGTAGGAGTCGTCCCCGTACAGCACCACCTTCTCGCCTGCATCGCAGGACAGTGCAACCAGAAGGGCCGCCAAGGCGGGGCAGGCGCAAGGCTTCACGATGGTCCTCCCTGAACCGATTCGTTGACGCGTTGAGTATAGGTGCGGTGGTCCGTCACGGCCGGACAAGAGCAAGCCGGCAACCTGGCGGAAATCCGTCCCGGCGCCGGCGCTGCCCGTAATGGAGGTGGCCGGTCACGGCTATGCCAGTAGAAATGCCCGTCAATGGGGGATGTTTCTTCGGGCGGATGCGCGCAGGGCAGACCCGCCTGCCATTTCATGGGCATCGAAAACCGGATTGATGGCGGGAGTCCATCGTGGATAACGGGACGGTGGCGTCAGCGGTCATCCATTGCCCACCTTATAGCCGGGCCTTCGGAATCTTGAATACCCTCTCGACGGGGTATCCGGGGCGGTCGTAATGGATCACCGCCATTTTGTGATGTTCGCACTCGGTGGGGTCGTGCAGGTAGATGAACGCTTTTAACCCCCCATGTTTACCGCGCTGGACGGCCCAGGCGCGAATGAAATCATCACTGTCAAATACGGTCGGCAGGTTGTTTGCAGGCATGGTGGCATATCCACGGTCTTGTTGATTGTTTTTTAACTATAGGTAACAGCGATTGATACCGAATCGGCCGGGCTTGATGTAACTCAAACTCGCGACAATTAGGTGGATTGCCGCTCGGCGGCCACCGCCCGGACAAGGGCGGTGTCGGCCGGCATACGTGATGTGGCAGGCGTACTGGCACAGGGCCATAGCGATGGGATGAGCCGGGATGAACTGGGCGGGCGGGGCCGGGCGGATGGCAGCACGGTTAAACGTTGAGCGATAAGCCGCATCCGGCCTGTTCCAGCATCACCAGATTGATTCTCTGGGTTTGTGAGTCATCCGCTTCGGTAGGCAGGATCAGCCGTCCTTCCGGCGAGCCTTTCAAGGGTTTGGCGGTCACGGCGAAGGGATGGAAGCCCACGTACCAGCCCAAGCTATTTTTGGCATTGACCCAGCCGCATAGCGAATCTCCATACTGCTCATGGTCAATGGACCATTGCAAATCCCTGAACTGGGCTGAGTCGGGGTCTTTTAGCGAGTCTCGTACAACCTGCAAGTAGGCGGCCTGCTTTTGCTCTCTCTTTTTGTCTTGTTCAGCCTTCTGCCGGGCCAGTTCGGCAACTTTCTGCTCTTGGAATTGTGAGGACGCATCGGGTGGAGAGTCGCCACAGGCGACAAGCGAGATCAAGGTCAGGATAACGAGAAATGACGGTGGGGTCTTCACGTCGAATTCCTTATTACATGCGGTGGGCAAGAGCGGCACCGCCTGGACTTGTTCAGGCCGGTCATGACTGCCTGAGCTCTGCTGTATAACCTCACGATAGCTAAAAAAATCCTGCTCTCAAGCAGGCAAATGGCAGAACCTGGCCCATCTTCCCCGTCAACTCGGGCAGGAGGCTGCTACACGATGATGTCATGGCCATGGGCCATTTCAGAACGACCTCCGGGTCACGTCCGAACTGTCAGGTGCAGTCTCGCTGTCCGGCGGGGACTGCTTGCCAATCCGTCGCGGTTGGCCACCTTTTATCCAGTGAGCAATAACGTCACCCACTACAACACCACGGTCACGGGTATTGCCAGCGCCGCCATCACGGCGACAGCAAGGAGTGGACCAGAGTCCAAGGTGGGACCTGCGCAACCGAGCTTATGGTGGTCGTGATGGCAGCGGCCGGAACCTCGTCCACGCTGGATGACTGATTTATGCCGTCTCTTCCAGAAACAACAACGGCCCACTGTGTAGTGGGCCGTTTGTTCACATACGAAAATGTCTTAGTGGATGACCGACAGGAGGTGCTTCGGCAGCCAGTCGGCACCGCCGCGCGGCCAGGCAACCAGCACGCCGCGGGCATGGTCACATGCGACGACCGTGCCATCACACTTCTCAACATGGCCATACGGCGCATAATTCACACGCAAACCAGGCTGTGGTTGAACATCGTTACTTTGGAAAAGGGACAGAAGGCTAGAGATGATGTATTTCATATTCGAGATTGGACTTGCTGTGGTTTCTAAATTACTAAGCAAATTATAGGTGCCAATTGTGCGGTGCACCATAAGAATTGCGACAAATATGTTCGTAATTGAGTTTTTGTGTGTAACATTTCGAACATTCTACGTTTGCGGAGAGGTTGGTTGGATGGTGGTCATGGGGTGGTTGTGGTGTGGTGGGCGTGCCTCTCGATTACAGCCGGCGGTCAGCATGGGGGTAATCACAACGACGGTTCCCATCCTGGGGCTGTAGGCTCGGAGGATGGTGCCATTTGGTAAGGAGGCTCACGCGGCCGGTGAGTGACCTCGCAGAACGTGTGTCGGGAGTGTCATTTAGCGCGCTAATTGGCACAAACCGGTGAGACGACGCTGTGACAAAACCGCGCAAAAGAGTGCCAAAACTCGCGCAACGTTACAATAGCTTTGTCGGTCATGTGTGTAGCACCCACAGGTAACAGGCAAAGAAAAAAGCCATTGAGAACCAGTAACTTACTGATTTTCAATGGCTTCGGTATCCGGTGGTGGAGGCGGCGGGAATCGAACCCGCGTCCGGAAATCCTCTACAGTGAGTTCTACATACTTAGCCGTGTCATTTGGATTTAACTCCGGGTCACGCCGACGGGCAGGCTGGACTGGAGCGAGTCACCTATTGTTTCGCGCTGGATCAAGTGACCCGGTACAGCGCTAGCTGATGTAGAGTGACACTGCAGCGGTTTGACCCACCCGACCCATCAGCGAATCGTTGCAGTGTCTAGCGCGATTAAGCGGCTAGAGCGTAAGTTTCGTCGTTTGCGACTAAATAAATTCAGTGTTTTACGGGGTGACTGAAATCCCGGTATGCCCTCATCTGCTTCGCAACCCCCGTCGAAACCAGGTCGCCCCCAGATAAAGTGTTGTGATTGTACAGACAAAGGGGGGGGTCTGCTAGTTCCGCGGTCGATTAAAGATAATTCAACAACTGGAGCGGATGGTCGATGGCGAGGTCGGCACCCCAGTCGTGCGGGGTGTCGAGATCCGAGATGTAACCCCAATTGGCCAGCACCGTTTTCATGCCTACGGCGTGGCCGGCCTGGATGTCGCGCTCGGCGTCACCGACGTAGATGCAGCAGCTTGGGTCGGCGCCGATCAGTTCGGCTGCATGCAGCATCGGTTTGGGGTCGGGCTTGGCGACGCCGACGGTGTCGCCGCTGACGACCACCGCCGGGGGCGTGGCGAAAGGGAGGGCGGGTACCAGGCGGTCGGTGAAGCGCATCGGCTTATTGGTGACGATGCCCCAGCGCAGATCGCGTGCGGCAAGTTGCAGGATCAGCTCGTTGATGCCGTCGAACAGGCAGGTCTGGTCGGCGAAACTGGCCTCGTAATGATCGAGGAAGCGAGTGCGCAGCGTATTGAAGTCGGGATGGCCCAGGTCGATGCCGAACCCCAGGCGGATCAGGCCGCGGGCGCCGTGCGAGGCGATGGGGCGGATGGCGTCAAAAGGCTGCGCTGGCAGGCCTTCTTCCGCCAGCAGCCGGTTCAGCGCGGCGCCGAGGTCGCGTGCGGTATCGGCCAGGGTTCCGTCAAGGTCGAACAGTACGGCTTTGATCATGGTGTGTGATGCGGGTCAGGCTTCGGCCAACCTTTTGCACGGGCGCTAGGTTGGCCGCAGGGGTTACAGGGCGGTCTTGCCCAGGAATAGCTTGTACGCCGGGTTGTCGGTCTCTTCGACGTAAGGGTAGCCCAGGCTGTCGAGGAAGGTCTGGAAAGCCTCGTTGTCGCAGCCGGGCACCTGGATGCCGACCAGCACCCGGCCGTAGTCGGCGCCGTGGTTGCGGTAGTGGAACAGGCTGATGTTCCAGTCGGTACGCATGGCGTCGAGGAAGCGCATCAGTGCGCCCGGACGTTCCGGGAACTCGAAGCGCAGGATGCGTTCGTCGCGCAGTGCCGGGGCGTGGCCGCCGACCAGGTGGCGAATGTGCAGCTTGGCCAGCTCGTTGTCGGTCAGGTCGAGGCCGTCCAGCTCGTTGCTCTTGAGGTCGTCGATGATGCGGGTGACGTCGTCCTTGCTGCTGATCTGCACCCCGACGAAGACGTGGGCGGTCTTGTCGTCGGCGTAGCGGTAGTTGAATTCGGTGATGTTGCGGTTGCCGACCACGCTGCAGAACTTCTTGAAGCTGCCCGGTTTTTCCGGAATGGTGACCGCGATCACCGCCTCGCGCCGCTCGCCCAGCTCAGAGCGCTCCGACACGTGGCGCAGGCGGTCGAAGTTCATGTTGGCGCCACAGTTGATGGCGACGAAGGTCTTGCCCTGGCAGCCTTCCCGTTCGACATAGGCCTTGACCGCGGCCACCGCCAGTGCGCCGGCCGGCTCGGTGATCGAGCGAGTGTCTTCAAAAATGTCCTTGATGGCGGCGCAGATGGCGTCGGTGTCGACCAGGATGATCTCATCAAGCAACTCCCGGCAGATACGGAAGGTCTCTTCGCCCACCAGTTTCACCGCCACGCCATCGGCGAACAAGCCCACGTCCTTCAGCTCGACGCGCTCGCCCTTGTCGATGGACTGCTTCATGGCATCGGAATCGACCGGCTGCACGCCGATGACCTTGATTTCCGGCTTCAGGCGCTTGATGTAGGAAGCCACCCCCGCCGCCAAGCCGCCGCCGCCGATGGCGACGAACACGGCGTCGATCGGTCCAGGATGCTGGCGCAGGATTTCCATCCCGATAGTGCCCTGGCCGGCGATGACGTCAGGGTCGTCAAACGGCGGGATGTAGGTCTTGCCGGTTTCCGCCACCAGCTTCATGGCGTGCTGGTAGGCATCGCTGAACGACTCGCCGGACAGCACGACCTTGCCGCCGCGACGGGTGACGCCGTCGATCTTTACCTGAGGGGTGGTCACCGGCATCACGATGATGGCTTCACAGCCGATTTTCTGGGCGGACAGCGCCACGCCCTGGGCATGGTTGCCGGCGGAGGCGGTAATCACGCCTTTTTCCAGCTGCTCGGCGGTGAGCTTGGCCATCTTGTTGTAGGCGCCGCGCAGCTTGAAGGAAAAGACCGGCTGCAGGTCTTCTCGCTTCAGCAAAATGGTGTTGTTGAAACGGCGGGACAAGTTGGGGGCCGGTTCCAGCGGCGTCTCGATTGCCACGTCATAAACGCGCGAGGTCAGAATACGTTCCAGATAATCTTGAGGGTGGTGCATGGTGATGCCGATTGTCCTGATGTTTTCTTTGTGAACTGTCAGAGTATCAGGAACTCCAAGCTCTCGGGAAGCCGGCAGCTCCTGCATCGGACGCCACGATGGATCGCCAGGGTAATTTTTGGCGGAAGAGGGCGGATTCGGGTGTGTTTTTGGCCGCATCGGTCCGAAGCAGGGGTATAATTGCTGGCCATATCGTTCACACCCATCATCGTGAAGTGCCGTTCCACGCTAATGAAAAAACTGACTAGCCTGCTTGTGGCAGCCGCTGTTGCTCTGCCGTCCGTTTCCTTCGCCAATGCCCCGTTCGTTCCTCCCGTTCCGGAAATCGCCGGCAAGGCTTATTACCTGGTCGATTTTTATAGTGGCCAGGTCGTTGCCTCGAGCGATCCGGATAAGCGGATCGCCCCGGCTTCGCTGACCAAACTGATGACCGGTTACCTGACCTACAAGGCCATCAAGGAAAAGCGCCTGACCCTCGATCAGAAACTGACCGTGTCCCATAAGGGCTGGACCACGGGCGGTTCGCGCATGTTCCTCGATCCCAAGATTCCGGTCAGTGTCGACGACCTGATCAAGGGCATGGACGTGCAGTCGGGTAACGACGCCTGCGTGACCCTGGCAGAAGCCATCGCCGGCAGTGAAGAGGCTTTCGGCCAGATGATGACGGCCGAAGCGCGCCGGCTGGGGATGAACAACACCCAGTTCCGCAACGCCACCGGTCTGCCAAACCCGGAACACTACACCACGGTACACGATCTCGGCATCCTGGCCAGCGCGATCATTCGTGAGTACCCTGAGTTCTACAAGACCTACTCGCTCAAGTCGTTTACCTATAACGGCATCTCCCAGCCCAACCGCAACCTGCTGCTGTACCGCGACCCCAACGTTGACGGTATGAAGACCGGCTTCACTGACGATGCCGGCTACAACATGGTGGCGTCCAGCCGTCGTGATGGTCGTCGGGTGATTTCCGTGGTGGTGGGTACCGCCAGTCCGGAAGCCCGCGCTGTGGAAAGTTCCAAGCTGCTGAACTATGGCTTGCAATTCTTCGATACGCCCAAACTCTATGCGGCGAGCAAGCCGGTTTCGGAAATTCCGGTGTACAAGGGCGATGCCAAGAAACTGCCGATCGGTTTCGCTAGCGATGTCTACACCACGGTGCTGAAGGGGCAGTCTGCCCAGCTCAAAGCCGACCTGACCACCAGTCAGCCGGTCATCGCGCCGATCAAGGCTGGCCAGGTCGTGGGCAAGCTGGTCGTCAGCCTGGATGGCAAGAAGGTGCTGGAGCGCCCTGTGGTGGCGCTGAAGGCGATCGAACAGGGTAATTTCTTCAGCCGCTTGTGGGACAGCATCAAGCTGATGCTGGGCTGGTAAGTGCGGGAGGTTGGCCGGGGCTGTCGTCTTCGGCCAACCTTCATGTTTTTTCAGGATTAAAGAGTGATGAGTAACGATCTCAAGGATTTGCTGGATTTCCCCTGTCGCTTCCCGATCAAGGTGATGGGCGAGCAGCACCCCGATTTCCAGACCACCATCTATGAGGTGGTGCGCGTGCACGCGCCGGATCTCGAGATGGTGGACATCGTGGCGCGCGACAGCTCCAGCGGCAAGTACATCTCGCTGACGGTCAACGTCATGGCCGTGTCGCGCGAGCAGCTGGACAGCATTTACATGGCGCTGACCGCACATGCCATGGTCAAGGTGGCGCTGTAACCATGGGTCGTATCGTCAAGCATCTCGGGCTGGTCGACTACTCTCCCACCTGGCGGGCCATGCAGGCCTTTACCGATAATCGCACCGCCGATACGCCGGACGAGCTGTGGTGCCTCGAGCATCCGCCGGTGTACACGCTGGGTCTGGCCGGCAAGCCCGAGCACCTGATCATGCCGAGCCAGATCGAGGTCGTGAAGTGCGACCGTGGCGGCCAGGTGACCTACCACGGCCCCGGTCAGCTGGTGGTGTATTTGCTGATCGACTTCAAGCGCATGGGCATCGGCGTGCGCGAACTGGTGCGGCGCATCGAACAATCGGTCATCGATCTCTTGGCCGAACTGGGTATCGAAGCCAACGGCGACGTCAATGCGCCGGGGGTATACGTGCGGGGCGAGAAGATCGCCTCGCTGGGACTGCGCATCAAGAACGGCGCGGTGTATCACGGTCTGAGCCTGAACGTGGACATGGACCTGACACCGTTCAGCTGGATCAACCCTTGCGGCTACGCCGGCCTCAAGGTCACGCAGATCAAAGACCAAGGCGCTTCGCTGACGGTGGCTGAAACGGCTGAACGCCTGCTGCCGCACTTGGAGCGACACCTGACGGTGAAGAAGGAGACCGCATGAAACTGGACAACCAGACTGGCGTGAAGCACAAGGGCGCCGAAAAGACCGCACGCATCCCGATCAAGATCGTGCCGCTCGACGAAAAACTGAAGAAGCCCGAGTGGATTCGCGCCAAGCTGCCCAACGGCCAGCGTTTCAACGAGATCAAGCAGATTCTGCGCGAGCAGAAACTGCATACCGTCTGTGAAGAAGCCACTTGCCCGAACATCGGTGAGTGTTTCAGCAACGGCACCGCCACCTTCATGATCATGGGCGACATCTGCACCCGGCGCTGCCCATTCTGCGACGTCGGCCATGGTCGTCCCAACCCGCTCGATCCGAACGAGCCCAAGCACCTGGCCGAAACCGTGGCCGCGCTCCGGCTCAAGTACGTGGTGATCACCTCGGTCGACCGCGACGACCTGCGTGACGGCGGCGCCCAGCACTTTGCCGACTGCATCAGCGAAATCCGCAAGCTGTCGCCGAGCACCCAGATTGAAGTGCTGGTGCCGGACTTCCGCGGTCGTCTCGACATTGCGCTGGACATCCTGACGCAAACGCCTCCGGACGTGATGAACCACAACCTGGAGACCGCGCCGCGTCTCTACAAGCAGGCCCGTCCGGGTGCCGATTACCAGCACTCGCTCACCCTGCTCAAGGAATTCAAGGCACGCAACCCGAATGTATCGACCAAGTCCGGCATCATGGTCGGCCTCGGTGAGACCGACGAGGAAGTGTACGAAGTGATGGCCGACATGCGCGCCCACGACATCGACATGATCACCATCGGCCAGTATCTGCAGCCGACCGACGGCCACCTGCCGGTGCTTCGCTACGTCCATCCGACCGTGTTCAAGCAATTCGAGGACAAGGCTTACGAAGCCGGCTTCAAGCATGCGGCGGTTGGCGCCATGGTGCGTTCCAGCTACCACGCCGACCAGCAGGCGCATGGCGCCGGGGTGTAATGGCGTGACGCAGCGGGTGCTGGTGTGGGATCTGCCGCTTCGCCTGTTTCACTGGGGTATGGCCGGGCTGTTTGGCGCCATGTGGTTTACCGGCAAACAGGGCGGTGACTGGCTGCATTACCATCAGTTGGCGGGTTTTACGCTGGCCACGCTCTTGCTGTTTCGCCTGGTCTGGGGCGTGTTCGGCAGCGAGACGGCGCGCTTTGGCCGTTTCGTGGCTGGGCCGCGCACGGTGGTCCGCTACCTGCGCGGCGAATTGAGCGAGGCGGAGCAGCCGGGGCATAACCCACTGGGGGGCTGGATGGTGCTGGCCCTGCTTTGCACCTTGTCGCTGCAGGTGCTCTCCGGGCTGTTTGCCGCCGACGTCGACAGCTATCTGTACGATGGCCCGCTGGCGGCCCGTGTCGCCGGCGAAGTGGCCGAGCGCATCACGGCCTGGCACAAGGCCTCGTTCGATGCGTTGCTGGTGTTGGTGTCGCTGCACCTGCTGGCCATTCTGGTGTATCGCGTGGTCAAGCGCAAAAACCTGGTGCTGCCGATGATTACCGGTTACAAGGCGATCGATGGGCAGGTCCGCTCGCTGCATTTTGCTCCGGCGGGCTTGGCACTGCTCGCGCTGGGCGGTTCGGCGGGGGTGTTCTACGCGCTATTGCATTAGCCTCCAGATACACAGTCATAAAAAAAGCTGGCCTATGCCAGCTTTTTTTATGACTGTCGTGCAGCTCACTTTTCCGGGCCGCGGAAACTGTCGTGACAGGATTTGCAGCTTTGTGCCACCACGCCATAACTGCGCTTGATGTTGGCGATGTCGCCCGTTTTGGCCGCGGCATCGAGGTCGTTCACCGCCGTCAGGAACTTCTGCTGTGCGGCCTTGAATTTTTCCGGCTGGCTCCAGATTTCGGGCTTGGCTCGGCTTTTCGCGTCGATGCTGTTCGGCGTGAACAAGGTGAAGGGGGTCGCGGCGATCTGCTTCAGTGTATCCGCCTGCTTGATGAATTCATCCTTGCGGTACGGTGCGCGATCGCGTGCCACCAGCCCCATCGGCTCGAACGTTCGCAGGATTTTCTTGAAGGACTGCTGGCGCTCTTCCCCGGACGAGGCCAAGACCGGGAGCGACAGAACTAACAGGGCGAGGGCGGGGGCAAGGTTTTTCGGGAGTGTCATTGGCGTCGAACTCGGGTTGAACAAGCCGATAAGAGTGAGCGCTTCAGCTTAAGTTAAGCTGAAGCGCTCGGGTAAAACGCGAGGGAGCGGTGACGGACGGTTGGCCTCAACTCAGCTCGCCGGCCTGCTTCGAGCGACGTGCCGTGTAATGACTGGCTTTACCAGCCTGGCTAGGGGTGTCGAGTTGCAGGGTTTGCTCGGCGAGCATGTCCAGATGAGCGGCCAGTTTGGCCTGTTCGTCGCGCGTCAGATTGTTTTTGCCCGGCGCTGGTTGCGCGGTCCGCTGCGCCGCTTGCTGGCACTGCGCGAAAGCGTCGGAACGGGGGGTGATCAGGCCTGCGGCAAGCGCGCTGGTTACCAAGAGGCAGCCAGCCAGACACGATAGCATCCGCTTCATATGTTCTTCTCCGGTCGTTGATTGGCGTGAAGCCAGTCTAACACCATGAGAAATCCATCATACATGCCAAGAGTGTTAATAGTTGTGAAGGGAAGTGTTATATAATAACATAATGACTTCACTCCAAAATCGTTGACCTTTCCCGTGATGAACAAGCAAAGCTATTTGGCCGCTGCCGAGCAGCATTGCCTGCACCGAGGCTGCAAGCTCACTGCCTTGCGCCGGCATATCCTCGAGCTGGTGCTCGAATATGATGGCGTGGTCAAGGCTTACCAGGTGTTGGCCGATCTGCAGCGCGAGCGCGGTGTGGCCGCGCCGCCAACCGTCTACCGGGCACTCGACTTTCTGGTCGAGCAGGGGTTATTGCATAAGGTGGATGCCTTGAACGGCTTCGTCGTATGCAGTCATTTCGAATGCAATCACCATGGTTTGATCCTGGTGTGCGAGCAATGCGGGCGGGTCGAGGAAATCGATGCCAGCCAGTTTTTGGGGGCGCTGAAGGAAGTGACCGAGGCGGTGGGTTTTGAAAGTCGTGAGCAGAACTTGCTGCTCACCGGGTTATGCAAGGCATGTCACGCATGAAAAAAACGATTGTCAATCTGTTCACGGGGTTTCTCGGGGTGGGCAAAACCACGGCTTTGCGCCATCTGATCGCCAACCGGCCGGCACATGAGCGCTGGGCTGTTATCGTCAATGAATTTGGCGAGGTCGGTATCGACGGCGCGGCTCTGAGCAGCGACGAACTGCCGGTGGCTGAAATCGCCGGTGGCTGCATGTGCTGCGTGGCCGGCCCGCAAATGACGGTCACCGTGGCCAACCTGCTGCGCCGCGAGCGGCCTGACCGGCTTCTGATCGAAGCCAGCGGGCTGGCCCATGCTGCGGGCGTGATCGACGAATTGCGCGAACCGCCGCTGGGCGATGCGCTGACGCTGGGGGCGGTACTGACCGTGGTCGACCCACGCCAGTTCACCAATCCCGATTACTTCCGCCAGCCGCTTTATCGCGACCAGGTATCGCTGGCCGACGTGTTAATCGCCAACAAGGTCGACCTGGCCGACGTCGACATGCTGGACGCCTTCCGGCGCCAAGCGGCCAGTCTGTTTCCGCCAAAATCGCTGGTGTCTGAGGTACGGCAGGGGGCGCTGGATCCGGCCTGGCTCGACCTCGCGGTGGTGCCCAAATCGCGTTATCGCCCGGCAGTGCCGTCCCAGACCGCCATGGACTGGCGCTCGCAGGGCTGGCTCTTCTCCCCGGATACGGATTTCAACGGCGAGGCGTTGACGGATTTCTTCGACACCCTGCCGCAACGCGTGCCGGGGCTGGTGCGTGCCAAGGGGGTATTCCGGGTGCTGGGTTCGTGGGTCTGGCTCAACTGGGCGGAAGGGCAGTGGGGGGCGAGCCAGGTTGCCTGGCGTCGTGACAGCCGCTTCGAATTGATCGCCCCCGAGTTGGATGCGGAAGAGATCGAGGCCGCCTTGCGCGCCTGTATCGAACAACAGTGAATGGCATCATCATGAACAATGATCATCATCACCATCATCAGGAACCCACTCCGCAGCTTGGCGTCAGCCTGATGGGAATGTCGGTGGCCGAGCGGCTGGGCGGCGTGCTGGTCCTGCTGGCCCTGTTGTGGAGTATCGTCGGCTGGGCAATGGGGGGCGGAGAATGAGTGTTCGCGTCGAGAACCTGACGGTCTCCTACCTGCGTCACCCGGCGGTGCATCACGTCAGCGGATCGTTTGCCGAAGCCGAGGCGACCGCCATCTTCGGGCCCAACGGCGCCGGCAAGAGCACGCTGCTCAAGACCATGATCGGGGCACTGAAGCCGGACTCCGGTCATGTCAACCTGGGGCCGTTTCAGCGCAAGGACATTGCCTATCTGCCGCAACAGTCGGAGATAGACCGTACCCTGCCGGTTTCGGTCCACGACCTGGTGGCCACGGGGCTGTGGCACCAGACCGGGGTGTTCGGCAAGGTTGGCCGAAAGCAGCGGGCAAAGATCCAGGAGGCGCTCCAGGCAGTGGGGCTGGTCGACTTCGCCGAGCGTCCGATCTCGGCCTTGTCGACAGGGCAGTTCCAGCGCGTCTTGTTTGCCCGCATCCTGCTGCAGGATGCGCCGCTGATCCTGCTGGACGAGCCGTTCAACGCCGTCGATGCCAAGACTACTTATGATCTGCTCGAGCTGGTGCGCCGCTGGCGCGATGAAGGACGCACGGTGATCGCGGTGCTGCACGATTATGAACAGGTACGGGCCTACTTCCCGTACACGTTGCTGCTGGCGCGCGAAGTCGTGGCCTGGGGCAAGACCGAACTGGTGCTGACCGACCTCAACCTGCGTCGGGCGGCGGAAACGGCAGCGCACTGGCACGAACGTGCTCCGGTTTGCCGTGTGGACGAGGAGGCGGTGTAATGACGCACTTGTACGACCTGCTCATCTCGCCCTTCGTCGAATTCGCCTTCATGCGCCGTGCCTTGGCGGGCTGCCTGGCGCTGGCGCTGGGTAGCGGCCCGGTCGGCCTGTTCTTGGTGATGCGCCGCATGAGTCTGATGGGCGATGCGATGAGCCATGCCGTGCTACCCGGGGCGGCGGTCGGTTTCATGGTGGCCGGATTGAGCTTGCCGGCGATGAGCCTGGGTGGCTTTGTCGCCGGGGTGCTGGTGGCGTTGCTGGCCGGCCTCGCCACCCGTTTCACCACCGTCAAGGAAGACGCCAGCTTCGCTGCCTTCTACCTGCTGTCGCTGGCCGTAGGGGTGTTGCTGGTGTCGCGCAACGGCAGCAACGTCGACCTGATCCACATCCTGTTCGGCTCGGTGCTGGCGGTGGACGATGCCGCCTTGCTGCTGGTGTCCGGCGTGGCGTCGTTCAGCCTGGTGGTGCTGGCGATCATCTATCGCCCGCTGGTGCTGGAGAGCCTCGACCCCGTGTTCCTGCGCGCGGTCGGCGGCAAAGGCGGTATCTGGCATCTGGCATTCCTGATGCTGGTCGTGCTGAATCTGGTGGCCGGCTTCCAGGCGCTGGGCACGCTGATGGCGGTGGGTTTGATGATGCTGCCTGCCATCACGGCCCGGCTGTGGGTGCCGAGCATCGGCCGCATGCTGGCCTTCTCGGTCGGGTTGGCGTTTGTCTGCGGCATCGGCGGGCTGCTGCTGTCCTATCATTTTGAACTTCCATCCGGGCCGGCGATCATCCTGCTGGCCGGGCTGTTCTATCTGCTGTCCCTGTTCGTGGCGCCGCTGGGTGGGGCCTTGCCCCGCTATATCCGTGCCCGCCATTTCGAGTCGTAAGGTAAAGAAATGAAGAAAACCTTGTTGGGTGTTGCCCTCTTGAGCCTGCCTTTGTGGGCATGGGCCAAGCTGCCGGTTGTAGCCAGTTTCAGTATCGTGGCGGACATGACCCGTGAAATCGGTGGCGACCGCGTCGAAGTGGTGTCGCTGGTCGGGCCTAACCAGGATGCCCACGTGTTCCAGCCGGCGCCGGCGGACGTGAAACGCCTAGCCGCGGCCAAGGTGTTCGTCGTCAACGGCCTGGGCTTCGAGGGGTGGATGGGGCGTCTTACCCGTTCCGCTGGGTTCAAGGGAACGCTGATCGAAGCCAGCAAGGGTATCCAGCCGTTGATGGTGGAGGAGCATGGGGTGGAAGAGCACGGCCACCAGCGTGGTGGTGTCGACCCGCACGCCTGGCAAGACCCCGAGCGGGTGCGGACTTACATCAAGAACATTGCGGAAGGGTTGAGCAAGGCGGATCCAGAGGGACAAGCCGTCTACCGGCAGCGTGCGGCCGACTACGGGCGCAGGGTGAGCGAGATGGATCAATGGGCGGCCAAGGCCTTTGCCGCCGTGCCGGCCGTGCAGCGCAAGGTACTGACCTCGCACGACGCTTTTGCTTACCTGGGTAAGCGCTATGGCATCCAGCTGCTGTCACCGCAGGGGGTGAGCACCGATACCGAGGCGTCAGCCAAGGCTGTGGCGATGCTGGTACGACAGGTAAAAAAGGAAAAGGTCAAGGCCATCTTCTTTGAGAACATGAGCGACAAGCGCCTGCTCGAGCAACTGGCAAGGGAGGCCAATGTGAAGGCTGGCGCGGCACTGTACGCCGATGCCCTGTCGGCGCCCAACGGCCCGGCCAATAGCTACCTGGCGCTGTTCCGTTACAACGTGGATACCATTCTCAAATCGTTCCGTTGATCAAAAGTGGGGGTGTTGCGGCAGCAGATGGCTGAGTAATTGATACACACCCATTCCCACCACGGCCAGTCCGGCAATCAGCCGCACTGGCCGTTTTTGCAGCCAGCGTTTCAAGGTGTTGGCGAACAAACCCATGGCGAGCAGATTGGGCAGCGTTCCCAGAGCAAACGCCAGCATGACCAGCGCGCCACGAGCGGCCGACCCCGAGGCCAGGGCGGTGAGGCTGGCACTATAGACCAATCCGCACGGCAACCATCCCCACAGCGCGCCTGCCAGCAGCGCCTGACCTGGATGGCGTATCGGCAGCAGGGGAGCCAACAGCGGCTGCAAGCGCCGCCACACGGGCTTCCCGATTGTTTCGATGCGGGTGATGGCGGGCGATAACCCTGCCAGGTATAACCCCATGCCGATGATCATCACGTTGGCCAGCAGGTAGAGGCCAATCTGCAGCGGGCGTACTTGCAGCAAGGAGAGCCCTGCCTGCGCCAGACCGCCGAGTAAGGCGCCAATCAGTACGTAGCTGGCCATGCGCCCGATATTGTAGGAGAGCAGGATGAAACCGCGTCGTTGCTCTGGCAGATTCAGGGACAGCGCCGTGACTATGCCGCCACACATGCCGATACAGTGCCCACCGCCGAGGAGCCCGGCCAGGAACAAAACAAGAAAACTGGTTTCAATCATCGACGGCACCGTCACGGAAAGCCTGATTTTACCAAAGAGGCAGTGGCTCTACCTGCATGTCGCTTTTCTTGCCTTTGGAATAATTGAAAAGGCACCGATTTTATTTTGGCATTCACCAAGCAAAGAGCTAAAAATCAATAAGTAAGAAACAGTTGTTGTACTGGTAAATATCTGTGTCAACAATGGCTGGGCGCACCCTGCGCTGCCCTGAGAGGCTGCTGTGAGGTGCCTGCCGCCATGAACGTTCACAACCATAACAAACGAGAGCGTAGTGAGGAGCATCATGGCGAATAGTGTGACTGTCGAGAAACTCGGGCAATCGGCCATTCTGACCATCAACAACCCTCCGGCCAACCTGTGGACGTTGGCGAGTCTGCGTGAATTGGGGGCGGTGATGGAGGAAATCGAACAAGACGATTTGATCCGTTCCGTGGTGCTAACTGGAGAAGGCGATGCCTTCTTCTCGGCCGGTGCCGACCTTAATCAGTTTGCCGGCGGAGACCGGCAGTTGGCTGCCGAGGTCATCGATGCCTTTGCGCTGGCATTCGGTGCGATCCGCGGTTTCCATGGAGTAACTGTGGCCGCGATCAATGGCTATGCCTTGGGGGGAGGGCTGGAGTGCGCCTTGGCTTGCGATTACATGGTGGCAGAAGTCGGCGCGCAGCTTGGTCTCCCGGAGACCAAGGTAGGGCTGCTGCCTTGCGCTGGTGGCACCAAGGCGTTGACTGACAAGGTCGGTGTGTCCTGGGCGAAGCGGATCATTCTTGGCGGTGAGATTCTCACGGCGGCCAAGGCCTTGTCCATTGGCCTGGTAGAAGAGGTGGTTGACCCCGGCCTGTCCAAGATTGTTGCCGTCAGTCTGGCGAATAAAGTCGCGCGCCAGGCTCCGCGAGCCATCCAGGAGGTACGCAAGCTGATCGTGGGCAGTGCATACCATGACATGGAGGAACATCTGGCTTTGGAGAAGCAAGCCATGCTGCGGCTGGTCGGGGGGGAAGAGCAGCTGGAGGGGGTAGCCGCCTTCATGGGCAAGCGAACCCCGAAGTGGTGCGACGACGAGTGAGTGCGGGTGCGGCAATGAAAAACGGGGCGGTTATCCGCCCCGTTTTTTGATGACTAGCATTCCGATTACTGGATACTGGCCTTGGCCTTCAGATCACTGATGAACTTCTCGATGCGGCCGGACATGATGCGCTGTTCTAGCTGCGGGCGGATCTGTTCCACCGGCGGAGCCGCTTCGGTGCGCACGTCGTCAAGCTTGATCACGTGCCAGCCGAATTCGGTCTTGACCGGTTCCGAGGTGACCTGGCCCTTGGCCAGCTTGGTCATGGCTTCGGAGAACGGAGCTACAAAGTTGCTGGCTTCGCTCCAGCCGAGATCACCGCCGTTGTTCTTGCTGCCCGGATCGATCGACTTTTCCTTGGCCAGCTGGTCGAACGCCTTGCCTTTGCGCAGCGCGTCGATCACGGCCTTGGCTTCCGCTTCGGTCGGAACCAGGATGTGGCGAGCATGGTAGCTCTTCTTCTCCGGGAACTGCGACTTGATCTTGTCGTATTCGGCGCGCAGCTGTGCATCGCTCACCGGGTTGCTGCGCTGGAAGTCCTTGATCAGACGGCTGGCCAGTGCCATGGTCTGCATGTTCTCCAGCTCGGCGCGGTATTCGGGCGACTTGTCGAGACCTTTCTTCACCGCTGCCTGACGCAGGATTTCGGCGGTGATCAGTTGGTCACGCGCCGCGGCCTGCAGGTCCGGCGACGACTGCTGGCCTTGGGCTTCCATCATGCGGACGACAGCGTCGATACGGGACTGGGAAATGGCGGTCCCGTTGACGACCGGAGGCGCCGCCAAGACGGCGGTCGACAGCACGGCGGCGGTCAGGGTGCTAAGCAGCAGAGTTTTGCGCATGTTAGATAGTATCCTTTGTCGTTCTTGATTTACTGGATTTTGGCCTTGGAGCGAAGTTCACCGACGGCCTTGGCTACGTCTTCTTGCTGAATCTGGCGAGCGATCTGGGCTTTCACTTCGTTCAGCGGCGGCAACTTGGCGTCGCGGATGTCTTCAATCTTGAATACGTGCCAGCCCAGCCCGGATTTGAACGGCTGGCTGCTGCTCTGGCCCTTGCCCAGACCTTTCAGCGCTTCAGCCAGCTTGGGTTCCATCTGGCTCAGGTTGCCCCAGCCCATATCGCCGCCAGATTGTTTGGCGGCCGGGTCTTTGGAAAGCGTCTTGGCCAGGTCTTCGAATTTCTTGCCCTTCTTCAGGTCGGCGATCACCTTAGAGGCTTCCGCCTCGCTGGCCACCATGATCTGGCGGGCGTGCACTTCCTTGCTGCCGGCCTGCTGGGAGGCGAGCTGGTCATAGCGGGCCTTGATCTTGGCGTCGGTAACCGGGCTCTGTTTCACGATCTCGGCAAACAGCGCATCGCGCAGCATCTCTTCTCGAACGTTCTGCAGGCGCTCGACGAAATCCGGCTGTTTTTCCAGGCCACGGCGCGTGGCTTCCTGCAGGATCAGCTGCTTGTTGATCAGGTTTTCCTTGATCTGCTCGCGCAGTGCCGGGCTGTCCTGGACTTTGCCATTGCTATTCTTACTCAGCATGGTGACGGCTTCGTCGACGTCTTTTTTGTCGATGGCGACACCGTTGACGGTGGCAACGGCTTGCGCAGCAGCGAGGCCGGGGATGCCGATGGCGGCAACGAACAGCAGAGCGGCGAGACGGGAATGTCGCATGAGGGAATCCTTATTGGTGATATCAGATTTCGTTCGGGGCGAAAGCCTTGATGGCCAGGGCATGGATGCCGGTTTTCATGAGATCGCCCAGCGCCTCGTATACCATTTGGTGGCGCTTGACACGACTCAGACCCGCGAAGCAGGGGCTGACAATGGTCAGGTTATAGTGTCCACCACCCGATCGGGCGCCGGCGTGGCCGGCATGGGCGGCGCTATCGTCCTCGATGTCGAGGTGTTCGGGTTGCAGGCTGGACGACAGGCGTTCTTGCATCCGTTGCAGGATGTCGCTCATGCCGGGAAAACCTTGCGGAACGGTTTGATCTCGACCTGCACGTAAACGCCGGCAGCGACGTAGGGGTCGGCATCGGCCCAGTCGCGCGCCTCGTCGAGTGAAGCGAATTCGGCCACGATCAGGCTGCCGCTGAATCCGGCTGGACCCGGATCAGGCGAGTCAATGACCGGAAACGGCCCGGCGACGAGCAAGCGGCCCTGCTCTTGCAAAGCCTGCAAGCGCGCCAGGTGAGCCGGGCGGGCGGCCAGACGGTTTTCCAGAGAGCCTGGCTGGTCCTGGCCGATAATGGCGTACAGCATTACTTTTTTTCCTCTAGATACTTGGAGAGAAACAGGCTTTGGGCGATGACGAAGGCGAACATCAGGCCCAGTCCACCAAACAGCTTGAAATTGACCCAGATGTCTTCACTGAAGCGGTAGGCAACGAACAGGTTAAGCGCACCCATCAGGGCAAAGAACGCCACCCATGCGTAATTGAGCTTGCGCCATACGGCAGCGGGGAGTTCCATTTGCTGTCCAACCAAGGCTCTGATGCCGTTCTTGCCGGCAAGTTCCCCGATCAGCAGCCCAGCGCCCATGATCCAGTACAGTACGGTCGGCTTCCACATGATGAAATGCTTGTCATGCAGCAGCAAGGTGGCACCGCCCAGCACCACGATCAGCCCGAGGCTGACCCATTGCATGGTTTCGACCTTGCGGTGGCGCAGCCAAGCACTGGCCACTTGCAATGTGGTGGCGGCAATGGCGACAGCGGTGGCGATAAACATGTCTCTGCTGAACCAGTAGGCACCGAAGAACAGCAGGACGGGAAAGAGGTCGGACAGGAATTTCATGCAAACGATTATGGGGGCAGGCCGGCCGCAATACAAGCTGCGGCCGTAGGCTGTCTTAACGTTGAACCTGCTTGACGATGCTCATGGCGCTGGCAACCAGGCCGCCGATATCGGCGACGTTGCCGGGCAGGATCAGGGTATTGTTCTCTTTGGCGAGCTTGCCGAACGCGTCGACATATTGTTCGGCCACCCTGAGATTTACCGCTTCGATGCCGCCCTCGGTCTTGATCGCCCCGGCCACGCGCTGGATGGCTTCGGCCGTGGCGGTGGCAACCAGGCGCAGGGCTTCCGCTTCGCCAAGGGCCTTGTTGATGGCAGCCTGCTTTGCCCCTTCCGACTGGTTGATGGTGGCCTGCATTTCGCCCTGCGACTGCTGGATGGCCGCTTCGCGCGTGCCGGAGGCGATGTTGATCTGTTCCATCTTGCGGCCTTCCGACGAGGCGATCAGGGCGCGCTTTTCCCTCTCGGCCGTGATCTGTGCCTGCATGGCGTGCAGGATGTCCTGCGGAGGCACCAGGTCCTTGATCTCATAGCGCAGCACCTTGACCCCCCAGGAGAAGGCGGCTTCGTCAAGTGCCGCCACGACCGCGCGATTGATCTCGTCACGCTCCTCGAAAGTCTTGTCGAGTTCCATCTTGCCGATAACCGAACGCAGCGTGGTCTGGGCCAGTTGGGTGATGGCCAGTATGTAGTCGCTGGAGCCATAGGAGGCGCGCTGCGGGTCGGTGACCTGGAAGTACAGGATACCGTCGACCTTGAGCTGGGTGTTGTCGCGCGTGATACAAATCTGGCTGGGAACGTCGAGCGGAATCTCCTTGAGGATGTGCTTGTAGGCGACGCGATCGACGAAAGGTACGACGATGCTGAGTCCGGGCTGCAGCGTGCCGTGGTAGCGTCCGAGCCGCTCGATCACGTAGGCATGCTGTTGCGGTACGACTTTGATCGACTTGAGGACGAAGATCACTACGGCCAGAAAGAGGATGAGCGCCAGTTCCATTAGTGTTGTCCTGGTGGTGTTGAGGAAATCTTGAGCCGGCCGCCATCGCTGCCGGTGATGTAACCGGTCTGGCCGCGAGAGAGGGTGGGGTCGAGCAGTTCGGCATCCCATTCGGTGCCACGGTAATGAACGCGGGCTTGACCATTGCCGCCAATGCTGACGATGCGTACGGGTTGGCCGAAGTCAGGTTCGCGGCGAGGCTGGCGCGGGTTGGCGTGGCGCTGTTTCCAGCGGGTGACGAGCCACAGTCCGATCACGCCGGTCAGGCTGGCAGCGGTCAGCTCGGCGGCGGTTCCAAAGCCGCTTAGTGCCGCCAGCCCACCCCCGGCCAGGGCTAGCGCTACCACCAAAAGGTAGAAGGTGCCGGTGACGAACTCGGCGATTAGGGCAACCACGGCGCAGGCGAACCATAGGGTAGGGGTGATCGGCATTGTTACCTTTCCGGCCATGATGAATGGGTTATTGTCCGTCCCGGCTGGGTTGGTGACAAGCATGAGAGACGTGTTGGCCTGGCCGGGCTCATCGGCAATTGCTTTGCTTCATCTCAGTCTAGGTGGGGCTTCGGGTAAGATGGGGGCTTTGCGTGTGCTAACAAAACTCGGGTAGCAGGGTGTGCTGCCGCGCGCCCGCGAATCGATCCAGGTAGGCACAGTGTGATTTATTCATGGCTTCAGTTTGAGGGAAGGCAGCAATGTTGCAACTGGCGGCACCGGTAACGGCCGAGATCGAGATCAAGAAAAGCCGCTTTATCGCCGTACTCTATCCGGTGACCAGCCGGGCCGAGGCCATGGACCGCTTGGCCGAGGTGCGTCAGCGCTGGAAGGATGCCCGGCATTACTGCTCGGTCCTGCTGACGGAAGGGGATTCGGGACTCGACGACGATGGTGAGCCTTCCGGCACGGCGGCCAAGCCGATGTATGCGGTGCTGACGCACAAGGACGTGGGCAACGTGCTGGCGGTAGTGGTGCGCTATTTCGGGGGGATCAAACTGGGAGCAGGCGGCTTGGTGCGAGCCTATGCCCAGGCAGTGAGTACCGCGTTGCAGCAGGCCCAGCTACTGCCGACCGTCAAGCTGGCTCGCTACAGGGTCAGTACCGGCTTTGCCGAGGAGTCGCGATTGCGGCGCTTTTGTTCGGATCATGGGGTGGTCGTACTGGAGGCCGCTTACGGCGATCGGGTGCAGCTGACTCTGGAAGCGCCGGCGGAGCAGGGCGGGCAGTTGCTGGCCCAGCTGACCGATTATCTGTACGGGGCGTTGACGGTTCTTGAAGACCAGGCCAAGGCGCCAACTGACGGAAAGGCCCGGGGATAGGTTAGCCGAGGTGTTCGGCCAACCTGTCGATGTCACAGTGACTTGAGGAGGTTCAGGGCGTCGTGCAGGGTGTCGCACGTGGCGAGGGCCTTGGCGTTGTCTTCCGGGCTCGGCTTGATCAGGTCTGGCACCAGGATGACACGCATGCCTGCGGTGTGTCCCGCCAGGAGCCCGTACGGAGAGTCCTCAAGCACAATGCAGCGCTCAGGTGCGATGTCGAGCCTGGCGGCGGCGGCCAGGTAAACATCGGGGGCCGGTTTGGTATGCGGGACCTCGTCACCGGCAACGCTGATGTCGAAATAACGCGCCAAACCGGTGCGTTGCAGTTTGAGGTCGCACATCAGCCGCTGTGTCGACGTCGCCACGGCGCGCGGAATGTCCTGTTCGCTCAGCCAATCCAGCACCGCCTCGATACCACTCTTGAGGGGAATATCATCCTCGGCGAGCTGGCGCCGGTAGTGATGACGGCAGGCTTCGCTCAAGGCTTGGCCGAGGGTGCGGTCGCCGTAGTGCTCGATGACCCGTTCCAGGCTCCGGCTGACCGACAGGCCGACCATGCTGTGAATCAGTTCCTCGGGGATCTGGATGTCGAGCGATTCGCCCGCCAGGCGCCAGCTCGAAGCACTCACCGATTCGGTATCTATCATCAAGCCGTCCATATCGAACAAGACGGCGTCAAAGCTGCGTATCATGGTTGTTTCCCTGTATCCAGCGGCAAGCTGAACAGAATTTCCTAAAACAGGCAAGGTCGATGGCTTTGGTAGAGTCATCGCGCCGTGATGCAATGGAGACGAGCATGGTGCTTTCGGTGCTGGTTGCCAACCCCAAGGGTGGGAGTGGCAAATCGACCCTGGCGACAAATCTGGCCGGATATTTTGCCAACAGCGGTGACAAGGTCATGCTCGGCGATGTCGATCGGCAGCAGTCTTCCCTTCGCTGGCTGGCACAACGCCCGCCGGCACTGCCGAGCATTCACGGCTGGCAGGTCGAGCCCGGCGAGCCGGCAAAGCCGCCGAAGGGCACCAGCGTCGTGGTGCTGGATAGTCCTGCCGGGCTGCATGGCAAGCGACTCAACAGCCTGATCTCCCGAGTCGACCGTATCCTGATCCCGATTCAGCCTTCCCCGTTCGACATGTGGGCGAGTGAGGAATTCTTCCATCGGCTGTTGGAAGAAAAGGCGATCAGGAAAAACAAGGTATTCATGGCCGTGGTCGGCATGCGTGTCGACCCGCGCACCCGCTCGGCGCGTGAACTGGAGTCTTTTCTGCTGCAACACGACGTGGCAGTGCTGAGCTGGCTGCGGGATACCCAGTTGTATGTGCAGGCCGCGGCGCAAGGCCTGACCTTGTTCGATCTGCCTGCCAGCAAGGTGGCCAGGGATCGTGCCGCGTGGCAGACCATTGTCGAGTGGTTGCGTCCCCCGGCCGGGGAGGGCTGGTGCGATAAGTAGAATAGAGCGGGGATGCGAGCCCTGCCGTGGTGGCCGGGATACGCGATTTGCCCGCAGAACCCCGCTTTCCACGCTTTTTGCCTCTCCTTGGCCAGATTCAACGACGTGACCTGAACCCGGTTAGCGCTAGCGACCACCATGGGTGGTTTCCCGGTCAACCGCCTGCCCCATTCTTCCGCCGATCCCCACCATGGACCACCCGGTCGTCTCGCGCCGGTTTTGATCGGCTTGATGTCGCTCAAGGCAAAGTGAGCGACGATTGCTTTGCTTTGTTCCCGGCAATTATTTATTATAAATAATAATTATAAAATATCGTTATTTCTGAGATCGTTTCGTGAAAATCAACCTGCCGGTTACCGATCAGGAACATCTGGTCGACCCATTCAACCCTATCGTCAGCAAGACTGATGCCAAGGGCAGCATCACCTATGTGAACCGTGCCTTTGTCGATATCAGTGGCTTCAGCGAAGCGGAATTGGTCGGCCGCAATCACAACATCGTGCGCCATCCGGATATGCCGCCCGAGGCCTTTGCCGACCTGTGGGAGACTATCAAGACGGGGCGGCCGTGGCGGGGTTTGGTCAAGAATCGCTGCAAGAATGGAGATTTTTACTGGGTGGAGGCGTATGTCACGCCGATTACCGAGCATGGCAAGATTACCGGTTACATGTCGGTGCGATCGGCGCCTCGGCGCGAGGAAATTGCGGCGGCCACGGCGTTGTACCAGGCTGTCCGCAACAAGCAGGCGGTGGTGCCGTCCACCCTCAAGGCCTTGCGGCGTTGCATCGACGTGCTGCGCTGGGCCCCTTTGCTGGCGGGGAGCGGGGTCGTGTTGTTGTTGGCCGGCAGTCTAGTGCCGCCAGGAGCGGGCGGGGCAGCGCTTGCCACGGCCGGCGCTGTGCTGGCGGTGAGTGGCGGGGCTTGGGGATGGTGGCGAGTCAACAAGGTGTTGGGCCTGTTGCGGCAGGGATTCGGTGAACTCGCGGAGGGGCGGCTCGGCCGCAACCTCCAGGTCCGTGATGGCGGGCTGCTGGGCGAGGTGATCGGCGGTCTGGAGTCGTTGCGCATCCATTATCGCGCCGTGGTGGCGGATGTGATCGGTGCGGGTTCGCGGACCTCCGGCCAGGCTGACCAGTTGCGCGACGAGATGCATTCGCTGGCGGCGCGCTCGGTGCAGCAGGGCGAAGGCCTGATGCAGATCAGTCGCAATATGGAAACCATGAGCGCGGCGATCAAAGATGCGGCGGAACTGGCGGAGCAGAATCTGAACGGCGCCGAATCGACGAAATCGGTTGCCGAAGCCGGCAAGGACACGATGCAGGCGGCAACGCGGGCTGCCGAGCGCACGGTGTCGGTGGTTGGAACCTCACGCGCAGCGATCTCCGAAATGGATCACTCGATGCAGCGTATCCGCACCATGACCGACATGATCCACGAGATCGCCGAGCAGACCAACCTGCTGGCACTCAACGCAGCTATCGAGGCGGCGCGCGCCGGCGAAGCGGGACGCGGCTTTTCTGTGGTGGCGGATGAAGTGCGCAAACTTGCGGAACGGACCAGTTCGGCAACCGGTTCGATTACCGAAGTGGTCCAGCAAATCGGTGAGATCACGCGCCAGGCCGTCTCCAGCATGGATGCGACTGTCGAAGAGGTGGAAGAGGTCAGCGGGCATATCCGCCAATCTTCGGCCAACCTCGAGAGCCTGATGCAGGTGGCCGAGCAGGCGCGGCGTCAAGCCAACGATCTCGCCATGGGCATGGAGGAGAACTCGCAGTCGGTGCACGAGGTGGCGGCCTCGCTGGAGCAGCTCAACGCCATCGCCGAGCAGAATCTGCATACCACGCGTGCCATCGAGCAGAGCTCGAACCATCTGGCCGAAACGGCCGGCGACCTCTCCAAGCTGACAGCCGATTTCCACAAGTGGAATACCCGCTGAAGACCTGCTCAGTGGGGCAGCCGTGCTGGTGCCCAGAGTCTGCTTTTTTCTGTTCGGGGTATGCCGCTGCTGTTGTGGCACGCCCTGCTTAACCCTCAAACGATCATGTCGGGCGGGCCGGCTCTATCGGCTCAGTCCGCTTCACCGCGCGCCTGGACCCAGATGCGGTTTTCCAGCTGCATGGCGATTTCCTGCCGCTGATTGGTGGTGGTCCAGCGTACGGTGACGATGCCGAAGCCGGGCTGGCTGTTGGAGCGGCGATTTTCCAGCACCTCGACACACACGGTGAGAGTGTCCCCGGCGCGGGTGGGGCGTGGCCAGCGCATCGAAATGATATCCATGCCGACCAACCCGTTCGCCACCGTGCCCAGATCGGACAGGGCGACCAGACGCATGCTGAGGCTGCTGGTGTGCCAGCCGCTGGCGGCAAGGCCATCGAACACGCTGTTCTTGGCCGCTTCGTGGTCGGTATGGAAAAACTGCGGGTCGAACTGGTGCGCGAAGGCTAGCAACTCTTCCTCGGTGAGGGTATGGCTACTGGTCTCGAAGCGTCGGCCGGGGGTCAGGTCTTCCAGGAACAGCATGCTTTTCTCCTTCGTTACAGGCGCAGCGTTTCGAGCAGTTCTCCCTCCAGCGCCAGCACGCTCTTGCCGTCTTTCAACGCCGAGCCGGTGACCAGGAAGGAGTCCTCGACGCGGCTGCCCAGCGTCATGATCTTGGCCGAGTGGACGTTGAGCCGGTAGCCGGTCAGCACCTTGGCGATCCGCGCCAGAAGGCCGGGCCGGTCGCCCGCAACGATCGTCAGCACGAAGAAGTTGTCGCGGTCGTCGGGGCGGATCATGACCTGGGGGCTGACCGGGAAGTGCTTGAGATGGCGGCTGATACGGCCCGCGGGAGGCAGAGCGATCGGTGCCGCTTTTTTCAGGCAGTCCGCCAGTTCGAATTCGATGAAGTTGATCATATCCCGGTAGTCGCCATCATGGTGCTCCGGGATAAAGACGTGGAACGTGTCGAGCGCGTAGCCGTGCCGCGTGGTATGAATCTTGGCGTCGGCAATGCTGTAATTGCTGCGACCGAAGAAGGCGCAGATGCGGGCGAACAGCTCCGGCTGGTCCGGGGTATAGACCAGAACCTGGATGCCTTCGCGGTCGTCCGACAGTCGCGTCTTGACCATCGGTTCGGTGACGTGGGTGAAACGGTTCAGCACCCGGGTGTGCCAGGCGATCTCGCGTGCTTCGTGGCGCAGGAAATAGACCGTGTCCAGCTCATCCCAGAAACGCTGAATGGCGTCGTCGGGTACTGCGAACAGGCGTAATTGGGTGAGGGCCTCCTGCTTGCGGTCATTCAGCTCGGAGGCCACGTCCAGTGCGCCGCCGCTCATCAGCACCTTGAGGGTGGCGTGATAGAGGTCTTCCAGCAGCTTGGCTTTCCAGGCGTTCCACACCTTGGGACTGGTGCCGCGAATGTCGGCCACGGTGAGCATGTACAGTGCCGCGAGGCGGCGCGGGGTTTGCACCATGTCGGCAAAGCGCAGCACGGTATCCGGGTCGTAGATGTCCTGCTTTTGGGCGACGCTCGACATCGTCAGGTGTTCGCCGACCAGCCACACCACCAGCTCGGTATCTTCGGCCGACAGGCCGTGGCTTTCGCAGAACTGGCGCGCGTCGTCCTTACCGAGCACCGAGTGGTCGCCGCCCCGGCCCTTGGCGATGTCGTGGAACAGCCCGGCCGCGTACAGCGCTTCCGGCCGGACAAAATCGTTCATCAGCCTAGAGAGCAGTGGGTATTCGTGGCTGAAAGCACTGATGGCGAAGCGGCGCAGGTTGCGCACCACCATCAAAATGTGTTCGTCCACAGTGTAAACGTGGAACAGATCGTGTTGCATCTGACCGACGATGCGGCCGAAGTTGGCCAGGTACTTGCCCAGTACGCCGTACAGATTCATGCGTCGCAGCGTTCGGGTCAGACCGGGTTCGCGCAGAATCTGCATGAATAGCGCCCGATTGGTCGGGTCGCGGCGGAATTTCTCGTTGATGCGGCTGCGCGCGTGCCATAGGGCGCGCAGCATGCGCGGCGCAAAGCCGGTCAATTCCGGGTTTCTCTGCAGGATCAGGAAGGCTTCCAGAATCGCCGACGGCTCTTTCTCAAACACGTCCGGGCGACGAATCCCCAGCATGCCGTTGACGCTATAGAAGCGGGCGTTGAGATTCTGCGTGACGCGCGGCACCTGCGAATAAATCCGTGCCCGCAGGTTGGGGAGCAGAATGCCGTTCAGCTGGCCGACCGTCTTGGCGGCACGGTAATACAACTGCATTACCTGTTCACTGGCGCGCTTGGCCGGGGTGTCCTTGAGCCCCCAAGCCAGGCCCATTTGCTGTTGCAGGTCGAAGATCAGACGATCTTCGCGCCGGCGCGCCAGCAGGTGCAGGTCGATGCGCAGTTTCTGCAGCTGGCTCTCGCTATGCTTGATCAGGCGGGCTTCGGCCAAGGTCAGGATGCCGCGCCGCACCAGCGCATCCCAGTTGTCGCCCAGATCGATGGCCTTGCTGATCCACAGGATGGTTTGCAGGTCTCGCAAGCCGCCCAGGCTTTCCTTGACGTTCGGCTCGAGGTTGTTGGTGACACCGAAGTAGCGGTTATGACGCTGCTGCTGTTCGAGAATCTTGCCTTCGAAAAAGGCCAATGGGTCGCGCTGCTGGGCGAGCGCGGTACAGACTTCCTGGTGTAGCTGGGCGTCTCCGGCAAGGAAACGATTTTCCAGCAGCGTGGTCTCGATCGTAATGTCGTTGGCGGCTTCTTCCAGGCACTCCGCGAGGGTGCGCACGCTGTGGCCGACCTCCAGTCCGCTATCCCACATCAGGCCGATCAGGCGGGTGATCGCATCGTTCAGCTCGGTTTCGGTGGCCGATGGCAGCAGGAACAGCAGGTCGATGTCGGAGTGCGGGAACAATTGCCCGCGCCCGTAGCCGCCGACCGCGACCAGCGCCGCCTGCTGGCCGAGCTCCAGTGCTCCCCACATGTCCTGCAGGATGCCATCGACGACCTGGCTGTATTGCTTGAGGAAGCGCTCCGGATCACGCTTCTTCAAGTAGGCCTCAGCCAGCCGCTGACGACCGTCGTTGAGTGTCCGGCGCCAGGCCTTGCAGCGTTCGAGCATCGGATCGGTCATGTCAGCGCCTTTCTTGTCGCACGGTGATGGTAATGCCCGCCAGCAGGAACAACAGGGTGGGGAGCGTGGCCGCAAACATGGCATTCCAGTCGTAGAGCAGGCCCAGGTGCGCAAACAGCCGGTTGACGAAGTGGAAGGCGACCCCCAGGCAGATGCCGACGAACAGCCTTATCCCCAGTTGGGCATGACGGCGTTGGCGCGGCGTGAAGGCGAGAGCCACCAGGGCCATGGAGATGCAGGCCAGCGGATAGAAAAATTTGCTCCACAAGGCAATTTCGTAGCGTTGGGTTTTCTGCTCATTGCTGCGCAAGTGTTCGATGTAGGTCGTCAGGTCCATGGCCGACATCTGCTCGGGGACTACCAGCAGCACGTCGAGGATCGACGGTTCGATCACCGAATGCCAATCCAGGGTGTTGAGTTGGCGTGTTGTTGTCGCCTTGTCGCCCAGCGTGGTTTCCTTGACCTTTTCGAGTCGCCACACGTGCTGTGGCCGCTGATAGGTGCCGCGCTCGGCAAAGCGGGTTTGCACTAAGCGGTAGTCCTTGTCGTAGGTGTAGATACGAACCCCGAGCAGGGTGTTGTCCGGCAGCATTTCGCCCACGTTGATGAAATTCTGGTCATCCTTGACCCAGATGCCCGAGTGGAACTCCTGGGTGACCATCGACTTGGTCGCCGATAGTTTCATGCGCTCCGCCTGCTTTTCAGAGAACGGGGCGCCGAATTCGCCCAGCAGGCCGGTGATCACGGCAAAGCCGATGCCGAAACGCAACAGCACGCCCGCGACCTGGGCGAGGGTGACGCCACTGGTGCGGATGATGGTGTATTCGCTGCTGGTGGCGAGCTGGGTCATGGCGACCATGCCGCCGATCAGAACCACGAGGGGCATCAGTTCGTAGGCGTGACCCGGCATCAGGAGCGCAATGTAGAGCAGCATCTGCGGCACGCCGTAGCTGCCGTGTCCCAAGTCGGGGACTTCTTTGATGATGTCGAAGAAAGCGTACAGTGCGAGCAGGGCTGCTAGCGCATACAGCGTGGCCACGGTCAGCTGGGTGGTGATGTAGCGGTAAATCAGTTTCATGGATCAGGATTTCCGGATGAGCTGGCCCAGGAAGCGACCCGGTGAACTGGCCGGGCGGTTGCGGTACGCCAGCATGCCGAGTGCTACCAGCAACATCAGCATATGGGGAGCCAGCATCGCATAGGCGCTCAGGCGATCTTGCAGCACCCAGTTACGGCATAGGGTTAGGGCATTTTGGTAAACGAAGTAAGCCAGCAGGGCCAGCAGAAGGTTGTAGGTGTGGCCGCTGCGCGGATTGAAATAAGACAAGGGAATGGCGAGTAGCGCCAGGACGACCGTGCTGATGGGCATGGACACCCGCCAGCCGAGTTCGGCCTTGTCGCCGGCCTTGTCGCTCAGGGCCAGCGCGGCGGAGGTCATGGTCTGGCGCGAGTTGCCTGAGGGAATAAACTGGGGTTGGTCATTGATGACCACGCTGTAGCGGGCAAATTCGGCAACTTCATAGTCCGCCTCTCCCGGATTGCCGACATAGCGCCGGCCGTTTTCCAGCAGCAGAAGCCGCTCGCCCTGCTCGTTGGTCACGATTCGGCCGGATTTGGCGAAAATACTGGCCACCTTACCCTTGCTCATGTCCTGCATGAAGATGTTGGCAGCCGAGCCGTTCTTTCCGGAGAAATTCTCGACGAAATAGACGCGACGGGAGGAGTGGGATTCCTTGAAAATGCCGGGGGATATGGCCGAAACATCCTCGTGCTGTTTGAGGATTTCGGCGTATTCGTGGCTGCGCTGCTCAGCCCAGGGTCCGATCAGTAGCGATGAGATGCCGACCAGAATGGCCAAGGGGACGGCAAAACGCAGCACCGGCTTGACCCAGTCCTTGAGCGACACACCCGAGGCCAGCCAGACGGCCATTTCATGATCCCGCCAGAGTCGGGTCAACACCACCAGGACGCTGATGAATACGGTGAGAATCAACAGCAGGGGAAACAAGCCGAGTGTCCAGAAACCGATCAGGGCCGCTACCGCCTCATTGGCGATGCGCCCCTCGGCGGCACGGCCGAGCAGATTGATGGTCTGGGTAGTGACCAGAATGGCCAACAGGACCACGAACACGCTGACCGCAGTAAAAGTCAATTCACGGGTCAGGCTTTTTTGAAAAACCATTGAGCAGGGCCTTTTTGACTTTTTATGTTAAGCGTAGAGATAATTTGAATGAATTTTCAGAGGTGCCTGTTTGGCAAATTCTGGAGTGGGAGACTATCTGTTTGCGGTCAATGCCTCTATTCTTGGGCGTAACCGGCTGACACACGGTTGGAACAGGCATAATTGACGCACATAATCCATGAGAGTTCACGATGGAATTTAACATAAAAAGCGGTAGCCCGGAAAAACAGCGCGTCGCCTGCGTTATCGTCGGCGTGTTCGAGTCGCGCAAGCTGACCTTCGCTGCGGACCTGCTCGATCGCATTTCCAACGGTTTCATCAGCGATGTGATCCGCCGCGGAGACATGGAGGGGAAGTTGGGCTCCACCCTCATCCTGCATGCGGTGCCGCACACACTGTGCGACCGGGTGATGCTGGTCGGCTTGGGCAAGGAGCGTGATTTCCGCGCCAAGGAGTATCGCGAGGCGATCCGCAGCTCGGTTCGGGCCCTGACGCAGACGTCGGCCAATGAGGCTGTGAGCTATCTGACCGAACTGGCGGTCAAGAAGCATGATGCGGAGTGGATGATCGAGCAGGCGACCGTGGTAACGCTCGACACCCTGTATCGTTTCGACCGCTTCAAGACCAAGTCCGAAGACGGTCCGCGCGAGCCGCGCAAGCTCACCCTCGCGGTGCCGCGTCGCAGCGACCTGGCCGACGGCGAAAAAGGCCTGCAGCGCGGCCTGGCCATCGGCAACGGGATGAATTTCGCCAAGGACCTGGGCAACCTGCCGGGTAACGTATGCACGCCGGATTATCTCGCCCGGCAGGCGGAGGACATGGCCCGCCAGTTCTCGGTCAAGGCCGATATCTACGCTCCCGACGCCATCGAGGCGCTAGGCCTGACCTCCTTCCTGTCGGTGGCCAAGGGCAGCGAAGAAGAGGCTCGTCTGATCGTACTGTCCTACCAGGGCGGCAAGACGGACGATAAGCCGATTGTGCTGGTCGGCAAGGGCATTACATTCGATTCCGGCGGCATTTCGCTCAAGCAAAGCGAAGGCATGGACGAGATGAAGTACGACATGTGCGGCGCGGCGACCGTGCTGGGCGCATTCCGCTCCGCTGTCGAAATGCAGCTGCCGCTGAACCTGATCGCCATCGTTCCCACCTGCGAAAACATGCCGTCGGGCAAGGCCAACAAACCGGGTGACATCGTGACGACCATGTCCGGTCAGACCGTCGAAATTCTCAATACCGACGCCGAAGGCCGACTGATCCTGTGCGATGCCCTGACTTTTGCCGAACGCTTCAATCCGGCACTGGTCATCGACGTCGCCACGCTGACCGGCGCCTGCATCATCGCCTTGGGCAACGTCGCCAGTGGCCTCTACAGCAACCAGGATTCCCTGGCGCGCGAATTGCTGGCGGCGGGCGAAGAAGTCGGCGATCGTGCCTGGCACTTGCCGCTGTGGGACGAGTATCAGGAGGCGATCAAGAGCCCGTTCGCCGACATGGTCAATACCGGTGGGCGCCCGGCCGGCAGCATTACCGCGGCATGTTTCCTGTCTCGTTTTGCCAAGTCCTTCGATTGGGCCCACATGGATATTGCCGGAACCGCATGGAAGAGCGGCAAGGACAAGGGGGCTACCGGCCGTCCCGTGCCGCTGTTGGTTCAGTTCCTGCAGGACCGAGCCGATATCGCCGTCGGTAACGTGGTGCGTCGCGGCCGGCCACGGCGTGAATCTCACGATTTGGTTGACGATGCCGCGGATTGACTTTTACACCAACGTCGCCGACCCCCAGGCTTTTGCTTGCCGGCTTGCCCAAACGGTATTCCGCAAGGGCGAGCGTTTGCTGGTGTGGTTGGCCGACGAAGGGCAATTGGCCGGCTTCAGTGCCCGCTTGTGGAGCATCGCGGATATCCAGTTCGTGCCGCATTGTGAGCTGGAGGCTGGCGAAGCTCCGGAAACGCCGATCTGGCTCACGACGCGCTTGCCAGCCGAGTTGGAGCACCCGGTTCTGTTGAATCTGGGACCGGAGTTGCCAGCACATCCCGAGCACTTTGCCCGTATTCTGGAAATTGTCGGTTGCGACGAGGCGTCGTTGGCGACAGCGCGCGAGCGCTTTCGGTTCTACCGCGCGGCAGCCTACGAGATCGAACATCACGATATGAGTCACCTCTGAGATGAATCCCTCGCAAAACGCATCGCTTCCCGCTGGTCTGGAACTCCCGGTGTTGACCGACGTAGTCGAAGAAGCTGCGCCGCCCGTCCTGGCGGAAGAGCCTCCCTTCGAGCTGCCAGACTTCGACTTCTCCGGCGAACTGGATGCGATGGCGACGGCCATGCCGGATGCCGCCGCCATCGAGCTGGAGATTCCTGAGTTACCCCTCGACGATGTGCTGGATGTGGGGCCGATGCCCGCGAGTAACGAGCCGGTAGTGGATTTTTCGAACCTGCCGTCGCTGGATCTCGACGTGGCTGCCTTGGACGAGCTGGCGCTGGGCGAGGTCCTGCCCGAGTTGCAGAAGGCTGTGCCGGTGCCGCCGGAGAATGAAGCAGCCCCGGCGGGCGATCTGGGTGCGGGCGTCTTTGATTTTGTGCTGACACCGGCGACGACGTCGGCCGAGCCTGCACCATTACCGGACAGTGCGTTGGATATCCCCGAGCTGACCATGGAATGGTCGGAGCCGGTGGCAGCTCCGGACGTGCAATCCGAGAGCGCTACCGTGGCCTCCGTGCCGGATTCGGTCGGTTTGGCGCGCCCGGTTTCGATTCCGTGGCCGACAGACGACGTCCCGGAAGCCGCTGTCGCCATCGTGCCAACGGCAGATCAAGACCAGGGCAGGGTGCCAGATGGCGTGTCTGGTGACGGGCAAGTTGAACCGGACGTTGCCGCCGCCGAGCCGGTGGTGGATCGGTTCGCGTCCTGGGCTGAAAATGTCGAGGTGGATCCGACCCCTCTCATGGATGTGGCTACCGAGCCGGTTTTGGCTCAGCAGCGTATCGATATCGACAGCTTGCCGTCTGGCGTGCTGGGTGGTGGGGTCGGTCCCGAGCCGTCTTCTTCGTGGGCTGTGACGTACGCTCCGTCCGGGGAGGGAGACGAATTGGCCAGCGTTCCGGCCTTGCCGGAGCTGGATGTCTCGTTCGTGGAAACCACCGAGGTGCACAACCTCCCGGCAGAAGAGCCTCCCTCGCCGTCGGCCGGCGTTGCCGAGTCGCCTACGGAAGTTGATGGCAATGCGTGGCTCGAGCAATTCGTCAACGGCGAATTGACCGAGCTTTCGGCGGCGGCAAACGAGACCGAGGAAGTTCAGCCTTCGGTTCACGAGGAAGTCGCGCTGGATCTACCGCATGGGATTGGTTTGGCGGAAGCGGCGGCCGGGCTGGACAGTGTGGCTGTTGATCTGCCTGTGTTGGAAGAGGAAGAACCACCAATCCTTGCGTCGGAGCTTGACGAACTGCTGCCGGGAGCGAGCGGTTCGTCTGAGCTGGGGACCTCCGCCATGTCGCCCGACCGGGCCACCATGTTGGATCACGTTGTTCCTGTCGATGGGGACTTGAAGGATGGTGCTGCCGGCGTCACGACGGTTGAGGTTGAAGCCTCCTTCATGCCTGAGAGCAGCGTGGCAGCCGTGTCGTCACCCGTGCCGCAGCCGGGTCCCGAGGCGATGCCTGACGCGGTGGCGCCGTTGCTGGAGCGGCCCGAACCGGTTGTCGGTGCGGATACAGTGGTGGAGAAGAGCCCTGAACCCTCCTGCGCCGTGGTAGATGAGCAGGCCTTGATCGATTCACTGACGCAGAAGATTCTGCCGCGGATGAAAGTCGAGCTGTCGCTGTGGTTGCAGGATGCACTGGAAATGCAGGCGCGGCAGATGCTGGCCGGCGTCATGCACCAGTTGAAAGAGGACTACGAGATGCTGTTCAACGAAACGCTGCGTGAGAGCCTGCGTCAGGCCATCAGCGAAATTGGCCGAGACGAACGGGACGGTAAGTCGTGATGGGGCATCGGCTGTCACGTATCGTCACCCGCACCGGTGACGATGGAACGACCGGTCTGGGTGACGGTAGCCGGGTTGACAAGGATGCCACTCGCATCTCCGCCATGGGCGATGTCGACGAGTTGAACAGTGTGATCGGCGTACTGTTGGCCGAAGCGCTGCCGTCTGAGGTGGCGCTCTGGCTAAGCGAGGTGCAGCACGTGCTGTTCGACCTCGGTTCGGAATTGGCCGTACCCGGCTACAAGGCGCTGCAGCCGGCCCAGGTACTGGCGCTGGAGGGCAAGGTGACAGAGATGAACGCCGAGTTGTCGATGCTCAAGGAGTTCATCCTTCCTGGCGGTTCGCGTTCTGCCGCGCTGGCTCACCAGGCCCGTTCAGTCTGCCGTCGCGCGGAACGGACAGTGGTGGCGCTGGCTCGTGAGGAGGAGGTCTCGAAAACGGCCCGGCAGTATCTCAATCGCTTGTCTGACGCCCTGTTCGTGCTGGCGCGGCATCTCAACCGTGTGGAGGGCCGCCCTGACGTGTTGTGGCAGCCTCGCCGGCATGAGAGCGATCGCTGATTGTCGATATACAGTGGAACGGCCGCAAGGCCGTTTTTGTTTTGTGAAGGGTGCATGTGCAGATGAAAGTGAATCAGCGGCAACTCGGTGCCGTCATGACGCTGTTTTCCGGGGCCTCCACGGCTAAAAAGCTGATCGCAGGCGTCACGCTGCTCTTAGCGGTTGGTGCCTATTTCGCCCAGGTGGATAACGGAGAAATCAGCGGAGTTGTCGTTGGGGTGGCCGATGGCGACACCATCACCGTGCTGGATGCGGCGCAACAGCAGCACAAGATCCGGTTTGCCTTCATCGATGCACCCGAGAAGGCTCAGCCGTATGGGCAGCGTGCCAAGCAGGTACTGGCTGCCCGCGTTTATCGCCAGGTGGTGAAGGTGGACGTGGTGGAAAAAGACCGTTATGGCCGGATCGTGGGGCGTGTCTGGCAAGGAGCGACGGACGTCAATCTGGCTCAGCTCAAAGAGGGTTACGCCTGGCATTATCGCTTTTATGCCAGCAAGAATCAGTCTGCTAAGGATTTCTCCCGCTACGAGGCGGCCGAACAGCAGGCGCGCGGCCAACGCCTGGGGCTGTGGGAAGGGAGCGCCCCACAAGCGCCATGGGAGTTCCGGCGCAGTAAACGCGGCAACTGAGGCCGCTTCGGCCAACCTTGGGGTCAATTGGGGGCAGGTTTAGGCTTCAGGTTGTGGCCAGTGCTGGTCGAGCCATTCCAGTATGCGATTGGCAACCTGGGGCCAGTGGGCGTCCAGCATCATCATGTGGCCGATGCTTGGCAGAATCTCGGCGGTGCAGTTGAGCCGGGAGGCGGTGGCGACCACGTCGGCAGCCGAGATCAGCCTGTCGTCGGCGGCACCCAGCACCAGCGCCGGCACCGGCGGCAACGGGCGAATGAACAGCGGGTTGACCAGGGTCATGTCCATGATGGCGCGCTGGCTTTCCTGCTGGGCTTGTCTGGCCATCAGGGCGATGACCTCGTTGCTGGCGGCAGGAGAAAACAACATGTCCCGCAACTCGCGCCAGTCCGGTTGGTTCATGCCGTTCTGATACAGATTCAACGCAAGGAACTGCGATGGCGCTTGGCTCAGCAAACGGAGGCTGGAGCCGGCGAGCCCGTGCGGCGGCACCGAGGCCAGGAAGACGGCGCCCGGCAGGCTGTGCAGGGCAAGGTATTGCTGCAGTACGAAGCCCCCCATCGAGTGGCCGATGACGATCGGGGTGTGGCCGATCTGGCGAATCATGGCCGACAGATTGCGCACATAGTCGTCGATGCTGATGCCGGACAGGTAGTTGCGTCCGCTGCTGCCGCCGTGTCCCTCCAGGCTGGGTGCCCAGCAATCGTAGCCTTGCTCGGCGAACCAGGGCAGGAAATGCGCCTGCCAGCACCAGGCGGCGGAGAACGCCCCATGCAGGAACAAAAGGGGCGGCGCGTTTCGCGCCACCCCTTTTGCCGCCTCGTGAATGACCTCGAGACGGGGGTGCGTCATAGCACTTCGGCAGCGAAATCGGCCAGTCTCGAGCGCTCGCCACGCTGCAGCGTGATATGGCCCGAGTGCACCCACCCCTTGAAGCGGTCGACGACGTAGGTCAGCCCGGAACTGCCTTCGGTCAGGTAGGGTGTATCGATCTGCGAGATATTGCCGAGGCAGACCACCTTGGTGCCGGGGCCGGCGCGGGTGATCAGCGTTTTCATCTGCTTGGGCGTGAGGTTCTGCGCCTCGTCGATGATCAGGTACTTGTTGAGGAAGGTGCGGCCGCGCATGAAATTGAGGCTCTTCACCTTGATGCGCGAGCGGATCAGGTCGCGGGTGGCGGCACGGCCCCAGTCTCCGCCGTCGTCGTCGCTCTTGTTGAGGACGTCGAGGTTGTCTTCCAGCGCCCCCATCCAGGGCGTCATCTTTTCTTCCTCGGTGCCGGGCAGAAAGCCGATGTCCTCGCCAACCGGCACCGTCACCCGGGTCATGATGATTTCCGAGTAGAGTTTCTGTTCCAGTGTCATGGCGAGTCCCGCCGCCAGCGTCAACAGGGTCTTGCCGGTGCCCGCCTGGCCCAGCAGGGTGATGAAGTCGATATCCGGGTTCATTAGCAGGTTGAGAGCAAAGTTTTGCTCACGGTTGCGCGCCACGATGCCCCAGACGTTGTTCTTCTGATGACTGAAGTCCTTGAGCGTCTCGAGGAAGGCGGTCTTGCCCTCGATCTTGGTGACCATGGCCAGCAACGGCTGCTCGCCGGATTGCCAGAGCAACTGGTTGACGTGCATGTCGGGCACGTCCGGCCCCTTGATCTGGTAGTAGCGTCGGTCATGCTCCTGCCACGAGCGCAGGTCTTCGCTGTTGCGATCCCAGAAACTGGCATCGATCTCGCGCGATCCGGTGTACAGCAGGTCGGTGTCTTCCAGCACCTTGTCATTGAAGTAGTCTTCCGCGTCCAGTGCCAGCGCACGTGCCTTGATGCGCATGTTGATGTCTTTGGACACCAGGATGACGGGGCGTTCAGGATGCAGTTCCTTGAGCGCCATGACGATGCCGAGGATCTGGTTGTCGGCTTTGCCGACCGGCAGCGAGGTGGGCAACACGCTGTAAATGGCCTGGGTCTGCAGGATCAGCTTGCCGGAGGCGGCATCCTTGCTGGGCCCGGCCAGCGAGATACCGGCGTCGATGCGGGCGTCGGTGCTGCTGACGATCTCGTTCAGGAAGCGGCTGGCCTGGCGGGCGTTGCGCGCCACTTCGGACATGCCGGTCTTGTGATTGTCGAGCTCTTCGAGGGTGATGATGGGGATGAAAATATCATGCTCTTCGAAGCGGAAGAGGCAGGTCGGGTCGTGCAGCAGTACATTCGTGTCCAGCACAAACAGCTTGGCGATTCTGCTTTTCCTGTGGCTTGTCATGATGAGTCCCCTTGTCTGCGCAGTGCCCGGCCGGGGATGCCGGGCAGGGCTGCGCTCAAAGCGTCTTGACGAACGCCAGCACTTCTTCGGCGTGGCCTGGCACCTTCACGCCACGCCATTCCCGCGCCACGTTACCCTGCGCGTCGACGACGAAAGTGCTGCGCTCGATCCCCCTTACTTGTTTGCCATACATGTTCTTCATCTTGATGGCAGCGAAACGGTTGCAGACGACTTCTTCCTGGTCGGCCAGCAATTCGAAGGGTAGTTCGAGTTTGGTCTTGAAGTTTTCGTGGGACTTCAGGCTGTCACGCGAGATGCCGACCACCTCGGCACCGGCTGCGCTGAATTCCGTGTAGAGGTCGCGGAAGGCCATCGATTCGTTGGTGCAGCCAGGGGTGTTGTCCTTGGGGTAGAAATAGATGACCAGCGGTTTGCCGGCTTCGGCCAACGTGAACGTTTTGCCGGAAGTGGCCGGCAGGGTGAAGTCGGGGCAGCGTTCGCCTTGCATGCGTAGCTCCTGGGTAGGGTGGTAATGACATGGGCCTGCCCTTTTCTTGAAGACTAGCGGAAACCCATGACGCTGGGAAGAGGGGTTATTTGTTCGGTGAGGAAGGGCGGCGCAACAGCACCATCAAGGCGCCGCTGCCACCCTGGCGTTCGTCCGCCTCGCAGAAGGCCAGTACCTCGGGGTGGTGTTTGAGCCAGTTGCGTACCATGCGCTTGAGCACCGGTTCGCCTTGCGAGCCGAAGCCCTTGCCGTGGATGATGCGCACGCACTGCCCTCGCAAGCCAGCACGGTGCAGGAATAGCGTCAGGGTGTCCTGGGCCTGGTAGCGGTCGAGTCCGTGCAGGTCGAGCTCGGCGACAACGGGCCAGTGTCCCGCGCGCAGGCGTTTGAGCGTGGCCGCGGGCATGCCGTTTCGGGCAAAGTTGCGCTCGAGTTCGGCCGGCTCGAACCAGCCGACGGCATGCGCCAGCAGCGCCGCTTCCAACTCCAGGGGGAGCTGGCCATATCGATCCGACTGACGCGGGCGCGGGCTGGGTTTGGGGCTGTACGGCGGGACACGGTTGCCGTCCTTCACCGGGCGGACGTCACTGAACAGCGCGCGAAAGTCCGGCTCCGGCTCGGGAGGCTTGACCGGAGTCAAAACAGGCAAGGCGGCTTGCCTTGCCTGTTTGCGAAACCCCTTCAGCTGTTCCTTGAAGGGCTTCAAGGCTTACTTGCCGTCCAGGAAGCGCTCGGCATCGAGGGCCGCCTGGCAACCCGAGGCGGCGCTGGTGACGGCCTGGCGGTAGATATGGTCCTGCACGTCGCCTGCGGCGAATACGCCCGGCACGCTGGTGGCGGTGGCATTGCCTTCGCGGCCGCCCTTGGTGATGATGTAGCCGGTGCTGTCCATTTCCAGCTGGCCCTTGAAGATATCGGTGTTCGGCTTGTGGCCGATAGCGATAAAGACCCCGGTCAGGGCGATGTCACGGGTCGAGCCATCGGCGGTGCTCTTCAGGCGTGCGCCGGTTACGCCGGAGTCGTCGCCCAGCACCTCGTCCAGCGTTTGGTTCAGGGCCAGCGTGATCTTCCCTTCCTCGACTTTGTGCATGAGGTGGTCAATCAGGATTTTCTCGGCACGGAAGCTGTCGCGACGGTGCACCAGGGTCACGTGCTTGGCGATATTGGCGAGGTACAGGGCCTCTTCCACAGCGGTGTTGCCGCCACCGATCACCGCCACATCCTGATTGCGGTAGAAGAAACCGTCGCAGGTGGCGCAAGCCGACACACCTTTGCCCATGAAGGCCTCTTCCGAGGCCAGGCCCAGGTACTGGGCGGAGGCGCCGGTGGCGATGATCAGGGCGTCGCACGTATATTCGCCGGCGTCACCGACCAGGCGGATCGGCTTTTCCTGCAGGTGGGTGGTGTGGATATGGTCGAAGATCATCTCGGTGCCGAAACGCTCCGCGTGTTGCTGGAAGCGCACCATCAGCTCGGGGCCCTGCACGCCGTCGGCATCCGCCGGCCAGTTGTCCACGTCGGTGGTGGTCATCAGCTGGCCGCCCTGTGCCAGGCCGGTAATCATCACCGGCTTGAGGTTGGCGCGCGCGGCATAGACTGCAGCGGTGTAGCCGGCCGGGCCAGAACCAAGGATGAGAAGAGGGCTGTGGCGAGTCGTGCTCATGGAGATGTTCCTGTTCTTGGGGTGTAGATCAGTATTTTAACAAGTTATGACTGACAGAACCGCTGCCGGAGGTTACAGTCAAAATAGTAGCAAGCAATGTGGGAGATGTGGGCATGGACCCGATTAGTCAAGCCGGTTCGGTGGATGTTGCCACGACGCTGCAAGTGTACTCCTTGAACAAGGCCAGAGAGGTGGTGTCGGATACCGTGCTCTCCTTGGTCGAGGGCGCGGTGACCGCTTCCGAGCAGGTGGCATCGGTCAATCCTCCTCATCTGGGTCAGAATGTCGATGTCACCGCCTGAGCGGCCAGCGGCGGCTGTAACTTCTTCCGATGAAGGAGGATGCCGTGCGTTACCTGATGCTGACGTGTTTGTTCGGCCTGAGTCTCTTCGTGCTGGCAGAAGAAAAGCCGGCGATACCGGGTTGGTCCTCCTATCAGGGGGGGGATTATTCTACCGCCCGGAAGCTGTTCGAGGAGGGGGCTCGCGCAGGTGAGCCGGTGGCTGAGTTCAATCTCGCCATGATGTACTGGCACGGGCAGGGGGTTTCGGCCAACCGTGACAAGTCGCTTGAGCTGCTGCGTAAATCTGCCGGCCATGGTTTGTCGCGAGCGCAGTACGCGATGGGGCTGTTGTACGAGAACGGCGATGGTGTGCCGCGCTCCCAGCCGGAAGCAACCCGCTGGTTCGACCTGGCGGCGCGACAAGGCTACCGTGATGCCCAGGTCAGCCTGGGCACCCAGTATTACCTGGGGCGCGGCGTGATGCAGGATTACCTGCAGGCGGCCAAGTGGTACAAGGCGGCCGCCGAGCAAGGCGATGTCGGCGCGCAGTATCTGCTGGCCAGCCTGTACGAGCACGGCGACGGGGTGGCGCAGAACTTGCGCGAGGCGATTCGCTGGTATGTGGCGGCGGCGCGGCAGGGGGATGTGGCCGCCTCGCTCAAGGCGCGTGAACTGGCGCGGCGCTTGGCAGAGTGAATAGCGCGGTGTGGGAACGAATACGACGAAGGCCCGGCACGGAGGATGTGCCGGGCCTTCTCCTTTTGTGGAGTTGCCGCGCGGTCAGGCGGAAAGGGAAATCCGGCGCGGGCTGGAATCATTGCCCGTGTCAAGTAGCGCCTGGTGCGCCTGATATTGGGTGACGGCTAGTTGAGCCGTGGCGTTCAATTGTCCGGCAGTGTCCGTCTGGGTTGGCCGGGAAGGTGGTGCCGACTCGGGGTTGTCGGCGTAGGCTGTTGCTGCGGCCGATGCCTTTCTGGTACTCGTCGCCGTGGCGTCGGGCGCGGCGCTGTCGGCCTCGGTGCCGGTGGTCTGGCTCACCGTCAGCTGGCGGCTGAGCTCGCTCTCGACCTGGGCGATGCTCTCGCTGCGGCGCGGCACGGTGATGCCGGCCGCCGCCGACGCGAGGGGGCTGGAGTCGACCGAGGTGTCGGGTGTCGACTCGGGAAGCGGGTCGCGATCAGTGCGGTAAGCCGCGCTTGGCGCAACGGTGGTGTAGCCAATGCTGGCTGTGCTACCTGCGATGTTCATGTGCGGACCTGCTGCCGAAAGGCGTGATGCTGATATTCTAGCCCAGCTTGCGAATCATGCTGCAGTAATGATCGCCTGCCTGGGTGGAAAAACGACATGGCCCGTGTAATCCGGTTATTTCGATTGTTCGATCAAGACCAGATCCAGCATACGGTCAGCAAGCTTGTCCACGGACAGTTCGCCATCCTTGCGGTACCACTGGACGGACCAGTGCAGGCTGCCTAGCAGGGTGCGGCGCAGCAGGCGCGTATCCGGCTTGATCAGTCCTGCCGCCGCTGCCTCGTCCAGCACGGCTTGCCACAGCGCCTCGTAACGGTCGCGCAGCAGGATCAACCCCGGCTTGGCGGCCTCGGAGACGCTGCGCCACTCGTACAGCATGACTTCCAGCGCCGCCTGATTGTCGCCGAGCAGCGAGTTCAGGTGAACGTGGAACAGCGCGGACAATTTCTCGCGCGTCGATCCGGCCTTGGCGATGGCCCGCTCCAGTTGCTCGGTGGTGCTGCTGATGCCCAGTGCCATTACGGCAACCAGGATTTCTTCCTTGGTGCGAAAGTGGTAGAACAAGCTGCCCGATTGCAAGCCAACCGCGTTGCCGAGGTCGCGCACCGTGGTGCGCTCGTAACCCTGGTCGCGGAACAATTTGGCGGCGGCCCGTACCAGTTCCATCCGGCGGCTGTTTTCTTCCAGTGGCGTATTCTTTTCCAGCGTGGTCATGTTTTGGTCAGTGTCCGGTTACGTTTCATCGGCCTTGTCCGTCAGCGGCGGCACAAACTGGACGACGGCTTTCCAGGGAATGTCGGGGACGAGTTTCTCGAGGCAGTCGGTATGCCCGTAGGGGCATTGGCGCTCGAAACAGGGGCTGCATTCCAGATTCAGCGTGGCGATGGCCGAGCGTGATGTCAACGGCGGCGTGAAATCCGGGCTGGAGGAGCCATACAGGGCGACCAGCGGTACGTCCAGCGCGGCCGCAACGTGCATCAGGCCGGAGTCGTTGCAGACGGCGACACTGGCCAGGCTGAGCAGGTCGATCGCCTCGTCGAGGCCCGTCTTGCCGCAGAGGTTGATGGCCGTATGTCCCGACAGGGCGGCAATCTCGTCGCCGATCTCCTTGTCCTTGGGGGAGCCGAACAGCCACACCTGGTAGCCGGCCCGGGTGAAGCGCTGGGCTAGTTCGGCAAAGTGCCGGCTCGGCCAGCGCTTGGCCGGGCCATATTCCGCCCCGGGGCAGAAGGCGGCAACCGGTTTTTGGGTATCGAGTTGCAGGCGGGCGAGGGCGGTTTGTCTGCCGGTTGCGCTGCTGGCGAGTCGTGGGTGCGGGATCGGGCGCACCACCGGCTGGTCTTTGTCCTCGGCCAGGGCGCAAAAGCGCTCGACCATCATCGGCAGCGCCGTTTCGTCCAGCTCGCGCGCGTCGTTGAGTAGCCAGTAGCGCGACTCGCCGAGGAAGCCGGTGCGGCGCGGAATGCCGGCAAACATCGGCACCAGTGCCGATTTGATCGAATTGGGCAGGACGATGGCCTGGTCGAAACGCTCGCGGGCGAGCATGCGGCCCACTTGCCAGCGGTCGCGCAGGCGCAGCTGGCCATGGCCGAACGGATTGAGGTGGGCCTTGTGGACTTCGGGCATGCGCGCCAGCAAGGGGAGTGTCCAGCTGGGGGCGAAGACGTGCAGTTCCAGGTCCGGATGGCGTTCGTGCAGGCGCCGGTACAGTGGCTGGGCCATGACGCCGTCACCCACCCAGGACGGGGCGATCACCAGGATTTTTTTCATCATCGATACAAAGCAAAAAGGTGCGGCAGCGAGCCGCACCTTCTGTCGTGTCCTCGCGGCGGATTAGTGGTGGTGCCCGCTCACCGGGCCAACCAGCTTGTAGCGGGTGCCGCAATACGGGCACAGCGCTTCACCGGTCTTGTGCACCGGCAGGAAGACACGCGGGTGGGCATTCCACTTCACCATGTCCGGCATCGGGCAGTGCAGCGGCAGGTCCTTCTCGGTGACTTCGATCACGCGTTGGGTATTTTCTTTCAGTGCGGTCATGCTTGCTTCCTTGCAGGCCGGCCACGGCAAGGGCCGGCCGGGACGTTCATTGTTCGATGTAGGTCAGCCATTCTTCGTGCGCCGGGTCGAGGCCCTTGACGCAGTCGAAGTAGCGCTTCTGGATTTCCGTGGTGATCGGGCCGCGCGTGCCGCTGCCGATGGCGCGGTTGTCCAGCTCGCGGATCGGCGTCACTTCGGCGGCGGTGCCGGTAAAGAAGGCTTCGTCGGCGCTGTAGACTTCGTCGCGGGTGATGCGCTTCTCGACCAGTTCCAGGCCCATCTCGCCGGCGATCTGCACCACGGTATCGCGGGTGATGCCTTCCAGCGCCGAGGTCAGGTCCGGGGTGTACAGCTTGCCCTTGCGCACGATGAAGATGTTTTCACCGGAGCCCTCGGCTACGTAGCCTTCGACGTCGAGCAGCAGCGCCTCGTCGTAGCCGTCGCGGGTGGCTTCGGTGTTGGCGAGGATGGAGTTCATGTAGTTGCCGTTGGCCTTGGCCTTGCACATCGTGATGTTGACGTGGTGGCGAGTGAAGGACGAGGTCTTAACGCGAATGCCGCGCTCCAGACCTTCTTCGCCGAGGTAGGCGCCCCACGGCCAGGCGGCCACGATCACGTGCACGTCGCCTACCGGCGGCGCCACGCCCAGCTTGCCCGAGCCGTAGAAGGCCATCGGGCGGAAGTAGCAGGATTTGAGACGGTTGGCGCGCACCACTTCGACGTGGGCGGCGTTGATCTCTTCCTTGGTGAACGGCAGCTTGATGTCGAGGATGTGGGCCGAGCGGAACAGACGGTCGGTGTGGTCCTGCAGACGGAAGATGGCCGGGCCTTTCGGGGTTTCATAGGCACGCACGCCTTCGAACACGCCCATGCCGTAGTGCAGGGTGTGAGTCAGTACGTGGGTGGTGGCATCACGCCAGTCGACCAGTTTGCCGTCGTACCAGATGAAGCCGTCGCGGTCAGCCATGGACATCGTGTTTCTCCGTCTGAAAAGTATTGTGCGGCAGATTATACCGTCGTCGCCCCGCTTGTGAACCGGCCGGGACGAAAAACAGCCCCGGGCCGGTTTCCGGGCTAGCCGCCCAGCACGGCTTGCCACAAGGCTTGGGCCTGGTGGTAGAAATGCCGCAACTTGTCGTTTACCTCGATCCTGTTGCCGTCGTTGAGGCGGGCGGCGTGCTGCAGGCGACGATAGTGGCGGTAGGCTTCGCGCGCGGCGGCGGCCAGTCCGGCATCGATCAGGCCGGCATCGGCCGCCACGCCCAGGAGCGCGATGTTGCCGGCGTTGCGGGTCAGGGTCGGCAGTTCGTGGGCATGGGCCAGGATCAGGTATTGCACCAGGAATTCGATGTCGATGATGCCGCCGCGGGCGTGCTTGACGTCGTCTTCCCGTGCCGGGTGCGATTCGAGCATGCGCTGGCGCATGGCCAGCACTTCCTCGCGCAGCACGGCAGGATCGCGGTGCAGGGTGAGGACGTCGTGGCGGATGGCCTCGAAGCGTTCGCCGATGGCGGCATCGCCGGCGACGAAGCGGGCCCGGGTCATGGCCTGGTGCTCCCACACCCAGGCGTCGTGGTGCTGGTATTTCTCGAAGGCTTCCAGCGAACTGACCAAGAGGCCGCTGGAGCCGTTCGGGCGCAGGCGCAGGTCGATGTCGTACAGGAGGCCAGCCGAGGTGACGCTGGTGAGCCAGGTCGACATCTTGCGCGTCAGGCGCGAATAGAGGTCGGCGGCGTCGGGGTGGGGGTCGTCGTGCAGGAAGATGATGTCGAGGTCCGAGGCATAGCCCAGCTCTTTGCCGCCCAGTTTGCCGTAGCCGATGATGGCAAAGCGTGGGACGTCGCGGTGTCGTGTCGGCATTTCCAGCCAGGCATGGCGCAGGGTGGCCTCGAGCACGGTATCGGCCAGCCGGGAGAGCTCGTCGGACAGGGCCTCGACCGTCCACATGCCGGCCAGATCCTGTGCCACCAGGCGGAAGGTCTGGGTGTGCTTGAAGTGGCGCAGCGCGTCCATCTTGCCCTCGGTGTCGCCAGGGTTGGCCGAAAGCTGCTCTTCCAGTTGCGCGGCCAGTTGCGGCCAGTCCGGGGTGGCGTAGAGCACGCGGGCGTCCAGTAGTTCGTCGAGCAGGATGGGATGGCGGGTCAGGTAGTTCGACACCCAGGAGCTGCTGGCGTAGAGCGAGGCCAGGCGCTGCAGCGTCTGCGGGTATTCGGTCAGGAGCGCCAGATAGGAGGCACGGCGGCTGATTGTTTCCAGCAGGGTGATGATGCGGGCGAGCGTGACGTCGGGGTGCGGCAGTGCTGCCGCGACCTCGATCAGCGGCGGGATCAGCGCGTCGAATTTCTTGCGGTTGGCGAGCGGCATCTGCTGGTAGCGTTGGCTCGCTGCCAGGCTCTTCAGCTGCTGGGCGACGCTGTTGCCGTCCTGGTACCCCAGGCGGGCGAGTTGTTCCGGGATGCTGTCGTCGTCGCCGATGTCGCACCACAGCGGCGTCAACGGGTGGGCGACGGCGTTTTCGGTCGGCAGGAAGAAGACCTGTTCGAAGTGGCGGGTGATGTGGCGGCGATGGATGTTGAGGGCGTCCATGAACGCCTGCCAGTCGGCAAAGCCCATGCTGCCGGCGATCTTGGCGCGATTTTCCGCCGAGGAGGGCAGCGTCTGGGTCTGCTGGTCGTCCAGGTATTGCAGGCGGTGTTCGAGGTTGCGCAGGAACACGTAGCCTTCCATGATCTCGTGCACCGCGTCGGGTTCGAGCAGGCGCATCTCGGCCAGGCGGGCGAGGGTTTCACGGGTGCTCTTGAGCTGTAGGCTCTTCTCCCGGCCGCCCCGGATCAGTTGGAACACCTGGGCGATGAACTCGGCTTCGCGGATGCCGCCCGGCCCGAGCTTGATGTTGTCGGCCATGTCGCGCCGTGCCACTTCACGACGGATTTGCACGTGCAGTTCGCGCATCGCGCCGTAGGCGTTGTAGTCGAGGTACTTGCGGTAGACGAAGGGGCGCACCAGTTCGGCCAGGCCGTCGGTATCACCGGTGAGCGCCTTGGCCTTGATCCACGCGTAGCGTTCCCATTCGCGCCCTTGCGACAGCAGGTAGTTTTCCAGGGCGGCAAAGCTCATCGCCAGCGGGCCGGAGTCGCCGTAGGGGCGCAGGCGCATGTCGACGCGGAACACCTGGCCATCGGGGGTCTGGTCGTTGATGAAGCGGATGATCTGTTTGCCGAGCTGGGTGAAGTACTCGATGTTGCTGATGCGGCGCCCGCCGTTGGTCTCGCCGTTTTCCGGATAGATGAAGATCAGGTCGATGTCCGAGGAGACATTGAGCTCGCCGCCGCCCAGCTTGCCCATGCCAATGACGATCAGCTCCTGGACCTGGCCGCTTTCCTCGCCGATCGGTTGGCCATAATGGGAGAGCGCGGCGTGGGCGACGACCAGCGAGCGTTGCACGGCGAATTCGGCTAACTCGCTGATGGTGCCGACCACTTCGTCGAGCCCTGTCAGCCCACCCAGGTCGCGGCTGATCAGGCGCGCCATGACAGCCTGGCGCAGCTGCCGCAGCCGCGACATGAAGAGCTCGGGAGCCAGGGATGTGGCCCAGTCGGTAAACTCCTCCATTTCCTGCCGGTCAAACGGCCTATGCAGCCGGGCGGTGAGGCGCTCGCGCTGCTCGGGGTGCGCATCGAGCAGGCGACGCAGGTAAAGCGAAAAGTTGCAGCTGCTGTCGATGGTAGGGACGGGGTTTGCTGGCATAATGGCTCCGCTTCTGATCGTTCGGTCCGGTCATTTTTCTCATTGTGTAATGGTTCTCTTTCTTGGAAAAGCGTCGATTGTCTTTTCGCCGGCTTCCGGTGGTCGCGTCCCTCAAATTTGTGCTGCGCTGGGGCGGGGTGCTGCTGGCCGGCGGTAGCGTAGTGCTGGCGGCAGCCTTCGCTGCGTTCACTTTCTGGTTTTTGCCTAACCTCGAGCAATATCGCGCCGAACTGGCTTCGTTGCTGTCCCGCCAGACCGGGCGGGTAGTGACGATCCGGCAACTGCAAGGGCAGTGGGTCGGCGTGGCCCCGCAGCTCGATCTCTACGGCGTCACCATGGCCAATCCGCGCGATGGCGCGGCGCTCAGCTTCGAACGCGTCAGCCTGACGCCGGCATGGCGTAGCCTGCTGGTGTGGTCTCCCCGCTTTGCGCATATCGTGGTCGACGGACCCGTGGTCGACCTGTCGCGCGGGCATGACGGCGTGATCTACCTGAACGGTTTCGATATCTCTTCCGGTGGCGCGGGGCGGACCGGCGACGGCAGCGCCGCCAACTGGTGGCTCAACCAGCCTTCGCTGGTGATCAACAACGCGCGGCTGTCGTGGCAGGACGATTTGCTTGGCCTGCCGCGCTTCCGGCTCGACAAGGGGCAGGCCGAATTCAGCAGCGACTTGTTCGGCCACGGCTTGAAAATCACCGGCCAGCCTTCGGCCGCGCTCGGGCGAGCCATCGCGCTGTCGGCACAGTGGCGCGGTGACGACGTGCGCACATGGAAAGAATGGCAGGGCGAGCTGAGGGTCGACTGGCAGGGGGTCAAGGTGAGCCCCTGGTCGCGCTACCTGAAGCAGTGGGGCGGGGTGCGTTCCGGCGAGGGCGACGGCGTGTTCCAGGTGGCGTTCAGCCAGGGCCGCATCGATCGGCTCAAGGCCAATGTCGCCCTCAAGAACGCGGCCTACGCGCCGACCGATGCCGGCGAGCTCAACGTTCCCAAGCTGGGTGGCCAGCTGGAGGTGGTGCGGGATGGCGGCAAGTACCAGATCGAGGCACGTGATCTGACCCTGGCCAGCGCGACGGGGCTGGCCTTCGATCACTCGCGCGTCTCGGGGTTCTGGGCCGAGGATGGCGGCGACTTGAAACTGGACAACGCGTCGCTGACGCATCTGACGCCGCTGATCCACGCCGTGGGTGCGGACAAGTCGCCCTTGTTTGGCAAATTCACGCCCTCCGGCCAGTTGCACGATGTCAGCGTCAGCTGGCAGGGCCGGCTCGAGGCGCCGGTCAAGTACAGCGTGGCGAGCGGATTCCAGCAGCTGGCCTGGGCCGAGACCGGGACCGTTCCCGGCGTGGCCGGGGTGACCGGCCAGATTCGCTTCGATCAGGCCGGCGGCCGCCTGCAACTGGATGCCGGGGCGTCGTCACTGCAGCTGTCGCGGGTGTTTCCGCAGCCGATCGGTTTCGAGCATCTGAAAGCCGATGTGGAATGGGCACGGGTGGCCGGCGGTGTCGACGTCACCTTCCGGCAGCTGAATTTCGGCAATCGCGACCTGCAGGGTTGGCTGTCCGGGCTGTACCGCTATACCGGCCACGGGGCGGGGCAGGTCGATCTCAAGGCCGGTATCGACCGGGTGCGGGCCGTGCGTGTGCCCGACTACCTGCCGTATGCCGCCGGGGCCGACACCATCCGCTGGCTGCGTGCTGCGCTCAAGGACGGCGAGGCGCGCAAGGTGACGCTGCAACTCAAGGGCAATCTGGACGATTTCCCCTTCAAGGGCGGGCGCAACGGCGAGTTCCTGGTGGAAGCCCAGGTCGAGCATGGCCAGCTCGAGTACCAGCCAGGTTGGCCGAAGCTCGACGACATCGAGGCCTTGCTGCGCTTCCACAACGAAAAGATGGAGATCGTGTCGCCGCGCGCCACGACGCTGGGCGTGCCGCTGCGCGACGTGAGGGTCGGCATCGCCGATCTTGGCGCCGCCGCACCGGTGCTCGACATCAAGGGCCGGGCGCAGGGCGAGCTCGCCAAGCTGCTGGCGTTCACCACGCACAGCCCGGTCGACGGCTGGCTGGGTGGTTTTACCGGGCAGATCCAGGCGGCCGGGCCGGCACGGCTCGACCTCACCATTGCGGTGCCCCTGTCTGCCGCGCAGACGAGCCGGGTGACCGGGGACCTGTCGTTCGTCGACAACCGGCTGGCCTTCACGCACTGGCCGATTCCCGTCGCCGACGGCGTGCGCGGCGTGCTGCGCTTTACCGAGAAGGGCGTGTCGAGTAACGGCCTCAGGATGACCGCGCTGGGCGGCCCGTTCACCCTGCGGGCGATGACCGACCCCGGCGGCCGGATGACGTTCCGCATGGACGGGGAGGCCGATTCGGGGCAGGTGTTGCAGGGGTACGTGCCGTTCCTGGCACCGTACGCCGCCGGTCGTTCCCGCTACAGCGTCAATTTCCAGGTGGGCAAGGGGCTGGAAGGCCTGAACGTGCGCTCGGACCTGGCCGGCACCGCCATCACTGCGCCGGCCCCGGCCAGCAAGGCGGCGGGCGAGGCGTGGCCGCTGGCGGTGGAGGTGCTGCCTGCCAAGGCGCCGGCGAGCGGCTGGCAGGTTGGGTTCAGCGTTGACAGCAAACGTGCTGGCGGTCGGCTGCGGCTGACCGAGGATGGCGCCCTCAGCGCGGCGCTGGTGGCGGTGGGGCGCCCGGTGACCGACCCGCCGGCCCCGGGGCTGACGCTGCGCGTGGCGCAGCCGGTGATCGCGCTGAAACCATGGCAAACCCTGCTCAAGAGCCGGGGCGTCGGCTCGGGTGGCGGGGCGGTCGACTGGCCGTGGCGGATCGAGCTCGATACCGGGCGGCTCGAGGTGGGTGCACGCCAGTTCTCCGGGGTCTCGGCGCGGCTCGCGCGCCAGCCGGGGCAGGCCTTCTGGCACATGAATTTCGGCTCGGACCAGTTGGTTACCGAGGCCGATTACTACCCGCAGGGACAGGGCCGGCTCAAGGCCAAAATCGCCCGTCTGGCCTTGCCGCTGCCGGCCAGCGCCTCGCAGGTGCTGGCGCCGGCGGCTCAGGGCGAAGACGAGAGCTTGCCGGAGCTGGACGTCGAGGTGGGCAATCTGCTCTATAGTGGCAGAAGCGTCGGCAAGCTCGAGCTGCATGCGGTGCAGTCCGGCAAGGATTGGCTCCTCGACCGCTTCGTGCTGCGTTCCGACAGCGGTCTGCTGCAGGGGGCGGCGCGTGCCAGCGACGGTGCAACGCCACGGGTGGACGTCGACTTCAAGCTGGAATCCGCCAACCTGGGCGAATTGCTGGGGCGCTTCGGTTACGGCGACACCTTTCGCAAGGGCGAGGGGACGCTGGGCGGCAAGCTGCATTGGCCTGGCGGGCTGACCGATTACGAATTGCCGCGTGTGTCCGGCGAGATGACGGTCGACTTCCGCAACGGGCGCTTTGCCAAGGTGAATCCGGGGGCGGCGCGTCTGCTCGGTGTGATCAGCCTGCAATCGTTGCCGCGCCGCATCCGCCTCGATTTCACCGACATGTTCAGCGACGGCTTTGCCTTTGATTCGCTGACCGGGCGGGCCGCCATCAGCAACGGCGTGTTCACGTCCGACAACGTGGCGATGAGTGGCCCGTCCGCCGCCGTCGGCATCAAGGGACGTGTCGACCTGAACAGCGAAACCCAGGATATCCGGGTGCGGGTCGAGCCGCGCTTGTCGGAGAGCGTGGCGCTGGCGACCGGCGCGGCCTTGCTGAACCCGCTGGCCGGGGTGGCGGCGCTGGCGGCGCAAAAACTGCTGCAGGACCCCGTGGGCAAGATTTTCTCGGTAGACTACGAGGTAAAGGGGTCGCTCGCCGACCCGGTGGTCAACAAGGTCGGCACGGTAAGGTCCGATCAGGAAAAGACAAAATAGCCATGAAGCAAAAATTTACCGCCGCCGCCGTACAGATGGTGTCGGGGACCGATGTTTCGGCCAACCTCGACGCCGCGGCGCGTCTGGTTGCCGACGCTGCACAGCAGGGGGCGAGCCTGGTTGTGCTGCCCGAGTACTTCTGCCTGATGGGCGAGCAGGACAGCGACAAGGTGGCGCAGCGCGAAGCGTTCGGCGCCGGCCCGATCCAGGCTGCGCTCGCCGCTATGGCGCGCCGCCATGGCATCTGGCTGGTGGGCGGTACCGTGCCGCTGGAGTGCCCGGAGCCTGACCGGGTGTTCAACAGCACGCTGACCTACAACCCGCAGGGCGAGGTGGTGGCGCGTTATGACAAGATCCACCTGTTCGGATTTACCGGTACCGGTGAGAGCTACTGCGAATCCAACACCATTCGTCCCGGCACCGAGCCGGTCAAGGTGGCCACGCCGCTGGCCGACATCGCCTTCAGCATCTGCTACGATTTGCGCTTCCCCGAGCTTTACCGCGGCCTGTCGCCGGTCGATGTGATCGTGCTGCCGGCCGCCTTCACCGCCACCACCGGCGAGGCGCACTGGGAGCCCCTGATCCGCTCGCGCGCCATCGAGAACCAGTGCTACCTGATCGCCTCGGCGCAGGGCGGCACCCACCAGAACGGCCGCAAGACGCACGGCCAGTCGATGATCGTCGACCCCTGGGGCCGCATTCTGGCCCAGCAAGACAAGGGCGAGGGTGTGGTGCTCGCCGAGATCGACCCTTCCGTTATCCAGTCGGTACGCAGCCGCCTTCCGGCGCTGGCGCACCGCGTACTGCCGTGAAAGATTCCATCATGCAAGACGTCTCCTCTATCGCTCGAGAACTGCTGCTGGCCCCCTCCGGCCTCGACGAGCGTGATCTCGAGCGCACCCTGGCGCGCATGACCGAGCACCAGGTCGACTATGCCGATCTCTATTTCCAGTACACCCGCCACGAGGGTTGGAGTCTGGAGGAGGGCATCGTCAAGTCGGGCAGCTTCAATATCGACCAAGGTGTCGGGGTGCGCGCCGTGGCGGGAGAAAAGACCGCCTTCGCCTATTCCGACGAGATCAACACCGAAGCGCTGACGCGTGCCGCCGACGCGGTGCGCGAGATCGGTCGCAGCGGTGGCAGCGGTTCGGTGGGTTCGGTTTCTCCGCGCAGCAGTCGAGCGCTGTACCCGGCGCTCGATCCCTGCGCCAGCCTGGAGGCGGCGGCCAAGGTGGCGCTGCTGGAAAAGGTCGAGAAGCTGGCGCGCGCCATGGACCCGAGCATCATCCAGGTGATGGCGGGCCTGGCCTCCGAGTACGACGTGATCTACCTGGCGCGCCACGACGGCGTGCGCGCGGCCGATGTGCGCCCGCTGGTGCGCATGTCGGTGTACGTGATCGCCGAGCAGGACGGCCGGCGCGAGTCCGGCAGCAGCGGTGGCGGCGGCCGGGTCGATCTGTCGCATTTCACCGATGAAGTGGTCGAGCGCTACGTGCGCCAGGCGGTCGAGCAGGCCAAAGTGAACCTGCAGGCGCGTCCGGCGCCGGCCGGGCAGATGACCGTGGTGCTCGGCCCGGGCTGGCCGGGGGTGTTGCTGCACGAGGCGATCGGCCACGGACTGGAGGGGGACTTCAACCGCAAGGGCACCTCGGCGTTCAGCGGCCGCATCGGCCAGCGCGTGGCGTCGCCCGGGGTGACGGTGGTGGACGATGGCACCCTGGCGTCGCGGCGCGGCTCGCTTGCCATCGACGACGAGGGCAACCAGACCGAGTGCACCATGCTGATCGAGGACGGCATTCTCAAGGGCTATATGCAGGACGAGATGAATGCCCGACTGATGGGGGTGGCACCGACCGGCAACGGCCGGCGTGAGTCTTACGCCCACATTCCGATGCCGCGCATGACCAATACCTACATGTTGGCCGGCCAGCACGATCCGCAGGAGATTATCGCCTCGGTGAAGGACGGCCTGTACGCGGTGAATTTCGGCGGCGGTCAGGTGGACATCACCAGCGGCAAGTTCGTGTTCTCGGCGTCGGAGGCGTGGCGCATCGAGGACGGCAAGCTGAGCTACCCGGTCAAGGGTGCCACGCTGATCGGCAATGGTCCCGACGTGCTGCACTACGTGTCGATGATCGGCAACGATCTGCAACTCGACGCCGGGGTCGGCGTGTGCGGCAAGGAAGGGCAAAGCGTGCCGGTGGGCGTGGGTCAGCCGACGCTGCGCATCGACGGCGGACTCACGGTGGGCGGTACCGGCGGCTGAAGCGTTGAATCGCCGGAGTGAACGAGAAGGGGGCATCGTGCGATGTCCCCTTTTTTCATTAGGGCGGGGTGGCCGGTGGGGCGCTCAAGCCGGAGCACCGCGGTTGCTTCTTCACTGGTGCCGGCAAGGCCGGGTGCTCCGGCTAATTGCCCGGGTAGAACTCGATATTCTGTTCCCGGTACAGATCGTAAATCATCTCCAGCAATGCCTTGATGTCGTCCGATTCATCCAGCAGGCGAGTGCTCAGGATGATCGGCGACACCAATTGCGGGTCGTCCAGCTCCATGTAGCTGACATCTTCCCGCTTCAACCCCTTCACGCTGCTGGGCACGATGGATACGCCCTCGCCGGCCGCGACCAATCCCAGGGCGATCTGCAGTTCGCGCACCTCGTAAATCGATTTCGGTTCAATCGCCCTGTCGTGAAAGGCCGCCAGCACCTGGTCGGCGAAGCTCGGACGCGGGCTCTTGGGGAAAATGATCACCGTTTCCATCGCCACATCCTTCAGCGATAACACCGGTTTGGCCAACAGCAGGGGATGCCCTGACGGCAGCGCCACCATCAGGCGCTCATCGCGCAGCAGGATGCGGCGCACGTTGGGGTCCTCGTGGCGGATGCGGCCGAACCCGACGTCGATGCGTCCCTCCTTGAGCGCCTGGATCTGCTCCATGGTGGTCATGTCGTGCAGGCTCAGTTCGATCTCGGGAAACCGCGTTCTGAAGCGCCGGATCACCTTGGGCAGCATGCCGTACAGCGTCGATGCGACGAAGCCGATCGACATCTTCCGCTCGATTTTTCCCACGCGCTGGGTCATGGCCGCGAGCTCGGCGGTTTGCGCCAGCAACTGCTGGGCGTGCGCATAGAAGAAGCGCCCCGCCTCGGTGAGCTTCAGCGGCCGGGCATTCCGCTCGAATAACTGCACCCCCAGATCCTCCTCCAGCTGCTGGATTTGCCGGCTTAGCGGCGGCTGGGCGATGTGCAGGCGTTCGGCGGCTCGGGTGAAGTTCAGTTCCTCCGCCACGGCGATGAAATAGCGTAAATGGCGCAGTTCCAAGACCATACCTCCCAGGTATAAAAGTGATACTAAATCAGTGTTGGACGGTGTGAAATCAACTACTTATGCTTCTTACCAGGTCAAACAGATTTACTTCCATATCCTAAAGACATGATCAGATCAATCGAAACCATTCTAGTCGATGTGCCCACCATCCGCCCGCACAAGTTGTCGGTGGCCACCATGAACACCCAGACCCTGGTGCTGGTGCGCGTGCAGTGCGAAGACGGGATCGAGGGCTGGGGCGAGGCGACCACCATCGGCGGCCTGAACTACGGCGACGAGAGTCCCGAGAGCGTCAAGGTCAACATCGACACGCACATTGCCCCGCTGCTGATCGGTCAGGAGGCGCGCAACGTCGCCGCGACGATGGCGCGGGTGCGCAAGGTCATCCAGGGCAACCGCTTCGCCAAGTGCGCGCTGGAAACCGCGCTGCTGGACGCCCAGGCGCGCCGCCTCGGCATCCCGCTGTCCGAACTCTTGGGCGGCCGCCTGCGCGATGCCCTGCCGGTGGCCTGGACCCTGGCCAGCGGCGACACCGCCCGCGACATCGCCGAAGCCGAGAGCATGCTCGAGCAGCGCCGCCACCGCATCTTCAAGCTCAAGATCGGCCTGCGCCCGGTGGCCGACGACGTCAAGCACGTGCTCGCCATCAAGAAGGCGCTCGGCGACGCGGTGAGCGTACGCGTCGACGTCAACCAGGCCTGGAGCGAGCTCGACGCCGTCAACGGCATCGCCGCGCTGCAGGACGGCGGCGTCGACCTGATCGAACAGCCGGTGCGCGCCGAGAACCGCGCCGGGCTGGCCCGCCTGGCGCGCCAGTTCGCCGTGCCGGTGATGGCCGACGAAGCGCTGCACGGCCCGCTCAGCGCCTTCGAGTTCGCCAAGGACGCCGACGCCGACGTGTTCGCGGTCAAGATCGCCCAGTCCGGCGGCCTGATCCCGGCCAAGCAGGTGGCCGACATCGCCCAGCTGGCCGGCATCGGCCTGTACGGCGGCACCATGCTGGAAGGCGCGGTCGGCACCGCCGCCTCGGCCCACGTCTTCGCCACCTTCGGCGAGCTCGCCTTCGGCACCGAACTGTTCGGCCCGCTGCTCCTGACCGAGGAAATCCTCGTCGAGCCGCTGCAGTACCGGGACTTCATGCTGCAGGTGCCGACCAAGCCGGGCCTCGGTATCGACATCGACCGGGACAAGCTGGCCACCCTGCGCCGGAAATAAATGACCCGCCGGGTTTCACCAAAAGATCAACAGGAAAGGATGGACGAGATGCTGTTCCACGTACGCATGGAAGTGAATCTGCCGCCCGCGATGCCGGCCGCCGAGGCCTCCGCACTGAAGCAAGTCGAGAAGGAACAGGCGCAGGCGCTGCAGCGCGCCGGCAAGTGGCGCCACCTGTGGCGCGTCGCCGGGCAGTACGCCAACGTCAGCCTGTTCGACGTCGAGAGCGTGGACGAACTGCACCAGCTGGTATCGACCCTGCCGCTGTTCCCGTACATGACGATCGAGGTCACGCCCTTGTGCCGCCACCCCTCGTCGATCCGGGACGACGACCGCTAACCCCCGAACCCCCACCCATTCAGCCCGAGACAAGGCCGTGAAATGCGTTCGGCCGGTTGAACGGAATGCCACAACGCATTGGCACGACGATATAAATGAGGAGTAGAGACATGACACACGCAGAAATCGACGCCCTGGTAAAAAGCTTCCTGGTCGACACCGCCACCGGCGAAGTGAACCCGCGCGTGCAGCAGATCGCGGTGCGCCTGACCAGCGACCTGTTCAAGGCCATCGAAGACCTCGACCTCAGCCCGAGCGAAGTCTGGAAAGGGCTGGAGTACTTCGCCGAAGCCGGCGCCACCCACGAACTGGGGCTGCTGGCCGCCGGCCTGGGCCTGGAGCGCTTCGTCGACATCCGCATGGACGAGGCCGAAGCCAAAGCCGGCCTCACCGGCGGCACCCCGCGCACCATCGAAGGCCCGCTGTATGTGGCCGGCGCGCCGAAGTCGGAAGGCTTCGCCCGCATGGACGACGGTAGCGAGGTGGAGCAGGGCGAAGTGCTGTTCATGCAGGGCACCGTGTACGACGCCGACGGCAAGCCGCTGCCGGGCGCCCAGGTCGAAGCGTGGCACGCCAACCTGATGGGCAACTACTCGTTCTTCGACAAGAGCCAGTCGGACTTCAACCTGCGCCGCACCATCGTCACCGACGCCAACGGCCGCTACCAGTTCCGCAGCATCATGCCGATGGGTTACGGCTGTCCGCCGCAAGGCACCACCCAGCGCCTGTTGAACCTGCTCGGCCGCCACGGCCGCCGTCCGGCGCACATCCACTTCTTCGTGACCGCCGCCGGCCACCGCAAGCTGACCACGCAGATCAACATCGACGGTGACGACTACCTGTGGGACGACTTCGCCTTCGCCAGCCGCGAGGGTCTGGTGCCGGCGGTGAACCGCATCACCGACGCGGCCGAGATCGACAGGAAGGGCCTGCAGAAGCCGTTCGCCTCGATCGACTTCGACTTCCGCCTCAACGGCGAAACCGCGGCCGCGCCGACCACCGAAGTCGAACGCAAACGCGCCAGCGCCTGATCGACACCGAGCATAGAGCAACAGGGACGGGCCCTGCCCGGCAGGGTCCACTTGTCCCGATAGAGGAGAACGGCAATGATCCCCATCCATCCCGATGCCACCCCGAAGCTGAAGAAGCTGGACGATTACCTGATCGAGAACCCGCAGACCGGCGACTACCGTGTGCACCGCAGTGTCTTCACCGACGAAGCGCTGTTCGAACTCGAAATGAAGCACATCTTCGAGGGCAACTGGATCTACCTCGCGCACGAGAGCCAGATCCCGAACGTCAACGATTACTACACCACCACCATGGGCCGGCAGCCGGTGTTCATCGCGCGCAACCGCCAGGGTGAGCTGAACGCCTTCATCAACGCGTGTACCCACCGCGGCGCCACGCTGTGCCGTCACAAGCGCGGCAACAAGGCGACCTACACCTGCCCGTTCCACGGCTGGACCTTCAACAACAGCGGCAAACTGTTGAAGGTGAAGGACCCGGAAGACGCCGGTTACCCGGACTGCTTCAACAAGGAAGGCTCGCACGACCTGAAGAAGGTGGCGCGCTTCGAGAACTACCGCGGTTTCCTGTTCGGCAGCCTGAACGAAAACGTCAAGCCGCTGACCGAATTCCTCGGTGAAGCGGCCAAGATCATCGACATGATCGTCGACCAGTCGGCCGAAGGGCTGGAAGTGCTGCGCGGCTCGTCGACCTACACCTTCGACGGCAACTGGAAGCTGACCGCCGAAAACGGCGCCGACGGCTACCACGTCTCCGCCGTGCACTGGAACTACGCCGCTACCACCAGCCACCGCAAGGAGCAGAGCGAGCGCGTTGATACCACCCGCGCCATGGACGCCGGCAAGTGGGGCAAGCAGGGCGGGGGCTTCTACGCCTTCGAGCACGGCCACATGCTGCTGTGGACGCAATGGGCCAACCCGGAAGACCGCCCCAACTTCGCACGCCGCGACGAGTACGCCGAAAAGCTCGGCCCCGAGATGGCGGACTGGATGGTGCGCAACTCCCGCAACCTGTGCCTGTACCCGAACGTGTACCTGATGGACCAATTCGGCTCGCAGATTCGCGTGGTGCGCCCGCTGTCGGTGAACAAGTCCGAAGTCACCATCTACTGCATCGCGCCCAAGGGCGAATCGGACGAGGCGCGTGCACGGCGCATCCGCCAGTACGAGGACTTCTTCAACGCCAGTGGCATGGCCACGCCGGACGATCTGGAAGAATTCCGCGCCTGCCAGCAGGGTTACTCCGGCATCGCGCTGGAATGGAACGACATGTGCCGCGGTTCCACACACTGGATCGAAGGCGCCGACGAGGCGGCGAAGAAGATCGGCCTCAAGCCGGTACTGAGCGGGGTCAAGACCGAGGACGAGGGCCTGTACACGGTGCAGCACCGCTACTGGCTGGACGTGATGAAGCACGCCGTGCGCGAGGAAGGAGAAGAGGCATGAGCAACGTCAACATGGAGCAGATCCGCAGCTTTCTCTACCGCGAAAGCCGCCTGCTGGACGACGAGCAGTGGGACGAGTGGCTCGAGTGCTACCACCCGGACGCCGAGTTCTGGATGCCGTCGTGGGACGATGACGACAAGCTCGTCACCGACCCGCAGCGTGAAATCTCGCTGATCTACTACGCCAACCGCCAGGGCCTGGAAGATCGCGTGTTCCGCATCAAGACCGAGCGCTCCAGCGCCACCATGCCGGACACCCGCACCAGCCACAACATCAGCAACGTGGAGCTGGAAAAGCAGGATGGCGACTTGGTTACGGTGCGCTTCAACTGGCACACGTTGAGCCACCGTTACAAGACCAACTACAGCCATTTCGGCATGGCGCGTTACGTGATCGACTTTTCCGGCGCGAGCCCGAAGATCCGCAACAAGTATGTGGTGCTGAAGAACGATTACATCCACCAGGTAATCGACGTCTACCACATTTAAGCAAGCATCGAGAGCCGCCGGCCCACCCGGCACAGCGCGCCCGCCGTCTTGTATTGGACAGGACGGCGCGGCGACGCGGGGCGGGGGAGGCGCGGCTCGGTACGGCAGGAGTAGGAATCATGAGCTACAACATCGCACTTCAATTCGAGGACGGCGTCACCCGTTTCATCAGCTGCAACGAAAACGAAAAGCTGTCCGACGCGGCGTATCGCCAGAAGGTCAATCTTCCGCTGGATTGCCGCGACGGCGCCTGCGGTACCTGCCGCTGCTTGTGCGAGTCGGGCGAGTACGACCTGCCGGAATCGAGCTACATCGAAGACGCACTGGCCCCGGAGGATGCCGAGCAGGGCTACATCCTGACCTGCCAGACCCGGCCCAAGTCGGACTGCGTGATCAAGATCCCGGCTTCGTCGGTGGCGTGCAAGACCGGCGTGTCGAGCTTCGCCGGCATCATCGCGGCGGTGCTGCCGCTGTCCGATTCCACCATCGGCTTCTCGATCAAGCTCGACGATCCGGCGAGTCTTTCCTTCCTGCCGGGCCAGTACGTCAACGTCGGCATTCCCGGTACCGAACTGACCCGCGCGTACTCGTTCAGCTCGGCGCCCGGCGCCAGTGAGGCCGCGTTCGTGGTGCGCAACGTGCCGAACGGCCGCATGAGCCACTTCCTGAGCCATGACGCCAAAGTGGGCGAGCGCATGACCTTTGCCGGCCCGTACGGCAGCTTCTACCTGCGCGAAGTGGCGCGGCCGGTGTTGTTCCTGGCCGGCGGTACCGGCATCGCGCCGTTCCTGTCGATGCTCGACGTGTTGGCCGAAAGCGGCAGCACGCAGCCGATCCGCATGGTGTTCGGCGTGACCAACGACGTCGACCTGGTGGCGCTGGAGCAATTGGATGCCATCAAGGCCCGGCTGCCGCAGTTCGACTACCGCACCTGTGTGGTGGCGGCCGAGAGCGCCCATCCGCGCAAGGGTTATGTCACCCAGCACATCGAGCCGGAATGGCTCAACGCCGGCGACGTGGACGTCTATCTGTGCGGCCCGGTGGCGATGGTGGAGGCGGTGCGCGGTTGGCTGCAGCAGTCGGGCGTGACCCCGGCGAGCTTCCTGTATGAAAAATTCTCCGCCAGCAGCGAGGCCTGAATCATGAGCACACGTTTCAAGGACAAGGTGGTCATCGTCACTGGCGCGGCCCAGGGTATCGGGCGCGGCGTCGCCCTGAGTGTGGCGGAAGAGGGCGGGCTAGTCGTGCTGGCCGACCGTTCCGAGCTGGTGCACGAGGTGGCCGGCGAGATCAAGGCCAGGGGTGGCCAGGCCACGGTGGTGACGGCCGACCTGGAAAGCTACAACGGCGCCCAGCTCGTGGTGGAAGCCGCCGAGGAGGCCTACGGCCGCGTCGACGTGCTGATCAACAACGTCGGCGGCACCATCTGGGCCAAGCCCTACCAGGAATACGAGGAGGCGCAGATCGAGGCCGAAATCCGCCGCTCGCTGTTCCCCACCCTGTGGTGCTGCCGCGCCGTGCTGCCTGGCATGGTCGAGCGCCAGCAGGGGGTGATCGTCAACGTGTCGTCGATTGCCACGCGCGGCATCTACCGCATTCCGTATTCCGCCGCCAAGGGCGGGGTGAACGCGCTCACCGCGAGCCTCGCCTTCGAGCACGCCGAGGACGGCATCCGTGTCAACGCCGTGGCCACCGGCGGCACCGAGGCGCCGCCGCGCAAGGTGCCGCGCAATAGCGCGCCGATGAGCGAACAGGAAAAAGTCTGGTACCAGGGCATCGTCGACCAGACCCTTTCCAGCAGTCTGATGCACCGTTACGGCACCATCGACGAGCAGGTGCGCACGATCCTGTTCCTGGCGTCGGACGAGGCGTCCTATATTACCGGCACGGTGTTGCCGGTCGGTGGCGGCGATCTGGGCTAGGCGCCACCCACGAGTCCCTCTTGCATCATCGCGTTCGGACCTCTCATCCTGATGGGTGAGAGGTCATTTTTTGATGAGGCATACTCAATGAACCATTCATCCCAAGACCGTTCTTTGGCGTCCCCGGCACCCGATGCGAGCGGTTCGCTGCGCCAGGACTGGTCGCTCTCCGCCATCACCGCCGGCTTCCTCGCGGTGCTGATTTCCTATTCTGGTCCGCTGGTGATCTTTTTCCAGGCCGCCAAGGTGGCCAACATGCCCAACGAGATGATCTCGTCCTGGGTCTGGGCCATCTCGATGGGCGCGGCGGTGTCCGGCATCGTGCTGAGCTGGCGCCTCAAGGTGCCGGTGGTGACCGCCTGGTCCGCGCCCGGCACCGCCTTGCTGGTGACGCTGTTTCCCGGCGTCACGCTGAACCAGGCGGTGGGGGCCTATCTCACCGCCGCCGTGGTGCTGTTGCTGATCGGCGCGTCAGGCTCGTTCGACCGCCTCATGCGCCACATTCCCAAGGGCATCGCCGCCGGGATGATGGCGGGCATTTTGTTCCAGTTTGGTGCCAGCGCCTTCAAGTCGGTCGGCTCGATGCCGGTGCTGGCGTTCGGCATGGTTGGCGCCTACCTGCTGTTCAAGCGGCTGTTGCCGCGTTACTGCATCGTGCTGGTGCTGCTCTGCGGCGCCGCGCTGGCCGTGCTCCTGGGGCAGACCCACCTGGGCGATGTGCGGCTCAGCCTGGCCACGCCGCAGTTCATCCGCCCGGAGTGGACGCTCGGCACCACGCTGAGCCTGGCGCTGCCGTTGGTGATGGTGAGCCTGACCGGCCAGCATCTGCCCGGCATGGCGGTGCTGCGCGTGTCGGGCTACGACACCCCGGCCAAGCCGATCATCACCGTCACCAGCCTGGCCTCGCTCGTGGTGGCGTTCTTCGGCGGCATCACCATCGTCATCGCCGCCATCACCGCCGCGCTGTGCACCGGCAAGGACGCGCACGACGACCCGTCGCGGCGTTACGTCGCGGGCATCGCCAACGGGGCGTTCTACCTGATCGGCGGGATGTTCGGCAGCACCATCGTGCTGCTGTTCACCGCCTTGCCCAAGGAATTCGTCGCCGTGCTGGCGGGGCTGGCGCTGATCGGGGCGATTTCGGCCAACGTGCAGGGCGCGGTCGAGGATGCCGAGCATCGCGAGGCGTCGATGATCACCTTTCTGGCGACGGCCTCCGGTATGAGCTTCCTTGGCCTGGGCTCGGCCTTCTGGGGCGTGGTGATCGGCTGCATCGCCTACCTGGTGCTGAACAAGCCGCACCAGCGGCAGGCCAAGGGGACTTAGCGGGGCCACGTCCCCTCGGCGTCCGTCCCTCATCCGGAGCCGGGTATGCAGGCCGGCTGGGCGTGCGGCCCCGCTCCACGTTGCCTGTCTTTCGCAGCCAGGCGGCCGGCGCCGACCCGGCCGCCGGCTGCGGACGGCTATCTACATTCTTTCTGATACGACACCCCAGCCGCGTGGCTTTCGGCCAACGGTGAGGTGTCGTGATGTCCTGGAGGTCTGCTATGGAACTGCGCCACCTGCGTTACTTCGTTGCCGTCGCTGAAGAGGGCAACATCACGCGCGCGGCCGAGCGGCTGCATATCGCCCAGCCGCCATTGAGTCGCCAGATTCAACAATTGGAAGACGATCTCGGGGTGGTGCTGATCGAGCGCGGCTCGCGCCCGCTCAAGCTGACCGAGGCCGGGCAGTTCTTCTATGGCCATGCCCTGCAGTTGCTGTCGCAGACGCGCGAGCTCAGGGCGATGACCCAGCGCATCGGGATCATCGACAGCAAGATGTCGATCGGTTTTGTCGGCTCGACGCTGTACGGCATGTTGCCCAAGATCATTCGGCGCTTCCGCGACGCGCACAAGACCATCGAACTGAGCCTGCACGAAATGACCACGATGGAGCAGATCGGCGCGCTCAAGGAGGGCCGCATCGACGTCGGGTTCGGCCGCATCCGTCACGAAGATCCCAATGTGCGCCGCATCGTGTTGCGCGAGGAGCGCCTGATGGCGGCCTTGCCCAGCGAGCACCCGCTGGCGACCAAGCCCGCCTTGTCGCTGCAGGATATTGCCATGGAGACGCTGATCGTGTTCCCGAAATCCCCGCGCCCGAGTTTTGCCGATCAGGTGCTGGCGGCGTTTCATGACCGGGCGCTGGAGCCAAGAAGCATCTACGAGGCGCGCGAGCTGCAGATCGCGATAGGGTTGGTGGCGGCCGGGGTCGGCATCGCGATCGTTCCCTCCAGCGTGCAGGGCCTGAAGCGCGAGGATGTCTGCTATCGGGAGCTGGATGTGCCCAATATGGTGTCGCCGATCATTCTCAGCACCCGTCTGCTCGACGAATCCAACGATGTCAAACTGCTCATCAAGATGATCATCGACATTTACGAGGCGGAATCGATGGCGCATGCCGTTTCCGCACACGACTTGAACGGCGTGCTGCTCAAAACCTGATCGGTGCTGGCCGATCCAGGGCCTTGCGGTATGCCTGGCTCAGGGCCAGCACTTTTGCCGTCACGCTGAAATAGCCTTTTGCCTCGCGCTGGACGAAGCCCATTTTGTTCAGCGTGTACAGGCAGCGATAAACCGCCGCATAGGGAATGCCGGTTTGCGCACTCACCTCGGTCACGGAAAGGGTCGGGTTGTCGGCGGAGAAAGCCTGCAGTACGGCGAGGCCGCGTTCAAACGGGGTGTGGGAGGCATTCATCGTCAATCCCTCGGGAAAATAAGCGGCTGACTCAGGGTGAATCAGCAGGGGTAAAGACGGGGAAATAAACAGTTTGGCGACGGCTGGAAAATAACCGGCACGGCATCTGAGGTAACGGGGCAGGGAAGTAATCGGGCGTATCGCGCCATCCGCTCCGGATCGAGCCGGGCTGATATCCAGCCCGGCTCTGCTACGCGGTTTTTGCTTTCCCGGCCCGTCAATGAGCCGGGTTTATTCCGCCGGTTTCAGCGAGGGCAGGGCGCCTGCCGCTGCCGTATCACGCCCGGTCTTCACCGACAGGGTCCAGAGGGCCAGCATGGCGATGCCGGCGGGGAGGGTGAGCAGGGTCAGGGTCTGGCTGAACGGCAGTTGCATCCCCTGCAAGACCCCGCCCAGCAGGGCACCGGCGATGCCACCGAAGCGACCGATGCCGAGCATCCAGGCGATGCCCGTGGCACGCCCCTGGGTCGGGTAGATCGGCGCGGCCAGCGCCGGCAGGGAGGCCTGGGCGCCCGTCACCATGACCCCGGCGAGGAAGATCAGCACGGCGAACAGCGAAACGTTGTCCATACTCTGGCCCACCGCGACCAGGAACAGCGCCGCCAGCACGTAGACCAGGCTCAGCACGCGGCCGGGGTTGTACTTGTCCATCAACAGCCCGCTCACCAGGGTGCCGATGCCGCCGCCCAGCGGGAACAGTGCGGTCAGCAGGGCCGCCTTTTGCGTGCTGAAGCCCGCGTCTTTCATCATCAGCGGCATCCAGTTGGTCAGCAGATAGAAAATCAGCAGGCCCATGAAGTAAGTAACCCACAGCATCAGTGTCGGCACCAGGAACGGCTTGGACAGAATCAGGCTCAGGGCCGATTTCTCCGCCTTGCCCTTGCCGGCCGCTTCACCGATGACGCATTGCTTGACGTGGCTCAGGTCCTGACGGCAAATCCGCTCCAGCACCGCTTTGATTTTCTCGATTGGGTACTGTTTGGCGGCCATGTAGGACACCGATTCGGGCAGGTGGCGGATCATGAACGGCAACAGGGCCAGCGGCAGGATGCCGCCCAGGATGAAGACGCCTTGCCAGCCATAGTGCGGAATCAGCCCGGCCGAGACGAACCCGCCCGCGGCGGCGCCCAGCGGAAAGCCCACGTAGACGGCGTTGACCACGAAGGAGCGACGTTTGGCCGGGGCGAGTTCGGCGATCAGGGTGACCGCGTTGGGCATCGCCGCCCCCAGGCCGAGGCCGGTCAGGAAGCGCAGCGCCGACAGGCTCGGGACGCTGCTGGCGTAGGCCGTCAAACCGCTGAAGACGGCAAACACGATGGTCGAGGCGATCAGCACGTTCTTCCGGCCAAAGCGGTCGGCACTGGGGCCCGCCGCCATGGCGCCAAAGGCCAGACCGAACAAGGCGGCGCTCAAGACCGGCGCCAGCGATGGGCGGCTGATGCCCCATTCGGTGACAAGGGCGGGCGCGACGTAGCCGATGGCCGCGGTGTCGAACCCGTCCAGCGCCAGAATGGAAAAGCAGAAGAACAAGACCAGCCAGTGATATTTCGTAAAATCCTGCTCGTTGATTAATGCCGTCACATCGACGACTTCCTTGCTATATTCTCGACTCATTTTTCCTCCGTAAACTGATCGACTTGCCTGCTGGCGCCGGGTTTTTAGGGCGGCGCTACATGGTTTTATTTTGTTTGAATGGGAGTGCCGAAATGAAAGCGCCGTTTTAATGAACGGCCCATTCAAGGCAGTCGTATCCTGGGGATAAAGAAATCGACCGTCTAATACTGTTTCAGTATCCGACGATACTCGGCCAGTATTGAGCAAGGCGGAGGCCCATTCCCGCTGGAAAGCGGGCTGGTAAAAAGTGCGGGGCGCCGGGAAAAAAAGCCCGCCTCTCGATGAAAGGCGGGCTTGGGGGTCGGTATGGTCTGATGTGCCTGAGCGACGCCTGGAGGGGCGCGGCGGCGGCCGGAGGCTTTACTCGTTATGCCAGGCAGCGTGCCGTCAGCCAGGCGACAAAGTCGTGGGCCATCTCGGAGGTCAACTGATGGCCCACCGGGTAGAGGTGCAACTGGTGGGGTACGCCCAATTCACGGAGCCAGTTGCCGGCTTTTTCCGCCCAGCTCAATGGCAGCTTGTCGTCGAATTCACCGTGCGAGACGAAGCCCTCCAGCCGTGCCAGCGCGTCGGGCGCACCGAGATGCGGGGCGATTTCCGGCAGGATGCGCCCCGACAGCAGGCCGAAACCGCCCACCTGTTGCGGTTCGGTCAGAGCCAGGCCGGCGCTCATGATGCCGCCCTGGCTGAAGCCCGCCACGACGGTGTGCGCGGGATCGATGCCGCTGGCCGATTGCAGACTGGCGACCAGCTGCTGCAACTGCTGCCGGCTGCGTTCGGCTTGGTCCGGATTGATTGACGGGCCTTGCGGACCGAAGCTCACCTGGAACCAGCCGAACTGTCCCGGTCCGAACTCCAGCGGACCGCGCACCAGCGCCACCTTGATGCGGGCGTCGAGCAGCGGTGCGAGTCCGGCCAACTGCATCTCGTTGCCGCCCACGCCGTGCAGCAGCAACAGCAGGGCCTGCGGGCGGGGCGCCGACGCCGCGGCTGGCAGGACCAGCGTGCGGTAGGTCAGCCCCGAAGCGGCGTCGTACTGCGGGGGCGAAAGCTGTGCGCTGGACAGGGTGAGCGGCTGCGGCGAGGTCGGGTCACGGTCTTGCGGCGGGGTCATCGGGTATCCTTGCAGGAAATGCGGCAACAGGGGTGAGCATGGCGTCCATTCTGAGGCGTCCCCAGGAGCCGATAAACCCGGGTTCAGGAAAATGACTGTCTCCCGACAGGAAACAATCATCCGGTGCTCCCGTGCTCATGCTCCGCCGCCCTGCACGCCCGGGTCCAGGGTATGCGGGCAGCCGATCCGCAATGTGCAATCGCGGTGGTCGCGCAGGAGGTATTCCAAACGCGCGGGGAGACACGTCCTAGCCCAGCTTCTTGAGGTAGGCCGCCACCCCGCCCATCAGCATCTCAATCGAAATCGCGGTCAGCACCAGCCCCATCAGCCGTTCCAGCGCCGAGATCACCGGCTCCCCGAGCAGCTTCTGCAGCCGCCCGGAGGCCAGGAACACAGTGGTGCTGACCAGCATGGTGATTGTCAGCGCGCCGGTCCACTCCAGCATGCGTGCCGGTTCGCGCGTCGACAGCAGCAGCACGGTGGCCATGGCCGAGGGCCCGGCGATGAGCGGAATCGCAATCGGCACGATGAAGGGTTCGCCCTGGGATTTGCCGGAAAAGGCGCTTTCCTCGCCGGGAAAGATCATCTTGAGTGCGATCAGGAACAGGATGACGCCGCCCGCGACGCGCAGCGACTCGTCCGAGAGCTGCATCAGTTCCAGGAAATGGCGCCCGAAGAACAGGAAGATGAGCAGCACCGCGAACGCGATCAGGCACTCGCGCAGCACCACGCGCCGTCGTCGTTCCGGCCGGACCTGCTTGAGCGCGGTGATGAAGAGCGGGATGTTGCCCAGCGGATCGGTGATCAGGATCAAGAGCACGGTGGCCGACCAGAACGATGTTTCCATGTTTCTCCCGGAGTCAGCGCGGCATCAGGCCGCTGGCGGCGACAAAAAGGCGTCCGCCCGTTTTACCCAGTATGCCGCAGCGGCCATCCGTGTGCTGTCGTTGACGTCATGCCCCGGATTGTTGGCCCTGCCGCTGCCCGGGAGGTTGTACGATATCGTGATCACGTTTGCTGAATCAGTCCGTTGGAATCATAATAGATTCCATGAATATGAATGCAGGAAGTCATGAGTACTATTGATGTGCAAGTCCCTGGCGGGCGCTCGCGCCGACGTTCGCGCAGCCTAAGTCAGGAGGTGGTCGACGAACTGTCGCGTCGTATCGGCGATGGCCTGCTCAAGCCAGGCGACAAGTTGCCGACCGAGGCCGCGATCATGCGCGAGCTGGATGTGAGCCGCACCGTGGTGCGCGAGGCGATTTCGCGTCTGCAGGCTGCCGGCCTGGTGGAAACGCGCCATGGCATCGGCACGTTCGTGCTCGAGCCGTCGGGCGAGGGCGCATTCCGCATCGATCCCGCCACGGTGACCACGATTCAGGACGTGCTGGCCTTGCTCGAACTGCGCATCAGCCTGGAAACCGAAGCGGCCGGCCTGGCGGCGGCGCGCCGCAGCGACGAGCAGTTGCAGCTGATGCGCCAGGCGCTCGACGCCTTCCTTGCCGCGCTGGAGCAGGGGCGCGAGACGATCGAGGCCGACTTCCAGTTCCACTTGAACATCGCCGGCGCCACCGGCAACCGCTATTTCGTCGATTTCATGAGCTACCTCGGCATGACGGTGATCCCGCGCGCGCGTCTCAACACCGCGCAGTTGTCGCGCGATCGCCAGGCCGACTACCTGCAGCGCGTGCACCGCGAGCATGAGGACATTCTCAGCGCCATCGCGCTGCGGGACGCGGATGCCGCGCGTGCTGCGATGCGCACCCATCTGACCAACAGCCGTGAGCGCTTGCGCCGCGCCCACGAAGCGATCGAAGCCCGATAAGCCCTGATTCCGGCAAGCTCTGAAAAAGGCTTGTCGCTTTTTTATTTTATGTTGTACGATGACTGACATCGTAACAGACTGATGTTGTCACCAGTCTGTTGCCGCACGACGAAACCGTCCGTTTACATTGGAGACGCACCCATGCACGCACAAGAACTCAAGCACGCCATCTCGTCCGGTCTGTTGTCCTTCCCGGTTACCGACTTCGACGCCGAAGGCAACTTCCGCCCCGATACCTACGCCGAGCGCCTGGAATGGCTGGCGCCGTACGGTGCCAGCGCGCTGTTCGCCGCCGGCGGCACGGGCGAGTTCTTTTCGCTGACCCCGCAGGAATACGGCCCGATCATCCATACCGCGGTGGAGACCTGCCGCGGCAAGGTGCCGATCATCGCCGGCGCCGGCGGCGCCACCCGCAGCGCCATTGCCTACGCGCAGGAAGCCGAACGGCTGGGGGCGCAGGGTGTGCTGCTGCTGCCGCACTACCTGACCGAAGCCAGCCAGGAAGGGCTGGCCGCCCACATCGAGGCGGTGTGCCGCTCGGTATCGTTCGGGGTGATCGTCTACAACCGCGGGGTGTGCCGCCTCAACGCCGAAACGCTGCTGAAACTGGCCGACCGTTGCCCGAACCTGATCGGCTTCAAGGATGGCATCGGCGACATCGACCTGATGACCACCATCCGCCGCAAGCTGGGCGACCGCTTCAGCTACCTGGGCGGGCTGCCCACCGCCGAGTTGTTCGCCGCGCCGTACAAGGCGATGGGGGTGCCGGTGTACTCGTCGGCGGTGTTCAACTTCATTCCGAAAACCGCGATGGAGTTCTATCGCGCCGTGGCGGCTGACGACCAGGCCACCATCGGCCGTCTGCTCGACGACTTCTTCCTGCCGTATCTGGAAATCCGCAATCGCAAGCAGGGCTACGCGGTCAGCATCATCAAGGCCGGGGCGCGCCTGGTGGGGCATGATGCCGGCCCGGTGCGCGCTCCGCTGAGCGAACTCTCGGAAGAGGAGTGCGCAATGCTGGATCAGCTGATCAAGAAGATGGGGGCTCAATAATCGATCCGGCCGCCTCTTGACCGGGCTCAGGGCGTTGCGGAAACCACGACGTCACGGCCTGAGAGGAGGGCGGTCACCACCGAGTTGGCAGCAGCAGGCATCATTATTATTAAAGAGGAGAACTTCACGATGCAGAGCTACAGCACCGCCGTGGTACAGGCGCAAAGCAGCCGTGCCCGCTATTTCATTGTCGCCATGCTGTTTCTGGTGACGGCACTCAATTACGGCGACCGCGCCACCTTGTCGATGGTCGGTTCCCCCATGTCCAAGCAACTGGGGCTCGACATGGTGGACATGGGCTACGTGTTTTCGGCCTTTTCCTGGGCCTACGTGATCGGTCAGATTCCGGGCGGCTGGCTGCTCGACCGCTTCGGTTCCAAGCGGGTCTATTTCTGGAGCATCCTCACCTGGTCGAGCTTTACCCTGTTGCAAGGGTTTGTCGGCCTGCTCAGCGATACGGCCACCATCATCACCATGCTGTTCGTATTGCGATTCCTGGTGGGCCTGGCCGAATCGCCGTCCTTTCCCGGCAACAGCCGCATCGTGGCGGCGTGGTTCCCGGCCCAGGAGCGCGGCACCGCTTCCGCCATCTTCAACTCGGCACAGTATTTCGCCACCGTGATCTTCGCACCGCTGATGGGCTGGCTGATTCATGTTTTCAGCTGGCAGTCGGTGTTCTTCTTCATGGGCGGGCTCGGCATCCTGATGGCACTGGTCTGGCAGAAGACCATCTATAGCCCGAAAGACCACCCTTCGATCAACCCGGCCGAACTCGAGTACATCGAACAGGGCGGGGCGCTGGTGAACATGGACCAGCCGCAATCGGCCAAATCCGAGGAAAAGAACCCACGGCTCGGCTGGCCCGCCGTGAAGCAGCTGCTGGCCTCGCGCATGATGATGGGGGTGTACCTCGGCCAGTACTGCATCAACGCGCTGACCTACTTCTTCATTACCTGGTTCCCGGTCTATCTGGTGCAGGAACGTCATATGTCGATTCTCAAGGCGGGTGTCGTCGCCTCGATCCCGGCGGTCTGCGGTTTCCTCGGCGGCGTGCTGGGCGGGGTGCTGTCCGACCGTCTGCTCAAGCAAAGCGGCTCGCTGACCTTGGCACGCAAGACGCCGATCGTGCTGGGCATGCTGATGTCGATGGTCATGGTGGGCTGCAACTACGTGCAGGCCGAATGGCTGGTGATCGGCTTCATGTCGCTGGCCTTCCTCGGCAAGGGGATCGGCGCGCTGGGCTGGGCGGTGATGTCTGACACTGCGCCCAAGGAGATCAGCGGTCTTTCCGGCGGCCTGTTCAATATGTTCGGCAACCTGTCCGGCATCGTGACCCCGATCGCCATCGGCTACATCCTCAAGAGCTCGGGATCGTTCAACGGTGCCCTGGTGTTCGTCGGCGCGCATGCTTTGCTCGCGGTGATCAGCTACCTGGTGATCGTGGGCCCGATCAAGCGCTTCGAGCTGCGTTGAGTCTGACAGGAAAGGTTGATTCGTGATGAGTAATTCCATGGCACCGCTGACCATCAAGGTGCATCCGAACGATAACGTCGCCATTGTCGCCAACGACGGCGGGCTGCCGGCCGGGACCACGTTTCCCGACGGGCTGGTGCTGCGCGAGCGGGTGCCGCAGGGCCACAAGGTGGCGCTGCTGGACCTGGCCGAAGGCGCCCCGATCATCCGTTACGACGTGGTGATCGGCTACGCCACCCGCGCCATCTCCCGGGGCAGCTGGATCGAAGAGTCGCTGGTGCGCATGCCGTCGGCGCCGCGGCTGGATGATCTGCCGGTCGCCACGCGCCAGGCGCCAGCCTTGATCCCGCTCGAAGGGTATACCTTCGAGGGCTACCGCAACCCGGACGGCTCGGTCGGCACGCGCAACATCCTGGCCATCAGCACCACGGTGCAGTGCGTGACCGGCGTGGTCGAGCATGCTCTCCAGCGCATCAAGGCCGAGCTGCTGCCCAGGTATCCGAACGTGGACGACGTGGTGGCGATCGAGCACGCCTACGGGTGCGGCGTGGCGATCGACGCACCGGACGCCATCGTGCCGATCCGCACCCTCCGCAACATCGCGCTCAACCCCAACTTCGGCGGTCAGGTGCTGCTGGTGAGCCTGGGTTGCGAGAAGCTGCAGCCCGAGCGCCTGCTGCCGGAGGGGACGATTCCGGTGCAGAACGCCGTGCCGGCGCAGGTGTGCCTGCAGGACGAGCAGCACGTCGGTTTCGGTGCCATGATCGCTGCGATCATGGCCATGGCCGACGAGCGGCTGGCGGAGCTGAACCAGCGCCGGCGCGAGACCTGCCCGGCCTCGGAGCTGGTGGTGGGCGTGCAATGCGGCGGCAGCGACGCGTTCTCAGGCGTCACCGCCAACCCGGCGGTCGGCTTCGCCGTCGACCTGCTGGTGCGAGCCGGCGCCACCGCCATGTTCTCCGAGGTGACCGAGGTGCGCGACGGCATCGACCAGCTCTCAGCGCGCGCCGCCAGCCCGGACGTGGCGGCGGCGATGATCCGCGAGATGGCGTGGTACGACGCCTACCTCCAGCACGGCGGCGCCGACCGCAGCGCCAACACCACGCCCGGCAACAAGAAGGGCGGGCTTGCCAATATCGTCGAGAAGGCGATGGGGTCGATCGTGAAATCCGGCTCCAGCCCGATCGTCGGGGTGCTGTCCCCGGGCGAGAAGGCGCGGCAGAAGGGCCTGCTCTACGCCGCCACGCCAGCCAGCGATTTCATCTGCGGCACCCTGCAGCTGGCATCCGGCATGAACCTGCACGTGTTCACCACCGGCCGCGGCACGCCGTACGGCCTGGCGGCGGTGCCGGTGATCAAGGTGGCCACGCGCACCGCGCTGGCCGAGCGCTGGCACGATCTGATGGACATCGACGCCGGGCGCATCGCCTCCGGCGATGCCACCATCGACGAGGTGGGCTGGGAGCTGTTCCGCTTCATGCTTGACGTCGCCAGCGGCCGCAAGAAGACCTGGGCCGAGCACTGGAAGCTGCACAACGCCCTGGTGCTGTTCAATCCGGCTCCGGCTACCTGAAACCCCAATCCGACGCGCACCGCCTCGTTCCCCCGCGCGGGGAAGGGACGGTGCGCGGCCCGAGGAATGCCAATGTCAAAGCAAAGCACGCCCATCATCACCGAGATGCAGGTGATCCCGGTCGCGGGGCACGACAGCATGCTGCTCAATATCGGCGGCGCCCACGGCAACACCTTCACGCGCAACCTGGTGGTGCTCAAGGACAGCGCCGGTCATACCGGCGTCGGCGAGGCGCCCGGCGGCGAAGTGATCCGTCAAACGTTGGCCGAAGCCATCCCCCGGGTGGTCGGCCAGTCGGTTGGCGCCCTCAACCGCATCGTGCATTGCCTGCATGCCGGCCAGCAGTCGTCCGACTTCGACAGTTTCGGCAAGGGCGCCTGGACCTTCGAGCTGCGCGTCAACGCCGTGGCGGCGCTGGAGGCGGCGCTGCTCGACCTCATGGGCCAGTTGCTCGGCGTGCCGGTGGCCGACCTGCTGGGGCCGGGCAAGCAGCGTGACGAGGTCACGGTACTGGGCTACCTGTTCTACCTCGGTGACCGCGAGCGTACCGACCTGCCTTACCTCGCCGGCGAGCGCGGCGTCCACGACTGGTACCACCTGCGCCACCAGCAGGCGCTTACCACCGAGGCCGTGCTGCGCCTGGCGGAGGCCGCGCAGGACCGCTACGGCTTCCAGGACTTCAAGCTCAAGGGCGGGGTGTTGCCCGGCGAGGACGAGATCGAAACCGTCACCGCGCTGGCCCGCCGCTTTCCCGGCGCGCGCATCACGCTCGACCCGAACGGCGCCTGGTCGCTCAAGGAGGCGATCCGCCTGTGCAAGGGCATGCAGGGCGTGCTCGCTTACGCCGAGGACCCGTGCGGTGCCGAGCAGGGCTTCTCCGGGCGCGAGGTGATGGCCGAATTCAAGCGCACCACCGGGCTGCCGGTGGCCACCAACATGATCGCCACCAACTGGCGCGAGATGAATCACGCCGTGATGCTGCAGTCGGTCGACATCCCGCTCGCCGACCCGCATTTCTGGACGCTGTCCGGCGCCGTGCGCGTGGCGCAGCTGTGCGACGACTGGGGCCTGACCTGGGGCTGCCACTCGAACAACCACTTCGACGTTTCGCTGGCGATGTTCACCCATGTCGGCGCCGCCGTACCGGGCAAGCCGACCGCCATCGACACGCACTGGATCTGGCAGGAAGGCCAGCGGTTGACCCGCGAGCCGCTCGAGATCAAGGGCGGCAAGATCGCCGTGCCGGACAAGCCCGGCCTCGGCATCGAGCTCGACTGGGGCGAGGTCGAGCGTGCCCACAAGCTGCATCAAAGCCTGCCGTGGAGCGGGCGCAACGATGCCGCCGCGATGCAATACCTGATTCCAGGCTGGACCTTCGATCGCAAGCGTCCCTGCCTGGTCCGTTGATACTGAAAGAGCCGAATCATGAGCCAATTCCCAACTCCCATCGTGACCGAACTGCGCGTGGTGCCGGTAGCCGGCCACGACAGCATGCTGATGAACCTGAGCGGTGCGCACGGCCCGTACTTCACGCGCAACATCGTGATCCTCAAGGACAGTGCCGGTAACACCGGCGTCGGCGAGGTGCCGGGTGGCGAGAAGATCCGCCAGACGCTGGAGGACTCCGCCGCGCTGGTGGTGGGCCAGCCGATCGGTCACTACAAGCAGATTCTCAAGACGGTGCAGACGTCCTTTGCGGACAGAGATGCCGGTGGCCGTGGCCTGCAGACCTTCGATCTGCGCACCACCATCCACACCGTGACCGCGCTCGAGGCTGCGCTGCTCGACCTCTTGGGCCAGTTCCTCGGCGTGCCGGTAGCGGCCTTGCTTGGCGACGGCCAGCAGCGCGAGCGCGTCGAAATGCTGGGCTACCTGTTCTACGTCGGCGACCGCAGCAAGACCGACCTGCCGTATCTGGCCGAGCCGGAGGCCGACAGCGCCTGGCACCGCCTGCGCCGTGACGTGGCACTCACGCCCGAGTCCGTAGTGCGTCTGGCCGAAGCCGCCTACGAGCGCTACGGTTTCAACGACTTCAAACTCAAGGGCGGCGTGCTGCGCGGTGACGAGGAGATCGAAGCAGTTACCGCGCTGGCCGAGCGCTTCCCGAATGCGCGCGTCACGCTCGACCCGAACGGCGCCTGGTCGCTCAAGGAGGCGATCCGCCTGTGCCGCGACCAGCATCACGTGCTGGCCTATGCCGAAGACCCGTGCGGTGCCGAGCAGGGTTTCTCCGGGCGCGAGGTGATGGCCGAGTTCCGCCGCGCCACTGGCCTGCCCACCGCCACCAACATGATCGCCACCGACTGGCGCCAGATGGCGCACTCGATCCAGCTGCAGTCGGTCGACATTCCGCTGGCTGACCCGCACTTCTGGACCATGGAAGGCTCGGTGCGTGTGGCGCAGCTGTGCGAGATGTTTGGCCTGACCTGGGGCTCGCACTCCAACAACCACTTCGACATCTCGCTGGCGATGTTCACCCACGTCGGTGCCGCTGCGCCGGGCAAGGTCACCGCCATCGACACCCACTGGATCTGGCAGGAGGGCACCGACCGCCTCACCAAGGAACCGCTCAAGATCGAAGGCGGTTTCGTCGAGGTGCCGCAGAAGCCGGGCCTGGGCGTGGAGCTCGACTGGGACGCGCTGGAACGGGCGCACCAGCTCTACCTGCAGAAGGGCCTCGGCGCGCGCGACGACGCCGCGGCGATGCAATACCTGATTCCGGGCTGGAGCTTCGACAACAAGAAGCCCTGCCTGGTGCGTTAACAAGGAAGCCAACCATGACTGCAAGCAATCCCGATTTCGCCGTGATCGACCGTGCCGTGACGGCGGCCAAGGCCGCGGCCCCCACGTTGGCCGAAGCCACGCCGTCCCGGCGCGCACGCCTGCTGCGCGGCCTCGCCGAGGCGCTGGAATCGCAGCAGGCCGAACTGGTGGCCATCGCCGACCAGGAAACCGGTCTGGGTCCCGCTCGCCTCAACGGCGAGGTGGCGCGCACCGCCTTCCAGTTGCGCGGTTTCGCCGACGAAGTGGAGCAGGGCGTGCCGTACCGCCGAGTGGACGATGGCGCGGTGGCCGGGGCCCCGCCGGCTGGCCGCCCGCACCTGACACGCGTGCAGGTGCCGTTGGGCCCGGTGGCGATGTTCTCCGCCAGCAACTTCCCGTTCGCGTTCTCGGTACTCGGCGGCGACACCGCCTCGGCGCTCGCCGCCGGCTGCCCGGTGGTGGTGAAGACGCACTCGGGCCATCCGCAACTGTCCCGCGCCGTGTATGAACTGGCGCGTGGCGTACTGGCCGAGCAGGGCTGGCCGGCCGGCGTGCTGGGCCTGGTGGAAAGCAGCTCGCGAGCCGGCGGTACCTACTTGGTGCAGCACCCGGACACCGCCGCGGTGGCGTTCACCGGCTCCCACCAGGGCGGCGTCGCCTTGTGGAAGGCCGCCAACGAACGCGCCCGGCCGATCCCGTTCTACGGCGAACTGGGCTCGATCAATCCGCTGGTGGTGCTGCCGCAGGTACTGGAGCGTGACGGCGAGGCGCTGGCGCAAACGCTGGCGGGCTCGATCACGCTGGGCTGCGGCCAGTTCTGCACCAGTCCCGGCGTGATCGTGCTGTTCGACCACCCGGCGAGCGAGCGTTTCGTCGCCGCGCTGGGCGATGCCCTCCGCCCGATCGCCACGCACCGCATGCTGACCGACAACATGCGCCGCGGTTTCGACGACGGCGTGGTGCGCATCGCCGGCCATCCCGACGTGCGCAGCCTGTTCGAGCCAGCGGCCGACGGTGCCGGCCCTGCGCCGCGCCTGTTCGAAACCAGCGCCACCGCGTTCATCGCCGACGCGCATCTGCGCGAGGAGATGTTCGGTCCGGCTGCCGTGGTGGTGAAGGTGAAATCCACCGCCGAAGCGGTCGAGGTGCTCGAGGCCATCGGCGGCACGCTTACCGCGACCCTGTGGGGCGTGGAGGACGACACGGCCGACAACCGCGCCCTGGTGCGCGCGGCAGAGCACATCGCCGGGCGCGTGCTGTTTGGCGGCGTGCCGACCGGCGTGGCGGTGTGCCATGCCCAGCAGCACGGCGGGCCGTGGCCGTCGTCGACCCAGCCGCAGAGCACCTCGGTGGGCTTTGCCGCGCTGGAGCGCTTCCTGCGTCCGGTGGCACTGCAGGACGCCCCGGCCTGGCGGCTGGCCTAGTCCGACAGCACGCCATCGTTTTCGAGACAAGTACCCCAGTCTGTCTCTTCCTTTTGGCGCCTCCGGGCGCCTTTTTTCATCCTGTCAGGGCATTGCGTCCGGCCTGCGTCTAGAAGCAGCTGAATCCGGTCACGAGGGCGAGACGGTCCACGCGAGAAGTCGGTCCGAAGATTTGCTCGAGCTCCTTCACCGTCATGGGGAAACCGACGGGGTGGGTGCCCTGCGCCGTCCTGAAGATCTCCTTGAAGGCCGAGCCGCACGCGCCCAGGGTCAGGGAGTCCACCTTGCCGTCGGATTTGATGTCGAAGGAAAAGTATTGATGTCGGCCCACCACCGATGCCCACAGCGGCAAATCGGGGTGCCAGACGGCCCGGGTGAGCGTGCCGTCCTGATCGATGTGGATGCCGTGTTCGCTCAGGGTCTGCCGGGTGATCTTCCGGGAATCGACCCACGCGCCATCGGGAAAACGAAACTGGAAGGGGGCCGCCTTGTCCAGCTTGATCCAGAGATCGTCGATCGGATTCTGCTCGTTGCCGGCGTAGCGGAAACCACGCACCACCGGGCTGCCCCGCAGCTCGATGAAATAGTTCTCGCCGTACTGCGGCCGGGCGCAGCCGGAACAGGTCAGCAGCGCCAGCAGCATTACCCCGACCAGCCAATGGGTCTTCATGAACGTACTTCCGGGCGTTGCTTCGCCGCCCTGGCCGAGTCGGGAGCGGCAGGCGATGCCGCCGTGGCGATAGTTTCGCCAGAGCCTCGTTTCATGCCGCTTCCTCGGGTTCCAGGTAGCTCATCCGGGGCGCCTCGCCGAGCAGGAAATCCTGATTGAGCTGGGCGCAGGTACGCAGGTAGTCCGCCGCCAGCGTGATGCGCTTGAGCTTGCGCAGGTCTTCACTGTAGTACATCCAGAATTGCCGTGTGACGGCCACCTGCTCCGGCAGCACCCGGGTCAGCCGCGGGTCGTCGCCGACCAGAAAGCAGGGCAGGATCGCCAGGGCGCGGCCTTGCAGCGCGGCCTGGTACTGGGCGATCACGCTGGTGCTGCGCAGCGGGCTCTTGGCGCCGGGCAGCACGTCGTCCATGTACAGCAGCTTGGGGCTGAAGGCCAGGTCATCGACATAGGTGATGAAGCGGTGTCCGGCCAGGTCTTCCCGCTGCCGGATCGGCGGGTGGCGTGCCAGGTAGTCCGGGGTGGCGTACAGGAGCAGGCGATAGTCGCACAGCTTGGAGCACACGTAAGGACCGCGCTCGGGCCGCTCCAGCGTGATGGCGATGTCCGCCTCGCGCCGCGACAGGTTGATGAAGTGCGGCACCGGCAGGATATCGACGGTGATGTCGGGGTAGCGGTCCTGAAAGCGGCTGATCTGCGGGGTGACGAAGCCGGAGCCGAAACCCTCGGTGCAGCCGATGCGCACGTGGCCGGACAAGGCGAAGCCGGTCCCCGATACCTCTTCACAGGCGGCCTGCAAGGCGCTTTCCATCGCCTCGGCATAACGCAGCAACTGTTGCCCGTCCACGGTAAGGACGAAACCGGCCGAGCGTGACTTCTCGAACAGCAAGGCGCCCAGCGCCTGCTCCAGCGCGCGGATGCGGCGCGACACCGTGGTGTAGTCGACGCCGAGGCGCTTTGCCGCGCTGCTGGCGGTGTGGGTGCGGGCGACCTCGAGAAAGAACTTGATGTCGTCCCAGTTCAGCCGGTCGACGGGTATAGGGTTTTTTTGCATATCGCTCCGGTGTTTTTGTCTATTCCTGATGGATTTTCTCCTATCTATACTCGTTTTCAACCACCCAGACCAGCGGCTTCGGCGGGTTGAAGCACAACAAAAAAAACGAACCGGGCCGGCACAGAGCGAGACGTGCCGGAGGTGTTCCATCCAGGAGAGAGACGTCAATGAATGCACGTTGCCAGGCCTTCGTGGCCGCGCGGGATTTTCTGCTGACTCACCGTACCGACTACGCCACGGCGTATCGAGACTTCCGCTGGCCCCAGCTCACCGAATTCAATTGGGCGCTGGACTATTTCGACGAGCTGGCGCGTGGCAACCAGGCGACCGCGCTGTGGATCGTCAACGAGGACGGCAGCGAGGAGCGTTACAGCTTCGACGAACTGGCGCGGCGTTCCAACCGCGTCGCCAACCATCTGCGCGCCCTGGGGGTGAAGCGCGGCGAGCGCATCCTGCTGATGCTGGGCAACGAAGTGGCGCTGTGGGAAACCATGCTGGCGGCGATCAAGCTGGGCGCCGTGGTGATTCCCGCCACCGCCTTGCTCACCCCGGAAGACCTGTGCGACCGCCTCGACCGCGGCCGCGTCAGCCACGTGGTGGTGGGTCAGGCCCATCTCGACAAGTTCGCCGACGTCGCCGGCGGCTATACCCGCATCGCGGTCGGTCCGGCCACGGCGGGCTGGATCGAACACGCCGCCGCCGCAAGCTACCCGGACCGTTTCGAGCCGGACGGCACGACGCTGGCGACCGACCCCTTGCTGCTCTATTTCACTTCCGGCACCACCTCCAAGCCCAAGATGGTGTTGCACAGCCACCAGAGCTACCCGGTCGGCCATCTCTCGACGCTGTACTGGATCGGCCTGCAGCCGGGCGACGTGCACTTGAACATCTCGTCGCCGGGCTGGGCCAAGCACGCCTGGAGCTCGTTCTTCGCACCGTGGAACGCCGGTGCCTGCGTGTTCATCCATAATGTGGCGCGTTTCAGCGCCCCGGCCTTGCTCGGCGTGCTGGAGCGCTGCCGCGTCACCAGCCTGTGCGCGCCGGCCACGGTGTGGCGCATGCTGATCCAGGAAAACCTGGCGGCCTACCGCGGGCGGCTCAACCTGCGCGAGCTGGTGGGCGCCGGCGAGCCGCTCAACCCGGAAATCATCGAGCAGATCCAGGCGGCCTGGGGCCTGACGCTGCGCGACGGCTACGGCCAGTCCGAGACCACCGCGCAGATTGGCAATACCCCCGGGCAACCGCTCAAGGCGGGGTCGATGGGGCGGCCATTGCCGGGCTACCGCGTGGCGCTGATGGGGCCCGATGGGAAATTGGCGAGCGAGGGCGAAGTGGTGCTGCCGCTCGAACCGCGCCCGCTCGGGCTGATGCTGGGTTACGCCGATAGCCCGGAGAAAACCGCCGAGGCGATGGCCGACGGCTATTACCGCACCGGCGACACAGCGATGATCGACGACGAGGGCTACATCACCTTCGTCGGCCGCGCCGACGACGTGTTCAAGGCGTCGGACTACCGCATCAGCCCGTTCGAGCTGGAGAGTGCGCTGATCGAGCATCCGGCGGTGATGGAGGTGGCGGTGGTGCCAAGCCCCGACCCGGTGCGCCTGGCGGTACCCAAGGCCTTCATCATCCTGGCTCCCGAGCAGGTGGCGGATCGCGAGTTGGCCGAGACCATCTTCCGCTTTGCGCGCGAACGGCTGGCGGCCTACAAACGCGTGCGTCGCATCGAGTTCGTCAGCGAGATGCCCAAGACCCTGTCGAGCAAGATCCGCCGCGTCGAATTGCGCAAGCTGGAGGCGCAGCGCCGCGAGGAGAACGCGCGCGGACCACAGGAATACTTCGAAGACGATTTCCCGGCGCTCAAGGGCTGACCGGCCCCATACCGCTCTCATTTCCCCGTTAACGACACATCCCCTCGGCCCTGGCGCCGAGGGGGCTGGCCCACTTCGTCCATAAGGCAGGCTCATCATGACTCTTTCCACCACCGTTCCCACCGTCAAGCTCCTGATCAACGGCGAGTTCGTCGAATCGCAGACCAGCGTCTGGCGCGACGTCGTCAACCCGGCCACGCAGGAGGTGCTGGCGCGCGTGCCGATGGCCACCCCGGCCGAGGTCGACGCCGCCGTGGCCGCCGCCAAGACGGCCTTCAAGAGCTGGAAGAAAACCTCGATCGGCAGCCGCGCGCGCATCTTCCTCAAGTATCAGCAGCTGATCCGCGAACACATGAAGGAACTGGCGGCCATCCTCACCGCCGAGCAGGGCAAGACCCTGGCCGACGCCGAGGGCGACGTGTTCCGCGGCCTGGAAGTGGTGGAGCACGCCGCCAGCATCGGCAACCTGCAACTGGGCGAGTACGCCGAAAACGTGGCCAGCGGCGTCGATACCTACTCGGTGCTGCAGCCGCTCGGCGTGTGCGCCGGCATCACCCCGTTCAACTTCCCGGCGATGATCCCGCTGTGGATGTTCCCGATGGCGATCGCCACCGGCAACACCTTCGTGCTCAAACCGTCCGAGCAGGACCCGATGGTGACCATGCGCCTGGTCGAGCTGGCGATCGAAGCCGGCATCCCGGCCGGCGTGCTCAACGTGGTGCATGGCGGTCCGGACGTGGTCAACGCCATCTGCGACCACGCCGACATCAAGGCGATCTCGTTCGTCGGATCGAGCAAGGTCGGCACCCACGTCTACAACCGGGCGAGCCTTGCCGGCAAGCGCGTGCAGTGCATGATGGGCGCCAAGAACCACGCCATCGTGCTGCCGGACGCCAACAAGGAGCAGGCGCTCAACCAGCTCACCGGCGCGGCCTTCGGTGCGGCCGGCCAGCGCTGCATGGCGCTGTCCGTGGCGGTGCTGGTGGGCGAGGCGAAAAACTGGATTCCGGAACTGGTGGCCAAGGCCAAGGCGCTGCGTGTCGGCCCCGGCAAGGACAACCCGGACGTGGGGCCGCTGGTGTCGTGCACCGCGCGCGACCGCGTCGAATCGCTGATCGCCCAGGGGGTGGAGCAGGGCGCCAAGCTGGAGCTGGACGGGCGCGGCGTCAAGGTGCCTGGCTTTGAGCAGGGCAATTTCGTCGGCCCGACCATCTTCAGCGGCGTGAAGCCCGGCATGGCGATCTACGACCAGGAAATCTTCGGGCCGGTGCTGTGCCTCACGGCGGCGGACACCCTGGACCAGGCCATCGAACTCATCAACGCCAACCCCAACGGCAACGGCACCGCCATCTTCACCCAGAGCGGCGCCGCGGCACGCAAGTTCCAGGAGGAGATCGACGTCGGCCAGGTCGGCATCAACGTGCCGATCCCGGTGCCGGTGCCGCTGTTCTCGTTCACCGGTTCGCGCGCCTCCAAGCTGGGCGATCTGGGCCCGTACGGCAAGCAGGTGGTCCTGTTCTACACCCAGACCAAGACCGTCACCAGCCGCTGGTTCGACGATGCGGCCAGCAGCGGCAAGGTGAATACCACCATCTCGCTGAACTGATCGCCCGTCCCATTAGGCGGCTGCGCCTGCGCATCTCGAGGTCGGGCCGGACTGCGTGCGAATTTATGCTGAGCAAATCGAAGCTTTGCACGCAGTAATTCGCTCAGCGATACGGAATCCTCATGGACCACATGTCCACTGCGGTTCCTGCGCTCCGTCCTTCCTCAACCTGCTTTGGCTCGCTCGCCTACTGGAACAAGCTTGATAAAAGGAATGACTATGGATTTCCAACTGACTGAAGAACAGATCGCCTTCCAGGACAGCGCGCGCGAGTTCGCCCGCCACGAGCTGGCGCCCTACGCCGCGCACTGGGACGAGGAGGAAGTCTTTCCCAAGGACACCCTGCGCCGCGCCGGCGAGATGGGCTTCTGCGGGCTGTACACGCCGCAGCAGTACGGCGGGCTGGGGCTGACGCGGCTCGACGCCGCCATCGTGTTCGAGGAACTGGCCGCCGGCTGCACCTCCACCGCCGCCTACCTCACCATCCACAACATGGTGAGCTGGATGATCGGCAGCTTTGCCCGAGCGGAAGTGGCCGAGCAGTGGGGGCCGGCACTGGCGAGCGGCGCCAAGCTGGGCAGCTATTGCCTCACTGAGCCCGGCGCCGGATCGGACGCCGCCAACCTGCGCACCCGCGCCGAGCGCGACGGTGACGTCTACCGCCTCAACGGCAGCAAGGCCTTCATCTCCGGCGCCGGCAGCACCGATGTGCTGGTGGTGATGGCGCGCACCGGCGGCACCGGTGCCAAGGGCATCTCCGCCTTCGTGGTCCCGGCCGATCTGCCTGGCATCAGCTACGGCAAGAAGGAACGGAAGATGGGCTGGAATTCGCAGCCCACCCGCACCATCACCTTCGACAACGTGGCCGTGCCTTCGGCCAACCTGTTGGGCGAGGAGGGGCAGGGCTTCACCTTCGCCATGAAGGGGCTGGACGGCGGGCGCATCAACATCGCCACCTGCTCGGTGGGGACAGCCCAGGCCGCGCTGGAAGCCGCCGCGCGCTACGTGCAGGAACGCCAGCAGTTCGGCCAGGCGCTGGCCGAGTTCCAGACCGTGCAGTTCCGCCTCGCCGACATGTCCACGGAACTGGTTGCGGCGCGCCAGATGGTGCGCCTTGCTGCCTGGAAGCTCGACAGCGGCAGCCCGGACGCCACGGCCTACTGCGCCATGGCCAAGCGCTTCGTCACCGATGCCGGCTTCAAGGTGGTGAACGAGGCGCTGCAGCTGTTCGGCGGCTACGGCTACATCAAGGAATACCCGCTCGAGCGTCACCTGCGCGACAGCCGCGTGCACCAGATCCTGGAAGGCACCAACGAGATCATGCGCGTCATCGTCGCGCGCCGGCTGCTGCAGGACGGCGCGCTGGAGACGCTGCGCTGATCGCCACGGACAACAGGCTATTGAGGGACTCCGCAATGCAAGACATTGTCCTGTTCGAAGAACGCGCCACCGCCAGCGGCCATCGCCTCGGCATCGCCACGTTGAACGTAGGAAAAACGCTCAACGCGCTGACGCTGGACATGATCCGTCTGCTTCAGCAGCGGCTGAGCGCCTGGGAAGCCGACCCTGGCCTGGTTGCTGTGGTGTTGCGCGGCGCCGGCGACAAGGCCTTCTGTGCCGGCGGCGACGTGCGCTCGCTGCGCCGGGCGCTGCTGGACGACAGCCGCACCCCCAACCCCGACGCCGTGGCGTTCTTCAGCGAGGAATACCGGCTCGATTACCACCTCCACCGCTACCGCAAGCCCCTGATCGTGTGGGGCGGCGGCATCGTCATGGGCGGCGGGCTCGGACTGATGGCCGGGGCCAGCCACCGCGTGGCCACGCCCTCCACCCGCATCGCCATGCCGGAAATCACTATCGGCCTCTACCCGGACGTAGCCGGCAGCTGGTTCCTGCCGCGCATGCCGGCCAGGCTCGGCCTGTTCCTCGGCCTCACCGGCGCACCGCTCAACGCGCACGATGCCCTGCTGTGCAACCTGGCCGACCACATGTTGGCCGAAGACGGCCAGGAGGCCCTGTTGCGGGAGCTGGAACGGGCCGACTGGTCCCGCCCGGCGGTGCGGCACCACGGCATGGTGAGCGCACTGTTGAGTGCGCTGGCAGCGTCGCATCATGAGCCGATGCCGGACGCGAACTGCGCGCGCAACCTGCTCACGGTGCAGCGCCTGATGAGCCTGGGCAGCCTCGACGCCGTCGCGGCGGCGCTCGCCGGCACCGCGTTCGAAGACCCCTGGCTTGCCGCGGCGGCCAGGAGCTTTGCCCAAGGCTGCCCGACCTCGGCCGCCGCCACTTGGGAAATCTTCCGGCGCGCCCGCCACCTGTCGCTGGCCGAAGCGCTGCGCATGGAGTTGGCGTTGTCGGTCAACTTCTGCGCCCGGCCTGATTTCCGCGAAGGGGTGCGCGCCTTGCTGGTCGACAAGGACCGCGCGCCGCACTGGCACTACCCGACCCTGGCCGCCATCCCGGACGGCTGGGTGGAAAGCCACTTCATCAGCCCATGGCCGGCCACGGAGCATCCGCTGGCCGACCTCAAATAACACGCCATCAGAGGAGAAACACCATGCAACACGTCGCTTTCATCGGGCTGGGCAATATGGGCGGCCCCATGGCCCTCAATCTGCAGAACAAGGGCTTTGCCGTGAGCGCCTTCGATCTCTCGGCCGAGGCGCTCGCCAGGCTGCAGGCCGCCGGCGCCCGTGCCGCCCGCAGCGCGGCCGATGCCGTGGCGGGGGCCGAGGTGGTGATCTCGATGCTGCCCGCCGGCAAGCACGTCGAAGGGCTGTACCTGGGTGAGGACGGCCTGTTCGCCCGCCTGCCCAAAGGCACGCTGGTGATCGACTGCAGCACCATCGCCGCCGCCAGCGCGCGCAAGGTGGCCGAGGCGGCCCGGGTCGCCGGTCTCTGCATGCTCGATGCCCCGGTCTCCGGCGGCACCGCCGGCGCCACTGCCGGCACGCTCACCTTCATCGTCGGCGGCGAATCGGCCGATCTGGAGCGTGCCCGTCCGCTGCTGGAAGCCATGGGCAAGAACATCTTCCACGCCGGCGCCAGCGGCGCGGGCCAGACCGCCAAGATCTGCAACAACATGCTGCTCGGCATCCTGATGACCGGCACCGCCGAGGCGCTGGCGCTGGGCGTCAGGAACGGCCTCGACCCCAAGGTGCTGTCCGACATCATCGCCAAGAGTTCGGGACGCAACTGGGCGCTGGAGGTCTACAACCCCTGGCCCGGGGTCATGGAGAATGCCCCGGCGAGCCGCGGCTACAAGGGCGGCTTCGGCACCGACCTCATGCTCAAGGACCTGGGCCTTGCCAACGAAGCCGCGCGCGAAATCGAGTTGCCGCTGGCGCTGGGCGCGCTGGCCGAGCAGTGCTACCGGCGTTTCAGCGCCGATGGTCACGGCGGGCTCGATTTCTCCGCCATCATCCAGAGCTACGTGGCCGAGTTGTCGGCCTGAGCCACTCCCCAGACCTTGCCAGGGCGGCAGGTCGGGAGGGGCGTGATGGCGCGTCCCTCCCGCTCTACGCTGTTGTGTGAGCGGCGCAAAGCACTCCAGCGCCTCCCGCCGCCATTGCTAGGCTCCCATCTTGCCCGGTCGTCATTGCCGCAGCGGAGGCGGCCGGGCGGCGGTTTTTGGCCCTGCTTGCCACCGGGCATGGTTGTGGTGGAGTAAGGCGAGGCCCTCGTTTCCCGCGCTGTCATGCTCAAACTCAGCAGGCCTCCGCTGGCCCGAGGTAAGGCTGCGCCGTGCCTTGCGCTCGATCCCGCTGTGGCCGTGTGAAAGCGTTCTAAATAAGACGCTTTCAAGTCTGTAAATCATTATGTTGATGTCACAAAAAATCTATTTGTAGTGCGTAAAAAGGGTATCTATAGATAACTCACTGCCAAATAGTTTCGCGCACGGAAGAGGCAAAAACGGACCCGTTCGAGGTGCCTTATTGCCACATCCGGATTGGGGGTGGTCGTGGTTGGGCTACGCGTGAGGCGAGCGGCAATGGCATTTTCTCAAGAAGAATCATGACATTGTTCGGCTGCACTTCGCTTTCACGTTAAGGAGTCGCCCCCATGACTGCTCAACTCAGCTACCCCGGCGTTTATCTCGAAGAACTGCCGAGTGGCGTGCGCACCATTACCGGGGTCGCCACGTCAGTGGCCGCCTTTGCCGGTTCCGCCCCGCGCGGTCCCATCAACAAGGCCGTGCACCTGTTCAGCTTTGCCGATTACGAGCGACGCTTCGGTGGCCTGGCGCTGGATTCGGAGATGGGCTACGCCGTGCGCCAGTTCTTCCAGAACGGCGGCACCGAGGCGTACGCGGTACGCATCGTCAAGGATGCCACCGCCGCTGAAAAAATCCTGCTCAACGCCAGCGCCGCCAATGTGCTGAAGGCCACCGCGCTCGATGCCGGTTCTTCCGGCAACGGCATCGAGGTGCGGGTCGATTACCTCACCAGCAATCCGGGCAGCACCTTCAACCTCACCTTCGCCCGCGTCTCGGACGGTCGTACCGAACGCTACGAAAACCTCTCGATGAACTCCGCGGATGCCCGCTACGCTCTCGATCAGGTCAATGGCGTCTCGCAACTGGTGAAGCTGACCCGGCTCGTCAACCAGGCGACCCTGGACGGGCTGGCCGCCGGCACCTCGAGCAGCGCCACCCTCGCCGACGTGGCGACGCTGCTCGATGCCAATCACAATGAATTCCGCGTCAGCGTCAACGGCCTGCCGCCGGTCAAGGTGGTGATTGCGCTGCCGGCCGACATCGGCGGCGGTACGCCGACCCAGCGGCTCGACGCGATTTGCGCCGCCATCCAGGCCAAGGTCCAGGCCCAGGCCAACAGCCAGCTGGCTTACCAGAGCTTTGCCTGTGCCCGTCCCGCCGGTACCCAGACCATCCAGATGAAGTCCGGCGTCGGCGGCGAATTCTCCAGCGTGCGCGTGCTGCCGGGGCAGAAGAACAATGCCAGTGCGGTGCTCGGCCTAGGCAGCGAGGCGGGGGGGACGGAAATCGATGCGGTGGCGGCCATCCGCCCGGTTCCGGTGCCCGATCCGGCCATGCTGAAGAGCGATACCTTCGGCGCCACGGATCTGGATGCCTTGCCGGACGCGACGCATACCAGCTTCCGCCTGAGCCTGGACGGCAACGGCCCGGATGTCGTCAACATCGGCGATACGGCCGCCGCCGGCGCCAACCTGGCGGCCAAACTGGCCGACGTGGCGGCACGCATCCAGTCCGCCGTCCGCGCACTCAAGCCGAGCAACCCGGCGTACAAGTACTTCACCTGCAGCGTGGATGGCGGCACCAAGCTGGTACTGGCCACCGGCACCCAAGGGGCCGGCGCGAGCATTGCCGTGACGGCGCCGCCGCTCAACAGCATTGCCGACCAACTTCACCTGCTGGCCGGTTCGACGACCGTGCTGCCCGTCAACGCCACCCTGCAGGGCGGTAACGAAATGCCCTATGGCGCGGCCGACGTCTACCCGGCCTTCATCGCCGATCGTGCCGCCCGCACGGGAATCTACGCGCTTGAAGAGGTGGACCTGTTCAACATCCTCTGTCTGCCCGGGGTCACCGATACCGGCGTGTTGATGGACGCGGCGGCCTACTGTGAGGAGCGACGAGCCTTCTTCGTCATCGACGCGCCCCCGTCCGTGGCCTCGCCCGAGGACATGGTGGCGGCCGTGTCAGGAACCGCCTTGCCCAAGTCCGATCACGCCGCGGTCTACTACCCGTGGGTGTACATCGCCGACCCGCTCAAGAACGGCAAGCTGCGTCTGACCCCGCCGTCCGGCACCATCGCCGGACTCTACGCCCGCACCGACGGCGACCGTGGGGTGTGGAAGGCCCCGGCCGGCACCGATGCCACCCTGGTTGGTGTTCAGGCCGTCAACTACCCGCTGACCGATCGCGAAAACGGCAGCCTCAACCCGCTCGGCGTGAACTGCCTGCGCACCTTTCCGGTATACGGTGCGGTGTCGTGGGGGGCGCGCACCCTGCGTGGCGCCGACCAGATGACATCGGAGTACAAGTACATACCGGTGCGCCGGCTTGCCTTGTTCCTCGAAGAAAGCCTCTACCGCGGCACGCAGTGGGTGGTGTTCGAGCCCAACGACGAGCCCCTCTGGGCGCAGATACGCCTCAACCTCGGCGCCTTCATGAACAGCCTGTTCCGCCAGGGGGCTTTCCAGGGCAAGACCGCCCGCGAGGCCTACCTGGTCAAATGCGATCGCGAGACCACCACCCAGGACGACATCAATCGAGGTGTGGTGAACATCCTGGTGGCTTTCGCTCCGCTCAAGCCGGCGGAATTCGTGGTGATCAAGATCCAGCAGTTGGCTGGCCAGATCCAAGTCTGACCGAGGGGAGTGCGTGCTCACTCCGGGCGCGTGACTCCGTTCCGGTTCATCAGGGAGAACATCCATGGCCCAATTCACCGTCAACGCGCAGCGCTTTGATCCGTACAAAAACTTCAAATTCCGCGTCAAGTGGGATGGCCGCTACGTGGCCGGCATCAGCAAGGTCTCCGCGCTCAAGCGCACCACCGAAGTGGTGAAACACCGCGAGGGCGGTGATCCCAGCAGCAGCCGCAAGTCCCCCGGTCGCACCGAGTTCGAGGCCATTACCCTCGAGCGCGGCGTCACCCACGACCCGGAGTTCGAAAAATGGGCCAACAAGGTGTGGAACTTCGGTTCCGGCCTGGGTGCGGAAGTGTCCCTCAAGGATTTTCGCAAGGACCTCATCATCGAGCTGTACAACGAGGCCGGCCAGTTGGCGGTGGCCTACAAGGTGTACCGCTGCTGGGTCAGCGAGTTCCAGTCATTACCTGATCTGGATGCCAACGCCAACGCCGTGGCCATCGCCCGCCTCAAGCTCGAGAACGAGGGCTGGGAGCGTGATTACGAAGTGGCCGAGCCCAGCGAGCCCAGCTTCACCGAACCGAGCTGACAACGACGTACTGACGCGTGGCGCGGGCTGAACGCGGTACCCGCCACGGCTACGGATGGAGGTCAACCTTGCGCGTACTCACTGCCGATGATTGGTTGCGGGCCTGGGAGCACAGCCAGACCCTGCCGCCGCCCCTGCGCCCCTGTGCCCTGCTCGCGCCCCTCATGGAGGACGGCCAGGCGGCCGCTGAACGACTGCCGTTGGGCCGGCGCGACAGTCAGTTGCTGGCACTGCACGGTGCCCTGTTTGGCTCCCGCCTCGACGCCACCACCCATTGCCCATCCTGCGGCGAACGCCTGGAACTGAGCCTGGATTGTCACGCCCTGCGGCTGGACGCCCCGGCGCTGGACGAGTCGACGCTGAGCGTGGAGTGGCAAGGCCGGTCGTTCCGCTACCGCTTGCCGGACAGTCGCGATCTGGCTGCACTGACGCAGGCCGGCGATGTCGAGCAGGCGCGCACCTTGCTGCTGCGCCGCTGTGTCGACGGCGAGATGCCCGAGGCACCGCCGGCGGAGCTGCAGGCCCTGTTGGCTCAGGCCATGGCCGAGGCCGATCCCCAGGCCGCGACCGAGCTGAGCCTCGATTGCCCCGCCTGCGCCCGGCAATGGGACGAACTGTTCGATATCGGTGTCTACCTCGACGAAGCGCTCGGACACTGGGCGGAGCGTCTGCTGGATCAGGTTCATCTGCTGGCGCAGGCCTATGGCTGGAGCGAGGCGCACATCCTCGCCCTGAGCCCGGCCCGGCGTGCCCGCTACCTGGCACGGGTGCTGGCATGAGCGATCACCTGTCCACGCTGGCCCGCCGCGCCTTGCAAGCCCCGCGCATTCACCCCCGTGCACCGTCGCGCTTCGAAGGGGAGTCGGCCGCGGTCACTTTCTCCGAAACGGCGGCCGATGTCCCCAGCGCTCCGGTCGACACCCCGCCCCCTCGTAGCGTGCCGCCTTTACGGCCCGATGCTTCCGTCCCGCTGCGGCCCGAGACGGAACCGGTTCTGGATATGGAAACGCCGCCACCAGGCGAGCCCCGCGAAGGGCGGAACCCACTGCCTCCTGCGCCACCACAGTGGCCGATCGGGACAGTCTCTGCGCGAGTCGAGGCGGCACCACCGCTCACGCAGCCGGTATCTGCTTCATCCGAGCCGGTGCTGCCCGGCGTTGTGGTGGCGCCACGACTGGAACCTCTGGCGCGCGAGCAGGTGGAGCACCGGGTGCATGAGCGACTCGACGTGCACCACGAAAGAATCGAGCACCGGGACACGGTGGAACACACGCTCGAACAGCGAGTGGAACGCCTGACTCTGGTAGAGCCGCAGGGCTACCCGCAGGTGGCGCCATCGGCCGCTCCGCCGCGATCTGAGCATGCTGCCGTGACCGCGCCGCAGCTGGGGGCGCATCGAGTGGAAATCAACATCGGCCGTATCGAGGTGCTGCCGGCGGAGCCAGCCGCTGTACCGCGTCATGACAATGCGCCGCGGCAGCCGGTGGTGCAGTCCCTCGAGGCGTATCTGCAGGAGCGCAATAACGCCGGGCGTGGCCGGGGAGGGCGAGAATGAGCAACGCGCTCAGTGTCGCCGCCACCGCCGCCGTATTGCAGCAGATGCTGCAGGGTGGTTTCGCTGCGCTCAAGCTGGACGATGTCCTGGGGGCCAACGCCGTCCCCGTCACCTGCATCCCGCCCGAACGCATCGCGTCGGACAGCGGCTCCAGCCAGCTCAACATTTTCTTGTACAACCAGACGCGTAATCCCGGTTGGGCCAATCTCGATCTGCCAAGCCGCGACGGGCGCGGCGAACGCATCGCCAACCCGGCCCTGGCGCTCGACCTGCACTTCCTGCTCTCGGCTTACGGAGTGGCCGACTTTCACGCCGAAATCATGCTGGGGGCCGCCATGCAAATCCTGCACGATACCCCCGCCCTGGGCCGCGCGGCGATCCGCGATGCGCTGAAGCCGGCGGCCAACAAGCCCAACCTGCCGCAGGAGCTGGAACTGGCCGGGCTGGCCGACCAGCTGGAACAGCTGCGCATCACGCCCCTCAACCACACCACGGATGAGATTTCGCGCATCTGGGCGGCCTTGCAGACGCCGGCACGGCCGAGTGCCGCCTACCTCGTCAGCGTGGTGCTGATGCAGTCGCCGCAGAGCGTGCGTCGCCCGCTGCCGGTTCTGGCCCGCAACCTCTACGTGGTGCCGTTGCGGGCGCCTCGTCTCGATCGGGTCGAATCCAGCGCCGGAGCCGCGGCGCCTATCGTGCCCAGCGGCACGGTGCGGATCGGCGGCGTCAACCTTGCCGCGCCGTCGCTCAGCCTGCTGCTCAATGGTCAGGAATTTGCCGGGGGCGTGCAGAGCCTGGGAGCGGATGAACTGGCGTTTGGCTTTCTGTTGCCCGATCCGCCCAACCCTCCCGCCATTCCGGATATGCTGCGCGCCGGGGTCTGCACCGTGCAACTGATCCACCCGCAGTGGATGGGGCAGCCGCCACAGGTGCACGGCGGGCAGGAATCCAATCTGGCCGCCTTCGTCCTCAATCCCGAGGCGAGCTTCGCCGTCCAGCCCGGTGCTACCAGCACGGTCGTGGACGGCGTCACCTACCGCAGCGGCACGATCAAGATCGGCTGTGTGCCGCGTATCGGCAGCCGTCAGCGCGTCCGCCTGCTGCTCAACGAGAAAAGCCCGCCGCCCAACCGGCCGGCACGCGCCTACAGCTTTGCCGCGCGTGAGGGAAACGGCATCGTTGCGCCCGCCGAGAGCACTGCCGATGTCACTGTCGATTACCGCAACGTGGCCCAGGGCAGTTACCTTGCCCGGGTCCAGGTGGATGCGGGAACCAGCCCGCTGGTGCTGGGGCCGGACGGGCGCTTCAGCGGGCCGGAGGTGCTGCCATGAGCTCGCGTCGTGATCTGGCAACTAATCGGCGCCTGCTCGCCTCGGCGCTGGACGCCTTTGCCGACTACCTGGCGCGGACGCTTTCCGGCCAGCCCACCCCGTACGGCACCTACCTCGAAACGCCGCCGGCGCTGGCCAGTTTGTCCCAGCGCCTGGAACTGAACCGTTTCGAGCAGGACGTCCTGCTGCTGGCCGTGGCCACCGAGCTCGATGTGCGCTTTCGCACCCTGCTGGCCCAGGCGCAGGGCGACGAGAACAAACCCTGGCTGAGTTTCGACCTGGCGCTGGCTCTGCTGCCCAAACCGGACTGGGCAGCCGCCACGCCGGTCGGTCGTCTGCGGCGCTGGCGCCTGCTGGAACTGGCCGGCGGTGGCGGGCCGTTGCAGGCAAGACTGGTGGTGGACGAGTCGATCCTGCATCAGGTGGTGGGGCTGAGCTACCCGGACCCACGGCTGGAGCCCTGGTTCCGGCCTGTTGAGGCGAGCGCGGACACCCGCTTCGACCCCGAGATCGCCCGACTTGCCGAACACTGGCAGGGCGCCCCGAGTCTGGCGACGACCGTGGTCGCCCGTTTCGAAGAGGGTGACGGGGAGACTTTCGCCAAGTCACTGGCGGCGCAACTCAAGCTGCGGCTGTACCGTCTGCAGGCGCGCGAGTTGCCTGCCGCGCAACAGGAGCGCGAGCTGCTGGCGCGCCTCTGGGAGCGCGAAGCCTTGCTGCACAACGCCTTGCTCTGGATCGAATTGGAGCGGCCCGAGCCTGCTCAGGCGCAGCGGCTGGGGGACTTCATCGAGGGACTGCAGGGGCTGATCCTGGTTAGCGGCGACGGCAACCTGACGTTGCGCCGCCCTCAATGGCGCGTCGACTGGCACGGCGGGGATACGGCCAGCCGCCTCGCGGTCTGGCAGCAGGCGCTGGGGGAGAAAGGCGAGAGGCTGAACGGCCGGCTCGGCCACATCGCCGAGCAGTTCCATCTTTCGGCCAACGTCATCGTACGCATCGCCTCAAATTGGGATGGCACAGCCGGGCAGGGAGGCGAGCAGCTGTGGGATGCCTGTCGCAGAGAGGCACGCCACGACCTTGAGCAGCTGGCGACACGCGTCGAGTCGCAGGCGGGGTGGGACGATCTGGTGCTGCCGGAGTCGGCCATCACCATGTTGCGCACCCTCGCCGCTCAGGTGCGCCAGCGCACCCGCGTGTACCGCGAGTGGGGCTTCGCCGAGCGCAGCACGCGCGGGCTTGGCATCAGCGCATTGTTTGTCGGCGGCAGCGGTACCGGCAAGACCCTGGCCGCCGAAGTGCTCGCCAACGAATTGCGGCTCGATCTGTTCCGCATCGACCTGGCGGCGCTGGTCAGCAAGTACATTGGCGAGACGGAGAAGAACCTGGCGCGGGTGTTTTCCGTCGCCGAGCGCAGCGGCGCCATCCTGCTCTTCGACGAAGCCGATGCACTGTTCGGCAAACGCAGCGAAGTCCGCGACAGTCATGACCGCTACGCCAACCTGGAAGTGAGCTACCTGCTGCAACGCATCGAGACCTACCACGGCCTGGCGATTCTCACCAGCAACCTCAAGCAAGCCATCGACACCGCGTTCCAGCGGCGCATGCGGTTCATCGTGCCATTCCCGTTTCCGGACGCCGCTGCCCGCAGCGCCATCTGGGCGCGGGTGTTTCCGTCGAACACGCCGGTGGCCGACCTCGATCTGGGCAAACTGGCACGGCTGTCGCTGTCCGGAGGGCACATCCGCAACCTGGCGTTGAATGCGGCCTTCCTTGCTGCCGACGAGGACACCGCCATCGCCATGCGTCACTTGCGTACCGCTGCCGAAAGCGAATTCGCCAAGCTCGAGAAACCGCTGTCGGCTGCCGAGGTGGGGGATTGGCTATGAAAGGCGCAACGAAGCCAGTCGCGCCGGCGATCAATCTGCACATCGGCAGCCTGGCCTTGCCGGGGTATTCCTTGCGCGATGGCACCCGGCTGGCCGAGGCCCTCAAGCGCGAACTGGGCCGCCTGCTGGCGGCGCAACCGCTGCCGGCGCAGGGGTTCCAGGCCGATCGGCTGCAGATTGCGCGTTTTCGTCGCCACGCTGGCGAGCGACCGGAACTGACCGGGCGGCGGCTGGCACGGCTGATAGCCCAGCAGCTGGGAGACTGACCGTCATGGCCGAACACGTACTGACGCCGCAAGCCGAGCGCGAGCCGCCCGCCAGCAAGGCGTCGGCGCGTGGCCTGCTGCAGCGCAAGTGCGCCTGCGGTGCCAATGCCGGCGGCAGTGGCGAATGCGAAACCTGCGCGGCCCAGCATCAGCTGCAGCGCCATGCCAGTCGCCCGGTGACGCCGCAGACGGGGCTGCCGGCTTCGGTCGGGACCACCCTGGAGCGCACGGGGCGGCCGCTGGATGCCGATACCCGGCACTTCATGGAAGACCGTTTCGGCAGCGACTTTGGCTCTGTGCGTATCCACGACGACAGCGCCGCCGCCGCTTCCGCGCGCGATGTCGACGCCCACGCCTACACCGTGGGGCAAAACATCGTCTTCGCCGATGGGCAGTACCAGCCCCACAGCGAGAGCGGCCGCCATCTGCTGGCTCACGAGCTGGCGCACACCGTGCAGCAGCAGGGGCTGCAGCGCGCCGGTATCAGCAGCCTGGCCGACCAAGGGCCTGATTACCAACGCCTGGAACGCGAGGCCGACTTTGCGGCCGACCGGGTGATGAGCGGGCAGCCGCTGCCCAATGGCGTACTCAGCCAGGGTGGTCCGCGCCTGTCGCGCAAGCCGGCCACGCCGACTGTCACGCCACCAGCGCCGGCCGCCACGCCGGCAGGGGCCACTCCCGCCGCCGAAGAAAAGGACCCGGCACCGGGCTTCACCGCCGAGTACGAAACCTCCACCTACAACCGCAGCTTCAGCCTCACCAGCAGCGAGGTGCCGGTACAGGTGTCGGGCTCGGTGAGCAAGACCCAGGCCGACTACGAGGTCGAGAAGCTGGTGCTGCCGGCGCAGAAGGGCCCGTACGCGCTGGCCTTATGCAACAAGCCGTACCGGCCGTTGACGGCGGTGTTCGAGTGGGCCGGCGGCGTCCCCAAACCGTACAAGAATATCCCGCGTGACCCCACGGATACCCTGCAGCGCACCTGGTTGTCGAAGTATGGCTACAAGCTGGGCAAGGAGGCCCACAAGCGCTGGAAGGAGGTCGGGGGCGAGTCGACGTTCCCCAAAATCCCCAATGGTCCGACCTGCGAAATCGACCACATCCAGGAACTGCAGGTCGGCGGAGACAACAACGCTGACAACCTGCAAGTGCTGGACAAGGTGGACAACGGCTCCAGCGGCAACCTGATACAACAGCAATTGCGCTACCTGGCCAGCGCCGCTTTCGATGACGCCAAGACTGCGCTGGGCAACAAGCGGCCCAAGCGGGTGTCGCTGTCCTTCAAGGGCGCGGTGATGCAGGGCAGCCCGAAGTGCTCGCTGTGCTGCCAATTGGGACAACGCTTCAACGACCCCTCGATCACGGCGGCCAGTGGTGCCGTGGTGGTGGACTACGACCTGATCATCCTGGGCAACCCGGTGAAGCTCAAGTTGCCGGCGGACAAGAGCAAGTCGATCCCGCTGGCGGGCTCGCCCTATGCCGAAAACAAGGCGGCCGCCGGCAGCATCAAGGGTCTGACCCTGGTCAGTTTCGAGCGCGATGGCAAGGGCAAGGGGCGGGACAAGATCCGCGCCAGCATCGACGGCGAAATCATGCATCTCAAGCCCAATACCAAGGGCGGGGACCTGCTGCTCGGCATCGGCCCGGACGGTTCGCTGTTGCTGCCGAAGGGCAAACCGAGCGCGCCGATCAAGTTCGAATACACCAAGTTGAGCCCCGGCCAGTTCACCAGCCTGACCGTCGATTCCAACGGCATCAGCGCCGAGGGCACCATCAAGCCGAGCATCCCGCTCTTGCCGACGCTCAACGTGGCGATGGACGCCAACAGTTTCCGTGTCACCAAGGGCATCGACAAGGACAAGATCAAGCCGCCGTTCCCCGGCGTGAAGGTCACCGAGGCGAGCATCGCCCTTGAGCTGGCGCCGGTGTTCAAGCCGGTGGGCACGCTGGCGCTGGAGTTCGGCGCGGGAAAAAAACTGGCCGATCTCAAGCTCACCGCCTCGGCTGACGACGCCGGCCTGGTGCTCAAGGGCGATTTGCTGGTCTACCTGCCCGGAATCGATCAGGCCAAGGGCGAGGTCAAGTACCAGGGGGGCGAGTGGAGCGGCGGGGCGCACATCGAATCCGGCCAAATGGCCGGCAAGATACCCTACGTGAAGAGCGGCTCGGTCGACGTCTGGTTCAAGGCCGGCAAGATCGACGCCAGCGGCAAGGTCAACCTGGAACTGCCGGGCAACAACGAGGCCACCCTGGAGCTGAACTACACCGCGAGCAAATGGGTGTTCCAGGGGCGGGGCCGGATCAAGGTCAAGAATCCCTACCTCAAGCCGATCCAAGCCAGCCTCTGGTACGACGGGGAGCTGTTCATCGCCAAGGGCCAGGCCGGCTTCGCCTTCTCCGGCCTCGACGGCACGGTGGATGCCACCTACGAGAACAAGGGTGGCAAGGAAAAGGTGTACGGCAAGGGCGACATCAAGATCGACAAGGGCAAGGCCAAGGGCAATATCGTCGTCGAGCTGCACCCCAACGAGAAGATCAGCGGCAAGGGCCGGCTCTCCTACGAGATCAAGAAGGATCTGGTGGCGACCGCCGGCATCACCATCGACGAGCACCAGAAGATCACCTTCGATGGTGAACTGAGTTTTCCGGACATCAAGCTCTTTGGACGTTTCCCCGAGAAGCAGGAAGACCACACTATCTTCCAGGCCTCCGGCAGCATCCCCATTCCCGGCGCCTCGATCGGCAACATCGGCCTCAAGGTCAAGCTCTGGGGCAGCCTCGGGTACTACTACTACGTCGGCCCCGGTGTCCTTACCGGGGTCAAGGCAACGGTCAAGTTCAGCCCGTTCGAGGACAACCCCGACTTCAGCTTCACTCTACAGGCCAAGGCCAGCATCCCGGCGGGCGGTGGTATCACCGGCAGGATCGGTGCCGACGTGGTCATCGACGCCTATATCGCGGAAGTCGGCGGCGGCCTCAACGTCTCCGCCAAGGCCGGTCTGGAGGGAAAGGCGGAGCTGTCGAGCGAGATTGCCTACAGCAAGGACAAGTTCAGCGTCGATGCCAGCGCCTATATCGGTGGCAACGTGGTCTTGGCGGCCGCGCTTTGCGCCCGGGTGTATGCCGAGGCCGGCGTATGGCGCTTCAAGGTACGCACCGAGAAGAGCTGGGAGCTGTTGGGTGGCAAGTTTGACACCGGCCTGGGGCTCGGGGTGCGCCTGCCTCTGCATTACGACAGCGTCGAAGGCTTCCGGATGCCGCGCCTCTCCGACATCAAGCCGGAGCCGTCGGAATTGAAGCTTGATCCATCCAGGATGTTGTCCAGCCTGTTTGGCGACGCCAACAAGAGCGACGAGCGCGAGGCCGGTTCGAAAGAAACCGGCTTGTGCTCGGTCAAGGGCGATTAGGCGCGCGATGAGGACCACGCCATGACCGGATTAACGAATTCGCCGAAGTTGCTCAAGGGGGGGCTGATCCTGATCGACCCGTCCAGCGGCACGGTGCAGCGGGTGATCGCGCTGCAGTACAACCCCGACCTGCTGACCCGCAGCCTGCAGCCGCAGAGCACGGGCGGCAGCGCGGCACACAGCGAGCCGCTGCGGCTCAAAGGACCGCCGGTGGAAACCATCAAGCTGGACGCCGAGATCGATGCCACCGACCAACTGGAGTTTCCCGACCAGCATCGCACCGTGGTCGAGGTGGGCATCCACCCGCAACTGGCAGCGCTGGAGACCATCGTCTACCCGGAGAGCGGTGCCCTGATCCGCAACAACCAGATGGCCAACGCGGGCACGCTGGAAATCATCCCGGTGCAGGCACCGCTGCCGCTGTTCGTGTGGAGCAAGGAGCGCGTGGTGCCCGTGCGCATCACCGACTTTGCCATCGTCGAAGAGGCGTTCGACACCCAGCTCAACCCGATCCGAGCCCGCATCACGCTCGGCATGCGTGTGCTCAATGTCAACGACCTCGGTTTCGGTGACAAGGGCGGGCACTTGTACATGGTCTACCACCAGAGCCGGGAGCGGCTGGCGGCCAAGGCATCCAGCTCAACGCTGGCGAGCCTGGGCCTGAGCAGCCTGTTCTGAGGCGGGCAGGGCATGCAGGCGATCCGGCGATACAGACAGATCAGAAGCGCGAGCCGCTCCCCACAAGGGGCGGACGGCGTAGCACAGCGTGCAGGACTTGGCATGGAGGAGTTCGCGAATGAGTGACCGGTTCCCACCCAACAGCCGTTATTACGGCTGCGATACCGCCGAACTGTACGACGCCGACGGCCGCAAGCGGGTCTACCTGCGGCGGCGCTTCGTGCCCGATCCGGCGCGCTTTGTGACGCTGCAGGAGTACCGCGTGGTCGAGGGTGACCGTATCGACCTCATGGCGGCGACCGTGCTCGGCGATCCCGAGCAGTTCTGGCGCCTGCCAGACGCCAACGGCAGCCTGCATCCGCGCGAGCTGGAGGAATTGGGGCGGCGCATACGCCTGACCCTGCCGGAAGGCATGCCGGGGATGAACGATGCTTAAGGGCATCCATCTCTCCCTGCTGGCGGGCCCGGCGGTTCCGCTGCCGGTGCCGAAACCGGTGATGGATGCCCTGGCGAGCGTCCAGGTGACGTCGGCGGCCGGCTCCCGCAGCGGTTTCCAGATCAGTTTCGTGCTGGAGAACAACTCGCCCCTGCATACCCTGCTGGTGCTGACGGGGGGCCGGGTGCCCTGGTTGCGGGTCCTCATCGTGGCCACCCTGAACAGCCTGCCGCTGGTGATGATGGACGGGCTGATCACCAAGCAGGAGGTCAGCGGCTCCAACGAGCCGGGGCAGAGCACCCTGACCGTCACCGGGGAGGACCTCTCGGTGGCGATGGATCAGCAGGAGTTCAACGGCATTCCGTACCCGGCCATGCCGGCCGAGGCACGGGTGGCACTGGTGGTCGCCAAGTATGCGATGTTTGGCATGGTGCCGCTGGTCATCCCGCAGATCTTCAGCGATGTGCCCATTCCGGTGGACAAGATTCCCACCCACGAGGGCACAGACCTGGCCTATGTGCAGAAGCTGGCCAAGGATGCAGGCTACGTATTCTATGTCGACCCCGGACCGTTGCCGGGCATGAACACCGCCTACTGGGGGCCGGAGATCAAGCTGGGCGCACCGCAACCAGCGCTCAATCTGGGTATGGACGCCCACAGCAACGTCGAATCGCTGTCCTTCGCCGTGGACAACACCAAGGCCTCGTTGCCGATCGTATTCATCCAGAACGCCTTGACCAAGTTTCCCATCCCGCTGCCGATTCCCGACATCAGCCTGGCCAACCCGCCGCTGGGGCTACTGCCGCCGCTGCCGAAGTCGATCAACCTGATGAAGGAAACTGCCAAGCTGTCGCCCATGGCGGCCTTGTCCAAGGGGCTGGCGGCAGCGGCCGGCTCCGCCGACGTGGTCACCGCCACCGGCTCCCTCGACGTCCTGCGCTACGGCAACGTGCTCAAGGCGCGCCAACTCGTCGGGGTGCGGGGCGCCGGCCCGGCATTCGACGGTTTGTACTACGTGAAGAACGTCAGCAGCACCTTCAAGGCGGGCGAGTTCAAGCAGAACTTCACGCTGACCCGCAACGGCCTGATTTCCACACTTCCGAGGGTTCCGGTATGAGCGAAGGCAAGTTCTACGGCAAGTATCGCGGCGTGGTGCTGAACAACATCGACCCCATGCAGATGGGCCGCGTCCAGGTGCAGGTGCCCGATGTGCTGGGTGTCGGCCTGTCGAGCTGGGCGATGCCCTGCGTGCCCTTTGCCGGCAAGCAAAGCGGGGTGTTCGTGTTGCCGCAGATCGGCGCCGGGGTGTGGGTGGAGTTCGAACAGGGCGACCAGGACTACCCGATCTGGGTGGGCGGCTTCTGGGGCAGTGCGGCCGAGGTGCCGGCACTGGCGCTGGCGGGCCTGCCGGTGTCACCGAGCCTCGTCTTGCAAAGCGGCAATCAGAACACGCTGATGCTGTCCGATCTGCCCGGCCCGACGGGCGGCATCCTGCTGAAGAGCACCACGGGAGCGCTGATTTCCATCAACGAGGTTGGCATCACCATCAGCAACGGCCAGGGGGCGACCATCATGCTCAATGGCCCGACGGTGAACATCAACCAGGGTGCCCTGACGGTGATCTGAAATGCGCCGTTTGAGCACGCGCCAGCGTCCTGGCCGGAGCCCTCCGGGGACGGCACCGGCGTACCCGCGCCGCATCGCGCCGGGCAAGGGCTGGCCGGCCCGTGCCGATCGACCGGGTTTGCCACGTCAGGGGAGGAGGCAGTGATGCCGGGTTTTCTCTTGCACCTTGGGGCCACGGTGATGTGCGCCCACGGCGGACAGGCGACGCCGACCGCGCCGTTTCCGCGCGTGCTGGTGTCCGGTCAGCCGGTCACCACGCTCACCGCGCCCTACGTCGTCGCCGGCTGCAGCATGCCGCCGCCCAGCGCCGGCAACGGCCCCTGCGTTACCGGGCAATGGCTGGTGGGGGCGACCCGGGTGTTCGCCGGCGGGCAGCCGGTATTGCTGCAGTCGAGCACCTCGATCTGCACGCCGACCGGTACGCCGATGATGGTCTCGGTGACGCAGCTCAGGGTTTCGGGGGTGTGACATGGCACTGGCTTTTCCATTCGGCATCGATTCTCGCGGGCGCAGCCGCGAGGTGTATGACGATGTCCATATCCGCGACATGATCGAACAGGTGCTGTTCACGGTGCCGGGCGAGAGGGTCAACCGCCCGGATTTCGGCTGCGGCCTGCTTCAGCTCGCCTTCGCCCCCAACAACGACGCGCTGGCCGCCGCCGTGCAGATGACGGTGCAGGGTTCGCTGCAGCAATGGCTGGGCGAGCTGATCGAAGTGGAAGCGGTGCAGGTCGAGAGCCTGGACGCGCGTCTGAGCGTGACGGTGCAGTACATTGTGCGCCGTGATCGCGAGCGGCAGCTGGCCCGGTTCAGCAGGGGGCTGGCATGAAACGGCAATTCCGCACCGACAACCCGCGCCGCCTGCAGTTGCTGCGCGACCTCGATCCGCCGACCCTGAACGGCATCGATTACCTAGAAGTCGCCAGCAAGAATCAGCTGACGCTGAAGGTGGTGTTTGTGCACCCGCTGGCGGGCCTGACCCTGGCCAACTGCCGGATCGAAGGCGGGGTGCGGGTGCGCGACGTGCGCATCGTCGGGCTGAATGTGAACGGCAACGTGCTCGAGCTGAAGGTCGACCAGCCGGGAGATTTCTCCTGGTACCTGTTCAGCCTGGTGAATCCGGCCTCGCCGGACGATGTGCCGTCCGGGTTCGACCCGGTGCTGTCGAGCATCCGCTTCACTTTCAAGGCGCAATGTCCCTCGGAATTCGATTGTGCCGACGGGCATGTCTGTTCTCCATCGCTGCCGCCGGAACCGCTGCTGGACTACCTGGCCAAGGACTACGCCAGCTTCCGCAGGCTGATGCTCGACCGCATGGGACAACTGATTCCCGGTTTCCATGAGCGCAACCCGGCCGATTTTTCGGTGGCGCTGGTGGAAATGCTCGCCCATGTCGGCGACCAGCTCAGCTACTACCAGGATGCCGTGGCGACTGAAGCCTATTTGGGAACCGCGCGTCGGCGCGTGTCGCTGCGCCGCCATGCCCGCCTGCTGGATTACCCCATCCATGACGGTTGCAACAGCCGCGTCTACCTGGCCCTGAGCGTCAAGGCCGGGGCCGATGGCCAGGAACTGCCGGCGCGCAGCCCCATGCTCACCCGTGGCCAGGATTCCGCGCCGGTAGTGCCGTCGTCGATTCTCGACACCCTGCCAGACGGCGACACCCAGGTGTTCGAAACCCTGCATGCGCTACGGCTACAGGCCGCGCACAGCGAGATGGCCATCCACAACTGGGGGGACCCGAATTTCTGTCTCGCCAAAGGGAGTACCGAGGCGGCATTGGTCGACCAGCCCAAGCTGGCGTTGCAAAAGGGGATGGTGCTGATTCTGGAGGAAGTGCTGAGCCCCACCACCGGGCGGACTGCCGATGCCGATACCGGCCATCGTCATGCTGTACGCCTGGTGGCCGTGGAGCCCGGGCAAGACCCGCTGACCAACACCGCGCTGCAACTGGTGCGCTGGCACGAGGAGGACGCCTTGCCATTTGCGCTGTGCGTCAGTGCCGAGACCACCCCGGGTGGGGCCAGCGAGGTTCGTCCGGTCGCCGTGGCGCGTGGCAACGTGGTGTTGGCCGACCATGGCCTGACGCGGGGCTGGGAAGCCTTGCTGCCGGAGCGGGTGCCCGGGCAGGGGCGCTACCGGCCGCGTCTGCGCGAGCCCGGCCTGGCGTATGCCGAACCGTATGCCCACGACGAGGCACTCAAGGCCGGCTGGTCCGCGCAGCGCGCACTGCGTCAGGAGCCGCGCCAGGCCCTGCCTGCCGACATGGAACTGCGTGCCGGCGATAACGCCCTGTATGGTACCCAGCCGCTGCCCGACGCCACCCCGTGGCGACCGCAGCGCGACCTGCTGGGCAGCGACCGCTTTGCCCAGGAGTTCGTGGTGGAGAACGAGGCAGACGGCACTGCCAGCCTGCGCTTCGGCGACGGCCGCTACGGCCAGCGCCCGGAAGCCGGCATGCGCCTGCTGGCCAGCTATCGTCAGGGTGGCGGGGTGCACGGCAATGTCGGGGCGGAAAGCATCACCCGCCTGGTGTGCGACGACGTCGCCATCGCGCCGTTCGTCGAGAGCGTGCGCAACCCGTTGCCGGCCGAGGGCGGGGCAGAGCCGGAAAGCAGCGATGCGATCAAGCTGTACGCCCCCGAGGCGTTCCGCACCCAGGAACGCGCGGTCACCGAGAGCGACTATGCCCGCGCCGCCGAACGTCACCCCCAGGTCCAGCGCGCCGCCGCGCGCCTGCGGTGGACCGGCAGCTGGTACACCATGTTCGTCAGCGTCGACCGCAAGGACGGGCTGCCGCTGGACGAGGCGTTCCGGAACGACATGTTGCAGCACCTGGATCGCTTCCGTCTGGCCGGTTACGACCTCGATCTCAGCGAGCCGGTGTACGTGCCGCTGGATATCGAGCTGACGGTCTGCGTGCTGCCCGGCTACTTCGCCGCGGCGGTCAAGCTGGCGCTGCTCAAGCGCCTTGGCCGCGGCCAGGACGAGCAGGGCCGGCAAGGTTTCTTCCATCCCGATTTCTTCAGCTTCGGCGAGGGGCTGGCGCTGTCCCGGCTGATCGAAGCGGTGCAGGGGGTGGCCGGGGTGGCGTCGGTCGACGTTCCGCGCTTCCAGCGTTGGGGCAAGGCCGCCGGCAATGAGCGCGAGGAGGGCCAGATCGCGCTTGCGCCGCTGGAGGTGCTGCGACTCGACAACGACCCCAACTTCCCCGAAAACGGGCGGCTGCGCTTGAACATGCGAGGTGGGCTATGAGCGACGGCGAACGGTGTGGCTGCTGCAGCGGGCTTGAAGCGCAGACCCCGGTGGACGAACTCAATCCACCCGGGCAGCCGGAATTGCGCTATCGGGTCGGTACCCACGGCCGATTTCGGGCCAGCCAGCTGACCCGGCTGAGCGCCCATCCGGTGCTGCAGGAACTGGGCACGCGTGCGGCCGATGATCCCGCCCTGGCGTTGCTGGACGCCTGGTCCGCGGTGCTGGACGTGCTCAGCTTCTATCAGGAGCGCATCGTCAACGAGGGCTTCCTGCGCACCGCCACCGAACGGCGCTCGGTGCTGGAGCTGGGGCGGGCCATCGGCTACGAGTTGCGGCCAGGCGTCGCCGCCTCCACCTTCCTCGCCTTTACCCTGGAAACCGCGCCCGGCGCGCCGGCCGAAGCGCGCATCGATGCCGGCTGCAAGACGCAGAGCGTGCCCGAGCAGGATCAGCAGGCGCAGGTGTTCGAAACGCTCGAGCCGCTGCAGGCCCGGGCGGCGTGGAATGCGCTGGAGGTGCTGAACCAGGAGGCAGTGCTGCCGTACTGGGGCGGGCGGACGCTCTATCTGAAAGGGCAGAATACCGGCCTGCAACCGGGCGACGCCGTGCTGGTGGTGGGGGACGAGCGGCAGAACGATCCCGGCAACGAGAACTGGGATTTCCGCCGTGTTGCGCGCCTGCAGGTGGTGCCGCCCAGTGAGCCCAGCGCCGACGCCCTGGCAGGCTATACCGTGGTCACCCTCGACAAGCCGTTCGGCTCGGTCGTTCCGCATGTGGAGCCGGCCAAGACGAATCCGCGCTGCTACGCGCTGCGCACCAAGGCCGCGTTGTTCGGCCAGGCGGCTCCGGACTGGAAGGCCATGCCGCGCAGCCTGCGGGCCAGTTACCGCGGGTCGGATTCGCTGGAGTCGACCTCGATCGACCAGCATCCGCAATGGCCGGGGTTCACCCTGGCGGACATCTCCGACCCGCCCGACGGTCTCGCCAGCGGCACAGGCCTGTACGGCGAGTATTTCGAGGACAAGGGGTTTGCCAGCCGCAAGCTGAGCCGTACCGATGCCACCATCGACTTCAACTGGGGAACGGGCAGCCCCGACCCGGTCATCACCAGCGATACCTTTTCGGCGCGCTGGACCGGCTGGCTGCAGATTCCCGCCAGCGGCAGCTACACCTTTTACGTCACCGCCGATGACGGCGTCAGGCTCTGGGTGGATGGCCACCTGCTGGTGGACCAGTGGAACGACCATGCTGCCACCGAGTACAGCGCCACGCTCGGCGACCTTGAGGGCGGGCGCAAGGTCGACATCCGCCTGGAGTTTTACGAGAACACCGGCGCGGCCGTGGTCGCCCTGCGCTGGTCCGGCCCTGGCATTGCCAAGCAGATCGTTCCGCAGACCAGCCTCTATCCGCGCGACGTGCATACGGTGCATCTGGACGCCAGCTACCCCAAGCTGGTGAGCGGCAGCTGGTTGGTGCTGGCGATTCCCGAGTACCAGGAGCTCTATCAGGTGCTGGATAACCGCGAGGATGCCCGTAGCGCCTTCACCCTGAGCGGCAAGAGCACTCGTCTGAGCCTGCGCGGCGAACGCCTGCGCGAGCTGTTCAACGAACGCCTGCGTGATACCAGCGTGTTTGGCGAAGCGGTGGCGTTGCCCTGGGCGACGCGGCCCATCTCCGGCTTCATCGAGGGCCATCTGGTGACCCTGGCCACGCTGCAGCCCGAACTCGAAGCCGGGCGCTGGCTGGCCTTTGCCGGCCACACCCTGAGCGACTGGAACGGCAATGCCCGGGCGCGCCAGCGCCTGCTGGACGGTGCCGCCTTGGCGGCGCTGGAGCTGGCGCAGGATGGGGTCAGCGCCACGCTCAGCTTTACCGACGGAGAACGCTGTGCCGTGCGCCTGGCCGCGGTGTCGGAAGTGCGGTGCCTGCGCCGCAATGACACGATCGCCGGCCGCTCGCGGCTTGAGCTGGAGGCCGACCTGCAGCATGGCTATCTACCGCTGACCCTGCGCATCAATGCCAATGTCGTTCCGGCCAGCCATGGCGATAGCAAGCAGATGGCGATCCAGCCCGAGATCCTCGGCAGCGGCGACGGCAGCAGCGCCTTCCAGCGCTTCACCTTGCGCCAGAAGCCGCTGACCTACATCAGCGCGCCGACCCCGAGCGGTATCGCCAGCAGCCTGGAGGTGCGGGTGGACGGCGTGCGCTGGCGCGAGGCGCCGCGTATCGGCGAACTGCTGCGCGACGATCGCGCCTATCTGGTGCGGCACGGCGACGACGGCAGCATGACCCTGCAGTTTGGCGATGGCGCTCACGGCAGCCGTCTGCCCAGCGGCCAGATGAACGTGGCGGCGCGTTACCGCGTCGGCATCGGCGTCGCCGGCAATCTCAAGGCAGGACAGATCAGCCTGCTGCTCAACCGTCCGCTGGGCGTCAAGGCCGTGATCAACCCGGCGCCCGCCAGCGGCGGCACCGATCCCGAGAGCGGCGAGCGCGCCCGGCGCAACGCGCCGCTGACGGTGCTGACGCTCGAACGCATCGTGTCGCTGCGCGACTTCGAGGACTTTGCCGCCGCCTTCGCCGGCATCGGCAAGGCCCAGGCCGTCTGGCTCTGGAATGGCGAGCAGCGGCTGGTGCATCTGACGGTGATCGGCAGCGACGGCGCGGACATCGCTCCGGATTCGGCGCTGTATCGCCATCTGGCCGATGCGATTGACGCCGTGCGCCCTGCCTACCAGCCGCTGCGTCTGGAGCCGGGCGTGATGCTGCGCTTCGGTCTCAGTGCCAAGCTGCGCCTCGCTCCGGATCAGGACAGCGCGCGCGTGCTGGCCGCGGTCCGGGCGGCGCTGGGCGATGCCTTCGGTTTCGCCGCCCGCAGTTACGGCCAGTCGCTCAGTGGCAGCGAAGTCATCGCGACGATGCAGCGGGTGACGGGGGTGGAGCGGGTCGACCTGGACAGCCTGCGGCGGCATGACGGCAGCGTGAGCGTGGCCGGCCCGGATGGCCGTCTGGAGGCGCGTGGCGCACGCTGGCAGGACGGGCAGATACGGCCGGCGCAACTGCTGTTGGTCGACCTGGACGACGTCATTCTCACGGAGCTGAGCGCATGAGCATCGATGCCGAATTTCTCCTGTCGCGCCTGCCGGCCTTTTATCGCGAGCGTGACGCCGAGCAGGGCGGACCGTTGCACGCCTTGCTGGAAATCATCGCGGAGCAGGGCAACCTGCTCGAACAGGACATTGCGACCCTGTACGACAACTGGTTCATCGAGACCTGCGACGACTGGCTGATCCCCTACATCGGCGACCTGCTCGGCGTGCGGGGGCTGTACGCGGTGGGGGGAACCCAGTCCTTCGGCCAACGTGCGTTGGTGGCCAACACCCTGCGCCTGCGCCGGCGCAAGGGAACCGTGCCGGTGCTGGAGCAACTGGCCTTCGACTGCACCGGCTGGCGCGCGCGTGCAGTAGAGTTCTTCGAACTGCTGGGCACGACCCAGTATCTCAACCATCGCCGCCTGCACAATCAGCGCACACCGGACATCCGCGATGCCATCGCCATGGAGCGGGTGGACGGGCCGTTCGACCGCAGTGCCCACAGCGCCGAGGTCAGACCGTTATCGGCCGGCCGCTACAACATTCCCAACGTCGGCCTTTACCTCTGGCGCTTGCAAGCCTACGCCTTGCAGCGGGCCACCGCGCGCGCGGCCGGCGGCGAGGCCGGGCGTTACTACTTCGATGCCCTGGGGCGCAGCGTCGCGGACGATGCCGGCACCGCCGACGGCGTGCTCTACAACCGGCCCCGCACCGAAAGCGAGGTCACCCAGCTGGCGCAGCCGATCCACGTGCCGGAACCGCTGTCACGCCGCGTGCTGCACGCCGAGCTGACCGCATTGCGCCAGGCCATCGCCGACGGTGAAACGCCGTCGCCGCGCTACTTTGCCGAGGACGAGGGTGGCCCGGTACTGCGGATCTGGCTGGACGGCAGCGAAGTGCCGCCCGAGCATCTGGTGGTGTGCAACCTGGCCTTGCTGGCCAAGGTCAATCCCGGCGACCCGGACGACTGGCGCCGCCCGCCAGTGCAACTGGCCGTGGTGCCCCGTGGCGGCGGCCCCGCGCGCGCGTTTCCCGATGCGCCGGGGCGCTACCTGGTCGGTTTCGACCCGGTGCTCGGGCGCATCGCGCTGCCCGCCGGCAAGACCGTCGGCACGGTCGAGGTGGCCTACGCCTACGGTTTTCCGGGAGATGTCGGCGGCGGCCCCTACGACCGGCGGCCGCTGCGCCGCGAGGACGATGAAAGCGAGGGTCTGCTGGACCCGGCCGAGTTCGAGGTGATCTGGCGCGTGCCGGGCGATCATCCCAGCCTGGCCGCGGCGCTCGCCGCGCTCGCGCCCGGCAGCCGCACGCTGATCCGTCTGCTGGGGGACGCCAGTGAAAGCCTGACGCCGGTGCTGAACCTGCCGGATACTCACCTCGCCATCGAGGCCGAGAACCGGCATCGCCCGGTGCTGCTGGGCGACTGGAGCCTGCAAGGCAACGTCAGCACCCGCCTGACCTTGTCAGGCCTGTTGCTCGACGGTGCCTTGACGCTGTCAGGTCCGCTCGCCGTCGTGGAGTTGCGTCATTGCAGCCTGAGTCCCGACAAGGGGGGTATGCGTCATGCCGGTAGTGGCAGCGGCCTGCTCATCCGGCTGAGCCATTGCCTGTGCGGCGCGCTGCAGGTCAGCCAGGCCATTGCCGGCGTCAGCGCGCGTTATAGCGTGTTCGACAACGGCGACGCGCTGGTTTTCGACCTCCCCGATACCCTGCTCGAGCTGGAACGGTGCACCGTGCTCGGCAGCACCAAGGCGGGGGGGCTGACCGCGAGCAACAGCCTGTTCAGCCAACCTCTGGCCATCGTGCGCAAGCAACAAGGCTGCGTGCGCTTCTGCTACGTCCCCCCGGGGTCGCAGACACCACGGCGCTACCGCTGCCAGCCGGACCTGGTGATCCAGGGGCTGACCCCGGCGCTGGCGCAGCAGGAAAGCGTGCGTGTCACGCCGGCCTTCACCTCGACCCGCTTCGGTCACCCGGCCTACGTCCAGCTGCGTCTGAGCACCGCCCCGGAAATCCGCAAGGGCGCGGAAGACGGCGCCGAGATGGGCGTGTGGAACCTGCTCCAGCAGCCGCAGCGCGAGGCCAATCTGCACCAGGCGCTGGACGAGTACCTGCGCTTTGGCCTGGAGGCCGGGATTATTTATGTCAATTGAGTCGCACCCTCTAACCAACCAGGACGACGACCATGAAAGCCGATCTCACTCGCTCGACCGACCGACCGGATAAGCATTACCGCAGCGTCCGCATGCAGCAGGGGCGGGTGCAGCTGGATGCCGACTGGAACGAACAGCAGGACATCCTGAACCGGCGCATCGAACTGGAAACCGTGGACGTCATCGGCCACAGCGGCGCGCCCCTTGCCGCTCCCGGTTTCAAGCTCTCCGGCAACGGCCAGAACATCGACATTAGCGCCGGTCACTTCTATGTGGAGGGCCTGCTGTGTGACAACCCGGCACCCGCCTCGCTGATCGCGCAGCCGTCGCTGAAGAACACTGTCTCGCCGATCCTGCCGGCCGGTTTCACGCAGTTGCCGCTGCCGCCGGCGAATGCGGCTCCGCTGGCCGGGATCATGCTGTACGACGGCAGCGGCAACGCGGTAACGCCGCCGGACGGCATCTACCTGGGCTACCTGGAGGCCTGGCTACGCCATGTCACCGCTCTGGAAGACCCGCTGATCCGTGAGGTGGCGCTGGGCGGGCCCGACAGCGCCACGCGCGACCAGCTGATCTGGCAGGTGAAACTGATGCGGGTGGCCGACCCCGGCGCCGATATCGCGTGCGACAGCGCCTTCACCCCCTGGGATGCCCTGGTCGACGCCCCGGACGGCAAGATGGGGGCCCGTGCCGAGCCGAGCAAACAGCCGAAAGACCCCTGCCTGCTTGCCCCGGAAGCGGGCTTCCGCCGCCTCGAGAATCTGCTCTACCGCGTGGAAATCCACGAGGATGGCAGCGCTGGCGGCAAGCTGCGCTACAAGTGGTCACGCGACAACGGCAGCATCGTCAGCCGGGTGGTGCGCTGGCTTAACGACCCGGCGGCCGATGAGTTCGAGGTGGCCAGCATTGGCCGGGATGCCTATCTCTCGATCACGGCAGGCTGCTGGCTGGAATTCTTCGACGATACCCATGAGCTGCTCGGCCGCGCCGGCACGCTGGTGAAGGTGCTGAAGACCGAGGGCAACGTGGTCACCCTCGACCTGTCCAGCGCCACCGGGACACTCGACAAGGCCCTGTTTGGGGACAATCCGCGCGTGCGCCGCTGGGACGGCTGGGACGACATGGCGCCGCTCGCCGCCAACAGCCCCTATGACACCGGCTGGGTCGAGCTGGAGGATGGCGTCGAGATCAAGTTTCTCACCGGCAACTACCGTGTCGGTGACTACTGGACCATGCCCGCGCGCACCGCCACCGCCGACATCGAATGGCCGCAGGCGAGCGGCAAGGCGCAGTTCCGCGCGCCCGAGGGCACGCTGCGCGCCTTTGCCCGGCTTGCCCTGCTGAGCTGCCAGAGCGGCAACTGGACCACCTTGTCGGACTGCCGTCCGCTGTTCCCTGCGCTCACCGAGCTGACCAACCTCTACTACGTCGGAGGCGATGGCCAGGAGGCCAAGCCCAATCCGATCGTCCCGCAGAACGTCAAGCTGGATCATCCGCTGGAAGTCGCGGTGTTCAACGGCGAGTTCCCGGTGGCCGGGGTGCCGGTGCGTTTTACCGCCGGCAGCGGCTCGCTGAACGGGGCCGGCCTGTCGGTCACGGTGAACACGCAGGGTAACGGCGTCGCGGCGGTGGAGTGGAGCCTGGCGCCTACCGGCGTCAGCCAGAGCTGCAAGGCGGAACTGCTGGAAGCCGGCCAGCCGGCCGTGGGCAAGTACAACCAGATCGATTTTGGCGCCTGCCTGTCGCTGGCGTCTCAAGTGGCCTACGACCCGAGCCAATGCCCGGATCTCCAGGCCCAGGGCATCAGCGACGTCCAGGGCGCCATCGACGCACTGTGCCAGAAGAGCCATGGCGGAGGCTGCTGCATCGGCGTCGGCAAGGGAGGGGAATTCTCCACCCTGGACGAGGCCCTCAAGAAGCTGATCGGCAGCGACCAAAAGGATATCTGCCTGTGCCTGCTGCCGGGCGAGCATCAGCTGGAGGGCGACATCGAGCTGGGCGGCAAGGGGGTGAATCTCTTCATTCACGGCGCCGGTCCGGCCAGCCGCCTGATCCTGCGCGACCAAGCGCTGCAACTGTTCGACTTCGCCTCGCTCACCCTGCAGGATTTCGACCTCATCGCCTTGGCAGCCAACCCCTCGCTATCCTTCGACGGTTGCGAGGAGCTGCGCATCCAGCGCATGCACCTGTCGGGTCTGACCGAGCCCGGCAACAGCCTGGTGCGTGTCGAGGGGGCGCAGCGTATCGATCTCGGCGGATGCGTCATCAATGCCTACCAGCCCGCCTCCGTGCAGCGAGCCCGCGCGCTGATCGACCACCTGGTCGCGCTCGCCCCCATGGCCGCCGCGCTGGAAACGGGCAAGGGCGAGCTGTTTGCGTCGGTGCCGCTGACGTTGGCCGAAGCTTTCGCCAACTGGAGCGGGGCGGAGCGTGAAGCGTTCGGCCAACAGGTGGATACGCTGCTGCGCTCCACCGCGCTGCCGCTCGCCAACGGCGAATCCGAGGCACTGCTGGCTCTGCGGGCCGATATCGTCGCGGGTGCCGACGCACGCCGGCTGGTGTCGGGGCTGAACCGTCTGCGCGGCGAATGGTTGCTCAACCCCTCCGGCTGCGCCCTGACGCTGGCCGACGCCGAGGCGGACACCCTGCTGGCCGACAACCATATCAACGGCCGCGTAACCTTGTATGGCGACGCCACCAAGGAAGAGCGGCTGAACCAGGACATCATGGAAAAACTCGGCCAGGGTTTTAGTCAGGGGAAGATTCGGTGGCTACGCGGTCGGGGCGAACTGCTCCTGCGCAACAACCGCCTGCGCGAGCTGCGCTTGGGTGACGCCATGCTGCAGCGTCTGCAGGAACTGGCGCTGGACGGCGGCACGCTCGCGGACGTCTATCGCAGCCTGATTGCCGACGCCAATGTCCTGGCCGGGCTGGAAAGCGAATTATTGGGGTTCGACCTGGCGCTGGGCCAGAACGTGCTCGATCCGAGCGGCTCGGACGTCGGTATCGCCATTGCCAGCCAGGGCAAGTATCTCGGGAACTTTGCGCACAACGATTTCCGTCTCTTCACACTGGGACATGTCCCCGAAAAATTTGGCAATGGCGGGCTGAATATCGTCCAGATCTAGGCGGGCGGCATCGCGCCGCCAGTCTGGCCTGTGCCGGGTCGCGATGAAGCCGCGGGCCGCGCCAGGCGAGGGTGGTCGCCGTAGGCACGGGTGCGGCCAAAGGTTGGCCGAAGACCGCCTTCCCGCGTGTGGCTTGCATGCATCTTGATCCTGCCCGCGCCTTTTCCCTTGGCCGCCCCGCTACCCCTGCCGCCTTGCCTGCATGTCACTCGGGGTGGCGAAGGTCTATCGTGATGAGTACCGGTGGTGCAATAAAGCCCCCGGATCATGGCCGCTGGATGGGGTGCAGACGAATGCGTCATTAGGCATCGCCGTCCCAGGGTGGCCGGTGCCAACGGTGCGGATAGGCTAAGTCACAAACGGAGGGCGGGTATGAGTAGGGAAAAACGCCAGGTGCAGGCGCTGCGCCCCGAGCAAGAGGTCATGACGCGCCAGCGTTTGCCCTATTTCGTCGGCATTTCGGGGCAAACCGTCGGGGCGGAAGGGCTCTCCATGCATCTGGTGGTCATCCCGCCGGGCGCCCGCGCCGAGCCGCACGTCCACATCGGCTACGAAACGGGCATTTACGTTCTCGAAGGGCGCGTCCTCACCCGTTGGGGGGAGCGGCTTGAACACGAAGTGGTGAGCGAGGCAGGGGAGTTTTTGTTCATCCCGCCCGGTGTTCCGCATGAGGCCATCAATCTCAGCACGACTGACGTTGCCCGGGCCGTCGTCGCCCGGAACGATCCGGCGGAACAAGACAAGGTGCAGACCTATCACGCTCCGCCAAGCGAACAGCCGGCCGTCTAGGTTGGCTGCCCCCTGCCTGGAGCATCCGATTCCGCTTTCAGGCTTTCTGGCCAAGGTGAGCGGGGCGAGGCGTCTTGTCTGAAACGGCAATCGCGCATTTGCGGGTCGGCGGGAGGTGCGGGAGAGTCGGCTCGCCTGGGGCAACGTGGGGCAACTTAGGCAAGGTTCGCCGCGAGCGACAGGAAAAGCAAAACCCGCCTGTAACCCGTGCCAGTTCTCAGTTCAGGACTGGTTGGCTCGGATCAAGACGGGTTGAATCTGGCGGAAGCGGTGAGATTCGAACTCACGGAAGGCTCACACCTTCGGCGGTTTTCAAGACCGCTGCCTTAAACCACTCGGCCACGCTTCCGTATCGGAATGAGCACGGAATATTACCGTCAGTTTGCGCTTTTGGCTAGGCCCTCAGGTGTTGAGCGCGAGCATTTCGGCGGCGTGCTGGCGGGTGGTGTCGGTGATGTCGACGCCGCCCAGCATGCGGGCGATTTCCATGATCCGTTCTTCGGCGTCGAGCGGGCGAATCTGGCTGAGGACCTTGCCCTGGCGCTCCGCCTTGCTGACCTGCCAGTGCGTGGCGGCGCAAGATGCAACTTGGGGCAGGTGGGTGATGCACAGCACCTGGTAGCGTTCGCCCAGCTGGCGCAGCAGCTTGCCGATGACCTCGGCGACGCGGCCGCCGATGCCGACGTCCACTTCGTCGAAGATCAGCGTTGGTACGCTGGCGACCTGGCTGATCACCACCTGCATGGCCAGACTGATGCGTGACAGCTCGCCGCCGGAGGCGACCTTGGCCAGCGAGCGCAGGCTGGTGCCGGCGTTGGCGGCGACTAGGTATTCGACCGATTCCAGGCCGTAGGCGGTGGGGTCGCCCAGTGGCGCGAGTTCGATGGCGAAACGGGCGCCGCCCATCGCCAGATTCTGCATTTCGCCCGAAATGCGCTCGGACAGCTCCGCCGCGGCCTGGCGGCGTTTGCCGGACAGCGCTTCGGCCATGGTGCGGTAGCGTGCCAGGCAGCTCGATTCGGCGACGGCGAGCGCCTCAATATCGGTCGACGCCTCAAGTTCGGCCAGCTGGCGCTGCCAGTCGGCCAGCTTTTCCGGCAGATCCTGCGGCTGCACCCGGTACTTGCGGGCGGCGCTCATCAGGGTATCGATGCGGCGCTCCATGTCGGCGAGCTGGGCCGGGTCTTCGTCGATGCTGGAGGCGTAATCGCGCAGGCCATAGACCACCTCGCGCAACTCCGCGTCGACCGAGTCGAGCAGCGACAGGCTGTCGGTGAGGCGAGGGTCGAGATGGGACAGCTTGCTCAGCCGACTCTGCACCTGGGCCAGCACGGACAGGCAGTTGCCGTCCATCTCGGAGAGCGCGTCCACCGCCAGCTGGGCGCTTTGCGCGAGTTCGGCCGCGTTGGCGAAGCGCGAGTGCGCCTGGTTCAACGCGGTCCATTCGTCGGGCTGGAGCTGCAGTTCACTCAGCTCGTTGATCTGCCAAGAAAGACGCTCGCGTTCGACTTCGAATTCGCGCGACTTCTTTTCGGCCTCTTCACGGGCGCGGCGCGCCTTGTGCAGCGCCTGCCAGGCTTCTTCCACGTCGCGCGCCAGCGCCAGCGAGCCGGCGTAGGCGTCGAGCAGGTGGCGTTGGGTTTCAGGCCGGGTCAGCGACTGGTGCGCGTGCTGGCCGTGGATGTCGACCAGAAAGTCTCCGACCTGTTTGAGCTGGGCCAGCGTTGCCGGCTGGCCGTTGATGAAGCCCTTGGAGCGGCCGCTGCGGTCGACCAGGCGGCGTAGCAGCAGCTCGTCCTCGTCCGAGTCCAGCGCGTTGTCGTGCAGCCAGGCGCGCAGCTCGGGCAGATAGGTCAGCGGGCCCGGTCGGTGCCTTCCCGTACCATGGTGCCGTCGGCCCGGTCGCCGAGCAGCAGGCCGAGCGCGTCGAGAATGATGGATTTGCCGGCGCCGGTTTCCCCGGTCAGTACGGTGAAGCCGTCGGAAAAGTCCAGCGCCAGCTGGTCGACGATGACGAAATCTTTGACGTTGAGCGTGAGCAGCATAGATAGGCGAGTTTGGTCAGGGTCAGAGCAGGCGTTCGCCCCAGTGCAGCTTGTGCCGGAGCATGTCGTAGTAGTTGTAGCCGAGCGGGTGCAGGATGCGCAGGTGGTTGCGGTGGCGGCGGATCAGCACGCGGTCCATTTCCATCAGGTCGCAGTGCGACTGGCCATCGAAGTGCACGCGCGCATCCAGCCCGCGCGTCAGCATGAATTCGACTTCACACGAGTCGTTGACCGCGATCGGCCGGTTGCTCAGCGACTGCGGGCAGATCGGCACCAGTGCGATGGCCTGCAGCGTCGGGTGCAGGATCGGGCCGCCGGAGGCCAGCGAATAGGCGGTGGAGCCGGTCGGCGTCGAGACGATCAGGCCGTCCGAGCGTTGGCTATAGACGAACTGGTTGTCGACGAAGATCTCAAACTCGATCATCGAGCCCACCGCGCCGCGGCTGAAGACCACGTCGTTGAAGGCCAGCGCGTTCATCACCTCGGCGTCTTCGCGCATTACCGTGGCCTGCAGCAGGATGCGGTCTTCCGGGACGAACTGGCCGGCGAGGATGGCGTCCACCGAACTCAGCATCTCGTGCAGCGGGATGTCGGTCATGAAGCCCAGCCGGCCCTGGTTGATGCCGACCATCGGCACGCGGTAGGGGGCGAGCAGGCGGGCGATGGACAACATGGTGCCGTCGCCGCCCAATACGATGACGATGTCGGCGAGCTTGCCCAGATCGAGCCGGTCGATCAGGGTGTAGGGCCCCGCTTCTGCGGGCGTGACGCTGTCACGGTCGATCAGCACCGACACGCCCGAGGCCGCCAGATGGTCGGCCAGTTGCCGCAGCGAGGCGACAATGGAAGATTTGCTGTGGCGGGCCACCAGGCCCACGTTCTTGAAGAGACGATCCATGGCGTTATTTTACCGGGCTATGGCCGGTCGTTCTCGTTTATTCGTGGCTGGAGCGCTTCATGCCGGTGGTTTCCAGCGCCTTGAGATAAAAGCGTATCAGATCGGCCAGCGAATCGACGCCCAGTTTGCTGAACAGGTTGGCGCGATGGGCTTCGACGGTGCGCGGCGAGAGCTCCATGGCGCGGGCGATTTCCTTGCTGGACAGACCGTCGGCCACCATCTCCAGCACCTCGCGTTCGCGTCCGCTGATGCGTGACAGCCGCTGCATCACTTCCAGCGTCTCGGTTTCGTGCTTGTGCTGCTGAATGCTCAGCCGGATGCCGCGGCGCAGGCTGTCGATCAGGCGGCTGGTGTCGATCGGCTTGGTCAGGAAATCGATGGCGCCGGCGCGGAAGGCGCGGCTGCATTGCTCGATATCGCCATGGCCGGTGATGAAGACGATGGGGATGGTGATCTCGCGCTGGATCAGCAATTCTTGCAGCGCCATGCCGCTCATCTGCGGCATGCGGATGTCGAGGATCATGCAGCCGATATCGCCTTCGCGGTAGTCGCGGACAAATTCCTGCGCGTTGGCAAAGGTGACCGCGCGCATTCCCTGCGCCATGATCAACATGGCCAGCGACTCCCTGACGGCGGGGTCATCGTCCACGATGAACACGCTGGGGGTCATGGTGTTGGTGCTACTGTCCATTCCGGGCTGTTTCCGATTGTTGTTGTGCCTTGGCTTGGTGTTTTACCACGAATCGGGGCGGATTCGGTTGATTTGCGGTCGGGCCGACGGCGGGCGAGCCGTAGGGTCAGGCAGGATGGTGGTAGTTGATGATGGCCATGACCGAGCTGCCGGACTTGAGCGTGGTTTCGGGCGAGGGGTTGAATTCCACTTCGCCACCGGGGTGCTCCAGGGCGATCACCATCACGTTCTGGGGCTGGGTCGGCTCGAATTCCCCCAGCCGCCGGCCGTCGCTTTCCGGGCCGACGCTGAACAGCCGGGCATGAAAGGCCTTGGGAAAGCGCTGCTGCAATTGCTCGAACAGGTGCAGCGTTTCCGGCCGGGCCACCATGTTGGCCATGTTGACGCCTCCCAGGTGCGACGGGATCACCACCCGGTCCGCGCCGACGGTGAGCAGTTTGCGGCGCGAGGTTTCGGTTTCGGCCTTGGATACCGCCTTGATGGAGGGATTGAGGTTTTTGGCCGTCACCACGACAAAGGCGTTCTCGGCGTCGGACGTCAGGCAGGTGACCAGCGCGCGTGCCTTGGCCACGCCCGCGGCGACCAGGTGTTCGTCCGCCGTGGCGTCGCCGACGATATAGGGGACGTCGCGGCTGTCGAGCTGCTGGGCCAGCGCTTCGTTCTTTTCGATGACGACCACGTCGTGGCCGGCGCTGATCAACTCTTCCAGCGTGTAGAGGCCGGTGCGGCTGAGGCCGCAAATGATGATGTGCTGATCGAGACGTGCGATGCGTTTTTCCATTTTCCGGCGCTTGAGCAAGAGGGGCAGGTCACCCTGGAACAGCATCAGGGTGAGCGACGAGATGCCGTAGCCCAGCACCCCGGTGCCGAACACGATCAGGCTGATGGTGAACAACCGGCCGCCGTCGGTGAGCGGGTGGGTTTCGCCATAGCCGATGGTGGCCAGCGTGATGACGGTCATGTAAATGCTGTCGAAGAGCGACCAACCTTCGATCAGCATGTAGCCGGCTGTCCCGGTGCACACGGTCGCCAGGATCAGGCCGGACAAAAACAGCAGTTTACGGGTGAAGCTGGATTCCATGACTACCTGTTGAGGACGGAGCGGGTGGGCAGGCGGCCCGGATTATACGTCGGGAGTGTGGCGCCGCAGCAGGGCCGGAAACAGGTGCTGCAACTTGGCCAGCTTGGGGGCGATGACCGCCTGACAATACGGCGCTTCCCGGTTCTGGTCGTAATACTCCTGGTGGTAGCCCTCGGCCGGATAAAACGTGCCCGCGGCGACCAGTTCGGTGACGATCGGCGCATCGAACACGCGCTGCCGTTCCAGCTCGGCGATGAAAGCGGCGGCTTCCTGTCGCTGAGTGTCGTCATGGTAGAAGATGGCCGAGCGGTATTGCGTGCCGACATCGTACCCCTGACGGTTTGGCGTAGTGGGGTCGTGGATGGCGAAAAACACGGCCAGCAGGTCGCGGTAGGAGAGGATGGCCGGATCGTAGGTGATTTCGACAGCTTCGGCGTGTCCCGTGGTGCCATCGCATACCTCCCGATAGCTGGGGTCGGGAGCATGGCCGCCGATATAGCCGGACACCACCGCGTGGACGCCGTCGAGGCGTCTGAAGGCTGATTCGGTGCACCAGAAACAGCCGCCGGCCAAGGTTGCCTTGTTCATTGCATGTACTCCTGTGTTTCGTCTATCGGCGGGCGCGGGCCGGTTCGGTCGAACCGCCGTACCGCTTCCTTCACCGTGGCGGTCTGGATGGCCACGGTGTCGGCGATGGGGACGGCATAGCCGCCAGCCATGGCGATGGCGACGCCGACCTCGTGCCGCTGGCATGCATCCAGCACCATCCGGTCGCGCCGCAGCAGGCCGTCTGCCGTCAGCTTGAGCTTGCCCAGCCGGTCGCCTTCATACGGATCGGCACCGGCCAGGTAGAACACCAGATCGGGACGGGCTAGCCGGAACAGCTCCTCCAGGTTGGCCGAAAGCAGGGCCAGGTAAGTCTCGTCCGACGTGCCGTCCGGCAACTCGACGTCGCGGTCGCCGGCCACCTTGCGAAACGGGAAGTTGTTCTGGCCGTGCATCGAGAAGGTAAACACCCGTGCTTCATCGCGGAACAGGGCAGCAGTGCCGTTGCCCTGATGCACGTCGAGATCGATCACCAGCGCTCGCCGAATATGGCCTTCGTCCAGCAGCAGGCGCGCCGCCACCGCCACGTCGTTGAACACGCAAAAGCCGCTGCCCTTGTCGGCCTGGGCGTGGTGGGTGCCGCCGGCCAGATTGACACCGCAGCCCTGCAGCAGCGCGACGCGTGCGGCGGCAATGGTGGCGCCAACCGAATGGCAGGCGCGCGCCACCAGCTGCGGCGACCACGGCAGGCCGATCTCCCGCTGTGCGCGTTCCGGCAGGCTGCCCTCGAGGAGGGCGTGGACGTAGGCGGCATCGTGCACGCGGCACAGTTCGGCCGGCGTCGCCGCCGATGCCGGCTCCAGCAGGTGGGGGGCGAAGCCCGCCACGGACTCGGCCAGGAGGCGGTATTTCTCGGCCGGGAAACGATGGCTGGGAGGCAAGGGCAGGGCCAGGTGGTCGGTACGGAAAATGCGCATGGGGCGCTCAGAACGCCTTGACCAGGGCAAAGCGTGGCTGGGGCACGCCGTCGTGGGTGACACTCTCCTCGAACATGGCCACCGGGCGCACCCACAGGCCGAACTCGCCATAGAGTGCGCGGTAGACGATCAGCGGCTCTTCGGTTTCCGAGTGCTGCGCGCAGCCGATGACTTCGTACAACGGTCCCTTGTAGTGGCGGTAGATGCCGGGGGGGATGCTCATGTTGGACTCCAGAGACGGTAGAACAGTGGCAGATAGCGCTCTTCCACCTGGATATTCAGCGATTTGACGATGCGGAAGCACTCCTGCGCCGTGTCGATGCGTTCGGCCGGGCGCGTTTGGGGGGCGACGCGCGGGGTCGCGGCGTTGGCAGTAATGTTGACCACTATCGCCCGATTGCCGTCGGCCAGTTCGACGAAGCTGCCTGGCGGGTAGATGCCGATGACTTTTACCAGGTGGGATACCAGCTCCGGGTCGATTTCCCCCATCTTGCCGGCATAGAGCTCGCCCAGGGCCTGCTTGGGCTTCATGCGCGCGCGGTAGGTGCGCGGCATCATCTTGGCGGTCACCAGGTCCAGTGCGTGCAGCAAATGGGCCAATGGCTCGACGTCTTCACCGGCCAGGCTGAACGGATAGCCGCGGCCGTTCTTCTTTTCATGGTGCAACAGCACGATGGTGTGCCATAGCACATCGTCGACCCCGGCTTCGCGCAGCAGGGCGGAACTTAACAGCGGGTGAGCATGCAGGGTCTGGCGCTGGGCGGTGGAGGGCTCGGCCTGCTGCGAGGCCATGCTGTCCTGCAGGCTGGCCGAGGAGACGTTCATCGTCAGGGCCGCGCACACCAGTTGCTCGGTATCGGCCGACGGCAGCCCGTAGCTCTGCCCGACCCGGGCCGCCAAGAGGGCGCAGTTGATGGCGTGATGGGCTGCATAGTGGCGATACGGGCACAGCATGATGGCGGCGATGACGCCGTCGGGCTGGCTACCGGCCATCTCGATCAGCAGATTGGCTAGCTCCATCAGGCGTTCGCGGTAGTCGCTGAAAACCAGCACGCGCTGGTTCAGGGCGCGCAGATAATCGGCCAGGTTGGGCACCGCCTGCACCGGGCTGATGCTGGTCGGGGGCAGGGCGGGGATCGGTCTGGTGGGGGCGTCTTCAATCAGCGATTGCTTGAATTTGTCCGTCAGCCGGAAGTGTTGCTCGGGTTCCTGCGCGCCATGCCTGACGGTGACCTCAACCAGGCGGTTATGGATATAAAGTGAATCTGGCAGGCTAAAACGCAATTTGTATGCTCCATGGCGATTCTTGTACGTTTGGTACAAGTATACCGCGCCGAAGGGAATTGCGGCGTGGCTCCCCCTGCAACGGGCATCCTCGGATTTCAGACCTGGCCGCGGTTTCAGGGAAGCCTGGCCAGGCAGTCTGTCAGCAGCGCGTACACGCCGTCGGCGTCGGCCTCGGTGAGATATAGGACATTCGCCGGTCGGCCGCTCACGCCCCACCAGTCCACCACCGTGGCGCCCAGCGTCAGCGGGCTTGCCGTTTCCACCTCGACATTGACCCGGCGTCCCTTGAACAGGTCAGGCTGCAGCAGATAGGCCACCACGCAAGGGTCGTGCAAGGGAGCGCCGTTGGCGCCGAAGCGCTGCACGTCGTGGCGCTCATGGCTGATCAGGATATCGGCCGCGAGGGGGCCGCAGCGATTGGCCAGGGCGTGCAGGCGGGCGATGCGTGCTGAGCTGGCGCCCACCTGGTGGGTCACATCCAGCGGCAGCATCACGATCGGTACGCCCGAGCGCAGCACGATGGCGGCCGCTTCCGGGTCGACGAAAATATTGAACTCGGCCGCCGGCGAGATGTTGCCACCGGCAAAGTAGCTGCCGCCCATCAAGACGATTTCCTTGATGCGTGGCGCGATGTCCGGTGCTTTGGCCAGGGCAAGGGCGATGTTGGTCAGTGGACCGACGGGGCAGAGGGTGATGGTGCCTGGCGTCGCCTCGCGCAAGGTGTCGACGATGAAGTCGACGGCATGCTTGTCTTGCAGCGGCATCTCCGGTTGGTGAAGGGGGACGCCGTCGAGCCCGCTCCTGCCATGGACATGTTCGGAGGTGACCAGCGGGCGCAGCAGCGGGCGTTCACAGCCTGCGTAAACCGGGATATCGGGGCGTTGTGCCCATTCGCAAACGATGCGGGCGTTGCGCGAGGTCAGGTCCACGCCCACATTGCCGGCCACCGTGGTCAGCGCGAGCAGGTCGATCTGTTCGCCAGCTCCCAACAAGGCGAGGATGGCCACGGCATCGTCCAGGCCAGGGTCGGTATCGAAAATGATGGTGGGACGCGTCATGTTGGGCGCCTATGGAGAGGTGGGGGCGGCGTCACGCCGGTAAGGTATCTCGTGGGTATCGGGAAGACGGGTTCTCCCATCCCCCATTTTAAACATACGTTCTGTTTTCCCGTCCTGCCAATACACGAGTGTTGCCCAGTCCGGAAAGCTGATGGGCGATGCAGGTTGGCCGAAAGACAGGGCCAGCGGACTTGGCTAGAATACCGCCTCCTGAATCCGAGGTATTCCCGAATGAAGCTGGTACTCGCCCCGATGGAGGGCTTGGTCGACGACATCATGCGCGATGTGCTGACCCGCATCGGCGGCATCGACTGGTGTGTGACCGAGTTCGTGCGCGTTACCAGCACACTGCTGCCACCCAAGATGTTCTACCGGCTGGCGCCCGAATTGCACCGGGCCGCACGTACGCGAGCGGGTACCAGCGTGCGTGTGCAATTGCTGGGATCGGATCCGGTGTGCCTGGCGGATAATGCAGTACGCGCGGTCGAGCTGGGCGCTCCGGCGGTCGACCTCAACTTTGGTTGCCCGGCCCCCACCGTCAACCGCCATCGCGGCGGGGCGGTATTGCTCACCGAGCCGGAGCTCTTGTTCCAGATCGTGGCGGCCGTGCGTGCCAGCGTCCCCAAAGAAGTGCCGGTCACGGCCAAGATGCGGTTGGGTTATGAGGACAAGAGCCTGGCGCTGGAATGCGCGCAGGCGATTGAGCGGGCGGGAGCGGATGAATTGGTGGTGCATGGCCGCACCAAGGTCGAGGGCTATCGGCCGCCCGCCCACTGGGACTGGATTGCCCGCATCCGCGAGAGTGTCAATCTGCCGGTCATCGCCAACGGCGAGGTGTGGACGGTGGAGGATTACCACGCCATTCGCCGCGAGAGCGGTTGCGACACCGTGATGATTGGGCGTGGGCTGATCGCCGCACCGGATCTGGCGCGACGCATCAAGGCCGGGCCGGGGGCCGAACCGATGCCGTGGGACGAGATGATGATCTGGCTGCGCGATTTCTTCGAGCAGTGCCGTGAGCGGGCAGAAGAATCGGCCTACCCTGCATCACGGCTGAAGCAGTGGCTGGGGCAGCTCAAGCGTAGCTACCCCGAGGCGGGCGAATTGTTCGAACAGGTGCGACGCGAGAAGCAGTCGGCAGTGATTGCCCAGATACTTGCTTGACATACGTAATTGTACGGATAGTACGAAGTTATCATGTCGCCTACAGTTCAAGGGCAGCCGGTTGTTTGCTTCGTTGCCGGCAGCGGTAGCATCGGTGCCTCTCAGTTCCGGTTGTTACATTCCCCCCCAAGCAAATTGATACGCCCTTCATGCGAAGGGCGTCTTCTTTTGGCGCTGCCGGTTCACAGGCGATGCCGCCAGGGAGGTTGATCCTCGGTGTGGGCGTGGGTTTCGTGTTAAGTCCAGCGGGCAATGCGCAGCCCGGTTCTGGGGTGGGGGTCAGACGAACTCGACCGGCACGAAGTAGCTGCGGCCGGTGCGCGAGACCAGAACCTGCGGCTGACCCTGTACGACCGAGCGGAAGGCGCGCGGCAGACGGCGCCAGTCGAGGAACTTCATCTTGATTTGTTGGTTGTTGCTCATGGTGCATCCTCCTCAATCGACCTTGTGAATCACGTTGGTGACCACGCCCCAGATGAAGAACGAGGCCTCTTCCGGCACCTCTATCGGGGCAAAATCCGGATTTTCCGGCAGCAGGCGCAGGCCCGTCGCCGTTTTCTCCAGCCGTTTTACCGTCAGCTCGCCATTGATCACCGCTACCACCACTTTGCCGTGGCGAGCCTCCAGCGATTTGTCTACTACCAGCATGTCCCCATCGTGGATGCCGGCATTGATCATCGAGTCGCCCTTGACCGTGACCAGGAAACTGGAGGCGGGGCGTCTGACCAGGTGGGTGTTCAGGTCGACGTCGGCTTCTTTCAGGTCGTCGGCGGCGACGGGGGCGCCGGCAGGAACGCGGCTGGCGAACAGGGGTAACGATACGTCGGACAATTCGCTGGTGAGCGAGCGGAATTCGTCCACGTGCAGTTCACGTACCGCCCGTATGGCGCGATACTCTTGCAGCCAGGCTTCCAGTACCGGCTTGAGTGGTTCCGGTACACGCATGGCGACCGTCTTGTCACCGCCAAAAGCGGACTTTCTGCCGGCGCCTTGGCGCTTGCCTCCCTGGGTCATGCTGCTTTGCTCTGTGTCCTGATGATGATTTGATTCTGTACAAAATCAAACAGACTGGCAACCTGAATTTGCGGTCGAGCGTGGAAGCGATGGCGACAATACAACAGGGCGGGTGAGCCCGTGCCCGGTTCAGGCGGCGGACTAAGTGAGAGGAGCGGTGCCGGAAATGCGTCTCTCGCCAAGGTTGGCCGAAGCGGCCTTTCCCGGTTTGTCAGCCCGCCGTGCCCGTGTACTCATGTGGCTTGCGTGGTGGCATCGATACCGCATGGCGCTGGTCGGCGACGGCGTAGCCTGATAGACTGTGCGCCTTTTGCCAACGCGCCAAGTCATTGTGAACAAAACGGATTTTTCCTCGCTTCCCCTCTCGCCCTCCCTGGTCGACAACCTGGCCAGCCTTGGCTACACCCGCATGACCCCGATCCAGGCGCAGAGCCTCCCGGTCATCCTCAACCGCCAGGACCTGATCGCCCAGGCCAAGACCGGTAGCGGCAAGACGGCTGCCTTCGGCTTGGGATTGCTCGACAAGATCAATCCGCGCTGGTTTGCCGTGCAGGCGCTGGTGTTGTGCCCGACGCGCGAGCTGGCCGACCAGGTGGCCAAGGAAATCCGCCGGCTGGCGCGTAGTGTCGACAACATCAAAGTGGTGACGCTGTGCGGTGGCACGCCGATGGGGCCGCAGATCGGCTCGCTGGAGCACGGTGCGCACGTGGTGGTGGGCACGCCGGGCCGGCTGCACGATCACCTGAGCCGCAACACGCTGGATCTGTCCACTGTCGAAACCTTGGTGCTGGACGAGGCTGACCGCATGGTGGACATGGGCTTCTACGAGGAGATCGTTGGCATCGTCGCCGCCTGTCCGCGCAAGCGTCAGACGCTGCTGTTCTCCGCCACTTATCCGGACACTATCCGCAAGCAGAGCGCACGCTTTCTGAAGAACCCGGTCGAGGTCAAAGTGGAGTCGCTGCATGATGCGGGCCACATCGAGCAGCACTTTTACAAGATTCAGCCGGAACGGCGCGTGGCGACGGTGGCGGCGTTGCTCGGCCATTTCCGTCCGGTTTCGACCATCGCCTTCTGCAATACCAAGCAGCAGGTGCGCGAGTTGGCGAATGAGCTGCAGCAGCAGGGCTTCTCGGCGCTGGCGTTGTACGGCGAGCTGGAGCAGCGCGAGCGCGACGAAATCCTGGTGCAGTTTGCCAATCGCAGCTGTTCGGTGCTCGTGGCCACCGACGTAGCGGCGCGCGGCCTCGACATCAGCACGCTGGAAGCGGTGATCAACGTCGACCTGTCGCACGATCCGGAAATCCACATCCACCGCATCGGCCGTACCGGGCGTGGTGGCGAGAAGGGGCTGGCGCTGAGCCTGGTCGGCCCGAACGACAGTAAGCGACTGGCGCTGATCGAGGATTACCAGCAGGCCAAGCCGAACTGGGCGGATCCGGCTGAGCTGACGAGCAGTGGTAGCCCGCTGGTGCCGCCAATGGTGACGCTGTGCATTGCGGCTGGCCGCAAGGACAAGGTGCGCCCGGGCGACATCCTGGGCGCGCTCACCGGTGAGGCGGGCATTGCCGGTCAGCAGGTGGGCAAGATATCGGTGTTCGAATTTTCCAGCTACGTGGCGCTGGATCGCCATATCGCTCAGCAGGCCTTCAGCCGCCTGGCCGAGGGGCGGATCAAGGGACGCAGCTTCAAGATGCGCTTCGTGGGTGCTTAAGCCCCGACCAACCCTGGCGCATGAAAACCAAAGCGGCCCTCGACGGGCCGCTTTTTTGCGTCATCAGTGATGCCCTCAGTGGGCATGGGTATGATCGTGGCGGTGTTTCCAGTTGTCGAACAGCCAGGATATCCCCTGAATCACCCCGACTACGGCGAGTGCCGCCAAGAGGGCCAACGGAATCCATGGTGCGGAAACGAACAGCACAACGACCATGATGATGCTGATCATCAATAGGCCGGTGTACCAACCGCCCTGTTTGCCTTGCGATTTCATCTCGGTACTCCCCACCTCCAACCAGCACGTGCCTATCACATTCAGTCTAGTTCATGGCGCGGGTGATGGCTGGGGATGGTGAGTTGTCGAGGCGCGGCAGGGTTTGGCAGGGTCAGGGATCGGGCTGCCAGTTGGCGTAGCGTTGTTCGATCTTGGCGGTGGTGCCGTCGCTGATCATGCTGGCCAAGGCCTGGCGCAAGCTGGTGATGGTGGCATCCGGCGTTGCCAGACTACAGGCCAGGCCGCCGGTAACGCGGAAGAAGGTGTGTACCGGCACCACTTGCTTGGTCAGGCCGGCCTTGCGCAGAAGGTCGGCGGCGACCAGGCGGTTGGCGGCCCACAGGTCGATACGCTGGGCGACCAGCTTGCGTGGGTTGGCACTTTCCTCGATGGCGGTATCGACGATAAAGCCGCGTTCTTTCAGATAGCTGTCACGGATGTCGCCGTTGTAGGTGCCGATGACGTAGCGTCGGGCGTCTTCGAGGTTGTCGATGTCGAATTTCCGGCTGGCCAGGCCAAACAGCGTCCAGTCGGCGTAGGTCGTCGGTTCGACCCACTTGAACAACTTGTCGCGGTCCGGCGTGTGAGCCGTATTGAACACGCAGTAATTGGCCTGGGTCTGCGCCAACGAGTAGGCCCGAAGCCAAGGCAGCACCACGATGCGATAGTCGATATGGGTGCGGGCCATCATTTCGCGCACCTTGTCGGTAACGACTCCGGCGAGCTGCCCGTTGATCATCATCTGATTTGGCGGATACGACTCGGTGGTCAGCGTCAGGGGCGGTAGCGCTTCAGCCCTCAGCGTGGGCGATAAAAGAAGTGAAGCCGCCAGCGCGATGGCTGCTCCCCAGCGCCCGACTGGGCCGGCAGGGCCAATCCATTTGCCTATTGTCAGCCGTTGAGTCATGTTTTCGTCATTGTGGTTGTGTGCCTCAGTCCGCAAAGGGTAAACAGGCTTGTCTCCGCGTGCAACCCGATTCCTGCTTTTCCACGCTTGAAAAGAGGGTCTTTGGGGTGCGTCGCCAGCACGGCTTCAGTACTGGTATCAACCTTCCCGGCGTGTGGTGGTCCGTTTCGTGCATTGTCTTCAGGGCGTACTCCGGGCGGCTTGGTTGATGGCCGGGCCGCGGGATGGCAGGTCGGCGATGGCGGCGTTGAGGGCATCGAGTCCGCTGCCTTCGGGAGAGGTTTTGCGGCTGTCATTTTTTGATGGGGAAAACTATCATCAAATCAATATGATGCCGGGCACACCAAGGGTGCCCGTATTACAGAATTCGCCGCTTGGCAGAAAGCATATGAACGCCATGAATAGCCGACCTTTTGCCTTCGTGCGCACGCCGCTCCCACCCGAGCAGCTCAAATTGCAGGTCGAGGCCATGCGCTGGCTGCTGGATTTGCCTGCCCCGGTACGTCCATTGAAGCTGTCGCGGCAGTATGCCCGTATCGTCAATCGACTAGCCCAGCTGTGGTCTGAAGAGAGCTCATGCCGCCGCTATCTGGACAGCCTGATGCTGGATGAGCGTGGCGGACGACAGGGGTTTCAACTGGAAATCGTCATGGAGCTGGGCAACCTGCTAAATTATTACGACGAACTGCATCCGGTGAGGTCGGCTCCCGTTTGGGAGTGGGGCGGCAATACGCTCGGCCATTGAGGTCTTTACCTTTGGCCATATGCCGCCTTGTCAGAATTGGCAGGCGGCGGCTCAGCGCTGTAATACGTAGCTACCGGGCGCATGGCCAAGTGGTGGGTAGCCTTGCTCGGCGGCGCCCATCGGCGGCGGCTCCCTGAGGCCGTCGGAGTGGCTTCGCAGCCAGTCCGACCAGGCCGGCCACCATGAGCCTTCGTGAGGGGTGGTGGAGGCAAACCAGGTTTCCGGGTCGATGTAGGGGTGGTCGCTGGGGCGGTGCGAGAGCCGGTAGTGTCTGCCGTCGTGGCCGGGTTCGCTGACAATGCCGGCGTTGTGGCCGCCGCTGGTGAGCAGGAAGCTGATGTCGGCATCGGCGGCAAGGTGGATTTTATACACCGATCGCCAGGGAGCGACGTGGTCGGTTTCCGTGGCCACGACGAACATCGGCACGCGGATGTCGCTCAGCACCACGGGGCGGCCGCCGATGCGGTAGCGGCCTTCGGCCAGGTCGTTGTTGAGGAAGAAACGGCGCAGGTACTCGCTGTGCATGCGGTAGGGCATGCGCGTGGCGTCGGCATTCCAGGCCATCATGTCGTTCAACGGCTCGCGCCGTCCCATCAGGTATTCGTGCACCAGGCGCGACCAGATCAGGTCGTTGGAACGCAGTAGCTGAAAGGCACCGGCCATCTGCTTGGTGTCGAGGTAACCCTGGTCCCACATGATGTCTTCGAGGTAGCTCAGCTGGCTGTGGTCGATGAACAGCATCAGTTCGCCGGCTTCGGTGAAGTCGGTCTGCGCCGCCAGCAGGGTGACCGAGGCCAGGATTGGATCGGCTTCGCGTGCCAGATAGGCCGCCGCGATCGACAGCAAGGTGCCGCCCAGGCAATAGCCGACGCTGTGGACCGGGGCGTCGGGGACGATGGCGCGGATGGCGTCGAGCGCATCCAGGACGCCCAGCCGCAGGTAGTCTTCCAGTCCGATGTCGCGGTCGTCGCTGTGCGGGTTGTGCCAGGAGATCATGAACACGGTGTGGCCCTGTCCGACCAGGTAGTTGACCAGCGAGTTACCGGGGGAGAGGTCGAGAATGTAGTACTTCATGATCCAGGCCGGCACGATCAGGACCGGTTCGGCATGGACCTGCCCGGTTTGCGGAGTGTACTGGATCAGTTCGATCAGCCGGTTTCGGTAGACCACCTGGCCGGGCGTGATGGCGACTTCATGTCCCGGACGGTAGGCTTCGGCTCCCAGAGGCGGCTTGCCGCCGATGGCGCGCTCCCAGTCGGCCTGGAAGTGGCGTAGGCCGCGTATCAGGTTCTGCCCCTGTTCCTGGAGGGTGGTTTGCAGTACCTCGGGGTTGGTGGCGACGAAATTGATCGGCGACATCATGTCGAGCAATTGGCGTGCGGTGAAGGACACGACCTGCTCATGGTGACGCGAGACGCCGCTAATGCCGGTGGTGGCGTTGTGCCACCATTGCTGGTTGAGCAGGAAGGCCTGCGAAATCAGGTTGAATGGCCAGTTCTGCCAGGCGGGACTGCTGAAGCGGCGGTCCTGCGGCAGCGGTTGGATGCAGGCCGGGCAGCCAGCATTGGCGTGCGCCCTGACGGCGTAATTGCCGAGCCGGACCGACTTGCGGGCGCCCTTTTCCACTAGCTGCTGCCATTTGCCCGGGGAGACGGCGAGATGCACCGCCCAGTCGAAATAAGCCAGGGCCAGGCTGGCCGGCGATATGCCGAGGGTGGCTCGGCCCAGATTGGCGCGCAGCAGCCGGTCGAGGCTGGTGGGGCCGTCGTCGGCGTCGCTGGAGCCGGGCTCGGACACGGATGGGGGTGTGGGTGGTTCGCCATCGAACAGGCCGGAGAGTCGAGCCCAGTGCCCGCTCCACTGGCGGAGCCCCTCGTACCAGCCGAGCACCGGCCAGGCGTTCTGCGGTACGGTCGGGAGGGTGGGAGCGGTGGCGTGTGTCTGCGGGTCGGTTGCCTTGTTCACTGTCGATCACCTTTGCCGTTTCTTGTCATGATAACGGTTTGTGCCAGGCGTAGCAGGGAAGACGAAACGGCTATCCTTGGCGGTATGGGTTTCACTGTGTCATGCGGAGCGACCCCGGACCTTGATGAAGGTTAAATCCGGATGTGTGATGTGGTCTTTTCCCGGCGGCGCGCGAACGGGGCGGTCATTGTGCAAATCGCCGCGATGCCCTAGTCTCGCTGCCATTTGGGAGAAACGGCGTATGTTGATGCTGCTGGCGGCGAGAATCGACCGCAACAATCAGATTCTGATCAATGCCCGGCTGGATGGTTACCCGGCGCATTTTCACGTGGAGCCGGAGGCGGTCGACGCCTGGCTCCAGCTGCCGCCATTGGGTACGGAGAATTCGCTGACCCTGCTGCAGGGCAACTGGAGCCGCTTTGCGGCGCCGCTGGAAAGGCTGGTGCGGCGCCACGGTAACGATTTTGTGGTGACGGCGGAGATGCTCAAGCCGTGAGCGAGGGCTGAATTACACCGTCCCGTCCGGATTTTTTCGGGTTCCTGGCGGCGGTGTGTCGTCCGGGTGGGGCGGGAGGGTCCGCTGCAGGCGCTTGAGCTGGTCGAGGTCCGACAGGATCTGCCAGGTGAGATGGTCGATGCGCTTGTGCAGGCCATCGATCGACGCTTCGGACTTGAGGTTGACCTCGAAGTCACGAATCATCGTCATGCGGTCGCGTGCGGCCTGACGGTTCTGCGACATCATGATGATCGGCGCCTGGATCGCTGCCAACATCGACAGGATCAGGTTGAGAAACACGTAGGGGTAGGGGTCGAAGGCCCGGGTGCCCAGGATGCCGGTGTTGATAATGGTCCAGCTGATGAGCACGGCGGTGAAGATGCCGATGAACGTCCAAGAGCCGCCGAATTCGGCGACACGGTCGGCCAGCCGCTCGCCGAGGGTGACGCCGTCGTCAGGGAGGCTGGTGTCGGTACGTGTGGCCTGCAGCCGTTTGGAGATGCGCATCAGGGCGTGGCGCTCGCGTTCGCCGAGGCCGCCTACGCCGGTGTGCAGCAAGTGTTCTGCCAGGTAGCGGATGTCGCGGTTGTCCTGTTGCATGATGGAGTCCCCCGAGTTGATGGTGGGTGGGTTGGGACCACGTGCGGTCGCACCCCTTCTATTGTGACGGCGCGATTGTGCCACAAGCTGACTGTGGAGCGTGTAAGCATTCGTAACGGGGCTTCGGCCAACCTTTGAGGCCGGCCGGCCTTGCGGGGGAGTGTTCTCCGGCGATCGTGCGGGTTACACTTTTGCCCTTTCACCAGAACAAATAAGGACAGAGCATGGAACAGTTCGATAACGTCAGCGTGGTCAAGAAGGCCAATGTTTACTTCGACGGTAAATGCGTCAGCCACAACATCGTCTTGGCCGATGGCACCAAGAAATCGGTGGGCGTCATTCTGCCGGCCAAACTGACGTTCAACACGGGCGCACCGGAAATCATGGAAGTGCTGGCCGGCGAGTGCCACGTCACCCTGAGTGGCGAGAGCGAGTCGCGGACCTACAGGGGGGGAGAGTCGTTCAAGGTGCCCGGCAACAGCGCGTTCGATATCGAAGTGGTCGATACCCTGCACTACGTTTGCCATTTCGGCTGATTTCGACAGCGGCACCCCAGATAAAAGGCGACTTCGGTCGCCTTTTTTGTTTTTGGGCTGGAGGAGGGGTTGCTGATTTACAAGCGATACGGTTGGCGCGTAGTATTGCTACGTTTTTTCGCGACCAGAGTCCATTGCAGGGTCAGGAAACGGTCTGACGTGGAAGTGAAAATACGGCGGGCAAACAGGGTTAATGCTTGTTTTGTATTGATATATTGAATGGCATTGTCTTATCTTGCCGGCCGATATGTGACGACCTGTCCTGAATGGATAGTGTGCTCTATAACAAAATATCTGTAGCAATGCTACATATCTGGCGCAACAAACCGCCGGCTTGCCATGCAGACGCTCACTGCATCGAGCCGGCTGACCGTAAACAGCAGAAAATAGTATGGATGGAACGACAGACATGTCCTCTCAGCTTGGTAAGACCAATTACTCGCGCGCCCTGACGGTGCTCACCTCCCTGTTTTTCATGTGGGGGTTGATCACGTCGCTCAACGACATCCTCATCCCGCACCTGAAGGCGATCTTCACCCTGAGTTACCTGCAGGCGGCACTGATCCAGTTCAGCTTCTTCACCGCCTACTTCGTGATGTCGTTTCCGTCGGGCTATCTGGTGGAAAAGCTCGGCTACAAGCGCGGCATCATGATCGGCCTGGCAACGGCTGGTCTCGCCTGTCTGCTGTTCTACCCGGCGGCCGGCGCCAAGTCCTACCCGTTCTTCCTCGGCGCGCTGTTCATTCTGGCCTCCGGCATCACCCTGCTGCAGGTGGCGGCCAACCCGTACGTCACCTTGCTGGGCAAGCCCGAGACCGCGTCCAGCCGCCTCAACCTGACCCAGGCGTTCAACTCGCTGGGGACGGCCATCGGGCCGTTGGTGGGCTCGGTGCTGATTCTGGCGGTGGCGGTGAAGCCGGCGCAGGAGCTGAGCGGCCTGTCGCCGGAACAGCTGGCGGCCTACAGCGCCGCCGAGGCCGGTTCGGTACAGACGCCGTACCTGATTCTGGCCGCGCTGCTGTTTGCCCTGGCCGTGATCATCGGCCTGTTCAAGCTGCCGAAGGTGAAAGAGGGCGATACCCCGGCCGATGCGCCGCAAGGCAACGCTGAGTACCATGCGCATGACAGCGTCTGGGGCTACCGCCACCTGGTGTTGGGCGCGGTGGGCATCTTCACCTATGTGGGGGCCGAAGTGTCGATCGGCAGTTTCCTGGTGAGCCTCATGGGGCAGCCGCAGATTGCCGGTCTGTCCGAGGCGGTGGCCGGCAAGTATCTGGCCCTGTACTGGACCGGTGCCATGGTGGGCCGTTTCATCGGTGGCGTGGTGATGCGCAAGATCAAACCGGGCCACGTGCTGGCCTTCAACGCGCTGGTGAACGCGCTGCTGATCGCCGTGGCGATGAGCGTAGGCGGCCAAGCTGCGATGTGGGGGCTGATCGCCATCGGCCTGTTCAACTCGATCATGTTCCCGACCATTTTCTCGCTGGCCATCGAAGGGCTGGGCAAGTTCACCGGGGAAGGCTCGGGCGTGCTGTGCATGGCGATCGTCGGCGGTGCCATCGTGCCGCTGATCCAGGCGTTCTTCGCCGACCGCATCGGCATCCTGTATTCCTTCGTAGTGCCGCTGGTGTGCTACGGCTACATCGTGTTCTACGGCTTGAAGGGGCACTACGCCGACTTCACCGCGACACGCAAGGTGGCGGCGGTGAAGCGCTGAGAACCTGCTCACGATCAGTCGCGAGCAGCCCCCAGTGGGGTGAAGAGCAGCGCAGGAACCGGAATGTACTGGAGTACATGAGGATTTCGAGCAGCGCATGAGCCCCGATCAGGGATGCGCAGCAAGATCGTGAACTGGTTCTGAGTGTCATGGCCCCCTGGGGCTGACAGCATGAGCAACGCCCGTTCCCGCATAAGCGCGGGGCCGGGCGTTTTGCTTTGGCGGGGGGCTGGGGCATGACCGGGGGCAATCCGGTCCAATCAGCCTCCTCGGTGCGGCTGCATCATCAAGATGGCCGTGCCCAACAGCATCAGCGCGAACAGCTGTTTCAGTCGCCGCTCCGGCAGGCGGTGTGCCAGGGCGACGCCCCACGATATGGTGGCCATGCCGCCCACGGCCAAGGGGGCGCCAAGGTGCCAGTCCACATGCTGGGCCCGGCTGTAGGTCGCCAGCGCCACCAGTGCGCCCGGCACCACCAGGGCCAGTGCCAGTCCCTGCGCCACCGCCTGGCGTTTGCCAAAACCCTGCACCAGAATCGGTGCGGCGACGATGACGGCACCAACGCTGAACAACCCGGCGAACAAGCCGCCCACCACACCGACCGCGGGCAGGTAGCGTTCGTTCCAGCCGGCGCTCCGGACTTCGCCGCCGGCTTGACGGCGGCTGATCCAGACAAAATAGCCGGCCAGCCACAGCAGGAGTACTGCGAAAGCCAGCTTCAGCGCACGGGCGTCCAGCGCCACCGCCAGCCGGGCTGCCGGGTAGGTGGAGACGATCGAAGCCAGGCCTATGGTTAGCGCCGTGCGCAGCGGGAACGGGTTGCGCTGGCGGTAACGCCAGAAACCGATCAGCACATTGGGTACCATCATGACCAGAGCGGTGCCCTGTGCCATTTGCTGATCCATGCCATAGCACAGCACCAGTACGGGAATGGCGATGATGCCGCCGCCGATGCCGAGCAAGCCGCCCAGCGCACCCAGCACGGCACCCAGTGCCAGGGATGACGCTACCGCGATCAAGAGTGCCACTGTCATTGCCTTCGACTCCTGTTACGTCTGGAGCGACAGTGTAGCTCGGCGTGGCATCGCTATAATTCATCGTTAGTAAAGCCATCCTTAACTTGTACGCAACAATGAACGATCTCTCCGACCTCGCCTTTTTTACCCGCCTGATGCAGTGCGGCAGCCTGACCGCCACGGCTCAGGAGCTGGGTATTACGCCGCCCGCGGTCAGTCGTCGGCTATCCGCGCTGGAGAAGCGGCTGGGGGTGCGGTTGCTCAATCGCACCACGCGCACGCTGGCGCTTACTCATGAGGGTGAGCACTATCTTAGCCAGGGGCAGCGCATCCTCGACGATCTGGCCGAGCTCGAGCGCGAATTGACCGGCAGTCAATCGGAGCCGCAAGGGTTGTTGCGCGTCAACGCGACGCTGGGCTTCGGGCGCCGGCATGTCGCGCCGGCGGTGTCGGCTTTCGTGCGCACCTACCCGAAAACCGAGGTTCAGCTTCAATTGAGTGATCGCATGCCGGCACTCACCGGCGGGGCGTTCGACGTCAGCATCCGCTTTGGCGAACCCCCCGAGGCCCGCCTGGTGGCGCGCAAGATCGTCGCCAACCGCCGCGTGCTGTGCGCCGCGCCCAGCTACCTTGACGCCCTTGCGCCTGTCACAGCGCCGCGCGAGCTGAGTCGGAACGCCTGTATCGTGGTCCGTGAGAATCAGGAAGCCTACGGCATTTGGCAATTGCATGCCGGCAGCCGCCAGGAAACGGTGAAGGTGGGCGGGGCGCTAGCCACGAATGACGGAGAAACCGCCGTCAACTGGTGTCTGGAGGGGCATGGAATCCTGCTGCGCTCACTGTGGGATGTGGCGCCTTACCTGCAGTCGGGCCGCCTGCGCCAGGTCTTGCCGGAGTGGCAGGGGGCGCCGGCCGATATCTGGGCACTGTTCCCGCCGCGGCTGAATCTGTCGGCCAAGGTGAGGGCGTTCGTGGACTTCTTGACGTGCTACTTCGCGAACGGGACGGGCGGGCAGGGTTAGCCGGGGCTTCGGCCAACCCTGCTATGGCGGGGTCACGCTAGCGGGTCAGGGTGCGTGTGCTCAGGCGGGAGCCCGCTTTCAGAAGCGCTCGGGGAACTGCTTGGCCAGGGCGCCACCCAGTACATCGGCGATCACGTTCATGTGCTGTTTCATGGCGTCCCAGGTGTGGGCCTCCTGGCGGTAGTCCTTGTCCTTGAGCTCCTGAATCTGCTGGACGTGATGGCCGCCATGGGCCAGCAGCAGGCCTTGCAGCGTTTCTTTCGGCAGGTAGGGGTTGGCGCTGGACAGGAAGGCGGCGATCTCGTCCACGTTGGCGGCCATGGCTTTGTTGGCGCTGTCCTGCCCGCTCTTGCTGCCTTTCTCCGTGGCGATCAGATACTGCTTGACCGCGCCATAATGGCCGGCGAGCAGGGTGAACAGTTTGTCCGAGGCGGCTTGCCCATAGAATGGCTGGATCGACGCGGCAATCTGTTTGGCGTTGGCGACCACCTCTTGCTCCGCGGCGGCCGCGCCGGACTTGTCGTGTGCCAGCGTTTCCAGTGCGACGTTACGCACCCAGAAAATGTGGCCGCTCCAGAGATCGCGCAGTGCCACTTGCGTTTGTGAAATCTTGGGGCTGTTGCTCAGCTCGGCATGGGCGAGCGGGGACAAGAAGGCCGCGATAAGCGACGCCGCCAGGGTTTTTTGCCAGGTTTTCATGAGAAATCTCCTTCGTGCTCAAGCTTCTTTGGGAGCTGTATTGTAGTCTATTTTGTCACTTAAACAATATAAATGTGTTTTAACTTATCAAAGTGATTTTTGCGCCATGAAGGATATAATCAAACTGAACGGGCACATTGAAGGTGTAGCGACATGTTGGAAGCAATGGGTGAGCGTCAGCAGCAACTGTTACGACTGCTGCAACGGCAGTCTGCCGGGCTGACGGTGGAACAACTGGCACAGGAGTTGGCCGTTACCCGTACCGCGGTCAGGCAACACCTGACAGTGCTGGAACGGGATGGTCTGGTGGAACGCGGAATGACGCAGCCGACGGGGGGGCGGCCTGAGCAGCTTTTCGTGCTGACCCCGAAGGGGCAGGAGGTGTTTCCCCGCCGCTATTCCTGGTTTGCCGAGCTGCTGCTGAAGATGCTGGAAGCCAAGCTTGGCCAGGAAGAGCTTGTCAAACAATTGGCCGAGATCGGCACCACTCTGGCTGCTACCTTGCCGCCGGCACGGGCGAACGATCCGGAAGCGCGCATCCGGGCGCTGGCCGACATCATGCTGGAACTCGGCTACGATGCCCGGCCGCAAGATGCCGGCTCCGGCCTGCCAGGCATCGTGGCCACCAATTGCATCTTTCATCATCTGGCGGCACGTTTTCCGGAGGTTTGCCAACTGGACCTGGCGCTGATGTCGAGCTATGTGGGAGAGCCCGTGACACACGAAGAATGCATGGTGCGGGGTGGGACTTGCTGCCGCTTCCGGTTCGCCAAGCCGTGAGCCGTGTCTGTGCCGGGCTGAGGCGCTCCGTCATGCCACGCACTGCAAGAGGGTATTCATCCCCGTCAGGGGCTGGTGCGACATCTCCACTAGCCAGGAAAGCGTGGGCCGGGCCGGCCACCGTGCCTGGTTGAAGGGAAGGTTGGCCGAAGATCCAGAGGACATGCCTTGGGCATTTAAAAGGAATTGGCGGATTGTCATTGCGCTGCCATGTGCCACACTGAAACAAGCGGAAAGGGGGCTCGCTGACGGGTTTCAACTCTTGTTCAGGAGGTGTGAAATGTCTGTTTCCATTGCCAAATACCTTGGTACCGCGCTGTTGGCGTCATGCCTGGCCGTGCAGGCCCCGCTGGCCCGTGCAGGTATGGTTTCGACCGAGCAGGCGGCGGCCGCGCAGCAGGCCCAGCAAGCCCAGGCCGATCGGGAAAAAGTGAGGACCTTTCTTGATCGGGCAGAAGTCCGTGACAAGCTGCAGGCCCTTGGCGTGCAGGCCGCCTTCGCCAAGGATCGCGTCGATTCAATGACCGATGAAGAAGTCACCACGCTGGCTCAACGCATCGATACGCTCTCGGCCGGTGGCCGGCTCAGCAATTACGACCTGATCGTGATTTTGCTGATCGTGCTGATCATCGCCGTCATCGTGTAGTTTTTCCCGATTTCGTTTGGGGTAACGCCAGCATGGGGCGGCTCAGGCTGCCCGGCTGGTGACGGGGGCCGCTGTGCGCCGTGCGGGCTGACGGAATACCAGCACGTTGCCGGCCAGCACCAGGATCAGCCCCGCCAGCGCGAGCGGCGTCCAGTGATAGCCCTCCAGCCACACCGACACGTTCAGTGCCACCACCGGGAACAGGACGGTGCAGTAGGCCGCGCGCTCCGGGCCGAGCCGGCCGACCAGCATCAGGTAGGCGGTGAAGCCGATCACCGAGCCGGGAATGGCGAGGTAGAAGAGGGCGCCCAGGTAGTGCGGCGAGGTGTCGAGGGTGAGAGGCAGGCCGGCGGCGAGGCTGCCCGCGAGCAGGATCAGCGCGCCGGTCAGCATGGCCCAGGCATTGGTCTGCAACGGCGTGTGGCCGAGCGCCTGCAGCCGGGCCGACAGCAGGTTGCCGGCGGAGAAGCACAGGGTGCCCAGGACCGATAGCCCCAACCCGAGCAGGGTGCCACTGTCGGTGCTGTGGCCGGCCAGTTGCGGCCAGAACAGGGTGGCGATGCCGGCCAGCCCCAGCGCGCCGCCCGCCATCACCGGCGGGGCGATGCGGCGCTTGAGGATCAGCCGCGCATTCAGTGCGTTCCACAGCGTGGCGGTGGAGAACACCACGGCCACCAAACCGCTCGGCAGATAGTGGCTGGCGTAGTAAAAGCACAGGAAATTGAAGCAGAACAGCGTCAGCCCCTGCGCGGCGATCAGGCCGAGGGCGGTGCCGCGCGGGCGACGCAGCTGGCCACGCCAGGCCAGGATGGCGAACAGCGCCGCGGCGGCGAGGAAAAAGCGGTAGGCGATCGAGAGCGGAATCGGAACCGGCCCCAACTGCACCTTGATGGCGATCCAGGTGGTGCCCCAGATCAGCACGGTGGAGAGGTAAAGCAGGGCGTTCATGGCGATGACTCCGGGGGAGGGACAATGGAGCCAGTTTCACCGAAGCCGGCGGAACGGGATTGCACATTCCTGCGCTTTTTTGGTGCCGAGCGATGCCGTATGGGCCGTCAGGCCGTACACTAACGGCGTCGAGAAAGCCACATCATGCCCCGCGCCACCCTACCCGTTTACGACACCCTGACCCAGACCCGCGCCGAACTGGAGCGCAGCAGCACGCTCGGCGACGGCCTGTCGGTCGCGCTGTGGCAGCGCACCCAGCTGGAAGACACCGTCTACAGCCGTCCCGGCCACCATACCTTGTCGCTCTACCTCGAAGGCGGTTTCGACATTCGGCGCCGCGACCAGCCCGGCCGGCGTGGGGCGCCGGACAAGCTGTGCATCCTGCCCGCCGAACACGAATCGGATTGGCGCGTCAGCGGCCCGATCCGCTTTCTGCACCTGTATTTTGCCCCCGATCGCTTCGACGCCCTGGCACTGACCCTGCTCGACCGCGAGGCACGCGACCAGCAGCTCTACGACCGCACCTACATGGACGACCCGTGGCTCGCCGCGGCATGCCGTCAACTGGCCGGACTCGATTGGGACGATCCGCATGGGCGGCTGGCCGGCAACGCGCTCGGCCATGAGGTGCTGGCGCACCTGATGCTGACGCAGACCAGCCGGCGCCGCACGGTGACGGTGAAAGGAGGGCTCGCCCCGGCGCAGCGCCGCCGCGTGCAGGAGCTGATCGAAGCTCGGCTCGACAGCGTGTTGACGGTGGGTGAACTAGCGGCCGAGTTGGCGCTGTCGGAGTACCACTTCGCGCGCATGTTCCGCGCCTCGTTCGGCCAACCTCCGCATGCCTGGATCTTGCAGCGTCGACTGCTGCGCGCCCGCGAGGCGCTGGCGGGAGGGGATCGGGCGCTGGCCGATATCGCCGCTAGCTGCGGCTTCGCCAGTGCCAGCCACCTGGCCAACCGTTTCCGTGCCGCGCTCGGCGTGACGCCCGGCGATTACCGGCGCTGGGCGGGGAGATAGGCGCTCGCCCGGCCTGTTGATCGTCCTGTAGCGCGCTTGGCGAGACGCACGAGGTGTCGCCTCTGATCGCCCTGGCGCCATTGCGTGGCGTCGGGGCCTCCGTCTGCACGGCAAGAATGATCGCCATGGCCGCGACATCGCCTGTCCGGCCCGTCTTTGTTGACCAGGAGAGAGACATGACCGCTTCCATGAAACGCGCGCTGATCGTCATCGATGTGCAAAACGAATACGTCACGGGCCACTTGAGGATCGAATACCCGGCGGTGGAGTTGTCGCTGAGCCATATCGGCCAGGCCATGGACGCCGCGCGTGCGGCGGGCATACCCATCGTGGTGGTGCAGAACAGCGCGCCGCCCGGTTCGCCGATCTTTGCCCGCGGCTCCGACGGCTGGGCGTTGCATCCGGTGGTGGCCGGCCGTCCCGCCGAGCATTACGTGGAGAAGACCCTGCCCAGTGCCTTTGCCGGCACCGACCTGGAAAGCTGGCTGCGCGAGCAGGGCATCGACACGTTGACGGTGGTCGGCTACATGACCCACAACTGCGTCGATTCGACGGTGAAGCAGGCGCTGCACATAGGGTTTGCCGTCGAGGTGCTGGACGACGCCACCGGCTCGGTCCCGTATTCCAACCGGGCTGGCCTCGTCAGTGCGGAGATGATCCATCGCACCTTCATGGTGGTGTTGCAGTCGCGTTTTGCCAATGTGATGGATACGGCCACCTGGCTTGCCGCGCTGGCAGGACAGCCGCTGCCGGAGCGCGAGTCGATCTACGCTTCCAACCAACATGCGCTGCAAATGAGAGCGCGCATGGCTTGATGCCGGTATCGGGCGCTGCCAAGCGCGCATCGGCTGCCATGCCCACGCTGTGCCGGCATGGCAGCCGAAATCAGTCGACATGCGGCCGTAGCGCGCCGGGAATCCTTTGTCGCGTCATTCCTCCGCTATCCAGCCAGCGGCGCGTGCTCTTTGCCGCGCGCTCGATCAATTCACGAGCGCGCGAGAAATCGTAGGGCGATACCGACAGGGGGCACAACGGCGGCACCGTGATCACCTCAACCTGGCCGGTGAGCTGCTCCAGATCACGAACGAGTTGATGCGCGATCAGCAAGTTAAGCGCATGCAGGGCGTTGGCAATGACCGTTGCGGGCGGCGCTTGGAGGGCGCAGGCAAAGCCGGTGGGGAGCACGACCAGCCGGCTGGCCCCCAGTTCGACGGCCGTCATGATGGGCGTGTTGCTGGCGATGGCGCCGTCAATCAGATACGTTTCCCCGACTAGAACCGGCGCAAAGGCTGCCGGTATCGCGCAACTGGCAAGGATCGCCTCGATGGCAGGGCCGGAGGACAGCCGCACTGAGGCACCACTCAACAGTTCGGTGGCCGTAATGTGTATGGGGATGGCGGCGTTCTCCAGGTTCCGGTAGGGAAGGTGGCGCTCAACGAGATGACGTAACCCTCCCGAATCGACCAGAGACGGCGACTCGAAAAACAGGCCGACGAGGTGACGCAAGGTCAGCGGAAATATTTCCTGGCGTTGCAGCCCGCACCAGATGCTTTCCAGGCTGGCCACTCCAGCCGCTGTCGGATTTCCTGCAAAATAGGCGCCGTTCAGGGCTCCCACTGATGAGCCCACCACCAGTTCAGGCTGGATGCCGTTCCTCACCAGTTCCCGCAGCATCCCCACCTGGATGGCGCCGAAACTGCCACCGCCAGCCAGCACGAAAGCGGTTTTTCCCGAGGTGCTGTTTGTCATTCAGGGCTCCCTCCGCTGCGATTTGGGGGGACCCCATCCCGAGCGACGGCGAGAGCGCCAGGGGTGAGGCGGGTATTCGGAATGCGTGTTGGCGACTCTCAGTACCCGTAGAACTCTTCGGTGCGGATATCATCATCGACACCGGCAAGATTCAATACCCGGTGCATGTCTTCGACCATCGCAGGCGGTCCGGCAAGGTAGCAGATCGGCGTCGGAAGCTCGCTGATGACCCGTTTCAACAGCGCCTCGTCAATCTTGCCCACTGCTCCCGTCCATGGCCGGCTGGATTGCTCCATCTGCGTCATCGTCGCCACCAGACGGAAGTGATGGTTCCGTTGTTCAAGCGCTTGCAGTTCGGCGAGAAAGGCGGCGTCCTCCGGCCGGCGATTGGAATAGATCAATACCAGGCGCTGTGCTAACCCATCCTGTGTTGCTTGCCGCAAGATGCTCATGAACGGCGTAATGCCAATCCCTCCCGCAATAAAGACGGCCGGCCGCGCACGATTGTTGTGCAGGGTCAGCGATCCGAACGGCCCTTCGATCCGGATAGGCGACCCGATTGCCAGCGACTTCAAGGCACGCTTGAACGCACTGTCGCGCATGCGCGTGGTAATGCTCAGATGCTCTTCGAACGGTGCGCTGACGATAGAGAAGGCATGGCGGGCGCTTTGTGGATCGGTAGCCGGTGGATCGACGAGGACGACATCCATCGCCTGACCTGGCTTGAAACTGAAGCCTGGCGGTTTTTCAAAATGAAACGCCATGGTGCCCTCCACGATCATTTCGCGGCCTTCGATTTTTGTGTCGTAAGCACTCATTTCGTGGCTCCCCTTGATCAAGGAATCTTGCCGTTTGCCCTGGAGGGCGTTGGTGTGCGGTTATTTCAGATTTGGCCACTAAAGTCTGTTTGTCAATAATTATATGATTTAATATTTTGATATGGCTCGAGCACCCTGACGGTTGGTGGAGCCGCTTTTAGTCATGCACAGCTCGCCAGTGACCGACAGGAGATAAGACGCGCCTTATGGCGCGTTAATGAAGATCCTCGTTCCACCCGGAACGGGGACTCGGCATGCCCTGTGAGCCGGCTTGACCCGTGCGAAAGGTGTTGGCCCGAGTTCAGCCTTGAAGGCGCGTCAGGGGTAAATGGGCGGGATCGATGGTGGAACGCGCACGGTCACGGTGCTTTCATCAAGTCCGTCTAGAGTGGGTGTCTTTCCATCGTCAGGCGGGGGCGCCCGTGGCTTATGTCGATTTGTACTGCGAGCGGATCGCACCGGGTTTGCTCGGCGAGCCGATCAATACACTGAGCAATCTGGCATTTTTTGCCGCTGCCTGGTGGGTGTGGCGTCACGCTGCGATGGCGGGTGCGGGCTCAGGCCGGGCGCGCTGGCTGGCGGGGTTGCTGGCGTTGATCGGCGCCGGCAGCTTCACCTTCCACGCTTTCGCCACCGGTTGGGCGGAGTGGCTCGATGTGCTGCCCATCCTGTTGTTCCAGCTGGTGTTTCTCTGGCGCTATTTCCGCGATATCGCCGGGTGGCGGCGCATCACGACGGGAATGTTCCTGGCGGGTTTCGCCGCCGCCGGGGTCGAGGCCGGGAATTATCCGCAATGGCTGAACGGTTCGCTGTCCTACCTGCCGGCGCTGCTGGTGTTACTGGGCATCGCCGTCTGGCATGGCCGTAACGGTCGCGCGGGCTGGAAGTCGCTGGCGGCGGCGGGTGGCACTTTCGTGGTGTCGCTGTTTTTCCGCTCCGTCGACAATGCCGTCTGTCCCGCCTTCGCCATCGGCACGCATTTCCTGTGGCACTTTCTCAATGCCGTGGTGCTGGCGCTGGCGGTGCGAGGGTGGATGCTGGGGGTGTCGGGGGCAGCGCTGTCCGGTCGCCTCGGCGGCGTCGCGGGACGCCGTGTAGGCGAGCCGTTCTAGTCGCTGGTGATCTGCCCGGCCGTGCGCGGTGTTATCAGCTTGAAAGTGCCCATCGCCTTGGCGACAAGCCCGCCCGCCGCATCGCGGATTTCCCCTTCGCAAAATACCAGGGAGGCGCCGGCGCGCAGCACGCGGCCTTCGCAGTCCAGCACGCCGTTGGCGGGCTCCAGGAAGCTGACGTTCAGGTCCACCGTGGCGACACCGGTCGAATTCGGGCGCATGCCGCGGGCGGCGGCGGCCAGCGTGACGTCGAACAGCGTCATCAACAGCCCGCCGTGGCCGTTGCCGGCGGCGTTCAACAGCGGCGGGGTCAGCTCGACGCGCGCCCGAGCAAGGCCGGGTTCGCGTTCTACGGCGACGATGCCGCAATGCTCGATGAAGGGGCTGTGGATGCCGAAGAAGTCGCTCATGGGTGGTTCCTGTCGTACTGATCCGGAGGGTGGGAGAGATTGGCTGAGCGGCGAGAGCCTGTTTACGAATTCGCGAGCTAGAGCGAGACAAGGCAAAAACGGCTGAGGAAGCGGCGTTTACACGTGGTCAATGAGCATTCCGAAGACGGTTTTAACGCCGTATCGCCGACGCGCCGCAGATCGTAAACAGGTTCTCAGGGCTTGGCGCCGCCTGTCTTCAGCTGTTGGTAGTCGCCCAAAACGCCGTCGGCCTGCTGCAGGATGTCGCGCAGGGTGTCGGCCGGGGTGAAACTGTCGAAGTTCAACGCCGGGTCGAGCGCCAAGAGGGCGCGGCGCGCGCTGGTGCAGACGTCGACCGCGGCGTTGAAGTCGGCCGGGCCCAGTACCTTGCCGTTGCGGATCTTGCGGTAGTGCACCCGGCACATTTGTAGATATTGGCGGGCGGTGTCGTGGGCGTCGAGCGCACCGGCGTTCTCCAGCTCGGTGAACGCCGCCATCAGCGCCTGGCAGGCTTGCTCGGCGCGCGCCAGGCGCTTTTCCAACGCCAGTCTGGCGTCGCGACTGGGATTGGCTGCGGAGGGTTTCTTGGGTTTGGCGGCCATGCGCTGACTTTCTGGTTGAGTGGGGCACGCCCGTAGCCGCGCCCCGCGGGGGTTCGAGGGGCGCATTTTAACGTGCATTGCCTAGAGCGGCACAGCGGGGCCGACGTCGGCTCTTTTATGAGCCGCCAACAAAACCCAGCACGGCGCTCTTGGCTAGGCGCACCGCCGCAGACAGTACAACAACGCCAAGAGGTTTTCGTTGGCGGTTCTTAGCAGACTGGGGTGTCGTCGTGTCGGCCGGGTTCAGCCAGTACCTCATGGCGCCAACCGTTTTCGAAAACCAGTTCTTCCAGCGGCCGGCGGCTGGCCCAGTGTTCCTGTTCCAGCATCGGTTTTTCGTAGAAGGCGTCGACGTGGCCTAAGCAGAGAATGGCCACAGCCTTGGCACCCGGCGGTAGTTGCAGCAGTTCGCCCAGCGCGGCTGGGTCGAACAGCGAGACCCAGCCCAGGCCGAGGCCTTCGGCACGGGCGGCGAGCCACAGGTTCTGGATGGCGCAGGCGACCGAGGCGAGGTCCATCTCCGGCAGGGTGCGCCGGCCGAACACGTGGCGTTCGCGCCCATCCATCAGCGCCGCCACCAGCACTTCGCCACAGTCGAGAATGCCTTCCACCTTGAGCCGCATGAATTCGTCCTGGCGCTCGCCGAGCGCTTCGGCGGTGCGCACCCGCTCGGCTTCGACCAGGGCATGCATGTCGCGGCGCAGTTGCGCGCCACTGATGCGGATGAAGCGCCACGGCTGCATGAAGCCGACGCTCGGCGCGAGATGCGCGGCCTGCAGCAGGCGGGCGAGTACTTCGGGGTCGACCGGGTCGGGGCGGAAGTGGCGCATGTCGCGCCGTTCGCGGATGGCGCGGTAGACGGCGGCGATTTCGGGGTCGCTGTATCGATTCATGGTGTGAAGAGGCGTGCCGTGGCGATGGGGTTAGACGGGAAATAGGCGTGCAGATAGCTCGCTACGATGCTGCCGTGGCGATACACCGCTTCGCCCGGTGCCGTGCCGCTGGCGCGTCGGGCATGGGTGAGCGGGGCGAGCGGCGTGGTGAGGCTCGAATAGTGGAAGGTGTGGCCGCGCAGGGTTTCGCCGTCCAGCTCGACCGACTGCAGCCCCAGTCCGGCGAGGCGCCGGCCCAGCGTGGCGTGGCCGGGCAAGAGCCCGAGCAGGTTGCCGGTCTGGCCCTGTTTGTCGGTGAGCGCGTCGAGCAGGTAGAGCATGCCGCCGCACTCGGCGTAGAGCGGTTTGCCGGCGGCGACGTGGTCTCGCAAACCGGTTGCGGTCCGAAGGGTGGCCGAAAGCGTGGCGAGGTGCAGTTCCGGGTAGCCGCCCGGCATGTAGACGGCGTCGGCCTCCGGCAGAGCGTCGTCGGCCAGCGGCGAGAAGAACGCGAGCTTGGCGCCGAGTTCGGTCAACAGTTCCAGATTGGCCGGGTAGATGAAGGAGAAGGCCTGGTCGCGCGCGATGGCGATGGTGACGCCCGCCAGCAACTTGGGGACGGCTTCGGCCAACGTTGGCCGAAAGGCGACCGGTGGCGGCAGTTCGGTGAGCGCGGTGGCGGCGATCTGCGCGGCGGCGCGTTGCAGGCGCGCTTCAAGGTCGTCGATCTCCTGCGCTTGCACCAGGCCGAGGTGGCGCTCCGGCAGGCTCATGGCGTCTTCGCGCATCACGGTGCCGAAACAGCGCAGGCCGGGCGGCAGCGTCTGCAGCAGCATCTCGGCGTGGCGCGCGCTGGCGACGCGGTTGGCCAGCACGCCGTAAAACGGCAGGCCGGGACGGAAGCTGGCAAGGCCGTGCGCGACGGCGGCGAAGGTCTGCGCCATGCCGGTGGCGTCGATCACCGCCAGCACCGGCACGCCGAAGGTTTGCGCCAGATCGGCGCTCGATGGCGTGCCGTCGAACAGCCCCATGCTGCCTTCGATCAGGATCAGGTCGGCATCACTCGCCGCATCGTACAGGCGCCGGCGGCAGTCGGCCTCGCCGGTCATCCACAGGTCGAGCGAATAGACCGGATGGCCCGACGCGCGCTCGAGGATGTAGGGGTCGAGAAAATCCGGCCCGGTCTTGAACACGCGAACCTTACGACCCTGGTCGCGGTGATGGCGCGCGAGGCCGGCGGTGAGCGTGGTCTTGCCCTGGTGCGAGGCCGGGGCAGTGAGGAACAGCGCCGGGCAGGAGCGGGCTTTCGGCTTGTGGGGCATGGTTTAAAACTCGACGCCCTGCTGCGCCTTGATGCCCTGTTCGCGGTAGGGGTGCTTGACCAGCTTCATCTCGGTGACCAAATCCGCCGCCTCGATCAGCGCTTCGGGCGCGTGGCGGCCGGTGACCACCACGTGCAGGTCGGGCGAGCGCGCGGCGAACACCGCCAGCACTTCGTCGAGCGGCAGGTACTCGTACTTCAGCACCACGTTGAGCTCGTCGAGGATCACCATGTCGTACTCGCCGCTCTCGATCATGCGGCGCGCCTCGTCCCAGCCCTTGCGGGCGGTGGCGATGTCGGCGTCGCGGTTCTGGGTGTTCCAGGTATAGCCCTCGCCCATGGTGAGGAAGTCGCAGTTGTCGAAGCTGCCCAGCAAGTCGCGCTCGGCGGTGTGCAGCGCGCCCTTGATGAACTGCACCACGCCCAGACGCATGCCGTGGCCGACGATGCGCAGGCCCATGCCGAAGGCGGCGCTACTCTTGCCCTTGCCGGTGCCGGTGTGGACGATCAATAGGCCCTTTTCCTTGGTGGCGGCGGCTTTCTTTTTCTCGAAGCCGGCCTTGCGCCGCTCGGTCATGCGATGGTGGGAGGTCGGGTCGGTTTTCATGAGGAATTCTTCCTTAGCTGTTATACGCTGCTTGCATAGCCGACGTTGTGTGGCGCCCATCTCCCGTTGGGCCGCGCCGGTAAAAAAGCTTTGGGCGAGGTTTTAAGCTGCCACCTGTTTGAGCCATTTGACGTTCGCAAATGGCGAGTTCGGCGGTGCCTCGCTCGAAGCTTTTTTGTCGGGGTTTCGCGGCACGTCGGGTCGCCTTTTCTTTCGTCTATTTATTTTGGCGAAGCAAAAGAAATAGACCCGTTTGCCGGGCGGAACCGGCCCTAAAACAACGCCCGCCGTGCGGGTACAACGCCTGTTTTGGTGTTTTCTCTGTTTGCTGGCACTACCTCAACGCCACACTGTACCCGTCAGCTTGCACAACTGCTCCACGATGCGCGGCCGGCTCGGGTGGTATCCGATGAACACCAGTTGCGCCTGTTTCGCCGGCGTCGCGTCCGGTTCGTGGCTGAGCTCGATGCGGCTGCGCACGCCCTGCACCAGCAGCCGGCCGGCGCCGTCTTGCGGGGGAGCGAAGCCCTTGATGCGCAACAGCGGCTCGCTGCGGGCGATGGCGGCGACGGCCTCGCGCAGCGTCGCGGCGTCTTGTGCTTCCTTGCTGCGGATCATGAACGACTGCCAGCCCGGGTCCTGCTCGTGGAAGTGCTTGTGCGTCGTCAGGCCATGGCTGTGCGCGCCGAGCCCGCTGTGGCTGTGGCCGTCGAGCAGGCCCTGGTTGGCGAGCGGGCGCATGGCGAGCCCCGGCATGGTCGCCACCGGGCCGTAGTGGCGGTGCGCGGTGTTGGCCGGTTCGTGCAGGTGCAGGCCCAGCGTCAGCCGCGTGTCGAGCTTGGCGTCGTAGGCGAGCTCGATGAAGCGGATCGACGGCGCCAGGGCGCGCACGCGGGTTTCCGCCGCCAGCAGTGCGTCGTCGTCCAGCGCGTCGATCTTGTTCAGCACCACGATGTCGGCGTTGGCGAGCTGCATCTCGAATAGCTCGGCGACCGAGGCGTCGACGGCCTGTTCGGTGTCCGAAGGTTGGCCGAAGCCGCCGTCCAGCAGCAGCGGGGTGTCGACCACCGCCAGCGTGGCGTCGAGCACGAAATAGGGCGCCAACGCCTCGCCCTGCAAACGTTCCATGACGGCGGAAGGCAGGGCCAGGCCCGAGGTCTCGATCAGCACGTGGTCGATCACGCTGCGCCGCTGCCACAGCGCAAGCATGGTGGGCAGGAAGTCCTCGTCGTCGTCGTAGGCGACCAGGCCGTTGGAGAGATCGTGGATTTCTACTTTGCCGTCTTCGCCGCGCAGCAGGGCACCGTCGATCGACACCTCGCCGAACTCGTTGACCAGGATGGCGAGGCGCCGCTGTTTGCTGTCACGAATCAGATTCGACAGCAGCGTGGTTTTGCCGGCGCCGAGAAAGCCGGTGACGACGGTAACGGGAATGCGGGGCGCGCTCATGCCGGCAGCTCCTGCAGGGCGGCGAGCACGGCGGCGAAGTCGGACGCCAACGCCGGGTAGTCGACGCGGGGGCGGTCGACCACGATCAGCGGGATGCCGAGTGCAGCGGCGGCGTCCGCCTTGGCCCGGTAGCCGCCGGCGTCGCCCGAGTCCTTGGTCACCACGCAGTCGATGCCCCAGTCGCGCCACAGCGTTTCGTTGGCAGCCTGCGAGAACGGGCCTTGCATGGCGACCAGGTGGGCGCGCGGGATGCCGGCGTCGATGGCGCGCTGCAGGTGCTGCGGGTCCGGCGCCAGACGCACGAACCATTGGCGCTCCACCGCGCCCTCTGCCTTGACGAAGCGGACCAGGTCCTTGCTGCCGGTGGCGAGGAAGATGCGCTGGCCGAGTTGCATCGCCAGTCGCGCGGCGTCGTCCATGGTGGCGGCGCGGTGTGCCGTGTCATGAGCGATGGCAGCACCCGGGCGTTCGTAGCGAAGGTAGGGCAGCGCCAGTTCGGCGGAGAGCGCGATCAGTTGCTGCGACATGTCGCTGGCGAACGGGTGCGTGGCATCGACGATGGCGCGGGCTCCGGTTTCGCGCAGCAGCTCGCGGCGGCGCTCGACGCCGAGGCGGCCGGAAACGGTGGTCAGGCCGGGGCAGTTCTGCGCCACCAGCTCGGCGCCGTAATCGGTGGCGCTCGACACGATCACCTCCCGGCCACTGGCAGCGATCTCGCGCGCCAGGGCATTGCCGTCGCTGGTGCCGGAGAACACCCACACCGCGCCCTCGGGCAGCGCGTCGGCCTTCACCGTGTCCGGGGTGTCGTCCCAGTTGCCGTAGCCGCGCGGCGAGAAGATCCAGTTGCGCTTGCGCTTGGTGAAGCGGTTGCCGATGACGATCGAGGTCAGCATGTTGAAGCGGCGCGTACGCAGCTCGGCCAGGGTCACCACCTCGACCGTCTGGCCCTCGCGGTAGGCGTTGTGCACGATGCCGCACAGTGTCTCGGGGCGCTTGTGTTCCAGCATGATGTCGAGGATGCGGTAGACGCCTTCCTGGCGCTGCTTGCTCTGCACGTTGTAGAACACCGCCGCGAGGTCGGCCTCGGCGATGTGGCGCGCGCGTTTCTCGATCCACTCCCACGGGCACAGCAGGTCGGACAGGCTCAGGGTGGCGAAGTCGTGCGACAGCGGCGCGCCGAGCAGGGAGGCGCAGGCGTTGGCCGAGGTGATGCCGGGGATGAGCTGCACGTCGAAGGTGTCGGTTTCCAGCATGTCCTCGTAGGCCAGCGTGGCCATGGCGTAGATGCCGATGTCACCGCTGGAGATCAGCGCCACGGTCTTGCCGGCGCGTGCCTGTTCCAGCGCCAGGCGGGCGCGTTCGCGCTCCTGCGTCAGCGGCAGGGTGCGGATGTCCTTGCCGGCGATCCAGGGCTGAATCCAGGTGAGGTAGAGGTCGTAGGACACGATCACCTCGCTCGCGGCGAGGGCGTCTTTCACCATCGGCGGGATCAGTTCGCTGGTGCCGGGGCCGACGGAGACCAGATAGAGTTTGCCGTTCATTAATGCTTTCCGTATGTCTGTTCGGTCATGACGCCACAGCGTCATGCGGGTAATTTGGTTGGGCGGTCTTCGACCGCCGCGACGGTGACGCCGTCGAGCGCGGTCTTGGGCACGATCAGCTGGCCGCGCGGGCTCGCGATCAGCGCGCAGGGTTCGCACACCCCGGACACGCCGACGTTCTGTTGCACCCAGTCGGAGGGTTCGCCGACCCAGCCGCGTGCGGCGACGTCGGGCTGGGCGATCACGCGCAGCGGCAGACCGTGGCGGGCGCAGAATTCCAGCAGGCCGGCTTCGTCGGCCTTGATGTCGATGGTCGCGACCTCGCGCACTTCGGCCAGGGGGCGATTGCCCAGCGCGGCCAACACCGCGCGTTCGATCTCGTCCGCCGACTTGCCGCGCCGGCAGCCGATGCCGAGGGTCAACGGTTTCAGCGCCTCGGTGGCGGTGGTGACGGCCGGAATCGCCCCGGTGAGCCGCGCCACCTCGTAGGCGAGCGCGTTGGCGCCACCCTCGTGGCCGGACAAGAGCGGGATGGCGAAGCGCGCCGCCTCGTCCAGCACCACCAGCGCCGGGTCGGTGTACTTGCTCGCGGGCAGGCCGTCGAGATAGCGTACCGCGATGCCGCTCGCCATCACCGCTACCCAGCGCCGGTGCTGGTGGAAGGCGCGGCGGAACTGCTCGCGCGGGCTGTCGTCGGGCGTCAGCCACGGCCGGTACAGCATCGCGCCCAGCGCTTCGGCCAACCTTTGCCCCAAGGGCAGGGCGTCCTCGCGCACCAGCCAGATGGCGGTCTCGCTCACACCGCGTCCTTCGCCTTGCGCTTGCTCGGGCGCGGCGTCTTGCGGTCGGTCCCGTCGCGGAAGATGTGGGTGAAGCCGGCCGCGTACAGGCTGGATTCCACACCGCCTTCGCGCGACAGCGCGGCGCCGACCAGCAGCAAGGTCGTCAGCAGCCAGTCCTTCTGCTTGACCTCGGACATCAGCTTGGCGAGCGTGCTGCGGTGGATGGCCTGGTCGGGCCAGCTCGCACGGCGCACCAGCGCCACCGGGGTGTCGGCCGGGTAGTGCAGCAACAGGTCGGCGATGGTCTGCTTCAGGCGCTGGCCGGATAGGAAGATGCACATCGTCGCCTGGTGTTCGGCGAAGCGGGCGATTGACTCCAGCTCCGGCACGGCCGAGGCACGGCCGGAGACGCGGGTCAGGATGATCGACTGCGACACCGCCGGGCGAGTCAGCTCTGAGCCCAGCGCCGCGGCGGCGGCGGTGAACGACGACACGCCGGGCACGATCTCGTACTCGATGCCGAGCGCTTCCAGCCGGCGCATTTGCTCGGCGGTGGCGCCGTAGATCGCCGGGTCGCCTGAGTGCAGCCGCACCACGTCCTTGCCCTCGGCCTGGGCGCGGCGGTACAGCGCCTCCTGCTCGTCGAGCGACAGTTCGGCGGTGTCGAAGATTTCGGCGTCGGCGCGGCAGTGCTGCAGCATCTCGGCCGGTACCAGGGAGCCTGCGTACAGCACCATGGATACGGCGCCCAGCAGGCGGCTGCCGCGCAGCGTGATCAGGTCGGCGGCGCCGGGGCCGGCGCCGATGAAATAGACTTTCATGGGTGGCGTTTCTCGCGGGCGGTTTTGCGGATCAGCATGGTGGCGAGGTAGCCGCTCGCGTCCGCGGTCAGGGTGGAAACGTCGTCGCACAGCACCTCGCCGGGCAGGCCGATGCGGCGCGCGAAGGCGCAGTGGCGGGCGATGTCCATCTCGTTCAACAGGCTCAGCACGTCCGGCAGGCGCGCGCCGATCTTCATCAGCACCACGATGTCGTGGCTGTCGATGTCGGTGCGCAGCTCGGCCATGTCGTCCGGGCAGGGCAGGATCAAAATCCGTTCCTTGCCTTCGCCGAGCGGCCAGGACAGCGCCGAGGCGGTGGCGGCGAAGCTGGTCACACCGGGGAAGGTGGTGTGCGTCAGCCCGGGCAGCTTGTCACGCAAGGCCGCCAGCAAATAGCCGTAGGTGGAGTAGGTCATCGAGTCGCCGATGGTGAGGTAGGCGACGTGGCGCCCAGCGGAGAGTTCCTCGGCCACCGCTTCGGCCAACTCGCCGTAGTGGCTGGAGAGCACGCTGCGGTCCGGGTCCATCTGGAACTCGATCTCGCGGAATTTCTCGTCCGGAATCGCCAGGCCTGCCAGGCACTGGCGCGCCACGGAAACCTCGCTGCCGCGCGCGCGCGGCAGGTAGATCAGGTCGGCCTGCTTGAGGGCTGCCAGCGCCGCCACCGGGATCAGTCCGGCCGGTCCCGGTCCGACGCCGACGCCGGTGAAGTGTCCGAGCGCGCTCATGCCGCTTCTCCCGAGGCGTCACCGGCGGCTTCGCCGAGTGGCGTGCCGTCCATGCTGAACAGCCGTACCGCCACGCGCTCGACGCTGGGCACCTTGGGCGCCATCAGCGCGGCGACGCGGCGCTCGATTTCCATCCAGTAGCCGCGCGCGTCGGCGTGTTCTTTTACTAGTTGCACTACGTTTTCCACGGTATTGGCTTTCTCAATCTGAGCGACGAGGTTGGCCGAAAAGCCCATCTCGGCGGCCACGGCGGCGACCGAGCCCATCGCCATGCCGCTCTTGCTGGAGTGGGTGTCCCACACCCCGTCGAGCAGCTTGGCGATCTTGCCGGGGTGGCCCAGCACCCACAGCGTGCCGAGCCGCGCCTGTTGTTCTTCCAGCGTTTGCTGGGCGTAGTCGAGCGAGACGCCGACGAAGTTGGCGATCTGCACCACTTCCTTCTTTTCCAGCCCCAGCGTGTCGGCGGCGTAGCCACGCCCGATCTTGCCGGGGGTGAAGGCGATGGCGTCGGGGCCATGGCCCAGCGCCACGCGGATGTAGACCTCGATCGAGGCCATCCACGCCGCCAGCGACATCGGCTCGACGATGCCGCTGGTGCCGAGGATGGAGATGCCGCCGAGGATGCCGAGCATCGGGTTGAAGGTGCGCTTGGCGATCTTGTCGCCGTCGACGCAGCCGATGGCGAGGTCGAAGCCGGGGTTGGTTGAACCGTTCAGCACCTCGTCCACCGCCCACTGCATCATCTGGCGTGGCACCGGGTTGATCGCCGGCTCGCCGGGGGGAATGCGCAGCCCCGGCTGGGTGACGGTGCCGACGCCGGGCGCGGCGATGAAGCGCAGCGTGCCGCTGTTGTTCACCGACACCTCGGCGAAAATGGTTGCGCCATCGGTGTTGTCCGGGTCGTCGCCGCCGTACTTCAGCACCTCGGCGCGCACCGCGCCGCTCGTCAGCCGTTCCACCTTTTCCACCGGCACCACCAGGTAGTAGTCCGGGTCCGGCAGGCTCACCTCGACTTCGCGCACCGCCTCGCCGCGCAGCAACAGCGTCAGCGCCGCCTTCACCGCGGCGGTGGCGCAGCTGCCGGTGGTGCGGCCGCGGCGCAGGCCGTTGGGGGCGGGGGTGGCGAGGTCGTAGGGGCGGCGGGTGCTCATTGCTGTGCTTGCTGTTCCTGGTTCTGGCGCCCGACGTGCTCGATGGCCGAGATCATCAGCGCGTTGACCACGGTGGCCGCCCACGGCGAGCCGCCGCGCGTGCCGCGGTTGGTGATGCGCGGCACCTGCAGCAGACGGGCCAGTTCTTCCTTGCACTCGCGCGTGCCGACGAAGCCCACCGGCAGGCCGACCACCAGTTGCGGGCGCCAGCCGTGCTCGCGCACCAGCCGCACCACTTCCATGATCGCGGTCGGCGCATCGCCGATGGCGACGATCACGTCGTTGCCGAACTTCTGCCAGGCGCGGCGGATGCCGGCGGCGGAGCGGGTGATGCCGTGGGTCTTGGCGAGCAGGTGGGTCTCTTCGTCGTGCACGCCGCACCAGGTCTCGACGCCCAGTTGATCCAGCACCGCGCGCTTGAGGCCGGTCTGCACCATGGTGACGTCAGTCACCACGCGGCGGCAGCGCAACAGCGCGCGCAGGCCGATGGCGGTGGCGCCGGGCGAGAAAACCATGTCGTCCACGCTGCTGAAATCGCCGGAGGTGTGCACCAGGCGCTGCAGCACGGTGTGCAGCTCGGCCGGGATGGTCGACCAGTCGTAGCCGGCCTGGATGATGCGCATGCTCTCGGCTTCGATCGGGTGCGGCACGTAGGGCGGCCAGTTGTCGATCGGCGCCGGTGCGGTGTCGGTACGGCCGAGCAGCCCGCGTACCAGGCCGTGGTGGCCCTGCTGCGGCGTGCCGACCTGTTCTTCGAAGCCGACGATCTGCACGCGGTACTTGCACAGCGCGCAGTTCATCGTGGCGCGGCCCTCGACGCCTTCCTGGGCGCGCTCGAGGAACACGTCGGCCACGTGCGGGTGCACGCCGAGGTAATCGGCCTTGAGCACTTCCAGTTCCGGGTGGCGCGTGGCCAGGTCGTCCGCCGCGGCGTAGATGCGCTTGACCAGCACGCCGTCGAACAGGAAGTAGGGCAGCACCACGATGCGCTTGTAACCCAGCAGGGCGGCGGCGCGCAGGCCGTCGGCCACCAGCGGCTTGGCGGTGCCGGAATAGCAGACGAAGGAGGTGCCGAAGCCCAGGCCTTCTTCCAGCATGCGCGTGAGCTTGGAAATCTCGGAATTGGCGTCCGGGTCCGTGGTGCCGCGCCCGACCACGACCAGACAGGTGTCGGCGCGCGACACGGTCTGACCGGAGCGGCCTTCGGCCTCGACGATGCGCTCGCGGCACAGTTGCAGCAGCTTCGGGTGCAGGTCCATCGCCGCGCCGAAGTGGAACTCGGTGTCCGGATGGGCGCGCTGCAAGGCCAGCAGCTCGCTCGGCATGTCGTTCTTGGCGTGGGTGGCGGCGAGCAGCACGCCCGGCACCATCACCACCTTCTTCGCGCCGGCCTCGATCACCGTGCCGACCGCTTCATCGATGGTCGGCGTGGCGAATTCCAGAAAACCGTGTTCGACGGTGCGGCCGCCGGCACGTGCGCGCAGCAGTTCGACCAGCGCCATGAACTCGTTGATCCCGTCCGGGTCGCGGCTGCCGTGGCCGGCCAGCACGATGGCGTAATCGTTGGTACTCATTTGTGGCTCGGCTCGATCTGGCTGTCCATCGGGGCAAGGGTGCGGATCAGCATGATGCTCATGTCGGAGAAGCGCTGGTCGACACACTCGGCCAGGGTGCCGTGCCATTCGGCGTCACCGCGGGTGAGGTTTTCCCACACTTCCACCGGGTGCTCGGGCGGAATGCCGTTTTCCAGCAGGTAGGCGGCGATGTGCCAGGGCATGAAGGAGCGCGCCTCGTCCCACGGGCAGGGGATGACGATGGCGTTGCGTTGGTCTTGCAGCGCGTGCACCAGGTGGCGCTTGAACGGGGTCAGGTCGCCGCGGCGGTGGAAGGTGATGAAGCTGGTCTCGTCGAAACATACCTTGGCACGCGAGGCCAGGATCTGCGCCGACGAGATGCCCGGGATGGTCTCGACCGGGTGGCCGCAGGCGCGCTCGACGCGCTCCAGGTACTGGAAGCCGCTGAAGTGGATGTCGCCCATGAACACCACCACGCACTTCTTGCCTGCGTGGTGGCGAAGGGCGACGATGTCGAGCTGCGCGACCTGGTCGCGGTAGCCCATCTGGATCACCTCGGCGGTGTCCGGGATCAGCGGGCGCACCACGTCGACCACGGCGTTGAAGCCGGCGACCACGTCGGCCTCGCGGATCAGTTGCGCCGAGCGTTGCGGCAGGTAGCCGATGTCGCCGGGTCCGGCGCCGATGCAGATAATCATGTCGGTGTTTCCTTGGTATTCCATGGCGGGCGGGCCGGTCGGCGCCCCCGCCGTTGTGATTCGTCGTTGCGGCCTTCAGCCCAGCCGCTGCCGTATCGTCAGCGTCAGGCTTTCCGCCGACAGCGTGTCGAGCGGCAGGTATTCGCCCTGCAATGCGGTGGCGAGTTCGCGCGCACGGCCCAGGCGCACGTAGCCTTCCTCGGTGTCGAGTACCAGCGCCGGCGTGCCCTGGGCGGCCAGGGCTTCGGCCAACCCCAGCGCCTCGCGCCACGGGTCCTGGCGGGTGTCGAGCGCGATGTTGGCGCGGCCGTCGGAGAGTACCACCAACAGCGGCGTCAGATTGTCCGCGCGGGCGTGCCGCGCCAGCGTCTCGGCGGTGAGCTGCAAGGCGTGCGCCAGCGGCGTGCGCCCGCCGGTGGGCAGCTCGGACAGGACGCGTTCGGCCTGGTCGATCTGGCGCGTCGGCGGCAGCACCAGCTCGGCGGCGTTGCCGCGGAAGGCGATCACCGCCACCTGGTCGCGGCGCTGGTAGGCGTCTTGCAGCAGGCCCAGCACGCAGCCCTTGACCGCTTCCATGCGGCGCTTGGCCGCCATCGAGCCGGAGGCGTCGACCACCAGCAGGATCAGGTTGGCCTGCTTGCCGACGCGCACCTTGTCGTGCAGGTCGGCACGGGTGACGCTGAAATCGCCGGGATTGCGCAGCAGCGCGCTCTTGAGGGTGGCGTCCAGCGCGAGCTGGCTCGGCGCCTCGCTCGGTACGGCGCGCAGGGTGTGGCCGTGGAACGTGCCTTCGCTGCTGCTGCGCCGTCCGCTGGCCTCGGAGGCGTGCAAGGCGGCTACCTCGATGCGGCCGACGCCGGCGGGGGTGCCGGCGGCGAACAGCTGCTCGGCGGCGCTGCCCGGCTGGGCGTTGTCGTCGGTGTCGTTGCTCGACGATTCGGCATTGTCCGGTTCGGACTCGCCGCCCCGATTGTCCGCGCTGTCCTGGCCCGAGGGCGGCTGCGATGCCGGCGGCGGGGGCGGCGGTTCGGACGCCTGCCGCGTCAGCTCGTCGAGCTTGTCGCGGTCCAGGCCGGATTGCTCGAACGGTTTCTTGCGGCGGCGGTGCGGCAGCACCAGCTCGGCGGCGTCGCGTACGTCTTCCGCCGTCACCTCGCGCCGGCCGTCGAGCGCGGCCAGCGCCCGCGCCGCCTTGTGCATCACGATGTCGGCGCGCAGGCTGGCCACCTCGAACTCGCAGCACAGCCGGCTGATGAAGTCGAACAGCGAATCGGGCATGACCACGTCGGCAAGCCCGGCCTGCGCGGCGTGCAGGGTCTGGCACAGCGCGGCGGTGTCGTCGGCGCAGCGCCGGGCGAAGCCCGCCGGATCGGCCTCGAACGCCAGGCGGCGGCGTACCACCTCGGCGCGGGTGGCGGCGTCGCGCGGCGCGCTAACGTCCACCATCATGCCGAAGCGGTCGAGTAACTGCGGACGCAGCTCGCCTTCCTCCTGGTTCATCGTGCCCAACAGCGTGATGCGCGCCGGGTGGCTCACCGACAGTCCTTCGCGCTGCACGGTGTTGACGCCCATGGCGGCGACGTCGAGCAGCACGTCGACCAGGTGGTCGGCGAGCAGGTTGATTTCGTCGATGTAGAGCAGGCCGCGATGCGCCGCCGCTAGCAGGCCCGGCTTGAACGCCTGCTGGCCGTGCTTGAGCGCCTTTTCGAAGTCCAGGCTGCCCAGCACGCGGTCTTCGGTGGCGCCCAGCGGCAGGTTGATGAAGGGCACCGGGGCGGCTTCCGCCGACGTGTCCGGGTCCTGGCAGGTCGGGCACTCGGCCAGCGGCGCGTCCGGCGCGCAGTTGAAGCCGCAGCCGGCGGTGCGCGCGATCGGCGGCAGCACCTCGGCCAGGCCGCGCGCGGCGGTGCTCTTGGCGGTGCCCTTGTCGCCGCGGATCAGCACGCCGCCCATGCTGGGGTCGACCGCGCACAGCAACAGCGCACGCTTGAGCTGCTCCTGGCCGACGATGGCGACGAAGGGGTAGTGGTGTTTCATCGTTTCGGGTTCTCCCCGCGTTCTTCCAGCATCGCCTCGCTTTGCAGGTGCAGGTCGCGCAGCGCGGCGAGCGTGTCCGGGTTCGGTTCTTCCCACAGCCGGCGCTGGGCCGCTTCCAAGAGGCGCTCGGTGATGGCGTTGAGCGCCCACGGGTTGCTCTCGGCGAAGAAGTCCTGCATTTGCTGATCCAGCGCGTAGGTTTCGGCCAACTGCTCGTACACCCAATCGTCCACCACGTGCGCGGTGGCGTCGTAGCCGAACAGGTAGTCGACCGTGGCGGTCAGCTCCAGCCCGCCTTTATAACCGTGTTTCTGGATGCTGGCGATCCATTTCGGGTTGGCCACGCGCGAGCGGAACACGCGCAGCACCTCCTCCTTCAGGCCGCGCACCGCCGGGTTGTCCGGGTTGTGGCTGTCGCCGAAGTAGTGGCGCGGCTGGCGGCCGGTGAGGCTGCGGATCGTGGCGATCATGCCGCCGTGGTACTGCAGGTAGTCGTCGCTGTCGAAGATGTCGTGTTCGCGGTTGTCCTGGTTGTGCAGGGCCACTTCGACGCCGGACAGGCGATGGCGGAAATCGGCGCGCGCGTCGGTGCCGTTGTCGCGCTGGCCGTAGGCATAGCCGCCCCAGTTGATGTAGGCGGTGGCGAAATCGGCGTCGGTTTCCCAGTTCTGCTCGTTGATCAGCGGCAGGATGCCGGCGCCGTAAGTGCCGGGCTTGGAGCCGAACACGCGGTAGAGCGCGCGCTGGCTTGCGGTCTCGGACGGCAGCCCCTGGAATAGATCGTGGCCCAAGTCGGCAAGGTAGTGCTTGCGCACGAAGTTCTGCTCGGGCGGTTCATCCAGCCGCGCCACGGTGTGCACCGCCTCGTCGACGAGGTGGATCAGGTGCGGGAAGGCGTCGCGGAAGAAGCCGCTGATGCGCACGGTGACGTCGATGCGCGGGCGGCCCAGTTCGGCCAGCGGGATCACCTCAATGCCGGTGATGCGGCGGCTCTCGGCCTGCCAGCGCGGACGCACGCCCAAGAGCGCCAGGATTTCGGCGATGTCGTCGCCGTGGGTGCGCATGGCGCTGGTGCCCCACACGCTGATGCTGACCGTCTCTGGCAGGTGGCCGGTTTCCTTGCGGTGGCGCGCCAGCACTTCGTTCGCCAGCTCGGTGCCGATGCGCCAGGCGGCCTGCGAAGGCAGGCTGCGCGGGTCGACCGAGTAGAAATTGCGGCCGGTGGGCAGCACGTGCGCCATGCCGCGTGTCGGCGCGCCGCTGGGGCCGGCCGGCACGTAGCCGCCGGCGAGGCCGTGCAGCAAGTTGGCGATCTCTTCCGTGGTGCGTGCCAGGTTGGGCACCAGCTCGCGGCAGACGAAGGCGAGGGTGGTCTTGATTGCGCCGGTGTCGGCGCTGCCGGGCAGCGCTTCGGCCAACGTTGCGTCGATCACGCTCGCGTCGAAGCCGTGTTCGGCCAACGTGGCCATCAGGCGGCGGCCCAGCGCATTGACCGCGTCGAGTGCGTCGGCACGCGTCACCAGCGGCGTGCCCGCCAGCGCCTGCAGCCGCGGCGGGACGTTTTCCAGCCGCTTGCCCTTGTCGTCCTGCAGTCCATTCCAGTCCATGCCCAGCGCCGCGGCGACGCTCGCCGGCAGGCTGGGGATGGCCAGGTTGGGCAGGCGCACCAGCGCGCACACCATGTCCACCAGCGCCTCGCCCTGCGGCACCTTGCCGAGGATGTGCAGGCCGTCGCGAATCTGCGCCGCGCCCAGTTCGCACAAGTAGCCGTCGATGTCCTCGATGAGGTGGGCGACGTCCACGCCTTCCATCTTGGCCAGCGTCAGCGGCACGCCGTCTGCGTTCAGCGTGGCGTCCCACTCGTGGTGGTGGTCATGGTCGTGATCGTGGTCATGGTTATGATGGTCATGACCGTGGTGGTGGTCGTGTCCGTGGCTGTGCGGCTTGGCGGTCGTCGGACGGTACTTGCCGCCGACGCTGGCCGCCGCGCCGGTCTGCTTCAGGGCGGGCTTGGCCGGCTGCATCCGGTACTTGCTGGCTGGTGTCGCTGCTGCGTGCGGGTGAGCATGCTCATGCTGGTCATGATCATGTTCGTGATGACCGTGCTCGTGACCGTGATGGTGGTGATCATGATGCTCGTGGTCATGCCCGTGATCGTGGTCGTGGCCCAGCATCGCCGCCAGATCGCTATCGAGCTTGGCTTCCTTGATCAGGTCCCAGATCTGCTGCTGCAACAGCGGCAGCTTGGCCGGGTCGAGCATCTCCACCTGGTAGTACTCGTCCACCAGTTGCGTGAGCTGCGCCAAAGGCCCATAGGTGTCGGCGGTGGTCATCGGTGGCGTGAGGTGGTCGATGATCACCGAGTGGGCGCGGCGCTTGGCCTGCGAACCCTCGCCCGGGTCGTTCAGGATGAACGGGTAGAACATCGGCAGATCGCCCAAGAGCGCGTCCGGGAAGCAGTGTTCCGACACGCCCACGCCCTTGCCCGGCAGCCATTCCAGCGTGCCGTGCTTGCCGACGTGGACGATGGCGTCGGCTTTCCAGTCGTCGCGCAGCCAGCAATACAGCGCGTAATAGTGGTGGGTCGGCGGCAGGTCCGGAGTGTGGTAGATCGCGTCCGGGTCCATGCCGTAGCCGCGCGGCGGCTGCAGCGCGACGAAGGCGTTGCCGAACTCCAGCCCGGCGAACACCAGTTTGCCCTCGTGCACGTAGGCGCTGCCGGGCGCCTCGCCCCAGCGTTCCAGCATCTTCTGCTGCAGCAGGTCGGGCAGTTGGCCGAACCACTCGGCGTAGCGCGCCGCCGGCACGCTGGCGATGGCTTTGCTTAATTGATCCGCCGTCAGGTAGTCCTCGTCGTAGGCGCCGCGGTCGATCAGCTCGTGGATCAGCGCGTCGCTCGATTCCGGCAGGCCGGGGAGGTGGTAACCCTGCTCGCGCATGGCGTGCAGCAGGGTGAACAGCGAGGCCGGCGAATCGAGGCCGACGGCGTTGCCGATCTGCGAGGCCTTGCTGTTGGAATTGGTGAAGATGAAGGCGATGCGCTTGTTTTCGGCCGGAATGCGGCGTAAGGCTACCTGGCGCGCGGCGATGCCGGCGACGCGGCGGACCCGGTCGGCGAGCGGTGCGTAGTGGGTTTCGTCCTCGTCGTGCTTGAACGACATCGGCACGCTGACGATGCGGCCGTCGAACTCGGGCAGCGCCACGTTCATCGCGGTGTCGAGCGGGTTGAGCCCACGCTCGGAGGCTTCCCACTGCTGCTGCGTCATGCTGCTGGTGATGGCCTGGATCACCGGAATGTCGAGCCGCTCGAACGCCGCCACCGACCAGCCTGAGGCGGTCGGGCCGTCGGCATTCACATCGCCCATGGCAAACGATGTCGTGTTGATCAGCGCGTCGATGCGGCCAATGTCACTGAAAAACTGCAGCGCCGCCGGCATGCCGGTCTCATCGAGCGTGCGCAGCGAGGCGGTGTACACCGGCAGGGCGTTGAGCCGGCGTTCGGCCAACATGTCGACCAGCATGTCGATGAAGCGGGTGTTGCCGCTCATCCAGTGCGCGCGGTAGAAGGTGATGCCGACCGTCGGCCAGTCCGGCTGACGGATCGCCGCCCAGTCGTCCAGCGTGGCGAGACCCGACAGCTCCGGGTGGTAGATGCCGTGCTCGGGCAGCGGGGTGGGCGGCTGGTAGCCGAAGCCGCTCATCAGGAGGCGGTCGGACAGGCAGCGCAGCAACTGCGCCATATTGCCGCTGCCGCCCGCCTGCAGGTAGGCGGTGACCTCGTGCTGCAGCGCCGGCGGCACCGAGGACAGGGCGGCGAGTTCGGGGTCCGGCTCGCCGGTGCCGCTCACCACGATCAGCGCGCGCTCGCGGGCTTTCGCGTCCTTCAGCAGTTCTTCGAAGCCGGGGATGGTCTGGGCGCGGCCCAGCACCCGCACCACCACAATGCGGGTATCGGCAATGGTGCCTGCCAGCAGCGCGGCCATGCGCTCGGCGCTGTCGACGGTTTGCAAGTTGACGCCGGCCACCGGTACGAAGCCCTCGGGCAGCTCGGTCTCGGCGCGGTGCAGCGCGGTGAGGTCGGTGCCGGCGTGGGTCAGCAGCACGATGCCGCCGCGGTTGGGGGCGCTCATGGCTGCTCTCCTTGTTCGATGTCGCCGATGCCCAGGCGGTGGAACACCAGTTCCTCGACCGGGCAGCCACCCGCCAGGTGCTCGTGCACGATGCGCTGGACCGCCGCCGCGTCGACTTTGCGGTACCACACGCCGTCGGGGTAGACGGCGACGATCGGGCCTTCCTTACACACCGCGAAGCAATGGGTGCGGGTGCGTTTGACGCGCAAGCCCTCGCAGGCGTCGATGGTCTGGCCCAGCGCCTTGAACATGGCCTCGGCCTCGACGCCGTTCTCGGTGCAGCGCGGACCGGTGCACATCAGCACGTGTTTGTAATGGGTTCTCATAGACTGTCCTGTGCCTTGCCGTAGCGCATTTCGTAGCCGCGCCACCGGTAGATGCCGGCCGAAACGGCCCAGCTGGCGATGAAGATGCCGATCACCAGGTAGCCGAAATGGGCCAGGCTCTCGTTCAGCAGGGCGACGCCGTCCCAGAATGCGCCGGTCAATTGCAGCTGGCTGGCCAGGAGGCCCAGCGCCTCGATGCCGCCGATGCCGAAGGCGACCAGCACCGAGATCGTGGTGATGGTGAGGTTGTACCAGAGCTTGCGCAGCGGGTTGACGAAGGCCCAGCCGTAAGCGCCCACCATCAGCATGCTGTCCAGGGTGTCCACCAGCGCCATGCCGGCGGCGAACAGCACCGGGAACACCATGACGTTCCACAGCGACGTCCCCGCCGAGGCATGGGAGGCGGAAACGGAAAACAGGCCGATCTCGGTGGCGGTGTCGAAGCCCAGGCCGAACAGGAAGCCGATCGGGAACATGTGCCAGCTCTTCGTCACCAGCCGGAACAGCGGGCGGAACAGGCGAGCGAGCAGGCCCTGTCCCGACAGCAGCAGGTTCATCTCTTCGGCGCTGACGTCCTCGCCGCGCTTCACGCGCTGGAAGTTGCGCCAGACGCCCTTGAGGATCATCAGGTTGGTGAGGGCGATGGCCAGCAGGAAGAAGGCCGAAATGCTGGTCGAGACGAGGCCGCCGAGGGTCTTGAAGGCGGCGAAGCGGCTTTGCAAGGCTTCCGTGGTGGTGACGATGATGGCGACCGCCAGCACGATCAGCGCGGAATGGCCGATCGAAAAGAAAAACCCCGTCGCGTAGGGCTGCTTGCCTTCCTGCATCAGCTTGCGCACCACGTTGTCGATGGCAGCGATATGGTCGGGGTCCACCGCGTGGCGCAGGCCGAACAGGTAGGCCAGCAGCGCGGTGCCGAGTAGCGCCGGCTGTGCCGAGAACGCGGAAAACGCCCACGCCCAGGCGAGCAGGTTGGCGATGAAGAGGAACGCCAGTATGCCGACGAGGCGGCTACGGCCGCCTGGCCGGCTGGGATGATGCGACGTCATGTTGTTGATTGCCCTCGAGCTGGTTACGTCGCCACAGGCGAGGGCACGAACTGCCCAAGGCGGTTCCTGCATTCCCCCGGTGCACCCCGCCCGGCTTCTGCCTGTGTCGACATCGGTGACGGCCGGTCTCCTGGCTCGCGCTTCACCGCCGGGCGCCGCCTTCCCGGATCGCTCCAGTGGCATCGTGGCGCCGGCTCGTCGCTTACAGTTGCGGGGGCAGCCGTGGTATCGCACCACGTTCCCGTCACCGTCACTCAGGGGCAGGATGATACGTGAGGGCGGCGGGCTTGTGAACAAACGCGGCGATGCCGTCCGGCTGTGCCGCGCGATGAGGGGCGCTCGTGTCAGCGGGAAGTCGTATGCGTTTCCTGCAGGCGTAGCGCGGCAATCGCCCCGGAAAGGAATGTCAGCCCGGCCACCAGCCAGATCGCGCTGGCCATGCCGAACAGGTCGGCCACCACCCCGGACAACAGCGCGCCGATGGCGTAGCCGAGGTCGCGCCACAGGCGGTACACCCCCACCGCCGAGGCCCGCCAGCCAGGGTGTGCCACGTCGCCGATGGCCGCCAGCAGGGTCGGGTAGACCATCGCCGTGCCGACGCCCAGCAGCACCGCGCCGGCGAGAAAGCCGGAGAAGTGCAGACTGCCGGCGGTGACGACGATGCCGGCCGCCTGTAGCCACATGCCGGCCACGATCAGCCCCTTGCGGCCGATGCGGTCGGACATGACCCCGGTCACGAGCTGGCAGCCGCCCCACACCGCCGGGTAGACGGCGGCCAGCCAGCCAATCTGCGTCAGGCTCATGCCGGCGGCGGCGAAGGCGAGCGGAAACAGGCCCCAGGCCATGCCGTCGTTGAGATTGTTGACCAAACCCGCCTGGCAGATGGACGACAGGTTGCGGTCCTGCCAGCTGGTGCGCCAGAAGATCGTCGCGGGGGAAGGCTGGCCGGGGTGGGCGTCCGGCTGTTGCAGCGCTTCGTGCCGGGCATGGGCGTGCGTCTCGCGCACCGCCAGCAGCGACAGCAGCAGGCCGGCCAGCACGAAGGCCACGCCCAGGTAGAACGGCTGCGGCCGCAGCCCGTAGCGGGCGGCAAGCCAGCCGGTGGCCAGCGCCGCCGCGCCGACCGCGACATAACCGGCGAACTCGTTGATGCCCATCGCCAGCCCCCGGTTGAGCGGGCCGGCCAGGTCGATCTTCATGATGACCGTGATGGACCAGGTCAGGCCCTGGCTCACACCCAGCAGCACGTTGGCCAGCAGCACCCAGTTCCAGGACGGCGCCCACATCAGCAGGAACGGTACCGGTGTGGCGATCAGCCAGCCGGTGACGAGGATGGTCTTGCGGCCGTGCACGTCGGCGAAACGGCCGGCGACGTAATTGGTCAGCGCCTTGGAGACGCCGAACACCACGATGAAGGCGAGGATGGCGGTGTGCGCCGCCAGATGGAACTCCCGCTCGGCGATGGCGGGGAGGATGGAGCGTTCCATGCCGACCATGGCGCCGACGAAGGCATTGACCAGCACCAGCAGGCTGAACTGGGCCAGGTTCGCCCGCAGACCGAGCCGGATGGCGCGGGGCGGGTCGTTAGCGTTGCGTGTTGTGTTCAAGGTCGGTACATGCCTCCTCTTGAGGTATACACCAACCCTCCAGCGCGACCTCCAACCGCGACCAGGCGGCCTCGCTCGCCGGCAGGCCGAAGCGGACGCTGCCGGTGTCGGCGAAGAGGCGGATCAGGATGCCGCGGCGGGCCAGGAAGTCGTGCAGCGCGGCGGCTGCGGGGTGAGCCAGCCACTGGAACAGCGCGCTGCCGCCATCGGGGGCGAGGCCGTGCGCGGCCAGCAGCCGGGCGAGCCGTGTGCTGTCGGCGGCCAGCCGCTCGCGCGTGCGCGCCTGCCAGGCCGTGTCCTGCAGGGCCAGCCGCACCGCCACGCGTGCCGGCCCGCTCAGCGTCCACGGTCCGAGTTCTTCCTGCAGCCGGGCGAGCAGCTCGCGCCCGGCGAACACGAAGCCGGCGCGGGCGCCGGCCAGGCCGAAGAACTTGCCGATCGAGCGCAGCACGATCAGCCCCGGCGCGCCGATGTGCGGCAGCATGCTGTGTCCCGGCGTGCAATCCATGAAGGCCTCGTCCACCACCAGCCAGCCGCCACGCGCCGCCAGCCGGGCGCGCCAGGCGTCCAACTGGCCCGGCGTGGCGGACCAGCCGGTCGGGTTGTTGGGGTTGCACACCACGAGCACGTCGAGGGTGTCGAGCGCCTCGTCGATGCGCTCCGGCGTCAGGCGCACCGCCTCGTGGCCGTGCCGTGCCCAGGCGTGCGGGTGTTCGGCGTAGGTGGCGGCCAGCAGACCGACCCGGCCGGGTGGGCGCAGCCGCGGCAGCGCCTGGATCGCCGGCTGCGAACCGGCTACCGGCAACAGCGCAGAGCAGCCGTAATACCCGGCGGCGGCGGCCTCCAGCCCGTCCGCCGTTTCCGGCAGGCGCTGCCAGGCCGATGCCGGAATCGCCGGCACCGGCCAGCCGTGCGGGTTGAGCCCGGTGGAGAGGTCGAGCCAGTCCTCCACCGGGATGTTGAAACGGCGCGCCGCCGCCAGGATGCCGCCGCCGTGGTCAAGCATTGAGGCCTCCCGTCACCAGCGCCAGCAGCAGGCCAATGCCGACCCACAGCCACAGACCGCGCTGCACCAGGCGCACGGCGCGGCGGATGTCGCCGCAATCCGGGGCGCGTTCCAGCCCCAATGCCGGACGCGCCTTGAGCTGGCCGTGGTAGCTGGCCGCACCGCCCAGCGCCACGCCCAGCGCGCCAGCGCCAGCCGCCATCACCGGGCCGGCGTTGGGGCTGTACCAGGTCGGCGCCTGCGCGCGCCAGCACGCCCAGCCGGCGCGGCGGTCGCCCAGCGCGATATAGGTCAGCGCGGTGAGCCGCGCCGGAATGAAGTTCAGCACGTCGTCGAAGCGTGCCGCGGCCCAGCCGAAATGCAGGTAGCGCTCGTTCTTGTAGCCCCACATCGCGTCCAGCGTGTTGGCGAGCCGGTACAGCACCGCGCCGGGCGCGCCCAAGAGCAGGAACCAGAACAGCGCGGCGAAGATGGCGTCGCTGCCGTTTTCCAGCACCGATTCGATGGTGGCGCGCGCCACGTCCTGCTCGGAAAGCTGCGAGGTGTCGCGGCTGACGATCATGCCGACGCGCTGGCGCGCCAGAGGCAGGTCGTGCCGCTCCAGCGCCTCGATCACCGCCTCGGCGTGCTGGGTCAGGCTCTTGGCGCCGATGGCGAGGTAGAGCAGCACCACGCTGTAGAACACGCCGATGAAGGGCAGCCAGGCCAGCAGCGCCGCCAGCAGGGTGAACGGAATCAGGAGCAGGGCGATGCCGATCGCGCCGCGCAAGCGCATGCACTGCTCGGTTTCCTGCGCCGGGGCGGCGGGGTAGAGCCGGCGTTCCAGCCAGCGCACCAGCTTGCCGAAGCCCACCAGGGGATGCCAGCGCGGCGGCTCGCCGAAGAGTTTGTCGAGGAGAACAGCCAGCAGTAGAAAAACGGGGGAAGTCACGAAGTGCGCCTATATAATTCCGGTTTTGCCGGTCGATGACGTTGCGCTGAAGCACGCCGCACATCGATCACCATCAATACGAAAGGCGTCATTCTAGGATGATCGTCAGGAAAAAGCGCGCCCGGAGTCAAACCATGCCAGCCAAAACCATCATGATCCAGGGTACAACCTCGGACGCCGGCAAGAGCACGCTGGCCACCGGGCTGTGCCGCCTGTTGGTGCGTCGCGGCATTCGTACCGCCCCGTTCAAGCCGCAGAACATGGCGCTCAACAGCGCCGTGACCGTCGACGGCGGCGAGATCGGTCGCTCGCAGGCGGTGCAGGCGCAGGCCTGCGGCGTCGAGCCGCACACCGACATGAATCCGATCCTGCTCAAGCCCAACAGCAACGTCGGCTCCCAGGTCATCGTGCATGGCCGCGCCATCGGCAATATGGAAGCTTCGGTTTATCACCGCTACAAGCCCGAGGCCATGAAGGCAGTGCTGCAATCGCATCAAAGGTTGGCCGAACACTACGACTGCATCGTGGTGGAAGGGGCGGGCAGCCCGGCCGAGATCAACCTGCGCGAGGGCGACATCGCCAATATGGGCTTCGCCGAGGCTGTGGACTGCCCGGTGATCCTGGTGGCCGACATCGACCGCGGCGGCGTGTTCGCGCACCTGGTCGGCACGCTGGCGCTGTTGTCAGAATCGGAACAGCGCCGCGTGGTCGGCTTCGTCATCAACCGCTTCCGCGGCGACCTCGCGCTGCTGCAGCCGGGGCTCGACTGGCTCGAGACGTACACCGGCAAGCCGGTGCTGGGTGTGCTGCCGTATCTCATGGGTCTGCATATCGAGGCCGAGGACAGCCTCACGCGCCAGAACGCGCCGGGCGGCGCGCGCGACGGCCAGCGCCTGCGCGTGGTGGCGCCGGTGCTCCCGCGCCTGAGCAACCACACCGATTTCGACCCGCTGCGCCTGCACCCACAGGTCGAATTGTCCCTGGTCGGGGCGGGGCAGGCGATTCCGCCGGCCGACCTGATCGTGCTGCCCGGCAGCAAGAACACCCGTAACGACCTGGCCTGGCTGCGCGCCAACGGCTGGGAGCCGGCGATCCGCCGCCACCTGCGCCTGGGCGGCAAGCTGGTCGGTATCTGCGGCGGCTTCCAGATGCTCGGTGGGCACATCCACGACCCGCTCGGGCTGGAGAGCGAGGCCGGCAGCACGCCGGGGCTCAATCTCTTCGACATGGCAACCACGCTCACCGAACACAAGCGCCTGGAACGGGTGGAAGGGCGACTCACGGTGGCGGATGCCGCGGTGAGCGGCTACGAAATCCACATGGGCGTGTCGAGCGGCCCGGCGCTGGCCCGCCCGGCGGTGAGCTTGGCCGGCGGCGGCGAGGGCGCCGTGTCGGACGACGGCCAGATCCTCGGCACCTATCTGCACGGCCTGTTCGACCATGCCGAGGCCTGCCGTGCACTGCTCGCCTGGGCCGGGCTGCAAGAACCGCAGCCGCTCGATTACCGCGCCCTGCGCGAGCAGCACATCGACCGCCTGGCCGATTCGCTGGAACAGCATCTTCGGTTCGAGCGCCTGGCCGGGCTGCTGCCGCTGTCGCGCTGATCCGCCGCTGAACATGCTTCTTCGGCCAACGTTGGCCGAAGCCGGCAGGCATGGAAAAGCCCGGGGGTGCCCCGGGCTGGGTGTTTGCTCGGTCAGCGAGCCATTTCCGACATGTCTCTGTCGGGTTCTTTACGTTCCAGTTTCAGGTAGGCATCTGCCGCCACAATGCCGAATACCAGGTGGGCGATCAGCGTCGTCCAACTGCGGGCTTCCGCGAACCATGGGAAGAACTGGGTCATGCCGTAGAAATTGACCACGTAGACCACGAAACCGAACACCACCCCTACCGCCGAGGCCATGCCCCAGCTCGAGTCGAAGTGGAACGGTGCCATGATCAGACCCAGGATCAATCCCATGCCGATAGCCAGCGCAAAGTGCACGATCAGGGCAACCACCACGATGCCGATATTGAACATCGCCGGCGACCCCAGTGCCGAATTGCCCATGACGATGGCGGCGATCATGTGAGTAGGAGCCCATGGGCTGCCACCCGCCATAACCATGGCCAGCATGTCCAGCAGCAGGAAAACCACACCTGCCAGAACCCCAGCCAGCGACGCCGCCCGCCAGTCGGGCAGCCGATGTGTCAGCTGATGCGAATGCATGTGAAGATCCATAGCAAACTCCTTTCAGCACTCAATCGAACGGGGCGCACTCTGCGCCTCTTCTTAGACTGGCCAAAAAGGCAAAAGTGCACGGTGCAACAACTGTTAATCAAAAATAGTTCCTTTGTTTTCAGTGGATTGGGATTGTAACGCACGTCACTATATGCGGATGGAACGGGAACCACCCCGACTGGAAAAATCTCTAACCTAGTGGCGGTTTTTCCCGCCATGGAAGTTGTAACGGGAGGGTGAGACGATGATTGCCCCGAGGGAACCGTACCGGGTGGGTCATTCCGGCTACGTATCGCCGTTCACCGAGTTCATGGACGGCTTTCTTGCCGAACATCCGGAAGTCGTCGAGGACCAGCATCACGGCTGGTATCTCTTCTGGGATCACAAGGCCGATTTCGAGGAATGGAAAGAAGCCAGGACGGATAGCGTGCCGGTAAAAGGGTACGACTATTTCTGATGCGCATCCCCCGTTTGAATGGCCATGCCAGGATTGCACGCACAGCGGCATGGTCAAGCGGGGGGTGCGTCTTTTTTTGCCTCTGCCGGCACGCGTCCCGTTGGCTTGCGGTGACCGGTCTGGACCGGCCTCAGAAGCGCTCCGTCCAGGGGCGCAGGTCCAGTTCGTGCGTCCAGGCGCTGCGCGGCTGACGGTAGAGCTGGTAGTAGGCCTCGGCGATCGCCGCCGGGTCCAGCATGTCGTCGGGGTTCGGCGCGGTGCCGAGTTCTCCTGGTGACTGCGGTCGGATGTGGCCGTCGAGAACCACGTGAGCGACGTGGATGCCCTTGGGCTGCAACTCGCGCGCCATGCTCTGCGCCAGCGCGCGCAGGCCGAACTTGCCCACCGCCAGGTTGTGGAAGCCGGCGCTGCCGCGCAGGCTGGCCGTCGCCCCGGTGAACAGGATGGTGCCGCCGGCGCCACCGTTCTCGATGCGCGCCACCATGCCGCGCGCCGCGGCACGCCCGACCAGAAAGCCCCCCAGACAACCCACCCGCCAGCAGCGCTCGAACTCCTCGCGGCTGGTGTCGAGCAGACCCGCCGGGGCAAAACGCCCGGCGTTGTACACCACCAGGTCCGGTTCTCCCAGGTCGCTACGGATATTCTGGAACAGCGCCTCGACCGCCGCCTCGTCGGTAGCATCGCAGCCGTAAGCCCGGCCGGCGTGATGCACGCCGGTGCAGTCGGCCGCCAGCCCTTCCAGCTTCTTCACGTCGCGCGCCACCAGTGCCACGTGCATCTCGGCGCGGGCGAAACGCTGTGCCAGGGCGCAGCCCAGACCCGGGCCGACGCCGACGATCACCGCAACCTTGCCTGTATCCATGGTTCACTCCTGCCTGTCGCTGCTTTCATCTTAGAACCCGTTCGCCAACTTGCTGCGGCACCTTTGCCGGGCGTGTTCCTGCGTGGGTGCAGGAGGGGGTGGAGGTGCTATTCCTTGCCGCGCTATTCTTGCCTCGCCCCGTCAACGCCGGGAGCCACCGATGCCGGGTTCCGCTACGCCTGACTCCTCCGGCGCTTCTGCGCGGCAGAGGGAATCCATTGCCGAGTTGATGAGTTTCCGGAATGAGCCAAGCAAAATGCATCGCTTGAGCACGCCACTGGGAAGGCAGAGACTGAGCACCGGTTTCGCACGATCACACCCCACCCGGCGAACGAGAGCAGGTCGCGGCGCACCACGCTGCGTCAGGATTGCGGTTCATGGAAGATTAGAGAGGATTGCCATGCAGGACATCGAGGCACCGCGTAACGGCGGGCGGATTCTGGTTGAATCACTGGTCAAGAATGGGGTGGAGGCAGTGTACTGCGTGCCCGGCGAGAGCTACCTGCCGGTGCTCGATGCCTTGCGCGACGAACAGGGCGTGCGCACCGTCGTCACCCGCCACGAAGGGGCGGCTTCGTACATGGCCGATGCCTATGGCAAGCTCACCGGGCGCCCCGGCATCTGCTTCGTCACGCGCGGGCCGGGCGCCACCCATGCCAGCAACGGCGTGCACACCGCGATGCAGGACTCCACCCCGATGATCCTGTTCATCGGCCAGGTCGAGCGCGGCTTTCTCGGCCGCGAGGCGTTCCAGGAGGTCGACTACGTCAGGATGTTCGGTGGCCTGGCCAAGTGGGCGACGCAGATCGACAGCATCGAGCGCATCCCCGAGGTGGTGGCGCGTGCCTTCAGCGTAGCGATGTCGGGTCGGCCAGGGCCGGTGGTGGTGGCGCTGCCGGACGATATCCTGTTCAGCCAGGGCGTGGCGGGTGCGGCGGTAGCGGCACAAGCGGTGCAGGCCGCGCCGTCTCAAGCCGACATGAGCGAATTGCACCGGCTCCTGAGTGCCGCCCAGCGCCCCTTGCTGGTGGTCGGCGGCAGTGGCTGGAGCGCGCCAGCCTGCCAGGCCTTGCATCGCTTCGTCGCGGCCAACGCGCTGCCGGTGGCCACCGCCTTCCGCCGCCAAGACCTGTTCGATAACGACGACCCGCACTACGTCGGCCATCTCGGTTTCGGGCTGTCGCCACAGTTGGCCGAACGGGTGCGCGGCGCCGACCTCATCCTCGCCATCGGCACCCGGCTGGGGGAAGTCACCAGCAACGGCTACACCCTGATCGCCAGCCCGCAGCCGGCGCAGACCCTGATCCACGTTCACGCCGACCCGGAAGAATTGGGCCGGGTCTACCGCGCCCGCCTGCCGATCAATGCCGGGATGCAGTCCTTCGCCGGAGCGCTTGGCGAACTGCCGCCGCTCGATGGCGATGCCTGGCGGCAGTGGACGCAAGATGCCCGTGCCGAGTACCTGGCCTTCAGCACCCCGCCCGCGACCTCGCCCGAACACCGCGGCGTCGACATGGGCAAGGTGATGACCCACTTGCGCGAAGTGTTGCCGGCCGACGCCATCGTCAGCAACGGCGCCGGCAACTACGCGGTGTGGGTGCACCGTTTCTACCGCTACCGCCGGCCCGCCACCGAGCTGGCGCCGACCAACGGGGCGATGGGCTACGGCCTGCCGGCGGCGATTGCCGCCAAGCTGGAGCACCCCGAGCGGCAGGTGGTGTGCTTCGCCGGTGACGGCTGCTTCATGATGTACCCGCAGGAACTCGCCACGGCGCGGCAATTCGGCGCGGCGGTGGTGGTGATCGTGGTCAACAACGGCATGTACGGCACCATCCGCATGCACCAGGAGCGCGAATACCCCTCGCGCCCCTTCGCCACGGACTTGCAAAACCCGGATTTCGTCGCGCTGGCGCGGGCGTTGGGCGCGCACGCCGAAGTGGTGGAACGCAGCGAGGACTTCCCGGCCGCGTTCGCCCGCGCCACCGAGGCCGGTCGTCCCGCGCTGATCGAGCTGAAGGTCGACCCGCGCCAGATCACGCCGCAGGCGCGGCTGCCCTGAGAACCTGTTTACGATCTGCTGCGCGTCGGCGAGACGGCGTTAAAGCCGTCTTCGGAATGCTCATTTACCACGTGTAAACTCCGCTTCCTCAGCCGTTTTTGCCTTGTCTCACTCTAGCTCGCGAGATCGTAAACAGGTCCTGAGCGCGGTTCGCCCCGTCGCGCCCGTGCCGGAGGCGGGGTTGGCCGAAGCCGGGAAGATCGGCTCCGGCCAGGCCTTCAGCCTTCCAGCCGTCTCGACCAGTCTTCCACGGCGCCGCTCTCGAGGCGGCGCCGGAAGGTGCGTTTCCAGTTCTCGGCCAGTGGCGCCAGCTCGGCGGCGGCGGCCCACTCGCGCATGTGCTCGGGCTCTCGCCCGAACAGCGCGTGGATCACCCTCAGCAAGGGCCAGGCTGGTTCAGGACGCTCGGCGAGCACGAGCGCATCCCCCGGGCGCACCCAGCCGGCTTGCAGCACACGGTAATACCAGCCGGTCCGGCCCATGTCCTGCATCAACCTGGCCGCTCCTTTGTGTCCTAGGCGGGCATTCAGCTTCCAGCACGGCTGGCGTCCCTGCGACACCTGCACCACCGCCTGGCCCAGCTCGAAAACATCCCCCACACAGATAGATTCCTCGGTGAGGCCGCAGGTCGAGAGGTTTTCGCCGAAGGCGCCTGGCGCCAACAGCAGCGGCTGCGCGCCCAGCTGCTCGATCCAGGCGGGGTAGTGGTCGCGCGGGTAATGATGAACGGCTTTTTCCGGGCCGCCGTGCACCCGCCGGTCCGCCTGCTCGTCACCGTCGAAGCCCTGTTCCGATAGCCAAAGCGGCGTCGCAACCAGGCTCTTGTGGATTCCGCTCTGGTGAGAGGTACCTGCCAGCGGTGCGGAACGGCCGACCAGCAGGGCATCCACCGCTATTCGCATCGTGTCGTATCCAGTTGCTGCAGCCAGGCGCCCAGCATCGCCGCGCCGGCCCGGGCCGCGTGGTCGGCGAAGCGGTGGCTGGCGGCACGCAGCTCGGGAACCGACAGGCCGGCATGCTGCAACTCGCCGCTGTGCCCGATCAGCCACGCCTCGATCAGATGGCCGTCGACTTCGGGGTGGAACTGTAGCGCCAGCGCGTTGTTGCCCCAGGCAAAAGCCTGGTGCGGGGTCAGCTCGGTGGACGCGAGCAGCTGCGCGCCGGCCGGCAGGTCGAACGTGTCGCCATGCCAGTGCAGCAGCGGCACCTCTTGCAAACAAGACAGGCTGGAGCGATTGCCGGCCGCCGAGAGCGAGACCGCGCCCCAGCCGATTTCCTTCGCCCGGCCGGGGTAGACCCGGGCCCCGAGCGCCGCGGCCATGATCTGTGCGCCCAGGCAGATACCCAGCGTCGGCAGGCCCTGAGCCAGGCGTCGGGCCACGCCATCGATCTCGCCCCCCAACCAAGGGTAATCAGCCTGTTCGTAGACGCCGATGGGCCCCCCCAGTACCACCAGCAGGTCGGGGCTGAGCCAGTCGTCAGCCTCCATCCGGTCGATACCGGCCTGGCGGTACTCGACGTCATAGCCGAACTGTTTCAATACGGTGTCGAAGACGCCCAAGTCTTCAAAGGCTACATGCCGTAATGCCAGGCATTTCATAACGTTATCTCCTTGTGGGAACGCGTGCTGACCACCGGATCGGTGGGCATGGCTGACGGGGTGGGGTAGAGCATCATGGTATGCCCTATGGGTGAATGGTTCCAGCCTTGGCAACCCATTACCGCCTGGCGTTCCGGGACATCGGCGGTCAGGCAGGCCTGGCGACGGGTGTCGGCCACGCTACATGACGCCACGGCCACAGTGCATCGGGTTGCAAGAGGGAGCGCTTAGGGAGCTTCTGGAAGTGAAAGCAGGGCGACGATGACGGCATGCCGACGGTGAACGTCGACGCTCGGCAATCCGCTGTCATTAGCTGGGTGCCGGACAGGAAAAACAAAAAGCCCGGAACAAATGTCCGGGCTTTCTATCGAATACTGGTGGAGGGAGAAGGATTCGAACCTTCGAAGGCAGAGCCGTCAGATTTACAGTCTGATCCCTTTGACCGCTCGGGAATCCCTCCTGAAGAGCGGCGAATAATATCGATTCCCGCTCGTGGCGTCAATGCATTGCAACGTTTTTTTGCCGGCAAAATTATCCGCCCCGATACAGAGGGTTTTCTTCACTGGCCGGGAAAGCCGATGCTGGCCTGCCACCCGGCCGCTGGTGTCATGTGTCAGGGTGCTATAACGGAGGACAAGGCTCGTAGTTCCCCTACCGTGGCATGCCGAGAAGTCGTGTTGTTTCAGTCCATGGTCATGGTATCTGGCTGTGGTCGGTTCTCGGCGGGCTGACGTTGTATACGCTTGGCAACTTGCTTCACCTCATCTTTCCATCACCATCGTTGCCGTACTGCTTCAGGTCATCCGTGGGGGCTGTGCCGTTCACGGTCGCGGCAGGCGGTGCGGGGCCGATTCCATCCCACGCACTTCAACTGCCTTCCACCGGGGGCAATCGTGTTCCCCGGTACTACCTCGAGACCATCAGGAGGACGATATGCAAACCAGAAAGTTATGCATTGGATTAGTGGCAGCATTATCGGTGTTGGCCAGCGGCTGCACGACCACCACCGGCAAGATGAGCGAATCGCCTTCGACTCGCTCGATGAATGCAGCGAGCGAGGCGCGTGAAATCGACGCCGGGTACGACGCTACGTTGGCACGCCTGTACCGTAACGCGCCGAGCTCTCGTGCCTTGGTGGCCAAAGCCCAGGGTGTGCTGATCTTCCCGTCGGTCATCGCGGCCGGGCTGGTTGTCGGCGGCGAGTACGGCAAGGGGGCGCTGCGGGTTGACGGCAAGCCTTCCGGCTACTACCAGACGGCGAGTGCCTCGTTTGGCTGGCAGATCGGCGCCCAGTCCAAGGCCATCATTTTCCTTTTCATGACCAAGGACGCACTCGACAAATTCCGCTCTGGCTCGGGCTGGACGGTAGGGGCGGACGCCTCGGTGGCGTTGCTGAAAATGGGCGCCAATGGCGATATCGACCTGAATACGGCGCAACAGCCGGTGGTGGGTTTTGCCCTGACCAACAACGGCTTGATGGCAAACCTGACGTTTGAAGGCACCAAGGTTTCCAAGCTGAACCTGTAGCCGGTGGGCGGGGAGTGATCGCCCATCATTCTTCTTGCTGTAGCGCTTTCTGCAATGGCGGCAGTCGTCGTGGTTACGACGACTGCCGCTGTGGCGTGCGCCGGCCTGTCTCTGCCATGACATCCGGGCATCCTCGTTTCCCCTGCCTCTCACCTTGATGTCATTTTGTTTTTTGTTGCCGGTTAAGCTGTAATGAAATGATTCAGGGCAGCCCGATGCAGAGTGGAACGATGCCTGCTCCGAGTGCCTTGCTGCCATATCCAAAGGGGAATCGAATGCGCCAGCTATGGATCACCTTGCTTGCCGTCATGCTGCTGAGTTTGTCCGGCTGCGGCTACAACACCTTGCAATCCAATGATGAACAACTCAAGGCCAGCTGGTCGGAGGTGCTGAACCAGTATCAGCGCCGTGCCGACCTGGTGCCGAATCTGGTCAACACTGTCAAAGGCTACGCCTCGCATGAGAAGGAGGTGCTGACGCAGGTCACCGAGGCGCGCTCACGGGTGGGCAGCCTCCAGATCACGCCGGCACTGGCCAACGATCCGGACGCGCTGGCCAAATTCCAGTCGGCCCAAGCCCAACTCAGCGGCGCCCTGTCGCGGCTGCTGGTGGTTTCGGAAAACTACCCGCAGCTCAAGGCCGATGCCAATTTCCGCGACCTGCAAGCCCAGCTCGAAGGCACGGAAAACCGCATCACCGTCGCCCGCAACCGCTACATCAAGGCGGTCGAGCAGTACAACGTCACCGTGCGTAGCTTCCCCTCCAACCTGACCGCCATGGCGTTTGGTTTCAAGGTGAAGCCCAACTTCACCGTGGAAAACGAACAGGCGCTCTCCACCGCGCCGCGTGTCGATTTCGGCAGTACGCCCACGCCGTCGACACCGCCCAAAGCCGCAGGGGGTTCCTGATGCGGTCCTGGCGTGTGCTGTGGGGCCTGTTGCTGACCTTGGCCCTGAGCTGGAGCCTGGGGGCTGGCGCCCAAACGGTGGCGGTGCCGCCGCTGAGCGCCCACATCGTCGACCAGACCGCCACCTTGAGCCCGGACCAGACGGCGGCGCTGGAGCAGACGCTGCGCGCCTTCGAGGCGAGCAAGGGCAGCCAGCTGGCGGTTCTGATCGTGCCGACCACGGGGGAGGAGGCCATCGAGCAATACGCGCTGCGCGTGGTCGAACAATGGAAGCTCGGCCGCAAGAACGTGGACGATGGCGCGCTGCTGCTGGTGGCCAAGAATGACCGCAACCTGCGCATCGAGGTGGGCTACGGCCTGGAAGGCGCGCTGAACGACGCCACCTGCAAGCGCATCATCAGCGAGATCATCGTGCCGCGTTTTCAGCAGGGCGATTTCTACGGCGGCATCACGGCCGGGGTGGAGCGCATCATCGGGGTCGTCAACGGCGAGCCCCTGCCGCCGCCGTCAAGACCTACGGCGCAGCGCCAGGTCAGCTTGTCCTCGCTGGCGCCGTTGGTCGTGGTGGTGGCGTTCGTCGTGGGCGGATTCCTGCGCCTGCTGTTGGGTCGGCTGCCGGCGGCGATCGTGACCGGCAGTGCGGTCGCGGTGCTGGCGTGGATGGTGCTGGGGGCGCTCACGCTGGCGCTCACGGCGGGGTTGATGGCCTTTTTCTTTACCTTGCTGGGCGGCATGGGGGGGCGCGGCGGATGGCATAGCGGCGGCGGCTGGTCCGGCGGCCGAGGGGGCGGTGGATTTGGTGGCGGCGGGTTCAGCGGCGGCGGTGGCGGTTTTGGAGGCGGTGGCGCCTCGGGCAGGTGGTGAGCATGAATATCAAACGTATCGTTCGGCATCTGACCATGACGCCCTGGCAAGTCCGGCGCTGCTTCACGGCCAGCACCCTGAGCGTAATCGAAGTGGCCATCAAGGACGGCGAGCGACTCCATGCCGGACAGGTGCGCTTTGCCGTCGAGGGTGCCTTGCATACATCGGCTTTGCTCCGTGGCCATACGGCCGGGGCGCAGGCCCTCGACGTATTTTCCCTGCTGCGGGTATGGGATACCGAGTACAACAACGGTGTTCTGATCTACCTGCTGCTGGCGGATCACGATGTCGAGATCGTCGCCGACCGAGGCATTCATGCCAAGGTCGACGCTCAGGAGTGGCAGCGCATTTGCCGGATCATGGAAACCTCCTTCAGCCGTGGCCACTACGAAGAAGGGGCCGTGGAAGGCATCCTCGCGGTCACTCATCTGTTGGCGGAGCATTTCCCGGCGGAGGGGTATCGCGTCAACGAACTGTCGGATCGGCCGGTGGTGCTGTGACGGGCAGGGCGGCATGGTTCGCCCGCGCTCTCGTGCCCCGCATGCCGGTTTGCTGCCACCCAGCGCCGGACGCCGGCGCTTCCTGCTTTGACTTTGGAAGTAGGCCGACCAGGCGATAGCCGGCCAGATCAAAACTTCGTACACTCTCGCCCGAGCGCCCGTCCCCGCCACAAGCGGGACGGGCTTGTCATTTGTTTCAGGCAGAGTTTTCGATGAAAAATCACACTCCACACGCGGCCACGGCGGCAACGGGCAAAACCCGCGATGCGTTTTCTTCCAGTTTCGGCGTGCTGGCCGCCACGCTCGGCTCGGCGGTTGGGCTGGGCAACATCTGGAAATTCCCTTACGTGACCGGTGCCAACGGCGGCGCCGGGTTTCTGGTGATCTACCTGCTGGCCACGCTGCTGGTCGGCTTGCCGGTGATGATTTCCGAGATCATGCTGGGCCGCAAGGCGAAGTCCGATGTGGTGACCACGCTGCGTACCCTGGCCCCGGCGGGACAGCCGTGGTGGCTGATCGGCGCCTTTGGCGTGGTTGCGGCGTTTCTGATCATGGCGTTTTACACCGAGGTGGCGGCCTGGGTGTTTGCCTATGTGTTCAAGGCGCTGCGTGGTGACATCCTCTCCAGCAACCCGGCGGTCACTTCGGCGGCCTTCAAGGGGCTGATTTCCGATCCGGTGCAGTCGCTGCTGTGGCAGTGGGGGGTCTTGCTGCTGATCGGCGGAATCCTGCTGTTTGGCGTGGCCAAGGGCATCGAGGCCGTGACCAAGAAGCTGATGCCGCTGCTGTTCGTGTTGCTGCTGGTGATTGGCGCACGCAGCCTGACCTTGCCGGGCGCGGCGCAGGGGCTGTCCTTCCTGTTCACCCCGGACTGGTCGAAGATCAGCGGCGAAGTGGTGCTGGTCGCCATGGGGCTGGCGTTCTTCAAGCTCTCCATCGGCATGGGCACCATGATCACGTACGGCAGCTACTTCCGCGACGACCAGAACATCCCAACCACCACGCTGCGCGTGATGAGCGCCGATCTGTTCGTGTCGATGCTGGCGGGTATCGCCATCTTCCCGGCGGTGTTCAGTTTCGGCTTCCAGCCCGGCGCCGGTCCGGCTCTGCTGTTCATCACCATCCCGGCGGTCTTCGCCAGCATGCCGTTCGGCCACGTGTTCATGGTGCTGTTTTTCGTGCTGGCGGCCGTGGCGGCTACCGGTGCCATGCTGTCGCTGCTGGAGGTGCCGGTATCGGTGATGGTGGGCCGCTTCTGCATCAGCCGCCCCCGCGCTACCTTGCTGAACCTGCTGTTGCTGGGCCTGATCGGCTCCAGCTGTGCCTTGTCCAACAGCGTGCTGGCCGACGTCAAACTGTTCGGCATGACCTTCTTCGACCTGTTCGACTACCTGACCTCCAACGTCCTGCTGCCGTTGGGCGGCATCTTCATCTGCCTGTTCGTGGCCTGGGTCTGGGGCAAGCAGAGAATGATGGAGGCGCTGAGCAACCAGGGAGTATTGGACAATGGCTGGATCGTGAAGGGCCTGCACGGGCTGCTGAAGCTGGTCACGCCGCTGCTGATCCTGCTGGTGATGTTCAAGGGACTCGGGTTGATCTGAACCCAGTAGCATGAAGAGCCGCAATGCGGCTCTTTTGCATGGTGCGTCCGGAGTGTTGTCGAGCTCACTGTGCCGAATTCACGCTTCTTCGGCCAACCTTTGACGCATGGCTACGGCAATTCGATTTCCTCGCTGGCGGGGAGGCGAGGCAACAGGGCATTGTTGGCATCGATGCCGTAGGGCTCGAAGTTGTACGGCTCGACGGGCAACTCGCTGAGCCAGTCGTCCAGGCCTAGCTCGGAGGCCGATAGTGCGACCGGCACCGGTTGCGGGGTTGTGGTCAGTTGCGTTACCCGCTCCTGGTCGATTTCATCGGGCGGCAGGGGCACGGTCGAGAGCGCCTGCGCGACCCGCTGCTCCAGCGGAACCTTGTCCGGGTATTCGTCCACCGGTTCGAAGGTGGCCATCACCCAGCGGCCGCCATCGTTGCCGACCAGCACGGGCTCGTCGATCACCCTGACCGGCGTCCCCACCTTCATCTGCGGGAAAATCTGCGCGGCATCCTCGGGATACAGATGCAGGCAACCGTGACTGGTGCGCAGACCCACCCCCCACGGCCGGTTGGTGGCGTGGATGAAGATGCCGGGGAAGCCGGTCTGCATCGCCAGCATGCCCATCGGGTTGTCGGGGCCCGGGGGGAAGTACTCCGGCAGCTCGACGCCGTCCTCGCGCAAATGCTCGTCGCGGATGCTCTTCGGAACGAACCAGGCCGGGTCCTTGAATTTGGCCTTGATGCGGGTGGCCCCGAGCGGGGTCGACCAGCCCTCGCGCGCTATACTGATGGGATAGGTGATGACCTGTTGCGGTGGCTGTCCCTTGGTGGTTGCCGGAAAGTAGTACAGCCGCCGCTGCGGGATGTTCAGCACCACGCCCTGCCACGGCTTGGGCGGCAGGATGAACTGGCGTGGCACCACCACGGCGCCGTGCGGCGTCCAGACCGACTGCTCGGGGTTGGCGCGAGCGATCTCCTCGTAGCCGATGTCGTAATGGCGGGCAATGTCGGGCAGCGTGTTGTTGCCGGTCGGTTCGACCACCAGTACCTGGCCCACTACGGTCGAGCCGTCGGTCGGCAGCGTAAAGGTGGCGGCAGCCGCGGGGGCCAAGCCGATGACGGCCAGCGTTATGGGCAGGACAAGACGGGCAAGGGAGCGAGACACATGGCGCGGCTGATCCGGTATGCACTGACCCTGATGTGGCTGGCGTTGAGCGTGTCCACCCATGCTGGCACCGAGCGCTGGATCGAGGTGGATACCGCCGCCCGCACCCTTACCGTGTACCAGGGCAGCCGCCCGCTGCAGCGCTTCGACAACATTTCGGTGGGGCGGGGCGGCGTCGCGCCGCTTCACTACCACGGCGATGGCAGCACCCCGTTGGGCAGCTTCCACATCATGCGCATTCGCACCCCGCACGTATTCGGCAGTTTCTACCAACTCGATTACCCCCGCCCGGAGCACGCCGAGCAAGCCTTTCTCGACGGCCGCATCGATGCGGGCACCCGTGACGACATTCTGTTGGCGGCCCGCGCCGGACGGCTGCCGCCGCAATTCACTGCGCTGGGGGGCGCCATCGGCATTCATGGCGTCGGGCGCGGAAGCTATCGTATTCATCGTGACTTCAACTGGACTAATGGCTGCGTCGCGCTCAGCAATGCGCAACTGCACCAATTTGCGAGCTGGGCGCGGCTTGGCATGCGAGTGGTCATCCGCTGAACGCGGAGGCCCACCCGCTCGCTTTCGTCTACTTCATCATGGTTTTTTTGAACATCCGATCCAGCCGCTGATTGGCATCGGTGGCCGTCTGGTTGGCCTGGTTGGCGGTCTGGTTGGCCTGGTTCGCCACCGTCATCGCCTGGTCGGCTTTCTGGCCGGCGTTGTCGGCCGAGGCCTGGGCAGAGGCTGCCGCTTTCATCGCCTGATCGGCGGTCTGCTGGGCACGGGCGACATCGGCGCGCAGCTTGTCGACATCCCCTGAACTGGCACAGCCGCCCAGCAACAGCAGGGATGCCCCCAGTAACGAAGTCAGTACGGAAGTGCGAACGGAACGTGATCGGAACATGGCTTTCCTCCTTCAACTTCAAGACAGGATAAAGCGAGTGCTCCGTTCGCCGAAAAACAACCGATACTGGGCGTCAAGGCACCCGCCGGGGCGGACCCGCCCCACTAGCTGGCCGGTTCGGTGGGAGCATCATCCGGTTGCGCGGCAAGGCTGCCTACCGTTACGGCCAATGCATGCCGATATATAACCGGAAAACTAGCTGAACCGGCCCTACTTCACTAAGAGGGTGGCAATTCATGTTAGTTCAGGTCGACAGCACGCGTATCACGATGAAATACGGGGATGTCGCCGCACCGCAAAACGGAGGTCATGACGGCGGGATGGCCGCCTGCCGGAAAGAGGGCCATGGCACGAGGACGTGACCGGCAATGGCCCTGACCCGCGTGGTACAGAAGGCGGGCGATCCGCGCTGGCTTGCCTTAATCGAGCACGATGCGGCGTTTGGTGATTTCGCCTTCGTCGCCGCCCGCCCAGTTCAATTCGATGATGATTTCCGGATTGGGTCCGGGACGCGCCCGCACCATCAGGAAGTTGTTGGACCCCGTCAGGGCGTACAGTCGTTCGGTAAAGACATTGTCGTTATTCTCCATGGCGCCGCCTGAACTGATGCCGATCAGGCTCAGTTTGGGCGCCGGCTTGCGGGAGATGGCGCTCGAGGTGGCATGGTAGACCTTGGCGGCGGGGAATTTACGGTGGCGAATCCTGAAGATCGAGGCACAGTGCACGTCCCCGCTGAGGAACACCACTTTCTTGCCGGTCTGATCGATGCTCTTGAACAGGGTTTCCAGGAGCTGATTGCGCTCCCATTGGTTGGTTTCGTGACCCCACTCGTCCTTGAAATCATCCTTGGCCTCGCCGAGGTCGGCGTAGTTGACCAGGCGATCGACCCAATGGACCACCGGGACCGGCGAGACGATGAACAGCGCATTGGCTTGTTTCACATCCTCGCTCCCCAGCCACTGGCGGAAACGGTCGAACTGGGCCTGACCCAGCAAGATGTTCTTGTCGGGTATTTTCTTGCCCTTGTTCTTTTCGACATCGTGATGGCCGCGCATGTCCAGCACGTAGAAGGCCGCGCCGCCATGGCGGAAAGCATAGTCCCATTGGCATTGGTCGGGGTCTGCGGCGTTGTAGGACGTAGCGGGGTTGTGACTGTGCTCGTATTCGTAATAAGCCTGGCAGGCGGCTTTCCACATCAATTGCAACAGCATCAGGTTGGGCTTGCTGTCTTCTTCCTCCCAGAACGAGCAGATTTGCGCCGCGCGCTCTTTCCAGGTCAATGAGCCCCAGCCGTCCATGATCTCGTGGTCGTCCCAGATCATGTACTGCGGAACTTGTTCGAAGACCGAGCGCAGCTCGGGCACGCTCCAGTAGACGCGGTAATACCAGCGGTAGATGTCGAGCAGGTATTGCTGGATGCCCGCCTCATCATACTTGCCTTTGCCAAGGGCAAACTTGTCGAGCAGCGCTTTCTTGTTGTCCTTCAGCCAGGACCAGATATCCAGGAAACGATTCTTGCCGTTGGTGTCGACGTAGACCTGATCGCCGCCGCCGATCGAGAAATGGGCCCGGGTGTCTCCCAGCTGTTCGAGATAGTGTGGCCAGGCCCCGGCGCTACCGTTGTTGCTGATATGGTCGTGGCAGCTGTAGAAGCCGAAGACGATCTCGGACGGAGCCTCCGGCATGGTGCGGAAATGGCGCGGCGCATCGCCGCCGATTTCGGTGCGGCGCGCCACCTTGCCCGCATCCAGTTCGCTGGCGATGACCGCGTAGTAGTACCGGGTATCCGGGTTGAGGCCGGCGATGTCGAAGACGTGGGTCAGGCTGTTGTCATGCGTGAAATCGTGCTCGCCCAGATAGGCCGCCGCGATCCCGTTGCCGGCCAGAAATGCGGGAACCGTCTTTTCTTCCAGCCGTACCAGGTCGCCGCTCAGCGGGCTCGCCGTGACGACCAGACTCCACTTGCCCGGTTGGTAGATGCGGACCCAGAGCCGCGTGCTGTTGGCGGTGGTGGCCCCAACAATGACGCCACTGGTGAGTTTGCTGTACTTCTGTTCGTTGGATGTCGGATCAAGCAGGGTGGCCATGGTGTCCTCGTAATCGATCAGCTGGCGCCGTACGGCGTTACAAATGCCGATGGCAACGTCAATTGCATATCATTGTTTTATGGACAAAACCGGCACTCCGCAAGGCAGCGCGGTCGCCGACGAGCGGGTGTCAACCCACGCGGACCCGGGGCGGGGCGCCCTATCCATCACGGCGTTTACCCGGGCAAAAGCATCTTGAGTCCACCCCTGACAAGTCGACGCCAGTCATCTTGTGCCGCCTGGCGACAGTTACGCGATTCCCAGGAGCGGGCACGTCGACACGCCAGTAACAGCATGACCATGCTATACAAGTAAAACGGCAAGTGTGCTGCATGGGCGGGGTCTTTACCGGCGGATAGGGGGAGGGTGATGGTGCAAGACGTGGCCGAGGAGAGCCGGGCATATTTATCCACGTTGCTGCCGACGCCGCGTGAGTGGCGTCTTGTCAAAACGGTGGTGCTGGTGTCCCTCGTGATATTTCTGGCCTTGGTGCCGTTTGCCAAGCTCCCGCTCCCGCGCGTTTGGGCCTTTATTCCCGTCTACGAGTCGGCGCTGGTCATCAACGACCTGATCACGGCGGTGCTGCTGTTCGGGCAGTTCCGCATCTTGCGCACCCCGGGATTACTGGTGCTGGCGTGCGGCTATCTCTTTACCGCCTGCATGGCCACGGTTCATGCGCTCACTTTTCCCGATCTTTTTGCGCCGGGGGGATGGCTGGGGGCCGGCCCCCAAAGCACGGCCTGGCTGTATATGTTCTGGCACGCCGGGTTTCCGCTGTTCGTGATCGCCTACGCCTGGCTGAAGGATCAACCGCGTAGCCTCAGTCGCCTGACACGGTTTACGCCCCTGGCGGTGGCCGGCGTGTTCGGCTTGGTGGGTGCGTTCACCGTGGCCGCCACGGTCGGGCAGGACGCGCTCCCGAAAATCATGCGCGGCAACCATTACACCACGGCCATGGTCTACGTCATCGTCTCGGTCTGGGCCTTCAGTCTGTTCGCCTTGGTCCGGCTGTGGCGCTGCCGGGTGCGTTCGGTGCTCGACCTGTGGGTGATGGTGGTGGTCTGTGCATGGCTGTTCGATATCGCCCTGTCCGCCATGCTCAACGCCGGACGCTTCGATCTGGGCTTCTATGCCGGGCGCATCTATGGCTTGCTGGCCGCCAGTTTCGTGCTGCTGATGTTGTTGCTCGAGAACGGAATGCTCTACGCGCGCCTCGCCCAGATGCATCAGAGCGAACTGCAAAAGAATGCCACGCTGATGGCGCTGGCCCAGCGCATTGCAGAGGGCGATCTGACCGTGCGTGTCGACCCGCAGTCCTATATGGGTAGTGTGGGGCAGGCGTTGGAAGAGATGGTGGATAGTCTGCGCGAGATGAATCATGAAATAAGCGGCGGCGTGGCGGTGTTGGCGAGTTCGGCTACCACCATTCTGAGCGGCGCCAGTCAGGTCGCCTCCGGTGCCGCCGATAGCGCCAGCGCGGTGACCCAGGCTGTCATCACCATGGCCGAAACCAAGCAGACCGCGCTGGTCGCCAGCGAAAAGGCTCAGCACGTGTCGGAAGCCGCTCAGCGCGCCGCCCAGGTATCACAGCTCGGCCAGGAGTCGGTGGATGATGCCGTCGCCCGGATGCTGCATATCCGCGAGCACATGGGGCAGATTGCCGCCAGCACGATCAAGCTGACGGAGCATGCCATGATGATCGGCGAAATCATCGCCACCGTGAACGACCTGGCCGATCAATCCAATTTGCTGGCGGTCAACGCGTCGATCGAAGCGGCCAAGGCCGGCGAACAGGGGCTGGGTTTCGGGGTCGTGGCGCAAGAGGTGAGGAGCCTGGCCCAGCAGTCCAAGCAAGCCACGGTACAGGTACGGTCCATCCTCAACGACATCGGCAAGGCGATCAGCGGTGCCGTGCAGACGGCGGAGCAGGGGGCGCAGGCGGTGGAATCGGGGGTGAAGCAATCCAAAGCGGCCGGCGAGTCGATCCGGCAGTTGGCGGAGAGCATTGCCGAGAGCGCGCAGGCAGCGGCCCAGATTGCCGTCTCGGCGCAGCAGCAGCTGGCCGGCATCGACCAGCTTGCGCAGGCCATGGACGATATCAGCGCTTCGGCTACCCGTAACGCCGAGAGCACGCGCGAGACAGAGGCCGCGGCACAATCGCTGCATGAGCTGGGGCAGACACTGGAAAGACTGATGCTGCGCTACAAGGCGTGAGCAGGGCGGTTCACCATGCCACCGCTCAGCGCCGCTTGAGGAAGGTCTGCAGTTGCGCCAACGGGCGGGTGTTGAGCACGTCCTGCCGTTCCAGCCAGCCACGTCGCGCTTGCTCCACGCCGTAGCGCAGGTTGCGCAACTCCGCTGTGCTGTGGGCGTCGGAGTTGATGCTGATCAGCACCCCGGCCTCCTTGGCTTCGCGGCAGTGCAGATCGTCCAGGTCCAGCCGCAGCGGCTGGGCATCGAGCTCCAGCGCACAGCCGACCTCTCTGGCGCGGTGCAGCACCAGGGCAAAATCGACTGCGATCGGCGCCCGTCGTCCTATCAGCCGTCCGGTGGGGTGGGCAAGGATATGCACGCGTTGGTCGAGTGCGCGCAACAGTCGGCTGGTCTGCTTGGCGCGTGAGAGACTGAAGTGGTCGTGCATCGCGGCGACCACGATGTCGAGCCTGTCCAGCAGCGCGGCGGAAAGATCGAGCCGGCCATCTTCCAGAATGTCGACCTCCATTCCCCTTAGCAAGGTAACGCCCAGGCCGCCGGCGCTTTGCAGCCGGTCGATCTCGTCCAGTTGCGCTAGCAACCGCTCCTCGTTCAGCCCACGGGCAAGGCGTTGCTGCGGCGAATGATCGGTAATGGCCAGATATACCAGTCCCAGCGCGTGCGCGGCGAGCGCCATGTCCTTGATGCTGTTCTGCCCGTCGCTGGCGACGCTGTGGGTGTGCAGATCGCCGCGCAGGTCCTGCCAGGTCAGCAATGTGGGCAGGCTGCCGTGGCGTGCCGCCTCGATCTCGCCGCGCGCTTCTCGCAGCTCCGGGGGAATCACGGGCAGGTGCAGCATGGCGTAGACCGAGGCCTCGCTGTCGCCGGCGATGCGTTGCCCGTCACGGTACACCCCGTATTCGTTGATCTTGAGGCCGCGCTCGCGCGCCATCAGCCTGAGTGCGATGTTGTGCGCCTTGCTGCCGGTGAAATAGAGCAGTGCCGCGCCGAAACTCTCCGGGCGCACCACGCGCAAATCCACCTGCAGGCCGTTCTGCAGGCGCACGCTGGCCTTGGTCGTGCCCTGCGCCAGCACCTCGTCGACGTCTTCATGGGCGGTAAAGGCAAACGGCACGTCGTAGCCTGGCGTGGCGGCCACCAGGATGTCGATGTCGCCGACCGTGTCGCGGCGGCGCCGGTAGCTGCCAGCCACCTCGACCTGCCGTACCCCCGGCACGCGGCGCAGGTAGTCGAGCAGCTTTTCCACGGTCGGGCGCACGCGGGCTCGCGCCAGCCGGGCATGGGTGTCGAGGTGCTTGGCCAGCGCCTGCAACAGCTGCTGTTCCAGCTTGGGGCCAAAGCCCGGCAGTTGACGCACCAGGCCTTGTTCTGCCGCGTGCTGGAGGTGGGACGGCGAGGTGATCGCCAACTCGTGATACAGGGTGCGGACCCGTTTCGGGCCCAGACCGGGTATCGACAGCAAATAGGCCACCGCCGGCGGCACCTCGCCGCGCAGCCGATCGAGAAGCGCGCAGGTGCCGGTATGGGCGATCTCGACGATCTTGGCGCCCAGATCCGCGCCGATGCCGGGCAGCTTGGGCAAAGGCAGCCCTTGTGCCACCAGTGCGGCCAGCTCCTGGTGGTATTCGCCCAGAGTGCGGGCCGCATTGCGGTAGGCGCGGATACGGAACGGGTTGGCCTCTTCAATCTCCAGAAGATCGGCAATTTCCTCGAAAACCTGGCTCACCCTGACGTTGTGCAAGGGCATGGCGGGGTAATCGCTCAGGCAGGGTGGTTGCGTTGCTTGCCGGTGCTGACACGCTTGGCTTGCCAGCCCTCTTGCGCTGCTTCGGGAAGAAACTTCACCGCCATGCCTTCACTGAGTTTGTCGAATGCTTGGTCGACGAGATTCTCGGCCGAGAAATAGTAGTCGTTGCCGTCCTCGCCCTCGATGAATCCGAAGCCGTCGAGCAGGCGTGCCACGGTGCCGTGAGTGGGCTCCATATGCTGCTTGGTCTCGCCGCGCCGGATACGGACATGGTCTTCCAGCATGCGCCGTGCGGCGTCGAAGGCGTCGCGCAAGGCCACATAGACATCTTCATGGTTCTGCCGGTTGCTGACGACTTCGGTGCCAGGCGCTGTCATGTCGATCTGCACGAAGTAGTGCTCGCCCTGGTTGGAGTGGCGGTGCGGTAAGCCGACGGTGACGTTGCAGCCGATGAGGCGTGGGAAAAACTGTTCCAGCTTTTCCAGCTTCTGCTGGATATGGGTTGAAAGGGCTTCGGATTCGGGAAGGTTTTCGTAGTTGATTTGCAGCAGACAGGCCATGCTTGCTCTCCTCTGTGTTGTCGCGTGTAGCGCAGGGCAAAAGGGCTCAGGGCAGCCGGTAATCCAGCGGCCAGTATTCCTGGATGTAGTCGAGGATGTTCATGTCGGTATTGGGGGAAATGTGCTCCCAGGGATGGCCGCCGTGATCCAGCCGCGCCAGGCGCTTGTGGCGGATGTTGACTTCGTGCAGCGGCAGTCCTTCGGCCCGGTAGCGGGCAAGGTCTTCCTCGTAGCCGGGCGTGTCGAGGTAGAACAGCCATTCGGTGGCGAAATCGGCTTGCAAGGCTTCCAGCGTGCGGCCGATGTCGTCGTCGATCAGAATCGGCTCCTGCAGCCTGGGGTGGCCACGGCTGTAGTCGTACACCCAGCCGCCGTAGAGGTCGCCGTCCTTGGTGGCGAGAAAACGCTGCGGTTCGTCGGTGAAGAAATCTTCCAGCAGGAAAAAGGCACGGTGGAAATGCGCGCCCTTGGCCCCGGTGAACCAGCCCATGACGTGGCGCTCGGTGGTGGTGTAGAGCATGGCGCACAGCAGGCCGCGCTCCCCGGGGGAAAAGGCGAGATACGTTTCAGCTTCGTGGCGTTTCATCTCGTGTGGCCTTTCACCGTCGCCGTGTCGAGGTTGTCCCGACGCCCCACCCGCCGGCGCAGTATTTTCTTGTGAGCCTTGACTGTATTTTTAGTTTAGCTTTCAGACGGCCGGTGTGCGCCAGATTGGGTATATGACAGGAGGCCCCTGCCGTCGGGCCCATCCACGTAGAAGCGGCGGCCTCTCCGAATCAGGAGTCAGCCCGTTGGACTTCAGCGCTCGCTCGGGGAGGGCGCCACGGGCGCGGTGAGTGGCAGCACCAGTTCAAAGCGCGCCCCCTGTCCCGGCGCGCTCGACACGCTGATGCTGCCGCCCAGCACGGCGGTCGCCAGGTTGTAGACGATGTACAAGCCGAGCCCGCTGCCGCCCATGCCCAGTTTGGTGGTGAAAAAAGGGTCAAAAGCGTGCTTGGCCGTGGCCTCGTTCATCCCGATGCCGTCGTCCGAATAAGCGAGGGTGACCTGATCCTGATCGGGCTTGGCCTCGATCCGGATCGTTCCCGAGTCGATGCCTTCGAAGCCGTGCAGCAGAGTGTTGGTGACGAGGTTGGAAATGATCTGCTCGATCGGCCCCGGGTAGCTGTCGAGCGTGATGCCGGTGGCGACGGTGACGTCCAGCCGATGTGCGGTGTGTTTCAACTTGGGCCGCAGCGTCATCAGCACTTCGTCGATGGCCTGGCGCAGGTCGAAACGACGGCGCCGCATGCTGGTTTGGTCGACCGCCACCTCCTTGAAGGTGCCGATCAGGTTGGTGGCGCGCTGCAGGTTGTTTTCCAGCAACGCCACCGCTTCGCCGCTGCGGGCGAGAAAATCGAGCAGAGCCTGCTTGCGCAGTGTGCCGGCAGCGACTTGCGCCAAGAGGGGGTCGATCATCGCCTTGAGCGATGACGCTACGGTCACCCCGATGCCAAGCGGTGTATTCAGTTCATGGGCCACGCCGGCCACTAGGCTGCCGAGCGAAGCCAGCTTTTCGGCCTGAACCAGTTGATTCATCGCCTGTTTCACTTGGGCGATGAGCAACTTCTGCTCTTCTTTTTCACGCTCCAGCGCTTCGTTGGCTTCCTTGCGTTGTTCGATCTCGCGCTCCATCTGCTCTTGGGCGCGATGCAGGGCGCGATTGATTTTTTCGTTCTCGTGCAGGGCCGCTTCCAACTCCTTGGTGCGCTCGTGCACCTGGTCTTCCAGCATCACCGCGGTCTGGAACAGGCCAAAATCGGAGCCCTGGGTGCTCATCCCCCGTTCGGCGCGGTTCATCAGGGCCGTGACGACCTTGTTGAGACGGGTGATTTCAGCCCGGAGCGCGTCTTCGCCGCGGATGTCGCGGTCATCCCGGGGCGTTTTGTCAGGGGGCATGGCCTTCTCGCGGGTAACCCAGAGCAATGCCGGTCAGCGTCTGGTTGACGTGCACGCCGTGGTATTGCTCGCCGTAGGTGCTGAAGCCGACGACATGGTTTTTGCGCAGCAGCTCCGCCACGGCGTCTTTCGCCCCGCTTTGAGTCATCTCCAGGTTGCGCAGGATGCAATCGCAGGCCAGGACCAGCTGGAACGGGCCGATTTCGGCGCGGATCGTGCCGAAGGTGCGCTCGAGATTGCCCAGCAGGTCGACGCCGCGCACGACGCGCAACACCAGGCCTTCGTCGATGGCGCAGAAAAAGGTCAGGCTGCCATCCGGGTTGGCGCGCTGGATCGAACGGACATAGTCGGTGCCGTCGATGGTCACCACCACCGGCGAGGCGGCAAAGCGCATCGGGTTGAGATCCCCCACGGCTACGCCGACGACCCGGGCGTATTCCTCGGCGGCGGGCAGGCCATTGATTTCCCGGACGATGCGCTGGTTGGCATCCGCTTCGGTCACGACCAACCGTTCTTCCTCGCTGACGAAATGCTGGGTCTTGAAGATTTTGAAGGGCAAGCGGGTGCTGACCAGCAGCAGGACGGCGCTGTCGGAGTGAAAGGCCCCATTGTGGAATACCCAGGTGCGGGTCAGCTTGAGGTTGTCACCGGCCGACCCTCCGAAAAGCGTTATCGCGCCGAGCGCATCCTGCAGGGCGCGCGCCACCGGTTCTTCCCGGCGCGACAAGCCGTCGATGAGCAGGAACGAGAAACAGTTCTCCGGGCCGACTGCCGGTGCCGCGGCCTCCAGTTGCTGCAGCAGGGGCTGCACGAAGGCGGCACCTTCGCCGATCTGGAAGTGCTGCAAGTCGCCGATGCGGCCTGACACCGCGGTGCATGACGCCGCGGGAAAGCTGGCGCCGGTCAGCCCTAGATCGTGGTAGCCGACGGGCCCGATCTCTCCGGCGGCGGTACAGCCAACCACCGTGACACCTTGAAACAGCTTCGTCATTTCGTCCGCCAGCGCGTCGAGGTCGTAATCGCTGGAACAGAAAAACACGACCAGTGCCATCCCGGGCTGGCAGACCCCGGCGTAGAACTCCCGCACGGCCGCCCGAGCATCGCCGACGCGCGATTGTGCGGTGCGGATGGTGTTTGGAATGCTCACGATGACTTGCCCTTTGTAAGTCGCGTTGGCTCCCGTTCGTCCCGAGATGACAGAAGCCGCGGAGAAGCAGCGCTGTGTGATCGGGGGTGTCCAATCGGCCGCTGAGCGTGAGCTGAACGATCACCTCACCTGACCTGAGGGCGCGCTCCCGATGGAGGCGTCTCTCTTCTTTATAAGTGCAACGTTCACCGCGTGTGCCATGTTTCTGACATGCGTGGACAAACGCGCTGGGCTTAGGGCGATGGATCGAGATGGTACTTTTTCCGCAGGTGGTCGAGCTGGCCCGATGCCCTGATCTTGCCCATTCCATCATCGATGGCGCCAATCAGTTGTCGCGCTCTCGGGTTGTTTTTGCCAATGCCGATCACCAGCTTCAATCGCCCCTCCAGGCAGCCGGCGTTACGAACCCGTTCGGGGGGTACCTTTTGACTCAGGACGAGATGGCGCATCACGGCTTCATGCTCAACCGCCACCGGGTATCGCCCGGTCAGCAGCTTATTGAGATTGGTCTCGCCGGCGTTCTGGCCTCTATTGAAATCAAGCAGTGAAGCCGCGGCGTGCCGGCGAGCCTGGAGGTAGGCGTCAAACGCGCCGCCATCATAACCGTAGTCGGCAATGACCCCGAGCGGCACCGCCCGCAGCGAGGCCTGCCCGGTGTAGCGCCACGTGCTGTGCTGCAGGGTATAGAAGCAGGCGCGCGAAAAGGCCAGAGGCCGGCTCAGGAGCAGCCGGTCATCGATGGGGGCGGCGTAAACACCGTCGATATCCCGTTCTTCGGCCAACGTCATCGCCCGATTCAAGGGCATCAGCAACGACTCCAGCCGATAACCGGCCGCGGACACGATCTGCCCGGTCAGCTCCACCAGGAAGCCGCCGGTAATCGTACTGTCCTGGGCGCAGATGTAAGGGCACCAATTATCCGAAGCGAGCCTGATACTCGGTGCCGACACGGCCGCCAGCGGCAGGGCGGGCAAGCACAACAAAGCCATCAAGGCACGGAGCAGGGTGTTCATATGGGTCTGACGAATCAGGGCAGGAGGGCGGCGGCGGTTGCGGGTACTTCAGCTTAGCTCACGGTGCGAGTACCGCTTTCGCCCTGAAAAAGGCGGCATGCTTCACTAAGATGCAAGCACACCAGTTGTTGGCCGCCGAGCGGACGGCAATCCGTTTATCCACTTCAGGGAGTGAGAAGAATGATGGGAATGCATGCACTCAGCAAGTCACCGCCCTTGACCCTTGCGATGGTCGCCATCATGGCAATGGCCGCCGGATGGGCGCAGGCCAAGGAGGCCGTATACGAAGGGAAACCGGTGCGCATCGGGCAGGGCCAGGCCCATACCGTGGTACGCACGGACGCCAGCGGCAAGCCGATCTCGATCGGCCTGGTCTTCACCGAGACCGCGCTGCAAGGGCTGCCTGCTGCAGCGGCGGGCGGGCGTGCCGATTTCCCCTATCAGCTCGGCATGCCAAGGAAAGGTCCCAGGACGGTGGTCGACCACGTGGTGATCGACTGGGAATCTACCGGCCATCCGCCACCCAAGGTGTATGACGTGCCGCATTTCGACTTCCATTTCTACCTGGTCAATCCTTCCAAACGGATGAAGGTGACGTTCAAGAATGAGGGCGAATCCGGCGATCCGTCCCAGCAGCCGCCAGCCGAAGGACTGCCCGCCGGTTATATCGTGCCTCCGGGCACCGCCGTGCCCGGGATGGGCGTACACGCGGTCAACCCGCACTCGCCGGAGTTCCAGGGGCAGCCGTTCACGGCCACCTTCATTTACGGCTACCACGACAAGAAGCTGACCTTCCTCGAGCCCATGGCCACACTCTCGTTCCTCGAGTCTCAACCCAATTTCTCGGCCCCCATCCCGAGGCCGGCAAGCTACAGCAAGCAAGGACTCTATCCTTCCAGCTACAGCGTCAAATACGACCAGGCCAGGAAGAGCTACGAAGTGACGCTGGCAGACTTGCAATAGAGGTTTGTGCCAAGGGGGCGTGCGAGGCGCGTCCCTGCCGTCCCTCGCATCAAGAGATCAGAACCATCAGCCCGCCAAGAGGCGGGCTTGATGCTTTTAGCGACGAGTTTCTTTGGCCAAAGAAAACGGTAGGATACGGCGCAGTACGTTTTCGGATTTGAGCACCGCGTGCATCAGTGCCCCGGATACATGCAGGCCCAGCAATACGGCGAAGCCCGCTGCGGCGGCAGAATGCATATCCCCAAACAGAGGTGACAGGGCTCGGTTCTTTTCCAGCAAGGTGGGCAGGTCGAACAGACCAAACACGCTAACCGCATGACCTGCTGCATTCGTTTTGAGCCAGCCCAATACCGGAATACCCAGCATGCTGAGGTACAACAGGCCATGTACTGCTTTTTCGGCTAGGTACTGTTTCGATCCCTTGGTATTGATCGACGGGGGCAGGGCGCGGCGGTGAATCCGCTTATTCAGTACTCGCAGCACGGCCAGGATCAAAACGCTGGCGCCTATCGATTTATGCAACGACATCAAGTCCATGTTGTCGTCGAGCATCCAGCCAATGGCCAGGTTTCCTATGATGGCAATGGCTACCAGCCAATGAAGAAGGCTAACAGATAGCGGGTATTTCTTGGTCGACAAGGCCGACATGGACGTGACTCCTGAGTTTGATGTTTTGCTGATGGGCTCAATCAAGGCTTAGGTCAGCAAGTCGTGGTAATGCTTTTTGCTGACATTGATTTTTTGCAAGGCGGCTTTTGCTGCCTTCAAATCATTGGCGCGAACGGCCTGGTTGACGACGTTAAGCTCTTGTTGCAGCTCCTGCATCCCCTTGCGGTAGGTTTCAGCGTCGCTTTTGTATTGAAGCTTGCTGGCCTTGGTCGCATCGACCTGCAGCCGATTGGCATATTGAGAAAATTCCGGAATGGAGGTGCTGTTCATGGCACCTTTCATGGCGACTTTCATGTCCTTCATGACATTCTTTACTTCACCCGCCTGAACCGGCGAACAGAATGCGAATGCGGAGACCATCAATGCAATGGTCACGAAGCCAGCTTTGCGGTTGAACTGACGAGAGGTATTCATGTGGGTCTCAGTTGCCGTGGAAGATATGCCCGACACCATAAGTCCGTGTTATTAAACCTAACTTAAGGACGATTTTTGGACGAAGGTGGAGATCCCTTCTCCGCCGGACCGGCATACGGCGCCTACCGCGTTCTGATTGCCTGGGTGGACTGGCCGGCCTCGGCACACATGCGGCACCCCCGGCTTGCTACAATCCACCGCATTGCAACGTCTTCGCTTCCCAATGCGCATCCTCCATACCTCTGACTGGCATCTGGGCCAGCACTTCATGGGCAAGACCCGTCAGGCAGAGCACCAAGCCTTTATCGACTGGCTGATCCGGCAGGTTCGTGACCACGCCGTCGACGCCGTCGTCATCGCCGGGGACATCTTCGATACCGGCGCTCCTCCCAGCTACGCGCGCGAGTTGTACAACCGGCTGGTGGTCGAGCTGCACAACGCCGGCACCGCGCTGGTGTTGCTGGGCGGCAACCACGATTCGGTGGCCACGCTGGGCGAAAGCCGGCCCTTGCTGGCCTACCTCAGTACCACGGTCATTCCCGCCGTTGAAGAGGGTCTGGGCCAGCAGGTTCTGGTGCTGAATAAACGTGACGGCGCGCCCGGCGCCATCGTCTGCGCCATTCCGTTCATCCGTCCGCGCGACGTGCTGCAGAGCCAGGCCGGGCAGAGCGCGGAAGAAAAACAGCTCTCGCTGCAGGAAGCCATCCATCGGCACTATCAGGCCGTGTACCAGCTCGCCTGTGCCAAACGCGAGGCGCTGCGCACGCCCTTGCCGATTATCGCCACCGGCCATCTCACCACCGTTGGCGCCAGCGCCAGCGAATCGGTGCGGGAGATCTACGTCGGCGCGCTGGAAGCCTTCCCGACCACCGCTTTCCCCCCGGCCGATTACATCGCGCTGGGCCATATCCACCGCCCGCAGAAGGTGGGCGGGCTGGAACACATCCGCTACAGCGGCTCGCCCATCCCCTTGAGTTTTGACGAAGCCAGCCAGCAAAAGGAAGTGCTGCTGGTGGACCTCGACACTATCGGCCTGATGGGTGTGACGGCGCTACCCGTGCCACGCTTCCAGCAACTGGTTTCGCTCAAGGGTGATTTGAAGACACTGGAAAGCCAGATTCAGGAGGCAGTCCAACTGGGCAGTGCCGCGCAGCCGGTGTGGCTGGAAGTGCTGGTGAAGGGGGACGATTACCTGTCGGATCTGCAAGCCCGCATCCAGAGCATGACCGAAGGCCTGCCGGTGGAAGTGCTGCGCCTGCGCCGGGATCGGGGCAATGCCGTCGCCGCCCTGCAGGCTGCGGCCAGAGAAACGCTGGATGAACTGACGCCGTTCGACGTGTTCGGCAAACGGCTGGAGCAGGAAGTGCTAGACGAGGCCCTGAAGGCACAGCTGGAGGCACGCTACCGCCGTATTGTGACCAGCCTGCAGGAGGGCACGGCGTGAAGATCCTGACCCTGCGTCTGAAAAACCTCAACTCGCTCAAGGGCGAGTGGAAAATCGACTTCACCCAGCCGCCGTTCAAGAACAACGGCCTGTTCGCCATCACCGGCCCCACCGGCGCCGGCAAGTCCACGCTGCTCGATGCCATCTGCCTGGCGCTGTACCACGAAACCCCGCGCCTCAAGACTATCTCGGCCTCGTCCAACGAGATCATGTCGCGCCACACGGCGGATTGCCTGGCCGAGGTGGAGTTCGAGGTGAAGGGGCAGGTGTACCGCGCGTTCTGGAGCCAGCGCCGCGCACGCGACAAGGCCGATGGCGCTTTGCAGGCGCCCAAGGTGGAGCTGGCCGATGGCGCCGGCAACATCCTGACCTCCCAGATCAACGACAAGCTCAAGCGCATCGAGGCGATTACCGGGCTGGACTTTGCCCGTTTCACCAAGTCGATGATGCTGGCGCAAGGCGGTTTTGCCGCCTTCCTCAACGCCAGCGCCAACGAGCGCGCCGAACTGCTGGAAGAGCTGACCGGCACCGACATCTACGGCCAGATTTCGCAGCGCGTGTTCGAGCAGGCACGCGATGCCAAGCAGGCGCTGGATCAGCTCAGGGCCAAGGCCGACGGGGTCGAACTGCTGCCCGAAGAGCGCCGGCAGGCGATGCAAGAGCAAATCGGCGAACTCACGCAGCAGTTGACTGCGCTGCACGCCGAACAGGAGCAAACCCGGGCCCTGCGCCAGTGGCGTTATGAAGTGGGCCAGGCCGAGTTGGCCGAAGAGCAAGCCCAGTCCGCCGCACAGGCCGCCCAGGACGCACTCCGTCAGGCCGAGCCGGAACTGCAACGGCTGCAACGGAGCGATCCGGCCGAGGCGGTCCGCCCCGTCTACCTGGCGTGGCAGGACGAGATGGCCCGGCAAGGCCAGACCCGGAGCGCCCTGGAGCGGGTGCAAGAGCAGCTTGCCGCCAGTCGGCAGCAGTCGGTGTCGGCCCACTGGCAGGCTACAACTATTGCCGAGGGTTTGGCGGCACGCGAGCAGCAGCGCGGCCAGGCCGTGCAGGACGAACTCCAGGCCAGCCAGGCGTGGCTGGCACGGCACGCCCACTTTGCCGGGCTGGGCGAGAAACTGAGCGGCTGGCAGAGCGAGTACGGCCAGATTCAGCAAGCTCAACAGGCGGTGCAGCAACTGCAAACCCAGCAGCAGGCGCAGCAGGGTGAACTGGCCGACATCGAAACCCGCCTGGCCCGACAAGTACAGGCCTTGCAGCAAGCCACCGCCCGCCACGAACAAAGCCGGCAAGCCACGCAAGAAGCCGAGCGCCAGGCGGCCGCGCTGCTGCAAGGCCAGACGCTGGCGGGCCTGCGCGACAGCTGGCAGCGCATGCAGGAACAGCTGCAGGCATGGCGGCAGCTGGCCCAGCAGGCAACGCAGCTGCGCCAGCTCGCCGCCCAGCGTGTGCAACAGGAAACCAGCCTTGCCGACACCCACCAACAGTTGGCCGAACAGCAAACCGGGCTGGACGCCCTGCGCCGCGACTACCGGCAGCTGAAAGAGCAGGTGGACGACAAGCGCAAGCTGCTGCTGCAAGAGCAGCGCATCCAGAGCCTGGAAGCGCACCGGGCCGCGTTGCAGCCGGGCGAGGCCTGCCCCTTGTGCGGCTCGCACGAACACCCCGGCATCCAGTCCTATCAGCAACTGGACAGCTCCGCGACCGAACGCGCCCTGCAGGACAAGGAAGCCGCGCTGCAGCGGCTCGAAGAAACCGGAAACGCCGCCAAGGGCCAGCTCGCCAGTCTGACCGGCCGGCAGGAACAGCAGCAACAGTCCCTCGCGGCGCTGGCGCAATCGCTCCAGCTCGCCCAGGCCGAGTGGAACGCCAGGGCCGCTCCGCTCGGCCTGAGCGATAACGAGTGGCAGCACGAATCCTCCTTGCAGCAAGGGCTGACCACGGCGGAGCAGCAGGAAGCCGCCCTCAAGACCACGCTGCAGCAGGCCGAAACGGCACAGCAAAGGTTGGCCGAAGCCCAGCAGCAAGAGGCGCAGTCCGCCGCGCAACGGCAGGAAGCCGCCCAGCAGCACGAATTGCTGCAGCAAAGCCAGGCCCATGCGGCCAAGCGCCTGGCCGAGCTGCAACAACAGCGGGACGTCGCCTCACGCGCCGCACAGCAAGCCAGCGAGCGCCTGCTGGCCGCCATCGCCGCTGCCGGATTCACGGTTGCAAACGATATGGCCCACTGGCTGGCCGAGCGCCAGCAAGACTGGCAGACATGGCAGGCCAAACAGCGGGAGCAACAACAGCAAGAAGCCGAGCTGCTCAAGCAGCAGGCGCGCAGCGAACAGGCGGCCAAGCTGGCTCAGGTCTGGCAGGCGCGCTGGCGCAAGCTGGGCGTCGAGGCTCCCTGCCACCGGGCCGACGGGGTGACCGACGAGGCGGCGCTCGCGCGCTGCGCCGAGCGGGTAGAGGCGTTGTCCGCGCAGATCGCCAGCCTGCAAGGCCAGCACGCCCAACTGGAGGCAGACCTGCACGCGCAGCAACGGCAAGGCGTCGACGCCGAAACCGCCTGGCTGGCAGCGCTGGCGGCCAGCCCGTTTGCCGATGGCGACGCCTTCCGGCAAGCCCTGCTGCCGGGCGAAGAACGCCAGCGGCTGCAAACCCTGCGCCAGCAACTTCAGCAAGCGGTGGAACATCGCCAGGCCGTGCTCCACACCGCCACCGCGACCTTGCTTGCCCTGCAACAGCAGGCCCGCACCCCGCTCGCCCTGGCGGAACTGGACGCCGCCCTCGCCACGCTCGACGCGCAGCGGCAGGCCCTCTCCAGCCAGCAAGGCGCCCTGCAGGCGCTGCTCAACGACGACGCCCTGCGCCGGCAAGGCCAGCAGGCGCTGTTCCAGCAGATCGAGCAGCAGGCGGCCGACGTGGACATCTGGCAGCGGCTCAACAGCCTCATCGGCTCGAAAGAGGGCGACAAATTCCGCAAATTTGCCCAAGGGCTGACGCTGGACCACCTGATGCACCTGGCCAACCGCCATCTCGAACGGCTGCACGGCCGCTATCTGCTGCAGCGCAAGCCGACCGGTGAACTGGAGCTGGAAATCGTCGATACCTGGCAGGCCGACGTCACGCGCGACACCCGTACGCTGTCGGGCGGCGAGAGTTTCCTGGTCAGCCTGGCGCTCGCCTTGGCGTTGTCCGACCTGGTCAGCCACAAGACCTCGATCGACTCGCTGTTCCTCGACGAAGGCTTCGGCACGCTGGACGGTGAAACGCTGGAAGTGGCGCTGGATGCGCTGGACGCCATCAACTCCAGCGGCAAGTCCATCGGGGTGATCAGCCACGTGGCTGGCATGCAGGAGCGCATCGCGGTGCAGATCGTCATCCGCAAGGCGAGCGGGCTGGGGGCTTCCCGCATCGAGATCGCCGCCTGACGGCCGCCCGCGCGGCCTGTCACGAAAGGGTGGGTGGCATCAGGCAAACAAAAAGCCCGGTCACCGGACCGGGCTTCTTGAACGCCGCGCGGCAAGGGCGCGAGCAGTAACGCTCACGCTTGCGGGGTTGCCTTCGTCGCGTTCGTCCGCCGCAACAAACGGCTGTGGTCGATCAGCTCCGCGGCGCGCGCGCGCAGTTGCCCGCAGCCGCCGTCGATATCCTGCCCGGCGGAATCGCGCACCTTGGTCAGCACGCCGTGGTCGTGCAGGTAGCGCTTCATCAGGTGGATGCGCTCGGCGGACGGGCGCTGATAGTGGTCGCCCTCCACGCTGTTGTACGGAATGATGTTCAGCACGCCGTACTTGCCCTTCAGCAGCCGCACCGCGGCGTCCATTTCTTCCTGCGTATCGTTGACACCGGCCAGCAACGTCCACTGGTACTGGATCGGGTAGCCCACGCGGCGGGCGTAGTCCTCGCCCAGCGCCACCAGCTCGGCCGGGTCGTAGCGCGGCGCGCGCGGCAGCAACTGGGCGCGCAGCTCGGCGCGGGTGGTGTGCAGCGACAAGGCCAGCGCCGGCTTGACGTGCTGCTGCGGCAGCCGCTCGAACACGCGCGGATCGCCCACCGTGGACAGCACCAGGTTCTTGTGGCCGATATGGCCGTCGCTGCCCAGCAGGTCGATGGCGTCGAGCACGTTGTCCAGGTTGTGCGCCGGCTCGCCCATGCCCATGAACACCACCTTCTTCACCGGCCGAATGCGCCGCGCCAGCGCCACCTGCGCCGCAATCTCGGCGCTGCCGAGCTGACGCAGCAGGCCGCTCTTGCCGGTCATGCAGAAGGTACAGCCCACCGCGCAGCCCACCTGGCTCGACACGCACAGCCCGTCGCGCGGCAACAGTACGCTCTCCACCATCTGGCCGTCGTTAAGCTGAACCAGCAGCCGCAACGACCCGTCCGCTGCCGGGTGCTGCGACTGGATGCGCGCCAGCCCCTCCACCTGTGCCGCTATCGGCGGCAAGCCGTTGCGCACCGAGAGCGGAAAATAATCCTCGCTCTTCTGGCGACGGGTGCCGGCATCCAGCGGCTGCCCCTTGAGCCAGGCGCGTTGGATGCGCCCGATGTGGCAGGGAAGGGCGCCGATCGCGGCGAGAGAGTGCTGGAGATCCTGAATACGCATGGAAAGCTTCTAAATCGTGGTGCTTACGGCGCGGCCTTGCCGCCATCGCTCTGGCAGGTCAGCCCCTTGCCGGCAAACCCGCCGTACAGCATCAGCTGCCCGGCCACCTTGCGCGACAGCGCGAAGGTATCCGGCAGGCTGCGATCGCCCTCGTTCTTCGGCCACACCATCTGCCGCTTCTCGTCCATGAAACCCTGGTAGCGGGTGCCGGCCCGGCTCAGCTCCACCGTCTGCGTCTGGCGGTTGTAGCTGAACTGCGTTTGATCCGGGCAATGAAAACGGCCGTGCAGCGGCTCCTGCTGGCAGGCGCACAGCAAGGCTGGCAGCAGCCAGCAGGCCAGGCGGGGGAGAGCGTTCATCGGGCAAATCGTGGGTGACGGGGGTGGGGCGACACTATAGCACGACACGGGCCAGCCCGGTTTTGCAGCCCGGCCGAATCGACGGCCCCACAGGAGCCCGCATCGGCGTGAAATCAAGAGGCAGGGAAACCGGGGCATCGGCAATGCCGCAGCGGCAACCAGGGCGGCTCTCACACTGTTCGCCTGCCGAAAATGCCATTGGAGTTATATCCATTTCCGGCGTATTCCCATACAATTTCGTCGCCACCCATCATGACAATGGCAATGCCGCATGCCAGCCCAGCCGTAGCTGGGGAAAACTGGCCCTACACAAGAGAAACCTCATGAAGAAAAGCTTGCTTGCCGGCCTGCTGGCCGCTTCCGTACTGTTTACCGGCTGCGCTTCGGTCCCGATGGGTGACCCGAAAGCCGATGCCCAGCTCAAGACCTTTGCGGCACCGCCCGCCGACAAGTCGGGCATCTATATCTACCGCAACAGCTTTGTTGGCCAGGCGCTGAAGAAAGACCTGCACCTCAACGGCGAACGCCTCGGCGAAACCGCCAACAAAGTCTATTTCTACCGTCAGGTGGCTCCCGGCAAACAAACCGTCAGCACCGAGTCCGAATTCAGCGACAACAGCCTCGACCTGATTACCAATGGCGGTCAGAACTACTTCATCGAGCAATACATCCGCATGGGTGTGTTCGTGGGCGGCGCCAACCTGAAGCTGGTGAGCGACGAGGAAGGCAAGAAGAACGTGCTGGAAACCAAGCTGGCTAAATAAGGTAGGTCACAGAAATGAACAGGCCCGGCAACGCTGGGCTTTTTATCTGATTGTCGTGCCTAGAACCCCGACTCGTTGGGCTTCATTTCATCCAGAATCATTCTGCTTTGCTGTGAGGTGGAGCTGATTCGTTGTGCAAGTGTGTGGATGGTACATTACGATAAATTAGTTAAAGACCACAAGGTGAGGTACCTCATGAGCCGTTCCCAATCAATCGTCGACTATCTGAAAAAGCTACCACAATTTATGCCGGCTGGGCCGGTCGAGTGCCTCGACACTAGAACGGGGGCTAGAGTTTTTGCGCCTGTTGATGCGGAGAGAGCTGCTCAGGGATTCCTGGCGGTTGAGTTTCCTGGTGGCAAGATGTTTGAAGTGATTGGCGATTTGTATTTTCAGGTGCAAATCGTCGATGCAGTTAATATCTGGTTGGCACTTGGTGAAATGAACGGCAGCCTAGAGGGGCTAGTTCAAAATCAAATGGAGCATTACCGCTTGAAGGTGGGTTAGCAACAGCCTTGACACCATTCTTAAGCGTATGGTTTTTTGTGAGCCGCAACAAATTTACGTGGTACTGGTGTGGGTATGAGCCAAAAAAGAGCCGCAATGCGGCTCTTTTTTATGTTTAATGCTTTCATTGTTTGAGGGTAAGTTTTTAAATAGAGCTGGAGTGTCTTTATTTTCTCTTGGTCCAGTAATTTGATCTTTGCAATTTTGCTTTGGCGCGTAAATATTCCTCATGAATGTTGATTTGTTCTAAATGATTGTTCGTGAAATTATTTTCCAGTAGCGATTGCTGTATGATTTTGTGATCAAGTTGGAGCTTTAATTCTGATATTAGCTGATCCTTTGTTTGTGCGTCGCCGCTAAGTAAATTGACTCTATCGAGGAGGTTTTGAATTTTTTCCTGCTGTTCTACATGCTTTGTGCTGTGCTCAATGAGGGCGAGATTGAGTCTTTGTATGTGGGATCCCATCTCGTCAGCTTGGCCTGCTGTCCTGTTGAATAAAAGTAAATATTCTTCAATCACGTCAGGGGGGCTCTGTTTGTATCTTATCTTATGGTCAATTTCGCTCCAGCCTTCCTCAAAGATTGTTCGTGCTTGTATTTCAACGTAATGTAAATCTAAAAAAGGCTTGCTCTCAATTATGTAATGAACGGATCTGTACCCTGCACGGTGTGGTTCAATAGTGCATTCTCTCTCTTGATATAAATTCTGATCATCGCCGTCGCGAATTTTTGCCACTGGTCCTTCTTTAATTGACCATTTGTTTTTGACAAAATCATCAATTCCTTGCCAGTCATTCTTGAATAGATGTATTGCTCTAACGCCAATGATATCCGTAATTTTTTCTTGGTAGTTTCTTGCGGTGATTGGGCCGTTTTTTTCACGCCATTCGGCGTTGGATGACTTTCTGAATATCTTTTCTATCAAACTGGCTTCGCTTTTTATTCTGTATTTTAGCGAGTGGACATGTCTACAATTTCTAATTGTGGAGACTACTAGGTTGCCAGTTACTTCAAAAGCCTCTCGATTGAGGCGGTAGTGCTCTTGTATTTCTTGGAGGCATTCTTCCGTAATTTGTGCGGCGTCCAGTTGCTCTTTCGGTAGTCTATATTTGGTATCCATAAAAATCCAAATAAGTTATCTATATGACATTATTCGCAATGAAAAAAGAGGGCAGTTTCCTGCCCAATTTTGTCAAAAAATCAATCCCAGCTCAGTGCCCCGCCGGTCTGATACTCCGTAACTCTCGTCTCAAAAAAATTCTTCTCTTTCTTCAAGTCGATCATCTCGGACATCCACGGGAACGGGTTGGTCACGCCCGGGAACATCGGCTCCAGGCCGATCTGCTGCATGCGGCGGTTGGCGATGAAGCGCAGGTATTCCTTGAACATGGCGGCGTTGAGGCCCAGCACGCCGCGCGGCATGGTGTCTTCGGCGTAGGCGTATTCCAGTTCCACCGCGTGCTTGAACAGGCCGGTGATCTCGGCCTTGAATTCTTCGGTCCAGAGCTGCGGGTTTTCCTGCTTCACGGTGTTGATCAGGTCGATGCCGAAATTGCAGTGCATGGACTCGTCGCGCAGGATGTACTGGTACTGCTCGGCGGCGCCGGTCATCTTGTTCTGGCGGCCCAGCGCCAGGATCTGCACGAAGCCGACATAGAAGAACAGGCCTTCCATGATGCAGGCGAACACGATCAGCGACTTGAGCAGCTGCTGGTCGGTTTCGGTGGTGCCGGTCTTGAATTCCGGGTTGCACAGGGTGTCGATGAACGGGATCAGGAACTCGTCCTTGTCACGGATGGATTTGATCTCGTGGTAGGCATTGAACACTTCGCCTTCGTCGAGGCCGAGCGATTCGACGATGTACTGGTAGGCGTGGGTGTGGATGGCTTCGTCGAAGGCCTGGCGCAGCAGGAACTGACGGCATTCCGGCGCGGTGATCTGGCGGTAGGTGCCGAGCACGATGTTGTTGGCGGCGAGGCTGTCGGCGGTGACGAAGAAGCCGAGGTTGCGCTTGACGAGGCGCATTTCGTCTTCGGAAAGCTGGCCGGTTTTCCACTGTTCGATGTCGCGCTGCATGTTCACTTCTTGCGGCATCCAGTGGTTGGCGCACTGCGCCAGGTATTTTTCCCAAGCCCACTTGTACTTGAACGGGACGAGCTGGTTGACGTCGGTCTGGCCGTTGATGACGCGCTTGTCGCTGGCGTTGACGCGGCCGGTGCCGTGGGCGTCCATCGAGTTGTTGGCGGCGGTAACGGGGGTGATCGGGTCTTCAAAGCTCAGCATGCGGATACTCCTGGTTATTCTTTCTAAAGTGTTTCGATGGGCTTCGGCCAACCTTCAAAGGTTGGCCGAAGCCCGATGTTTCAATGCCATTCCGAAACCGGCTCGGCGGAGCCGGCTTGAGAATGGGGCAGGGGGCGGGCCCTGCCGATTGCCGCCCGGTCGACCGGCGACGCGGTGTTTCGCCCGTCTTGCGGCCGGCGCTTGCCTGTCGGTCCGTTTCAGTAGCCGCCGTTCACCCGGCCGGTGAGCGGGCGGATCGCGATCGACGACAAGTCGTTCACCTTCCACACTCGGCGCATGTGGCCGAAGTCGCGGCGCTGCGCATCGCGCAGTTCCACTTCGGGACGGTAGTTGAGGTCGAACCACACTTCGCCGAGGTAGACCGTTTCGCCCTCGCGGATGTCGAACGGCTTGTTCAGCGCAAAGTGTGTGACGCGGTGGTAAGAAGACCACCACAAGTCGTCGTCGCTCCACTGGCCCCAGGCGTCCTGCAGTTCGTAGCGCCCCGGCGGCAGCGCCACCAGTTGCAGCTTGCCTTCCGCCGGGCTCATGCCTTCTTCGCCGAACACGGTGTCGGTGTTGAAGCTGGCCCAGACCGTGCCGTGCCGGCTGTTGTCCAGACCGCGCCAGTTGAGGTTGGCGCTGGCGCTGTCCGGCGTGAAGGTGCGCACCGTCATCGAAAAGATCGCGTAACCCTGGCCCGGCGGCGGCTTCAGCGAGCCGTGCAATTGGTCGGCCATGGTGGTGCAGCCGGCGAGCAGGACGATGACACACAGCAGCAGTAAACGGCGCATGACAATCTCCTCGGCGACGTGAGGTCGCATGGGGTTTTGACTGGCCGGACGGCTACCGGGTTCGGCTCATCCTGAAGCCGGCTCGGGGAACCGGCTTGGGGATGAGGGGTTGGCCGAAGCGGGCTTCGCTTCGGCCAACCTTGGCGGAACGCTCCATTCCTTCGCAACGCTACGCTTGCCTTGCTCGGTCAGGGGCTTCCGCTCCACTTCTACATTATTGGCAAGCCTCGCATGTTCTGCGGGCCTGGCGATTCACCGCGCAAGGCGGTGCATCGCATCCGGGTTGTTGCTTCGCATCAACCGCCGATGGTTCCGCTTGCCTTATTGGCAAGCCTCGCAGTCGGGGTTGTCGATCGAGCAGAACTTGGCGTCGGTGGCCGGGGTGTTGTCCACTTCCGGCGCGGCGCTCACGGCCGGGGTGGTGGCCGATACCGCGTTCAGCTCGCCGCCGCGACCGGTCGACTTCTCGGCGCTGGTGGCCGCCAGGGTGCGCAGGTAGTAGGTGGTCTTCAGGCCGCGTACCCAGGCGTACTTGTACAGCTCGTCCAGCTTCTTGCCCGAGGCGCCAGCCATGTAGAGGTTCAGCGACTGCGCCTGGTCGATCCACTTCTGGCGGCGGCTGGCGGCGTCCACCAGCCATTTCGGGTCCATCTCGAAGGCGGTGGCGTAGATCGCCTTGAGCTCGGCCGGGATGCGGTCGATGCGGCCCAGGCTGCCGTCGAAGTATTTCAGGTCAGAGACCATCACTTCGTCCCACAGGCCGAGCTTCTTCAGGTCGCGCACCAGGTGTTCGTTGGTGACGGTGAATTCGCCCGACAGGTTGGATTTCACGAACAGGTTCTGGTAGGTCGGCTCGATCGAGGCGGACACGCCGATGATGTTGGCGATGGTCGCGGTCGGGGCGATGGCCAGGCAGTTCGAGTTGCGCATGCCGTGTTCCTTGATGCGCTCGCGCAGCTTGTTCCAGTCCAGGCGCTCGGTGCGGTCCACGTCGAGGTAGCCGCCGCGTTCGGCCGCCAGCAGGTTGATGCTGTCGTGCGGCAGCACGCCGCGATCCCACAGGCTGCCCTTGTACGACGGGTAACGGCCGCGTTCCTGGGCCAGTTCGCTCGACGCCCAGTAGGCGTGGTACGCCACCAGTTCCATCGATTCATCGGCGAACTCGACCGCTTCCTGCGAGGCGTACGGAATGCGCTTCATGTGCAGGCAGTCCTGGAAGCCCATGATGCCCATGCCGACCGGACGGTGCTTCAGGTTGGAGTTGCGCGCCTTCTTCACCGGGTAGAAGTTGATGTCGATGACGTTGTCCAGCATGCGCATGGCGATGCGGATGGTGCGCTGCAGCTTGGCGCCGTCGAGCGTGCCGTCGGCCTGCATGTGGCGGGCCAGGTTGACCGAGCCCAGGTTGCACACGGCGATTTCGTCGTCGTTGGTGTTGAGCGTGATCTCGGTGCACAGGTTGGAGCTGTGAACCACGCCCATGTGGCCTTGCGGGCTGCGGATGTTGCACGGATCCTTGAAGGTGATCCACGGGTGGCCGGTTTCAAACAGCATGGTCAGCATCTTGCGCCACAGGCTCAGGGCCGGGATGCGCTTGGACACCTTGATCTCGCCGCGGGCGGCCATGGCTTCGTATTCCTGGTAGCGCTTCTCGAAGGCAGCGCCGACCAGATCGTGCAGGTCCGGGCACTCGGACGGCGACAGCAGCGTCCACTCGGCGCCGTCCATCACGCGCTTCATGAACAGGTCCGGAATCCAGTTGGCGGTGTTCATGTCGTGGGTGCGGCGGCGGTCGTCACCGGTGTTCTTGCGCAGCTCGACGAATTCCTCGATATCGAGGTGCCAGGTTTCCAGGTAGGCGCATACCGCGCCCTTGCGCTTGCCGCCTTGGTTGACCGCCACGGCGGTGTCGTTGACCACCTTCAGGAACGGCACCACGCCTTGCGACTTGCCGTTGGTGCCCTTGATGTGCGAGCCCATGGCGCGCACCGGGGTCCAGTCGTTGCCCAGGCCGCCGGCAAACTTGGAGAGCAGGGCGTTTTCCTTGATGCCTTCGTAGATGCCGTCGAGGTCGTCCGCGATGGTGGTCAGGTAGCAGCTGGAGAGCTGGCTGCGGCGCGTGCCGGAGTTGAACAGCGTCGGGGTGGACGACATGAAGTCGAAGCTCGACAGCACGTTGTAGAACTCGATGGCGCGCGCTTCGCGCTCCACCTCGTTCAGAGCCAGACCCATGGCGACGCGCATGTAGAACGCCTGCGGCATCTCGATGCGGGTGCCGTTCACGTGCAGGAAGTAGCGGTCGTACAGGGTCTGCAGGCCGAGGTAGCCGAATTGCAGGTCGCGGCTGGCGTCGAGTGCGGCGCCCAGTTTTTTCAGGTCGTACTCGCCCAGACGCTCGTCCAAGAGTTCGGCGGCGATGCCCTTCTTGATGGCCTGCGGGAAGTAGCTGACGTAGCACTCGCCCATTTCTTCCTGGCTGACGGCTTCGCCGAGGATTTCCAGGCGGATGTTGTTGAGCAGCAGGCGGGCGGTGACATAGTCGTAGGCCGGGTCCTGCTCGATCATGGCGCGCGCGGCCAGGATGGCGGACTTGTTGACTTCTTCTTCGCTGACGCCGTCGTAGATGTTCTTCAGCGTTTCGGTGAGGATGGCGTCGACGTCGGTTTCGGCCAGGCCCACGCAGGCCGATTCGATGGTGGCGCGCAGCTTGGCGATGTCGAGCGGCAGCTTGGCGCCGTTCTTGCGCACCACGTTGATGGTGATCTGGGTCAGGGCTTCGCCACGGGCGGCGCGCTCGCGCGAGCGCTCTTCACGGTACAGCACGTAGGCGCGGGCCACGTCGTGCTCGCCGGCGCGCATCAGCGACAGCTCCACCTGGTCCTGGATGTCTTCGATGTGGATGGCGCCGCCTTCCGGCTTGCGGCGCATCAGCGCACTCACCACCATCTCGGTCAGTTGGGCGACCTTGTCGCGGATGCTGGCGGAGGTCGCGCCCTGGTGCCCCATGATCGCCAGGAAGGCCTTGGTCATGGCGATGGAAATCTTGACCGGTTCGAACGGTACGACGGCGCCATTGCGGCGGATGGTCTTGTACTGGCTGAAGTCGGCTTGCGGTGCGGCGGCTCGGCCGAGCTCGGCGGCAGTTTGCCCTTCAAAGGTGGTCAGTTGCATGGGGCCCTCTTGCTTTGGGTGGTGGATTGTCAGCGGGACGAAACCGCTGTGGACAAGTCTGTTGAAAAGCTGTGTGTTAGCTGTGGGCAAACACTATATATATTGTTTTACTGCGGAACAGGCCCAAATTCTAGTGGTGAGTGAGCGGCAGAACAAGTCTTGACAGCGCGCTGGAAAACGGAAATCCGCGTGGTTATTGGCTTTGCGGGCCACTTCCCGTTTTCGGTGCTTGCCGCGCTATTGCGGTGCGGCAGGCTACAAGCCCCGTATTACAAGGAATGGTTCGCTGGCAACAAAACAACACCAGATGGTGTGGGCATGGCGTGTGGCGGCGATGCTACGCCGCAGGCATGAAAAAACCGCCACGGTGGGCGGTTCGTGTCGTGGCCAAACCCGCTGCTCAGGGTTCGATCCAGATCAGGCTCGCCATGCGCCCGGTGGTGCGGTCGCGGCGGTAGGAGAAGAAGCGCTCGCGATCGATCACGGTGCAGAAGTCGCCGCCGTAAACCTCGCTGATGCCGAGTGCCGCCAGCCGCTGTCGTGCCAGCGTGTAGATGTCGGCCAGGAACTTGCCCTCGCCGATGTCGGTGAAGGCTTGGGCGGCGGCCGGATCGTGCGCCATGAAGGCAGCACGTACCTCGGCGCCGACTTCGAAGGCATCCGGCCCGATGGCCGGGCCGAGCCAGGCCATGAGGTTGGCCGCCTGCTCGTTCATTGCGCTCACCGTGGCCTCGATCACGCCGTCGCACAGCCCGCGCCAGCCGGCATGGGCGGCACCGACCACGCTGCCGTCACGGCTGGTAAGCAGTACCGGCAGGCAGTCCGCGGTCATGATCACGCATACCGCATCTGGGGTGCGGCTCACGCTGGCATCGGCCTCGGGCGGAGTTTCGGTGACGTCGGCGGCGTTAACCACGCGCGTGCCGTGCACCTGGTTGAGCCAGGCCGGCTCCTCCGGCACGAAGCGGCGCAGCGTCTCGCGGTTGAGGGAAACATGCTCGGGCAGGTCGCCGACGTGGGCGCCGAGGTTGAAGCTGTCATAGGGCGCTTCGCTGACGCCGCCCTTGCGGGTGGTGATCAGGGTCTTGACCTTGGCCGGTGCCGGCCAGTCGGCCGTCAGCCAGTCGGGGTTAGTCGCGAACATAGAGCACCTCGACATCGTAGTCTCCGTCGTCCCAGTCCTCGTCGTCCTCGTCGAGGTTGTCGTGCTCGGCCATTTCCTGGGGCTGGCCTTCGCCGCCCAGTACCGCGAGCAGATGCTTCATGTCATCCGGCAGCTTGGCCTTCCAGGTCATCTCCTTGCCGGTAGCGGGATGGGTCAGGGTCAGGCTGTAGGCGTGCAGCGCCTGGCGGCCCAGCGCCTTGACGGCCTCTTCGATCTCGTCCGGCATGGTGTGGCGCGGGTTGCCGTAGAGCGGGTCGCCGGCCAGCGGGTGGCGTGCTTCGCGCATGTGCACGCGAATCTGGTGCGTGCGGCCGGTTTCCAGACGGCACTCGATATACGAGTGACTGGGGAAAGTGGCCAGCACGCGCACGTGGGTGATCGCCTGCTTACCGCCGAATTTCACCACGGCCATGCGCATGCGGTTGTGCGGATCGCGCCCGATCAGGGTCTCGATCTTGCCGTCGAACGGCACCACGCCGTCCGCGATAGCCCGGTAGATGCGTTTGACGCTGCGCGCCTGCATCTGGCGTACCAGCTCGGTCTGCGCCGGGATGGTCTTGGCCACCACCATCAGGCCGCTGGTTTCCTTGTCGAGCCGGTGCACGATGCCGGCGCGCGGCACGTGGGTCAGGGCAGGGCAGTGATGCAGCAGACCGTTGAGCAGCGTACCGGTCCAGTTGCCGGCCGCCGGGTGCACCACCAGGCCGGCAGGCTTGTTGATGATGATGATGTGATCGTCTTCGTAGACGATGGGCAGTTCAATCGCTTCCGGATGGTAGGCGAGCTGTTCTTCGGTTTGCTGGACGGCAACCTCGATGTGCTCGCCGCCCAGCAGTTTGGTTTTGGGGGCGGCAGGCTTGCCGTCCAGCAAGACGTGACCATCCTTGACCCACTGGGTCAGGCGGCTACGCGAGTAATCCGGGAGGAGTTTAGCCAGCGCCGCGTCGAGCCGCTCGCCTGCCAGAGACAGGGGAACGTCGAACTGTTGCGTCGCGGATACCTCGTTTTCAGAGATATCGCTATAATCCTCGGAGTCAAAGTAAGGATCGGTCATGAAAAGATACGTTGCAGCAATGTTGGTGGCGCTTAGCCTCGCCGGGTGTGCTTCCAATGAGCCGTATGATGAAACACGCAGTTGGACCGTTGAAAAACTCTACGCCGAGGCAAGGGACGAGTTGAACAGCGGTAATTATACCCGTGCTGTCAAACTCTACGAAACGCTAGAGGCCCGTTTCCCTTACGGACGTTATGCCCAGCAGTCGGAAATGGACCTGGCGTACACCCATTACAAGGACAATGAGCCGGAACTGGCCATTGCCGCGGCCGACCGTTTCATCAAGCTGCACCCGACACACCCTAACCTCGACTATGTGCTCTACCTGAAGGGTCTGGTGTATTACAACGATGATTCCGGTCTGCTGGCCAAGTGGGCAGGCCAGGACATGAGCGAGCGCGATCCGCGCGCGACGCGCGAAGCGTTTCTGGCGTTCCGCGAGCTGACCAGCCGCTTCCCCAACAGCCAGTACTCGGCCGACGCTGCCGAGAAGATGAACAAGCTGATCAAGGCGCTGGGTGGGCACGAAATGCACGTGGCTCGCTATTACATGAAGCGTGGCGCTTACCTCGCCGCAGCCGGCCGTGCGCAGAACGTGGTAAAAGAATACGCCAACACCGGTTATCTGGAAGAGGCCCTGGCGCTGACCGTAACGGCCTACGACAAATTGGGCATGCCGCAACTGCGTGACGATGCCCGGCGCGTGCTGGAACTCAACTATCCCAAGAGCCAGTACCTCGCCAAAGGCTGGCAGACGGAAGAAATGCCGTGGTGGAAGTTCTGGAAATAATCCGGTTCGGCCGTTTCGGTTGAAGAAGACGGGTCGCAAGAGCGGCCCGTTTTCTTTGTGCTATGGCGCGACGGGCGTAGCCGGCGGGGTGGGCGATGCTGCCTGGTTTTGAGAACAGGGCGCTACGGGCGGGTGCAGCCTGAACGAGGGGCCAGGTGCAGGTTTGTCGGTAGCGGGCAACGAGTTGGGTTGGACAAAAAAATGGGTCGCATCAGCGACCCATTTCATTTTCAGCCGTCTGGCTTAGGCTTTCGGCTCGATGCCGATGATCTTGCCATGGCTATCGTGGTGTACCACGCAGACCGAGGCGGCGCGACCGGCCAGAATCTGCTGCTCGCCCATGCCGAAGTGGTTGGCGTAGCTTTCCAGCGTTTCCTGCTGATGGGCAGTGGCTTTCGGCTTGCGGGATGGCAGCTGCGACCACAGCAGCAGGGTGCCGGAGGTGCCCAGCAGTGCCACGACCGAATTCTCCAGCGAACCCGACGACCCGGTGCTCAGCGTCTTGGCCAGCAGTTGCTGGTAGCTGGCACCCCAGCTGGTGAGCCAGTTGGCGCCATTGACGATGGGGCGCCACAGGTACAGCCAGCCTGCCCATGCCACCGCGGTGGAAGCATTGGACAGCAAGCGCTGATGCCAGCGCAGGTGATGACGGGCGTTGATTATCAGGTTGTCAGGCATGGAGAATCCTCTTTTCGATTCGATCAGGCGCGAATGCCGCGGTCCGGGCTTACCCACCGGGCACGTTTACCTTCACCACGCAGCAGTACCTTGGGGAAGGCAACAATGGTTGAACCAATGTTAATGATCCAGAACACCAAAGGATACCAGATCATCCAGTAGTAGTTGCGTCCCAACCCTCTGTCGTAGTGGCTATCAAGCCACTTACTGACGGCAAATTGCAACAGACAGGTGGCCCCCAGGATCACACCGCTCCATTGAGGAATCAGCGGTGATCCAACATGGGGCAGCCAGCCGGTCGGCAGCAACAAACCAGCGGCCCAGATGATCACCAGAAGCAGCATCACGTAGGACCAGAACAGGCTCAGGCATAGTTCGAGCATCAATGGCCACAAATAGTTCTGGCTCGGGTGGCGAATGACATCGAGGTTCTTCAGCAGGACCTGGGCGCCGCCCATGGCCCAGCGCAGGCGCTGTTTCCAGAGGCCCTTCAGTGTTTCCGGCATCAGGATCCACACCAGGGCATTGGGCTCGAAGCGCACGTCCCAGCCGTCCCGCTGCAGCTTCCAGGTAATGTCGATGTCCTCGGTCAGCATGTCCGCGCTCCAGTAGCCCACCTGGTGCACGGCCGACTTGCGGAAGGCCGTGATCACGCCGGACACGGTGAACAGACGGCCGAAACTGCGTTGGGCGCGCTTGATCATGCCGACGATGGAGGAGAACTCGCCAACCTGTACTCGTCCCAGTAGCGTGGAACGATTGCGAATGCGAGGGTTGCCGGTAACGGCAGCGACTTCCGGGTCCTGCACGAAATGGCGCACCATCCAGTGCGCAGCATTGCGGTCGAGGAGGGCGTCGCCGTCGATGCAGATCAGGATTTCATTCTTGGCGAGCAGGCTGCCCGCCTGCAGTGCCATGGCCTTGCCCTGGTTCTGCGCCAGGTGCACCACGCGCAGGTGGTCGTATTTGGCGGCCAGGCGGTCCAGTACTTCAGCGGTGTTGTCCTTGCTGCCATCGTTGATGGCGATCACCTCGAAGTCGGGATAGTCGGTCGCCAGGGCGTGGCTGATGGTTTCCTCTGCGTTATCCCCCTCATTGAAACAGGGGATAAGGATGCTGACCGGCGGCGTGTCCGGCAAGGGGGTGGGCTGGGTGTACGGACCGTCCTTGCGTTCATGGCGCCAGTAAAACAGTGCGGCGCCGATCATCCACAAATAGGACATGAACAGCGGGTAGTAGAACACGAAACCCAGCAGTCCCTGCCATAGTGTTTTCAGTAATGCAATAACCATCAGTCTGCCTAGTGGATGTCCGGTGCGTTCGGCTTGCTGTCCAGAACCGGCTTGAGCACGGCTGGATCCGGATGATCGCGATGCAGGTTGTCAGGGTAGTAACCGACATGGCGTACACCCCAACCATACAGGGTTCGGATGGTGTCTGCCATTTCCTGGCTCGGCACCGGTTTGTTGCTACGCCAGTCGATGGCCTGCAGTTCGAATACCACCTTGTCCATGGCATCCGGGTGCTCCTTCACTTTATCGACTATTTCGTGCAGGAAAGCCATCGGATCGGCGGCGTTTTCCATGTACGGCATAGCCATGATGGCGGTGAAGTCGTAGTTGGCGAGCGAGTTGTCGAGCGATTGCGAGTACCACACTTCGGAGCGCGGATTGAGCGCTACGGTGGCGTAGAGATTGCGGGCCGTCTTCAATCCCGGCTGTTCCTGGCGCACGACGTCGGCCAGTTCCATGGCGAAATTGTCGAGGGTGTTGATCTTGAGGATGGTCCAGCGCCCCAGCAGATCGTCGTTGGCACGGATGTCTTCCAGCGAGGTCGGCAGGCCCCATTCCTTGTAAGTCTTCAGTGCCATCGGGCTGGCGTCTTCATAATCGGACAGCGTGACATCGTCGTGGAACAGCAAGCCCTCGAACGGTGTGGAACGGGCGAGGTCCTGGTAGATATCTCGGATGACCTGGCGCGCGCGCGGCGAGAACGGCGACAGGCGCGGATAGCCCATGACGAGGTGGTTGGCCTTGTTGGGAAGGGTGACGACCTTGTCGTTCGCTGCAGGCTCGGTTTTCGGCAGTTCGAAGGCCAGCATCGGCATCCAGGCGTACAGGCGTTTCACCTTTGTGCGAGTACGAATCTGCCAGGCGACGCGGTTGAACAGATCGGCGCGCATCGGCAGGTGGCGGTTCGGGAAGTACACCGCGTCGGCGGCGCCGTTGCCGTCCGGGTCGGCGTAGGCTTGCAGGTAGACGGTATTTACGCCCATGGCGACGATGCGGTCGAGCAAGCGGCCCAGGTTGTGCTCCTGCTGCGCCGGATCCGGGTCGTAGATGTAGTCCAGATCGACGTGCATGATCTTGCCCGGACGATCGTTGTCGGAGATGTTGGCTTCGCGGATGGCAAGTTCCTTGCGGAATGCGTCGAGCGTGATATTGCCCTCGATCAGGACGCGACGCAGTGCGTGCAGCGGCGTTTGTTCGTTGTTGGCACCGTCGTCCAGCGTCATGCCGATCGGCATGCCGAGCTGGCGGGCCACGTCGCTGGACGTGCTGTTGTAGCGGCCGTACGGCCAGATCATGATGCGCGGCGCCTTGCCGGTCTGCTTGCGCAGCAGGTCGCTATTGCGCTTCAGGTCGGCGTAGATACGCTTGCGGTAGCTGGTTTCGTCTTCGTAGCGCTTGAGCTCGGGCAGGTAGCGGCGTGCCGTGGCAGCCGGCTGCATATTGCCTTGTGGGTTGGCCAGAATGCCCTCGTGCATGTTGTAGGTGTGATTGGCGATTTCCACCAGGCCGCTTTGCGTCATGGCGCGCACGTCGTCCCACATCAGCATGACGTTGCGCGGAACGGGCTTGCCTTCGAATCGCACGGTGCCGTTGGTGTCGAGCCAGTTGCCGATGAGCGCGACCACGGCCGGTGCCTTGAACATCTTCAGAACCGGGAAGGCATTGGCGTACATCGAGCGGTAACCGTCGTCGAAGGTCAGCAACACGGCTTTTTCCGGCAGCGGCTTCTTGCCGCTGCGGTCGGCCAGCACGTCGTCCATGCTGACGAAGTGGTAGCCATTGTTCTTCAGCCAATCCATCTGGCGCACGAAATTGGTCGGCGCGACGGCAAAGGCTGGCTCGAGAGCGTCTTGTTTGTCGGCGATTTCGTGATAGGTAAGGATGGTCAGCTTGTTGTCCGGCGTGGCGGCCAGGCCAACGCTACTGAGCAGGCACAGCAAGAATCCCCACAGCAAGGGCATCAGTCGAGTGGTCATCAGTCGTTTTTATATGTCGGTTTAAGTCGGGTCAGCGTAAACGGTGCCGCTAAACTCTGTGCCAGAGGCGACAGGGGCCCGGAGGGAGTCCCGGGAGGCGCGTCATTCTATCAGGAGTGGGCGCGATTGCGAGCGGGAAAATGAGTTTATGTGCAGTGCAAAAGAGGCGCTGTGGTGGAAAGGGGACGAGCTGGTTTCGTTAAGCTTGCTGTAATCGGCCTGTGCGACGGGTTGCTTGGCAAGCAGTTGAATTAAAAGGGATAAAGCGGGGGTTTTCCCCGCTTTCGCTGGGCTTAGACGGCGTCTTCGTTGGTTTCGCCCGTGCGGATGCGGATGACCTGTTCGACCGGGGAGACGAAGATTTTGCCATCTCCGATCTTGCCGGTGCGGGCGGCATTGATGATGACCTCGATGGCGCGGTCGACCAGATCGTCGGCGATGACGACCTCGAGTTTGACCTTGGGCAGGAAGTCCACCACGTATTCGGCGCCGCGGTAGAGCTCGGTGTGCCCTTTCTGGCGCCCGAAGCCTTTGACCTCGGTGACGGTCAATCCGGTGACGCCGATTTCCGACAGAGCTTCGCGCACTTCGTCCAGCTTGAACGGTTTGATAATGGCCTCGACCTTTTTCATTTTGGGGTGCTCCTTGACGGCACGTGGGTTTGTTATGGGTGGGTAAATGGAAATTTTGCCAGGCATAACGGCTGCCGGCCTTAAGTTCCAAGGGTTTTTCCTGTATTATTACGCGCTTTCCTGATACTTGTCGCGGGTGTCGAATGTCGCACATTCTCAAGCTGCGGGGCGGTGTTGCCCTGTCCCAGTTCCGTTTGGACAAACTCCTGACCGCTGCGCGCGAGGCTGGTTTGCCTCCGCTCACGCTCAATGCCGAGTTCTGGCATTTTGTCGAAAGCGATCGGGCGCTCTCTGAAGAAGAGCAAGCGGTTCTGGCCAAGCTGATGACCTATGGCGAGCCGCCGCTCGCCACTGCCCCCACGGGCGAACTGTTCCTTGTCACCCCGCGCCTGGGAACGCTGTCACCGTGGGCTTCCAAGGCTACCGATATTGCCCAGCATTGCGGCTTGGAGGGTATTCACCGCATCGAACGCGGCACGGCCTTCCATGTCCTGCCTTCTGCGCCGCTTTCCGACGATCAGCGCCGTGTGCTGGTCGGTCTGCTGCACGACCGCATGACCGAAACGGTGCTGACCTCGCTCGACGAGGCCAATCGCCTGTTCACCCACGTGGAGCCGCAGCCGCTGACCACCGTGGACATCCTTGGCGGTGGCCGCGATGCGCTGGTGGCCGCCAACGGCGACCTAGGCCTGGCGCTGTCGCCGGATGAAATCGACTACCTGGTCGAGAACTTCACTCGCATGGGGCGTAATCCGACCGATGTCGAGCTGATGATGTTCGCTCAGGCCAACTCGGAACATTGCCGTCACAAAATCTTCAACGCCCAGTTCATCATCGACGGCGAAGAGAAGCAGAAGTCGCTGTTCCGCATGATCCGCGATACCCACGAGGCGCACCCGCAGGGCACCCTGGTGGCGTACAACGACAACGCCTCGGTGATCGAGGGTGCCGAGATCGAGCGCCTTTATCCGCAGCCGGACGGCCATCAGTACGCGTTCCACACGGAACAGACGCATATCCTGATGAAGGTGGAAACGCACAACCATCCGACTGCCATCTCGCCGTTCCCCGGCGCGTCGACCGGCAACGGCGGCGAGATCCGCGACGAAGGCGCGACCGGTCGCGGCTCGCGCCCGAAGGCGGGTCTGACCGGCTTTACCGTTTCCAACCTGAACATCCCCGGCTACAAACAGCCGTGGGAGGTATATGGCGAGGAGCAGGCCGAGTATGGTCGTCCGGGTCGCATCGCCTCGGCGCTGCAGATCATGCTGGACGGGCCGATCGGCGGCGCTGCCTTCAACAACGAATTCGGCCGTCCGAACCTGACTGGCTACTTCCGTACCTTCGAAGAGCTGTTCGAAGGCGAGATGCGCGGTTATCACAAGCCGATCATGATCGCCGGCGGCCTGGGTAATATCCAGCATCAGCAGATCCGCAAGAACATCATCCCGGAAGGCGCTCTGCTGATCCAACTGGGTGGCCCGAGCCTGCTGATCGGCCTGGGCGGCGGTGCTGCTTCCTCGATGGATACCGGTGCCAATAGTGAAGACCTGGATTTCGATTCGGTGCAGCGCGGCAACCCGGAAATCGAGCGTCGCTGCCAGGAAGTCATCGATCGCTGCTGGCAGCGCGGCGACAAGAACCCGATCGTGTCGATCCACGACGTCGGTGCCGGTGGCCTGTCCAACGCCTTCCCGGAGCTGGTGAACGACGCCGGCCGTGGTGCCATTTTCGAGCTGCGCAAGGTGCACCTCGAAGAGAAGGGCATGACGCCGATGCAGATCTGGTCGAACGAGTCGCAAGAGCGCTACGTGCTGGCCATCCTGCCGCAGGACCTCGACACCTTTACCGCCATTTGCGAGCGCGAGCGCTGCCCGTTCGCGGTGCTGGGAGTGGCCACCGACGATGGCCACCTGCAGGTGCGCGACGACGTCTTCGACAACAACCCGGTGGACATGCCGCTCAACGTGCTCTTGGGCAAGCCGCCGCGCATGACGCGCGACGTGAAGAGCGTGGACGTGCCGCAACGCCAGTTCAACGCCTCGGCGTTTGATCTGCGCGAATCCGCCTATCGCGTGCTGCGCCTGCCGTCGGTAGCCGACAAGTCGTTCCTGATCACCATCGGCGACCGCACCGTGGGCGGCATGACCGCACGCGACCAGATGGTCGGCCGCTGGCAGGTGCCGGTGGCGGACGTGGCCGTCACCACCATGGGATTCAACACCTATCGCGGTGAAGCCATGGCGATGGGAGAGCGCACGCCTCTGGCGCTGTTCTCGGCGCCGGCCTCTGGCCGCATGGCGGTGGGTGAAGCGCTGACCAACCTGGCTTCGGCCAACGTGGGCGACCTCGGCAATGTCAAGCTGTCCGCCAACTGGATGGCCGCTGCCGGCCACCCGGGCGAAGACGCCAAGCTCTACCAGACCGTGGAAGCGCTGTCCGGCCTGTGCCAGCAGATCGGCGTGAGCGTGCCGGTGGGCAAGGACTCGCTGTCGATGAAGACGGTGTGGGAAGAAGCCGGCGAGAAGAAAGCCGTGACGGCGCCGCTGTCGCTGATCGTCTCGGCGTTCTCCCCGGTGGAGGACGTGCGCAAGACGGTAACGCCGGAACTGAAGAACGACGCCGCGACCGACCTGATCCTGATCGACCTGGGTCACGGCCGCTGCCGTCTGGGTGGTTCGGCGCTGGCGCAGGTGTGGAAGTCGATGGACGGCAAGGCGCCGGACGTGGAGAGCCCGGCCGAGCTGCAGGGCTTCTTCAGCACCATGCAGTCGCTGCTGGCCGACCAGCTGGTGCTGGCCTATCACGACCGTGCCGACGGCGGCCTGTTTGCCACGCTGGCCGAGATGATGTTTGCCGGCCGCGTCGGGGTTACTGTCGACCTGCAGGAACTGCTGATCGAGCGCAAGAACACCCAGGCCTATCTGGACGACTTCGTGCCGCCTTCGGCGGAAGCCGCGGCGCACGGTCGCGTGATGCGCGTGCTGTTCAACGAGGAGCTGGGTGCCGTGATCCAGGTAGCCAAGGCTCACACCGCCGAGGTGATCGCCCGCTTCGTCAAGGCCGGTTTGGAACGCGCCCTGTTCGTGCTGGGTTCGGTGAACGGTGACGAGCGACTGGTGATCCAGCGTCAGAACGACGTGCTGCTCGACGAAAGCCGCCTCGATCTGCAGCACGCCTGGTCGGAAACCAGCTACCGCCTGCAGCGCCTGCGTGACAACCCGGCCTGCGCCGACAGCGAGTACGCCCAGCTCGACAACACCGCTTCAGGCGGCCTGTTCGCCAAGCTGTCGTTCGACGTCGACGCCAACCCGGCGGCGCCCTTCATTGCCACCGGTGCGCGTCCGCGCATCGCCGTACTGCGCGAGCAGGGCGTGAATGGCCAGATCGAAATGGCGGCGGCGTTCACCCGCGCCGGTTTCGACGCGGTCGACGTGCACATGAGCGACATCATCGGCGGGCGCGTGTCGCTGGCCGATTTCAAGGGCCTGGCGGCCTGCGGCGGCTTCAGCTACGGCGACGTGCTGGGCGCCGGTGAAGGCTGGGCCAAGAGCATCCTGTTCAATGCCCGTGCGCGCGACGAGTTCGAAGGCTTCTTCCTGCGGGCCGACACCTTCGCGCTGGGCGTGTGCAACGGCTGCCAGATGATGTCGAACCTGTCCGGCATCATCCCGGGGGCGCAGCACTGGCCGAAGTTCCACCGCAATGCTTCCGAGCAGTTCGAGGCGCGCTTCGCCATGGTGGAAGTCACCGCTTCGCCGTCGATCTTCCTCGCCGACATGGCCGGCAGCCAGCTGCCGGTGGTAGTCAGCCACGGCGAAGGCCACGCGGTGTTCGCGGAAGGCCATCAGCCGCAGGTCATCACCGCGCTGCGCTACGTCGACTTCGCTGGCCAGCCGACCGAGACCTATCCGCTGAACCCGAACGGTTCGCCGGAAGGCATCACCGGTGTCACCACCGCCGATGGTCGTTTCACCATCATGATGCCGCACCCGGAGCGCGTGTTCCGCACCGTGCAGAACTCGTGGCATCCGGCCGAGTGGAACGAGAACGGCGCCTGGTTCCGCATGTTCGCCTCGGCACGCAAGTGGGTGGGCTAAGCCCCCGGCAATCAGACAAAACGGACGCTTCGGCGTCCGTTTTTTATGCGCGGGTTGAACCGCTGGGCGGCACGCGGCGGAACGCCCTGATGCCACGGCGGTTTAGCGCCTTACGCGAGGCGGCTGTCCGGGCACTGGCGCAGCACGCGCCGGCCTTGTTCGATGATGGTGGCGGTCAACTGCCGCGCCAGCGCGACTTCCATTTGCCAGTGGTGCCAATAGAGCGGTACGTCGAGGTGCTTGCCGGGTGCCAGGTCGACCAGCCGGCCATCGCCCAGCCCCGCTTCCGCCATGCCTTCCGGAATCAGGCCGTAGGCGATGCCGGCCAGCGTGTAATCGAGAAAGCCTTGCACCGAAGGCAGGGTGAGCGCCGGGAAGTCGAGCGTAAACGCCAGTTGCTGCTGCAGGAATGCCTGGTGCAGGCTGTCCTTGCGGTCGAACAGCAGCGCCGGTGCCGTGCTCAACGTGGCGTGGCTGACGCCATCGGCAAAATAACGCTGGACGAAGTGTGGCGCGGCCAGGCAGAGGTAGCGCATCGAGCCCAGGTAATGGCTTTCACCGCCTTGGATGGTCTGGCAGCGGCTGCTGACGCAGCCGCTGACGTGGCCGCCGCGCAGCAGCTCGTGGGTGTGTTCCTGATCGTCGACGCGGATGTCGAGTAGCAGGCGCGTCGCTTCCAGTGCCGGTCGTGCCGCGTCGAGAAACCAGGTGGCGAGGCTGTCGGCATTCACCGCCACCGCCAGCGTCGAGAAGCCGGCGTGGCCGTCGCCGGCCTGCAGTGTTTCCATCAGCTCCGCCTCCATCAGCGTGAGCTGGCGGAAGTGCTGGATCAGGTGGCGGCCGTGCGGCGTGGCATCGACCGGGGTGGTGCGCGTGACCACCGGTTGCCCCAGGCGTTCTTCCAGTTGCTTGATGCGCTGGGAGACGGCCGACTGGGTCAGGAACAGCGCCTTGGCGGCCTTGTCGAAGCCGCCGTTTTCCACGACGGCGGCGAGAGCCTGCAACAGCTTGGGGTCGAGCATGTATCGGGTGTCCGGTGGCCTGGCGGGTGCCGGGCAAAGTGATGTTAATGGTAGGGTCTTGGCAAATCTGCTAGGCTCTAGCCCACACGGCAAAGACCGTGACGAACTCATGAAAAAAGCATAATAAGATATACGACCTGCTTCGGCCAAGGTTGGGGAGACAGGGGAGACTATGCAGACAAGCCATGGCGACGAGCCATTGCATTCACTCAGCCGACTGCTTGGCTTTCGAGAGGAAGACGGCGAGACCTTACGACGTCATCAAGACAAGCTGTTGCTGGGCCGCGAGGTACTGGGCAAGGAATTTTACTGGTACCTGCTGAAGAATCCGGAAACGTCGTCCTTGCTGCCGGCCATGAGCGGTGAGGGACTGGACCGTCTGATCAGCCAGCAGATGGATTACTTCGAGGGCGTGGTGTCGCAGCCGCTGAGCGCATCGCAGGCGGAAAAGGTCATCGCGCTGGGCCAGATGCACCACCGTATCGGCGTCAGCATGGTGTGGGTGGCGGGGGCGTACGAGCGTTATCTGTCCCACATGTTGAGCCGGCTCAACGACGCGCATTACCCGGACGAGGTGCGGCGGCCACTGACCCGGGCCATCCGCAAGCGCATCCTGCTCGACATGTTGCTGCAGTTGCAGGGCTTTCAGCAGTCGATTTCTGCCGAAACCCAGCTGCAGCACCGCCACATGCTCGACATGTCACGCATGTACGCCACCTTGAGCGGGGTGAGCCTGGCCTTGATTCACTCGCGCAGCCGCGACGAACTGTTTCACGCCATTTGCTCCACCTGCGTGGAAAAGGGCGGGGCGACCTACGCTGGCATCAGCTGGATCGATACCGCCACCAACCATCTCGAATACAAGGTCTTCGCCGGACCGGAATCCACCGATTTCATCCATCAGTTGTCACGGGCGTTATCGCTCGACCCATCCAACCCCTACAGTCGGGGCCCGACCGGTCAGGCGGTGCTCACCATGACGCCGCAGGTGGTCAATTGCTGCGAGGCCGAGCCGATGATGGCGCCCTGGCGCGCCTTGTTCGAGCGTGAAGGCATCAAGAGCCTGCTGGCAGTGCCGCTGTTCATGGAAGGCAAGGTGGTCGGGACGCTGACGCTGCACTCGCGACTGGCGGATTTTTTCGATCTCGACAAGGTGGCGCTGGTGCAGACCATGGCGAGCGAGATCGGCCATGCGCTGGAACGCCTGGACGCGCTCGATCGCAGTTCGCGCGCCGAGGCGCGGATTCGCTATCTGTCCGACCACGACCCGCTGACCGGGCTGCCCAACCGCCAGAACATGCAGGCGCTGATACAGGGACGCATCGAGCAAGGGGCGGGCTCCGAAGCGGTGGTGGTGATCGCCCTCGCCATCGACAGCTTCCACCAGATCAACGCCCGCCTGGGGCATGAAGGCGGCGACCTGGTGCTGTGCGAGGCGGCCCGGCGCATCGAGCAGTGCCTGGGCGATACCGGGCGCGTCGGTCGCGTCGGTGCCGCGCGTTTTGTCATCACCAGCGGCTACAACGACCGGCTGGAGAACCTGCTGGATCGCCTGCTGCAGGTGATGCGCGAGCCGGCAGAGTGCCTTGGTCAGTGGGTCGACGTACGTTCCAGTTGCGGGGTGGTGGTGAGCCATGCCGACAGCGACGCGGCGACGCTGTTGCGGCGTGCCGAAGTCGCGCTGGCCCGCGCCAAGGAGTCGGGGGGCAACCAGTACCGCCACTACGACCAGCGCATGGACGAGGAAATCCATCGCATCCACAGCTTGCGCGCCGCGTTTGCCGAGGCCCTGGCGAACAATGCGCTGGAGCTGTTTTACCAGCCCAAGATCGATCTGCGCAGCGAGGTTTTGCAAGGCGTGGAGGCGTTGGTGCGCTGGAAGCGGCAGGATCAGTTCGTGTCGCCCGGCGAGTTCTTCCCGGCGATCGAGCACACCGATCTCATGCGCGAGCTGGATTGGTGGGTGCTGCGTCAGAGCCTGAAGCAGATTACCGACTGGAAGGCGCGGGGCCACGTTATCAAAGTCAGCGTCAACCTGTCGGCGATGACGCTGAAGCAGGAGGGCTTCCTGCCCGGCATCGAGTTGCTGCTGGCGAGCTACCCTGACGCAGCCGGCCTGCTCGAGCTGGAAGTGCTGGAGAGCGTGTCGCAAAAGGAAGCGGAGCAGGTGGTGCACAAGCTGGAGCGCTGCCGCCGGCTCGGCATCTCGATTGCACTGGATGACTTCGGCACCGGAGCGTCATCGTTGGTGCACCTGCAGCAGTTGCCGTTCGACACCATCAAGATGGATCAGAGCTTTGTGCGGGTGCTGCTGGAGGCGCCGGGTAATGAGGCGATCATCCACAGCATGGTGGCCTTTGCCCGCTACACGGGGCGCAAACTGGTGGTGGAGGGGGTTGAGAGCAAGGCCATCTGGCTCCGGCTGTTGGAACTGGGCTGTACCGTGGGGCAGGGCTACGCGATTTCCCGGCCGGTGCCGGCCGAGGTGCTGATCGAATGGGCCTTGCAACAGCAGGCCGGTGCAAATATTAATATTTCTTATACAGCATAATATTTAGTAGTTTTATTTATTTTTGGCGCGGGGCTAAGCTGTCGGCAACTTTCGAATTCCGGAGTTTGCCATGTTCAACACACAGGTTGCCCTCGCCGCCTTCTCCCTGTCGCTCAGCCAGATCGTCGGCATCGGCCCGCAGAACGCCTTCGTCATTCGCCAGGGCATCGGCCATAGCCATGTCTTGCCGATCGTCCTGATCTGCATCGTCTGCGACCTGTTGCTGATCGCCGCCGGGGTGTTCGGCATGGGCAGCATGGTGCTGTCGATTCCCGGCTTTTTGCCTCTGGTGACCTGGACCGGAGCGGCGTTCATCCTGTGGCTCGGCATCAAGGCGTTCCGCTCGGCCTGCAAACCCGCCACCTTGCGCACGGAAGGGGGCAGCGTGCGCAACCGCGACGAGGTAATCCGTACGCTGCTGGCGGTGACGCTGCTCAACCCCTATGTCTGGCTCGACACCGTGATCCTGATCGGCAGCTTGTCGGCGGCGTACGGCACGGAAGCGCGGCTGTCGTTCCTGGCGGGCAGTTCCACGGCGTCGGTACTGTGGTTCGTGGCCATCGGCGTGTTCAGCATGAAACTGGCGCCGCTGTTCCGGCAGGAACGCAGCTGGCGTGTGCTGGATGTGATGGTGGGGGTCTTGATGGTGATGACGGCGGCCTCGCTGATCCAGCAGCACGGCTTGCAATATTTGTAATGCGAGTTGGGATGGCGTGGCGACTTTGACGTGGTGCGTTACCGTGGAGGGGTTTTGTCTGCCGGGTCGGTGCCATGAGCCCGCCGGAGGTGCCGCGATCCCGTCATGAAAATGCTTCGGCCAACCTGTAGAGGTTGGCCGAAGCATTTTGGCGTGGGTCAGATCGGGTTGTTGACCAGATCGTCGTGCGTCAGCAGGAAGACGAAACCGTCACCGCCGCTGGTTTCCATCCACATGAACGGCAGCTGCGGGAAGGCTGCCTCCAGTACGTCGCGGTTGTGGCCGATTTCCACCAGCAGCACGCCGTGTTCGGTGAGGAATTCCGGTGCGCGGCGCAGGATCTCGCGTGTGGCATCCAGCCCGTCACGGCCCGAGCCCAGCGCCAGTTCCGGCTCGTGCAGGTATTCGGCCGGCAAGTCGTCGACCGACTCCTCGTCCACGTAGGGCGGATTGGAGATGATGAGGTCGTATTTCTCTTCCAGACCCTGGAACAGATCGGTGTGGACCAGCTGGATGCGGTCTTCCAGGCCGTAGCGCTGCACGTTGATCGAGGCCACTTCCAGCGCATCGAGCGAGATGTCGACGGCGTCGATCTGGGCATCGGGGTAATGATGCGCCATCTGGATCGCCAGGCAGCCCGACCCGGTGCAGAGGTCGAGGGCGCGGTGCACCAGTTCCGGATGCTCGATCCACGGCGCCAGCGGTTCGCCCAGGAGTTCGAAGATGAACGAGCGCGGCACGATCACGCGTTCGTCGACGTAGAAGCTGAACTCGCCCTGCCAGGCCTCGTGGGTGAGGTAGGCGGCCGGGATGCGCTCTTCGGCGCGTCGCTCGATGATGTCGATCACGTCCTGGATTTCGGTCGGCAGCAGCTTGGCGTCGAGGAACGGCTCCAGGCGATCGAGCGGCAGCTTGAGCGTGGCCAGCACCAGGTAGGCCGCCTCGTCGTAAGCGTTGTCGGTGCCGTGGCCGTAGCTCAGTCCGGCGTCGGTGAAACGGGAAACGGCGAAGCGCAGCAGGTCACGCACCGTGGTCATGACGGTAGCAGCTTGGGCGTACATTGCGGGTCCTTTCAATGGGAAGGGGACAGGCAGCGGCGGCCACCTGTCCCCAGAATGGGAATGTCTGTTACGGCGACTCAGAACGGCAGCGGGGCCGACGTCGCCTGGCTCAGTATCTGGCGGAAGTCGTGCTGGATACGTTCCAGCGCCGCCTCGTTATCGGCCTCGAAGCGCAGCACGATCACCGGCGTGGTGTTGGAGGCGCGCATTAGGCCGAAACCGTCGGCGTATTCCACGCGCAGGCCGTCGATGGTGATGATCGATTCGGCGTTGTCGAAGCGCGCGGTCTGCTGCAGCTTTTCGATCAGCGCGTGGTTCTCGCCCTCGCGCGCCATCTTCAGGTTGAGTTCCGGCGTGGACACGGCATTCGGCAGCGCGTTGAGCAGCGCGTTGGGGTCCTCGACGCGCGACAGCACTTCCAGCAGGCGGGCGCCGGTATACATGCCGTCGTCGAAACCGTACCAGCGTTCCTTGAAGAACACGTGGCCGCTCATCTCGCCGGCCAGTAGGGCTCCGGTTTCCTTGATCTTGGCCTTGATGAAACTGTGGCCGGTGCGTGCCATGACCGGTTCGCCGCCGTTGTCGCGAATCCACGGCCCGAGCAGCCGGGTGGACTTGACGTCGTAGATGACCTTGGCGCCCGGGTTGCGCTCCAGCACGTCGGCGGCGTACAGCATCAGCTGGCGGTCGGGCCAGATGATATTGCCTTCCTTGGTGACCACGCCCAGGCGGTCGCCGTCACCGTCGAAGGCGAGGCCGATTTCGGCATCGGTCTTGGCCAGCGCGTCGATCACGTCCTGCAGGTTCTCCGGCTTGGCCGGATCGGGGTGATGATTGGGGAAGGTGCCGTCGACGTCGCAGAACAGCTGGCGCACGCGGCAGCCCAGGCGGCGGTACAGCACCGGGGCGAAGGCGCCCGGGACGCCGTTGCCGCAATCCACCACGATGCTCAGCGGGCGCTCCAGCTTGATGTCGCTGGTGATGCGGTCGAGATAGGCATCGACGATGTCGTGCGTGCGGTACTGGCCGTCACCTTCGGTGAAATCCTTGTCCAGAATGCGCTGGTACAGCGCCTGGATGTCCGGTCCAGAGAGGGTGTCGCCGGCCAGCATCATCTTGAAGCCGTTGTAATCCGGCGGGTTATGGCTGCCGGTGACCATGACGGCGGACAGCGTGCCCAGCTCGTAGGCGGCAAAATACACCATCGGGGTGGCGACACGGCCGACGTCGATGACGTCGATGCCGGCGGTGACGATGCCTTCGGCCAACGCTTCGCACAGTTCCGGCCCGGACAGGCGGCCGTCACGGCCGACCACGATGGCCTTGACGTTGCGGGCGCGGGCTTCGGAGCCGATGGCGCGGCCGATCTGGTAGGCCGTCTTGTCGGTCAGGGTCTGGCCGACGATGCCGCGGATGTCGTAAGCCTTGAAAATGTCTTTGGACAGTGCGCTCATGAGCTTGTCTTGTTCCCGGGGATGCAAAAAATGATGAGGCGACCGGTAGACCGGTCGCCTGGGGTTCAGGCTGTGAACGACTGGCTGAGTTGCACCAGTTGCTCGAGCTTGGCGCGGGCGGCGCCGCTGTCGATCATTTCACGCGCCTTGGCAATGCCGGCGGCCAGCGTGTCGGTGACGTTGGCGGTGTAGATGGCGGCGCCGGCGTTGAGCAGCACGATGTCTCGGGCCGGGCCGGATTGGCCGGTGAGCACCGCCAGCAGGATGTTTTTGGACGCCTCAGCCGATTCGGCGCGCAGTTGGTTGAGCTCGCACAGCTCCAGGCCGAAATCGCGCGGGTCGAGCCGGTATTCGCTGATTTCGCCATCTTTCAGTTCCGCCACCATGCTGGGGCCGGACAGGGTGAGTTCGTCCAGCCCGTCGCAGCCGTGCACGATCATGACGTGGCGGCTGCCGAGCTGTTTCAGCACGCGCGCCTGAATGCCGACCAGGTCGGGGTGGAATACACCCATCAGCTGGTTGTCGGCACCGGCCGGATTGGTCAGCGGACCGAGGATGTTGAAGATGGTGCGTACCCCCAGCTCCTTGCGCACCGGCGCCACGTATTTCATCGCGCTGTGGTGGTTGGGGGCGAACATGAAGCCGACGCCGATCTCGTCGATGCAGCGGCCTACCTGCTCGGCAGACAGCGCCAGGTTCACGCCCAGTGCTTCCAGCACGTCGGCACTGCCGGAGCTGGACGACACCGAGCGCCCACCGTGCTTGGCCACGCGCGCGCCTGCGGCGGCGGCGACGAAAGCCGACGTGGTGGAGATGTTGAAAGTGTGCGATTTGTCGCCGCCGGTGCCGCAGGTGTCGACCAGGTGCTCGCGCTGGGCGACCGGGACGTGGGTGGCGAATTCGCGCATCACGGTGGCGGCGGCGGCGATTTCCAGCACGCTTTCCACCTTGACGCGCAGGCCGACCAGGATAGCCGCCAGCTGCGCCGGCGACACTTCGCCGCGCATGATCTGGCGCATCAGATCGAGCATCTCGTCATAGAACAGTTCGTTGCCGTCGATCAGACGGTTCAGCGCGGCCTGCGGCGTAATCATCACGCAAACTCCTTGAGGAAGTTATCGAGCATCTGGTGGCCATGCTGGGTTAGGATCGATTCCGGGTGGAACTGCACGCCCTCGATCGGCAGTGTCTTGTGGCGTACGCCCATGATCTCGCCATCGTCGGTCCAGGCCGTGATCTCTAGGCACTCCGGCAGGGTTTCGCGCTCGATCACCAGCGAGTGGTAGCGGGTGCAGGTGACCGGGTTGGGCAGGCCACGGAACATGCCGATATCGTGATGCGAAACCGGCGACACCTTGCCGTGCATCAGCTGCTTGGCGTGAATGATCTTGCCGCCGAAGGCCTGGCCGATGCTCTGGTGCCCTAGGCAGACGCCGAGAATCGGCAGCTTGCCGGCAAAATGCTTGATGGCGGGAACCGAGATGCCGGCTTCGTTCGGCGTGCAGGGGCCAGGGGAAACCACCAGATACTTGGGTGCCAGGGCCTCGATCTGCTCGAGCGTGATTTCGTCGTTGCGAAACACCCGCACGTCCTGTTTCAGCTCACCAAAGTACTGCACCAGGTTGTAGGTGAAGCTGTCATAGTTGTCGATCATCAGTAGCATATGATGCCTCTAAGCCTTATATTTGCTGAGTGGCATTGCTAAATGGCCACTACGTTACTCACGTCCTTACTCACAATGCGGATCGGTGGGCTCAGTGATGCCGCACGTTGCTTGTCATTGTCTTTCCATTCGGCCCCACTGGCAACAGCGCCGATAAGCGCCTGGTTGGCAGAAGCCAGCCCGCGGGTGGACTTTCCGAGGGAAGGGTGGTGGTAGGTGCGGGGAAAATTCTCCCCCTTGATCAAACTGTAGATTTTGGTCTTGCCCATGGATACGCGCTCTTTGACCGCGTGGCTATCAGCAGTTGGTCTTGCATGGTCGTCTCCCAATGAAATGCCGGTTCTGCCCCAGCCGCGGTTCTCTCACAGCACCGCCGGAATAGCTGGGTAGTGGCCACGCAACCCTTGATCGATCCTTGGCAAGTGAGCTGCTCCGCCACCGGCCGAGTGGCGATCGTACGGATCTCGATCGTCTCATCCGGGTAGCTCGCCGCCAGCTTCACGACTCGGGTATACGCCAATAGGTTCAAACCGTGGCAGAGGAAGTCGCCGTATAGGCTTGGGAGGCCAACGTAGACTCGCGGATTGGGTTGGCCCTCCTTGCAGAAGTACCGGCTGAGTAGACGGGCCAGCGCCTTGAAGGCCTCCGCGGAGGGTTGGAGAGTAATACTGGCCGCGGGGCGGTCCGTTCCCAGTACTCCGGCCATCAGCAGGCCGGCTGTCTGCCTCAGGCGGCCATCTCCACCCGCGGGATAGCACAACCCGTCAGGGTAGGGGTCGTCGTTCCCCAAGAGCTGATAGAAAGCTCTGTTATGTACAGGGCTCAGCCATTGCGGCTCTGGCCACTTCTTGCTGTCCAACTTATTGGGGGCAGTTCAAAAATCGGCGCGTCACTCACTGAAGAAGCCCATAAGCCTCTTAGGTTTTAGATCGTTACAAGTGGGACGTACCAATCTGCCTTTCATAAGCGGTTCTATGATTGCTTAGCGCAGCGCGATCACTGCCTTGAGCATTTTCTTGAAGGTTTCGACCTCTTCCGAGGAGAAACCGGCGAAAACGCTGTCCTGCTGCTTGGCGGCAATCTCCCATAGCGTTTCCGCTTGTGCCACGCCGGCCTCGGTGAGCTGGTAGCTGCCGCCGTCATTGCAGACTAGTCCTTTGCGTTTGAGGATTTCCTCGGCTTGTTCTATCTCGCGCAACGGCATTGCCACCTCGCGCTGCACCGCCGTCATGCCCAAACCGGTATCGCTCTCCAGTACCATCAGCATGCGCGCCTCGCTGGTGCGCAGACCGGAGGAGAGCTGCTTGGGCTGGTAATTGGCCTGGTAGGAGCGCACGGCCTGTGTCATGAGGTAGTAGAGGTTGTTGCTGAGGCGGCCCTGGAAGGTGCTGGACGGGGTGCCGCAATCCTCCTCCTTCTTCTGCATGCGAGCGTGCGGCAGCACCATGGAGTAGGTGCCCTGGTGATAGACCAGCGGCGAGCGGCCGAAGTCGTCGAAAGCGACCACCTTGCCGATCAGAATCCAGTGGTCGCCACCGTCCACCTGCTGGTACTTCTCGCACTGGAAGCGCGCGGCACAGTCGGCAAACAGCGGGGCGCCGCCGGCGCCGATTTCATAGGGGATGCCGGCGAATTTGTCGTCCTTGGGGCGGGCGAACTGGTTGGACAAGTCGATCTGGTCAGCCGCCAGGATGTTGACCGCGAAGTGCGTGGCCTCATCGAACACGGCGTAGCTGCCGGAGCGCTTGTCGATGCTCCATAGCACCAGCGGCGGGTCTAGCGACACCGAGTTGAAGCTGTTGGCGGTGACGCCGACCTTGGCGCCGGAGGGGGTGGCCGCCGTCATGATGGTGACGCCGGTGGCGAAATTGCCCAGCGCGCGGCGGAATACGCGCGGGTCGAGGGCGGAGTCGGGGGTGGGGGTGCTCATGTTGTCTCCTGATGTAGGCGCCGGTATTCGAACTTGTGAAAGAAATCGCTGTGGGCGTCCCAAGGCCGCTTCGAGAGGCTCCGCCGTACAGACGGGCCTCGCGGGAGCGGGGCCGGGGCGTGTAGCAGATTTGTTTACGCGCTCTCAGACCATGGTCGGGTCGGGTTCGAGGCCCATCAGCTCGCGGCCGAGGATCTGGGTGCAGACGTCGTAGTCGGTGTAGGCGTGGGCGCCGGTCATGTGCGAGTCGCGGAACAGGCGCTGCATCTCGTTACCTTCCATCCAACTGGTGGCGCCGGAGGCGCTAAACAGGCGGTCTACCGCTTCGATGCACATCTTCACCGCGTAGGCTTGGTTGGTGCGCCAGAATGCCAGCGTTTCACGGTTCGGGTACTGGTGGTGGCGGCCGTGCTCGGCGTGGTCCTGCCAGGTTTTTTCCAGGAAGGCGCGCGCGGCGGCAACCTGGTGGGTGGATTCGGCCAGACGCATCAGCGCCGGGGTGGCGGTGCCGACGCTGGCGCCGGTGTAGGCGCGCACGCGGTTCTGGGTCTTTTCCTTGTACGCCACCAGCATGCGTTCGGCCACGCCCAGACTGATCGCCGCGAAGCCGCTGGCGAAGTAGGGGCGGTACGGGGTGTAGTAGATGTCACTGTAGGGGTAGAGCCCGAAGCCGGAGGAGCGGCCTTCCATCATGTCCTTGGCGGCTTCGATGCGGTGGTTGGGGATGAAGGCGTTCTTGATGACCAGGGTCTTGGAGCCGCTGCTCTTCATGCCCATGGCGTACCAGTTGTCGCGGATGTCGTAGTCGCCGCGCGGGAGTACGCCGAAGCTGTACACCAGTTCGCCTTCGGCATTCTTGCGGCGCATGCCGACGATGGCCCATTCGGCGTGGTCGCAGCCGCTGCTCCAGCCCATTTCGCCGCTCAACAGCACGCCGCCTTCCACTTCTTCGATCTGGCTGAACGGTGCGATGCTGCTGCTGGCAGTGGCGTCGGGATTTTCGCCCCAGACTTCGTCCTGCAACTTCTGCGAGAACATGGCGAGCTGATGGCTGTGGGTGCACAGCAGGCTGAAGGCCCAGGCGGTGCCACCACAGGCGCCGGCCAGAGCGGCGACGCAGTCGGCGAATTCCGGCAGCGAGATTTCCAGGCCGCCGTACTTCTTGGGCTGGAAGGCGCGGTGCATGCCGATGCTCTTGAGCAGGGCGATGTTTTCTTCCGGCACTTTGCGTTCCTGTTCGGCGCGGTCCGCATTGGCGGCGATGGCGGGCAGGATGCGTTGCAGGTCTTCCAGGAGCGAATTTGCACTTTTCATCGTTATGCTTGCCTTTTTCGTGGCTGCTGGTGTATGTGAAACTCGCTCTGCCCGGATTCAACCAAGAAGGGGGTGGTGGAGCGATGTGTTCGTTTTCCCAGCGGTTTTACGGGGGCCGGCCTCAAGATTCGGCTCGGTACGGGCTAATTATGGGGAGGTGGTGAGGCAAGAGAAATGCAAGTTTCGAGTAGAGTGTTGTACTTTTCGCGTCGTCTTGAGCTGGGGCAAGGACAGGTGTCGTCATTTGTGGCTAGTGAATGCGCCTGGGCTTTCGGGAGGGGCGACGGTACGGTTTCAGCTTGGGCTGAAGGGCCTGTTCACCATGCGGCCCTTTACCTTGTTGAAGGCCGTTCAGGCTAGTTCGTGGACGGGTTTTGATCAGGCGGATGAAGGCCCGGCGGGCCTTCATCCTTGGTGGAATCAGGCGCAGCGTGGGGAGGGGGCTACACGACCCGGAAAAAGTCGACCAACTGATCGAGCCCGTTCACCGCCTGCTCGACTTGCTCAACTGCCTGGCCGACCATGGCCAGGCTGCCACTACTGGCTTCGTTCAGCCGTATCAGCTCGTCCATCTCATTTGCAATACCGTTGGAGGAGCTGGATTGCTCTACCGAGGCCGCGGCGATATGGCTGGCCATCCTGGCTACATGGTGGCTGCTGATCTCGATACGTTGCATGATGTCCAGCTCTGAAGTTACCGCGGCCTGTATTTGATATCGTGCACAGGCGGGTTATTGCTCATTGCGGGCTCCGGGTAGGTGGGGTGGCCGGACCCAGCAGGGCCCGGCGGCAGGAGCTAAAGAGTTAGAAGCTATGACGCAAGCCAAGCGCGATACCGCGCGGGGAGGCACCAGCGTCCACACCGCCCACGCTACTGAAGCCGAAGTCGTACGAGGCGTTGTCCCGGTTCCAGATCTGCGAGTAGATCGCCTTCAGCGTGGTGCGCTTGGACAGGTCGTACTCGTAGCCGAGTTCGAAATGGCGCGCCTGCGATTGGGCGGCACCCGCGTAGGACACCCCTTGCAACTTGCCGGCCTGGCCGTACTGGGTGATCACACGGCCCTGGTAACCGGTACTGATCACGGCCTGGGCGTACCAGACGTTTTGACTCAGGCTGCTGCCTTGGTAAGCCGCTGCGGCGGTGGGGGTGAGCCTGCCGACCGTGTGGTCGAACAGCAGTCCGATGCGACTGGCGTTGCCGAACACATAGTAACCACCGGCGCGCGCGTTCCACACTTTCTGGAACTGGCTGACGTTGGTCGGCGCATCGTCGATGCCGGTGTCGATCCCTTCGTATGCTCCGGTCAGCATCCACGGGCCGCCGCGGTAGGTCAGGCCTAAATCGAACACACTCGGCGCATGCGAAGCAATGGCCGAGCGGGTTTCCACGGCGTCATAGCCTACACTGGCGGTCAGTCCGTTCCAGTTCGGGCTGGTGTACAGCAATGCGTTCTTGCGGCGGGTATCGAACGGACTGGTGCGCACCAGCGTGTTGCCGTTGCCATCGGCCGGAATGGCGCTGCCGAAAGTCTTGAGCAGCGGGTCCGCCGCCAGCGTGTTGCCGAGTTTGCCGAGCAGCGCACCGGACATGCCGATGCCGGTGTTGCCCTGATTGACGTCCAGCATGCCCGCCACCGCCCGTGTGGGCGGGCTGATCAGACCGGCCTGGATGCTACCCGCCGGGGAGGCCAGGCCGATGAAAGAGTCACGCGTGCCGAAGGTGGCGTAAGAAGGGGCGCTATCGACCCAGATGTTGCTCTCTATCTGCCAGAACGCCTTGAGGCCGTTGCCGAGGTCTTCCTTGCCCTTGAAGCCGATGAGCGAACTGTCCGAGCTGATGCGGTTGGTGCTGGGGACGTCGTGGCCGTTGCGGGCGCCGGTAGCGCGTACCGATTCGAAGGTCTCGTCGATGGTGCCGTAGAGGGTGACGTCGGCCTTGGCGGCCAGCGGGGCGAGCAGGGCGAACGCGGCCAAGGTGGTCTTCTTGTTCATTTTGGTTTCTCCAGTGTTGTTGGTGTGCACGCCTGCGATGGGCGTGCGCATCCGCGGGGCTCCCCTGCATGGGAGCTCCGGCGAATCGGTTTTTATGGAGGTGGATTTGGGAGGGGCTTAGGCGCGCACGCTCTTGCCCATCGGGATCAGCAGAATGATCACGGCGCCGATCACCAGTGCGGCCACTGCATACAGCAGGCCGGAGGTGAAGCTGTGCGTCATGTCCTTGAGCCAGCCGACCACCACCGAGCTCAGGGCCGAGCCGATGTTGCCGGTGGCGTTGATCAGTGCGATGCCGATGGCCTTGGCTTTATTCGACAGCGTGGCGTCCGGGGTGGTCCAGAAGATGGTCATGGCGGTGAACGAACCGGCAGACGCCATCACGATGCCGATCAGGCGCACTACCGAACCATCGCCGTAGGCGGTGATCAGCCAGCCAGCAGCGGCGAACAGCATCGGCAGCGCGGTGTGCCACTTACGCTCCTGCTTACGGTCGGAGCGGGCGCCCCACCACAGCATGAGCAGGATGGTCCCCACCTGCGGGATCGCGGCCAGGATGCCGATAGTGGCGTTGCTGCTGCCGACGTTGAAGCTCTTGACGATCTGCGGCACCCAGATGTTGACCATGCTGAGCGTGTTCACCAGGCAGAAGTAGGCGAAGGCGAATTTCAGCACGGTGGGCTGGAGCAGTTCGCGCAGCATACCGCCGTGTTGCGTGGCCGGCTGGTGTTGCTCGGCCTCCAGCATGCGCGCCAGGCAGGCCTTTTCTTCCGCCGTCAGCCATTTGGCCTTGGCCGGGGTGTCGTCCAGGTAGAACCACACGGCGATGCCGAGCAGAGCCGAGGGCAGTCCTTCGACCAGGAACAGCCATTGCCAGCCGGCCAGGTTCCAGGTGCCGTTCAGCTCCAGCAGGTAGCCGGACACCACCGAGCCGAGCGCTGCCGTCACTGGCATGGCGATCATGAACAGCGCGTTGGCGCGGGCGCGGTACACGCGTGGGAACCAGAAGGTCAGGTAGACCAGCATGCCGGGCAGGAAGCCAGCCTCGGTGACGCCGACCAGCGCACGCAAGATATAGAGGCTGTTTGCATCATGCGCGAACATGGTGGCGGTGGAGGCGATGCCCCAGGCCACCATGATGCAGGCCATCCAACGGCGGGCACCGATACGGCTCAGCATCACATTGCTCGGGATGCCGCACAGCACGTAGGTGATGTAGAAGATGGTGGCGGCAAAACCGAACATCGTCGCCGTCAGGTTCAGGCTTTTCGCCATGGTAAGGCCGGCGAAGCCAATGTTGATGCGGTCAAGGAACGAGAAGACGAACAGGACGAACAGGAACCAGATCAGGCGGCTTGAAACTTTCTTGATGACATGCTGTTCCTGCTCGTTGCGCGAAGTGCTCACGGCAAGGGGCGCATCGATGGGATACGCGGCGGATTTTTCCATGTGCATGAGGTTCTCCTCCGTGGTCGGTCGGTCGTTTGCCGGACTCGCTCACGTCTCAGTGGTTGATATCGGCGCGCTCTATGGCGCGTTGTAGCTCGATGGGTATGTTTTTATTGCTCATGGGTAGTGCATTTGACGGGCGTGTGGGTGGTGGCTCTCCTTTGCTGATTTCGCTTCGAGCGATGGCTGAAAATGAATATATTAAGTTTCTGCTGCGGGCTGGCCTCGATAAAGGTTTGCCCAGACCGCCATTTAGGTTTCAAGCGGAGGGAAAAAACGCGCCAGCCTCACGGCTGGCGCTAACCGGGACAGTGCTCAGTACACGCCGGACGAACCGGCGGGGGTCGCCGGTGCGCTCTTGAAGCGCGCGGCCAGCGTTTCGGCGCTACGGGCGAGCAGGGTGGTGTCGACCCCGACCGCGACGAACTGGGCGCCCAGCTCGATATAGCGTTTGGCCAGCTTCTCGTCGGCCATCAGGATGCCTGGCGCCTTGCCGTGGGCACGGATACGGCGGATGGCGTCCTCGATCGCCGCCTGGACTTCCGGGTGCGTCGGCTGGCCGATGTAGCCCAGGTCGGCGCTCAAATCGGCGGGGCCGATGAACACGCCGTCCACGCCCTCGGTGGCGGCAATGGCGTCGAGGTTGTCCAGCCCCTGCCGGGTTTCGATCTGCACCAGGACGCAGATTTCCTGTTCGGCGGTTTTCAAATAATCGGGGATGCGGTTCCAGCGCGAGGCGCGCGCCAAGGCGCTGCCGACGCCGCGGATACCGTTGGGTGGATAGCGCGTGGCGGCTACCGCCTGCGCGGCTTCCTCGGCGGTCTGCACCATCGGCAGCAGCAGCGTCTGCGCACCGATGTCGAGGATCTGCTTGATGCGCACCGGGTCGTTCCATACCGGGCGCAAGATGGGGTGCGAGGGGTAAGGGGCGATGGCCTGCAGCTGTGCCAGCATGCTCTGCAGCTCGTTGGGCGCGTGTTCGCCGTCGATCAAGAGCCAGTCGAAGCCGGCGCCGGCCAGCAGCTCGGCGCTATAGGCGTCGGCGAGGCCGAGCCACAGGCCGATCTGCACCTGGCCGGCCTTGAACGCGGCCTTGAATGGGTTGGTGGGGAGGTGCATGTGCGTCTCCTTTAGATGAAGCGGCAGCTGATGACGCCGAGTGGGCCGTAATCGACATGGAAGGTGTCGCCAGGGCGCGCCGGCACCGGGCGCGTGAACGAGCCGCCCAGGATCACCTGGCCTGGCTTGAGCGAGACGTCGAACGGCGCCAGCTTGTTCGCGAGCCAAGCCACGCCGTTGGCCGGGTGGTTGAGCACGGCAGCGGCGACGCCGGACTCCTCGATCACGCCGTTGCGGTACATCAGCGCCGAGACCCAGCGCAGGTCCAGCTCGGACGGTTTGACCGGGCGGCCTCCCATCACCACGCCGGCGTTGGCAGCGTTGTCGGAGATGGTGTCGAACACCTTGCGCGGGCGGCCGCTTTCCGGGTCGATGGACTGGCTGCGCGCATCGATGATCTCCAGCGCCGGGATCACGTATTCGGTGGCGTTGTAGACGTCGAACAGTGTGACGTTGGGGCCTTTCAGTTCCTTGCCGAGGATGAAGGCGAGTTCGACTTCGACGCGCGGCACGATGAAGCGGCTGGTGGGGATGTCGGAGCCGTCGTTGAAGAACATGTCGTCGAGCAGGGTGCCGTAGTCCGGCTCGTCGATCTGCGACGACATCTGCATCGCGCGCGAGGTCAGGCCGATCTTATGGCCTTTGATGGTGCGGCCTTCGGCTACCTTCATGTCGACCCAGGTGCGCTGGATGGCATACGCATCCTCGATGGTGATCTCGGGGTAGTCGAGCGAGATCTGTCGGATTTGTACGCGGTCTTTCTCGGCCTGGTGAAGGCGGCGCGCGGTCTGGTCGATGATGTCTTGGTTCAGCATGGTGGGTGTCTCCGTTAACTATTCAGACCGCCGAAGCACAGATATTTGATTTCCATGAAGTCATCGAGGCCGTACTTGGAGCCTTCGCGTCCCAGCCCTGATTCCTTGATGCCGCCGAATGGCGCCACCTCGGTGGAGATGATCCCTTCGTTGATGCCGACCATGCCGGCTTCGATGGCTTCGGCCACGCGCCAGATGCGGCCGATGTCGCGGCTGTAGAAGTAGGCGGCGAGGCCGAACTCGGTGGCGTTGGCGAGGCGGATCGCCTCGGCTTCATCCTTAAAACGGAAAAGTGGGGCGAGCGGGCCGAAGGTTTCCTCGCGGGCCACCAGCATGTCTTCGGTGACGTCGGCCAGTACCGTCGGCTGGTAGAAGTTGCCGCCGAGCGGGTGGGGCTCGCCGCCGGTGATGACTTGCGCGCCCTTGCTCACGGCGTCGGCGACGTGCTCGGCGACCTTGGCCACGGCCTTGTCGTTGATCAGCGGGCCTTGCTGCACGTTGCCGCTGGTGGCGGCACCGACCTGCATCTGGCGTACGGCGGCGGCCAGTTTCTCGGCAAAGGCATCGTAGACTCCGTCCTGGACCAGCAGGCGGTTGGCGCAGACGCAGGTCTGGCCGGTGTTGCGGAACTTGGAGGCGAGCGCGCCCTGTACGGCGGCGTCCAGATCGGCGTCGTCGAATACGATGAACGGTGCGTTGCCGCCCAGTTCCAGCCCCAGTTTTTTCACGGTGCCGGCGCATTGCTCCATCAGCAGCTTGCCGATGCGGGTGGAGCCGGTGAAGCTGAGCTTGCGCACCGCCGGGTGGCGGGTGAGTTCGCCGCCGATTTCGGAGGCGCGGTTGCCGGTGACGACGTTATAGACGCCCTTGGGGACGCCGGCGCGTTCGGCCAGCACTGCCAGCGCCAACGCAGAGAGCGGGGTCTCGGCCGCCGGTTTGACCACCACGGTGCAGCCAGCCGCCAAGGCGGGACCGACCTTGCGCGTGATCATGGCGTTGGGGAAGTTCCACGGCGTGATCGCCGCCACCACGCCGATGGGCTGTTTGATCGTTACCAGGCGCTTGTCGGCGGCGGTGCTGGGGATGACATCACCGTAGGCGCGCTTGGCTTCTTCGGCGAACCACTCGATGAAGCTCGCGCCGTAGGCGATCTCGCCGCGGCTTTCCGGCAGCGGCTTGCCTTGTTCCAAGCTGAGAATCAGCGCCAGGTCTTCCTGGTTCTGCATGATGAGGTCGAACCAGCGGCGCAGTATGGCCGAGCGCGCCTTGGCGGTCTGGGCGCGCCAAGCCGGTAGCGTCGCTTCGGCGGCTTCGATGGCGCGGCGGGTTTCTGCGACGCCGAGTGCGGCGACTTGGGCCAGCGCCTCGCCGTCGGCGGGGTTGGTCACGGCGAAGGTGGCGTTATCGTCGCCATCGACCCAGGCGCCGTCGATGTAGGCCCGGGTCTGGAACAGGGTAGGGTCGTTCAGTTTCATGATGTCTCTTGATCACAGGGTGGATGACTGGGGCCGGGCGGTGGCCGCCGGCAAACGGATCAGCTGCAGGCCGAGGCAGGCGGCGACGCCGAACAGCGCGACAACCTGGCACATCGCGCGCGGCGTGCCGTCGTGCAGGGCGGCGACCAGGGCGCTCGCCAACATGCCGAGCCCGAACTGGCCGGAGACTGCCAGCGCCATTGCGGCGCCGGCGCGCTCACTGTGCCGCTGCAACAGCCGCGCCATGGTGTTGGGGCCGATCGAACCGGTCAGGCCGACGCTCACCAGCAGTGGCAGCACCACGGCGAGCAGGCTGTGCGCGCCGGCCAGCCACAAGGCCAGACCGGCCGCGGCGATGACGGCGGTTTGCGCCTGCAGCAGGGTGTCGAGCGCTACGCGCTTCACCAGCCACTTGTTGAGTGTGGTCAGCACGATGACGCTGGCGATGTTGAGGCCGAACAGCCAGCCGTAGTGCTGCGGCGCCACGCCGAAGTAGTCGATGTAGACGAAGGGCGAGCCGGTGATATAGGCGAACATGGCGCCGAAGGTCAGCCCGAGCGCCAGCATGTAGCCGAGCGTGGGCGTATCAGTCAGCAGGTGGCCGTAGGCGCTGAAGGCCGACGCCAGACTGACCTCGCCGCGCCGTTCGGCCGGATGGGTTTCCGGCAGGCGCAGCGCAACCAGGGCAAGGCACACTGCACCGAACAAGGCGAGCGCCAGGAACAGCGAACGCCAGCCGGCGGCGAGCAGCAGCCAGCCGCCCAGCACCGGGGCGACGAGCGGTGCGATCATCGTCACCAAATGCATCAGCGACAGCACCTGGGCGGCACGATCGAGCGGGAACACGTCACGCACCACGGTACGGCCCATCACCGAGCCGGCACCGCCGCCGACGGCCTGCAATACACGCAGCGCGATCAACTGCTCGGCGCTGCTGGCGAAGGCACAGGCCAGGCTGGCAACGAGATACAGCGCGATGCCGGCGAGCAGCACCGGGCGGCGGCCGAAGCGGTCGGACAGCGGGCCGTACAGCAGCATGCCGAGGCAGAAGCCGGTGAGGAAGCCGCCGATGGTGAACTGCACCAGCCCGACCGGCGCGGCGAGATCGCGGGCGATGGCGGGCAGGCTCGGCAGGTACATGTCAATCGACAACGGACCGAACGCCACCAGCGCGCTGAGCAGTACGATCAGGCGGGTGGGGTGGAGGCCGGCGGCGACGATGGGCATGGCGGTTTTTTCCTGGGGGAACAGGCGCTTAGTTGAAGTGCTGATGCACGTTGTTGTGCTTATAGTTCAGCTCCGGATGCAGTTCGGTCAGCTCGAATGACAAGGCCAGATAGCCCTGCTCGAACAGCGGCGCGAAGTGCGCCTTGATCAGCGCGAACAGCTCTTCGCCGACGCGTCGACGGTCTTCGAGCGAGCGCCCCGCACCGATCTTTAGCGTCATGTGCACGAAGGCGTAATTCTCCTCGCCGTCGGCCATGCGGTAGGTATCGAGCCAATGGGCGCGGCTGCGGATGCCGCCGATCGGGAACAGCCCGGTGCCGGCCAGGTACTCATGGGCTTTCTTGAACAGCGCCGGCAGGTCGGCCTGTTTCCGGATGTTGTCGGTGCATTCGACGATGAAGTGCGGCATGACTAACTCCTGTCCGGCCGTAGCGGCAGTGGGCTATGTGCCCCGCCGCCATGCCAGAATCGTTCAGACGGGAAGGATGACGTTGATCTGGCCGGTGCCGGAGCTGCCGAAGTACGGCGTTACGATCTCGGCCTGGCCGGTGTACTGGTCCCAGCCCAGCGCGCCCAACAGCATCGCGGTGTCGTGCATGAAGCCCTCACCATGGCACTTGTCGGCGTACTCCGGCAGCATGGCGCAGAAGGTCTTCCAGTCGCCGCGCTTCCACATCTCTACCACTTCGTGGTCCATGGTCTCGAGGAACGGGCTCCACACCTTGTGCAGGAACTGGTCGGCCACGCCGTTCTGGGCGAAGCGGTGCGACAGCGAGCCGCTGGCGAAGAACGCCACGGTGCCGTCGTACTGCTCTTCCACCGCGCGGCGCATGGCAGCGCCCAGCTTGGCGCTGTCGGCCAGGTTGTGCACGGTGCACAGCGCCGAGACCGACACCACCTTGAAGTGCTGGTCCGGGTTCATGTAGCGCATCGGCACCAGCGTGCCGTATTCCAGCGCCAGCGTGGTGGCGTCGTGGGCGCGAGTGTGCACGCCGGCTTCGGTCGCCGCATCGGCCAGCAGCTGGCCCAGCTGCGGGTTGCCGTGGTAGGCGTAGGGCATGTTCTTGATGAAGTGCGGCAGCTCATTGCTGGTGTAGACGCCTTCGAACTCCGGCGCGCAGTTGACGTGGTAGCCCGAGTTCACCAGCCAGTGGGTGTCGAACACCACGATGGTGTCGACGCCCAGCTCGCGACAGCGGCGGCCGATTTCCTTGTGGCCGTCGATGGCGGCCTGGCGGCAGCCTTTATGCGGGCCGTCGAGCTCGGACAGGTACATCGACGGTACGTGGGTGATTTTTGCAGCAAGGGCGAGTTTGCCCATGGTGTTTCTCCTCTTGGTGCGTTTGGTGACGCAGCTAAGCGGTGGGTGGTTTTAGCCCATCTCATTAGCCGGCTGCGCCTTTGCATCTTGAGCGCCGGCAGTACTGCGTGCGAATCCATCGCGGAGCAAATCCCTGCGTGCCAATCTTCGATTGGCTCAGCGAGAGATTTGCACGCAGTGATTCGCTCAGCGATCAGGAATCCTCATGTACTCCGTGTACATTCCGGTTCCTGTGCGCTGGCGGCACTCAACCTGCTTTGGCTCGCTCGGCTATTGAAATGGGTCTTAAATCAAGGGTCGAGTCGTGCCTTACAGCCCCCAACGCGGGATGTGGTGACTCCCCATCGACACACACACGTTCTTGATTTCGGCGAACACCTCGAAGCTGTACTCGCCACCCTCGCGGCCGGTGCCTGAGGCCTTCACGCCGCCGAAGGGCTGGCGCAGGTCGCGTACGTTCTGGCTGTTGACGAACACCATGCCGGCTTCGATACCGCGTGCCAGACGGTGCGCCTTGCCGATGTCCTGGGTCCAGATGTAGGACGCGAGGCCGTATTCGACGTCGTTGGCCAGGCGCAGCGCCTCGGCTTCGTCCTTGAACTTGAGCAGGCACACCACCGGGCCGAAGATTTCTTCCTGGGCGATGCGCATGCGGTTGTCGACGTCGGCGAACACCGTGGGCTGGATGAAGTTGCCTTTCTGCAGGTGCTCGGGCAGACCTGCCGGACGTTCCAGGCCGCCCGCCACCAGGTTGGCTCCTTCCTCGATGCCGATCTTGATGTAGCCGGTGACCTTGTCGTAGTGTGCCTTGGTGATCATCGAGCCGACCTGGGTCTTCGGGTCCTGCGGATCGCCCACGATCAGGCGCTTGGCACGACGGGCGAATTCGGCGACGAACTGGTCGTACACGCTTTCCTGGATGAAGACGCGGCTGCCGGCGGTGCAGCGCTCGCCGTTGAGCGAGAAGATGGTGAACAGCGCGGCGTCGAGCGCGCGGTCGAGGTCGGCGTCGTCGAAGATCAGCACCGGCGACTTGCCGCCCAGCTCCATCGAGTACTTCTTCAGGCCGGCCGCTTCCATGATTTTCTTGCCGGTGGCGGTGCCGCCGGTGAAGGAAACGGCGCGTACGTCGGGGTGGCGCACCAGCGCGTCGCCGGCGGTGGCGCCGTAGCCCTGCACCACGTTGAATACGCCTTCCGGAATGCCGGCTTCCATGGCGAGGCGGCCCAGCTCGTTCGCCGTCAGCGGCGACAGCTCGGACATCTTCAGCACCGCCGTGTTGCCCAGTGCCAGGCACGGCGCGGTTTTCCAGGTGGCAGTCATGAACGGCACGTTCCACGGCGACACCAGGCCACACACGCCGACCGGCTGGTACAGCGTGTAGTTGAGCATGGAGTCGTCCACCGGGTAGGTGTGGCCGTTCATGCGCGTGCAGACTTCGGCGAAGAAGTCGAAGTTGTGCGAGGCGCGCGGGATCAGCACGTTCTTGGTCTGGTGGATCGGCAGGCCGGTGTCGAGCGTTTCCAGTTCGGCCAGGTTCGGCACGTTCTGGTCGATCAGCTCACCCAGCTTGCGCATCAGCTTGGCGCGTTCCTTGGCCGGGGTGGCGGCCCATTTCGGGAACGCGGCCTTGGCGGCGGCCACGGCGGCGTTGATCTCGTCGGCGCTGCCGGCGGCGACCTCGCCGATGGCCTCGCCGGTGGCGGGGTTGTAGTTGACGAAGGTGTCCTTGCTTTCGACCTCGCGGCCGTTGATCCAGTGCTTGATCATGCTTGCTCCTTTATTCAGGGTAGGGTGCGGCGCTGCCACACCGCTGAATCGTTGTGTGTGCTCAACCGAGTGAGGCTTCGTACCCGGCCTCACTGACGATCCAGTTCACCAGGCGGCCGACGCCTTCCACCTCGACCACCACCTCGTCGCCCGGCACCACGTCGGAGAGTCCCTCCGGCGTGCCGGTGGCGATCATGTCGCCCGGCGACAGGGTCATGAAGCCGCTCAGGTATTCGATCAGTGCGGGAATGTCGAACACCAGGTCGCGAGTGTTGCCCTCCTGGCGAAGCTCGCCGTTGACCCAGGTGCGCAGGGTGAGCTCGTGCGGGTTCGGCACGTCTTCCTTATCCACCCAGTACGGGCCGATCGGGGTCAAGGTGTCACGGTTTTTCACGCGCAGGTTGGGGCGGTAGTAGTTCTCCAGGAAGTCGCGCACGGCGTAGTCGTTGCACACGGTGTAACCGGCGACGTAGTCCATCGCCTGCTCGCGCTTCACGTTCTTGGCTGTTTTGCCGATGATCACCACCAGCTCGCACTCGTAGTGCATGTAGTCGACGTTGTCCGGACGCACCGACACCGCGTTATGGCCGGTAAGGGTGGACGGCGACTTGAGAAAGGCGAGCGGCTCGGTCGGTGCCTTGAACGACAGCTCGGCGGCGTGATCGGCATAGTTGATGGCCAGGGCGAACACGGTGCCGTGCGCCGGCGGCAGCCATTCCACCTGCTGCTCGGCAAGGGTCTCGCCGTTCGGCAGCGTCACCGAGTGATCGTCGTTCACCGTCACGTTATGGACGTCACCTTGATAGCGGATGCGGGCGTGTTTCATTAGGCGAGCTCCTCGGCGATGACGGTTTCAAGTACCACGGGGTTTTCCAGGCGGCCTATGCCGTCGATCTCCACCGCGACGACGTCACCCGGCTGCAGGTCCACGCTGCGCAGCGGGGTGCCAGCGATGATCAGGTCGCCGGCTTCCAGCGTCATGAATTGGGAGAGTTCGGCGATCAGCTGCGCTACGCCGCGTACCAGGTCGGAGGTGCGGCTGGTTTCGCGCAGCTCGTCGTTGACGTAGGTGCGGATCTCCAGCGCGGCAGGGTCGATCTGTTTGGCGTCGACCACCCTCGGGCCGATCGGGCAGAAGCCGTCACGGTTCTTGGCCTTGATCGCCGGGCGGTAGAAGCTGTCTTCCGGCAGGCTCACTTCGTTGACCACGGTGTAGCCCTCGATGCAATCGAGCGCCTGCGCCTCGCTCACCTTGCGGGCGCGCTTGCCGATCACCACGCCCAGCGCGCCGCCCGGCTGGATGCGTGCCACGCCGGCTGGGAAGGGGATAGCCGCGCCGTGGCCGATCTGGGTGTTGCGGGTCTTGATGAACAGCACCGGGGTCTTGGGCGCGGTCTTGTACGGTGCGTCCTCGAATGCGGCGGAAAGCGCTTCCACCAGCGAGCGGTGATTCAGGGCCACGCCGTACACTGTGCCGGTGACGGGCGCTAGCCAGCGCGGGTCGTCCAGCAGCGGGTTGCCATTGTCCAGTTGCAATTTGCCGTCCGCCTGTAGCGTGACGCCACGGGCAAGGTGGTCGACCAGTATTCGGCCTCGCGTCATGTCGTTTCCTCTTTCCTTTGCATCGTCCGGTGCCGGATGCCCTCAATAGCTGCACCGCACTCGTGGAAGTTAGTTAACAAATTAATTAATATGTTAACTTTATAGGGCAGCACGCACAGGCTTGTCAACACGGCCACCATGGCTCGCTCCCGGATGAGCCTCACTATGCACCTCTATACGGTGTATTTTCTCAAGAGAAACCTGTACTTTTCAGTGCTGTCTGTTGTGAATGTCAATCAATGTGCCGGGGCGGGCTTTGGTGCGGCCTGGCTAGGTTTTCTGGAGGGGCCGGGGGCGGGCAGGGAAAAGCCGCCTAGGCGACTCTGGTACAAAGGATGGAATGGATGAATGAATCGGATCGGCCGTCGCCAAAAATGATACAGGCGGCTGGATGGCGGGAACGACTGAGCCGTGGCCTGTTCCGTTCGCTGCGCCAGCCTAATTATCTGCGCTATTTCGTCGGGCAGGGCGTGTCGGTGATGGGCACCTGGATGCAGACGGTGGCGCTGAGCTGGCTGGTCTACCGCCTGACCGGCTCGGCGGCGTTGCTCGGCGTGGTGGCTTTTCTGTCGCAGGCGCCGCAACTCGTGGTATCTCCGTTGGCGGGGCTGCTGATCGACCGCTACGACCGGCGCCGCCTGCTGATCAGTGTGCAATGGCTATTGTTTTTGCAGTCCGGCCTGCTCGCCTTGCTGACGCTGACCGGCTGGATTGCGCCATGGAACATCGTGATGCTGGCCGGATGCTTCGGAGTGCTCAACGCCCTCGATACCCCGTTGCGACATGCGCTGATCGGCTCCATCGTCACCGACAAGCAAGATCTACCCAACGCCATCGCACTCAACGCCGTGGTCTATAACCTCGCGCGCTTCGTGGTGCCGCCGATCGCTGGTGCCCTGCTCGGCCTGACCTCCGAGGCGCTATGCTTCGCGCTCAACGCCGTCTCCTATCTGGCGATTGCCCAGGCGCTCAGGGGCATGGAGTTGGCGCCGCCTAGTGCCGCCACCGCCCGATCCGCTGCAGGCTTCGGCGAGGGGTTGCGCTTTGCCCGTGGTAGCGAGCCGGTGCGGTTGCTGCTCGGGCTGACCCTGTTGATGAACGTGACTGCCTCGTCCTACGTGGTGCTGGTGCCGGTGCTGGCCAAGGGCGTGTTTGCCGGCGGGGTCGGCACGCTGGGCATCCTGCTCGGCTCTTCCGGCTGCGGCGCGCTGGCATCCACCGCCTACGTCGCGCTGCAGAAGACGCGCCGGCAATTGGGGAGCAAGGTGGTGCTGGGTTGGTGTGCGGTGAGCAGCGGCATGCTGGTGCTAGCGACCTCGCATTCGCTGCCGTTTGGTCTCTATGCCACTTTTGCGCTCGGTTTCGGCATCTCGATGGCCAACGTGGCCACCAACTCATTGTTAATGTCGAGTGTGCCCGACCGCCTGCGCGGACGCATGATTTCCACCTACACCGGCATCCGTTTCGGTATGGACGCGGTCGGCGGGCTGATCGCTGGCTCGGCCGTCTCCGCCTTCGGCCTCTCCCCGACACTCTCCGTCGAGGCTGTGCTGGTGCTGGCCGGCCTGGCGTGGTGCCTGGCCCGGCGCGGCGTGCACCACCAGCCCCTGGCACTCGAAAACTGATTTTTCATCAAGGATTGTTTCCCATGGACCAGCTCGCCCACTCGTATCGCTCCATTACCACCGCCGCAGCCCAGCGCGCCGTCGAGGCTGCCGTGGCGCATGCCCGAAGCCTCGGCTTAGCCATCAACGCGGCGGTCGTCGACCGCTGCGGCATCCTGATGGCCTTCCTGCGCTGTGAAGGCGCACCGCTGCACTCGGTCGACATTGCCATCGACAAGGCCTATACCGCGGTCAGCTTCGGCTTGGCGACCCAGCACTGGGACGCCCGCCTGGCCGAGCGGCCCGCGACTGTGCGCCACGGCCTGATGAACCGGCCTCACTTCGCCGGTTTCGGCGGAGGCCTGCCTATCCTGTATCAAGGGCAGCGCATTGGCGCGATCGGCATTTCCGGGGCCGCTGAGGCAGAGGACATCGCCTGCGCAGAAGCCGGGCTCGCCGCCGTCACGGCGCCGGGCGAGCAGCCTTAAACCTGCGACAAGGATCGATCAGGAGATGAAGACGCGCGAACGGACGCCGATTCCAAACATCGATATCGGCAAGGTCTACGACTCTCGCTACGAGGCGTCGGAGGTGAATTACGAGGCCTTCGGCAAGCTCGCCGAGTTTTTTGGCCGCAACATGCCGGTGCACCGCCATGACCGTTTCTTCCAGGTGCACTACCTGGCTAGCGGGCAGATCCGGCTGTACCTGGAGGACCAGCAGTATATCGCCTCTGCGCCGCTGTTCTTCCTGACGCCTCCCACTGTTCCGCACGCCTTCATCACCGAGGCTGACGCCGAAGGGCATGTGCTGACGGTACGCCAGGAGCTGGTGTGGAAACTGTTGGAAGCTTTGCCGAAGAATGTCACTGAACCGCGCCTGATGACGCCATTTTGCGTGGAGCTGGGCAAGGTGCCGGAGGAACTGGCGGCCGAGGCGGCGCGCTTGCCGCGTTTGTTCGAGCTGCTGGGCGACGAGTTCTTTGGCGAGGGCAAGGGCAGGGAGGTGGCGCTGCAGGCGCTGACTCAGCTGATCCTGGTCGCACTGTTGCGGCTTGCGACCCAGCCGGAACAGAACCGGCATTTCCGGCGCGAGGATCTGCACATCTATCACCGCTTTAACGTCCTGGTGGAAGAGCATTACAAGGACCACTGGGCGCTGTGGCGCTACGCCGAACTGATCGGCGTGACCGAGGCGCGTCTGAACGACATCTGTCGGCGCATGGCCGATTTGCCATCCAAGCGTCTGATCCACGATCGCCTATTACAGGAGGCCAAGCGGCTGCTGATCTTCTCGGCTTCCTCGGTCAACGAGATCGCCTACCACCTCGGTTTCAAGGACCCTGCCTATTTTTCCCGCTTCTTCCTACGCTACACCCAGCAAACGCCGAGCGAGTACCGCGAGAAGAACCGTTGAACCACCCGCCGCCTGGCTTGCTTCCGGCGGGCTGTTAGCCGTCGGTTCGCCGGGTCATCCTTTTGGTTGATACCGCGTCGGCCTGCCCATGGCTAGTCTCTGCTGTATCGAGACGGCCGGCGCCACCACTATTGCGGGTGGGCGTGCCAGCTTTTCGGTTTCTCAGTGGTGGAAGTCCTTGCGCGGCCGGATGGGGCACCCATTTGGCCGTTTTTTCTTGCACCTATTGATCCGCCGACGGATAAATCGCCCTGCGGCGGGTTTTGCCGAAATGGGATAAGAGCCGAAAGGGCTATCTGCTACTAGTAGCCGGGACCGTCCATACCAGAGGCGGCCAGCTAACGATAGCGGAGGAAAATGGTGCTGCGGCGTATTTTTGGCGGTAAAGCCAGAGTCATTCATCAGGAAGAGAGCATTTCTGCCGTGCCGGCCGCGGCCGTCGCGGGGGATGAGGAGGTGGAGCGGGGTGAGGGCCTGTTGTTGGCGCGGGTGCTGAACACCGCGCAGTTCATGCAGCTCAGCGTTGCGCGCGGGCTGGAGACGCAGGCCCAGCTAGTGGCGGAGATCAACGAGCGCAGCGAGCGCATGCGCCTGGCGTTGGCGCTGTCGTCCGAGCAGGTGGTGCAGAGCGCCGGTATCGCCGAGGATTTGCGGCGAGCCCTGGCTGCCGAGGTCGAGCGTGTCGCCAGTGATATCCGCCGCGAATTGGCCGAGGCGGTGGCCCTGATCGACACCAAGGCTGCCGAGGTGCTGCACGTCATCGCCGAGACCGGCGACATCGCCAAGATGGTCAATCTGTTGGCACTCAATGCGGCGATCGAGGCGGCGCGCGCCGGCGAGCAAGGGCGCGGTTTCGCCGTTGTGGCAGATGAAGTGCGCCGGCTGGCGCAACGCACGCTGGAAAGCTCGGAGCTGGCGACTCGGCGCATGGATTTGAGCGATGTGCAGTTGCGCGTAACTCAGATCGCCAGTCAGGGCGACGCCAAACTGGCCGGGCTGGCCGACCACTTGACTGCCTTGCTGGGCCGGCTGAGTGAGATTTTCGATGCCCTGGGGCGCAACATTGGCGATCTCAACGACACCAACAAGGTTATCGCCGAAGCGGCACCGCAGGCGGCTCGCCGTACCGCAACGCTGCGTGAGCATGCCGAACGCTCAGCCGGTCTATCGCAAGCCGTGGGCGAGGTGGTGTTGCAGACGCAGAACAAAGACGCCGGCGTCACGGCCTTGCTGCACCGCTATCAGTTGTCGAGCGATCCCGGCTATGACCGGCTTGAGGACGTCATGCGTCGTGGCCTGCTGCGCGTTGCCATCGAGCCAGCCTTTGTCGGCTTGTCGTTTCGCCTACACCCGGCTGATCGGCTGTTGGGACTCGATGTCGATTACGCCAGCGCCTTCGCCCGCTGGCTCGGGGTACGTGTGGAGTTCGTCGAGCACGCCTGGGACCAGTGTCCCGATCTGCTGTATTTCGGTCGTACGCCTTCCGAGGCTCCGGCCGACCTGATGTGGAGCGCCTTGTTGTCCCATGCCGCCCTGTCGGGTGTGGCCTGCTCCCGCCCGTATACCTCGATGCCGTTCATTCTTGCTCGCCGCGCGGGTGATGGACGCATCAATGGTCTGGCCGATCTGGCCGGCAAGGTGCTGGGTGTGGGCAACGATCCCGCGGCGATCACAGTGCTGGAGGGGGCCGGAGTACGCTGGCAGGCCAATCGGGACAAGCCTGGCAGTGTCGTGCAGCTGGCCAATCTGATTGCCTATTCGGATCAGGGGCGTATCCACGAGGCGGTTGCTACCGGGGTGGTCGACGCCTTTGCTGTCGAGCGGCCGATCTTCCACTGGGCGGCGACCGACCGTGCTAGCCGTTGGCGCGGCAAGATCGAGATCCTGCCGGGCAACCTGGCCGGGGAGCCGTGGCATTACTGCGTGGGGGTGGCCGCAGCCCCGGAAAACCAGCGGCTGCTGGCCAAGGTCAACGAATTCCTGCACGACTTCCTGGTGGCGCCGGAGCGGGCCGGGATCGAGCGCCGCTGGCAGGGCGGGATGTAGGCCCGGCTTTCGCGTGCTCATCAACATTCAACCAAAAGGCTGCTGTGGCGGCCTTTTCATTTTGCCGGCGCGTTAGGGCGCGTCATCCCTCATTTGCAGGATGGCGAACCTCCATCCGTTGCGACAGACTGCAGTTAAGGCCTGGCGTTTGCCAAGTGTGAGTGGTGACTCTCGGCCGGGAAACGAAGACGGGTGCCACAAAGCATCCGCGGCTGGACAAAGGAGAGGCAGCATGTTTGATCGTTCCGGTGGGGCCGCCACCAGGTTGGCGTCTTTCAGCACAGTATTGCTCGAGCTTTACCGTCTTGCGCGCGAGGAGTCGCTGGAACGCTTTCATCAGACCGCGCTCGAGTGCCTGCGCCCCTTGCTGCCGTTCGAGATGGCGTGGTGGGGCCGTGCGGCACAGGCCGAGGATGGCCCGCACGAGCACAGTTCATTTCTGTTCGGCCTGCCCGACGGCTACATCGACGACTGGAAGGCGATCCGCCACGAGGATGTCACCGTCGGGCGCGTGCACGCCCAGCCTGGCGTGGCTGTAGTCGTCGACATGCAGGCCGCCGAGCTGCCGGCGGGTCTGCGCTGGCTCGGTGAGCGCTACGACATCGGCGAGCTGTTGTGCGTCATCCATACCGATCCGATCACGCAATTGAGCGACCACCTGGCGCTCTACCGCACGCCGGGCGCGGAGGCCTTCGGTGACGCGGAACGCGAACTGCTGTCTTGCCTGATGCCGCACCTCACCGCGGCGGCATCGCTCAACCAAATCCGTACGATGCAGGCCTTGCGCGAGACCCTGTACGAGCAGCGCTTGGCGTTGGCGGTGTGCGATCAGGTCGGCATGCTACAAAGCGCCGAACCCGGCTTCGTCGACCTGCTGCTGACCGAGTGGCCGGATTGGGCTGGTCCGCAGCTGCCCGCCAAGGTGAAGCCACAGGGGTACGACGGCGGCCGCCTCAGCATCGAGGCGCGCCCCGTTAACGATCTGTACCTGCTGACGGCGCGCTATCGTTGTGCCATGGAGCAGCTCTCGGCGCGCGAAAGCGACGTCGCGCGACTGTTCGGCGAAGGCCGGACCTACAAGGAAATCGCCCGTCTGCTCGACATGTCGCCGCACACGGTGCGCCACCACATCCGTTCCATCTACGCCAAGCTCGGTATCAGCGGCAAGGCGGGTATCGCCCACCTGCTGCACCAGTTGCCGCCGTTTTCCTGATCCGCTGATTTCCACCTGACGCCTCCAACCGCCGTGCCGATTGGCAGCCCGCTCGCGCGCCGCCAGGGGGAGGCGTGCGCGTGTCATCCCTCGGATCTTCTACCCACCCAGCTCAGGAGAGCCTGAAAGATGCATCACCCCCTTCGTTATTTCGCCGCCACAGCTCTGGCCTCTGGCGCCCTGGCCGTCTGCCAGGCGGCGTCGGCCGCCGACACCAACGCGCGCGATTTCTTCAGCGCTCCGCCCGGCACGTCGCTTGGTGTGCTCTACCTGCCGGTGACACAGGCCGACAGTTTTCACAGCCGTGCCGGCGACGTCGGTCCGGCCGATCTGAAGGTGGAAGCGGTAGCCTACCGTCACGTCTGGTTTTCCGATATTTGCGGCACGCTGTGTACGCCTCAGTTCATCGTGCCGGCTGCGCACATCGAGGCGCGGCTGCCGGGCAGCGCGGCGAGCGAAAGCCTGAGCGGAGTCGGCGACCCGCAAGTGGGCGGCACGCTGTTCTTCGTCAACAACCCCGACAAGCGCGAGTACGCCGGCTTGCTGTCGCTGCTGACGCTGCCGGTGGGGCGCTACGATGCCAGGCATGCCGACGTCTCGCCGGGCGCCAACCGCTGGGGCGGCACCTTCCTGCTCAATTACACGCGCGGGGTCGGCAAGAACTGGGTGCTGGAGGGCTCGCTGGAGACCCAGATTTACGGCGTGAACGACGACTACCACGGCGGCTCGCTGAAACAGAAGCCGCTCTATCGGCTGCAGGCCTTCGCTTCCTACGACTTCACCCCAGCGACCTACGGCGCGCTGCGCCTCTATTACGCCGAGGGCGGGGCGCTGCGGCTCAACGGCCAGGATCTGCCCTATACGCGGCAACGCTATACCCAGCTCGGCTTCGAGCTTGGCCACTGGTTGGATCGTCAGAACCAGCTGATGGTCACCGTTGCCAAGAACGTCCAGTCCGAAAACACGTACGACGCCGCGCAGGCCATGCTGCGCTTAGTGCACGTCTATTGAGCGCGACAAGACCCGGTTACCGGGCACACCTATCTCTCTACAAAGGAATGACTTTATGACTGATACCTCTCAAGCGCGTCTCGCCGCCTTGCCCCATTTCGCGAGCGGTGCCGGCACCCTGGCCGCCATCGTCGTCTTCGCCGCGATCGTGCCTACCGTCCTGCTGGTGGCGCCGGCGGTCGCTGCGCAACTGGCGATGCAGCTTCACCTGGGACCGGCCGAGATCGGCCGGCTATTCTCGGCGGAACTGGGGGCAATGAGCGCGGCCACGCTGCCGGCCTACTACTGGCTGCCACGCTTCGACTGGCGTCGTGCCGCGTTAGTGGCAGCGCTGGTGTTCATCGGCGCCAACCTGGTCTCGGCACTGGTGCCGGGTTACGCGGCGCTGCTGGCGCTGCGTGTGCTGAGCGCGCTGGCGGGTGGGTCGCTGATGATCCTCTGCCTCTCGGCCGCAGCGATGACGCCGAATCCGGACCGGGTCTACGGCTTCTGGGTGATGGGGCAACTGGTGCTGGGCGCGGTCGGGCTCGCCGTGCTGCCGACCTTGTTCGATCGTTACGGCATAGCGGTCTGCTACCTGGGTCTGGCCGGGCTGATGGCGCTGAGCAGCCCGTTGGTTCGTTATCTGCCGGCGGCACCGGCCCCGCGTGTCGCCGCCGCTTCGGCCAACGTTGCGGCGACGGACTTCGTCTTGCCTGCGGGCATCGGTATCGCCGCGGTGCTGACCTTTTACATCAGTCTGAGCGGGGTATGGACCTTCGTGGGCGCCATCGCGGCCAAGGCGGCGATCTCGCCCCAAACTTCGGGCAACATCCTGGCTATCGCCACGCTGTTGGGTGTGGTGGGCGCGGCCAGCGCGTCGGCCATCGGCAATCGCCTGCGCCGGGTGTGGGTGTTGCTGGCGGGCTATGCGTTGATGATCGGGGCGGTGGCCTTGCTGATTGGTACGCCTGACACGTTGCGCTTCACGCTCGCCACCTTCGGCTTCAAGATCGCGTGGACCTTCGTGCTGCCTTTCATTCTGGCCTCGCTGGCCGGCATCGACCGTTCGGGCCGGTTAATGAGCACCACCAATCTGGTGATCGGCGGCGGCCTCGCCATCGGCCCTGCGCTGGCCGGCTCGCTGATCGAAGCTAGTGGTGGCGAGTTCCAGCCGCTGCTGCTGACAGCGGTGGCGGTGGCGGTGCTCTCACTTGGGCTGATTCTGGCACTGCAGCGCTGGGCCACGGCTTCGGCCAACCTTTGAGATTGACCGGGGCCGCCGAGGCGTGGCCCTGTTTTGACGGAGAACCTGACATGACGACACGTACCGCCTTTTACTTCGACGAGCAGTGCCTGTGGCATAGCGCCGGTCTGCACGCGCTGACTCTGCCGGTGGGCGGCTGGGTACAGCCCCCGGCCGCCGCCGGACACGCCGAGTCGCCCGAAACCAAGCGCCGGCTGAAAAGCCTGATGGACGTTTCCGGGCTGACCCGGCAATTGCAGGTATGCAGCGCACCGCCGGCCAGCGACGACGACCTGCTGCGTGTACACGGCGCAGGCTACCTGGCGCGCTTCAAGGCACTGAGTGATGCCGGCGGCGGCGAGTTGGGCCCACATGCACCGATCGGGCGCGGCAGTTACGAGATCGCCAAGCTCTCGGCCGGGCTGGCACTGGCCGCAGTCGACGCGGTGCTGGCGGGGGAGGCCGACAACGCCTACGCGCTGTCGCGCCCGCCGGGCCACCATTGCCTGCCGGATCAGGCGATGGGCTTCTGTTTCTTGTCCAACATCGCCGTCGCGGTGGAGGCGGCAAAGGCCAAGTATGGTATCGAGCGCGTGGCCATTCTCGACTGGGATGTGCATCACGGCAACGGTACCCAGGCGATCTACTACCAGCGCCCTGACGTGCTGACTATCTCGCTGCACCAGGATGGCTGCTTTCCTCCGGGCTACAGCGGGGTAGAGGATCGCGGCGCCGGGGCTGGTGAGGGCGCTAACCTCAACGTGCCGCTGCTGCCGGGCGGCGGCCACGACGCTTACCTGTACGCGATGGAGCGTATCGTGGTGCCGGCGCTGGAGCGTTTCCGCCCCGAGCTGATCGTGGTCGCCTGTGGCTACGATGCCAACGCGGTTGATCCGCTGGCGCGTATGCTGGCACATAGCGACACCTTTCGCGAGATGACTCGCCGAGTGCGCGAGATGGCCGAGCAGCACGCTAGCGACAGGTTGGTGCTGGTGCATGAGGGCGGTTATTCAGAAGCCTACGTTCCGTTCTGCGGCCTGGCGGTACTCGAAGAGCTGTCCGGCGTGCGGACGGAGGTAATCGACCCGATGCTGGAATTCGTCCAGCTGCAGCAGCCGGCACTGGCACAACGGGACTTGCAGCGTCAGCTGCTGGACCAGATGGCGCGCGTGATCGGCCTGTAGAGGGGGAAAGTCCGAAGCACAAACCGGGTCAAGGCGCGGGTAGCCCTGGCCCGGTTTTGTCTTGGCTAACGCTGGTGCGAGGTTATTGCACCAGGGCGCGGGCGCGTGTTTCCGATGGCAGCTCGTCGAACAGGCGTCGGTAGTCGCGCGAGAAATGGCCCAGGTGGTAGAAGCCCCAGTAGCCGGCGGCTTCGCGGATGCTGGTACACTCCGGCGAGCCAGATTGCAGCATGCGGCGCACGGCGTTGAGGCGGATCGAGCGCAGGTAATCGACCGGGGTGGTGTCGGCGATCAGCTGGAAGCTATTCTGCAGCGTTCGCCGGCTGATGCGCAGCTTCTGGCACAGTTCGAGCACCGTTACCGGCTCGTCGGGGCTCGCCAGTACGATGGCCTGGCTGCGTTTGACGATGTCGCTGTGGGTGGCGTAGGTAAGGTTGTAGCGCTCGTCAGGTGCCACGTCGTTGAGCAGTTCCAGCAGCAGGGACATGAACTGGTGTTTGATGATCTTCTGGGTGCCGGTGAACTCCAGCAGGTCGGGGTTTTGCACCACCTGCTCGAAGGCACCGGGCAAGGTGGCGCGTATGCCGGCGAGATGGCCCTCGCGCAGCGGGATCACGGGCTGGCGGTTGCGCGTGCGCGCCAGGCGCTCGGCAAACTGCGGTGCCAGGGTGTCAAGGTCCTCGTAGGTGATCGAGACCTGGATCGAATCGACATTCGGCGGCAGGTGAAAGACGAATTCCTCATTGCCGTGCAGCGCCATGATCGAGTTGGCGTTTACCGGGCAGCCCTGCAGCGAGCCGGCATTCGGCATGGCGAGAGGAATGGAAACGTGCAGCATGTCGGCAGGTGTCTGGCCGTGTTGTACCACGCGCTGGTTCAACACTTCGCGAAACAGCACCAGATTGCCGACGTGGGCTCGCTCCAGCGAGCTCTGGAAGCGCCCGGCGGTGAGTTGGTCGTAAACCTGGTTCCAATACGGTAACGCCGCCGCGTGTTGCTGCGCATCGTCAAAACAGCGTGCTTCTGTCAGCATCCCGATGCTCCTAAGATGCAGTGTTTCCCTATTCAGCGACGGTACCTGGGACATGGCCCGGGTTTGGCGTCGCTGCTCTCATTTATCCCAAGCGGTCCATCGTTGTGGTGCCTCTACCGGGCGTTAACGCGGACCATCTATCAGTATACGACCATCGTTTGGTATCGGCTTGATTTTGCTAGTGGTCGCCGGGCCAGGTGCCGATAGAAATCCTTGGACAAGAATATTCATTTCATCAGCCTGGACGGGTGTCGCTACAATATAGTTAATATATAAACTACATGGTGTGAGACGTGTTGGCAACTGAGTGTTTCACGCTACGAAGCCCGGCCAGATCCGGTTTTCATCTTCGTACGCTCTGCGGGTCCAGTCACCCCTGCCGTTGCCTGAGGGGGGACAATCACGGTGTCATCCAGAGAGAGATTGCGACCTGTCAGCATTTGCCGATTTGGGATAAGGGGGTAGAGCCGCTCCGAGTACATTGATAAACATCAAGGCGCCAAGGTTTGACTCGATGCTAGCCGAGGCCGCGACACGGCGCCGACAACACGATTCGAAGCAAGCATTCAGAAAAGGAGCAATGAGGATGGATCAGAACCTGGTTCCCGTTCTCCCCGTAGTGAGCGCCTTCCTGCGCAAGGAACATGGCCTCCTCGTCGATGGCACATCGGTACAGGCCCGCGCTGGGGGACGCATCGAAGTACGCAACCCGGCCACCGGAGAGGTGATTGCTAGCGTGGCGGATGGCGACGAGCAGGATGTCGAGGCGCTGGTGCAAAGCGCACATCGTGCTTTCGCCGGTGGTGTATGGTCCGGTCTGCGTCCGGCCGACCGTGAGCGCATCCTGCTCAAGTTCGCCGAGGTGATCGAGGCGCACGGCGAGGAGCTGGCCCAGCTAGAAACCCTGAACCAAGGCAAGTCCATCCATATCTCGCGTGCCATCGAAGTAGGCGCTTCGGTTGAATACGTACGCTACATGGCCGGCTGGGCCACCAAGATCACCGGCGAGACCATGGACGTGTCGATCGCGGTGCCACAGGGTACCCGTTACACCGCCTACACCCGGCGTGAGCCGGCGGGGGTCGTGGCCGCCATCGTGCCGTGGAATTTCCCGCTGATGATCGCGATCTGGAAGCTGATCCCGGCGCTGGCGGCCGGCTGCACCATCGTGCTCAAGCCCTCCACCGAGACGCCGCTCACCGCGCTGCGCTTGGGCGAACTGGCGCTGGAAGCCGGCATTCCGCCGGGGGTGGTCAATGTGCTGACCGGGCGCGGCAGCCGTGCCGGCCAGGCGCTGGCGAGCCATCCGCTGGTGAGCAAGATCTCATTCACCGGCTCTACCGACATCGGCAAGACCGTGGCCCATGCCGCCGTGGATAACATGACACGTTTCTCGCTCGAGCTGGGTGGCAAGAACCCGATGGTGGTGCTGGCTGATGCCGACGTCGACAAGGCGATCCAGGGTGTGCTGATGGGGGGATTTCTCAACCAGGGTCAGGTGTGCGCCGCCGCTTCGCGCCTCTATATCCACCGCAGCAAGTTCGATCAGATTGTCGAGGGTGTGGCCGACACCGTCCGAGGCATGACGCTCGGCTCCGGGCTCGATCTCACCGCCCAGGTCAATCCGCTGGTGTCGTCCAAGCAGCAGCAATCGGTATGCCGCTATCTCGATATCGCCCGCGCCGAGGGCGCGCGCGTGCTGGCCGGCGGCGGCAAATCCGATCGGCCCGGCTACTTCGTACAGCCAACCGTGCTTACCAACGTCGATCACAGCAAGACCGTGGTACGCGAGGAGATCTTCGGACCGGTTCTGGTGGCAATGCCGTTCGACAGCGTCGAGGAGGCGATTCAGCTAGCCAATGACACGCCGTATGGGTTGGCGGCCAGCTTGTGGACCAACGATCTCTCCGCGGTGATGAACCTGACACCGAGCATTCAGGCCGGCACGGTATGGGTGAACAGCCATGTCCCGCTCGACCCGAACCTGCCGTTTGGCGGCCACAAGCAATCCGGCGTGGGACGCGAGTTTGGCCGCACTGCGGTGGAGAGCTTTACCGAGCTCAAATCGGTGTGTATCGCGCATTGATGTCTCACCAGCCACTGATCCGCTCCCTCTCCCGTGCATGTGACCGAAGGAAACTCCCGTGGGAGAGAGGGTTGGAGGTAGGGCACTGCCGTCCAGGGAGAATTCATGGCCTTATCCACCTGCTCCGAACACTACGCTCGCCGCTGCATCGATAGCCTCACCGCCTTGGTGCCGGTGTCGTCCTGTGCGTTCTATCGCGTGGATGAGCAGCTGCGCCCACGCGACTGGCTGTTGCACAAAATGGCCGGGCGTGTGCACCGGAGCTACGTCAGTCAGTACCAGCAGCATGACCCGTTGCATCCCATGCGTTTTGGCAGCGGCCGTCGCGTGGTGGTGCCGATGGATGAGGTGCTTCCACTGCGGCTGCGCCCTGGGTCGCCGTACAGCGCTTTCATGGCGCGCAACGCCATGTGCGATGTGGTTGAGTTGTTCGTGCGCAGCAAGGGCAAGGTCGTAGCCGGCTTCTCACTGATTCGAGGCGAGGAGCTGGGGCACTTCAGCGCCGGTGAGCTGGAGATGCTGGAGTACCTGCACAAGCTGGTGGAGTTGGCGGCCGAGAGCGGGCTGCCGCAGCAGGGGGAGCCAGCCGGTTTCACCCAGTTCGAGCGTCTGACGCCCCGCGAACAACAGGTGGCATTGCTGGTGCGCGACGGCGCCTGCAACAAAACCATCGCGCGTGACCTAGGCCTGGGACTCCCCACCGTCAAGACCCATCTGCAGCACTTGTTCCGCAAGTTTCAGGTTGTGAACCGTACCGAACTTGTCAGCCAGTTATTCCTGGTTGGTGAGGGGGCGGGGTAATGACCGGCCAACAATAGGCCGGGTAGAAAGGCAGCGCTCATAATAGAAAAGCGCGCCTCGGAGAAAATAGAGAAGCTTTCAAGGAGTTGCATCAATGTCGCTACATCAAAAACTCACCCGATACCTCGATCAGGGGGTAGTCGGTTTTCCAGTGGCACTGGCGAGCTCGGTCGGCGTGGTAATGGCCAGCCCAGTGATTCTCACTGTCACCAGTGGTTTCGGCATGGCCGGCAGTACGTTCGCGCTGGCGATGGTGATTGCCTACATCATGATGCAGGCGCAGGCCACCACGTTCTCGGAAGCCGCCTCGATGCTGCCGACCTCGGGCGCGGTTTACGACTACATCTCGTGTGGCATGGGGCGCTTCTTTGCCATTACCGGCACTATCGCCGCCTATCTTCTCGTGCATGTCTTTGCCGGCACGGCGGAAACTATTCTGTCCGGCATCATGGCATTGGTGAACTTCGAACACCTGAACACCATGATGGAGCACAGCGGGACTTCATGGATGGTCGGGGTGGCCATGGTGATCTTCTTCGGTATCCTCAATGCGCTGGGTATCACTATCTTCGGCAAGGCGGAGATCATCCTGACTTTCGGCATGTGGGCCACGCTCACCATCTTCGGCATCCTCGGCCTGATCAAGGCGCCGGCGGTGAAGCTGGACGGCTGGTTCGGTGCGCCGGTGTCGCTGCAGGACCCGACCGCGGTGTTGAGCCTGATTGGCATGGCGATGTTCATGTTTGTTGGTTTTGAGCTGGTGACGCCGTTGGCGCCGGAACTGAAGAACTCCGGCCGCAATATCCCGCGTGCCGCCAAGATTGGCCTGACCGGCGTGGCGGTCACCATGTTCATCTACGGTGCCGCCGTGGTACGTCAGGTGGCTAACGTGGCGATGGACCCGAAAGGTGCCACCCACCTGCTGGACACCCCGATGGCGGTGCCGCAGTTCGCCGGCCAGGTGATGGGACCGTTCGGCAAGATTTGGCTGGGTATCGGACTGCTGTTCGCCGGTGCCGCCACCATCAACACCCTGATCGCAGCGCTGCCGCGCATTCTGTATGGCATGGCGCTGGATGGTGCCCTGCCAAAAATCTTTACCTATCTGCATCCACGCTTCAAAACGCCGCTATTCGGCATTCTGGTGGCGGTCGCGGTGCCGTGTCTACATGCCTGGGCCATCAACGGTGACCTGGATCGCATCATGCCGCTGGTGCTGGCGGCTGTGTGCGCCTGGGGGGTGGCCTACCTGCTGGTGACGCTGTCCATTGTACGTCTGCGCTTCACCCGCCCGGACTTCCCGCGCGCCTACCGCTCGCCGTTTTTCCCGCTGCCGCAGGTCATCTCCAGCGCCGGCATCCTCATCGCCATCTGGTACATCACGCCTCCGGGTATGGACCCGCACGCCATTTATGTGCCGTTCGGCATCATGCTTGGCCTGACTGCGCTGTATGGTTTGTTCTGGACCGTGTTTGTGCAGAAAGTGCATCCGTTCCGTCCGGTGCCGATCGAGCAGATTCTGGAAGAGGAATTCAGCAAGACGGCCGAGCATGGCGCACTGATCGACGAGGAAATCTCCCGTGCTCACCAGGCTGGCTGAACGCTTGAGGGCACGTCAGCCCGGCGGCTACCGCCCCGGGCTGACGCTGGAGCGGGTACGCCACAACCTGGCGCCGCTCGAATGTCAGGTCGAGAGCGCCACGCTACTGCATTGCAACGCCGGCAGTGGGCTGGCGTTCGACGTGCGCGAGCGGGTCGAGCCGATGTTCCTGGCGCATACTGTGCTGTGCGAGTTTGAACTCGCCGTTCCGGGCGGCTTAACCGGCCCGGCCCGCCTGGAACTGCAGCACACTGGCGCCTTCAAGCGCGAGGGCATCCGCTGCGTGGTGAAGCAGGGGGATCGTGCCGAATTGGCAACGTTGATACGGCGCATCGAGCAGGATGCTTCGCTGCGTGCTGCCATTCTGCCGCTCGACTTTCGCCGTTGCGAGCTGATTGGTAGTGAGCAGGGTTGGCTTGTGCGCATCGAACATTTCGGCGCCAGCGAGGTGGTCAACCGGTTGCCGCCGATGCGGCGCTACATCCGGCTGACTCCGGCGCAGCGCCAGTGCCTGCTGGCCAGCTTTATTGTGTTCATGCGCTTGCTGGGAGCTTGATCGGGCGCGGTCGACTGTTTTTCATGAGCCAAAGAGAGGGTGCGTTTAGCACCTTTTTTTTTGGTTTCCGCTTGGGGAAATGATTTGCCGAAATGGGATAAGCGTTTCCAGAGGTTCCGCGTACAGTAATCGTGCAAGAGATCATTCCTGACGCCGCTTGCTGGCCACAGGAAATGCGGGATTGGAGAACGGAAGCATGATTAATATTGAAACGTCTACATACTACACGGCCACTAAAAAATACCACCTGAGCTTTCCCTCGCTCGAAGAAGATATCGATGTCGATGTCGTCGTGATCGGTGGTGGTTTCAGCGGCGTGAATACCGCGCTGGAGCTGGCGGAAAAAGGCATCACTAATATTGCGCTGCTGGAAGCCCGCTATATCGGCTTTGGTGGCAGCGGCCGCAATGGTGGCCAGATCATGGCGGGCATCGGCCATGACATGGAAAAGATCAAGAAGGATGTCGGCGAAGAAGGGCTAAAGGCGATTTTCGCCATCAGTGACCAAGGCGCCGACATTATCAAGGCTCGCATTAAGAAATACGATATCGATGCCGATTTCTGTCATGGCTATGGCTACCTCGGCTTCAATGGCCGACAAGCCAAAACGCTCAGGGCCTGGGAAAAAGATTTCAAATCGCTGAACTCCCAACACGAGATTCGCTATCTGGAAGGGAAGGAAGTCCGGGAGATCATCGGCTCCGATATCTATCACAGTGCGCTCTTACACATGGGAGGCGGGCACGTGCACTCGCTCAACCTGCTTCTGGGGGAAACCAAGGCTCTTGCCAGCTACGGGGTCAAGATTTTCGAAAACAGCCCGGCGGTTGAAGTGACCTATGGCGACACCATTCATGTGCGCACCGCCAAGGGCTCGGTGCGGGCGAAAAAACTGCTGTGGGCCTGTGATAGTTTCCTCAACAAGCTCGAGCCCAATCTGCACAAGACCACGATCAATACCTACGCGTTTCAATTGATGACGGAGCCGTTGCCGGATGAGTTGATCCGGAAAATCAGCCCCATCCGCGGCGCTTACAGCGATATTCGACCGGTGATCGATTATTTCCGCGTGACCAACGAAAACCGTTTGTTGTTCGGCGCAGCCACGCCCTTGATCGAGCATATTCCGAAAGACCTGAAAGAGTGGAACCGCCAATTGATGCTCAAGGTGTTCCCGTATCTGAAGGATGTGAAGATCGATCTGGCATGGGGCGGCCCGATGGCATGCAGCCCGAATCTGTTCCCGCAAATCGGTTCGCTGCCCGATCAACCCAATGTGTATTTCGTCCAAGGTTATTCCGGCTTCGGTGTGACGCCGAGCCACATCATTTGCAAGGTATTGGCAGAAGGCGTCGCTGAAGGATCGGAACGCTATGACCTGATCAGCTCGGTGCGCAGAACCCAGGTGGTCGGCAAAGACAATTTCAGGCCGGTGATTTGTTCCGCCGGCAAGATATGGCATCAAGTGTCCGGTTATTGGAGCGGGCGCAGATAAACACTAAGGAGTAAGAAAATGGCTTTGGAAAAAATTGAAAAACTCGGCCTGCAGGATCTGGGCCTGATCGGCTCGGTATCGGTTCTCGGTGCGGAGGTGATCGGCGAAGACGTGAGCGCCTATGCGAAAGGCATGTTTGGCGCGCCGACCGATCCGGTTTCGGCAGGCTACTTCGGTGTGACCAAGGGCACGTTCAAGATGGTTTACCCCTTTAATGAACAAGCGACCGTGGTGGCCGGGTCGGTGACGTTGACCGACGGCAGCACCGGCCACAGCGTGACCTATCGTGAAGGCGACAGCTGGTTTGTGACCAAGGGCACGGTGGTGACCTGGGACGTGAGCGGCGAGTTCTTCGTTAAGCACTTCTTCGCCGTGGTGTGATAGTCACGGCCGATGCGGCCGTCTCTGAATGACACCCAGACCCCAGCTGTGGCAACGCAGCTGGGGTCTGGCCTTTCCTGCGGGGCCAATTGTTGGCAGCTGGAATCCTCACCGGGAGTCATGGTACGGATGTGAGGCCGTGCGACAGATGTGATCGGACTCAGTCGGTGGTTTCTTCCGTTACGGCCTCGAACTGTGGGATGCCTTGCGGTACGGGCAGTTTTTCCAGTTCGCTCAGCAACTGGATGAGTTGGTCCAGTTTGTCCCGGCCGAAATAACTTTCAATTTGTTCGTAGCAAGCTTCAGACAGGGGGGCGATGCGGCGGGTGAGGGCGCGGCCTTCTTCCGAGACCGAGACGATCAGCCGGCGGCTGTCGACGGTGTCGCGGCGGCGGTGGATCAACCCGGCCTTTTCCATGCGCACCAAAATCCCGGTCAGGCTGGGCGAGAGGATGCAGGCGAGATCGGCGACCACACCGGCTTCCAGCTCGCCGCGGTCATCCAGCAGGCGTAGGATGCGCCATTGCTGCTCAGTCAGGCCGAAGCTGTTCAGAACCGGGCGGAAGTAGGCCATGACCGCTTCGCGGGCGCGCAGCAGGTGTTGAGGTAGGCGATGCTGATGGAGGGGGGGATGGTTTTCCATGGGGGCAGGCTTTCCCGAGGAGATTAATTAATATTTTAACAGTTTACCGGAAAGTGGTCATGCTCGCTGCCGTACCGGCGACTACCTCATCCATCCGGTTGATGCCGCGTCGGCGGTGTCCTCCCTAGACTGGTCTCCTGTTCCACACTGAGCAAGGAGAGATCATGACCTTCCAACAACGTACCATTGTCGTCACTGGCGCCGGTAGCGGTATCGGTGAAGCTTGCGCGCGCCGCTTCGCCAGCGAGGGGGCCCATGTGGTGCTGATCGGGCGCCGTCGCAAGCTGCTCGAGAGGGTTGCCGCCGACATCGGCGGGCTGGTGCTGGCCGGCGATGCCGCTAGCGCCGACGATTGGCAAGGCTTCATTGCCAGCATCCTGGCCGAGTACGGACGCCTCGACGCGCTGGTCGCCTGCGCCGGCGGCATGGGATTCGGCAGTGCCACCGATACCGACGATGCGGCCTGGCAGGCTTCGCTCCAGGCCAATCTCAACAGCGCCTTCGTCAGTGCGCGCGCCTGCCTGCCGGAACTGGTACAGCGGCGCGGCGCCATTGTGTTCATGGCCTCGATCGCGTCGTTGGCGGCCGGCCCGGAGGTGTGCGGCTACACCACGACCAAACATGCGCTGATCGGGTTGACCCGCTCGCTGGCACGCGATTATGGCCCGACAGGGGTGCGCGTCAACGCGGTGTGTCCGGGTTGGGTGCGCACGCCGATGGCGGATGAGGAAATGCAGCCCCTGATGGCGCGTTACGGAGACGATCTCGATGCGGCCTACCGCCGCGTCACCGCCGACGTGCCCTTGCGACGTGCCGCCAACTCCGACGAGATCGCCGCGGTGTGCCGCTTCCTGGTATCGGACGAGGCCTCCATCATCACTGGCGCCACACTGGTGGCTGACGGCGGTTCGACTATCGTCGACGTACCGACATTGGCGTACGGGCGCTTGTGAAGCGCTACTCCTCCGGCTCTTGAGTCACCGTGGCTCCCGCGCAGGCGGGAGTCCCGCTCGGCGGCTGGATTTCCACCTGCGCGGGCATGGCGGAATCAGTAAATCTCAATAGTTACCACCGAGCAGGGCATCCGCGTGCCCGGTGCGCTTCATTGCCAACGCCCGTTCACACTGCGCTCGATCTTGGCGATGGTGCCGTCGCGCTGCATCTGCGCAAGTGAAGCGCTCAGCCTGCCAACCAGTGCCGCGTGCTTGATGTTCAGGTGGTGGTGCAGGGTGTGCACGTTCAGCGGTGCGGAAATGTAGACGTGCCGGTATCCGATACGCTTGAGCATGAACAGACCGGAGGTCTTGGCGTCGATATGCACATCGGCGTGGCCGGCGAGCATTTTCCGGAACCCTGCCTCCATGCTGTTGGTCGGAGTGGCCTTCATCCCCGCGGTGTTCTCCTCCACCACTTCGACCCCGCGCTCGTAGTCGATCACGTATGGGCGCAGGTCTTCCCAGTTGCGGATATCGAGCTTCCGGCGCGAGAAGGCGACCATTTCGGCCTTGGTCAGCGGATGCGGGACCTCAACCAAATGCGGGTATGCCTTCATTATTCCCTTCGCTTGACACAGGTCGCCGTCCGTTTCGCCGCTGTCGGCGGAGGCCAACGAGCGCTTTCCCGGCATTGCTACCAACTTCATCCTGATGCCGATGCGTCGGTACGCCTCCTTTAGCACTTGTTGGCAGGTAACGAACAGCGGGTCGTCGGTAATCGGAAAGGTGCTGATGGTCAGCTCGCGCTCCGGCGCAGCGCAGAGGGTAGCTGCGTTGAGCAGCAGCATGGCAGCCAGCAAGGGGGAGACGGGTTTCATCACTTGTAGTGGGCGTGCGATCGGGCCTTCTATTTAGTCATGTTAGCGCCGGTTGCACTGCAACTCACCCCTTTCCTGCGCACTCCGTCGAGCTGTGAGGTGGCCGAAAGCACCGCGCCTAGGGGCAGACTGTGTCTATAGCACGGCCGTTGACTCCGGCAGCGTCGCTCCGCCGTCGACCACGATGGTCTGACCTGTGATGTAAGAGGCCGCATCTGATGCCAGAAACAGCATCGCCGCGGCGATGTCGGCCGGCTCGCCCAGCCGCCCTAGCGGTATGCCGCGGGCGATGGCGGTATTAAGGGCCTCGTCGCCGAGGTTGGCCATCGCCGGCGTGCGGATCATACCCGGTTCCACACCGTTGACGGTGATGCCGCTCCTGGCCAGTTCCAGTGCTGCCGAGCGGATGAAGCCATTGACGCCGGCTTTCGACGCCGCGTAATGCGTCAGCCCCGGGTAGGCTACACGGGGGCCGGTGACCGACGAGGTGACCAGAATGCGCCCCTTCCCTTGGGGCAATAGCAAGGGCTTGGCCGCTTGAGTGATCCAGAACAGTGCGCTCAGGTTGACAGCGAGGGTGCGCTCCAGCAGGGCCGGAGTGATGTCGTCGAGAGGGGTGAGAGGGAAGTAGGCTGCGTTGTGCACCACCACGTCCAGCCGGCCACAGTCCCGCACGATGCGAGCGATTAGCGCGACGATCTCTTCACGCTGTGCCAGGTCAGCCTTGTAACTGTACACCGCGCCGCCGGCCTGACACAGCTCGCTGGCGGTGTCGTCGGCTCGTGACTGCTGCAGATCGGCGATGGCGACGGTGGCGCCGTGTGCGGCAAAGGTGGTGCTGATGCCACGGCCGATGCCTTGCGCGCCGCCGGTGACCAGCACCACACGTCCACTGAAGTCGAACTCGACCTGGTTTTCTTTCGTTTGTAACGTATCCATTGTGCGTTCTCCTCGGGCATGGCATGCAGGCTGATCCCGACTGGGTACCATGAGAAAAGAAGGGCAGGAGAGGACGGATCTCCTGTCCTTGGCTGGGGGAGTCGCGCTGGTTTAGTCCTGCGGATAGCGGGTGGTATTGAGCACCTCGGCCAGCGCGCCTACCGGGAAGTTAGACAATTCGTTGAAATTGTTACCCTGGTAGCCGAAGATTTTGCCGTCGGTCTTCAGGCGGTCGAGATCGATCATCACCACACCCAGGGTCGGGATGATCTTCTCGCGCCAGACGAACAGGTAGAGGTTGCTGTCGATCTTGATGTAATGGCAGCGGTCAACGTCGGCCAAGCCCTTTTCCACGCCGTCGAGGCACTGCCAGGCGTAGAAGTTCTCGTTCAGGTAGATGTGTTCGTAACGCTCGGTTGGGCTGTAGGTGTACAGGTTTCGCAGGCCAATCAGCTCGCGTGTGGGCTGGTGCAGTTCTTCGCCCAAGGTGACGGGGCGGTTGATGGTTCCGTGCGCGAACACGGCCTTGACCGCGGTCAGCTCAAGTCCCTGTTCGACGCGGCTGAAGGCGTCGAGCCGTGTTTCGGCCTCGGAGGGCAAGGTGCCGATCACGGCGGTGAACAGCCCACGTTTGTTATCAATCACCAGACTCACCGTAGTGGCGCGCGCGCTCTGCTTGATGAAGTCGATGAAGTAAATACCTTCTCGCACCGAGGTGGCACGGTAGCTATCCACTCCGCTCTGGCCCGCTTCCGCGCCTGCAACAACGGTCCAGTTGAGATCGGACGCCGTTTCGAACACGTGCTCGATCACGCTGCCATCGGCAAAGTGGAGGCGCAGGGTTTGGCCGGCGAAGTCGCTGACAGCGGGAAGGATGTGGCTGTCCGGGGCAAAACCCTCGGCGAGGTCACCAACTTGAATGAAGATCGGTTGAGTATTCATGATGCTTGCTCCTTGATCGGCGGAATAGCCTTGCTGTTCGGTCTTTCACCGCAGTGATGGTGAAAGATATGAGGTGAAGGTAATTTATCGCCGGACTGAGGGCAGTGACATCAACCAGAAGGATGAGGTGCTTTTGCATAACCGAAGAGAGGGACTGGATGCCGAATCCCTTCTCGGCGAATCGGGCGTGGCCGGCTTCCTTAAGAAGCAGCTCGTTGAGGATATGCTTGCCACCGAACTTACTCTCCATCTGGCCGCAGAGACCGAGCTAGGCAAAGCCTGCAGTCACCGAAAGGCACCAGCCCCAAGGTTGTAATTACCCCGAATGGAGAACTGGAACTGGATATCGCGCGTGACCGGTGATCTGCTCCCCTTAGGCCTTACCAATCAAAAGTAGAGAGAAGTCCGTCACTGAAGGAGAATGACGGACATGAAGAAGAGCAGATTCACCGAAGAACAGATCATTGGCTTTCTCAAGCAGGCCGAACTGGGCATGGCCATCAAGGAGGTCTGCCGGCAGGGCGGTTTCTCCGAGGCCACCTTCTACAAGTGGCGAAGCCGATACGGCGGCATGAATGTCGCCGAACTCCAGCGCGCCCGAGATCTGGAGGCCGAGAACGCCCGTCTCAAGAAGTTGCTGGCCGAGGCCCATCTCGACATCGAAGCCCTCAAGGTCGCTTTCGGGGTAAAGCGTTAGCCCCGCAGGCCAAGCGGAAGGCCATTAGCGTGATGTTGAGCAGTGGATTGGCGCTATCAGAGCGCCGCGCCTGCCGGCTTGTGGGGCTCTCCCGAGATGCCTGGCGGCATCCGCCACAGGCGGATGCGCTGACGTGTCTGCTGACGGCACGCATCGTCACGATACCAATGGCGTCATCTTAATAATCAGCAGGTTGGGGCTTACACTGAATACTTCGTGAAAATGGAACTTACCATGTTCGGATTTCAGGTGTATTCAACGGAAGTCGATGATCGAGGTATTGACTTTGTAGCACGAAATGACAATGGGCCTTTCATCGAAATCCAGGTAAAGTCTCTCCGGTCGATGGGCTACGTCTTCATGCAGAAGTCAAAGTTTTCCTTGAATCAGAATCGCTATCTTGCGCTAGGCCTTCTCTTTGAGGGTGAGGCACCAAAACTGTTTTTGATTCCGTCAAAGGTTTGGGAGTCACCAAATTCGGTATTTGTTGACCGAGACTATGAGGGACTGAAAAGCAAGCCGGAATGGGGGGTGAATATCTCCAAAAAGAACTTGCCCTCTTTGGAACCGTACCTTTTTGAGTCGATGGTCAAGCGACTAACCATATAAGGCGCACTCAAGGCGCTGCGCAATGCGCCGCCTGTAACCCAGCCCCGGACCGGCCATGCCCACTCACGCCGTCCGGGCGCCCCGCGCACCCTCCGCCGCGCACGCCCCATGCCCAACCCCGCCGCGCCGCCCGATCCTCCTGTATCCATCCCTTCGGCCAACCCTGGCCCCTGTCGCCGCTGACGGGTTTTGTCTATGGTGAATGTACGCATCGCCAGCAAGCCAGGCAGAGTAGGGCGGACGCCCTCCTGTCGCTGAAAAAGGTGCAAAGCTACGTCTTTTATAGGCATCTACTTCTAGTTTTTCAGCAACGTACGTACAGAGGACTCAATGATTAAACAAATCACTCATATCTCAACCCATCAGTCCGCAAAGGTCGTTTCGGCCTTGTATGTGCTATTTACACTGCCTTTTGTTCTTGTTGGTATTGTTGGTCTGATTTTTTCGCCTGCTGGCTCCAATTTTCCATTTTGGTTTTTTTTCATCGCCCCACTATTTTATGGCGGGATGGGCTACGTCATTTCACGATCTATTTTTTGGATTTACAACCACGTTGCCAAAAGAATAGGGGGTATTGAATTCTCCACTACTGAAATTCAAGAAAAGTCTAACCGTTAAATCAACCTGGCGCGCTTGGGAGCGCCGGCTATTCACACTGTTAGGGTGCGCTTATGAGAAGTGAAGGTGACCCGCTTCAGAGATACAAGAGGTGTGGTCTGCTTGGTGGGTGGATTTGCCCCTGTATCTCAGGACACCAACCCACCCTTAGGTTTATGTTGTCGCCAGTCGTCTGAACTCTCGTGGGGAACGGTATTTCAGTGCACTGTGCGGGTGGTGCTCGTTGTAATGCTCGAAGGCTATGCCAAGATTTCGCAAAGCGGTAGCGGCGTCCGGCTTCGGCATGTACGCCACGTAATCCCGCTTTATCGTCTTCACCAGGCTCTCGGCCATGCCGTTGCTCTGCGGGCTGCACACCGGTGTCGTCACCGGCTCAAGGCCAAGCATCCGCGCAAACGTTCGGGTGGCCTCTGCCGTGTAGGCCGACCCGTTGTCGCTCAGCCATTCTATCGGCACCGATGGCGTATCCAGGCCGAGGCGCTTCTCCACGGCCGCCAGCATCACGTTCTGCACGTCGTCACTCCGATAGCCAGTGGTGCCGGCTACCCAGCTCATGACTTCCCGGTCACAACAGTCCAGCGCAAACGTGACCCGGAGCTTATCGCCATCGTCACAGTTCACTTCGAAACCATCGGAGCACCAGCGGGTGTTGCTGGTCGCCACGGAGACACGACCCTCGTGCCGGCGTGACATCCCAGGTTGCTTCACCCGGCGACTCAACAGTAAACCATGCTGTTTCATGACCCGGTAAACCCGCTTGGCGTTGACAGGCCGTTGCGCGAGGGCTTCTCGCTGGCGCCGCAATAGCCCCCAGGCCCGACGGTAGCCGTAGCTGGGCACGTCACTAATGAGCGTCTTCAGGTCTGCAATCAGCTCCGCATCATCCGGCCGCCGATGTCGGCGAGCGTCGCGCCAATCCGCAGAACGTTTGCTTCGGGCGGCCAGATGGGAGCGCGCTACACCAAGGCAGTCACTGACCAGTTTCACTGGTCGTCCCCCGGTAACAAGGGCGAGCGCGCAATCCATTTTCGCGAGCGGGCGACCTCCACGGCTTCCTTGAGAATCTCCGCTTCCATGGTCTTTTTGCCCAGCAGGCGCTGTAGCTCGCGGATTTGCTTTATCGCTTCGGCTAACTCCGAGGCGGGCACCACGGCTTCGCCTGCACTCACCGCTGACAGGCTGCCGTCCTGATGGAGCTTGCGCCAGTGGAATAGCTGGTTCGGATTGATGCCATGGCGGCGTGCCACCAGCGACACGGTTTGTCCTGGCTCGAAGCTTTCACGGACCATGGCCAGTTTTTCTTCGATGGACCAGCGACGGCGGCGCTCCGGCCCCAGAACCTCGGTGGAGGAGTTGTTAGTGTGAGTCATAAACACAGTCGTATGCCTATCCCTTAGTTTAAGAGGGAAATGGTGTCCTGTGTTTCAGGGGGCTCGTCCAGTGGGCTTGGTGTCGGTTTGTTGTCTGGCATTTTCATCGGTGGACCGAATTTTCACACTTGGCCTTTCGCAACGGTGCTCTACGTTATTGTGGGTAGTGGCGTCATCGGTGCGTTGATGGGCTATTTGGCCATCGCAATCATAGTCGGCACTCAGATCCGCGGCTCCAGTCCGGATTTTTGCGCGCTCGATAGCGACCATAGTTTCGATGATCAAATTGGCCATGCCGACGCCAGCGACCATAGTTCCATCGGTAGTCACGGTGGAGAAGACAGTGGCAATGCGTGACACGATCAAGGCCGTAACCCGTAACGCCCCGTAGGGCACACTCGAAGCACGGCGCAGCGCGTCGTACGCAACCTGGCCCCGGACAGGCCATGCCCACCCACACCGTCCGGGCGCCCCCGCGCCACCCTCCGCAGCGCAAGCCCAACACCCACCCCCGCCGCGCCGCCCGATCTCGCCGCACCCCATCCCCTCGGCCAACCCCGGCCCCTGTCGCTGCTGACGGGTTTTGTCTATGGTTAACGTACATTTCCTGCTGAGCAGGGGAGCCCCATAACGCAAAAGAATTCGACATCCAGGATGTCCACTTTAAGTTGACCGTCACTAAACGCCCATGCTTGGCCATGAAACCGCAACTATGCAAACTGGTGTACCTTGTCTCGGCCTTCTCGTCATTGATGCTGACGACGCCGGCTTCCGCGCAGCTATCCTCAGTAGGAATTGAACGGCGCGAGCAGTTGCTAAGCGCACTCCGTCCCGCGTGCGAGCGCATGGTTTTTCAAATTACGACCCATCGAGAGATCACGCTTGCGCTGTCTGCCCGTCCCATCCAGACGGCGGATGTCTGCAATTGTTCAGAGGCAAAAATCTCGTCAGACCCTCGCTTGGAAAAGTTTTGGCCCCTTTCCGAAAGAGACATGAAGGAGCCAATCGAATCCGAACAGGTTAAGTCGTACATCACGGGCCGTATGATCACATCGGTTCTGCAATGCCTTTCACAAGAGTTCGACACCTCGCTTGGAAAGGCTCCACTGCCCTAAGCCGAACCCCCTCCTCTGGGCGCATTCGAAACGACGCGCAGCGAGCCGCCTGCAACCCAGCCCCGGACAGGCCATGCCCACCCGAGCCGTCCGGGCGCCCTTGGCAATAGTCCGCTGCGCACACACCATGCCCCCTCGGCCAACCCTGGCCCCTGTCGACGCTGACGGGTTTTGTCTATGGTTAACGTACGCATCGCCGCACGAGCAAAGGAGAATCTCGGTCCGGTTGCTGCCTGTAGCTGGGGCGTAAAAACCTGAGCAACCGGTTTTAACTGCCAAACCAAAGGAGCATCAAAATGGCTAGAGGTAGTGGTGGCGGTTCCAGCGGAGGCAAAGGTGGGCCAGGTGGCGGGGGAGGTGGCAGTGGTCGAGGCCCTTCGAGTCACCCAGGTCCAGGTGGAAACTGGCCAAGTACGACAGGGAATCCGTCCGGTAGCGGCAGGGGTAATGCGCCGCCTTCCGGTTCAAAACGGTGAAACCCGAAACCATACAAATCCAACACAGTGGCCCGATAGATGAGGGCCACTGATCTTTTGCGCTAGTCGAGTTCCAAATTCACCGAAATCGATGGCTCGTTCTGGCGCTGGCGAATCAGCTCTGCGTCTTCCAGATCCTCGACATAATCCATCAGTTGCTCATAGTGCCTTGCTGACAGCAGGTAGGCTTCCGGCCGGTTATGGTTGATTACGGCCACCGGGGCATCCCCCGCTTCGCGGAGAACGCCGGCAAAGTTACGTTTGAGTTCGGTGACGCTGACGGCCATGTCGGCGAGTATCCGGTCCATGAAGACGCTCCTGCGAGGATGAGAGGCGAGGAGGCGAAGCTTACGCCTTTTTGTCACGCTGAAGGTCTAGGTAGTCGGCCCAGGCCTGGAGCATTTCCCGGCGTTCCTTGAGGTAGCCGGCATGGTTGTAGGCGGCTTTGACCTTGTTCCGCTCCAGGTGCGCGAGCTGACGCTCGATGATGTCGGTGTTCCAGCCCTGCTCGTGCAGGATGGTGGAGGCCGTGGCACGGAATCCGTGACCGGTTGCCCGGCCCTTGTACCCCAGTATCTCGATCACGCGCAGGATGGTGGTATTGGTCATCCCGGTATCGTGATTGCGCACGTTCGGGAAAACCCATCGACGCCGGCCTGTCAGCGGCTCCAACTCGCGCATGATCGCCACGGCCTGCTTCGGGAGCGGCACGATGTGGGGATCGCGCATCTTCATCTTCTCGGGCGGTATGCGCCACTCGGCGGCGTCCAGATCGAACTCGGCCCATTCCGCCAGGCGCAGCTCCTGGGTGCGTACCAGGGTGAGCATCTGCAGGTTGACGGCAAGGCGCGTGAGGCCGAATCCCTTGTAGGCATCGAGCGCTTTCAGAAAGCCGGGCAGTTCGTCGGCCGAGAGGTGGGCGTTGTGACGTGTCGGCGGCATTCTCAGGGCGCCGCGCAGGGGGTAGGTGGGGTCGCTGTCGGCGCGCAGCGTGGCGATCGCATGCCGGAAGATGCTGCCGGCCCACTGTCGCACCAGCCTGGCGATGCTCGGCGCGCCGCGCTCGTCGATCTTGCTGATGGCAGCGAGTAGCTGGGCCGAGGTGACTTCGCGGATGGGGAGTTCACCGTATTCGTCGAGCAGATCGCGCTGCAGGTGCTTTTCAACCTGCTTCCGGTACGTTTCGGACCAGTGCGGCCAGTTGACCACCTTCCATTCTTCGGCCACCACAGCGAGCGTCGTGGCGGTTTCCTTCTGGGAGCGCAGCTTGTCCAGCTTCTTCTCGGCCGTGGGGTTTTTCCCTTCCTTGACCAGCGCCCGTACGCGCTCGCGTTCGGCGCGGGCTTCGGCCAGCGACACGTCGGGGTATTCGCCGATGGTGTAGATCCCGTCCTTGGTCGGCGATGTCCAGTAGCGGTAGCGCCAGAACTTGGCGCCGGTCGGCCTTATCTCGAGGTACAGCCCCTTGCCGTCCTGGAGCTTATACGGCTTGTCGAGTGGCTTGCTGGTACGGATTTTGACGTCGGAAAGCGGCACAGGATAAACCGGATAAGATGTTTCTATTATCCGGTAATTTATCCGGTTTTTTATCGGATTGCCATGGTGTAGAACGGAGAATTGCGGAGGGGATTTACTGGAAATGCTTGATTTTCAAGGGCTGCTGGGAGGGAGGAGGAGGGTGATGATCGATAAGGCGGGTTATCGATCATAAGCAACATTTAGGCTTTATCCTTTTGAGTTGCAAGGTAATTTCTAGAATCCCAGTCGTTTTATACCCGCTTGTATACCCGCTATTTATTTTGCTGGGGTACTGAGCCAAAGCTGAGACACCTCAGATCATTCCCGATTCGCTTGTTGGAGAGGGGCCAGCTGCTGATTAGGCGCTCCGATCGGCCTTCCCAAGTTGTCGCGCCATCGGTATTGGCCCGATCACCGCCAGCCAACTGTCGGCCGCCGCCGGCAATGCCAAGGGCTATGGTTCGGCCCCGACTTTGCGGCCTCGCTGGGACTGGTGCCGCGCTGGCGCTCAACCGGGGGCGAGTCCAAGCTCTTGGGCGTTTTCAGCCCTCACCAAGGAAGCCCATTGCCTCTGCGCGAATCAGTGCCAGTGTCTGGCGCACAAAGGCCAGTTGCGCGGCGGCATCGTCGATTTCCTGCTGCAATCTCGCGGGCAGATCGTGCTCCGGCAGTGGGGTCTCGCTCATTTCGCGCCAGGGTATCCACGGGTTCGGGCCTTCGTTATCGTGGCGAAATGGCGGGGCGTAGTAATCTACTTCTTCTTCCAGACCATAGGCACGGACTTGCGGCAGCTTGTCGCCGAGGCAGAGCAGGCGGGTGAGCAGGGCGCGAAACGGCAGCTCCCCCTGGCCGGAGCGGCAGGCGAGGTGGCCATTGCCGGTGGCCTCGGTCACGATGCGAGCGTCCTTGATGTGGACCTCGGTGACGTGGACGGCCATGGCGTCCAGCGCTGCCAGAGGGGCTTCATTGGCGTTGATCATGTTGGCGAAGTCGAACAAGATCGACAGTTGTGGCCAATCACTGCCAGCCACCAGCGCGACCAGCTCGTGGCTGGTCAGGTCCTCGTGCTGCTCAATGGTGAAGCGCAAGCCGCTGTCGCTGTAGCGTGCCTTCATGGACTGGATGTCCGCCGCCACCCGGTCTAATACATCGTGCAGATGGCCTTCGTAACGCGGATAAAAGCGCACTGAACGGGCGCCTGTATGACGGGCGATGCGCACGGCCTCGTCAATGGCCACGGCGTCGGAGGCGCTGGTTTCAATATGCAGTTCCAGCCCCAGCGCCGCGGCCCGGGCGCCAAATCCCTGCAACTCTTCCGGGCAGGCATGGCACAAGGCGGCGGCCTCGCCATCCAGCACGTGGATCTTCACGCCGGCCAGCTGCTGCCGGTGCGCGATATCCAGCAGATCGGCAGGCAGGATTCTGCCGCAGCGCATGTTGAGGTGATAGGCGTAGGCATGAAGGAATAGCGGGATAGTGTCGATGCGTTGTACCACCTTGGCGGCGTTGGCCGTGGTTAACATGCGGTGTTCTCCGTGAAAGGGTGTCGGTTCATGACTGGGGCGCCTGCTGTTCCAGAATCGGATAAGCCGTGGCGCAGATGTGCGAATGGATGCGTTTCAGATCGCGCAGTACATCCAGGTGCAGCGAGCTGGACAGAATGCTTTCCGGCCGGCCATCGCGCAGGCGCAGCAAATGGTTGTCGGCGCCTTCGCGCTCCAGGTCGCGCACGATGACCTTGTCGTCCAGGATGCGCTCGGCGGTTTTTACGCAGCTGGAGACAAATGCCGCCTGGGCGCGCTGGAAACTTTCCAGGACCTGCTCGTGCAGTGCCTGTAGTTCGGTGGCGCCTTCGGCAGAAAAGCACAGCTTGCCCTTGATCTTCTTGCTGGCCAGCTCCATCAGGTTTTTGTCCACGATGTCGCCGATATGCTCCATATTGATGACGAAAGACATGATCGACATGGCGCGGCGCGCATCGGCCGGCTCCAGCCCTTCTCGCGTGACCGCGGTAACGTACAACTTGATCGCCTCGTGCAGACTGTCCACCGCATCGTCTCGGCGCATTACCTCGCCGACCAGGCGACGATCGCCTTGCAGCAGGGCCGGCAGGCTGCGGCGTAGCATGTCGCCCACGACATCGCCCATGTGCAGGGCTTCGCGTGTGGCACAGGCCAGCGCCAGCGATGGCGAGGCGATGGCTGACGGATCCAGATAGCGTGGGGCATCGGGGCTTTCTGCTTCGCGGTTGTCTGGCAGCAGCCGTTCCAAGGCGGTGGCCAACGGGTCCAACAGGCCGATGAACAGCAGGGCAATCGCCAGGTTCAGCAGTGTGTGCACGTGGGCGATCAGCTGGGCACCATCGCTGCTGCTCGTGTGCAGCAGCGATGCCAGTACGGAGACAAACGGCAACAGCAGCAGGCAGACGCCGCCGCGCAGCAGCAGATTGCCGGTGGGCAGGCGCTTGCGCAGGTTGTCCTCGCTCTTGGCTCCCTCGATATACGGGTTCAGCGCGCTGCCGATATTGGCGCCCAGCACCATCGACAAGGCGGTGTCCAGCGCCATGGCATGGCTGCCGGACAGCGACATCACCAGCAGCACTACCGGTGTGCTGGAGTGCGCCGCCCAGGTCAGCGCGGCGGCGATGGCCGCGGTGAGCAGGGGTTGGCCGGACAGCACCGCCAGAATGCTGCGCACGGCCGGGGCGCTTTCGGCTTGTCGCATGGTGCCGACCAGCAGCGCCAGCGCCAGCAGCATCAGGCCAAGGCCGATCAGGGCGCGGCCAACGTTGCCGTGTTGCGAGCCCTTGCCGCGTTCGAACAGGGCCATGCCGATGACCAGACAGGCGGGCGACAGCCAGCTCAGGTCCAGCGAGAACGCCTGCACGATCAGCGTGGAGCCGACATTGGCGCCCAGCATGATGGCCAGCCCGGTGACGGGCGTCATCAGCTTACGGCCGGCAAAGGCCGAGGCGATCAGGCCGGTGGCGGTGCTGCTTTGCAGTACCGCGGTCACCCCCATGCCGGCAAAAAACGCCTTGAAACGGTTGCCGAGACTGCCGGCCATCACGTGGCGCAGCCCGGCGCCCCAGGCGCGCATGATGCCCGATTCCACCATGTGCAGGCCCCAGGTCAGCAGGGCGACACCGCCGGCAAGATGCAATAACACTGTAAACATGCTTACCTCGCTTGCGCCTTGCCGGCGCTGCGATGATCCCGCTGCTGCGGGACCGGGTTCAGGCCTGCTGCGCCGCGTGCTGCCAGCACAGGACTTGCCAGCCGCGCTCGCCGGCAATGCGGCGCAGGGTGGCGTCGGGGTTGATGGCATGACGATGGGCGACGGCTTCCAGCAGCGGCACGTCATTCAGCGAGTCACTGTAGCCGTAGCTGTCGTGCAGCGATTCGCCCTCGTCGTGCAGCCATTGATGCAAGCGGGTTACCTTGCCTTCGCGATAGCTCAGCACGCCGTGGGTATCGCCGCTGTAACAGCCATCGTGGGTTGCCAGCTGGATGCCGATCGAATCCGCCACGCCCAGCCGGCGCGCGATGGCGTTGACCAGGTGCTCACCGGTGGCGGAGATCACCAGCAGCCGGTCCTGGCGGGCGCGGTGCCACTCCAGCTGGTGTAGCGCCTGCGGGAAAATGCGCGGCAGGATGATGTGCTCGACGAAGGGCGCCAGCCAGCCCTGCACGGTGTCCAGGCCGAGGCCGCGCAGCGGGATCAGCGCAAAGCGCATGTATTCGTGCATGTCCACCCGACCATCGCGGTAGGCCTGCAGCAGCTCGGCTTCGCGCGGCAGCATCTCGGCAGGCGCCAGACCGCGCTCCACCAGGTAGTGCAGCCAGAGATTGGCGCTGTCGCCGTCCACCAGGGTGTCGTCCATGTCGAAAATTCCCAGTGCCATCTCAGTGCACCTCCCGCATTTGTTGTTGATCGATCATCAGGTTTACCTCGGTGCCGGCGGCCAGCAGGTCTTCGGCGCGGCGGTTCAACTGGTCTACCTGCAGGGTGATGCCGTGGGCCTGCACCTGATAGCGGATAACGTTGCCCAGTAGCTGGTGCTGGCGGATGGTGGCCGGCAGTGGCGCGCTCAGGTGCGCCGGGTAGGCCTGCCCCGGGGTGAAGATCTGGATGGCTTCCGGGCGGATGGCCAGATGGCCGCGGGTTTCCAGCTGCAGCAGGCGGCTGGCTTCGGTGGGTGTCAGCAGGTTGTAGCTGCCCATGAAGCGGGCCACGAACTCGGTGGCCGGGCGGGTGTAGATCATTTCGGCCGAGCCTTCCTGCACGATGCGCCCCTGATCCATGACAAAGATGCGGTCGGACATGGTCAGGGCTTCTTCCTGATCGTGGGTGACAAAGACCGTGGTCAGGCCCAGTCGTTGCTGGATGTCGCGGATTTGCTCCCGCAGCGATTTGCGGATGCGGGCGTCCAGCGCCGACAGGGGTTCGTCCAGCAGCAGGATGCGCGGCTCCACCACCAGCGCGCGCGCCAGTGCCACGCGCTGACGCTGACCGCCGGACAGTTCGTGCGGGTAGTGCTGTTCCTTGCCGCTCAGTGCCACCAGGCGGATCACGTCGGCTACCTTGCGCGCAATCTCGCTGCCCGGCAGCTTTTGCAGCTTCAGGCCGAAGGCAATGTTCTGTTCCACGCTCATGTTGGGGAACAGCGCATAGCTCTGGAACACCATGCCGATGCCGCGTTTTTGCGGCGCGGCGCGGGTGATGTCCTCGCCGTCGACGCGAATACAGCCCGCGTCGATGTCGGTCAGCCCGGCCAGGCTGCGCAGCAGCGTGGATTTGCCGCAGCCGCTGGGGCCCAGCAGGGTGACGAATTCCCCTTTCCGTAGCGAAAAATGGATGTCCTGGAAAATGGTGGCGTTGCCATATTTCTTGGCCAGGCCGCTAGCTTCAACGTAACTCATGGCATGTCATCCTATTTGCTGAATCGGGCGGTCAGCCACGTCAGGAACAGTGTGAACAGGAAGTAGCTCATGACGATGGCACTGGTGAAGTGGCCGCTCGTCTGACGCATGTTGTAGAGGTAGACCTGCAGGGTTTCGTAGTGGGAACCGGCCAGCAGGTTGGCAAACACGAAGTCGCCCAGCAGGAAGGAAAACGCCAGGAACAGCGAGGCCATCAGCCCTTTGCGCAGGTTGGGCAGGATCACCCGCAAAAAGGCCACCGGGGTGCTGGCACCCAGCAAATGGGCCGCATCCATCAGGTCGCGCACATTGATGCTGGCGAGACTGTTGGCCAGCGAGCGGTACATGAAGGGCAGGGCGATGGTGAAATAGCAGCCCACCAGAATCCATGGCGTGCCGGTGATGTTAAGCGGGCCATCGGCGTAGATGTTCAGCAGGCCCACCGAGGTGACCACCGGCGGCACCGCGAACGGAATCAGGATCAGCGCGTTCATCAGCTTGTCCAGCCCGGGAAAGCGGTAGAACACCACGAACACCGCCGGCACGATGATCAGCGTGGCGAGCAGCAGGGTGCCCAGGCACACCGCCAGCGAGCGCCCGAAAGCGGCCAGGAAGGCGCTGTCCTGCCACAGCTGCAGATACCAGCTCAGCGACAGGTCGTCCGGCAGGATGGTGGCGCCCCAGTGTTCGGATAGCGAATACAGCAGGGTGGCCAGCACCGGTACGGTCAGCAGCAGGATCAGCACGGCGACCACGCTGCGGTGATAGAGCTCAGCGCGCATGACGGGCTCCTTTCTTCAGCAACCACTGGTTGACGGCGGTGACCAGCAGCAACATCAGCATCAGCAATACCGACAGGGCGGCGGCCATATTCGGCTCCAGGAAGATGTCGCCGGACACCAGGCTGGCAATGCGAACCGTGATCAGGTTGAAGTTGCCTTGCGTCAGGGCATAGGCGCTGGCGTAGGCGCCGATGGCATTGGCAAACAGCAGGATGAAGGTGCCCAGAATGGCGGGGGCCAGCACCGGCAGGCCCACGTAGCGCCAGTACTGCCACAGCCGGGCGCCCAGGAGCGAGGCCGCGGCCTGCCAGTCGTCATCCAGCGAATCGAAGGCCGGATACAGCAGCAGCACGCCCAGCGGGATCTGGAAATAGGTGTAGATCAGGATGACGCCGTTGCTGGAGTACAGGCGGAAGTCCTCGATCAGCCCCCACTGGCGCAGCAGCAGGGTCAGCGCGCCATTGGTGCCCACCAGAATGATGAAGGCGAAGGCGAGCGGGACGCCGGTGAGGTTGCTGGTCATATTGGTGATCGACACCACAAGCCGGCGCAGCCGGCCGGAAACCCGGCGCAAAGAGGCCGCCCCCAGCAGCGAAATCACCAACCCGATCACGCTGGACCACACGGAAATGCGCAGGCTGTTGTCGAAGGCCTGGCGGTAAAACGGCGAGGACAGGATGTCGTTGTAGTTGGCCAGCGACAGGCCCTGTTCGGTGTGCACGCTGTTGACCAGCACCCACACCATCGGCGCCAGGCTGAACAGTATCAGCATGGCGAAAAAGGGCAGCAGCAACAGCGCCGCCGGCCAGTGCCGTAGCCGTGAGCGCGGCCGCACCGGCACGGCAGGCTTGCCGGCAAGGGGGAGTGAAGTGGTTTTCATGGCAAAAGTAACTCCGGGTTACGCGATTTGGTGTGGCGCAGGCCGGCGGCGAGGCGGCTCGGTCCGATCGGTTGCGCACGGCTATACGGCCGCTTGCTGAAACGTTGGCCGAACACGGACCGTGGCACCCGCCGCTGGCCGGGTCGGCGTCGTTGCACTCGATGCCGCTATGCGCCGGCGCCGCCCTGCCGGGAATGCCTCCGTACCCATACCAGGCGGGCCTGGCTGGACGTGGCAGGCGCCCCTTACTGCATGTTCACCATGACCATTTCCTGCCACTGGCGCGGCAGCTTCTTGGTCGAGTCTTCCCAGGCGGCGAAGTCGCGGATCGGCTTGGCAACCTTGTACTGGCTGGCGGGCAGCAGCTTGGCCTGCACATCGGCCGGAATCGACACATTGCTGCGGATCGGTCGGGCATAGCCGCGCGCCAGGTTGACCTGGCCCGCATCGCTCAGCACGTATTCGCGCACCAGCTTGGCGGCGTTCGGGTGCTTGGCGTACTTGTTGATGATGGTGGTGTAGCCGGTGGTGACCGAGCCGTCGGTGGGAATGCTCACCGTGAAGCGCTTGCTGTCGATGCGGTCGCGGTAGCTCAGCGAGGTGAAATCCCACAGGATGCCGACTTCAATCTCCCCCTTTTCCAGGTTGGCCAGGCTCGGGTCGATCAGCGACAGGCGTCCCTGCTTGGCCAGTTGGCCGAAGAACTCCAGCGCCGGCTTCAGGTTCTTCTCGTCGCCGCCACGGGCCAGCGCGGCGGCCAGCACGGCACTGTTGGCACGGGCGGAAACCCCTACCGCACCCAGCGTGACCTTGTATTTGCCTTTCAGCAGGTCGGCCCAGGATTTGGGCGGCTCTTTCACCAACTGGTTGTTGGTGATGAAGGAAATGGTGCCGGTATAGGCCAGTACCCAATGGCCGTCCTTGTCCTTGGCCCAGGTGGGAATGTCGTTCCACGTGCTGGGCTTGTATGGCTGGGTCAGCCCCTTTTGCAGCGCAACCGGGCCAAATGTATGGCCAACGTCGCCGATATCTGCCGTCGCGTTGGCCTTTTCGGCCTCGAACTTGGCCAGTTCTTCAGCCGAGCTCAGATCGGTATCGCGGTGACTCAGGCCATATTTCTGGGTAACCTGTGCCCAGGTGTCTTTCCAGTTGGCCCAGTCGTCGGGCATGCCCACGCTGTAAACGGCGCCTTCTTTCTTGGCGGCCTGGGCCAGGACGGTGAGGCTCTCGGCATTGGCCTGTGCCAGGCAGAGGCAAAGCCCGCCGGATACGACGCTAACCAGCAAGTTGTTCATGTTTGCTCCTTTGGTCTAGTCCAGATTTGAACTGCAGGCAAACCTTAGTCCAGTGGCTTTCTGGCTGTCAATCGTGCTGCATGTTGCCAGGCAGCAAAAATACGACGTCGCAAGGATTTTGTTTTGCTAATTGCTTGAATTTTAACGATATAAGTAAAAATTCGCCATGTGGTTTTCTTTACAGCCCTACCGCGTGGGCAACGCTGTCATTACCTTGACATGTCTTTGAGAAATCATGATTTCGTGATAGATTTGCCATTAATTTGAAATACTGGAGTAGTCCAATTGGCAACAATTGAGCGCAATACCACTCTGGCCGCCCAGATCAGGCAGTCGCTGGAGATGCAGATCGATAGCAAATTGCTGCAGCCGGGGGTCAAGCTGCCATCCGAGCGCGAGCTTTCCGAGTTGTTCGATACCACGCGCACGACGGTGAAGGAGGCCCTGCTGGCGATGGAGGCCGAAGGGCGCGTCTATTGCGAAGACCGCCGTGGCTGGTTCGTCGCCCCACCCAGGCTGATCTACAACCCGCTGTACCGCTCCCCCTTCCACCAGATCGTCACCGAACAGAAGCGGCAACTGGAAACCCTGGTGCTGTCATCGCGCACCATCGTGGCAACGCCGACCCTGTGCCAGGAGCTGGCGTTGCCCACTCTGTCGCGAGTGAACGAAGTCACACGGCTGCGCAAGCTGGATGGTCGCGTGGTACTGCTGGCGCGGCACTACCTGAAACCGGAGCGCTTTCCCGGCATTCTGGAACATGACCTGAGCCAGTCGCTGACCACGCTTTACGAGCAGCAGTACGGGGTGCGCTATGGCCGCTCTCGTTTCGAGATCAACCCGACGGCCGCCTGGGGCGAGGTGGCGCAGGCATTGATGCTGACCGAGGGCAGCCCGATCTTGCTGATCTCCTGCGTCAACTACGACCAGCATGGCGAGATCATCGATTGCGACCATGAATACTGGCGCCACGACGCGGTACGCATTCTGGTGGATAGCCAGGAGCTGGAGCGGATGAAGGCAAATACCTTGCTGTGATGAATGACCGATTCAGCCCCTGCCGCCGATAGGTGCCACACCCGGCGGCGACGTTTCAGACATCCCGGGAGCTCCGCTTAAACCGGGTCGAAAGCAGTGGCGTTATATTGGAACCAGCCCCCGCGTCTTGCTTGTGAAGGCGCGGAAGCTGACTATAGCGGAGGATGAGGTGAAGCGCGCGCCGGTTATCTACCATCGCGTCTTGTGCCGCATGCCGACGGGCAAACGCCTCGAACCACGGCAAGCTCTCCGGGTTGGCCATGGTGTCCGGGTTGGCCACTTTCTCGAGAGCTTGGCCGAGAAGATGTCGTTGGGCACGTGCCGCGCCGACAGGGCGACCTTGATCCGGTCAGGATTCAGTCCGGTCAATTCGGGTGTCAGGCCGATGTCCGGTCGCCGCACCACGAACAGCGGTATGTAGGATTCGCGACCCAGGTATTCCAGGTCCACCAGCATGCTGTCCAGCACCTCTGGCAGGTCTTCCACCGCGCGGTACATCTCGCTGGTGCCCATACGGATGCCATGGCGGTTAATGGTGGCGCCCGAGCGGCCATAGATGACGACACCGCCGGATGCTTCAAGCCCAAGGACGAGTGCATCCCGATCGCCTACCCGAAGCCGGACGGCGTGCTGACGTTCGACCGCCAGTCGTCGGTGTTCATCTCCAACACCAACCACAGCGAAGACCAGCCGGCGCACCTCAAGCTGAAGGACCCGACCCAGAACATCAACTGGGTGACGCCGGAAGGCGGCGGCGGGCCGAACTACCCCAATATGTGATACGGATTGCCCGAAGCAAACCTCCGGAAGGTATTCTTGCTTAGCCGAGGCTCTTTTCTGCAGTTTGACGACGCCATATAGAAAACGCCCTCGTGTGAGGGCATTGGCTGGGGTGGGTGTAACCGGTTAGTTTAGTTGGTGTACGACTTGAGGTCTGACATGACGTCCATGACCGTGTCGATGGCGAGAGCCGAGGCCAAGGCGTAGCCTTTGCCAATCACGAAATCGCCATCCTCGAACTTGTAGGCGCTGAATCGGTTCGAGGGAAAAATGTTCGAGCCACGTTTGCGCAATCCGACCGAGACGTGCGCCAGGGCTCTTTGAGAATTCACGTACGTATCCGTCATGACGACGATTTCGTATTTGGCGTTGTACTTTTTGCAGTACTCATCGGACACGGCGGAGCCGATTTTGGCTTTCATGAGATCGTTAACCTGGTCCGGGCCATAGTGGTGCCAGGTGAACGTACAGCCAAAGGATGGAGCACTGAGCCCCAAAAGGGTAACGCACATTGCCGTGAATTTTTTGTAATTCATGAGTGATCTCAATCGGTTAAGAGCTGGCCTTGGAGATGACAGGCGCTCATCCGGTACCCCCTTGTGCCGGCGGCGCCTGAGCCAATAGCAATGATCAGCCTCCCAGTTGGCATGACCGCCGGAGAGCACTGGTTTGCTGCCGCAAGGCAACAAAGCCGATCACTCGAACATCATATCACTGGAAAATTCACTATGCCTATCGGGCCGATGGTGTAGTGTGGGCCGGCCGGCGTACTGAGCCTATCGGCCAGGATCAGTGTCGGCGACACCATCAGATCGGGGGGGGGCACGGCCCGTGACCCGCAACCCGCAACCCTTTATGGGGCGTACTCGAAGTCCTGTGCCGCGCACCATCTGCAGCCTGTGCAGAATCGCCCCTGAGCAACCGTGCCGACCGGGCCGTCGCCACACTCAGCCGTGCATGCCCCTTGTCCCGCTCCATCGCATTGCCAGACCTCACCGGCGAGCATTCTCCCGGCCGCTCCGGGCCTGTCGGCGCCGAGGTGTTTTGGCTATGGTTAACCTACCCATCGCCAGCGATCCAGTCAGGGCAGGCTCACCGCCACTTGCCGTTGGCGATGTCGCCCCATCCAAGAAAAAGTGTCATCTGGACAAGGTGGGTTGGGCCTTAGTGGGAGAAGTATCATGCACAGATTCAGCACCCGCGTGCGGGCCGCCATGGCGTTGCTCGTTCTTGGCATGGCATTGCCCTGGAGCGCGACCATGGCACAACCTGCCCTGAAGGACCAAATCGTCGGAACCTGGTCTTATGTTTCCGTTGACCTTATCCGCTCCGATGGGACGCGAATACCCCTTTTCGGTCCGAATCCACAGGGCCAGGCGAACTTTGATAGCAATGGCCGCTATATCTTGATGACGGCGCGGGCTGGGCAGGCCAAATTCGTATCCGCCAGTCGGATGGAGGGCACCCCGGAGGAAAACAAGGCCGTTGTGCTAGGGTCGATCGCTCACTTCGGCAGATACACCGTTGACGAGGCGAACAGGACCATCACGTTCCACATAGAAACCAGTACGTTTCCGAACTGGAACGGAACTGAACAGAAACGACCGTTCACGGTGACTGGGGACAAGCTTACGTGGCAAACCCCTGCATCGACAGGCGACGGCATTGCCGAGGTTGTGTTGAAGCGGGCGAAATAGCGCCCGGCATCGGCATGGCGGTCGTGGGCCGGTCATGAGGTTGCAGAATACGATGCCCCTCCATCGAGGGGAGGCCGTTGGGCTGTGCTTGGCTCAGCCCAACGTGCCGACCTGAAGGCTCAGGCAAAGACGAAATACTTGCGCACGGTTTCCACTACTTCCCAGGTGCCCTTCATGCCCGGTTCGATCACGAACACATCACCGGCCTTCAGATGCACCGGCTGCTCGCCTTCCGGCGTGATGATGCAGTAGCCGTCGAGGAAGTGGCAGTACTCCCATTTTTCGTAGTTCACCTCGAACTTGCCCGGGGTGCAGATCCAGGTGCCCATGATCTTGCTGCCGTCCTTCGAGAGGTAGGCGTTGAGGTTTACGGTGTGCGGGTCGCCGCCGATGCGCTTCCACTTGGTAGCGTCAACCACCGGAGTGGGGCAGGTTTCGCGCAGGACGGTGATGAAATCGGACATGTCGGCTCCAAACGATCTAATGAAAGGTTTGTCATCATAGGTTCAATGCCATGCCGGCAACTGCCTGTTTTCGACATGGAATTGCCTGTAAACGCGACGTCAGCAAGACCGTAACCCGCAACAGCCTGACATGGTCGGTGCGTGGCGCTCGTCGATCTTGCGGGCGGCGGCCGCGCCGAGGCGTCCTCGTTATTCAAGGGGGCGAAGAGGGCGCTGTGGCCATGAAAACGCCAGCTCCAGGGCTGGCGTCGATAAAAAATTGAGAGGAGGCAAGCAGGACTCAAGGCATGCCGGCGATGGCGGGGAAGCCATCGGGGTGAGGCCATTCCGCCTCGACGGGGCGGAGGGGGTGTCTGTCGGACGCCTCGCTGGTGGTCGCATCCCAGGACGCGGATGGCTGCATGGCGCGCACGCTGCTGGCGCAGCGGATGGCAGCGGCGCTGTAGAATTCTTCGGCCAATGTGTCGCACTGCCTGGCCGCCATTTCCTGGGCCGCTTTGAAGCCGGCCAGCCAGACGGTGTCATGCGCGCGTTCCAGTTCCTCGATTCGGCCGATCAGGTCCAGCAGCATGGCGGGGTTAGTCGGGACTGGCGTGCCGTCGTCGGCGGATGTCGTCGCCGCCTCCTTGATTTCGGCCAGCGTGTAGCCGGCGTAGCGTGTGCTCATGCAGTCGTCCTTTCCTTGAAACAGTGCTGCCGCGGAGCCGCCGTTGGCCGAAAGCCACCACTCCGGCCAGCGATCCGCACGGTGAAGATCATCGATCGATATGACGTTCATGGTGGCGGACGAGCGCGTGGCCATCCGTCCTAAAACCGACATCGTGATGCCTCCAGGCGGCACGGTGCCACCTCGGCTGTCAGATAAGTGGTTGTCACGGATTTACTGCTCCATGGCAGTCCATTTTTCTTCGGTCAGGGTCATGATGTCGAATGCATAAAACGCGGGAGTCATGGAGACAGGCGGGGGGAGGGCTGTTAAAATGGGAACGTTGTCATTGGGGAGTAGCCATCCTTAGCCCCTTGCTAAGGAGTTCACGTCAACAAACTTGAGGCCATAGCCTCATGGCGTGAACAGCCTCTGCACCAGCAGAGAGAGCCAGGCGAGACCTTTGGCCGCGATGCGCTTACCCAGGCCGGGCGAGGCGTATCGTCGCGCCATTGGATTCTTGCTCGCCCGGCCGGATTACTCTCATGCTTCTCGCCTTCACCCTGTTTTTCCTTTCCGCCGGGGCCATTTACTGGTCCTGTGAATTCTTCGTCAATGGCGTGGAATGGCTTGGTCGTCGTCTGAACCTGGGGGCGACGGCCGTCGGTTCGGTGCTGGCCGCCTTCGGTACCGCCCTCCCGGAAAGTGCCGTCACCTTTACTGCCGTGGTTTTCGGCAATACCCCCGCTCAGAAAGATCTCGGCGTCGGCGCCGCGATGGGTGGCCCGCTCGTTCTGGCAACCTTGGCCTACGCCGTAGTCGGCTTTGCCTTGATGCTGAACCGTCGACGTCTGGCGCGTGAAACGCACGAAGTGCGCGTGGATCATGTCCGTCTGAGCCGGGACCAGGCCGCTTTTCTTGCCGTGTTTGCGGTCAAGGTAACGCTGGGGCTGGTGGCCTTTGCCATCAAGCCGTGGCTGGGTGTGCTGTTCCTGATGGCGTATGGTGTCTACGTTTGGCGGGAAATCCGTGACAGCGATACCGCCCCGGAGGAGGAAGAGCTGGAGCCGCTGAAAATCCGCCCCAACATGGCCGAGCCCTCGCTGGCGTGGGCGGGTTTGCAGGTCGTGCTGGCGCTGGTGGCGATCAGCGTGGCGTCGCATGTCTTTGTCGGCCAGCTTGAGGCGATCGGCACCGGTTTGCATTGGTCGCCGCACCTGGTGGCGCTGCTGCTGAGTCCGGTGGCGACCGAGCTGCCGGAGACGATGAATGCCCTGATCTGGGTGCGGCAGGGCAAGGAACGCCTGGCGCTGGCGAACATCTCCGGTGCCATGATGATCCAGGCCACCATTCCCAGCGCGCTGGGCATTTTTTTCACACCCTGGCAGTTCGATGGCACGCTGCTGGCGTCCGGCGTCATCACCGCCCTGGCGATTCTCTTTCTATGGCGAATCTTCCGCCGAGGCGCGGTCGATGGCCGGGTGCTGCTCGGCGTGAGCTCGCTGTACGGCGTCTTTGCCTTGCTGGTGGCGGCCTATTTCCCGCACTGAATGAGCGCGTGGCCAAGGTATCCTGGCCGGCTTGGCCCGCTGCGCTGCGGCGGGCCTATTTCAGGTACGACTTGATGATCTGGAGCACGGCATCCAGATCGCGCTGCCGTTGCGCCTGCTCGGCCTCCTTGACCACATGGTCGGTCAGATGACCTTCGATCACGGCGGCCATCAGCCCGTTCACCGCGCCGCGGATGGCGGCGATCTGCTGGAGCACGGCGGTGCAATCCGTTTCACTGTCCAGCAATCTTTCCAGCCCGGCCGTCTGCCCTTGTATCCGCCTGACTCGGGCCAGCAGTTTGGCCTTGTCTTTCACGGTGTGTGCCATATCCGCTTTACCTCATGCCTGAAAAATGGACGGAAGGGTAACATGCATATACTGGGGGGTAGTATAATGCGCCAATCTGATCTCACGTTGTGAAAGTGCGCCATGCCCGAGTTTTCGACCCTGTTGCAGCAAGGCAATGCCTGGCTGTTCGTCCCGAGCGCCATCCTCCTGGGGGCGCTGCACGGCCTGGAGCCGGGGCATTCCAAGACCATGATGGCAGCCTTCATCGTTGCCATTCGCGGCACACTGACGCAGGCGGTGTTGCTGGGCCTGTCGGCGACCGTGTCGCACACGGCGGTGGTGTGGGCGGTGGCGATGGCCGGGTTGTATTTCGGCCGCAACTGGAGTGCGGAGGCGACGGAACCCTATTTTCAGGTGGCCTCCGCGGTGCTCATCATCGGTGTGGCGGCGTGGATGATCTGGCGCACCTGGCGCAATCAGCAACTGGCGCACGATCATGACCATCACCACGACCATCACCATGACGAGGCG